>JAXGNN010000001.1:0-1606876 GCA_040767925.1 Christensenellales bacterium
CTCCCACCGAACGAACTACGTTACGGCAGCCGACGGTGCGACGCTTGCTGAAATAACGGCTATGGCCGAGGAATTGGCGCAGACCATCGCAATATCCGGCAGGCAGGAGAGCTTCGTCGGCATCTTCACGCCCCAACTCACCATCGGCGATGAGGTGCTCATTGTCAGCGGTGCAAAGACCGAAACCATCGGTACCGTCACCGATGTTACACACAATTTCGGTAAAGGCGGTTTCTATACTGCGTTCACTGTGGACAGCGGTGGACGAAAAGGCAAAGCACGGCTTTCAGATTTAATCGGCAAAGCATCTGAAAAGTCCAATCTGAACGGCGTGACTATTTATTAAGGGAGGAATATCAACATGAAAGAAATCTGGAATTGGATTCAACTTTTGCTCGCTGCTATCGGCGGCTGGTTCGGTTGGTTTCTCGGAGGATCTGACGGCTTTCTCTATGCGCTTATCGTATTCGTGGTTATCGACTATATCACCGGAGTGATGTGCGCCATTGTAGACCACAAGTTATCCAGCGAGGTCGGCTTCAAGGGTATCTGCAAAAAGGTGCTCATTTTTATGATGGTTGGTATCGGAAACATTATTGACGTCCAAGTACTGGGGCAGGCCGGGGTGTTGCGTACTGCGGTCATCTTCTTCTATCTATCCAATGAGGGTGTGTCAATGCTTGAAAATGCTGGACATCTCGGACTACCCATCCCGGCGAAACTAAAAGATATTTTAGTACAGCTTCACAGCAGATCGGAGGATAAATAGATGAACCTGCATAAACTCATTCTGACCAACAATGCCTGCTACAAAGCGGGCATAACTATCACACCGAAAGGTATCATGGTGCATTCAACAGGGGCAAATAATCCGTGGCTGAAACGCTATGTCGGCCCTGACGACGGATTGCTTGGGAAGAACCAGTACAATAACCACTGGAACCAAGATAAGCCCGGAGGACGGCAGGTCTGTGTTCATGCCTTCATCGGAAAGCTGGCAGATGGCAGTATCGCAACCTATCAGACTCTGCCCTGGAACCACCGAGGTTGGCATGCCGGAGGCTCTGCTAACAATACACACATCGGCTTTGAAATCTGCGAGGACGGGTTGACCGATGCCTCGTATTTTTCTGCCGTATACAAGGAGGCCGTAGAGTTATGCGTATATCTCTGCAAACAGTATGGGCTGACGGAAAGGAATATTATCTGCCACTCTGAGGGATATAAGCTTGGCATCGCGAGTAACCACGGCGACGTGATGCACTGGTTCCCGAAGCACGGCAAGAGCATGGATACTTTTCGTGCTGATGTAAAAGCTGGGCTTGCGGAAACGGAAGCCACTGCTCCCGTCACACCTACTGCACCGAAAAAATACTATCGTGTGCAAGTCGGTGCATACTCTGTCAAAGCAAATGCTGACGCCATGCTTAAGAAAGTTAAGGCGGCAGGATTTAAGGATGCTTTCATTAAATATTCGTGATAACTATTATCATGCCCGCGGAGCGTAAAAACTCTGCGGGCTTTTTTTATTTATAGGTGTATAAAACGCTCCACTTTTCTCCGTATAGCGAGGAGGTGGTTTCTCGTGTTCAATGAACAGAAACTTGAGTTAATGCGTTGCCCTATTGGCGAAGGGCTGAAAATCGATGGTGAAGTGAACTCTACTCCGCATGAGCAAATGCAGCGCGAAGTTGATTATGTGAGAGCACAGCAAATACTCACTTCTATGCTTGAGAAAGGTTTAATTACCTTGTCGGAATTCAACAAGATAACCGAATTAAATCGCAAAACTTTCTCGCCGCTATTAGCCGAGATTATGCCTTGAAATCGTTGATATAACTTCGTTTCAGAGGTAATATGTCACACTGACTAAGGAGGTGAGAATTTGAAAAAGGTAACGAAAATTGCTCAAAACACGGCCAATTTAACCGAACAGACTAAGTTGCGGGTTGCGGCCTACTGCCGTGTATCTACCGACAGCGATGAACAGCTTGAAAGTCTGGATGCTCAAATAAAGCATTATGAATCCTACGTCAATGCAAATCCTGAGTGGGAGTTCGCCGGGCTCTATTATGATGAGGGCATCTCCGGAACAAAAAAGGAAAAGCGGCCTGAATTGCTTCGAATGATTGCAGACTGTGAAGACAGAAAAATAGACCTCATTGTAACGAAGTCTATCAGCAGATTTGCTCGAAATACAACCGATTGTCTTGAACTGGTCAGAAAGCTACTTGACCTTGATGTTTTCATTTATTTTGAGAAAGAAAATATTAACACCGGGTCAATGGAAAGCGAACTCATGCTGTCAATCCTGTCTGGACTGGCCGAAAGCGAATCGGTCTCCATCTCCGAGAACAACAAATGGTCGATTAAGCGCAGATTCCAAAATGGTACATATAAAATATCTTATCCGCCTTACGGCTACGACAATGTGGATGGAGAAATGGTTATCAATAAGTCTCAAGCTAAAATTGTCCGCTTCATCTTTGCCGAGATTTTGTCCGGCAAGGGTACCCACAAAATTGCTAATGAGTTGAACAGACGAAAGGTACCGACCAAAAAAGGCGGTCGTTGGACATCAACGACTATACGCGGGATGGTTAGTAATGAAAAGTACACAGGTGATGTCATTTTTCAAAAGACCTATACTGATGAGCACTTCAACCGCCATAACAACAATGGAGAAAAAGACCAATATCTAATTCGAAATCATCACGAGCCGATTATCAGTCATGAGGATTTTGAGACCGCACAGGATATCATTGATCAGCGTGCTAAGGAAAAGGGGCTGGAAAAGCAAAACACAAAGTATCAGAACCGTTATCCCTTTTCAGGCAAAATCATCTGCGGCCAGTGCGGTGGCACATTTAAACGCAGAAGTCACTCAAGCGGAAGGCATCGAATTGCTTGGTGCTGCTCCACTCATATTGCAGATATCAAGAAATGCTCTATGAAATATGTGCCGGAGTCTGATTTTGAATATGCGTTTGTTACCATGATGAACAAGCTCGTATTCGGGCACGAATTTGTCCTCAAGCCGTTGCTCATCAGTCTGCGTGGGATGAATTCGGATGAAACTTTGGAGAGCATTCAGGCGATTGACAAGAAACTCGAAGAAAATTTGGAACAGCGAAATGTACTGGTTGGGCTAATGACCAAAAAATATCTTGAGCCTGCTGTTTACAATAAGAGCAATAATGAATTGTTGCAAGAGGCAGAACGCCTGCGCCGCCAAAAGGAATCCATAACGCGATTCTTGAATAATGACTTCCAAAACCTAAGTGAAGTCAGTGCTCTGCTGCAATATGCTACCAAAGCATCAATGCTGGAGGGCTTTGACGGTGAATTGTTTGCCCGTTTTGTGGAGAGAGTTCTTGTTTATTCTCGTGAAGAAATCGGATTCGAACTAAAATGCGGAATTACTCTAAAAGAAAGGTTGGTGAGATAAATGAGCCATATACCATTTGGCTACCGTATTGAAAACGGAAAAGCCGTAATTGATAAAGAGGCTGCAGAGCAGATAAAAACATTGTTCCAATCTTACCTGAGCGGCGATTCCTTGGCAACAGCAGCTAAGAAAGCAGGTATTAAAGCTTTCCATTCAGGTATCGGCAGGATGCTACGAAATACCCGATACCTCGGTGATGAGTTTTATCCGCCGATTATTGACAAAGACACTTTCAACACTGCCGAGGCGGAACGAATTATGCGGGCGGAAAGACTCGGCCGTATCAGAAGTTTGAACAAGAAAAAAGAGGTCGTTTATCCCTGCATCTTTCGCGTGAAAGAAGGAAGAGAAGAATTCGACGATCCCTTTGCACAGGCGGAATACGCCTACAGTTTAATAGAAACGGAGGTGAACAAGAATGGCAGTAAGTAAAAGCGTCACCGTGATTCCGGCAAGAAAGCATACTCGCAAGAGCAAGGACGAGGAAAAACCGAAACTTCGCGTTGCTGCTTACTGCCGTGTTTCCACAGACAGCGAGGAGCAGGCTACCAGCTATGACACACAGATTGAGCATTACACCGCCTACATACAAGGGCACCCCGACTGGATGCTGGCGGGTATTTTTGCGGACGACGGTATTTCCGGTACCAATACTAAGAAGCGTGAAGAATTCAACCGCATGATTGACGAGTGTATGGCCGGTAATATCGATATGATCATCACAAAGTCCATTAGCCGCTTTGCCCGAAACACACTGGATTGTTTGAAATATATCCGCCAACTTAAGGACAAAAAAAGAACATACCGGTCTATTTCGAGAAAGAAAACATAAACACCATGGATTCAAGGCGAGGTTATGCTCACAATTATGGCATCCCTTGCGCAGCAGGAAAGCCAGTCCTGAGTCAGAATGTGAAACTGGTTTACAGTATCGTTACCAACAAGGTGAAATACAAGTCAACTGCGCACGGTTCCTCGGTTATACCAAGGATGAGAATAAGCGCCTTGTGGTTGTACCCGAAGAAGCCGAAATCGTAAAACGCATTTATCGAGAATACCTTGAGGGTGCCAGTATGCTGAAGATTGCCCGGTTAGAGGCCGACGGTATTCTGAACGGTGCAGGCAATGAGCGCTGGCACACCAGCAACATTAATAATATTTTACGCAATGAAAAGTACATCGGCGATGCTCTCTTACAGAAAACCTATACGGTTGATTTTCTCACAAAAAAGCGGGTCAAGAACAACGGCATCGTTCCGCAGTATTATGTAGAAAACAGCCATGAAGCCATCATCCCGCGTGAAGTTTTCATGCAGGTGCAGGAAGAGCTTATCCGCCGCCGAATTGTCCACACCAGTCCGAACGGAAAGACCAGAACTTTCAGCAGCAACCACGTCTTTGCTCAGATAATCATCTGCGGCAAATGCGGTGAGGTTTTTCGCAGGGTGCATTGGAACAACAGAGGTAAAGAAGTCCATCGTCTGGCGCTGTGTCAGCCGGTTAGAAAACACCGGCCTATTCTGCGATGCCCGCACGGTACTGGAGAGCACCATCGAGCAAGTGCTAGTCACCGCCATTAATCAGACGCTTTGCGACAAAGACTCTTTCACAACTCTGGATAACATCGCCACCGTTATAAATCGAGAAAGCGACAAGGCCTTGGCGGATATCGATAAGCGGCTGGAGGAACTGCAAACGGAACTACTGAAGCTTGCCACCTCTAATGCCGATTATGATAAAGTCGGTGATGAGATACACCGACTGCGTGACCAGAAACAAAAGATGCAGCTTGAAAAGTGCTAACCGTGATGAACTCAAAAAGCGCATGGCTGATATGAGCGCATTCCAAAAGCAATCCGCCGCCCTCGCTGAATACGACGAGCAGCTTATCCGACGGCTGATCGAAAAAGTCAGCATCTATGAGGATAAATTTTATTGTGGAATTCAAGTCCGGCGTGACGGTGGATGTAAATAAATAAGCTAAAATAAACAAGGCACCCTACGTTGTATAATTCTTGTAGAGTGCCTTGCCGTTTTTTTCACTTACGGCCTCATTGTAACTTTATCATAACGCCTTGTCAGAAGGCGGCAAAGAATAGCGTCTGCCATCAACGCAACCCGACCAGAAAAACCATGTATTCACACCTACGACCTCAACAACCGGACCTGCAACAAGCAGACATCGGCATAGCAAGAGTCATCAAGAGGGAAAACACCTTGCCCATCATTTCAGGTGCAATGCTTTCTTGAACATAGGCCATAACTGGAACATTCATAAATGTACCGGAGGCACCCAAGAAGAAACAGCATACAACAAAAATCCAGAAACCACTTATTGGAAGCGCCCCACTAATTAGTGTAGTCAGTCCCATTAAGCCAATAGCTAAGGATGCCATGAAAAATCTCCTTTTCATGCCGCCCCACACACCGATAACCAAAGATGAAAGAAGCAATCCGCCTGCAAATACAAATTCCACAATGCCATTGTGCCATGCTTCGCCCATAAAGTGGCTACGTACCAGCAGAGGAAACAAAGAACCTAAGGGCATGTAAAGTATGGTCATCAGCAGCATGGGGAAAAACACAGCCATTAAAGGCTTATTTGCTTTCATTGAGATAAACCCTGCTTCATGTCAGACAATAGATTCATCTTTTCACTGGCTTGCGGAATATCCGGAATTATAATTAACAAAAGGCAAACTATCGCAAAAGCAGCCCCCAGTATATCCACAACCATAATGGCATAAATAGGCATAAATACCATGAGTGCAGCACCCAGCACAGGCCCCATCATGTTAGATACAGATTGAATCATGTTACCCCAACCGCCTGCTTTGGTCAACATGTCGGTAGGCACAAACATTGGTATAGCCGCTTGCATAGCCGAGCCATGAAGGATTGCCCAATCCGCGTATAAATAAAACAATGTAGATAAACCAAATAGGCGGTGTCTGTAAAAAGTAAAAAAGCTGCGCCAAGAATGATGCTGGATACGGCTACTAAGCCGTCAGCTGCAATCATTACCGAGCGACGATTGTATCTATCGATCCATACACCGGCAAATGGTCCGATTAACATATTGGGGAGAAAAGCAACAACGGATGCAATCGTCAGTGTGATTGCGGATTCAGTCTGATGGTAAGCCACCAGATAATGGCAAACTGCACTGCGGCAGAACCCAATTATTGAAAAGCTTGTCCTGCATATATTATCATTGTTTTTTCCAGTTTATTATTTTGTTCATTTTTAAGAAATCTCCTTTTATAAAATCAGTTTATGCAACATTACAAGCTGCACATTTACAAAAACATAATTTTATAAGGAAGATTTGGAATCTTATTTTATAGACTATGTTTTTAAACACAACAAAATAAACTCCTAAGAGTTCGTGCTTAAAAAACATATGAATACCTCCACATAGGTCATTGCCTCACTTCCTGTTTTTAATTTTATTGCATAAAAGCGTACTGGTAAGGTTTGCTACTTCCTGCTCAACTTCTCACCCATTTTTTGCCGATGTAAAAACATACCCATAATGCTGCTTGTGCTTTTCATATAAATCAACCTCATACTTCATACTGTGGACATAGTCCTCTACGGTTTTATCTTCCGGATATTTTATCAAAAAGCTCTCTTTTTCTGTTGCCTGACGTGGGATAAAATAATTTTGAATCCAACATTCCTCTGGTAATGTAAATGCTGCAACAAAACTATACCCCGATTTTTGCATTGATTCGATATTGCTTTCTATCGAATACAAACCACTACCTGCATCAATCCAGAACTTCTCTATTTCGGCAGGCTTTTTCTGTGGTAAGCCACGGGGACTGGTTACGGCTATATATCCATCTGTTTTTGAGAAAGCCATTCCAGTAGCTAAGTGTTTTTTCAAACCCTAAGCTGTCTATCATTCCCTCAGACCAGATAAGGTCGAACCCATCTTTTTCAAAGGGAGTTTTAGGCGCTCGCCGACAATACCTTGCACTCTGTCGGAAAAATTATGTTTCTTGGAAGCATCGTTAAAAATGTTTATAAAATCAGCTACCATATCTACGCCTGTAATATGACCACCAGTATTCTTTGCAAGTATCATCGTTTGACCGCCTGTACCGCAGCCGATATCTGCTATCTTTGAATTGCTGTCAAGGTTCATTATGAAACTTAGGGCTTAGCGTCATTTCAGCACTTCCTGGGCCTTGCCTTTCTAAGTCGAGATGGCTTTCGATTAATAATTCGAATTCTGTTATTGTTTTATTTTTCATCGTATATCTCCTTTAGCTCTTTTTTCAGCAAATTCACCGCAATTTCAAAAGCGACGATTCGTCTTTTTGCAAGTGTAACCTGCGATTTATATCTATCAGGATTTTCCTTTGACTCAAGTGTTTTAAGTGTTTCTGTTAGCTGAATGGTTGAATCAATCTGCCGTTTGGCTTCGAACAGTTCTTCTTTCGAGTACACGCTCATTTTATCTCCTTTATTTTTTCAAGGTCGGCACTACACAAAGCCTCAAGGTTATCAAAAATCTTTTTAGCAGGCCATTCCCACCACTTTAATTCCAGCAGATAGCCAATGAGTTCATCCTCAAACCTTTTCTTAATAATTCTGATAGGATTGCCACCTGCAATATGATAAGCCGGTATATCTTTTGTAACTACTGAATTGGCAGCAACAATTGCTCCATCACCAATATGCACGCCGGGCATTACAGTGACATTTTGACCTATCCACACATCATTGCCAACAACAGTATCTCCTTTGAAAGGTAAATCGTGTCGGAGTGGCCTTTTCCCAACCATGTCCCATGATATTAAATGGATAAGTAGTGACGCTGCACATTCTATGATTCGCACCGTTCATTATAAACTCGATACCTTTTGCTATAGCGCAGAATTTCCCAATGATGAGCTTATCACTAAAATTCATAGTGATGTGTAACGCCTCCTCAAACCGTACCGGCCCATTGATATCATCATAATAGGTGTAATCACCGACGATAATATTTGGGCGTGTGATTACATTTTAATATAGCATACGCTTTTTATTTTTTCATTCGGATAAATAGAATTTGGATCTGGTCCATATTGCATATATAATTCTCCTTATAGTTTCGGTCGTTCCTATGTAGTCAGTCTCGGAGCCGACATTCAACCTGGCATAAAACCTCGACAATAGTAGAAAGTAATTTTAAATAAGGCGGCCTTACTTTTTTCTTGTGTTTAGATTCAAGGACAAATTGAAATTTGCTCAGTTACTTATATTCATTAGGAATAGGAATATTAAACCTCTCGCACAAAAAAGTCTTACATCATGAACATCATTTTCATCATACTCATATCCCAGGTGAAATAAAACTTGATTCTTAGCATCTATACACTTTACCACTTTATCTCCTATTTTCCCGATACCACTAAACACTTCTGGAGGATAAGCTTCTCCTTCAAAAACAAGGTATCCCTGTTCGTCGAATTCAAATATATGAAGATCGATTATCCTGCCTGTAGCGTCCTTCCAAACCGTGTGATCTGTAGTGGTATATGCTTCGATAACTTCAGCAAAGCCTTTTTCTTTTATTATTTCAAGAAATTTTTTTCTATTGCTTTTTTCCACAAACAAATCAATATCGTTGTGGACCCTTGTTTCCTCTCCTAATAGAGCATCAACCCCCCAGCCGCCATCTAACCAAATGGCAATCTCATTTTCTTCGGCATATAAAATTATCTCAATGGCATCTTTTTCATTTACCATGCAACCCCTCCGTTCAAATTTAAATTTTTCGCTTCAATAAACACATTTTTAGTCAACATCAAACCTGACCACACAACCTCAAAAACCCCCGAAAAAACATCTAACCTGACCACTCATGACCCCTGACATCTAACTCGACCACTCGCAGGGCTATGACATCTAACCTGACCACTTGACTATCAAAACAGCCCCTTTGGACTTGTTTCCACGAAGCGATATTTTCATGTTTTTCGTTCAATGGGTTTTACGCCCATGTGTGCTGAAAGCCTTGATATTTAAGGCTTTTTCACACACTCACTCTTTCGCCCTTGACATCAATACTACCGTCTCAACGTGCGTCGTCTGCGGGAACATGTCCACCGGCTGGGCGCTTACGAGCGCGTAGCCGCGCTGCGCGAGGAGTTTGCAGTCGCGCGCGAGGGTCGCGGGGTCGCAGGAAACATAGATGACGCTCTTCGCGCCGGATTGCGCCATCGCCTCGATGACGGCGGGGTCGCAGCCCTTCCGCGGCGGGTCGACGATGATGATGTCCGGCGAGAAGCCGGAGGCGACGAGCTTCGAAAGCTCTATGGAAGCATCCCCGCAGACGAATTCCACGTTTTCGATGCCGTTGTTCGCGGCGTTGCGCCGCGCGTCGGAGACCGCCTCTGCGACGTACTCGATGCCGACGGCCTTTTTCGCCCTGCGCGCGGCGAGCAAGGTGATGGTGCCCGCGCCGCAAAAAACGTCGGCGATGTTCGCTCCGCCGGCCTCCGGCAGCAGCGCTTCCACCGCGCGGTAGAGCTTTTCTGTTTGAGTCGGGTTTACCTGCAAAAAGGAGGCCGCGCTCACGTCGAAGTCGAGCCCACAGATGCTCTCGCGCAGGCGTTCCTTCCCCCAGAGAAGCTCGAATCGCTCCCCGAAGATCACGTTCGTATCTTTATTGTTACGGTTGTGCAGAACGCCCGAGAGCCCTTGGACGCCGTGGCGGAGCGCGGAAACGAGCTCCTCTTTGTGAGGGAGCGCGCCGCGCGTCACGACGACCGCCATGACCTCGCTCGCCTTGTTGCTGCGCGCGACGACGTGGCGAAGCGTCCCCTCCCCCGTCTCCTCGCAATAGACCGGCACGTCGCACCGGTTCGCCCATGCGCGCACGGCCCGCGCGGCGGACACGAGCGCTTCCTGTTGGATGACGCAGTCCTCGAGCGGGATGAGCCTGTGAGAGCGCGGCGCGTAAAAGCCGAAGCACGCCCCGCCCTCCTCCGCGCCGAACGGGAAGGAAGCCTTGTTGCGGTATCTCAAGGGCTCCTCCATGCCGAGAACGGGCTTCACGTTTATATCCCGGAAGCCGCCGATCCGCTTAAGCGCGTTCTCGACCTCGAGCCGCTTATGCTCGAGCTGCGCTTCGTAGGCAAGGTGCATGACGGCGCAGCCGCCGCACCTGCCGAAAGCCGGACAGGCGGGCTCGACGCGCGCGGGGCTTTTTTCCAGGATCTCCGTCAGCTTGGCGATGGCGTAGTTCTTCCCCGGCTTGATGACGTGCGCTTTTACCCGCTCGCCGGGCAGCGCGAAAGGCACGAAGACCGCGAAGCCCTCGTGTCTCCCGATGCCCTGCCCCTCGGAGCCCAGGGCGTCTATCGTCAGTTCGATATCGTCGTTTCGCTTTAGCATAGCCGTTAAAATTTCGCCAGCACCGCGTTGAAGCGGTAGAGCTTCTCGTCGAACCTGTCCGGCGTTTTAATCGCCTCGGCGAGGCTCACGTCGATGATCCTGTTCTCCCGGATGCCGACCGCGCGCCCTCCGTTCCCCTCGGCGAGGAGCTCCACGGCGCGCTGGCCGAGCCGCGCCGCGAGCACGCGGTCGAACGCCGTGGGGTTGCCGCCGCGCTGGATGTAGCCCGGCACGATGGCCTTGATTTCGACGTCCGTATTTTCTCGCACATACTTGGCGAAATCCTCCGCCTTCCCCGCGCCCTCGGCGATGATGACGATGCTCGAGAGCTCGCCCCGGAGCTTGTTGTTGACGAGCTGCTTTGCGGCAGCGTCCCACGGGATAGGGAATTCGGGCACGAGGATCAGGTCCGCCGCCCCCGCGACGCCCGACCAGAGCGCGATGTCTCCGCAGTTGCGTCCCATGACCTCGATGACGCCCACGCGGTCGTGCGCGCGCATCGTATCGCGTATTTTATAGATTTCGCTCGTGATGGTATTGACGGCCGTGTCGAAGCCGATCGAAAACTCCGTATAGCCAAGGTCGTTGTCTATGGTTCCCGGCAAGCCGATGGTGGGGATGCCGTGCTCGTCGATCAGCTTCGCGCCCATATAGCTCCCGTCGCCGCCGATGACGATCAGGCCCTCGATATCGTAGGCATGCAGCATGTCGATGGCCTTTTGGAAGCCCTCCTGCCGCATGAACTCCTCGCTCCTCGCTGTACGCAGCACCGTGCCGCCCTTGTGCGTGACGTTGGCGACGTCCTCATGCTGCAGCTTTTTAATCATGCCCGCGATCAGCCCTTTATAGCCGTGATAGATCCCCATCACGCGCATGCCGCGCCCCACGCCTTCCTTAAATACAGCGCGGATGGCGGCGTTCATGCCCGGGGTATCCCCTCCGCTGGTCAGCACGCCGATGGTCTTCATGAACCCTGTTCCCCCCTCTTGATCTTGACGTTCTCCGCGCCAAGCAGCTTCGAAAGCTCGTTGAGCGCCGCGCCCGCGGGATTGATGTATAATTCCTTCGGCGCGAGCTTCGCCTTATTCGTCGCCCCGTCGTATAGTACGACCGGAACGTTCCCCGGGAAGCGCTTGAGCGTGCCCGTCACGCGCTGCATGAGCGGTTCGTCCGAGGTATCCATCCGAAGGTAAAGCTTATCGTCGGAGATGCGCCGTACAAGCGGCATCACGTCCTCGATGATCACCATGTTGTTCTGGTCCTCGCGCACGTTGAGCCTGCCGTTTATGATAACCCGCATATCGGAGGAAAGCAAGCTCCCGTATTTCGCATAGACCGAGGGGAACGCGAGGCATTCGATGGAACCCGTCATGTCCTCGAGCGTGCAGTAGGCCATCACGCCGTTGCCGTTGCGCGTCATCTTGCGCGAGACGTGCGCGACGATGCCGCCGAGGCGCACCTTGTCGCCCTCCTGGCGTACGCCGTCCTCGTTCTCCAACAGCGCGCCCGCCCGGTCGGGAATGGACGCGAGCACGTCCGCGTAATCGTTGAGCGGGTGGCCGCTCAAGTAGATGCCCAGCGTCTCATGCTCGAGCTCCAACAGGTGCGCCATCGGATACTCCGGCATGTCGGGCATGGGCGCGAGCGCGGAGGCGAGCTTCGCTCCTCCGCCGATGTCGAAAAGCGACATCTGGCCGAGCGCGGATTGCTTCTTCTCGTTCGCCGCCGCGGCGAGCGCGCGCTCGTACACCGCGAGCAGTTGCGATCGCTTCGCGCCGAGGCTGTCGAAGCAGCCCACCTTGATCATCGCCTCGAGCATCCTTTTGTTGACGTCCCCCGCGCGCCTGAGGAAATCGTCGAAGCTCGAAAAAGGCCCGTTCGCCTCCCGCTCGGAAATGATGTCCTTCATCGCGTTCTCGCCGACGTTCTTGATGGCGGCGAGGCCGAAGCGAATGGAATTGTTCTCCACGCTGAACTTCTCAAAGCTCTTGTTGATATCGGGCGGCAGCACCTTGATGCCCATGCGCGTCGCCGAGCCGATGTAGGCGACGAGGCGGTTCACGGCGCTGATGTAGCTGTTGAGCGTGGCCGTCATGAATTCGACCGGGTAATAGAGCTTCAGGTACGCCGTCCTGTACGCCAGGACCGCGTAGCCCGCGGCGTGGGGCTTGTTGAAGGCGTAGGAGGCGAAATCCACCATCGCGTCGAAGATCCGGTTGGCGGTCGCGGCGTCCACGCCGTTTCGGACGGCGCCCGGCACGACGATGACGCCGTTTTCGACGATGCCGTTGACGAAGTGGTCGCGCTCTTTCACCATGACGTCGTGCTTCTTTTTCGCCATCGCGCGCCGCACGAGGTCGCTCCTGCCCATGGAGTAGCCCGCCACATCGCGCACGATGCGCATGACCTGCTCCTGATAGACCATGCAGCCGTAGGTCGTTTTAAGCGCGGGGCGCAGCTTGTCGTGCAGATACGTCACATGTTCCGGGTCGTTCTTGCCCGCGACGTACTTGGGGATCTGATCCATGGGGCCGGGGCGGAAAAGCGATATGCCGGCGATCACGTCCTCCATGTTGTTGGGCCGGAGCTGCAGCATGAACTGCCGCATGCCCGCGGATTCGAGTTGGAATACGCCGTCCGTGTCCGCGGCGGAAATCAGCTCGTATACCTTCGGGTCCTCGTAGACGGTGAGCGCGTTTTCGGGGAGAATCTTCCCCTGCTTCTTAATAATATCGATCGCGTCGCGAATGACGGTGAGCGTCCGAAGGCCGAGGAAGTCCATCTTCAAAAGGCCGAGCTCCTCGATCAGGTCCTTGTGGAACTGGGTCGTGACGGTTTCCCCGTTGCGCTGCAAAGGGATGTGCTCGCTGATGGGCTCCGCGCAGATGACGACGCCCGCCGCGTGCGTGCCCGCGTTTCGCGGAAAACCCTCGAGCTTCAGCGCGATGTCCACGAGTTTTTTGACTGCGGGGTCGCTCGCGTAGAGCGCCTGCAGCTCGCCCGAAACCTCGAGCGCCTTCGTGAGCGTCATGCCGATGGTCATGGGCACGAGCGCGGCGACGCGCTTCGCCTCGGCCGTCATGCGCATGGCGCGCCCCACGTCGTTGACGGCGGCCCTCGCGGCGAGGGTCGAGAAAGTGATCACCTGGGCCACGTTGTCCTTGCCGTATTTCTCGACGACGTAGTCGATGACCTCCTGCCGCCTTTCTTCGCAAAAGTCGATGTCGAAGTCGGGCATCGAGATGCGCTCCGGGTTGAGGAAGCGCTCGAAGGGCAGATCGTACTTGATGGGGTCGACGTCGGTGATGTCGAGCGCGTACGCGACGAGGCTCGCCGCGCCGCTGCCGCGCCCCGGGCCGACGAATATGCCGTTTCGGTGGGCGAAGTCCACGAAATCCCACACGATGAGGAAATAGTCCGTGAAGCCCATATTCCTGATGACCGCAAGCTCCGACTCCACGCGCTCCTCCTCGGACGCGCCGTAGCCCGGCATCTTGCGCTTCAATCCCTCGTAGGTGAGGTGGCGGAGATAATCGAAGTCGGAGGCGAAGCCTTCCGGCGCCTGGAAGCCCGGCAGGTGCCTTTCGCCAAAGCGCATCTCGAAGGAGCATTTTTCGGCGACCTCGAGCGTGTTGTCCACGGACTCCGCGTAATCATAAAGCGCCTGGCGCATTTCCTCGGCGCTCTTCAGGTAAAACTCGTCCGCGCTCATGCGCATGCGGTCCTCTTCATCCACATAGCGTAGCGTCTGGATGCAAAGGAGCATGTCCTGCGCCTCGGCGTCCTCTTTGTTCACATAGTGGATGTCGTTTGTGGCGACGGCCTTAATGTCGAGCTCCTTCGCGAGCGCCGCGAGCTTCGGCAGCACCTCCATCTGCTCGGGGATGCCGTGGTTCTGAAGCTCGATATAGAAATCCTCCCCGAACATCCCCTTGAGGCGGAGCGCGAGCGAGCGCGCCTTCTCCTCCTGCCCGTTGAGCAGGTATTGGGGGATATCGCCCGCGATACAAGCCGAGAGGCAGATCAACCCCTCGCGGTGCGCTTCAAGCAGATCGTAGTCGATGCGCGGCCTGTAATAGAACCCGTCGACAAACGCCCGGGAGGAGAGCTTGATGAGGTTCTTATAGCCCTTTTCGTCTTTGGCGAGCAAAATGAGGTGCGCGTACTCGCGCATGCCCTCGCGGTCGTAGAGCGAGTTGGGCGCGACGTAAGCCTCCATGCCGATGATGGGTTTGATCCCCTGTTTCACGCATTCCTTATAGAAGTCGATCACGCCGTACATCGCGCCGTGGTCGGTGAGGGCGAGCGCATCCATCCCGAGCTCCTTCGCGCGCGATACGAGCCCTTTGATGGGCGCCGCGCCGTCGAGCAGGCTATAAACGCTGTGCACATGCAGGTGAACGAATCCGCCCATTTCAATTCTTTCCTTTCGTTCCGTCGGCCACGCTCCCGTGCAGCCGGATTCCTTCCGCGATTGCGGAAAGCTTGGCGAGCCTGTGGTTGACGCCGGATTTGCCGATGTCGAGCTCCCGCGCGAGTTCGCCGAGCGTCGCCTCCGGGTTGTTGAGCCGCGCCTCCGCGGTTTCCCTGAGGGGTTTCGGCAGCGCATCGAGCCCCGCGGTATCCAGGATGAGCTTAATGTCGAGGAGCTGCTGCGCGCTCGCGAGCGCGGTCTTTTGCATGTTCGCGTCCTCGAAATTGGCACGCCGGTTGATGTCGTTCGCCATGAAGCGCAGCACCCGGACGTTCTCGTATTCGAGCACGGAATCCACGGCGCCCACGAGGCGCAGGAAGTCCGCGATGCTCTCCCCGTCCTTGAGATAGACGATATGATCCTGCTTTCTCAGGCTGATGCGGGCGCTGATCTCAAAGTCCGCGAGGAGATCCTGCAGGATCAGGGCGAAACGCTCGTAGCGGCAGACGATTTCGAGGTGATAGCCCTTGTGCGGGTTTGTCACCGAGCCCGCGCCGAGGAAAGCGCCCCGGATGAAGCATTTGGCGATCCTTTCGCCGACCAGATAACGGTGCGGCACCTCGCCCGGTACGAAATCCCCGCCGTCCCCGGGGAGGCAGCCGTAATCCGCCAGCAGCTTCCTGCAGCCCGCGCCGGAGTCGGAGACGACGTAGCTGCGCTTCCCGAGGCCCTCCTGCCTGCGCATCAGGAGCGTCGCCGAAAGCCCGTACAGCTCCGCGGCGAGCTTTGCCGTAAGCTCCGCCGTCGCGGAGTTTTCGGTGACGAAATCGATGGAAAGCCCGCGCGAGCCGAACTTCAGGTACGCGGAGGTATGCGCGAGGGCGCAAAGCATCGCGGAGCGTTCGTCCGCGCCCGAACAACGAAGCTTCGTCAATTCATCCTTGAGTGCGGAAGAAAAGGACAAAACGGCCTCCTTCTCTACTTCGCGCCGTGGCGCTCGCTGATTTCGTCAGCCTCGGGGCGCATATCCCTGTGGATGAGCCGCGCATTGTAGGAATCCTTCATCAGGGCGTACAACTCCTCCGCGGCGCAGACGGAGCGGTGCCTTCCCCCCGTGCAGCCGAACGCGACGAGGAGCCTTTGCCTTCCCTGCGCCCGAAAATGCGGGATCAGCCTGTCCAGCATCTCCCTGACGGACGAGATGAAATAGCCGTACATCTCGTCGCGCACGATGTATTCGCGTACCGGCGCGTCTTTTCCCGAAAGCGGCCGAAGCTCCGGCTCGTAATACGGGTTGGGAAGAAAGCGCATGTCGTAGACGATATCCGCCTCGAACGGCACGCCGCGCTTATAGCCGAAGCTCTCGAAGATGAGCCTGAACTCGTCCTCCGCCTCCCCGGCATAAAGGGATTCGATCTTGCCGCTCAATTCAAGGGGCCTTAAGTCGCTCGTGTCGAGGATGCAGTTGGCCCTGTCCCTAAGGAAGCCGAGCATTTCCCGCTCGAGGCGGATGCCCTCCGCGATATCCGCGGCGAGGGGATGCCGGCGCCTGGTTTCGTTATACCTGCGCACGAGCACCTCGTCCCGGCACTCGAGGAAAAGTATGGAATAGCGCACATGGATGGCCTGCAACTCCCCGAGCGAGCGCTCCATATCAGCCTTAAACACGCTTTCCCGGCTGTCGATGACCACCGCGGCGCGCGTGACCTCGGGCTGCGCCTTTTGGCACAGCTTCGCGAAGCCCTGCAGCATCTCGCAGGGGAGATTGTCCACGCAGAAGTAGCCGATGTCCTCGAGCTTGCGCAGCGCCTGGGATTTCCCCGCGCCTGAAAGCCCCGTCACGATCAAGAGATCCATGTTCCCCCCTCAGTCGAATTCCCCGAGAAGCAGCACTTCGGTTTCCAGTTGTATACCGCTCGTCTCGTATACCCTCTTTTGGACGAGCCGGATCAGCGCGCAGATGTCGACGCTCGTCGCGTCTCCCAAATTAACGATGAAGCCCGCGTGCAGCTCGCTCACCTGCGCGCCGCCGACGCGGACGCCCTTGAGGCCGGCCTCCTCGATGAGCCTGCCCGTGAAATGCCCCGGCGGCCGCTTGAATGTGCTGCCCGCGCTCGGGAAATTCAGCGGCTGCTTCTCGCGCCGCGCCGCCGCGTATTCCTTCATGCGCGAAAGCGCGCCCCCGTCGTCCCTTTTCAATTCGAAGCGCGCTGAGACGACGATCCTCTCCGGCGCGCGAAAGACGCTCTTCCGATAGCCCATGTCGCCCGGCTGTACGGCAACGCGCCTGAGCGCGCCGCCCTCGATGACGGTCACTTCCTGAAGGACGTCCGCGATTTCCCCTCCGTAAGCGCCCGCGTTCATCGCGACGGCGCCGCCGACCGTGCCAGGTATGCCCGCCGCCCATTCGAGGCCCATGTAGCCCGCCTCAACGGCAGCTCGCGCGAGCGTCGCGAGCGGCGCGCCCGCGCCGGCCTCAAAGCCGCCCGCGGCGGGAACGATGCCGCCCATGCGCTCGCCGACGCGCACGACGAGCGCGTCAAGCCCATGATCGGAGACGAGCAGGTTCGTGCCGTTGCCGATGATGTAATGCGCGAAGCCGCAACGCGCCGCCGCAGCCGTCGCCATAAGGATTTCCGCGTCGTCCTTCGCATTAAGAAGGAGCGCCGCGCGGCCGCCCGCGCGAAACGACGTAAAGCGCGACATATCGGCGCCGGCCGTAAGCTCCGCGCCAGGCAATTCCGCCCTGATGAGATCGTAAAGCCCGGTTACACCGCTCATCGGCTACCTCCAAACTACCTTAGCATCTATTTTACTTCATTTTATGCGCGTTCACAAGCGCGCATAAACAGGACCCTGCATCGCTGCAAGGTCCTGTTCTGATCGTCCGTCAATTGTCGGCTTTTACCGGATTGCCCCTATCCGGCGCGGCCATATCGTGTTGGAGGAAAACAATAATGAAGATGACTGCGGTTAGCTCCGGACGATCCTCTTGTTAACCACTGAGTTTATGCTAACACCATATCTTGTGTTTTGCAATGGTTTTTTCATGATTTTTCCACGTTTTTATGATTATTTAAATTCAGTTCACAATTTGCCCGTACACGCCTCCAAACGGCTTGTCCGCAAAAGAAACTATATTACGGTTCCGTCGAAAACGGGCGTATATTCCAGCGATGCGGAGCTGAGTTTCTGGATCAGCACGTTGGTAAGTCCCCTGGAGAGCGCGTAGTCGACCGCCCTGTCGTATTCGCGTCGGAGGAGTTTTCTATCGAGGGGCGCGGGGAGCGCCGCGCCGTTCGGAACGTACTGTCCCATGAGCGAGAACGCGATTTCTTTGGGATAATGCGCCGCGATATGGTCGATGACACGGCGCGTCTCGTCCAAGGATCCCGGCAGCACGAGATGGCGTATGATCACGCCGCGCGCGGCTATGCCTTCCCCGTCGGTTACAAGGAGGCCGCATTGATCGAACATCTCCTGTATCGCGGGTGCCGCGTAGTCGAAATAGTCGGCCGAGCCGCTATAGAGAAGGCTAATCTTCGGCGATACGTATTTGAGATCAGGCAGATACACGTCGACGAGCCCTGTGAGCGCGCGCAGCGTCTCAACCTTTTCATACGCGTTCGTGTTATAAACGATAGGAACGGCAAGCCCTTTCGCACGCGCCACGGGGATCGCCTCGCGTAAAACCCCGGCAAAGGGCGCGGGCGACACGAGGTTGATGTTGTGCGCACCTTCCCCCTGCATTCTCAACATAATGCCCGCGAGCGCCCCGACGTCGGCGGTCCTGCCGACCATCGTGTGGTTGATGGCGCTGTTCTGGCAGAATACGCAGTCGAGGTTGCAGCCGGAGAAGAAGACGGCGCCCGAGCCGCGCGTGCCGCTGATGGCGGGCTCCTCATAGAAGTGGAGCGCCGCGCGCGCGATGTTGGGATATATGCCCGCGCCGCACCCGCCGCGCGCGTTCATCCTGTCGGCCCCGCAGGCGCGGGGACATATCATGCATCCGCTCATGTCGTGACGCGCCCGCTCATTGCTTTTTCGAGGGCTTGATGATCTCGTACTGCGCGTCGAGCACGTCGCCCTCCGCGTTCTTGCCGTCCTTCGGCTCCGGGGCGGAATTGTCCTCCACCGCGTCGCCATAGCGGCTCACCTGCTCCCCCGCGGGCCCGAGCGCGATGGCGTTCTTCACGTAATGCCGGATGGTCAGTGTAAAGCGCGTGCCCTTGCCAAGTTCGCTCGCGACCGAAATGCTCTCGCCGAGCTTGTCCATGATGAACTGCGCGATGGAGAGGCCGAGTCCCGTGCCCTCCTCGCCGCGCGACTTGTCGACCTTATAGAAGCGCTCGAAGATGTGCGGCAGATCCCTTTCCGGTATGCCGCAGCCCGTATCCTCGACGGTGAGCTCGACGTGCTTTTGCCGGTTGCGAAGGCCGATGGTGATCGTCCCTCCCTCGGGGGTATAGCGCACGGCGTTGTCGAGCAGTATCACGATCACCTGCTCAATCCGATCTGGGTCGGTCAGACAATCCGGCACAGGCCTCGGGCAGTCCACGACGAGCTGGATGCCCTTATTCGATACGGTCGCGGAATACCCGCCCGCAATTTCCTTGACGAGCGCGTAAAGGTCGACCTTGACGAGCTCCATATATTCCGTGCCGGACTGCAGGCGGCTCAGCGTCATCATGTCGGTGATAAGGCGCGAAAGGCGCATGACCTCGTGCAGCATGATTTTATAATAGCGCTGCCGGTCCTCCTTCTTGTGCACCATGCCGTCCGCGAGCGGCTCGAGCAGCCCGCGCAGCGCAGTCAGCGGCGTTCGCAGCTCGTGGGAGACGTTCGCGACGTATTCGCGCCGCATGCTCTCCACGCGCTCCACCTCCGTCATGTCCTTGAAGAGCGCGACGACGCCCGCTTTCTCGTACCCCTCCGTCGTCACGGGGGAAATGGTGATCCAAAGCACCCGATCGCCCGGCATGGAGTAGGTGACGGTCCGCGCCTCCCCCGTCTCGAACACCTCGTCGAATTCCTGCCAGATCTTGCCGTCGGAAATGAGGTCCTCGCGCTTGGCGACGCTGACCGCGCCAAAGATACGCATGAGCGCGGTGTTGTAATGCGTGAGCCGCCCCTTCTCATCGATCGCGGCGACGCCGTCGGTCAGGCTCTGCAGGATCTGGTCGAGCTGGCCCTTCTCGGAGCTGAGCTGCCGGATCGACCGCGAAAGCTCGGAGCCGAGGTTGTTGAGCGCGCGCGCGAGCTCGCCGATTTCGCCGGCCTCGCTCTCATCCACGCGGATGTCGAAATTGCCCTTGGTCATCTCCATCGCGGCCGCGGACATCCTGTTGATGGGCTCCGTCACGGTCTTGACGCGCCAGGCGGCGCTGAGCATGCCCAGGGGGATGGCGAACGCCGCCATCCAAAGGAAGATGGCGGACATGCGCGCGGTGGTTCCCGTGATGACCGCGACCGACTTGAGGAGGACGACCGCGCCAATCACCTCGCCCGCGTCGCCGTAGACGGGCGCGCCGATGGCGAGCATGGAGCCGCCGTCCGGCGCGACGAGGCGCCCTTCGCGGATTTTCTCTCCGGAAAGCAGATGCTCGAGCGGCGAACGCAGAATCGCCTTCGCCTCCTGATTGCTCAGATGCAGCAGATCGTCCGTATAGAAGACGACGGCGCCGTCCCCGCCCACGAGCAAAGCCGTGCCGTTCCCATGAGCCATGGTTTTGTTGGCGAGCCGAAGAAAAGCGTCCGTATCGATGTTGCAGGAGATGTACTCATAGGCGAGCTGGCAGGCCGCATCCACGGAGGGCTGCAGCTCGTCGAGCTTGATGTCGGTATAAACGTCCCGGCTGAGGAATATGTACCCCCCGAACATGACGAACGCCGCGATGAACATCGCCGCCGCGAGCGCAAGCACGAGCCGCCTGAAGAATACGCTTCGCATGAGGTCATTCCACCTCGAACTTATAGCCCACCCCGTAAATGGTTTTAATCGACCAGTTCAAGCCCGTGTTGTCCAGCTTCGCGCGGATTCGCTTGATGTGCGTGTCGACCGTGCGCGTCTCCCCCGCGAAGTCGTAGCCCCAGACCTTGTTGAGGAGCTGTTCGCGCGTGAAGACCTGGCCGGGGTTGGAGGCGAGCATATAGAGTATTTCGATTTCCTTGGGCGTGCAGACGACGGGCTGGCCGCGGAGCGTCACCGTGTAGCTCTTGATATCGATCACGAGGCTGTCGTAAGCGACGCACCCGTCCTCATTGGACTGCTGCTGCTCGTTCGTCCGCCTCAACACCGCCTTGATGCGCGTCACGACCTCGCGCGGGCTGAAGGGCTTGACGATATAATCGTCCGCGCCGAGCTCGAGGCCGAGTATGCGGTCGATCTCCTCCCCCTTGGCGGTGAGCATGATGATGGGCACGCGAGAGGTTTTGCGGATTTCCTTGCAGGCGTCTATGCCGGACATGACGGGCATCATGATGTCGAGCACGCACAGAGCGATATCCGGCGCGAGCGCCGCCGCAACCGCGGCGGCGCCGTCGTACACGTCGACGGCCTCGTAGCCCGCGTCCTTGATATAGATGCCCAGCGACTCGTGGACATTCGGGTCGTCATCCGCGATCAATATTTTAACGGCGCTCATTCCCTGGTACCCCCAAACATATGATAGAAATTATTCATGATTATATCATGCCTTTTGCGTGGATTGAAGCACAATCGCTTCAATTTTCGTATTTTTCCATGACGGGAGGGCAAGCATGTGTAATAATAGGAGCACCAGGCAGACGTAGAAAATGCTTATTTTCTACATTAATATCAATATCGCTCATTTTTCACTAAACCTACATTGCTTAAACATTGCGTCTGTTAGTTCAATCTGATTTGTCAAACAGATATGCATCGGTGTACCGCGACGTTGGGGTGTCGATACTTGAAACCCTATGCTTTCATAATATGGTTCTTGGTTATTCCAAACTCTAATATCGACTTGTATGCCATAGCCAGGCTTTAATTTAGAATGCAAAAAATTAAAGACGCGAGATAACAATTCATTTTCAATACCTTTCAACTGATATTCTGGGGATACTAGAATATTTGGTACTACTGCCACTTCGCCTCCATCCCATACTAAGCGCACCATACCAATAGCTTTATCCCCTTGATACGCAGCTGCAATCATTGCGCTCCCATCCAAACTATCTTGCATTTGCTCTGGATGGTTCTGTCGCCATCCCATAGATTTACGGATAGCATTAACTTCATCAACAGTTATTGTGTTTGTATAAGTTAATTCCATAAGTTACTCTTTTCGCACATTATACAAATCGTTACATTATTATACCTACTTTGATCGAGAAACACAATGCATTTGCCTTCATAAACCATGCCGGCAAGCTGGGGGAATGGCACGCTATCCTCATCCTTCGCTTGTTGGTACGCTGCCCTAAATCCCGTCGGCAATCCGCTTTCGCTTTCGTGCCGTTAAGCGGCTTCGCCGCTGTCAGGCTTCGTCGATTCACACGAAAAAGGAAGTCTGACACGCCAAATACGTTTGCTCCTTACAATACACATTCGTATTTTTCAAGCGTAAAGGAAAAGGTGACCCTTCCGTTTTCGCTTTTCGCCCAAATCCGCTCCCGCAGAAGATCCATGATCTCCCGCGCGATGGAGAGCCCGAGCCCCGTCCCTCCGCCCGAATGCGCGCGGTCGGCCTTATAGAAGCGCTCGAAGATATGCTCGATGTCCTCGCCGGCGATTTCGCCGCCGTTCTCGACGGAAACGACGAGCCTCTCCCCCGCGGCGTCGGCGGAAAGCAGTATGTCGCCGTCGCCTTCGTTATGCTTGATGGCGTTGTCCAAAAGGGCGATGAGCACCTGCTCGGTCCGATCCGGGTTGCCGTACGCTTTCGGGCAATCCACAGGGAGTTCCAGTTTGATCCGGAAGCCTCTCTCGGACGCGACGCCGGAATACCGCTCCGCGACGTCCGACAGGAGCTCTTCCACGTTCATCCTCTGCTTGGTGAGCGCCACCGCGCCGGATTGCAACCGCGAGAGCTCGAGCAGGTCGTCGATGAGGCGCGAGAGCCGTATCGTCTCCTTTTGAATATAACCGTAATAGCGCAGTCGGTCTTCATCTTTTTTGACGAGCCCGTCGCAGAGCGCGTCCGAAAGGCCGCGGATGGAGGCGAGCGGCGTGCGCAGCTCGTGCGAAACGTTGGCCACGTAATCGCGGCGCGTCTGCTCGAGCCGGACCGCCTCCGTGACATCCTGCACGAGGATCAGCGCGCCCTCGATCGCGCCCGACTCGTCCTTAAGCGCGGTTATGGTCATGCGCAGGATGAGGTCCTTGCGCGCGCGTTCCGCGACGAGGAGATCCTCCTCCCCCGCGAGCACCCTGCCGATCTCGGGTGCGATCGAACGGTAGATGTCAAAGCCTTCGGGACGCGCCCCCTCTCCGCCCATCAGCGCGAGCGCCGCCGGGTTGAACTGCATCACCTCGCCGCGGCCGTTGACGGCGACGACGCCCTCGCGAAGGCCGTTGAGCACGCCTCTTAGCCTGTTGCGCTCGAAGGTCAGCGCGCCGATGGTCGAGGAGAGCGCGCCGGAGAGCGCGTTGAGCGAATGCCCGAGCTGCGCGATCTCATCGTCGCCCTTCTCATGCGCGCGGATGGAGAAATTCCCCTCGGCCATGGCGAGGGCGGCCTTGTTCATCGTTTTGAGGGGATCCGAGAGTTTCTTCGACACGAAGTACGACGGAGCGACCATGATGACCATCGAGAGCAGCATGGCGATCACGAGCGCCCAAAAGAGGCTCGTCATCGCGGTGTTGAGCTCGCGCAAGGGCTTTACGAGGAACGCCGCGCCGATGACGCTGCCGTATGCGTTTAGGACGGGCGCGCCGACGATCACGCCCGAGCCGTTTCGGATCGTAAAGGCGCCCACCGCGTTCCCCGCGAGGACGTCCTCGAGTTTTTTCTGAATCAGCGCCGTGTCCTTCTCGTAATCGCCCCGCGTCGAACGGGCGACGAGCACGCCCTCGGCATTGTAGATGTACGGCTCCGCGTCCCACACCCGCCTGTCGGAGTTGACGGTCTGCTCGTACTCGACGCGGGTCATCAGGCCCTGGAAAAAGAGGCTCGTCTTATCCGCGAGGAAGTAGGCGCGCGGCAAGAGCTCCTCGATCTTGATGTCCGCATACGCTCCGGTTCCGGTAACCCTGAAAACGAGCGCCGTCAGGACGGCGCTCAGGATCACCGTGACGAGTATCATAAAAAGCGTTTTTTTGAGGATCGAGTTCACGCTTTTCCCGCCTCGAATTTATAGCCGATGCCGTAGACGGTTTTTATGGACCAGTTTACGCCCTCCTGCGGCAGCTTCTGGCGGATGCGCTTAATCTGCGTGTCCACGGCGCGCGTGTCCCCGAAAAAATCGTTGTAACCCCAGACCTGCGAGAGGATCTGCTCGCGCTCGAACACGCGCCCGGGATGCGAGGCGAGCAGCTGGAATATCTCCACCTCCTTGGGCGTGAAAGGGATCTTTTTTCCCTTGACGAGCACGTCGTAGCTGTTGATGTTGATCTCGAGGTCGTCGAACTGAATGACCTTCTGCGGCTGCTCCTTCGCGGCGCCGAACCTGCGCAGCACCGCCTTGACGCGCGCGACGACCTCCCGCGCGCTGTAGGGCTTGACGATATAGTCGTCCGCGCCGAGCTCGAGCCCGAGTATGCGGTCGATCTCCTCCCCCCGCGCCGTGAGCATGATGATGGGCACGCGGCTTTGCGCGCGTATTTCGCGGCAGACGTCGATGCCGGATTTCCTGGGCATCATGATGTCGAGTATGATGAGATCGGGTTTTAGGGAACCGTATTTTTGAAGCGCGTCCTCGCCGTCCATGGCGGAAACATGCTCGAAGCCCTCGTTCTCGAGGTAGACGCCGAGCGTTTCGTGCAGGATGGGCTGATCGTCGCAGATGAGTATTCTCTGAGCGGCCATAACGCCAATATCCCCCTGTCTTCTAGGGCGATTATATTCTACAAAACAGCCGCTTTCAAGCGTTTTCGGGATTTGACATAATTGTACCGAATTGCGACGCATTAGCGCCAAAAAGAACAAAAGCGGGCTTGCGCCCGCCTGAATTTTTAATATGGTTTAGTCCTCTTCCTCGTACTCGGGAAGGATCGCGTTGTGATAGATCTGCTGCACGTCGTCGTTGTCCTCGAAGCGCTCGATCATGCGCTCGACCTTCTCGGAAAGCTCCTTGTCCGTCGCGTCCACGGTGGTCTGCGGGATCATGGAAATTTCGGCGGAAAGGAAGGCATACCCCTTCGCCTCGAGCGCCTCGCGCACCCCCGTGAAATCGTCCGTGCCGGTATAGATCTCATACGCGTCATCGAGCGCGATGAAGTCCTCCGCGCCCGCGTCGAGCGCGAGCATCATCAGTTCGTCCTCATCGATCGAAACGCTCTTTTCAACGACGATCAGCCCGCGCTTGTTGAACATCCACGATACGCAGCCCGACGCGCCCAGCGCGCCGCCGCTCTTATCGAAAAGATGCCGGACCTCCGCCGCCGTACGGTTGCGGTTGTCCGTCACGACCTCGACGATCATGGCGATGCCGTTGGGGCCGTATCCCTCGTAGGTGATCTCCTCGTAAGTGACGCTGCCCAGTTCGCCCGCGGCCTTCTTGATAGAGCGCGCGATGTTGTCGTTGGGCATGTTGGCGGCCTTCGCCTTGGCGATGACGTCGCGCAATTTGGAGTTGTTGTTCGGGTCGCCTCCGCCCTCGCGGACCGCTATGGCCAACTCGCGGCCGATTTTCGTGAAAATCTTACCGCGCTGGGAATCCGTCTTTTCCTTTTTGTTCTTGATGTTCGCCCACTTGGAATGTCCCGACATGAGAATGTACCCCCGAATCAAAGTAACGATTGATTATATCATCCGAAAAAGCGGCAGACAAGCCCGCGCGCTCACTTTTCGGCGCCGAGCTCCTCGAGCTTTGCCTTGATGGACTTCATATCCGCCCAGGCCTCGGACTTTTTCGACTCGTCGCGCAGCAGCGCTGCGGGATGGTAGGTCGCCAGCATCCACACGCCCTTCTTGCAGCGCCAGACGCCCCTGTCCCGCGTGATGCGGATTTCCTCGTCGAAGATGAAGCGCGCGGCGGTCCTGCCGAGGCACACGATGATCTTCGGGCGCACGAGCGCCACCTGTGCGCGCAGGTACGGCAAACACGCGTGCGCCTCGTCGTCCACGGGCGTGCGGTTCCCCGGGGGGCGGCATTTCACGATGTTCGCGATATAGACCTTCGTGCGGTCGAGGCCGACGGCGGCGAGCATCTTATCGAGAAGCTGTCCCGCCGCGCCCACGAAGGGAAGGCCCTGCAAATCCTCGTCCCGGCCCGGCCCCTCGCCCACGAACATCACTTCGGCGTTCGGGTTGCCCATGCCGACGACCACCTTGTTGCGCGTTTTCGAGAGGCCGCACTCCTCGCACGAGGCGAGGGACTGATACAATGCGCCCCAGTCGTAGCGGGTCAAGCGCTCACCCCCGATCCGAATGCGTTTCCAGAAAAGTCAATATGTCCTTCCAAACCTGCTCTTTGCCCTTTTCGTTGTGGATTTCATGCCGCATCCTCTCATAGAGGCGAAGCGTCACATCGTGTCCGGTCGCAGAAAGCGCCTCGGCGATCTCCCTCGGCCCTCTGCCCCGCGCGCCGACGGGATCCTCGGCGCCCGCGACGACGAGGATCGGCGTCTTCGGAACGCTTGCCGCCCAGCCTTTCCCGCCGATTTCGGAAAGCCCGTCGAACAGATCGCGGAAGCCGCCCGCGGTGAAAACATAGCCGCAGTTCTCATCCGCAACGTACCGGTCGACGTTGGCCGCGTCCGTGGAAAGCCAGTCGAACTCCGTCCGGTTCGGCTTGAACGCCCTGTTGTACGCGCCGAAGGAAAGCGAATTCAGCAGAGGGCTTTGCGCCGTCGGCCCGTTCTTTTTGATTTCCCGCTTCGCGATGAGCTTCGCGACTGGCAGCGCGGGGTTTTTGCCCGCGGTCCCGCAGAAGATGAAGCCGTCCATATCCTCCCCGCGGCGTGCGGCGTAGGTCCGCGCGAGGAAGGAGCCCATGCTGTGCCCGAAAAGGAAATACGGCACGTTGTCATAAACCTGCTTTATGCTCCGGCATACGCTTTGGATATCCTCGACGAGCGCGCCCCAGCCGCCTTTTTCGCCGAAATAGCCCTTCACGCCGTCCGGCCGGACGCTCTTTCCGTGGGAGGCGATGTCCGCGCCCACGACCAGAATGCCATGCCGAGCGAAGAATCCTGCAAATTCATCGTACCGGTCGATATGCTCCGCCATGCCGTGCACGATCTGGAGCGCCGCTTTGGGGCGGCCTTCGGGCTCCCAAACCCGGACGTTGAGGTCGCACTGGCCGGTCGCGGACGCGATGTTGAATCGATTCATGGAAGCATCCTCCCTGCAATGGTGCGCTTTATGCAAATTATAACACCTGCTTCATGTTTTTGCACGATATATAGGCAAATCTTATTGCATTCTCCGGGCGGACTCCCTATAATGAGCTATAAGTCGCATTTATGATTGGAGTATATTATGGCCATCGACCTCGACCTGTACAGCATCTTCTGCACCGTCGCGCGCTGCGGCAGCCTTTCGCACGCCGCGCGGGAGCTTTATGTCAGCCAGCCAGCCATCAGCCAGTCCATGCACAGGCTCGAGGACGCGCTGGGCTGCACCCTTTTCGCGCGCACCAGCCGGGGCATTTCGCTCACCAGCGAAGGGCGCATGCTCTACAGCTACGCGGACAAGGCCGTGAGCCTCATCGCCGCCGCGGAGGACAGGCTCAACCGCATGAGGACGCTCCAGTCCGGCGGGCTCATGATCGGCGCGAGCGACACGCTCTGCCAGTTCTTCCTGCTCCCGTACCTTGAGAAGTTCCACTCCGAATACCCGGAGATTCAGCTCCAGGTCACCAACCGCACCACGCCGGACACGGTGGAGCTTTTGAAGGTCGGCAAGGTGGACATCGCGCTCGTCAACCTCCCCGTCATCGACAGCGCGCTTTCCGTAAGGGACGTGTTGAAGGTGCACGACGTGTTCGTTGCCTCCGCGCGCTTCTCCCGCCTGCTCGAGCGCCCCGTCACGATGGACGAGCTCTCGCGGGAGCCCTTGGTGCTGCTGGAGAAAGCCTCCAACTCGCGCAAGTACCTCGACGATTTCGCTGCGGTGTGCGGCGTGACTCTCAAGCCCGAAATCGAGCTCGGCGCGCACAGCCTTCTCGTGGAGTTCGCAAAGATCGGCCTCGGCGTGGCCTGCGTCACCTACGAGTTCGCGGCGGGCGCCATCAAAAGCGGTGAGCTGTTTGAAATCGAACTGACTCCGCCCATGCCCGCGCGCAGCATCGGCCTCATCTCCCTCGAGGGCGTCCCCCTCCCGCCCGCCGCCGAGCGCTTCATCCAGATCGTGCTCGAAGGGAAATAAAGCTTTTCATAAACACAGGACAGGAAAGCGTAAAAACGGGAAGCGGACGCTTCCCGTTTCGTTTCGTCAACTTATTCCCCCCGCGGCTGCCCGATGAAGAACAGCGCGAGCGTGCCCGGCCCGCAGTGGGAGCCGATCACCGCGCCGATCATGGAGATCTTGACGGGAACCCCCTCGAATTTCTCCTGAAGCATCTCTTTGAGGTGGATTGCGTCGTCCATGCAGTCCGCGTGGGTGATGCGGAAATACCTGTTCTCGCTGATGTCGACCCGTTCGACGAGGTGTTCGAACAGCCTGCGGACGGCGGCCTTGCGGCCCTTGGCCTTCTCGCGCGGGATCAGTCTGCCCTCCCTGTTCATGTCCATGACGGGCTTGATGTTGAGCATGTCCGCGACGAAGGCGGACGTGGCGCTGACCCTGCCGCCCCGCCTCAGGAAGGACAGCTCCGCGACCGTATACCAGTGGTTGACGCGCAGTTTTAAAGCCTCGGCGTAATCGCGGCATTCCTCGATCGTGGCGCCGGAATTCTTCTTCTCCGCCGCCATCTCGAGCAGCAGCCCTTCGCCGCCGGAGGCGCACAGCGAATCCACGATGTAGATTTTCCTTTCAGGATACTTCACCTCCAACTCGCCGCGCGCGACAAACGCGCTGTTCACGGTGCCCGAAAGGCCGGAGGAAAAGGCAATGTAGAGGATATCCAGCTCGTTTTCGAGCAGGGGAGTCCACAACGCGATGAAATCCTCGGGCGTAGCCTGGGAGGATTGATACACGACGCCGTTTCGCATGTTCTCGTAGATTTCCAGCGCGCACCCGTCGGTCATATCCTCGCGTCTGGAGACGCCGTCCCGAATATACGTCAGACGGATATGGGGGACGCCCAGTTCTTCGACGCGCTCCTTCCCAAGGTCGACGGTGCTGTCGGATGTAATAATGTAATTGCTCATGGTCACCTCTCTGCCTTTCGTGATCATTCACAGTCGGATACTTTATTTTAAGCGCAGCATTTGTTAGAATCAAGGTGGCATTCGTTTTTTATGTTAAATTTAACTCCGGCGGTATTTTATGAGAGAAGAAAAGCGCAAAAAGCTGTCCCTGCTGGCCGTATACCTGTATCTCGCGGGCGCGCTGCTCCTCGGCGCAGCGATCTTCGCGCTGTGTTACGCGGGCGGCGGCGTCAACATGCTCACAGAGGGCGGCGCCCCGGTCCGGAACAGCGCCTCGCCCGCGCCGGACGATTCCGTGTCGCCCGGGGAAAGCCCCGCGGACATTTCCCCGTCGTCCGACGCTTCGCCCGGAGCTTCCCAAACCCCCGCGCCGAGCACGGAAGGGCGGCTCATCCCCTATCAGGGCGCAAACGGGCTCTGGGGATACAAGAACGCGAAGGGAGCGGTGGTCGCGGAGCCCCTCTACGACAGCGCGAAGGAATTCGAGGGCGGCGTCGCCTTCGCCTCGCAAAACGGCCTTTACGGGCTTCTTTCCAGGAGTTTCGGTTGGGTCGTTCCGCCTTCCTGGAGCGCCGTGATCGGCTTTTCCGAGGAGCGCGCGGCCGTGCAGTCCGGCGGGAAGTGGGGCTTCATCGACGCGAAGGGCGGGCTTGTGATCGACTACCTGTTCGCGGAGGCCGGCGCCTTCCACTGCGGGCGCGCGTTCGCCCGGACCTCGTCCGAGTACGGCTATATCGACATCACGGGCGCTTTTGCGGTTTCGCAGAAATGGGCCTACGTGACCGACTTCTCGGAGGACGTCGCCTTCGTGCGCTCGGGGAACGGCAACAGCTACATCATCGACAAGGTCGGCGAAAAGATCGCGACGCTCAGTTCCCGCCAGCACGGAAGCCCTTACTCCGAAGGCTTCGCGCTCATCGAGGAGGGGGACGAATACTACTTCCTCAACAGCAAGGGCTCGCGGGCGTTCCAGACGACGTTCGACGGCGCCCTCCCCTTCGCGAACGACTTCGCGGCCGTTCAAATCAACGGACTCTGGGGATTCATCAACGAACGCGGCTCGCTCGAAATCGCCTGCAAGTTTTCCGACGCGCGCTCGTTCTCCAACGGGCTCGCCGCGGTGAAGGATCCCGTGACAGGGCTTTGGGGATACATCGCCCCCTCCGGCGCTTACGCGATACAGCCCCTGTACGACACCGCAGATCCTTTTTCCGGCGGCTGCGCAATCGCCTCGCGCGAGGGCGTTTTCTACATCGTCGACAAGACGGGCGCCGAAACGCTATTATATTGAGCTGTGTCCGCATAATACGGACCATTGTTTTCCTTCACAATACGGCCTATTCGATTATTGCATATTTCGACTGGTTTTTTCTTGCGGCTCGATTGTATTCGCCCGCTTGGGCGTATATAATGTGTTTGTGACGCAAGGACACGGCGCGTCGCCAAATCCATGATGAAAGAGGCGCGATATGCGAGGGACGATGGATGCGCTCGTAAAGCGCGAAAGCGGAAAAGGCCTCGAATTGATGAAGGTGCCCGTCCCCGAGCCCGGCATCGGCGAGGTGCTCATTAAAATCCATAAGACGGCCATCTGCGGGACGGACGTGCACATCTACAACTGGGACACCTGGAGCCAGCAGCACATCAAGCCGCCGATGGCGATCGGCCACGAGTATGTCGGCGAGATCGTGAAGCTCGGGCCCGGCGTGCACGATTACCGCGTCGGCCAGCTCGTCTCCGGCGAAGGCCACATCGTCTGCGGGCACTGCCGCAACTGCCGCGCGGGCAACGGCCACTGGTGCAAGTTCACCAAGGGCGTGGGCGTCGACCGGGACGGCGCGTTCGCCGAATACCTGTGCATACCGGAAACGAACGTCATCGCCATCTCCAAAGATATTTCCGAGGATATCATCTCATTTTTCGACGCGTACGGCAACGCAGCGCACACGGCGACCATGTTCGACGTGGTCGGCGAGGACGTGCTCATCACGGGCGCGGGCCCCATCGGCATGATGGCGGCGGGCATCTGCAAGCAAAACGGCGCGCGCAGGATCATCATCACCGACGTCAACGATTTCAGGCTTGGGATCGCCAAAAAGATGGGCGCGAGCCAGACCGTCAACCTGAAACACCAGAGCCTCGAGGAGGCGATGAAGAATCAGGACATGGTCGAGGGCTTCGACGTGGGGCTGGAGATGAGCGGCAGCGGCGCGGCGCTCAACCAGCTCTTGAAGTCCATGCGAAACGGCGGCAAGGTGGCGCTTCTGGGCATCGCGGGCCCCGGCACGGTGATCGACTGGAACGACGTCATCTTCAAGGGCCTCACACTGCAGGGCATCTACGGGCGCAGGATGTACGAAACCTGGTATAAGATGATCGCCATGATCGAGGCGGGGCTCGACCTCAACCCCATCATCACCCATCGCTTCCATTACACGGACTTCGAAAAAGGCTTTGCCGCGATGAACGGCGGCGAATCGGGAAAAGTCATCCTGAACTGGGCAGAATAAAGCGGGAGGCAAACATGAAACAGGCGTTCGAAGTTTTCAAAAGCGAGCTGGAGAACATCCGGGCGGCGGGCACATATAAGGAAGAGCGCGTCATCACGACCGAGCAGAGGGCGCGCATCGATACCACCAGGGCCAAGGGCGTGCTCAACATGTGCGCCAACAATTACCTCGGGCTTTCCAACAACAGGGAAATCATCGAGGCCGCCAAAGCGAGTTACGACAAATGGGGCTACGGACTTTCCTCCGTGCGCTTCATCTGCGGCACGCAGGAGATTCATAAGGAGTTGGAGAGGAAGATCGCCGGCTTTTTGAAGACGGACGACGCCATCCTCTACACCTCCTGCTTCGACGCGAACGGCGGGCTTTTTGAAACGCTGCTTTCGGAACAGGACGCCGTCATTTCGGACGAACTCAACCACGCGAGCATCATCGACGGCGTACGCCTCTCCAAGGCGAAGCGCTTTCGCTATAAGAACAGCGACATGGCGGAGCTTCGCGCCCGGCTCGAGGAGGCGAAGGGATGCAGGATCAAGCTCATCGCGACGGACGGCGTGTTCTCGATGGACGGCTTCGTCGCGAAGCTCCCGGAAATCTGCGACCTTGCGGACGAATACGGCGCGCTCGTCATGGTGGACGACAGCCACGCCGTGGGTTTCATGGGCGAGCACGGTCGCGGCACGCACGAGGCCTGCGGGGTGATGGGCCGCGTGGACATCATCACGGGCACGCTCGGCAAGGCGCTCGGCGGCGCGAGCGGCGGCTACACCGCGGCGCGGCAGGAGATCGTAGACCTCCTTCGCCAGCGCTCCCGCCCGTATCTCTTCTCCAACACGGTGGCGCCCGCCATCTGCGCGGCGTCCGTCAAGGTGCTCGAGATGCTTGAATCCTCCACGGCGCTTCGCGACAAAGTGCACGAGAACACGCGCTACTTCCGTTCGGAACTCGGCAAGCTCGGCTTCGACGTGCCCGAGAGCACACATCCCATCGTGCCGGTGATGCTCTACGACGCGCGAGTTGCGCAGGAGTTCGCCGCGCGCATGCTCGAAAAAGGCGTATACGTGGTGGGCTTCTTCTACCCCGTCGTCCCGCAGGGGCGCGCGCGCATCCGCACGCAGGTCTCGGCGGGCCACACCCGGAAGGACCTCGATTTCGCCGTGAGCTGTTTCGCGCAAGTCAAGAAGGAAATGGGCATATAATAGGGCTGTCCGCCCCGGTCGGAAAAACCTGAAACGCGCGTTTCGCGCGATAAAAAGGACCTCCGTCGGAGGTCCTCTCATTTGCCCGCACCGTAAATCAGTCGGACAGTCGGGCATTTGTCGCTGTCCCAGGCAGGTTTACAGAGGCCGAATCTCCCTCTCGCTGCGCCTCTCGCGCTCCGTATCGCGATTTTGACCGACCTGTTCGTTCTGTCCGCCCTGCTTGTTGCGGTGCTTCCTCGTGAGATTTCTCTCTAGAGGCAGATATTCATCCTCATAGATGGGGCTCATTCGCGCTCCTCCTTTCAGATCTATCTGTGCCTATTGTTCCGACTTTGCGCCGCGAATATGCCTGTATTCGGCTGCACGAGAACGCATAACATGGAAGCGCTGAATCATGGCCGCTAAATCTGCCAATTTTCTTCTTGCAAATGCAAAACCTTTCCGCTATAATAGCAATGTTTGATTGAACGTAACGCTTACAGTCGGTAAGGAGGTGTACAAAATGGCAAAGTTTTGTGAGGTATGCAACAAGGGCGTCATGTCCGGCAACATGGTCAGCCATTCCAACAGGAAGACCAGGCGCGGATGGGCCCCGAACATTCAGTCCGTACGTGTCGTCGTCGGCGGCGCGACGCGCAAGATGAATGTATGCACCCGCTGCCTTCGCTCCGGCAAAGTGGAGCGCAGCATCTGATAAGGCAAAGCGCGCATACGCTCCGCATTCGTTTGCGGAGCTTTTTTGTTATTTTAACACAAACAGCCTGACAACAATCACCGTCGCGCCCGAAAACAGGAGCGAAAGCAGAAAGTCGACGCCGCAGCACAGCAACAGGATTGCCACGACCGCGAAAATCAGCGCGTTCCGCATCGTCCTGCGCTTGATGCGGCATTTTCGCACGCATATTGTGGATGGCCTCGTCTGCATGAGCATCAACCCTTTCATGCTTCCATAATACTCTGCGCCGCCCAATCATGTTCACCTTGCCGCCGAAGTGGGAATACATTGATTCATGGAGGCAGATATGGAAGATATTATCGTCGAATTGAACGATGTTAGTTTGATTTACCATGAGCGCAGCGGGGAAACGCCCGCTGTCGACCGCCTGTCCATGAAGGTGAAGCGCGGCGAGTTCGTGTCCGTGGTCGGTCCGTCGGGCTGCGGCAAGACGAGCGTGTTATCGCTCATCGCAGGCATCATCGAGCCGTCCTCCGGCGCCATCCGGATCGGCGGCGGCAAGCCCGGATACATGCTCCAGCGCGACCACCTGCTCGACTGGCGGAACGTCGAGGGAAACATCGTGCTCGGCCTCGAGGTGCAAAACGCGCTCGACAAAGAAACGCGCGGCGTCGCGCTGAGTCTGCTTGAAACCTACGGCCTCGCGGCGTTCGGCAAGCATTACCCCCGCCAGCTCTCGGGCGGCATGCGCCAAAAGGTCGCGTTGATCCGCACGCTCGCGACAACGCCGGATGTGCTTCTGCTCGACGAGCCTTTTTCCTCGCTCGATTATCAGACGCGCCTTTGCCTGAGCGACGAGGTTTACGACATCATCAAGAAGGAGCATAAGACGGCGATACTCGTCACGCACGACATCGCCGAGGCGATCTCCATGAGCGACCGGGTGCTCGTCTTCACGAGAAGGCCCGCCCGCGTCAAGGCCGAGCACAAAATCGAGCTCAGCCGCGGGGATACGCCCATCGCCCGGCGCAAGGCGCCGGAATTCAAGGATTACTTCGATACGATATGGAAGGAGCTCGATATCGGTGAAGCCTGAATATCCCGCCGCATACTCGAAGGAGCACGCGGATTTCCTGAAAAAGCTCAAGAACAGGGAAAGGTTTGTTACGATCGCGCGCTACGCGCTGCTCGTCCTCCTCATCCTCCTGTGGGAGGTTTTCGCCCGCGTCGGCATCATCGACTCGTTCATCGGCAGCTCGCCCGTGCGCGTGGCACAGACCATCGCGCGCCTGTACGCCGGCGGGGAACTTTTCCTGCACATCGGCGTCACGCTGCTTGAAACGATCGTGGGATTCATCCTCGGCACCGCTCTGGGGACGCTCATCGCGATTTTGCTCTGGTGGAGCCCTACGCTCTCGCGCATACTCGACCCCTACCTCGTCGTGCTCAACGCCCTGCCTAAGATCGCCCTCGGGCCGATCCTCATCGTGTGGTTCGGCGCGGGCGTGTCGAGCATCATCGCGATGGCGCTGCTCGTATCGCTCGTCGTGACCATCCTGAGCGTGCTCACGGGCTTCAACGAGATCACGGGCGAAAAGCAGCTTCTGATGCGCACGCTGGGCGCGACGAAGCTGCAGATCTTCACAAAGGTCGTGTTCCCGGCCTCCGTCCCGACGATCATGAACGCGCTCAAACTGAGCGTGGGCATGAGCTGGGTGGGCGTGATCGTCGGCGAATATCTGGTTTCCCGGGCGGGCCTCGGCTACCTCATCGTCTACGGCGGGCAGGTGTTCAAGCTCGACCTCGTGATGGCGAGCATCGTTGTGCTGTGCGTGCTGGCGGCGCTGATGTATTATGGAGTCGCATATATGGAAAAGCGCCTCGTGTCGTGGCGCTATCATTCCTGAATATAGACAGATGGACTAAAGCGTAACGATCCGCGGGAAGACGTCCTTCCCTGCGATCAGAAGCACGGCGACGGAGCGCTTGCGCCCCAGCCGCGGCAGCGAAGGGCTCCCCGGGTTCACGACCAGGATGCGGCCCTGCGCCTCAACTGACGAAACATGCGTATGGCCGTAGAGCGCGACGGAACAGTTGCGCTCCTCGGCTTGCTGCGCGAGCGCGAAGGTGCCCGCGCCCACGCCGTACTTATGCCCGTGCGTCATGAAAATGCGGGTTTCGCCGAGCGTCACGACGTCGTCGGGCAGGAATTCAAGGCTCAGGTCGCAGTTCCCCCGCACGGCATAGACAGGCTTTTTCGTCATGTCCATCAGGACATGCGCGTCACCGGCGCCGTCGCCGAGGTGGATGTAGCAGTCGACCTCCCCCGCCGCCTCGACGGCGAGGCGGAGCGCCGCGAGGTTCCCGTGGCTGTCGGATACGACGCAGGCCCTGATCATGGGCGCGCCTCCCTTTCAAGCGCGTCCCGCAGCGCGTTGAGCGCGCGCCGCCTGTGGCTGATTTCGTTCTTCTCCCCGGCGTTCATCTGCGCGAAGGACTTGTCCAGCGGCGCGTAATAAAAAAGGGGATCGTAGCCGAAGCCGTTGTTCCCCGCCCGGGCGCGAAGGAGCGTCCCCTCCACGGTTCCCCTGCATACGATCGGCGCGCATCCCCTCCGCGCGAGCGCGACGGCGCTGACGAAGCGGCAGCTCCTCTCCCCGTCCGGCATCTTTTGCATCAATTCGAGCAGCTTGTCGTTGTTCGCCTCGTCGTCGTGCCCCGCCCCCGCGAAGCGCGCGCTGTATACGCCGGGCGCGCCGCATAAAGCGTCCACCATAAGCCCGCTGTCGTCGGAGAGGACGGCGTCCGCGTCCGCGACGCGCAGCACCTCGACGGCCTTCTTCAGGGCGTTCTCCTCGAAGGTTTCGCCGTCTTCGAGGACGTCTATGTCGATTCCCGCCTCGAAAAGGGAAAGGATTTCATGGAAATAACCGCCGAGAATCGCCTTGATCTCGGCGGTTTTATGCGCGTTATTGGATGCGATCACAAGCTTCATCGCGCTTCTCCTTCGTAGTTTCATCCGGGATTTTTACTCGAACTCGTTCACGAACACGGGCGCGGAGGTTTCCGCCACAAGCTCGCAGGGCTTCCCCTCGACCAGCAGCTCGAGGCGCGAGATCGCCTCAGCATCCCGTATGGTGAGGAAAATGGTCTCATACGCAGCCTCGACGAGCCCGTCGGTATACTGCGCGCCGAGGAACTCGCCGCTGAGGTCCACCGTCGCGACGCCGTCCGTTACGGTGACGGACAACAGCTCCGTTCCCTCCGGGAAGCAGGCGCGAAGGCCCTCCGCCTGCGGCCCCTTGAGCAGCTCGCGCACCGCGGCTTCCGCACTCGCCCCGCCCTCGAGATAGCGCGTCACGGGGACGTTGAGGCTCCCCATGGTGTTTGGGAAGTAGAGCGTGACCGCCGACGCGCCTTCGGTCGAAACGCCGATCTCGCCGTCTTCCGCATTGAGCGAGAACTCCGCCATCGCCTCGCTGAGCTTGGTGCCGTTGGGCAGTTCGCGCACGCTCTTGCCGTTCACGGTGATCGTAACCTGGTCGATCTTGGTGAACTCGACGAGCGTGTTGACGATCGCCTCGACCATCGCCCGCTCGGTCTTCGCGTCCTTGCAGGCGCTAAGCCCGATGAGGTCGACCTCCGCGACGCCGTCGTCCCCGATGCGCAGCGTATATGTCGTCCCCTCGGGGATGAGCGCGTTAAGGCCCATTTCCCCCGTGCTCGCGCGGTTGTCGGGCGTATCCACAAGGTAGCTCAGCGCCGCCTTGCCGATGCCCTCCTCCCACGGGATATTGCGCATCACCGGCACGACGAAGCCGTCGTCGCTCAGATAGTAGAGGATCGTCTGCCGGAAGCCCGTATAGGTGCCGGTGCCGTCTGTCGAAACCTCCTCGCCCGGATCTTCGGCGACCTTCCCGCCCTTCGAGCAGGCCGCGAAACTCATCAGAAACGCTATTATGACCGCGGCAGCGGCCGCGAAGCGCAGTGCCTTTTTCATGCTATCCCTCCGTTTGCGTTATACCTATCCTTATTCCGCAAACATTGGGATAATTCACGCGTTCTCGCGCTGTTCGAGCCGCTTTATGAGCGTTTCGTCCGGGGTGACGAACACGGTCCTGTTCGTCGTGTAGATCACCATCCCGGGCTTCGCGCCCGAAGGCTTTTTGACGTGTTTGCGCGGCGTGAAGTCGACGGGCACGTTCTCGCTGCCCCGCGCCTTGCTGAAATACGCCGCGAGCACCGCCGCCTCGCGCAGCGTCCTCTCGGGCGGCTCCCCCTCCCGCCGTATGATCACGTGCGAGCCGGGGATGTTCTTCGCGTGCAGCCACGTTTCGTTGGGCAGCGCGGTCTTTAAGGTCAGCGCGTCGTTCTGCGCGTTGTTCTTGCCCACGAGAAGCTCTATCCCGTCGGAGGAAACATAGCGCATGGGCTTCGAGGCGGGCAGTTTCGGCTTCTTGCGCTCTCCCCTGTCCTTTTTGATATAGCCCTCGGCGCGCAGTTCGTCGAGCAACTCCTCAAGCTCGTTCGGCGCGGTGCAGTTCTTCAGGTTTTCCATCTGCCCCTCGAGGTAGGCGAGCTCCCCGAGCGTCTCCTCGCGCTGCGCGAGCGCCATGTCGCGCGCGGCCTTCTGCTTCTGATATTTTCGATAGTACCGCTGCGCGTTCTCGCCCGGGGTGAGCTGCGCGTCCATGGGGATGGCGATCCGCTCCGGGGGCTCCGCATAATAGTTGAGCACGACGGCCTGCGCGCCCGCGGCAAGCTCGTGGAGGCTCGCCGTGAGAAGCTCCCCGTAAAGCCGGTTCTTCTCCATGCTCTCGGCGGAGTTGAGCGCGTCCGCATAGAGGGCGAGCTTCTTTTCGCAGCGTTCGATGTTATTTTGGATAACCCTGCGCGCGCTCGCGCCGTGCCGCCTGATCCATTCGGTCTTCTCCCGGTGGGCGTAGAGCGCGTCGTACGCCGCGCCGAGGGATTCCGCCCGCCTGCATTGCTCCCGCGCGGGCCTGAAGGGGCAGACGTCCTCCGGATCGCCGTTCTCGTCAAGGAGAATGTAAGCTTCCGCGCTTGTGCCGAATCCATCGAAAAATCGGCGCAGGTTTTGCGCGCCGAGGGAGTCGAGCAGCAATCCGGCCGTCTTTTGGGAGATGCCGAAAAACGCCTGCGAAAGCGCCTTCGCGGGGTTCCCTGCGCCGGAAAGCGCGATGAGGAGCGCATCCTGGGAAGCGACCCGCGGATCCAGCTTCTCCTGCGGCGGCGGCGGCGCGTATGGAAGCCCGGGCAGTATGGGCCGCACGCCGGACATCGAGGGGCTGATCCTTTTGATGGAATCGACGACTCTCCCTTCCCCGTCGACGAGGATGATGTTGGAGTGCTTGCCCATCAGTTCGCAGCACAGCCGAAAGCGCGCGGGGTCGCCAAGCTCGTTGCTGGCCTCGATCCCGATTTCGAGCACGCGGTCCATATTCGCCTGCTCGAAGGAAAGGATGCGGCCGCCCATCAGGCGCTTTCGCAGCAGCATCGAGAACATCGGCGCGTCCTGCGGGGACTGTTTCTTTGGTTCCGTCAGATGAACGCGCGCGTCCATCGCGGAGGCGTTGAGGAGCAGGCGGTAGTTTGCCCCAGCGCCGCGAAGAGTCATGACCAGCTCGTCCTTTTCCGTCTGCTGGATTTTATCGATCCTGCCCCCCGTGAGCGCGCGCCGCAGTTCGAGCGTGCAGGCGTGAAGGCAAAGCCCGTCCATGGACATATCAATCCGCGGCGATCCTGTTGACGAGGACGCCTATCCCTTCTATTTCAACTTCGACCGTGTCGCCCCGCTGCATGGGCCCGATCCCTTCCGGCGTGCCTGTGGCGACGACGTCCCCCGGGAGGAGCGTCATGCATGCCGACATATAGCAGATGAGCTCATCGATATCGTGCGTCATAAGGCTTGTGCTGGACGACTGTTTCACCTCGCCGTTGAGGCGCGTCATGATGCGCGCGTTCCCGGCGTCGAGCTCCGTTTCGATCCACGGGCCGAGCGGGCAGAACGTGTCGAACCCCTTGCCGCGCGTCCACTGGGGGTCCCCCTTCTGGATGTCCCTGGCGGTGACGTCGTTGAGGCAGGTATAGCCGAATATGTACTGTGCGGCCGTGCCGGGCGCGACGCGGCTCGCGCGCCTGCCGATCACCACGCCGAGCTCTCCCTCGTAGTCGAGCCTGTGGCTGAGCTTCGGGTACACGACCTCATCCTCCGGACCGATGACGCAGGTGCTGGGCTTCAGGAAAAGCAAGGGTTCATCCGGGTGGCCCTCCTTCATCTCCTCCGCGTGCGCCCAGTAATTCTTGCCGACGCAGACGATCTTCGTCGGCTCGCACGGGGCAAGCAGCTTCGCTTCGGATAAGGGATACTCCCTGCCATCCGGCACGCCGCCCAAGAAGGGCTTGTCCGTAAGCCGGATGAGCCTGTCCCCTTTCAAAACAGCATAGAATTCCTCACCGCCCGCGCGGGCCCTCGCGTATCTCATAGTCCCTCCGTATGTTTCCGTATTTACATGATTTCCAGCGTCCGGCATGAAATCTCGTAAGCCGTGCGCTTTTCCTCCGTTCCGTCCGGGAAGCGCTTGACGTAATCCCGGCTCTGCATGCGCCCCCCGAGCCGTACGCGCGTGCCGGGCGCAAGCTCCGCCGCCATGTGCGCCTCGCGCCCCCAGGCGATGCAGGGGATATAGTCCGAGCGGCCGTACGCGCGGTTGACCGCGAGCAGGATATCCGCGATCTCCCGCATGAAAGGTGTCGTGCGGAACACCGCCCGCTTGCACAAAGTGCCGATGAGCGTGATCTCGTTCTCGGGGACGGCCCCGTCCTGCGCATCTTCAATATAGCGCGCGAAGAGCGTGATTGCAAGCCTGTTGGCTTCCCCTTCGCGCATGTTGTAGGAGCGCACCTGCGCCCGCGCGCTCACGAGCCCCATGCCGTAGAAGCCGTCGAGCAGCCTCCCGGGCGCGGACACGGGCAGCACGTCGAGCGCGCCGCTCGTTCTCTCTATGATCAGTTTTCCGGTATAGATGGTTTCCCCGCGCATGACGTGATCGGCCGCGAGGGCGCCCTGCAGGGTGCCCGTCACCCGCGCGATGTTGCAGTCCGCATAGTATTCCATACCTTATCCCCATCCGTGTGATGGTCTAAGGTATGATTGCATCCATCCCGTTATGAATCCGCTTTCCTGTAGGCGGCCGTGACCACGTCGTCGAGCAGCGCCATCACGAGCAGCGTCCCTTTCCCCGCCCTCAGGTCGATGCGCACGAGCTCCGTCTCGCACGCGGTGCGCGTCCCGTGGAGCTGTTCCACGATGAAGATATAGGGCACCGTGACGTGCATGGCCGCCGCGACGCGCGTGCCGTTGCTGCCGTTCTTCTTGAAATCGAAGGCCTTGAGGCCCTTACCGTTGCGCCCCTGGATTTCATATTCAAAAACGAAGCTGCGCTTGGCGTACCCCCGGTCGGAAATCGTGAGGATCTCGCCCTCGTCGGGGATCTGGTCGAAGTAGACGATCTCGTCGCCCGGCTCGAGCTTGATGCATTTGACGCCTGCGGCCACCCTGCCCATCTCGGGGATGGTGTCCGGCTCAAAGCGGATGCTCATGGCGTGCCGGGTGACGAGGAGCACCGTATAGCCCTCGCCGAGCTTCCTCTGCACGCCGATGAGCTCGTCCCCGTCCTTAAGGGAGATCGCCTGCACCTTTTTGTTGCGCGTCGAATACTCGTCGGCTTTTGTCAGCTTGATGCTGCCGAGCTTCGTAAAGAACAGCAGCGCGCCCTCGTCCGACTCCTCGAAGCAGGAAACGACGCGCTCCCCGTTCTCCAGGGCGAGTATGGTGTTCAGATTGACCGCCTTGCCGCCGGGTTTGGTTTCGGGGATGTCGGACACGGCGAGCGTGAAGCAGGAGCCGAGGTTGGTGAAGAGCCTGAGCCGCTTGTCGCTCGTGAGGTTTAGGACGCACAGCGCCCTCTCGCCCTCGCCGAGGATCGCCTGCCCCGGTTTCGCGGGTAGCCTCCTGAGCTTACCGCCCTCGATGACCGCCACGGCGACGTCCTCAACGACCCGCAGCTCCTCCTCGATGACAATCGCCGCGCTTTCCTCCCGGATGAGCGCGGTCCTTCGAGCCTGGGCGTATTTCCCCCTGATTTCGAGAAGCTCGCTTCGGATCACCTCGCGAAGCTTTCCAGGCGAGGCGAGGATCGCGCCGAGGTTTTTGATCTCGCGCCTGACTTCCTTATATTCGTTCTCGATGGCGATCAACTCGAGGTTGGTGAGCCTCTGCAGGCGCAAGTCGAGGATCGCCTGCGCCTGTATCTCGGTGAGGGAAAAGCGCGCCATGAGCCTTTCCTTGGCTTCCTTGGGCGTCTTGCTCGCGCGGATGAGGGCGATGACCTCGTCGATGTTAAGGATGGCGATGCGAAGCCCTTCGAGGATGTGCTCCCTTCTTTTGGCGGCGTCGAGGTCGAACTGCGTGCGCCGCGTGACGACCTCCTCCTGATGGGCGATGTAGTGGGCGATGAGCTCCTTCAAGCCGAGCTGCTGGGGCTTCCCCTGCGCGATGGCGACCATGTTGACGCCGAAGGTCACCTGCAGATCGGAGTATTTATAGAGGTATTGCAGGATTTTCTCCGCGTCCGCGTCCTTTTTGACCTCGATGACCGCGCGCATGCCCATGCGGTCGGATTCGTCGCGTATGTCGCTGACGCCCGCGAAGAGCGCGCGCTTCTCCTGCGTGAGCTTGAGGATGCCCTCGAGCGCGCGCGCCTTGTTAACCTGATAGGGCATCTCCGTGACGACGATGAGCTGCTTGCCGTTCCTGCCCTGCTCGATCTCGGCCTTCGCGCGCACGGTGAGCTTGCCGCGCCCCGTCTCATAGGCGAGCTTGATCTCCTCGGAATCGAGTATGTATCCGCCCGTCGGGAAATCCGGGCAGGGAACGATCTTCATGAGCGCGTCGAGGCCGATATCCGGGTCGTTGAGCTGCGCGACGACGGCGTCGATCGACTCGGCGAAGTTGTGCGGCGGTATGTTCGTCGCAAGGCCCACCGCGATGCCGCTCGCCCCGTTGACGAGCAGGTTCGGGAACCTGCCGGGCAGCAGCATGGGCTCCTTCTGCGTGTCGTCGAAGTTGAGGGTGAAGTCCACGCAGTCCTTCTCGATGTCCCTTAAAAGCTCGAGCGCGAGCGGGGTCATGCGCGCCTCGGTGTAGCGCATGGCGGCGGCGCTGTCCCCGTCGATGCTGCCGAAGTTGCCGTGGCCGTCCACGAGCGGCGCCAGCATGTTGAAATCCTGCGCCATGCGCACCATCGCGTCGTAGACGGAGGTGTCGCCGTGCGGATGGTATTTGCCCAAGCAGTCGCCCACGATGCGCGCGCTCTTCCGGTGCGGCTTGTCCGGCGTGACGCTAAGACCCATCATCGTGTAGAGGATCCTTCGCTGAACGGGCTTCAGGCCGTCCTCCACGCGCGGGAGCGCGCGCTCGAGGATGACGTGCTCGGCATAGGGCATCATGGACGCGTGCATCACCTCGTCCATGCTGCGCGGCATGATGTTTTTATCGATCCCGACGGGGGGCAGTTCGTTCCTCTTTGCCAAGCTTACTCGTCACTCCCCTCGTTCACGGCGACGCGCGCCTTGTCCTCGAAATAATCCTCTTTGTTGAAGTCGGCGAACTCGCTGATATACTCCTTGCGCGGGGCGACCTTGTCGCCCATGAGTATGGTGACTAAATGCTCCACGTTCGCCGCGTCCTCGATATTCACCTGCACGAGGGAGCGGTTTTCCGGGTTCAGGGTCGTCTCCCAGAGCTGATCGGGGTTCATTTCTCCCAAACCTTTATAGCGCTGGAGCGTATAGCCCTTTCCGATGGTTTTCATGGCCTTGTTGAGCGCGGCGTCGTCGTAGAGATAGCGCGATTCCTTGCCCTTTTGGATCCTGTAAAGCGGCGGCATGCCGATATAGACATGGCCGTCCATGACGAGCTCCTTCATATAGCGGAAGAAGAACGTCAGGAGGATGGCCCTGATGTGCGCGCCGTCCTGGTCCGCGTCCGAGAGGATGATGATCTTGTCGTAACGAAGCCCGTCGAGCGAGAAGTCCTCGCCGATGCCCGTGCCGATGGCGGTGATGATGGAGCGGAATTCCTCGTTGGCGAGCACTTGGTCGATGCGCTTCTTCTCGACGTTGAGCGGCTTTCCACGCAGAGGCAGTATCGCCTGGAAGCGCCTGTCCCTCCCCTGCTTGGCGCTGCCGCCCGCCGAGTCGCCCTCGACGATGAACAGCTCGTTCAGTTTCGCATCGCGCCCGGTGCAGCTGGAAAGCTTGCCTACGAGCGGCGCGTTCTCCAGTTTGTTCTTCTCGCGCGCCATGTTCTTCGCCTTGCGCGCGGTCTCGCGCACCCTGGCCGCCTTGACGGCCTTGTCCGCCATCTTGTTGGCGGTGTCCGCGTTCTTGAGGTCCTCGAGCAGGGGGACGAGGAGCTCGTTCATCACGTATTCGACCGCGGGCTTCGCCTCCGTGTTGCCAAGGCGCGTCTTCGTCTGCCCTTCGAACTGGATGTTGCGCATCTTCAGCGAGAGCACCGCCGTGAGCCCTTCGCGGAAATCCTCGCCCGTGAGGGATGCGTCCTTATCCTTGATGACGCCGTGCTTGCGGCAGTAATCGTTCATGATCTTGGTGAAGGCGCTCTTGAAGCCCGTCTCGTGCGTGCCGCCCTCGGTGGTCGGCACGTTGTTGACATAGCTGAAAAGGCTCTCCGTATAGCCGTCGTTATGCTGGAGGGCCAATTCCACCACGATGTCGTCCTTTTTTCCGCTGATGAAGATGGGTTCGTCGAAAACGGGGGTCTTGTCCGCGTTGAGGTACTTGACGAAGTCGGAGAGCCCGCCGTCGAATCTATACGAGCGCTCCTTGCGCTTGCCCCACTCGCGCTCGTCCTCAAGCTTGAAGGTGATGCCGCGGTTCAGGTACGCAAGCTCGCGCAGGCGCTTTGAGATGATCTCGAAGTTCATTTCGAGCGTTTCAAAAACGGTCTTGTCCGGCAAAAACGTGATCTTCGTGCCCTGCCTGCGCGTCCTGCCTGTTTCGCTCAAAGGGGCGACGGGCACGCCGGAATGCGTCTTCCCCGCCTTGTCGGTGTAGCTTCGGAACTTCTGCTCGTATACCCTGCCCTCCGTGCATACCTCGACCTCGACGTATTCCGAAAGGGCGTTGACGACGGACGCGCCCACGCCGTGCAGGCCGCCGGAATAGCCGTACGAGTCGTTATCGAACTTGCCGCCCGCGTGAAGCTTTGTGAAAACGACCTCCACGCCGCTGACGCCGAGCTTTTCGTGGACGCCCACGGGGATGCCGCGGCCGTTGTCCTCGACAGTCACGGAAAGGTCCCTGTGCAGCGTGACGGTGACGGTATCCGCAAAGCCGTTCGCCGCCTCGTCCACCGCGTTGTCGACGATTTCCCAGAGCAGGTGATGCAATCCGCGCATGCCCGTGCTGCCGATATACATGCCGGGCCTCATGCGCACGGCCTCGAGTCCCTCGATGACCTTAATGTCGCTGACGGTATAGTCTTTTGCCATCAAATCCTCCGGCATCCACAACATCATGTGTTCAATCGGATCATTAACAACTTTATATTATAATACAAGCCCTCTTTGCGGGCAAGTGCGAGAATATTCTGAAGGGTTGCGTGCGAAACTAGTTTCGGAGGTGACGATATGGATCACGACAGCGAATTATTGAATGAGATATACAGAAATGCGGAGCTTTCCAAGGACATACTGGGCAGGCTCATCAAAATCTGCCAGGACGCGTCGTTCCGCTGCGTCATGGCCTCGCAGTTCGCGGAATACCACGCGATACTGCTCGAGGCGGAAGAGCGCATCGCAAGCAAGGGGCACGCGCCCGACTCGTACAGCATGTTCTTCAGGCGCCCGATCTACTGCGGCCTGTATTTCAACGCGAGGATCGATAAAACCAGCTCTCATCTTGCCGAAATGCTCGTGCAGGGCAGCGCGATGGCCCTTGTGGAGATCGCGCGCGCGCAGCACAAATACGACGAGGCGGAAAAATCGACCCGCGCGCTCGCCGAGCGGCTGCGTACCGCCGAGGAAGCGAACGTCAGGCAGCTTTTGAATTTCGTCTGATCAGGTGTTCTGAATCTCGGCGAGGATTGCCGCGTAGATGGCCGGAGCGCGCTCCGGCCACGCTTTTTCGGCGCGCCGCGCGCTCTCCTCGTCCGGCAAAAGCATCTCGATGCGGATCAATTCGCCGCTGAGTTCCATCGCCCTGAGCGTCACGCGGTACGCGCCGCGGCCCGTACGCTCCACGGCGCTTGCGTAGCGCGTCTGCTCCCGGAGCGTTTCGCGGTACGCGTCCGCGCACGCGTCGATCTTTGCCCGAAGCGACTGCGGCACGCGCTCTATGAACATCAGAAGCGTTTCCCTGCCCTTCGGCGTCAGGCAATAGGCCTGGCCGTAAGGCCTCGGCACCGCGGCGAGGAAGCCTTCCTCCTCCAATTCGTAGACCGCGCTTTGCAGCTCAAAGAAAGGCATCAGGTCATAGCGGCCGAAAAAGGTCGTCATCTGCTCGCGCGTCGGCTCGGCCAGGAGAGCGCCAAGCGCGTACATCACGACGATTTTATCCTTTGTAAATCCGTCCTCAAAGAATGACATTGCGCACCTCGGGCAGCGATTTGTTTCATCCATACTGATTATAATGCATATTTCACGCGCAGTCCACACGGCTTCTCGGCGCTTTTTCGCATACGGGCGGCCTTTTTTTATCCCGGGATTGCCTTTGCCCGCGGTGACAGCCTGCAGCGTTCATTTATAAACGATCACATCGGCGCATATTGCGCCTTTGCAAGGCGATGGACCCTTTGTGAAGACTATGCATATTATGTTATTGAGACGCCCGCCGCACGGCGGCGTTAAAAGAATATGCAAGAATGGATGTGATTCTATTGAGAATAATGAATCATGATAACGAGAACGGCAACCCGTATCATCGCGATCAGACGCAGCAAAGCGGAGGATTCGCAGGGCGTCGGGGCGGAAACCCATGCGCAGGGTTCGGTCCCGGTTCCGGCTCCGGCTGCTGCTGCCCGCCCGGCCCTCCGGGCCCGCCGGGGCCTCAGGGATGTCCGGGCCGTCCGGGCCCGCAGGGATGCCCGGGTCCGCGAGGGCCCGAGGGTCCGCAGGGGCCGCAAGGCATACAGGGGCCCACGGGACCCGCGGGATCTCAAGGACCCGCCGGGCCGCAAGGACCGCAGGGCGACACGGGGCCGCAAGGCATACAAGGGCCCACGGGGCCTGCGGGATCCCAAGGACCCGCCGGGCCACAGGGACCGCAGGGCGACACGGGGCCGCAGGGCCTTCAGGGACCGCAAGGCATACAAGGGCCGCAGGGTATACAGGGGCCGCAAGGGCTCCCAGGTCCGACGGGCGCTACCGGAGCCACAGGCGCAACGGGTGCTACCGGAGCCACGGGTGCCACAGGCGCGACAGGCGAACAGGGTGAAACGGGCGCTACCGGAGCCACAGGTGCTACAGGCGCAACCGGGGCCACCGGCGCTACCGGAGCCACGGGCGAACAAGGTGAAACCGGCGCAACGGGCGCTACCGGAGCCACAGGTGCTACAGGCGCAACCGGGGCCACCGGCGCTACCGGAGCCACGGGCGAACAGGGCGAAACCGGCGCGACGGGTGCCACCGGAGCCACAGGCGCTACCGGTGCAACAGGTGCCACAGGCGCGACTGGCGCTACCGGAGCCACGGGCGCCACCGGAGCCACAGGCGAACAGGGCGAAACTGGCTCTACGGGCGCGACTGGCGCAACAGGCGCAACCGGGGCCACAGGCGCTACCGGCGCCACAGGTGAACAAGGCGAAACGGGCGCTACCGGCGCGACAGGCGCGACCGGAGCCACGGGCGCGACCGGAGCCACAGGCGAACAGGGTGAAACCGGCGCGACGGGCGCCACAGGCGCAACCGGCGCGACGGGCGCTACCGGAGCCACAGGCGCGACGGGCGCTACCGGAGCCACGGGCGCGACCGGCGAACAGGGCGAAACCGGCGCGACGGGTGCCACAGGCGCAACAGGCGCTACAGGGGCTACCGGAGCCACGGGCGCTACAGGCGCGACCGGCGAACAGGGCGAAACCGGCGCGACGGGTGCCACAGGCGCAACAGGCGCGACGGGCGCTACCGGAGCCACGGGCGCTACAGGAGCCACAGGCGAACAGGGTGAAACCGGCGCGACGGGTGCCACAGGCGCAACAGGCGCTACAGGTGCCACAGGTGCAACAGGAGCCACAGGCGCAACCGGTGAAACAGGCGCTACTGGAGCCACGGGTGAAACCGGCGCGACGGGTGCCACCGGTGAAACAGGCGCTACTGGAGCCACGGGTGAGACCGGCGCTACTGGAGCCACGGGTGAAACCGGCGCTACTGGAGCCACGGGTGAGACCGGCGCTACTGGAGCCACGGGTGAAACCGGCGCTACTGGAGCCACGGGTGAGACCGGCGCTACTGGAGCCACGGGTGAAACCGGCGCTACTGGAGCCACGGGTGAGACCGGCGCCACGGGCGGCGGGGCCATCATACCCTTCGCGTCCGGCGGCGTGACAACCCTGACGACTATCCTCGGAGGGCTTGCCGGAACACGGGCGCTCGTAGGCTTCGGCGGGAACGATATCGGCCTGGTCGTCGCCGGAATCCTCGACACCACCGGCTCTTCCAGCCTCGCATTCTCCATGCCGAGGGACGGCATCATCACATCGATCGCGGCGTATTACAGCATCGCGGTCGGGGTAAGCTTAGTCGGGTCGGTCGTCGAAATCAGCGCGCAGCTCTTTAGCTCGCCGGCTCCGGATGAAGAATTTGCGCCGATCGCCGGAACCGAGGTCATCCTCGCTCCGACATTCACCGGGTTGGTGAACATAGGCGACAACGCAAACGGCCTGCTCACGGGGCTCTCCATCCCCGTGACCGCCGGGACGAGGCTGTTGTTCGTCGTGTCCGCGCGGGTAGCCTCGGGCATTGATATCGCAACGATTCTGACCGGTTTTGTAAGCGGCGGAGTCGGCATCGAGTAACGCGCGATCGCGCGCACGGCGCAAAGCACAGAAGCGAAACGAACGGAAAAGCAGGGGGCGCTCCGCATCGCGGGAGCCCCCTGCTCAAGCCTTCAAGCGCCGCAGGCCCGGAGCGCCTCAGCGGCTGTAAGCGGCAACGGTATCCCGTACGGTATCGAGGAAAGCCTCCTCGCCAAACGTGTTGATCTTAAAGAACAGCGCCTTGCTTCCGCCCGACGTGATCGCGATCAGGCGGGAGCAGCAGCCGCCGTCCGTCACAAGGGTGAGGTTCATACTCACGCGGTTTTCGCCCATCATGCTGTACCGTTCATAGACGCGCACGGCGCAGCGCGCGGCTCCAAAGCCGAAGCTCGACCCGTCCTCAAAGCTCGCGGACGCGCTGTTGCGCATGACGGCGTCGTCCAGCGCGTTCAAAATTTCGTTGAAGTCTCCGTAAAGCGTCGCCTCGATTTTCGCCATATCCTCCGCCTCCTTCCGTTCGACGCCTGCATTTTACCAAACCTTTGCGCATTTGTCGATATGCGCCTTTCTTGACGCGGCAGGAAGCCCGGAATATAATATTTCCATGCGGCCGTGGTGGAACGGCATACACAGCGGACTTAAAATCCGCCGGCGAAAGCTTGAGGGTTCAAATCCCTCCGGCCGCACCAAAGCATCCACCGTCAATTGATAAAATCGCTGATGGTGGGTTTGTTTTATGGTAAGATGGCGTGTGTAGAGTAGTAGAGTATATTAGACGAACCTGCTGTCATTACGGACTTGACCCGCAATCTTAAATTGGGTGGTGTTCTTATTGAAAAATATAATCATTGCAGGCCCGGGTAGAAACGGTAAAACAACATTAGCGAGAAAAATAAACGAGGAGCTAAATTGCTCTGTCATCAATCTCGACAAACTTATGACCGTGTTTGACAGGGCGTATCCGCAGTTAAATATTAGAATTGCATGGGATTATGATAAAGCCACAGCCAATATAGCACCGTTCCTCGGTCATTTTCTTGGTATATTTTCTTCCAATCACGGCATGGCAGATGATTTAAACCTGCGAAAGCACGCTGTGAAAGGAAATAGGTTTGTGTTGGAAGGAGGGCATTTTGATTTTGAGAAGATAATGCCTATTCTGAAGATGTATGGGATAGAAGAACTGAAAGACAATTTTATACTTATAGGGCTGGTGCAAAACAAAAAAACGGTTGATGAATTTTTCAACGATTTCAGGAAATACGATACGGAAGATGAGTGGACAGATAGCTTCAATGATAATGAATTAAGAGAGTTAATTAGTCAAGATTTCATTCCATCCAATCAATTTATGGCTGACCATTTAATGAAATACGGTTTTACGATTTATGATACGTCTAGGGAGCGGGAGCGGGTTTTTGATAAAATCGCAGAAGATATTAAGTCGAAATTAGTATAACAAGAAATTGCGGGTCAAGCCCCCAAAGATAGAGAACACCCACTAATAAGCATTAATAGAGCCTATACTCATTTTTTAAGTATTATATAACATCCAGGAGGTGTTCATATGGGATGGCCGACACATATTGTTGCGGCAGGTGGTTATGTGGAAGATAAAGATGGAAACATGTTGCTTGTAAAAACCCATAACAGGGGTTGGGATACTCCGGGGGGTCAAATTGAAGTCGGGGAAAATATTGAAGATGGAGTCTTGAGAGAAATCCTTGAGGAAAGCGGAATTAAGGCTTCTGTCAGATGTTTGGTGGGAATTTATTCTAATGTTGGACAGCATGTTTACTACGACGGAGTTACAAATGTACCCACCAAGGTAATGCTTGACTTTATTTGTGACTATATTAAGGGAGAACCCACAATTTCTGACGAAACAAGCGAAGTTATCTGGGTACCCAAGCAGAAAGTATTAGAATATATAACTTCTCCAGCGCAGCATTTCCGTTTTCAAAAGGTACTAGCGTTCCAAAACAAAATCTGTTATAGCTCCTATCTTACTAAGCCAGAGTTCAAGGTGCTGACGGATAGGTATATTTAGCCGCAGAGTATAAGCATAATCTGTATCACGACAGATTCCATTTTGTCCGTCAGACTACGAACGATGCCCTGTCAGCCAGGGAAAATCTTTTTTACACCATTATTTCAAAACATCAGCACCGGTTGATATACAACCCGCCCTGACGAAAGGCGGGTTCCTTTTTCTTCTGTTCCCGATTCCGCTGAAGGAACGCCGCGGCGCGGTTTGACACCTCTATGGCCGTTTGATAAAATGACATAAATCGATCCGTTTCGGAGGCCGTTATGAGGAAATCCGGATTGGCCGCCAGACCCATCACCGAGGCCAGGACCCGCCGTCCCCTAGCGCCGTCCCGGTTTTCCGGACTCGCGCGGCTCGCGCCCTATATCATGCGGCATTATCTGCGCTTTGCGCTCCGTTTTTGCGCCATAGAAATCCGCAAACCTGAAATCATACTTGACGCGCTTCGCGATTTTCAGGCCGGGCGCACGCGCCTGATCGTGGCCTTCCGCCACGCCTACGGCGACGAACCGCAACTGCTTTTCCACGTCTTCAACAGCGTCATGCCGCGCCTCGCAAAGCGCGGCGGCAAGCCGCTGCGGCGCAGCCCGCGCGTGCGCATGGTGCACGACTATGCCGTCCCGCTTTGGGGGGGCGCGTTCATCCGCTTCATACTGCCGCGCTCGGGCGCAGTGCCGATCTACCATGTCAGGACGGACAGGGCGAGCCTCAACGAGATCCGGAAAATCCTGTTGGACGACCCGTGCCCCCTGGCGCTCGCGCCCGAAGGTCAAATCTCATACCACAGCGAAACGCTGCCGCGGATCGAACAGGGTACGGCGCGCATCGGATTCTGGTGCGCTTCCGATCTCATGAAGGCGAGGCGTACCGAGAAGGCGATGATCCTCCCGCTCTCCATCCATTACCGCTACGACCCGCGCGACGAGAAGAAGCTCCGCTCCGCCATCGCCCGCCTTTTTGCGCTGTGCGGCCTCCCCCCCTCCCCTGTCGCGCCCAACGATTTCGCGGGGCTGCAAGCTTGCATCGAGGCCATCGAGGCGTGCGTGCTCGAATTCGCGGAGGAGTTTTATGGAAAAACGTACGCCTCGACCCCGCAGGAATCCCCTCCGGGCGGCGCGGCCGATATGCAAAGCCGCTGGGCGGCGCTGCAGTTGACGGCGCTCGACACCGCCGAGCGGGCGCTGGGGCTTTCCGCCGTCGACGACATCGTGCAGCGCGTCTACCGCATCCGTCAGGAATGCTGGGACCGCATTTATCCGGAAACCCCGCTCGAGGGCCTCCCCCCCATCCCGCTGGCGCTGGCGCACCGGCGGGCGGGCGAAGCGTGGTTCGCGATGCGCCACATGGAATTCGTAGACCTGATGTGCTACTACGACGCCGCGTATCTCGCCGGCCGTCCGGCTTCAGGGGCCACGTACGACCGCATCGTAGAAACCGTCGTCAACCTTCAGGACCTCTGCGCCCGCCTCATGGGAGGCAACATCACGACGCGCCCCAACGTCATCCGCAAAAAGGCGGTGCTCGTGCCCGGCAACCCGATGGACCTGTCCGCCCGGCTGTCGGAATACCGCCGCAATCCCAAGCATGCCGCCCAGGAAGCGACGGACGAGCTTGCCCGATCTTTTGAAAACTGCATTAAGGAGTATCTTAATGAAAAAGAACGCTGACCGGCCCGCCGCGCGGGCGGATGCCAAGCTGCCGTTTCGCGTCAAGGCAGGCTTTGGGATCGGGGATCTCGGGGGCAACCTGTTCTTCACCGCGATGGGTTCCTACTCGCTCATTTTCCTGACCGACACCGTGGGGCTCCCGGCCGCGCTCGCCGGCGCCGCCCTATTGATCGGCAAAATCTGGGACGCCGCCGTAGACCCGTTTATCGGCTTCTACTCCGACCGCACGCGCTCCCGCTGGGGGCGCCGCCGTCCCTGGCTGCTCCTCGGCGCGCTGCCGCTGCTGCTGACGATGTGGCTGTTCTTCTCCACGCCGGATTTCAGGAACTCCCCGGCGCTGGGATGCGTCTGGGCGACGTTCGCGCTCTGTCTGCTGAACACCGCCTACTCGGCCGTCAACATCCCCTACGGCGCGCTCACGCCCGAGCTTACGAAGGATTATACGGAGCGCACGAGCCTCAACGGCTTCCGTTTCGGCTTCGCCGTCGTCGGCACGATACTGGGCGCGGCGGCCGTGCAGCCCATCGTGGACCTCGTCGGCGAACCCCACAGGGGGTTTTCCGTCGTGGGCCTCATTTTCGGCGTCATCATGGCGGCGACGATCCTGGCGACGTTCTTTGCTGTGCGCGAGCCCGGCCACGGCGGCGCGCCGATGAAAAAGCAGGAGTTCCTGCCCACGTTCTTCGGCGTGCTCACGGACAGGGTCTATTTGCGGCTCGCGTGCGTTTACATGCTCAACCTCATCGGCATCACCTTCGTGCAGTCCATGATCGTCTACTATTTTAAATACTTCTACCGGGAAGACGTTTCCATCGCCTTATTGATCCTGCTCGGCGTGGCGATGCTCTGCGTGCCGGTATCGGTGCTCGTTTCCAGGCGCGTCGGCAAGAAACGCACCTACCAGCTCGCCCTCATGATCCTCGCCGCCGCCTGCATGGCCATCTTTTTCCTCGGGCACATCCTCGGCAAGAACTTCACGCTTATCATGATGGCGTTCGCGGGCGTCGGCATCGGCTTTGGGTACGTGCCTCCTTTCGCGATGCTTCCCGACGTCGTCGAGGCGGACGCCGTGCGCACGAAAACCCGCAAGGAGGGCGCGTACTACGGGATGTGGACGTTCTGCGCGCAACTCGGCGTGGCGCTGGCCGCGGCGGCCTCGGGCGCCTTGCTGGACATCGCCAAATACATCACGCCCGAATCCGCCGAGCAGTTCGTGGCGCAGCCGGATTCGGCTATGTTCATGATCCGGCTTTTGATGGGCCCCATCTCCGCGGCGATCTTCCTCTCGGGCATACTCCTGATACACCGCTACCCGATCGATGAAAGGACATACGAGGCCATCATCGCCGAAGGGGAAAATGCAGGCGCGGGCGCGTGAGCTTCGCGATGTGACCGGCCTTGATATCTTGGCAGGTTCTGGGTATAGTATATTTACGACGGAAGGATTGACGGGCATCCCGGCGCAAGCTTTATCGGCCGATGCCTATGGAAACGCATAAGAAAACAAGAAAAAGGAGACGATGCCGCCATGCCGGAGAAGAGGATTGACCTTTCAAAAACCGTATTCGACCTGTGCAGCCGGGATCCCGCCGTGGCCGATATTCTGGCGGGGTTGGGGTTTACCGATATCACAAAGCCCGGCATGCTGCAGACGGCGGGGCGGTTCATGACGATCCCCAAGGGAGCAGCCTTGAAGCGCATCGATCTCTCGCTGGTTCGGCAGGCTTTTGCCGAGCGGGGATATGAAGTACTGGAAGGAGATAAAGAGCATGAGCGAACTGATCAATAACCGCGAATACCGAAAAAACACGCTGAAAGGCATCATCGCGCAGCTGCATGATGGAAAAACGGTGGACGAGGTCCGCCAGCAGTTCCAGGAGACCTTCGACGGCGTTTCCGCCGAGGAGATCTCGCAGGCCGAGCAGGCGCTCATCCGGGACGGCATGCCGGTCGCCGAGGTGCAGAGGCTGTGCGACGTGCACGCGGCAGTGTTCAAGGGTTCCATCGAGGACATTCACCGGCCGACGGATTTATCCGCCATCCCCGGCCATCCCGTCAACACCATCAAACAGGAGAATCGCGCAATCGAGGAATTGATCGCGAAGCTGCGCGGCCTGTTGTCAAAAGACGCGGACAGCGGCACGCGGCCGCGCTTTCAAGAAGGGCTGGATGAGCTCTCGAACGGGATAGACATCCATTACAAGAAAAAGGAGAACCTCCTGTTCCCCTATATGGAGCAGTACGGCATCACCGCGCCGCCCAAGGTGATGTGGGGCGTGGACGACGAGATTCGCGGCCTGCTGCGCGCCGCGCAGTCCGCCTCCAAAGAAGAACTGCTGCAAAAGGCGGAAGAGGCGTTCACCAAGACCGTTGATATGGTCTTTAAGGAAGAGAACATCATGCTGCCCATCCTGCAGGAAAACCTGACGCAGGACGAGTGGAAGAAAGTGGCCGACGAAAGCGCCGAATTCGGATACTGCCTGATCGGCGGCGTCCTCCGATGGAAGCCGCAGTCCTCCGGCTCGGCCGAGGCCGAACGGCGTCCGGGCGAAAGGGCGGCGGAAGGCGTCGTGACCCTGCCGACGGGCTCCTTCACCGTACGGGAACTGACCTGCCTTCTCGACACGCTGCCCTTCGACATCACCTTTGTGGGCAAGGACGACCTGGTGCGCTATTTCTCGCAGGGGAGCGAGCGCATCTTCCCGAGAACGCCGTCCGTCATCGGCCGGAACGTATCCAACTGCCATCCGCCCGCCAGCGTGCATGTGGTGGAGAAGCTGGTGGAGGATTTCAAGAGCGGCGCTAAGGCCAGCGAGGATTTTTGGATTCACCTGGGCGGCAAATACATCCTGATCCGCTATTTCGCCGTGCGCGACGCGAAGGGCGAATATTTGGGCGTGCTTGAAGTGACGCAGAACATCGCGCCCATACAGGAAATCACGGGAGAAAAACGCCTCCTCTCGGATTGACGGGATGAACGCCGCGTCCGGCAAGCGGGCAAAAGATCAACATTCCCAGACACGACGAACCCGCCCCTCAGGGAGAGGCGGGTTTTGCTGTTCGCAAAAGCGTTCCTCGGGTCAGCGTCAGCGCGGAAGCCTTTTTATGCTGATGGCCTCATAAAAATGCGCCTTTGGATATTCGACGGTAACCAGCGCGGTCCGGTCGTAAACCTTGGGCGCGCGCACCTTGAGCACGGTGCCTTCGCAGACGGGTTCGCCGTGCCGGTCGACCACCTCGACGGCGTCGCCGACTTTCGGCAGCGGCAGGTATTCGTACGGAAAGGTGATGGTCGCCGTGCTTTCGCTGTATGTATAATCCTTGATGTAAATCGCGAGGCCGGGACACGCCGCCACGCACGAGCCGCACGCCGTGCATCCCTCAAGGTCTATCCTCGGCAGGTTGGTGATGGGCTCGCCGACATGGATGATGCCTCTGGGGCAGGCCGATTCGCAGGGATTGCAGGGGATCTCCTCGACGCATTCGATGACGGCGACCGGGCCGCGCATAAACTGCTCCTCGCTCGGAAACGCGGGCGAGGCGGCAAGCTCCTCGAGCGAAGGCGCGCCGGTTTTTTTCAGCGGGCCGCTCATGAGATCACCTCTTTTCCCTTCTGAAGCATATAGTCCTTCGCTTCGCGCCGCTTAGCCCCGAAATAGCCGCTGCGCAGCGCGTTGAGGCTCTCCCATATGGCGGCGGAGCGCTCGCGCGCTTCCTCGGCCGTCAGGCAGCCCAGCTCCGCCGCGGCGTTCACGCCCGCCAGCCGCCCTTCCTCCATGGCCGTGCTTGCTTCCTCCACGCCCGAAACATCGCCCGCCACGAAAATATCGGGCTGCGTGGTGCGCATGGCGGCGTCGTGGATGGGCAGGTGCCCGCCGAGCGCGGGCACGAAATCGAATTGACAGCCCGCGAGCCACGCGAGCTCCGTCAGCGGCGTAAGGCCCGTGGCGAGGCAGATGGTGTCCGCCTCGAGCGTGAACTCGGTGCCGAGCACCTGACGGAACGACGCGTCTATGCCGATGAGCTCCACGGCCTCCACCCGATCCGTGCCGATCGCGCGTTTGATCGTGTGCGCAGTATAGAACGGCACGCCCGCGCGCCGCACCTTCGCGGTATGCACGCCGTAGCCGCCCAGGGCGGGAAGGGCTTCCACGATGGCCGCCACCTCCGCACCCGCCTGCAAAAGCTGGTAGGAGACGATCACGCCCACGTTCCCCGATCCCACCATCACCACCCGCTTTCCGGGCAGGACGCGGCTGACGTTGATCAGGGTCTGCGCCGCGCCAGCGCCCATGACGCCCGGCAATTCCCAGCCGGGAAAGGCGAGCGCGTTCTCGGTGGCGCCCGTCGCCAGGATGATTTTTTTCGCCCGCACCATCTCGGTGCGCGCCCCGTTGCGCACCACCCAAAGATCGTGCCCGTTTTGCAGGCCGCACACTTCGCTGCCGAGCCACACGTTGATGCCCAGCTCCTTGGTTTGCGCCAGAAGCTCCGTGCCGATATTCATGCCCCGCGTGCCCGCCTTATGCGCGCGCGAGCCGAAAAACTTGTGAATTTGCTTAAAGAGCTGCCCGCCGGGCCGCGCGTTTTCGTCGATGAGCAGCACATCCGCTCCGGCCCGCTTGGCCTCGATGGCCGCGGAGAGGCCCGCCGGACCCGCGCCGACGATTGCCAGATCAGTTTGGGTCATGGCTGTTCCCTTTCTGCCACTCGCCCATGCCGTGCTGCGTATCGACGCGCATGCCTTCACGCACCTGCGTGATGCAGGTGCGGATGTTCGGCACGCCGTCGACCGTCATGACGCAGTCCGTGCAGCGGCCTATGGCGCAGTACACCCCGCGCGGCTTATGCGCGTGCGGCGTATAGCGGAATTTATAGATGCCGTTGGCGATGAGGGCGGCGGCGATCATCTCGCCCTCGCGCGCGGTCACGGGTTGGCCGTCCACGAAAATCCGCACTTCCCTCGCCGGCGGTTCGTCTCCTAAGATGGGATGCTCGGGCACCCTGTTCATGCGTTTCCCTCCGCAAGTAAGCCGAGCGCGACAAGCTCCTTGCGCAGCGTCTCCACCACCGCGGGCGATGGTGGCGCGAGGGGGAGCCTCGTATGCCCCACCTCAAGCCCCAGGAGGTTCAGCGCGGCCTTGATGGGGATAGGGTTGGCGGTCATGAAGAGCTTTTCGACGATATTCACGAGCTTAAGGTGCTGCTCGAACGCCTCCGCCACGCGTCCTGCGAGGTAGCACTCGATCATCCGGCTGATTTCGCGGCCCACCACCTGGGAGGCCACCGAAACCACGCCGTATCCGCCCACCGCGAGCGTGGGCAGTATCTGCGCGTCCTCGCCGGTATAGACGGTGAAATCGGCGCCGGCGTCGCGCACCACCTTCGAGAGCTGCACCAGGTCGCCAGACGCCTCTTTGAGCGCGGTGATGTTAGGTATTCTGGAAAGCGCAACCGAGGTCTCGGCCGTCATGTTGGCGGCCGTGCGCCCGGGCACGTTATAGAGCATGATGGGCAGCGGCGTCGACTCCGCGAGCGCCGCAAAGTGCGCGTAGATGGATTCCTGATTGGGCTTGTTGTAGTACGGCACCACCGCAAGCAGGCCGTCCACGCCGCAATCCAGCGCGCGGCGCGCGTTCTCTATGGATGCGGCGGTCGAATTCGTGCCAACGCCTGCGATGACGGGCACATCCACCGCCTTTTTTATCGCGGTAAAGAGCTTTTCCTTCTCCGCTGCGGTCAGGGTGGGCGACTCGCCTGTCGTGCCGCTCACCACGAGCGCGGTGGTGCCCTCCTCCACAAAACGCCGCGCGACTTCGGCGGATTTTTCATAATTCACAGCGCCCTTTTCGTCCATGGGCGTAACCATCGCGGTTATAAGCCTGCCCCAGCTTTTCATGCGGCTTTCCCTCCTTCTATAAATTGCGCCTCACCGGCGCCTTTGGCCGTTTATTCCAAGATTTCCGCCTTTACGGGGCGGACGGGCTGCCGGTATGTGGCGGGCGCGATGTCCTTGAGCGGCATACCCGTTTTTTCAGCCAGGATCCGCTCCGTCAAGCGCCTGCAGGTACGCCCCTGGCACAGGCCCATGCCCGCCCGGGTAAACCTTTTAAGTTCGTTCATCGTCACGGCCCCATCCTCGATGGCGGCTTCTATTTCGCTGCGCGTGACCTCCTCGCAGCGGCAGATGATTTCGTCGCACATGTCGCTTCCTCTTCTTTCACGCCTCCTGGAGGCGAAAGCCTTTTAATCTTCTTCCTGTTCGTAAAACATATCCCAGTAGCACACGACGTCCCTGATCAGGTTGTCGATGTGCTGTATCATACATTGCTCTGCGGCGGACGGGTCGTGCGCCTTGAGCGCCGCGAACACTTCCAGGTGCGAGGACATATACACGGCGTTGACCTGCTTGCGGATGTGCTCGAATATGGTCGTCTGCTGGCCGTAGCTGAACATCATCAGGTACAGCGACTCGAGCACCTTGTTGCGCGAAGCGCGGGCGATCGCCCAGTGGAAGCTGATGTCGTTGTTCGCGACGGATTCGCCGGCGGCGTGGCGCCTGCTCTGCTCGTTGAGTATCTCCTCCATGGCGGCGAGTTCCGTGTCCGTGATATTCTGGGCCGCCAGGCTCGCGGTTTCGCGCTCGATGGCCTTTCGCGCCTGCAGGACGAGTATGTAATCGTCCAGCACGGTGCTGGTGATCATCTGCTCGAGGGTTTCGCTGTGCTGCTTGATTTTATCCATCAGCTTCACGTTGCTCAGCGCCTCAAGCCCTTCCTGCGTGATGATGCGGCCGCTGTGCCCGTTTTTTTTCACGAACCCCTTGCTCTCAAGGCTGCTCAGAATGCGCCCTATGGTGGCCGAACTCACACTCATGCCCTTATTTTCAAGCTTCTCCACCAGGTTCCATGAGCCCAGGGGGACATCCGAGCTTTTCAGGCACTCGAGCACCGCGATATCCTTCTTGAACAGTTTGTTCTTCATCAAACAACTCGCTCCGGTCTAATGCATATTTTTGTCTCTATATGGAATTATACATCAAGCCGCCATGCGCCGTAAAATAGAATCGCAACCGCCCGGACGCGCCGCTACGCAGACGGAAGGAGGGAACGGCGCGCCACGCGCCGTTCCCGGCCTTACTGTTTCTTATGCGGAGTATTCCTTGACGAGGGGGTTGACGTTGCCCTCGCTGACGAGTTTCGGATGGTTCTTTACGTTCTTGGTAGCGAGCGACACCACCACGATGCACACGGCGGAGGCCAGAAGCGCGATCAGGATCGCGTTGGGTCCCAACGCCGTGACCTGCGAGAGCACCGCGCCCACCACGATGCCCACGCGCGCGCCCCAGGGCGTCACCCTGCTGTTCTTGGTGCCCATCTTATAATCGGCGCCCTTGTTTTCCTTCCACAGGAGGCCGATGACCAACAGCGGCACCAGGCCGGCGCCCGCCATGGAGTAGGCCCTGGAGAACAGCGCCATGATGCTCGAGGCGAAGATGGCGCCCAAGGCCGCGGCAACGCCGATGACCAGCGTCAGCACGCGCGCGAGGGTGATCATCTGCTTATCCTTGATCGAGGGCCGGAAAGGCTTGACGAGGTCGTTGGCGATCAGGATGGAAGCCGCGTTGAGGTTCGAGTCCGCGGAGCTCATGCCCGCCGCCAGAATCAGCACGAAGATCATGACCGCGATGAACGGCGTCACCCTGTTCTGCATGAACCAGGGCATGGCGGAGTTCGCGTCCAGATCCTGGTTGAGCGTGGCGATGATAAGGCCTACCAAAGCGGTCATCAGCACGAAAGCGATGGCGCTGCCGCCGCCCCAGAACATGCTCCTCTTCGCGGTTTTGGGATTTTTAGCCGCAAAGCAGGGCTGCCAGTAGATCTGCGCCACGAGGATGCCGATGCAGCCCGTCACGAATTTTGTGATGAGGCTGACGACGTTCGTGTTCCCGAACGACCATAGTTCGGCCTTTCCGACCGCGGCAAGGCGGTTGCCCAGATTCGCGAAATCGAAGTTGATCTGCTTGAAGGCGATGAAATAGAACGCCAGGCCGAACGCGACGACGAGGACGCCCTGTATTAAATCCATCCAGACGAGTGAGTATATCCCTCCCAAAGAAGTATATACGATAAAGACTGCGGTGAAAAGAATGATGATGGGGAGCGGATCCGCTCCTGTGAATACCCTGAAAATCTCGCCGAATGCTTTACCCTGTCCGCCTACCCACGCGATCATGATGCAGGACGCCAGAACGCCCGCCATCGCGCGCGTCACCTTGTCGCGGGAGATCAGGTCGTCGATCATTTCCGGGAAGGTATTATAAGTAAATTTGCCCGCCATCGCCGCGAACGCGATCGCGAAGATGATTTTGGAACCCTGCTCCCCCAGAATGAACGCCAGCCAGGGCAATCCGTTTACATATGCGCTGCCGGCATGGCCGACGAAATTGCCCACGCCCATGATATTGGCGAAATGAGTAAAGAAAATCAGGTAGAACGGAAATGTGCCCCCGCCGATGGCGTAGTTGGAAAAGCTGATTTCCGCCTTGCCCTTCTGCCTGAACGCGATCACCATGAAGCCCGCGCACAAAGCGATTGTGACGACCCACATCCATGTTCCGGTTGACATACGATATCCTCCTTATTTGTCTTGTTCCGTCGTTTTGAGCCCGGGAATGCCCGCACATCGATTGAACCGCCCCACCTCCACTTTCCGTTTTCGTCCCACGGCGCCCTAATTACGCGAACCTGCGCAGATTGAGCTGCCCGAAGCGCAGGGAATCGCCTTTGCCGCATATCATATCCGCCACGGCTTTGCCGGTGACGGGCGCCAGCGCAACGCCGTCGCCCTCGTGGCCCGCCGCCACGAAAATACCGGGTCTTTCGTCGACCGGCCCGACGATCGGGCTGCCGTCCGCGCTCGCGGGCCGGAAGCCCGCGATTGTGCGTATGATGCTGACCGAATTCATCACGGGGAAAAACCCGCGCGCCTGATTCATGATTTTTCTGATCGCCTCGAGGTCCGTGCTCTTGTCGTACCCCGCGTTCTCGCGCGTGCTGCCGATGAGGTAATTGCCGGTGCACGCCTGCGTGAAGGAGAAGCTGAGCCCGATTTTTTTATCGTGTTCGCTCCGGTCGGGCATGATGGTCGGGTCCAGCTTGGCCGCGATGTACATGGCCGACCACACGTTGGTTTCTCCGATGGGCGCGATCGGCTCGGTGATGGCAAGCTGCCCTTTGAGCGGGATGATCGGTATGTTTATGCCGATCAGCTCGCCCACCTGTCTGGACCACGCGCCCGCGGCGACGACTACCGCGTCGCACTCGACGGATAAATCGTTCTGCGCCCGCACCAGCCAATGGTCCCCAAGCGGCTCGACGGCCACGACGGGCGTTTGGCGGAAGATTTCCATGCCTTTCTTCGCGCTGCTCCTCAAAAGCGCGCGCATCAGCCTTAAGGGATCCACCTGCGAGTCGGTCGCGCTGTACGTGGAGGCGATCATATAGTCCGCCACATGCGGCTGCTTTTTGCGAAGCGTGGCCCTGTCGACGATGTCCACTTTAAGGCCGTAGGAAATCTGCTGCTTCACGAAGCCTTCCATGACTCTGAGCTGCTTTTCATCCTCGATGAGGATCATGCCGCCCCGGGTTTCAAAGCCCAGGTCGCCCTCGAGCTCGTCGCAGAGGCCATGGAATATCTCGAGGCTCTCCATGGCGAGCGTCAGCGCGATGCCCGGCTTTTTGGATTGCAGCAGGATCATGTCGTCGCAGGCACCCGAGGCGCCGGAACCGATTTCGGATTTTTCCACGACCGCGACGGATTTGCCCTCCCGGCACAGATAGTAAGCCGTGGTGAGGCCCATAACGCCTCCGCCGATCACACACACGTCCTTTTTCAGCTTCATTTCCCCATCCCTTCACCGCGCGCTTTCCCGCCGTGCCGCCGGTTCCTCCCGTCGTTTCCCGCGCGTTCCATGCGGCCGCCGCGGCATCGTTATCGGCCCGTATGGCGCCTCCGCGGTTCGTTTGCGTTACTATGGTTTCCTATGCGGTTTTATCGTTTTATCGTTTTATCGTTTTAATCGAATAAATGTATGGATCGCGCGCCCGCGCCCGTTCCGGTTGCCGACAACAAGGGTTGAAACGACGGTTTGTGATTTCCCCGACGCCGCAAAATGCTTGCGGGTGAGCCATAATAAGAAACAAAAAGAAACGAAACACAAGAAATATCTGCACTTCCTCATCATGTGATGAGGAGCTTGTGTTATTATATACATATCCTTTGCGGTTCGTCAATATCCATATACGTTTCCGAATTCACAATTTGACGCGCCCGCGCTTCTGTTCTTCATCATTTGAACATCGGATGTGATAAAAAACAAACGCCTTCCCGCTTTTATCGGATATGCTTTCATCTTATTTTTATAAAAGCCACACCGAAAAAGGCGCGAAAAACATTCTATTTCTTAAAATAAACTTCGTGTTCACCTGAGCGTCTGATCGTTCCGGAAGAAGCCCTCCCACGGGTCGCCGCCGCCGAGCCTTCGGAGCGCCTGAAACATATTGACACCGTCGGGAGAAACGGCGTCCAGCTCGTCCCACGCGATGGGCATGGACACGCGCGCCCCCTTCCGGGCCCGTATGGAGTAGGGCGCGACGCTCGTGGCGCCCCTGCCGTTTCGGATCCAGTCGATGAATATCCTGCCCTTGCGCTTCGCCTTGCGGACGTTCGCCGTATAGCGCTCGGGCCACTTCCCCTCCATGACCTCGGCGACGCGCCGCGCGAAATCGTGAAACGCTTCCCAGGAAACGGAAGGCTTCAGGGGAACGACGACGTGATAGCCCTTGCCGCCGCTGGTCTTGAGATACGCGTCGAGCGAAAGCTCGGCGAGCACGGCGCGCATGTCCCGCACGCCCAGGCGCACCCTCTCGAGGTCCATCCCCTCGTCCGGATCGAGGTCGAACACCATCATGTCGGGGGTTTCGAGCGTTTCCACGCGGCTTCCCCAGGCGTGGAACTCGAGCGTGCCCATCTGCGCCTCGAAGATCAGCCCGGCAGCGTCCTCGATGTAAAAGTATTCCTCCGATTCTCCCTCCTTGTTCACGACGGGGATCGTGACGACGCCCTGCGCCCCCGGTCCCGGGTGCTTTTTATAGAAACACGCCTCGGCAATTCCCTTGGGGCAGCGCACGATGGAAAGGATCCGGCGGCGCACATAGGGCAGCATGCGTTCCGCAACCTGCGCGTAATATCGGATCACGTCCTCCTTCGTGATTTGAGGGTCCTCGAAGATCACCTTGCCCGGGTTGGTGACCCGGATCCCTTCGATGACGATGCTCCCGTCCGCTTCCATCGGCGCCTCCTTTTCTTGTGGGAATGATATGTCCCGCGCTTCTTCTGCCGTTCTTTCCCGTTTGACGTCCCGCGGGTCCTTATCCGTCCTCAGACCCTTGTAGCTCGCCTGCCGGAGGAGGTTGTCTTTCGTCCATTCGGTGAACCTGATTTCCGCGACAAGCGCGGGTTTCAGCCAGAAGACCGCCTCGCGCGCCCTGGGTTTCGGCGCATCGGTGAAAGGCGGTTCGACGCCCGCCAGACCCTCGAATTTGGCTAGAAGCTCCTCCGTTTCGGCCGCGCCCAGGCCCGTGCCCGCGCGCCCGGCGTAGATGAGATCGCCCCCCTCGTATACGCCGAGGAGCAGCGCGCTGATCCCATCCGTTTTCTTGTCGGTGCGCGTGTATCCGCCGACGACAAACTCCTGCCGCTTAGCGCATTTGAGCTTGATCCAGTCTCCGTTCCTCGTCCCGCTGTAAACGGAACCGGCCTTCTTGCCCACGATTCCTTCCGCGCCCGCCTCGCACGCGGCAAGAAAGCTCTCCTCCCCGCCGCCCGCGACATGCCGGCTGTAATGGAGGTTTTGCGGGGCGCCGTTCATCAGGGCCTCCAGCTTCCTCTTGCGCTCAATCAGGGGGCGCTCGCGAAGGTCCTCGCCGTCGAGCGCGAGGAGGTCGAAGGCGATGTAGACCGGCCTGCGCCCCGCCGGGCTTCTCAGGTAGTTCTGCAGCGCCTGAAAATCCGTCCTGCCCGAAGCGTCCGCGACGGCCATTTCGCCGTCGATCACCATCGCCCTGCCGTCGGCGAGGTCGATCAGGGAGCGGGCGACGTCCCGGAAGCGGTCCGTATAGTCGCTGCCGTTTCGCGTGACGAGGCGCGCGCCGTTGCCCTCGAGGAAGGCGAGTATCCGGTACCCGTCGTATTTAAGCTCATAGAGCCACTCTCCGCCTTCGGGCACCGCGTCGACCAGTCTCGCGAGCTGCGCGTCCGCCCTGTCGAAGGGGTTCCGCACGAGGGCCGCGTCCTTCCCCTCCTCGATTTCCCGCATGGTCCGTCCTGTCCGGATGCTCGTTTCGAACTCCACAAGGCCGTTGTCCGCCTTCGCGTACGCGTCTTTTTCCTTGATGAGCAGCCAGTTCTCCCCCGCCCTCTCCGGCTCGCCTTCCTTCGCCTTCAGGCGGATCAAGGCCCATTTCCCTTTGAGCCTGTTCCCCATCAGGACGAACTTGAGCGTTCCCCGGGCCAGTCCTTCGTCCACATCCGCATGCGGCTCCCACCAGCCCTCGTCCCAAAGCATGACGGTCCCGCCGCCGTACTCTCCCTTCGGGATCGTCCCCTCGAAGTTCCGGTATCCGAGCGGGTGGTCCTCCACGCGCACGGCGAGCCGTTTGTCCCGGACGTTGAAGGAAGGCCCTTTGGGCACAGCCCAGCTTAAAAGCGCCCCGTCCCACTCGAGCCGAAAGTCATAGTGCTCGCTGCGGGCCATATGGTGCTGCACGACGAAGCGCAGCACCGCTCCGGAGGGGGCCTGTTCGCCTTCCGGCTCCGCGGTTTTCTTGAAATCCCTTTTCCGGTTGTACGCCGCGAGCTTTTCAGGCATCCGTCAGGCAAGCTCCTTCTCCTTTTTCGCCTTCTCGACGCTGGCCTTGAGCGCCTCCATGAGGTCGATGACCTTGCCCGCGCCCTCGGCAGCCGCCGCGACGACCTCGCGCCCGGAAACTTTGCTCTCGATGAGCGCGCGCAGCTTGATCTGATACTCGTCCCTGTATTGCGCCGGGTCGAAGGGCGTATCCATAGAATTAATGAGCGTCTTTGCCATGCTCATTTCCTGCTCGGAAACTTCCGGCCGCGCATACGGCTTTTGCAGCTCCCGGATGTCGTCCGCGTAAAACATGGTGGAGATGAGTATGCCGTCCTCGCGCGGGATGATCGCCATGAGCGTATCCTTGGTTCCAAGGACCGTTTTGCCGATGGCGATCTTCTGCTGTGCCATCAGCGCCGCGCGCAACAGCTCAAACGCCTTCTCGCCGCCCGGCTCGGGCGCGGCCTGATAAGTCTTATCGTAATAAACGGGCGAAATCTGGTTCAGCTGGGCGAAGTGGAGGATTTGGATGGACTTTTCCTTCTCCGTCTTGATCGTTTCGATCTCCTCGTCCGTGACGACGACGTACTTGTCCTCCTCGTACTCGAAGCCCTTTACGATGTCCTCCGCCTTGATCTCCTTGCCGCAGTGGGCGCAGGTCTTCTTATAGCGGATGCGGCTGTTGTCCTCTTTGTGCAGCTGGTTGAAATGGATGTCGTTGTCCTGCGTGGCCGTATACATCGCGATGGGGATTGCGACCATGCCGAACGTGATGACGGATTTTCGCGATACCATATTGGAAACACCTCCGGGCTTAGTGTGTCCCCCGGGATGATTCGTATCCGGCGCCGCGCCCCGCTTTACGCCTACCGATTCGCCAGCGCCAGATTCAGCTCTTTTTCATAAGCGAGGATGATTTTTAGGTTTTCCTTTTGAAAATCGTTGAACCTGTTAGAAACGACTGTATCGGACGCGTCGGTTCCCTCATACCAGCTCTGCGCGCTGAAATACCGGGCGTATTTCTCCGTTTTGAAGAGCTTCCCCGACAGGGCGTAAACGCCGTTTCGAAGGTATCCGATCTCCTCGAGGGTGAAGCGGAATAAGCCCCGCCGTTCTATGACCTGCTGATCCAGCTTCAGAATCATATCGGCAAGCTCGGCGTTTTCCACGGGGTCGCCCGCGCCCGCCTGAATGACGACGGATTCCGTAAACGCCACGGCCAGGGTGCTGTTCTCTGAAAAAAGCGCGTAGCTCTCCTCGGAACCCACCCAATCGTAAAGCACCCTCGCGGGGCTGCCCTCGGGCGCGTCGGCGCGAATCGCGACATAAGAAGTGGTCAGAAAAGGATAACCGCCCGAAGCGAAGTTCTCCGTCGTGGGCGCGTAGCCGTCGACGGAGAAAAGCTTGAGCGTGGAATCCGCAAACTCGCTGTCGATGTACGACATGATGTTGAAGCCGATGGAATACTGGTTCAGGAGCACGCTGTACGTGATATCACCCATATCCTCCTCGACGATGACTTCCCTCTGGGTCACGGTCGGGTCGATTTCCCCCTCGGCGAAGTTCATGGCGGAAAAATCGGGCATGTCGTAGCCTTCCCATACCAGGCTCTCGAACAGGCGCTGGCTGCCCGACTCCGGATTGCGTATGTAAACCATGATATCCGCGTTCTCCCCGCCAAGCTCGATCCAGTTTTTGATATTGCCGCTGTAGATGGAGCGGATCTGATCGGAAGTCAGGTTTTCTACGGGATTCGACTCGTTGCCCATGAACACCAGCCCGTCATAGCCGTACACCTTCATCTCAATGTCGACGCCCTTTTCGGCGAAATAGGCCATCTCATCCTCCGTCGGCGCGACGAGGAACACGATGTCCGCCTTACCGTCGGCCAGGTTCAGCCAGGCCTCGTGCGTTTTGGACGCCAGGGGTTCGGGACCGGCATATCCGTACGTATTCGTAAACAGATCATAGATCGCCGCCGTGATCGGCTTTCGCGCGGTGGAACTGTCGATTTGAGGAAGCTGCGGCGATTCCGGCGCCGGCTGAAGCGTTGCGCTCGGCGGCGTCGGGGGCGGTGTTGTCGCGCCCGTGGGCGGCAGTATCCTGCCATCGCCGCACGCGGGCAGCAGCACGAGGGCCAGGGTCAACAAAACGGCGCCTGCGATGCGATAGCGTTTGAAAGAAACCATCATAACCCCCTCCTTCCATGCATCCGTCAGCGGCTTTCGGCCTCTTCGTTCCACGTGAGAATGGCCGGCAGCAGCTCCCCGTACAGCGCGTCCCTGTTTTCCGCGTCGATCCGATAAACCCTTCCGTTCGGGTGGGCGCGCACCTCGTTCAAAAAAGGCACGTCGAAGCGGTCCTTCACCGCGGCGACGACCGGTATGCTCCCGTCCAGCGCGCGAAATACGGCCTGAACAAACGCTTCCGCCCGCGCTTCCATGAAGCCCAACTCGTCCATGACGATGATTCCGCCGGGCCGGGCGTCGAAAATATACTGCGCCCCGAGCGTATCGAACACCTCGAGGGCGACCTCGCGCTCCTTCGAGTTGCATACGCCGATCCGGTTCGCGTCCCCGTACGTCCGCTCGGGCGCCCCCGCGGGATGGATATAGATGGGATGAAAGCCCGTTTCATCGGCCGCGAGGCGCTTCGTGACGAAGCCGTAGACGGGCCGTATATTCTTGGCGAGCAGCCTTTGGATCAGCGTGCTTTTGCCGACCCCGCGCTCCCCCGAGATCAGGATATGCCTTGGCTGTGTCATGCGTTCTCCTTTGCTCGAACCGGCGCGTCGCGCGCTGCCGCTTGTTTTATTATTATATCATAGCTTCGGGAACGATTCCGCAGCAAGTTGATTCGGCTGCGGAGCGATCGGGTCAATGCGGCCCGCCGGAGGCTTGCCGGCGGGCCGCTCGCCGGCTGACCCGGCGCTCAAGCATTATAGATTGCTTTATTCTTTTATTTCGCCTTTACCCTGAGGTCGCCGCTCGAGGTATCCACGCTGAAATCCGCGGAGCCGTCGCCGCACACGTACTTTTCGCCGTCCATCACCACCGCAAAACCGCAGTTCATCTCGCCGGAGGAGGTGTCGTACCGGAGGGTGAAGCCGCTCTCCTGCGGCAGGGCCAGCGTGACGCCGCCGGAGGAGGTTTCAACGTCCAGCTTCTCCGGACAGGCGGCAAACGCGAGCGACACTTCGCCCGAGGTCGTGCCCACGCGCGCCTTGTTGAAGCCGCCCGCGAGGTTCACCCTTCCCGAGCTCGTGTCCACGTAGAGGGACTTTCCCGCGAGCGCCCCGAAGGACGACACCGTGCCCGAAGTCGTATCGACCGTAAGCTCGCCCACGCTTCCCGATATGTGCACATCCCCCGAGGAGGTGCTGATCGACGTGGAAACAGCCTCGCCGAGGCTCTCCACCATCACCTTGCCGGAGCTGGTGTCCGCGTTGAGCTTCTCGTATTCCCCCGAGAAATTGATATCCCCGCTGGACGCGTTGAGCACGACGGCGCCTGCCTTGACCGCGTCGGCGTTCAAGTCGCCCGAGCTGCTGTCGAAGCTGAAGCGCTCCGCCCGGATGTACGACACCAGCAGCGAGGCAGACGAGGCGTCATAGGAGAAGGAGGCCATGTTGTCGGCGAGCGCCTTGGGGATGGTCACGGTCAGCTCCTTCTCGGGCAGCTTGCCCGTGGCGTCCCGCGGGCAATACTGCACGTAGAGCACGCCGTTCTCCACGCCGTAGCGCAGCGCCGCCTCCTCGGGGATGGGAGCCGCGGCCCTCTCGCTGAGCCTGACCTCGTCGCCGTCGTAGACCTGTACCGTCACGTTTCCGGCGATCCAGTCGAGCGAGAGGGACTCCAGCCCGTCCGCGGCGATCCTGTAATTCCCGTCCTCATCGAAGGCGTTGTCCCACGCTTTGTATCCGGACATGCCCGACGCGCCGATGTTCACATACGGGAGGCCCCAACGGCCCGCATTCCACAAAAGTCCCGGCCGCGCGCCGAACGCGTACGCCGCGCACACGATGAGCATGCCGACGAGCGCAAGCGCGCACGCGACGAGGAGCGCATTCTTAACCGATTTATTCATATTCTGTTCTCCTTCCTGATAAACAACGATTTGATCCCGCGCGCGATGAGCGCCGTGAGCCTGACAAGCCCTTTTGCCGCGGCGAGCGCGCCGAAGAACGCGAGTATGCTGATCCCCGCAAGCGCCACACCCGCGCCGAAGATCAGCAGGTCGACCGGAAGCAGACCGCCGATGTTCATAAACGCGCCGACGATCAGCAAAAGACCTGCGAGCGCGACGGCGAGCACCGCGGCGAACAGCACAACGGTGATCGACCAGATGACCAGATACACCGCGAGCAGCACCGCGAAGAGCGCGAGCAGCACCGGCAGCCACACGGGGGCGCCCAGCACCAGCAGCGTGACGCGCAGCGCCGTCCATCCCCCGCCCGCCCTCATCCGGGATTTCATCAGCATCGGCAGCGGCGTTTCGTGCAAAACCGTCTCCGCGATTTTTGACACATCCCCCAGCTTTTCCACTGCCCGCTCCTCGAGGATGCCGTCCTCCATCATGTCGTCGATCAGCTCCGCGTAATAAGCGAGTTGCTTGTCGACCTCGTCTTTTGGAAGCTGGGAAAGACGGCGGCCGAGGGTTTCTAAGAATTCATGCTTCGTCATTGCGAACCCCTCCCTTGATAAACTCATACATCGCGGCAACCTCCCGCCAGCTCGACAAAAAGTCGGCGATCTGCGCGCGCCCCGCGTCCGTGATCCGGTAAAACTTGCGTAGGCGGCTGTTGTGCTCCACCGAATACACGCTCAGGCAACCGGCCGCCTCCAGCCTGCGCAGGATGGGATACAGCGTGGATTCCGAAATGTCGATGCAGCCGGAGAGGTCCTTGATGATCTTATACCCGTAGGAATCCTCGCGGCTTATCGCCGACAGGATGCAGATTTCCAGTAGACCGCGCTTCATCTGCGGATCGAGCATGGAAACACCCCCTTTCGCACAATACTATATATCGCATTATATTATGTGTCAAGAGGGATGAATAAAATATTTTCAAGAATATTCGTGCGTCAAGAAACGCCCGGCATTCGGGCGTTTCAAAAGAACATTCAGGTTTTTATTTACGATGCTGTTTAGACCGGCCTTGTCCAGTGGCGGTGCATGGCGATCTGGTTGACGAACTCCGCAGAAAACCGCCTCATGTCGGAGGCGTTTTCGATTGCGACGATGCCCTCGTATGCCTTGGGGGCGCTTTCTGCGCCCTGGACGCTCGGCAGGAGCGCCGAAGCGTCCGTCGCCGCGAGCAGTTGCAGCCCTTCGTCCGACGCGCCGATGGTTTTATAGTGGTTGAAGCAGTCGTTGATGAAGCCGCGCGCGTCCTTGTTGCCCGCAAGCGCGGCGATGTGGCCGCCGCCGGGCACGTAGACCGCATCGTAAAACGTTGCGTGCGTGGTGGTGAAATCCTTCATCGGCTCAAGCTTCGCGCCGTCCTTTGCCGCGAGCGGCGCGCGGCTAATGCTGACCGTCTCGACGGTGACGTTCGCCTGCTCGAGCGCGTTCATCACGGCCTGCACGGAGGCGGCGCAAAAGCCGTTCTCCACGAGGATGGCGGCCTTTCTCGTGGCGGCGGTTTTCACGGTGTTCTCCTGGCTGATGGCGGGCGAACTCTCCGTGACGCCGTTTGGCTGAACGGTCGCGGGCGCGGTCGCGCCAAGGCCCGGCGCGATGGCGGCCGCGAGCTCCGGAGAGACGTTAGCGAACATGTCCACCACTTTCTGGCGGACGGCCTTATCCTTCACGCTGCCCGCCTCGAAGTGGAAGCCGTTGACGGCGTGCTGCTTCTCGACCGGCGACAGGCTGTTCCAGAAAAGGGTCGCCTGACGGAAATGGTCGCGGAAGCTCTCGCTGCGCGCGCGTATCTTGCGCCCGTCCACGCGCTCGGCGTAATGCACGAAGCCGCCCTCCTCCCGGCTTGCGGGCGTCGGCGCGTTCCCGGCGAGCGAATTGGGGAAATAGCTTACCTGCCCGGGGTTGATCGTCATGCGGCGCATGCCGTCGCGCTGGTTGTTGTGCACCGGGGCGAGCGGGCGGTTGATGGGAATCTCCCGGAAGTTCGGCCCGCCGAGGCGCGTGAGCTGCGTATCCTCGTAGGAGAAGAGCCGCCCCTGCAAGAGCGGGTCGTTGCTGAAATCGATGCCCGGCACGATGTTGGCGGGACAGAACGCCACCTGCTCGGTTTCGGCAAAGAAGTTGTCCACGTTTTTATTGAGCGTCATCTTCCCGATGATCTTCACGGGAACCGCTTCCTCGGGCCAGAACTTTGTGGGGTCGAGGATGTCGAAGTCAAAATCGAACTCCCGCTCCTCCTCGAGCATCTGCACGCCAAACTCGTACTGCGGGTAATTGCCCTGTTCGATGGCTTCCCAAAGGTCGCGCCGGTGGAAGTCGCAGTCCTTGCCGGAAAGCTTCTGCGCCTCGTCCAGCGCGAGCGAGTGCACGCCCAAAAGCGGCTTCCAGTGGAATTTGACGAAGCGCGCCTTGCCCTTCGCGTTGACGAAGCGGAACGTGTTTACGCCGAAGCCTTCCATCATGCGGTAGCTGCGCGGGATGCCGCGGTCGGACATCACCCACATCACCATGTGCGCCGTTTCGGGCGTGTTGACGACGAAGTCCCAGAAGGTGTCGTGCGCCGCGGTCGCCTGCGGAATCTCGTTGTTCGGCTCGGGCTTAATGGCGTGCACGAGGTCGGGGAACTTGATGGCGTCCTGTATGAAAAAGACCGGCATGTTGTTGCCCACAAGGTCGTAGTTGCCGGCGCGCGTATAGAATTTCGTGGCGAAGCCGCGCACGTCGCGCGTGGTGTCCATAGAGCCGCGGGAGCCCACCACCGTGGAAAAGCGGACGAACACGGGCGTCTTCACGTTGGGGTCCTGCAGAAAGTCCGCCATGGTGTACTCGGCCATGGATTCATACAGCTCGAAATAACCGTGCGCGCCCGCGCCGCGCGCGTGCACCACGCGCTCCGGTATGCGCTCGTGGTCGAAATGCGTGATCTTTTCCCGGAAATGGACGTCCTCAAGAAGCGTGGGCCCGCGCTCGCCAAGCTTGAGCGAATCGTCGGTGTTCGATACCCGCAACGCGTTGTCCGTGGTCAGCTTCTGGTTCCTGTCGTCCACGAGAAAGGCGGCAAGCTGCTTGGTTTTGGGCGTGCAGTCGCTTTTGTCGGCTGAAAATGGCATGGGTTCTCTCCTTTGGTAGAATACCTATAGTGTTCCATTCCCCTCCCCCGTTATGCAGGCAAACGCGGGCGCGCGGCGGCCCGGCCGGCGCGCGCCCATAAATAGCAAAACCGCCTGAGTTTACGGCGGTTTTTTGTCGGTCAATTCCGATATTCCCTCTTTCTTGCGCCGGCCTCGTCCTTGATTTCCTTGCGAAATCCCTCCAAAGCTTCTTCGCGCCTTTCGTTCTTGGCGCGGATCTCTTCCTGCGTTTTGGGGTTGTCCGTTTTTGCGATCGTTTCGCCGGCCGCTTCCATGTTGCGAATGGTCGTATCGATATTGTGCTGGATTCTTTCCACGTTATCCCTGCGATCATCGGGATTCGGTTTCACATGATCACCTCCTTGTTTCCTTCATAATATCTGCGGATACATGGTTTTTCATTCAAGGCGGTCCTCGCCGCACGCCGGAAAGAGTATGCCGGATGTGTTCCGCCCGCCGATGGGGCAGTATTTTCCCGCTTGCATATAATGCTAGTGGTGATGATGATGAATCCATGCGAACTGAACGTCGCGATCACGGCGTTAACCAATCACTTTTATACGACCCTCTCCAGGGAGGATTTCATCTGCTTGAGCATTTTCCTGCGCGAATTGAGCAAAATGATGATTTCCACCTCGGTATTCGAGGAGCTTTGCACGGAGGAGAAGGATGATAAGAAAGAGCATGCATAGACCGTATCCGGCATGAATATATACCGTTTCACTTTTTCGCGCAGCTTTCATAGTATATAGTGACAATTACGTAAGGAGGATGTAGTGATGTTTCCTTTTTTCTGCTATCTGACATTCTGCAACCGCTGCCCACGCACGCGCGGTTCTAGATGCCGGCGAAACTGCAGACGCTGCCGGTAACGCTCCTCCGCCTGTCGGATCTTCTTGCCCGCTCGGCGATGCTTGAGCGGGTTTTGTCTTATGGCGAACCCGATAGTATAAAAAGAAAACCGCCGCCGTAAAAGCGCGCTGCGATAGAGAGCCATTGCGGTATGCCTTTGGTTTTGTTATTCTTTGTGAGAGAAAAAGCTAAGGAAGAAATGCAGAATATTTATGTAATGCTTATATAAACAGAAATTTGAAGATAATAGCTATAATCTGAGAGGAGATTTTAGTATGCCGTACATTGCAATCAACTCGTTCCCTAAGGATCAGGTGACGAAAGAAGCTGTTGTGGAGAAAAATCAACGAGATTTTCTTGGATGTCTGGGGCTGCCCACAGGAAGCAATCACCATATCGATTGAAGAGGTCATGCCAACGGATTGGGAAGAAAAGATCGTCAAACCTGAGATCGAGCCTATGAAGGGAAACATGATGATTCTGTCCGGTAAAAAGTGCTATAAGCGCTGACAAACCCAACTGGCCGGCGCTTTATGAGCATGCGTCCATCAATGGAAATAGACTTCAACAACCAAGGAGCAGTTTCCGTGTTCTAATAACGAACAAAAAAACGCTCCATCTAAAGGGTAGTGACATCAGAAAGCAAACGGGGATATTAATGAGGACTAAACTTATTTTTATCGAAGGTGTTTCGGGTGTGGGTAAAACCACAACAGCGGATCTATTTATTTTGCCGTATGATTGATAAAATCAACTTCATACTGCCGTTCCCCGTATTTTCTTTCATTGTCAGTAATCGTACCCTCTGTAAGGGTGATGCGTAGAACGATCGAGGTCGGATTGTTTTCGTCGCCAACTTCATCGAACCAATCGAAAATGCTTTTAAATTTCGCTCTGATTTCCGCATTCTTCTCGTCTTTGACCCAGCCGAGGTTTTCTGCCGTGCCTTGAAATGCATACCAGTCTAACCCACAGACGGAAACCTCGGCGTTCTTCTCAATTTGCAGCATCTTATTTTTCTTTGCATCCGTAGAAACATAAAATACGCCGTCTTCATAATACGCGCAGACCATACGGACAGCTGGGCGGGGATTTCCGGCAGCGCTCGGGGACAGCGATATTGTCGCAAGGGCAATCACTTCTTCCTTGCCGTTTCCGCACCGCTCCTCCATCAGTTTCATCGCATTTTCGTACTTGCTCATTTTTACTTTTCTCCTTTTATGTTGTATGATAATCGAACCGCTTGAACAGTGCCCCGGGATTTATAATTCCAGGCTCAGCCACAGACCGGGACGAACTCCGCCGCTGTTATCGCCTGTTGAAGGGTGAATCGTGTTGCTGCCGTAACGGAAGGTGCCGTTTCCCTGAATGCCTATATTGCCGTCGCCGTGGACATATACGGCCCTTCTATTGTCACGCCCGGGCGACCGAAGCCACCACCACCATACATACCCATCGAGTGTCGATCTTCGCTCGCTGTTGTTTTCGTCTTTCCTCTGAAACCAGTATCGTTGTTTGGCGCTGCGGTTTTCAAGGTTTTTCCTGCTGTCGCCGAAATATTTGCACACCGCTTCTTCAATGCTTAGAAGAAATATGTAATCCCGAGTACCTTCCCCGCCTCTTGAACCATACCACGGATTGTCGTGGTTGTTGTTCAATACCGGAATGATTCTTGCCCGTTCGGCCGCGGTGAATTTGTTATAAAACTCACCGTTAAGATATTTCCTTAGCGAGCAGTCAGCCCATGTCACATCACCGGCGCAATTATGATAGGGGTGTTGTCCGATCATGTGTTCAGTTATAACCAGGGCCGCATCGCCCTGTATATCAAGAATGCGCCAATGATAACCGCCAAATGGCACGATAGAGCCGATATTCAACTCCCTCATTCTCTTTCTTTGGAATGTCGGACTTTTTGTTCCAAGTCCCGCTCGCGGCCACGGCTTCAGATCCCACGGAACAACTATACCAAAGCAACGGACACCCCATGTGGGGTGTCCGTTGCTTTGGCTCCCCCTGTTGGACTCGAACCAACGACACTGCGGTTAACAGCCGCATGCTCTACCGGCTGAGCTAAGGAGGAACGGCACGGATGATATTGTACAACAGCCGGTATCGATTTTCAAGCCCCATTTGCATTTAATTTTATGATACAATGATCGCGGCGAGTATGTTATATTGAAGATGATCCCAGAAACAGCACGGCTTGAACGCATAAGCTAAGGAGGTCAATATGGAATTCCTGCGGTTCCTCGAATCCCTGCGCACGCCCTTCCTCACCGCCCTGTTCTCCCTCGTCACGCATCTCGGCGCGGAAATGGTCCTGATGGTGGTCGGGCTGGTCCTCTTCTGGTGCGTCGACAAGAAGTGGGGCTTCCGCTACTTCATCATCGGCCTGACGGGCAACGTGCTCAACCAGTTCCTGAAAGCGATCTTCCTCATCCCCCGCCCATGGGTGGTCGACGAGAAGTTCACCATCGTCGAATCCGCCCGCGCGCAGGCCGGGGGGTACTCCTTCCCGAGCGGCCACACGCAGAGCGTCGTGAGCACGTTCGGCACGGCGATGGCCTTCGCGAAGAAGCGCTGGCTGAGCGTCGCCGGAATCGCCGCGATCGTACTCACCGCGTTCTCGCGGATGTACCTTGGCGTGCACACGCCGCTCGACGTGGGCGTGTCGCTCGTCACGGGCGTGCTGACGGTGTGGTTCTTCGTCTGGCTCTTTGAAAAGTTCGACGGCAGCCGCCGCGCGAAGATCGTCATCGGCCTTTCCTCGCTGCTCTTCGCGACCGTGTTCGTGCTCTACGTGTTCCTCGCCCCCGCGCGGGAGGCGAACATCGCCCAGTTCGACGTGGACGCGAGAAAAGGCGCCTGCACGCTCCTGGGGACCATACTCGGTTTCGTACTCGCCTGGTGGGTGGACGATAAATATACCCATTTTGAAGTCAAGGCGGTCTTATGGGCGCAGGCGCTCAAATTCCTCATCGGGCTCGGGCTGGTTCTGGGGGTGCGCTTCGGCCTCAAGCCCGTGCTGGCCGCCCTGTTCGGCGAAAGCCCGTTTCTGGACGCCGTCCGTTATTTCATCATGACGCTGGTCGGCGGCGCGCTCTGGCCGATGACCTTCCGCTTCTGGGGCAGGCTCGGCGTCGGCGGAAAAAAGGCCGCAACGGATATGCCGCTTACATAAAACGCACGAATCGCGGCAAAACTGCATACGGCGCGCGGATTCTGCAGAGTCTATATATGATGCCGGCCGCGCGCCGTTTTTCATGGGCTTTCGGAGGTTTGTTATGTTCAATATCGGCGACTACATCGTGTATGGCGGGGAGGGCGTTTGCCGCGTGGAGACGATCGGCCCCGTTCCGGTCGCCCATATGGACCAGACGAAACCCTACTATACGCTGACGCCCATGTATCATTCCGGCATCATCTACGCGCCGACGGACGCGCGCGTGCCCATGCGGCCCATGCTCACGGGCGAGCAGGCCCGCGAGTTGATCCGGAGCATCCCCGACATGCCCGCGGAACGCAAACTCCCCAACGACCCCAAGCAGGTCCTCGCGGAATACAAGGCCTACCTTCACACCTATGACTGCGCCAAACTGCTGCGCCTGATCCGGATGATCTACGCCAAGCGGGAGGAAGCCGCCCTGCGCGGACGCGGATACGGGCAGACGGATGATCGGTATTATAAGCGCGCCAAGGAATTGCTTTACGGCGAACTGGCGCTCGCCCTCGACATCCCCCTGGATCGGGTGGAGGGCGCCATCGCGGACGGCGGCGAACGGGACGCGGTCTGATCTACCCCCGCGCGCCGAAATAGATCATCAAAAACGCGAGCGCGAGATTTAAAACCAAAAGAGCGGGCATGCCGACGACGAAGGAGGCATGCTTTGTTTTGTGGCGAAAAACGCGCATCCCCACGACGCCGCCGAGCGCGCCGCCCAGGAGCGCCAAAAGGAACAGCGTCCTTTCCCGCACGCGTCGCTTCTCCGCTTTGGCCCTCCGTTTGTCTACGCCCATGAGGATGAACAGGAAAAGGCTCATCGAAAACAGGACAAGGACCGGGATGAGAACGAGCGTTTCACTCCCCATTCCCGCCCTCCTCCGCCCCATCGAGGTCGCGCGGCGGCAGGCGGAGCCTGTCCCACATGCCGTACTTCTCCGTGTCCGCCACGGCGTTCATGATGCGCTCGTCCGCATCGGGCAGGAGCGTGTTGAAATAGCGGATGACGCCCTTCATCTCCTCCCGCTTGGTCTTCCCCGCGACGGGGCAGTTGGGCTTGCGGATGGGGAGCTCGAGCTTTTTCGCGACGGAAAGCGCGTTTTTCTCGGGCAGAAACACCAAGGGCCGGATGAGGGTCACGTCCTTCCTGCCAAGGTAGGTCACGGGGCCGAAGGTGTTGAGGCGGCTCTCGTACAGGAGGCTCATGAAAAATGTCTCGAGCACATCGTCCCTGTTGTGGCCGAGCGCGACGAGGTTGCAGCCGCGCTCCCGCGCCGCGTTGTTGAGCGCGCCGCGCCTGAGCTTCGCGCACAGCGCGCAGGGGTGCGATTCCTTCCTGATGTTGAACACCACGTCGCCGATGTCGGTTTTGACGATGTCGAACGGCACGCCGATGGCGTCCGCGAAGTCCGCGACGGGCGTCAGATCCTCCCCGGAAAGGCCAAGGTCGAGCATGACCCCGCACAGGTCGAAATGGGTATAGCTGAACTTCTGGTAAAGCTTCAGTCCGTATAACAGCAGCAGGCTGTCCTTGCCGCCGGAGACACCCACGCAGATTTTATCCCCGTCGCGGATCATGCGGTAGCGCTCGTCCGCGCGCCGGATGCAGCCGAGTACCCGTTTCATATCCTTCGTTCCTTTTCCATCGCTCATGGCGTAAATTATATCACTCCCTCGACATCCTTGTCACAGAATATTTGTTTTTCCCCATTGCCGCGCGCTGCCCCGGAAGGCTATAATATGTAAAAGGGACATCAAAAAGCGCGAAGCGCGGAGGGAGGCAAATCTTGATTGGAGTAATCTTCGGCGAAAGAGGCGCCGGCAAGACCAAGAGGATCATCGAAATCGCAAACGCAACGCTCCAGACCGCCAAGGGCAGCATCGTCTTCATCGACGACGACAATCAGTACATGTTCGACCTCAAGCACGTCATCCGGTTCATAGACGCTTCTGAATACCATATCGACAGTCCCAAGATGTTTTTCGGATTCATATCGGGCATCGCCGCGCAGGATTTCGACCTCGAATACCTGTTCATAGACGGTTTCCTTAAAATCGTGCACCACCCCCTCGAAACGCTCGAGGAGTTGTTCCGCGAGATCGAAGCCTTCTCCCGCCGCTGCGACATCAAGATTTACATCAGCATTACCGGCAGCGCCGCCCATGCGCCGGAATTCCTAAAACCGTATATCATCTAGCAGGAAGGCTTTCGCTTTCACCCGCATTTTAAGGGGCGCTCCTTTGGGAGCGCCCCTATTGGCATGCTTTGCGAGAAACCGTTCGGGAAGCTTACGACGTGGTCGTCGTCTCGATGATCATCCTGTACTGCGCCAGAAGCGGCGTGCCGTAAGCGTAGCCGACCCACACGTAATACCTGTTCGGGTGCATCTTATAGATGGTCTGCCCGATGTAGACCTTCTCCACGGCGGAACCGCCTAGCTTATAGACCTTGTAGGTATCGTACACATAGCCGGGCTTCGCCTCGTTCTTGAGCGCCCAGTAGGGCTCGTACAGCCAGGATACGGGGATGAACTCGTCCGCCGTGGGCTCGATGTCCGGCTTCTGCTCGGTCACAAGCTCGATCTCGTCGAACGTCTCCGGGAAGGGCCTGCCGTATATCTCGCAGTAGACGCGCTTGTTCTTCGCGTCCACCCAGGTGAACACGTACACGGGCGCGTCCGTGTTGTTCTTCCATTTGAAGTCGATGGTGCGCGTGTTGATGGTGGCGTCGAACCCGCCGTCGACATAGCTAAGGCGGCTCGAATGCGCCTGGCGGTACACGATTTCATAATCGCCCCGCAGCACCGCGTTATACATGGTGGTGGACACCTGGCACACGCCGCCGCCGGGTTGGTCCTCGGTGTTCGCGCCGCCCTCGATGACCGCGGGCGCGAGCTGCCAGCCGTATTTCTCATAGCGGTCGCCGAGTATCGTGTTGCAGGAGAGGATGTCGCCCGGCTGCAGCACCGTGCCGTAGATCATCCCGCAGGCTTTTTTGATATTATGCACGCGCGAGGGGCGGCTGTAATTCCCCTTGGCGAAGCTCGTATACGCGCTCGAGCGCAGCACGAGGTTTTCCTTGATGACGGCGATCGTCACGGCGGGCTCGAGCGGCATAAGCGCGAATGTCACCTCGCCGTACTGGCGCGACGCGGTGCGCGATTCGAGTTCGGCAAGGAGGCTATCCGCGTCGATGTGCTGGCCGGCGACGCCCTCCACGAAGTCGAAGCGCTTGTCGCGGATGTCCTCGATGCCGTCGACCTCAGCGTTCAGCCCGATGTCCACGGCGTTCTGCGCGTCCGTATCCTTATTGATTGCAAGCGGCTTTACGGAGAACGTGGCGTCGATCGCCGGGATATACATTTCCGCGGCGATATCCGCGACGAACCGCGTGAAATCCCCCGCAATCGAATAGCTGATCTCATAAGAGCGGCCGTTGAGGGCGATATCCGCCAATTCAGCCTCAAGCTCCTTGAGCGTGCCTTCGCGCGCAAGCCGCGAGGCCTCCTCAAGCTTCTCTTCGGTATCGTATGTGATGGTGAAACACTCCAAGGGAACGACATAGGTATGCGCGCCGTCCGTAACGGTGAAGCCGACGCCGGCGACAAGAGCGGCCTCTGCGGGCTTGAGCGCCTCGCGCGCCGCCTCGAGGGTCATGCCGGAGATATCCACGCCGCCGACCGTGACGCCGTTGCGGAACGTGTCCGCCTGAATGATCGACTGGCGCTGCGCCTCTTTTTCCTCGCTGATGGTATGCATAACGTACACGGCGACCCCGAGCGCGGCGGCTATGATCAACAGGAGGGCGAGTATGATACGCAGCTTCGATTTCCTGGGCGTACCCATCTTGACGCCCGCAGAGTTTTCCATTTCGAATGTTCCTTTCAGGTCAGCATCAACGCCATACAACGGTCGTATCATTATAACTTCATCCCATGCCCATGTAAAGCCGAAGCCCGCATGATTCGCCGAAATTTAACACTTTGCGGCGCGCCTGCGCAAACGCATTGTAAATGCGGCGGAAAACAGGTATAATACTTTGGAAACCGAACGAAAGAAGGAAAAATGCAGTGGGAAAGGAAAACAATTCCGCAAGGGCGGTCAGCCACGAGAAGCTTCGTTCGCTTGTATTGGCGGCAATTCTCTCCGCTCTGATCATCGTCATGACCGTCGTCCCGTACACGGGCTATATAACGGTGGGCGTGATTGAAATCACGACGCTTCACATCGTCGTCGCGCTCGGCGCATGCCTTCTCGGCTGGAAATACGGTGCGCTGCTCGGCGGCGTCTGGGGCGTCACCTGCCTCCTCCGCGCCTTTACGAACCCGTTGTGGGTCATGTTCACGAATCCCCTGATCTCCCTCGTGCCGCGCATACTGGTCGGCCTCGTGGGCGGCGCGGTGTTCGCCGCGCTCAGGAAAACCAGGCTTTCCGCGTTCGCATGCGCCGTGATCGCTGCCATCGCCGCCACGCTCACCAACACCGTGCTCGTGCTCGGCGCGATCTACGCCTTCGGGGGCATGGCGGAAAGCTACGCCGCTTTCTTTGAAATGTTCAAGGCGGCTTTCACCTATATCATCAGCGTGAACGGCCTCATAGAGCTGGCCGCGGCGGCCGTGATCGTGCCCGTCGTATACAGGGCCATCCTCCCCGCATGGAACCGCAACAGGCGCGCCGGGGATTCCGCCGAATGAGCGTCATTCTAGGCATAGACATCGGCGGCTCCACGACGAAGGTCGCGGGCTTCCACAGCGACGGCACGCGCATTTCCATGCTGCAGGTCGAGGCTTCGGACAGGCTTACCTCGCTGTACGGCGCCATCGGCAATTTCCTCAGTTCCAACCGCGTGCCACTCTCGGACGTTTCGCGCTTCGTGCTCACGGGCGTGGGCGCGTCGCTCGCGGACGGCTCCATCTACGGCGTGCGCACCGAGTATGTGGACGAGTTCAACGCCATCGGCGCGGGCGGGCTGCATCTGAGCGGCAAAAAGGAAGCCCTCGTCGTGAGCCTCGGCACGGGCACGGCTTTCGTGCGCGCCGGCAGGGACGGCTATATGCACATCGGCGGCAGCGGCGTGGGCGGCGGCACGCTCGCCGGGCTTTCCTGGCACCTGATGCACGAGAACGATCCCGAGGCGCTCGCCCGCCTCGCCGAGCAGGGGAATCTCGAGAACGTCGACCTGTCCGTTTCCGATATCTGCACCGACGACATCTCCCAACTCCCCGCGCACACCACGGCCTCGAACTTCGGCAAAATCAGGAGCGGCGCGTCCCATGCGGACGTCGCGATGGGCCTCATCAACATGGTGTTTCAGACCGTAGGCATGCTCTCCGTGTTCGCGCTTCGCAACGACCCCGTGCGCGACGTGGTGCTCATCGGCACGCTGGCCAAGCTCTCCCTCGCCTCTCAGGTGCTCTGCTCCGTCGAGGAACTCTCCGACGTGCGCTTCATCATTCCGGAGGACGCCGTCTACGCCACCGCCATCGGCGCGGCGTTGCCGTATCTCGATTGCAGATAGATGCCGCCTTCACATCCAGGCCGGCCCGCGCCGGTCTGTTCTTTTTTCTTCGGGTTTCTTCGGGAGCCGAAGGCCCGTCATGATTCGTTAATTTGACGCGAGGTATATATTCTGATAGAATCTTCGTAAGTATATACAACGGCTGCGCTTTGCGGCATCAAACCTTCGGAGGTAAAGGATGAAGTCCTGGCTAAGGACACTGATATATTTCCTCGCCGCAATCCTCATTACGGCGTTTGTTACGGCGGCGGTCACGATCAACATCCTCAACGCCAAGCGCGGGAACGAAATCGTGATGACGACGGAGGAATATGCCAGGCTGAGCGACCTGATGGTGTTCAACGAGGTGATCGACCGGGTTAACAACGACTTCTTCTACGACCCGCCTTCCCGCGAGGAGCTGCTCGGCGCGGCGCTCGGCGGCATGGTCGGCGCGCTCGACGACGATTACGCGCGGTACTTCACCGCCGAGGAGTACGAGGAATACCTCTCCAACATCAACGGCCAGTACAGCGGCGTAGGCCTGCTCGTCGGTCAGCCCACCGAGCAGGGCGCGCCGATTCTCGATGTTTACGACGATACGCCCGCTTCCGCGGGCGGCGTGCTCCCGGGCGATATCATCACGGGAGTCGACGGCGCTTCCATCGTCGGGCTGGAGCTGGACGACGTCGCGGCGGCGATCAGCCGTGAACTGGGCGAATCGGTCACGCTCACCTTGCTTCGCGGCGCGCAGACCCTCGACGTCTCGCTGGTGTGCGCGGAAATCAGCGTGCAGCATGTCGACCACAAGCTTTTTAAGGAACGCACGGGCTATATCAAGATTTCGATGTTCACAGGCAACTGCGCGGAGGAATTCAAGGAGGCCATCCGGGACCTTGAGGACAGGGGTATGAAGTCCCTCGTGATCGACCTGCGCGACAATCCGGGCGGCTCGCTGACGGACGTGATCAGCGTTGCCGACACGCTTTTGGGCGAAAGCACCATCGTGAGCGTGCGCGGCCGCCTTGAGGCCGACGGCGAGGTTTATACTTCAAACCGCAAGGGCGTAAGCGTTCCCATCGCGGTGATCGTAAACGAAAACTCCGCCTCCGCGAGCGAGATCCTCGCCGCGGCCATCCGGGAGAACGGCGCGGGCGTAGTCGTCGGGATGACCACATTCGGCAAGGGCATCGTGCAGACGACCTTCCACATCGCCGCCAACGGCGGCTGGCTCAAAATCACGACCGACGGCTACTATACGCCCGCGGGCAACAGCATACACGGCAAGGGCGTCGTGCCCGACATCGAGGTGGATTTGCCCGACGAGCTCAAGGACCTTCCTCTCGACGCGGTCAGCCAGGACGACGACGCGCAGCTCTGGGCCGCGCTCGACTACGTGCGCGCCGTGGCGGACGGCACGTATAACCCGGAGGGATAAGCTCCGGCACCAAAACAGACAAATGCGCCGCCCGCGAGGGCGGCGTTGCCGCAGCGGCCGCCGGAACCGCCCCGGCGACAGGAAAGGTTAGGAAGAAAATCATGCTTCGTTATGTCCACACGAACATCATCGCCAAGGACGCGCAAAAACTGATCGAATTCTACAAGGCCGTGTTCGGCTGCAGGAGCGTCGGCGAAGCGCGCGACCTTCGCGGGGAATGGCTGGACAGGCTCACCGGCCTGAACGGCGCGCACATCGCAGGGGAGCATCTTCTCCTGCCCGGCTATGGCGAAACCCATCCGACGCTCGAGATATTCTCCTATGACGCGCTTGGGGACGCCGCGCCCGCCGCGATCAACTGCCCCGGCCTCGCGCACATCGCCTTCGAGGTGGAAGACGTGGAGGCGGCTTTGGCGAAGGTGATCCGCGCGGGAGGAAGCGCCCTCGGAGAGCTTGTGACCGCCGCCTACCCAAACGATACGGAAGCGACGTTCGTTTACGCGCGGGACCCGGAGGGCAACATCCTCGAATTGCAGAGCTGGAAAAAGCGCGCAGAAGCCAACCTCGAATAGGGGTCAAGGAAGATTTGGCTGCAGAACAGGAAAAGCGTAAAAGGGTCGGCTTCAGATCATTGAAGCCGGCCCTCATGCTTCCGACGTCTCCCTATGGAATGGATACGCCGTGTTTTCGCTTGATCAATTCTGCGGCGTCCCGCCGCCGAACGCTGCAGAGGGGACGAATTCCGCTCCCATGAAAAGGGCGTAGTTTTCTTCCGCAATCGTATCGTATACCACGCTTGTTAATCGGCCGTTGTTGAAAAGATAGACGAATGCGGGCTCGCCATTCGCCGTCCGCGTAAGTAGCACGATCATATGCACGAGCTCCTCGTCGATGCCCAAGAACGTGACGCCCTCCTCGCGCGGCATCCGCTCGAGCGGCGTTGAAAAGCCGAAAGTGAGGTTCTGTATGTCGCCATGACAGAACATGACGCGCGTATCGCCCTCGGAGAGGAAGCTCTCGTATGGCGTAAAATCGTCGGTAAGCCAGCTGAGCGCAAGCGTTTCGCCAGATTGCAGGTTCAATAGGCGCGTATCGCCATATGCGATTTCGTTATGGAAATATAGGTTGTTCAGCCGATCCAACAGCTTTCTCAGGAGCGCCTCGCGCCCCTGCGCAACCGAGAAGATTTCATCGCGGCGCGCCGCTACGGCCTCCTGTGTCACGTTGGGCAGGAAGCGCGTCAGAAACGCGCCCTTCGTGCCCGCGAATGCCTGCTCCGCCCGGTATGCATTCGCGAGCGCGAGGCAGTTGATGCGGACTTCCTCGATCATGCCCGGATTCGCCTCAAGTTCCTTGAGAAGTTTCGTGAAGCTCTCGCCGAACAGGCGCATTCCGTCCTCCGCGACGGCGGACCCGTTAAAGACGGTGAGCTCCCGCACCTCGTCGATATAATAGGCCGCGAACGTCGCCCTGTCGGAATCCTCGAGCACTTCGCGGAAGAGGTCTCCCCCGACGTCGCACGTCAGTATCATGCAGCCTCCGGCAAACGAAACGCTCCGAAGCGACGCCATCCGAGGATGCAGCTCCGCGCCGGGTATCGTGAAGACGATCTGCGAAAGGTCGAGGTTGAACCGGCCACGGAGCGTTTCCATGGGGACGGAAAAGAGCCTCGTAATGTGCGCGCGCGTGATCTCGATGCGGATATCCCCGCTTCCCTGCGCGCTCACGTCGGCGTCCAGCCGGATGGGGACGGGTATGAAGCCGAACGCGCGCAGCAGCAGCGTAACGTACGCGCCGTCGTCGAAGCGTACCCCGTATTGCTCGAGAACGAGGCCCGTTCCCTCCAACTGCGCCGCGATCATCTCCGGATCGAAGCCGGACGTCTGCGTTAAGGCAAAAGCCGCGTCCGACGCGTCGACGGCGATATCCACCGTGCGTTCTGCCGCGTGGAAAGCGAAGCGCTCCTGCGCGCGCATGGGCGTCCGGGCAAGCAGGGCCGCCTGATCGTCATAGGAAAAACCGAAGAGCGCCAGCGCGGCAAAGAGCAACAGCGCTATGAACAGCACGAGAATGAGCGGGCTGAACACCCAAAAGAGGGTTCTGCCGGCGGAGCGTGTTTTTCGGGAACGGGTCGGCGTTTCCATATGCGGCATCTCCTGCGGATTGATGATTGAGGAACCTTCCCTGCGGGAGCCGGGAAGCGCATGGAACGGTTATTTTATTTCCTGATATCCCCATTCTATGCTCGAACCATGACGGCGTCAATATGTGTGCAGCGTGCATTATTTCCGGTCGCGACGTATAAAAAACCCGCCGTTTTGCGGCGGGTTTGGGAAGGTATGCGCTGATTACTTGCGCTTGTTGTACCGCTCGATGGCGAGGGCGAGCAGGTCCATCGCGCGCTCGAGGTCCTTGCAGTTGAGCACGTAGGCAAGGCGCACCTCGTTTTTGCCCATGCCGGGCGTCGCGTAGAAACCGGCGCCAGGAGCGTACATGAGCGTCTCGTTGTTGTCCGAAAAATCGGTGAGCAGCCAGGTCTGGAACGCGTCCGTGTCGTCGACCGGAAGCTTCGCCATCACGTAGAACGCGCCCTTGGGCTCCTTGCACACGACGCCGGGGATCTGTGAAAGCTTGCGGTAGATCGTGTCCCTGCGGCACCGGTACTCGTCGCGCACGTCGTTGAAGTATTCCGTGCCCGCGTCGTAAAGCGCGGCAGAGGCGACCTGGTCGAGCGTCGCCACGGAAAGCCGCGCCTGGCAGAACTTGAGCGCATGCTGCTGGAGGGTCTTGTTGCGCGTGATGAGCGCGCCGATGCGCGCGCCGCAGGCGCTGAAGCGCTTGGAGACGGAATCGATGATGATCGCGTTCTCCGAGATGTCCGGGAATTCGCCGATGGAGGCGAGTTTTTCCCCGCCGTAGACGAACTCGCGGTAGACCTCGTCGCCGATGAGGAAGAGATTGTGCTCCCTGGCGATGTCGGCCATGAGGCGCAGCTCCTCGGGCGAGAGCACCGTGCCCGTCGGGTTGCCGGGGTTGGTGAAGAGGAGGGCGCGCGTATGCTCGTTGATCAGGGGCTCGATCTTCTCGCGCGAAGCGTAATGATAGCCTTCCTCGGCGGTGGTGTGGATGGGACGGATGGACGCGCCCGTCGCGTTGACGAACGTGTTGTAGTTGGGATAGAAGGGCTCGGGAACGATGATCTCGTCGCCGTCGTCGAGTATGCAGTTGAGCGCGATGGTGAGCGCCTCGCTGCCGCCCGTCGTGATGAAAACTTCGCCCGCGCCGTACTCGAGGCCGATGCCGGCGTAGTAGCGCCTGACCGCTTCGATCATTTCGGGGATACCGGGAGAGGGCGCATAAGCGAGCACCGGCAGGCGGAAATTGCGCACGGCGTCGAAATAGGCCGGGGGCGTCGCGATGTCGGGCTGGCCGATGTTCAGATGGTAGATCTTGATGCCCTTCTTATTGGCCTCCACCTGATAGGGGTAGAACTTGCGGATTGGGGACAGGCCGCACTTTTCGATCTTGCTCGAGAATTTCATGCTTTCCTCCTGCTGATGCTTATTGGTCCGGAAAATCCGGAAAAAACGATCTTAGCCGCCCGCGGGCACCGACGTGGGGGAAGGCGCGGGCGCGCCGCCCGTGCCGAGGATCCTTTCGCCGACCACGGCGTTGTAGGTATCGCGGTAGAGCTTCTCGCTCGACTTGAGCTCCTCGCCGACGTACATGTCGCGGTATACGCTCGCCTCAAAGCCCTGCCTTGCCGTGATGGTGTTCTCGACGTAATCAGCGGGTTTGGAGGCGTCGTAGACGATGTTGATGGTGGTTGTGATGACGCGGTCCACCACGCCGCGCACCCGGTAGGTGACGCCCGGAGGCAGGGGCTTGCCGTAGATGTAGACCGTCACCGTATAATTCGTCCTGTCGCAATAGGCGAACACATAGAGCGGATCGCCCGTGTTATTGACGAAGCTCAGGCTCTTGCCGCTCTCCACGGTGCCGGTGACGGTGCAGTCGAGCCCTGTGTCCACATAGCTCGAGGGCCACGAGTGATGCTTGCGCTCGATGACCGATATGCCCTCGATGCCCTCGGCGAGCACCTCCTCGAGCGTGGAGCCGCGCTGCATGGACGCGCCCGCGCAGAGAAGCGCGTTGTACAGCGTGGTCGACACCTGGCAGATGCCGCCGCCCGCCTGATCTTCATATTGATTGCCGTTGACGATGCCGGGCGCGAGCGGCCAGCCGTCCGCTTCCGTGCGGGGGCCGATATAGGCGTTGAAGTTGAATTCTTCCTGGTCCCTGACGACCATGCCGTTGAGGAGCGTGCAGGCGCGCTGGATGTTGCCCACGCGCTTTTCGTTGCGCGCCGCGCTGCTGCCGCCGAAATACGTCTGAAAAGTGGAAACGAGCCCCGTGACCGCCTGCACGTCCGCGACGGTGGCCGTCGGGCTGACGAAGTCGAGCTTCGGCTCGAGGGAGCCCGCGTAGTTCCCTGTCGCGAGCATGTCGACGATGTCGCGATAGACGGCGTCCTCATCGAGCATGTAACCGTCCGTCCCCTCGTGGAAGACGAATTCGGGCGCGCCGCTCGTGGTGACGGCGGCGGCGCTCGGCTCGACGGGCGGCGTGTTGAGCGCCGCGCCGATGGAGGCGAGCTTCTGCCGAAGCGCCGCCTCGTCCGGCACGAAGGTCACGGTATAGGTCCTGCCGTTTTGCAGGACGTCCTCTTTTTCCTTTTGGTTTTCGACGATGGTGCCGCTGCGCCCGAGGCCGATCGCCTCGGTGAGCACGGCGTCGAGCGTGGAGGTCGCCTTCATGTCCGCGGCGGTCAGCAGCCAGAGCATGGTGCCGTGGTAGACCGTCACGTTGACGGATTCCATATCGGCCTGCACGGAGGGCAAAAGCGTCCGCCGCGCCTGAGAATACGTCATGCCGGAAATATCGACGCCGTTGACAGAGACGCCCTCGATGAACGCGCCGTCGTCCTTGAGCGCTTCCATATCGCCCTGCGTGGGTTTATTCGTAAAAAAGAATATGATAAAGGCGACCGCGAGCGAGAGGGCGAGCGCGCCGAACGCGAGCCTGGCGATCGCGAGCGGGCGGCTGAGCCGGTTGCGCCGCTTTTTTTGGTTCGTTTTCCTGTTCGCGCCCGCGTTCGCGGCGGGGCGCGCCGTGTACTGATCCATGTTTCTCCCCTGCCTCACAATTTTTTATTATACAACATGCGCGGGGCGCCTTCAACCTTGGCGGGTTAATATATTCAAGATCGACATTTGTTTACAATTGGTCGTTCTTGTATGTGCGAAATGAAGATAGTATAATGGTTACATCGTGGGGAAATAGGCTCCCCGCAAAAGAAAGTGAGGAAGCCATTTGGCAAGCAAAGCAAAAGGAAACAAGCTTAAAATAATCCCCCTGGGGGGCGTGGGCGAGGTCGGAAAGAACATGACCGTGCTCGAGTACGGCAAGGACATGATCGTCGTCGACTGCGGGCTGATTTTCCCGGACGACGACCTGCCCGGAATCGACGCCGTGATACCCGACATGTCCTACATCGAGAAGAACGCGGACAAGCTCAAGGGATTCCTGATCACGCACGGCCACGAGGACCACATCGGCGCGCTGCCGTACGCGCTTCGGCAGTTCAAGGCGCCCGTATACGGCACGAAGCTCACCTGCGCGCTCATCGAGCACAAGCTCGAGGAGGAGAAGATCGCGGACGCGCAGCTCGTCCCCATCAAGCCCGGGGACAGGGTGCGTTTGGGCTGCTTCAACGTGGAATTCATCAAGACCAGCCACTCCATCGCGGGCGCGTGCGCGCTCGCGATCATCACGCCCGCGGGCACGGTCATCCACACGGGCGACTTCAAGGTGGATTATACTCCGCTCGACAACGAGCCCATCGACATCGTGCGCTTCGCGTACTACGGCTCGCGCGGCGTGCTCGCGCTCATGTCGGACAGCACCAACGCGGAGCTTGCCGGCCACACGCTCTCCGAGCGGGAGATCGGCAGGACCTTCGAGCACTATTTCGACATCGCGGACGGGCGCGTCATCGTCGCGACCTTCGCCTCGAACATCTATCGCATCCAGCAGATCGCGGACGTCGCGATCTCCTTCGGGCGCGTGATCTGCTTCCAGGGGCGCAGCATGGTAAATATCGCAAGGGTCGCCACGGAGCTCGGGTACCTGAGCATCCCCGAGGACAAGATCGTCGAGATCGACAAGCTCGGCCGCATCCAGGACGACAAGGTCTGCGTCATCACGACGGGCAGCCAGGGCGAGCCCATGAGCGGGCTTTTCCGCATGGCGAACTCTTCCCACAGGCTCAACATCGGCCGGGGGGACACGGTCATCATCTCCGCCTCGGCCATCCCGGGCAACGAGATCGGCGTGAGCCGCGTCATCAACCAGCTCTATCAAAAGGGCGCGAAGGTCGTGTACGACCGCATGGCGGACGTGCACGTTTCCGGCCACGCGCGGCGCGAGGAGCTGCGGCTGATGTTCACGCTCACGAAGCCCAAGTATTTCATCCCCGTGCACGGCGAGGCGCGCCAGCTTTACATGCACGCCGAGCTCGCGCAGGAGATGGGCATTCCCGAAAGGAACATCGTCGTGCCGGAAATCGGGGATGTGATCGAGCTGACCCGCAGCAGCATCAAGCAGGGGACCGGCGTGCACGCGGGCAGCGTGATGATCGACGGCGGCAGCGTGGGCGAGGTCGGGGACGCGATTCTGAAGGACCGCCGCCAGCTCGCGGAGGACGGGCTGTTCACGGTGGTGATCCCGCTCAAGAAGAGCACGGGCGAGCTCATCGGCGCGCCGGAGATCATCTCGCGCGGCTTCATCTACGTCAAGAACTCGGAGGAGCTCATGGCCAGCTCCCGCGCGCTCGTGAGCGAGCTTGCGGGGAAGTTCGCCCAGTCGCACAAGTCCGAATGGAGCGGCATCAAGAACGGCATCCGCGGCGCGCTCAAAAACGAGCTTTATAATAAAACCAAGCGCACGCCGATCATACTGCCGATCATCATCGAGATCGACCTGTAAGGAGGGGATTCCATGGTTTACGACAAGGCGCGCGAGCTCGCGAAAATGCTCGCGGCGAGCGAGGAGTACAAGGCGCATCAGGACGCGCAGGCGAGGGCCTTCGCGAACGAAACCACAAAGGCGCTTTTGAAGGAATACCACGCGCTGCGCATCCGCGCGCAGGCCTCCGCCGTCTCCGGCAAAAAGGACGACGAATGCATGGAGCGGCTCCAGAAGATCGGCGAGGTGCTCCAGCTCAATAAGGACGCCTCGGATTATCTCATCGCGGAATACAGGCTCAACATCATGCTCGGCGACGTGTATAAGATACTCGCCGAAGGGCTTGATTTAAACCTCGACGTGCTGGACGCGTAAGGAAAAAACATGGAGGACGAAATCAGAAAATCGCGCGAAAGAGCCGCGCGGGAACGGAAAAAGGGCAGAAAACAGGCCTCGGCGCGCCTCTGGAGAGTGCTTCGGCCCGCCTGCGTGCTGCTGTTGAGCCTCGCGCTCGCCTTCGCGGTCCTTTTCGCGGCCTACCGCTTCGTGATGAACCGCTTCTTTTCGCCCGTGGACATCGACGACGCGACGCCCATCACCGTCACCATCAGCGCGGGTTCCGGCGCGTCCTCCATCGCCAAAAAGCTCTATGAGGCGGGCGGTGTGGACGAGGACGGGAACCTCCTGTCGCCCGGGCTCATCTCGAGCAAGACCGTATTTAAGATCTACGTCGACTTCACGGGCAAATCCGACAAGCTCAAGGCCGGCACCTACGTGCTTTCGCGCAACATGGACGTGAGCCAGATCGTCGACGCGCTCTGCGCGCCCACGGCGCCGCGCACGACCCTCAAGCTCGTCGTCACGGAAGGCATGACGGTCGAGCAGATCGCCGCGAAGCTCGTCTCCCTCGGCGTGCTCCCCTCGCGGGAGGAGTTTTTGAGCCTGTGCAAAACGGGGGAAGCGTTCGCTGATTACGCCTTCGTCGCCGCCATCGCGGACGAAACCGACCCCGAGCAGGCGCGCGACTACGCGCTCGAGGGCTATCTCTTCCCGGCCACGTACGACATTTACTCCGACGAGTCGGCGAAATCCATCATCAACCGGATGCTCTTCCATTTCAGCGAGATGGTGACGGACGAATACGCCGCGCGCGCCGGGGAGCTCGGCTTGAGCGTGGACGGCCTCATCGCCCTCGCCTCGTGCATCGAGAAGGAGGCGAAGGTGGACGTCGACTTCGCGAAGGTTTCGGCGGTGTTCCACCTCCGGCTCGAGCGCGGCATGAAGCTGCAGTCCGACGCGACGCTCAAGTACATCTTCAAAACCGCCGAGGACATCACCTTCACCGACGAGCAGATGGCGAACCCCTCCAAGTACAACACCTACGCCCATCAAGGGCTGCCGCTCGGGCCCATCTGCAACCCGGGTCTTCGCGCGATCAAGGCCGCGCTCTTCCCCGACGAGGAGACTATGGATGAAGGCTACCTCTACTTCTGCCTGACGGATAAGGAGAGCGGTGCGCTCGTCTATGCCAAAACGCTGGACGAGCACAAGGCCAACACCGAAAAGTTCAAGCCGTTCTGGTGAGAATGGCGGCAACTTTTCGCGCGGTTGGGCATATCCTGTTACACCGATGTTCAGGAGGCGGGATATGCTCGAACTTTTTTTGGCGCTGCTTCAAAAGCTGTTTCTGTTTACGGGCTACGTCGCCCAAGGGAGCTCCTTCCCGGAACCTCTCTCCGCGGAGGAGGAAACCACCTATCTCGAGCGGATGGCGCGGGGGGACATGGCGGCGCGCTGCAAGCTGATCGAACACAACCTGAGGCTCGTCGCGCACATCGCGAAAAAGTACGCCTCTCCCAAGCGGGACAACGACGACCTCATCTCCATCGGCACGGTGGGACTCATAAAGGCCGTGTCGACGTTCGATAAGGAAAAGAGCAGCACGCTCGCGACTTACGCCTCGCGCTGCATCGAAAACGAAATCCTGATGTCGCTTCGGGCGGAGAAGAAGCGCGGCTGCGAAATCTCCCTCTCCGAACCCATCGGCTCCGACGGGGACGGCAACGACATTTCCCTCTCCGAGGTGCTTGGGAGCGATCCCGACCAGGTGATGCACGACGCGGAAAAATCCATCATCGCCTCGCAGCTCGCCTGCGCCATCGAGGGCGCGCTCACCCCGCGGGAAAAAACGGTCATCCGCTACCGCTACGGGCTCGTGGGCAACAGGTGCCTCGCGCAAAGGGAGGTCGCGAAGCTCTTGGGCATCTCGAGGAGCTACGTGTCGCGCCTTGAAAAGAAAGCGCTCCAGAAGCTGAACTGCTATTTCGAGCGCTCCGTGGGCAGATAATAACGCCGCCAAAGCCGGTTTTCCCGAGAGAAAACCCGTCTGACCATACGGAACCCAAAATACGGTGGAAAAAAGCTCTCGGCCTGCCGCGCAAATGCCGCAAACAGGCATTTGCGGAAACAAAAGGCTTGTGTTGCCGGCGGACGGCGTGGTATTATATTCAGTGGTATTTTGTATCGCTGCCGGCCAAGGGCCGGATGAAACTCATACACATTTGCTTTGGAGGTTATTTTTATGCTGATGGCCGGTGATTTCAGAAAGGGCATCACGGTAGAGATCGACGGGAACGTTTGGGCCATTACCGATTTCCAGCACGTGAAGCCCGGAAAAGGCGCGGCTTTCGTTCGTACAAGGCTCAAGAACGTCATGACGGGCGCCGTGCTCGAGCGCACCTTCAATCCGGCGGACAAGTATCCCAGAGCCCACATCGAAACCAAGGAGATGCAGTATCTCTACAACGACGGCGAGCTGTATTACTTCATGGATACGGAAACGTACGAGCAGCTCCCCCTCAATCACGACGCGGTCGAGGACGCCATCAATTTCATCGTCGAGAACCAGAACGTGAGCATCCGCTTCTTCAAAGGCAACGCGTTCTCGGTCGAAGCGCCCAACTTCGTCGAGCTCACCATCGCCGAGACCGAGCCGGGCTTCCGCGGGGATACCGCGACCGGCACCACGAAGCCCGCCGTGCTCGAAACCGGATACAAAATCAACGTGCCCCTTTTCGTCAACCAGGGCGACAGGATCCGCGTGGATACCCGCACCGGCGAATACATGGAGCGCGTGTGAGGCAACCTTACCCCAAACATTAAAATAACTGGGAGGTTCATATGGGATACGCAAAGGAAAAGGTCGCTTATCTGCGCGGCGTCGCGGACGGCATGGAACTTGGGGACGATAAATACGCGAAATTGCTGCGCCTGATCATCGAGACCCTCGACGAGATGGCTGATACGCTCGACGAGACCGAGGAAGCCATCATCGACATGGACGAGTGCATCGACGATATGTGCGACGAGCTTTCCGACATCGACGAGTGCCTCGACGCGCTGCTCGACGGCGACGACGAAGATGACGAGGACGACGATTTCATCGAGCTTGAGTGCCCGCACTGCGGCGAGACGGTCTATTTCGACCAGTCCATGCTCGAGGGGGACGAGCCCCTGATCTGCCCGAGCTGCAACGAGCCCGTCATCCCCGAGCTTTCCAAGGAAGACGACGAGTGAACCTCCGGCGAGCGTCGTAAAACCCGGATTGAATATGCATTCAAGGCGCGGCCGCATGACGCGGCCGCGTTTTTGTCGTCTCTTTGCCGGCTCGGGAAATCCTGGAAAACTTCAAGCTATAAATAAGTACTCCCTTTTTATATCTGATAAAATATACGGGTGGCCTGGCAACTGCCGGAAACAGCAAAATCGTGCGATACACTACCCCGCCGACCCCTCATCGCGGCTTATCGTAGCGCATACCGACATCTGAAACGCTTATGCCGCGCTTGATAAATTCTTGTCTGAAAGGATGACATCGGGCGCAAAATGCAATATAATGAGTTATAAATTGTCTATAATTACAGATTCCGGAGGTTGTCATGATCCTCTCAGGCGAGCCGATTAAGGGCTTTGAACCGCTCTGGGGCAATTGGTATGCGGACGAACTGCTCGGCGAAGGCGGTTACGGGCGCGTGTACAGGCTTGTCCGGCGCGACGGCGGCGGCACGTATTACAGCGCGTGCAAGCACATCACGATTCCGAAAAACGAGGCGGAAGTGCAAAGCGCGCGCGCCATGGGCATGGATAAGCAGTCCACATATACGTATTTCAGCGACATGGCCTCCCGCATACTCAACGAGATCAACATCATGTACGCCCTGCGCGGGGAGAGCAACATCGTCACCTACGAGGATCACATCATCCTCCATCAGGAAGGTGCGCTCAAATGGGATGTTTTCATCCGCATGGAGCTGCTCGTCCCCCTCTCCGCATACATTACGGATAATCCCATGGAGCCAGAGGAAATCCGCAGGCTCGGCGTGGAGATCTGTTCCGCGCTCGAGGCGTGCGAGGCGTATAAGATCATCCACCGCGACATCAAGGAAGGCAACATCTTCCTCAACCCGCGCGGCACCTTCAAGCTGGGCGATTTCGGCATCGCGCGCGAGATGATGGCGGGCAACATGAGCATGAGCATGCGCGGCACGCCCTCGTACGTCGCGCCCGAAGTGTACAACGGCAGGCCGTACGACGCGACCGTGGATCTCTACTCGCTCGGCATCCTGATGTATAAGCTCCTCAACAACAACCGGTATCCCTTCTTCCCGCCCGCGCCGCAGATGGTCACGGTGGAAAGCTCCGAGCAGGCGTTCGCCATGCGCATGCAGGGCGCCACACCCGCCTGGCCCGCCAACGGGGACGACGCTTTGCGCAGCGCCGTCATGAAGGTGATCAGCTTCGACCCGCGCCGGCGCTTCCAGAGCGCTTCCGAAATGAAGGCGGCGCTTCTCGGCCGCGCGATCGTCGCCGCGGCGCAGCCCGTCTACGCCGCGTCCGGCACGCCGCATACCCCGCGCCCCCAGCCCGCGCCGAACGCTGCGGCAAACGCATCGCAGGGTTTCGCACCGAACGCCGGCTATATTCCCCCGCAGCAGCCCGTGCCCGGCTACGCATACGCGCCTCCCCGGCCGCAATCCGCACCGGCCGCGGCTTCACCCGTATACTCCCCGGCGCAGCAAAACGCCGTCCCATCCCCCGCGTATGCTCCGGCGCAGCAAAACGCCGTTCCCCCCCCTGCGTATGTTCCGCCGCAGCAGGGAACCGCGGCGTACGGAAAGCAGAAAAAAGGCGGCGCGGGCATCATACTGGGCGTCATCGGCGGCGCGGTGCTGCTCATCGCGCTGATCGTCGTGCTGCTTTCGGGCAGCGGCTTCGGCGCGGCGGATAAGTATAAAAAAGCGCTGGCTTACGAGGTCATGGGAAGCTATGAGGAGGCGCTCGAGCTCTTTTTGGACATCCCGAAATATGAGGACAGCGCGGAGCATATCGGCGCGCTGCGGTATAAGCTCGTCGACGAATACCTGAAGGCCGGGACCCCCTCCCTGGCTGCGGCCATGCTCGATTCCACAACCCTCGGCGACGCGCCGAGTGCTGAGCAGAGCGCCGAGCTCCAGTTCTACCGCATCAAGGTGGATTTTGCCGAGGGGAATTACGACGCCGCTTTCTCCGGCGTGACCTCGCTCTATTCCTCTCAGGCCAATTTTGAAGCCTACGAGCAAAAACTGATGGATTTTGCGGCGTCGTGGATCACGGAACATGCCTCCACGGAGCAGGCGGCCGCGCTGCAAACCCAGTTTGCGGATAACAGAACCGCGCTCAAGCTTATCAACCACAGCGTATACGCCAAGGCCAGCGCCCTCCTCGAGGCGGAAAACACGGCGGACGCCAAAACCCTCTTCGACGCGCTCGGCCCCTACGACAACGCCGCAGATATGTCCAAGGAGTGCGTCTACCGCGACGCGGAGAAGGCCTTCGGCGACGGCCGCTTCGACGAGGCGCAGGCGCTTTTCAAGAGCATCTCCTCCTATTCGGACGCCGCGGACAAGGCGGACCTCTCGCTCTACCGCTACGCCTGCGCGCGTTTCACGAGCGGCGACTACGCCGGCGCGTTCGGCGACTTCTCCGCCCTCCTCGATACCGATTTCGTGCCGGACGACACCTTCTTCGACGATTATGACTGGCAGATATACGACGTCGCGAAGGCCTATTACGCCTCGGGCGATTACGAGAACGCGATCACGGGCTTCATCCTTTCGGGCAGTTACGAACGAAGCTACGACTATTTCACGCTGAGCCTCATCCACCAATACGGCGTCACCGCGAGCGACAAGGACTCCCTCGTGGCGCTCATCGGGTTTGAGGACGCGGCCGCGCTCCTGCTCTCCACTTTCGACATCGCCTGGGAATTCCTCCTTGGCGAATGGTCGTGCAGCGCGGGCACGCTCGAGTTCAAGTCGAAAAGCGACAGCAACCACCTTACCTACTCGCTCTCCGCACCGGATTTCGGCGACTCGTGGGGCATCGAGAACGGCCTCTTGTATTTCTTCGACAGCGATTCCCCCTCGGATACCAGAAACGTGTATTTGTTCACCGTCGTCTCCAAGAACGAGATGAGCTGTTACGCGTACAAGAACGGCAACACGTACACCCTCAAGCGCAAGTAAGGCGTCCGGGATGCTCAACCTCGCCATCTGCAGCCTCGACGCGGAGCAAAACGAATATATCTCCTCGCTCGCCGTGCGGCACATCGAAAGCGAGCCCGTTCGCGCGGCCTCGTTCGAGAGCCCCGAGGCTTTCCTCAGCTACATGGACGCGCGCGGATACGACATGCACATCGCGATCGTGGACGTCGCGCTCGGCCGCTTCAACGGCATACGCCTCATGCGCCTCGTGCAGGAGAGACTCCCCGATCTGCAGATCATATTCGCTTCCAAGTACCGCGAGTTCGTGTTCGACGCGTACGCCGTAAGGCACGTTTCATACCTGCCCCTTCCCCTGGACCGCGAAAGCTTCCGTTCCGCGCTCGACATGGCGCTCGAAAACATACGCCTGCGCCACAAGAGTTACCTGACGCTCGCGAAGTCGGGGCTGATTTCCCGCATGGACCTCGACGACATCATCTATATGGAAAGCAGCGCCCACACGCTCAACGTCTACCTCGCGCGCGGCGTGCAGTCCTTCCCCCGGCAACTCGAGAGCGTGAAGCCCATGCTCGACAACCGCTTCATCCACTGCCATAAGAGCTACATCGCCAACATGGATTACGCGCTTTCGCTCGACTCCTCCTCCATGTCCCTTCTGCTGCGCGACGGGCGCGCGGTGCCTGTGAGCGCGCGCAAGCTGCGCGAGACGCGCGGGATATTCGCGAGCTACCTTTCGCAGATGTAATGCGGATGCATTATAGAAGAATCAAGAACTGCCGGCGTCTTCGCGCCGGCAGTTCTTGATTGCGCCATATGGTCAATCGTTCGCCTTTACTGGCCTGTTTTTCTTATTGAGCGCCTCGCTGATCTGCGTGTTGAAGAAGATGAGCACCGTGGGCACGAGCATGAAGAGGATTCGCCCGAGTATGGTGTTGGCGAACAGCACGATCACGCCCAGCCACCGGTTCACGCCTACGAGGCGGCCGTACACGGCGTCCTGGCGGATGTAATCGTGCAGCAGGCCCGTCACGGAGCCCTCGGGATAAGAATCGATGTCGACCTCAAGCATGGGATCGCCCGTGTCCGGGTCGTAGTATTTCGAAATCACCCTCCTTACCTGCACGGCGTACACCTTATCCTTGTAGAGCACGACTTCACCCTCGTTGATCTGGACGTACTGGTCCACCTTTTCGAAGAAGGTGATGTCGTTATACATGACGTCCGGCTCCATCGTCGAAGTTTGGAACACATAGGGGATGAAGCCCAGAAGCGCCGTCTCCTTCGCGGGCGACGCGTAGCTGAAAACGAGCAGCATCGCGTCTACAAGCAGCATCGCCGTAATGACGAGCGCCATCGCCGCCGTGACGAGCACGCTCAGGACGCCGTTCATCCTGCGCGGCTTATAGAGCTTGGCGAGGTCCTTGCAGGCCGCCGTCATGAACTGATCCTGCGTATCCGTGCGCACGGAGAGCGTCACGCCCTCCGGCATCGCCGGCGCGGCGCCCTCCTGCGCCATGGAGGGGTGATACCTCCTGCCCTCGCTCGAACCCTTGTAGACGCAGATCGCGATGCAGAGGCAGATGATCGCGGCGAGGATATAGACATAGCTGCTCTGGGTGAACAGGTTCGAGAAGGGCGAAAGCCTGGTACGGTCGACCGACAGGGAGAAGAAGCCCGTCGCGAAGTGCACGGGAACGAGCAGGAGCGCGCACAGCCCCGACATGGTCCGCGCGTTGGAAATATCGCGAAAAAGCAGCGAGCAGGCCATCGTGATGACCAGAAGCGCCGTCGTGTTGATGAGCGCGATGAAGAACATGCTCCATATATAGTCCGGCACGAACGGGAATCTCATCACGGAGCTGATCGCAAGCGTCGTGAGGAAGCCCGCCATCATGATGATGTACTGCGAAACGAGCTGCACGGCTATTTTGGAATACACGAGCCTTTTGACGTCATACCCCAGGTGCAGCGGCGCGTACCAGACGTTTGCGAACACCTCCGCGAACGACACCGCCTTGAAGCGGACGATGTTGTAGAGGGCCGTGCCGATATAGGAGACGCCGAGGAAGATCAGGAGCGTCGTGTGGTAACTCGCCTGCATGTAATACGACGCCTGGTCGGCGAGCACGCTGCGCTTGAGCGTCTGCAAAATGAAAAACGCGGAAAACGCCAGCATTCCCTCGAACACGCCCACGCCAGCGAGCAGCGAAAACGTGCTGCGCTGCTTGCTCATGCCGTAGTTCAGCTCTTTTTGGATGCTTCCGACGCGGTATATCATGTTCTTCTCGCCTCCAGCAGCGCTTCCTCAAGCGTTTTCTCGCCCGTGATCATGCCTTCCGTGCGAATTCCGCGCGCGGCAAGATGCTCCATGATTATCAACGGATTCCCGCTCCCATAGAGCTTGAGCTTTCCCGGCCCTTGAACGATCCCGAGCTCGGGGAACGCCTCGGCGATCAGGTCCGCAGCCTTACGCGCCTCAACGCTGAAAATCGTCACCAGCCTGCGGTCGTATTTCTCGCAGAGGGCTTTGATTTCGCCGCTTACGAGGATGCAGCCGTCCGCCAAAAGCGCCGCGTGCGTGCAGCAGCGGCCCACGAAGCCCTCGTCCGGGCAGACGAGGAAAACGGTTTTTCCTTCCTTGGACATGCGCGCGAACAGCCGCGTGAATTCCGCGTGCCTCTCGCGCGGAATCCCCGTCATGGAAAGGTCCGCCATTACGATGCGCGCCTTCGAGGCGCACGCGGCGTGCAGGGAGACGAGCATGCGCTCGTCCCTCGTGAGGTGCGCGATGCGCGTGAGCGCCATGCGGTAGGAGCCCGTGTCGAGCAGGAGCTCCAGCCAGCGCTCTTGGATCACCTCATGCTTGTCGCCCGCATGCTCCGAAATGAACATGAGGTAAGTCAGCACCTGCATGTGATCGTAGAGCACATCCTGATCGTTGACGTAGAACACGTGGGGCAGTATGCGGCGCTTTTTGCGCATCATGCCCGTTTCCATGAGGATGCAGCGGCCCTTCTCGTGCGGCTTGAGCGTGCCCGCGATCTCGGCGATCAACTGCAATGCGAAGCGGTCTTCCCCCGTCACGCCGAATATGCTCCGGGCGGGCACCTCGAGGGAGACGGACTGCAAAACGGGCGTATCCCCATCCTCATCCTTCGCGTAGCGCTCCATGGACGACACGCAGTTCATGGAAAGCGCCGTGCGGACGGTTTCCGGCAGGACGAATTTCTTGTTTTTCTTAAACAATCCTTCCATCATTTCGGGCTCCAAAGCCTGGGCAGCGTGAACACGAATACGAACTCGCTGATCACCCTGTCCGGTGTAAGCGCTTCAGGGTCGACGGCGTTGTTGGCGTTATCCCCTTTGGTGACGTAGCTCACGGAGCCGTCCTCAGCCACGTTGCGCTCGATGATCCTGTGCGTGACGACGGTCCCATCCTCCTGGTAAAAGGTCACGATGGTGTCGGGCCCGATCAAAGCGGGGTCATCCGGCGTATGCGAAAGGATGTAGCTGCCTATGGGGAGCGTAGGCACCATGCTGCCTGTCCTGACCGTAAACACGTAATATCCAAAAAGCGAGGGCAGCTTGCCGTCGGCCTTGGACTGCAAGCCGAGATACAACATGGCGAGCAGCGCGAACACGAGCACGAGATAGAGCGCGTTGAAGACGATTTTTCGGATCTTCTGCGCCTTCGTCAGCCGCTTTTTCGGCTTGCGCGCCTTTTTATCGCGCGTCGCTTCCGCGCGCGTCTGCTCGAGCAGGGATTCGATCTCTTCCCTTGTGGCGTACTTGGGCGCGACCGTGCTGTCCATCAGCTTGCGCCCCCTTCCCCTTCGGCGCTTTCAACGCCGGGGGAAGCCGGCGGCTCCGCCTGCGCGCCGGTTTCGGTCGCATCGGGCGTCGGCGTGGCGGCGTCAGGGGTCGGCGTCGGAGACGCCGCATCCGGGGTCGCTGTCGGGGAAGCCGCGTCCGAAGTCGGCGTGGGCGCAGCCGTCGCGTCTTGCGGAGGAGTCGGCGCGGGCGTGGGCGTTTCGCCCACCATGACGAACTGCTCTTGCGCCGCCATTGCGCCCGCCGCGGGAACGACGCCGCTCGTGCCCGATTCGCGAAGCGTCATCGTGCCGGTGACCGTGACGGTTCTGCTGTACGCAGCGTACGCGGTAGCGCTCAGGCCGAAAGCCAGAACGGCGATAAAGGCTATATATGCGATCCTTGCGGTTCTTCTCATGTTACGCTCCTTAGGACGGAGTTTGCGCAGCGGTCACGGTGGCGGCAGCGGTCACGCGAAAGCCCTCGAAATCGCCGGGAATCGGTTTGCCGTACAGGTAGCGGTCGATGATGTAATCCAGAACGCCTGTTCTGCAGTAACCCGCCTCGGGAGAGGTATCCCAATAAAACCTGATGGTGACCGTCTGAGGGGAAGTATTCTGTATGTTGGCGTAATTCAGCGCATAGGTCGTGCCCGGCGAAATCTTTGTGTTGTTGACAAAGACGCTCAACCCGGTCGCCCAGGTACCCGAATAGCTCAAGTTCAAAGCAAAGGAGGCGTTAAGGGGAACCTCGCTGCCGCGCGCATCGAGCGTGACGGTCCACGTGCCGTTTCCTTTGGGGGTGACGGTCATATTGCCCAACGGCACCGTCTGCGCGCCGCTGCCGTTTACGGTGAAGTTGATGTTCTTTGCGTAGATCGGCGATGAGGTCGCCCGCGTGCTCTGGTAATAAGCCGCGAGTGAATCGTACGACAGGGTCGCCACGATCGCCGCGATCAGCAGCAGGGGCAACGCGATTAGAAAGGCCTTTTTGGTTCTTGACATGGCTACCTCCGGAATGTCATCGGGAGGGGCGGTTGCCTGCCCCTCCCGATGAGGGCTTGCTTCTTTAGCGGTGTCTCTTCGTTCCCGGTTCTTCTAAAGAATCAGTTAGCCTCGCTTTTGTTGACGGAGGTGCCGGTGATGTCGACCTGGAGCATGGATGCGTTGCCGTCGCTCATCATCTTCGTGTCGACGGCGCTATCCCCGCCGTACGGCCATGTCACGGTGAATGTCACCTTGGCGGTCGCGGCAGGCGCGAGCACGAAGGAATAAACGCTGCCCGTCCCCGTGGCCTTGTCGCAGGTAGAGGTCATCGAGAGCTGCGTGTTGGCGCCCTTGGAAGAAGCCGCGACAAGCGCGCCGTTCACATTGACGGTGGTGTCGACTTCGCCTTCGTTCTTGATGGTGACCTCATAGGTGACCTTGTCGCCCGGGGCGAGCTTGATATTCCCACTGAACGAGGCGCTTCTACCTTCTTTGATGGAGAACTGCTTGGCCACGATGTTGCCGGAATCGACATCAATGTGCTGCGTATAAGCCGCCATGGTGCCCGCGACAAGGGACGACACGACAGCCAGTACAAGTGCGACGATGAGGAAGAACTTCTTCATAAAATACCCTCCTAATAATTAGTTGACAAGCCCATATGCCTGCGTTCGCGGCCGTAGCCAATTAAGAGGGTCCTGTGGCAGAACAAAAAAACCGACCCGCCTGCCAGATGGTAGCTGGCTGCCTTACGCTTTCGCGCTTAGGCCCTGTAGCTTTGCGCCGCCGCCTTTCGACGGGTTTGCCATGTGCACCTTAACCTTTGATGGTAACTGGCTGCCATGCGCCTTGCGGCGTTTAGACCCTTTAGCTTTGCGCCCCCGCTTTTCAACGGGTTTGCCATGAACACCGTATGAGCGAGTCCTTCTCTCGTGAACAAATATATCATCGTTCCTCTGTGGTGTCAATAGTCAAATTACGTTTTATGCACAATAGTGTAACCAGCATTTTACCTATATTTCTAATATTTTACAACGTAATTTATATTATGTAACGCATGTTTGTTGATCGTGTATCCCGAACAGGATTATAATGTAACTGGAAAAGGGAGGCGAAAACGCCTCCCCAAAGTGTGATTATTTCACTATGTTCACGGCTCGAGCATTTCGTAGACGACGCCGACATCCGCGCTCACCGTGATCTCGCCGATGCTGATGGGCATATCCACTGCGTCGGCGGCGGATTCGGGGATGCCGAGTTTGTTGTCGTCCCGGGAGTAGACAGGCTGACTCCTGCTGCTCTCCGTGACCGATACAGGCACAGCGGAAAGTTTCACGCCGAGCGTTTCAGCCATGGCCTTGGCCTTCCCTGCCGCGTCTTCTATCGCGATCTGCAGCGCCTGCTGATACGCCTTGCTGGTATCGGACACCGTGAACGTGAGGCCATGGGTACCGGTCGCTCCGGCGGCGATGGCGGCTCCCATCACCGCCCCCGCCTTCTCGATGGGCGTGACGGTGACGAGCAGGCTTGTGGTCATCCTGTACCCCGCGATAACGGCGGGGGATTTATCGTAATCGTAGATCTCGCTCAGGTTGATGCCGCTGGTCTTGATGTTCTTCTCCGCGACGCCCGCCGCGATGATCGCCGCGGTGACGGCCTCGGTGAGCGCGGCGTTGTCGCTCTGCGCCTCGGCCGCCGTCTTCGCCTCGGTATAGATCTCCGTGTAGAACGTGGCGGTGTCGGGCGTCAGTACGACCTTGCCCGAGCCGGTCACGTTGAGCACGTCGGGCTCTTCCGGCGCTTCCTGCGTGATGTTGACGTCCGGGGAAATCACGGTGGGCTCGTTCTTGACGGCCTCCGCGAGCTGTTCCTCGGATTTGCACGCTCCCATAAGGAGAGCGACGCACAGCAGCGCGCAGATGATGATCGCGATCTTATTTGCCTTCATTGTCGGCATCCTCCGGTTTATTCTTGCTGGTTTCATATCTGATCTGTTCCAGATAAGCAGCCTTCTGCTGTTCGAAGAGCATCTGCTGGCGCACGGCAGCCTTGGCCGACTCCTCCGCCCTCCTGTTCGCGCTGCGCTTGGCTAAGGCGCGGACGATGAGGAAGATCGCGGCCGCGATCACGGCGAGGACGATGAGCACCGGCAGGGCGCTGACGAACCAGACGAACAGGTTCGTAAAGAAGGTCCCCACGCCGTAAAGCGAGTTGGTGAAGCCCTCGCTGATGCGCTCCCCAGGGGTCTTAACACCCGCGGGGCCTTCCGTGAGCGCTTTCTCATAGAGCGTGATGTTGACCGTGGTGTAGTAGACGAGCGCGTCGTATTTTTTAAGCGTGCCGGTCAACTGCTCGATCTCGAGCATGATCTGGCCGATTTTATCCTCAAGCGCGATCACGTCCGCGAGATTATCCGTCTTGACGAGTATGCTCTCGAGCCGCCCCAACTCTGTTTTGAGCACCTGCAGGCGGGAATCGACGTCGAAGTAGCTGTCCGTAATGTCGTCCGCGTAATCGCGGCTGCCCAACAGCGTGCCGAGCCCTTTCACGCCCTCGATGAACTCGTCCGCCTTTTCCGCCGGAACCCTGAGGGTCAGGTTCGCGGTCCTGCCGGCTTCCCCGTAGGTCGTGGGCTTCTTTCCGTTGACGGTGCTGCTCTGCGAATAGCCGCCGAGCGCGGAGAGTTTCTGCTGTACAGCTGCGAGGTCGCCGTCGAAATCGTCGCTCTGTATGGAGAGCTCGTAGGTGCGGATGACCTTCCTGCCGCCGTACATGTCGGCGATGGTGTCCCCCTGTCCGGGGCTGACGGTTTCCCCGGCGATCAGGCCGCCTTCCTGCTTGTCGACGTATTCGGGCGCCTGCGGCGCGCCCGACGCGTCGTTCTGGGTGACGCCCGCGCCGCCCCAGCCCGTTGCGCTGTCCCGCGCAGGCGCGGACTCGGCGTTCTTCCCCGAAGCGCATCCGGCGAGCATCGCGAGCATCAGAAAAGCTGATATAATAACGATCAAAGTCTTTTTCATGCGGCTGCCTCCTTGCTTTACCAATATAACGCATTATATCACTTGCCGGTTGCAGAGCGCTATGAATTGTGTTAAAATCCTTTTTGTCGCCGGAATGATGGAATTGGCAGACGTGACGGACTCAAAATCCGTTGGTAGCGATACCGTGTGGGTTCGAGTCCCACTTCCGGCACCAAAAGAAAAGGCTGCCCTTTGGGGCACCCTCCGTAAGGAAGGTGCCCCAAGTGCGCTTTGTATCTAAAGTAAAATAGTATTCTTTATGTTGGCGTAACCCTCTCGGTTATGCCGTTTTTCTTGCTTTGCGGGTCATGTGCTCCTTGAAGTATCGCTCCATCTCCTCGGGCGATGGTTCCCGTATGACGCCCACTCCGTTGTAGTAGATGTCGATTGTCTGGTATCGCTTCCCGTCCCTGTAATCGGGCTTGGATACCACGATCTTCTCGATGAACTCATGCACGAGTTCCGGCGTCAGTTCGGTCATACGTGTCACGCGCCGAACCTTCTCGATGAACCGCTGCAAGTCTTCTTCCTCAGCGGCGGAGATGTTGACCTCGTTCTCCATTTCGGGAACTTGCGCTTTCAGACTGCGCTGTTCGCTTTCCAGCGATAGGGAGAGCGTAGCGTACCGTTCCTCCGAGATGTTACCCAAGGCTGAATCCTCGTAGAGCTTCTGGATAATGCCGTCAAGCTCATGGATGCGTCGCTTTGCCTTCTCCAGTTCCCGCCGTTTTTCGGTAAGCTCCCGTTTGTGAGCTTCGCCGCTCTGTGCACGCTGCCGCTCGGCAAACTGCTTTTCGCAGCATTGCACATACCACAGTACCCGCTGGAGGCTTTCGAGAACAAGCTGTTCGACCACCTTTTCCCGAATGTAGTGTGCCGAGCATACGTCGCTGTTCTTGCGGTAGGAGGAGCAGAAGAAATATGCCTGATCCCGCTTGTAGTTGTTGGTGACGGAGTAGTACAGCTTCTCGCCGCAGTCCGCACAGTAGAGCAGTCCCGAAAACATACTCAGTATGCCCGTTCTCGTTGGCCTTCTGCGTTCCTTTCGCAGCCGCTGCACCAGTTCAAAGGTTTCCCTGTCTACAATGGCGGGGTGCGTATCGGGGAATACCGACCATTTCTCCTGCGGGTTGTCTATCCGCTTCTTCTGCTTGAAGGATTTGGTCGAGGAGCGGAAGTTCACCGTGTCACCGGCGTACTCCTGCTTGTCCAGTATCTCCGCTACGGTAGCCGCGCACCAGTTGAACGGTACCTTCGGCATATTCCCGCATTTGCGCCCCTTGCTGTTCCAGTATTCCGTGGGTGTGGGGATCTTCTCCACTTTGAGCTGCTTTGCGATCTGCGTCGGGCCGAAGCCCTTGACACACTTGGCATATATCCGTCTGACCACCTTTGCCGCTTCCTCATCAATCACCCAACGGTCTTTCTGTTCGGTATCCTTCTCGTAACCGAAAGGAGGGTTGGTCGTAAGCGGCTGTCCTGAATTGCCCTTGCTCTGCATGACCCTTCTGACTTTTTCGCTGGTATTCTTGGCGTGCCATTCGTTGAACAAGTCCTGCATGGGTACGATGTCGCTCACGCCCTTTGCGGTGTCGATGTTGTCCATAATGGCGATGTAGCGAATCCCCAGCCTGTCGAAGTCCTCCTCCAGAAGCTGTCCCACCACAAGGCGGTTTCTGCCCAGCCTCGAATGATCCTTTACCACAAGGTTTGCTATCATTCCCTGTTCCGCAAGCTCCATGATCTCCATAAAGGCGGGGCGGGTGAATGTCACGCCGCTGTAGCCGTCATCGAAGAAGAAGCGGGGATTAGTTAGGTGATTGTCCCTTGCATATTGCTCAAGGATCGCGCGCTGGTTCTGTATGCTCCCGGAGACGCCTTCTCGTTCATCGTCTCTTGAAAGCCTTGCATACAGGGCTGTAATCCTGTTATCCGACTGTTTCAAAATGTACTCCTTTCTCTCAGCCGGATATGATATGAATTGCAGACAAGCTCATCATACCATACCCGACCGAAGCGTTCAACGGTTTAACCGCCCTGTCTTAAAATGCGGTCTGTCTTTTCCCGTATGGTTTCCTTGGCACAGGCATTGAAGTGCGTGTTGACCGCATACACCGTGCCGTCTATCTCTTGACTGAAACACAGGGGGTACGGATAGCGTATCTTGTCAAACCATGCGATGCGCTTTTCGCTATCCATTTTTCCAAGCCTGTCTGTGATATCGTCAAGCAGACCGTATATCTCGTCCCGCTCTTTCATCATTCGTAATACCTCTCTTTCTGTTTTTCTCTGATCGTCAACTCATGCTGACGTTCCGCTTCGATCAGTTCCTTTACCCTCGGAATGGCGGCAAAGGTCTGTTGAGCAATCTTGAGTTCTTCCCGCAGCGGTTTCATGCGCGCCGAAAGCTCGCGGCGCAGCGCCTTGTTGCATTCCATATCTTCCTCGTCTTTCGGACGTCGGATAAGATTACTGATATGGCTGCGCTCCTGCCCAAGTTCAGTTATCTGCGCTTCCGTATTGTCCATGAACGCAACAAGCTCTTCCGCCGAATGAATATCATTGCGGTAAAGGAACTGTTGCTGTTTGTCCCATTGTTCGAGCCGCCGTACCTCAGCGCGAAGCTCCGGCGTGAGTGGCACCGGCGATTGCAGCGGCGCGTCCTCAATGCCAAGTATGAGCTTCAATAATTCTGTGAGCAGATAGAACAGCGCGGATATATCGTCCATACGCTGTACCTTTTGAAGCTCGTATTCCATGTTGAAAAGCGGCGTGTTCTTTTGTCTGGGAATACGTGCACCGTATTGCGCGGGTTCATAATCGTTATTTAGCAGCCGTTCCCGTATTGCTTCCGGAGTGTATCTGCTGCCGAGGGAATCAAGGCGTATCGCTCGCTGCCATCCGGGTGCGATCACAGCGGGGTGTTTGTAGCGTTCATCCCGTGTATAGCGATAACCGAGCGATTTCAGGTTGTACTCGAAGGCGGTATAGTGATTTGACATCATGAGCGCGCGGTCTATATCCTGCCGCAGCATATCCCGATGGGTGAGCTTGCCGTTTTTGTGAATCCAGTAGGCGGTGCGCTCCATGCAGTAAAATGGTACGTCCTTCAAAACGGATTTGCCATGCTCAAGGCAGACGGCGTCCGAAATATCCCGTAGCCTGTGATGGTCGGAGATATGGTTTTCAAACTTTCTGCCGGTCTTAAACGATACGGAATTGACGATAAAATGATTGTGCAGATTGTCCGTGTTGAGGTGGGTGGTGACGACGATCTCGTATTCGTCGCCCCACATACGTCGTGCGGTCTCCATGCCGATGCTCTGCGCTTCCTCCGGCGTGACCTCGCCTGTGGGGAAGCTCTGATAACCGTGATACCCCACATTCCCGCCGAGCTTGCCGAACCGCTGCTTCGTCGCCATCATGTGATCGTATGCTCTTTGCTTCGGGCAGTTGATCGCTGAGACATACATCGCGCGGTCGGTCTTTTCGGGGTTGGCGGCATAGCTGATGGCGTTTTCCAGACCGCTCGTATCCGTTGTCTTTTCGGGATTCTCCACATACATGATGCCCGCCTTCAGCGATTTCTTCAGGGGCCAGAATCCGGTGGTCGCCACGTCATCGCCTCCGTTTCCGCTGCGAGCTCCTTTGTATTCCTTTTCTCGGGCAGTAATAATTCCCGCTGTATGTCCGATATGAGCACAATCAACTCGGTTTCGGTATCCGCGCTGACCTTATCGCTGATGTCATTAGAAAGCTCGCACAGCTTTCCGTAAAACGAATAGAAAACGTCTGGGGCCGTCGGTTTCGGCGAATACCCAAGCGCCCTCTTTCTCATATACTCCGCGACCGGCAAGCCGCATGCGGAAGAAAGCTTCTCTATCTGTGTTTTCTCCCGCTGCGTCATGCGGACGCCTACTCTTGTTTCTTTTGGTTCATTCATTTCATCACTTCTTTCTTTTGAGGGGGTAATAGGGGCCTCCCCTAAAAGCGCGGCGTCGGTATTTTGCCGACGCCGCACCGGAACTTGGGCGTACAAGTTCCCTGCTCGTTACGGTATGAGACAGACGTTTTTCTCGTGGGATAATACAGGCATATTCAGTAGATGCCGTTTCTTGTAATATGAGGTTTTCGGCTATGTTTGGAAAGAAAACGAAAGTATTGGGGCATGATTATATAGCGATAGAATTGAAATGCTCGTTTTTCATGACGCCAAAGTGATGCCGCTATATCTCTAACAATACAAAAAAGCGGCATCGCTCTGATGCCATTACGCAAGGAAATCGTCAAGTGTATCAAGAAGCGAGCTTTCATCCTCGGATATGGCTTGTTCTTGGGCGAGTGTGTCATTTGCCGCAACGACGGATATGTCTTTTAAGCTCTCCCGTATCGTCTGCCGTATGATATCCGCAATGTCTCTGTCCTGCCCAAAATATGCGTTTATCGCTGCAATCACCGTCTTGTTCTTTGACGCCTCCGCGCCTTGCAGATATTCCCATGCCCTGCGGTCTGCCGCACTGTCCATGTTGAAGCGGACGCTCAACCGCTTGGGCTTCATACCTTACCGCCGTCCCTTTGCAGCTTCACTTCCAGCATCCGCTCGTACCCCTTTGCCGTGGCGCAGATGTCGTCGTTGACGGTGACGCGACTTTCGTCGTACTCGGCGAAGTTGCGGATGAGGCAGCCGCCTCCGCCCACCACATACAGCTTCATGAGCCGGGGATCGTAGCCATGCTCCCGAAGCCTTCTGAAGATGCCCGTCACATATTCCCGCACGGTGTCTGTGACGGTAGCAAGATACGCCGCGTCGATGTCAGCCGTGCCGAAGCGCAAGATACGTGTAACGGTCGATTCGGGCGGTTCGGCATGGTGCAGGCGCATGAGGTTTTCGCGCACGGCAAGCATACACTGATGTGTGCCGAACTTCTCAGTAAAGCACCGCTTGGGGTCAGGGCGCTTGTCGTTGACGAACATGATGTTCATAGTACCGTTGCCGATGTCGCAGAGCATATTCACGCCGGAAAAATCGGCAAGGTTGTTGATGATCGCCGCAAAGCCCTGCGGGTAAACCTCCGCGCCCACAAAGCGCACATGGTACGCTTTGCCCTTGAAAGTATAGTCGACCGCTTCGTTTTGCAACAGATACGCTTTGAACGCCGCGCGCTGTTCGCCCACCCATGTGAGAGGCAACCCCGCAGCGATGAATACGTCTGCGGAATACGATTTACTGATATTCAGCTCCCGTGCGATGGCGGCAAGCGTCAGCACATAGTAATCAGCGTCCTGCATCTTGTCCGCAGCGAACTCCTTGTGTTCCTCACCGATGAGATAGTAGCCGCCGTTGTATTCGAGCAAATTCTCCTTGAATACCGGTTCTTTGTCGTATGCGCTCACGCCCGTGGGAAAGCAGGTGTTCGCCGTCTTGATATTCCCGTAGCCGTGGTCGATGCCGATAATGTGCGTGTTATTGTACTTCTTCATTCTGTTTTTCCTCCGTGTTTTTGTTTTTCTTTACTCTCCGAGAAAGAGATGAGCGCGGGACAACCGCTGCTGCCGAGCATCAGGCAGCTTTGGTGAGCGCACTGCATACATAGGGTGTTCTTAACCTTGAGCCATTCATGTTTCTTTGGTTTGTACTGTTCCATGTTTCCTCCGTTTTCGGGCACGAAAAAAGCACCTCTCGTTTTTTGAGCAGGTGCTTTAGATAATGTTCTTATCCATGAAGCCGAGGTCGTCGCCGCTGAACATCTCATATTCCAGCCCGATTCTTCGGATTCGCTTCAATACGCCGCTGTGATTTTGATACCCGAGTTTCTTTGCGATTTCCTCCAGTGTAGCGCCCTCCATACGCATCTCGAGTATCTGTTTATCCTTATCGGTAAGTGTTGCAGTGAATTGTTCAACCTGCACTTTTGATGTGACGCTGCTCTCAATATCTACGGCGTCATCCGAGATATCCCATTCCTGACCGTCGTGGGTTTCCGCGTATTGCTCCTGATAACCTTCAAGAGAAATCATTGGGTGCCGTGTACGGGTATGATACCATTTGCGGTAGAAATCTACCTTCTGCGTACTGTATCGCTCGTCAAAATCCTCAAAGCAGCGGAACTCATTCGCAGTTTCAATGATTGCGTTCATATTATGCTGTTCCATCGTCTGCGGAACGAGCCAATCGAAAATCCCAGTGATCTCTTCTTCCGACACATAGCCGAAGTTCTGATCTGCACCGCCGTCCTTCAACAGCACCTGCGGCGTAGGTATGATGTCCGCGTCCTGCATGGCGCATATCCAGTACGGCGCGGCGTGAGCAAACAACCACGACGGTTCATATCCCGAATACGCTTCGAGCTTTCCGTTAAGTCCCATGAAGGGCCACACCATATATGCGTAGGCGTCCACGATAACGAGCTTGAACAGATCGCTTTCCACCGTGGCGATGGTGTTCCAGTCGTGCAGCAGCTTTTTTGGATTGTGCGGAATACTCTTGATTTCCGCACCACATTTATCTATCATTGACTTGGGGATAAAGTAGAATGCGGGGATGAACTTCGCATTGCGAAACGGCGTGGTTTCACCGTTTGTGCGTTTCAATAATATCAGCATATCTTTTGCCTCCTTTCCAGAGGAAGTATCCTCTATTTAATAACGACACCAACAATGCCGTATTGTTCCTATTTCGCAAAAATATTTCCAAAAATAATTATATCATAGAGTGGTGTACGATAAAATGGGCTTTGATGTGTGGTGATAGCAGCAATTATGTGAGTGCAGCTTGATTTAAGGAAGATGTGTAATTATAACAATGATACTACTGTGGGTATGCAAAAATCCGCAGCAGTATCAGTAATAGTGCGATGTAAACGCGATAATCACCTTAATGTCATTTCTAACATTCTCAAAAAACACTGTTCATTTTGAATCTGGATATCAATATGGTTCTGTTTGTACATTTCGTCTTTTTCAATATGTTTTTGATATGAAACTTTACTGTATTTTCCGACAGGAACAACTCTGAAGAAATCTCAGCGTTAGAGCAGCCTTTTACGACTAATCGGAATATCTCCGACTGTCTGGCTGTGAAGCCGTATTGCGATTCATATTCGCTCAATCGGTTTTCGGCTGCTTCCTTTTCGGTGAAGCGCGGCATATACAGCTTATGATACAGCGTGAAAAAGGACAGCGAGAAGAGAATAAAAGCGGCTGCGGTCGTGCAGATGAGAGCAACCGCGTTTGCCTCAAGCATTACGCCGCCGAATGTGCCGATGGCGTCGCCTATTCTGCCCGAGAGCAGACCGAATACCGCAAGAGGCAACAGCGAGTTGCGCTTTCCGGCAAGGTCGGCAAACAGCACTACCCGATACACTGAGAAAAAGCCATAGAAGATATAACTAAATACGCTCAAAAAAGCCGATATCCCCACTTCGCTTCGCAAAGCGAGGCTTGCAAACGGGAAAATAAGTGCGACGATACAGCAGATCGCGCCATAGCGCCGGTTCTTGTCGTTGATGATACCCGCGGCAATCAGCCCGGCAGCGTAAAATATACGGTTGAATACGGGGTTTACGACCTCCGAAACATCAGCGACGGAAAAGTAACAGCCAAGTCCGTTTACAATCGAGCAGAGCAAGGGAATGGAGAGGGCCAGCGCGATAAGCTTCGCGTCGATTTTTACGGCGCTTGCCTTCCATTGATCCGAGTCGCAGTCAACCGGGTCAAGATACTTTACCAGAACTGCGGACATAGCTGCCAAACCGATAAAGACATATACCGCCGCGGCTGATTGCAGCAGCTTTCCGCCATACAGCAGGGACAAAAGCCACGAGCCAACGCTGCCTATCGCATAGGAATAGCCAAATACCCTGCCCCGGCATTGCTGGGGAAGATGCGAGGAAAGTCGCGTCAAATAAATGCCGGAAAGCGCCCCTATGCCGATGTTCATCAGAAGTCCAAAGAGCATGACGCAAAGGGCGTTTTCGATAACTAACGCAAGCGCCGTAAAGATTAATGTGAGCACAACCGCCGACAGCGCGCAGATACGACTTCCGGCAGCGCGTGGCCTCCATTTGAGCAGTACGGCAAATGCGGCTATGCCGACAGCCTGCATTACATAGTAGAGAACCTCGGTGAACAGAGTCACCTGCATCGGCTGGTAATAATCAAACAACCGGTAAAGTACAGATATAAACGCCGAGCCTGTCCACAGGAACACCTGGCCTACTAACAGTGTAAACAAAACTGATTTTTTAGTCATGGCATCACTCACCTTTGGGATACATCTATTTGTCGAAAAAGAGCACATTCAATAATTATTTATTGTAACATGCAATCTGCCGTAAATAAACCCCGTAATTTACCAAACGTCTGAAATACCCCGTTACGGGCAAGACTACCCCAAAACCACCCCTCGCTTTACTTATAACTACCCCTTGTTTGGACTGTTCTATGAAGCAATATAAAGTTATGCTGTAAATGTTAGAATGGGAGCATGCTAAAATAAAAGACAATCTGCTAAGATGGAAGAACGAAGAAAAGGTTCAGAAATCGGAGGCAGGAAATGGGACAGATCAGGAAGAAATATGACGAGGACTTCAGGAAGAACGCGGTCAAGTTATCTTATGCAAGTCCAAAGGCAGTGAGAGAAATAGCAGAGGATCTAGGAATTCATGAAAATCTACTATACAACTGGCGGCGGAAATACACGTCGGATGGCGACAAGACGAAGTACGCGACGCTGGAGGAAGAGAACCGCGCATTGCGAAGGGAACTCGCGGAGACCAGAATGGAACGTGACATGCTAAAAAAAGCAGCGGCCTACTTCGCGAGTCACCAAAAGTAAGATATCGATTTATACAGAGGCACCCTGAGTACCCTGTAGCGAAGTGGGCCGGGATATTGCAGGTAGGACGAACGAGCTATTATGCTTGGCTTCAAAATCGGGAAGTTGCTGAGAAACGAGAAGCGCATCTGAAGAAGCGAATCAAAGAAGAATTCATAAAAAGCAGAGGCACCTACGGACCGGACAGAATCATTGCGGAGCTTCGAAAAACAGGCGAACGGATCGGGCGGGACAAATGCAGAGATCAGATGCAAGAAATGGCCCTGACTTCATGCCACAATAGGCATAAAACCAGGAGCCTGACAAATAGCAAAAAAGCGCGAGGCGATGGATATCCAAATATCCTCAGAGACCAGGAGTTCCCGATCGCAGCACGAATGGGGCTAACAAGCGATATCACATACCTGAAGACAGGCGAGGGCTTCATGTATCATTGTGTCATCCGGGATATCGTAACAGGCGATGTGCTGGGAGATCACATGGCTGACCGGATGACGAAGGAGCTCGTGGTCAACGCGATCAAGGCAATGCTGGCGCGGCACGAACTGGCCAAAGGGTGCATCTTTCACAGCGACAGAGGCAGCCAGTACACGTCAAAAGCCGTGATGAGTCTGCTGCAGCAGTATGGACTGCGACAGAGCTTCTCGCGAGTCGGGATGCCAGGAGACAATGCATGGTCAGAGAGTTTCTTCGCGACCATGAAAAAAGAGCTGATACACTGGACACACTATGAGACAAAAGAAGCCGTCCGGGCGGCAGTGTTTGAGTACATCTATTGCTTCTACAATGTGAGTAGAATCCAGAAACGGCTCGGCTACATGTCGCCGAGAGAATATCTCAGATCATTATGTACAGACCGGCTGGCGATAGTAGCTTAGCAAATTGTCTATAAAATAGTTGAAGTCCCAATCTCATTACACGGAGGTGATAGCAATGGACGCAAACGAAAAGATGTTCATGTGTGATAAGGCGACGGTGCTGAATGTTATTTACGATGCACTTGAAGCGGTATCGTTTGTGATCGATAAATCAAACAGCTTTCGCGGCACGCTGATCGTATCTTCAGTAGAGTTCCCACAGCTTGGCGGAAGGATTGCAGTTTCGCCTGATACAACGGAGAACAAAACGCATGTTGAGGTTTTCCCAAATTCCAATGATGAGCAGCAGAAAGAATGGATAGCGGCATTTTTCGATGAAATGCAATCGCTTATCGAAAGAGCCGGAATGGAGGCAAGCAAGTGAAAATAAAATCCTTTTTAGCAGTTGTATGTTTGGCGCTGTGTTTCATATTGGCAGGCTGCACCGTTTCACCGGCCGTACGGCCTGAAAAGGACGTGGTGCAGACGGGCGCACAGGGAAACGCTTATAAGGCACTCATCTGCGACGGACAGGATTTTTCCGTGCTGTATGGCAGTGATTTTATCGGCGTATCAAGCCAAAACGGCGCTACAATCTATACCGAGGACGAGGATGAACTCAACAGAGTAGATATCTCGGTCATTTATGATGGCGACACCACGGGCTTCGATGTGAGCGAGTACTTTTATTACCGCGCCGAGGATATGGGAAACGAGGATGACATAGAATACACGCTTTCCGAGGAGCAGACGCAAAGCTCTGCCGGAAACGCCGTTATGAGCGGAGCAGTATATTCTTTCACGACCGAGGACGGCACGGCCTATCGGCATGAGATGCTTGTGGATACCGGGACTCAGCTTATCAGCTATTCCTGTTACTTCTACGAGGACGAGGCCGAGGAGCCTATCATGGCGATGACCGATGCCATAAAGTCATATCAGCCGTCCGCCGACTATTACGACAGTCACCCGCTTGTTATCGGGGATAAAGATAACGCAGCATCCGAACCGGGGGACGGCACGCAGCCACAGCAGCCGACAAAACCCTCCGGTATGGGCAAATATCAGATAGACACCGCCACACCGATCATTTCCGGCACAACCCTGTACGATGGCGGCTACTTCTCGGTGAAACTGCCTGTTGGCTGGATGATACAGACGATGGGACAGTACAACACTTTCGGTTTCCGCGCGTGGAACCCCGATAACCCTGATTATGAAATATTCTATTATGGCACGCTTAATCCCTTTAACAAGAGCCGGGACGCGAAGTCGTGGAATCAAAGCAATGCCGGATACGGCTTCCCCTATAATGTTTACGGCGACGCACCTGTTGTGAGTCAAGATAATGCCGCCGACTTGTTTTATGTCTGGAACGATTTTGCCTCTGTGGTGGCAAAATACAGCGGCACAGCGTATCAAGACGGTTTCAGCTTCCCGCAGCTCAACGACTTTGCGGTAATCGAATCCTTGCCGATAAGCACCTATTTTTCCAATATCGCCACCGATGAAGCTTTGATAAGAGGCAGCTTCTGCTCATCGCGCGGTACAAACTGTTACGGAAAATTTTGTGCTTCAATTTATTCGGTGGGAACTTACTACATGGGCGGCGTTGATATGCTGCCGCTGTCTGCGCTGAGTGTTTCGGGCGTGTTGGCACCTCAGGACAGTTTCGTAGAGGTTGAGCAGGTTCTTTCCGACGCGATTTATTCTTTGAATTTTACAGATTCCTATGTGAATGAGGCACAGAATTATATCAAAGAAACAGCGGAAGGCTATATGGCTGCCAACGCCGCATTGCAGGCTACCTACGATTCCTATAACGCCGCATGGAGCGCCCGTCAGACCTCCTACGATATTATCTCGCAGAAGAACAGCGATGCGACATTGGGCTACGACAGGCTTTATGACCCCGACACGGGCGAAATATATCGCGCCGAGCTGGGATTCTACGATGACTACGATATCAACCGCGATCAATACAGCAACCCCAATCTGCAAATCATCGACGGCAACACAGAGAGCTATTATCTGGATGGTGTCGATTATTACATCAGCAAGTAAAGGAGGTTCTTATGAAATGCATTTTTGCATCAGTCACAGCCGCAATCATGATGCTATCGCTGCTTGCGGGCTGCTCTGCGGCAATCAATAAACCGGAAGGCACCGAAGCAACGGGCGGCGACAAGGTCGATGCGGCAACCTCCATTATGGATGTGCTGGGCGATGATATGCTTGCCATATATGAAAACCGCGATAGGGCTCTCCCCGCGGCAGTCATCTATGTCTATCAGGGCGACGGCGAGCGTGTGGAATCCCCGCTGTACGGAGATGACGACGTAAACGCCGTGCTCGACGCCATAGCCGAGATCACAGTAACCGACGAAACGGACATGACCGTTACGGATAACGATTCAGGCTATTACTTCATCAACGCAGACGGTACGGAAGCGGGCAGCATTTCCTTCAACGGCGAGTTCCTTGACTGCGGCGACAGAAAGTACGAAGTAGACGGAAAAAACGCTCTTGCCGCCATCGATTTCCCTGCGGAAACCGAGCGGGATGCGCTGACTCTTGACGGTCCCGACCCAAAGATGTATGAGTTTCTTGAGCGGTGCAAAACCGAAAAGCCCATAAGCGCAAAAGTCATTCGAGACGGTAGCGAGCATGAGAAAACGGACGCCGCCGTCATAGAGGAAGCGATAGACGCACTGTATGCCGTAGGCCTTGACATGTACGCGCTGCAAGGCACGGAACCTCCTTCAACCACGCTTACCGTGACATTTGTGATGAGCGACGGCGCAGAATACAGCCTAACCTTTTATGATGACAGCGTTTATGTATATGAATATCCAGAACCGCTGGGGGTATGGTCTTTCTACACGGACGGAGCGGAGCGTTTCATAGAGATACTCGAAGGAGCAAAATGAGGGCAGACGCTCTAAACAAGTTATAACGGAGGAGAAAAACATGAGGAACGTATCGACTAAAAAAGCTGTTTCGATGCTCTTGGCAATATTGTTGCTGATGAGCCTGACAGCTTGCGGAAATAACGCTGGCAATCCGGCATCATCTGATGTGCCTGCCCCGGTGGAAACAAGCACACCGATAAATGCAGGCAAGGATACGCCCTGCACAGAGAGCGAGATAGCCGAGGCAATCAACGTCGGCAATCTGCTTTTTAATGAAAAATGGTGCGAATATCTTGTCACACATCAGGATTATCTGCCGGGGGATGTTCTTGCCTGCCTGAATGAACATATCGGTGAGTACAAGATGGTAAAGCTCGGCGAAGATTCGGAAACCGAACTCACCGATGAGAATATAGGCACCATAGCGGCGGTATTGCAGCTGCACGGCTACACCCCGGAAATACTGGTCTCAATGAATTCCACGGCGATTTCGCCCGATGCGCTTGCCGCAAGGGTCGCGGATAATGAACAGTACATGATTGACGCAACGACTGCCTATCCGAAGCCGGAGGATGGCATGGACTTTCTGCCGTGCTTCAAAAACTTCGAGCCGGTGGTGCAGGACGAGGCGCTGGGAGTAACTCTGACCGCGCCGCGCGAGGTAACGGATACCACCACCTTCAACAGAGATATAGACTTTGGCACCGCCATTTCCCGCTGTGCGCTGTTTACCAACAATTCCGACAAACGGGTGCAGCTCATCGCCGCGAACGACCTGCCCGATTCTGAGTGGCAGAAAATGGAGGGCTACGACCCGTCGCTGGTGATGGATTGGTCGGGCTCCTACGACCCGACGGCCGGCGAGTCAAGCGCATATACGGATGTCAACCTCATCCCGCTCGGCGCGGCGTCTGTGCTCGAGCCGGGCGAATCCACAGTTGTGCGGTTCGCCTACCTTGGTCGGGAAGACGAGGATTTCGACTTCATCGCCCGCTTCTCCTACTATGTCACCGACGGCGAGAGCACCGAGCTGCTCAAGGGCTTCACGCTCAACCACATACGGCCCTCGCAGTTCCCCACGACCACCTGCACAGTGACCGGCACGGTGTACGATGAGGAAACGGGGCTGCCGATCCCCTTTATCGATGTGCAGACCTCACGCGGCGGCGCGTTCGGAACAACGGACATCGAGGGACGCTTTACATTTGAAACGCCCGCGTTTCAGTTTGATTCCACCGGAAACTGGGGGCGTTCAACCATATTCGTCAACGAACTCGGCGTTACGAACAGCAGCGATTCGACCGTTAATCCCGCCTACGCGGAGGAATCCATCATCGTTGAGCCGCACACGGGCGAGACCATGGAACTGACTCTCGTGCTCAAAAAGAAGCCGGCGCAGGTGAACTACACCCTCCAGACGCAGCACGACATGGGAATGCAGGCTTACTGCGTAGATATTTCCAACGATATTATCGCCACTGCCCCTTTCCATACAACTTTCAGCACCGAGTACAAGTACGAGAACGGCTATCTTCATGTGTTCGATAAGTACGGCAATTTGCTCTTTGAAAAATGGCTGCGCGGAGAAAGCGCGTTCTGCGATATTTCCACCGACGGAACGCTTGTAGCCTCTGTTGTTCACGGAGAAAAGGTCGGCGACCCGGATACCGCAGTCGTATGGGATATTGAGGGCAACGAGGTATTTTCCTATCAGGTGCCATATAAAGAGAATCCGGCGCTGTATGTGCAGCCGGAAGAAGGGCACGGCGAAGGCGTGTTCTCCAAGCTCGGCGACCTCGAGATATCAAATGACGGCAAGCTGCTCCTGATGGCGACCGACGAAGGCTATGTAAGCGTTGTGCGCCTGTCGGACAAGAAAATACTCTGCGACTTTTTCGGAAACGCCAAAATGTACAAGCTGTTCTGGTCCGCCGACGACAAGGTGGTCTATACGGGTACGGAAGCCGGTGATTTCCTCGCCACCGAGGTTGCAACAGGAAAAATGCTTTGGAAAAAATATATAGAGGGAACAATTTTCGGCTGGGCGATGAACGATACCTGCGTCGTCACCTCAACAAAGTCGACGGGCGTCGGCTATCTCATCTGCACCGAACTCGCCACAGGCAAAACGTTGTGGACGCTGGATGTGGGTATGCGCTGCTCCTCTATGACGCTCTCGCACGACGGCAAGACGCTGTTCTGGGGAACAGATACCGGCGGAACAAACAGCGGCCAGATGTTCATCGATATGGAAACCGGCACGCCGCTTTGGTCGACGGTCAGCGGCAAGCAGGCCGCGGCGTTCTCGGCGGACGACAGGTATGTCGCCATACGCAGCGGCGGCAACCTGACGCTGTGGACGATAACCGGCGAGCATCTGTACGGCGCGCTTATCGCGCTCGACGATAACTCGATGAGTTGGGGACTTTATATGAGCGGCGACTGCAAAAACATAGTGAGCTTCGCGGGAGGCAGCATGGATTCGCGGTTCTACGGAGTTATGTACGCCCTTACCCTTGACGAAGATACGCCGCTTGAATAGAAGGAGGATAATGACATGAAGAGATTACTTTGCTGTTTACTTGGAATAGCTCTGCTGCTTTCGCTGTTTACAGGCTGCGGCGGAGGGAAACCGGCTCCCATATCAGAAGGCGGCGCGGACGGGCTCTTATCTCATCTGATAGGCAGCAGCAATGAGGAATACCTGCTGACAGAGGATGCCGAGCTTGACCTGACGGATGCTCACATATCATGCGACAGAACCGTGCTATTGCAGGAAGGCGTGACGCTTAAACTTATCGGTACGTTCACGCCCGGCGAGGGCTGCATCGCCGTTCGCGCAGGATACGAAGGCGGCGATAAGCCCATACTCGATCTTTCGGGGCTTACATTTGAGCTTGCTGCCACGCAGGAAGCGACGCTTTTTGAGATTCGAAGTGATGTTGAACTTGTTGCGCCGCAGGCACAGGAACGGCTGTTTGTAGATACATCAGGCGATGAATGGACAAGCATCAAGTCGGTCATTCCGAAGAAAGATGAGCCTCAGGATAGTGAACCGCAGGATGACGGCCCGCAGGCAGATTACGGGGTTTCTACGCCGGAGGAGTTTTTACAGGTGTTCAGTGATTCGGGAATAGACAGAATTGAACTTAATAATGATATCACCGTCGCATTCGGCGGCGCGGCGCTCATGCACGACGTATTCGTTGTCTGCAACGGACATGTGCTGACGCTTACGGGCGAGCTGAATATGAAGGGTGGCATTTTGGACATCGGGGAAAATCCCGACATTGAGACGTGCGGCACAGTCGACATATCGGGTTTGAAGGTGACGTACGATACCGGAGCATATTCAGCCGACAGCGGCGACATCATTTTTATAGGCATGAGCTTTAAGAATATCATCGGCGAGCCCACGCTCGCAGAAGGCCTGCTATATGAAATACCTGACAGCGGTGAACACGCTTCAATAAAGCCGAAAGAAGTGACGACGCCGGAACAGCATGAGGCAAAACTCGTTGAGGATATGACACAATATCTTTCAGGTACGGAAATTGAGGGCGGAGTAGGTATAAGTGCTGAATTCCTTGCGGACGGAGTGCTGGAGATCAACCTTGATAATCCTGTGATCGATCATGAGATAGGAGTCATGATTGACGGCGGCATGACGCTGATACTTACCGGCAGCGTGACCTTTGACGGCGGACTTTACGGCTTTGAACTGGCTCGTGACAGCAGCGGCACCGCAACGGTGGACATCACAGGGCTTGAAATCCACGGGACCGAGGCGCTGGACGATACAAAGTCGCCGGATATCTTTAAGATAACGGGCGACGGCGTCGATTTCATCTTTAATGAAGACGACCCACACATTGAGGTAAATATAAGCGATAATTTCTGGCTGCGGTATGTACAGTGATGATTGAGAAATAGAACTAAGCCCTGCTTATCAACAAATAAAGGGCGACGGTACACCTTCGTACCGCCGCCCTTACCTTTATCCGTATCAACTCACTGTCTACAATCTTTCTTGCCCGTTCTCGGATGCTGTTCATCCTGCCGACCCACTCCATCTGGTGTAAGGATTTCAGTTTCTCAGTCACGCCTTCATTCTCCGCCATCTCATATACTAACTGAGAAAACATCTCTTGCGCCTGTTGGTCAATCTCCGCAAGATGGTTGTTCAGCTTCCCGCTTGCAAGCAATTTTGCATATAGCCCTTTTCGGTGATTCTTTAGATATTGTTTGCGTCGCTGTCCCCATACGCCGATGGACTTTACTTCGCTATCATCATCTGGAAGGTCGCCCCACGACAGATAATAGTCGCCGACCAATGTATAGGGGATGCTTGTCCTTTTGTCAATGAACCTTGCTTTCATGTTCAGCCTCCAAAGATTGAATTTTGCCTGCAATCCAATCAATCCGGCTTTTTACAAAGGCCAAGGGAGGAACTTCGTTATGAAGTCCCTCCCTTCGGCGGTCTTTTCTTTTTCCCCTATCTGCACTGTTCGGGCAAAAGAAAAAGTGCATGCCGCCATATTATGACGGCCTGCGGGAAAGAAGGATTCCCCCATGCGAATCACCACCATCTCCCCGAGAAACACCATGTTTGCCTACCCGATGGATAAGGAGTACGACCTGAACCTCGGCCTTTTACTGGGCAACGTCCACGACTTCGTCATCGACACGGGCGTGGGCGGCGGCAGCGTGCAGCCTGTCTTGGACGCCCTCAAGGGCCGGAACAAGCCGCTCATCGTGGTCAACACCCACTGCCACTGGGATCACATCTGGGGCAACTGGGCGTTCAAGGGCGCCACCATTGTCTCACACCCGCTCTGCCGCGCGCTGGAGGACAAGCATTGGGACGCCGCTTATGAGGAATACAAGCAGGCGGCCGACGGGGAGGTGCATAAATGCCTGCCCAACCTGGTGTTTGAAAACGAGCTTTATTTCCCGGAGGACGGCGTGCGCCTCTTTTTCGCGCCCGGCCACAGTGGGGACGACATCCACCTCTACGACGAGATCGACCGCGTGCTCTACGCGGGCGACAACATCGGCGATACGGCGGCGTGCATCGTGCCCTATATCAACACGGACGCGGCGACCTTCGCGCGGGCCATTGAGATTTTCAAGAAATACCCGTTCGAAGCGGCTATCTCCGGGCACAACAAGCCGCAGGGGCGGGACGTGCTCGCCCGGATGGAAGCCGCCCTGCCGGAGTGCTGGCGGCGTCAACTGGAGGAGTTCGGCCCGCCGGAGCCCTTCGAAGCATAGCGGTAGCGTCGCGTGGGAACGACTTCCCGCGTCCCGGCCATGTCAGCAGCCGCGGCTCACGAGTTCAGAAAAAGGTGTTTGTCCGCATAGTCCTCATACCGGATCACGAGGTCGTTGCCCCGCGAATCGAGCGCTTCCATGCGCGCGAACGCGGCGTTCACGTTTTGGATCATCCCTTCGAAGCTCCCGCCCTCGACGATCATATAGCCCGCGCGCGCCGTCGCGTTCTCCATCGCGGGGGCCGTGTCGCCTGCGCGGAAGAAGGAGCGCGCGTGCAGCACGCCGGGAAACCTCATGAGCTCCTCATCTGGCGTCACGCGCGCGATCACGCCCGGCTTAAAGAAGAAAAGCTGGGTGGAGACGAAGCGCCTGCGTTCCCTCACATCATAACCTTCGAGCAGGCGCGCGTCGCAACCGCCTTCGCGCGCGTAGTCGAGGAGCATCCCGAGAATGTCCACGCCCGATATGTGCGGCATCGTCAAATCCTCGTACGCGCCGCCGATGCGCGAGGCGATCTCATTGACCTTGATCCCCTCCGCGCCGACGAGATACTGGAAATAGATCGGCCCGTTTTTCAAGTTGAAAGCGCGCACGATGCGCTCCGTCAGATCCATGATCTCGTCATGACGGCTTTTTAAATGCACCGAGGGGAAGTTGTGGCACAGGCATACGCCGATATGTTCCGTCCCCTTGATCGTCACCCTGTCCACGACGGAAAGGACGGTCAAGCGCCCGTCGACAAGCCAGCCGTTTACCGTGATCTCGTCATTTTGATAGAATTCCTCCAGCAGAGCCCTGTCCTCCCGCGAAAACGAGAGCGTCTCCCCGATGCGTTTTTTCGCCTCTGCGGCGTCTTCGACGCGGATCACACCCCTCTGCCCCTGGCTGTCCACGGGCTTGAGCACGGCGGGAAAGCGCACGCCCGAGAACCGCGCTTCGTCGAACGCGGCGTCGAGCAGCGCATATTCGGGCGTGGGTATGCCGCGCTCGCGAAAGAGCGCCTTCATCACGCGCTTGTTGGTCACGGAAAGGGCGGTTTGCGCGTCGATGTAAAACGGAAGCTTCAGCGCCTCCGCCGCCTTCGCGGCCGTCAGGACGGGCTGGTCGGTCCCCATCGTCACGATTCCTTCGGCCCCGTGTTCGCGCGCGGCGTTTAAAACGCCCTCATGATCGAAGGTGCTGACGAGCGCGTGCGCGTCCGAAAGCGCGGCGCCCGGGCAATCCTTCAGATAATCGGCGAGGATCACATACTCCCCGCGTTCTTTGGCACGCTCTATGAGATTCAGCTGACAGCTCCCGCCGCCCAAAACCATGAGCCTCATTCCCCGCCCCCGTTCAGGATTCTTTTGATTTCATAGCACGGTCCGCGCTTTCTAAGGAACCCGAGCGCCGTCTTGGGCGCGTAATAGACGTACATATTCAAGAGGAGCGCAACAAGCCGCGCCGCGCGGTAGCCCGAGCGCGGCGCGGGCGCGTAGCGAAGCTCAACGCTTTTCGCGTTCCTCGTGTGCTTAAAGATCTCCAGCGAAATGTATGCGAAGCGCGTATCCGCGCGGATCACCTTTTCGACCAGCCCCCGCGCCATGATGCGGAAGCTGCACACGCGCACGTCCGCGGGTTTTTGGGAGATGCGATCGAAAAGCCTGTCCCGAAGGCGCGAACCGAACGCGCGAAAGGCGCCCTTGTCCCTGTTTTGCGCCGCGCCGTACACCACGTCGTACCCTTTTTTCAATTCGTCGTACAGCGTGAGGATATCCGCGGGGTCCTGCTCGAGGTCGTCGTCGATGACGACGGCGCAGTTCCCCTTCGCGTGGCGAAGCCCGCACAGGATCGCGCTCTGCTGCCCAAAGTTGCCCTCGAGCAGTATGCCCGTCACACGCGCGCGCTCCCGGCAAAGCCTCCCGATGAGCGCGGCGCTGCCGTCCGTGCTGCCGTCGTCCACGAGCACCACGGAATACTCCCTGAATCTTCCCAGCGCGCGCTCCAGCCGGTCCACGAGCTCCGTAAGCGTTGCTTCGGCGTTATAGACCGGCACCACCGCGCATATGCTGTCGTCTATTTTCCGCATAGCGCCTCCCGCACGGCCTCCGTCACGGCGTCGCACTGCTCTATCGTCATCTCTGCGAACAGCGGCAGCCTTAAAAGCCGCCCGCATACGCTTGTTGTGACGGGCAAATCCTCGGGCGCGTACCCCAGCGCCCTCCCCATCGCAGACGCGTGCAGCGCCATATAGTGGAAGGCGCAGCCGATGCCCTTCCCCCTGAGATGTCCCTGCACCCGGTCGCGTGTTCCTTCATCCTTCAGCAGGATATAAAACAGCTCGCAATTGTTCGCGTTATGCTCCGGTATCACGGGCAGCGTGAAGCCGAGGCGCTCCGCCATGCCGGAAAGCCGCTCGATATAGCGCAGATAGACGGCCTTGTGCCGAGCGACGATCTCCTCTTCGCGCTCGAGCTGGGCGCACAGCAGCGCCGCGTTCACTCCGCCCATCGCCACGTTCATGCCTGCTGCCCGCCAGGTGTACGCCCCGACCTCCCCGCGAAGGAACGCGGCCCTGTCCGTCCCGTTGTCGTAGATCGTTTGCGCCTTTTCGGCAAGCTTTGGATACCCTTTGCCGATCACGAGAAGCCCGCCCTCGTCCGCCGATATGTTCTTCGTGCGGTGGAAGCTCAATATGCCCATGTCGCCGACGGCGCCGAGCGGTCTTTCCTTATACCGCGCGCCGAAGGAGAGCGCAGCGTCCTCAATGAGAAGCGCATCCCCCAAACGCGCCCTGAGCGCGTCCATGTCCATCGACGCCGCACCGTAATGCATGGGGATCACGGCGCGCGTGTTCGCGTTGATAAGCTCCCCGACGTGCTCAATACCCAGCGCCTTCGTGCGCTCGTCGATATCCGCGAATACGGGGCGCAGCCCCGCCCGCAGGAGCGCGTTGGCGCAGGAGGGGAACGTAAAGGAGGGCATGACGACCTCCCCACCCCTCTCGAAGCCGAGCGCCGCGAAAAGGAGCTCGAACGCGGCGGAAGCGCTCGAGGTCAAAAAGATCGTTTCGCCGTAAAGCGCGGAGAGGGCGCGCCGCGCCTCGGCCGGATAGTCCCTGCCGGAACAGAGCGCGTCGGCCACGTTTTGCCGCTCCGTTTCCCCGTAGCTGGGCTGAAAAAAGGGTGTGTTCACTCTTCCCCCTCGCTTTCCACGCGGTAGACGCGCACTTCCCATTCCTTATCATACATATATTTCGGTATACGCATGGCGTAGGGCGAATCAAACGCGCCCGCCAGCGTGCAGTTCTCGTCGAGAAACCGCCGCATGTCCCCATAGTACGGGGAGAGATTGCCGTAGAGGATATTGTAAACCGGGCGGTTCATATAGATGAAGTCCATCTCGGCGGGATACACGATGTATTCGATGCCGTTCCCTTCGACATACTCCTCAAACGTAAGCCCACGCTCCTCGAGATAGGCGAGGTTTCGGTAATCGAGAAGCGTCCCGCGTTCGAAGGCGAACTCGCCGTTGAGGTTCGCGAGCGTCTTTGCGCCCGCGGGCACATGCGCGTCCAACTGCGCGAGATAGTTTTTATAATCGTCGTTCAGGTAAGGGCGCACGGAGAGGAAGGATATGGCGGCGACAGTCGCGCCGAAAAGGCTTAGAAGCGCCGCCCCAGCCCGTTTGGGCAGCAGGTCCGAAAGATACACGAGGATGAGGTAGCAGACAGGAAACAGCAGGATCACGGCGGGCTGCGAGTAGCGGCCGATCGCGATGAAGCCCGCGTTGAGAGCGAGAAGGGGCAGCAGCAATTTGAGCGCGTCGCGCCGGAAAAAGGCGCATACGGCCAAAGCGAGCGCGCCCGCCGCGAACAGAACGAGCTGCGGCTTGATAAAGGGCGTATAATAGGTCCCGCTGACCTGCAGGAACAGCTTCAGGAAATACTCCGGGAAGCTCTTGAGCTTTTGCGCAAGCGTGAGCGTGACGCCGAGCTCGCTGCCGTATCGCGCGTAATGCGCGAAGAACCCCGGGTCGAGCGAGAGGCTGATCCCCACGAACAGCGCGGCGAAGCACGACACCGTGCCGATGAGAAGGAGCAGGTTCCGCACGCGCAGCTTCTTTTCCACGATCGCGTACAGGTACAGCGCGCCCGCGCAGAGCGCAACCATGAGGCTGTTGGGATGGACGCCGATAAAGACGCCGACGAGCGCCCCCAGAACGAGATCCTTCCGGTATCCCCACGCTTCGAGGTTCTTCAGGATATAGAGCATCGCCGCAAGGATGCCGAACGCGATGACGATATCCTGTCTGGCCATATGCGCGGCGTAGACGAACTGCACGTCGAGCGACAGCGCGACAGCAAAGCCCAACGCCGCCCAGCGCCTCTGCGTAAAACGCAGCGCGAGATTATAGAAGAGACAGAGCGCCGCCGCGCCGAACAGCAATGAGATGAGGCGCACCGCGAAGAGCGAATAGCCGAGCGCGGCGATCAGGGGCATCTGCATCGCGTGGAAGAGCAACTTGATCGCATGGGGATAGCGCGGCAGCAAATTGAAAAAAGGCTCCGTGCCGCCCGCCCCGTTCGCCGCAATCTCGCGCGTCAGGCCCGCGAGCCACGACTCGTCCGAGTGCATGAAAGGGAACCTGTCTAAAAAAAGAAGGTTGACGAGCAGCCAAAGCCCGATATAAACGAAAATGATCCAGGATGGAAGCCGCGTTTTCATGCGTACATTATACGGCAAGCCCCCGCGTTTTCGCAAAGGCTTGCCGCATGCTTTTATTGATCCAACTCAACCCGTCACGACGGGATAGCCCGCCGCGATCCAGCCCAGCTTCATGCCAAGATGCATGGATACGGCGTCGTACCCGAGCATGCGCAGCACGGCGGTGGTCTGGCCTGCGGTCTGGCCGCTGTAGCAGGTGACGATGAGCTTGCCCGCGGGGAGCTCCGCGAAGCGCTCCTGCATGCCCTGGCCGAACGGGATGTTGATGGCGCCCTCGATATGGCCGAGCGCGAAGTCCTCCGCCCTGCGGATATCGAGTACGGTCACGCCGCCCGCCTGCACGGCCGCGAGGGAATCCTCGAGGCTGATCTTATAGCTGGCGTTGTCGGCGATGCCGTTGAAGTACTTGACGACCTCGCCAAGCAGGAACGGATCGAACGACGCACCGGCGTTCGGCAGTTCGTTGGGCGTGGTGTCGACATACTTCTCATAGCCCTCGATTGTCATCGCGCCGCTGTTGAAGCCGCTCTGCAGCGAGTAGGCGTCGATGCCCAGCATGCGCATGAGCGCAACGGCCTGGCCCGCGGTCTGGCCGGTGTAGCAGTAGACGTAGACCGGTTGGTCCTTGGGCAGGTACGACACCTTGGCGGCGAGGTCCTCGCCCCAGGCGGCAAGATACGCGCCCTTGATGTGGCCCGCGGCGTAATCGTCCGCGCTCCGGATGCTCAGGATGAACGGGGTCTCGCCCGCGTCGAGCTTGGCGAACAGGTCGGCCCACTGCAGGACGGGGTTCCCGGGGAACTCTGCGAAATACTTGTTGGCCGCGGTCGTTTTGACATAATACGTCCAGCCCTTCGCGCCCGTCATGCCGAACTGCAGCGAGTAGGCGTCATAGCCCAGCGCGCGCATGATCGCGACCGTCTGCCCCGCGGTCTGGCCCGTATAGCAGGCGACGATGATCTTCTCATCCTTGGGCAGGCCGGCAAAGCCTTCCTGCATACCCTGGCCGTAAGGGAGGCTCTCTGCGCCTTCGATGTGCGCGATGGCGTAATCTTCGGCCGAACGGATGTCGAGGAGCATCGCCTCACCCGCCTGCAAGAGCGTGTCTGCATCCGCGGAAGCGATCTGGAAGCTGCCGTTGTCGTTGACGGACTTGAAATAGTCCTGTACGAACGCGAGCACCTCGGGATCGAACTCGGCGCCGGCGTCGGGCAGCTCGTTTGCCGTGGTCTCCAGGTAAGCCTCGTAACCCGCGACCTTCGTCGCGCCGTAGTTGAAGCCGAGCTTCACCGAGTATGCCTCGACGCCCAGCATGTTCAAAAGCGCGATGGCCTGACCCGCGGTCTGGCCGGAATAGCAGTACACATACACCGGCTTATCCTTGGGGAGCAGGGCGGCCTTGTTCGCGAGGTCCTCGCCCCAGGACGCGCGGTACGCGCCCACGATGTGACCCTGATCGTACACGTCCTGCTGGCGGATGCTCAGGATGAACGGCTCCTCGCCGGCGTCGATCAGCGTGAACAGGTCCTCCCACGTCACGATACGGTTGCCGGGGAATTCCGCGAAATACTTGTTGGCCGCATCCTCGAGGGCGACGCCCTCGGCGGGCGCTTCGGGCGCCTGCGTCTGCGCGGCGGGGGTGCTGGTTGCGGCGGGATTCGCGCCCTCCTTGTCGCCGCAGCCCGCAAGCGACAGGATCAGCATCGCCGCCAGCAGCAGCATCAGAAATTTTTTCATTTTAGTTTCTCCTTTCATATTTGGTCACGAGGCGTCGCCCGCCGACGGCTTCACGGTGGAGTCCGGGGCGGCGGCCTGATTGCCCATCACGTCGACGAACTCGGTCCACGAGCCGTCGTAAACCCTGACGTCCAGATACCCCGCGTCCTTGAGCGCGGTATACGTCTGCGCCGCGCGCACGCCGGACTTGCAGAAGACGATGAGCTTCATCTCGGGGAAAACGTCCTTGTTTAAATACGTGCTCTGCAGATCCATCGGCGACTTATACTCGCCGGAGGGGTAGTTGTTCCAGATATAGTCGATGTTGACCGAACCGGGTATGGTGCCTTCGGCATACTCGGCAGGAGTGCGCGCGTCGATGATCAGCGTGTTCTCCTCGGGCTTATCCAAAAGCATCTTGATGTAATCGATGTTGACCAGAAGCTTCTTTTGCTTCTCCCCCGCCTTGTATTCGGCCGCTTGCAGCACGGTCGCTTCCGCCGTGACCCCGGCGCCCGCCTTCACGAGCTTTTCAAAGCCGCCGCTGACCACCTTGACGTTGAAATTGCCGTACACGTTGAGCGTCCACTGCACGCGCGCCGCCTGCATGTTGGCGTTGCCGTCGTACAGAAGCAGCGTATCCGCCTCCGTCACGCCCGCAGCGCCCATCGCCGACTCGATCTGCCCCTTGTCCGCGAGGGTGTTCTCATAAGGCTCGCTCGTGGTAAGCAGCGCCATGGGGATGTTGACGGCGCCCTCGATATGTCCCGCCTCATAATCCTTGGCGGGGCGGACGTCCACGAGGAGCGCGCCCGCCTTCGCGAATGACAGCGCTTCCTTGGCGGTCACGATATATCCGCCCGTCTGCTCGAAGGCGTAGTTGGCGCAGCCGCAGCTCAGGATGATGAGCGCGGCGCACATCAGCGCCAGAACGGTTTTCTTCACGTTGTTCCTCCCTTCCCCTGCAAGCTTCTTTAAAGCTGTGCTTCCACTTCGCATTTGCACAGATTGCTCTCGATGATCCTTTGCACCTTGCCTTGCTTAATGACCACCACGGCCGGACAGCAGGCGACGCCGAGCCTCCTTGCCAGCCCGTCGGACTTATACGTGTCGATCCTGTGGCAGCGGTAGCCCGGGTGTTTCGCGAGGACCTGCTCGAGCTCCGTCAGAAACTCCCTCTGCTCCTTCTCGACGGCGCTGTACACGTACGCCACGCCGTCCCCCGCCATGATCTGGTGCTCGAACAGCTCGCTCTCGGCGATGTACTTCTCCGCCATGACGCCCGCGGTGGCCGCGTCGCCCACGCAGGTGGCCACCTGCCTGAGGAAGCGCTCGCGCACGTCCCCCGCTGCGAACACGCCCGGCACATTGGTGCGCATGTTCTCGTCCGTGAGGATGTAGCCCCTCGGCGTCATGTTGAGGATGCCCTTGTAAATCCCCGTGTTGGGGATGTAGCCGATGAACAGGAAGCAGGTAAAGCAGCCGACCGGCAGGATCTCGCCCGTCTTCAGGTTCCTGAGGTTGACGCGCTCCAACTGCTCGCCGCCCTCATAGCTGTCCACCACGGTGTTCCACAGAAACTCCATTTTGGGATTCGCGAGCGCAGCGGCCTTGGCGATCTCGTTGCAGTCCATCACGCCCTCGTCGTGCAGCACGGAGACCTTCACCTTGCTCGCAAAGCGGGTCAGGAAGATGCCCTCCTCTATGGCCGCGTCGCCCGAGCCGATGACGAGCACTTCCTTATCGGTGTTTGCGGCGGCGTCGCAGGTGGCGCAAAACGCGATGCCGCGGCCGATGAGCTTCTCCTCGCCCGGCGCGCCCACGACGCGCGGCTTGCTCCCGTTGCAGACGATGACCGCCTGGGCCTCGTAGCGGTTGCGAAAAGTCTCGACGGCCTTCACGTCGCCCGAAAAATCGACGTTCTTCACGTCGGTCAGCTTGAAATCGACGCCGAAGCGCTTCGCCTGCTTATGGAAAAGCTCCATCAGCCCTTTTCCGGATATGCCCTCGGGAAAACCCGGGTAGTTCTCGATCTCGTTGGTGTTGGTCGCGAGGCCGCCCACGAAGGACTGCTCGATGATGAGCGTCTTCAGGCGCGCGCGCCCGCAGTAGATGCCCGCGGTAAGCCCCGAAGCGCCGCCGCCGATGATCACCACGTCGTATTGTTCGACCTTTTTCTCTCTCGTCATGGCGTTGGTTTCCTTTTACATAAAGTATTTCACGAGCAGCTTGCTCCCGACGATCGCGCCCGCGAACAGAAACGCCGCGAACACCCAGCCCGAGAGCGAGAGCGACGCGATGCCGCTAAAGAGCGCGCCGATATTGCAGCCGGCCGCAAGCCTCGCGCCGTATCCCATCAGGAGGCCGCCGAGCGATGCCGCGACGACCTGCTTCCATGATTTAATCTTTTTGATTTTGAAGCCGGACGCCAGCAGCGCCGCGAACAGCGCGCCCGCGATGACGCCTATGTTGCGCCAGCTGTCGGCATAGTGCACGACCCCCGCGCCGAGCGTGGCCTGCGCGCCGGGCGAGCTGAAGTAATACCAATTGTCCACGCTGCCGCCCACGAGCTTGAAGAGCCACGCGCCCCAGTTCGCGAACACGCCCGACACGCCCCAGGGATTGCCCGTGACGGCGAACGTCACCACCTGAAAAAGCGACAGCAGCAGCGCGCCCACGACATAGGGCAGCGCGTCCTTGAACCATTTTTTATAGAACGCGTTATTGCCGATCTTATCCAATAAAGCCTTCAACGTATCCCCCTCCTTCCGTTCGTTGGGAACCTGAGAGCGTCAGGACGTTTTTTCGATGACGCACTCCCACTCGCCGTCGTCGACCTCCTCGATCTCGACGTTGTGGCCTTCCTTCCTCGCCCACTCGGGCACGTTCTTCATCGCGCAGCTATGGTCGATTTTAACGATCAGCACATCGCCGACATCCAGGCCTTCCATAGCCTTCTGGGTCTTGATCAGGGGAACCGGGCAAGCCTCGCCCAGGCAATCCAATTCGACTTCTTTCACGATAAAATCCTCCAAATATTTATGATTCTTTTTTCCTGCGGTTTTCCCATTTGTGGGCAAGGTAATAGATGAGCGCGATGATGGCGAGGTTGCACAGAAGCCCGCCGATCCAGCCGAAATAATCGGGCAGGAAGATCCTCGGCGCGGATACGATGAAGTTCCTCTCCCACCAGCCGTAATTGTACGCGCCCAGCAGCGAGCCGACGATGAAGAACGCGAACGAGATGATCTGCATGAGGAAGCCCTCGCCCACGCGCATGAGCGTGCCCGAGGCGCAGCCCCCCGCGATGACCATGCCGATGCCGAACAGGAACGCGCCCACGCCCGTCGCCACGCTGATCGGGGCGACATAGCTCTGCCCGGGGATGGGCAGGCCATTCGCCTGATAGCCGTACTTGATGGCGGTGAAGGCGATGCTCGTGACGGCGAACGCGATGAGCACAGCCTTCGTGACCGAGGTGCTCCCCGTGAGGTACGGATCGCGCATGGAGGCCGTAAAGCAGAACCTGCTCCTCTGAAGTATGAAGCCGAACGCCACGCCCGTAAGCCAATAGAAAGGAAGCATATCGCCCACGAACGAAAGCCAGACGCCTACGCCGACGATCGCGACGAAAGCTGCGAACGCAAACGGAAGCTGGCTCTTTTTCTTCTTCCTTTCCGTGCGCTCCCTTACGCGCGGCGCGCCGGAGGTTTTCTCTTCAGCCACTTCAACACATCCTTTCTTTACCAAAATTTTAACAATCTTACCTTAGTTAATTTTATCACATATTGTTTCATGCGGATGGCCGTTTTGCTTATGCTGCAACGCTTTTTCTAATAACAAAACTGTGATATAATGGTCAAAATCCGTTTGTGGTGAGATATGAATATAGAGTCTTTGAAGTACTTTTATCTGATCGCGAAGGAAGGCAGCATCAGCAACGTCGCCAAGAGCTGCCATATTTCGCAGTCCGCGCTGAGCCAGCAGATACAGCGCCTCGAAAGCGACATTTCAAAAAAGCTCCTGGTGCGGAGCAACAAGGGCGTGGTGCTGACGGATACGGGCAAGATCGTCTACCAGTTCGCCGCGAACATGCTGCGCGCCTACGACGAGATGATGCGCGCGCTCGACGAGGCGGAAAAGGGCAACACCGTCATCCGGATCGAGGCGTGCAGCGCGGTGGCAGACTACGCGCTCCCCTGCACGCTCATCAAGGCAAACCACGCCAACCCGCAGCACCATTACGAACTGACGAGCAACCTCCCCGGCGAGATCGTATTAAACGTGACGAACAACATCTGCGACATCGGTTTTCTCTGCGATTATGAGGTCGCCGGGCATCCCCAGATCGTCCGCACGAAGGTCGGGACGAACAAGATCATCCTCGCGTCCAAATACGACGGAGTGTTCCCCGACTCCGTAACCGCGGAAAAGCTCCTTGAAATGCCTCTTATCATGTTCACGGAGCGCAACAACATCACGCAGGCGCTGATGAAAAACCTCCAGAAGCTCGGATACGACCAGAGCTGCCTCAACCGCAACCTAAGGGTGGAAAGCATCGAGAGCGCGAAGATATTCATCGAAAAGCGCTATGGGATCGCGTTTTTGCCCTACATCTCGGTCAAGGAGGAGCTGTATAAAAAGCAGTTCAAAATCATTGAAGCGCCGGAATTCAACATGGACCTTCAAATCACCATGCTCTATAAAAAAGACTGCGCCGAGCATGTGAAGGATTTTGTGACATGGTTTACGCAATACGGCCAAAACAGCTTCTGCTGATTCAGAGCAGCGTAAAATAAACCTCCCACACGCCGTTCATGACCTCCTCGACCCGTATGTCGACGGCCTTGTCGTAGCGCTGCGCGCGGATGGATTCGATCGTGCAGCTATGGTCCGTGACGACCATGAATTCGTCGCCGGGCTTCGAGCTTTTGAGCTCTTTGAGTATTTTCAGAATAGGCACGGGGCAAATGTCCCCGAAGCAGTCCAGCACCTTCATCCCTGCGCACCTCCTTCGGCGTAGTGCGGCAAACTTATGCCGCGAAGAGAGCCACCGTGGCGAGCAGCGCCATGGTGATGGCGACCGCCGCCATGCCTTTTTTGAACATGAAGCGAATATCGAGCCCGTACCCCACGGGGATCGCCCGGATCGAGGTGGGCAGCACGTACGCGCAGTTGCACGCCGCCGCCGCGAGATACAGATAGGGAAGCGGGTCGAGGTTCATGCCCGAGGCGATTCCGATCACGACGGGGAGGAGCACCGCCACCGCAGCCGTGTTGCTCGACGTGTTCGCGAGAAGCATCCCGAAGGCGATGAAAACGAGCGTGAGCAAATACATGCTTGGAACATGGAGCGAGACGACCGCCCGCGCGACGGCGTCCGCCGCGCCCGTCGCGATGATCAGGTTCCCCGCCGCCAGACCGCCCGAGAACAGCAGGATCAGCCCCCAGTTCATGTGCTTCGCAGCGAGCTCCCACGTGACGAGCGGCGCCTTGTCCTCCCCGCGGATCAGGAAGGCCGCGACGCCCGTGATCAGGAACACATAGTACGGCTTGAGCTCCGGCAGAAGCGTTTCGTACAGCGGACGCGCGAAGGCCAGCAGCACCGAAACGAGGAACAGCGCGAACGCGATGCGCTCGGAGCGCTTCATCCTGCCAAGCTTCGCGTACTCCTCCCTGAAATACGCGCGGCTGCCGGGAAAATGCGGCACGTCCGGCCTGATCGTCAGCATATACGCCAAAACCCCGGCGCAGAGCGCGAGGAGGTACGGCAGCATTTTAAGCGTCCAGGTGACGTACATGTATTCGCTGCCCGTGAAGGACTCGATATAGTCGATCGCCACGAGGTTCATCGCCCCGCCGAGCGGCGTCCCGAACCCGCCGAGGCCCGTCCCCCACACGATCGCGAGCTGTATGAGGTGGCTCGATTTCGTTTCGGTCGGCTCCGGCCCGCCGGCCATGCTGAAACGCACCATCGCGGCGGCTATAGGGCAAAGCGTGGCCGCCACCACGGCGTTGGGCAAAAACGCGCTCATGAGCGCCGCGAGCAGGAACCACACGACGAGCTGCTTTTTGACCGACGTGCCGATGAGTGTGAGCGCCTTAAGCGCGATGCGGCGGTCCAGCCCGCTGCCGATGAAGCAGGCGATCAGAACGTGCGCGCCGATCAGAAGCACGACGATCTGGCTGAAATAATCCGCGAGCACGCCGTTCATCGGCGCCATCGCGAACACCGCGTTGACGACGATGGGCAAAAGCGCCGTCACGGCGACGTGCACGGGGCGGGTCACCCACCAGTAAACCATCAGCGCCATGGTCGCGAGCGCCAGGCGCGCCTCGCGCGCAAACATCGCCTCTGGCAGCAGCAATATGGCCGCGAAAAGCGCCGCGCCCAGCGCCAAATGAACAACGTGCCTGTTTCGGCTGACCATATGCCCCACCTCAATCACGCTTTCGACTAAACGAACTGATGCGCGTTTTTCGCGCGCCGCATGAAAAGCCCCGCCCTTACGCGCGGCCGACCGCGCGACCGATCCACTCCGGATGTTCCAGATACCACTCGACCGTTTCTGCAAGTCCTTCCTCAAAGGAACGCCTCGGCCGCCAGCCGAGCCGCGCCATGATTTTCGAGCTGTCCGTGGCATAACGCCTGTCGTGCCCCGGCCGGTCCGCGACATGGGCGATCAGGTCTTCGGACTTGCCTAAAAGCGAAACGATGCGCCTGACGACCTCGAGATTCGTCTTTTCACAGCCGCCGATATTATAGATTTCGCCCGCGCCCCCCTTGTGCAGCGCGAGGTCGATCGCCTCGCAGTGGTCGTCCACATGCAGCCATTCGCGCACCTGAAAACCGTCCCCGTAGACGGGCAGCGGCTGATTCCCAATGCAGTTTTTGACCGTCAGGGGGATGAGCTTTTCCGGATGCTGGTACGGCCCGTAATTGTTGGCGCTGCGCGTGACGGTTACCGGCAAACCGTGCGTTTCAAAATATGCGCGGGCGAGCATGTCCGCGCCCGCCTTGGAGGCGGCGTACGGGTTGCGCGGCAGAAGCAGCGACTGTTCGGTAAAGCTGCCCCCGCTTCCGAGCGCGCCGTACACCTCGTCTGTGGATATCTGCAAAAAGCGCGCGCCGTCCCGGTATCCGCCCGCCCCGCGCCTCCAATGCCCCATCGCCGCGTCGAGCAGCACGTTCAAGCCCAGAACGTTCGTGGAAAGAAAGGGCTCGGGATCGACTATGCTGCGGTCCACATGGGTTTCAGCCGCGAAATTGACCACCAGGCCGACGTCGTACTCCGCGAAAATCGCGTCAATCCCCGCCCGGTCGCGGATGTCCGCCCTGACGAAGACATGGCTGGGATGACTCTCGACGTCCCTGAGGTTGTCGAGGCTGCCCGCGTAAGTCAGCGCGTCCGCGTTGACGATCCTGTAGCCGGCATACTTTCGGAGCATGTGCCGGATGAAATTGCAGCCGATGAAACCCGCTCCTCCGGCGACCAGAACCGTCCTCACGGCGCCTCCCCCTCGACGAGCGATAGAATGTATTTCCCGTATTCCGTCCCCGCCAGTTTTTTGCCGATCTCCCTCAGCTGCTCCGCGCTGATCAGCCCACGCCGCCAGGCGATCTCCTCGATGCAAGCGATGTAAAAGCCCTGCCTCGACTGCACGGCCTCCACGAACTGCGCCGCCTTGAGCATGCCCTCCGGCGTGCCGGTATCGAGCCAGGCCATGCCGCGCCCGAGGAGCTCCACGTACAGCTCGCCCGCTTTCAGATACGCCTCGTTGATCGCGGTGATCTCGAGCTCTCCCCGCGCGGAAGGCGTTACGCGCTTCGCGAAGCCGACGGCGCGGCCGTCGTAAAAGTACAGTCCGGGAACCGCGTAGTTCGACTTCGGCTTGTCCGGCTTCTCCTCGATCGAAACGACTTTATCCCCGTCGAACTCCACCACGCCGAAAGGCCGTGCGTCCCGGACAGGATAACCGAATATGGTGGCGCCCTTCTCGCGGGCCATAGCTTTTCTGAGCGCGCGCGTCAGATCCTGCCCGTAAAAGACGTTGTCGCCGAGGATCAGGCACACGCCCTCGCCGCCGACGAACTCCTCGCCGATGAGAAGCGCCTCCGCGACGCCGCCGGGCGAAGCCTGCGACCGATACGATATGCTGACGCCGAGCTCCGCGCCGCGGCCGAGCAGGCGCTCGAACAGGGGGAGGTCTTCGGGCGTCGAGATGACGAGGATATCCCGGATGCCCGCCAGCAGCAGTACCGCGAGCGGGTAATAGATGAGAGGCTTATCGTATACGGGCAAAAGATGCTTGGACACCGCCTTCGTCGCGGGATAAAGGCGCATCCCCTTCCCCCCTGCAAGAATGATGCCCTTCATGTTTTCCCGCTCCCAAGCCCGTTTCCGCTTCTCAAGTATCGCACGATGCTCATTCTTTCCTCGATAAAGGAACGCGGTCGCTCCCCCGCGCTTCGCAGCCGTTTCATCGGTCCTCCGTCTGGCGCGCGGATTCCCCGGGGCGAAACGCGAAGGGGATCTCCGTCCGGGCGACGCCCGCGCCGCCGTTGTTCCAAATGCCGTCCAACGCGCCGACGCAACCGTACGCCATCTCCTCGATGGGGATTTCGATCACCGCGAGGCTCGGCCTCATGCATTGATAAAGATCGGGCTCATATGTGCCGACGCTGATCACCTCGACCTCGTCCGGCACCCGCACGCCCTCGTCCGCGAGGCGGCGAAGGATGCCCAGCGCGATGGAGTCGGAGCTGCTGAATATGCCGGTGTGCACGCCCGGGAGACGGAAATCGCCCGCGCACGCGATGCCGGCGGACACGGAATTAGCATCCGTCTTAACAACCCTAACCGGCATGCCCGCGCGCTCCATCGCGTCGGAGAAGCCCCGCAGGCGGGCCTTGGTATATTCCATCTCCGCAGGGTCGAGAACCGCGATCGCGCGGCGGCAGCCATTCGCGAGCAGTTTTTCCGCCGCCTTCCCGCCCACCGCCGCGTTATCCACGCCGACGGAGGTAAATTTATCCGAAACCCTGTTGTAAAGCACGATCGGGCAGGACGAAGCCATCTTTTCCATATAGGCCAAATCAGTTTTCCCGGCCGTGCAGACGATCGCGCCGGAATACATGTTGAGCGTCCTCTGCGTCGCGATCTCCGAGAGCCTCTCGGGTTGATACGGGCGCACGACGAGCTCGGCGTCGAGCGCATTCTCCAAAAGATACCGCTGCGCGCCCCGAAGGAACTTGGCGACGAGCACCGCGCGGTAATCGACCGTCCAGAAAATCGCGATGCTCTTTTTGACATGCTCGCTGCTGCGCAGCCTCCTCGCGGAGATATTCGGCTGATAGTCCAGCTCGCGCGCCGCCTCAAGGATGACCCGCTGCGTCGACTCCGGGATGCGCCTTTCCGCCGCGCTCCCGCGCAGCACGATGGAAATCGTGCTCAGCGAGTATCCTGTTTTCAGCGCGATTTCTTTGATCGTCCCCATCGCGTCGCACCATCCTTTACCCTGTTTTTTTATCATACATGCTCCTTCGCGATTCGTCAAACCGTCCTTTCCCAATTGACCTTTTGCCGAAAAGCTGTTAGTATATTGTTATACTACAACGTTATACTAAACGATCAGGAGGTTCTATATGGATCGGGTCATTATCGGCGGCGGCCAGGGATTCTGGGGCGACAGCCCGGATGCCGCCATCCACATGGTGCGCCGCAGCAACATCAACTACATGGCCTGCGATTATCTTGCGGAGCTGACGCTCTCCATCATGGCGCGCCAGAAGCTGCAGAACCCGCAGGCGGGCTATGCGCGGGATTTCCTCGAGATGATGAAGGTCATCGCCGGGGAAGCGAAGGAGCGCGGCATGCGCATCCTCACCAACGCGGGCGGCATGAACATCGAAGGCTGCGTCGAGGGGCTGAAGAAGATCGCCGAGGAAAAGGGCCTTTCGGGCTATAGGATCGGCTATGTCACGGGCGACGACCTGACCGGCAAAATCGATTCGATGCTCGCCGACGGCGTCAAGTTCGACAACATGGACGAAGTGGGTGATTTTTCGGAAATCAAGGATAAAATCGTCAACGCCAACGTGTATTTCGGGCACGAGCCCACGCTCGCCTGCCTCAGGGAGGGCGCGGACGTCGTATTGACCGGCCGCTCCACGGACTCCGCCCTGTTCCTCGCGCCCATCATGCACGAGCTGGGCTGGGCGCCCGACGACTGGAACAACCTCGCCCGCGGCATCATGGTCGGCCACCTGCTCGAGTGCGGCGGCCAGGGCGCCGGCGGCAACTTCGATTACGGCTGGCGCGACGTGCCGCGGATGGACGAGCTGGGCTTCCCAATCGCGGAAATTTCCAACGACGACTTCACCGTCACCAAGGCGCCGGACTGCGGCGGCCTCATCAGCGAGCAGTCCCTCAAGGAGCAGTTCCTCTACGAGGTGCACGACCCGGCGAACTACATTACGCCGGACGTCACGGTCGATATTTCAAAGGCGACTTTGACGCAGGCGGGGCCGGAGCGCGTGCGCGTCGGCAACGTCATGGGAAAGCCGCGCCCCGAGATGCTCAAGCTCTCCATCGGCTACAAGGCGGGATACAAGGTCGCCGTCATGCTCAGCTTCGCCTGGCCGGACGCCTACGAGAAGGCGCAGTACGCGGCGGACATCATCATGAAGAAGATGAAGCGCAAGAACCTCCAGGCCGAGGATATCCTGATCGATTACATCGGCCTCAATTCGCTGCACCTGGGCGTGGCGGATATGTCGCCCGAAAGGGTCAACAATCTCAACGAGGTCGTGCTGCGCATCGCCGTGCGCACGAAAACCAAGGAGGAAGCCTCGAAGATCGTACCCGAGATCGCGCCCCTGCAGCTCAACGGACCTCCGGGCGCGAGCTTCTTCGGCGGCCGCGCGCACGTGCAGGAGGTCATCGGCCTCTGGCCCACGCTGATCCCGCGCAGCCTCGTGGATCTCCAGCCCCGCATGCTCGAAGTGAAGTAAGGAGGATACCGATATGGCTGAAATCTATCTGAACCAGATCGCCCACGGCCGTTCCGGCGACAAGGGTGACACGAGCAACGTCTGCATATTCGCCCGCAAGCCCGAATATTACGCCGTCATCGAACGGGAAATCACCGTTGAAAAGGTGCGCTCGCATTTCGGGGACATGGTCAGGGGCGAGATCGCGCGCTACGACCTGCCCAGCCTTCAGGGCTTCAACTTCGTGATGAAGCACGCCCTCGGCGGCGGCGCGACCCATTCCCTGCGGCTCGACAGCCTCGGGAAGTCGATGAGCTCCGCCTTCATGCGCATGAAGGTCGACTGCGAATTGTCCGTGGAAGGGGAATAAAACCTTGCGGCACAATGCGCTGGAAAACATCGTCGTACTCGACCTGACGAAGGTGCTCGCCGGGCCCTACTGCGGGAGCATCCTTTCCGACTTCGGCGCCGACGTCATCAAGATCGAAACGCCCGGCACCGGCGACGACACGCGGGGCTTCGGCCCGCACCGGAACGGGGAAAGCCTCTATTACGCCAACCTCAACCGGGGCAAACGCGGCGTCACGCTCAACCTGAAGTCCGCGGAGGGCAAGGAAATCTTCAAAAAACTCGCGGCGCGGGCGGACGTGCTCATCGAGAGCTTCCGCCCCGGCGTCATGAGCCGCCTCGGGCTCTCCTACGATGCGCTGCACGCCGAAAACCCCCGTCTGATCTACGGGGCCATCACCGGTTTCGGCGCGAACGGCCCCTATTCGGACCGCCCCGGCTACGACATCATCTCGCAGGCGATGGGCGGGCTCATGAGCATTACCGGGCAGGAAAACGATCCCCCCACCCGATCCGGCAATGCCATGGGCGACATCCTGGGCGGCATGAACCTCGCCATCGGCGTATTGACGGCGCTCCACGCCCGAAGCATCACCGGCGAAGGGCAATACGTCGACGTTTCCCTCGTGGATTCCGTCGTCGCAAGCCTCGAGCAGGCGTGGCAGCGCTTCTTCATCTCGGGCGAGGTCCCCGTCCGCCACGGCAATTCCTATGACGCCATCGCTCCTTATGATTCTTTCCAGGCGAAGGACGGCTACCTCGTCATCGGCTGCGGCAACCAGAAGCTGTTCGAGGCGTTCTGCACGCGGCTTCTCAAGCGCCCCGAGCTCATCTCGGACAGCCGCTTTTTCGACATCCCCCTTCGCATCAAGAACAACAAGGCATTCAAGGCCATCGTGGAAAGCTGGCTCGAGGAGATCACGGTTTCGGACGCGGTGGAGAGGATACTCGCCGAGGGGATCCCCGCGAGCCCCATATTCGACCTTCGCCAGATCGCGGAGGATCCGCACATCGCAGGAGCGCGGCGGATGTTCGCCGACATCGCGCATCCGACGGCGGGCACCATCCGCCTCAACAACTCCCCGATCAAATTGAGCGAAACGGCGGCCGAAATCCGCTTCCCCTCCCCCACCCTCGGGCAGCACAACGACGAGATCCTCTCCGCGCTGGGATATTCGGCCGAAGAGGTCGCGCGCTTCCGGGAAAACGGGGTCATCTAGAGAGCAAACAGCATTTAACGAGAACAAGCGCCCGAAAAACCGGGCGCTTGCTTTATGCATGCTGATTTCGCCTTTAGCCTTTACATCCGGATGAGCTGCTTGAACATCTCCACGGCGTACTCCATGACGGCGTCCGTAAAATCGTAATGGACCGTATGGAACGACGGCCTGTCCTCCCCGCCGCCGATGAAGAACAGCGCGCCGGGCGCGGCCTTCAGGAAGTGGCCGAAATCCTCCGACCCGCGCGAGGCGGGCGTCACCACGGAAGGGTAGCCGAGCGCCTTCGCCGCGGCGAACACCTTGTCCACGCTCTCCTTGTGGTTGGCCGTTTCGGGGAACGCGTCCTCGAAGGAAAAACTGCAGCCGAGGCCTTCCGCCTCCGCCTGCGAGAGCGCCTCGCGCTCGATGCGGCTTTGCAGCTCGTCCATTTCCGCCTCGAATTCGGCGCGGATGGTCAAAAGGAGCTGACCGCGGCTCGCGGCGGTGCCGAAAGCGCGCTCGCCCACGTCGAGCTGGATCACCGTGCAGAGCACCTCGCCGCGATAATGCGCGGGGTTCGCCAGCTCCTTGAGCGCGCAAACCAGGTTCGCGAGCGCGAAAGCGGGGTTTATGCCGCGTTCGGGAAGGCTCGCGTGCGTCGGCGTGCCGACCATCTCCACGATCATGCCCTTCGAGGCGTAATTGCTCGTGCCGTAACTGCACAGGATCGCGCCCAGCGGGCGGCCGGGCACGTTGTGGTAGGCGTAGATCTCGTCGATTCCGTTTTCCGGCACGAAGCTGCGCGCGTCCCACGCGCCGTTGCCCGTTTCCTCCGCGTGCTGGAAGATCAAAAACACGTTTTTGCCCGTCTGCACCCCTTCCAGCTCGAGCCCGAGGCCGCACAGCGCCGCCACATGGCCGTCGTGCCCGCACTTGTGGGCGACATGGGGAATTTTTGAGCGGTAGGGCACCTCGCAGAGGTCGTCGATGGGCAGCGCGTCGAAATCCGCGCGGAACGCGATGTTCTTCAAGCCCTCGCCCTCGCGGTGGACCGCGAAGAACCATTTGCCGCGGTCGTGCACCTCGAGGCTCGTGTGCGCGCGCAGGAACGCCATGAGATGCGCCCTTGTCCACACCTCGTTGTTGGAAAGCTCGGGATGTTCGTGCAGCTCGTGCCGCAGCTTTTCAATGAGAAGATAGTTTTCCTTTTTCATCTTTCTCTCCGTTCATGTGCGTTCGCGGGCTTATGAAGCCCGCGATTCCCTGTCTTTATTCCTTATTTTACTCCGCCCGGGAGAGAATCTCAACCGTGCCCTCGGCGGGATCGACGCGGACGATGTCCCCGGTCTTAACGGCCTTGGTGATGTCGCAGTCGAACCGGTCGAGCATGGGCAGGTCGCAATCATAGAACTTCTTTGCGAGCACGCCGCCCGTGACGGTGATGATCTCGCTCGCGTTGAAGAGGATCGCCTTGGGCGCGCATTGGGTGCGCGCGAGTTCCAGGATGATCGCGGCGCCCACCGTGGAGCCGCGCCCTTCCGGATAAATGAGGATCTTGCCCTTCATGTTCTTTTCATATAGGTCATGCCAGCGGTCGATCACGATGCCCGTGCCCGGGTTCACGCCGCCGAAGAAGCCGAAAGGCATCGAAGATACCAGGGCTTCGCCTTCAACGATTCCGCCCTCTACGACGGTACGCCCTTTGCAGATACTCATAGCTTTCTCCTTTCACGCAACGACATGTCCCGCGACCGCGGCTTCCACGCATTCCCCCGTGCCGCCAAAAAGCATCTCCGTGCCGCATTCCATGGGGCCGTAATGCACGCACTTGCCGGAATCGGTCATCATCACCTTGAAGCCCCACTCGCGGATGGGGGAAATGATCATGCAGGTCTCCGCGCGGAAGGTGACGCCCGCATCCTCGAGCTCCTTGCGGATGCCCATCTTTTCCGCCATGGCGATGGCCGCGGAGTTGGCGTAAATCCAGAACGCGACGTTGGGGCTGACCTTGCGGCCGTTGAGCAGCCGGTGCACCTTGACGATCTCGTTGATCGTGTAGTGCGGGCAGCCGAGCGCCACGATGTCCACGTCCCGGCCCTTGTGCGTGTTCATCTTCGCGCGAACGTCGAGAAGGTCCTGCTCGCTCAGCTCGACCACCTGCGAAGGCGTTTTGCCGCCGAAGGCGGCCTCCACCGTGGGAGCCTCCGGCGTAACGCCCACGACGTGCAGCAGCGCGACCGAGCCGGATGCCGCCGCGGCGGCGCAAAGGGATTTCATGTTTTCCGACACGGGCTCGCCCTTCACGCCGTTGACGACGCCGATGCGGTTGCCCAGAAGCCTGCCGAGGTAGAAGCCCAGCGCGGGATATTCCCAATCCTTGAGCGGGCGCTCGAGGTTCAGGTTCACGAGCACGTCCCCGCGGCGGTTTTCAGCGAGATGCAGCCCGACCTCGGGCGCTTTTCCGAGGATGCCGCAGCAGATATCGACGATGGCGGACTGGCGGTTGGTCCTTGCGCCGAGGACCGTGTTGACAAAAGCGACCGCGCTCGACTCCGACCAGGCCACGTTCTCGCCGAAGCGGGGCATGTTGAAGCCGTAATACGGCGTGCAGGTCCACACGGGGATGACGCCGATGCGCATAACGGCCTTCTCGAGCCTCTGCTGCATGACGGCGTAGTCCTCCGGGGTCTTCGCGCCGCGCCAGTCCTCCGCGTCCATGCCGTAGGGGTCGATGGTCGTGGGCACGGTGAACTTCGCGCCCATGTCGGCGATCTTCTCCGCGGCGACGACGCCCGCCTCGAAAGCGCTCTTATACGCATGCAGAACCAGGTGCACGCTGCTGATGGGGATCAGCCTCTCCGCCCCGGAGCCCTGCGCGACCTTCACGAGGATCTCCATGGCAAATTGCCGCGCTTCGCCTTCTTTTCCGTCCAGGATGGCCTGTTCTTCCGGTGTGAGTTTCAGCGACATGGTAAGCACTCCTTTCATGATGTTCGCGTATTTTCAGGCGCCGAATTCCTTCATCAATTGCCTGGCGTAATCCGCGTTGATGTTCTTCTCCTCGATCATCCTCTTCACGATGCGCTCCGACATTTCGCCCGTCGCGCCGATGGCGGAGACGATGTTGCGCGCGTGCAGCGACATATGGCCGCGCTGTATGCCCTCGCTCGCGAGCGCGCGAAGCGCCGCGAGGTTCTGCGCGAGCCCGAGGGAAGCGTAAACTTCCGCCATTTCCCGGGTGCTCTTAACGCCGAGTATTTTGACCGCGACCTGCGCCGCGGGGTGCACCTTGGTCGCCCCGCCCACGAGGCCGACCGCCATGGGCATCTCGAGGGAGCCGCAGAGGTTGCCCTCCCCGTCCTTCTCCCAGCGGGAAAGCGGTTTATACTGGCCGGAGATCGCTGCGTACGCGTGCGCGCCGGATTCGATGGCGCGCGTGTCGTTGCCCGTGGCGGCGATCGCCGCGCTGATGCCGTTCATGATGCCCTTGTTGTGCGTCGCCGCGCGGAAGGGGTCCGCGGCCGCGAAACGGTACGCCTTGACGATGCCGTCCACCACGTCCTCGCCGCCGACGGCTTCCTTGGCGATGGTCACGCGCGCCCGCGCGAGGCGGTGCACCGCGAGGTTGGAGAGGATGCGCAGATATACCTTACCGCCCGTGACGCCCTCGAGGAAGGGCGCGACGGTTTCCGCCATGGTGTTGACGCAGTTGGCGCCCATGGCGTCGAGCGTGTCCACCAAGAGGTGCACGACGAGCATGTCGCCCTCCTCCGAGGGGACGACGCGCACCTCGATATCCCGCGCGCCGCCGCCGAACTTCACGAGCACAGGGTCCTTCTCGTTGCAGATGGCGAGTATCTTCTCCCTATTCTCATAGACGCTCATCCGCGCGAAGTTCGGGTTGGGGACGCCCAGAATCTGCACCTGCGCGATCATGATGGAGCCCGTGTAGCTCGCGAAGAAGCCGCCCGTGCTGTGGGCCATCTTCGCCGCGTTGCTGGCGGCCGCCACCACCGAGGGCTCCTCGACCACCATGGGGATGAGATGTTCCCTACCGTTCACGACGAAGTTGAGGGCGACGCCCATGGGCAGCGCGTAGCCGCCGATGACGTTCTCGATCATGTGGTCGGCCACGTTCATGCTGATGTTGCCCGTTTGAAGAAGGATCTGCTTTTCCTCCTCCGTCAGCCCCGCGAACTCGGCGACCTCGTTGAGGCGCTGCTCCGGCGAAAGCTTATAGAAGCCGGAATACTGGTTGGTCCGCATACTTTTCCCCCTTTTTATTCAGTCTTTTTTATATGGAACGTAATCGAAATCGAAGCCGAATACCCTTGGGCCGAACACCTCGATCGCCTTGTCGCACATATAGAACGGGTCGGAGGGGTTCGTGACGATGCCCACGGGCTCCCCTTCCTTCAGGAACGTGTTGAGGACGGGCGTGCCGGTCTCATAGTTGACGATGGTGATCAGATCGGGGCTGGTGGTCACGGGCACGCCGTCGACCCAGAGGATGTGGTTTTCGTTCTTGAACCAGATCTTAAAGTCCTTGCCCGCGTATTCGCCCTCGCCCTCAATATGATACGTGCCCCAGTAATACCCGTCCGCATCCCGGGTGCTGATGCTGTGCAATATGCCCTTGCCGACGACCCTGCCCCCGGACGCCTTTGCGGCGGCTTCCAACGGATCCTGCCCGTTCTCCACGGCGCGGTTGATGGCGCTGCCGACGCTCCAGGCCCTCGAAAGCGAATAGGGAATCAGAATCTCCTTGACCTCGCGCCCGGTCATGGCGTACGCCGCCTCGGCCATCTCGCCGTAGGACGCCTGGCTGAGGAACTTGCCGATACGCTCCATCGCCTTGTAACCCGCGCTCTTCACCGTGATGTTGCTGTTCCCCCAGGAATCGAAATAGACGGCGGGCAGGCAGTCCCGCCCCTGCATCGCCCGCGGCCCCTGCGTCATTTCCGGCACCGCGCGGCCGACGGGGTCGCCGTCGAGCACGGACAGGCCCATCATATAGCCCGCCGCCATGCAGCAGGCGGTGTTGGATCCGCCTGGCTCCACGATGACGAGGCCCGCCATCTTCTTGCCGAGGTATTCCTCGAGCGTGCGCACGGCGCCGATGAGCATCTCCTCGAGCTTATACTTGCGCTCGGTATAGCCGCCGCGCTCCATTTCCCTGAGTACTTCCTCGGTTTTGGGCGCGATGCTGCCCATGAAGAACGCGCTGCAATAGATCGCGTCGTCGTCGATGTCCTCGGGGCGCGTGAGCGTGATGTCGTAGCCCTGTTCGAGGCATTTGTTGAGAGAGACGCGGCCGACGGCCGTGTTTCCCCCGCCGCCCGTCCCGTAGAACGCGCAGCCGGTGAGAAAGTCTTCGATGTCCTGCTTGGTCTTAAGCCTGAATTCCTTGTACTCCATCTCTTACCCTTTCATTTCGCACAGATGGCATCTTACCATGTGCTCGCTCATAATTTCTATCATCGTAGGATCCTCCGCGAGGCACCTGTCGAACGCGAAGGGGCAACGCGTGTTGAAACTGCAGCCCGCGGGCACGTTGACGGGGCTCGGAATCTCGCCGCGGGAGGCGATGCGCTCCGGCCTGTAAGCCTCCTCCTCCTTGCTGACGACGGGGATGGAGGAAAGCAGCATCTTCGTATACGGGTGGCGCGGGTTGCGGAAAAAGTCCTCGGTAGGCGCGATCTCCGCGATTTTGCCAAGATACATGATCGCTACGCGGCTGGCCACGTTGCGCATCAGGCTCAGGTCATGGGTAATAAACAGATAGGAAAGCTGCATCTCCTTTTGCAGGCGCAGCAGCGTATTGATGATCTTCGCCTGCACGGACACGTCCAAAGCGCTCGTGGGCTCGTCGAGCACGACGAGCGTCGGGTTGGTCGCAAGCGCGCGGGCGATCGCCACCATCTGCCTTTCGCCTCCCCCCAGCGCCGCGGGATATTTGAACATGTACTCGTAGGGCAGCTCCACCAGATCCATCAGGCGAGCTACGTACTTGACGTAATCCTTCGGCTCGCAGATGTTGTGGATCTTCAGCGGCAACTCGAGGATCTTATAGACCGTGCGCTTGGGGTTGAGCGAGGTGCCCGGGTCCTGGAAGACGATTTGAATTTCCTTTTTGAGGCGGAGCGGGCGCTCTTTGAGGAGCATGCCGATCTCCTGCCCCTTAAACTGGATGGAGCCGCTCGTGGGGCTGTACATGCCCACCACGTCGTACGCTACGGTGCTTTTTCCGGAGCCGGATTCGCCCACGAGTCCGAGCGTCTCGCCGGGCTTAAGGGAGAAACTGACGCCGTCGATCGCCTTGACGAACAGCTCCTTCTTCCCCTTCGACTTGACGGGGAAGTATTTCTTCAAATCTTTAACGACAAGAATGTCTTTATTGTCCATCATTCGCTCATACCTCGCTCGTAAAGATAGCAGGCAACATAATGGCCCGGCCGCGCCTCATACATCGTCGGCATGGCCTCGTGGCAGCGCGGCATCACGTGGGCGCAGCGCGGCGCGAAGCGGCAACCCGTGGGCGGTTCGAAATAATTCGGCAGATGGCCGGGAATACCGGATGCGATGCCGCCGCCCGAAAGCTTGGGGATGCAGCCCATGAGGCCCTGCGCGTAAGGATGCAGGCAACCCTGGAAGAGCTCCTCCGAGGTCGCGGTTTCGACCATGTTGCCCGCGTACATCACGTAGATGCGGTCCGCCACCTCGCGCGCGACGCCCAGCGAGTGGGTGATGAGGATGAGCGCGCTCTTCTTCTCCTCCACGCGCTGCTTGAGGATCTTCAGCACCTGATCCTGGATCGTCACGTCGAGGTTGGTCGTCGGCTCGTCCGCGATGACGAGGTCCCTCGGCGTCGCGAGCGACATCGCGATACAGATGCGCTGCCGCATGCCGCCGGAAAGCTGGAAGGGATAGTTGCCCATCAGCCGTTCGGGATCGGGCAGAGCGGTCTCCCTGAGCGCGGCGATCGTGCACGCGCGCTGCACCTCGGGGTCGCGGGCGTTCTCGATGCCCGAATACCGGATCACCTCGCCCATCTGCACGCCGATGGTGAACACCGGGTTCAAAGAGGCGATCGGGTCCTGGAAGATCACGGAGATGCCGCTCGCGCGCAGCTTTTTGATCTCCTTTTCGTGCATCTTCAGGGAATTCTTGCCCCTGAAGTAGATTTCCCCCCTGTCGATGCGCGCCTGCTTAGCGAGGATGTGCGCGATGGCGTTGACCGTGGTGGTCTTGCCGCAGCCGGTCTCGCCCACGATGGCGATTTTCTCCTTCTGCCGGACATACAGGTTCACGCCGTTGAGCACCTTGGCGTAGCCCTTGAAGGTGCGGAAGGAGATGAACAGGTCCCGCACGTCCACAACGCGATTTTCTTCTATTTTCTGATTCATACTCATACCTATCACTCCGCGTCGGAGAGCATATCGCCTATGCCGTCTCCCAACAGATTGAATCCTAAAACGATCAGCATGATCGCCAGGGCAGGAAATACCGCCATCCACCACTGGTCGGGCAGATAGCCGACGCCCGCCGACACCATCGCGCCCAGCGACGGCGCGGGCGGCTGCTCGCCCATGCCGACGAAGCTCAGCGTCGCGCCGGCGAGGATCGCCACGCCGAAGTCGAGCGTCATCTTCGTCAGGATCGGGCCGAGCGCGTTGGGCAGAATTTCCTTGAGCAGGATGTGCCAGACGTTGGCGCCCAGCACCTCCGCGGAACGGATGTAGATCTCGTTCCTCGTGGAGGTCACGATGCCGTACACGAGGCGCGTATACCACGGCCACCAGGAGATGCTGATGGCGAGCATGGCGTTGCGCGTGCTGGGCACCATGATGGAGGACACGCACATGACGAGTATCAGCGTGGGCAGCGAGAGGAACACGTCCGCCACGCGCATGATGAAATTCGAGATGAACCGCCCGTTCCAATAGCCCGCGATCAACCCGAGGAGGCCGCCCAGCGGTAATATTGCGAGGATCGCCACGATCCCCATGAGCAGCGCGCCGCGGAAGGCGTACATGACGCGGCTCAGGATGTCGCGGCCCACCTGGTCGGTGCCGAACGGATGCTGCCACGAGGGCGGCATGCACGCGTTCTTAAAATCCACCATCGCGCCGACATGATCGGGATAGGGCGCGAAGCTCTTGTAGAAAATCGCGATGGCGGCGATGATGAGTATCAGCGCGAGGCCTACGACGGAGACCTTGTTGAGCGAAAATTTATACCACAGCTTGCGGATATCCTCCCAAACGTTCCGCCGGGGAATGCGGGAGACATCCACCTGGGAAATATCGATTTTATGCGAGTTGCTTTCCATGATCCGCTTCCTTTCTCGAGATTCTCTTCATTAATTGGAAGAGGAATAGCGTATCCTGGGATCCAGGAAGGAAATGATGATGTCGGTGATCAGGTTGAACGCGATGACGATGACGCCGTCGACGATCATCACGGCGGAAACCGCAAAGACATCTTTATGCAGCATGGCGGTCAGGCCATATCGGGACAGGCCGGGATAATTGAATATGCTCTCCACAAGGTACGCGCCGCCAAAGAGCATGGCGATATCCAGCGCCGTCACGGAGATGAACGAATTCAACGAGGGTTTGAGCAAGTATTTGTACAGGATTTTGTTCTCCGGGATGCCGTAGGCACGCTCGGCGGCGGCGTAGGGCTTTTCCATGTTCGAAACCATGCTGGCCCGGCAGATGCGCGCCGACTGGCTGATGCCGCCGAAGGAAAGCACGACCGCGGGCATGATCAGGTGCTTAAACGCGTCCCACGCGCCCTTGGAGTCGCCCTGCAGGAGATAATCGATGATGTAAAGCCCGGTTTTCGCCACGGGCGGCGACATGCCCGCGCTGATCCTGCCCGCCACGGGAAGAATCGGGATGATGTAGGCGAACAGCAGCATGGCGAGCACGGCCCAAAGGAAGCCGGGCGCCACGATGCCAAAATAGGAGAACACGCGGATGATCGCGTCCGGCCATTTGTCGGAATACTTGGTCGCCGTCACGCCCAGGAGGATGCCGCACGTGACCATAAAGATCGCCGAGAGCAGCGCAAGCTCGATCGTCGCGGGAAGATAGAACTTGATATCCTCCACGATCGGGCGTTTCGTGATTACCGAGGTTCCAAGGTCGCCCCGGAGGAGCCCTTCGAGCCAGTAGTAGTACTGCACAACGATGGGTTTATCCAGGTGCATCTGTACGCGCAGCGCCTGCACGGTCTCCTCCGGAGCGCGCGGGCCGAGCGCCAGGCGCGCGGTGTCTCCGGGCATGACGCGCACCAGCACGAACACGAAGATCGATAAACCAAGCAGCACCAGTAAATATGATATGACGCGTTTAAGAATTTTCAGTATCATTGAAGACCCTCTCCTTCAGGATTCTGCCTATGCAGGGCCAGTTTTGTGCATATGCGCGCCTTACAGCGCGCATATGCACATCGTTCCTGTATAACGGGGCATCAGCCCAGTATCTTGTAATCGCGGAAGTAGTCGGAATAGCCCATCGCGAAGATGAAATCCTCGCCCGCGGAGAACATCTCCGTTATGGGGCTGCTGAAGTAGCTGGAGCGGAACGCGATGGGGGTCGCCAGGTCCGTCATCCAGATGGTCGGGCAGATCTCCATCAGCTTGAGGGAAATCTCCTTATAGAGCGCGATGCGCGCTTCCTGATCCATCGTGGCGAGGGCCTGCTCGATCAAAGCGTCGATCTCGGCATCCTGCAGCCACTCCATTTGCTCCCACGTTCCACAGGCGGAGGAATGATAGCGGTTCTTGAGGTAACCGCTGCCGTCGAGGTTGGAGGGCGCGAAGGCTACGAAGGAGGCGTTGGGCGTGGTTTCAATGGTCTGCGCGTCGGTCATCATGGTGGCGAAGGGCTTGCCCGTGATTTCAACGGTCACGCCGAGAGCGGCCATGCTGGCCTGGATGAGGAGCGCGAGGTTCTCCTGCTGCGCGCCGCCTTCGGTGCAGTACGTCAGGGAGATCTTCATCGCGCCGCTGATCAACTCGTTATAGTAGGGGGACTGCTTGAGCTCCTCCTCGGCCTTTGCGAGGTCGAAGAAGTAGGGGCACTCCTCGTCGGTCAGCGCGCCCGCCATTCCTCTCACGATGGGGCCGGTGGCCTTCGTGCTGCCGGTGTAAATGTCGTTGACGATGGTGTCATAGTCGGTCGCAAAGGCCATGGCCTTGCGCACGTGCACGTCGTCCGTGGGGGCGAGCTTCGTGTTGAGCATGATGTTGAAGTTCACGCCGATGGGGGTGCGGATCACGTCCACGCCCTCGATCGCGTCGAGCGCATCATAGGTCTCGCCGGTCTGCGCGTCGTCGCTGGTGTCCAGCTCGCCGCGGGCGATCATGGTCTTCATGGAGGCGGTGTCCACGCCGCCCATCATCTGTACGGTCTGGGGCGCCTGGGGCTTGTCGTCCCAGCCCATCCAATAGCCGTCGAACTTCTCCATGATCAGGTGTTCTTCCGTGCGCATTTCCTTGACCTTGTAGGGGCCGGAACCCGCGTCGTTGGTGAGCAGGAAGGCCTTGCCGTAGTCGCCGAACTCGCCGTAGGCGCCGTCGGCCACGATGTTTTCCATGACAGTTTTCTCATCGAGGATGTAGAGGCGGATCAGCAGGCTCGCGAACAGGCCGGAGGGGCTGCTCAGCGTGAAGCGAACGGTGTAATCGTCGACGATCTCGACGTTCTGCACGAGGGATGTAAAGAGGTACGCGAATCCTTCGCCGACGGTGAGCATGCGGTTCATGCTGAAAGCGACGTCCTTAGCCGTCAGCGGGTTGCCGCTGTGGAACACGACGTCCTTGCGCAGATGGAAGGTGTAAACGGTGCTGTCCGCGTTGGTTTCCCAGCTTTCGGCCACCATGGGGCTGATGGACGTGTCGCTGTTAGGGAATACCAGCGTGTCATACAGGTTGACGAAGGCGACGCAGTCGGCGCCCTTGCTGCCTACGCCGGGGTCGATATAGGCAGGCCAGTCGATCGGCATGATGAGGGACATGGGCTCCCTGCCGGAGCCGCCGGCATCCGTGGGAGCGGATCCACCGCTGGTCGGAGCGGGCGTGGCGGAGGTGCCCGAAGTGTCGGTCGGGTTCGTTGCGTTATTGCAGCCCACGATGCCGATGAGCATAGCGGCGGCCAGCAATATTGCCAATACGCGTTTCATAAGTTGGCTCTCCTCTCTTTTTGCGTGTCATTTGTCCTTTTACAATGCTCTCGAGACAAGGGAATGACGATAGGTTACTGTGCCCCAGTAAGGATATTGTATCATAACGTTTTTCTGAAATCGTTGGTCTGCCGATCAACATGTTCGGGTGTAATTTGTTTTGGAAAACAAATTCGACATGCGTTGCGGCGCGGCGGAGAACGACCGCTTTCCGGGAGCGGCCGCATGCGCCTGCCCTACCGCATCCCGCGCTGAGGGGACGCGCATTTATACAGCATGTAAGGCGGTTTTCTATCTTTTCCCACGATCCGCGAGTATGCGGCTGATCGCCAGCGCAGTGCAAAGCTCGTTCACCTCGAGCGCGTCCGCTAGCTTGCCGGCGAGCTGTTCCTGGAATTTTTTGATGCGGTACTGGATGGTATTCTTGTGCACGAACAACAACTCGGCGGCCGCGGCGGCGCTGCAATTCGTATCCAAATAGTATGCGTATAGGGTTTTGAGCATGTCCTCGTAGGTGACACCCCCGTCCCTGGGAATTGCCTCCAGCATCTCCATCCCCTGGCGCGCCGCCTCCTCGCCGTTTTCGATGCACTTGATGCATTTGTCCGCAAAGCGCAATTCGGTGAGCGTAAACAGAGACTTGTTCGGGTAAATCTGCCTTGCGATGCGCAGCGTCGCCCTGTTGAGCATATACGCCTTGCGGATCCGCTCCTGCGCGCCGAGGTTCCAGCAGGTCGTGAGCACGGAATCCACGCCGTGCGCGCGCAATTCGTCCAGGAGCCTGTACGCCGCGTCGCGCAGATCGTCCCGCTCCTTGACACCGCGGAAGAGCAGGATGGCGCTTTCCTCAAATATATCGTAGATGAACGTGCCGCGCGATTGGGGAAACTCATCCTGAAGGAGCTGCGGCAAGGTTTTGAACAGCTTTTCGGTCGCGACGCCCTCCTTGGTCTGAAGGATCCACATATCCCTGATTTCCGCCACGTCCATACCGAACAGGGATGCGAGGCGCTGAATTTTATACGGCTCGTCGCGCAATATGGCGCCCACGAGCTCCGAGAGCAGATTCTCCCCCACGTTGCGCCCCCACAGGCTGATCGCCGTCTGTATGGTTTCGCCGATCTGCCGCACGACCTCGGCCGAAAACAGTTCTCCGCGCTTGTAGATCACCGCCTGCATGGGCAGCCCCTTCACCGTCTTAATAGGGTAGGTATATACGCGGTAGTTCCCGCCCATAACCTGTATGACCTCGTTGTCGAAAATGGCCTTTCCGTTTCGAAGATAGTCGGTCACGTCCGCGTTCCCCGGCCACGCGGTGATCTGGTACGGCTCGCCGGACATATCGGCGAGGATGATCGTGGAAAACGTGTTGTTGCTTAGGATCCGCATGGCATACCCGATGCTGCGCTGGCTCTCCGGGAAGCCGGATACCTGCTCGATGATGTTGTTGGTGAGGTTTTTATAGTCCGAGTGGCTCTTGACGATCGCCTCCACCACCTCGTAGATGACCTCGCTGTAGCGAAGGTCCGGCCTGCCCTCCGGCATGACGATGATGGGGAAGTTCAGCCGATCCGCCAGATTGATGACGCGCTCGTCGAGACGGGGCAGTATGACGCCCACATAAAACAGGATCAACCCCGCCACGCGGTTGATGTGGTATTCCTGAATATTGTTGCACTGCTTATCCACGCTGTCCCGTGAGGCGTAGAAGGCGCTGATGACGATCTCGCTGTCGGCATAGTCGAAAAAGAGATCCTTGAATTGGGTGTTCCATGTGTATTCGGAGACGCTTATGGTTGAAACCCAGCGGTTCAGTCCTTGCCTGCCCGCTACGACCCTGGCATTCTGAAGGGACGGCAATTTTAAGATTTCGGCGACGGTGATGCTCATGTTTCGCCCCCTTCCGGCATCGTTCTGTTTCCTCGGCGGAAGCACGGATCGGCACATTTCGATTTTCTGCGCTTGCGTCGCGGAATCGTTATGATATAATTCTAGCAAATCGGCTTTTGGATGTAAAGCACGCGCAAGCGCGCCCCAATGCCATATTCTATCGCGAAACGCAAGAAAACCCAAAAACTCGGAGGACAATCATGGGCCAGATCTGCTTCTACGTCAACATGGACACGTGCATCGGCTGCGGCGCCTGTCAGATCGCCTGCAAGGATGCGCGCTCGCGGTCTACGGACGTTTTTTTCCGGCGCGTCGCCCTCTTGAGGCAACCGGAAACCGGGCGCGAGTTCCCTTTTTCCGGGGCGTGCAACCACTGCAAGGCGCCCCGGTGCGCCTCCGTATGCCCGACGGGCGCCATGCACAAGCTCGAGGACGGCACCGTCGCGCATGAGGACGGCCTTTGCATCGGCTGCGGCGCGTGCCTGTGGAATTGCCCTTATGGTTCCGTCTCCTTCAGCAAGCGCATCGGCGTGACGCAGAAGTGCGACGCCTGCCTGGAGCGCCGTTCGCGCGGCCTCAACCCCGCCTGCGTGGACGCCTGCCCGACGAAAAGCATCCGCTTCGGCGAACGGGAAGCGCTCCTCGAAGCGTACGGCCCCGGGGATCCGCCGGGCGAAATCTTAAAGGACGCCGAACTGACGGAGCCTTCCCTCGTGCTGCGCCTGCCTTCCGGCTGGAAGATCGGAGGTAAAAAATGAAGAACTATCTCGTCGTCGGCGGCGGACCCGCCGGCGTGGCCGCCGTGGAGGCGATCCTGGCGCGGGACGCGGACGCCCGGATCCGGCTTTTCACAAAGGAGCAAACGCTCCCCTATACGCGCCCTATGCTCACAAAAACGCCCTTTTGCTTCTTCGACCCCGCGCGCTATGTGATACACGACGGCGCGTGGTACGCCTCGCGCGGCGTGGAAGTCATAACGGGCGAACAGATCGTCGCGCTGGACGCGGGCGCCCATGTCGCGCGCACCGCGGCGCAGGATTATCCTTACGACAAGTGCATATACGCCGCGGGCGGGTATAATTTCCTCCCGCCGTTTCGCGGCGTTGAAAAAACCGGCGTGTGCTCCGTGCGCGGCGTTTGCGACATCGAGCGCCTGAAGCAGGCCGCGTACGGCAAGAGGAACGCGGTCGTGATCGGCGGCGGCGCGATCGGCCTTGAAACGGCATTTGAGCTCATGCGCTACGGCTTGCAGGCGACGGTGCTGGAGGCGCAGCCCTACCTCATGCCGCGCCAGTTGGACGTTGACACGGCGGAGGCGCTCTGCGAAAGGCTTGCCCCTTATTTCGGCATCCACGCGAACATTGAGATCGAGGAGATCGAGGGCGGGGACGCCGTCGGCGGCGTGCGCCTAAAAGACGGCAGGCGCTTCCCTGCGGACGTCGTGGTGGTCTCCTGCGGCGTACGCCCGGAAACGGCGCTCGCGCAGGCGGCGGGCATCCGATGCGGCCGCGCGGTCCTCGTAAACGAGCGGATGGAAACCAGCGCCCCGGACGTCTATGCCTGCGGCGACTGCGCGGAATACGCTGGGCTCAACTACATGCTCTATGCGGAAGCGTGGAGCCAGGGTACCGTCGCGGGAGCGAACGCGGCGGGCAGCGCGGAAACATACGCCGGGGCGGACACCTCCCTGATCGTCAATACGCCCTACGTTTCGCTCTTCGCCTTCGGCGACACCGCCAAGGGCCCCGGGCCATACGTCACGGAAGTGCAAAAGCGGCGGATCACGTGCTCCTACGCGGTCAACCCCGCCTTCGCCGAGGCCGAGGAACGCCTGTTCTATCTCGATGGCAAGCTCGTCGGCGCGACCATACTCGGGAACCTTTCGCACATGCAGGACATCAAAGAAGCCATTTTGGAGGAACAGCACCATGCGTGACCAAACAACACTCGGCGCGTACGCCCGAAGCCACCTGCTGCGCGCCTTCTTTACGGACCGCGCCGAATGGGCGCGCTGCTGCGGGATGCTCGGCATCGAACCGACGCTGACGGACGTCGAGTACGGCGCGCTCGTCTGGGGGACGGACGCTTCGATCAACATCCCCCTTTGGGCTTCCGCCTGCCGCGGCGACGGCGGCGTGCTGCTGGATGAAACCACGCGCTCCGTCGTGCGCTTCTACAAGCGCTTGGGCTATACGCCCGAGAACATGGACGGCAATCCGCCGGACTACATCGGCGAGCAATACCGCTTCCTTGAATATCTCTACGCCTCTGCGCTCAACGGCGCCGAGTGCATGAAGGAGGCGGCGGAGTTCATTTCCCTCTACGCCCTCGACACGACCAAAGCCGTCGCGGACGCCATGCGCGCCGCGTCCTCCCACCCGGAGGTCCTCGCGCTCGTCGGGCTGATGGAGGAGGCGGCGCTGCAGGCCCCCGCGGCGTTTCCGCTCGACGAGGCGTGGCTCGCGCGCCTGGAGAGCTTCAAATGGACGCTTCAACCTTCGCTCCCGGAGGACGGCGAGCATGAAATCGGCCACGCGAGCTTCAACGACTGCGGCGGGAAGTGCCACCTCAAGTCCGTCGTGTCGGAGGGCTGCGTGCTTTCTCTCGAACCCAATACGGACTGCAAGGAGATCCGCTTCACGGGCTGCTCCCGCGGGCGCGCCTACCGCTATACGTTCCTGACCAGCGACCGCCTGCGCTACCCGATGGAGCGCGTGGGCAGGCGCGGCGAGGGGAAGTTCCGCCGCATCACCTGGGAACGGGCCGCGGAGCGCATCGCCGAGGCGATCGTCCGCGCGCGGGAAAACTGGGGCCCCGGCTCGCGCTATGTGCTGCCGGGCGCGGGCGTCTGCGCCGTCGCGCGCGGGGACCTCTTCACGCGCAACCTCCTGGCGTTGGACGGCGGCCAGCTCTCCTTCTACAACTATTACAGCGCCTCCTGCGCGCTGCACGTCACGGGATACATCTACGGCACCCACCAGTGCGGCAACGCGCCGGAGGACGTGCTCAACAGCAAGCTGATACTGCTCTGGGGGCATAACCCCGCGGAAAACCAGTTCGGCCCGACGCTGAATCAGCACCTGATGCAGGCGAAGGAGCAAGGGACGCGCATCGTGGCCATCGATCCGCGCAGGAGCGATTCCGCGCTCGTCTATGCAAACGAGTGGATCCCCCTGCGCCCCTCCACGGACGGCGCGCTGACGGACGCCATGTGCCATGTGATCTGGAGCGAGGGCTTGCAGGATCAGGCGTTCATGGATCGCTTCTGCCTGGGCTTCGACGAGGCTCACATGCCCGAGGGCGTGCCCGCGAACCTGTGCTACCGCGCGTACCTTTTCGGCGAATCGGACGGCGTCGCAAAGACCGCCGAGTGGGGAGAATCCATAACCGGCGTGCCCGCCGATACCATCCGAAGGCTCGCGCGGGAGTTCGCGACAACAAAGCCCGCCTGTCTCCTCGCAGGCTTCGGCCCCCAGCGCACGCTCAACGGCGAGCAGACCTACCGCGGCTTCGCGGCGCTCGCCTGCATCACGGGCAACGTGGGCAAGGCCGGCGGCAGCAGCGGCTGCGGCTCCATCCGCAAGGCGCACGACACCCCCTACCTCAAGCTGCTCAAGGATCCGCAGAGCGTCGTGATGCCGTCGTTCCTGTGGACGCAGGCGCTCGAGGATTACCGTTCGCTTTGCGCAAAGGACGGCCTCTTGGGCGGCGACCATCTGGATTCGCCCATCAAGCTCATCTTCAGCATCGCGAGCGGAATGCTCGTCAACCAGCATTCCAACGTCAACAACACCGTCCGCCTCATCGGCGATGAGGAGCGCGTGGATTTCATCGTGCTCTCCGACCTGTTCATGACGCCGGGCGCAAAATACGCGGACATCGTTTTGCCCGCGCCCTCGTTCTTTGAAATGGAGAATCTGGTCGGGCCGTGGGGCGCGCACCATTACCTCTTATGGAACAACCGCGCCATAGAGCCTTTGTTCGGCTGCCGCTTCGAGTATGAGTGGCTCAAAATGGTCGCAGAAAAGCTCGGCCTCGAAGACGCGTTCACCCAGGGCAAGCCTTCCCTTCGCGCATGGGTTGAGGAAAGCTATGAGACGCTGCGCGAGAAATACCCTTACATACCCAAGCTGCAGGCGCTCATCGAACAGGGTTATTACGTGCATCCGGAGGGCGGCGGGGAGGTCGCGTTCCAGGAAAACGTGGAGGAGGGCGTCCCCTTTACGACCCCCTCCGGCAAGATCGAAATCTTCTCGAAGCGCCTCCATGAAAGCGGTCTGCTGCCCGGCGCCCCCAGCTACACGCCCTGCGACGAGGGCCCGGCGGACCCATTGCGCGCGCGGTATCCCCTGCAGCTCATCGGCTTCCACTCCAAGCGCCGCTGCCATTCCATCCACGAGCGCAACGTGCTGCTCAAGGAACTCGACCCCACCTCCGTGTGGATACACCCCGCGGATGCCGCGAAGCGCGGCATTGAAGACGGCGCGCTCGTGGAAGTGTTCAACGACCGCGGCGTGGTGCGCATCCGCGCCAAGGTCACGGAGCGCATCATGAAGGGCGTCGTCGCCATCCACGAAGGCGCGTGGTACGCGCCGAAGGCCGACGGCGCGGACGAGGGCGGCTGCATCAACGTGCTGACCATGTCCGACAAGGCGACGCCGCTCGCGCGGGCGAACCCGCAGCACACGAACCTCGCGGACGTACGGCGCGCGGATTAATCTTTTCTGTTTGAGTCGAGGAGCCGCTCGTAATCGGCGGCGTAATTGATGTTGAAGAACGGGTTTTCCTCCCCCGGTGCGAGTTCGATGGGGAGGAAGCCCGTTTTTACTATGGAAAAAAGGCTTCGCACCCTGTATTGACGGCTTTGCAGCATGGATTCGATCGCGGGGAGCGCCGCGCGCCGGTAGACGCCGAACAGAGGTTCGATTTCCCCCTCTATGGACGGGATGAAAACGTCGTACCCGGCGGAACCGTCGAGGAGCCTTTGGCAGAGCGCGGCGCTGAAATGCGGCATGTCGCAGGCCAAGACGAACACGGCGTCGTTGCGGCTGTGCGCAAGGCCGCTGTGGATGCCGCCGAGCGGCCCCGCATCCGGGAAGACGTCGCTGATTTCCCGCGCGCCCTCGATGTGGAACTTGTCCGCCGCGTTGCTGGCGATCAGGATCTCGTCGAACAAGGGCCGACAAAAGCCTGCGGCGCGCGCCGCAAGCGGGCGACCGTCCACGGTAATGAGCGTTTTGTCCCGCCCGAAGCGGCTGCTTCTGCCGCCCGCGAGTATGAGCGCGGTCGCCTGGTTCATTCGATGCCGCCTTTCGGATTGCCGAAGATTTCAGAGCCTGCGACGGGAAGCTGAGCATGCGCGCTCCCGGAAGGCTTTTCACAGTTTATCACGGCCGCCGAAGCGTGACAAGATAAACGCCCCTCCCCCCTTTACAAAGCGCGCGGCAGATAGTACAATTACAAAAGCATTATCCTTAATCAAGGATAACGCTTGAACAAACGCGGGGGCATACTGCTTTGAAGATGATCGGTTCGGAAAAGAAAGCGTGGCGGCGGATCGCCGTGCTGGCGGCGTTTCTTGCCGCCCTGTTTTTTGCGTCGTTCTATATCGGGCGCTACGGGGTGCCGCCGGGGCAGGTCGTTCGCATCCTGCTCTCCGGCGTTTTTCCGATCGAGAAGGTCTGGACGCCCCAGATGGAGACGGCGGTGTTGAACATCCGCCTGCCGCGCATACTGCTCGCCTGCCTCGTCGGCTGCTGCCTGTCCGCGGCGGGGGCGGCCTATCAGGGCGTGTTTCAGAACCCCATGGCGGCGCCTGACATACTGGGCGCGTCCTCCGGCGCGGCGTTCGGCGCGGCGCTCGCCATCCTCTATAGCCTGAGCAGCCGCATGATCATGGCGGCGGCGTTCGCCTCCGGCATGCTGGGCGTACTGCTCGCGTACATGGTCGGCCAGCGTGCGCCCGGGCGGCGCACGATCGGCCTGATCCTCGCGGGCATCATGGCGGGCTCCCTGTTCAGCGCGGGCACCTCGTACATCAAGCTGGTGGCGGACCCTGCAAACCAGCTCCCCGCCATCACCTACTGGCTCATGGGCAGCCTTTCCGGCACGAGGATGAAGGATGTATCGTACGTCATCCTCCCCATGGCGCTGGGATTGTTGCCGCTGTTTTTGCTGCGCTGGCGGATCAACCTCATGACCATGGGCGAGGACGAAGCCCGTTCCATGGGCGTGAACGTCAATCTCCTGCGCCTCGCGGTCGTGCTCTGCGCCACGCTCGTCACCGCGGCAAGCGTCTCGGTCAGCGGCATGATCGGCTGGGTGGGACTCGTGGTGCCGCACCTGTGCCGCATGCTGCTCGGCAACGACTACCGCCGCCTCATGCCCGCGAGCATGCTTCTCGGCGCGTCGTTCATGCTCTTTGTGGACAACGTGTCGCGCAACCTCCTTGCGACGGAAATCCCAATCGGCATCCTCACGGCCTTCATCGGCGCGCCCTTCTTTCTCTATCTGATGATGCGAAGGGAGAACGCGCTATGAAGCTTCGCGTCGAGCATCTCCACTTCGGATACGGCGCCCGCGCGGTGCTGCGGGACGTGAGCTTCGCGGCCGATACGGGCGAGCTGCTCTTCGTCCTGGGGCCGAACGGCGCGGGCAAAAGCACGCTGTTCCGGTGCATACTGGGCCTGCTTGGCGGCTATCGCGGGAGGATACTGGTCGGGGACGCGGAGATCGGCCGCCTGTCTCCCCGCGAGATCGCCCACCGCGTGGCCTATATCCCGCAGAACCACGCCCCCACGTTCAACTACTCCGTACGGGACATGGTCCTCATGGGCACGACGCACGAGCTTTCCGCAACCGCCTCCCCCGGGAAAAAGCAGAGGGAACGCGCGGAAGCGGCGCTCCAAAGGCTCGGCATCGAGGCCCTTTCCGAGCGCGGATTTTCACAGCTCAGCGGCGGCGAGCAGCAGCTCGTGCTGGTCGCCCGCGCCATCGCCCAGCAGGCGGATACCCTCGTCATGGACGAACCCACCGCCAACCTCGACTACGGCAACCAGTTCCGCGTGCTCGAGCAGGTGCGGGAGCTTGCCCGGCAGGGATACGCCATATTGCTCTCCACCCACAACCCGCAGCACGCGCTTCTATATTCCGACCGCATTCTGGCGCTCGGGGACGGCCGCGTGGAAGCGGACGGCGCGCCCGAGGCGACGCTGACGGAAGCGCTCATCCATAAGCTGTACGGCGTGAACGCGCGCTTCGTGGAGCATGAGGGCCAGAAGCTGATACTCCCCCTGATGAAGGGCTGAAATCAGAAATAAAAGATAAAGGAGCGATTAGTATGAAAAGGATTCTTGCATTGCTGCTGGCGGTTATCCTCGCGATGAGCTTCATGGGCTGCGGGACGGAAAATCCGGAGGGCACGACGCCCGCCGCAACGACGCCCGCGCCCACCGCGGCGCAGCCGACGCCTGAGCCGACCGCAGAGCCCGACGCCACGCGTATCTTTACCGATTCCGCTGGCCGCGCGGTGGAGGTCCCCGCGAACATCAAAAGCATCGCCGTTTCCGGCCCGCTGGCGCAGATCACGCTCTTCGCGCTCGCGCCCGACATGCTGGTGGGCATCGCTTCCGAATGGGATGAGACCGCGGCGCAATTCTTCGATGAGAAGTATTACTCCCTGCCCGTGCTCGGCCAGCTCTACGGCGGCAAGGGCGAACTGAACCTCGAAACGCTGCTCGCCTCCGGCGCCGAGGTCGTCATCGACGTGGGCGAGGCGAAGGGCGGCATCGTCGAGGACATGGATGCGCTCTCGGAGCAGACGGGGATCCCGTTCGTCCACATCGCGGCTTCCCTCGAGACCATGGGCGACGCCTACCGCATGCTGGGCGACCTCCTCGGCCTTCCGGAACAGGCGGAGGCGCTCGCCGCCTACTGCGAGCGGGTATATGAGGATACGCGCGCCATCGCCGAATCCGTCGAGAAGGCGAACCTCCTCTACATCACCGGCGCGGAAGGCCACAACGTGATCGCCAAGGGCTCGTATCACGCGGAAGTCATCGACCTTCTTTGCAACAACCTCGCCGAGGTCGCCGAGCCCTCCTCCAAGGGCACGGGCAACGAGGCGGACATGGAGCAGATCCTCGCGTGGAACCCGGACGTCATCCTCTTCTCGCCCGGGAGCGCCTACGCCTCTGTCGGCTCGGACGACGCGTGGCAGAGCGTCAACGCCGTCAAAAACGGCACGTACTACGAAGTCCCCTTCGGTCCCTACAACTGGCTGGGCTTCCCGCCCTCGGTGCAGAGGTATCTTGGCATACTGTGGATGGCGAAGCTGCTCTATCCCGAGGCGGCCTCCTACGACCTGTATGAGGAGATCGCGAACTACTTCGCGCTGTTCTACCATTGCGAACTGACTCAGGAACAGTATGAGGCGCTGGTCGCGAACTCCATAGGCCAAGAGGCAAGCTGACGGCGGTTATCGCCGGGCGGCTATCGCTGGACTTGAAGCCGGGGGTTCTCCCGGCTTTCTTGTTGGATGACTTGAATGCCAAAGCATGCGCAAAAATGAGAAGAATCGTCAGGAAAAAGCCTCCGGCGCATGCTATACTCACATGCACGGGAGGTATTCATATGGACTATTACGCGATGATGGCCGCGGCCATAGACTTCATGGAACGGAATCTGACCCGCGATATCGCCCTCGAGGAAATCGCCGCGAGCGCGGGGCTCTCCCTCCCCCACCTCTACCGCATATTCCCCGTCTTCGCAGGATGCACGCCCGGGCAGTACATCCGCCGGCGCAGGCTTTCGGAAGCCGCGGAACTGCTGGGCGCCCAAGGCAGCGTCGGCATGATCGACGTCGCACTGGGTTACCAGTTCGAGTCACAGGAGGGCTTCATCCGCGCGTTCAAGGCGATGTTTGAAGTTACCCCCGGCGAATACCGGAGAAACCCCGTCGCAATCCCCCTCTATCGCCGCGCGAACATCATTCAGCCTCAAAAGGAAGGTATCGTCATCATGCAGCCGCAAATCGTCAAAAAGCAGTTCAACCTCATCGGGCTGGAATGCGAGATCGACCTCAACTCCGACTTCTCGTCGCAGTTGGCCGCGCTGACGGATGCGCTTCTGATGCGCGTCGGCGAGATCCCCGCGCTTCTGCCCCCTCCGCATATCGTCAACATGTGGTACCCGAAATTCGAGGACGGAGCCTCCGACGCGGAGCCCGCGACATGCTTTTTTACGGGCGTCGAGGCCGCGCCGGACGCGCCCCTGCCCGAGGGTTTTATCGGGAAGCGCCTGCCCGAGAGCCTCTTCGCCGTGTTCGTTGAACAACAGCGCGGGACCGTCGGGGGCCCGGACGGCTACGCGTATCAATCGTGGCTTCCGGATTCGGGCTATCTGCTCAACGACCAAATCCCCGGCGACCTTGAGGAATATCCTGATTTGGTTCACATCGGCTACGACGACGCGTGCAGGATTTATATTCCCATATGCGTCGGCAACGAATCATAAATCGATTTACGGTTAATCGGCATTCTATCGTCGGGCGAGAGAATTTAAGGGTTCGCGCCCTGCTCCGTCGCCCGCGATTTCGCCATCGCGCCCATCTCGCGGTCGATGTCCAGGGAGAGCACGACGAGCATCAGAATGAGGCCGACCGCGGCGGGCGCCCAGCCGAGCAGCGCGTTGATGCAGCGGATCGCCGATTCCGGCTGTGCGGCGAAGTCCGCGTCGAACCCGGAGCGCGAAAGGGCGACGGCGATGAGCTGCGTCGCCGCGGCCTCGCCCAGCTTGGAGGCGAGATTGTCCGCCGTGCCGATCATGCCGTCCAGCCTGCGCCCCGCGCGCCACTCGATGAGGTCGGAGAGGTTGTTGCGGTTGGTGTTGAACATGACGAAGGTGATCGTCACAGCGACGCCCGTGGTGACGGCGCTCGTATAGATGGCACCCATGGAGAACGGGTCGAGGATAAACCAGAGTTTTCCCAGCACGAAGAACGCGCCGCCCAGGAGCATGGTCTTTTTCCGTCCGAGCTTTTTGTCGATGGGGCTGACGAGGAAGGAGACGATCACCGCGCTTACGAGATAGGCCGCCTGAATGGCGGTCGCCGCAGCGCTCGAGCCGATGACATAGGTGCAATAGTAATTGAGGCAGGTCATCACGAGCAGTACGCTGATGCCGTAGCAGATGATATAGAGCGTGTTGATCACGAAGGGCTTGTATGCATAGAGCATCTTGAAGGACTTCCAGATGGAAACGCGCGCCTCCTCCCGCTGCGGTTTCACGCGCTCTCTCGTGGTGAAGAAGTGGGTGAGGCAGCCGAACACGCACACCGCGCCCATGATGCAGGCGACAAGGAAGAAGCCGCGGCTCGAGGTTTCGACGCTAAAGAGGTTGCCCTTCTCGTCGAGCGCGCCGAAGAGCTTGAGCAGCGGGAAGCACGACACGGCGCCGACGGCCATGCCGAAGCAGCCGCCGAGATTCCTGAAGACGTTGATGGAGCGCCTGTCCGCATCGAGGTTGGTGGCAAGGCAGCCCATGGTGTTGTAGGGGATGGCAACGGTCGTGTTGAACAGCTCGAAAACGAAGTAGATGATCGCGGCGAGGATCACCGTGGCGGTGTCGGGCGCGCGGAAGTTCGTGAAGAGCAGCACGACCGTGACCGCCCACGGGAGCGCGTACCAGAGCGCGAAAGGCCGCACGGCCTCCCCGTTGCGGAAGCGGTGGTTCACCGCGTAAAAGCCCACGAGCGGGTCGTTGATCGCGTCCCACACGGTGCCGAGCGCGAGGATTGTACCCGCGACGAGGACATCCACCTTGAGCACGTTCGTCAGAAAGAACAGGTAATAGATGTTCTTGAACTGAAAGACGATGTTGGAGCCGAGGGAAAACGCGCCGAAGCCAAGCTTTTCCTTGAGCTTCAGCCTGGGCATGGTCTCGTTCATGTGCGGCAGGCCTCCCTTTCCTTGACTGCTGTGCGCTTTTCGCGAAGGAGCTTTTGAAATGCCCCGGGCGCGCCGCCTATGGCGCGAGTGCGCCGAAGCATGCCGTCCGGCGGATCAACGGCTTTTCATCGGCCATATGCAATCTTCCTTAATATGGATGTGATTACATTGTAACGCCCGAAAGGCAAAGGCGCAATGGCGAAAGTGGCGCGGCGCCTTTCCCGCCGCTCTTCGGCTTCAGCGGCTGTCCCCGCGCGGCTGGGCGGCGAAATAATGCGCGGCGGCGTAGCGGAAGCTCTCCATCAGGAACGCGGTCGCCTCCTCCGCGGGGCCCGTCCCGGGGCACAGAACGTCGAAGGCGTGGAAACAGCCACCGAACACCCTGCAATGCGCGGGGACGCCGCTTTCGCGCAGCCTTTCGAAATAGGCCACCGTCTCGTCCCGAAACGGTTCGATGCTCCCGACGAACGTGCACGCGGGCGGCAGGCCGCCGAGGTCCCTCGCCCGCGCCGGGGCGGCGTACACGGGGACGTCCTCTTTGCCGAACAGCTCGCCGAGATACAGCCTCCAGCCGACGTCGCTCGATCTGGTGTTCCAGCCCGGCGCGTCGTTGCCGACGGCGGAAGGAGTGTCCATCCGGTCGTCCAGCATGGGGTAGAGCGGCATCTGGAAGGCGATCGCCACCTCGCCCCTGTCGCGCGCGCAGAGGGTGAGCGCCGCGGCGAGGCCGCCGCCCGCGCTTTCCCCGCCGACCATGATCTGATCGTCCCGCGCGCCGTAATTTCCGCCGTGCTCTTGAAGCCACAGCAGCGCGGCATAGCAGTCCTCGAGCGCGGCGGGATAGGGCGCCTCGAGAGACATCCTGTAGTCGGGAGACACGACGACGCAGCCGCTCGCCTCGATGAAGCGCCGGATAAAGAGCTCGTCCTGTTCCGGCGCGCCCATCGCGTAGCCGCCGCCGTGGATCCACAAAAGCCCTGGAACGCCCCTCCTGGGTTCCAGGGGGGCATAGACGCACAGGCGAAGCGCGCCTCCGTCCGCGCGGGGGACATATTTCTGCTCGTAGCGGAGTCCGCCGCTCAGGCATTTTCCCTTCACGGCCTTCAGCATGGCGTTGGAAATACGGAAATGCCTTTCCGTGAAAGCGGGCAGAAACGCCTTGATGAAAGCGCCTGCCTTCCGAAGCTCCGGATGGATCATGGAAGGGTCCACGCGCATGTCAGCCTTCCTCCCGCGCGAGCTCCGCAAGCCATTCCCGGTTGCGCCAGAGCGCGCAGCCGCCCCCGCCCTCCTTGAGCAGATGGTGGTTCTCACGGACCTTTTTTAAGAAGCCGGAGGCGAGCGCGTCCCTGAGCGGAACATCCTTCAGGCTCATGTCCGAAAAGGGCGCGAACGGGCAGGGCTCCAGGTCGCCGCAGGCGCTCACGTGAACGAACCCGCGGCCCGCGGCGAGGCATCCGCCGTATTCCTCCTCATCCCCGGGGAATGGGATGAACAGCGCCGGGTGCTTCTTGGCGCACGCGGTCGCGAATGCGCCCAAACGCTTTTTCTCATGGCCCGAGAGCGCCAGGGGCTCGCTGCCCGGATCGGCCGGGACATATTCCACAAATATAAACAGCCTACAGCCTTTTTCCATGAATTCGTCGACAAACGCGTCGTCGAGAATGCCGCCGAGGTTCCCGCTCGTGACGGTGACGGATACGCCGAAGGGGATCTTCATTTCCCGAAGCGTCCGCATGGCCTCGCCGACCTTGGCGAAAACGCCCTCGCCCCGGCGCGCGTCCGTCTCCGCCTCGCCGCCCTCGATGCTAAAGACGGGCAGCATGTGCCTGTGCCCGCCGAACCACGCCGCGCGGCGCGCGTCGAACAGCGTGCCGTTGGTGAACACGATCCCAAGCATGTCCTCGTGCCCGCCCATCGCCTCGAGCCAGCCGTGGGAGAGCAGCGGCTCTCCGCCCGCCAGCATTACGATGCATACGCCCAGAGCGGACGCCTCATCCAAAATCTGCGCGGTCCGTTCGTCCGATAACTCGCCGTTCGGCGTCCTCTGCCGCGCGCAGGCGTAACAGCCCGCGCAGGAGAGGTTGCACGCCTCGGTCGTGCTGACGATCATGAGCGGCGGGACCTCGATCCCCCTGCCCGCGGATTTTTTGCGGCGGTTCTCCGCCTCCTTCAACCCCTTTGCGAGCCGCGCGAAGGCGGCAGAGGAGGCGGGATACGCCTTGAGCACGCGCGCCGCCGTCCTTAAGTTCATGTCGATATGTCCCGCGAACAGCTCCCGATACGGAATCGCGTCCATGCTCCGCCTCCGCTTTCTTTATTCTGGCTTTATAAACTATCCTATGCGGCACGCCGCCCCGATCCCGGCAAACAAATCATAATATACAGGATTTAATAGGAAATGGCAAATGATGTGCGATCGATCGGGGAACCGGCTCTCGCGCGCCCGGCGCTGCCAAAAGGTCGCCGAAAGTGATGCCGCACAACCGCGGCGCGGGGTTTGGAATAACAAAAAAGCCCCGATCAGGGCGTTTTTGTTGGCTGCGGAACTAGGATTCGAACCTAGACAATACGAGTCAGAGTCGTAGGTGCTACCATTACACAATTCCGCACCGCTCAAAAATTGATAATCCCAGGATGCCGTAGCCCTCCGTATAACGCCCGCCTCCCGGCAGGTGGGTGCGCTGTGCCGGCTTCTGCCTACCCGGCGTGCGGGTGGCATCCGCCCGTGCAACTCACGCTCCCTACGTTACTCTGTGGGTTTATAAGGAGAGCTTACGCACACCACAGGATTACTGGTGGGATTAGTTGGGATCGAACCAACGACCTCTACGATGTCAACGTAGCGCTCTGACCAGCTGAGCTATAACCCCGTTCATTGAGCAAATACTATTATACATATTTTTGACTCCGATGCAACACCAATTTGCATCCAAAGTCGTCAAAGCGGCGTCGAAACCCGCGTTTATCGAGGTTTTCAGGGCGAAAAAACTTACGCGCGCCGCATGGCGCGTATCGCCGCCGCGGGGTCGTCCGCGCCGAAAACCGCGCTTCCGGCGACGAGCATCGTCGCGCCCGCGGCGACGGCGCGCTTCGCCGTATCCGGGTTGATGCCGCCGTCGATCTCGATTTCATAATCGAGGTTTCTCGCGTTTTTTTGCTCGCGAAGCCAATTGAGCTTCGGCAGCACCTCGGGGATGAACTTCTGCCCGGCCGCGCCGGGGTTCACGCTCATCACGAGCACGAGATCGCACAGCCCGACGAGGCACTCGACCGCCGTCACGGGGGTCCCGGGGTTGAGCGCAATGCCCGCCTTCATGCCCGCCTCGCGGATCCTCTGGAGCGTCCTGTGCGCGTGCGCGTCCGCCTCGGCGTGAAACACCAGATAGTCCGCGCCCGCTTTGGCGAACTGCTCGATATAGGTTTCCGGATGTTCCACCATGATATGCACGTCGAGCGGGAGCGAGGTGCGCTTTCGAATGGCCGCGCACATCGCGGGGCCGAAGGTGATGGTGGGCACGAAGCTGCCGTCCATCACGTCGAGATGGACGGCGTCCGCGCCCCATTCCTCAAGGCGCGCGACATCCCTGCCCATCTGCGTGAAATCCGCCGAAAGCATCGAAGGCGCGATCTTAATCATATTTATGCTTCCTCTTTTCCGTTAGTTCTTGCGCGAGGGTTTTATAGCGCTCGTACCTCTCGCCGCTCATCCCGCCGCGGCCTATGAGCGGCTTTACGGCGCAGCCAGGTTCGCTCATGTGCATGCACGCGGGGAAACGGCAAATCCCGCCGTATGCGCGCATCTCGGGATAATGCTTCCACAGTTCGACGGGCTCGATCTCCTCCGCGTCGAGCAGGCTGAAGCCCGGCGTGTCGACCACGGCCCCCCCGCATGCAGAAAAGAGCTGTGCCAGGCGCGTCGTGTGCCGCCCGCGCTCGATCCTCGAGAGATCGCCCACCTCGAGCGCGAGCTCCGGCACGATGGCGTTGAGGAGCGAGGACTTGCCCACGGCCGACTGCCCCGCAAAGCAGCAGATGTTGCCGGAAATTTCCGTTCGCACCTCTTCGAGCCCGTCGCCCGTGAGCGCGGAGGCCGTGATGAGGGCGTAGCCGCAGCTTTCGTACTGCCGCCGGATGGAGGCGGCGATTTCCGCGTCCGCGGCGTCGCACTTGTTGAGGACGAGCACCGGGATGATCCCCTTCAGCTCGCACTGCAAAAGGAGCTTATCGACCAAGAGCAGGTCGGGCTTCGGCGAGGAGAGCGCGACGACGACGATCAGCTTGTCGAGGTTGGCGACCGCGGGCCGCGCGAGGAAGTTTTTGCGCGGCAGAATCGAAAGGATGCGGTTTTCGTTTTCCTTTCCCGCATAGGTAAACTCCACCCGATCCCCCGCCACGGGCGCCGTGCCGTCCAGCCTGAGCTTTCCGCGCGCATGGCATACGAACGTATTCCCATTCGCGTCCAGCACGGTATAGAAGCCCCCGACGCCTTTGAGGATCAATCCTTCCAAACGATCTCCTCCGTCACTTGATCGAAAACGTGGCCATGCAGCTCTTGAGCTGTACGCCGTCCACATACAGCCTGCACTCGTACTCGCCCTTGGCGCGCAGGTACCCCGTGAAGGAGATGGCCTGCTGGCTGCCCGCGGCGAGCGTGGTTTCATAGATGGCGATCTCTATCCCCTCGGCCGTGACGGCGCTGACGAGCACGCTGCTCTGCGCGGAGGCGATGTCCACGTTGAAGGCGATGTCCGCGCCGTAGGGACCGAGGTCCGTGCGGCAGACCCAAAGCTCGATCCTCGCATCGGTCGAAACGCTGATGCCTCCGGACGGGCTCTGCCGGATCACCTGCTCCTCCGGAGCGAGCGTCTCGGGCAGTACGGGATGGATGAGTATGTTTTTAAAGCCTTCCTCGCCGAGCATCGCGAGCACGACCTCGAGCTGCATGCCGGCCACGGAGGGCATTTCCTCGCTCGCGCCGGGGCTTCCGCTCACCCAGACGTCGATCGTGTCGCCGCGGAAGGTCTCTATGCCGGCGTTCGGCTCCTGCTTGATGATCTGCCCCTCGGGCAAGTCGCTCACGACGTACACCGGCGTGCCGAGCACGAGGTCGAGGTCCGTGACGGCGGCGAGCGCGTCCTGCACGGTGGAGCCGGTCAACTCGGGCACCTCGACATAGTCGCTGCCGCCGCTGACGACGACCCGTATCGCGTCCCCCGCCTTCGCGTGCGTGCCGGCGAGGGGCGTCTGCTCCATGACGACGCCCTCCTCGTAGTCGCTGCTGTAGGGCCTCTCCTCGTCGACGGAGAGCGTGAAGCCGCGAAGCTTGGCCAGTTCCTCGGCCTTGTCGAGCGTTTTGCCGGTGAGGGTCGGTATGATGTATTCGGAGCCCTTCCCCTCGCCCTCGTCGCGTATGGCGCGCGCGATGAAGAACATGGCCGCGAAGAGGCCGAGCGTGATCGTGAGCATGATGGCGATGTTGATGATGCCCGAATGCGTCTTTTTCTTCGGGGCGCCGCCCTCGCCGGTCTGCGGGCGCGCGAATTTTCCGTTGGGCTCGCGCAGCGCGCGCAAGAGGTCCGCCTTCATCTGCCGCGCCGTCGCGTAACGCATGCGCGGGTTCTTCGAGGCGGCCTTGACGACGACGTCCTCGAGCGCGCGCGGGATGCGCGCGTTGATCTCGCGCGGGGGGATGATGTCCTCCTGCAGGTGTTTCAACGCGATGGCGACGGAATTGTCCCCGCCGAAGGGCACCTCTCCCGTGAGCATCTCATAGAGCATGATCGCGCAGGAGTAGATGTCCGAGGCGGCGGTGACGTTTTCTCCGCGCGCCTGCTCGGGCGAAATATAGTGCACGCTGCCCACAACGTTCTGCCCCGCGAAGGTGCGCGTGGTGGTGGAGGCGTCCCGCGCGATGCCGAAGTCCGTCAGCTTCGCCTTGCCCCTGGCGGTGATGATGACGTTCTGCGGCTTAACGTCCCTGTGGATGATGCCGCACTCGTGCGCGTGGGAGAGCGCGTCGAGCACCTGGCAGGTGATGTTGACGGCGATTTTCGGCGAAAGCTGCCCGTCGCTCCTGATGATATCCTTGAGCGTGCTGCCCTCAACGTATTCGAGCACGATGTAGCTCAAGCCCTCGTCCTCGCCCACGTCGTAGGAGCGCACGATGTTCTCATGGCTGAGCGTTAGCACGGCCTTGGCCTCGCGCTCGAAGCGGCGGATGAACTCCATGTCGTCCCTGTGCTCGTCGCGGAGCACCTTGAGCGCGATGGTCCTCTGTTCCGTCCGGTCGTAAGCCTTATAGACGTTGGCCATGCCGCCGGAACCCACGAGGGACTCCACAAGATATCTGCCGGAGACGATCTTTCCGATCATGGCTTCGCCTCCTCGTTGCTGACGATCACGATGCTCACGTTGTCGCGCGAGCCCGAGTAGAGCGCGCAGTCGACGAGATCGTCGCACGCCTGCTGCATGTCGTCGCTTGTGAGTATGGTGCGCAGGATGTCTTCGTCCTCCAATTCGCAGTAGAGGCCGTCCGTGCAGAGCACGAGCCTGTCCCCCCTGTTCCACTCGCGCTCGAACAGGTCGACGCGCTCGTTCTCCCGCGTGCCGATGGCGCGCGTGATGAGGTTGCGCCTCGGGTGGCGCGCCGCTTCCTGCCGGGTGATATAGCCGAGCGACACGAGCTCCGCCACATACGAATGGTCGCGCGTGATCTGCTCGATGCTCTCGCCCCTGATGTGATACAGCCTGCTGTCGCCGACGTTCGCCGCGACATAGCGCGTGTTGAACAGGAGCGCAAGCACCATGGTCGTACCCATGCCGCGAAGCTGCGGGTCGGACGCGGCCATCTCGAAAACCGCGGCGTTCGCCGCCGCCATGGCGCCGCTGATGAGCGAGGACGCGCTGCCCGTGCCGCCCTTTTTCAGTTCGCCGACGACCGTGCTGACGGCGATCCTGCTCGCCACGTCGCCCGCGCTGTGGCCGCCCATGCCGTCGGCCACCACGGCGAGGGAAATCTCTCCCCCGCGCGGCACGAACACGGCATCCTGATTCTGCGAGCGCACGCCCGTCACGCTTTTCGAGGCATACCTCATTCGGATCCCTCCGCTCCTAAGTCCAGTGCGCGCCTCCTCAACTGGCCGCAGGCGCCCTCGATGTCGGTCCCCATCTCGCGCCGCACGGTCGCGGAGATTCCCCTCTCCGTGAGCCACGCTGCGAAGCGCCTCGCATCCTCCCGCGCGACGCTCGCGAGCGCCCTTTCCTTCACGGGGTTGAGCGGGATGAGGTTGACGTGGCAGTTCATGCCGCGGAGTTTCGCCGCAAGCTCCGCCGCGTGCCTCTCCCCTGCGTTCACGTTTTCAACGAGCGCGTATTCAAAAATGACGCGCCGCCCGGTTTCCTCCGCGTACGACCGCGCGGCGTCCAGCACGCGCCGCATGCCGTAAACCTTGTTGACGGGCATGAGCGCGTTTCGGATTTCGTCGTTGGGCGCGTGGAGCGATACGCTGAGCGTCACGTGAGGCGCTTCTGCGGCGAGGCGCTCCATCTTGTCGACGAGGCCGCAGGTCGAAAGCGAGATGTTCCTCGGGCTGATGTTCATCCCCTCGGGCGAGCACGCGAGCCTGAGGAACGCGAGCGTGTTGTCGTAATTGTCCAGCGGCTCCCCGCTGCCCATGAGCACCACGTTGGTGACGGAGCGCTCGTGCCCCTCCTTAGCCGGGACGTCGGCCTCCGCGCAGGCGACGAAGGAGAGCATCTCCCCCGGCTCGAGGTTCCTGACGCAGCCGCCAAGGGTGGAGGCGCAGAACGCGCAGCCCATTTTGCAGCCCACCTGCGTCGAAATGCACAGCGTGTTACCGTAATGATACCGCATCAGCACGCCTTCGACAAGGTTTCCGTCCTCGAGTTCATAAAGGTATTTGATCGTGCCGTCCTTCGCGCTCACGCGCCTCTCATGGATTTTCGCGCCGCCGAAAGGCAGCTCCGTCAGCTTCGCGCGAAGCGGCTTGGGAAGGTTCGTCATCTCCTCGGGCCTGACGCCCCGCGCGAGCCAGGAAAAGATCTGCTTCGCGCGAAAGCGCGGCTCATTGAGCTCCTTCATGAGCTTTTCGAGGGAGGCGATATCCATGGACATCAATCCCGCCATTTCAGCCCTCCCTTCTTTGGAACGCCGCGATGTAAAAGCCCTCCGTGCCGTCGAGGTTGGGGAAAAGCTGTATCCCGGAGGTTCCGGCGCGGGACGCGAGCGCCGCGGGCAGCCAGGAAAAATCGGGCGAAAACTCCGCGTGTTCTTTTAGAAAACGCTCCGTCTGAATGGAATTCTCCCGCTTTGAAACCGTGCAGGTCGCGTAAACGAGCCTTCCGCCAGGCCTGACATAGCAGGCGCAGGCATCGAGCAGCTTCCTTTGCGTTTCGGCGAGCCCGTTCACGGCCCCGTCGGTCTTCGCGTAGCGGATATCGGGCTTCCCCGTGACGCCGAAGCCGGAGCACGGCGCGTCGATCAAAACGGCGTCGAACGCAGACGCACGGGTTTCGTCGAATACGGTCGCGTCCTTCTCCAGCACCTCGACGTTCGGGGCGTTGAGGCGCGAGAGCGTTTTTCGCGTCAGCTCCGCGCGGTGCGGGTGGATTTCCCACGCCTCGATGGCGCAATCGTTTCGCATAAGGGACGACAGGTACGCGCTCTTGCCGCCGGGCGCCGCGCAGCAGTCGAGGATTCTCATCATAGGCTCCGGCACCACGGCGCGGCAGGCGAGCATGGCCCCCTCGCCCTGCACGGCGAGCTTCCCCCCGAGGAAGAGCGGCTCCGCGTTCACGTCGAAGCCCTTTTCGAGGAGGAACGCCTCTGGGTCGTATCCGCCGCGCACAAAGCGCTGGCCCTTCTCTTCCAGATGCCGCGCGAGCTCCGCCGCCGTATAGGGATGTTGCGCGCGGACGGTGAAGCCGAAGGACTTCGCCGATAGCAGCTCCCGCGCGAACGCCTCGCCGTATTCGTCCATATACTCGTCCACGAGAAAGCGCGGATACCCGAACTCGATCGTCAGCCTCTCGCGCGGATCCTCCGGCAGCGGCGGCATCCCTTCCTTGCAGACGGCGCGCATCACGGCGTTGACGTAGCCCGAAAGCGCGCCCTTGCCGATTTCCCGCGCGAGCTTCACGCTCTCGTCGCACGCGGCGCTCTTGGGGGTCTCCATGAATTCCGCCTGCGCGATGCCCAGGCGCAGCACGGCGAGGATCGCCTTGTCGGGCTTGCCTTTCGCGTGCGCCCGGATCGCGAGGTCGATGTACGCCAGGTGGTCGAGCGCGGTGTAGACGGCGGCGGCGACCCACGCGGCGTTCCGCGCGTCGAGCCCCGCCTGCGCCTCTTTCAGCCTGAGGTTCGCGTAAGCGCCCTTTTCCGTAACATCCCTGAGCGCCTCGAGCGCGCGCCTTCGCACGCTCATCGGAACGTTTTCCCCAGAAGGGGGCGGCCGAGCAGCGCGGTCTTCGCGTCCATGCGCTTGGCGCCGGGGAACTGGATTTCGAGGATTTCCAAAAGCCCGTCCCCCGCGTCCACGAACAGGCCCCGCTTCGCGTCGGCGAGGACGCATTTGCCCGGTTCGCCCGCGGAGGGCTCGTCCGTCCATTTCGTCTTCCAGATCTTCACGGGCTCGCCGTCCAGCATGGCGTAGGCGCAGGGCCACGGGTTCATGCCGCGCACGAGGTCGTGCACCCTCTGCCTGCCCGCGGAAAAGTCGATGTGCCCGTGCTCTTTTTTGATCATCCCGCACTTGGTCGCGAGCGCGTCGTCCTGCTTCGTCCGCGTGAGGGCGCCATTCTGCAAGCGTTCGATCGTTTCCTTCAAAACCTCCGCGCCGAGCGCGGACAGGCGGGCGAACAGCTCCCCCGCCGTCTCGTCCGGGCCGATCTCAACCTCGCGCATTAAAAGGATATCCCCCGTGTCGAGGCCGAGCTCCGTCTGCATGGTCGTGACGCCCGTGACGCGCTCCCCGTTGATGATCGCCCACTGGATGGGCGCCGCGCCCCGGTATTTGGGCAGCAGGCTCGCGTGGACGTTGATGCAGCCGTGCTTTGGGATATCGAGGTTCTCTCGGCTCAGGAGCTGCCCGAAGGCCGCCGTCACCATCAATTCCGGAGCGAACTCTTTTAGCGCCGCGACGCCCTCCGGCGAACGGATCTTCTCAAACTGGCGCACGGGGATGCCGTATTTCCCGGCCGCGACCTTGACGGCGGGCGGCGTCAGCTCCCCCTGCCTGCCCGCGGGCTTGTCCGGCTGCGTGAATACGCGCAGCTCATGCCCCGCGCGAAAAAGCATATCGAGCGTGGGCAAAGCGAAATCCGGCGTCGCGAGCAAAGCGATCCTCATTCTTCCTCCTCCGCGACTTCATCCTCGTAGCCCTCGGGCGGGTCGGTGATGAGGCGCTTGTAGATGAGCCCGTCGAGATGGTCGCACTCGTGCAGCACCGCGCGGGCGAAAAGCCCCCGCGCCTCGTATTCGCGCTCCTCCCCGTTGCGGTCGAGCGCTTTTACCTTTACATAATCCGGGCGCACGACGTAACCGCGCTCCCCGGGGAAGGAGAGGCAGCCTTCGAAGCAGCCCTGCTCGCCCGACGTTTCGAGGATCTCCGGGTTCACCAGCTCCACGATGCCCTCCCCGCAATCGATCACGGCCACGCGGCGAAGGATCCCCACCTGGGGCGCCGCGAGGCCCGCGCCCTCCGCCTGGTACATGGTTTCCGCCAGATCGTCGAGAAGCGTCGCAAGGCGCTTGTCGAAATTCTTAACCGGCCTGCATTTGACGTACAGGCAGTCGGCGTTGTCTGTAAATATCCTTCTTTTCGCCATCGTATTCCTCCGGGTATTTCATCGAACTATTATTATAGCGCCAATCGGCGCGGCATAGCAAGCTTCAGAACATGTCCGCGGGGTTGATTTCCACGCCGCAGGCCTCGTTCGGCCTGTGCGCGTCGTAGTAGCCGTAAACCGCGCGCAGCGCCGCCGCCGTGTGCTTCGTGCGCGCGAGCTTCAGGAGAACCTGATAGCGGTAAAGCCCGAGCTTGCGCCGCACGGGCGCGGGGGACGCGAGGAGGAAGACGAGCTCGCGCGGGTCCGCGCCGTCGGACACGAGCGCAGCGCGCACCGCCTCGCGCAATCCCTCGGCGAACGTCTCGCTCATGCGGTAGAGCGCGTCCTCATCCTCCCCCGTGAAGAGGATGCGGGCGAAGAGCGAAAACGGCGGAAAGAGCGCCGCGCGGCGCACGGCGATTTCATATTCGTAAAAACCCTTGTAGTCGTGGCGCGCGGCGTACTCGATCACAGGGTGCTCGGGCGTGTAGCTCTGGATGACCACCTTGCCGGGCTTATCCGCGCGGCCCGCGCGGCCCGCCACCTGCGTGACGAGCTGAAAGGTGCGCTCGGAGCTCCTGTAATCGGGGATATGCAGGGTCGAGTCCGCGGCGATCACGCCCACGAGGGTGACGTTGGGGATGTCGAGACCTTTAGCGATCATCTGCGTGCCGATGAGCACCTGCGCGTCGCCCTTCGAAAAGCTTGTAAAGATCTCGTAATGCGCGTTTTTGCCGCGCGTGGTGTCGAGGTCCATGCGCAGCGCCCGCGCGCCGGGGAAGCTCTTTAGAAGCTGCTCCTCGACCTGCTGCGTGCCCACGCCGAAGTATTTGAGGTAAGGCTTGCCGCACTTGGGGCAAACGCCCGGTATGCGCGCCGCGCGCGCGCAGTAATGGCACTTCATGGCGTTTTCGACCTTGTGGTAGGTCATGGAAACGTCGCAGTCCGGGCACTTCATCACGTAGCCGCAGCCGCGGCAGGAAACGAAGGTCGAATACCCCCGGCGGTTGATGAAGAGGATCGCCTGCTCGTTCGCCTGAAGGCAGCGCTCCAGCTCCGCGTAGAGCGCCGCGCTGAGGATGCCGTTGTTGCCCGAGAGGAACTCCCGCCGCATGTCGACGATCGTGACCTCGGGCATGGGCGACTCGTTGACGCGCTCCGGCAGCTCGAAGAGGCGGTACGCGCCGCCCTTCGCGCGGCGGTAGGCGGCGACCGAGGGCGTCGCGCTGCCGAGCACCAGCACCGCGCCCGCGAGCGCCGCGCGGCGCGAGGCGACCTCCACCGCCCCGTAGCGCGGCGTCATCTCGGATTTATAGGAAGGCTCGTGCTCCTCGTCCACGATGATGAGGCGGATATCCGTGAGGGGCGCGAAGACGGCGCTTCGCGCGCCGATGACGACGTCGACCTTGCCAAGACGGATCCTCCGCCACTCGTCGTACCGTTCGCCCGGGGAAAGCCTGCTGTGCAACACGGCCACGCGCTCCCCGAAGCGGCTGCGGAAGCGGTCCATCGCCTGCGGCGTGAGGGAAATTTCCGGCACGAGCACGATGGCCCTTCCCCCTTCTTTTATGGCGCGGTCGATCGATTGCATATAGACCTCGGTCTTGCCGCTGCCCGTCACGCCATAGAGGAGGCACGTTCCCGCGCGCTTCTCCATCATTTCATAGATTCCCTCGAGCGCTTCTTGCTGCGCGCCCGTGAGCGCGAGCGCCTCGCTCCTCTCGATCTTCCCCTTGGAAAAAGGGTCGCGAAAGGTGACGAAGCCGTCCCTGGCGAGGATGCCCTTTTTGACGAGCGCGGAAATCGCGCCCGGCGCGCCGGGGATGAACGCGGATATGTCCGATATGCCCATAGAGGATTTCGCGGATGCGAGCAGCTCCAGGATTTCGCTCTGCACGGGCGCGCGGGAGGAGCCATCCTTCTTTTTGAGGGCTACCTGCGCCTCTGCGGCGTCGATTCCCGGGGCGAAGCCCACGGTCGATACCTTCTTTTCCCGCACGCGGTTCCCGCGCAGTTGAGGGGGGATCATGAGGCGCAGCGCGTCGACGAGCAGGCAGTGGTACGATTCCTTGATCCAATGGGCGAGCCGGATCTGCTCCATCGTGAGCGCGGTATAGGGTTCGAGTACCCTGATGACGCGCTTTAGCCGGATCTCCCCGGAATCGAACTCTTCCAGGACGTCGAGCACGAAGCCCTCGAGCGGCTTGTTGCCCGCGCCGAAGGGCGCGAGCACGCGGTGGCCGGGGTGGATCTCCATCCCCTCGGGGATCTCGTAGGTGAACAGCCTGTCCACGTTCGAGTGGGCGATATCGACGATCACGCGCGCGTACACGGCCTTCACCTCCCAGAAAATACTCCCTTAATTCTTCTATATTCTATCATAAATGCAACGCAAAAGCTCCGCGCAAAGCGGAGCCCTTATGCGTAAAAAGAAGTTACTTCGCGTTTTCGTCCGGATAGGTGATTTTGAGTCTGCCGTCGTGGAGCTCGTCGATGGCCACGGACACCGCCTTGCGGTCGTTGAGCATCTCCTCGTGCCCCACGAGCTGGCGCGCGCGCCTTGCCACGACGGAGACGAGCATATAGCGGCAACTGACCTTCTTCTGGAGTTCCCCGATAGGCGGCTTATTGATCATATGTTAATCCTCCTTCATAATATCGTCGAGTTTGGCGCAGCGGGCCGTGCGAAGCCTCTCCGCGCGCAGGATGCAGGCGACTTCCGCCTCGGCGCCGCCCAACTCGTCGTTCACGACGACGTAGTCGTACTGCGGCATGAAGGCGATCTCCTCCTGCGCCTTGGCGTAGCGTTTCTCGATCTGCTCCGGCGTTTCCGTGCCGCGCTTCTCGAGCCGCGCGCGCAGCGCCTTCATCGAGGGCGGCGCGATGAAGATCATCACGGCCTCGGGGCGCTTCTTCTTCACGCTCATCGCCCCGTAGACGTCGATCTCCAGAATGACGTCGAGCCCTGCGGCGAGCATCTCGTCGACGAACTTCTCCGGCGTGCCGTAATAGTTCGTCCCGAACACGTCCATGTATTCCAAAAGCTCGTCGTCCCGTATCATGCGCTCGAACTCCGCGCGCGGGACGAAGAAGTAATGCTTGCCCTCGACCTCGCAGGGGCGCGGCGGCCGCGTCGTCACGGAGACGGACATGCGAAGCCTTTCGTCATGCCCCATGAGCGCCTGGCAGATGGTGCCCTTGCCCACGCCCGACGGGCCTGAGATTACGATGAGCTCGCCCTTGATCTTTCTTTCTGCCATAAGCACCCCGTCACTCGATATTCTGGACCTGTTCGCGGATCTTCTCGATCTCGGCCTTGCCGAGGATCACCTGCTGCGAAATGGCGGCGTCGTTCGCCTTGGAGCCGATGGTGTTGAATTCCCTGTTCAGCTCCTGCACGACGAAATCGAGCCTGCGGCCCACGGCATCGCCGCTCGAGAGGAGTTCCCGCATCTGGGCGATGTGGCTTTTGAGGCGCACGAGCTCCTCGTCGACGCTCGCGCGGTCCGCGAAGAGCGCAACCTCGGTCGCAAGGCGCTGCCTGTCAACCTCGACGGAGGCGAGAAGCGCCGCGATCCTCTCCTCGAGCTTCGCCCGATATTCCTCGACCACCTTGGGCGCGCGCTCGGCCACCAGGGCCGCGATGTTCTCGATCGTATCGAGCCTTGTAAGGAGGTCCCGCGAAAGGCGCGCGCCCTCCTCGGCGCGGGCGAGCTTCAGTTGCGCCGCGGCTTCTACGAGGGCGGAAAGTGCGAGCGCCGCGACGGCGTCCCGGTCCTCCTCCGCCTTTTTCACGTCGAACACGTCGGGCAGCCTCAGCGCGGCGGAAAGCGCGATGTCGTCCTCGAGGGAATACTTTTCCCCCGCGGCTCTGGCGGCCGCAAGATAGGCGCCGAGCAGCGCCTCGTCGATGACGACCCGGCCCGCGTCGCTCCGCGTGTTCTTATAGTCCACATACACGTCCACATGCCCGCGGGAAAAGAGCTCCCCGAGCTTCGCGCGCAGAAGGTCCTCGATGAACGAGATATGCCTCGGCATCCGGAAGGAAAGATCGAGATAGCGGTGGTTGACGCTCTTCAATTCAACGGTGAGCTCGCGCCCGTCCGCCATCACGCCCGCGCGGCCGAAGCCCGTCATGCTGCTGGACATCGAAATCCTCCAAACATCTTTTCAAACTTAGATTATAGCACAATAAAATACGATTATAAACACCCGTTTCAAAGCTTATACAGTTCGTCCGCCCCGGGCGCAGCGATTTTCGTTCCATCGGCAAACCTTACGCCCTCGCCCCCCGCTTTGCCGATCACGGCGGCGTTGACGCCGATGCCGAGGAGGCCCGCGACGAGCGCTTCCCCGTCCGCGCAGGCAACGAGCATCGCGCCGCTTGAAAGGAGGCGCAGCGGATCGAGATCGAGCTTTTTGCAGATTTTCGCCGTAATCGGGTGCACGGGGATGCGCGCCGGGTCGATGACCATGCCGCAGCCCGAAGCCTCCGCCATCTCCCACGCCGCGCCGAGCACGCCGCCCTCGGTCACGTCGTGCATGGCGGAGGCGCCGTGCGCGGCCGCGTACAGCCCCTCCTTCACGACGCTGATGAACCGGATCATATCCCGCGCCTCGGCAAGCTCCCCTTCGCTCATGCCGGAAAGCCTGTCGGAGAAGTCCGAGGCGACGACGGAGGTCCCCTCGAGCCCCGCGTATTTGGTAAGGACGACGTCGTCCCCCTCCTTCATGCCCGAGGGCATGATGAGGCCGTTTTCCCCCGGGCGCGCGATGACCGTGGCACAGGTCACCATGCGGTTCACGGAGGGCGTCACCTCCGTGTGGCCGCCGATGATTTCGATGTTCGCCTCGAGCGCAGCCGCGGCAAGCTCGTCCGCGACGCGCGCGACGTCGCCCTTTTCCGCGTGGGGCGGGATGAGCAGCGTCACGAGAAGGCCGATGGGCTCCGCGCCCGCCGCCGCGGCGTCGTTGCAGTTGACGTGCACGGTGAGCCGGCCGAGGTTCTCCGTCGCGGAGGTGATGGGGTCGGTCGAAAGCACGGCGAGCCTGCCGCCAAGCTCCACCGCCGCGCAGTCCACCCCCACGCGGGGCGATAAAACCACCTCGTCCCGGCACTTCTTGAATTTCGAGAGGATGAGTTCGTTGAGTTCGTCGTTGTCGAGTTTGCCGATGCGCATCAGTTTTCCCCAATCATCCGAAAGAATTCTTCTTCATTGAGCACGCGGACGCCGAGCTCGTTCGCCTTTGTGAGCTTGCTGCCCGCGCCCGGCCCCGCCACCACGCAATCCGTCTTTTTGCTCACGCTGGAGGCGGCCTTGCCGCCGAGCTTTTCGATGAGCGCCTCGATCTCCTGCCTCGCCATGCGCTCCATGGAGCCCGTGACCACCACGGTCTTCCCCGAAATGGGGCTTTGCGCGGCAACCTTCTCCTCCGGGCGCGGCGCGACGCCGTGGGCGAGCAGGCGGTCGATCTGCGCCGAAATGAACGCGTCGCCGAAGAAATCGCGTATGCTTTTCGCGACGATGTCGCCGACCTCCGGTATTTGGATGAGCTCCTCAAAGGTCGCTTTGCGGACGCTCTCCAGCGTGCCGAAGGCGCGCGCGAGATCGCGCGCGGTCTTCGCGCCCACGTTGGGGATGCCGATCGCAAAGAGGAACGCGCCGAGCGCGCAGTCCTTGCTTTTCTCGATCGCCGCGAGGAGGTTTTCGGTCTTCTTCTGCTTGAAGCCCTCGAGCGCAAGGAAGTCCGAGGCGCTCATATCGTAGAGGTCGGGGATGCTGCGGAGGTTCACCGCCGCGACGAGCTGCGCCGCCGTCTTTTCGGAAAAGCCCTCGATATCCATCCCCTCGCGCGAGGCGTAATGGTCGAGCGCCGCCGCGATCTGGGGCGGACAGGAGAGCGGGTTCGTGCAGTAGAGGTTCACGCCCCTGTGCTCGACATGCGCGCCGCAGGCGGGGCAGCAGCAGGGTTTCTCGATCGGGCGCTCCGGCTCGTCCCCCCCGACCGCGCCGAGGATCTCCGGGATCACGTCGTTGCTGCGCCTAAGGAACACGCGGGAGCCGATCCCCACGCGCTTCCTTTGGATGTCGTCGTAATTGTTGAGCGTGGCGTGGCTGATGGTCGCGCCCGCGAGCTCCACCGGCTCGAGGTACGCGCGCGGCGTGAGCTTGCCCGTGCGCCCCACCTCCCAGGTGACGTCGCGGATGACGGTGGTCGTTTCCTCGGCGGCGAACTTATAGGCGATCGCCCAGCGGGGGAACCGGTCCGTCGACCCGAGCGCCGCGCGGGTCTTCAGGTCGGAGATCTTCAGCACCATGCCGTCGATGAGGAAGTCGAGCTTTCCCCTGTTCCGCTCCGCCTCGCGGATGCCTTCGTAAGCGCCTTTGATATCCCCGTGCGTTTCAAGATAGGGGCTGACGGGCAGCCCGTTGTCCTTCAGGAAGGCGATGGCCTCCCCGTGGCTGGAGAGCGTTTTCCCCTCGATGTAACCCACGCTGTAGAACACGCAGTCGAGGTTCCTTTTCGCGGTCACGCGCGGGTCGAGGTTGCGAAGCGCGCCCGCCGCGGCGTTCCTCGCGTTCTTCAAAGGCTCGTCCGACGTGGCGTTGAGCCTTTCGAGCACCGAAAGGCGCATGAAGCCCTCGCCCTGGACCTCCATTATCCCCTTGAAGGGAATCGCGAGCGGCACGGATTTGATGGTCATGATCTGCGGCAGGATCGCCTCGCCCACGACGCCGTTTCCGCGCGTCGCGGCCTGTACGAGTTTGCCTTCGTCATAGGTGAGGTTGACGGTCAGCCCGTCGAACTTATATTCGAGGGAATAGCGGATGGGGGGAAGTTCATCGTCATGCGCGGCGTTATACTCCGCGCGCAGCTTCTCGGCGCGCGCGGCCCAATCGAGAAGCTCCCCCTCCGTCCGGACCTTATCGAGGCTCCACAGGCGCGCGATGTGGCGGTGCGGCTCGAATTTCGAAAGCGGCTCCCCGCCCACGCGGCGGGTCGGCGAATCGAAAAGGACCTCGCCCGTTTCCCGCTCAAGCGCGGCAAGCTCGTCGAAGAGCGTATCGTACTCGGCGTCGCTCACCTTAGGCGCGTCCATGACGTAATATGCCTTTGCGTATTCATTGAGCCTGTCTGCAAGCTCCCGCATGCGCTCCCGCATAGCCGCCTCCTTTTATAATCGCTTATAAATCGCTCATTCCTCCGCCGCAAGCGGCGCGTACGCCGCGGCGAAGCGCTTGACGCCGCCCTGGTCGAAATCCACCGTCACGGTCGCGGACGCGCCGCTTCCCGCAACCTCGAGGACGATGCCCCCGCCGAACTTCTCGTGCTTCACCCGCATAAACGGCGTGAAGGCGACGCTCGCCGCCCTCGGCGCCGCGGGTTTTATGGCGGCGGGCCGCGCCTGCTCCCGGATGACGCCGAAGCCCTGCGCGGAAGCGTAGGTCTTCCTCTCAACCGCGTCGCGCTCGAAGTCGTAGCTCTTCCGCTGGTAGGCCGCGGCTGCCGAACGCTCGCTGTCGAGCAGCTCCTTCGGGATTTCCTCGATGAAGCGCGAGGGCCGGTTGACCGCCCCCTCGCCGAAGAGCGAGCGGCAGGCGGCGCTGATGAGATAGAGCTTCTCCTTCGCGCGCGTCATGCCCACGTAGCACAGCCGCCTCTCCTCCTCCATGGCGCTTCGCCCGAGGTCCATGCGCGCGCGATAGGTCGGGAAGACGTTCTCCTCCATGCCTGCGAGGAACACATTGGGGAATTCCAGCCCCTTGGCGCTGTGGAGCGTCATCAGGGAAACGCTGCCCGTCCCCTCCTCCATGGCGTCGATGTCGGATACGAGCGCCACGTTTTCCAAAAAAGCCGTCAGCGCGCCCTCCCCTTCCGGGAAATCCGTCTCTATTTCCTTTATGTTGCCCACAAGTTCGCGCAGGTTTTCCATGCGGCTTTCCGCGTCGCCCTTTTTATCGTCGGAAAGAAGGTAGGCTTCGTATTCGATCCTGCCGATCAGCTTCTCCGCAAAGCGGGAGAGCGGCATCAAAGTGCTTTCCGCCATCAGTTCCGCCATCATGTCGGCGAAGGGCTTAATTTTAGAAAGCGTCCTTTGCGGCATCCCCTCGCCCCGCATGGCGGCCATGAGCATCGATTCGCCCACGGCGTCCGCCGCCGCCCGCAGCTCCTCGAGCGCCTTCTCGCCGATGCCGCGCCGGGGCACGTTGACCACGCGCGCGAAGGCCACGTCGTCGTTCGGGTTCGCGATGAGCTTGAGGTAGGAGAGGATGTCCACGATCTCGCGCCGCTCGTAGAAGCGGAAGCCTCCATAGACCTTGTGCGGGATGCCGTAGTTGACGAGCGTGCTCTCCAACACGCGGCTCTGCGCGTTCATGCGGTAGAGGATGGCGTAATCGCCGTAACTGTCCCCGTCGCGCACGCCCTCCAGTATCTTCTTGCAGATGAAGGCGGCCTCGTCCCGCTCGTTTTCGGCCTCATAGCGCGCGACGCGCTCGCCCGCGCATTTCTCCGTCCAGAGGGTCTTTCGCTTGCGGCCCTCGTTGTTGGCGATCACGGCGTTCGCCGCGTCGAGGATGCAGCGCGTCGAGCGGTAGTTCTGCTCGAGCCGCACCACCTTCGCGCCCTGGAAGTCCTTCTCGAAGCTCAGGATGTTGTTGACGTCCGCGCCGCGCCAGCCGTAGATGCTCTGGTCGTCGTCACCCACGACGCAGAGGTTGCCGTGCTCGCGGCAGATGAGCTCGACCAGGCGGTACTGCGGCATGTTCGTGTCCTGATACTCGTCCACGAGCACGTAGCGGAACTTATAGCGGTACTTCTCGAGGATGTCCGGGCAGGTCTCGAAGAGCGCGATGACGTTGACGATGAGGTCGTCGAAATCCATGGCGTTCGCGGTCATGAGGCGCTTGCGGTAGGCGGAATAGACCTTCAGCGTCAGGCCGCCGTCGTCCGAATAGTTCTCCTCGAGGTATTTCCCCGCGTCGAGCGACTTGTTCTTCGCGCTCGAGATGCGCTCCTTCATCTCGCGCTTGGGCATGTTCCGCTCGCTCATGCCCATGTTCTTCAGGATATCCGAAATGACCTTCATCTGGTCGGAATCGTCGTAGATGCTAAAAGCGCGCTCGTAGCCGAGCCTGTCGCATTCGATGCGCAGCAGCTTCGCGCAGAAGGAGTGGAAGGTCGTGACCCAAAGCTCCTCCCCGCCCATGCCCACGAGCGCCGAGGCGCGCTCGCGCATTTCCCCCGCGGCCTTGTTCGTGAATGTAAGCGCGAGGATGTTCCACGGCCTCACGCCGTGCTCGACGAGGTTGGCGATGCGGTAGGTGAGCACCTTCGTTTTGCCGGAGCCCGCCCCCGCGAGCACGAGCAAAGGCCCCTCGAGGCATTCGACAGCCTCGCGCTGCCTGTCGTTGAGAACGCTGAAATCCATCCCTTATCCCCTTTTCGTCGTAAACCAAATTATTATACCATATCGGGAAAGGGATGGAAAGGAGGAGGAGATTTGACAATTGACCGATGGTCAATCGTCAATCGAATCACTGTGAATCGTGAATCGCTCTCTGCGGCGGGGATGAAGCATACTTCATTAGAATTAATGAATTAGCCCTTCGGGAGGATCGCTCATCCGTTCTATCGATTCCCCGTGCAAAACGGCCCCCGCCGAATCCACTCCGGACGGAAGCCGTTTTTTTTTCACGTCAGTTATTCTCTGTTCGCTATTGCTTGTTGCCCGAATGATCGGCAATCCGAATAGTTAATCATTCGAGGAAGTCCTTGAGCTTCTTGCTGCGCGAGGGATGGCGCAGCTTGCGCAGCGCCTTCGCCTCGATCTGGCGGATGCGCTCGCGCGTCACGTTGAACTCGCGCCCGACCTCCTCGAGCGTGCGGGCCTTGCCGTCGTCGAGCCCGAAGCGCAGGCGGAGCACCTTCTCCTCCCGCGGGGTGAGCGTATCCAAGACCTCCATGAGCTGCTCCTTGAGCAGCGTGAAAGAGGCCATGTCGTCCGGCGCGGGCGCGTCCTCATCCTTGATGAAGTCGCCGAGGTGGCTGTCCTCCTCCTCGCCGATGGGCGTTTCGAGGGAAACCGGCTCCTGCGCGACCTTGATGATCTCGCGCACCTTCTCCTCGGAGATGCCCATTTCGGCGGCGATCTCGTCGGGCCGCGGCTCGCGCCCGTACTCCTGCAGAAGCTGGCGGTTCACGCGGATGAGCTTGTTGATGGTCTCCACCATGTGGACGGGGATGCGGATCGTGCGCGCCTGGTCGGCGATGGCCCGCGTGATCGCCTGGCGAATCCACCAGGTGGCGTAGGTGGAGAACTTGTAGCCCTTGCGGTAATCGAACTTCTCCACCGCCTTGATGAGGCCGAGGTTCCCCTCCTGGATGAGGTCGAGGAAAAGCATGCCGCGCCCGACGTAGCGCTTGGCGACGGACACGACGAGGCGCAGGTTCGCCTCGGCGAGCTGCTGCTTGGCGTCCTGGTCGCCGTCGGCCATGCGTTTGGCGATGTCGATCTCCTCCGCCGCGGAGAGGAGGGGCACCTTGCCGATCTCCTTGAGGTACATCCGCACCGGATCGTCTATGGCGACGCCCTCGGCGGCGACGACGTCGGACTCGATCTCCACGATGTCCTCGCCGATATCCTCCACGGCGTCGATCTCCTCGACGACGTCGATGTTGAGGGTCTCGAACCTGTCGTACAGCCGCTCGATCTGATCGGAGTCGAGCTCCAGCTCCTCAAGCGCGTCCATGACCTCCTTATAGGTCAGGACCCCCTTGTTCTTGCCGCGCTCGACGAGTTCCTCGATCTTCGTCAGTTTGGGTTCCTTATTTTCCAAAGCGCCCACTCCCTTGTTAGTAAGTTTATTTATATTGCCGCAGTTTTTTGCTTTTTTCGCGAAGTCTTTCCATCGCGTCCGCCCTCTGCGCGCCCTCCGCGCTCTCGATGATGCGGCCGAGCCTGTCTATCTCCTCCTCGAGCGCGCGCATAGCGAGCGCCCTCACGCAATCGTCCGCGATCTTTCGGATGTCGCCCGACACGGGCTCGTCCGACAAAACGGCGGCGGCGGCGTCCGCGTTCGTAAGTCCCGCCAGCAGCGCGGGCATGTCCGGCCCGCTGCCGTTGACATAGGAAACGAGCAGCGCGTCCGCGAACTCGCGCAGCCCTTCGCTCGCGAAGGCGACGCCCTCAAGCGCCATCCGCTCGGAAACATAGGCGGCGTTTTCGGCGCCCGAGAGCATACAGGAAGCGAGCATCCTCTCGGTTTTATCCGCCTCCGGGAGCATTTCGCCCTTTCTAGACCTAGTATTCCGGATTTTTCCAATGATATTCCCGGGCGCGGGGCCCGCCATGCCGCACTGCGCCTTGACCGCGTCGACGGGAAGCCCGGACTTTCGCGCGATAAAAGGCGCGTACCGTTCCCGCTCCACGGGCTGCAGCGCCCCCACGAACGCGCAGGCCTTGAGGGCGAACGCTTCCCTGCCGTTCTCGCTCGCGAGGTCGTGCTGCGCGGCCATGTGGACGAGGCGGAAGCCGTTCCCCGTATAGGCCGCGTCCCGCAGCTTCAAAAAGGCGGCCTTCCCGTGCTTTCTCACATAATCGTCGGGGTCCATTTCGCCCGGGATGCCGATCACGCGCACCTCGAGCCCTTCGGCGGCGAGGATCTCGATGCCGCGAAGGGTGGCGTTCTGCCCGGCGCTGTCCCCGTCGTAGCAGAGGTAGACGCTCTCGGTATACCTCTTGATGATGCGCGCCTGCTGCTGCGTCACGGCGGTGCCGAGCGTCGCCACGGCGTTCGTCACGCCCGCGGCGTGGAGGCTGATCACGTCCATATATCCCTCCACCATGACGAGCTCGCCCTTCAGGCCCTTCTGCGTGTTCATGGCGTAGAGGTTGCCGCGCTTGTTGTAGATGGGCGTGTCGCCCGTGTTGATGTACTTGGGCTGCTCGTCCTTTTTGAGCGTGCGCGCGCCGAAGCCGAGCACGCGGTTGTTCGTCGCGATGATGGGAAAGATGAGCCTGCCCCGGTACGCGTCGTAGCAGCCGTTCCCCGCCTTGTTGCGGATGCCGACGCCCGCGTCGATCAGCTCCCTGTCCGTGAAGCCCTTCGCGCGAAGGTATCCCGTCGCCGCCTCCCACGAATCGGGCGCGAAGCCGAGGCCGAAGCGCACGGCCGTTCCCCAGTCCACGCCGCGCCTTTTCAGGTATTCCCGCGCCGGAGCGCCCGCGTCGGACTTGAGCTCCTTATGGTAGTAGAGCGCGGCCTCCTTGCAGGCGGCGTACAGCCTCTCCTTATACGCGCGCTGCGCGCGGAGCCTGTCGTCGTCCGCCTCGTTGGGCAGTTCCATCCCCGCCCGCTGGGCGAGCATGGTCACGGCCTCCGTGAAGTTGACGCGCTCGACCTTCATGAGAAACGCGATCGCGCCGCCGCCCGCGTGGCAGCCGAAGCAATAGAACGCCTGCTGCTCGGGCCGGACGGAGAACGAGGGCGTCTTTTCGCTGTGCAGCGGGCACCTGCCCCAGAAGCGCCCGCCCTTGGGGGAAAGCGCCGTATATTCAGCGGCGAGGGAGACGAGATCCGTTTTTGAAAGGAGCTCGTTCATCCATTCATCAGGAAATACCGGCATGATACGACTCCTTTCCCGTTTTTTCGCGCAATTTGTTATCTTCCACGCGGTTTGCGTTTATCCTGCTTTTCAGGCGGATATTACATCCATTCGCGCGGCACGAACTTCGATTCGTAGTCCGTGACGGCGTAGCGGTCCGTCATGCAGGCGATGTAGTCCGCGGCGACGCGCTCCGCCCCGTCCTGATCGACGAACTTCCGAAAATCCTCCGGCAGCAGCTCGAGGTGGTTCAAATAATAGAGGTAGAGCTGCTCCACGACGTGCTTGCCCTTCCCCTCCTCGCGCTTGGCGGAGCTGTTGAGGTAGACGCGCTCGAACATGAATGCGCGCAGCTTCAAAAACTTCTCCCGCACGCCGGGGGACATGACGACGTCCGGCCGGCCGACGGAATTCGCGATCACGTCGAGTATGAGCGCGTTGATGCGCTTGCCGTGGCTGTGGCCGAGAACGCCCGTGCAATCCTCGGGGAGCTCCGCCTCCGAGAGCACGCCCGCGCGGATGCTGTCGTCGATGTCGTGGTTGATGTAGGCGATCTTGTCGGAGAGGCAGACGATCTTTCCCTCGAGCGTCGCGGGCGTACCCGCGCCGGAGTGGTTGAGTATGCCGTCCCGCACCTCCCAGGTGAGGTTCAGCCCCGCGCCGTTCTCGAGCTTTTCCACCACGCGCAGGCTCTGCACGTTGTGCTCGAAGCCGCCCGGGACGAGCGCGTTTAAAACGCTCTCCCCCGCGTGGCCGAAAGGCGTGTGGCCGAGGTCGTGCCCGAGCGCGACGGCCTCGGTGAGGTCCTCGTTGAGCCGGAGCCCGCGCGCGATGGTGCGCGCGATCTGGCTGACCTCGAGCGTGTGCGTGAGGCGCGTGCGGTAATGGTCCCCCGCGGGCGAAAGGAACACTTGCGTCTTGTGCTTGAGCCGCCGGAAGGACTTGCAGTGGATGATCCTGTCCCGGTCGCGCATGAATTCCGTGCGCACGAGGCAGGGCTCCACGGGCGTCTCCCGCCCGCGCGTATCCGCCGAAAGCGCCGCATATTGTGAAAGCGTCTCCCGTTCGAGCCGCTCGGCGTTTTCCCTGAGACAGCCGCTGTAAATGCTGTAAATATCCCGCTCCATGCAAAACCCCGAATCATCAAATAGTTACGCTGCTTATTTCTGCGCCGGAGGCGAAAATCCTGCATTTCCAAAGAAAATCCGGCCGCGATTCCCCGCGCCGCCTTGCGGTATGCCCGCCGGGATGGTAGAATTTAGGACACCACCGCCCGTCATGCCTCATTTCTTTATCAAGGAGACCGTTATGCTGGAATATCCCGAAGCAAAAACCATCGCGAAACAGATCGAAGAAACGCTCATCGGCAGGACCATTGTCGAAGTCGTGCTGGAGCAGACGCCGCACAAGTTCGCCTTCTTCACCGCGGGGAAGGAGAATTACCCATCCCTTCTCATGGGCGAGACCGTGCGCGGCGCGAGGGGAATCGGCGGCATCGCCGAAATCGACACCGACCGCCGCATCCTCTACTTTTCGGACGGCGCAAGCCCGCGCTATTATCCCGCCGGGGAGAAGCCGCCCAAGAAGCACCAGTTTCTCCTGCGCTTCGCGGACGGCTCCTGCCTTGCCGTCTCCATCCAGATGTACGGCTTCATCGGCCTCGCCGACCTGCCCCGCTGCGAGGACAAGTATTACCGCCTCGCCGCCGACAGCCCCGACCCGCTCGGGGAGGATTTCACCTACGGGCATTTCAAAAGCCTGTATCCGAAGGACGGCCCGAAGCTCACTGCCAAGGCCTTCCTCGCCACCGAGCAGCGCGTGCCGGGCCTCGGCAACGGCGTATTGCAGGACATTCTCTGGAACGCGAACGTCAACCCGAGAACGGACATGAAAACCCTCTCGGAGGAGGACTTCCAAAGGCTCTACGAGGCGACGCGCGCGACGCTCAGGGAAATGCGCGAGCTTGGCGGCAGGGACACGCAGAAGGATCTTTTCGGCAACCCGGGCGGCTATCCGACGCGGCTTTGCAACGAAACGCTCGGCGCCCCCTGCCCGCGCTGCGGCGCGTCTATCGCCAAGGAGAGCTACATGGGCGGCGCGGTCTATTACTGCGAAGGGTGCCAGAAGAAATAACGCGCGAGCCGCGCCGGACGCGGTCCTTGGGACGGGCACTTCAGGTTTTGGGAGTCTTGCCCCGCCTCTTTTCAAAATACAGCGCGGCGTTGATTTCGCAGCCGATCAGAATGACGACGCTCGAAAGATACAGCCAGACGAGCAATATCACCACGCCTCCGAGGCTGCCGTAAAGGCGCGCGTAATCCGCGAAGCGGTCGACGTAGAAGGAGAACCCCAGCGACGCGAGCGCCCACGCGGCGCTCGTGAAAATCGCGCCGGGCAGCGCCTGGAGAAATGTCAGCCTCCGGTTGGGGATGACCGCGTAGAGCAGGGAAAAGATCAGCACCATCGTCGCGAAGGGCAGTATCAGCCGCAGCGCGTGGACGAGCGTTATCCCCGCGGCGGACCAGCACAGGGTTTCCGAGATGCCGCACACGAGCCGGTTGCCGAACACCACCGCCACCGCCTCGATGATGATGCCCAAAGCGATGAGAGGCACGAACAGCAGCGAGAGCGCGCGCACGCGGAAAAAACCGCGCGTCTCCTGCACGTCGTACGCCTTGTTGAGCCCGCGCGCCACCGCCGCGAAGCCGTTGGAGGCGAGGTAGATCGTGACGAGCATGCTCAAAGAAAGGATGTTCGAGCGGTTCGCGCCGGAAATTTCCCACAGCGTTTTCTCCACGACCTCGATGGCTGCCGAGGGCGCCACCGCCGCTAAGTCGCGCAGCGCGCCATCCGTCGAGATGGGGGTATACGTCGCGAGCGTCGCGAGGAAGAGCAGGAACGGAAAGAGCGAGAGCAGCAGATGGTACGCGAACTCCGCGCCCAGCGCCGGAACGTCGTCGTTCCGGATACGCCGGACGAGCCTTCGGATAAACCCGTACGCTTTTTTCAGAAAACCTTTGATCTTCACGCATTCTCCGTCCCATCGGGTTCGCAGTCGCTTTTCGCTGATCGCCGCCCCGCTTAATATGCGCCGAAAATCAAATGACAATTGAAATGGGCAATCGGCAATCGCGGAAATGCCCTGAAAACGCTCTGAGATAAAAATCGAAACGGCTTCCGCCGCTGGCGGCGGAGGCCGTTTTCTGATGGTTGTTCACGAATACTATTCGTTATTGGTTGATTCTCACTCCTCGACGATCACGTTCCCCGAAACCGTTTCGACCTCGATTTCGAGCGCGCCGTCGCCGTAGACATAGCGGTCCTCGCCCGCGACGGTGACGGGGAGCCCTCCGCTCTCGAACCGGCCGGACACGGTCTCCATATCCACGGTGAAGCCGTAGCTTCCGCCGAGCTTAAGCGTGATGTTGCCGGAGACGGACTCCGCGTCGACCTTGCCGCTCGCCTTTTCGATGTTCGCGTAGATATCGCCCGAGACGGTACCGAGGTCGTACTCTTCGAAGGCGCTGTCCGCCCGGACCGCGCCGGAAACCGCGTTGGCGCGCAGCTCCCGGCCCGCGCAGCCCTCGACGACCGTCTCGCCGGAGACGCTTTCCGCCTTGAGCGCGTCGAAGGTGGAATCGTATACGCCAATGCTGCCGGAGACCGCGTAGAACGCCGCGTCGCCTATGGCGATATCGCGCACCTCGAGCGCGTTCGAAACGCCATTGATGTTGAGGGAGGCAAGCCCGCCGCCCAGCAGAGACGCGGGGAGATAGAGAACGAGTTCCTTTGAGGGCACGTTGTCGGGGTTGAAGAGGTCGTTCCAGTCGATTCCTTTCCAGACGCGCGCGGCGCAATAGCGGATGGTCAGCTTGCCGCCGGAAAGCCGGTAGCGCAGCGCGTACTCGCTCGTGACGCCGCGGTTCGAGGATTCCGAAAAGACGATCTCCTCGACGCCCTCCGGGGCCGGGAGCACTTTGACCGCGCCCGAGACCCAGTTCACCTCGATGGAATCGATGCTCTCCGCCCCGAGCGAGTATTCGCCCGACGCGGCGTAGGCGTTGTCGAAGCCCTCGTCGCTCTCGAAGCTGAAGTTGCCCAGATGGAAACCGAAGTTGGTTTCATCCCGGACGAAGCCCAGGAGGTTCGAGAGGAACCCGTTGCCCGAGAAGAGCTGCCCCGTGATGCGCGCGGCGATGATGCCGCTGATGAGCGTGAGGAGCAGTATCGTCGAGCAGATGACGATGGCGACGACGGCGCCCGTCGAGAGCCCTCTCTTCTGATAGGTCTGATAGGGCGGGTTTGCCGCGGGCGGCGCGTAGCGCTGCTGCGGCGGGGGCGGCGGCGTTCCGGCGCCGTTCGCCGCCGCGTCGCGCCGGAGCGAGTCGATGAGCCCGCTCACGTCGCCGATGCCGGTGATGGCGGCGCGGTAAGCGTCCTCCTCGCTCATGCCCTCGCCGAGGTGGTCGTGATAGCGCTCTATCACGTTGATGATCATTTCCTCCCGGATTTCGCGCGCCTTGGCGGTGCCGGGCGCGGATGCGAAAATCCCCTCGATATGCTTCCTGATCCTGTTTTCCATGTCAATACCCCTCCGTGGTGGTTAATGAATCGATCATCTGCCGCGCCTCTTCCCATTCCTTGCGCAGCGCCTTCAAGGTGCGTTTGCCCGCGTCCGTGATGGCATAGTAGCGCCGCCGTGCGCCCGTGGTCTCGTCGCCCCAGTATGAGGTGATGCAGCCGCATTCCTCCAGGCGCCGGAAGGCCGTATACAGCGTGGCCTCCTTGAGCTCGTACCGGCCGCCCGTCTTCCTCTCGATGGCCTTGTTGATCTCGTAGCCATAGCTGTTCCCCGCGGCAAGCCGGGCAAGTATGATCGCGTCCGTATGCCCGCGAATGATATCCGATGCTATGGACAATCCGCTCACCTCCGATATACTTCTATCTTCGCGGTACAGCATAATACATTATACTTCGTCTGTCAAGGTATATTTCACAAAAAATGCAAATATTTGCCCGATGATCCGCGGCCGGTATATAATGGATGCTGGAAAACGGAGGAAGGGAGCGAAACATGGCGCAATTCACCGTGAACGGCATCGTCACGCGCTACGCGGACTATCGCGAGAGCGACAGGATACTCACCCTTCTTACGGGCGAGCTCGGCCTCGTGAGCGTTAAGGCGCGCGGATGCAGGCGGCCCAAGAGCCCGCTCATGCAGGCGGCGGAGCTTTTCGTTTACGGCGAGTTTGTTCTTTTCAAAAACGGGGATAAATACACTGTGGATTCGTGCGAGGTGAAGGAGAGCTTCTACCCGCTGCGCGAGGACATTTCGCGCTTCGGCGCGGGCGCGTACATGCTCTCCATCGTCAACGAGTGCGCAACCGCCGAGGAAAGGGCGGACAGGCTCCTGTCCCTGCTGCTCTACGCCCTCTCGTACACGGCCTACGGCGCATGCGAGCCCGTGGACATGGCGGTGGCCTTCGCGGCGCGCTGCCTCGCCCTCACGGGCTACACGCCCGCCATCACGCGCTGCGCCGTCTGCGGCGCGGACGTCCGGGATCTGCCCCGCATCCGCTTCTCGGGCGAGGAAGGGGGCGCCCTGTGCAGAAGCTGCGCGTCCCGCCCGAACGCCGGGGGCGCGGAGGTCTCCCCGCTCTCCCTCGAGGCGCTGCGGCGCATGCTCGCCCTCTCCGACGAGGAGATGAAAAAGGTCGTTTTGCCGCCGCGCGTGCGCGCGGAACTCCGGGACGCGGTCAACGCCTACGCGGAGCATATCCTCGAGCGCAAGCTCAAGGCGTTCGACTGCCTGTAAGGCGCAAGCGCGCGGAAAACTCCCATGGCGCCTAAAAAAACGTTGCGCCGTGTGATACCGGATAGTATAATAGTCGGAGCGTTCCGACGGGAAATGCCAGCGTTTACTATAATGTTCAGATAATGGAGGAGTACGAATGTCAAAGAAGTATGTGTACCTGTTCAGCGAGGGCAGCGCGAAGATGCGCGACCTGCTGGGAGGCAAAGGGGCCAACCTGGCCGAAATGACCGGGCTTGGCATGCCGGTTCCGCAGGGCTTTACGATCTCGACCGAAGCCTGCACGCAGTATTATACGGACGGCGAGAGGATCAACGACGATATCAAGGCTGAGATCGAGAGCGCCATCGCGAAGCTCGAGGAGATCTCGGGCAAGAAGTTCGGCGACAAGAAGAACCCGCTGCTCGTGAGCGTCCGCTCCGGCGCGCGCGCCTCCATGCCGGGCATGATGGACACCATATTGAACCTCGGCCTCAACGACGAGGTGGCCGAGAGCTTTGCGAAGCTCACCAACAACCCCCGCTTCGCGTACGATTCCTACCGCCGCTTCATCCAGATGTATTCCGACGTCGTCATGGAGGTCGGCAAGAAGTATTTCGAGGAGCTCATCGACGAGCTTAAGGAAAAGAAGGGCGTGAAGCTCGACACCGAGCTCGACGCGGACGACCTCAAATACCTCGCCGAGCAGTTTAAGGCCGAATATAAGAGCAAGATCGGCTCCGACTTCCCCTCCGACCCCAAGGAGCAGCTATGGGGCGCCATCCGGGCGGTCTTTCGCAGCTGGAACAACCCGCGCGCGATCTATTATCGCCGCATGAACGATATCCCTGCCTCCTGGGGCACCGCGGTCAACGTGCAGATGATGGTGTTCGGCAACACCGGCGACACCTCCGGCACGGGCGTGGCCTTCACGCGCAACCCCTCCACGGGCGAGAAGAAGCTCTACGGCGAGTTTTTGATGAACGCGCAGGGCGAGGACGTCGTGGCGGGCGTGCGCACGCCGCAGACCATCGACCAGCTCGCCCAGGTGATGCCCGACGCGTACGCGCAGTTCGTGGAGATCTGCGGCAAGCTCGAGAGCCATTACCGCGACATGCAGGACATGGAGTTCACCATCGAGAACAGGAAGCTCTACATGCTCCAGACCCGCAACGGCAAAAGGACCGCGTTCGCCGCGCTCAAGATCGCCTGCGACCTCGTGGACGAGGGCATGATCAGCGAAGAGGAAGCCGTCATGATGGTCGACCCCAAGCAGCTCGACGCGCTGCTGCATCCGCAGTTCGACCCCGCCGCGCTCAAGAAGGCCGTCCCCCTCGCGCGGGCGCTGCCCGCGTCCCCGGGCGCGGCGTGTGGGCGCGCCGTCTTCACCGCGGAGGACGCCACCGCCTGGGCGCAGCGCGGCGAGAAGGTCATCCTCACCCGCCTTGAGACCAGCCCCGAGGACATCGAGGGCATGGCGCACTCCCAGGGCATCCTCACCGCCCGCGGCGGCATGACCTCCCACGCGGCGGTCGTGGCGCGCGGCATGGGGACCTGCTGCGTCTCCGGCTGCGGCGAGATCGTCATGGACGCCGCCAACAAGCGCTTCACGCTCAACGGACGGGTATTCAACGAGGGCGACTGGATTTCGCTCGACGGCTCCACCGGCAACATCTACGGCGAGGCCATCCCGACCGTCGAGGCCACCGTGGGCGGCGATTTCGGCAGGCTCATGGGCTGGGCGGACGCCATACGCACCCTCAAGGTGCGCACGAACGCCGACAACCCGCGCGACGCCGCCGTGGCGCGCAAATTCGGCGCGGAGGGCATCGGCCTGTGCCGCACCGAGCACATGTTCTTCGAGGAGGACCGCATCCCCGCCGTGCGCGAGATGATCGTCTCCAAAACCGAGGAAGCCCGCCGCAAGGCGCTCGATAAGCTCCTCCCCATGCAGCGCGGGGACTTCGAGGGCATCTACAAGGCCATGGGCGAATACCCCGTGACCGTCCGCCTGCTCGATCCCCCGCTTCACGAGTTCCTGCCCCACAAGGATTCCGAAATCGAGGCGCTCGCGAAGGAAATGGGCCTCACGTTCGACGAGCTCAAGGCCACCGTCGAGAGTTTGCACGAGTTCAACCCCATGATGGGCCACCGCGGCTGCCGCCTGTGCGTCACCTACCCCGAGATCGCCGAGATGCAGTCCCGCGCGATCATCGAGGCCGCCATCAACGTGCGCCGGGAGACCGGCCTCAACATAGAGCCCGAGATCATGATCCCGCTCGTGGGCGAAATCAAGGAGCTCGCCTTCGTCAAGGCCTCCGTCGTGGAGACCGCCAAGAAGGTCATGCAGGAGCAGGGCATGGAGATCCCCTACCTCGTGGGCACCATGATCGAGATCCCGCGCGCCGCGCTCACCGCGGACGAGATCGCGACCGAGGCGGAGTTCTTCTCCTTCGGCACGAACGACCTGACCCAGATGACGTTCGGCTTCAGCCGGGACGACGCGGGCAAGTTCCTCAACGCCTATTATGAAAAGAAGATCTACGAGTCCGACCCGTTCGCCCGCCTCGACCAGATCGGCGTGGGCAAGCTCGTGAAGATGGCCTGCGAACTCGGCCGCGCCGCCCGCCCGGACATCCACCTCGGCATCTGCGGCGAGCATGGTGGAGATCCCTCCTCCATCGACTTCTGCTACCGCGCCGGGCTCGATTACGTCTCCTGCTCGCCGTTCCGCGTGCCCATCGCGAGGCTCGCCGCGGCCCAGGCGAAGCTGCGCAACAAGTAAGCGACATCAGCATCTCAATCAAAAGGGGTTGCTTCGGAATTTCGTTTCCGGGGCAACCCCGATGCAAAAGCCGTCGCGACCGTTCCCGATTTTTCCAGAAACCGAATCCGTTCAAGCGTGGTGATGTAAATTGGAAGATGCAAGCTGGATAGCGATTTATCTACCCATATTCGTCGTGTTGCTCGTCATCCTGCCGGGGCAATTCAGGATGCAGGCCGCAACGCGCAGAATTACCGCAAAAAGGAGGACTGTCAAAGTGACAAACGAAGTGATCGTCAAATACATCGGCAAGGTTTGCCTGATTTCCACGGGCTCGTACGGCGTCAACACCAGCGGGAAGATCCTTGCCGTCAACGAAAACTGGATCGAGCTTGAGACGAAAAAAGGCGCGAAAGAGCTGATCAACGCGGACTTCATCCAAAGCATCAAAATAACGGACCAATAACGCAACGGTCCGCAATCGTGAAACGATGATTGCCTCCGCTTGAACGGCGTTCGGCGGGGGCTGATTTGTCTTTGGCCGCGTAGGGGCGGATTCCATATCCGCCCGCTCTTCGGCGGGAACCATCCCCGAAGCGCGCGTTTTTCGCATACGCACGTCGGGCACGTCGAGCACGTCGCCGAAATGCGGAAAACAGGCAAGCGGCAAGCGCGGAAACGCCGCGTTGCTTTTCGGGCCCGGAGTTGATACAATCCGCTTAGAAAACCGCAATGGATCGTCAAAAGAGGAGAAACGGATGAAACGCACACTGGCTCTCGTACCCCTTTCGCTGGCGCTCGCGCTCGCGTTTTTGCTTTGTGCCTGCGCGCGCGAAAGGGCGCCGCAGGTCTATACGACCGAGATCGACGGCAAGCAGGCCGTCGTCTCCAAAGAAGAAGGCACGATCTCCGTGGGGAACGATATATACCGTTACGCCTATTCCGCGGACGGCGTGCTGCTGATCGTCTACCCGAACGGCTACTGCTTTTCGAGGAAGGCGACCACCGCGGGCGGCATGACCGCGTACGCGACTTCCTTCGACGCGCCCGACGGCACGCCCTCCGACAAAAGCGAGGAGGAGCTCGGCTATATCGGCGGCTTCGCGCTCTCGTGGGCGCTCGATCATCTTGAACCGAGCGCTTCGACGGGAGAGGGCAACCCCGCCCTCGCTGTTATCATGATACTCGGCGGGCTGTGGTTCCTCATCTCCCCGCGCTCCGCGTGGATGGTGGGCTATGGCTGGCGCTTCAAGGGCGCAGAACCTTCCGACATCGCGCTGTTCGTCTACCGCGTGATCGGCGTGGGGCTTCTTCTCGCGGCCATCGTCATGCTCTTGGCGCAGTGAGGGCGTTTCGTGCATCCCGCCCGACGTGCTCGGTGTGCCTCTGCGTGCCATTGAAAAAAAGCTTCCGGCGTTTGGCGGAAGCTTTTCTCTTTAAGAATCGCGCTTATGGAATCCGTTCCGCGGGCAAATGGAATATCTCCTCCCCGAATTCGTCCTCGCCGACATATTGAAACCCGAGCTTTTTGATTAAGCCGATGCTCGCGGCATTATCCGGCAGCACGGCCGCCTGAACGACGGCGTCGCCCTGCCGCCGTATCCATGCGATGAGCGCCGAGAGCGCCTCCGCCGCATAGCCCTGCCGCGCGTACGCGGGGCTGAGCGTACAGCCGACCCAGTATGCGCCGCCCTCCTTTTTCAGGTAAAGGTCGCCGATGAGGCGTCCGGACGCGCTCTGGACGATGGTGAGCTGCGCGCCTCCCTCGAAAGAAAGCTCGCCCAGCAGCGCTTTTTCGTATTCCTCCCGCGTTTTTCCCTTGAAGCCTTGGTAACGCATCCACGCTTCGTCGTTCCGGTAGCGCATGAAATCGTCCAGGTCGCTCCTCTGGAAGCGGCGTATCGCGCAGCGTTCCGTCGTGATTTCCATTGCGATCCATCCCCTCTCCCGCAGAGAACCGTCCCCTACCCTTCCGAAAACGGCCCCCGCCGTTCAGGCGGGAACCGTTCGCCATCCACATAATTGTCAACTGTTAATTGTCAATTATCAACTCCCGCTTATCCCCTCAGTTCCGCCTTGAGCCGCGCCTGCAGCGCGCGCACCACCATGCCCACGGCGGCCTGTATCTCCTCATCCGCAAGCGTGTGGTCCTCGGCGCGCAGCGTGAAGGAATAGGCCATGCTCTTCTTCCCCGCGGGGATGCCCGGGCCGCGGTACACGTCGAAGAGCGCGACGTCGTCGAGCGTCACCTTGAGCCGTGTCTTTTCGATGACGTCCCGCGCCTCGGCGGCGGTCACCCTCTCGTCGACGACGACGGCGATGTCCCTTTCGACTTTGGGGAACTTCGGCAGGGGCTTGTAGGTCTTCGTGCCGCCCTTGTGGGCGAGCAGACGGACGACGTTGATTTCCGCATAAAAGGCGGGGCACTCGATCTCCCACGCCTCGAGCACCGCGGGGTGCAGCGCGCCGATCTCGCCCACCGCCTCGCCGTCGGCAAGGATAAGGCCCTTCCTGCCGGGCTGGAAGCATTCGCCGCCGCCTGCCGTCACCTCGATCTTCATGTTGAAGCGGTCGCACAGCTCCTCGATGCAGCCCTTGAGGGTGAAGAAGTCGTCCTCCCCGTCCGCGGTGAGGATGCCCAGCGTCTTCCTCTCCTCGGGGAGAACGTCGTTGTTGTCGAAATGGCAGTTGCCCACCTCGAAGAAGCGGGAATGGCCCGTCTTCCTCGAGAGGTTGCGCGCGAGCGCGTCGAGCATGCCCGGCAAAAGGGTCGTGCGCATCAGGCTCTGGTCCTCGCCGAAGGGGTTCAAAAGCCTTACCGCAAGGCGCTTCTCGCTCCCCTCCGGGATGAGCAGGGCGTCGAGCGCCGCGGGGCCCGTGAAATTGTAGTTGTACATCTCATACAGCCCGAGCGACGCGAGGGTATCCTTCAGTTTGTCGTCGTCGCAAAACGCCGCGCCGAGCCTGCCGCTGAAGGTCCTGCCCTCCATGAGCTTGGGCTTGATGTTGTAATAGCCGTATACGCGCGCGATCTCCTCGGCGATATCCCAGTCCGTCTCGACGCCGCTCTCGATATCCACGCGGTAATGCGGCACGCGGATGACGAGCTTCTCCCCCCGGACCTCGGCGGGGATGTTCAGGGTGCCGAGCATGTCGGCCATGTCCTTCGCGGGTATTTCCGTGTTGAGGATGCGGTTGACGTGGGCGGCGTCCGCCTCGACGACGCGCTCGGCGATATCCGCGGCGCACACGTCGACGGTGTCCCCCACGACCCGACCCGCGCCGAGTTTTGCGATAAGCTCCACCGCGCGCTCGAGCGCCAGCATGGCGTTCACCGGCTCCACGCCCTTGATGAAGCGGGCGGCAGCGTCCGTGGTGTGCTTGAGCGCCCGCGTCGTCGCGCGGATGTTGCTGCCCTTGAAGACCGCGGACTCGAAGAGCGTCGCCTTGGTTTTTTCTGTGATTTCGGAGTTGAGCCCGCCCATGACGCCCGCGATGCCCACGCCCTTCTCCGGGTCGGCGATGAGCAGCATCTCCGGCGCGACCGGGCGCTCCTTCGCGTCGAGCGTGGTCACCTTTTCGTTTTCATAGGCGTTCCGGACGACGATGTGGCCGTCCTTCACGCAGGCGAGGTCGAAGGCGTGCATCGGGTGGCCGTATTCCAAAAGGACGTAGTTCGTGATGTCCACGATGTTGTTGATGGGGCGCATGCCCGCGGCGAGAAGGCGCCTCTGCATCCACGCGGGCGAGGGGGCGATGTTAAGGTCGGTCACGACGCGCGCGCAGTAGCGCGGGCAAAGCTCCGGGTTCAGGACGCTCACCGTCGCGTAGTCGGACGCGCGGCCCTCCCCCGGGACGCGCTTTATCTCGGGCTCTCTGAACCTCTGCCCGAGCGCCGCCGCGACCTCGCGGCACATGCCGATGACGCTCTGGCAGTCCGCGCGGTTGGGTGTGAGCTCGATGTTGAAGACGACGTCTTCGCGGCCCAAAGCCTCCCTGATGTTCTGCCCGAGCGGATGCTCCTCGCCGAGGATCAGGATGCCGTCCACGTCCGCGCCGGGGTAATCCGCGTCGGTCAGGCCGAGCTCCTTGCCGGAGCAGAGCATGCCGGCGCTCGCGACGCCGCGCATGACGGTGGGCTTGATTTCAACGCCCTCCATAAGGCGCGCGCCGTCGAGCGCCACGGGCACCAGCGCGCCCTCGAACACGTTGGGCGCGCCCGTCACGACAAAGAGGGGTTCGCCCCTGCCGACATCCACGGCGCACACGAGCAGATGGTCGGAGTTTTCGTGCCTGCGAAGGCTTAGAATCCTCCCTGTGACAACGCCCGAAATCTCCCCCATCTCCTCCTCGACGGAGGCCACCTCGAAGCCGCGCCACATGAGTTTTTCCACGAGCTCGGCGGGGGTGATGTTCCATTCGACGTAATCCTTTAACCAGCTAAGCGGCAGTTTCATGTCGCGCATCCTCCTTAGAACTGTTTGAGGAACCGGGCATCGTTCTCGTACTGGAGGCGGATGTCGGTGATCCCGTATTTGAGGCTCGTCACGCGGTCCACGCCGAGCCCGAAGGCGAACGCGCTCCACTCGTGCGGGTCGAGGCCGCAGTTCTCCAGTTCGTGCGGGTTGGTGATGCCGCAGCCCATGATCTCCAGCCAGCCCGTGCCCTTGCACACGCGGCAACCCTTTCCCCCGCAGATCGTGCAGGAGATGTCCACCTCGGCGGAAGGCTCCGTGAAGGGGAAGTAGCTCGGGCGGAAGCGCGTTTTCACCTCGTCCCCGAAGACCGCGTGCACGAACGTGTCGATGGTGCCCTTGAGGTCCGCGAGGCTGATGTTGCGGTCGACCACCAGCCCTTCCATCTGCATGAAGATGGGACTGTGGGAGGCGTCCACCTCGTCCACGCGGAACACGCGCCCGGGGATGACGAGCCGGAACGGCGGCTCGAGCGCGAGCAGCGCCCGCGCCTCGCAGGGGCTCGTGTGCGTCCTTAAGACCACGCTGTCGCTGACATAGAACGTATCCTGCATGTCGCGCGCGGGATGGTCCTTGGGAAGGTTGAGTTTAGTGAAATTATAGTCGTCGAACTCGACCTCGGGCCCGTCGAACGTGGTGAAGCCCATGCCGATGAGCGCGTCCCGGATTTCGCGGTAGGTCTGCGTCATGGGGTGGAGCCTCCCCATCGGGCGGCGGCGCACGCCGGGTTCCGTCACGTCGAGCGCCTCCTGGGCGAAGCGCCGCTCGAGCATGACCTTCGCGATGCGCGCGCGGCTCTCGGCGATGGCCTCCTCCAGCTCCTTTTTCACCTGGTTGGCGGCCTGGCCGACCTTCGCGCGCTCGTCCTTCTCGAGTTTGCCCATCGTGCGGAGGATCTCCGTCAACGCGCCGCTTCGCCCGAGCACCGAGACGTTCAGGCTTTCCAGATCCTTCTCGTCGGCGGCCTCCGCGAGCCTTGCGAGCGTTTCCTCCCTGATCTGCTGCAATTTTCCGTACATACCGATTCCTCCAATCAAATGCGCGCCTCGTCAAAGGGACGAAGGCGCGCTCGTGGTACCACCCTAGTTTACCCCGCAATCACGGGATCTTTTTCGCTGTATCGGGCTTACCCGGCGCCGACTACGCATCCCTTTTCCTGGGACTTCCCCGGCGCGGCTCGGGAGAGAACTCGCGCGTTTTCGCCTATAGGCCGCTCCCAGCTGTGCGGCCCTCTCTGGGTTAGGCTCGAAACGCTTTGCTCCGTCATCGCCGTTTATGGGATTATAACACAGTTTATGGCGGGATTCAAGAGCGCGCTACAGCGAGAGCTCCATAGATTCCTCGCCGAAGGCGTACCGGCCCGTATATTGGAAGCCGGCGCTTTCGTAGACGCGGTTCGCGGCGCAGTTGCCCGGCACGACGGAAAGCTCCACCTTCTTCGCGCCGAGCTTATGGAACTCCATCAGCGCGAGCTGGATGGCGGCCTTGCCAAAACCCCTGCCCTGGAAGCGCGCGTCCACCATGAAGCGCCAGAGCTCGTACTTTTCCTTCTTTTTGTCCGCGTAGAGCATCACGAAGCCCACGGGCACGCCGTGCTCCTCGAGCACGAAGGGCCGCGCGACGTTCCTTTCGGCGTATGCCTGCGCGATGGAGACCGCGTTGGAGGCAACGTAGCGCTCCTGCTCGGGCGTCACTTTGAGCTGCATCGCCTCGTAGAAGTTCTCCGCGCAAACGGGAACGAGCCGCGGCTCCCTGCACTCGAGATAGGTCGTGTCCAGCTCGCGGCGCAGCCTCTGGCCGAGCGAATGCGCGCCGGTTTCGTCGGTTTCCGGCGCGGCGGAGTCCGCGAGGGAAGGCGCGTTGGCGAAGATCGCCGCCGTGACGCCGTAGTTGAACGAGATGTAGACGCTCGTCTGCGGCCCGTCGAAGCCCGCGTTGGCGAAATACCAGCCGTGCCTCTCCTCGAGCCCGCAGCGCTTCTCGCCCGGCTTCGGAGGGAAGAGCTTCTTCATGCCAGTCTTGCCGATGAGCTTCCCTGTGCGCAGCGCCTCGAGCCACCTGACCATATCGACTGCGGGCAGGACGATCCCCGTTTCCCCGCCGAAGTTTTCCGGCGTGCCGAGCGTCAGGAGCCTGCCTTCGGCGACGTCGGCGTAAACGGCGTCCGGCGCTCCGCCGAGGGCCGTTTCCTCCATGCCGAGCGGCAAAAAGAGCTTCTCCCGCATCAGTTGCGCGAGGGGCTTCCCCGCCGCGCGCTCCGCAGCCATCCCAAGCAGGCGGAAGTTCGTCCGCGCGCCCCCGCCGTCCTCCACGTCCAAGGACGGAAGGTTGTTGACGAGCGAGATGACCTCCGCGTCGCTCAGCGGCGCGCTCGCGGCGCGCCAGCGCTCCCGCAAGGCGGCGGCGCCCGAGAGCTTTTCCTCCCGGATTTTCGCCTCCGCCCGGCCCGCGAGCGCGCCCTCGTAATAATCCGGCGCGCACTTCTTCGTGAAAAGCAGCTCCTCGAGCGAGAATTCCGCCGCGCGGGCGTATTCGGGCACGTAGCGATCGAGCTTATCCTTCAGGGAGAGCTTCTTTTCCTTTTCGAGCAGAATGAGCAGCGCCGCGGTGAAGGTCATCGTGATGTCCCCCGCGGCAAAGCGCGCGTGCAGCGTGTTGAGCGTCCTTTTCTCCGGATCGGCCGCGCCGTACGCCGCCTCGTGGAGGGGCTCCCCGTCCTTCCTGACGCAAATGGCGCCGTTGAGCTTCCAGAGTTTCACGATTTCAAAAAGCGCGCGCGGCGTGAAGGTGTCCTTCCTCTCGGGCGCGGCCGCGGTGATTTCCGGGAACGCCGCCTCGTCCGCCGCGGCGAGCGCGTATTCCCCGAGCATAGCGGGGATGGCGACGGCATAGCCCAGCCCTTCGAGCGTGCCGCCGAAGGATTTCAACACCTCCTCCTCGCCGTGTATGAGGAAGATGCGCCTGGGCTTATCGCCGATTTCCGCGAGCCATTCGATGAGCTCGCTCTTCCCCGCGTGGCCGGAGAAACCCTCCGCCTGCCGCATGGCGGCGCTGACCTTGATTTCCTCGCCGAAGAGCTTCACCTTCCTCGCGCCCCCAAGGAGCGCGCGCCCGAGCGTGCCCTCCGCCTGATAACCGGTGAAGACGACCGTCGAATCGCTCCTGAAGAGGTTGTGCTTCAAATGGTGGCGGATCCTGCCCGCGTCGCACATGCCGGAGGAGGAGATGATGATGTTGCAGCCCGGCTGGAAGTTGATCATCCTGCTCTCGTCGGCGGTCTGCGTCACGCGAAGCGAAGGGAAGCTGAAGGGCGAGCCGGACTTGGCCATCTCCCGCGCCTCGTCGTCGTAATAGCCGGCGGCGCTGCGCTCGTACACCTGCGTGGCGCTGATGCCAAGAGGGCTGTCGACATAGACGGGGATCTTCTCTAGCCCCGGCACGGCGTTTTTCATCAGCAGCCGCTTGATGTAATAGAGCAGCTCCTGCGTCCTGCCGATGGCGAAGCTCGGGATGACGATGTTGCCTCCCCGCGCCATGCCCTCGCTGAGGATGGAGGCAAGCTCCGCCTCCTTGTCGGAAGCTTCGCGCACGGCGTGGTCCCGATCCCCGTAGGTGCCCTCCATGACGAGGTAATCCGCGCCGTCGATGGGCTGCGGGTCCTGCAATATGGGCCGGTTGTCGCGCCCGATGTCGCCGCTAAAGACGATTTTAAGGGTCTTTCCGCCCTCGTTCGCCCAGACCTCGATGGCGGCGGAACCGAGAAGATGCCCCGCGTCCGAGAAGCGCGCGCGCATGCCCGGCGTCACCTCGACGATCTCCTGATATGTCACCGCCCGGAAGGCTTTTAGGGAATCGACGGCATCCTGCGCCGTATAGAGCGGCTGCACCTCCGGCCGGCCGGCGCGCAGGTTCTTCCGGTTGGCGTATTCTGCCTCCTGCTCCTGGATGTGGCCGCTGTCCGGCAGCATGATGCCCGCGAGCTCCGCCGTGGCGCGCGTGGTGATGATTCTCCCCTGGAAGCCCTGCTTGACGAGCAGCGGGATAAGCCCGCTGTGGTCGATGTGCGCGTGCGTTAGAAGCACCGCCTCGATTTCCGCCGGGTCGAAGGGGAAGCCGCCCTCGCCGAACTCGGTCTTCTTGTCCGCGCCCTGCCTCATGCCGCAGTCTACGAGGACCTTCCTCCCCGCGTACTCCATCATGTGGCACGAGCCCGTCACGCTGCGCGCCGCGCCGCAGAATCTCAGTTTCATTCGATATCCTCCATCAGTCTCGAACGGTGAGGCAAGGGCGCGTCAGGCGTTTTTGCCGCAGCACTGCTTGTATTTCTTCCCGCTGCCGCAGGGGCAGGGGTCGTTCCTGCCGACCTTGCTGGCGTTGACGTAGATTTTCGACGCGCGGAATTCCTTTGTGATCGCGTGGCGGCGCTCCAAAGTCAACACGCCCTCCCACTCCGGCAGGGTGTAAAGCCAATCCGCCTTCGCCTCGAGCATGTTGAAATAGAGCTTCTCGTAATCGATCTCGAGGGAAAGCTCCGTGTCGGAACTCAGGCTCTCGAGGTCGAGCGGCGCCTTAAGGCTCGTGTTGATGCCGTCGAGGAAGCCCGCGAAGGTCATCTCGTCCATGCCGAAGAAGGCCGCGAGCTCAGAATATTTGCCGCGCCGTATCTCGCCGTGCTCCGCGAGCAGCTTTTTGTAGTTCTCCGTTTCAAGCGCGAAGTATTCCTTCCAGAACGCGTCGTGCTCCTCCTTGCCGCGCTCCTGCCGCGCAAGCTCCGTCCAATCCGAATAAAGACCCATTGCAAACCCTTTCTTTTTAATGCGGGCGTACGGATCGAAAATCCGGACGCCCGCAAGTCGTCTATGCTATTTTACTCGCTGATCAGAGCGCCTTGTCAAGATATTCCTTGATTTTAACGATAAAGCCTTCCGTATCGAGCACCGTGACCTTTTCCATCTCGGCCAGCGAGGCGAGGTCCTTTGTCATGAAGCCGTCGCTGATGCAGTCGAGGGAAGCCTTCTCGAGCGTGTCGGCGAAGCTCGCGAGCGCGGGGATCCCGTCGAGCTCGCCCCTCTTGCGAAGCGCGCCCGTCCAGGCGAACAGCGTCGCCATGCAGTTGGTGGAGGTCGTCTCGCCGTCACGGTATTTATAGTAGTGCTTGGTGACGGTGCCGTGCGCCGCCTCGTACTCGAACTTCCCGTCGGGGGAGACGAGCACGCTCGTCATCATCGCGAGCGAGCCGAACGCGGTGGCGACCATGTCGCTCATCACGTCCCCGTCGTAGTTCTTGCACGCCCAGATGAAGCCGCCCTCGGAGCGGATCACGCGGGCGACGGCGTCGTCGATAAGGGTATAGAAGTAGGTGATGCCCGCCTTCTCAAACTCCTCCTTGAACTCGGTGTCGACGACCCTCTGGAAGATGTCGCGGAACTCGCCGTCGTACTTCTTGGCGATGGTGTCCTTCGCGGAGAACCACAGGTCCTGTTTGGTCGCAACCGCGTACTTACAGCAGGCGCGCGCGAAGCTCTCGATGGAATCGTCCTTGTTGAAGGTGGCCATCAGCACGCCGGGGCACTTGAAGTCGTTGACGACCTCGTCGAATATTTTCTCGCCCTTCTCGTCATAGAAGGAGAGGCGCGCCGTGCCCTTGCCGGACACGCGGTATTCCGTCGCCTTATAGACGTCGCCGAAAGCGTGACGGGCGATGGTGATGGGCTTCTTCCAGCTCCGGACGGAAGGCGTGAGGCAGTCGAGCGTGATTGGCGCGCGGAACACCGTGCCATCGAGTATGGCGCGGATGGTGCCGTTCGGGCTCTTGTACATCTTCTTGAGCTTGTACTCCTCGACGCGCTGCTGGTTGGGGGTGATGGTGGCGCACTTGACGCCCACGCCGTACTTCTTGCAGGCTTCCGCGGCCTCGACGGTGATCCTGTCGTCCGTCTCGTCGCGGACCGGCAGCCCAAGGTCGTAATACTCGGTCTTGAGGTCGATGTAGGGGATGAGGAGATGGTCCTTGATCATCTGCCAGATGACCCGGGTCATTTCGTCTCCGTCGATCTCCACCAGCGGGGTACGCATCTGAATCTTCGTCATTTCGGGTCTCTCCTGTTCATTTCTTCGTAGTTTTTGTGCCGCTCAAAGCCTTGTCGAGGATCTTTGAATCGTATGCAAACGTGGAGCCGTTCTTCTGCGCCAGTGCCTCGTGCGCATATCCAACGAGCTGATCCACCAGTTGCCGGAAGGAAAGCCCCGCGGGCTCGAAGAGATAGAAGGCGAAGGAGCCGGGGATGGTGTTGATCTCGCACACATACACTTCCCCGCTTTCCCTGTCGCGCATGTAGTCGACGCGCACGACGCCCTTGCAGCCGAACGTGCGGAAAATCGCCTTCGTGTAGTCCTGTATCCTCTTGGTCAGCTCCTCCGGGATGGGCGCGGGGATCTTCCTTGCGAGGCTCTCCATGCCTTTGCCGGAATTGCCCCGGATGTACTTCTGGTCGAAGGTCAAAAACTCCTCCCAGCTCACGGGCTGCTCTAAAAGGGAGACCGTCGCCTCGTCCCCGAAGCCCACGCAGGCGCAGTTGATCTCGTCCGGGCTCTCGAGGCCCTTCTCGATGAGGATACGCCAGTCGAACGCGCAGGCGATCTCGACCGCGTTTTCGAGAGAAGCGCGATCCGCGGCCTTCGAGATGCCGATGGAGGAGCCAAGCTGCGAGGGCTTTACGAACAGCGGATAGCCGAGCGCCTCGGCGCGCGCGAGCACATCCTCCTTCGCCCGCCTCCATTCGTCCCGGTAACACCAGATGCTCTCGAGCACGGGCAGCCCCATGCTTTTAAATACGCCTTTCATCACGATTTTATCCATGCCCGCCGCGGAGGCGACCACGCCGCAGCTCGTATACGGGATATCCGCAAGCTCGAAGAGGCCCTGCACCGTGCCGTCCTCCCCGTGGAGGCCGTGGAAGGCCAGGAGGGCGCAATCGAGCGGCGCGACTTTCTCGAATTTGCCGAACATGCCCTTTTGCGCGTAAAGGCCGTTCATGCCGGGCGCGGGGGGCAGCATGACCTTCGTGAGGCCCTTCCTGTTCGGGTCGAAGTCCTTATAAGTCGCGATGTTCCTGAGCGGCTCGCCCACAAACCACTCCCCCGCGCGCGAAAGGTACACGGGGAAGGCGTTGTATTTTTTCTTATCCGCGTTCTCGAGCACCTGAAGGCCCGTGATGACCGAAACGTCGTGCTCGGCGGCGCGGCTGCCGAAGAATACGCCAAGGTTCTCCATAAAACCCTCCTTATTCGGCGAAGTTGTCGGGCAGGTCGTTCTCGAAGAGCACCACGCAGCCCGGCTCGGTATATTTCTTCAGAAGCTCCGTCGCCTCGGCGAGGGAATCCGCGCGCACGAGGCAGCTCTCGTCGAAATGCGCGTCGAGCAGCCCTTCGCAGATGGGGTCCGCGTGCCTCTTGCCGATGATGACGGCGATGTCCGCACACGCGGCCATATGCCTGCCGAACTCGTAGTTGAGCTCTTCCTCCTCGCTGCCCAGCTCCACCATGCCGGGGGTGACGACGATCTTCCTGCCCTCGAACATGGAAAGCACGTTGAGCGCCTCCCGGGAGCCCACGGGGTTCGCGTTGAACGCGTCGTCGATGACCGTGACGGGCCCGGGGATGAGCTGCAGCCTGTGCTCGACGGGCTTCGCCTCGGCGATGGCCGCGGCGATCTCCCCCATGCCCATGCCCAGGCGGTACGCGAGCGCCGCAGCGCCGGTGAGGTTCAGTATATTATACTTGCCGAGGAGCTGCGTCTTGCACGCGACCCGCTCCCCGTTCTCGGCGACGAGCGCGAACTCGCTGCCCGAGGGGCCGGTTCTGATGTCCGCGGCGCGCATGAAAAGGTCTTCCCCCTCGATGCCGTAGAGGTATTTTTCAATCGGCGCGCTTTCGCGATACAGCTTCAGGCAGTTTTCATCGTCCCCGTTGAGGAAGCAGCAGCCGTCCTCGCCGAGGCCGCGCAGGAGCTCCCCCTTCGTTTCGATGATCTTCTCCACGGAGCCGAAGGTCTCAAGGTGCTGCTTGCCGATGGCCGTGATGACGCCGTACTGGGGCTTTACGAGCCTGCACAGCTCGCGGATATCCCCCTTGTAGCGCGCGCCCATCTCGGCGACGAACACCTCATGGCCGTCCTTCAACTGCTCGCGGACGACGCGCGTGACGCCCATGGGCGTGTTGTAGCTGCCGGGGGTGATGAGCACGTCGTATTTCTTCCTGAGCATGGCCTCGAGCGCGTACTTCGTGCCCGTCTTGCCGAAGCTCCCCGTGATGCCGATTTTGACGAGGTTTTCCCGCGCCGCAAGCTTCTTCTTCGCGTCGTTGAAATACCAGCGCTTGATGCCCTCCTCCAGAGGATAGAGAACGCCGTAGACGAGCAGCGTGAACAGCGGCAAAAGGGCGCCCGGCGCATAGCGCACGAGGTACGGCCAGATATATGTCCACCAGCCGGAGCCGATCTGCCACGGGGAGAAGCGCGCGAAGAACAGCACCGCGAACAAAAACGCCAGCACGGCCTCGACGGCGAGCAGGCGGATGACCCTCCCCGTGAAGACGAGGGGCTTGACGCGCTTTTTCTTCGCGTAGCCGAAGTACAACGCGGCGAGCAGCGCGATATAGATGAAATCCGCGGCGTAGAAGGCGATCGTCGCAAGCGTGTTTCCCGCGCCGCCAAGGAAGGGGAAGCTCACGCGCAGCAGCAGCGCCGCGGCGCCCGCGAAAAAATACGGCGCGAAGTCCGAAGAAACGTGCTTTTTCAGCCACTTCAGATACATCCGGCCCTGATAGCTTTCGAGCTGCATGATGTGGACGAACGGAACGGACGCCGCGGCCGCCGCGGCCCCCATAAACGCGCACAGCGCGAGGTTCAGGATATTCTCAAGCATCCATGCCTCCTCAGCCCTTGAAATAGGCCCGCATCACCGCGGAGAACTGATGGTATCCATCGGCATACGAAAAGTGCCCCGCACCGGCGAGCACCGCGAGGCCCGCGTTTTGCATCTTCGCCTCCATGGTTTTCGCCATGTACAGGGGGGTGTAATCGTCCCTGTCGCCCCAGACGAGGAGCGCGTCGTTCGGGATGCGCGCCAGGCGGTCCGTCAGATCGAGGTTGACGACCTTGACGAAGGTCTTTCGCATCACTTCGCTCTTAAGCGCCCTGTAATCGGCGCTGCCCGCCCTCCTCTGCCTTTCGTTGAGGCGAAACGCGCGCTCCAGCAGCTTTATCTTCGCAAGCCCTTTGCCGAGCTTGTAGGCGTACACCTTGAAATAGTATTTAAGGCCGCGCTTCGGCCGTATCCCCGCCGCGTCCACGAGCACGAGCCGGTTGAAGAGTTCCGGCGTTTCGCTCGCGAGCAGCAGTACGACCCTGCCGCCAAAGGAGTGGCAGACGACGTCGCAGCCCTCTATCCCCCGCCTTCGCATGAATTCGCGCGTCAGCGCGGCGTATTCGGGCACGCCCCAGGGCTCCTTCGGCTCACAGCTTTTGCCGAAGCCCGGGAAATCGAGCATCACGGCCTCGTATCCGAGCTCCGCGACGCAGCGCGCAATGGGGCGCACGGCTTCCATGTCCGCGCCCCAGCCGTGGAGGATGAGCACGGGCCTGCCCTCGCCCACGCGCTCGTATTCGATTGCGACGCCGTTTACTTCCTCGCGCACGGCCGGGCCCTAATCCTTCTTCTTCATGGAGCGCAGGCGTTCGACATAGCCTTCCTTGTTCTCCTGCCGCGCGCGCGCGATGGCCATCGCGCCCGCGGGCACGTCCCGGTTGACGGTAGAGCCCGCGGCCGTATAGGCGTCGTCCCCCACGCTGACGGGCGCGACGAGGTTGGTCTGGCAGCCGAGGAACACGTCGTTGCCCACCTTCGTGCGGTGCTTCTTGAAGCCGTCGTAGTTGACGAACACCGTTCCGCAGCCGACGTTGACGCGCTCGCCCACGTCCGCGTCCCCGATGTAGGAGAGGTGCGGCATCTTCGTGCCGCGGCCGACGACGGAGTTCTTGATTTCAACGAAGTCGCCCACCTTGCACCCGTCCGCGAGGACCGTGCCGGGGCGCATGTTCACATAGGGGCCGATCTTCACCCCGTCTCCCACGGCGGCGCCGCTGGAGACGACGTAGACGAGTTCGCAGTTTTTGCCGATTTTCGTATCGTGAAGGACGCAGCCCGTTTTGACGAGGCTGCCCTCGCCGATTTCGGTTTTGCCCGAGAGCGTGACGCCGGGATATATCTCCGCGTCCCTGCCGATCGCGACGTCGGGGCCGATGCTCGTCGTCGCGGGATCGAGTATGGAGACGCCGTTCTCGAAATGCTTTTGCAAAATGCGGGCGTTCATCAGGCGCTCGCAGACCGAAAGCCGCGCCCGGTCGGCGGCCGGAACGTACAGCGGCGCCGCGACGAGGATCTCCCTCACGCAGACGCCGTACTCGCTAAGGAGCTTTGCAAGGTCGGATATGGAAGCGCCTTCGGGCGCGTCCGCGAGCGCCCGCCCAAGCGCCCAGTCCGCGAAGCACCACGCGCCGGCGTCCGATACGCAGCCCGACTCCTCGTTTGCATAGACGAGCGCGGCCGCGCCCTCGCAGGAGGCCGCCTCGACGAGCGCTCCGTAATATTCGCTTGTGACGAGCGGGATGTTGGCGTAGGCGATGAGCGCGAGGCCCCGGAATTCCCCCGCCGCCTCGAGCGCGCGCAGCAGCGCGTCCGCGGTGCCTGTGGGTTTTTCCTGCACGGCGTAACGATATGCGCCGCCGAGCGCGCCCTCGGTCTCGCGCCCGGGGCCCTGTACGATGACGGGCCTGCCGTTGAGATGGGGCTCCAAAGCCTTCGCCGTCCATTCGGCGAGGCTCCTGCCGCAAACGCGCATGAGCGCGGCCGGGGAGGCGGAATTCATCCTGGCGCCGTTTCCGGCGGCCAGTATCGCGGCAAAATCAGCTTTCATAATTCCCTCCACACATGCAGTATTTTATGTTCGCTCACGGGGCGTGTCAAGCCGAAGAGGCGTTGCATACAAGTATATTTCGCTTATGGCCAAAATGTGCCACGGAATCTTCATTTGCATAATAACGCGAATAAAGGTATAATGTCATGCAAATAAACGATGAACAGGTTTTCCCGGAGGTTGTATTGGTCGATTTTTATCCCGCGGTCATGCTCATACTCATCGTCCTCGCCGGCGTCGCGCTTTGTCTTCGCGCCTCGCGCAAAGGGGAAGGCGCCTACGGCGTGCTTTATGTCGCGCTTTTCACGCTCTCCCTCTACGCGGCGTTCCTGCTGAAACTGAAAAACACCGCCCAGGCGGTCGACGCGTTCGTTCCCTTCTATAAGCTCTTCGCGCTGCGCGAGTACGGGTACGCCTCCGTTTTGCGCGACCTTCTTTCCTTCGCCGCGCCCTTCCTCGTTGCCGGGGCGCTGATCGTGCCGGCGTTTCCGCAGGCGGGGCTGTTCGCCGCGCTGCTCGCGGGGACGTTCTCCGCCCTCGCGTTCAACGTCTACCCGCTCTACAACGGTATGGCCTTCGTCACCGACGAATATCTATACGCAGGCATCGGCTGCGCGACGGGCGCCGCCGTCTACGCCATCCTCGCGAACCTCTTGAAGAAACGCCTGCCGCTCGACCGGCTGAGGCTCCCCGTGCCTCTGCGCAGGCGCTACCGCGCGGCGCTTTTGCTTTTTATCGCGGTCTATTTCGGCGTCGCGCTCGTGATGGTGTTCGATTACGGCGAGCCCTACGCGCCCATCCAGTTTTTCGATAGCGAAACCGCGCTTCCCAAAAACATCGCGCTCAACTGCGCGCTCTCCGAGGAGGCCGGCCGCGCGAACATCTACATCCCCTCCGCGGCGTCCCCCGCCGAAAAGGCCGGGGAACTCGCGGAAGAGCTCGGCATCGCGGACGCCCCGATCTACCGGGACGGCACGTATATCGCGGACGACGGCACGGCCAAACTCACCCTTACCGAGAGCGGGAGCTGGGTGTATGAGGCTGCGGCCGCTCCGGAAGGCGAGTTCCCCACTCAGGAGAGCGCCGAAGACGCCGTCTTCGCCTTTTTCGCCGAGAGGCGGCTCATCGCCGCGGAACTCGGCGCGGTGACGGACATCGTGGCCCACAGCGCGACCGACGGCGCGCCCAAGGGTTACGACGTCTACCTCTCCACCTCCGTCAACGGCATGCCCATCGTGGGCTCCTCGACGCTCGTCGTCAGCGTGCGCGCCGGAAACGCCGTCACGAAGATCCGCCGGTACGACGGGGACGTGCTGCCGAGCACCATCGTGAACATCATTTCCCAGCAGAAAGCATATGAAAAAATCGCCTCGGGCGACTGCGCCTATACGCTTTTCGCCCCCGCCTCGAGCGCCACGGTGGACGGCTGCCGGCTCATCTACATGGCGAACAGCTCGCAGGGCTATTACCTGCCCGTGTGGATGTTCACCTGCGCCGCGCAATACGAGGACGGCACCGCGGGCGTTTTCTATATCTACGTCGAGGCGATGAAGTAAATTTCACGCACCCACGGCTTCCCCCAGTATCTCGCCGATCGCGCCGCGGATTACGAGGTTTGCGCGGGCATCATAGGGCGTTTCGCTTTTGTTGATGAGCACGAGCTTCCCTCCCCGATAATACTCCACGAGCCCCGCCGCCGGATACACCACGAGCGACGTGCCGCCGACGATGAGCATATCCGCCCCGGCGATCCGTTCGATCGCGCCGCGGACGACCTCCTCCTCGAGCCCTTCGCCATAAAGCACGACATCCGGCTTGACGATGCCGCCGCACCCGCAGCGCGGCACGCCCGCGGACCGCTCGACGTAATCCGCGCCGTACGGCTTTTTGCAGCGCATGCAGCGGTTCCGGTAGATGCTGCCGTGGAGCTCATACACGTTTTCGCTCCCCGCCGCCTGATGGAGCCCGTCGATGTTCTGCGTGACGACGGCCCTGAGCTTCCCGCGCTTCTCCAGTTCCGCGAGCGCGAGATGCGCGCGGTTGGGTTTGATGTCCGTCACGAGCAGCGCGGACTTGTAGTATTCAAAAAACGCATCGGGATGCGCCGTGAAGTACGCGCGCGAAAGCAGCACCTCGGGCGGCTGCCCGAAACGGCCAAGGGCCGCGAAGCGGCCGTTTTCGCTCCTGAAATCCGGTATTCCGCTCTCGGTCGAAACGCCCGCCCCGCCGAAAAACACGATGGCGTCCGACCCGTCGATCAGCTCTTTGAGCGCTTTTATCGCTTCCATATGGCGTCCTCCTCCTCTCGATGCCATGATTGTAACACCCCTGCGGGGAACCGCGCAAATCGGCAGAAACGTTGAAGGAATTCCTGCATTTTCGATTTACTTTTGCAGGGTCCCTGGGTTATACTGAATATATATCATTCACTGGGGAGGATTGAAACATGCGCCTGGCTGAAATGTCCGCACGCGAGCTCATGGAATTTAAGAAGGAAACGCAGAGGGAATACGAAGCCTGCAAGGGAAAAGGGCTCAAGCTCGACATGTCGCGCGGCAAGCCCGCCAAAGCGCAGCTCGACCTTTCAAACGCGCTGCTCGCGCTCCCTGGCGACGCGTCCGTCCTGATGGACGGCGTGGACGCGCGCAACTACGGCAACATCGACGGGCTGCCCTCCTGCAAGCGGCTTTTTGCCGAAATACTCGGGGTAAAGCCGGAAGAGGTCTTCGCCGCGGGCAACGCGAGCCTGAACCTGATGTACGACCTCGTCGCCAAGGCGTATACGCACGGGCTGCTCCACTCAAAAAAACCGTGGAGCAAACTTGAGAAGGTGAAGTTCCTCTGCCCCGTGCCCGGCTACGACAGGCATTTCACCATCTGCGCCTCCTTCGGGGCGGAGATGATCAACATTCCCATGAACGACGAAGGCCCCGACATGGATTTGGTCGAGGAGCTCGTCGCCGACCCGGCGGTCAAAGGCATCTGGTGCGTGCCCAAGTATTCCAACCCCTCGGGCATCGTCTACAGCGACGCGACCGTCAAGCGCCTTGCTTCCCTCAGGCCCGCCGCGCCCGATTTCACCATCATCTGGGACAACGCCTACTGCGTCCACGAGTTCGAGGGCGAGTTCGTGCCCTTCGTCAACATACTCGCCGCGTGCGCAGAAGCGGGCAACCCCGACATGGTGTTCGAGTTCGCCTCCACCTCGAAGATCACCTTCCCCGGCGCGGGCGTCGCGTGCTTCGCCTGCAGCGAGGCCAATATGTCCTATATGAAAAAACTCCTCAACGCGCAGGTGATCAGCTACGACAAGATGAACCAGCTTCGCCACGTGCTCTTCCTGAAGGATATGGCGACGACGCTCGAACATATGAAAAAGCACGCCGCCATCATGAAGCCCAAGTTCGACATCGTCGTCGAGGCGCTCGGGCGCGAAGTCGCGCCGCTCGGCATCGCGCGCTTCCACGCGCCCAGGGGCGGCTACTTCATCAGCCTCGACGTGATGGACGGATGCGCGAAGCGCGTGCACCAGCTGATGAAGGAGGCTGGCGTCGTCATGACGGGCGCGGGCGCGACCTTCCCCTACGGCGTTGACCCCGACGACCGGAACCTGCGCATCGCGCCGAGCTTCCCGCCCGAGGCGGAGTTGCGCGACGCGGCGGAGGCGCTGTGCATCTGCATCAAGCTCGCCTCGGCGGAGAAGCTGATCGGCTGATTTCCCGCGAACAGGCGCGAATTTTATCGATTCCTGAGGCCGGCTGCGACCGGCCTTTTTTCCTGCCACAATTTATACGAATTCTTCCACAATCCTTCCGCAGTTCGGTAATGACCAGAACAAATTCGCCCTATATAATCGTATCGTCAAAAGGAAACACGGGAAGGAGCGTGCAGCATGGAAAACAACAACTGGAAATGGTACGAAGAAAATCAGCCTGAGAATAGCACCTCTGCGGGCGTCCCCCGGGGCGACGCCCATTATGCCCCCGGGAGCGGATACAGGCCGTATCAGGGCGCGGCCGGATACGGGACGGACGGCCCGAAGGATGACCGAAAGCGCTTCAGCTGGATACAGCTGATCGCCTGCCTGATGGTGATGGCGCTCCTCGCGGGCGCGGCGGGCGCAGGCTTCGCAACGCTTATTTCAAACGGCGGTTCGCAGGCGCAGAGCGCCGAGAACCCTGGAGGCGGAAGCGAGGACGGGACTTCGGCGGGCGGAGAGTCCGCCGCGAACACCCCGGCCCCGCAAGACGACGCGGCGGGCGCGGTCGGCGCGAAAGCCTCCGAGGGGATTCAGCTCGGAAGCCTCTGGAGCGCCGAGGACGCCGTGTCCGATATGCTGCAGCGGTGTATGGCGAGCGTCGTGGGGATCGACATCATCAGCGAGGTCTCCACAGGCTCCTACTGGTACGGCGAGCCCGGCACTTCCACCGAGAAGGTCGGCAGCGGCAGCGGCGTCATACTGACTTCGGACGGCTACATCGCCACATGCAGCCACGTCGTGTCGGGCGTGGGCGCGAACGGCACGATCAAAGTCTATTTGCAGGACGGCAGCGCCTATGACGCCGCGATCGTCGGCGCGGACGACATGACCGACCTCGCCATCCTCAAAATCGAGGCCGCGAACCTGCCCGCAGCCGCTGTGGGAAGCTCCGGGGAAGCGCTCATCGGCGATCGCGTCTACGCCATCGGGAACCCGCTGGGCGTGCTCGCGTCGAGCGTGTCCGACGGCATCGTGAGCGGGCTCGACAGGCTCGTCAGCGTGGTCGGCGCGGACATGACCCTCATGCAGACCGACGCGGCGGTCAACCCCGGCAACTCCGGCGGCGGGCTGTTCAATTCCGCGGGCGAGCTCATCGGCATCGTCAACGCCAAGGCGACGGGCGAGAACGTGGAAGGCATCGGCTTCGCGATCCCAATCGACTCCGCGCTGCCCGTCATCCGGGACCTGATGGACCTCGGCTACGTCAGCGGCAGGCCTTACCTTGGCATCACGCCGGTCGACGTGTACATGGCGGGCTCCCCCGGCTTCTTCGGCTTCTCCAACTATGTGGTCCGCGCGCAGGTCCGCTCGGTCGAGGCGGGCGGCCCGGCCGACAAGGCGGGCATGAAGGAGGGCGACGTCATACTGACCCTCGATGGGAAGGACGTTTACGGCGCGTCCGAACTCTCCGTAATCCTGTACGAATATAAAATCGGGGACACGGTAACAATATCGGTATTGCGCGGCGAAAGACAAATGGACCTCACGGTCACGCTCGGCGAGCGCCCGCGCTGAAAGGCGGTCAACCGCGCCGGATACGGCGCTTGACATACCCCCATCCATCTTGGTCGCGCGATCCCCCAACCGCGCGATCGCAAAAGGAGCGGCGAAAGCCGCCCCTTTTGCGTGGCGGGGATTTCCCCGGAGATTTCAGGCGCCGGGAAACGGTCCTGTTTGTTTGCGAATCGGCCGGGAGGCTTCATCGCGAAGCTCAGAACGATCGTGCCCTTCAAACAGGCAGACTGTCCCCGCATCGGGCAGTCCCGCGGGCGCATCCCCCGCGTTTCTTACTGAAACCATCCCTGGATTGCGTCGAACGCGCCGCGGAACCAGGCTCCGAGCCTTTGAAAGAACGAGCTTTCGTTTTCTTCTTCCTGAGTTTCCTGCACCCCGGGCGTTTCCGTCGCGCCGGGCGCGCCCTCGATGGGGAGGTCGAAGGCGATCTCCTCCGTCGTGAGCATAAACTGCACCGTGTCGCCCGGCGAGGGCTTCGTGCAGGTGAAGGAGGTATACCCCTCGGCGAGCGACAAAAGCGCGTCCTTGCGCGAGAGGGAGACCCCGATCCGGTCCGTCTCGTCCACGATGGCGCTGAGCCCTTCCTCGCTGAGCGCCTTAAGCCCTTCTGTCAGCTTGCCGCTGCCGCGCGCGAGGCTTTTCATGGCCTTGTTCATGGTTTCCCCGTTCGCGTCGAGCGCTTCGAGCCCTTCACAGAGCGCGAGAAGGCCCTTCGCGAGCCCCGCAGCGCCGGAGTTGAGGGCGTCGCCCGCGGAGGTCAGCTTCGAGGCCCCCACCGAGAATTCCCCCGCCCCGTCCGCGAGCACATTCACCAGATCGATCAGCTCCTGCGCCTGCCGCGTCGCGAACACCGCGTTGAAGATGGATTTGAGCGTCTCGTCATCTATCGAAACCGCGATTTCATCGAGAGCTAGGTCCGCGAGGATCCCCTCGATGACGGCCTGCCTCTCCGCCTCGTCCGGGATGTACGGCGCAAGCCTGGTTTCGAGCGAGGCGCGCAGCCGGGCTTCCGCGGCCTTGGCGTTTTCGCGCACGGCTTCGTTGATCGCGTCCTCGATGAAGCGCCTGGTTTCCTGGTCCACGGGCGCGTCCGGGTTGGCCGCGGCGTTGAGCTTATCCCGCGCGCCGTCGATCGTTTTGACGACCTGATCGACGGAGAGCGCGTATTGCCCCATGCCGAAATAGAGCGCCTCCATGCCCTCCTGAAGCTTCTCCGCGCCTTCGACGGCTTCCTTCGCGCCCCGTGCCGCCTCCGACACGCCTTCGGCGTAGAGGGAAAGCCCTTCCCCGAAATCCGAAAGGGCGTATGTGATGCCCTTCGAGCCTTTATAGAGCTCCGTCGAAGCCGCGCCGACGCCGTCGAGCGCCCCGAGCAGCCCTTCGATGTCCTCCACGCCGGAAAGGTCGTTTTCGTCGATGATGCCCGTCATGCCGACGAACATCATGGAGCCGATGCTGAACTCCTCCGCGTTGGCCTCTATCACAAAGCCGTCCTTGATGCGCTCGTTCTCCCCCGCGCCGAGGCTCTCCTTCAGGCCGGGCAGCAGCACCGCGAGCGCCGTGATGCGCCCCGCCTGCGCGCTGAGCTTCGCGCCGGACGCGGTGACGGCCGTGAACGAATCGTCGAGCGAGAGCATGCAGATGATGGAAAAGGGGACGTAAAGCTCCATTGCTTCGCCGTCCACCACCGCCTCGCGCGCGAGGTTGTTTTTCGTCTTCACCTCGATGCGCACCCGGCCGCTCTTCCCCGCGAGCACTTCGGGATCAATCAGCACGCCGTCGAGGTAATAGCGGATCGCGACCGAAAAGGGCAGTTCCCCGGAGGCCGCGCCCTGATAGCACACGTCCTCGCCGTTCGCGGCGAAGGTGACGGCGTCCCCGTCGATCGCGGGCGCCTCGCTGCCCGCGATGTTCCTGATATCCGTAAGCGTCGTGTGATCGACGATCACATCCGCCCCTTCCGGGTTGCCGATATAGACGCTCGAGATCATCGAGGTCGGGTTGCCGTTGGCGTCCGCCTCGACGTACACGGTCTCCCCGCGGTTGCCGCCGGAAGGCAGTCCGTCCGCCCGCGCGAAGCTCATGACGATCGAAATGAGAAACACCGCGATGAAGGCCAGCGCGATGACCAGACAGAGCATCCTGACTTTCCTGTTCATACTTTCACCCCTTTTTATTCCGCGCTTTTGAGCGACTGCACCATATCGATCGCGCGCACCTTGCGCCGCATCGCGAAATTCACCGTCAGCGAGAATGCGAGCGTCAGCGCGAAGGCGAGGACGTAGCTCATGGCGCCCGCCGAGCGGACGAACATCACGAGGTCCACCTCGCAGGTCCTGACGACGAACGCGTGCATGTAGCTTCCGAGCAGCAGCCCCGCGAGCGCGCCGATGACACAGAGCGCGTTGTTCTCCCTGAAAATATAGTCGTACATCTCCTTGTCGTAAAAGCCGAGCACGCGCAGCGTCGCAAGTTCCCGCATGCGCTCGCCGATGTTGATGTTGGTGAGATTGAGCATCACGACGAAGGTGAGCATCGCGGAGCCCGCGATGAGCACGAGCACGATATAGTTCAATATGTCCAAAGAATCGGAAACCATGTCGTAGACGCTCTGCATGGAGCGCACGGTATACATTCTCCTGTCCGAGAGGATCATGGTCGTGATTTCATCCGCGCTCTCCTCCCCCGCGTCCTCGGCGTAATCCGCGAGGAAGCCGTTATAGCGCATTTCCTTCCCGAAGACCTTTTCGTAATAAGCCGAGGTGATATAGACGTAATGGAACACGTAGTTCTCCGCGACGCCCGAGACCGTCGCTTCGTATTCCTTCGAGCCGTCGTAGACGCGAAGGGTATCCCCCGCGCGCAGCGAGAGGGCTTCCGCGAGCTTTCGCGTGACGACGACGCCTTCGTCCGTGAGCGCGACGGGCGCGTCCCCGTCCGCGAGGGTGATCTTCCCCGCGAGGGCGTCGGCGCCCTCGACGCCCAGCAGGTGCACGGAATCCTCCCTGGCTTCGCCCGCGCCCGCCTCGCAGATGCTGTCGAGGCAATAGCTCACCCCGGAAAGATACGCAAACACCTCGTTCTCCGTTACGATCGCCGCCATGTCGGAAAGGGGCATGGGATCGTACGCGAAGGCCTGCACGTCCATGTGCCAGATCTTGTCGAACTGCACGTCGATGATGCCGAAGATCGAGTGCTTGAGCCCGAAGCCCGTCACGAGCAGCGCGCAGCTTCCGGCGACGCCGATGACGCTCATGAAGAAGCGCTTCTTATAGCGGACGATGTTGCGTATCGTGACCTTGGCCGTGAAGCTGAAGCGGCTCCACAGGAAGGAGACGCGCTCGATGAACACCCGCTTGCCCGCCTTGGGCGCTTTGGGGCGCATGAGGGCGGAGGGCGCCTCCGAGAGGGCGGCCCACGAAGCGGAAAGCGTCGCCGCGCCCGTGCAGGCGACCATGGCCGAAATGGCGACGAAAGCGAGGTCCGCCCGGAAGGGCATTTTCATATACGGCATCCTGTACATGATGGAGTACGCGGAGAGGATCACCGCCGGGAAGAGCTTGAAGCCGACCGCCGCGCCCAGAACGCCGCCCAGGACGCACGCGCTCACGGCATAGAGCAGATATTTGCCCACGATGGTCAGGCCGCCGTAGCCGAGCGCCTTCAAAGTGCCCATCTCGATGCGCTGCTCCTCGACCATGCGCGTCATGGTGGTGAGGCAGACGAGCGCCGCCACGATGAAGAAGATCAGCGGAAAAACGTCCCCCACGGCCGCGACGCGCTCCGTGTTCGAGGCGTAATCCTCATATCCCGGATTCCCCTCCCGGGTCTGTATGTACCACGTGCCGGAGACGGTCGCGGAATAGTCCCGGACGCTGCCCGAAACTTCCGCGACAAGCGCCTCGTACGCTTCGGAATACGCGCTGAGGTTCCCCTTGCCGGAGACGACGATATCCGCCCGCGTGTAGACGCTTGAGAGCAGGCCGACGATGGGGAGCTTCGTGCCGAGCCGCGCGATCGCGTTGCCCGAGGCGTAGGCGTATCCGTCGCTGCTGCCGTTGCCGATGGTGCTGTTGCCGCGCTCGAAGCCGCCGACATACAGGGGCGAATAGACGAAGCCCACCACGCGCAGTGCCACGCTGCCGCCGGACGTGCGGAACAGGGCGCGATCGCCCAGCTTCACGCCGAGCTTTTCCGCAAGGACCGCGTCGACGGCGACCTCGCCGTCCGCGACCGGGAGCCTCCCCGCCCCGATTTCAAGGACGTTCATCGCGTAGTCCGGAGCCTCGTCGATGTCGTAACTCGGGAAGATGTCCATCAGCGAGCCGTATTTCTCCTTCTCCCTGACGGGCATGGAATAGAGCCGCACGTTCGCCTCGCTCCCCAACGCCGTATCCATCATCGCGTCGACGAAAAGGCCGGGGCGCACGGCCTCCACCCCCGGGATCTCCCGAAGCGCCTCGATGTCCGCCGCCGTGAGGCCTAAGGTCGAGAAGACCGTGATGTCGGCGAGGTTGCTCGCGCGGAACAGCGCGTCCCCCGCGTCCTTCATGTCCGGGCTCGTGGCGCGGATGCCCACGAAGAAGGCGACGCCCAGCGCGCAGATGGAAAAGATCGTCAGATACCGCGCGAGCGTCTTTTTGATTTCCCGGAAAAGGTTTTTTGCGAAAAAGCGGTTCATGTCACCACTCGATCTCATCCACCGGGACGGGGCATGCGTTAATCTCAACCGACTCGGCGGCGCCGTTCTTGATGCGCACGACGCGATCCGCCATGGGCGCCAGCGCCGAGTTGTGCGTGATGATGATGACGGTCATGCCGCTCTGGCGGCAGGTGTCCTGCAGGAGCCTTAAGACCTGCTTGCCCGTCTGATAGTCGAGCGCGCCCGTGGGTTCGTCGCAGAGCATCAGCTTGGGGTTCTTCGCGAGCGCCCGTGCGATGGCGACGCGCTGCTGCTCGCCGCCCGAGAGCTGCGCGGGGAAGTTGTCGAGCCGGTCGCCGAGGCCCACCTGCACGAGCACGTCGCGCGCGGGAAGCGGGCTTTTGCAGATCTGCGAGGCGAGCTCCACGTTCTCGAGCGCGGTGAGGTTCTGCACGAGGTTGTAAAACTGAAATACGAAGCCCACCGTATCCCTGCGGTAGGCGGTGAGCCGCCTGCGGTCGTATTGCTCGATGCGCTCGCCGTCGAGCACGATTTCGCCCGCGCTGCAGCCGTCCATGCCGCCGAGTATGTTCAAAAGCGTGGTCTTGCCCGCGCCGGACGGCCCCACCACGACGCAAAGCTCCCCCTTTTCGACCTCGAGGTCGACGCCGGAGAGCGCCCGGATGGTGATCTCCCCCATGCGGTATTCCTTCGCGATGCCCCTGAGCGACAGATAAGCCACGTTTTCCCTCCGTTTTCCATTTCCTGAACGCTATTATACCATCAAAGGCGGCGGCCCCGCGCACAAAAAGCGCGGACAAAAGACGATTTCAAATTCTTTTCACAAATGCCATGCTATAATGTCATTATCGGAGGTGAATTATGGCTTATCAGCGAACGAGACTGACGATCTACGCCTTCGCCCACTTCTCGGTGGACCTGTGCTGCTTCTTCGCGCTCTATTCCGGCGCGGTGGGCTCCAAGCAGGCGGCGCTTCTCGTGCTTCTCTATAACGCGCTCGCCTTCGGCCTGCAGGCCCCCTTCGGCGCCATCGCGGACAGGTTGGACGACGCGCGACCCGCCGCGGTGCTCGGCTGCGGGCTCGTGGCGCTGGGCGTCATGGCGCGGGAGCGCTTCTTCCTCTCGATCGCCTGCCTCGGCCTTGGAAATGCGCTCTTCCACGTGGGCGGCGCCGTAGCGACGCTGCGCCACCGTCCCGGGGACGCGCTGAGCGCGGGGTTCTACGTCGCCCCCGGCGCGCTCGGCGTGGCGCTCGGCATGTTGAGCGCGGCCTCCGGCGCGCTTTCCACCGCGATGGGCGTGCTCCTCATGCTCGTGTGCGTGTTCCTGATCGTCGCCGTCGGCCCCGGCGCGCCGCGCCGCTGCGCCGTCGAGGAGACGCCGCGCGAACCCGCGCCGCTCGGCGCGGGCGCGATCATGCTCTGCCTCGTATCCATCGGCGTGCGTTCCTTCGCGGGCTTCGCGGCCGACCTGCCCAAGCTCCTCCTCATCGGCGGACTCGCGGCCTTTCTGGGCAAACTCCTCGGCGGCGCGCTCGCGCGCAGGCTTCCCTGGAACGTTCTTGCGGTCGCCTGCGTTTCCATAGGGGGACTGACGATGGCGTTCTTTGCCGGGAAGGCTTTCATCTACATCGGCGTGTTCCTCTTCAATTTCGCCATGCCGCTCACGCTCTCGGCCGTGATGAAATCCCTGCCCGGCCGCGCAGGGCTGGGCTTCGGGCTCACGACGCTCGCGCTGCTCCTGGGCTGGCTGCCGCTCGTACCCCTTGAAACGGGCTACGACGCGCCCCCTTATCTCATCGCCGCCCTGACGCTCGCGGCGGCGTTCCTGCTCTTCTTCGCGCTCAAGCCGAAAAAGAAAAAATTACCCGAGTTACAGGAGGAAAACCAACATGACGCTTCTTCTTGACGTCGCCCCCGCCATCTTCTTCTTCATCCCGTTCATCGTCGTCGCGCTCGTGATCGTTGCCGTCGGCGTAGGCGCCTACTTCCTCGTGCGCGCGATTAAAAAGAAAAACCGGGCGGAAGAGCCCGGCAAGTGAGCGCGGCGCTTTGGGGGACGCTCTACTTCCTCGTCCCCCTCGCTCTCACCATGGCCGTTGAGGCGCTCATAGGGGCGCTGTTTCGCCTAACATTCAAGGAGCAGCGCCTGCTGCTCCTCGTCAATGCCGTCACGAATCCATCGGTGAGCCTTCTTTTGTATCTCTGCAGGTATTATCTCCCGCGGAGCGACGTTTTCGACGTTTTCGCCGTCGCCCTCCTCGAAGCCGCGGTCGTGTTCGCCGAATGGCGGCTGATGCGGCGGCTGTTCGACGGAAAAAGGCGCTTCTTTCTCCTCTCCCTCGCGTGCAACGCGGCGTCGTTTTCCGCGGGACTCATGCTGACGCTCATCCTATTTTGACGCAGATGATCTTCTGCGTTTCCCCGCTACCCGCCTGCCCCCGCGTGCCGACCACGACGTAGTTGCCGAACACGGCGGGCGTGGATTCGATGCGGGAGCCGAGGTCGACGGAGGCGAGGACATCCCCCGTCCTCGCGTCGTGGAGGCGCATGATGCCGTCCCTGTCGCACTGGATGATATAGGCGTCTTCATTTTCGTCGTAGATGACGACGGGCGAGCTCCAGTATCCCGCGCCCTGCTCATGGCGCCACGCCTCCGCGCCCGTGTCCTTATAGTAGGCGACGAGCCTGCCGCCGTTGCGCGCGGCGCCGTTGACCTCCACGGGCACGAGCGTCATGCTGAAGATGACGAGGTCGCTGATTTTGCCGCGGCCGGCGTGCGGCGTGGCGAGCGTGCCGCCGTTGGAGGATTCGCTCCCCACGCTCGCGTCCCACGGCCTTTCCCAGAGGATTTTCCCCGTGAGACCGTCGATCTTCCTGTGGATGCTCTTGCCGTATCCGTTTGTGACGCCGGGTTGCTTGTCCACCTCGTTTGCGGTATAAAGATAGAATGTCGCCTTCCCCGGGTCCTCCTCGATGACGAGGGAAGCGTCGCTGTCGTCCGTCACGTCCACGACGTACTGGGTTTCGAGCGTGTTGATGTCCACGCACTGGAGAAGGCCGCCGTTGTCGGTGAAGAAAACGTAGTTCCGCCACGCCGCCACGGAGTTCTCGATGCCCCACCAGCGCTGGGTATCCCCCTCCCCGTAGTTCGAGGCGGTGTAGCGGTATTTGGCGAGCGGGCCCGGGCTGACGGAAACCGTGCCCGCCGTTTTATCGAACGCGGCGTTGAGCTTCACGCTGTACAGAACCCCGTTCTCGCCGCCCGTGATGAGCGTGTCCGCGTTTGCCGCAAGCAGCGCCGAGGAATCGTACGCCTGCCAGACGCGGTAGGAGAACGGGTCCTTCCCGCCGAAATTCCAGATGACCTTGTTTTCGATGAGCGAGATCACGCGGAACCACGCGCCCCTGTTGCCCTCCTCGTTCGTGGAGGGGATGCCCTGCCCGGTGTAGAGCAGGGGATAGCCGCGCGGGTCGAGCGCCGCGGTGCCCTTGGTGGCGACGCCGAGGTTGATGGGGCTTCTGGTAGCTTCGCCCGTGGAGAGCTCGAAGAAATAGATCTTGCCGTCCATCGCGGGATAGATGACCTCGGTGAAGCCCTCTTTCTGCTTGTATTGCTCGGCGATGCCAAGAAGGGGCCGCACGTCGTCCTCCCACTGGACGATGAGGGGCATACCCGTCCAGCCCGTGCCCGTCCAGGTGCCGTCGTCGCCGCAGTCGAGCGCGCCGGTATCCGCCTCCCAGCCGCGGGAAAGGGTTTTATCGGCGACGCTCTGCGTGCCGTATGTGAACGTGTTCCGATAATTGTTGCCGCCGAAGGCCGTGACGCCTTTGAGGGCGGTATACAAGTCGTAACGGGGGAAGCTGATCGCGTCCTCCCGCGAAAAGGCCGTCACGATCTCCCTGTTGTACATGATCTCGGAGGAAAAGCCAAGCGCCGAGAGCTGCGCCCCGTCCATGACCGTCACGCGAAGCGCTTCGGGCAACTGGAGCGTCTGCGTCGGCGAAGGAGGAGGTGTAAGCGCGCTCTGTACGGACGGGTCGGGCGAGGGCGTATTCTTCGGCCCGGCCGCTGCATCCCCGGAGAGAAGGCCCGTCAGGAGCCATGTCAGCCCGCCGATCACCGCGAAAAGGACCAGCAGCACGAATACCCTTCGCGCCGCGTACTTGCGCTGCCTGATCGCGCGGAAGCTTTTCCGATTCGTCTGCTTTCCCATACATCCCTCCGCAAGCGGCGCAATGCGGGAAATTCCCGGCGGCGCCTTCGTTCAGCTTGGCGTTTCTGTCGGTTCGGGCGTGGGGGTCGGGAAGCCGGCGGCGCTTTCAAAGAAGGAGATGCTCCCGCCGCCCACCTCGAAGCGAAGCTCCGGCTCGCAGAAGCCGACGGCGTTGATGTGCTCCCTAAGGGCGAACAGGAACAACCCCACGCCCTTCTTGCCGCCCCTAGCCTCGATGCTTACGACGCCCTCGACGTAGATTTCCGATATTTCCGCCCCGTGATACTCTCCGTTGTTGGTGACGATGAGCTTGGACCCGTCGTACAGGACGAGCGTGCCCTCGCACTTGAGCGCGTTGTAGTTTTCATCCGTGGTGGAATTGAGCACGGAGCCGCGGTTGAGCACGATGTCGTCCTTCGTGGCGTTCACCCCGCCGAGCGCGCCCTCGGCGAGCACGCGCGCATCCTCCTCGAGCACCAGCCCTTCGGCCTTGATGCCGCTGCCGACGTTGCTCGCGACATAGAGCCGGCTTTCCGCGCCGACGGTCACATGCCCCTCGGCGTAGATCGCGTGAGCCACGGCGCGGATGGTCGCGCTGCCCGACAGGGTCGCGTCGCCCAGGCAGCCCACGGCGTACGCGCCCGCGTTGAGGGTAACGTCCTCCAATTTGAGCGTGCAGCCCTCTCCGAGCCGTATGATGCAATCCCCGTTGCCGGAGATGGTCGAGCCGTTGCCGATGATGGTCAGCGTCGCGTTCTCCCGATCGAAGGTGAGCATCTCCTTCTCGAGGTCGATGGACGCGTTGAGCGTGAGCGTTTCCGCGCCGCCCTCGAGCGCCTTGACGAGCTGCGCCGCCGTCACGATCCCCTCCGCGCCGGAGGGGTCCGCAAGATCGATCTGGTCGCCGTCCTCCGCCCCGTTTTTCGCGCAGGCGAGCGCGGAAAGGAGCGTCAGCGCGACGGCCAAAAGCAGCGCGATATATTTCGCGTTATATTTCGCGATATACTCCGCGGTATATTTCATAAAAGAATGCTTGTCCATAATCATATCAGGATTTTACCACATTCCGCCGTCATTGTAAAAGCGGGGCGTACAGCGTTATGACGCGCTCCGCCGCGCGAAGGCCGTCCACCGCGGCGCTGACGATGCCGCCCGCGTAGCCCGCGCCCTCCCCGCAGGGATAGAGGCCCTTCAGGCGCGTGGCCTCGCCGGACTCGTCGCGCAGGATGCGAAGGGGCGCGCTCGTCCTGCTTTCGACCGCCGTGAGCACGGCGTCGTCCATGTCGAAGCCGCGCAGCTTGCGCCCGAAGGCGAACACGGCGTCCTTCACGCCTCTCGCCACAAAGCCCGGCAAAAACGCGTTGAGATCGCACATCCTCACATCGGGGAGATAGCTTGGCGCGACGGCGCCGTATCCGTAGGGCGCGACCCCCGCCGCGAACGCGCCGAACGTGCCGGCCGGCGCGCGATAATCCCCGCCACCCGCGTGATACGCCGCGCGCTCGAGCGCTTCGCGGAATTCGAGGCCGCCCAAGGGCCCTTGGGGGAAATCCCGCCCGTCCACCTGCACGACGACCGCCGCGTTGGAGTTTTCGGCGTCCCGCGCGTGCTCGCTCATTCCGTTGACGACGACGCGGCCCGCCTCGTTCGCGCAGGCGATGACGCTGCCGCCCGGGCACATGCAGAAGGTGTATACCCCGCGCTCCCCGGAACGGTCCGCGAAGTGATATTCCGCCGCGCCAAGGCGCGGATGGCCCGCGTGCAGGCCGAACTGCGCGCGGTCGATCATCTCCCGCGGGTGCTCGATGCGCACGCCCACGGCGTACGGCTTCGCGGCCATTTCGAGGCCCGCGGCGTAGAGCATGCGGTAAGTGTCCTCCGCGTTCTGCCCGATGGCGAGCACGCACGCGGCGCAGGGGATGCGCTCCTCCATCCCCGCGCGCCTCGCGCGCACGGCGGTGAGCCTCCCCTCCCTGCTTTCAATGCCCGAGAGCGCCGTGTCGAAGCGCACCTCGCCGCCGAGCCGCCCGATCTCCTTGCGGATGGCGGATATGATGCCCGTGAGCTTGTCCGTGCCGATGTGGGGCTTCGCCTGGACGGCCGTGTCCTCCGGCGCGCCGAAGCGCACGAGCGTCTCTATTACCTCGTCGCACAGGGGATCCTTGATGCGCGTCGTCAGCTTCCCGTCGGAAAACGCGCCCGCGCCGCCCTCGCCGAACATGACGTTGCTCTCGGGGTCGAGCGCGCCGCTTTTCCAAAAACGGCGGACGTCCCTCTCCCGCTCGCCGGCGCTTTTCCCGCGCTCAAGCACGACGGGCCGATAGCCGAACTTCGCGAGCGCGTATGCCGCGAAAAGCCCTGCGGGTCCAAGCCCCGCGACGACGATGGGCAAATCCAGCGGAACGCTTCCAAACCTCGGTTCGAATACGACGCGCTCCGGCGCTTTCTCGGCGCGGCCGGATTTCACCGCCCGTTCCTCGTCCGGCGCGCAAAGCGCGATTTCAAGCGTGTACTCGAAGGCGATCTCGTCCTTCCGCCGCGCGTCGAGCGAAATGCGCTTCACGCGGAGGGTTCCGATCGCGCCCTCGCGTATATCAAGAGCCCTCGCCGCAAGCGCTTTGAGCGAGGACTCGTCCGCAGAAAGCGGAAGCCGGATTCCCTTGACGATTATCGCCATATCACTCGATCACCACGCCGATGAGCTGCACGGAAACGATCTTCGTGAACTCTCCGGCCATTTCCTCGTTGGGCAGTTCCACATACACGGGCACCTCGTAGCTGCCCGCCTTATAGTCGGCCAGGTCTATATAGAGCGTCACGTCGCCGCGCTCGAGCAGGTTGATGAGGCTGATCCTGCCCGAAAGGGTCACGTCCGCCGCTTCCCGCTCCAGCGTGGCGTTGAGCTTTCTTCCAAGCCCACGCACCTCGATGGGCAGCTCCATGAACGACACGCTCGCGCTCTTCTCCCGGATTTCGATATAGAGCTCCACCGTGTCCGCGTCGAGCAGCGCGACCCCGTCCGGCACGATCATGGCGAAGGCCTGCTGAATGCTCTCCCGCGCGCCCGATATGTCGATGGGCTCGAGCGCGATGGAGTTGATCGCTTCGAGCGTTTCCGCGTCCCCGACCAGGCGCACCGTAGCCGGACCTGAGACGATCCGGCAGCTCACGAGCTCATGGTTGGGCGACAGGTCGTCCGCGCCGAGCAGCGCGCTTCCCGTATCCACGGGCACCGCTTTCATGTTCATCACGTCCATACGAAGCGTTGCCGCGGGCAGCGTGCCCAGCAGCAGGTCGGGGGAAACCTCGTTGCCCTCCTCGTCGAAAAGCGTGAGCATGACGGAGCGGTTGACGCTTTGCGTCAAGCCGGTAAGGTCGATCTCGACGCCGGCGCTGGCGATGCGCGCCACGTCCACCGCCGCGCCCTCGATTTCGATTTCCTCGCGGCTGATGACGGGGTCTCCCGCCCAATAGCCCTCGGGGAGCGTGCCCGTCATGCTGATTATGACGGGGATGCGCCGCGGCACGAGGTCGTCGACCTCGACGCTCACCTGTGCGGGCGAGATGGAGGCGATCGCGCCGTTCGAGGTCTTCGCGCTGATGGTGACGGTATACGTCCCCTTTTCCGTGATGCCCGCGAGGCTGATGGTCGCCGTGATGTCCTCGACGCTCAGATCGGCGTATTGGGTCAACTGGGTTTTCACCTTGACGACGACGTCGTTGAAATTCTTGTTGCCGCGCAGCACGAGCTTTCGCGCGAGCAGGTCCGCCTCGCCCTCTATGGTGACGTTGACGTTGGAGATGGTCTTAATCCGGATGGGGTCCTGCATCATGAGCACATAGCCCCACAGAAGCATGGCGAAGACGAGGGATACGATCTTGAGCGCGATCCCCTTGGTAAACAGGTCTTTGAGCCACTTTTTCAGCGCGGCGGAGAAGGAGAAGTTCTCGTCACTTTTCATTCCTGTTCCTCCGCTTGAGTATGCTAAACGAGTTTTCCGCCTTGCGGACAAAAACCGACTCGAGAAGGTTCTTCAATGCTTTCTGGTCGATATAGCGCACGAGCTTGCCGTCCCGCGCGAACGAGATGACGCCCGTTTCCTCGGAGACGATCAGCGTCACGCTGTCCGACACGGTGGATACGCCGAGCGCCGCGCGGTGCCTCGTGCCAAGCTCCCGCGAGACGGAAAAATCCTCGCTCAGCGGCAAAAAGCACGCGGCGGCGACGATCCTGCCGTCCCGTATGATCACGGCGCCGTCGTGCAAAGGCGTGTTCGGCTCGAATATGTTCTCGACGAGGGGCGCCGAGATGATGCCCTCGATGCGCGTGCCGGTCGAAATGATGTCCGCGAGGCCCGTCTTCTGCTCGATGACGACGAGCGCGCCGACCCGGCGCTTGGAGAGGTTGAGCATCGCCTGCTGGAGCTCGGCGACGATCTGCGCCTCCTCCTGATGCAGGTCGTTGAGCAGGTTTTTGTTGAAGATTTCCCCGCGGCCGATGTGCTCGAGCGCGCGCCTGAGTTCCGGCTGGAAGAGCACCACCGCGACGATGATCCCCGAGGCGACGACGGAGTTTAAGAGCCAGCTCACCGTCTGCAGCTCCAGCGCGTCGCTCAGGATCGCCGCGACGAACAGCACGCCGATCCCCTTCAACACCTGGTAGGCGCGGGTTTCCCTGGTCAGCACGATCAGGCGATACAGGAATATCGCGATGATAAGGATATCCACCGCGTCCGCGATGCGGAATTGCGTCAGGCCGCTCGTGATCGCTTTGACGAGTTCATCGTATGGCAAACGGGCTCTCCTTTCGTTTGATCGTGCGATATTGATTATACTATATGACCGTTCTTATATCATGCATCCCCGGGCTCGTTTACCGAAAGTTCATCATATCCCGCCCTCGGGGGAGCGCCGTCCTCCCGAGCGTCGAGCCGCTTGAGCATCCTTTCGAGCGTTTCCACCTTCATCGTGAAATCTTCGACCTCGTTTGCGATTTCGGACAGGTCGGGATCGTTGAGGGTGCCGGCTTTCTCAAGCGATTTATCGGTTTCGATTGCAAGCTCGTCCTCCCTCAGCATTACTTCTATTTTCAATTTTTCAATCAGTTCGGGGGTAATCTCAATATAGTCATTGCGTTCCACAATACTTCCTCCGGTAAAGATGCTCGCGGCAAACAAATGGGCAAATATACTGAATCAATTGTAACACACATTTTTTTTGATGTGAATATTCAAGAATATGATTTTATTGATGAGTCTAAAAATTCATGGTATTATAACAATTAACGATCTTAATAGTATTCGGCCATTATAAATCCCATAACCATAATGGGATGGCGATAATCGACCGTTACGCTTATGCACAGAAATATCACCCGATAAGGATGCGGATCATGCTCATCATCGATCGTTTTGAGGGCGAAACGGCCATTTGCGAATCCGGCGCGGAAACGCTCCATATCCCCCGCGCGCTCCTGCCCGGGAAAGCCCGCGAGGGCGACGTGCTCACCCCGGCAGGCGACGGGCTGTTTGCCGTCGACGAGGACGCGACCGCGATGCGGCGCGCCTCGGTTTCCGCGCGCTTCAGGGCGCTCACCCGGAACCGGCCGCGAGAATGACTGAGAGCGCGAACGCCGCGAGCGGCAGCAGCGCGAACAGGATCGACGCCGCCGCGGCAAGCGCGTTTTTGTTTTTGATGCAATACGCCGCATAGAGCGCGCAATACAGCGCCGAGGCGAAGGCGCCGATTCCGATCATCCACATATCAGCCCTTGCTCTCCGCAATCATGGTGTTTTCCGGCCCCACGTTCACGTTGAAGGCGACCTCCATCTTCATGTATTTCTCCTTCCAGTCGTATTCCTCCCACGACCGGGTGCTTTTGAATCTCATGGACATATAGCGCCCGAAGCCGAGCACGTCGGAGCCCATGTCGCGGCAGATGAGGAACACGCGGGCGAGCTGCGCCTCGAGATACCCCTCGAACTCCTCCTTGAGTCCGTTTTCCCAGATTTCGATCAGGTCGCCGGCCGTATCCACCTGCACGCGCGCCGAAAGCACTATGCCGACTTCGGCCCGCGGGACGCCCTCGCCGTCCACCTCAAGCTTCACGCCTGCCTTTTTTGTGGCCGTGAGCGCAAAGGCGTACTCCGAATGTTCGTTTTTATAGTAAATGTATCCTTCCTTGAATTCCCCGCGCGCCATGAGCAGATACTTCGTGTCGTCGCCGCTGAGCACGCCCGCGAGCGCCTCCCCGTTGAACACGGCGCATCCCCACGGATACGAGCTCAGCCCGCTGTCCCGGTTGACGCCTGCGGTCGTGCCCGAGCCGGTCGCGCCGTTCGAGCCGCCTTCTCCGCCGGAGGAATCCGTGCCGGTGAACGTCTCGTTTGAGGTATCCACGCTTCCCGTGGGCAGCATCACGTCGAACCGGCCGCCGGAGACCGCTTCCCTGTACAGGGAGAGGTTCGTCATCGGCAGCGTGCCGCGGCTTTCGTAGCTGTGGTACATGCCAAGCTGCCTTTTCGTCACGCTGGGTTCCGTGGGCGAATTGAGGCCCTTGAAGTACTCGTTGCAGCTCCCGCGCACCACGAAGAGCTTGACCGAGCGCCGTATGCCAAGCTCGTTGAGCGCGACGTCCATAAAGCCGTTCATCATCTGGGTTTTCGCGACGTCCAGCGAAAAGGCGATGTAGTTGGTGCGCGTGAAGCTGAGGTTGTCCGTGACGGCGAGCTGCGCGTTCCCGATCGCCTCGAACAGGTTGTCCCCCTCCGCGGCGAGCACCATCTCGCCCTGGCCGACGCCGGACTGCTGCGAGTTGCCCTCGAGCTGGATGAGGAAGGAAACATAGTATTTGCGCGTGAGGCCCGCGTCCACGCCGATGGACATGACGTAGCTGTTCTCATCGACGGGCGTGCCCGCGAGGCAGCCCGCGGCCGCGATCGCGGCTGCGGCGGCCAGCAGGAGGAGCGTTAGGGCTCCGCTAAGCCGTCTCATGCGCGGCGCCCCCTTTTCGCTTTGCTTTGACGAGCACCACCGCCCCAAGCGCGAGGAAGAGCGCGAGCGCCAGCCACGCGTAATCCCGAATCGCGCCGATCAGCCGGCGGACCGGCCAGGTATCCCGAATATGCTCGAGCAGCAGCAGCCCCGCGATGGTCGCGCAGATGGACGCGGCGGCGGGCCTGACGTCGTATTTGAGCGCGGCCTTCGTGACGAACGCCGCGGCGGAATAGACGAAGTACGCCGCCGAGAGGATCGCCCCGGCGAGCAGCACGAACACGCTGAGCTGATCGAAGCGCGAGAGCAGCGTCTCCCGGTTGAGCACCATGTCGATGCGGATGAGCGGGATGGCCAGGTCCTGCAAATCCTTATACGCGTACGCGAGCGCGATGCAGAACTGGATGAGCGCCACCATGACGAGCGCCGCGAGCGCGCCCGCGATGCCCACGCGTTTGACATTGTTCGTGCCCTGCAGCGCGGGGGCCGCGCACAGGAGCCCCAGGAGGGGCGGGAACGCGAAGGCCGTGCCCCGGAGCGCCATCAGGGCGATGCCGCCGACCTGGTCCGCCGGGAAAGGCGCGAGTCGGTAGAGCGCGTACCCGTCCGAGGCGAACGCGAGGTCGAGAAGGATCACCATGCCCACGAGGCGCGCGAGCATTTTTCCCATGCGGCCGAGGCATTCGAACCCCTTCATCGCGATGAACGCGACCGCCGCGACGATCCAGACGAGCACGGGCGCATAGTCCGAGGAGGGAAACACGACCCCGTGCATGACGGTGGTGAAGCGCTCGAGTATGGCCCACGCGGAAAAGGCATAGAGGCCCAGGGTCAGGAGGGCGGAAACGTATTTCCCCGTCTTGCCCAGCGTCTGCTCGCACAGGTCGAAAAAGCTCGACACGCGCAGCTTTTCCATCGCCCTTCGCATCATGAGGAACAAACCGAGCGAGAGGAGGATGGAAAGCGGCAGCGCGATATAGGTCGCGTTGCCCGCGCGGTACGCGGTGCCGCCGTCGACGGCGAACACCACGCTCATGGTGATGGCGAGCCCCGTCAGGCTCGCGCTCTCCTGCTTGCCGATCTTCCCTTCGCCAAGGCGCATGCTCAGTCCTCCTCCGTGTTGATGATGTCGCTGGCCGTCTTTTGCATGGCGAGTTTTCCCCGCAAGATCATCGGCCGCTTCGCGCTCGCGCGCGGCGCGTAGGGCGCGAGGAAGGGCACGCCGTAGGATTTGAGCGAGGCCGTCCAGGCAAAGAGGATGACCAGACCCGTCGCGACGCCGAGAAGCCCCGCCGTCCACGCCGCGAGAACGAGCGCGACCCGGAAGACGGACGAGGCGACCTGCGTGGAATAATCCGGTATGCAGAAGTTGCCAAGCCCCGTCACCGCGACGACGATGAGCACGACCGAGCTTGCGAGGTTGGCCGACACGGCCGCCTGCCCGAGGATCAGCCCGCCGATGATGCCCAGCGCCTGCCCGATGTTGCCCGGCACGCGCAGCCCCGCCTCGCGGATGAGCTGGAAGACGAGCAGAAGGAAAATCATCTCCGCGCCGATGGGGGCGGACACCATCTTCCTCGAGGCCGCGATGGTCGTGAGCACCTCCATGGAGAGCATCCCCTGATGGAAAAGGGCGAGCGCGAGGATATAGGCCGGGAGGATGATGGAGAGGACCGCGCCGATGAAGCGCACGGCGCGCACGATGCTGCCCGGCACGACGCGAAGGTTCGTATCCTCCGAGGTGGACATGAGGGTGAAGAGCGTCGCCGGCATCACGTTGGCGTACGGGCTCCCCTCGAGGAGCACGGCAACATGTCCCTGCATGAGCATGTAGGCCACCCTGTCCGGCCGCTCGGTCGCGAGCAGCTGCGGAAAGGGCGAATAGCGCCTGGTCTCGGTGAGCTGGTCGATGGCGCCGTTGTTCGTGACCACGCGGGTGTCGATTTTTGCGAGCCGCCGCCGGACTTCCTCCACGAGGGCTTCGTTCGCGACGCCGTCGCGGTAGACTACGGCGAGCTTGATGCCGTTGTCCGCGCCGGCGGCGCGGATCTGCACCACGAGGTCGTCCGTGCGCACGATCCGGCGGATGAGCGTGATGTTGGTGCGAAGGCTCTCCACGAACGCCTCCTGCGGCCCGCGCACGACCTTTTCGCTGTCCGGCTGGGAGACGGTCCTGTGCTCGTAGCTGCGCGTATCCATCATGATCGCCTCGTCCGCGCCCTCGAGGAAAACCACGGCCAGGCCGTCGAGCACGTTGGCGAGAACGGCGCCCATGCTCTTCTCGGTGACGGACTCGCTCATGGCGAACACGTTCTCCATGACGAAGCGGGCGATGCTCCCGTGCGCGCCGTCGAGGCAGCCGGGTTTTTTGCTCTCGCGCAGCACGAAATCGCTGATGCGCTCGGCGTCCGCCATGCCGTTGAGATAGACTGCCAGCGCGTCCACTTCCCCGCCTATGCGGAAGTTCCTGAAAATCATGTCGGGGTTGATGTCCGCGCGCAGCCGGTTGCGCAGGTATTTTTCATTTTCGCCAAGCGAGTCGAAGACGAAGGTTTCCCCTTCCGCGCAGCGCTTGTCCTTTCCCTCGTCTTCGTCGCGCCCGGAAAAAAAGCCCGGCTCGCCCTTCTCCGTTTCGAGCAGCTCGAATTCGCCCTCGGGGACGCCGAAGCGCAAAGCGCCGTTGATCTTGCTGAAAAGGGACATGAAAAAGCACCTCCCGCTGTTCAGTATCAGCGGGAGGAGGTTTATTTAACCATGTTATATTTTCCATGCCGCATCTTTCACGGCATATATTTTCCGTCAATTCATTTCGCGTGCCGGTAGGATTTTCCGGGCTCGAGCGATATGCCCTTCGCGGCGAACATCTCGCTCACCGTCACGAGCTTGAAGCCGCGCGCGAGCAGCTCCGGCACGATCCGCTCGAACGCGTCCGCCGTGTCGGCGCGCACGTCGTGCATGAGGATGATGTCCCCGTCCTCGCAGCGCAGCGCGGCCTCGACGGTGCTGTCCGCATCGTGCGTGGACCAGTCGAGCGTGTCGATATCCCAGAGGATCAGCGGATACTGCAATGTGGCGTACACCGCCTCGTCGCGCGCGCCGTAGGGCGGGCGCACGAGCGTGGGCGAAGCGTCCGTCAGCTCCCTGATCATCTCGCTGACGTCCTCGACCTCCGCGAGCATCTCCTCGGGCGAGAGCTTCGTGAGGTTTTTATGGTGGTAGGTATGGTTGCCGATTTCGCAGCCGAGATTCGCCGCGCGCGTGACGAAGCCGGGGTATTTCAATATTTGAAGGCCCACGACGAAAAAGGTCACGCGCACGCTGTCCGCGGCGTACGCCTCGATGATATCGAGGATCCGGTTCGTGACGCCCGGATAGGGGCCGTCGTCGAAGGTGATGGCGACGAGCTTGTCGTCCGGCCCGTACGGGAAGGGCGTCGCGTCGGGGTCGACGGTGGGTTCCGCCGTGTCGGGGGAGGGCGAGGCGGATTCGGGAACCGTGGGCGTCGGCGTCAGAACCGGGGTGGCGCTCGCCGTCGGCGCGGGAGAGGGCGTATACTCGATGCTCACAACCTCGGTCGCCGCGGGGCTGAACAGGCCGATCGCGGAGGATAAAACGTTGCATGACGACGTCAAAAGCGCGGCAAACACAAGGAATAATGCCAGAAAACATCTTTTGTTCAACATATCAACCCATTATACGACAAAAACTGTCACATACCTTCCACTTCACATAATGTAACCTCTCAGCCCGGTCGCGTCAAGCGCCGGGCGGTAATTTAACACATCCTTCACGAATCCCGCGCGCGGATCCCGCGCCTTGTCAAAGCAGGCGATTTAGCCTATAATCATTATTTGAAACCGGGGGTATGACGATTGAAAACAAGCGATTTCCACTATGAGCTCCCGCACGGGCTCATCGCCCAGACACCCGCCGCGAACCGTAGCGATTCGCGCCTCCTCGTCTACGACAGGGCGGCGAAAACGATGCGCGATGAGGCGTTTTGCGATATTCTTCGCCACTTGAGTCCGGGCGACGTGCTCGTGAGGAACACCACGCGCGTCATTCCCGCGCGCCTTCGCGCCGTCAGGGCGGATACGGGCGGCCAGATGGAATTCCTTCTGCTCCGCCGGCTCGACGCGCACCGCTGGGAGGCGCTCCTGAAGCCCGGCAGGCGCGCGAAAGAGGGCGTCCTCTATCGCGTGAACGACGAGCTCGCCGTCCGCGTGACGGAGGAGACGGACGCGGGCGGCCGCGTCGTTTCTCTCGAATACGAGGGCGTGTTCGAGGAGGTGCTCGAGCGCGCGGGCGAAACGCCCCTGCCCCCCTATATCACCGAAAAGCTCGCCGACCGCGCGCGCTATCAGACGGTCTACGCGCGTGAGAACGGCTCCGCCGCGGCGCCCACCGCGGGGCTCCACTTCACGGACGAGCTCCTCGCGAAGATAAAGGGGATGGGCGTCGACATCGCGGACGTGCTCCTGCACGTGGGGCTCGGGACGTTCCGGCCGGTCAGCGCGAAGAACGTCGAGGAGCACCATATGCACAGCGAATACTACGAGGTGACCGCGGAGGCCGCCGCGCGCATCAACGCCGCGCGCGAAAGGGGCGGAAGGATCGTGTGCGTGGGCACGACCTCCTGCCGCACGCTTGAGAGCGTGGCGGACGAGAACGGCGTCGTCCGCGCGAAGAGCGGCTGGACGGACATCTTCATCACGCCGGGGTACCGCTTCCGCGCGGTGGACGCGCTCGTCACGAACTTCCACCTGCCGGAATCGACGCTGTTGATGCTCGTGAGCGCGCTCTGCTCGCGCGAGGAGATGCTCGATTGCTACGCGCACGCCGTGAGGGAAAAATACCGTTTCTTCAGCTTCGGCGACGCGATGCTGATATTATGATGATGGAGACAAGATGAGGGATTTCAGCTTCGAAATACTGCACGTCTGCGCGCAGTCGGGCGCGCGGCTCGGGCGGCTGCACACGCCGCACGGGGAGATCGACACGCCCTGCTACATGCCCGTGGGCACGCAGGCGACCGTCAAGGCCATGCGGCCGGACGAGCTCGCCGCCACGGGCTCGCAGATCTGCCTCGCCAACACCTACCACCTCTTCGAGCGCCCCGGCCATGAGCTCGTGCGAGAAGCGGGCGGCTTGCACGCGTTCATGCGCTGGGATAAGCCCATCCTCACGGACAGCGGCGGCTTCCAGGTGTTCAGCCTCGCCGTCGCCAACAAAATCCGCGAGGACGGGGTCGAGTTCCGCTCGCTCATCGACGGCAGGCGGCACTTCTTCACGCCCGAGAGCGTGATGATGATCGAGGAGGCCCTCGGCGCGGACATCGCCATGGCCTTCGACGAGTGCGCGCCCTGGCCGAGCGAGGAAGCCTATGCCCGCGCCGCGATGAAGCGGACCCACCGCTGGGCGGAGCGCTGCAAGGCCGCGCACAAAAGGGAGGACCAGGCGCTCTTCGGCATCGTGCAGGGCGGCACGTACCGGGAGCTTCGCATCGAGAGCGCGAAGGCGCTTTCCGACATGGACTTCCCCGGCTACGGCATCGGCGGGCTTTCGGTGGGCGAGCCGAAGCCCCTGATGTACGAGATGCTCGAGGCGATGATGCCCTATATGCCAAAGGAAAAGCCGCGCTATCTGATGGGCGTGGGGAGCCCGGATTGCCTCGTGGAGGGCGCGATCCGCGGCATAGACATGTTCGACTGCGTGCTGCAGACGCGCATCGCGAGAAACGGCCTCGCGCTCACCTCATACGGCAAGCGGATGCTGCGCAACGCGGCGTTCGAGCGCGATTTTACCCCCATCGAGGAAGGGTGCGACTGCTACGCCTGCCAGAACGGCTTCACGCGCGCGTATATCCGGCACCTCGTCAAGTGCAAGGAAATCCTCTCGGCGCAGCTCATCACCGCCCACAACATCCGCTTCTCGCAAAGGCTCATGGAGGGCGTGCGCCGCGCCATCGCCGAGGACAGGCTCCTCGACTTCCGGCGCGCATGCGTGGAAAAGGGCATGTTCGACTGATGAAAGCAGTGAAAACGATGGGACGGTGGGGACGACGGGAACGATGAAAAAGCTCCTTTTGACGAACCAAAGCGAGCGCGACGTGCTCTCCCTCGGCGAAAGGCTCGCGGGGGCGCTCTTTCGCGGCGCGTTCGTGGCGCTCTACGGCGACCTCGGCGCGGGAAAGACCACCTTCGCGCGCGCCGTTGGGAAGGGGCTTGGGATCGACGGAGTCGTGAGCCCCACGTTCACCATCGTCCGCGAATATCCGGGGAAGCTGCCCCTCGCCCACTTCGACGCCTACCGCCTCTCCTCCGCAGAGGAGCTCTACGGCATCGGCTTTGCGGATTACCTCGCCGGGGGCTATGTCGTCCTCATGGAGTGGTGCGAGAACGTCGGCTCCGCCCTCCCGGAGGACCGGCTCGAAATCCGCATCGCGGGGAGCGGGGATATGCCGCGCGCGATTGAAATCGAAGCCGCGGGGCCGCGCCACGCGGCCCTGTTGGAGGCGCTCATATGAACATACTCGCCGTTTCCACCTCCGGCCGCGCCGCCTCAGCCGCGCTCATCCGCGACGGCGTATCCGTCCGCATGAAACTGAGCGACGACGGCCTCACCCACTCCGAGACCATCATGCCCATCGTCGACGCGCTTTTCTCCGACGGCGCGCCCTTCTCCTTCGACGAGGTCGACGCGTTCGCCGCGGACATGGGCCCCGGCTCGTTCACGGGCGTGCGCATCGGCGTGTGCATCGCAAACGCGTTCGCGATGGCGAGCGGCAAGCCCGTCGTCGGGATATCCGCGCTCGAGGCGCTCGCGCGGGCGGCGTCCGGAAGCGAGGCCGTATGCGCCCTCGTCGACGCGCGCAACGGCAACGGCTACGCCGCGCTGTACCGTGGTGCGGAAGAATTGATTCCCCCGTCCGCCGTGTCGGTCGCGGAGTTCCTCCCATTTCTTCCACAGGACGCGATTTTTACGGGCGACGGCGCGGAAGCATATCGGGGCGACATTCTAAAAGCGCTCCCGAAGGCGCGCTTCGCGGATGCGGAGAAGCGCGCGCTTACGGCGGACATGCTCGCGCTGCCCGCGTTCGAGGCCTTGCAAAAGGGGCGCGACACGAAGGAGATCTTTCCGCTTTACCTGCGCCCCTCGCAGGCGGAGCGCATGTACCGGGGGGAATTATGAGCCGCGACAGGGTCCGCCCCATGCAGCAGGGCGATCTCGAGCGCATCGCGGAGCTGGAGAAGATCTGCTTCCGCACGCCCTGGTCGAAGGCCGCCCTCGCGGACGAACTGAAAAACAGCGCCGCGCACTACCTCGTGTGCGAGCGGGACGGGCTCGTCATCGCCTACGCGGGGATGTGGGTGCTTTTCGACGAGGCGCACGTCACCAACGTCGCCGTCGCGCCGGAATTCAGAAGGCTCGGCCTCGGGCGGAGGATGATGCTCTGCATGATGCGCGCGGCCCTTCTCTTCGGGGCGACAGGGATGACCCTCGAGGTGCGCGAGCACAACTACGCAGCGCAGGCGCTCTACGCGGCGCTCGGCTTTGAAAAGGCGGGTGAGCGCAAGGGCTATTACCACGACTCGGGCGAGAGCGCCTACATCCTTTGGAACCGCGACATTTCCTTGACACTTCAAAGGCAAAATGCTAGCATTTGAATGGAACGATCTGGAAACAATCAGAAAAGACAAGGAGAAAGCTCAATGAAAATAACCGTCAGCGCGAACGGCGCTCCCACGGCGCTCGGCCCTTACAGTCACGCGATCGTCGCAAACGGCGTGGCGTACACTTCCGGGCAGCTTGGCATAGACCCCGCGACGGGCAAGCTCGTCGAGGGCGTCGAGGCGCAGGCGAGGCAGGCATTCACGAACCTCGTCAACGTGCTTGAGGCCTGCGGCGCCTCGATGGCGAGCGTCGTAAAGGCCACGGTGTTCGTCGTCGATCTCGCGGACTTCGCGAAGGTCAACGCCATCTATCGGGAGTTTTTCGGACCGGATTTCCCCGCCCGCTCGTGCGTGCAGGTCGCGGCGCTTCCCGGCGGCGGCCTCGTGGAATGCGAGTGCGTCGCGCTCGTCGAAAAACAGGGCTGAGCCGTGCCGGAGCGCGGGCTTAAGGGGAATCCCGCGTTCAACATGAGGCCGATGGTCGTGGCGGCCGCCGGCCTTGGCGCAGGCGTCGCCGTCGCAAGATATACGCAGGGCACATACGCGCTATACGCGATGTGCCTTTTTCTTGTCATGTGCGCGGCGTCCCTCCCGCTCAGACGGCGCGCGCCGACAATTTTCCTCGCGGCGGCGGCGCTCGGCTTCGCGCGGATGCTGCCACACCTTCTCGCCGCACAGCCGCTCGACGCGAAAACGGTCGCCTCCCTCGCCAACGCGCAGCTATTCGTCCCGGATGCCGTCCGCCGCCTCGCGCAAGCGCTCCTGGAACGGTGCGACGCGCTTTTCGTCGAGGCCTCGCCCCTCGTGCGCGCGATTTTGCTCGGCGACCGCGCAAAGCTCACTTACTTCGACAACGAGGCCTTCCGCGCGGCGGGCGTGTCGCACATCCTCGCGCTCTCGGGCCTCAACGCGAGCATATTCGCCGAGCTGCTCGCCCCGCTCATCCCAAGGCGCCGCCCGGGATGGCGCTTCGCGTTCCTCGCGGCGTTCCTGCTTATTTACTGCGCGCTCGCAGCCTTTCCCTCCTCGCTCGTGCGCGCGTGCGTCATGGCGCTGTGCATGCACGCGGCGCCGCTTTTTAACCGGAAGAACGACCCTCTCTCCTCCCTCGCGCTCGCGTTCGCCATCCTCGTAATCCCCCTCCCCTTCTCCCTGTTTTCGGCGGGGTTCATCCTCTCTTTCTCGGCGACGGCGGGGGTCATACTGCTCTATTCGCCGCTGCGCGAAGGGCTCGACAAATTCCCCGCGCCGCTCGCGGCGGACGTTTCCGTCACGCTCTCGGCGACGCTCGCGACGCTGCCCTTCACGCTTGCGCTCTTCGAGAGGCTTCCGACCTATTCCCTCGTCTCGAACCTCATCGTCGTGCCCCTCGTCACGCTCTCGATGCCCCTCTCCCTTGTCTCCCTGCTCCTGAGCTATGTCTGGTATCCGCTGGGCGCGATCATAGCCTTCCCCGTGAGGCTCCTCGCGGACGCCGCGGACTATTTTTCAAAGCTCTTCGCCTCGCTGCCCTACAGCGTAGTTAGAATCGAGCGTCCGGCCGTCCTCGCGTGCGCGCTGTATCTCGCGGCGCTCGTTTTCCTCTCGAAGTTCTGCCTGCTCGAAACCAAAAAGCGGTACCTGGCCGCGTCCGCCCTGCTCGCCGCAAGCATCGTTGCCCTCGTTTTCCTCTGACGCTTGCCGCATGCCCTCCCTTCGCGTATAATCGACGTATGGAATACAGGGACTTCTTCAAGGCGATCAGGGAAAACAGGCTCTCGGGCGCGTACCTCCTCCACGGCGAGGAGGAATACGTCAAGGAGAGCGCGCTCTCCCAGCTCGTTTGCACAGTGGACGAGGCGGTGCGCGGCATGAACGTGGATTCCATCCCGTCGGCCGCGGCGCAGACGGTCGTCGCCGCGTGCGAGACGCTGCCCTTCCTCGCGGAAAAGAGGATCGTAATCGTCCGCGCGCTCCCCAAGGAGGGCGACGCGGAGGAGTTGAAGGCATATATCAAACGGGTGCCGCCGCAGACCGTGCTCGTCTTCTTCGTCCGCGGCGCCGCGGACGGCAGGCTCGCCATCGTGAAGGCGCTGGAAGCGGAAAAGCGCGCGGTGCGCTTCCCGCCGCTCTCCGAATACGACGCGGCGCGCTGGATCCGCCAGCAGGCGGATATGAGCGGCGTCGTCATGTCCGAGCGGGACGCGGAGTTCTTCGTCGCCCTCGCGGGGACGGACTGCGCGAAGCTCAGCAACGAGTTTAAAAAAGCCGCCGCCTACGCGGGCGACGGCCAAACGATCACAAAGGAAATCATCTCGAAGGTCGTGACGCGCGACCTCGACTTCGTCGTGTTCGCCGTGCTCGACCATGTGCTCTCAGGCAGGACGAAAGACGGCTTCGCGGCGCTTAGGAGCCTCGTCGCGGACGGCGAGCAGCCCATGGAAATCGCCGCGCGCATCGGGGAGAAGGCGCGGCTCGTGCTGCAGGCGCGAAGGCTCATCGAGAGGAAGCAGGCGAAGGACGCCGTCGTCGGCAAGCTCGGCGTGAGCGCGGGCTACGCCTACCGCGTCTACGAGGCGGCGCGGCTCATGAACCCCGCGCGCACGGAGCCCCTCAACCGCTGCGCGAAGGCGCTGTGCGACGTGGCGACCCTCCAGCTCACCGGGCGCATAAGGGCGCTCGATGCGCTCGAGGAGGCGCTGCTCATACTCGCCTCATGATTCCCGCGCTTTGATGAAATAGGTTCTCGACCCGTAATCGCCGAGCAATCGGATCTCCCCGTTGTAGCCCGTGCCGCCGAACTGCTGCTTGAGGCGCAGCCCCGCGCGGTTGAGCACGTCCCCGCCCGCGACGTAGCTTTCCTCCGTCATCGGGAACATGTACCGTGAGGAGAGCATCGCCATCGCCGCGCCCTCGCCGTTGAGCTTGACGGGGAGGGCGTGCTTGACGAGGCCGCCGAACGCGCTGATGGAGATGAACTGCTCCCGCCCTGTCACGTCGTAGTCGAGCGATTCGTCGAGCCCGCGCATGGGCAATATATCCCGCGTGCGCGGGGGCGTCGCCCTCTCCTGGAAGAACAGCGCAACGGCCTCCCGCCGGTCGGGGGACACGCACATCCAGACGCGCCTGCCGCCCTCGCCGGGGATGGGGATCCTGTAGAAATCGCCGAACTGCAACAGGCTCCTGTGCGCCTTATACCACGCGATCTGCGCCTTGACGCATTTGCGGTCGAAGCTCGTCATTTCCGTCATGTCCATCTCGTAGCCGACTAGGCCGAACGCCGCCACGTTGAAGCGCGTCTCGATCTGCGTGCGGCGCAGCGCGCTCTGGCTGGGAGAGGCGGAAACGTGCGCGCCGATCGCGGAGAGCGGATAGCCGAAGCTCGTCCCCTCCTGGATGGCCACGCGGCAGAAGGCGTCCGTATTGTCGCTCGTCCAGACCTGCGGCATATAGGAGAGCATGCCGAGGTCGAACCGGTTGCCGCCCGACGCGCAGGACTCGAAGAGGATGTTCGGGAAGCGCGCGGTGAGCGTTTCGAGGATTTCATAGAGGCCGAGGATGTAGCGGTGGGCGAACTCCCCCTGCCGCTCCGGCGGGAGCGAGGGCGTATACGGATCGGAAAAGTTGCGGTTATAGTCCCACTTGACGTAGGCGATGTCCGCGGAGGAAAAGATGCGGACCATGGAGTTTATGATATAGTTGCGCACCTCCGGCCGCGTCAGGTCGAGCAGGAGCTGGTTGCGCCCGAGCGCGGGCTCCCGCCCCGGCGTCCGCACGGCCCAGTCGGGGTGCATGCGGTAAAGGTCGCTGTCCTCGTTGACCATCTCCGGCTCCACCCAGACGCCGAAGAGCAGCCCGAGCTCCGCGAGCTTCTTTTGCAGCCCCTCGAGCCCGCGCGGCAGCTTCCTGGTGTTCACAAACCAGTCGCCCAGCGCGCGACGGTCATCGTCCCGCGCGCCGAACCAGCCGTCGTCCATCACGAAGAGCTCCGCGCCCGCCTCCGCCCCTTCTTTGGCGATGGCCAAAAGCTTCTTTTCATCGAAATCCATCCACGTGCCTTCCCAGTTGTTGACGAGCACGGGGCGCTCGCGGTCCCGCCACTCCCCGCGAACGATGTGCCGCCGCACGAAGCGGTGCATGTTTTGCGAGAGCGCGCCGAATCCGTTTTCGGAGAAGGAATAGACCGCCTCGGGCGCCTCGAAGCGCTGCCCGGGCTCGAGCTGCCAGGAGAATCCGGATGGGTTGATGCCGATGAGCGCCCGCGTTTTATGATAGAAGGTCTCCTCGAAAATTTCCGCGTGGTTGCCGCTGTATACAAGGTTGAAGGCGTAGACCCGCCCGCGCTCCTCGCCGGCGCCCGGCTCGGAGAGCATGACGAAGGGGTTCGCCTTCGCCGAACTCGCGCCCGCTTTGGAATCGTTGACGAACGTGCCCGCGCAGAGCGTTCGAACCGTCCTCTGCCGCTCCGCGGACCACGCGCCGGTAAACGTCGTCAGCTCATAGCCCGCGACGGGCAAATCGAGCTGCGCGCTCATCGCGCGGCGAAGCGTCACCGGGGAATCGTTGTCGTTGACGTATTCAACGCGCTGGGCGATGACGTCGCATTCGGCGAAGGGCGTGAAAAACAGCCGCGCGCGAAGCTTCGCCGCGGCGTCGCAAAGCGTGACGGCATACGTCCCGGCGCCGTCCTCCTGATTCGCGGAAGGCAGCGATTCCATCGGGGGCTTGCCCTCGATGAGCTCCACGCCCGAAACGAGGAAGTCCGTCGCGCAGGAGCCGTCCGGCAGCGTGAACTCCGCGAGGGGTTCGCGGAAATCGCCCCGCCCGAGCGTGCCGAACAGGAGGCTCGCGCCGTCGAGCCCGTAATTCGCGTTATCCCGGTCGGCGGCGACGATGCTGCCCTCCGGCACGTCGTATCTCTCCATCAGCGCGGCGTAATCAGCCTGCCGCCGAAGCCTTGCGCCGTAATGGAGCAGCGTGAGCCTCTTGCCCGTTTCGGCATGGAAAACGAGGCTGGTGTTCCTCGTGTCGATATGGACGATCATCGCTTCGCCTCCTGTAAGAATCTGCCATCATCATACACCATCAGGGGGTGAGCGGCAATACGCCTTCCGCCCCCTCCCCTTCCCGCGGCTTGAGGTTAGCGGCCTTGGCGATGGCGGCGGCGAGATAGTCCGCGGCGTTGAGCGCCTGCTCGAGCGTGTTGGCGTTATGGCCCACCTCGGCGAGCAGGCAAGTGCTCGACACGTGCTGGTTATACCGCCCGGCCTTCACGCGGATGTTGCGCGCGAGCCCGCTGTCGATGGAAAGCAGATATTCGGTCAAGCGCTTGGCGAGCGCGTAGTTCGAGGCGAAGTCGGGCATCTCGTCGAAGCCCGTGCCGGTCGCGCCCTTGCCCGTGCCCACGACGAACATGATGCGCGCGACCTCCTTGCCGTCTATGACGATATAGTCCCTGGGGATGACGGGTTCTCCGCCGTCGTCCCTGTGAACGTCGATAAAGAGCGTGATGCTCGGATATTTTTCCTTATAATAAAGCATGGTTTCAAGCGAGCGCGAATAGGCCGTGGCGAGCTTGGGCGGCTCGTGGTTGGTGGTGTCGTGGATGACCTCTATTCCGTAGACGTCGCGAAGCTGTTGCGCCAAACGCTCGCCGACCGTCACGATGTTCATCGCGTCGTCCTGGCAGCGCCAGTTTGAGTCGGGCTCGTAGGGATACCGCTCCGTGGGAAAATAGCCTTCTTTCGTGTGGGTGTGATAGATGAGCACGCTGGGTTCGTCCCCGGCGAGGTTCATGTCCGGGCTTACGGGTTCCTTGGTGCCGATGAGTTCTATGAGAAACCGGATGTCGACGTTCTCGTCCACATCCGCCCGTTCAAGCTTGATGGTGGGCTGGGGCGTGGGGGTCGCCTCCGCTTCCTTGTTCCCTTCGGCGGCGCCCGCGAGCTTCGATACGGCCACCGCGAGGAGGATGATGGCACAGATCCCGGTTAAAACAACCGCAAAGTAGCCTTTCGCTTTCGGATTCGTTTTGCGCCTGACGGCGCGCACAGTCGTTCGCATGAGTACGCCCTCCCGTCTCCCCATACTATGAGGGCGTGGACAACTTTATGCGATGAGCGTCCTCACTCCCACATAATCCATGCCAAATAAGGCGCGATTGATCCCATCCGCCACGATGCGCGTCATGTCCGCGACGAGCGCGTCGATCTCCTTGGGGGTGACGATGAGCTCCCCGATGTGTTCCACGATGACCCGGTCCGCGAGGTCCTTAAGCTGCTCCTCCTCGTCGTGGCGGCCGGTTTCGTCGGCGATGAGGCTGATGGTGTCGCGCGCGATCGTCCCCGCATACACGACGAGGGGCACGCCGATTGCGATCACGGGCACGCCGAGCGTTTCGTCGTTGAGGCCGGAGCGGATGTTGCCGATGCCGGCGCCCGGGCTGATGCCCGTGTCGGTGAGCTGTATGGTGGTGCTGATGCGCGCCGCGCGGCGGGAGGCGAGCGAATCGACCGCGATGATGAGACCGGGCTTCGTATGCTCCGCAACGCCGTGGATGATTTCCTTCGTTTCAACGCCCGTGACGCCCAACACGCCCGGCGCGAGCGCGCATACCTCGCGCACGGTCTCCGGCACGGCGTCGGCCATATACTGCTTGATGTGCCGCGTAACGTAGATGGAGTCGGCGACGCGCGGGCCGAGCGAATCCGGCGTGACCGCCCGGTTGCCGAGGCCCGCCACGAGCACGGTGGCGTCGGGCGCGACGCCCTCCATAAGGTAGACGAGCTGCCGCGCGAGCTCGCGCGAAACCGCGTCGAAAAGCCCGGCGGGCTTGAGGGTCAAATCCGGCGCGTCGAGCGTGATGTACCTGCCCATGCGCTTGCCGAGGATGTTCGCGGCCGTGGGCGTCTTGACCGTGATGCGCGAAACGTCCACCCTGTCCCGCGTAAAATTTTCCTCCTCGACGCCTATAATCTCCGGATGCAGCTCGCGCGCCTCCATGGCGAGGTCCGTGCGTATCACACCGCTCATCTTTTCGCTCCCTTCATCGCTTCACCTGGTATGTTATCCGCGGCAAAGGCGCGCTATACAGCGCGCCGCAATCAGGAAAAAACAGGCTGATCTGCGGAGAAAATATGCTTGCAATCCATATAGGCGCGTGATATAATCCACCATGTTCGAGAAAAAAAAGGGGGAAAACCGTTTTGGCAAACCATAAGTCCGCACTGAAGCGCGTAGGCACCACCGCGAAAAAAAACCTGAATAACCGCATCGTCTCCTCCCGCGCGAAGACCATCGTGAAGAAGTTCGACGCCGTCGTCGCCTCTGGCGACCAGGCCGCCGTGCAGTCTGTATATACCGAGGCCGTCAGCACCGTCGACAAGGCCGCGGCGAAGGGCGTCATCCACAAGAACGCCGCCAACCGCAAGAAGGCCCAGCTCGCCAAAAAGCTCGCCTCTTCTTCCAAATAAATCAACCCGACTGATTTTTAAGCCGGCCGGCCGCAAAGGCCGGCTTGTTTTGGTGTCCGCAACCGAAAGTTTTTTCCAGCGCAACCAATTCTCGCTTTCGCCCGTTGTGCATCTATGTTAGAATCATGCATATGAAGCATTCCTACCCGTTTTTTAAGACGCTGCGGAGGCTCGTCGCCAACGCCGCTGCGCAGGATCGCGGCCTTTTCGGCGTCTTCGCCGTCTACACGCTCGCTGCGGCGCTGATCCCCCTCCCGCCCGTGCTGCTTCCCAAGCTCGTCATCGAAGAGCTGGCGGGGCGGGCGCGGCCGGAATATCTTTTCTATATCGTGGCGGGTTTTTTGATCCTCTCGATGCTGCTCAATTTCCTGAAGAGCATTCCTTACCAGAATTCGTATATGCGCCTGACGCGCCTTCGCATCGATTACGTCGCGCGCATGTTCACGGGGCTGCTTCGCATGGATTATCCCTATTGCGAGGACGATAAGTTCTACGACGAGCACGAGAAGGCCTTCAACTCGACCAACAGCAACAACAACGGCGTGGAGGCGGTCTACCGCGCCATGTTCAGCGCGCCCGCGATCCTCCTCACGGCCGCGGCGCTCGCGGTCTTCATCGGGATGCGCAACCCGCTCATCCTCTTGGCGATCCTCGTCAACATCGCGGCGATCGCCTTCATCAGCCGCAAAGTCCACGCCTACCGCTTCGCGAAGAAGGAAGAGCTCGGCCACGCGGAGCGTCGGATGGGATATTACCTTCGCACGACGCACGACTTCGCCTACGGAAAGGACATCCGCGTCTACGGCCTGCGCGAGCGGGTCATCGACAACTGCAGGCGCGAGATACAGGGCTATACGGACATCCACGCGCTCATCGCGAAGCGCGAATACCTCCTCGGCTTCATCGGCCTAGCGACCCTTGTTCTGAGCGACGCCGCGACCTACGGCCTCATCGTGCGCGAGGTCGTCGAGGGCATGAGCATCGCGGACTTTTCCATGTACCTCGCCGCGGCGGCGGCGCTCTCGCTCAACCTGAAGAACCTCACCAAAGAGGTCACAACCATGCTCAACGAGGGCGATTACGTGCACGAGCTGTTCAGCTTCCTCGACACGGACTTCGTGGGCGCGCAGGGAACGCGAGGCCCCGTCGGGGGCGACACGCTCGAGGTCGAGTTCAGGGACGTTTCCTTCAAATATCCCCGCAGCGAAAAATACGTGTTCGAGCACCTGAACCTCACCATCCGCAAGGGCGAGCGCCTCGCGCTCGTGGGCGTGAACGGCGCGGGAAAATCCACGCTCGTCAAGCTCATGACGGGGCTCTTCCACGCGACGGAGGGGCAGATCCTCATCAACGGCATCCTGATCGAGGAGTTCAATAAGAGGGCGCTGCACGCGATGTTCTCGGCCGTGTTCCAGGAGGTCAACGTCATCGCCTACACCATTTTGGAGAACGTGGCGGGCCGCGAGGACGGCGACCGGGCTCGCGCCGAGGAGGCGCTCAAAAAAGCCGGGCTCTGGGAAAAGGTCGCCTCCCTCCCCAAGGGGCTCGACACCGTCATGCTTAAGGTGATCGACGAGGAGGGCGCCATCTTCTCGGGCGGCGAGTCGCAGAAGCTTGCCATTGCCCGCGCGCTTTATAAAGACGCGAACATGGTCGTCATGGACGAACCCACGGCCGCGCTCGACGCGCTTGCCGAGCAGGACATCTACGAGCGCTTCGACGAACTGACCTCGGGCAAGACGGCGCTCTATATCTCCCACAGGCTCGCGAGCACGCGCTTCTGCGACAGAATCATCCTCCTCGACGGCGCGCGCATCGCGGAGGTGGGCACGCACGCGGAACTGATGGCCATGCGCGGCAAATACTGCGAGATGTTCACCGTGCAGGGCAAATATTACACGCAGGGCGTCGCCCAGGGGGCCAGATAAGCATGAAGGCGACGAAAAAGCTCTCTATGTTCCTGAAGCTTGCGTGGGATATTTCCCCGAAATACATCTTCCATCTTCTGGGTTCCTCCCTGCTGGGCGGCGCGCAGCTCATCGCGAACGTGGTGCTGCCCAAGTTCCTCATCGACGAGTTGACGGGCGCGCAGAACCCGAACCTGCTTTTCTTCTGGACGGCGGCGATCGTCGGCTCCAACTTCGCCTTCGCCTTCCTCGCCAACGCATTCAAGCGGCACCTCGACTACATGAGAAGATACGTGCCCGAAATGCTGCGCGAGCGCATGGCCGAGAAGATCATGAAGGTCCCGTACGCCTGCCTCGAGGACCCCGGGAAGCTCGACCTCAAGGAGCGCGCCGTCTTCGCCGCGTCGACCTTCTCCGCGCTGGAGAGCATGGTGAACATCCTCGCGAACGTCACGCGCGACGTCATCGTCGTCGCGGGCCTCCTCGCCGTGATGGCGACGCTGAGCCCGCTCCTCGTGCTGCTTCTCGCGGCCTGCATCGGCCTCGCGCTGCTTTTCTACGGCACCATCAAGAAGCACCAGCAGGCGTTCCACATGAGCCTCATCCCCATCAACCGGCAATACGGCTACTATGTTTCCCTCTGCGCCAACGGGGAGATCCAGAAGGACGCGCGTCTCTACGACATGGCCGACATGCTCTCGGAGCGCGTGTCGCGCTACAACCTGAGCATCTGTGAGCGCTCCATGCCATATATGGCGCGGCTGGGCGTGTTCAATGGCCTCGTCGACTCCGTCAATAGCCTGCAGGCGGCCATCGCCTACGGCTTCGTGGGCTACAGGGTGCTCGTGCCGGGCGCGGCGGGGGCCATCACGTTGGGCTCCTTCACGATGTACGTTTCCGCCGCGACGGGCTTCACCACGACCGTGATGGACCTCACGATGAACCTCATCGACATGTGGCAGGTGCTCTCGTATCTCGACCCGTATATGCAGTTCATGGAGCTGCCCGACGAGGAGGATATGACGGGCGTTTCCTTCGAAGAGGACGTGCGGGAGATCCGCTTCGAGGACGTCACCTTCACATATCCCGGTTCCAAAGAGCCCGTGCTCCAGGACATCAGCTTCGATATCCGCGGCGGGGAGAAGGTTTCCATCGTGGGCCTCAACGGCGCGGGCAAAACCACGCTCATCAAGCTCCTGTGCAGGATGTATCGGCCCGATTCGGGCAAAATCTTCGTCAACGGGCGCGACCTTTGGGAATACGACCACGCCTCGTGGACGAAGGCCGTGGCCGCGGTTTTTCAGGATTACAAGCTCTTCGCCTTCACCATCGACGAGAACATCATCTGCAAGGACCCCGGCGCCGACCTCGTGGGCACGGGGGAAGCGCTCCGAAAGGCCGGCCTCGAGGAGAAGATGAAGGAACTGGACCTCGGCATCTATTCGATGCTCGGCAAGGAGTACGACGAGAAGGGCATCGAGCTCTCCGGCGGCGAGAGGCAGAAGATCGCCATCGCGCGCGCGCTTTACAAAAACGCGAAGCTCGTCATACTCGACGAGCCGACGAGCGCGCTCGATCCGCTCGCGGAGGCCGAGATCTACGAGCATTTCAACTCGCTCGTGGGCGACGGCACGGCCATCTACATCTCCCACCGCATGAGCTCCTCCGTCTTCTGTGAGCGCATACTCGTCATCGACGGCGGCCGCGTGGCGGCGCACGCGCCGCACGCCGAACTGATGGAGGACGAAGGCGGGCTCTACCGCAAGCTCTTCCTCACGCAGGCGGAAAACTACGACGTCAGCGGAGCCTGAACCCTCTATCCATAGTTCTATTTAGATAGCATGAACGGGCATGGAAAGCCGCCTCCGCTGTCGCGGAGGCGGCTTTAATCGCATTGTCAATTGTCAGTTGTTTCCGTCCGGCTTCACGCCCAGCGAGTCGTCGAAGATAATTTTAATCTCGAGATCGGTGAGCGTCATGTCGGTGTCGATCTGGGCGAAGAGCGTGGTCTCGCCGGGCGGGAGGATGAGGATATACTGCGCGTCCCGCGTCTGCAGCCTGCCCTCGGCGACGAGGATGCCCTCCTCATCGTAGAACGCGACGCCAGCCGCGCACACGATGGTTTTGGGATAATCGTTGACGGCGATGGCGTCCACGAAGGTATCCTCCTCCTGCTCGTACACCTGCACGTTGCGGAAGGAAAGATATTGCTTGAAATGATCCGCGCCCGATATGGGGATGCCCTTCGCGTCGAACAGGGGCGCGACCGTCGCCGTCGGCTCCGCCGCGGTGGGCGAGGGCGCGGGCGACACCGTCGGGGCAGGCGTCGCGATGGGCGTCGGGAGCGGGAGCGTGCTGCCCGGAACGATCGCGGGGCGCGCCGAGACGCAACCGGAAAGCGCCGCCGCGAGCAGCGTCGCCGCCAGCGCGAGGAGCAGCGCCTTACTTGCCGCCGTTCCCGTTGTCATGCGCAACCCTGAATTCCGCGATGAGCTTCTGCTTGAGCTCATACAGCCTGTCGGACAGGTCGACCTTGTATTCGTGCGGGTTGAGCAGGCGCTTGCTCTCCTCCCAGAAGGTGGAAAGCTCCTTTTTGCAGTAAGCCTGTATCTCGCTCATCTCCGGGGGCTGATAGATCTGCCTGCCGCCGATAAAAAGGGGCACGAGCATCTCGCGCACGGAGAAGTTCGAGAGGAGCTTGGTTTTATAGCGCTGCTCCGGATGGTAGATGCGAAGGGGCTGCGTTTCGTCGATCCGTTCGTCCTCGAGCGCGATGATGTCCGCGAGCGCCATGCCGTTCTTTTTATCGTACAGGCGGAACACCTTCTTGTACCCCGGGTTCGTCATCTTGACGATATTGTCGGAGATTTTTATCTTCGGATAGATCACCCCGTCGATGATCTCCGCGGAGAGCTTGTACACGCCGCCGAGCGCCGGGCAGTCGAGCGATGTGATGAGCTTCGTGCCCACGCCCCAGACGTCGATCCGCGCCCCCTGCGCCTTGAGGTCGCGGATGACCGTCTCGTCGAGGTCCCCCGAGGCGAAAATCATCGCTTCGGTATGGCCGGCCTCGTCGAGCATGACGCGCGCCTTCTTGGAAAGATAGGCGAGGTCGCCCGAATCGAGCCGTATGCCCACGGGCTTATGGCCTTTGGCCTTCAGTTCGTCGAACACTTTGATGGCGTTTGGCACGCCGGACCTGAGCGTGTCGTAGGTGTCGACCAGGAGCAGGCAGGCGTTCGGGAAAACATCCGCGTAGGCGCGGAAGGCGTCTAGCTCCGTTGGGAAGCTCATAACCCAGCTGTGCGCGTGGGTCCCCTTCACGTCGACCTGGAACATCTGCCCCGTGAGCACGTTGCTCGTCGCGGTGCAGCCGCCGATCATGGCGGCGCGCGCGCCGTAGATGCCCGCGTCCGGCCCCTGCGCGCGTCGCAGGCCGAATTCCATCACCCCGTCCCCTCCGGCGGCGTAAACCACGCGCGCGGCCTTTGTGGCGATGAGCGTCTGATGGTTGACGAGGTTCAGGAGCGCCGTTTCCACAAGCTGCGCCTGCATGATGGGCGCGCGCACGCGGATAAGGGGCTCATAGGGGAACACGACCGTGCCCTCGGGCATGCCGTAGATTTCCCCGGTGAAGCGCAATTCGCTCAGTTCCTTCAAAAACGCCTCGTCGAAAAGCCTGAGGGAGCGAAGATATGTTAAATCCTCCTCCTCGAAGCGGAGGCTGTTGATATAGTCGATGACCGATTCCGTGCCCGCCATGATCGCGTAGGCGCTGTTCTCGCGGCTGCGGAAAAAGAGGTCGAACACGGCCTCGTTCTTCGTCATGCCGAAGCGATAGTACCCGTACATCATCGTGAGCTGGTACAGGTCCGTCATCATCGTGAGGTTCCTTGCGCTCGTGATGTCTCCCATGTCACTCTTCCTTTTGGTCCGGTGCCCCGTCCGCGCCGATCTCGTCCGGTTCATCGTCATCGTCGTCTATATCGTCTTCGTCGTCTTCGTCGTCTTCGTCGTCTTCGTCGTCTACGTCGTCTTCGTCTTCGCCGTCCGCGAAAGCGGCGGAACCTTCTTCGCCCTCCGCTTCCTTCCCCTCCTCTTCAACGGCCGCGCGCGGCGAAGGCCAGATCAGTTTGCCGAGCTTCTTCTCGCGCAGCGCCCGCACGACGAGGAACGCCAGGGCGAGCAGGAAGAGAATCGCGCTCAGGAGCTGGGAGACGCGAATGCCGTCCGCAAGACCCTCCGCGCTGGGCCTGATGAGCCAGAGGCTGTCCGCCCGGAGCCCTTCGACGAACATGCGCTCAAAGGAATACAGAAGCGTATACCACACGAGGGCGTCCCCGTCGTGCTTAAAGCGCCTGCGCATGAGCATGATGAACACGAAGATGAGAAGGCACCACAGGGATTCGTAAAAGAACGTCGCAAGGTGGAGATGCCCTCCCGCGGCGTTGGTGTAGCAGGCGGCGCACAGCGCGCCGTCGAAATAATGCGCACCCTCGATGGCCACGACGAACGGGAAATAGTTGAGAAGCGGAAACTTCGCGAGCATCTGCGCCGTGACGGGCAGTCCGTACGCTTCCTGGTTGAAGAAGTTGCCCCACCTGCCGATGGCCTGCGCGAGCACGAGGCCGGGCACGATCGTATCCGTCAGGGCGAGGAAGCGCACCTTGCGCACGCGCGAGAAGATCGCGACCGCGATAAGGCCCCCGATCACCGCGCCGTAAATGGCGAGGCCGCCCTCCCAGATATAGAGGATGCGGATGGGATCGGCGAGGTACTGCTCGAGCTCGAAGAGCACATAGTAGAGCCGCGCGCCGACGACGCCCGCCGGGATCACCGCGAGGCACATGTCGACCACGATGTCGCGTGGCAGCCGCAGGCGCTTTTCCTCGCGCTGCGCGAGGATCACCGCGAGCACGATGCCCGCGGCCATCAGGATACCGTACCAGTAGATGTCCTTGCCGAAGAGCGAGAACGCCACCCTGTCCGGATTCGTCATAAGCTTATCCTCCCAATGCCGGAAATGATATCCGACTGAAATCGAATACCATTATACAACAAAGACCTGAATATGGAAAGCCGCCTTATGGCGCGTTCCCGTCGACGGGGACGAGGTTCTCGGCCGCGGCGCTGTCCATCTTATTGAAATAGTAGGTGTAGATCTCCTCCGCCGCGGAAACGCTCCACGCGCCGGCGTAGCCGTTGGGCACGCAGATGATGACCGCGAGCCGCGCCTCGCCCTCGCGCGGGGTGTAGGAGATGAACCAGGACGTGTCCTCGATGTCGATCGAGGAAAGGCCGATCTGCGCCGTGCCCGTTTTGCCCGCGATGCGATCGAGATAGCCGGCGTCCTTGAACGCCTCGCTGAACTTATCGGACGCCGTGCCGTGATCCTCCTCGGACACGACGCCCTTCATGCCAGCTTTGATGGCGATCCACAGGTTTTTCCACGCTTCGCTCTCGTCGCCGATGCGGTAGGAGAGCGCCGCGTTGATGTCCCGATAAAGGGTCCCGTCGGAGCCGATGATCTTGTCGACGATGTTCGCGTCGTACACATAGCCCTCGTTGGCGATGGCGGAGGCGTAGCGCGCGACCGCGATGGGCGTCACGAGCGTGGTGCCCTGGCCGTAGCCGTTGCGGATGGTGAGCGTCGGCTTCCACTGGATTTCGTTGAGCAGCGTCACGATCTCGCTCGTCCACGGCTGCGCGGCGGTGTAGCCCTCGGGGATGCCCAACTCCTCGCTGATGATGCGGCGGATGCTCGGGCCCTTGCCGTCGAGGCTCGTGCCGTCCTGCAGCTTCATCAGGCGCAGCGCGCACGCGCTCACGGCCTTGTCGTCGATCTCCATGCCGCGCAGGCTCACATATTCGCTGAGCCTTTCGCAAAGGCGTCTGTAGATGAGCACCGGCAGGCTCGTTTTCTGTCCGTAAATGGAAAGTTCGCCCGCGCTGTCGGTCAGTTCGTTGTCGAAGAGCACATCCTGGCCGCCGCAGATGCCCGCGGCCTCGCCCGTCAGCTCGATGTTCGTGATCTTCGTGAGGCCGAACCTGCCCGCCCATTCGTCGAGCCGATCGATGCCGAGGCGGTTGGCCACCTCGCAGAAAAAGAAGTTGCACGAAACCGCGACCGCCTGCGTCAAGGTGAGGTTCGCGTGATCGCCGTGATAGGTTCTCCAGCAGCTCGGCGCGTTTGTTTTCGTGACGGTGCCGTCGTCGTTATAGATATAGTAAAAACCGCCGTCACCCCGGTCGTTGACGACCTCGTTGATGCCGATGACCCCCTCGCCCACGCCCGCGACGCCCGTGACCATCTTGAAGATGGAGCCCGGCGCGAAGCGCGCGCTGATGGCCTTGTTGCGCAGCGGCGTCGTCGCGGCGGCGCTTTCGGCGAATTCGCCGAAGCCAAGGTATTCCTCCTGTTCCGGAGTCAGCCCCTGGATAAACCAGTTCGGATCGAAGGTCGGATAGGACGCCATGGCGTACACCTCGCCCGTCTGCGGATCCATGACGACGATGGCGCCCGTCTTGGCGGTGTCGATGTCCTTGCCCGCGTAATCGCCTTCCGCGTCCTTCTCGATGAGCTTGAGCTCTTCGGCCTCAATCTTCAGGACCAGTCTCTCCAGCGCGTCTTCCGTGACGGCCTGGAGCTCCGCGTCGAGGGTAAGCATGGCGTCGAAGCCGTCCGTGGCGGACGTGCGCGAGAGCTCGCGGATGACGCTGCCGTTCATGTTGATCTCCACCTCGCGCACACCCTGATGCGCTTTGGTCGCGCCCGTCAGGTACGCCTCCATCGTGGCCTCGACGCCCGATACGCCGATGTAATCGCTGTACGAATAGCCGAGCGCCGCCATGTCGATCATGTGCTCGCCGCTCTCGGAATAGACGTAATTTTTGTTTTCGTCGACGAGATAGTGCTTTTGCAGCTCCTCCGGCGTATAACCGAGTTTGAGGAGCGCGGACTCCCCCACCTTCCCCGCGGCCTGCTGGAGATACCCAAGCACGTGCGCCGCGAGCGTGCCGCGCGGGTAAACGCGCATGGTGCTCTGCGCGATCTGGACGCCGACCAGTTCCTCGCTGTGTTCCATGATTTCGGAGACGACCTCCTCGCCCACGTCGTAGGCGATGGTGATGGGCTCGAAGGCACGGTAGTTGTTGAGGTTCACTTCCTGGCGGATGGAGAGGATCTTCTTCGCCTGCTCGAACGTATAATCCTCGGGGATGTACCAGTTTCTTCTGAGATAACGGTAGGCGTATTCCGCCGTGGGCCACATCGAGAGGTCCCAGGTCGAGGGATCCTTGGGATAGTCGATGTAGTTCTGATCCTTGATCCCAAGGCCCATCGCCTCGCAGAAGTTCTTGTAGCGCGCCTTGATGGCGGATTCCGAGGTGACGCGCCAGTCGTAGGCGGGTTTTCCGTCCTCCCCGAGGACGATATAGGAGGTGTCTATGGTGGAGCCGCCGTTGGCCTCGATGATGTCGATAACCTTGATGAGCGACTCGGTGTAGACCGAGGAATCATAGCTCGTGCGGTTGTCCGCGTCGCGCAGGAACTGCACGTTGTAGCACGTCTCGTCATAGGCGAGCACCACGCCGTTGCGGTCGAGTATCCTGCCGCGCTCGCCCTTGACGGCGATGGTTTTCACCGCGCGCTGCTCCGCGCTGTCCGCCCAGGCGGCACCCTCGGCGAGCGTGAGCACACCCAGACGGTAGACGAGCGCGCCCATCAGGGCGAACGTCAGAACGCCCAGTACGATGATGCGGAAAACCGGCTTTTTCATAGCGCGCCTCCGGATTCGGACCGGTCTCGCATCGCCCGTTTCTCATTGCGAAGCTGCCCCGCATAGAGCCGCTTCATCAGGGCGTGCACGGGCATGGTGAGCGCCACGCTCATGAGCATAGAAGGCAGTATGTACATGCCCAGCGCGCTGAGATAGGCGAAGTCCGCGCCGGAGAGCCGCGCCGCGAGCGCCATGACGTGCTCCTTGAAAAGCGCGCCGGCGGCGGCGACAAGCGCGGGGATGACGAGGTTATCCGCATAGTATTTCTGATAAAAAAAGCCTCCCGCCGCGCCGCAGACCATGTAGCCGATGGCGGAGAGGCCCACCATCCGCGCATACAGCACGTCCGCCACGAGGCCGACGACGAGGCCGAGGATCGCGCCCTTCTTGCTGCCAAGCAGCAGGCTCATGCCTGCGACGAGCGCCAAAAGCGCGTCCGGCCGAATGCCGTTGAGATTGACCCTCGCAAAAAAGATGGAATCGAGGTACATGCCGACGGCGACGGCGATTGTGAGGTAAAGCCTCCTCATGTCAATTCCCCCCGTCCGCGGAGCCGACGATCACGAGCACCTCCTCGAGATGCCCGAAATCCACGGCCGGGACGATGACGGCGTTGCGGCTGCCGACGGAACTCCCGGTCGTCTGCCTCTCCACCTCGGAGACCGTGCCCACGAGTATGCCCTTGGGGAATATGTCGCTCATGCCGCTGGTGACGACCACGTCGCCCGGCACGAGGTCGTAGCCCGAGGGGAGAAAATACAGTTCAAGCTGGTTCAGGCTTTCGATGCTGAAAAGGCCGTGCGCGATGCCCACGTCGCGCGTGCGCTCGACCATGACGCTGACCTCGGAGGAGGTGTCGATGATGGAGGTCACCTTGCTCCATGTCGCGCCGACGTCCGTGACGCGCCCGACGAGGCCGCTTGCGCTGACGACCGCCATGTCCTTCTCGATGCCCCTGTTGCGCCCCGCGTTGATGGTGAACACCTCAAACCAGACGCCCTGGCTGTTGCCGATGACGGTAGCCGTGACGTATTCGGTGCCGCCGAGCGTCTCCGTATAGTGTAAAAGCTCCTTGAGCCGCGTGTTTTCGGCCTTGAGGCGCTCGTTCTCCTCCTCGGCGGCCTCGAGCCGCGCCATGCGCACCTTGAGCTGCGCGAGCTCCTTATCCGCGTCCGTCGTCTTGAAAACGCGCTGGAAGAAGGAAATGATCGCGTTGGAAGCCTTCGCGGCGAAGGTCTGCACGGGCTGCACCACGGTGCCCGCGGCGCTTTCGATCCATGAGACGGAGCGGTCCGCCGAGGTCGCAAACGCCAAAACGCCCAAGAGCAGGATCGCGATGAGCATGATCATCAAGGGTTTGTTTTTGAAAATTCCCTTCACCCGTCAAGACCTTTCGTGCGCGATAAAAGCGCCGGATGTCCTGCTTATTATAATCGCAAGCTCCATCCGGCGCAAGGAGTCGGTAAAAAACGTCACACTCTGTTAATCCTGCTTCACGCGTACTCCGCGTTCGCGATGGCGTCGCGCCCGCTGATGAGCTGCAGCGCGCCGAGCGCCACGCAGTCGAGCGGGGATTCCGCGACATGAACGGGCAGCCCCGTTTCGTGCGTAAGCAGCTTGTCGAGCCCCGGCAACAGCGCGCCGCCGCCCGTGAGCGTCATGCCCGTATCCATGAGGTCCGCGGCGAGCTCCGGCGGCGTGTCCGCGAGCACGCGCTTCACGCCGTCGACGAGCCTTCGAACGACCGGCGCCACGGCGTGGCTGATTTCGCCCGCGTTGAGCACCGCTCGCGCGGGAAGGCCGTTCTCAAGGCTCCTTCCGCGCACCTGCATCCGCTCGAGCCCGCCGGGCAGCGCCATGGCGAGCGTCAGCTTCACTTCCTCGGCCGTGCGCTCGCCCAGCGCCAGCGCGTACTGCTTAGCGACGTATTCCGAGATCGCGGCGTCGATATGCCTGCCGCCCGTGCGGATGGAAATCGACGCGGCGACGCCGCCGAGCGAGAGCACGGCGATATCCGTCGTGCCGCCGCCGATGTCCGCGACCATGGAACCCACCGGCTCGAACACGGGCATCCCCGCGCCGAGCGCCGCCGCGATGGGCTCGTCGAGCAGAAGCACGTCGCGCGCGCCGACTGCCTTGGCGGCCTCCTCGAGCGCGCGGCGCTCCACGTCCGTCACGCACAGCGGGAGGCACATGGCGAGCCTCAGGCCCAATGCGCCGCTCCGCTTGCCCAGCGCCTTTTCGAGGAAGCGTTTTAGCATTTCCGCGGTCAGGCGATAATCGGCGATGACGCCGTCCCGAAGCGGCCATACTATGTTTACGCCCCCGGGCGTGCGCCCGGCCATGCGCAGGGCCTCCTCGCCGCAGGCGATCACCTCGCGGGCTTCGTCGGCGCTCACCGCGACCGCGCTGGGCTCGCGGAGGGTGATCCCGTGACCCTTGGTCGCGATGAGCGTGTTCACCGTGCCAAGGTCGATCGCCACCCCGCGGGTAAAGATATAGAAAGGATTGAAGAACATAAGCACCCCCGTGTCGCTTTTGGATTTCACGCAGAGTGTTTCCTTTTTATTGCTTTGTTATACAATTATGTTATACTTATCCGTAAACGCTTTTTGGGAGGGCTGTATGAAGCTGATTCTCGCCTCCGCCTCGGGCAGGCGGCGCGAGCTGATGGGGCTCATGGGATATGACTTCGAGGCCGTGGCGACCAACGCAGATGAGGACATCACGCCCTGCGCGCCCGGCGAATATGTGGAAAAGCTCGCGCTCATGAAGGCGCGGGAGGTTTTTATGAAGGAGCCCGAGGCGTGCGTCGTGGGCTGCGACACGATCGTGTGGCTCGACGGGGCCATCATCGGCAAACCGGAAAACGAGGAGGACGCCTTTGGCATATTGCGAAAGCTCGCCGGGCGCCGGCACGTCGTCTACACGGGCGTCGCCGTGCTCGCTGGGGAAAGCCGGATCGTTTTTTGCGACGAGGCGCAGGTGAAATTCGCGGAGCTTACGGACGAGGAGATCCGCGGCTACATATCGACGGGCGAGCCGCTCGACAAGGCGGGCGCCTACGGCATACAGGGCCCGGGCTCCATACTCGTGGAGCGCGTGGAAGGCTGCTATTTCACGGTGATGGGCCTGCCAAACCCCGCGCTGTACCGGGCGCTCAAATCCGTGGGCATCCTCCCGCGGTGGATGCGCGGATAGGTTCTATTTTGCGCATAAAGCGTCTACTTTGCCCGAACGCGTTGACTTCGGACCGCAAAGGAAATATCATCCACTCACAGGCCGCTTAGGCGGCCGGGGTCGAAAGGGTAGCGCGAGGGCTCCGGGGAAATCAACTCCGGAGCCCTTGCGTGTTCTTTTCGCTCATGCTGTCCAGACGGGATATGCCCGGGACCGCGGCCCTTTGGCAATCCCCGGAATTCAAACGTCGTATTTCTTCAAAAGCGCGTCGAGCGCCTCGCGCAGGAGCACCGCCTCGCCGACGCCCTCCCGCTTGGCGAGCTTCGTCAGGCGCTTGAGCTGCTCGGCGGTATAATGGGTGGTTTTGGGCACCATCTTATCCTCCCGCGGGAAGCAGACCCGGTCGGCGCCGCCGAGCTTGCCGCGGTACATCGCGCCCTCCGCCTTGCGGATGAGCTCCCCGGACGCGGCCGCGTCGTCCGGCGCGCAGGCGATGCCTATGGTGAAGGTCATCCTCCTGTCGCCGCCCGCCGCGATGTCGTACCCGCCGCGTATCCTCTCGAGCGCGAGGAACACATCCTCCTTCTCATAGTCCTCGGGGAAGATGGCGGCGAACTCGTCCCCGCCGTAGCGGTAGAGCGCCGTTTGTCCCGGCAGACTCTTTTGAAGATACCTTCCGGTTTCGATGAGCACCCGATCTCCCTCGCCGTTGCCAAACCTCTTGTTGACCTCGTCGAACCGGTCGAGGTCGATCATCGCGATCGCGCAACCGCCCCCCGCCTCCAGCGCGCGCTCGAGGTCCTCTACAAACTGCTCTCCCGCGGGAAAGCCGAGCGCATCGCTGACTTTGTTCTTGGAACCCGTCATAGGATCCTCCCGTTTCAATCATTTTTCTTAAGTATGATTTAATAAATAATATTTGTCAAGTATTATTTATCGTCTGCAAAAACGCGTAAAAACGCGCAGAAACCCGCGGGCGGAAGAAATCCGATCGCGGGCATACGCTTTGTTTGCCTTAAATTCCGCTTACTTCCCTTTCACCGCGGCCTCGCCAAAGCTGTTGTCGACGAGTTCCTTGAATTCCACGCGCGCGGTCAGCTCACCCGAGCCCTCGATGATATCCTGAAGCCGCGTGAAGGCGTCCTCGGTCATGACGGGGGTCTGCATCCAGGAGTCGGTCGCGCGGTAGCTCTTGGCGACCATGGCGAGCGTTTCGATGGAGGAATCCGGGAAAAACGGCTGCATAGCCTTTGCGACCTCCTCGTCGCTCGCGCTCTGCACCCAGACCTGCGCCTTATAGAGCGCGCGCACGAACGCCGCGCAGAAGTCGGGATCCTTCTCGATGGTTTCCGGCCGTACCATGATGGTGGTGTACGGCACCTCTCCGGACTCGAGGCCGACGTTCGCGACGATGTGCCCCTTGCCCGCTTTTTCGAATTCGGAGGCGACCGGCTCGAAGAGCGTGACGTAATCGCCCGTGCCGCTCTCAAACGCGCCGCCCATGAGGTTGAACTGGATGTTGTCGATGACCGTGATGTTTTCGCCGGCGACGAGCCCGTGCTGCTTGAGCACATAGGTCAGCGCCATCATGGGCATGCCGCCCGGCCTGCCGCCGATGACGGTTTTGCCCTCAAGATCTTCCCATTTGAAGTCGGGATCCGCCTCGCGCCCGACGAGGAACGAGCCGTCGCGCTTGGTCACCTGCGCGATGATCATCGGGTGGTCCTTCTCGCCCTGGTTGGTGACGTAGATGCCGGTTTCAGGCCCCATCAAGGCGATGTCCGCATCTCCGGTGAGCAGCGCCGTCATGCTCTTGTCGCTGCCGCCGCCCGTGACGATCGCCACGTCGAGCCCTTCCTCCGCCATGTACCCGTTGCCGATGGCGACATAGAGCGGGGCGTAGAATACGGAACGGGTGACCTCGTTGAGCGTAACTTTCCTCATTTCCTTTTCACCGCTCTCGCAGGCGTACAACAGACAGGCTGAGAACGCCATCAGCGCGCACAGTAAGATACATACAGCCCTTCTCATAGATACCTCCTCGAAATTATAGGCTGCTCCATATCTATGCGATCTGGCCTGTTTTGGGTACAAAAAAGCCGCGGCGAGCGCGGCATGTGTCGAATACGCGGCGGCTGCCGCGCCGATGCGGGGCTTAGGCTTTCCCCTCGCTGCCCGCGTTTTTGCCCTGGCGGGAGAACACCTGCAGCCGCGCGTAATGCACGAGCGCGACGATGGCGATCACCATCGCGATCAAGAGCACGACCACACCCGCGTTGCCGAGCCACGGCAGAAACACCTTTGCGAGCACCAGCGCGATGCCCATGTTGAAAAAGCCCGCGGCGGACTTGCCGAACCAGTCCGCGTAGACCACGACTTCCTTTTTATATAGGATAATGCCGCCGACGATCATGATGAGCTCCTTGGCGAACACCACGACGAGCAGCCACAGAGGCAGCCATCCCGCGAGATAAAAGCAGACGAGCGCCGTGAGCACCATCAGCTTGTCCGCCAGCGGGTCGAGCACCTTGCCGACGTTCGTAACCCAGTTGTTGCGCCGCGCGAGATATCCGTCGAGCAGATCCGTGAGGAAAGCCCCCGTAAAGACCGCGAGGCAGGAAAGATAACGCTCCCTGGAGAAAAGGAAGGCGAACACGCCTACCAGAAGGAGCCTGAACGATGAAAGTATGTTGGGAATGTGGCGCATCTCTTCCTCCGTAAATGGGGCTGCTGATTATTATATCGCATGTTGAGAAATATCACCAGCGGATTTTGCCGCCGCGGGACGGGCCGCCCCGACTTTCGATTGACAGCCGATTCGCTTTTATATAAAATAGAAAGGCCAGTTTATTTCAACGGGCGGTTTAGCGCTGCCCGCACAAAGGAGTATACACGATGCTTTTCCAAAGAATCACCAGGCGCGCGCTCGCGTCCATGCTTGTGATCGCATTCGCGCTCATCGCTCTGGCGGGCTGCAGCGTGCGCAACCCGAACCCCACGGTGCTCAAGGTCGGGGATATCCAGGTCGGCATGAGCAAGTATTACTCGCTGTACAGCTCGTATAAACAACTGTATTCAGCCTACGGCATCTACGACGTTTCCACATCCGAAAAGCTGCGCGTTTTTCAGGACAATATCTTCGATATGCTCGTCGAGAGCTATCTCGCGCTCTACTGGGCGAAGCAGGACGGCGTGACGCTCACCGAGGAGGAGGAAGCCAAAGCGCGGGAGGACCTCGAAGCGCAGATCGAAGAGACGCTCGCCTCCTACGCCGAGGACGTGGACGAGTCCGTCACCGACGAGGCCGCCATCCGCGAAGCCGAAATGAAGCTTTTCAAAAAAGACCTGCGCGAAGGCGGATGGACATATAAGGAATACACCGGCATGCTGCTCGAGTCCCTCCGGGACGAGGCCATCGCCAACAAATATCTCGACGGCATCTACGCCGAGCGCGTCAGCGTCACGGACGAGGACGTGAAGGCCCGTTACGACGAGCTCCTCGCCGAACAGCAGGAAGCCTATGCCGCCGATCCCACGCAGTATTACACCGACTACTCCAATTTCCACAACAGCGGCGGGCAGCAGCCGTTGGTCGCGCCCGCGGGCTACCGGACCTGCAAGCACATACTCATCAAATTCGCCGAGGAGGGTGAGACGAAGGACGTCGACGCCATCGTGGCCGAGGTGCAGGCGAAGATCGACGCCGGCGAGGACTTCGACGCGCTCATTAAGGAGTACAACGAGGATCCGGGCATGGAGTCCGAACCCTACGCCACCTCCGGCTACCTCATCAGCGAGGGCATCATCGACAAGTACTTCGAGGGCTTCGGCGCCGCCGCCATGGCGCTCGAGAAAGTCGGCGACGTGAGCGGCCCCGTCGAGACGGAAGCGGGCTATCACTTCATCCAGTACACCGCGGACGTGAGCACCGAGGCGCTCCCCTACGACGATGTCAAGGACGAAATGAAGGAGGCCATGATCAACGAAGCCAAGTCGGCGGTCTATCAGGAACTGCTCGAGCAGTGGAGCGCCGGCACCGAGGTCGTCCGGTATTACGAGCGCGTGAACAACGTGCGCTGACATTCTTCGCCACGCGTGAAAACGGCCGCCTTTACCGGGCGGCCGTTCTGCGTTTCGCGATTCTGTTTTCCGGCGGCGCGGCTCAGTCGTCCTTGACGGGCCTCCTGTGCCGGCCTTCCTCCCTTTCGCGCCTGAAGAGGAATTTGATGCTCCATATGCCCGCGAGCCCCACGAGCGTATAGAGGATCCTCGAGACGACGCCGCTCATTCCGCCGAATATCCCGGCGATGAGATCATATTGAAATATACCCACAAGCCCCCAATTGAGCGCCCCGATGATGATGAGAATCAATGCGATGGTATCCATAGCGTATCTCCTTTGTTTTGTTACGCATAGGATACTTCTTGAAGCCGATTCCTATACCTGAGACTTTATTTTTTCTTTTCAGGGAAGATTTCGACGGTGAATTTATGAAAAGGGACGGACTCCATAAAATCCTCCTTTGAAAAGGAGGTCCTCCGGAACGCGTTGAGCTCGTTCTGGTGCTTTTTAAGCAGCACCGGGCGCGCGAGATCCAGCGCGCGGCACAGTTCGCCCACGATTTCGCTCCACTCCTCGACGGACTGCGGCCGGATGCCGGGAAATTCCCGCATGGCATCGGCAAGGATTTTGTTGTCATCGCGCGTCGCGGCCCAGATTTTCATATCGACCCCTCCGTTATATACATAATGCGCCCTCCCCCTACATATAACGGGCGGCTTGCGCCGCCCGTTTTAAAGAAGAAATATTCGATTTTATTCTTCCTCTTCCTCTTCCTTCTTGGCGGACTCGATGATCTTCTTCGCCTCGAGCGCGGGCACGTCCTCGTAACGGGCGAATTCGCTCGTGAAGGAACCGCGCGCCTGCGTCATGGACCTGAGGTCCGTCGCGTACTTGAACATCTCGGAAAGCGGGGCCTCGGCGACGACCACGGTGCCGCCCTCCCCCGGGTTCATGCCCAGCATCCTGCCGCGGCGGCGGTTGAGATCGCCGATGACCTCGCCCACATAATCGCTGGGAACGCAAATCTCGTATTTATAGATCGGCTCGATGAGCGTCGGGTTCGCTTTCGCGCAGGCTTCCTTGTACGCAAGGCGCGCCGCGGACTTGAACGCGACTTCCTTGGAATCCACGGGGTGGTACTTGCCGAAGAAGAGCGTTGCCTTCACGCCCGTCATGGGGTACCCCGCCAGCACGCCGCGGAGCATGGCCTCGCGCGTGCCCTTTTCGACCGCGGGGATGAACTCCCTCGGAACCACGCCGCCGACGATGGCGTTGACGAACTCGAAATCCTCGCCGCCCTCGAGCGGCTCGAAGCGCATGTTGACCACGCCGAACTGGCCGCTGCCGCCGGTCTGCTTCTTATGCTTTCCTTCGGCTTCGGCCGTGCCGCGGATGGTCTCGCGGTACGGAATGCGCGGGTCGGCGAGCTGGGCTTCCACGCCGGTCTTGTTGCGCAGCTTGCTGCACACGACGTCGAGGTGCACCTCGCCAAGGCCGGAGAGCAGCACGTCGCCGGTCTCCGCGTTCTTCTCGAGCGCGATGGTCGGATCCTCGTCGAGCAGCTTGTTGAGGCCCGCGAACACCTTGTCCTCCTCGCCCTGCTTCCTTGCGGAAACCGCGAGCGCGATGGCGGGCTTGGGGAATTCGATGGGGTCGAACCTCACGGGGTTGGCCGCGTCGCAAAGGGTATCTCCCGTCGAGGTATACTGCAGCTTGGAGAGCGCGCCGATATCGCCCGCGATGAGCTTATCCACGGCGACGGACTTCTTGCCGCGAAGGATGTATACGGTGCCGGGTTTTTCAGCCTTCTCCTCGGAGCTGTTGTAAGGCGCGGTGTTCGCGTCGAGCACGCCGGAATGGACTTTGACGATGGAGTATTTGCCGAACTGATCGATCACGGTCTTCACGACCTGGGCGGCGAACTTGCCGTCCTTTTTGATCTCGACGGGCTCGCCTGTCTTGACGCTCGCGGCATTCGGAGCCTTGCACTCGCTCGCCGCGGGCATGTAGTGCACGAGGTTGTCGAGCAGCGCGGGCACGCCGATGTTCGGCATCGCGGCGCAGCAGCAGACCGGGGTGATGATGCCTTCCTTCACGCCCTTCCCGAGGCCCTTCAACATGTCCTCGCGGGAGAGCTCGCCCTCCTCGAAGAACTTCTCCATCAGTTCCTCGTCGGATTCGGCGGCGGCCTCGGTGAGCGCCTCGTAATACTTCTTGGCCTGCGCGTCGAGCGCCGCGGGGATGGGGATCTCCTTCTCGCCCTTGCCGTCGAACTTCCTCGCCGTCATGTTCGTGAGATCCACATAGCCGATGAAAGCGCCGCCTTCCATGATGGGCAGCTGTATGGGTACCACGGAGGGGCCGAATTTAGCGTTGATCTCGTCCATGACCTTGGTGAAATTGGCGTTCTCGCGGTCCATCTGGTTGACGATCATCATGCGGGCCTTGCTCGCCTTTTTGCACATGTCCATGGCCTTCTCGGTGCCGACCACGGGGCCGGATACCGCGCCCACGACGATCATGGCGGAATCCGCGAGCATCATCGCAGAGGTGACCTCCCCGTAAAAATCGAAGAAGCCCGGCGCGTCGATCAGGTTTATCTTAACGTCCTTCCACTCGAGGGGAGCAAGCGCGGCGTTGATGGAAATGGAGCGCTTGACTTCCTCGGGGTCGAAGTCGGTCGTGGTGGTGCCGTTGTCAACGCGGCCAAGGCGCTCGGTCAGGCCGGCGTTGAAGAGCATCGCCTCGGTGAGCGTGGTCTTCCCCTCTCCGCCGTGTCCGAAAACGCCTACGTTGCGTATGTTTGCTGCGGTGTAATCTTTCATCGTGCTGTCCCTTCCCTTTACGGTGTATGAGTTTTAGCGCAACTTAACCAAAGCGCCTCTGCGCTAACTATATTATTCTAGCAGGAGCGGCCACTCTTGTAAACTGTTTTTAACGCCGTTTTCCTGAATTTCAGCCGCATTTGCTGTACCCGCAGGCGCGGCAGATGACGCAGCCGCCCTCGTGCTCCATCGCGGCTGCGCATTCGGGACACGGCTGAGAAGGGATCCGCTCCGGCTCCCCGCAGCAGGCGCATTCGGCCGGCTCTTCCCTCTCAATGGGCTTCTCAAAGCCGTCCGCCGCCTTTTTCGCGTCCTCCTCCGCCTTGATCCTCGCGACCTTCTCGAGCACCTTACCGATGGCGTCCGGGCAGGAGAGCACCTTGATGTTGTTGTTGAGCGCCCTCTGGCGGAGCGTCGAGTGACAGCGAATGCCCTTCAGCTGCTCGATGATGGCGTTCACGTCGAGGCCGGAGCGCAGCGCGGTCGAAATGAGCCGGCTCGTCGCCTCGCTCTGGCTCGGGCAGCCGCCCGCGCGACCGAGGTTCGCGAACACCTCGCAGATGCCCTCGTCGTCGTAATTGACCGTCACATACAGGTTGCCGCAGCCGATGACCACCTTTTCCGTAATGCCGCGCGTCACCTCCGGGCGCGGGCGCGGCGCTATTTTTGCGGAAGCGATATTCGCCTTCCCATCCTTCCCGGCCTCCCCCGCCTTGTCGCCGACGTAGAGCACCTGGTCCTCGCGGCTGCCGTCACGGTAGATGGTGACGCCCTTGCAGCCGAGCTTGTACGCGAGCGTGAACACCTCCGCGACCTCCTCGCGCGTGGCGTCGTGGCGGAAGTTGACGGTCTTCGACACGGCGTTATCGGTATGGCGCTGGAAGGCGCTCTGCATCCGGATGTGATACCTGGGCGTGATGTCGTGCGCCGTGACGAATACGCGGCGGATGTGCTCGGGCACCTCGGCGATGTTCTCGAGCGTGCCCTCGCGCGCGATGCGGCGCATGAGCGCGTCCGAATAGAAGCCCTCGCGCCGCGCCACCTCGGCGAAATACGGATCGACCTGCGGGAGCTCGTCGTTGTCCATGACATTCCTCACGAACGAGAGCGCAAAGAGGGGCTCCACGCCGCTGGACGCGCCGCAGATGATCGAAATGGTGCCCGTGGGGGCGATGGTCGTGCAGGTGGCGTTGCGGTAGGGCTTCCCCGTTCCCGCGAGCGCGCTCTTCTCAAACAGCGGGAAGGGGCCGCGCTTTTCGCCGAGCGCGACAGACGCCTCGTGCGCGCGCTCGTTGATGAAGCGCATCACGTCGTTGGCGACGCCGATGCCCTCCTCGGAATTATACGGGACGCCGAGGCGGTAGAGCATGTCCGCAAAGCCCATCACGCCGAGGCCGATCTTCCTCGTGGCGAGCGTCCTTTCGGCGATAACGTCGAGCGGATACCGGTTGACCTCGATGACGTTGTCGAGGAAGTGTACGGCGCTGTCGATGGTTTTTCCCAAAAGGCCGTAATCGATCGCATGGCCGTCGCCCTCTTTTTTGAGCATCCTCGAGAGGTTCAGCGAACCGAGGTTGCAGCTTTCATAGGGCAGCAGCGGCTGCTCGCCGCAGGGGTTCGTGGATTCGATCTCGCCCGCGGCCTCGCGAACGACGTTGTCCCTGTTCATGCGGTCGAGGAAGATGATGCCCGGTTCCCCGTTCTTCCAGGCCATGTCGACGATGAGCTCGAATATTTCCCTCGCGCGCTCCGTACCCGTCACGGCCTTCGTGCGCGGGTCGACGAGCTCGTAGGGTTCATCCCGCTCCGCGGCCTCCATGAACCGCTCCGTCAGCCCCACGCTGATGTTGAAGTTCGTGATCTCGCGGGGGTCGCTCTTGCAGGTGACGAACTGGCGGATGTCGGGGTGGTCCACGCGCAGGATGCCCATGTTCGCGCCGCGCCGCGTGCCGCCCTGCTTGACGGCCTCCGTCGCCGCGTTAAAGACCTTCATGAAGCTGATGGGACCGCTCGCCACGCCGCCCGTGGAGCGCACCGTCGCCCCCGCGGGACGAAGGCGCGAGAAGGAAAAGCCCGTGCCGCCGCCGCTCTTGTGGATGAGCGCGGCGTTTTTCACGGTCTCGAAGATCTCCTCCATGGAGTCGCCCACAGGCAGCACGAAGCACGCGCTCAGCTGGCCGAGAGGCTTCCCCGCGTTCATAAGCGTGGGCGAGTTGGGCATGAAGAGGAGCTTGTCCATCATGTCGTAGAACTCATATGCGAGCGCCTTGAGGTCGGCGCGCGGGTCGTACGCGAGCTCGCCCGCGGCGACGGCATCCGCCACGCGGCGGAACATCCCGTCCGGCGTTTCGATGATGTTCGAGTCCCCGTCCCTCGTGAGATAACGCCGCTCGAGCACGGTCAGCGCGTTTTTCGAAAGTTCGGCCATTCTTTTAGCCCCTCCACAATATATTTGATCGTTTTTGTCGCATCCATACTAAATATTGGGTGTGTTGACATTTTAACACCGCATACGGCGCATGTAAAGATGGTTATGGGATGAAATTCAACAGAAGTTACCCGCGTAAAAGAGCGGCAGGCGCGTGCCTGCCGCTCTATATTATAGCGCGAATCGCGTCACTGGAAGTCCCGCGCGAGTCCGCCCGCGCGCGCCGGAGCGCCGCGCGCAAACGTGCGGCCGGACGCCGCGGCAGGCAGGGCGGTTGTTCTCATCGCGTTCCCCTTTTCAGGTTGTATTTCACAGGTTTACAGAATGACGGTTCGTTTGTCCAGCTCGTTCTTCACGGGATTTCCCTTGTATTTGAGGTAAGTCGCCATGCCGCCGCGGATGTGGCGCTCCTCCCTGTTCTTGGCGAGGATCGCCTTGACCTTTTTGGCGAGCGAGGGGTCGAGGTTCTTGAGCCTCGTCTGCATGTCGTGGTGCACGGTGGATTTGCTGATGCCGAACTCCCTCGCGGCGCTGCGGACGGTCGCCCCGTGCTCGACGATGTACTCCGCGACGTTCAATACCCGTTCTTCTATATAAGCGTACATAAAGATACCCCCGAACAAGCTTTGTTCATGCTTATGAGGGTATGCGCGGAATAATTCGTAAGTTGTTGCTTATATTTGGAGCTCCCTCGCGAGCGCCGTGACGCCATATATCCTGTCGGCCCCGGCGCGGCGCAGCGCTTTTGCGCATTCGTTGAGCGTCGCTCCCGTGGTGCGCACATCGTCCACGAGGAGTATCTTCCTGCCCGCGGCCGCGGGGCGCGCCTCAAACGCGCCCGCCATGTTTCGAGTCCTCCCAGCGGCGTCGAAACGCGTCTGCGACTCCGTCTCGCGCGCGCGGACGAGAAGCCTTTCGTCGAGCGGGATGCCGAGCCTTCCCGCGAGTTCCCGCGCGATGAGCGCGCTCTGGTTATACCCGCGCTTTTGAAGCTTCTTTTTATGGAGGGGCACGGGAACGACAGCGTCCATCTCCCAATCCGGCGGAACCGTTATGAGCGCGGCGAAGAAGGGCGCGAGGTAGCGCGCGTCGTCGTACTTCAGGCGGCGTGCGGCGGAGGCTGCGACCGCGTCGTAGCGGATACCCGCGGCAAAGCCGTCAAGCGCCGCGGGGCAAGGCGCGTCATTCATGAAAACGATCTGCTCCAAGCACGCTCCGCAAAGCCCGCGCGCGTCGGTGCGCGCCTCCCGGCCGCAGAGGAAGCATGTCGCGTCTTTGGGGAAAACCCAGTCGAGAAAGCCGCTCATTGCCCCGGCGCGGCAAGGCTCTCAAAGCCCTCGAGGAAGCATTTGAGCGCGCTGTAGCGCTTCCTCACCTTGGCGTTGTCCACCATGTCGTACACGCTCTGGCTGCGGCCCACGACATAGACCTGCTCGCGCGCGCGGGTGACGGCGGTGTAGAGGAGGTTTCTCGTCAGAAGCTGCGGCGGCCCGCCCGCGAGCGGCAGGATGACCACCGGGAATTCGCTGCCCTGGCTCTTGTGGATGGTGACGGCATAGGCGAGGGCGAGCTCGTCGAGCATGGTGAAATCATAGACGGCCTCGCGCTCATCGTCGAAGAGGACGGCAAGCTCCTGATCCTCGGTGTCGACGCGAAGGACCGTGCCGAGATCCCCGTTGAACACGCCGAGGCCCTCCTCGCACACGCTGCCGCAGACGCGCTTCCATTTGGTTTTATAGTTGTTCTTGGTCTGCATGATCTTGTCGCCCTCGCGGAAGATCACCTCGCCGAACTTATGCTCCCTCTTGCGCGCGGAAGGCGGGTTGAGCGCCTGCTGCAAGCGCGCGTTGAGCGCGGTGACGCCGAGCGCGCCCTTCTTCATGGGCGAGAGCACCTGCACGTCCTTCGCGGGGTCTCGCGTGACGAGCTTGTTCGTCGCGCCCGAGCAGAGCGCGATCAGGCGGCGCACGATCTCCTCCGAGCCGCCGAACTCCTCGAAGCGGAAGTCCTCGCTGTCGGAATGGAGCTCGGGGAGCCTGCCGCGGTTGATCCTATGCGCGTTCTCGACGATCATGCCGCGTTCCGCCTGGCGATAGATGTCCGCGAGGCGGATGACGGGCAAAACGCCGCTGTCGATGATGTCGCGCAGCACGTTCCCGGGGCCGACCGAGGGGAGCTGGTCCGCGTCCCCCACCATGACGAGCCTTGCGCCCGAGGGCGTCGCGCGAAGCAGCGCGCGCATGAGGGAAATATCCACCATGCTCATCTCGTCCACGATGACGACGTCCGCCGCGACGGGATTGTCCTCGTTTTTCACGAAGCTCTCGTTGTCGAAGCCGTAGCCGAGCATCCGGTGGATGGTGCGGGCTTCCGCGCCCGTCGCCTCCGCCATGCGCTTGGCGGCGCGGCCCGTGGGCGCGCAGAGCTCGTATTGCAATCCCGCCTCCTCGACGAGGCGTATGACGAAGCGCAAGATCGTCGTCTTGCCCGTGCCGGGGCCGCCGGTGATGACCATCGCGCCCGAGGAGAGCGCGGTGGACACCGCCTCGTGCTGCTGGGGCGCGAGCTCGATTTCAAGCTCCTTCTCAAGGCGCGCGATCCGCTCTTCGAGGGCGAGCATGGCGGGCGTTTCCGCGCGTTCGATGAGAGAGACGAGGCGCCTGGCGCACTCCCCCTCCGCCCGGAACATCTGGGGAAGGAACGCGCAGTCCTCCCCGTCGACGGGCTTCACGACCACGCCGCCCGATATCATCAGTTCGTCGAGCAAGTCCTCGGCGGGCTTCACGTCGATCCCGAGGAGCTTCGTCGCCACCTCCACGAGCTTTTCCTTGGGGAGCATCGTGTGCCCCTCCTGCCGCGCCCACTGGAGCGTATATTTCAACCCCGCCTTGATGCGGAAGGGTGAATCGTGCGCGATGCCCGCGTTCGCCGCGAGCTTGTCCGCCGTGATGAAGCCGATGCCCTCGATGTCGTCGATGAGCCTGTAGGGGTTTTCCCGAAGCTTGGCGAGGCAGAGGCTGCCGTACGCGCGATAGAGCTTCAACCCCTGGTTGACGGTGATGCCGAACTCCTGCAAAGCGAGCATGATATCGCGAAGATCCTTCTGCATCGCGAAGGACGCGGCGATCCTCTCCGCGCGCTTTTTGCCGATGCCAGGCACCTCGACGAGGCGCTGCGGCTCGTTTTCCAGCACGGAGATGGTGTCCATGCCGAACACCGCGACGATCTGCCGCGCGGTGATTTCGCCGACGCCGGAGATGAGGCCGCTACCGAGATAGTTGATCAGCGCCGTCACGTTCGCCGGGGCGAGCGTATGGTATTCCCGCACCTTCATCTGCCTGCCGTAGGCGGGATGGTCCGTCCACGCGCCGGAAACTTCGATCCGCTCGCCGATGCTCGCGAGCGGAAGCTCGCCCACGGCCGTGAAGCTGTGCTCCGCCTCGTCCACAAGCTCGAGCACGGAATACCCGTTTTCCGCGTTGCGGTAGATGATGCTTTTGACCGTGCCGCGTATTTCTTCCATACAGAACATCCTTTCAGAGCGATAATATTCTATCATCCGCCGTGACTTTTGGCAAAGTATGAATGGTTCGTGCATATATTTAGGCACAAACATGCATCGGAGGGACGAATCGTGCCTATTTTGGTCATAACGAAAAAAACGCTGCTGATCGCCCTGGGGATCATCCTCCTCATCATCGCGGCGATCGTCATCGCAATCGCCGTCAAGGACGCGCCGGCCGCGCTCTCCTCCAATGAGGCCGTCGTCGAGGAATACGAAATGGAAGTGCTCGCGGGCAAGAAGCGGGAACTGCCCGTGTACAGCGTGCAATGCGAGGAGAAGCAGCTCGCCCTCACCATCGACGCCGCGTGGGAGGACGACAAGACGAACTTCATACTCGACACGCTCGACGCGTACGGCGTGAAGGCGACGTTCTTCCTGTGCGGCTTCTGGGTTGAGAAATACCCGGAGATGGTGAAGGAAATCTTCGAGCGCGGACACGAGATCGGCAACCATTCGAACACGCACCCGCACATGACAAAGCTCTCACCGGCGCAGATGAAGAAGGACGTCGAGGCGTGCGAGAAGATGATCGAAAAAATCACGGGCAAGCGCTGCGCCAACTTCCGCGCGCCGTACGGCGAATATAACGACGCCGTGATCCTCGCCATGCGCGAGGCCGGATACGAGGTGATCCAGTGGGACATCGACACCGTCGACTGGCGGCAGGAGCGCAGCGCGCAGACCATACTCGATTCGGTGATCCCCAAGCTCCATTCCGGCTGCATCATCCTCTGCCACAACAACGGCTACACCATCGAGGAATACCTGCCCAGACTCATCGAGGCCGCGCAGGCCGAGGGCTACGCCTTCGTGACGGTGAACGAGCTCCTGCTCGACGGGAACACCATCATCGACGTGAACGGCGTGCAGAAGCCCGCGGCATAAATTAGCCGCAAAGCAGAACTCGCGGGGACAGCCTGAGCTGTCCCCGCGAGTTTTTATGAAATCTCTTTGAGCGTCCTCATGAAATCCGCCGCGATTTTCGGGAGATAGCCGCCTTTCATGACGGCGATATAAAGCCGGCGCACCAGGCGGTGCTCGCCCAGAGGGAAGACGAGCAGCTCTCCCCTCGTTTCCGACGGCTCGACCATCCTTCGGGAAACGACGGAGACGCCCAGGCCGCGGACGACGCAGTTCCGGAGGATCTCCGTGTCGTTGATATGGGCGACGATGTTTAAATCCTTCCAGGAGACGTTCAAGTCTTTCAAAAAACGCTCCGTTTCCAGCTTGGTGCCGGAATGATCCTCCCTGACGATGAGCGGTTCCCGGATGAGTTCCTCCAAAGGAGCGTTTCTTTCCATCAACTCCCGGTAACGGGGCGTGTTCGGCGCGGCAACGACGAGCTCGTCCGTCGCAAAGGGGATAAAATCGCATTCGGCGTCTCCGGCTGTTCCGACAAGGCCCAAATCGAGCCTGCCGTCGGCGACCCGCCGGATGATCTCCCCGCTGTCCGCATGGAACAAACGGATGCGCAGGTCGGGCCGTGCCTGATGGAAACGCGCGAGCGCCTCCGGCACGATGCACTGCCCAGGCACGGAGGACGCGCCGAGATGAAGCTCCTTTTTGTTGGCGTCCGAGATTTCGTTCACAGCCTTTTGCTGAAGGCGAAGGATGCTCGCGGCGTATTCATAGAGCCGCTCCCCCTCCGCGGTCACCTCGAACAGCCTCGTCGTGCGCCTGATCAGCCGGGTATTCAGCTCCTTTTCCAGTGAATTGACGTGCGAGCTGACTGTCGGCTGCGTCAGGCAGAGTTTTTTTGCCGCGGCGGAAAAGCTTTTTTGTTCCACCACGCACACGAACGCTTCCAATTGACGAATATCCATTTTTCCTCCCGGCCCAACGCGATACCTGAATTATAGCACTCCTCTTATAGATATCGTCAATAGATACTTAAGATCAATATATTTATTCGATTTTATATTTATGGGAGGAATCGTTATACTTGTATTGGAACAGAGGACTTGCATTATAGAAATATGAAAGGCGGCCCTGCATGGAGGATAAAATCGCGTTCTGCAAAGGCGGCGGCTGCACGGCGAAGCTGGGGGCCGGGATATTGAGCCGGGTGCTGGAGCTTCTGCCCCGGGGGCCGGCGGACGAGAACCTTCTCGTCGGCTACGACAGCAAGGACGACGCGGCGGTTTACAGGATCACGGACGACGTTGCCATCGTGCAGACGCTCGATTTCTTCCCGCCTATGGTCGACGACCCCTATACCTTCGGGAAAATCGCCGCCGCGAACGCCCTGAGCGACATATACGCCATGGGCGGCGACGTGATCACCGCGCTGAACATCGTATGCTTCCCTGAAACGATGGATTTGAACATCCTCGGCGAGATCATGCGGGGCGGCTGCGAAAAGGTCGTCGAGGCGGGCGGCGCGCTGGCGGGCGGGCATTCCATCGCCGACGCCGATGTCAAATACGGCCTGTCCGTGACCGGCCTCGTGCATCCCGAAAAAATCTATGCCAACAACCGGGGCAGACCGGGCGACGCCCTGATCCTGACGAAGAAGCTGGGCGTGGGCATCGTCTGCACCGCCGAACGGGTTGGCGAAGCGTCCGCCAAGGCCATGGAAGCCGCCGTCGCCTCCATGACCGCCTTGAATAAGGGCGCGTCCCGCCTCTGCAGGAACTATGAAATCCACGCTTGCACGGATGTGACCGGCTTCGGTTTTTTAGGCCACCTGCACGAGATGATGGGCGGAAAGCTCTCCTGCCATATTCGCGCGGGGCGGATTCCGGTCATTCCGGAAGCGCTCGCCTACGCGGATGAGTTCCTTCTCACCGCCGCGGGACAAAAAAACCGCAACCACGCTGGCGCTTTCGCGAAATTCGAGGGCGTCCCCTTCGCGATGGAGGAAATTCTCTTCGACCCGCAGACTTCCGGAGGCCTTTTGATCGCGCTCTCCAAAGAGGAAGCGCAAGGCCTTCTGGCGGAGCTCAAGGCCGCGGGGCTGCCGGCGGAGATCGTCGGCGAAATAACGCAACGGACCGAAACGGAAATGCTGATTACGGAGGATTGAACGAGGACATGAACACGATTCAGGTAAACGCCATGGGGGACGCCTGCCCGATCCCCGTCGTCAAAACAAAGAACGCCATCCGGGCGCTCAACGGCCCGGGCGTCGTGGAAACGATTGTGGATAACGAGATCGCCGTGCAAAACCTGACCAAGATGGCGAACCAGAAGGGCTACGGCGCAACATATGAAAAGCTGGATTCCAACCGCTATAAGGTCGCCTTGACGGTCGGCGATGCCGCGGCGGAAGCGGTTGAGGGCGGCAACGCCGAAGAGGTGTGCCCCGCGGCGCAAACCGGCGGCGATCCGAGGAACATCGTCGTCGCGATTTCGTCCTCCAAAATGGGCGAAGGCAGCGACGAATTGGGCGCGGCGCTGCTCAAGAGCTTCCTCTACACCCTGTGCCGGCAGGAGGAACTGCCAAGGACCATCTTATTCTATAACGGCGGGGCTCACCTGACATGCGCGGATTCGCCGACGCTTGAGGACCTCAAATCGCTGCAGGCCGAGGGCGTGGAAATACTCACCTGCGGAACCTGCCTGAATTACTACGGGCTGAGCGACAAGCTCGCCGTGGGCGAAGTCACGAACATGTACGCGATCGCCGAGAAGCTGACGCGGGCGCACCTGATCGTAAAACCGTAAGCCGAGCGGCACAGACGATGCGCAAACGGGAAGCGGCTCTGATCGTGACTTTCGCCACGGCCACGCAGGCCATGGAGATGGAAAGAATCTGCGCGGAACAGCGGGTTCCGGGCAGGCTGATCCCCGTCCCGCAGGAAATCGCCTCGGGCTGCGGGCTGGCGTGGAAAGCGCCGCCGGAGGAGCGGGAACGGATTGCGCGGGCGCTCGCCGACGCGCGCCTGCCGTGGGCCGAAATGCGCGTCGTCGAGATTTGATTTGCGGGGAGTCGCCGATCGCTTTGCATAGGAGGATGAAGCTTGATCTATCTGGATAATGCGGCCACCACGCTGCAAAAGCCGCGGCAGGTCGTCGACGCCGTGGCGGATGCCATGCGCTCCAGCGGAAACGCCTCCCGCGGGGCCCATGGCGGAGCGCTGCAGGCCTCCCGCATGATCCACCATACCCGCGTTCAGCTCGCAAGGCTGTTCTCGTGCCCGCGGGCGGATCACGTAGTCTTTACCGCGAACGCGACGGAAGCCCTCAACATCGCGATCAACGGCGTCCTTCGCCCCGGCGACCACGTCGTCACGACGGATCTGGAGCACAACTCCGTGCTCCGCCCTCTCTATCGGCTGGAGGACGAGCGGCAGGTTTCGCTCAGCTTCGTCCCCGCCGATCAAAAGGGAACGGTGGACTATGCGGATTTCGAGCGGCTCATCCGCGCCGAAACGCGGGCGATCGTCTGCACGCACGCGTCGAACCTGACGGGCAACCTCATCGACGTGGCGCGGGTCGGGGAAATCGCGCGGCGCAGGGGGCTCACTTTCATCGTGGACGCGTCCCAGACGGCGGGCTCCCTCCCCGTCGATATGGGGAGGATGAACATAGACATCCTCTGCTTTACCGGGCACAAGGGGCTCATGGGCCCCCAGGGCACGGGTGGGCTCTGCATCCGCGAGGGCGTGGAAATACGCCCCTGGGTCGTGGGCGGCTCCGGGTTCCAATCCTACCAAAGGAGCCAGCCCGCGGAACTGCCCGCGCGGCTCGAGGGCGGGACGCCGAACAGCCACGGCATCGCCGGGCTCTCGGCGGCGTTGGATTACATATCCGAGGTCGGGCTGGACGCCATCGTCAAAAGAGAATCCGCGCTGACGCGCCGTTTCTTCGAGGGCGTGTCCGCGATCGGCGGCGTCACCGTATACGGAGACTTTTCCGCCGACCCCCGCGCCGCCATCGTGGCGCTGAACATCAGGGACTACGATTCCGGCACGGTGGCCGACGAGCTGTATGAAAAGTACGCGATCGCCACCCGTCCGGGCGCGCACTGCGCGCCACGGCTGCACCGGGCGCTGGGCACGGCGGAACAGGGCGCGGTGCGGTTCAGCTTTTCCTTTTTCAACACGCAGGACGAGGTCGATGAGGCGGTGCGAGCCGTCCGTGAATTGGCCGAGTGACGCGGCGAACAGAACCGTAACGGGCGGCCGGAAATGTTCCGGCCGCCCACTTATGAACCTGCGTATTTATTCCGTTTTCAGCCTTTAGCTCACATAGCCCGCCTTGCGCAGAAGCTCCAGCGCCCCGGCGCAGTTCGCCTCGCCCGTCATCACCAGGGGGCCGGTGCAGCCCATGCCGGATTCGGCGTATACGCCGTTCTTCCACAGCAGCTTCACCGCCTCCTCGAGATCCATCACGTCGATGCCTGCGATCGACGCCGTGCAGAGCTCGCGCGGCGGCGCCTGAACCGCTTCCGCCTCAACGGGCCGGGCGCCCTTGCGCGCGGCGAGGATTTCGTTCAGCCCCGCGCGCTCCGCCTTGGCGAATTCCTCCCGCGCGATCCGGAATACGTCTCCCCGCACGAGCGCCCCGGCATAGTCCAGGGCGTTCGCGATCACGGGCGCGCCGGACGCGCGCGAGATGATGAGGATCAGCTTTTCATAATCCTTTCCCAAACCAGGGCCGTAGCCGAAGCCGGCCGCCTCGAAGTTCCCGCCGGTCGTATGGGCGGAAAGCATCTTGACGAGCACGTTGCCTGTCAGCGAGTCGGTCACCAGGACGTCCGGCGTGCCCTGGAGCACGTCGTTCCCGCGCATGACGGCGCCTCCTTCGCTGCGCGAGGAACAAGCCCATTCGAACGCGTACCCGCCCGCTTTAAGCTGCTGAAGCGCCATCTCCGCCTGGCGCGCACCGTCCACGTTCAGGATGCCCACGCGCGGGTTTTGGATGCCGCAGGCCTTCGCCGCGACGATGCCGGTCAAAGCGTTCCTCACCATGCCCTCGACGCGCTCCGCGCTGGAGGTGCCCGTGGTGCTGGCGATGAACATCTCCTTCCCCTTTGCCGGAGTCACGACGCGCCCCACGGTGGATACGCCGATCGGGAACGGATAATGCATGGTGACGGCGCCGTCCACCTCGCCGGCTTCCAGCATCCGCTCCATCCTCCTGTGGCCCTCCTCCTCGCTGTTTACGGGGACGGCGCTGACGCCCTCGCACGAAAGGGCGCCGATATAAGTGACTTCGACCCCGCGCGCGGCGGCCATGCGGACGGCCGCAAGGGCGTTTTCCTCCCCGTGCTCGCCGCCCATCCCGGCGAGGGCGACCTTCGGCCTCGCGCCGAAGGAGTCGCGCTCAAGACCCTCCGCCATCTGCAGGAAGGTTTGGGCGATCATTTTTTCCACATTGCTCATTCCGCCACCGCCTTACTCGGCCCGTTCCATGAGGTTCAATGCGAATTCCTTCATGGCTTTGGCGATCATCTTCTTCACCTGGGCCTCGCCGACGCCGGAATCGGAAGCTCCGTCGTTGGGCTCCATCAAAAAGGACACGCCGTCGAATAGATTCGTCATGCGGCCCAGGAACAGCGAACCTTTGCCGATGATCATCACGCGGCGCACCCGGCCTTCCATGATGTCGCCGCGCGCGAAGCCGATGTACGGCACGCCGGAAGGGATGTGCCCCTGCGTGGGCGCCCAGCCCGTAAGGCCGCGCTCCTGCGTGAATTTCGCAAGATCGCTCCTTTCAAGCTCGCCGCGCGTCACCGCGAGCGCCGCGATCATCTTATAGTTCGACAGGGGCACGTCGCCCGCGCCCGCGGGCTTCGTGATGTCGGGGTTCTGCATCTCGGGCGAGAACTTATCCACGTCCGTCACCTTGAGCCCGGCTCTCGCGAGCGGGTCGGTCACAAGGCTCGAGATGACCGCCTGCGGCGCGGAGCCCGTGCCGACGGTGTGGCGGCCGAGGGTGTTCAGGTTGACGACGGGGCTGACGCCGTCGTCCCGCGCGACGACCACGGTGAAGCCGCCGAGCACATCCTCGAGGACGGGCAGGCCCTTCTTCACATGGTCCTTGCCGTTCATGCCGAGCTTCGCGGTGGAACCGCCCGCCGTGACGACGACGGTCCGGTACGCGCCCGCGGCCACGAGGGCCGCCGCCTCGATGATGGCGTGGACGGGCGCCGCGCAGAAGCCGCGGGTATCGGACCCCGTGGCGCCCGAAAAGCCCGCGATCTCAGCGGCGCTTTTGGCGAAGTTGCCGCCGCCGCGCTGGTTCATGTCGCCGCAGGCTTCCTCGGAGCAGTCGATCACGTATTCGACCTCGGCTTTGCCTACGCCCGCGTTTTTCACGGCGGAAAGCAGCGCGAGCACCGAGGAGGCTTTCGATACGATGTTCTCATGGATGACATGGGCCGACAGGTTCGGGTCGATGTCGTGCGCGCGGCTGACGCAGCCCACGAGCGCGCCGTCGTGATACAACCCCTCGGAATGCTCCTCGGAGACGAGGCGGGCGACTTCGGCGGCGTCGACGCCCTCGCCGACGCGCGCGAGGATGCTCTCCTCCAGGATCGGGTTAGCCCTGAGCGCCCCTCTGTGCCGCGAGACGAACGCCCGGTCGAGCTTCACAAGGTCGAACACGTCGCAGGCCTGCATGAGAAGCAGGAACTCCTCCTGCGGCATGATCTGGCCAAATTGACCGTAGCGGTCGTTTACGGGGCATTCCTTGTCGTACCACGGCTGCGGCACGGCGGCGAACGCGTCCGGCGTTACGTTGCCGATGTAAACCTGGTTGGGATAATAGGAGAGCACCTGCTCATAGCTGCGGATGCGTCCGGGCAGTTCCCGAAGGTATTCGCTCCCGGGGTTGACGACGCGCTCCGTGGTCTGGGTGCTGCCGTTGTGGAGCACCATGTCCGGCGCGTGGACGAGTATATAGCCTGCGCCCTTGATTACGCTTTTCATCGTAAAGTCGTTCCTTTCCACATGCGTTTCAACGCTCTATCGGCATCCCGCGCGTAAGGCGCTAAGACTGCTTCAGATTGGTTGCCGAAACATCGGCCATCAAACGAGGTCGGGGCGGCGGCATGCGCCGCCGCCCCCGCGCGTTTCGCCTTAATACTTGCAGTACTGTTCGCGGATAGCGGTCATCTCGTTGACGATGTCGTCAACGTCGAGCACCATCTCCATCATCTCGATCTGCTCGCCGTAAACGGCGGGGTCGATTTCTGCCTTGATTTTCGGCTCGCACACATGATACACCCTGAGTCCCAACTGGACTCCTGTCAATGGACCGGCATAGGTCGGATCACCGTTGGTGACCGTCTCAGCCGCGAGGCCCGCCGCTTCGCCCTCGGCGGCGCCCAAGAGAACGACGACGTTCTCGGGGCCGTGCTGTTCGGCGAAGGCTTTCACCCGCTTCTGATTCTCCAGGTCCATCGCACCGGCGGATGTTCAGACAAAGCACTCCGTAGAGGAGAACAGTACCTCGCCGCCCGCGCTCTTGGCGCAAAGCTCGATGGCCTGCCCGGGAATGCCGTCTCGATCACCGATGACGATGATCTTCCTGCCAGCTAAAATGCCCATATCATATCCTCCTTTTCCTGTGGATTATAGAAAGCCTCGCGGCCTGCTACCGCTGTTCGCCCGATGGAATCAGGCGTGTTTTCGGATCATCGCCTCTACGTTTTCCGGGGTGGCGTCGTCCTTCACGCGGGAATCGACCATAACGCCGTTTTCGTAGACGGCGATCACGGGCAACCCCAGCACCTTCTGGCCGATCGCGAGCCTTCGCGCCTTGGTGGTGTTGAGCGCGCAGAACTTCAGGCTATCCTCGTACTTCTTGGCGAACTCGAGCACATGCGGCGCGAGCGCCGCGCAGGGCACGCAGCCGTCCCCGTAGAAATCCACAACGACCTTGCCTTCGGCCTGCAGAACTTCCTTCTCAAATGTTTCCTTATCGACTTCCAGCATATTCATGTCCTTTCCTTATTTCAGGTTTGATACGTACTTCTCCGCCTGCATGGCGGCGATCGCGCCGTCCGCGGCGGCCGTGACCACCTGGCGCAGGCCCTTCACGCGCAGGTCCCCCGCGGCGAACACGCCGGGGAGGCTGGTGCGCATGTCCTCATCGGTCCTGATATAGCCGTTCTCCATCTCGATCATGCCCTCGTACAGCCCCGTGTTGGGCAGAAGGCCGATGAAGCCGAACAGCCCGAACAGGCCGTCCTCCCCGTCCGCCTCGACAACCGTCAATTCGCCCGTTTTGGTGTTCTTGACGATCATCCTCGAGAGGATCTCATCGCCCCCGACCTCGTCGACCACGGCGTCCCACATGAAATGGATTTTAGGATTCGCGAAAGCCTTTTCCTGGATGGACTTCGCCGCGCGAAGCTCGTCCCGGCGGTGGATGACGGTCACCTTGCGGGCGAACTTCGTCAGGTACAGGGCTTCCTCCACGGCGGCGTCGCCGCCGCCGACCACGAAAACCTCCAGCCCCTCGAAAAACGCGGCGTCGCAGGTCGCGCAGAAGGAAATCCCCTTGCCGACGTACCTGCCCTCGTTTTTGCAGCCGATCGGGCGCGGAAACGCGCCGGTCGCGAGGATCACCGCGCGCGCAAGGTATTCGTTCTTCGTGCAGGCGATCCGCTTCACCTCGCCCGCGAGCGCGACGCTCCCGACGGCTTCGCGCGCGCGCTCGACGCCGAACTTCTCTACCTGCGCGCTCATGCGGGCGACGAGCGACGATCCGCTCTCGCCTTCGAGCTGCTGGCCGGGATAGTTCTCGATTTCGTCCGTTATGGCGATCTGCCCGCCGTCCTGCCCCTTCTCGATTATGAGGGTGCTCAGCCGGGACCGGCCCGCGTAAAGGCCGGCGGTCAGGCCGGCGGGGCCCGCGCCCAAAATGATTACATCGTAAATCTTTTCCATATACCGCTGCTCCGTATTCACGGGGAGAGGGTGGCCGCGCCGCGGATCGCCCCTTCCCCGTCCGATCAAATTTCGAAGATCGTCTGATCCTCAACCTCGCTCGTCAGCGCCTCGAGCGCGCGGGAGACGAGCTTTTTGCGAAGCGCATACTCATCCTCGCGGTAAAGCGAGGGGTTGCCGAGGGGATGCGGGATCGCTACGGTCGGGACGATCCTGTTCGCGCCGACCGTCATCGAAATGGGTGTCACCGTGCACATATGCACCACGGGGATGCCCGCCCTTTCGATTTCTTTCACCATCGTTGCACCGCAACGCGTGCAGGTGCCTCAGGTACTTGTCATGATGACGGCGTTTACGCCCGCCTGCAGAAGCTTTTTAGCGTACTCCGCGGCGTACTTCCTCGAGTTGGCGACCGAGGTGCCGTTGCCCACGGTCGTGTAAAAATAATCATGCAGCTTGCCGATCTTCCCGTCGCGCTCGAAGTCGCGCATCACGTCCACGGGCAGCACGCGGTTCGGGTCGGCGTTGGCGTAGACGGGGTCGTAGCCGCCGTGCGCGGTTTCATACCCTTCGGCGTCGAGCTCGTCCACGCCCGCGATGCAGTATTCGCCGTAGCGCGAGGCCGACGAGGATTCGATGTGATCCGGGTTGCCCCTGGGAACGATGCCGCCGGAGGTACACAGCGCGACCGTCGCGCGAGAGAGATCCTTCACGGCGGGACTAGGGGCAACGCGGTCGAACGAGGGCATGGGATACTCGGTGACGAAGGGCTTGCCCGAAAGCTTTTTCAAAAGCATGTCGACGGCGCGCTTGGAGCCGCGCTCCTTCTCAAAGAAGTTCACGCGCACGCCGTTGGGCATGTAGCCCTCCTCCGCGGAGGCGCCCAGCTTCTCGCCCTTCATCAGCTTCATGGCGAGCTTCGCCATCACCGGAACGGCTTTCCTCATGCCCGCCGCGTTGTTGGCGGTCGGCACGATGAGGATCTTATCCTTCAAATCGGCGCCGGGATTCTCCTCGTACATGCCGGTGAGGACCGGTATGCCGAGCTTTTCGTGCACGGAGAGCGCCGCGCTCGAGCAGGCGTAGCCATAGCGGCCGGCGTTGAACGCGGGGCCGGCGATAAACAGGTCGGGCTTGCATTCCCCGACCCACGCGAGGATCTGATCCAGCGCTTCCTTCTCATGTTCGGCGAAATACGAGTCGCCGCAGACGATCGTGGCGGCGACCTCCGCCTCGCCCTGCCACGCCTGGTTGAACGCCAGGCCCGGGCCGACGAAGCCCTGCCGCAGCTCGGGCGGCACATGCGCCATTTCCTCGCCGCCGATGTTCGCGAAGAACTGGTTGATGTAATGGACAACGCGATAACTCATGAGGCTTTTTTCTCCTTTCTTACCCAGCGTCTTACCTGGCGCTCAGGCGGTTGAAGCCCATCTCGTTGGTAGCGCCGGTGATGACCTGCAGCTCCGCCTCGATGGAACCGTCCGGCCGCAGGGAACCGGCGTGGCCGCCGGCAATCTTGTCGACATAATCCAGCATCCCGATGACTTTATCCATTTTGGGCAGAACGACCGCCTCGTTGGCGTTGCCGCAGGTGACCACGGCGTCCGCGAGCGGGTCCGCGTCGGCGAGGGACTGGGACTTGCCGTCCTGGCCGGCGTATTCGTCGGTGATGATGGTGGTTTTGATGCCGGCCTTCTCGATCTTGACGGTGTTCATGATGAGGTCGGTGTCGGGGTTGCCAAAACCCTCCTGGGAAATAACCACGCCGTCGAGGTCCATAAGGCGGCACAGCTTGGCGCTCCAGTCGGACGAGCGCTGCTTGTCGGCAAGGTAGACGTTTTCGTTGGTGATGATGTTGCAGACGTAGTTGAGCGTCCTGCCGTGCTGCTCGAACAGATCCTCCACCACGGGGTTGTTCTGATGGTGATAGGTCGTATTCTTATCGCAGGCGGACACGCAGTTGCCGCTGACGATGGCGCCGTCCATGGTCTCCGTAGGGTTGAGGATGGTCGTGAGGGAACGTTTGGCGTCGACGCCGTACACATAGGTGTCGTGCAGCAACCCCTGGCTCTGCAGCATATGGACATAAGCCACGCGCGGCAGATCCGGGAATTTCTCGATTCCCTCCCGCACGCCGTAGGTTTCATATACTTTGGTTTCCTCCGGCACGGCGTTGCGGCCGAGCTCGCCGACGAACGCCGCCGCGCGAAGGCCCGCGAGGCGCACGGCGCGCTCGTACTCGTGCTGATGCAAATCCTCGGCGGGCGCGCACACCATCACGAGGTTCAAAAGCTTCGAGAACGGCGTATAGGCCGCGCCGGGGCCCGTCATATCGATGATGCCTTCCTGGAAACCGACGATCTTTCCGGCGGTAACGATCGCCATGCCGCGCAGCACATGCGTCCTGCCCGAGCCGACGGTATCGACCTTGGCGATGACGCCGGGGAACTCGCCCCCGGGGCCTTCCACCTTCACGCGCGGCTCGATGACGTCCTTGACCGGCGTGATACGCACGCTTTCGCCGGGTCTCGCGATGTCGAAGCGCATGGTTTTGACGCAGGCCTTGACGTCGTCGTCCTCATAGACGAAGGCCTTCACCTCGTCCGCATTGACGAAAAGGGTTCCGTTTTCCAGTTTGCATTCGTTTGAAAACTGTATATCTTCGATCCGGATAAAGCCCAATTCCAATTTCAAACCGAACACCTCCTCCTTATATCTTGTTTATCTTGCTAAGCCCCGCCGCCGCGTCGAAATCCAGCGCGCCCGCCAGCAGGGTATAGTCGATCAATTGAAGGTCCTTTTTCTCGCTTTCCAAAAGCTCCCGCCGCGCCTGACCGAACTTGTCGAGGGCGACGATCGCCTCGGCGATGATCCCGGCTTCCTCCGCCGAAAACGCGCGCGGCGCCCGCGATACCGCGACGGACTTAAACGGCGTCCGGTTCGGCTTGACGCTTCCTGAAAGCGGATGGGTATATAAAGTATGCCCCAAGTAGACCAAATCCCGCACGTTCAGCAGTATTTCGCGGTGGGACAATTCAGGAAAAAGACGCACACGAAAGCAATCGCCCATGCACGCTTCGACGAGCGCATTGTTCGTGACGATCAGAAAATCGCGCGCGCTTTTCACGCTTTGCCCCTCCTTTTTCGACTTAATATGCCCTTTTTACGCGCAAAAAACAGAGTCCGCGCGAAGGCGTGCATCAAACAGCCCTTCGCCTGACTCTGTACATCAACCTGAGAGATTCCCCGCTATGCGCGGGTTGCGCCTTCGGTGCTTACGCTTTCCAGAGTTTTGTCAAACCGCAGTCCTTTTGCCTGAGATGTTCGCGCCGCGCCGGCATGCGCGGCGTTTATTCCTTCGGCTCCGCCCGAAGCGGATCTCCTGCAGTCGTCATCCAACGCAGTATATCGTTTTTCGCATGAAAGCCCATCCCCATGCAGTTTAAAGAATAGCACGATTTTTGTCAAAAGTCAATGGCAACGCGCATGAGCATACAAATAGCGCCGCGGAATCCGCGGCGCCGATGGCGGGAATATGTGGGAATCGAACCCACCTGGACGGCTCTTCGCCGCCTGCACCGGTTTTGAAGACCGGGGGGCACACCAGAACCCATCTACTCCCAAATGCGCGGCTATTATAGCATGGAATCCCTTTCGGGGCAAGCCCTGCGCGTCAGCGTTCGGGTGGGAAGCCGCGGTTCAGCCGCCTGAAGTCGCCTTCTTTTTTCGTGATCCCGTTTTTGTCGAAATATTCCAGGATCGCCAGCGCGTATTTGCGCGAGGTCGCGAGGAGGTCGCGCAGCTGGGCGAGCGTGAGCGTTTCGTTTTCGGCGAAATACGCGCGGACGACCCCGCTTGCGCGCTCGTAAGCCTCCCTGTGGTAGCAGATCTCGGGCGAGAGCATAACAAGCTCGCCCCCGCTGAGAACGCTGTCGAGCACCTGCTTGAAATCCGCCCGCTCGTTAGGCTGGAACAGCGCCGCGACCTCCTCGAGCGCGCCGGGCTCGATATCGGCTTTGCGGTAGGATTGGAGCAGCTTCTCGCGGATGGCGCCCTGCCTTTTTGTATAGCGCACCTCAAAATCCGCGAGCGCATAGCGCTCCCCCGCCCTCTTGATGACGCCCTCCCGGCACAGTTCCCCGATGAGCGCGTCCACGATGGCCTGATCCGCCGCCCCAAAGAGCTTCTGGCGCAGTTCGGCCGCCTTCATGCCCGCATGGAGCGGGTTCTTCGCGTGGTAATCCGCGAGGATCGTCCGGCAGGAAGCCGTAACGCCGTCGAGCGCAGATGCCGCGATATACCTGCCCTCGATGGGTTCGATCGCGCGCCCGCCGCCGATGAGCTCCTCCAAGTCGGGAATCAGGCTCTCGGGCTCGACGCCGAGCTTTGAGGCAAGCTGCCCCGCCGCGGGCAGCGTCGTGCCGAATTCCGCCAAAGTCTGCGCGAGACGGTCCCCCGCTGATCCGCTTTCCTTAATCCTGAGCGCCTCGATGACCTTTTGCGCGTTGCGTTTATGGCGCACGGGCGCGTCGTCGAGGATCACCCCGCCGCCGATGGTTTCAAGCGGCGAATAGAAACGGATGACGAAGCGGTCCCCGTTCTTCGAGGCGATGGGCTCCGCCATGCGCAGTTGCGCGTAACCGCTCTCGCCCGGCCCGAGCGCGTCGCGCTCGAGCAGCACGACCTTGGCGAGGAGCACCGCCGCGCCATGGTAGAGGTGCACCTGCATGCCGTTTGTGATGACGCGCCCGGAATCCCGAAGATTCGTCAGCTTCACGTCCAGCATGCGGGAGACGCGCACGCTCCCGGGGCGCGCCACGGCGTCGCCGCGCCGCGCGTCCGTTTTTTTGAGGCCCGCGAGGTTGACCGCCACCCGCTGCCCCGCATAGGCGGTCCGCACCGTTTCGCCGTGAACCTGCAGATTGCGGATGCGCGTGCCCGTGCCCGAGGGGACGAGCTGCGCGGCATCCCCCTCGTTCATGCAGCCCTCGATGAGCGTGCCGGTCACGACGGTGCCGAAGCCGTCCACGGAAAACACGCGGTCGACGGGCAGGCGGAACGGGATGCGCACGTTCTTTTCCCTTGCCTTCGCCACGAGCTGATACAGGCTTCCTTTCAAATCCTCGATCCCCTCGCCCGTTTGGGCGGAAACCGCGAGGACGGGCTTCCCCTCGAGGAAAGAGCCCTTCGTGCGCTCCAGCACTTCCTCTTTGACCATCTCGAGCCACTCGGCGTCGACCATGTCCTTCTTCGTGACGACCACAAGACCGTCGCTGATGCCCAGCAGGGTCAGTATGTTCATATGCTCCACGGTCTGAGGCATGAAGCCTTCGTCCGCCGCGACCACGAGCATGGCAAGGTCGATTCCGCCCGCGCCGGCGAGCATATTCCGGATAAAACGCTCGTGTCCGGGCACGTCCACGATGCCCGCCTGCGTGCCGTCCGGCCAGTTCAGGTGAGCAAAGCCGAGCTCTATGGTGATGCCGCGCTTTTTCTCTTCCTCCAGCCGGTCGGTCTCGATGCCCGTCAGAGCTTTGATGAGCAGGGTTTTGCCGTGATCCACATGGCCGGCTGTGCCGATGATGACGTGCTTCATTCCATGGCCTCCGCGAGCGCCCGCGCGATATAAGCGTCATCCTCCTCCCGGACGGTGCGCACATGCAAAAGATAACGCCCGTGGTCGATGCGCCCGATGATCGGGCGCGCGCGCCTGCGCAGCCTCGCCTCCAGCGCGTCCGCGCCCTCCTCGGGGACGATCGCGACCGCGTAGGAGGGCAGCGCCTGCAGCGGGACGGAACCGCCGCCCACCTGATCCTCCGCCTCAACCACGAAGGCTTTGACCCCGGCTTCCCCGATCGCGGCGCACAGCGCCTCGGCGCGCGCCAAAAGCGTCTCTGGCGTTTCAGCGAGCATGGCGATGGTCGGGATCTCCCGCGGCGCCGTATCGTCGGCGTAGCAGCGCAGCGTCGCCTCGAGCGCGGCGAGCGTCATCTTATCCACCCGCATCGCGCGCATGAGCGGATGGCGCCCGAGCCGGCCGATATAGGACTTTTTGCCGAGGATGATGCCCGCCTGCGGGCCGCCCAGGAGCTTATCCCCCGAGAAGCAGACGACGTCCGCGCCGGCGCGCACCGACTCCTGCACCGTCGGCTCGCTTCGGATGCCGAAGCGGTTGAGGTCGCACAGCGAGCCGCTGCCCAGGTCCTCGATGACCGGAAGCCCATGCTGCCGGCCGAGCGCGACCAGCGCCTCGAGCGGGACGGATTCGGTAAAGCCGACGATGCGGTAATTGCTGGTATGCACCTTCATGAGCGCGCGCGTATTCGCGTCGATCGCACGCTCGTAATCCGAAAGGCGCGTCTTGTTGGTCGTGCCGACCTCCCGAAGCGCCGCGCCGCAGCTCTCCATGATCTCGGGAACGCGGAACGAGCCGCCGATTTCAACCAGCTCCCCGCGCGAGACGATCACCTCGCCCCCCGCCGTCAGGGCGGAGAGGATGAGCAGCACCGCCGCCGCGTTGTTGTTGACGACGAGCGCGCCCTCCGCGCCCGTCAGCTTCTGCAGGAGGGCCTCCGCATGCGCGTCGCGCCGTCCGCGTTCGCCGCTTTCCAGATCGTACTCTAGAGTCGAATAGTTCCGCGCGACATCCGCCGCGGCGTCCGCCGCGCGGGAGGCGAGGCAGGCGCGGCCGAGGTTCGTGTGCAGCACGACGCCGGTCGCGTTGATCACGCCGCGCAGCGAAGGCAGCGCGGCGTCCGCCGCGCGCGAGGCGGCTTCGCGGCAGATGTCCGCCGCGTCCGGCAGTTGCCTGACGCGCCCTTCCAGGATGCCGCGCCGCAGGTCCCCGAGCACGGCGCGCACGGCTTCCGTTACGACGCCGCGCGGCGCGCCCTTATACGCCTGCGACAGCGCGGGCGAGCGCAGCAGCTCGTCCACCTTGGGGATTTCACGCAGCAGATGCTCGTTCATACTCACGCCCCGTTTCTCTCGTTCGTTTCGGCTCCATTATAGCAGTTGCGCGGCGATTGGGGAAGCCGATGCCCCGCGCGCAAAACGCCGTCCGTTCGCCCCCCGAATAAAGGGCGCTCCTTCGGGCAACGCGCAGAAATACCGCGTCTTTTGCGTATCATGCCCCAAACGTCTTGAAACTCCCTCCCGCATCGGCTAAGATGCTATTGGGGCAACAATCGTGCAGTACGGCTGCTGCGCCGCGAGAACGACGAAAGGCTGTCTAAAATGAAAACCCTTTATGTTTCCGACCTGGATGGAACCCTGTTGAACTCCAATAAGGAGTTGACCCCTTATTCCGCGGACGTTATCAACGCCTGCATCGAGAAGGGGGCGGCGTTCACCGTCGCCACGGCGCGCATGGCCTACGGCTGCGACTACCGCCTCGCGCCCCTCCGGCTCGACATGCCCGGCATCGTCACCAACGGCGTGTTCCTGTATGACTTCGCGCGCAAGTCCTACCTTTCCGCGCATACGCTGCCTCCCCGCCGCGCGGAGCAAATTCTCGAAACATTCGCTGCGCACGGCCTTTCCTGCTTCGTATATACCTTCGAGCAGGATCAATTGAGCATCTATTACGGCGAAAAGTCCCTCGAGGCGCAGACGCAGTATTTCAGCGCGCGGGCGCTGGAAGCCTGCGGGGAGGTTGCCCTTTCTTCCGATCTGCGGGCGCGCGTTCTCGAGCGGCAGGTCGTTTACATCGCACATACCGGCGCGGACGAGCGGCTCCGCCCCGTCTATGAGGAAGTGAAGCGGATCGAGGGAGCCGCCTCGGCCTATTACCTGAACATCTACAACGGGCTCTACTGCCTGGAAATTTTCAGCGCGGACGCCAGCAAGAAGGCGGCGCTCCTGAAGCTCAAGGAGATGTACTCTTTCGACGAGCTGGTGGTGTTCGGCGACAACTACAACGACCTGCCCATGTTCGAAATCGCCCAGCGCCGCTATGTGCCCGAAAACGGCCTGCCCGAGGTGAAGGCGCGGGCCACGGCGATCCTTCCAAGCTGCGACGAGGACGGCGTCGCCCGTTTCCTGGCCGAGGAGTGCCTGAAATAACCCCAGATCAAAAAACGCTGATTCGCGTTGGGGCGGGAAAAATCCCGCCCCGTTTTCTCGCCGTCCAAGCGCAAAAGGCTTATCGAACCACGCGTCAGGCCGGCCTTACTCGGTCAGTTCGAATTCCCGGTTGATGTTTTTATAGAGCAGGTAGCGCATGGGCTCCGGCCCGTAGCAGGTGGCGGAGTGCGGCGTATAGGGCGCCACGAAGCAGAAATCGTCGTCATACACGTCGTAATGGTTGCCGTTGATCCATATCTGGCCGCGGCCGCTCACGAAGTAGTTGCCGTGCTCGCAGATGTGGGTTTCGACGCAGGGGAAGGTCACGCCGGGATAGAAGGTGAGCATGTTCATTGCCATGTCGAACCCGAAATCGGTGTTGCTCGGTATGCACTGCTGCTCATAGTCCGATTCGCTCTGCACGCCGACGACGTCCAGCACGCTGGAGACGATCGGGTCCGGCACGCGGTAGAACTTCGTCGGGATATACTTTTTGCGCACCCAAAGCACGCGCGCGGTCTGCTCCGTCTTGTTGCATAGGTCGAAGTCCACATGGGGCGGCAGCCAGAAGTACCCTTCCTTCTCGAGGTTGTGCCGCACGCCGGAAACATGGACGCTTACGCTCCCTTCGATCACGTACATGAAGTTCTCGTAGCCGTTGTCCACGCGGCCGACGCTCCCGCCGTCCTTGCCGACATAGAGCTGGCACTCCATGAAGCCCGCGCCCATCGCCGGGATGGTATAGTGGATGACCCTCGTGTTCTTCCATTCCGGGATTTTGTTGTCCAGGACGAACATGCGGGGTATCAGAGCGGCCACGCCGGGCTTGATGAAGGCCCTTGCGACCGCCAGCTGGTTTTCTTCCTGTATTCTCATTCCGAGATTCACGTGAGTAAGTTCCATTTGAGCCTCCTGTCGTCTCGTCGGTGAAGCCGGCATCAAAGCCGATAATCCCTGTTCGCGTTCTTGAACAGCAGATACCGCATGGGCGCCGGCCCGTACGCCACGGCGTAATGGGGCGTGTAAGGCGCCATGTAGCAGAAATCGTCCTCGTGTATCTCGTGGTGCGCGCCGTTGAGCCACATGCCGCCGCGCCCGTTTAAAAAGTACGCGCCGTGCACGTTCACGTGGATTTCCACGCGGGGAAAGGATACGCCGGGATAATAGGTCAGCATGTTCATGGCCATGTCGAAGCCGAGGTCCTCCTCGAAGGGAAGGCATTCCTGCTTGACCTCCGCCGTGTTGACCTTTTCGGGCAGCAGCTTCACGCTGGAAACGATCGGCTTTGGCACGGGGAACAGCTCCGTGGGCTCGTAGACCTTCTTTACCCAGAGGACGCGCGCCTCCCCTTCGCCCGCATTCCTGATTTCAAACGGCGTTTCGGGCGGCAGCCAGAAATATCCCTCTTCCTCGAGCATATGCCGCGTCCCGGAAAACGAAAGCTCGATCGTGCCGGAGCGCACATACATGAAGTTCTCGCAGCCGTTGTCTATGGGCTCCCGGGTTTTGCCCGCGGGGTCGATATAGACCATGCATTCCATGAAGTCCGCGTTCATCCTGCGCGTGGTGTAGTTCTTGACGCGGGCGTTCTCCCAGGAGGGCAGCATATCGAAGAGGATGAAGGCATCCGGCATCAGGTACTGGATGCCGGGCTCTATGCGCGCCCGGGCGATGCCGAGATGATTGCCCTCGTACAGCTTCATGTTGGGATTGAATCGTGAAGTATCCATCGTATTCTCTCGTCCTCCTTTTCACATGTGGATCATCCGGCCGTCGAGGCCGCGCGCCGCCTCCATGACGGCTTCGGACATCGTGGGATGCGCGTGCACCATTTCCGCGATCGCGCGGACGCTAACTCCGTTTGCCGCGGCGAGCGCCAACTCGTGGATCATCTCCGTGGCGTCCGAGCCGATGATATGCGCCCCCAAGAGCATCCCTTCCCCGTCGACGACGAGCTTCACGAAGCCGTCGCTCTTGCCCGCGGCGACTGCCTTGCCGATCGCGCGGAAGGGGAAACTGAGCGCCCGGGCGTTCTCATGGCGCTCCCTCGCCTGGCTTTCCGTGAGGCCGAAGCCCGCCACCTGCGGCTCGCAGTACACGCAGTTGGGCGTCAATTTTACGAAACCCGCCGCGCTCCCGATGCCCGCCATATGCTCCACGGCGATTTCGCCTTCCTTCGAGGCCACATGCGCCAGCATCGGCGTGCTGACCACGTCGCCTATGGCGTAGACGGACGGCACGGCGGTCTGGTAATGCCCGTTGACGGGGATGAAGCCCTTCTCCGTCGCGATCCCAAGCCGCTCGAGGCCGATTTCTTCCGTGTTGGGCACCCTGCCCGCCACCGCCAGCACTTTTTCCACGGTATAGTTCTTTTTCGCGCCCTGATCGGACTCCACCTCCACGGTGACGGAATCGGCGTCCTTGGAGAGGATCGACGCCCTCGACGCGAGGCATACTGCGATCCCCTTCTTTTTGAAGGACGTCGCGAGGGCCTTCGCGACCTCCTCGTCCTCATAGGGCAAAAGCTGCGGCATCATCTCCACCAGCGTCACGGCGACGCCGAAGGAGCGCATGATATACGCGAACTCGCAGCCGATCGCGCCGCCGCCGACGATGAGAAGGCTTTTGGGCAGCGCGGAGCTCATGAGCATGTCGTCGCTGGAGAGCACTTGCTTCCCGTCGAACTCCATCCCCGGGATCAGCCGCGGGCGGGAGCCCGTGGCGATGAGGATGTGTTTTGCCTCCAGCGTCCCGCCGGATTTGGTCGCCACGGCGTTCACGCCCGCGACGGCGGCTTCGTCCCGGATCAGGGCGACCTTGTTCTTGTCCAGGAGGTACAGGACGCCCTTGCTGAGCGTGTCCGCCACCTTTCTCGAGTGCGCGTGCACGGCGGCATAATCGAAGCCCGATATGTCCGCCCTTACCCCGAACGCCTCCATGGATTTCAGGGACGCGAATTTCGTGGCGCTCTCAATCAGATTTTTCGAGGGAATGCAGCCGATGTTCAGGCACACGCCCCCGACGTTCCCCTTCTCTATCACGGCCGTCTTCAGGCCGAGCTGGCTCGCCCGGATGGCGGCCACATATCCGCCGGGGCCCGCTCCGATCACAATTAAATCAAACGCGTTTTCCATTTTGTCTCCCAAAACATTGCTTCCACATCAAAATCGCATCTTCCACGCTTCAAGCGCGCCCACAAACAGCTCCCCCGCGGCTCAAAGCTCCTTAACGGCATTCGAGAACACCTCGAGCGTCGCGTCGATGTCCGCCTCCGTGTGGGAGTACGACAGGCAGAAGGGCTCCCTGGGGTCCTCATCGATGAGAACGCCCATTTCGAACGCCTTTTCCGCGATGCGCCTGTACATGCCCATGTCCGCGCGGCTCCAGTCGCGGGCGTCCTTGTTCTCCTTCAGGTTGAAGCTGATGGAGAAGATGGACGGGATTGAGCTGATCATGCAGGAGATGCCCGCTTGCTTGAAGATTTTATCGAGCCCGTTCTGCAAACGAGTCCCCATGCGGTCGATGTGGCCGTGCACGTCCCGCCCGCGCATGATATCCATGGTCGCGAGGGCGGCGGCGGTGCCGATGTTGTTGCCCGCGTACGTGCCCCCCTGGGTCACGCCGCGGCCCACGATGCTCATGATCTCCTTCCTTCCGCCGTAAGCGGCGATGGGATAGCCGTTGCCCATGGACTTCGCGTAAGCGGCAAGATCCGGGCGGTAGCCGTACTTCTCCTGCGCGCCGCCTTTGGCGACACGGAAGCCGGTTTTAACTTCGTCGAGAATCCAGAGGATGCCGTATTCGTCGCACTTGCTCCTGATCAGGTCCATATAGCCCGGCAGCGGGTCGGCGAGGCCGAAGTTGCCCATCATGGGTTCGGTGATGATCGCCGCCGTCTCGTGCCCGTAGCGTTTGAGCGCCAGCTCCAAAGCCTCGGGATCGTTGAAGGGGATGGGTATGATCAGCTCGTCCAGCGCGTGGGGAATGCCCGAGCTCGCGGGCACCCGGACGGGGTTTCGCCTGTTGCCGTAAGCGGACGGCGGCGCGTAGGTGGAATAGAGCACATAGTCGTAGGTGCCGTGGTAGCCGCCCTCGAGCTTGATGATCTTCTCGCGCCCCGTATACGCCCTCGCGACGCGCAGGGAATGCATGGTCGCCTCGGAGCCCGTGTTGACGATGCGCACCATCTCCACCGAGGGGCACATCTCGATGATGCGCTCCGCGACCTCGACCTCGCGCTCGCTCGTGATGCCCGGCGTGACGCCCCCGCGGATCGCCTCGATGACCTTTTCGTCGACCTCGTCAAAGGCGTAGCCCAAAATGACGGGGCCGAACCCGAGGCGGTAGTCGATAAAGCGGTTGTCGTCCACATCCCAGATATACGCGCCCTTGCCGGCCTTAAAATAGGGGGTTTTGTTTTCGCCCCAAAATCTGCCGTTGGAGTTCACGCCCAACGGGATGCTCTTCATCGCCCTTTCCTGCAGCCGGTTCGTCTTCGTCAGTTTACTCATTGCCCTTCTCCTTTGTGTAATACTTTATGGACGCTTCTTCAGCTTCCTTCCATTTCAAATAGCCCTCGTCGTTCCTCTCGGAACGGGGATCGATGCGCGCGGATTCCTCCGCCGGGGGCGGTTCGTACGGCTCGCCAGCGTGAAGCCCCATCAGGGCGAGCATGGCGGCGCCCGTGATCGTCCCTTCGCTGTTGGCGTTGCGCCAGATGGGCCTCCCCAGCACGTCCGCCTGCTTCTGCATCAGATAGTCGTTCGCGGTCATGCCGCCGTCCACGATGAGCTTTTCGCACGCCGGCATCACGTCGAGCATATCCCGGACGGTATACGCGATGGCGTCCAGCCCCGCGCGCAGGATGTGCTCGGGCTTCGTGCCCGCCGTCACGCCGAACATGGTTCCCCGGACGGCGTCTTCCCAGTACGGCGCGCTGATGCCGTTGAACGCGGGCACAAACACCAGCCCCGGCTGGTCGTCGCTGTTTTTGGCGATGTCGGAAAGCTCCGACGTCTTCCACCCGGTTTTAAAATTTCTCTGCAGCCAGGTGATGATGCTTCCCGACGAGCCGCCCTCCGCCGCCAGGCCGTACACGATTTCATCCCCGTGTTTCCAGGCGACGCTCGAGGTCAGCTTATCGTCCAGAACAAGCTCTTTGCCGAGGTTCATCCAGCAGGAGCAGCAGGTCCCATAGGTGACCTTGGCGCTTCTTGGCTCGTTGCAGCGCTGCCCGAGCATGGCCATGGACTGGTCCAGTCCGCCCGCAAGCCAGGGAAGGATTTTACCGATGCCAAGATCGATGCCCGGGAAGCATTCCGTATTATCGGCAAGGCGCGGGAACGCGATGCCCCCGGCTTTGAAAAAATCAAGCAGTTCCGCGTCCCACGAAAGCGTTTCAACATGGTAAAAGCCCGATCGGGAGGCCGTGCTGTGGTCGGACGCGTAATGCGCGCCATGCGAGAGGCTAAAGAGAAACCAGGCGTCCAACTGCCCGTACGCCAGCGTGCCGCCCGCGCACAGCGCGTCGAACTCCGCGTCGCTTTCGCGCATGAAGCGCAGTTTCATCGCCGGCCATTCGTTGGAGAGATGAAGCCCCGTCCTTTGGTTGAACCAGCGATCCATATCCTCCGCGTGCAGGCGCTTGCAGAGGCTGCCGCAACGGCTGTCCTGCCAGCTGACGACGGGGGTCACGGGAACGCCGGTGTTTTTATCCCACAGCAAAAAGGACTCGCCCTGGTTCGCCACGGCAACGCCGGTGAGGCGATCAAGCTTGTCCCTATTCTTTTCCATCAGTTGCCGCGCGCCCGAGCGGATGCTCTCCACAAGTTCCGCGGGGTCCTGCTCGACAAATCCGTAATCCGGCGTGAAAACCGAAACGGGGATGTCCACGGAATCGACGATGCGCGCTCTTTCGTCGACGAGCGCCGCCATCGTTCCCGAGGACCCCTGGTCAATCGCAATGATAAATGTGCCCTTAGCCAATTTTCGCTCCTTTTCCGGAGTATGCCGGCTTCGCGCGCAGAGCGCGCGAAGCCGCTTAATAACATTATTCGCCCAAATACGCGACGACGCTCCGAAGGTTCTCGACAAAGTCGCCCTTGACGAATTTCTCATGGAACAGGGCGGTGCCCATCGTCATGCCCTCGGCGCCGGTCGCCGCGACTTCGTCGATGCGCCGGAAGCTGTTCACGCTCCCCGCGGAGATCACGGGGATCTTCACCGCCTCGACCACGGCGCGGAGGAGCTTCATCGCGTCGCCGACATAGCGGAAGGAAAGAAGGTCGATGCCGTCCGCGCCCTCGGCTTCGAGGAACTTCGCGTGCGTCACGATCTCGTCGATCGTCCCGTCCAGCACCGAGGGATGCCCGTACACATTGCCGCAGAAGGGATAGTACTTAACGCCGGTTCCCTCGAGGAATTTCTTGATAGAAGGCTTGTAGGCGGTGCCCATCAGGATGTCGAAGCCCGTATCGACCGCGATCTTCGCGCCCGCGAGGCTTTCCTCCTCGGAAAGGGATACGATTTCAAGGTTCGTAGTCTTTCCGTGCGCTTTCATGGTGTTGACGAGATCCACCATCTGCTCGAAGGGAAGTCCGACATCTTTAAAGCCCCAATGCTCCACCGGAAGATGCTTCGCCGCAAGGAATACTTCTTTGGCGTTCGCTACGGTTACGTCATTGTCCGTAAGCATGATTACAAGTCTCTGTTTCATTTTGAATCTATCCTCCATCAAATGTTTTTCATAATCCTTGAATAATTCCCACCGCATATGAGCTTCCGGACGCCCTCGTCGCCGTTCGCGGCGATTTCGATTTTGAGAAGTTCCATGCGAAAATCGTTCCCGGGCCAATCCGTGCTCATGAGAACTTTTTCCGCGCCGACCTTCTTGATGGCGGCCTTCACGCTGAACAGCTCCGCGGTCGAAGTATCCAGATACACGTTGTCGTTGCGCTTCGCGATCATGATCGCGTCGTCGCAGCAGTTCAGGGCGCACATGTGGCCGATGATGATCGCGACGTCCGGAAAAGTGCGCGCCAGCTCCTCAAAATAAAAGGGATGGTCGTTTTCCTCCGAGCCGCCATGCGCGAACATGGGGATTTTGTATTCGCCGCACACCGCCATGACGGGGTCGAGCAGCTCATGATCGCCCAGTTGATACCCGTGCAGCCGCGGATGCAGCTTCAGCCCTTTCAGCCCGAGGTCCAGGTATTTGCGAAGTGTATCGGCGGCGTTCCGCTCCCTCGGGTTCACCATGCAGTAGCCGAACAGGCGGTCCGGATGTTCCTTCTGCGCCCGCACCACATAGTCGTTGTCGATGGCCTGCGCGACCGTGCACACGCCGCACAGGTCCACGCCCGCCACGTCCATCTCATGGAGGATGCGGCGAACGCTCATCCCCTCGTCGAGGAAGCCGCCCGTGGACTCGCCCTCCCACACATGGTTGTGATGGTCTATAATCATCGCTTCACCACTCCTTCTTCTGGTTCACGAGCTTCGCGGCGCCGGGCTTGCCGACGATTTGGCCGTCCTCCATCACGATTTCGCCCATCACGATGGTCATCACGGGCTTGCCCTTGAGCTGGAAGCCGTCATAGGGGGTATATTTGGTCTTGCTGAACATCTCCCCGTGGGTGACCGTCCATTCTCTCTCGAGATCGACCAGCACCATGTCCGCGTCCGCGCCCACCTCGAGATACCCTTTGCGCGGCGCAAGCCCGAAGGTTTTGGCGGGGTTTTCCGCCATGCACTCCACGACGCGGTTGAGCGTCACGTCGCCCTTGTTCACGTGGTCGAGCATGAGGGGAAGGCTCGTCTGCACGCCGATCGTGCCGGGCAGCGTATCCCACCAGGTCCGCGCGAACTTCTCCTCGTTGGAGTGTGGGGCGTGATCCGTGGCGACCATCTCGATGTCTCCGTTGGCGACGCCGTTCCAGAGCGCAGCGCGGTCCTTTTCATAGCGGATCGCGGGGATCACGCGGATGCCGCCGCCGAACTTCTCATAGTCTTCCGCGCTGAAGGTAAACCACGCAGGGCCGGCGTCGCTCGTGACCCTGATCCCGCGGCGCTGGTATTCCTTAATAAGCTCAAGCCCGCGCTTGCTGGTCAGGTGCGTGATATGCACCCGGCAGCCGGAAACCTCGGACAGGACGAAGGTCCTGTACAGCGCGGATACCTCGACGATGTCCGGGCGCGCTTCCACATGCGCGAGGAAGTCCTTTTCGCTGCGCCCCGCGGCCTTGAGGTGCTCCGTATAGTGCTTGACGAGCTCCATATCCTCGGCGTGCACCGCGACGACGTAATCATGGGAGGCGATCCGCTTGAAGATGTCGGCGGCCTCGTTGTTGTCGGGCAGGTAATATCCTTCCGGCAGCTCCCAGTCGAAGGTGCTCAGGTCCCATTTGAAGCCGCACACGCCCGCCTCGATGAGCGCGTCGATCTGGTCGAGATTGTTGACCAGATAGGCGTATATGCCGTAATTAACCAGGGATTTCTCCTCGGCGATCTTCTTTTTAATTAAGAAATTCTCGACGTTCAGCGTGGGGGGCTGAACGTTGGGCATATCGAAAACGGTCGTAACGCCGCCCGCCGCCGCGGCCATCGAGCCCGTGGAGAAATCCTCTTTATAGGTCAGGCCGGGGTCCCTGAAATGAATGTGCACGTCGATGCAGCCCGGCAGAACATGCTTGCCTGACGCGTCGACTTCCTTTTTCGCCCGGACGCCCTCGCAGCTTTCGGCGATGAGGGCGATCCTGCCGTCCTTCACCGCGATGCAGCCGCAGCGCGTGCCGGCGGAACTGACGAGCTTCGCGTTCTTAATCAACAGATCATAGGTCATACATGCACACATCCTTCTATTTCAATAATTGCGTTCGGGTTTCGGATAGCTGTTCGCCCCGCTGTTCAGCCCCATGGCGACCGTGATATACGCCTGATATGCGGCGATCTCGAAGGGCTTGAACAGGAGCGCGGGCACCCGGTTCTCGCTCAGTTTGCGCGCGAGCTCCGGCGCGACGTCCTCGAAATCGGTGCAGCCCAGTATGAAGCCGTCCGTCCCCGTCGTCTTCGCGACCCGGCGGATCGTATCGTACAGCGCGTCCACCACGGCGTCGGCGCCGTTCGTGAGCCTGGAAAACTCCATCTCGACGGATTCGACCGCGCTGATCCTGTGCTCTAAGCCCAGATTGCGGGCGATCCTTCGGAAACGGCCGTTGATCTTGTTTGAAAACGTCAGCACCGCGAACGCGTCCACGAACTGGCAGGCGTACAGCATGGCGCACTCGCTCGGCGCGATGACGGGGATCGACGCGGCCTCGCGGCACGCCCTTGCCCCCGTGTCGGCGCTGCAGTTGATGACGATCGCGTCCGCGCCCTTATGCTGGCATTCCAGCGCCTTCTTCACCAAGAGCGGCGCCGCGTGGACGTCGTCGTAATCGTTCAGGATGAACTCCGGGCCGCCGTCGATATAGGTGAAATCGAACTGCGCGGGGATGTTTTTGCAATCCCGCAGGCGGAACGCCGCCCGGAAATCCTCCCCCTTGGGAGCCGCAATCGGTGAAATCGCCGTGATTCTCATGGTTCAACCTCCCATGCGGTATAAAAGTCCCTGATTTTCTCGATCAGCGCCGCGCTTGCGCCTCTTCCGGCGCCGGATTCGCGCCGCAGCTTCTCGATGCCGCAGCCTAAGGCGCGGGCGGCCTCCTCCAAGTCCGCCTTGAGGCAGACGCCGTCCCGGACGACGCACTCCCCGCCGCTGTAAACCGCGGCGACGCTTTGCCGCGTGCCCCTCCTTAGAAGGATGTCGAGGCTGTCCTCGGCATCGCCGCAGTAAGGCGCCCTCATCCGCTCCGTATCCAGCAGGATGAAATCCGCGGCCTCGCCCTTTGCGATCCGGCCGGGGGACAGCTTCCCGCCCGCGACGGCCGCCCCGTTCGCGAGGGCCATTTTTAAAACATCCCTCGGCTTCAAACCGGCGTTCACGCCGGTTTCGGCGGAATTCAGAAAGGCGGCGCGCATCTCGCGCAGATAGTCCTGATCGTCGTCGAACGCGCTGCCGTCGAGCCCGAGCCCCACGACGCACCCCTTGGACAGCATGCGGGCGAGCTTCGCCTGCCCGCTCCTCAGGCGCAGGTTCGAGGACGGGTTTACGACGCATTTCACGCCCGCGCTTTTCAGGATTTCCATCTCCCCTTCGTCGAGCCATACCGCGTGGGCGCAGGTGAGCCACGGGCCCAGCACGCCGATCCGCCCGAGATGTTCGACGATGCCGCAGCCGAAGCGCTTCTTCGCGTAGAGCATCTGATATTTCGTTTCGAGCAGATGCATCTGGATGCCGATGCCGTGCCGCACGGCATATTCCTTCATCGCCACGAGGGCTTCGTCGCTGCACCACTGCGCGCCCACCGCCTGCATCTGCAGCGCGGCCCTGCCCGCGGCGATCTCTTTTGCAAGCGCGGCCGCCAGGCGATCCATCAGCTCGAAATAATCGCGAAGCGGATAGAACCCGTCGCGCGCTATGGCGGCGAACTCCTTCCGCAAAGGCTCTTCGAGGGAGCTTATAAAAGCGTCCCGGCCGTGGTAGATCACGCTGTTCTGGTCGACATAGGGCGGGCAGAGCGCGACCCTGACGCCCGCTTTGTTATAGCCCTCCACGGTGGCGAGCAGCTCGCCTTCCACGTCCTCGAGGCTCACATAGTTGTGGCAGTGCACGACGCTGCCCACGCCCGAAGACGCCAGGAGCAGACCGTCATAGAGGGCCGCCTCCGCCGCCGGCACCCTGACGAGGCCCAGCGTGGGAATCCATAATTCCAGCGCGCGGTCCTTCGCCCCGAATACCGCGGGGGACACTCCCCTCGCGTGATCGTGCGCGTCGATGAAAGCGGGGAGCATGATGTGGCGGCCGTAGGTTTCGATCTGCGCAAAGCCCGCCGACTTTCGAATCTCGTCGGCCGGGCCGACGCGCGCGATCTTCCCGTCTGAAACGCATACCGCATATTCCTGTTTGACGGCGCCGTCGACGCCGTCGAACAGCTCCTTCACGCAAAATATCCGCTCCATGCTCCCTCCGCCGTTTCTATGCTTATAATGCCGCCCTGTAGAGGGCGACGACGTCCTCGCGCGTAAACTTCTTCAGGCTGTTGTTCAAAACGCCCGCCATGGTCGAGAAAACGGAATCCGTCATGGGCTCGATCATCTCCTCGGTGACGCCGAGGTCGCGCATCTTGATGTTGCAGCCGAACTTCTCCAGCGCGCCCTCCATGGCCTTGGGGCACAGGGCTGCAAGCTCCCCGTCGCTCATGGAATCGTCGCCATAGCCGAGCACGCGGGTCAGCCGCGCGTGCCTGTAGAGGTCGGCGTCCCAGGTTTTTTGGAGATACGGAACCGCCAGGGGGCACATAGTGAGCCCGTGGGGCGCGTTCGTCTGGCCGCCGATGCTGTGGCCCAGCGCGTGGATCGCGACCGTGCCGGAATTGCCCTCGCCGATGACGATGCCGCCCAGCGTGTTCGCCCACGCCATATATTCGCGCGCCTCGCGATCGTTCTGGCCGTCCTCGATCGCGCGGCCCAGATATTTCATAACGAGGCGCATGGCCTCGAGCGCGCACATATCCGTAAAGGCGTTGGCGGGGTGCGCGAGATAGGCTTCCATCGCGTGAAAAAGCACGTCGATGCCGCTTGCGCGCGTCACGCCCGCGGGGAGGGACATCATCAGTTCGGGATCTACGATCGAAACCGAGGGCATCAGAAGGTCGTGGCCCACGCCGGGCTTATCGTGGTTTTCGGTATTCGTCACGACGAACCACTTCGTGGCCTCGGAGCCCGTGCCCGCAGTGGTCGTGACGCAGATGACGGGATACGGCTTCTTCATGTCGGAAAGATCGGCTTTGCTGCCGCCCGCGAGGAAATCGCGGACGGAAGCATCCCCCTGGGCCGCCATGAAGGCGACCGCCTTCGCGGTATCCAGTGAGCTGCCGCCGCCGAGGCCCACGGTGAAGTCGCAGTCCTGCTCGACGAAATATCTGGTTTGCCGGTCGATGTCCACATCCTTCGGGTTGGGCTCCACGTCGTCTATCACCGCGACCTCGACGCCCGACTGCTTTAAAAGATCCACGACCCGTTCGAGAAAGCCGAACTGCCGCATGGTGTCCTTCGCCGCGCAGACCATGGCCTTTTTGCCGTATTCCGCGGCGATATCCTTTAATACGTTGACCTGCCCGTATCCCACATAGAACTTCGTGGGCATCGTAAAGTTAAAGTTCCGCATGAAATCATCCCTTCCGCTCAATAGTACAGGCAGGCTTCGGTGCCGCCGTCCACGACGAGCGCCTGCCCGGTGATCGCCCGCGCCTCGTCCCCCGCGAGGAACAGCGCGGCGTTCGCGATATCCTCAGGCTGTATGCGAAGCTCCATCGGCTGGTAGGTCGCAAGGAAAGCATCCCTCGCCGCCCCGACGAAATCCTTATTGAGCGGCGTATCGACGAAGCCGGGGCAGATGGCGTTGCAGCGGATGTTGTCCCGGGCAAAATCGATCGCCACGGACCGCGTCAGGCTCAGGACGCCCGCTTTCGCGCAGGCGTACGCCGCCTTGTTCGGAATCGGCTTGATGCCGAACGTCCCCGCGGTGTTGACGATGACGCCGCCGCCCTGCTTTTTCATATACGGAATCGCGTACTTGCAGCCGAGGAAAACGCTGTCGAGGTCGATCGCGAGGGTCTTTTTATAATCGGCGAACGATGTGCTCTCAACCGTGCCCACGGGGCTGATGCCCGCGTTGTTGAACAGCACGTCGAGGCGGCCGTACTCCTTGATGATGTCGTCAAACAGCGCCTTCATCTGCTCGTCGCTGCTGATATCCGCGATAAACGCCTTCGCCTTCCCGCCCGCGGCGGCAATCGCGTCCACGGTGCCGCCGGCGGCTTTCTCGTTGATGTCGATCACGCAGATCGCCGCGCCCGCCTGCGCGAACATTTCGCAGGAGAGCTTCCCGAGGCCGGAACCGCCGCCGGTTACCGCAACGACTTTACCTTCGAACTTCTTCATTTGATTTCTCCTTTCAGCAATGTGTGATCTGACCGCCGTCCACGAGCAATTCGGAACCGTTGCAGTACGACGCGTCATCCGAAAGCAGGAACGTGATGGCCGCGGCAATCTCTTGGGATTTGCCGAACCGTCCCGCCGGAATGGACGCCACCGATTGCCTGTGCATTTCGGGGTTATCTATAATCCAAGCGTTCATGGGCGTTTCGATCGTGCCCGGAGCGACGACGTTGGAGCGGATGTTCATGGGCCCGAATTCCAGGGCGACAGCCTTGCTCAACTGCCGCACCGCGCCTTTGGACGCGCAGTAATGGGCCGACTTCGTAAAGCCGATATATCCGCTGATCGAGCTTAAAAACACGATGGAAGCGCCGGTGTTCTGCTGAAGTGCCTGCCTGATGAAAGCCTGGGTGCACAGGAACGCACCCTTGAGGTTAATATCGATCATCCTGTCCCAGTCCTTTTCCGTCAGTTCGAGGAACGGGATGCTTGTGAAAATCCCGGCCGAGTTCACGAGGCCGTCGACCCTGCCGAACGCATCGACAGCGTCTTTGATCATCGCGTTTATCGAATCCGTTTCGCATACGTTCACCCGGCACCGGATGCACTTGCGGCCCATCCGCTCGATTTCGGCCGAAACGTCCGCGATCGCCTGCTCGTTGATATCCGCGAGGACGACATGGGCGCCCTGCTCCGCCGCCATAAGGCCCGTGGCCTCGCCCAGGCCGGAACCTGCTCCCGTAACAACAATGACTTTATTCTCCAAACGCATTTTTCTTACCTCTTGTGGATCTTCATTGGTGTGGCAGGGGCGGGGATGCGCCCCTGCCACGGGTGAGTTCGGTTAATTAATAGGTCCCGGGCGCAGCCTGCTCCGTGGTATAGGTGCGCAGAGGATCTTTTGCGAACATGTCGATAACATCCGTCTGGTAAGCGGCGATGATCTCCTCGGTGATGATCGCGGGGTTCCACTCGTGCGCGTCGTCGTAATACCAGCTGAAGCCGTGCGGAGTGTTCTGATAGCCGAAGAAGTTGGTGCCGCCGTTCAGCTCGCCGTTGACGGCCATCTGAACGAAATCGGTATACTTCGCGCCAAGGTCGAACACGAAGCGGCCGATGACCTGATCGGGCGCGAACTCGATGTCCTCCTGTACGCGGCAGATGGTATAGACGTTCTTCTCCTTGCAGACTTCCACAACGCCGCCGGAAGCAGCGTTCAACTCGTGCATGATCACGTCGCAGCCGGCAGCCGCCAGCGCGAGAGCGGCCTCGCGGCCCTCGGCGACGTCGTTGCCGTCCTTGAGGTAAACGATGGTCACGGTGACGTCGGGGTTCGCGGTTTTGGCGCCGTCTTTAAAGCCGCCTACGACGTTGTTCATGACCTGAACGCCCTGCAGGAAGCCGACGAAGCCGACTTTGCCGCTCTTGGAGGCCTTCGCCGCGAGATAGCCGTAGCTGAAGCCCTGCTGGCAGGCCGCGATGTCCACCGCGGTCACGTTGCTGCCGACTTCTCCGCCGTAGGAGCCGCAGACGACCACGAATTCGGTCTCCGGGAATTCCGCGCCGACCTTGAGCATGTCGTCTTCGAACGAGCCGCTGTGGCCGACGATCAGGTCGTAGCCCTTCGAGGCGTAGTCGCGAAGCGCGGGCGCGATGTCGATCGCCGCGAGGTTCTCGGAGTAGGCGATTTCGATCTTGTCCTCGCCGATCGCCTTCTGGGCGTTGAGCAGGGCGTCGTAGCCGAACTGGTTCCAGCTGTTGTCGTTTGCACTGCCGGTGAGGAGCAGCGCGACTTTATAGGCTTCCGCAGCGGGGTCTTCCGTCGAGGGCTGCTCCGTGTTTGCAGGGGCCTGGGTCTGATCGACCGGGGGCGTCTGATCGGTGCCCGAGGGAGCCGTGCAGCCGAAGGCCATCGCCATGACGATCAGGGTTACGAGGACGAGTGCCAAGATCTTCTTCATATTTTCCTCCGTGATTTTTTATTTTTTCAGCGGTCGCCCGCCAAATCGAACTCCGTTAAACTTTTCTATAGAACTTGCCCATGCTCGCGGGATGCCTGCGGCCCTTGCCGATGAAAGCGATGAATGCGATCGCCACGAAATAGGGAAGCATCTGAATCACATACGACGAAATTTTGATTCCGCCGAGCATCTGCAATCGCAATTGCAGAACCTCCGCCGCGCCGAACACAAGCCCAGCGCCCGCCGCGCCCAGCGGGTTCCAGCCGCCGAATACGGCGGCGACGAGGCCGAGCCAGCCGCGCCCGGCCGACATGTTCTCCGTGAACGTCTGCACCTGCTGCAGGGCGAGCACCGCGCCGCTCAGGCCGCAGAACGCGCCGCAGGCCAGAATCGAGTTCAGCCGGGTTTTGGCGACGCTGATTCCAAGCGTATCGGCGCAGCTCGGGTTTTCGCCGACCGCGCGAAGCTTCAGCCCCCAGGTGCTCTTGAACATGACCCACCAGGCGATCGGGATCAGGAAATAGGTCGCATACGTCAGGATCGGCTGGTTGAACAGCATGGGCCCGATAAAGGGGATCTTCGAAAGCAGCGGCAGCTCGATGGGCCGCATGGCGGGGATGCGGGGCACCCCGGTCACGCCCCAGAAGAGGCGCTGCAGGGAACTTGTCAGCCCTAATATGATGAAGTTCATGCCGAGGCCGCTGAGCACCTGATCCACGCCGAACCTGATCGTCAGAAGCGAGAAGAGCAGCGCGGCAAGAATGCCCGCGAGGATTCCCGCGAACACGCCGATCGCCTGGTTTCCCGTCGCGATCGTCGCAACCACGCTCATGAAGGCGGAAATGAGCATATATCCCTCCGCGTTCATGGCGTATACGCCGACTTTTTCGCAATAGCAGACGCCTATGGCAATCAGTATCACGGGCACCGATACGCGCACCGTCGACCCCAGGTATTCCAGAATGACACCGACGTCCATCAGCTTTTTCCTCCAGCGGTTTTTTCGGCTTTTTTCGCCCGGATGACCGGGGCCTGCCTGACAAACACCTTCAGCGCCGCGCCCAGCATGATGAACACCATGATGCAGCCCTTGATCAGGTCCAGTATCGAGCTTGGGATGCCCGTGGAGCGCTGCATGGCCTGCATGCCGATCCTAAGCGCGCCGAAGAAAATGCCCGCCGGCAGCACGCCGAGGGGATTTGTGTTGCCTATAAGGGCCACGGCGAGGCCGTCGAAGCCCAGCGCCGTGCCGAAGCCCTGGCGCAGGCAGTCGGATGTTCCGATTACCTCCACGGCGCCGGCCAATCCGCAGAGCCCGCCGCTGACGAGCATGGCCATCACGAAGATCCTCACGGGGCTGTTTCCGGCGGTTTCGGCCGCGAGCGGGGAGAGCCCCACCATGCGAAGCCTCAGTCCCCCGGGCGTCCTCCACATGAAGTACGCCGCGATGAGCACGACCGCGACTGCGATGAAGATGCCGGAATGCAGGTACCCGAATTCCGGCCATCTGGTCAGCAGGAACTGGCTTGAGAACGTGTCCGTCATGGGGTAGCTCACCGTCCTGGAGGCCGCGAACGGACCGTTGATCATAGTGGCGGAGAGAAGCGTCGCAATATAGTTGAACAGCAGGGTGATCAGCAGTTCGTTGACGCCCTTCAGCAGCCGGAACAGCACCGCGATGCCCGCGTACAGCGCCCCGAAGATGAAGGCGAGCAGCAGGACCGCGGGGATTCCGAGCGCGCCCGAAAGGTTCGGAAGCAGCAGCGCCACGGTCGCAGTGGCAAGGCCGCCCGCGTTGAGCTGGCCTTCCTGGCCGATGTTGTTCGCACCGGCGCGGAACGCGATCGCCGTGCCCGTGCCGATGAGAAGCAGGGGCGTCGCCCGGTTCAGGGTGTTCCCAATCGCCATGGCGGAGCTGAACGCGCCGGCAAAAATCTCCTTGAAAAACGCGAGCGGGCTGACGCCCCAAAGCGTCGTGTACAGCGAGCCGACCAGCAGTCCCAGCAAAGCGCCGATGACCGGGCTGAAGTCCAGCAGTACCAGCCAGATCGATTTTTTGTTTTCGTTCGTCTTAGGCACGCTCATCATTCTCGCTCTCCCGCCATCAGCAGTCCGATTTTCGTAACATCGGCTTCCCCGGCCGGCATGATGTCCGCCAGTCCGCCCTCATAGAGCACGCCGATCCTGTCGCTCAGCGTCATGATCTCTTCCAGCTCGGTGGAGATATACAGGATGGCGGCGCCCGCGTCCCGCGCCTTGAGCATGGTGTTGAGAACGAAGTTCGTGGCGTCGATATCGAGGCCGCGCGTCGGATAGACCGCAACGATCAGATCCACCTTGCCGCTGACCTCCCGCGCCAGGACGACCTTTTGCTGGTTGCCGCCGCTCAGGTTGCCCGCCAGCTCGTCGGAGCCGGGGGTCGCGACGTGAAACTGCGCGATCTTCTCGCACGTGTCCTTGCAGATGGCCTTCCGGTTCATCGCGTACCAGGTCCCGTACGGGGGCTTGTCCGGATGGTTCATCGCCACGTTCATTTCCAGTGTGAAATCCAGGATCAGCGCGGCGTGGTTCCTGTCCGCCGGGATATAGCCGATGGGCAAATCGCGCGTCTGCTTGGTGCCCTTGTTGCCGATATCCCTGCCGAGGAACTCGATTTTGCCACCGGTGAGCTTTCGAAGGCCCATGATCAGTTCCGCGAAGTCCGTTTGGCCGTTGCCGTCGACGCCCGCGATCCCGACGATTTCGCCGCGGCGCACGTCCAGCGAGATGTTCTTCACGCCCGCGCTCTCCGCCACCGGGTCCGCAGACGCGTTCTCGATGTGCAGGACGACCTCGCCGGGGCAGCACGCGTTTTTGTCGATCTGGAGGTTGATATCCCGGCCGACCATGTAGGAAGCCAGCCGCTTCGCGCTGAGGTCCGGCGTATTCTCCAGGGTTTTGATCATCCGTCCGTCGCGCATGATGGAGATGCTGTCGCAAAGCTCCAGGACTTCCGGCAGCTTATGGCTGATGAAGATGATGGATTTGCCCTCGGAACGGAGTTTCCGCAGGACCTCGAAGAGCTTGTCCACCTCCTGCGGCGTCAGCACCGCCGTGGGTTCGTCCATGATGAGCAGCTTCGACTGCCTGTACAGCGCCTTTACGATCTCGACGCGCTGCTGCTCGCCGACGGTGAGATCCTCTATTTTCGCCCTCGGCCTGATGTTCAGCCCGTAGCTTTCGGAAAGCTCGATCACGCGCTTTTCCGCCGCGGCCAGGGGCAGCTCGATCCACTTGCCTTCTTTTCTGCCCAGTATGATGTTTTCAAGGACCGTGAACTTCTCTACAAGCTGAAAATGCTGGTGGATCATGCCGATGCCGGCCTTGATGGCCTCCGAGGGAGAATCGATCGCGATTTCTTCGCCTTTCCAGACAATCGTGCCGCTGTCTTTTCGGATGAGGCCGTAGAGCATATTCATCAGGGTCGATTTTCCCGCGCCGTTCTCGCCCAATATGGCGCGGATCTCCCCTTCCTTCAGCGAAAACTCAACATCGTCGTTCGCAAGGGTCCTCGAGAACCGCTTGGTGATGTGGCGCATTTCAAGCAGATATTCGTATGCCGCTTCCACCTACCATCCTCCTTTCGTATCGTCGTTCAATATTCAGCCGAGCTGCGCGGGATCCTCGAGGATGCGGACGAAGCTTTCAAGGAAATCCGCCGCGTCCTTTCCGTCCAGCACCTGATGGTCGAATGTGATGCTTAGCGTCGTGACGAGGGCGGCGACGATCGAATCGCCCTCCACCCAGGGCCTCTTCATGATCCGGCCGACGCCGAGGATGACCGGCTCCGGGGCGTTGAGGATGGGCGTGAAACAGTCGATGTTCTGCGCCCCTAGGTTCGTGACGGTCGCGATGGCGTTCCCGGTATCCTCGGGGGAAAGGCCGCCGCTCCTCGCGGCGCCGACCAGGCGCTTGCGTTCCCCCGCGATCTCATGGAGGGAGAGTTGATCGACGTTCCGGACGACGGGAACGATGAGCCCGTCCTCGAGCGCGACCGCGAGGCCGATATTGATTTCATTCTTCTCAACGAGCCTGTCGCCGACGAGCTGCAGCCTCGCCTTCTCGCACTGCCGCGCGGCGATCGCATACGCCTTTAGGAAAAGGTCGTTGTAGGAAACGCCCTCGAGCGTTTCCTTATAAGCCGAGAGAGCGTCCACGCGCACGTCGCGGAAATGGGTCAGCTGGGCCGAATTCTGCAGGCTGCCGCGCATATTCTCCGCGATGATGCGGCGCATTTTGGAAAGCGTCCTCCCGCCGGGGGCCGGTTCGGGCGCCTCCGGAGCTTTCGGGATTTCCGCCTTGATTTCACAGGCGCCTTCCGCTTCTTCCGCAGCTTCCTCCGCAGCTTCCTCAGGGGTGTCCGCCACATAGGCGAGAACCGCGCCGACCTCGGCGACGTCGCCCGCCTCAAACAGGTGCGCGCCGAGGTATCCGCTCTCCGGCGCCTCTATATCCACATTGGTTTTTTCGGTTTCGATCGCGAGCAGAGGATCGCCCTTAGCGACCTCCGCCCCGGGTTCCACATACCATTCCGTAATATCCGCTTCCGTCATCGTCATGCCGAACTTGGGCATGTACACGGGTGTCTTTGCCATACGCCGCCTCCCTTACCTCACCATTGACTTCACTTTTTCCACGATCGACTCGACGCTCGGCACGGAGAGCTTCTGGAGCACCGGGCTGAACGGAATCGGGATTTCCAAACCGGAAAGCCTGGAGGCGGGCGCTTTAAGTAAGCCGAATGCCTCCTCCGCGACGGTGGCGACCCATTCGGCGCCCGCGCCGCAGGTATGGTAGCTCTCGTCCACCGCGAGGAAGCGCCCTGTTTTCCTGACGCTTTCCAACACCATTTCCTTATCCCAGGGCTTGAGCGAGCGCAGGTCGACGACCTCCGCGCTGACGCCTTCCTTCTCGAGCTGCGCAACCGCCTTCAGGCAATAATTCACCATGAGGCCGACCGCGCACAGGGTGATGTCCGCGCCTTCCTTCTTGATGTCCCCCCTGCCGATGGGGATCAGGTACTCGCCCTCGGGGACCTCCCCCTTCATGCCGCCGATCGACGTGTGGTTGAAGAACACCACGGGGTTGTCGTCGCGGATGGCGGATTTGAGCAGGCCCTTCGCGTCCGCGGGGCAGCTTGGCATAACGACCTTCACAAGCGGGATGTTCATGAAGTTCGGATGCACGGAGTTGCTGTGGTGCGGGCCGACGCTGGGGCCCGTGCCGTTCTGAACGAGGTAGACGATCGGCACCGAGGTCTGCCCGCCGAACATATAGCGCATGGCGTTCGCCTGGTTCGAAACCTGGTCGTAGGCCAGCATCAGGAACTGGCCGAACATCAGATCCACGATCGGCCTCGTCCCGGTGACCGCCGCGCCGACGCCCGCGCCGGCCACGGCCAATTCGGAAATCGGCGTGTCGATCACGCGGTCCCCGCCGTATTTCGCGTAAAGGCCGCGCGTGGCCGCGAAGCAGCCGATCCGGACGTCCTCGCCCATGAGGAACACCTTCTCGTCTCGCTCCATCTCTTCGAATAATGCTTCCTGAATCGCTTTAATATAATACTTTCTCATCTCGTACCCCTTAGCACCATGTATCGGTTAACAGGTCGTCCGCGTCGGGCAGCGGGCTGTTCAGCGCGAATTCAACGGCGCCCTCGACCTTTTCGATCGCTTCCCGGTCGATGGCCGCGAGCTCCGTCCCCGCGACGTCGCCGCGCCCGAGCAGATAGTTCTTTAAGCTTTCGATGCAGTCCGTCTCTTTGGCGATTTTTTCCTCCTCGGGGAGCCTGTAGATTTGACCGTCGAGGAACGCCGTCTCCCCCTCGGAGTGGCCGCCCTTGCGGTGCGTCTTCGCCTCGATAATGACGGGGCCGCCGCCGTTTCTGAGCTTTTCCACCCACTCCCGGGCCGTTTCGAACACGGCCACCGCGTCCATGCCGTCCACGATCACGCCGGGGATCCCGTAGCCCGCCGCCCTGTCCGCGATGTTTTCGATCCGCATCGCGCGGCATTGGGGGGTAAATTCGCCGTAGCCGTTGTTCTCGACAAGGAAGATGACGGGGAGGTTCAGCACGGAGGCGAAGTTGACCGACTCGTGGAAGCTTCCCTCGTTCGAGGCGCCGTCGCCGAAGAACGTGACCGCAACCTGCCTTGTCTTTTTCAATTTGATCGAGATGCCAGCTCCGACCGCGATGGGGATGCCGCCTCCCACGATGCCGCAGGCGCCGAGCATTCCCTTGGAAAAGTCCGCGACGTGCATGGAGCCGCCCTTGCCCTTGCAGTAGCCGGTCTTCCTGCCGTAAAGCTCCGCCATGATCCTGTTGACGTCGCCGCCCTTCGCGATCAGGTGGCCGTGCCCGCGGTGCGTGCTGACGATATAATCGTCGTCGTTGAGCGCGGCGCATACGCCCGCGCCGACGGCTTCCTCGCCGATATACAGATGTAAAAAACCCGACAACTGCCCCTGCGCGAAAATGGCGCCGGCTTTCTCTTCGAATCGCCTGATGGTAACCATTCGCGTGTAGATGTCCAGAAGTGTCTCTTTCGCAATCATTCTCAACAGCTCCCCTATCCGTCAAATTCTGGTGAACATTATATGAATATTGTTAGTTGTCCAACATGTTGCACTCAGTTTATTATGCTCGATCGTATTTTGTCAAGTGGCTGTTTGATGGCTTGGATATTATTCCATGCATAAAATATCATCGCTCATATTCCGCCATTTGGACCCAAACAACGGCTTTAAACGCGTTATTCATCCCTTATTCTTCTCATAAAACGTTTTGTGTAATCGGATCATTTTCATATTGCGGTGGATATGTTTCCCTGGTTTATTTATATTTTTACATATATAGTAATTAATTTCCATCTGCAGCATGGATGGGTTCGGGCTGACGTTGTTCGACAACCGCTCGTAAAAATGCCGTTTTTCTCTCTCTTTTTCCAGTTTTGCGCCTCTTTTGGAGGCTGTTAACGCCCTGAAAGGATGAATATTTCACGCTTATTTTCCCGCAAAACCTCGAATTTTTCCCGTTTAAGAAGTCAAACATCGGATGTTCTACAAGTATATGAATTTTTGCGCGCAAGCGATCGCCTCGGATTCCCGCCCGATCCTTTCAGTTTTAAGCGATGCGCCGGAAGTCCCGGACAGGGGAATTGACAATATAGAATTTTGATTATATAGTCATTTGTAAGACATCGTGCAAGTTGATTTATAAATTGTTTTTTGTCCTGATTCGCACAAACCGCGGTGTCAAAAAGCGGAAAACAGGGAGTGGACGCAATCATGGAATGGATGGATTACGACAAGGATATCTCTCTCGTGCAACGGATCTATTTGGCGATTCACAAAATGATCCGCGAAAATGATTATCCTCCCGGATTCCAGTTGCCGACCGAAATCGAACTGGCGAAGCAATTCAAATCGAGCCGCGGCACGGTACGCGCAGCCCTGCAGATGCTCGAACAGGCCGGTATCGTCACAAAGCGCCGGGGCGTGGGCACGTTTGTGTCAAAAGATCCGATTCTCGTCAACAATCTGAGCATGAACTTCGGCATCACGCAGGTCATCGAGTCCATCGGCGCCAAACCCGGCACCATCTACTGCAAGGTGTACGAAGCGCCCATGATCGACAAGCGGATCGCCTACCGGCTTGAAATCCCGGAAAACTCCAACGTGCTCATCATCGAGCGCGTCAGGACCGCGAACGACAAGAAGGTCGCGTACACGCAGGACATCTTCGACTTGAACAAATTCTATAATCTCACGGGCTCCGATTCGTATCGCGAGCTCGAGGAGCACCTCGCGCGCAACCAGTCCCTCTATCAGTATTTGCAGGCGCGCCTGGATAAGCCCATCCATCATGCCATTTCGCACATCCTGCCGGTAGGCTGCGCCGGAAGCAGGGTGACGGAACTTTTAGGGGTCCCCCCGAATACGGTTCTTTTGCAGATCGAACAGGTCGACTATACCACCAGCGGCGAACCGATCTGGCTTGCCCGCGAGTACCATATCTCCGATATGTTCACGTTCTCGGTCTACAGGATGATGTAAGAAAACCGTCCCGCTCCCGAGGGAGTTCCCATAAAATCTCAATCTCGAAGGCGGGCCGGGCAGGCGCCGCCTTCGGTTTCCATCACGACAGCTATCGGGAAAAGCACGGGCAAATATTTCTTCCGCAGCTTTCGGACCCACTTGACGCTTCGCCGTTTACTCCGCCATCTTCGCGAGATAAACGCCGACGCCCTGGCCGGGGGTGATGCTTGCCTTGCAGCGGAGCATGGCGCGCTCGATGACGCCGAGCGCCGTGACCATATCGTTGACGTCGATATTCCCCATGTGGCCGATGCGGAACATTTTGCCCGCGTACGCGGCAAGCCCGCCGGCGACGATGATCCCCTCGTCCATCAGCGCGGTGCGGAACTCCACATCGCTGATGCCCGCCGGATAGAGGACGTTCGACAGGGTCACAGCCCGATGCTCCGGCTCGGCGAGTATGGCGAAACCGAGGGCTTCCAGAGCGGCCTGCAGGGCCCGCGCGTTCTTCAGGTGGCGGTCATAGCGCGCCATGAGCCCTTCCTCTTCGATGATGCGCACGCTCTCGGCCATCGCCCAAACGAGGTTGATCGCCGGGGTCGCAAAGTATTTCGCGGGATCGTCCATGATCGGGATCCACTTTTCAAAATCGACGTAGTATTCGGGAATCATGCCGAGGCTCTTGCGGCGCTCGAGCGCCTTCTTGTTCGCCCAGAGGATGAACATGCCGGGGCACACGCCGAACGCCTTCTGGGAGCCGGTGAACATCACGTCGATGTTCATCGCGTCGACCTGGGCATACTCGCCCCCCGTCGCCGCGACGCCGTCCACGATATAGATCGTATCCGGGTGCCGCTTCATCATTTCGCCGATCGCGGCGATGTCGGCGCGCGCGCCGGTCGCGGTGTCCACATGGCTTACGGTAACGGCTGCATAACGCTTTTCGGAAAGCTTCCGCTCGATGTCCGAGACGGGCACGGTTTTCCCCCACTCGCTGGAAAGCACGTCGACGTTGAGCCCCTTTCGCGTGCAAATATCGGTGAAACGGTCGCCGAAGAAGCCGTGGCTGACGACCAGCACGTTATCCCCGCGCCCGGTGGTGTTGGCGATCGCCATCTCCATCGCCAGGGTGCCGGTGCCCGCCAGCGGGAAGGTCTTGCCCGAACAATCAAACAGGGCGGCCAGTTTTCCGATCAGGTTTTTATAGTCCTGGACGAAACGGGGATCGCCGAACGCCTGAATCTCGCGCCCCATTTCATTCTGAATCGAGCGTACGACCGGCGTCGGACCCGGGATCATCACCAAGCGCTTCTTTTCCATGTTGAGCCTCCGTTAAATTTTACTATGTGAAATTCATATTTCACATAATGAATTATATGACGGAAAAAACTCTTTGTCAATACGGAGCGCCCAGCCGCTTCGCGTTCCCCGCCCCCCGCTCCGCCTTCTGCGGCGCGATTGAATAATCGCTCGCAAAACGGTATAATGAGATATTCTATAATTCGGATGGGCATCAAAATGGAGAAAATGGAAAAGAAAGTAATATCCAATCAGTCGATCGACAAGATGCTGACGATTATCGAGGATATGGCGAAGTACGAGCGCTGCCGCCTGCAGGACATCGCAAAGCGGGTCAACCTGCCCGCCAGCACAGTGCTTCGCATGGTCAACACCCTGTGCCGCCGCGGGTATGCGGCGCAGGACCAGCAGACCTACATGTATTACCTGACGCTCAAGTTCGTTCAGCTGGGCCAAGCCGTCGGCGGCAAAAACCATCTATATGAAATCACCCATTCGGAATTGCAGAAGCTTGCCGAAAGCTGCAGCGAATCCTGCAGCGTCGGCATCGAACAGAACGGGGAGGTCGTTTACGTGGACGTTGCGGACCGGCCGGACGGCGTGTTGAAGATCACGCAGCGCATCGGCATCATCGCGCCCATGCACACGACGGGCATCGGCAAAATGCTCCTTCTAAACGATTCCGAGGCGCAGATCAGGAACCGCTATCCGCGCGGCGAACTGCCGCAGCTGACGCCGAGCTCCATCCGCCACGTGGACGATCTCCTGAAGGAATTGGACAGGGTACGCGAGCTCGGGTACGCGCTGGACGACGAGGAGTGCGAACTCGGCGTGCGGTGCGTGGCGATGGGCATCCGCGACTCCCTGGGAAAAATCATCGCGGGGATGAGCGTTTCGGGGCCCGTGCAGAGGATGACGGAAAGCCGGATACTGAGCCACCGCTCGGCTCTCGCGCAAACCATCGCGGCCGTCGAGCGCAAGCTGTGAGCTCATAAAGGAGCGAAATCGCTTTTGATACGCAAGGCGGGGGGCGGCACGCGCCGCCCTCCGCTATGTCAATGGAACTCCCCCGCGCCCGGACGCTGTGCTTTCATGTTGCTCCGGAAAGCATGGCGTCGAAATCGATGGCGCGGTCGTTCCTTCCCGTCGCGAAAAAGTCGCAGTTGTAAACGACGGACGCCCACTTGATGGACGCGTCCGTGATGTCCGTCGGGATGTTCATTCGCCGCCCAAGGCAGCTCACCGGGACGCAGCCGGTCTGGATATCCTCATGGATATAGCGGGTGTCGATCTCGGTGGGGGCAAGCACGTCCTTGTAGGCGCGGGTGTTCTGGATGCGCTCGTAGAGGTTCGCGCCCTCCGAGCCGTACCGCTCGTTGAGCCACTCGTACGCCGAGGGGACCTGGACCCCCATCGCCCGCGCCACCGCCACGCGCTCGGAATCCAGCCGTTCCAGCACCTTGGCGACGAGCGGAGAAATCCCGTCGATATAATAGCGGAACTCCTCCCTCGCCTCAATGCGCGTGATGTTCATCAGAATCGGCAGCGGGTGAAAGATCATCCCGATGTTGGTGAGGCCCGTTTCCAGCACGCTTGCCGCAGGTTCGACCCTGGGGAACAGCGCGGAGAGCATATCGACCAGAAGCGGCGTATGTTCCGCCGCATGGCCGGCGACCTTGATGTCGTGCTTGATTTCAAAGATGATCGGACGTCCGATCTCCTTGCAGCGGCAGGTGAACACGAACGTATCCGTCTCTCCGAGGACGACGTTCGCCGTGCAGCCGTTATCCCGAAGCGTTTTATCGAAAACATGGGTTCCGAAAGTCCTCCCGGGATTCAGCACGATCGCCTGACCGTCCTCGAGACACGGCGCCATCGCCTTGGCTACGATGGGATGATACTGCGCAGGCGTCGTCACCATGATGAGGTATGCATCCTTCACCGCCTCATCCATGTGGCAGGTAATCAGGTCGATTTCTGCAGCGCAATCGAATATGCCGCCGAGTTTGAAGCGGTTGCTCGTGAACATATCGATCCGCTCCTGCTCCCTGGCGTACAGCGCCACGCTGTATCCGAGATGCGCGAAATAGGCCGCCAGGGACTGCCCGCCGTTGCCCGTGCTAATAACCGCAATTCTCTTGCCGTTCATGCTTCGCCTCCCTCATCCGTATCCGGCCAAGACGGGCCGCTTCGCTCAAAAACCGGCCGGCGGAGCTGTCGTAAGCCAAACACTTTCCGTCGTGTATCCTCGTGTTGAGATTTCCTCTGAATTCCCCCTGCTTCACGATATGCGGCGCGTCCAGTATGCCGCGCTTGATGCAGTCCGTAAGGACCGCCGCGTCCCCCCAGGGATCCGCGCTGACGTCGTCGTACTGTTCCCGGATGAAGGCGAGCAGCACGGAAGCCTCGTCGAGAAGCTCCCTCTTGCGCTCCTGCACCCGCGGGTCGGCGGTCGCGTCGGCGTTTCCATAAAGCACGGAGCGCACGACGCCGCGCACGATCCTGCAGCTTTCGACGACCACTTCGGGCGTCGCCGCGTGCTCCGCCTCGCTGTACCCGACCACGTGGATGATATGGGGCGACACGTTCATTGCGAGGCTCGTGGAGGCCGCGAGCTGGCCCTTCGCGACGTCGGGATCGCCGCTTAAGAAGGGCAGCCCCGCCCGCACCTGGCGGTATACGCGAAAACCCGGCTCCGCGAGGGATTCCGAAAGCTCGATCTGCGCCACCACCTTGGCAAGGTCCATCGAGAAGCTCAGCGAGCTTGGGATGTTGAACATATATTGGGCGATGTAGTCCTTCGCGCCGTACTTCTTCGCGTTGTACGCGCTGAGAAACGACATCGCGACGGAGATGGTATCGTGCGCGTCCCGTAACCCCCAGTGGTGCGGCTCGTTCAGTTCGACGGGGATGTTCCTCTCCCCGTGCCAGCCGATCATCCGCTGGCTCTCCTCCATTGCTTCCCGAAGCTTGCGCGTCCCCCGCCCGTCCAGTTCGTTATACCAGCACAGGGGGACGGCGCACCACGCGTTGCCTATGCTGCGGTGCAATACCTCGGCGAGCCGGATGACGTCCGACGTGCCGCTGTAACAGCGCATCAAAGGATAATTGCCGCGCTGGGCCGCCGCCTTCAGGCGCGCGAATTCCCCGGCGCTTTTGACAGGCACGCCGCCCGCGCCGTCCATCTCCGGGTTGCGCCGGTCGGGCTCGAAGAAATACTGCTGCGTGTTCTGGTCGATGCCGAGCGAGACGACGTCCAGCACGCGCGACTCGGCGATCCTCTCAATGCCCTTCTCGGTTTCCTCGAAGGACGGCAGGCCGAAGTGATGCCTAAGCAGGGGATACGGCTGCTTCTGCCGGATCCTGTCAACGAGGTTCTGCGCGTGGATTTCCGCGCTCCCCTTCCTGCCGAAGGCGCCCGTGCGAAGGAACGCGATGCAATCGTCGAGATCCTCCGTGCCGTCGAACACGACGTCGAAAAAGCCGAGCTTTTTCACCTCCTCCGCGACCGGCCGCGTGCCCGCGAAGACCCAGACGGGCCGGCGCGCGAGCCGCCCGCTTTTCTCTATCAGCTCCCGGACGAGGGGGACGACGTTGGCGGGCGTCAGCCGGTACCCGAGGGACACCATGGAAGGGCGGTGCTCCGCAACCTTGCCGACCACCGCGTCTATGCCGTTCGCGGGGCCGAGGAACATCGTTTCATAGCCCTCGTCCTCCGCCAGGTTCAGGAAGTGGACCGCGCCGGCAACATGCACGCAGTTGCCCAGCGAGCCCGCCATAACCAAACCTTTTTTCATAATAAGCTCCTTCCCGTCGGCCAATGCCGAATGCTATCTCCCCGCCCCTCCGTTCACGAACGCCCGGACCGTCTTTACCGCCGCGGGCTTGCAGATGAAAACGATGACGTCTCCGCCGTACAACTCCGCGTAAGGGCCGGGGGAAAGAATGATGCTGTGCTTTCGTTTGATGGCGACGATGGTCGCGCCCGTCTGTTGCCAGAAGTGCAGCGCGCCGACGCTCTTTCCGATCAGCTTCGACGCCTCCGAAACGCGGACCTCGTAGTTGGGGAGCGCCCTGTCCGTCGGGAGCGGATGCTCCTTAGCGTTGAGCATCTCGTTGTAAACGTCCAGTATTTGCTTGCAGATGCTATTATGCTCCGCAAACAGCTCTTTCATTTTCTGCTGCAGATCCTGCTGCTCGCTCTTGCTCTCATGGTTTTGCAGATACCGCCTGGCGTTGTCCGCCGAGAGGATCACAACGCCGCTTTTGTCCCTGATTTCCACAGCCTTCATATCCGCGAGCAGCCTGAGCGCGCGCCTTATCGTTTCGGGAGATACGCCGTATTCGGAGGCGAGCAGCGAGCGGCCCGATATCCTCTGCCCTTCGGCCAGTTCCCCGTCGGCGATCTGGGAGGCGATATCCAGGGCGATCCTCAGATACTGCGGAAACGCCGTTTCATCCATACCGACATACCCTTTCCGACAGTTGTCTTTCGATTATCTAGTTATATACTAACAACTTTCAAATATCAATAAGTATGTTAGGATTAAAATGTGAACTTTTTCGCGAATGCGGCCGCATGAAAGAACAGCCGTCAAATGCCTGGAAAAGCGAGCATAAACCACGAAAAGCGCCCCGCTTCGGCGCTCGCGACCGGACCCGCCGCAACGCGCGACGGGCCCGCTATAAGCGGGCCCGTCGGAGTGAATGGATGCGTTATTCGGTTGCGGGCATTGGGCATTGTCTTTTGCTTAGAACGGCCCCCACTGGATCGCCTGCGCGATGATCATCGCGACGATGGACAGCGCCCACTCGATGAGCAGGAGCGGGGTGATGAACTTGACCCACTTCTGGTACGGCACCTTGGCAAGGCCGATGGTGGCGATGAAGTAGCCGGACACGGGATAGAAGATGTTCGTGAGGCCGTCGCCAAGCTGGAGGGCCAATACCGCCGTCTGGCGCGTCACGCCGATGAGGTCCGCGAGAGGCGCCATGATGGGCATCGTCGCCACGGCCTGACCGCTGCCGGAGGAGATGAAGAACTCGATGATGGTCTGCACGACCATCATCCCGACGGAGGAGAGGTAGCCCGGCACGCCCACGAGGATCGTGCCGAAGAAGTGGACGATGGTGTCGATGATCTGCGCGTTGGTCATGATGACCGCGATGCCGCGGGAAACGCCGATGATCAGCGCGCCCTCGAGCACTCTGCCGCAGCCTTCGACGAACGCCTTGCAGATGTCATCCCCCGACATGCCCGCGATGACGCCGCCGATGATGCCGATGGCGACGAACGCACCGCCGATTTCGGGCATATCCCAGCCCCAGGAGATCACGCCGTAGATCATGACGACGAAGATGGCGATCGAGACGAGCCCGGCGATTTTCTGGCGGGTCGTGAGCGGCTTGGCCTCCCCGGAAGAGCCTGCGCTCAATTCCTCGCGGGTTTTGAGGTCGATCTCATACATGCTGCTGGACAGGGGGTTTTTCTTCACGCGGGTCGCGTAGCGGCAGACGAACCAGATCGCGACCGCGAGGTAGACGACGAGCAGAATGGCGCGGTACTCCCAGCCGGACATCAGCGGCAGGCCCGCGACTTTCTGGCCGATGATGGTCGTGAACGGGTTGGCGACCGCCAGGGTGAAGCCGACCTGGGAGCCGATCAGCGCCGTCGCGCAGGCCGTCATGGAGTCGAAGCCCATCGCGAGCATCAGCGGCAATATGATGGGAACGTAGACCATCGTCAACTCGCACATGCCGATGAAGCAATCCACAACCGCGAAGATGATCATCAGGATGGGGATCATGATGATGCCTCTCTTCTTGAGCTTGCGCGCGAGCGCCTGAATCGCCGAGGTGATGATGCCCGCCTTCTCGAGCACGAAGAAGCCGCCGCCGACCGCGAACGTCAGAACGACGACGTAACCGGCGTCGACCATGCCGTCGACGGAGGAGGAGAAGAACTTGATGATGGAGGTCGGTTTTTTGTCAACCTCGTGGAAGGAGTTGGGGTCGACGAGCTGGCGGCCGGTCGCCTCGTCATAATGACGGTCATACGTGCCGGCGGGTATCACATACGTCAGAACTGCGACAACCAAGATAAGTCCTAAGAGAATAATAAACGTATGCGGTACCTTGAACTTCTTTTTCCGTTCGGTTTTCTGCTCCATGGTGTGTCCCCTTTCAGTTTTGTTATTTAAGCTGGTACTCCTTCGCGCGCCGCAGAGAGGGCGGCCTGCCCGCCGGTCCGCCCGCGCCTGCCCCTCCCCTTATATCTGTTTCAGATACAGGGAAGGGATGGCGGCATACATCGCGCAGCAGCGCACCAGTTCTTCCTTGAATGTGACCTCGTTGGGAAAATGCGCGAGATTGACATGGCCGGGCCCGAAGCCCACGCAGGGAATACCGTGCGTCCCCATGATGGCGACGCCGTTCGTGGAGAACAGCCAGGGAGCGATGACCGGCTCCGCGCCAAACAGGCCGCGGTACGCCTCGATCACGCTACGGCAGGCGGGTTCCGCTTCGTCGATGATCCACGGCGGGAAGCATTGCTCGGCAGGGTACACGAGGCCGGTATACGAGGGGTCCTCGAACATGTAAAGGCCCACCTCCGCGTCCGCCGCGACGACCTCGGGCAGCTCGCGCAACTGCCTGAGCGCATATTCCGGCGACTCCTTGGAATTGAGCCTTCGATCCACCGAAATGGTGCACGTGTCCGCGACGGCGCAGCGGGAGGGCGCGGTGGAATACACCTCCGAAATCGTGATGCTGCCCTTGCCGAGCAAGCCGTCGTCCGTCATTTCGCCGTGCAGGCGCTCGATGGCGGCGATGACGGGCGCCATCTTGTAGACGGCGTTGACGCCGACCTCCGGCGTGGAGCCGTGGCAGCTCACGCCGCGGGTTTTGATTTTGATCTCCATGCGCCCGCGCTGGCCCGGGCGGATCATGCCGTCGCTCGGTTCGGTCAGCACCGCGAACTCGGGGGTGACGCCGCCCTCCTCGATGATGTAGCGCCAGCAGAGGCCGTCTGCGCTCTCCTCCATCACGGTCCCCGTGACGAGCAGCGTGTAATCGTCCTCGAGCCCGAGGTCCTTGATGATCTTGCCCGCGTAGACCATGGCCGCCATGCCGCCCTTCTGGTCCGTGCTGCCGAGGCCTCCGATCACCGTTTCGTCCTCCATCCCCTCGAAGGGGTCGAACGTCCAGTTCGCCCGGTCGCCGTAGGTGACCGTGTCGATGTGCGCGTCCATCGCGATCAGGCGTTTGCCGCGGCCGAGATACCCGAGCAGGTTGCCCATGGGGTCGATCTCGATCCGGTCGAACCCGACCTTCTCCATCTCCTCTTTGATGCGCTGAACCACCGCGCCCTCGTGCCCGTCAAAGCTTTCGATGGCGACGATGTCGCGCAGGAACGCGAACATTTCTTCCTTGTAAGCATCCGCGCAACTGAGAATCCGCTTGAAGTCCATGCGATCGTCTCCTTTGGTTTCAGTCGTTCATGGTTGTTATATAGTTATTATGAAATGTGTGTATCGATTCATGATTTCGCCACGCTGTGTACACAATGTAGGATAGCACGGCGTTTCGGTTAAGTCAATAAACAAAAGCGCGCAATATATACTTTATTCGAGCAAAACCGAAAAACAGCGCGAAACGAAAAGGGACGGAAAAACCGCCCCTTCTCCCCCGGCGGCTCGCCCGCCAGACATAAGGAGCGGGCGGAGGTCATCCGCCCGCGTCGTTTGTATCGATGCCGGACCGGTTAATCCTTTTTCCTTGCCGCGAACGCGAAGCCCGCGGAGGCGATTAGGGAGAGGACCGCAAGGCCGAGCATGGAGGCCGCGCCCGTCTGCGGCGGGGTGGCGAGCGGCGCGAACTCGACCTCTATCGTATGGTCGGCGGTTACGGCTTTAAACATGTAGCTCTTCAGGGCGCCCACGCTGACCCCGTCGACCTTGACGTTCTTCACGGTGTAGCCCGGGTCGGGATTGAAGAAAATCTCGGGGCTGTCCCCTCCCGCGAGGGCAAAGGCAGGGTTGGAGGGGCTCGTCAGGCCGCCTTGGTTGGTTTTGATGGTGATCATATAGTAGGTGTCCCCGCCCGTTTCCAGCGCGGCCTTGATGGCCCTGGCGGTGACGATGTCGTTACCGCCCGTGATGATCACGTCAAGCTGGTACGCGGCGTTCTCATCGATCGCGTCGTCTGGGTCGAGGGTGAGCGTCAGCGGGATGAGCGCCGACGCGCCGGCAGCGTTGTGCGTGCTCGTCGCGGAGGCGATCTGCCTTCCCTCGGTGAGGTTGGTGAACTTATACTCCAGATTATAGTTGCCCTCTATCAGGTTGGCCAGCGAGAGCAGCGTGTCGACCGTCGTGCCGGAAGCCGTGAAGGACACGCTCGCGGAGAAAGTCGAAAGGCCGCCGTTCAGAATCAGCGTCGCGGATTTGATTTCGACGATCCAAGTATTCTTGTACGCGAAGACACCTTCATCTGTAGTTCCCATGTCCAACTCAAGGGCATAGTCGCCCTCGGTCAGGAACGACGCAGGGACATCCAGTACGGTTGTGTTGTCCTCATAATCCATGCCGGTCAGAATTCCGACCAGAGCCGTGGCATTGGTCGTCGTGTTCCGGACGCGGATGCGGTCCGTCTCCCGGGGCGCGTCAACATCCCAGGCAAGGATAACCAGCTGCGCGGTCGTGATCGGCAGATGGGACCCCATGATGCTGAAGTTGCCTATTAGCTGCCAGTTTTCTTCCGCTCCTTCCCAATACTCTTCAACGGTATTGCGGATGACGATGGTTGAGCCCGCCGCCATCGCGCCCGCGAGCGGGAGCGCGAGGAGCGTGAAGAAGACGGCGAGGAGCAGCGCGGCCGCTTTGAAACCAAGTTTCGTGCGCTTCATGTGGACACTTCCTTTCCATTCAGTTTTGCTGGTCTTAGTCGTTCTACCGTGCAACATCGGTTTTTGTCTGCCTTCAGAGATGCGGCACAGCGTTTAAAAGTGCCTATAAACAGGTCAATTCATTCTAGCATTGCCTTGTAACCTGTGTCAATTATAGGATGGCGGTTTTGCCGTTTTTTTCCAGAGTGCCGTCCGGCGGCGCCGCCTCAGCCCATCCCGCGGATGCCCGCGAGGCGGTCGACGGCGGCGTAAAGCGTCTCTTCCTTCTTGGCGAAATGCAGCCGCACGATGCTGTCGACGTCCTCGTTGAAAAAGGAGCTCCCCGGCACGCAGGCGACGCCGAGCTCATAGGCCATCCGCTCGCAGAAGGCGGCGTCGCTCTGCCCCGGCCTCTGAAAGGGCGCGATGTCGGCCAGCACGAAATACGCGCCCTGCGGGTCCGTATAGGGGATGCCGATCGCGTCGAGCCCCCGCGTGAGGATGTTCTTAAGGCGGGTGTAATGGGCGGCGAGCTCGCCGTAGTAGCTCTCGGGCAGCTCGAGCCCTGCGATCGCGGCTTCCATCAGGGGCGACGCCGCGACGGCGACGTTGAAGTCGTGGTATTGCTTGACGCGCTCCATCAGGTGCTCGGGCGCGACGGCATAGCCGAGCCTCCAGCCCGTGATGGTATAGGTCTTCGAGAGCGAGCCGCAGGAGACCGTGCGCTCCCACATGCCGGGGAGGGCGTTCATATAGACGTGCGCGTGCGGCGCGTAGACGATGTGCTCGTACACCTCGTCCATGATCACATACGCATCATAGCGAACAGCCATTTCGGCGATGAGCGAAAGCTCCTCTTTCGTAAAAACCTTCCCGCTGGGGTTCGAGGGGTTGCAGACGAGGATTGCCTTCACGCCTTTTCGGAACGCGTCCTCCAGGACCTCCGGGTCGAAGCCGAAGGCGGGCAGTGCCAGCGGCACGAATACGGGCTCGCACGCTGCCATGAGAAGCTGCGCCGCGTAACTCTCGAAATACGGCGAGAACAGGATGACCCTATCCCCCGGGTTCGTGAGCGCGAAGAGCGTGTCCACCATCGCCTCGGTGGAGCCGATGGTGACGACGATTTCGCGCGCGGGGTCGATCTCCCGCCCCATATAGCGGCCGCATTTCCTCGCGAGCGCCTCGCGGAAGTTCGGCGCGCCCATGGTGACGGCGTACTGGTGCGGCCCCCGGCGGCTGACTTCCGCGAGCCGGTCCGTCAGCGCCGCGGGCGGGTCGAAATCGGGAAACCCCTGCGCGAGGTTGATCGCGCCGCAATCGTACGCAATGTGCGTCATGCGGCGGATGACGGAATCGGGAAAGCGCAGCGCGGTTCGGTTGAGTTCTTTCATGGAGCGTCCTCTGTTTGATCCGATTCCATCTTAGCGGATGCCGAGTTCCGCCTCGGATACCGCGGCGATGCCGCTATCCGAAAGCAGGCCGAGCAGCTTTTCCTCATCGGAAACGCGAAAGACCATGTAAGCCTTGTCCTCGCCCCTGCCGATGAGGGAATACATATACTCGATGTCGACGCCGCCTTTGGCGAGCAGCGCGAGCACGCCGGCGAGCCCGCCCGGCACGTCGGGCACGGCCACGACGACGACCCGCGTGACGCCCGCCGCGTAATGCGTCCGGTCGAGTATTTTTTTCGCCTGCGCGGCGTCGCTCACGAGCAGCCGGAGGATGCCAAAATCCGTCGTGTCGGCGATGGAGAGCGCGCGGATGTCGATGCCGCCGTCCGCCAGGGCGCGGGTGATCGCGGCCAGCCGGCCGGGCTCGTTCTGTAAAAACACGGATATTTGCTGCACCATTGTTTGCCTCCTTAATCCAGTAATTTGCGCTTGTCGACGACGCGCACCGCCTTGCCGGCGGAGCGCTCGATCGTGTTGGGCTCCAGGAGCTTCACCTTCGCCGCGATGTTCAAAAGGGCGCGCAGCGCCTCCTCGAGCTCCTTCTCCTTGCGGTCGATCGCCTTCACGGTATCCGAGAAGATGCTGCCGCTGATCTCCACCTGCACCTCGAGGGTGTCGAAGTTCGCGAAGCGGTCCACGACGATGCGGTAATTCGCGGAATAACCGAGATCGAGCAGCACGCTCTCGATCTGCGAGGGGAACACGTTCACCCCGCGGATGATGAGCATGTCGTCCGTGCGCCCGCGGGGCTTCGTCATCTTGACCAGCGTGCGCCCGCAGGAGCAGGGCTTGCGCGTGACGACGCCGATGTCCCGCGTGCGGTAGCGCAGGATCGGGAACGCCTCCTTGGTGACGCAGGAGAAGACGAGCTCCCCCTCCGTCCCCTCGGGCAGGACCTCGCCCGTGTCGGGGTCGATGACCTCCGCGATGAAATGGTCCTCGTTGACGTGCATGCCCGTCTGCTCCCCGCACTCAAACGCCACGCCGGGACCTACGATCTCGGTGAGGCCGTAGATGTCGTACGCTTTGATGCCGAGCTGCTCCTCGAGCTGCAGGCGCATCTCGTTCGTCCACGGCTCCGCGCCGAATATGCCCGCCTTCAGGGAGATATCCTCCTTCGTGCAGCCGCTCTCCCGCAAAACCTCCGCGATGTGCAGCGCGTAGGAGGGCGTGCTGCACAGGATGGTCGAGCCGAAGTCGCGAAGTATCGTCACCTGCCGCTGCGTGTTGCCGGAGGAGACGGGCACCGCCGTCGCGCCGAGCTTCAGCGCCGCGCCGTCGAGCCCGAGGCCGCCCGTGAAGAGGCCATAGCCGTAGGCTACGTGCACGACGTCCTCGGCGCTCCCGCCCGCGGCGACGAGCGCGCGGGCGCAGCAGTCCGCCCAGAGCTCCATATCCCCTGCGGTGTAGCCGACGACGATCTGCTTGCCCGTGGTGCCGGAGGAGGCGTGTATGCGCACGACGTCCTTCATCGGCACGGCGAACATGCCGTAGGGGTAGGTGTCGCGCAGGTCCCGCTTGTAGGTGAAGGGCAGCTTATGGAGGTCGTCGACCGAGCGGATGTCCTCCGGGGAAACGCCGTGCTCCTGCATCCTCTGCCGGTAATGCGGCACGCGCTCGTACACGCGGCGGACGGTGGCCGCGAGGCGCTCGCCCTGCAGCGCGCGGATCTCCTCGCGCGGGGCGGTTTCGATTTCCTTCTGGTAGTAGTTCATCGCAAAAACTCCTTTTCAATCGGCTCTCCCGAAGGGGAAGCGGCCGATATTTCACGTCGTCGCCGGGGAAACTTCCCGGATGGTTTTCTATAAAAAAACCGTCCCCTGCCATATAGCAGAGGACGGGTTGTTCCGTGGTACCACCTCATATTCGCCGTCGAAGGACGGCCTTCGGATACGATCATATCCTTAGCGCTGTACCGGGCGCGCCCGTCTTTGCCTACTCGTGTTTCAGCAAGCCGCTCAGGAAGGAATTCGACATCCCCGCTTCTGCCGCCCTCGCACCTGCCGGCGGCTCTCTTGAGAAGTTTTCGGACGCTTACTGGTTTCCGTCACCGCGTTATCTATGTATGGCGTTCACTCTATCACGCGCGGCTGCAAATGTCAACACGGCGATTCGGGTTATTTTATGCATGCTTATACCGCCGCTCGCCACGATCCGCGGACGCCTGCCGGAAATCCGCGGCGCGCCTTTGCGTTTCACTAAAAAAAATCATGCCCTTACAGCCCGTAAAGCTCGGGCCGCCTGTCCTGGAACACGGGGATGCCCGCGCGGATCTCCGGAAGGCTCCCAAGGTCGATCTTAGCCGTGATTATGGCCTCCTCCCCCGCCGCCTCGGCGAGGGCGTTGCCCCACGGGTCGATGATGGCGGAGCGGCCGCCGTAGCGCGTGCCGAACGCCTCCCCGCAGGAATTGCACAGCGCGAGGAACGCCTGGTTCTCGATGGCCCTCGCACGGGCGAGCACCGGCAGGTGCGCGATGCGCGCCTCCGGCCACTGGGTGACGACGAAGAGCACGTCCAGCCCCTGCAGCGCGAGCGCGCGGGCAAGCTCCGGGAAGCGCAGGTCGTAGCAGATGATGACGGCGCAGCGCGCCCCGTCGAATTGAAAGCGCGCGAGGGAGTTTCCCTTTTCATACGCGCGGTCCTCGTGCATGGGGGAGAAAAGATGTGTTTTATCGTACTCGGCGACGCATTCTCCCGCCCGGTCAAAGGCGTAGGCCGTGTTGCGCAGCTTCTCCTCCCCGCCGCCCCTGACGACGCTGCCCGCCAGGATGTTGAGCGAAAGCTCCCGCGCGAGCGCGGAAAAGACAGCCTTGGTGCGCCTCCCGCCCTCGTCCGCGGCGGCGGCAACGATTTTCCGCGGCGCGAAGCCCGTGTTCCACGTTTCGGGCAGCACGACGACGTCCGGCTTCTCGGTTCGCGCCGCGCGCCGCACCAGCTCCTCCGCCCGTGCGAAGTTCTCATCCGGCCTGCCGGGCAGCATATCCATCTGGATGCAGGAAATCCTCATCGTTCAGCCTCCTGTGCGCGATCGGCGCCCGCTTCGCGGAATGGGGGCCGCGAACGGCCCCGGGAACGTTTCGAGCATGATAACACAGGCCCCTGTGCCTGTCAACGGCGGCTTCCCGCCCGCGGCGCCGATCCGCCGTTCATCCTTCTTGAGGATAAAAACATCGGCCTTCGTTCATACGGTCCGTTTCACGCGATTCCATGTACATGAATACGTTCACCGCGCGCCGTGCATAGCCGTAACGATTCTAAGGCGGACGACATATTGTAAACTACAACACGTATGCGAGGGAGTGTGCCCATGATCACCGTAAGCCTGTGCATGATCGTAAAAAACGAGGAAGCGAAGCTGAATCAATGCCTGTCCTCCGCGCGGGATATCGCCGACGAGATCGTCGTCGTCGACACCGGCTCCGGCGACGGCACCAAAGGGATTGCCGCGCGATACACCGATAAAATCTATGATTTCGAGTGGATCGACGATTTTTCCGCCGCGCGCAACTACGCCTTTTCCAAGGCGACGATGGAATACATCCTCTGGCTGGACGCGGACGACCTGCTTCTGCCGGAGGACCGGGAGCGCCTGCTGAAGCTGAAGCGCGAGCTTTCGCCCGAGGTAGACGCGGTCATGATGAAGTATAACACGGGCTTCGACGAGAAGGGCAACGTCGTCTTCTCCTATTTCAGGGAGAGGCTCTCCAAAAGGAGCCGTAATTTCCAATGGCGCGAGCCCGTGCACGAATACCTCGCCATCGGCGGGAACATCATCAACACGGATATCTCGGTTACGCACACGAAAAAAGAGGGCGCGCACCCCAGCGCGCGCAATTTGCGCATCTACGAAGAGCGCCTCGCCGCGGGGAAGCCGCTTTCGCCGCGGGGCACGTATTATTACGCGAGGGAGCTCAAGGACAACGGGCGCTTCTCGGACGCTGCGGAGCAGTTTTCCCGCTTCCTCGATTCCGGCCTGGGCTGGGTGGAGGACAACATCACGGCCTGCGGGGAGCTCGCGAAGTGCTACGCGGCGCTCGGCGAGCGCGGGAAAGAACTCGCGGCCCTGACGCGCAGCTTCTCCTACGATACGCCGCGCGCGGAGCTCTGCTGCCAGATGGGCTACTATTTCAAGGAACAGGCGAACTACAAGCTCGCCGCGTTCTGGTTCGGGACGGCGCTGCGCCTCGAGAAGCCGAAGCATTCGTGGGGCTTCGTCCGGCACGACTGCTGGGGCTTCATCCCCGCCGTCGAATGCGCGGTGTGCTACGACAAACTGGGCGAATACGAGAAGGCCGAAGCCTTCAACGAGCTGGCGGCCGCCTATAAGCCGGATGCCCCCGCCGTCGCGCAGAACAGGCGGTATTTCGCACAGCGCAGGCAAGCGCGCGAAGACGGGGCTGACAAAGGGAATTAGCACATCGCAGCCGGCCGTTCCGTCCGCCGGTCCGGATTTGAAAACGCAGGCGGAATATGGTATCGTTAGGTCAACGATTTCCGATTCTTGGAGGGCGATATGCCGGATACGGTTTTCATCACGGGCGCTTCGCGCGGCATAGGCCGCGCGGCGGCGCTCGCCTTCGCGCGCGCGGGGTACCGCGTGGGCGTAGGCTATCATACCAGCGAAAAAGAGGCGCTCTCCCTCATCGCGACGCTCGGCGACATGGGCGTTATGGCGAAGGCCGTGCGGGGCGACGTCGCGGACTATGAGCAGGTGCGGCGTATGGCGGAGGAAATCGAGCGCGTGCTCGGCCCGATCGGCGCGCTCGTGAACAACGCGGGCATCGCGTGCGACGCGCTTTTTACCGAAACGTCCCCCGGGATGTGGGGGCGCGTGTTCGACGTGAACGCCGGGGGCGCGTACAACGCCTGCCGCTGTGTGCTGCCCGGCATGATCAGCCGCGGGCGCGGCTCGATCGTGAACGTATCCTCCGTCTGGGGCGTCGCGGGCGGCGCGTGCGAGGCGGCGTATTCCGCCTCGAAAGCGGCGCTGATCGGCCTCACCAAGGCGCTCGCGCGGGAGGTCGGCCCTTCCGGCGTGCGCGTCAACTGCGTCGCGCCCGGCGTGATCGACACGGAAATGAACGCGGGCCTTTCCCCGGAGGACCGCGCGGCGCTCATCGACAAGACCCCCCTGATGCGCGTCGGCGCGCCCGAGGATGTCGCGGAGGCGATCCTCTTCCTCGCCTCCCCCGCCGCCTCCTTCATCACGGGGCAGGTGCTCGGCGTGGACGGGGGCTTCACCGGATAGTCGAATCGTCGGACCATCAGTTTATTTCTGGAGGGCGCATATGAAAATCGCAAAGCGCGTGTGGGCGTCGCTGATCCTCGTCGGCCTCGTGGGCCAGTTCGCCTGGACCATCGAGAACATGTACTTCAACGTGTATCTCTACAACACCATTTCAACCGATCCCGACGCCATCGCCACAATGGTGGCGGCGAGCGCCGCCGCCGCGACCCTCACGACGCTTTTCGTCGGCGCGCTCTCGGACAGGCTCGCGAAAAGGAAGCTCTTCATCTGCGGCGGATACATCCTCTGGGGCCTCGCGACGCTCTCCTTCGGCTTCATCAGCGTGGAGAGCGCGAAGAGCCTCTTCCCCGCGGCGAACGCCGTGGCCGTCGCCGCAGCGATGGTGATCGGCATGGACTGCCTGATGACCGTGTTCGGCTCCACCGCGAACGACGCCGCGTTCAACGCCTACATCACGGACGTGACGGATGAGAAGAACCGCGGCCGGGCGGAGAGTGTGCTCGCGACGCTCCCCCTCCTCTCGATGCTCCTCATCTTCGGCGCGTTCGACGGCATGACGCGCGAGGGGCGCTGGAGGGAATTCTTCCTCATCTTCGGCCTCGCGGTGACATTGACGGGCATCCTGTCGATCTTCCTCGTCAAGGAGCCCGCGCTCGTCAAAAAGGACGAGCCGTACTTCCAGAACATCGTCTACGGCTTCCGACCCTCCGTCGTCCGGGAGAACCGGCTCCTGTACGCCGCGCTCGCGGCCTTCGGCATCTTCTCCGTCGCGGTGCAGGTCTACATGCCCTACCTCATCATCTACATGCAGAACTATCTTAAAATAGAGTCCTACGCGCTCATATTAGGGATCGTGCTCATCGCCTCGTCCCTCGTGAGCGTCCTCTCGGGCGGCCTCCTCGACCGGCTCGGCAGGCTCAGATGCGTGCTGCCCGCCCTCGGCGCCATGTGCGCGGGGCTCGTCTTCATGTACCTCGTCCGTTCGTTCATCCTCGTGACGATCGCGGGATGCGTCATGATGAGCGGCTTCATGCTCGTGACCGCCATCCTCTCCGCGGCCGTGCGCGACTATACGCCCGCTGGCAAGGTCGGCATGTTCCAGGGCATCCGCATGATCTTCGCGGTGCTGCTGCCCATGGTGATCGGCCCGTTCATCGGCTCCGCGGTCATCAAGGGAGGCGGCGAAACGTATGTCGACCTCGGCGTCGTCAAAAACGTGCCCACGCCGGGGATCTTCCTCGCTGCGGCGCTCGTTTTGACGTTGACCGCCATCCCCGTCATCATCCTCCAAAGGAGCAAAAACCATGAAAACGCGCTGGAACACAGGGATCGATAAGGGGAACGTGCTCCCCGAGTATCCCCGCCCGCAGATGCGGCGGGAGCGCTTTTTGAACCTCAACGGCGTTTGGCGCTACGCCATCGCGAAGGGCGGCGCCGCGCCGGACGGGATGGAGGGCGACATCCTCGTGCCCTTCTCGCCCGAATGCGCGCTTTCGGGCGTCAACCGGGCGCTCCGCCCCGACGAGGCGCTCTGGTACGAGCGGGAGTTCGCGCTCCCCGAAAACTGGCGCGGCTGCCGCGCCCTATTGCACTTCGGCGCGGTCGACCAGACGGCGGAGGTTTTTCTCAACGGGCACAGGCTCGGCGCGCACGCGGGCGGGTATACCTCGTTCTCGTTCGACATGACGCCGCATCTTCGGGAAAACAACCTGCTTAGCGTGAAGGTACGGGACATGACGGACACGTCCCACCATGCGCGCGGCAAGCAGAAGACAAAGCGCGGCGGCATCTGGTACACACCGCAGAGCGGCATCTGGCAGAGCGTGTGGGCGGAGCCCGTGCCGGAAACCCATATCGAGCGCCTGGAAATACTGCCGCTCTACGACGAGGGCGCTGTGAAAATCACGGTGTTCGCGGCGGGCGGCGCGTCGGAGCCCTGCTCCATACGCTGCGGGGCAATCGAGGCGCGGGGCGTATCGGGCGCGCCCATACGCATAGAGCTTGGAACGTTCGAGCCGTGGAGCCCGGAAAACCCGAGGTTGTACGATTTTACGGCGCATCTCGGCGAAGATCTCGTCGAGAGCTACTTTGCGATGCGCAAGTTCTCCGTCGAGCCGGACGAAAAGGGCGTCATGCGTCTTTTTCTCAACAACGCCCCTTACTTCCACAACGGCGTGCTCGACCAGGGCTATTGGCCGGACGGTCTCTACACCGCGCCGTCGGACGAGGCGATGGCATACGACATCCTCACGATGAAGCGGATGGGCTTCAACGCACTGCGAAAGCACATCAAAATAGAGCCGATGCGCTGGTACTACCACTGCGACAGACTCGGCATGCTCGTCTGGCAGGACATGCCGTGCGGCGGCGGCGCATATCGCCCGCTCGTCGTGACGCTTCCCGCGTTCGTCGATTTGCGCATGTCCGACGGGCCGAAGAACTACACTCGCTTCGCCCGCGAGGACGCGGAGGGCCGCGCACAGTATGGCGCGGAGCTCGGCGAGATGGTGGGGCAGCTCTACAACTGCCCCTGCCTCGCCGTCTGGGTGCCCTTCAACGAGGGCTGGGGCCAGTTCGACGCGGCAAAGGCGCACGAAACCGTGCTCAATATGGACGCTTCCCGCACCGTCGACCACGCGAGCGGCTGGCACGACCAGAATATCGGCGCGGTGAAAAGCCTGCACGTCTACTTCCGGCCGTACCGCTTCCGACGGGACCGAAAAAACCGCGCGGTGCTGCTCTCCGAATTCGGGGGCTACAACTACCGGATCGAGGGCCACTGCTTCAACGAGCGCGACTTCGGCTACAAGCGCGCCAAAAGCGCGGAAGAGCTGCTGCGCGCATTCCGGGCGCTCTATGAAAACGAAATCGCCCCCGCGAAGCGCGAGGGCCTCGCCGCGGCGATCTATACGCAGCTTTCGGACGTGGAGGACGAACTCAACGGCCTTCTTACCTACGACCGGGAGGTCGTCAAGCTCCCCCCGGAGAAGGTGCGGGAAATCATGGAGAAACTTACGGGCGAGGGATAACGCCCCTCGCGGGCATGCTCCGGCTCTACTTTTCGGTCATAACGGAATAGCCCGACCCGTCGAGCACGAAGCGGATGGTGCCGTGCTTGTCGGTGCGGTAGACGGGGCCGCCCCACCCTTTGAGGAGTTTAAGAATTTCCTTGTGCGGATGGCCGTAATCGTTGCCCGCCCCCAGCTCGATGGCGACGGCCTCGGGCGCTACGGCCGCGAAGAACGCCGCGCTCGTGGAGGTGCTCGAGCCGTGATGGCCGAGCTTGAGCACGGTCGCCTTGAAGCATGCGGCGGGCAGCCTTTCGAGCATGATCTTCTCGGCGGCGGCTTCCGCGTCCCCCGTGAGCAGCACGGAGGTTTCCCCGAATGCGATGTGGAGCACGACGCTCGCGTTGTTGAGGTCATACTCCTCCCCCGAGAAGGGTGAGAGCACGCTGACGGTCACATCCTCGTCCCACGCGATTAGGGGCGTCTCGTCGGCGTAGACGGCGACGGCGTCGACCTTTTTTTCCTCGAGCGCGGCGAGCATCCTCTCAAAGGCCAGCGTGTTGTTCGTGGCGGGCGAGGCGTAGAAGGCGCCGATTTCGTAGCGCCTGATCACCTGCTCCATGCCGCCCATATGGTCGCTGTGCGGATGCGTTTCCACAACGGCGTCGAGCCGCGTCACGTCCAGATCGTCGAGAAATTCCTCGATTGCGGTGAAATACTGCGCCTCGCCGGTGTCGACGAGCATGGTCTTGCCGTTCGGCGAGCGCAGGAAGATGCAGTCCCCCTGCCCCACGTCGATGAAATAGACCTCGAGCACGGGTTTCGCGGGCGTTTCCGTTTCGATAGGCGCGAAAGGATTTCCCGGCGCCCCGGCGGTCGCGGCGATTTCCTCGCCGAAAAGCTTCTCCACGGCGGCGCGAAAGCCCTGCGGGTCGGCGAGGTAACAGATGAAAAGCGCCGCGGCGATCACCAGGGTGACGATGAGCCTTGTGCGTTTGAGCCGTTCTTCCCTGCTTACCTTCCTGCCGTCCGAGGATGCCATCCGATGCCCTCCAAATTTCCCGCCGATCGTTATCAATATATTGTATAATGCTTTCTTTCATTCTACAACAAATGGAAAAGTGAAATTTGGCATCGCCGGTTCCGCTTGACAACCTACACACGAAGGGATATGATAAGGCATCATTATAAAACCCTTGCATGGATCGCGCAAATACGTCATAAAAATGATTACGCACTTATTCGGAGGTCAATCAATGTCGGATTATGAAAAGATCCTGGGGATCGTCAGCGGTGTGATCGGCGTGCCTGCCGACGCCATCGCGAAGGATCCCGCATCGTGCGAGGCGCACATCGATTCCCTCGACCTGACGGAAATCATACTCGAGGTTGAGGAGCAGTTCGACCTCATCGTGGAGGACGAGGAGGAGATCAGGACCATCGGCGACATCCTGCGGCGCGTGGAAGCGCAGATCGCCTGAAGCATTCTAAAGCATTGCGAAAAAGCGGCTCGCGCCGCTTTTTTATTTTGCGCTTTGCCCGGAATCAGGCGAAAGCCGCCCCGTTCGGGGCGGCTTTCGCGTTTAATAAAAGACGGATTCTCAATTCTCCGGTTCGATCAGGCCGTAGTTGCCGTCCTTGCGGCGGTAGAGCACGTTGATGAGCCCGGTGTCCCCGTTGGTGAACATGTAGAACGAGTGGCCCAGGAGTTCGAGCTGCAGCATGGCCTCGTCCACCGTCATGGGCTTTATGTCGAAATGCTTGACCTTGACGACGCGCGGGGGCTCCTCCTCGAGCTCCTCGGCGCTGAGGTTTTCGCTGTAAACCGGTTCGGCCGCCTTGAACGCGCCCGCGCGCAGGTTCTTTTCAAGCTTGGTACGATGGCGAACTATCTGTTTTTCGAGCTTGGCGAGCACATTGTCGACGGAAGCGTACATATCGCCCGAAGTTTCTTCCCCGCGGATGATGCCGCCCGCGCAGGGGATGGTGACTTCGACGATGTGGCGGTTGCGCTCAACCGCCAGCGTGACATGTGCTTGCGTATCCTCGGTAAAATACCTTTCGAGTTTGCTCACCTTCTTGGTGATGAGATCGTGCAGGTAATCCGAAACTTCGATGTTTTTGCCGATAATCGAGATTTTCATCCTCTTACCCCTTTCGGGCGCCCGCGCTCATCGGCGGCGCCTTATATTGCTTTCTTCGAGTATATCATAATCTCCTGCTACTTATTAACATCTTTTTGTGAACAGGCTGTGGCTTGTTTGCAACCGGAGCACTCCCCCTCGCAGCAGCCCCTCCGTCTGAAATGGCGTATCAGGCCGAAAATGCTATAGGCGAGCAGCGCGGCAGCGAGCAGATAAAAGACGAAACCCATGTTCGCCTCCCCGGTGAACACCCTGATGATATTATAGACGGCAAAGGACACCAGCCATGCGCTCGTCATTTGATAGATTACGGCGAATGCGGTCCATTTTACGCTCTCGAGCTCCCTGCGCATCATGGCGACGGCCGCCATGCAGGGCGTGTAGATGAGCACGAACACGAGGAAGCTGTACGCCGCCGCGGGCGTGAAGATGGCCGAGAGCGCGCCGCGCACGACCTCACTGCCCGCGCTCGCCTGGAAGCCCGCGAACATCGAGAGGGAGCTGACCACGGCCTCCTTGGCGACGAAGCCCGTCAAAAGCGCCACGCTCGCCTGCCACGAGCCGAAGCCCAGCGGCCGGAACACGGGCGCGATGAAGGTGCCGAGCCTGCCGATGATGCTCTCCCCCGGGTCGGAGACGAACGCGAAGGAGAAATTGAAGCTCTGCAGGAACCAGAGCAGCACGGACATCGCGAAGATGATGGTGCCCGCCTTTTCGAGGAAGTGGCTCACGCGCTCCCACACGTGGGTGAGCGTGTTCCTCGCGGTGGGCCAGCGGTAGGGCGGAAGCTCGATGACGAAGGGCGCCTCGCCTTTTTCAAAGAGCCTGCCCCGGAACAGGAGGCCGGAGAGGATGCCGAGGAGAATGCCGAAGGCGTACAGGCTCAGGATGACGAGGCCCCTGTTTTTATCGAAGAAGGCGCTCGCGATGAGGCCGTATACGGGCAGCTTCGCCGAGCAGCTCATGAAGGGCAGAAGGAGGATGGTCATCCTCCGGTCGCGCTGGTTGTCCATGGTGCGCGCGCCCATCGCGGCGGGCACCGTGCAACCGAAGCCCATCAGAAGCGGAATGAAGCTCTTTCCCGAAAGGCCGAGCCGCCGCATGGGCTTATCCATGATGAAAGCGATGCGGCTCATATAGCCGCTGTCCTCGAGGAACGAGAGGCAGAGGAACAAAAGCGCGATCTGCGGCAGGAAGGTCAAAACGCCCCCCACGCCCTGGATGATGCCGTCGCACACGAGGCTGACGAACCAGCCCTGCGCGCCCGCCGCCTCCAGCGCCGCGCGCACGAAGGGCGCGAAGCCCTCGCCGATCACGCTTCCGACCGCGTCGGAGAGCATGGCGCCCACGCTTGAGAAGGTCAATGTGAAAATGGCGCCCATGATGAGGAGGAACAACGGCAGCGCGAGCCATTTGTTGGTGAGAAGCCGGTCGATCTTCGCGTTGTTTTCGGCGATCACATCCCGCGCGCCCTTCTTCATCGCCGCGGCCGCGACCTTTTCGATATAGGCATAGCGGCTGTCCGCAACCATCGTCTCATTATCGCCGAACGGGTTCGCCTTTGCGAAAGCGCGCACGATCTCGTCCACCCTTCGCGCGACGTCGTCGGGCAGCGCGAGGGCGGCGCGCACGCGCTCATCCCCCTCGAGGAGCTTGATCTGCGTCCAATGCGCGGGAAGGCCCGCCCCTTCGGCGTATTCGTCTACGAGTTGGCCGATCAGGTGGTGCTGCATGTGGGTGAAGTCGTCGTACACGTCGTCCGGCTCGATGTTGAAGCCCTCGTGGAACTGCGCGTGCACGGCCTGGATGAGCCGCTGGAGCCCTTCCACAAGCTCGCCGACGCCCTCGCCCGTGCGCGCGCTGATGGGCACCACAGGGATGCCGAGCTCCAGAGAAAGGCGCTCGCAGTCGATGGAATCCCCGCGCTTCCCCACCTCGTCCATCATGTTGAGGGCGATGATCATGGGGCGCTCGAGCTCGAGCAATTGTATGGTCAAATAGAGATTGCGCTCGAGGTTTGTCCCGTCGACGATGTTGATGATCGCCTCGGGCTTTTCGCTGATGATAAAGTCCCTCGCGATGATCTCCTCCATCGAATAGGGGGAAAGCGAGTAAATGCCGGGGAGGTCGACCACCGTCATCTCGTGGCCGAGCGTGCAAAGGCCGTCCCGCCCGTTTTTGACGGAGGTCTTAATCCGCCCCTCCTTCTTTTCCACCGTGACGCCGGGCCAGTTGCCGACGTATTCCCGCGCGCCCGTCATGGCGTTGAAGAGCGTGGTTTTGCCGCAGTTCGGGTTCCCCGCGAGCGCGATGCGCACGGGGCCTCCGTCGTCCCCGAACACCTCGCGCGGGCAGTAATCGCTGTTTTTATCTTCGCAGCAGCCGCCCTTCTCAAGGATGAAGGCGGTCAGTTCCGCGGCGCGGCGGTGCTCCGCGGCGTCGCTCCGCTGCGGCTGCGTCTGAGAGAGGCGCTCCGCGGCGCGCTTTTCAAACTCCTCCCGCGCCAGCAGCGTGCGCTCATGCCAATGCGCGTGCTCCTCCCCGCTCATGAGGACGATGTTCTCCGCGTCCGCGCGGCGCAGGGACATCGAATACCCGCGCAGCTCTATTTCAAGCGGATCGCCCATCGGCGCCGCCTTTACGAGTTTTACCTCTGTGCCCGGCGTAATGCCCATATCGGTGATGTGCCGGCGCATGCGCTTGTCCGCGGCGCGGACGGCCCTGACGTGGCCGCTCCCTCCGATTTTAAGCTCTCCCAATGTGCGGGCCGGCTCGTCTGCCATCTGAAGGCCTCCTTGGTTAGTCTAAGCTAACAACTAATGTTACATCATCGCCCGGGCGCGGTCAATAGCATTTCGCGATAATATATGTTATCATCTATGCAGGAATCACAGTGATTGGGAGGCGCTTATGGAGCTTTATACCGTGGATGCTTTCACAGATGCTCCCGAGGGCGGGAACCCTGCCGGCGTCGCCATCTTCAGCGGCACGCTGCCCGACGAGGCGCGCATGCGCGAAATCGCCGCCGAGGTCGGCTTTTCCGAGACGGCGTTCGTGCTCCCTCTCGAGGGCGGGTCGTTTCAAATCCGCTACTTCACGCCCGTCGAGGAAGTGCCGCTGTGCGGCCACGCGACGGTGGGCACGTTCTCGCTGCTGCTCGAGCGCAAAATAGTGAAGGAGGGGCAAAGCTATGTCGTCCACGCGGGCGCCGGGGACATCAACGTCGATATCGACGGCGGCCTCGTGTGGCTGGATATGGCGAAACCCAAGGAGCTTTTCGAGTTGGACGAGGCGGATAAAATCACGCTGCTCGCCATGTTCGCGCTGCCCGAAAATGCCTGCGGGAGCCTTCGCCCCGCCGCGGTGGACGCGGGCCTGCCCGACATCATACTGCCGCTTGAAAACCGGGAGCTGCTCGCGGCGATGAACCCCGATTTCGACGCGATCTCGCTCCTCTCCCGGCGCTTCGGGGTGACGGGCGTGCACGCCTGCGCCTTCGGCGAGGGGGCCGCGGGCTACTGCCGCAACTTCGCGCCGCTCTACGGGATCGACGAGGAGGCGGCGACGGGCACCTCGAACGGCGCGCTGACCTACTACCTCTACAACAGGGGCCTCGTGAAGCCGGATGACACCAACCTGTTCATACAGGGCGAATCCATGGGAAAGCCCTCCAAGATCTACTCGAAGCTCACCCTCGAGGCGGGCCGCGCGCCGCGCATCCGCGTGGGCGGGCGCGGATCTGTCAGAATTTAACAGTTCTGCGCAACCCGCAGCTTCTCCCGCGCGTTGTATAAAAAAGGCCGTTTTTTCGATCAGGCGCGCAGGAGGGTGTTATGAAAAAGGCTCTGTTCTTATTGCTTGTTCTCGCGCTGCTCTGTTCGCCCCTTGCGGCGCGCGCCGACGAGGGCGGCATGGCCTCCTCGCAGGAGCTCGCCGAGGCGTGGAGCGCCGGAGGTTATCCGGACGACGTGGGCGGCGTCTTTTACGACAGCGCCACGGGAAAATGCGGCGTGCTGCTCCTCTCCCCGACGGACGCGCGCGAGGAGGAAATCCGCGCGCTCGTCAGCGAGCCGGGTTCCCTGTTCTTCGTGGGCTGCGCGTATTCCTACAACGAGCTTCTCTCGATCCAGCGCGAAATCGATTCCGCGTACGGCGCCGGCGGAGAACTCGTCGCCACCGGCGTCGGCTGGAAGAGCGACGGGAACGGCGTTTCCGGCTTCGGCGAGAGCGGATACGAGATGCGCGTGACGGTGTTCGCGCTCGACGCGCATTGCGACAAGTACGCCGCGCTCTTCGCCGAGAAGTACGGCGATAAGGTTCACGTCTTCCCGAGCGGCGCCGTCGTCCCCGTGGACAACAACGCCAGCATCAGCCCTTCGCCGGAGGCGACGCGGACGCCCGACGTCGCGCCGACGCAGACCGACGATAAACCGGATATCCTCCTCTACGCGCTCATCGTGCTCCTCTCCATAGCGGCGCTCGCGGCGGGCGTGTTCCGGCTGAGAAGACGCAAGAACAATTGACAATGGACAATTGAGAATTGACAATTAAAGTAAAAAAGGCTTCCGGTTCGGAAGCCTTTTTATCGCTTGTTTCATCTGTCCTCACTCGATGTTCACTGTTCATTAGAACTAATGAGCGCGCTTCGTGTCATCGTACTGCGCGCGGGGGCCGCCGACGTACTTGGGGCGCGTGCGCGCGGCGATGACGACCGCCTCGCCGACTCTCCTCGTTTTCAGGTGCACCGGCACCACCACGGGGCGCATGTGCATGCCGATGAGCGTGCCGCCGACATCCATGCCCGCGCTCGCCTTGCCGCGAAGGTCCTCCACCATGACGGGATCGTCGAAGCGCGCGAGCGCCTGCACGGCGAACGCGCCGCCCGCGTGCAGGTGCGGCCGCACCCAGACCTGCTGCAGGTCGTATTTCTCCATGCAGCCGCGCTCGACGACGAGGCTGCGGTTGAGGTGTTCGCAGCACTGCGCGGCGAGGAAGAGTCCTCTCTCCTTCGCGCGCGGGAGCACCGCGTCCATCACGGCCTTCGCCGCGGCCTCGCTGGAGTCCGTGCCGATGAGCCTCCCCATGATCTCGCTCGTCGAACAGCCGACGACAAGAATATCCCCGTGCTTGAGGTTATCCGCAGCCGCGAGCAGCTCGTCCATCACGGCGGCCGCCTGGGCGTTGACGTTGTCAAGATGGTCCATAATATTCCTCCGTTCGATCTTATCGCCCTCCATTATACCATCGGGAGGAATATATGCAACCCTTCGGGCGGTCTCATACCGTGTAGGTCATCAGCTCCTGCGCGATCTCGGCTTTTGGAAAATGCCTTTGCGCCTGCAAAAGGAGCTTGTTCGTATCGCATTGCGCGCCGCGGATGTGCGTGCACAAAAGCTGCTTCACCCCCGCCTCCTTGGCGAGTCTGCCCGCCTGGCCGGCGGAAAGGTGCGGCGCCGCCGCGTTGGCGCACTCCTCGTCGAGGAAGTTCGCGTCGGCAAGCAGCAAATCCGCGCCGGAACAGATTTCCGCGAGGTCGTGGCGCATGCCCGTGTCCCCCGTATAGACGAGCCGCTTGCCCTCGTGCTCCACGGTGATCGCGTAGGCGGGCACGGGATGTGTGACGCGGCTGAGCTTGATGCGCGCGTCCTCGACGCGCATCTGCAGCCCGTCCTCCGATGCGGTGAGGTCGTACACCCCCGAGGCCGCGAGCAGCCTGTATTCCTCCCGCGGGTCGTCCGGCGCGACGACGGGCAGCGGCAGCGTCGCCTTCAGCCCGCGCTCGGAAAGCTGGCGCAGCGCATAGCGCAGCACGAACATATCCGACATGTGATCGCTGTGCAGGTGCGAGAGGATCACGCAATCGAGATTCAGTTCCGGCAAGAGCCCAATCAGGCGCGAGAGCGTGCCCGCTCCGAGGTCGAGGACGAATTTCGTCTTCCCCGCGCGCACGAGGTAGCCGGAGCACGCGCCGCCGGGCGCGGGATAGGGGCCGTAACGCCCTAGAACGGTCAATTCCATGGTTGCATCGCTCCGTTTCAAACTTATTTTTAGTCTTGTCGCCGCGCCATACGCTTATCCTATTGGAAAATCATACCATATTATAAGCGCGCCGCGCACATATGCTCAAGCGCATATGTTGCGCTTGACTAACCGCGCCGCGGCGTGTTAAATTCATGATGATCTCTTTGCACTGCATTACGCCATAATTGTGGCGCGCGATCAACAGTACAAACTGAGCAGGCGATGGGCTCCTCTGGAACCCATGGGGCCGGGCCGCCTCTGGCGGCAGCGGATGAAGCAATTCTTGCGCATCTGCGGGACAGTGTGTTGTTCCGCAGATGCGTTTTATTTCCCACAAAACTAAAACGCGTCCGGAATCAAGCCGATGCAGGATCATGGAGCCATCTTGATTGGAGGGGACCCTTATGAACCATACCTTCGGCCCGGAGGGCCTGACGACGGCCGAGGCGCAGGCGCGCCTTGTGCAATACGGAAGAAACGAGCTTTCGCCGGAAAAAAAGGCCGGCTTTTTCATGAAAGTTCTGCACGTCGCCGCGGAGCCGATGTTCCTCCTGCTCATCGCGGCTGCGGTCATCTATTTTCTGCTCGGCGAGCCGAAGGACGGCGCGGTCATGCTCGTCTTCGTGCTGGGCGTCATCGGCATAGAGACCGTGCAGGAATGGAAAACCGACAGGACGCTCCGCGCGCTTCGCGAGCTTTCCGCCCCGCGCATCGCGGTGCTGCGCGACGGGAGCGAAACCGTGATCAACAGCGCGGAGCTCGTGCCGGGGGACGTGATGTTCCTGAAGGAGGGCGTGAAGATCCCGGCGGACGGGAAGGTGCTGCGCTGCAGCGACCTTTGCGTGGACGAAAGCTCCCTTACGGGCGAGTCCGCGGGCGTGTGGAAGCGCCCTTATGAGCCCGGCGCGGACGCGGGCGGATACTGGAGGGACGACACCTGCTACGCGGGCACGCTCGTCACGCAGGGCACGGCGGCGGTGTTCGTCGAGGCGACCGGCGCAGTTACGGAGTACGGCAAGATCGGCGCGGACGTGGCCTCCGCGCCGGACCGTCCAACGCCGCTTGAGAAGCAGACCGCGAAGCTCGTCAAAACCTGCGCCGTCATCGCCGCCGCGCTCTTCCTATTCGTCGGCGTCGCGACGTGGTTCAACCTCAACGGCGAGGAGACCGGCGCCCGGCTGATCGCGAGCATACTCGCGGGCATCACGCTCGCGATGGCGATGATCCCGGAGGAATTTCCGGTCATCCTCGCGGTGTTCCTCTCGATGGGGGCCTGGCGGCTCGCGCGAAAAAACTCCCTCGTGCGGCGGCTGCCCTCGGTGGAGACGCTCGGCGCGGTGAGCGTGCTGTGCGTCGATAAGACCGGCACCATCACGATGAACCGCATGCGCGTGGCGGAAACCTGGAGCGCCTCGGGCGACGACGCGGAGCTTGTCGAGACGATGGGGCTCGGTTGCGAAGTGGAGACGTACGACCCCATGGAGACCGCCATGATCGAATACTGCGACCTGCGGGGCGTGGACCGCGGCCATCTCTTTAGCGGGGAGCTCCTTTTCGAGTATGCCTTCACCAACGAGCTTAAGATGATGGGGCATGTCTGGAAGCACGACGGGGAGCTGGTCGTCGCCGCCAAGGGCTCGCCCGAATCGCTGCTGCCCCTGTGCGCCCTCCCCGGGGAGGAAGCTGTGGCCGCGCGCGCGGCCGCGGAGGGCTTCGCGAAGCGCGGCCTTCGCGTGATCGCCGTCGGCGTGCAGAAGCTCTCCCATGAGGCGGAAATTCCCGCGCACATCACGGGGTGCAGCCTGCGGCTGCTCGGCCTCATCGGCCTCGCCGACCCGCCGCGCGAGGGCGTGCGCGAGAACATCGAAACCTGCTACCGCGCGGGCGTGCGCGTTGTCATGATCACGGGGGATGACGGCGTCACCGCGGCCTCCGTCGCAAAAGCCGTAGGAATGCGGGATTGCGAAAGCATCCTTACGGGGGCGATGCTCGATGAGATGGACGACGAGGCGCTGCGCGAGGCGGTGCGGACCGTTTCGATCTTCTCGCGCGTCATCCCCGCGCACAAGATGCGCATCGTCCAGGCGCTGCGCGAAAACGGCGAGATCGTCGCCATGACGGGGGACGGCGTCAACGACGCGCCCGCGCTCAAATACGCGGACATCGGCATCGCCATGGGCAAGCGCGGCAGCGAGGTCTCCCGCGAGGCCGCGGACCTCATCCTCATGGACGACAACTTCGCGACCATCGTGGAGACCATCCGCGACGGCAGGCGCATCTACGAGAACATCCGCAAAGCAGTGGGCTACGTGTTCGCCATCCACATCCCCATCGCGCTCTCGTCGCTCCTGGGGCCCATTTTCGGCATCGCGCCCGGCGCGCTCTTCCTCCTCCCCCTCCACGTAGCGCTGTTGGAGCTCGTCATCGACCCGACCTGCTCCGTGGCGCTCGAGCGGCAGCCCGCGGAGAGGGACGTGATGGCGCGCCCGCCGCGCGATCCGCATGAAAAGCTCCTCACGCCGGGCGTGATGGTCAAGAGCTTCCTGCAGGGGCTCGTGATCTTCGCGGCGTCCTTCGGCGCGTACTTCCTGACGCTTGGCGGCGACCCGGGCGCGGCCCCCGCCGCGCGTGCGATGGGGCTCACCGCCATCATGGCGGCCAACGTGCTGCTCGTGCAGGTGAACGCCTCGGAGAGGGACCCGTTCTATGTGAGCGCTCTGCGCCTCGCCCGCGACGGGGTCATGCGGGCGGTGACGCTCGGCACGCTCGCGCTGCTCCTCGTCTCCCTCTACACGCCGCTCGCCGGCCTTCTCAAGCTCGCGCCCCTCAGCGCGGCGCAGTTCTTCACGGCTTTCGGCCTCGGCGCCGCCTCCGCGCTGTGGTATGAGCTCGTGAAGGCGTTCGGGAGGCGCAAAAGCAAAGCGTAAACCAATACATACGCTCAAAGGGCGGGAAATATTCCCGCTCTTTTTTCATGTTCGGCAAAAGTCGTGTATATATGGCAGTAATAGCGGGAATAATACGCAGGATGCGAAATTCGCCCGGGGAAATAGATCTTGTTAATCCTATACAGGAGGCGAACATGCAGATACGCTCTGAGACTGCCGGGCCGTACGCCGTCGCGCGGCTCACCGGCGAACTGGATCATCACTGCGCGGCCGAAACGCGCAGGGCGCTCGACGCGCTCATCGCCGATCCCGCCATCAAAGAGCTGGAGCTCGACCTGCGCGGCGTGAGCTTCATGGACAGCTCCGGCCTCGGGGTCATACTCGGGCGCTACAGGACGCTCTCGAAGCGGGGCGGGTCCATGGCGCTTCGCGGCGCGAACAAACACGTGGACAGGATATTGCGCATGGCGGGCGTCTACGCGCTGTGCGAACGAAGGGATGCGCAGGGAGGTATCGGTATATGAAAAACATGATGAGCGTGAGCTTTTCCGCCATTTCGCAGAACGAATCCCTTTCGAGGACGCTCGCCGCGGCCTTCGCGGCGCAGCTCAACCCCACCATCGAGGAACTGACGGATATCCGCACCGCCGTGAGCGAGGCCGTGACCAACGCCATCATACACGGCTACGGCGGGCGGGGCGGCACGGTCACGATGAACTGCGCGATCGAGGGCGACGTTTTCGCCGTTGACATAATCGACACCGGCCGGGGCATCGAGGACATCGCGCTCGCGATGCAGCCCTTCTACACGAGCGCGCCCGAGCTGGAGCGCTCCGGCATGGGCTTCTCCGTGATGCAGGCGTTCATGGACGAGGTGAAGGTCCGCTCCGTGCCCGGCTGCGGCACGACCGTTTCCATGAAGAAGCGCATATCGGCGGTGAGGGACAATGGATGAGCGGGAACCGCTCTCTCACGAGGAAACGCTCGCGCTGATCGCCCTCGCGCAGGAAGGCTCGGAGGAGGCGCAGGAAAAGCTCGTCGTCTGCAACACCGCGCTGGTCAAATCCATCGTCAGGCGCTTCCTCGGGAAGGGTTGCGAGTACGACGACCTGTTCCAGATCGGCTGCATGGGGCTCGTGAAGGCGATCAAAAACTTCGACTGCAATTTCGAGGTGCGCTTTTCGACCTACGCCGTGCCGATGATCGCGGGCGAAATCAAGCGCTTCCTTCGGGACGACGGCATGATCAAGGTGAGCCGCTCGCTTCGCGAGCTCTCCATCCGGGCGTCGTCGGTGCGGGAAATCCTTTTGACGCAGCTTGGGCGGGAGCCCGGCGTGATGGAGATCGCGCAGGCGCTCGGGGTCGAGCCCGAGGAGCTCGCGCGCGCCCTCGAGGCCGCGCGCCCCTGCGTTTCCATCTACGAGCCTGCCTACGGCGCGGATTCCGACGCGCTCGTGATGGACGTCGTCCCCATGCAGGAGGAGGAGCTTTCCGGCGCGCTCGACCGCGTGATACTAAAAGAGCTCCTTTCGGAGCTCGCGCCGCGGGAGAGGACCATCATCGTGATGCGCTACTTCATGGACAAGACGCAGAGCGAGACCGCCGCGGCCCTTGGCATCTCGCAGGTGCAGGTTTCCCGCCTCGAGGGGCGCATACTCGCCGCCATGCGGACGCGGCTCGAGGGAGGCGGAAGGGATCAGGAGCGGCCGGAAGCCTTGTAGACGAGCGCTTGGTGCTCCACGTCGGGGAAGCCGCCCACGTGCGAGAGGCTGCCGTTGAAGAACATGCAGGCGTGGCCTGCCATGTCGTTGCCGGAGATCGCGTCCTCCCCGTGCGGAAAGCCCTGCAGCGACGCCGCGACGAGCCTGCCGCCGATCTCGATCAGCACGGGGCGCTTGGAATAGTTGAACGCGTCGCCGAAGGCTTTCCGGTAAGAATAGGCGTCTTCCGCCGAGGTGCATTCCACCTCGGCGTGATTTTCGCCGCCGGTATAAGTCATCCGCCATGTCGCGCCGGTGTTGAAATCGCGCACAAGGTAGGATTTTCCCGTTTCGAGGAGGGTTTTGACCTCGCCCCAGTCCACGAGCTCGCCCTTCGCGCCCGGCGTGCCCGAGAGAGCCGCGCCGATGGGGATTACGGCGTCGATGTCCGCGCGGGCGGCGTCGTGCCGGAAGAGGAACTCCATGGACTGCGCCCCCACCGTGCCGTCGGCGATGATGGGAAGCCCGTTCGCGTCGGTCTGCTTCCTTTGGAATTTCTTCGTCGCCTCGACGGTCATGCTCTGAAAATTGCCCGTGGGCTTATAGTTGAAATAGCCAAGCTCGCGCAGCCGTATCTGGATGCGCACGACCGTTTCTCCCTTGGAATTGAATGCGATCAGCCCCGCCGACCCCGCGCCGGGGGAAGGCGCCGCGGAGGGCGCGGCGGAAGGCTCCGCCAGCGCGGCGGAGAGCAGCGCCGAAAGGACGAGGATGAGCATTGCCGCGGCCAGTCTTTTCATACGAACATGATACCACAGGCGCGGCGCGAATTGTATGGCAAAATTGTTACTTCAGCAAAGACGAAGCCTACGGCACTTCCGTGGGGATGAGGTTGAGCATATCGTCCGTGTTCGCGACGTCGGTATACACCTGCGGCACCTCGCCCACGATGACGCTCTCCGCAATGGCGGCCTCCGAGGTGACGCTGACCGCCTGATAAATCCCCGGCATGACGATCTGCACCGACGCGGTCAGCTTGAGCTTCACGCGGTAGAGCGTCTGGTTGATGCCGGAGGAGGTGAACTCCGTGTCGAACGCGCTCTGCACGCTTCCCGCGGGCGTGAAGGTCACGCGGATTTTCGGCCCGTGCCCCGCGAAGAAGGGAATCCCCGTGATCGTGCCCAGAGGGATGCTGACCCCCTGCTCCCCCATCTGCGCGATGAGGTCCTGCGCCGCCTGCGCGCATTCGGCGGCCAGCGTGTTCATCCGGTACGCATCCGTTTCGAGCAGATAGACCCTCTCCCCCGTCTCGCGCACGTGGATGACGGGAGCCCCGTCGGAGCTCTCGCCGAGATAGTCGAGTATCGCCTGGTTCATCGCGCGCGCCGTCACGGATTTCACGCGCGCCACGGCGAGCGCCTCCATGGCCTTGTGCATGCCGGCGTTTAGCCACACGGCGGCGACCGCCGCGAGGACCAGCAGGACCGTCAGCGAAACGAAGATTTTTTTGCGCGCGGGCGTGCGTCTGCGGCAGATGATTTCCCCTTCCATACAGCCTCCCGAAATATGTCGCCGATGTTAATTAAAGTATATGCGCGCGTCCGCCTTATTGAGCATCGCGTTTTGCATGTGATATAATACGCTTGGATGATTATAAAGGCGGCGACATGAAAGAAAAGCTGATTGCAACCTATCGAAAGCTCGCGGACCGGCTGAAAAACGCCTTTTCTCTCGCGCCGATGCACCGCGGCGCGCAGGTGCGCGAGGAGGAGCTTTTTATCGAGCGCGACACGCCGCGCCCGTTCCCGCTCGCCGTGGTGTTCACGACGTGCAAATTTCTCTTTGCCGCTGTGCTCCTGCTGGGCTGCGCGGGCATGGGGCTCGTGCTCGGCGTCGCCAAGGCGTATATCGACACCACGCCGGAACTGGACACCTCCCTTCTCACAAAGAGCGACCGCACGTCTTATATCTACGATATGAACGGCGAGTTGATCTCGACCTTCGCCGGCCTCGAATACCGCGACTGGGCGAACATCGACGAAATCCCCGACATGCTCGTCAACGCCGTCATCGCCATAGAGGACGTGCGTTTCTACAAGCACAACGGCGTCGACTACAAGCGGCTCTTCGCGGCCGTGGTGGGCTCCCTCTCCGCCTCGAGCGACGCGGGCGGCAGCACCCTCACGCAGCAACTGGTCAAGAACAAGCTGCTCACGAGCGAGGTCTCCTACCGGCGCAAAATACAGGAGGCGTACCTCGCCATCGAAATCGAAAAAACGCTCGAGAAGGACGACGTCCTCGAAGCCTACCTCAACGACGTGTACCTCGGCCAGTCGAACTACGGCGTGAAGGCCGCCGCCAAGGATTACTTCGGCAAGGACCTCTCGCAGCTCACCATACGCGAGTGCGCGATGCTCGCGGGCATGATACAGAGCCCAAACACCACCGACCCGCGCAAGAACACGTACGATCGCAAATACGCGACCGGCGAAAACGCGGGCAAAAACAAAATGGACATCACGAACGCGCGCACAGACAAGGTCATCAGCCGCATGTACGGCGCGGGGCTGATCTCCCGCGAGCAGCGGGACGCCGCGCTCGCCGACACGGTGTATATCCAAAAAACCTCGCAGCGCGTCGACACGACCTACCGGAACCTCTACTACATCGAATACGCCACGCGCCAGATCTGCTCGGACATTCTCCTGCAGCGCGGCATGCTCGACACTTCCGCCAACCGCGAGACGATCGAGAACGAGCTTTCGCGCGGCGGGTATCGGATCTACCTGTGCATCGACCCCGACATACAGTCCGCGGTGCAGGAAACGCTCGCCACCTGGGAGGATTACCCTGCCCTCGCCAACGGCTCTTCCACGCTCGTCACGGGCGACACGGAGGTGATACAGCCGCAGGCGGCGGCGGTCGTGATCGACCAGAGCACGGGCGAGCTTCGCGCCGTCATCGGCGGGCGCACGGAGCCCACGATCCGCAAGGGCTTCAACAGGGCGTACCAGAGCACGCAGATGGAGGTCGGCTCCAGCATCAAGCCCCTGACCGTATACGGGCCCGCGCTCGAGATGGGCATGTCGCCCGCCTCCGTCATCGCGAACATCCCCCAGGCGATCCAGGGATGGAATACCGAAACGGGCTATCCCGACATCGGGGACGACGATTATATCGGCCTTGTCACCATGCGGCGGGCGATCGTCTCCTCGCTCAACGTCGCGGCGGCGCGCACGCTCATGGAGGTTGTGACGCCTGAAATCGCGGCGAAATACCTCATCAACCTCGGCGTGGACGCCTCCCGCGTGAAGGCGACGGGCTCCGGCCTCGCGCTGGGCACGACGGGCATCACCCCCATCGAGATGGCGGCGGCCTACGCGACCATCGCCAACGCCGGCACCTACCTCGAGCCCATCGCCTACACGCGCGTCGTGGACGGCAACGGCAAGGTCATACTCGACGGCCACGCCAATCAGGCGACGCGCCAGGTTTTCCAGCCGACGACAGCCTATATGCTCGTCGACATGCTCACGAACGCCGTGCAAAGCGGCACGGGCACGCGCGCCAGGATAGACGGCATCACCGTCGCCGGGAAGACGGGCACCAACAACGAATACCGGAGCGCCTACTTCGCGGGGATGACGGGCTATTACACCGCCGTCGTCTGGGTGGGCGACGACGATTATTCCGTCAAACTCAAAAGCGGCTCCTCCGGCGGCAAGGTCGCGGCGCCAATCTGGAAAGCCTTCATGGAAAAGATCCTCGCGGGACGGCCCGACAAGCTCATCATCGACCGCTCCCCGGTGGAGCTAGGCCTTGTGATGCGCACGGTATGCACGGTTTCGGGAAAGCTTGCGACGGAAGCCTGTACGGCCGACCCCAACGGGCATACGCCCGTCACGGAGTGGTTCGACGCGGACAGCGCGCCGACGGACCCCTGCGACATGCACGTGCTCGCGGGCGTCTGCAGCGCCTCCGGCCAGCCCGCCACGGCCTACTGCCCCGCGGGCCAGATCGTCTACACCGACCTCGTGCTCGTGCGCCCCGGCAGCCTGCTCGGGCGCTACGACCAGGCGATCCTGTTCAAATACCTGCCCAACGCGGTGTTTACCAACCTCACCGCCGCGGAATACATGCAGTACGCGGAATCCGCGGGCTGCTCCGTCCATGCGCCCGCATGGGGCGGAGGCGGGCTCGCCGACCCGAACGAAGATATCGTCGCGCTCTCGCGCGAGTTGATCGCCGAGGTGCGGGCATACCTCGCCGCCGCGCAGAACCTCTCGTACACCGACAGGAGCACGCTTGAAACCGGCGTCTCAACCCTCGAGGACTACCTTGACGCGGGCAACAGCCTTTCCGTGCGGACCTATTACGAGCGGCTCAAATACAACTACGAGGCGATCTACGCGGCGAATCCCCCTGCCGCCACGGCGGAGCCCTCGGCGTCGCCCGAGGCGCCCGAGGCGTCGCCCACGCAAAGCCCCGAGGGCGCGGGATGAGCGCGCTCGCCTCGCTCTATCAGGCGGAAAGGGAACGCATCGCCGCGCTGCGGGGCACGAAAAACGCGGGCGATTACGCCAGCCCGGTCTTCGGCGAGGGGCCGGACAAGCCCATGCTGATGCTCATCGGCGAGGCGCCCGGGCGCGAGGAGGCCGAATCCGGCCGCCCTTTCGTGGGAAAGGCGGGAAAGCAGCTCGACGAGATGCTCTCTCTCGCGGGGATCGCGCGCGAACGGGTGTTCGTGACCAACGCGGTCAAGTTCCGGCCGATGAAGCTCAAAGCCCGCAGCGTCTCCAACAGGACGCCGCTGCGAGGCGAGGTCGAGGTGGCCCTCCCCCTGCTGAACGCTGAAATCGCGCTCGTCGCCCCGCGCTTCATCGCGACGCTCGGCAACACGCCGCTTGGCGCGGTAATGAAGCTGTGCGGCATGAAGCCGCCGGCCGTCGGCGAGGCGCACGGCAGGGCGATGCTTATAGAAATCGGCGGCGAGGGCTATACTCTCTTTCCGCTGTACCACCCGGCGAGCGGCATCTACGATCGGTCGCTCGTCCCGATCATGAAGGACGATCTCGCGCGCCTCGGCGCGCTGATCAGGGAGGCGAACGTAATTTGAAGGCAAAGCCGTGGATCCGAATCTTGTTGGCGCTGATGCTCGCGTGCCTGACTCTCCTTTCCCCCGTGACGCAGGTGAAATCCTTCGCCAAGGAGGCCGATAAGGGCCAGGTTACGGCGGACGGCGTGAAGCTGCGCGCCGCGCCCGACACCGACGCGGACGTGCTCGCGGAGTTGAACTGCGGGCAGGAGGTCGAGGTGCTGGGCGAGGACGGCAACTGGTATAAGGTGATGTACCTCGGCAACGCAGTGGGCTATATCCGCAAGGATTACCTGTTCGTCAACTCCACGGGCAGTCGCGGGGCTTATGTCAAATCGGACGGCACGGCGCTTCGCGGAGGCCCTTCCGAGAATTCATACGTCGTCATGACGCTCAGCGCGGGCCGGGGCGTGAAGGTCAAGGCGCTCTTGGGCGAATGGTATTACACGGTGGTGGATACCTACGCGGGCTACGTCCACAGGACGCAGCTCACGATATCGACCTCGACCGTGGCGGGCGCGGGCATGCTCAAGCAGGGCATGCAGGGCGAGGAGGTCAAAAAGCTCCAGCAGGCGCTCTACGACCGCGGGTTCCTCACAAAGAAGAGCGACATTACGAGCATATTCGACACGGCCACGCGGGACGCCGTCAAGGAATACCAGCAGGCGCTGGGGCTCGCAGCGGACGGCGTGGCGGGCACGGTGACGCTCGATTCCATCTACGATTCCTCCAACAAGGTCGAAAAGGCGAACGCGGACTTCTATAAGCTAAAAGGCACCGTGGTGCTGCTCGACTGGTTCAAGGGCGGCGCCGAATGGCTCGCCAAGGGTTCGCGCTTCACGGTGACGGACGTGCGCACGGGTAAATCCTTCCGCGCGCGGCGCTTCGGCGGCTGGTACCACGCGGATTCAGAGCCATGCACCGCCTACGACGCGAAGATCATGAAGAGCCTAGAGGGGTATTCGTGGAACAGGCGACCCATCTGGGTAACGTACAACGGCAAGACCGTCGCGGCCTCCATGCATACCATGCCGCACATGGTCGACCCCACGCCGGGCGACGGGTTCAACGGGCATTTCTGCATCCACCTCTACCACTCCAAGGTGCACGAAACCAGCGCGGAGTGCTCGCGCCATCAATCCTGCGTGATGGAGGCCTACCGCGCCGGAAGGGCTTCGAACTGACCGGCTGTGGATGAGCTGGGGTTTTTGAGATTAATGAACCGGAATTAAAGAAAAAGCTTGCGCTTCTCCGCCGCCAGGGCTTCGACCTTGGCGGCGTACGTTTCGATGTCCTTGGGGGCGGGCACGCGCTCCACGCGGCGCTCCGCGTCGTATACGCGCTTGGTCATGCCGCCCGCGCCGTGCGCCACGATGGAGGCCGCGTCCTCCATCATGTCCACGTTGTAGACGCACTCGTATTCAGGTCTCGCATACCCCACGTTCTCGAGGTTGCCGCTCATGAATTTCTGGCGGTACATGTAATACGGCCGCATCCCCATGCTCTGCGCCGCCTCGGCGCCGAGGCGGACCATGACCTCCGCCTCGGAAGCTTCCGGCAGATGGAATTCCCCGCCCTCCGTCACGAGGCGCGAGGCGCGCTTCAACGCGAGCGTGTGCACGGTGAGGCTTTCGGGACAAAGGCGGCCGATCCGCTCCAGCGTCGCTTCCATGTCCCCCGCGCTCTCGCCCGGAAGGCCCGCGATCACATCCATGTTGATGTTGTCGAACCCCGCCTCGCGCGCCAAGTAAAACGCGCGCTCCGCGTCCTCCGGCGTATGGTTGCGGCCGATGAGGGCGAGCGTCCTTTCGTTCATGCTCTGCGGGTTGACGGAGACGCGCGTGACGCCGAAGCGCCGCATGACGGCGAGCTTCTCCCGCGTGATGGTGTCGGGCCGCCCGGCCTCGAGGGTGATCTCCCGCCCAAGGCTTTTATAATGCGAAAGCGCGGCCTCGAGCATGCGCGAAAGCTCGTCCGCCGTGAGCGCGGTCGGCGTGCCGCCGCCGACATAGGCGGCGCGCACGCTCCGTCCCGAGTCGCCAAGCATCGCCGCGCCGAGCGCGATGTCCCGCTCCAAAGAGGAGAGATAGCCATCCATATCGTCCGCCTTTGTGCGCACCTTCGAGGGGAAGGAGCAATAGAGGCATTTTGAGAGGCAGAAGGGGATGTTGATATACACGTCCGCCTGCGAATCGTCGAGGCCGGAAAGGATGGGCGCCTGCACGGCGGCGATGCCGCGCGCGAGGGCGAGCTTCTCCCCCGACACGTCGAAATCCTCCGCCATCGTGCGAAGGGCTTCCGCTTCTCCCTCCCGCTCGGTCAGCTCGCGCAGGAGCCGCGTCGGGCGGATGCCTGTCAGCGACCCCCACGGGGGCGTGAAGCCATAGATTTCGCGCAGCGCGCGGAAGGCGGCGATCTTCATGGCGCGCTTCTCATGGCGCTTCACTTCAAGAAGGCTCCCCCCCGCCGCGGGGCGCGTGAGCGCGTATTCCGCGCGCTCGCCGCGCAGGCTCGCGAAAGCGCGGGCATGCCAAAGGCCGCCCTCCTCTTCGAGGACGACCGAAACGTCCGCGTCCTCCCTGTCGGAGGGGACGATTTCCTCCCGGCCGATGAAGAGGCGCAGCTCGTCGGATATGTCGTTTTGATATTGCGGATGGCTTGTGTGGAGCCTCACCATGTATCGGGGCTCCACCGGTTCACGAAGGGGTTCCTCTGGCGCTCATACTCGAGCGTGGTCTTGTCCATATGGCCGGGATACACGTCGAATTCCCCCTCGAGCCGGAAAAGCCCGTTGGCGATGGATTCGTACAGCTCGTTCGCGCTGCCGCCGGGAAGGTCGGTGCGCCCCACCGTGAGGCGGAAGAGCGTGTCGCCCGAAAAGACGATCCTTTCTTCTTCGAGCACATAGCAGACGGAGCCCTTCGAGTGGCCGGGCGTGTGCAGCGTCTTCACCTCGAAGCCGGCGCAGGAGAGGGTCTCTCCGCCCTTGAGGAGGATGTCCGGCGCGCAGGGCTTTACGCCCATGAGCGCGTTGAGGCTCTTTTTGTTGTTTGTGAGCATGTCCGCGTCCGATTCGTGTATGGCGACCTTCGCGCCGTATTTCTCCTTGAGGTCGGCGACGGAGAGGATGTGGTCGAAATGCCCGTGCGTCAGGAGGATGTGCGTGGGCGCGAGCGCGCGCTTATCCAGTTCCGCGACGACCATGCCGGTATCGGACGGGTCGACGACGAGGCACTCCCCTTCGTTTTTGCCAAAGAGGATGTAGGTGTTGACCTCGACGGGACCTGTGATCAGGGAAACAAGCTGCATTTAGAAATTCCTTTCGCTGTCGAGGAGGATCGTCACGGGGCCGTCGTTGACGAGCTCCACCTGCATGTCCGCCCCGAACTCGCCGCACGCGACGGGCACGCTCTCTCTCAGCCTCGCGATGGCGGCCTCGTAGAGGGGGATGGCCTTCTCGGGACGCGCCGCGCGGATGAAGCCCGGCCGGCGGCCCTTCCTCGCGTCGCCGTAAAGCGTGAACTGGGAGATGAGCAGTATGCTCCCGCCCGCGTCCGTAATTGCGAGGTTCATCTTGCCCGCCTCGTCCTCGAACACGCGAAGGCCCGTGAGCTTGTCGCAGATGTATTCGAGGTCCGCCTCCTTATCGTTCTCCTCGATGCCGAGAAGAACCATGTACCCGCGGCCGATCTCGCCGCGGATTTCGTTTTCGATTGTGACCTTCGCGCGGCTCACGCGCTGGACGACCGCCCTCATCCTATGATGCCCTCCGGATTAAACATTGAGCCTGTATGCCTCGCGCACGCCGCGCACCTTGCGCATGCCCTTCATGATGTTGTTGAGCTGGTCGGTGCCCGTCACGTTGAAGCTCATCTGAACGCTGACGGTGTTGTCGTTCGTGCGCGCGGTCATGGTCTGTATGCTGATGTTGAGGTTGACGAGTTGCTGGGAAATTTCCATGAGAAGCCCTGCGCGCTCGTCCGCCATGATCTGGATGTTGACGGGGTAGGCGGCCTTCTCGGTGCTCGCCCACTCGGCCTCGATCATGCGCTCACGGCTGAGCATCAGGTCGGAGACGTTGGGGCAGTCCCGCCTGTGGACGGAGACGCCGCGCCCGCGCGTGATATAGCCGATGATCGGGTCGCCCGGCAGCGGGCTGCAGCAGTGCGCGAAGCGCACGGACATGTTGGGCTCGCCCTTGATGATGACGCCGTGGTTGCGCACCGCGTCGGCGACGCGCTGCTCCTCCTTCTGCTCGAGCTTGGCGACGAGCTGCGCCGCGCGCTCTTCCCGCCTGAGCTGCTCCATGAGCTTGTGCAGCACCTGCCCCGTGCTGATGCCCCCGTAGCCGATGGCGGCGTACACGTCGTCTAAATCGGACATGTTGAAGCGGCGCAGCAGGTCCTCGCAATACTCCTTCTTGGTGAGTTCGCTCAGTTGCCTGCCCTGCCGCTTCGCCGCGTCGGAAAGCATTTCCTTGCCGCGCGCGACGTTCTCCTCGCGGTTGGCCTTCTTGAACCACTGGCGGATCTTCGCCTTCGCCTGCTGGGTTTTGACGATCTTGAGCCAGTCCCGGCTGGGCGTCGCGTTCGGCGCGGTGACGATCTCGACGACGTCGTTGTTCTTCAGCTTGTAGTCGAGCCGGACGATCGCGCCGTTGACCTTGGCGTGCTGGGCGTGGTTGCCCACGTTGGAATGGATGCGGTAGGCGAAATCGAGCGGGATCGAGCCCGCCACGAGGTCGATGATCTGCCCGCGCGGAGTGAGCACATAGACGTAATCGCTGAAAAAGTCCTTGCGGATGTTCTCGACGAACTCGCGCGTGTTGTCGGCGTAGTTTTCCAGTTCGAGCGCCTCGCGCAGCCACGCGAGCTTGCTGTCGAGTTCGTCCTGCTCGGCGCGGCCCTCCTTGTACATCCAGTGCGCGGCGATGCCGTACTCGCTCGTCCTGTGCATCTCGAAGGTACGTATCTGCACCTCGAAGGGCATGCCCGTCTCCGAGAAGAGGGTCGTATGCAGGGAGCGGTACATGTTCGTTTTGGGCATCGCGATATAGTCTTTAAAGCGGCCGGGCACCGGCCGCCAGATGGCGTGTATGACGCCCAGCGCCGCGTAACAGTCGTTGATGGTGTTGACGATGACGCGCACGGCGATGAGGTCGTATATTTCGGAAAGCTCCCGGTTCTGCCGCTCGACCTTTTTATAGATGCTGTAAAGATGCTTCGGCCTGCCGTTGATCTGCGCCTCGATGCCCACCTCGGCGAGCTGCGCCTTGATGGTGTTGATGGCGGACTCGAGCGTCTGCATCCTCTCGCGCTGCTGCGGCCCGATCTGGTCTTTGAGCTCCCTGTATTCCTCCGGCCAGATATACCGAAAACAGAGGTCCTCCAGCTCGCACTTGATCGCGCCCATGCCGAAGCGGTCCGCGAGCGGCGCGTACACCTCGAGCGTCTCGCGCGCCTTCCTCAACTGCTTCTCGCCCGCGCAGTACTCGAGGGTCCGCATGTTGTGCAGCCGGTCGGTCAATTTGATGATGACCACGCGCACGTCCTTGGCGATGGCGAGGAACATCTTTCGAAGGTTCTCCGCCTGCGCCTCCTCCTGGCTTAGAAGGTCGCTCTTGCCGGTTTTGGTGAGCTTGGTGGCGCCGTCCACCATCCCGGCGATGTCCTCGCCGAAGCTCGCGCGCAGCATGTCGACGGTGATACCGTCCCCATCCTCCACCACGTCGTGGAGAAGCCCCGCGATGACGGTGTTGGGGTCCATGCCCATCTCGAGGAGCATCAGCGCGACGGCGACGGGGTGGGTGATATACGGCTCCCCGGACTCTCGCTTCTGGTTTTCGTGCGCTTTGCGGGCGATCTCCATAGCCTTGTCGAGCAAATGGAGCTCCGCGTCCGTAAATCGCGCGGCGCAGGCGTTCTGCAGCGCTTCCATGGAAATCGCCTCCTTTCTATCCAATCTGTCTGAACCTATCCGAATCGGTGCTTTCCCATCAGAATATGACGGCGGCGGCTATATCGTAATCCTTCAATACTTCCCTGCCGCCGAGATCGGAAAGCTCTATGGCAAAGCGCGCGGCGACGACCTTTCCCCCCGCCTGCTCGACGAGGCGTATCGTGGCGAGCGCCGTGCCTCCCGTCGCGAGAAGGTCGTCCACCACGACCACGCGCTGGCCGGGCTCTATGGAGTCCACATGGATCTCGAGAGAGTCCGTGCCGTACTCGAGCGCGTACTCGTGCCGGATGGTCTTATAGGGCAGCTTGCCGGGCTTGCGCGCGAGCACGAAGCCCGCGCCCAGCGCATAGGCGAGCGCGGAGCCGATGACGAAGCCGCGCGCCTCCGGACCCACGACGAGCTCGACCCCCATATCCCGCACGCTGTCCGCGAGCTCGCTGATGAGCTGGCGGTACGCTTCCGGGTTTTTAATCAGCGTGGTCACATCGCGAAAAAGAATCCCCTTCTTGGGGAAATCCGGTATGGAGCGGATTGTGCTCGCCAAATCCATAAAATGCCTCCTTATATAAGCGCATATGATGATCGCCCGCCTCCGCGAGGGAGTTCACCGCCCTGAATGCCGCGCTCTCCTCGAGCGAACGCGCCGGCGCGCCCTTTTTTAGGCGCGCTCCGTCCTCTGCGATTTCGACGAAGCCGAGTTCCTCGAACACGCGGATGGCGAATTCCGCCGCACACTCGCTTGTTTCCGACTCGCGGCAGAGCGCCTCCGCCATGGAAGCGCGGTTGTAGAAGCTGCCGCGCGTGCGCGCGAGCGCCCGGTAAAGTTCGCCCAGCGCGGCGCGGTCGGTTTTAAGCGCAAGCGCCAGCTCGTCCGCGTCGCCCGGCACGGGCTCCATGCAATGGAGCGCGGCCTTCGGCGCGAGGGAGGGAAGCGCTTTTCCCAGATGGAAGGGCGTGTCATACACGACCACGGCCTCATACCGGGACATGTCCGTTTCCCCGAACACGGGCGCGAGCACCGCCGCGTTTGCGGCAAGCGGGCCCCCCGCGCAGGCGGAAAACGTGATGTCCATACGCCCGTACAGGCCTTCCTTCTCCGCGAGGCGCAAAAAGCGCTCCGCGCCCGCCCGGGTGAAGCAAAGCACGAGAAGGCCGGATACCCTGCCGCGCGCCCTTTCGAGGATCAGCCCGTCGTCCGCGCGAAAAAAAGGGAAATCGGCACAGGTACTATTATACAGAATATTCTTCGATAATGCATCAGCGAATTTCCCGGCGTTGCGCAGGAGATACGCGGGGATATCCCCCGGAGGCGCGGCGCGCAGCGCGCGGATCTCGAGCTGGAGGCTTTCCCCGTTGAAATCGTTGACCGCGGGGGTGTAGAGCACGTCGCACGCGTCCATGGAGTTGATCTCGCGGAACCTGCTCCCCGCGTGGAAATAGGCGGCGCTCATATACTGCCCCGCCTTGTTTAGCGTGAGCGCGAGGTGGCCCCCGTCCCCCATGGTGCGGATGCTTTTGACGGTGGCGCCGTCCGTGCGAAGCACCACCCTTTCGTTCCCCTCCCCGAAGGGGGAGAACGCCTCGATCTCGCGCGCGAGGCGCATCGTGACGCCCGTAAACTCCGCCTCGTCGTCGTATTCCGCGCGCGGGATGAACACGTCCTCCGGGACGCGCGCGCGGATATAATCCTCAAGCGCCGCTTTGAAAGGCTCGATATTCTCCTCGGGCAGCGTCACGCCCGCGGCGAACGCGTGGCCCCCGAAGCGCGTGAAATACCCTTCGCACGCCCGGAGCGCGTCGTGTATGTTGAAGCCGGGGATGGAGCGCGCCGAGCCCGCCACCGAATCCCCCACGCCCGTGAGCAGCAGCGTGGGCCTGTAGTACCTCTCCGCGATCCTGCCCGCGGCGATGCCCACCACGCCCGGGTTCCACGCGGGGTTGTAGAGCACGACGGAGCGCTTGTTGCAAAGATCGTCCGCGTCGATGAGGGCGGAGGCCGAGGCGCAGATTTCCGCCTCCTCCGCGCGCCGCTTCTCGTTGAGCGCGTTGAGGCGCTCCGCGGCCTGCCGGAGCTTCGTTGCGTCCGCCCCGACGAGAAGGTCCACCGCGAGGGACGCCTCCTCGATCCTGCCCGCCGCGTTGAGCCGGGGGCCGATGACGAAGCCGAAGGTCCTCTCCGTGACCTTCTTCGGGTATTTGCCCGAGGCTTCGAGAAGCGCGACGAGCCCTTTGGGGCATCGCCGCGCCGCGACCGCCTCCATGGCGAGCGCCGCAAACACCCGGTTCTCGCCGAAAATAGGCACGATGTCCGCCACGGTCGCGATGCCCGCGAGCGAGATATACTCCATGGCGCGCTTGCGCCCGCCGAGCGCCTCGACCAGCTTGAAGGCGAGCCCCGCCCCGCAGATGTGCCGGTTGGGGTAGTTTTCATCCGTGCCGGAGCAGATGAGCGCCTCGCAGCGGGGCAGCCTCTCCCCCGGGATGTGATGGTCGGTGACGATGGCCTCGATCCCCAGTTCATAGCAGCGCGCGAGCTCGTCCACCGCCTTGACGCCGTTGTCGACCGTGATGACGAGCTTCGCGCCCGCGGCGAGGAGCTGGTCGGCCGAGCCCATGTTCATGCCGTAGCCCTCGTCGTGCCGCGAGGGGATCATATAGAAAACGTCCGCGTTCCTCGAGCGGAGATAGAGCATCAATATCGCGGTCGCGCAGACGCCGTCCGCGTCGTAATCGCCGAAGATACAGATGCGCTCGCCGTTCGCAATCGCCCGCTCGATGCGGGCGACGGCCTTGCCCATCTCGGCGAACAGGAAGGGGTCGAGGAGCTGCCCCTCGTTGGGGTGCAGGAATTCCTCGGCCTCTATGCCGTTTGAAAGCCCGCGCGCGAGAAGAAGCTGCGCCGTGCGCGCCGAAACGCCGAGGTCTTTTCCAAGCTTCTCGGCGTCCTCGAGGGGCGGCTTTTCCCGCCTTCGTTCGTAAACGAGCATAACGGCCCCTTTCCTCCGGCATTAAGCCGGATTCCACAAGACCGATTATACTATGATTCGACAAAGGTGAACAGGTTTATTTGACGGCGTTGAATATCATGGCGCTGAGCATCCCGGCGAGTATGCCGATACCGAAATCCGCCAGCACCGCGAGCGAGAGCACGAACGTGTCCGACAGAATGGAGAAGATCACGAACGCGAACGCGGAGTAGATCAGCCCCGCGGCCGCCCCGTACAGCCAGGCGCGCTCCCTGCACCTCCTTGCGACGACGATTCCCGCGACCGCCGCCGAAACGACCTTGATGCCCGTGTTGACGATGCCGATGCTCTCCGTGCCCAGCCATTGCTGCCACATGGCAGCGGCGTAGAGCACGATGAGCAGCAGGCTCGCCGCAGACGCCGTCACCGCGCCCTTCAGGAGCTCGGCGAACATATTCGGCGCTTCCATAGATTTACTCTTGCGCATGTACATCCCCCTCCCGGTCGGTTATAGGTATGCGCACGCATATAGAGATATTCAGAAACAGAAAAAGCGCAATCCGGCGGACGCCGGGCGCGCTTTAAAACGGCGAAAAAATCCGCCGTCCGCGCGAATTTGGGCTTGACAAATCGAGACTACTGGTGTAATCTCTGATCATCAGGCTACAGGTGTAGTCCAAAGGAGGCGTTTTATGAACAGGCTGGCCGAACGAATCGCAGACGCCGAGCTCGAGGTGATGCGCGTGCTGTGGGAGGCAAAGGCGGCTTTGCCCGTTTCCGAAATCCGCAGGGCGATCTGCGAGAAAACGGGCTGGGACGGGTCCACCGCGAAAACGCTGCTCTACCGGCTGCAGGCGAAGGGCGTGGTCGCGCAGGCGAAGCGGGATGTATTTTATTATACCCCGCTTGTCTCGCGCGAGGAGTATAACGAATATACGACGCAGGCGCTCATCGACAAGCTCTATAAGGGCAGCGCCAAGAACCTGGTCGCCTCGCTCGTTTCCTCGAAAAAACTGAGCGACGCGGACATCGCCGAGCTGAGAAGGATATTCGAGGAGGGGCCGCGCGATGAGTGACGCGATTTTGACGGCGCTTTCGCTGAGCGTTTCCGGGTCTTTGCTCGCGCTTCTCATCCTCGCGCTCCGGCCGCTCGTGAAGAACAGAATCCCCAAGGCCGTGCAGTATTACGCGTGGCTCATCGTGCTGCTGCGGCTCGTTCTGCCGCTCTCCTTCGAGGGCAGCGCGGCCGGCCTGCTCTTTTCCGCCGCGCCCGCCGCGGAAGTGGGCGCGCAGCTTCCGGCCTCCCCCGGAGAAGCCTCCCCCGCGGAGCCGGGCGGCTTGTACCGACCCGGGGGGATGTTCGCGCCCGCCCTCACGCCGGCGGCGACGCTCCCCGCGGGCGCGGAGAAGGAAAGCACGGGCGCGGAGGTCATCGTATCCCCCGCCGAGGCCGGTTTCGCGCCGCTCGCGCTTCTTTCGGAGCATCAGACGGCGCTGTGGCTCGCGGGCGCGGCCGCAAGCTTTCTCTGGTACGCCGCAGCCTATCTGCGCTTTGCCCGCAAGGTCGAAAAATCCTGCGTCAGCCCGCATCCCCTCGATCTGGAGGTGTTCGAGCGGCTCCGTGGGAATATGAAGGTCGGCCTGTTCTGCAGCCCCTATGTCAGCACCCCCTTGCTCCTTGGCCCGTTCTCCCCCCGCATCGTGATCCCGCAGCTTGCGTACGCGCAAAACGGCATGCGGCGCGCGCTCGAGCACATCCTCCTCCACGAGCTGACGCACGCGCGGAGGCGGGACCTCCTCTATAAATGGTTCGCCGCGGCGGCGCTCTCGCTGCACTGGTTCAACCCGCTCTCGTTCCTCATCCGCAGGGAGATCAACCGCGCCTGCGAGCTTGCCTGCGACGAGGCGGTGATCGCCCCGCTGGACGCCGGGGAAAGGCGGCGCTACGGGGATACCCTCCTCGGGCTCGCCTCGGGCAAGCGCCTGCCGGCGGGCGTCGTGATGACCACGATGAGCGAGGAGAAGCGCGCCCTGAAGGAAAGGCTCGTCGGCATCGCGCGCTATAAAAAAGCGTCCGTACCGGCCCTCGCCCTCTCCCTTATGCTGGCGCTGCTGCTCGCGGGTTGCGGCGCGCTGCTGGGCGCGGCGAAATCGCCCGATCCCGCGGCGTCGCCCGACCGGGGCGAAGGCCCCGCCGCGACGGTAACGCCCCCATCCTCGCCCGCCGCAGAACCGGGCGCCCAAAACATCCCCGAGGGCGTCGAGGGCGTATTCCAGAGTTGGGCGAGCATCCTCCACCTCTCCGAGGTGCGGGAGAAGGGGGAATTCTACGGCATGCTGGTCGACGGCGCGCGCGAGGGCAACCTCCTCACCATAGAGCGCCGGCGGGAGGATGGCTACACGCGTTATACCATTCGGCTCGAACGAAATGACGAACCCGCCGTGGAATACGGCTTCCTCGCCTCCGCCGCGTCGATGAAATACGTCGTGAGCGTGCAGGGCGCGGATCTCGACGGGGACGGCACGGACGAACTGATCCTCAACCTCGATTACCTCAACTCCGGCGGTTGGGCGGACACCCATGTGCTGGCACTGAAGGACGGCGCGTTTTTAGAAATCCTCGCGGCGCTGAACCTGGGCTCGGACGAGTACGACGAAACCCTCCTGAGCCAGTTCACAAGCGTCCCGCTGCTCATCCGGCAGAGCTCCTGCACGGGCCTTCGCGCCCTGTGCGCGAGGGACGGCGGGTATGTGCTGCAGCTCGCGTGGCCCCATCAGTCCGAGGAGGGCGGCGGCATCGTCTATGACGAACTGAGCTTCGACGGCGTGGCCTGGACGCGCAAATACCCGCCGGAGCAGATTTACGTCATCGAGCCCGAGGAGCAGGAGCGCCGCGTGCGCGCGCTCGTCGGCGACGCGATCGATCTTCCCGCGGAACTGCGCGCGTATTACTGGCCGCTTGGCTACTATGCCGACATCGACGGGAAGGGCGCGGCGGACGACATCGCATACCTGCACGCCTTGCAGGGAGAGGGCGAGGATGAGCGCTTCTTCGCCGTCATCGCCGTCTACGCGCACGACAAGCCAGATGAACCCCTGTGCAAGGTCTATGAATTCCCCCGGGAACAGAGCTACTATTTCGGCGCGGCCGACCTCGACGGGGACGGGCTGAGCGAATTTGCGCTCGTGCTGGGGGACGTCGGCTCCGCCGAAATCCACGTGCTTAAGCCGGTGGACGGCGCGCTTACAGAAATGCTCACCCTTGAAAGCGGCAGGCCGGAAGTCGCCGCGCGGTACGCGCAGACGCTCGTGACGCCCGACATCCCGTGGAGCTGGTGCAATATCGCCCTCTATGAAGGCAGGCCCGCGCTGGAGCTGACGAACACCGTCATCACAGCCGATACGCCGCTTTACTACCTTCGCATGGATTCCGGCAACTGGGTCGTCGCGCAGGGCATCGTCCCGGGGACGCCGACGCCGAGGCCCGTCATACCCGGCGAAGCCGCCGCCATAAGCGATATCCGCGAAGCTTTTCTTACGGTCTACTTCACCTCGAACTATCAGGGCCGCTACGACGAATGGAGACGCGATCTCGCCGACGCAGAAGGGGACAAGACGGGGACGCTCGCGGCCGCCGCGCTGCAGGAATACTTCTCCTGCTTCGCCGCGTACGCGAACGAGAAGATGCTCAATGCCATGATCCTGAACAGGGATAACATCAAGTATGAGGCGCTTGCTTATGAAAAGGGCGTTTCCTGCGTGCCGACGGGCTTCGATTTTTCGGAATATTCCCGCTCAAACGGCAGGGCGACCTACGCGTTCACGGCGCGCCTCTCGCTCACATACGCCGACGGCACGACGGCGGACGGCAGCATGAGCGGGCAGATCACCGTCGCCGATGAAAACGGCCGCGAGGTCGTCGCGGGGCTCTACCTGTCCTCCCGCGGCTTCGTGGAGGACGCGCAATAAGATGTTTCCCCGGCTCCGACGGATATCGGTTAATATTGAAAAGCGGCATCCGCCCTTCAAGCGGATGCCGTTTTGGTTACTTCTGATTGTCAATTGTCAATTGTCCATTGTCAATTGTTATTTGACTCCGTCCTCGATGGTGTTCTCGACGGGCGAGTCCTCGACGTTGGCGATCGCGCCGCGCGCGAACACGAGCCGCACCTTATCGGGGCCGACGGAGATGGTGACGATGTCGTCCTTGATGCTTGTCACGGTCCCGTAAATGCCGCCGATCGTGCGTATCCGGTCGCCCGGCTTGATGGCGGCGAGCATTTCCTTGATTTTCTTATCCCGGCGGCGCTGGGGAATTATCATCACCGCAAAGAGCACCACCATCATGACGACGATGATGATCATGCTTCCGTTACTTGCAAAAAATCCCGCAATTCCCTCCGTGAAACCCTGCTCCATACTCGTTACCTTCCTGTTTCGTAGTTTTAACCGGCGGACAAGCCGCCGACTCTGCTAAATCATAGTATATGCGCCCCGGCGCGTCAAGCAAAAATGGTCAAAGTGCCCAAAATATCACATTCTCAACAAAATTCCAGCGTCAGGCATTGGCCGGACGCGCCGGAGAGGAGCGCCTCCACGCCTCCGGCGCCCGCTATGGCGAGAAGCCGCGCTTCATCGAGCGGGCAAATCATGGAGAACGTCATGCGCGAGGCGGGCGCGAGCCCCGGCAACCCCATCCCCGCGGGCAGGCGAAAGCGCACCGCGCCGTATTCCAAGGCAAGCGCCGACACGAGGGGAAGCGGGTTCTCCCCGACCAGCTCGGATACGGAGACGCCGTCCCCGTCCGCGCCGCAGAGCGCGTACGCGCCCCCGAGCGCGGCGGCGAAGCCCAGGAGCCGCGCCTCCTCGAGGTACGCCTCCATATCCCGGAGCGTGCGCGCCATCATGCCCGCATACTCCTTTGAAAACGCGTCGTAGATCGCGAGCATTTCATCCGGCGCAGGCTCATGATAATGCTTTGCAGGCGATAGAATCGCCTGAGAAGCGTTCAGCGCGTATTCGTCGTGACGGGAAAACGGCAAATAGCCGAACTGCGCATAAAAATCCACGTCGGGCTTTAAGAGGGCCGCGACCGCGCCGCTTTCGCGCAGTTCCTCGTGCGCGCGGCGGATGAGCGCGCCCGCGATACCTTTTCGGCGGTATTCGGGCAGCGTCGCGACGCCCGCGATCATCGCGCAGTGCGCGATTGCGCCTTGAAAGCGAAGCGGATAGGGCACCGCGTGCAGCGCGGCGACCATGCTCTCCCCGTCGAAGGCGGCGAGCACGTTTCCCGGCGCCGTGCGCGCGCGAAAATAATAGGCCGAAAACCCGGCGGCGTCCTCGGGGAAAACGACATCCCACAGCGCGCGCGCCGCTTCGTACTCCGCGGGTTGAATGCGCCTGCAAACGAGACTCACAGCGGCCTCCCGACGTATTTTTCAATGAGCATCACGGGGTTGTAGGAGAGCTTCGCGCGGCGCAGACCCTCGAGGCCCATGTCCTCCTCGCGGTTGACGTACTTCATGCCGGCGAACTCGTTTCGGACAAAGAGGTTGTTGACGACGGTGAAAAGGCCCGGTATGTCGGTGCCCGCCTTCTCGATGTGGACGACGGCCATCTCCTCGTCCATGCGCTCGCCCAGCGTATACGCGGCGAGCTTTCCGCGGATGCGGATGCCCGCGCCGATGACGCCGAGCGCATCCATATGGGTGATGAGCTCCCGGATCGCGAGATACTCGCCCAGCGCGTCCGGGTCGGAGGGGGGCTTCTTCTGCAGCCACTCGTTGTAAAGCGCCATGCACTCCGCGAGCATGTCGGGGTTAAGGCGCACATACTCATAACTCTCGCCGTACTGGGCCATGAACTGGTTGATGTGGTTCCGCTTCGCGTGGAGCTTTTTGCCCGAGAGGTCGCGCAGATCCTCCATGGTGTAGACATAGTCGTAGTTGTCGCGGTCCTCCGTCAAAGAATACCCCTCGCACCGGGCGAACGCGTCCCGGATGGGGCCGGAGATCGCCTTGAACACGGGCTCTATGCCGCGATTGCGGCAGTAGGCTGCGGCGGCGTCGAGCGCCGGGCGGTAATCGCCCGCGGGGTCGCGCGTAAGCGGCGCGAACATGAAGCGGTTTTCTTCGCCGTAATCGAGCAGCAAAAAAAGAACGCCGTCTTCCTCGGCAAGCTTGATTTTACCCTCTGCGCCCCAGATGAAGAGATTTGTGAAAGTATACTCGGATCCCTTGAGCTTCCACGGCTTCGTATAGCTTTCCACCATGGATTTCATAGAAACGTCGATCGATTGAAACTCCATAAAACAAACATGCCCTCCGCAAGTATTCTATACACGCGAAGGGCAAATTGCAATACCCGTTTCTCCCCGAGGGAGCTTCGCCGGAGGAGCTTTATCAGGAGAGCTTTACGTAATCGTCGATCACATAGCCGTAGATGCCGCCCGCATCGACGAGGCACCAGCCGTCGAGCACGAGGTAGACGGTGACGGAGGTCTTCGAAGGCAGCGTTTTGATCTTCGCGCTGTCCGTCCCCCGCCCCTGCCTGAGGTTGACCTCGGCCGTCGTCGAGGTCGCGATGAGCGTGAGCGTGTCCGATACCTTGGGAATGCCCGCCGTGCCGGAGGCCGTCACCTTCGCATACGCTTTATAGACGAAGCCCGTTTTTCCGTTATAGAGGATATAATACCAATCCCCGCACTCTCCGAGGATGGAGAAGCGCGTGTTGGCGGCGAAGGTATCTATGACGGCGCTGCCCGTGGACGTAGCCCTGGTGCGGAAGTTCACCTTCGCGGTGGACGCGCCGGAGGCGAGCGTGAGGCCGCCCGCGACGGTGTCCCCCGTCCCCTCGGGCACGACGCCGCCGCCGGTATCGCCGGAGCCGTTCGAAGCCTTCGCGGTCACGGTGACGTATTTGGCGGAGAGATAGCCCTTTTTGCCGTTGTATTCCGCGCCGTACCAGCCATCCTTGAGCGCGTACAGCGTCACGGTCACCCCTTTGGAAAGAAGGGTGATGACCTTGTTTGAAGTGCTCGGCCCCTCGCGGAAATTCACGGAGGCCGTGGTCACGCCCGTGCCGGTCGCGACGTCGCTCCCGCCGCCGTCGCCCGCGCCGCCGCTCTTTTCGGGAATCGCGACCTTGACGGATACGTATTTTCCGCTGACCCAGCCCTCGGAGCCATCGGCGAGCTTCACCTGATACCAGCCGTCCTTCACAGCGTACAGCTTCAATTCCGCGCCCTTCGCGAGCACCTTGAGCTCCTTGTAACCCGTGCCCGGGCCGACGCGCAAATAGACGCGGCCCGTGGTGACCCCTTCGCCGCAATCGTTGACGGGCGTGCTCCAGCCGTCGTCTACGGGCGCGGTGCCCGTGATTTTCACATAATCCTCATGGACGAAGCCCTCGGTTTCTCCCGCCCGGACGCGGTACCACGCGCCGAAGATGCCCAGGATGACGACGCTCGTGTTCTTGTCGAGCTTTTTGAGCGAGAGGAACGACACGTCCGAGCCCTGCCTGAGGTTGACGCCGCCGGCGGTGATGATGCCCGTCTGCACAACTCCCGGCATGGCGCCGGGCGACGGAGAGGGCGAGGATGAATCCCCGGGCGTTTGCGTCGGCGTCGGCGTAACCGGAGGCGCGGGCGTCGCCTCGGCGGTGATCTTCACATAGCTCGCGCTGATATAGCCGTAGTCGCCCTCGCAGAACGCGTAATACCAGGAGGAATTCACGATGCCCATGAGCGCAAGGGGTGTGTTCTTGGAAACGCTCTTGATGATGTCGTAAGTCGTCGCGGGGCCCAAACGGAATTTGACCCCTTCGCCCGTGCAATAGCCGTAATACGCGGCCGGGGGCATGTCCGCATTCCCCGTGCCCGTCGGCGTGGGGGACGCGCCGGGCGTTGTGCCCGCCGGCGCGCTCGGCGTGGGCGAGGGCGCGGCGGAGGCTGTGAACTTCACATAGCTCGCGTACACCCAGCCCTCGGAGGTGGTGCCGTCCACGGCGATATGGTACCAGCCGTTGACGAGCTCATAGACGGTAAGCGCAACCCCCTTCTTGAGCATCCCGAGGGACGTGTACGCGGTGCCTGCGCCCGTGCGTAAATTGACCTCGGCGGTCGTTTTGCCCGTGCCGATGGCGCTCATGCCCACGACCGTGCTCGGCTTCACCGGGTCGGGGACGACGGGCACGACGACGGAGGAGAGCGACGCGCCGGGATAATAGAAGGCGAGTATGTCGACATAGCTCTGCCCCTGACCCGCCCTCTGCTGCGCGCCGCGCTGGCTTAAACCGACGCCGTGACCCCAGCGCGCGTGGTAGATATAGTAGCCGGAGCCGTCGGAAGCATATTCGCCCCAATACACGCGCAAATTGGCGTTCGCGACCGCGCCGTAGGAATAAAGCTCCGCCGTGTTGAAGGTGACCGTAACGTCCGAATAACCGCCGCCGTCCGTCGTGACGTCCATGACGACGCTCATCATCGTCATGTTGCGCGAAACGCCGGAATACCGGGGCGTGTGCATCTCCGCCGACTTGATGGAGGAAATGCCCGTGGGCTGCACGCCCGTCGCCGCGTACGCCTTGGCGAGCAGCAGGTTGTACATGCCCTGCGAGATCGAGCCCGCGGACTGTATGGGCAGCTTCACCGTTTCGCACAGCGCGGCGGCGTTCGCCTTGTCGTAATCGTCGATACTGATCGCAAAGCCCGCGTTGGTGGCGTTCTTCGTGGGCCACGCGTAGGTCACAAGGTTGGTTTCCCCGCCGTTGGACGCGCTGTAATAGGCGCACAGGATGCTGCCGTTGACCGTCAGGACCTTGTCTAACGTGGAGTCGACCGCGGCGATCACGTTCTTATAGGCTGAGTTAAAGCCCTTGTACACCTGGTCGGAGGAGGTGTCTCCGATGTGGTATTCCGCGTTGGGCGAGGCGAGCACGCTCGTGAGCACGTAGCTCTTGGCGGCGATGGACTGCGCCTTGAGCGCCTCGATGGGATAATTGTCGTTCATCTCGTACGCGACGACGCCGTAGAGATAGTGTGCGAGGGGAACCTCGTTGACGATCTGTATGTAGCCCGTCGAGAGCAGCTTGACGTTGAAATGGCCGAGATATCTCCTGGAGTTGAAATACATGCTGCCGGCGGAGGGGTCCATTCTGGCGCGCTTGATCGAGAAGGATTTGCCGGAAAACAGCTCCCCTTCGGTCGAGTGGGTCGCGGTGATGACGCCGTTTGCGGCGCGTAGCGTCAGGCTGCCGCCCGAAAACGGCCTGCCGTTTTCGTTGATGAAGTATTCGCCCGTGACGCTCATCACGATGGAGGTGGCGTTGTTGGTGGTCAGCCTCACGCGGACGGAACCGATGTCCGTCGCCGCCGTCGCCACGGACGCCGGAAGCAGCGTCATTAGCATCAGGAATATCAGCGTTAGGGCGGCCGCTCGTTTCATTTGTTTACCTCTGGTTGCATTGGAATGTGATTTATAACTATACGACATAATTCTACCATATATTGCGCGCAATGTGTAGAATATCCCTGTCTGTTTGCGGAATGTTAATATAAATGGAATAATCATGTAACCTTTGCCGAAAAACGCGCATGAAAAAGACCCTTTCGGGCCGTTTCATCCGTGAACGCGCAAATGGAAATTCCGGAGCCATGTCCGTGATGATCGCGCGGCAACGCGTCCCGGTCCGCACATTTCCGGAATCCGGATTCACTCCGCGCGGATAAGCGCCTCCTCGATCAGCGCTTTTGAAATATACATCGCCTTTAGCCTGTTGTTGAGGAGCGTGTGGTGGGAAGTGCCATCGGGGAACTTCTCCTTGGCTTTTTCGCATTTGTGGATGACTGATAAGACCGCCCGGAGCGCCTCGGCCAATTCCGTTTTTGTGTAGTTCTCCATACTCTCAGCGTCCCTCCTCGCACATTCCTCTTTGACCGCGTATCCGCGCCTGCTCATTTTGCGCGTATGGAAAACATCGTTTTTATTTTTTTCCACAGCGTACTTCGGGGAGCAGGTTTGAATAGCTCCCCCATGTCCTCGCTCGATACCCACGGCAATCGAACGGTGAAGGAAATCCAAAAATACGGGTCATCCCGGTCGGTATTGGGAAACACATCCTCTTTACCGGGCCGGGTTATTTCAATCATTGCGTCAGGAAGCCCGCGCGAAATATCCGCGCCTTTCATTTCGCCGCATACGGAATACCAGACATGGTATTCAAGGGTTTTCGACGCAACATCCTCTCCCCACCAGGCGATCTCTTCCGGCCTGCCCGCATCAATTCCGAATTCTCTTAAGAAGGCAGGCAGCGATTTGCACGACTCCACGGCCTGAAAGTAATTTCCGCAGGCGGCGCAATCGCACGGCTCGTTATATGGGGTGCGGTAATTCGCAGTTGCGGCCGCGTCTACGAATAAGAGGGTGTCATCGAATTTCATTTCTTTCAGCATCCGCAAGGCCTCCGAAGTCTGTCGGCTCCAAGCATACCAAAAAGCCGAAGGGTATGCCACAGCCAATTTGCGGCATACCCCCAACAAAGGTTTCTCAGTACATTAACTGTCCAGGATCGCGCCGGAGGCCTCCTCCCGGAACTGCGTGGTGTAGAGGTTGTAGTAGTAGCCCTTGAGGCGCAGGAGCTCCCGGTGCGTGCCCTGCTCGGTGACCCTGCCGTCGCGGATGACGAGTATGCGATCGGCGTTGCGGATCGTGGAGAGCCTGTGGGCGACGATGAAGCTGGTCCTGCCGCGGAGCACCTTCGTGATGGCCTCCTGGATGAGCTGCTCCGTCTCGGTGTCGACGGAGCTCGTCGCCTCGTCGAGCACGAAGATGCGCGGGTTGGCTAAAATGACGCGGGCAAAGGAGATGAGCTGCTTCTGCCCCGTGGACAGGCGCGCGCCTCCCTCGCCGACCTCGGTGTCGTACCCTTTTTCCTGATTGAGAATGAATTCCTCCGCGCGGACCAGCCTTGCGGCCTCGCGCACCTCCTCGTCGGTCGCGTCCTTCTTCGCATAGGCGATGTTCTCGCGGATCGTGCCGGAGAAAAGGTGCGGCGTCTGGAGCACGTAGCCCAAACGCTCCTGCAGCCAGAGCTGGCTGCGCTCGCGGTAATCCGCGCCGTCGATGAGCACCTCGCCCGCGGTGGGCTCGTAGAAGCGGCACACGAGGTTGACGATGGTACTCTTGCCCGCGCCCGTCTCGCCCACGAGCGCGACGTTCTCGCCGGGCTTCACGACGAGGCTGAAGTCCTTCAAAACGGTTTCCCCCTCCTTATAGGAGAAGTCCACGTGCCGGAACTCGACCTCGCCCACGATGGGCTCCCAGTTCTCGCGCTTCGGGTTGAAGCTGTCGCCGTATTTTTCGACGACCTCGGGTTTGTCAACGATCTCGCACGGTGTGTCGATGAGCGTGATCACGCGCTCCGCGCTCGCCTGCGCGCTCTGCAGCTCGGCCAGAATGCCCGCGAGCTGCTGGATGGGCTCGAAGAAGTTCGCGGTGTAGGATACGAACGCGGCGAGCGTGCCGAAGCCGATCACGCCGAGCGTCACGTTGATCCCGCCCCGGTAGAGGGCGATGCCCGTGCCGATGGAGCCGAGGAACATCACGATGGGCATGAAGATCGCGCTCCACACCGCCGCCTTGACGGAGGCCTGGCGCATGGTGCCGGTCAGTTCCGTGAATTCGCCGTGGTTCGCTTTCTCGCGAACGAGGGTCTTGGTCGTCACCGCGCCCATGATGCCCTCGTTAAAGGAGCCCGTGATGCGCGAGTTGGTCTTCCTGACCTTGCGCTGGTAGCGAAGGATCCTCTTTTTAAAGTAGAGGGAAATCAGCGCGAGCGGCGGCAGCACCACCAGCGCGAGCAGCGCAAGCTTCCAGTTGAGAAGGAGCATCGCGATCATCACGCCGACGACATAGGTCGCGGACCAGAGCAGGTCCACGAAGCCCCACGAGAGCAATTCCGAAAGCCTGCCCACGTCGCTGACCATGCGCGCCATGAGGTAGCCCACGGCGGTCTTGTCAAAGAAGGAGAAGGAAAGCTCCTGGAGCTTTTTGAACCCCTCCTGCCGGATCTCGTAGGAAACGCTCATCTCGATGCTGCCCGCCTGCGACACGAAGGCGAAGACGCTGAAGCTCTGGATCACGACGAGCGCGAGATAGAGCGCGATGAAGAGGCCGAGCCCCTCCGTCGTTCCCTTTTCAACGAAGTTGTCGATGGCGTAGCGGCTCATGAGCGGGTACGCGATGTCTACGAGCGCGATGGCCATGTTCGTCGCGATCGAGAAGGCGACGGCCTTTTTGTTGCGCAGCACATATCGGAAAAGCCGCTTCCAGATCGCGAGGTCCACCTTCTCGTCCCGCTCGAAATCCTGTTCCTGGATCGCCGTATTACTCATTGTTCTCACCTCCCATTTCGCCCAGCTCCTGCGCGAGGTCCTCCTCGAGCGCGTTCTGGATGCGCGCGATGCGCCTGTAAAGGCCGTCCTGCGCCACAAGCTCGGCGTGCGTTCCTTCCTGCACCAGCTTCCCGTGTTCGAGGACGAGAATTTTATCCGCCTCGCACAAAGTGGTGATCCTGTGGGAGATGATGAAGGTCGTGATGTCCTTCCTCCTGCCGCGCAGGGCGTTTCGGATGGCGGCGTCCGTCTCGGTATCCACGGCGCTCATCGAGTCGTCGAAGATGAGTATGGGCGCGTTCTGCATGAGCATGCGCGCGATGGCCACGCGCTGCTTCTGCCCGCCGGACAGGGTCACGCCGCGCTCTCCCACGACCGTGTCGTAACCGTTCTCGAATTTATTGATGACCTCGTGCACGCTCGCGATCTTCGCAGCGGAATAAACCTCCTCGGGCGCGACGCCCGGGCGCACGATGCTGATGTTGTCCATGATCGTCCGCGAGTACAGGAAGGGCTCCTGCAGGACGATGCCTATGTTGGAGCGCAGATGCCCGCGCTCGATGTCGTTGACGTTGACGCCGTCGACGAGGATTTCGCCCGCCGTGCATACGTAAAGCCTTTGCAAAAGCTGGACGAGGCTCGTCTTTCCCGAGCCGGTCGACCCGAGGATCGCCACGGTCTGGCCGGGTTCCGCAAAGAAGGAGATGCCCGAGAGCACGTCGTCGTACGCGTCGTACCCGAAGCAGACGCTCCTGAACTCCACCTTGCCGCGGATGGCGGGCTTCAGCGCGCGGCCGGGCTCCGTCTCGGCCGGAACCGAGAGGATGTCTTCGATCCTGCCCATCGACACCGTGGATTTGCCGAACTCGGCGAGCACGCGGCCAAGCTGGCGGATGGGCCAGATCAGCATGCCGACGTAGGAGCTGAATATGAGCATGTCGCCCAGCGTGAATCTGCCCTTCACACAGAAGACGATGCTCATGAACACCGTGATGGCGATCTGCGAATAGCCGATCAGGTCGCTCATGCCCCAGTAGAGGCCGAGCATGGCGATGAGCTTATAGGTCTTCTTGCGGAAATCGAGGTTGCGCTCGGTGAACTTATCGACCTCGTTCTTCTCCTGCCCGAAGGCGCGCACGACGCGCACGCCCGTCAGGTTTTCCTGGAGCGTGGCGGACATCCTGCCCTCCGACTCGTCGGAAAGCTGAAAATGCTTCTTGACGAAGCGGTAATACACGAGGCTGAGCACCGTGAGCACCGGCAGAAGGATGATGGAGATGAGCGACATCGTCACATCCAGCGAGAACATGATGTAGCACGCGACGCCCACCATGAGGAGCGTGCGCACGATTTCCATGAGCTGGTTTGCGACGAAGCGCCGGATCGTATCCACATCCGACGTGCAGCGCTGAATGAGGTCGCCCGTCGAGGCGTGTTTATGGTAATCGTACGGCACCTGCTGAAGGTGATCGTAGAGCTCGTTGCGCATCTTCAGAGCAAACCCTTCGCTGCCCTCGGCGATGTAGCGCCGACGAAGATATGTGCCAAGGCCGCCCAGCGCCGTGAATGTGACGAGCGCTGAGGCGCAGATCCACAGGTTGTTCCGGAGGAACTCCCTGCCTCCCCAGCCCTCGACGATCCGCATGACCGACGCGGGCAGGTTCGATTTCTCGCCGCCAATGACGTAATCTACCGTGAAGCTGATCACCAGCGGCCCGCAATACGACGCGACGACCGCGAGCGCCAGGAAAACCGCCGAGAGCACGAGGTAATGCGTGTTCCCTTTCATCAGCCTTCCGACCAGCTTCCAGTTCAATTTTCTGTAATTTTTTTCGTCCTGCTCCTGCAAAGCATTCGCCTCCCGTTTCCTTGCTGTGCTCTATCCGCGGCGCAAAAAAAGGCCGCGGAACCTGCGTCCGCGGCCGTTATAAAGCCATCCCTCCGGCTAAGCCGGGTCAGGCAACGGGCCGTGAGGACGCACCTGTCCCCTTGAATCCATCTGCATAGGTGCGATTCAGTGTGATGATCATCCTTCGCGGCTCCTTTCTGTCATATTTGCCCATGAGGGCCGAGAACCATTCTATCACCATGTGCCATGCTTTGGCAACGGGTAGAGATATAATATATTATTTTTCGTGCTCGTCGAGGACATATGCCCGAAGCAGGTCGAACGCGGCCTTGATGCCGTCCCTGTGCGTGCGCTCGTATCCGTGGGAGGCGTACACGCCCGCGCCGATCACGCAATGGCGTATGTCGTACCCCGCGCGCAGGGCCGCGTCCGCGTCGGAACCGTAGCCCGGGTAGATATCGACCGCGAAGTCGATGCCCGCCTTCTTCGCGCAGTCGATGAGCGCGCTCGTCACATAGAAATCCGAGGGGCCCGAGGAATCCTTGGCGCAGATGCTCACCTGCGTCTCCCGGCACGCGAGGCCTTCGCCCACGCAGCCCATGTCGACGCTGATCATCTCGACCGCGTCCTCCGGGATCGACGCGCACGCGCCGTGGCCGATCTCCTCATAGACGCTGATGTAAACATAGACCTTCCTCGTGAGCTTCGCGCCGGTGTCCTTTATGTACTTCGCGAGGCCGAGGAGGATGGCGACGGAGAGCTTGTCGTCGAGGAACCTGCTTTTCAGAAAGCCCGTTTCCGTATAGACGACGCGCGGGTCGAAGCAGACGTAGTCCCCCACGGCGATGCCGAGCTTTTCGACGTCCTCCCTCGATTTCACCTTTTCGTCGAGCAGGATCTCGATCGTGTCGAAGTCGCGCTTCGTCTCGCCGAACTTTAGATTGACGTGGACGGACGCGTTTATGAGCTGGCAGGTTCCGCCATACTTCTTTCCGCAGCGCGTGTGGACGGTGCAGTTCTCCGTTTCCGCGCTGTTGGCGTCAAGCCCGCCGATGCGCGTCATTCGCAGCGCGCCGCTCCCCTTGATTTGCGCGACCATGGCGCCGAGCGTGTCGAGGTGCGCCGCGAGGACGAGCGGCTCCCCCTCCCCGCCGAGCTCCACGAGCACGCAGCCCTTGCGGGTCATGTCCGCCCGGAAGCCGAGCGCCTCGAACGCCTTTTTTGTATATTCCGCGGCCTCGCGCGTCATGCCCGAGGGGCTCGGAATGGAAACGACCTTCTTGAATTCCCCCACGATGTAATCGATGTGCTCCATGTGTTCTCCCATCCTTGTTTTCGCGCCGCCGAACGGCGGGCGTTTTATTTCTATCAATATATCCCCCGCGTTATATATCCACGCGTCGCCTCAGATTTCGGCTCCCGAACTCCCGGGCTGTTCCGGCCCCGGCCTTATCCTTCCGTCAGATACGCGACGGCGCTCTCCGCGGCGACGGCGCCGTCCGCGCAGGCGGTGACGACCTGCCTTAACACCGTGTCGCGCACGTCCCCCGCGACGAAGAGGCCGGGAAGGCTCGTTTTCATGCGCGCGTCGGCTTTGACATAGCCGCTCTCGGTCAGCTCGGCCAGGCCCTGCACGAGTTCGCTCGCGGGCTTCTGCCCCACGGCCATGAAGATGCCCTCCACGGGGAGCACGCGCTCCTCCCCCGTTTTCACGCTCCTCACGGCGAGGCCTTCCACGCTCTCGCCCGCGACGCCCCTGATTTCTACGGGCACGTGGCTCAAGATCTTTTCGACGTTCGGCAGCGCCCCGATGCGCTCCGCGAGCAGCTTCCCGCCGCGGAACTCATCCCGCCTGTGGACGAGGTAGACCCTCTTCGCGAGCTTCGCGAGGTAGATCGCGTCCTTCAATGCGGTATCTCCCCCGCCGACGACGGCGACGTTCTTCCCCCGGTAGAAATTGCCGTCGCAAGTCGCGCAATAGCTCACGCCCACGCCCTCGAAGCCCTGCTCGATGCCAAGCTTCCTCGGGGACGCGCCCGCCGCGTAGATCACGGCGCCCGCGACGTATTCCTGCTTGCTGGTGGTTATGACGAAATCCTCCCCGCGCTTTTCGACGGACTGCGCCTCGCGGCTGACGGAAATAAGCCCGTGCGCCCTCGCCTGCGTGAACATGAGCTCCGTCAGTTCCTGCCCGTTGACGCTGCGAAAACCCGGGTAATTCTCGATGTCGGTCGTGAGCGCGGCCTGGCCGCCGATGAACTGCTTCTCAAGAAGCGCGGTCTTTAGGCCCGCGCGCAGCGCGTAGATCGCGGCGCTGAGGCCGGCGGGGCCGCCGCCGATGATGATCAGATCGTAATCCCTCTGCATGTTTCGCTCCCGTGGTTGTTTTTTGCTATTATAACACGGCGCGCGCCGTTCCATCGACAGGATTTTTTAGCGGCGCTCGGCTTGCTTTTGGAAGAAAATTGGTTATCATATTAATTGTAAGGTGAATCGGGGGTTCTGTATGACGGATTTTACCATGGCGCTCAGAAAGCAAACTTTGATCGTGGCGATGAGCTATTTCGCCACGGGGCTTCTTTTCGTGTGCTTCCCCGGCATCACGGCAAAGGCGATCGCCCTCATCGTTTCCGTCGCGCTGCTCGCCCTCGGGCTTATCAAAATCGCCGTCTTCTTCGCGCGGCGCAGCACGGATTTTCCCGACATCTCCTCGCTGCCCACGGGCATCATGCTCTCGCTCGCGGCGCTCGTGTTCATCATCAAGCCCGATCTCCTCGCCTCGATCATCTACGCGATACTCGGCATCGGCGTGCTCGTCAACGGCGCGTTCAAGCTGCAGGTGGGCGTGGAGCTCAAGCGGGACGACAGCCCCTTCTGGGGTTCCGCCGTCGTCGCCGCCGCGGCGACGATCGTCCTCGGCGCGATCGCGATCTTCGCGCCCTTCGAAGAGGCGCGAACTGTCACGATGCTCGTCGGGATCAGCATGATCTGCTGCGCGGTCTTCGACGCGGTATGCGCGATCTTCTTTCTTAAAACGGACAACTAATACTGAATAGCGAATAGTGGACGAAGAGCTTCCGCCGGCGGCGGAAGCTCATTAAAACTATTTAGCCGTTTCGCGGTTCGTTCTGAATTGGCCCCGTACCAGCCCGTGCTCCGCGCGGCCGCCCTCTTTAATATATCTCTTTAGGTTCCGTCTCCTGTTTGGCCAACGTGAAAGTATGTCCGCGCGTTGTCGAAGCAGATGCCCCGAACAAGCTGTTCAAGCATACCCTCATCCTGCGGATACTCCCCCGCCTCCACCCATTCCCCAACGAGCGAGCACAGGACGCGCCTGAAGTACTCGTGGCGCGCGAAGGAGAGATAGCTCCTGCCGTCCGAGGCCATCCCCGCGAAGCGCCCGAGGAGGCCCTGGGCGGCAAGCGTTATGAGCTGCGCGCGGATGCCGTCAAAATGGTCGTTCATCCACCACGCGGGGCCGAGTTGGATTTTCGAGGGGAAGCTTTCATCCTGATACGTCGCCGCCATGGCCGCGAACGCCGCGCTATCCCGCGGGTTGAGGTTGAAGAGCATGGTTTTGGGGAGCTTTCCCGCAGAACAGAGCGCATCGAGGAAGCGCCCGATGTTCTCGACAGCGGCATGGTCGCCCATAGCGTCGAAGCCCGCGTCCCGCCCGATTTTTGCGCTCATCGCCGCGTTCTGCGCGCGCAAAGGGCCGACGCGCAAAAGAAGCGCCCAGCCGCGCTCACAAAAGCGCGCGGCGAGCCAGAGGAGAAGCTCCGTCAAGTACGCCTCCGCCTCCCCACAGGTCACTTCAAAGCCGCTGAGCGCCCTTTTGAAGACGCGCGAAAGCTCGTCCTCGGAAGCCCTTCTGAAGGGCATCTTCCCGAGGCTGTAGTCGCCCAGGACGCAGCCGCGTTCCATAAAATCGTCCATGCGCTTGTCGAGCGCGTCCGTCAGCGCGGAAAAGCTCGCGATCTCCGTGCCCGCCGCTTCGCCGAGCGTTTCGAGATACGCCCGCCATTCGCCGCCCCGCCAAATCTCCCCCGCCCTCTCGGGACGGAAACCCGGCAGCACTCTGGTTTGAAAGGAAGCGTCTTTCGCGAGTTCGGCATGATAGGCAAGGTCTTCCGCCGGGTCGTCGGTCGTGACGAGCGTATGGACGTTCGATCGCGCGATGAGCGCGCGCGGCGTACATCCCCCGCCGCGCAGTTGCGCCTCGAGCGCATGCCAGATCTCGTCCGCGTTGTCGGCGCAGAGCGGAACGTCTATTTCAAAATACCGCTTCAGTTCGAGATGGGTCCACACGTAGATCGGGTTGCCCGCGGCGTACGGCAGCGTCCGCGCGAAGGCGCAGAACTTCTCATATCCGGGCGCACCGCCGGTAACGAACCGCTCGGGCGTCCCGTTCGCGCGCATAAGGCGCCATTTGTAATGGTCGTTTATAAGAAAAAGGGACGCGGGATCCGTAAACGGCGCGTTCTCCAACATGTCCTTCGCGCAAAGGTGGGTGTGGTAATCGAACAGGGGCAATTTGGACGCGGCGTCGTGATAGAGCGCCTTTGCGGCGTCGTTCCCAAGGCGGAAGTCCTCATCCAAAAACGGGTTCACGTCATACCTCCCCGGCGAATTTCTCCCGATCGATCCAAAGCCCCAAAGCGGGATTCGGGATATAGTATATCACTTCCCCGTCGGGCATGGTATTGTAACCGTACTCTAATTTCGCGGGGTCGTAGCGCGCGGCCTGTTCGTCATAGTCGGCGCTCTTGAAGCCCACGCCCTCGATCTCCGCGCGGGAGATGCTCTTCACGGCGTAGGTGATGTGGAACCTTCCATCGGACGAGCCGTGTATGAGGTGCGCAGCCGCGCCCATGTTGGCGCGAAGGTCTTCCCCTTCGGGGGAGTTGACCAGTTCGAGCGCCTTCCTGCGCCCGCAGTACCCGTATTTGCGGATGAGCCGGTCGACGGCCTCGTCCTCGCCGAAGCGCGAGACGCCCGGCGCGAGCACCAGAAGCTCGCCGCCGTCCGCGATGGCCATGCGCGTGCGGTACACGGCCTTATTCCCGAGCCACGTGCTCTTAAACTCCCTCGGGTCGAGGGCGACGACGCATTTTTTGATGCCGCGCTCCACGAAGTCGATGTTCTTCTCCTGCGAGAGGGCGACGGCCGCCTCGAGCGCGTCCCGCTCCGCCCCGCAGAAAAGGCCGTGCGTGCGCGCGACGCCGCCGAGGGCGGTCGTGACGGTCAGGAGGAACAGGACGGGGCGATCCTTTAGAAAGCGCGCGAGCGCATAGTCGAAGAGCTTCCTCACGGGCGTGTGGTCCCTGCCCATCATGCGCTCCATGCCGTAGACCGCGCCTACCATGTGGGAGCGGTTGATCATCTCCGCCCCGCCGACGCCCACGAAGAGGTTCTTCGCGTGGTTCGCCATGCCGATGACCTCGTGCGGCACCACCGCGCCGGGCGAGAGGATGAGGTCGTAGCTCCCGTCCATCACGCGGCGGTTGATCTCCACCGCGATGGGCTCGCTCCAGAGCCCTTCGGTGATCTCACGCAGATACTCCCCCGGCACCTCGCCGATTTTGACGACGTCCGTCCTCCAGTTGTGGACGAGGAAGCGCGAAAAGGGGATATCCCCGAACATGTCGGCCGCTTCCTCCTCCGTCACGGGCACGTGCGTGCCGAGCGCCGGGAGGACGTCCACCTCGGCGCCCCGCTTCGCGTAATGATGATAGCACACGTTTGTGATAAAGCCGGCCTTGCTGAAAAGCCGCGTGTAGTCCGGCGGAATGATGAGCACCTTTCTCGCGGGATGCGCGGCGCAGAGCGCAGTAAGCCCCGCGCGGAGCGCGTCGTCGGAGAGGCCGCGTTCGTCTTCGGCACGCAGGCAAAGCTCCATATTCACACCCCCGAATAGGCGGAGAAACCGCCGTCCACGGGCAGCACCACGCCCGTGACGAAGGCGGAGGCCTCGTTGTCAAGAAGGAACAGCAAAGCGCCGACGAGCTCCTCCGGCGCGCCGAAGCGCTCCATGGGGGTGTTGCGCAGAATCTTCCCCGTGCGCGCGGTGGGCGTGCCGTCCGCGTTCCACAAAAGCGCGGCGTTCTGCGCGGTGGAGAAGAAGCCGGGCGCGATGGCGTTGACGCGCACGCCGCACTTGGCGAAATACACCGCGAGCCACCGCGTGAAGTTGCTCACGGCGGCTTTCGCCGCGCTGTAAGCGGGGATTTTCGTAAGGGGCGTAAACGCGTTCATCGAGGAAATGTTGAGGATGACGCCGCCGGGTTTCCCGACCATGTCCCGCGCGAAGGCCTGCGTGGGCAGCAGCGTGCCCTTCATATTGAGCCCGAACACGAAGTCGAAGCCCGCGGGGTCGAGGTCGAAAAAGCTCTTTTTGTCGGCGGCCTCGAGCACGGCGGCGTCGAAAAACTCGTCGTCCGTCGTGGCGCGCGGGTTGTTGCCGCCCGCGCCGTTGACGAGGATGTCGCATGCGCCGTAGGTTTCAAGCACCCGCCGGTGCGCCTCCATGACGCTCTCGCGCTCGAGCACGTTGACCTTGACGGCCACAGCCTCGCCGCCCGAGGCTTTGATCTCCTCCGCGACGAATTGCGCCCTCTCCTCGGCGAGGTCGAGGATCGCGACCTTCGCGCCGCATTCCGCGAGCGCCTGCGCGAACATGGCGCACAGTACGCCCGCTCCGCCCGTGACGACGACGACCTTATCCTGAAAATCCGGCCGATACGGAAGCTTCATGAACACCCTCCCCTTCTTATGCGTTGTAGGTCGAGGCGGAGGTCTCGCCGCCCTCGCCCGTCCAGTTGGTGTGGAAGAACACGCCGCGCGGCGCGTCGAGCCGCTCGTAGGTGTGCGCGCCGAAATAATCCCGCTGCGCCTGCAGGAGGTTCGCGGGCAGGGACGCCGAGGTGTATCCGTCGAAATAGGAAAGCGCCGCCGCGAACGCGGGCGCGGGCACGCCGTAATTGGCAGCCGCCGCGACCACGCGCCGCCACGCGGGGAGGCGCGCTTTGATCGCATCCGCGAAATACGGGTCGAGCAGCAGGTTGGAGAGCGCGGGATTCCGGTCGTACGCCTCCTTGATTTTGCCCAAAAACACGCTTCTGATGATGCAGCCGCCGCGCCACATGAGCGCGATGCCGCCGTAATTGAGGTTCCAGCCATAGGTTTTCGCCGCCGCGCGCATGAGGGCGTAGCCCTGCGCGTAGGAGATCATCTTACTCGCGTAGAGCGCCTGCCCGATCTCCTCGATGAACGCTCGCTTGTCGCCCGTGAAGGCGGGCTTTTCCCGATTGAACGCGGCGGCGGCTTCGAGCCGCTCCTGCTTCATGGCGGAAAGGCAGCGCGCGAACACGGCCTCCCCGATGAGCGTCAGGGGCACGCCCTCGTCGAGCGCGGCGATAGCCGTCCACTTTCCCGTGCCCTTCTGCCCCGCCGCGTCGAGTATCTTGTCCACGACGGGTTCGCCGTCCGCGTCGCGATAGGCGAGTATGTCGCGCGTGATGCCGATGAGGTAGCTGTCGAGCTCGCCCCGGTTCCACGCGGCGAAGACCTCGCTCATCTCCCCCGCGTCCATGCCCAAAAGGTCGCGCATGAGCTGATACGCCTCGCAGATGAGCTGCATGTCGCCGTATTCGATGCCATTGTGCACCATCTTCACGAAGTGCCCCGCGCCGTTCTCTCCCACCCAGTCGCAGCAGGGGGAGCCGTCTTCCACCCGGGCGCAGATCGCCTGAAAAATGGGCTTTACGACGGGCCACGCTGCCGCAGAGCCGCCCGGCATCATGGATGGTCCCTTGAGCGCGCCCTCCTCCCCGCCGGACACGCCCGTGCCGACGTAGAGAAGGCCCTTGCCTTCGACGTATGCCGTCCGTCGTATGGTATCGGGGAAATGGCTGTTGCCGCCGTCGATGATGACGTCGCCCGGCTCAAGCAGGTCGACGAGCTTCTCGATGTATTCGTCGACCGGCTGTCCGGCCTTCACCATGAGCATGACCTTGCGGGGCTTCTCGAGCGCGTCCCGCATTTCCTCGAGGGAGCGGCAGCCGACGATGTTTTTCCCTTTTGCGCGGCCGCTTAGAAAACGCTCCACCTTGTCGAGCGTGCGGTTGCAGACCGCCACGGAAAAGCCCTTCGACTCCATGTTCATCACGAGGTTTTCGCCCATCACGGCGAGGCCGACGAGGCCGATGTCCGCTTTTTTTATCGGTTTTTTCATCGCTCTTTTCACCGCTTTCCCCTTATCTTTTTACCCGCGCGTTGCCGCGATGGATGCTCCAGACCTGCTCCTCGTCCGCGGGGGACGCGTAATCGTTCGCTTCCGTCACGGCGAGCGCGCCGCACGCCCAGCCGAACTGCAGGCAGCGTTCCGGCTCCCAGCCCTGCAAAAGCCCATAGAGGAGGCCGCCGGTGAAGCCGTCCCCGCCGCCGATGCGATCGAGCACCGGGATGGCGCGCGCCTCCTCGGCATACCATTTCCCCTCCGCGTACAGCAGCGCGCCCCAAAGATGTTCGTTGGCGCTGACGACCTCGCGCAGCGTCGTCGCGAAGCATTTCGCGCCCGGATATTTCTTTTGCGCCTCGCCGATCATGCCCTTGAAGCCTTCTGTTTTTGCAAAAAGCCCCTTCCCGCCCGCCTCGGGCCCCGCGACGCCGAGCGCGAGCTGAAAATCCTCCTCGTTGCCCACGAGCACGTCCGCAATCGAGGCGATGCCGTCGAATATCCGGGAAAGCTCCTCCCCGCGGTTTTCCCAGAAGGAGGCGCGGTAGTTGAGGTCAAAGCTGATGAGCGTGCCGTATCCCTTGGCGGCCTTCGCAAGCTCCGCGCAGAACGCGCCCGTTTCGGGCGAAAGCGCCGCGATGAGGCCCGATATGTGCAGGATCTCGACCCCCTCCGCGCCGAAAATGCGCGGGAGGTCGAAATCCTCGATGGAAAGGGTCCTCCCCACCTCGCCCGCGCGGTCGTTCCACACGCGCGGCCCGCGCAGGCCGAAGCCCGCGTCCGCGATGTTGAACTGATGCCGATACCCCCACGGGCCGCCCTGCGGGACGGATTTCCCCTCATAGCGGATGTTGCGCGCGCGCAACGCGCTTTGAATGAATTGCGCGACGGGGCTGCCTTCGACAAACTTCGTCAGCGCGAGGCATTCGCGCCCGAGGGAGGAGGCGATGTTGAGCACGTTCGTCTCCGCGCTCGTAGCCTGCAGGGAATACAGGCTGCTCGTGTGCACGCCCTGCCGCCCGGCGGGCGCGATGCGCACGCCCATGCTCGTCGGGCACGCGATGGCGTAGCGTTTCTTCCGTTCCATATTCAATACCTCTTTTCATCCGGATTGCGCAAATGTAAGTTTTCCATGCAGGAATTAAGATAACGATGCCTTTTCACGCTCATTATAGCTGAAATCGGGTAAATCTTCCATGCGCGGATTGCCGCAAACATTGCCTCAGTTGCCCTGTTGTGCTATGATGGTCATGGGGGTATGTATGCCCATCATCAAACGGGACGAATTCCAGCAGCGCCAGCACATGCTGCTGGAGGATTATGAAATCTATCATTACCTCGACAGCAGCGAGCTGCACGTTTCGCTGCATTTCCACGACTTTTTCGAGTGCTATTTCCTGCTCTCGGGGCGCGTGTCCTACCAGATTGAAAACCGCCTCTACGCCATGGCGCCGGGGGATTTGCTGCTCATCGGCCCCAACCAGCTGCACCGCCCGCTCATCGGCGGCACGAAGCTGCCCTACGAGCGGATCGTGCTGTGGATATCGCGGCGCTACATCGAAAGGCTCTCCACGCCGGAAACCGATCTTTCAGGCTGCTTCTGCAGCGATTCGTATAATTTGAGCCGCCTGCCCAAACTCCGCCGCGCGGCCATCGAGCAACGGCTTTTCGCGCTGCTCGAGGCCACCAACAGCGAGGGCTTCGGGCGGGACGTGCTGTGCCGCTCGCGCATGATGGACCTCCTCGTGGAACTGAACCGGGATTATCTCGAGGCGCGACCCACCCCCGCGCGCGCGGGGGTGAGCGTGAGCGCGCTCGTGGGCAGCGTCTCCGCCTACCTCGACGCGCACCTCTCGGAGCAGGTGAGCCTCGACGCGCTCGCGGCGAGCGTGTATCTCTCCAAATACTATCTCGCGCGCACCTTCCGCAGGGAAACGGGCGCGACGATCTTTCAGATGCTCATGCAAAAGCGCATGATCCGCGCGCGGAACCTGATCCTCGGCGGCACGCCGCTCGCCTCGGTCGCCGCGCTGTGCGGCTTTTCGGATTACTCCGGCTTCTACAAGGCGTTCGTCGGCGAATACGGCGTCTCCCCGCGCGCCTATGCCACGCAAATCACAGGACGAAACGGGGATTGAGCTTATCTATGCCCGGACGGCGGGCTTTCAGCAGTTTCCCGTATAGACGTAATTGAGATGCTCTTTCGCGATGTCGCGAAGGCGATGTATGGTTGAAACGGGCGTGGGCGCGCGATCCCGCATGCGGTAGCGCGGAAAGAAGCGGCTGACGTGCAGCGGGATGTCCGGATCGACGGAGGCGAGCCACGCGGCCTCAGCCTCCATGTCCTCTTCCGAATCGTTGAAGCCGGGGACGACGAGCGTCGTCACCTCGACGTGACAGGCCTTCGCCGAGAGCGCGATGGTGGTTTTGACCGCATCGAGCCACCCGCCGAGCGCTTCGTACTTCTCCTGCGAAAACGCCTTGAGGTCGATGTTCATCGCATCGATATGGGGGAGCAGCTTTCTAAGCGGCTCCTCGCACACCGTGCCGTTCGTCACAAGCACGGTTTTTAGTTCCGCCTCACGCGCGAGCGCGGCGCAGTCATAAACGTACTCATAGCCGACAAGCGGCTCGTTATAGGTGAAGGCGATGCCGATGTTCCCCGTTTTTCTTTCTCGAAGCGCAGCCTCGACGAGCGTTTCCGGCGCGGCATAGACGGTCTTTGTTTCGCCGCCCGCCATGGAGCTTTCGCTGTTCTGGCAAAAAGCGCAGCGCAGGTTGCACCCGTAGCTCCCCGCGGAGAGGATGAAGCTGCCGGGGAAGAAATGATACAGGGGCTTCTTCTCGATCGGGTCGAGCGCGAGGGAGGTGAGCCTGCCGTAGTTCGCGGCGACGATTGTTCCATCCGCGTTCGCGCGCGCGCGGCAAAAGCCCGTCTGCCCCGGCGCAAGCGCGCATCCCCGGGGGCAGATGGCGCACACCGCTTTCATGTGTGGCGCACCACCTCGAAGCGGAAGAGCTTCACGGGCTCGTCCTCGCCGATGCCGGCCTTGCCCCTGGCGATGCGGACCTGCTCCTTCGCCGTGTCCACCCCCACGAGGTCGGGCAGCAGCAAGCCGCGCCGCGTCCCGCGCTGCACGACGACGCCGTATCGCTTCGGGTCGAGCGCGCCGATGGAGTCGATCGGCTCCGGCTCCCCCAGCACGTCCACGCTGTAAACGAGGGAATCGAGCTCCTCCTCCCCCACGGGCTCGAAGCGAGGGTCCTCCGAGGCCGCGGATACGGCGTTACATAGGATCTCCTCCGCGAGGTTCTCCCGCACGGGTTCGATCGTGCCGATGCACCCGCGGAGCCTGCCGTCCTTTTTCAGGGAGACGAACGCGCCCGCGCGCTTTTTTAGCAATTCTTCGGGCAGCTCTTCCGGCAGCGGCGCGCGCTTGCCGGTTGTCACGAACGTTTCCACGCTGTGCCGCGCCAGGCGGACATGCGGGTCCTCCGCCGCCTTTTTCGCTTCAAGCCTCCCCTTCTGCGCCGCCTCGAAGCGCTCGCCGATGGCGCGCCCCTCGTCCTCCCCCTGCGGCAGGAAGGAGGCCACGGCGTAGCCCACGCCGAAAGGCCCCTCGTAGGAGAGCAGCTCGCTCTTGACTTTTACGCGGTCGAGCGCGCCCGTCATGATCCACAGGGAGCGCAGCCCGCATTCCGCGGCGGCCTCGCAAAGTTCGGCGTCCATGCCGAGCAGGGCCTCGAAATCGCCCTTCGCCAGGGCGTCGCTCGCGCGGGCGTCGAACTCCGGCCCCTCGGGCGCGAAGCCGTAAGGGCCGTCCCGCGTGAGCTTATGCGAGAGGTCCCCGCTCGCGAGGAGGACGACGCGGCGATTCAGCGCCTTCGCCGTATCGGCGATGCAGCGGCCAAGGCGGTAATGCGCGGCTGCGGAAAGACCCGAAAGACCCACGCGCACGAGCTGATATCCCGAAAAAAACGCGTTGAGGAAGTAGAGAGGGATCATGGTGCCGTGATCGAGCGCTTTGTCCCGCTCGCCGAGCGTGCCCGCGGGGAGCTCCGCGCGCGCGCAGTTCCGGCACAGCTCCATCACGAATTCCATGTCGTACTCCGCACGCAGCTTCACTTCCCCCGCGTTGAAGCGCGCCATGGACCCCTCCGCGCCGCTCCCGGGCGATATGTGAAAGTAATCCGCGTAGAGCATGGCGTGCGGGCTCGTCACGACCACGGTGTCGGGCTTCATCTCGCCGATGCGCCGCATGGCTTCGCGGTACGCGGCGGCGGTCTTTTTGAGCTTCTTCTCCTCGCCCCTGCCGACTTCGGGCAGGAGGATGGGCGGATGCGGCACGGCAAACGCCGCAAGTACGGACATGTTCATCGCCTCCCCCAAAGTTTGGAATTTCCGGCTTCATTATGGACGATGCGGCGCGAAAAGTAAAGCCGCGCCGCGCTTTGCCCAAAGGCCGGGTTTATGCTATATTCTTCATAGAACAATTGGGATCGATACGGAGGACGCATGAAAATACTGATCAGCGCCTGCCTTCTGGGCGTCAATTGCCGGTATAACGCGAAGAAGCTCGAGGTGAGCGAGGAGATCGCAAGGCTGATGGAGAAGCACGCGCTCGCCCCCTTCTGCCCCGAGGTGTACGGAGGCCTCGCGACGCCGCGCGAGCCTTCGGAGATCCGCGGCGGGCGCGTCTATTCCCGCGCGGGCGACGACGTGACGGAAGCCTTCCGCCGCGGCGCCGAGGAGGGCCTCGCGCTTGCGAAACGCATGGGCTGCGAATGCGCCGTGCTCAAAGAGAGAAGCCCTTCCTGCGGCGCGGGGAAAATCTACGACGGCACGTTTTCAGGGAATTTGGTCGACGGGGACGGCTTTCTCGCGGCCATCTTAAAGCGCGAAGGCATCCCGGTCGTCGGGGAAACGCGGATCGGGGAGCTCCTCTGAATATCGCATCGGACACCCTTCCGGCCGTTTACAATCGGCCTGTATTTATGATATAAAATATACGGGAGCACAGGCTTTCCGTTTGAGCCAAAACCGCTCCAAAGGAGGCTGTTACATGAAGAAGTACACCGTCGCCGTGGCCGGCGCTATGGGCGCAGTCGGCTGCGAAATCCTAAAAACCCTCGCGCAGAGGGAATTCCCCGCGGCGCGCGTGAAGGCGCTGGATATCGCGGAGAACGCGGGCAAAAAAGTCCCGTTCGGCAACGCCGAGCTTACGGTTGAGACATGTGAAAAGCAGGCCTTCGCGGGCGTCGACATCGCCCTGTTCGCCGTAGGCGACGCGGTGAGCAAAACGCTCGCCCCCGAAGCGGTCGAAATGGGCGCGGTCGTCATCGACAACTCGAGCGCGTGGCGCATGGACGAAAACGTGCCCCTCGTCGTGCCGGAATGCAACGCGGAAGCCCTCCGGGGCCACAAGGGCATCATCGCCAACCCCAACTGCTCGACGATCATCGCGCTCGTCCCCATAAAGCCCTTGCACGAGTACGCGAACGTGAAGCGCATCGTCGCCTCGACCTACCAGGCGGTCAGCGGCGCGGGCGTGCGCGGCATCGAGGAATTGACGCTGCAAACCCGCGACGTGCTCGAGGGGAAACCCGCCGCGCCCGCGGCGTTCGCGCACCAGATCGCGTTCAACCTCATCCCGCACATCGATTATTTCGAGGAGAACGGCTACACCCACGAGGAGATGAAGATGTTCCGCGAGGGCAGGAAGATCCTGGGCGCGCCGGAACTCATGGTCAGCTGCACCTGCGTGCGCGTGCCGGTCTACCGCAGCCACAGCGAGGCGATCACCATAGAGACCGAGCGGGAACTGACGGTCGAAAAGGCACGGGAGCTTCTCGCGAGCGCGCCGGGCGTCAAGCTGTTCGACGATCCCGCAAAATACGAATACCCCATGCCCAAGGACACATCCGACGGCGACCTCATCTGGGTCGGCCGCATCCGCAAGGATATTTCCGCGCCCAACTCGCTCGTCTTCTGGTGCGCGGGAGACCAGATCAGGAAGGGCGCGGCGCTCAACGCCGTGCAGATCGGCGAGAAGCTGATCGAGATGGGACTCGTATGATCAAAATCGCGGTCGTTAAATTCGGCGGCACCTCCGTCGCCGATGAAAAGGCGCGCGTCTGCGCATTTGACCGCATCCGGGATTATCAGAAAGCGGGCTTCGCCGTCGCCGCGGTCGTCTCCGCCATGGGGCGTTTGGGCGCGCCGTACGCGACGGATACCCTCCTCTCCCTCGTGCGGGGGAACGACACGCTTCCCGAAACGCGCGACATGCTCATGTCCTGCGGGGAGACGATCTCCGCGTGCGTGTTCGCGGACGCGCTGTGCAAAGAAGGCATACCCGCCATCCCCATGAACGGCTTGACGGCGGGCATCCAAACCGACGACGTCCATCTTTCGGCCGACATCACCGGCATGGACGCCGCGCGCGTTTTATCGGTGCTCGAGTCGGGAAAGATCGCGATCGTCACGGGCTTTCAGGGCGTGTCCGCATCGGGCAGCGTCACGACGCTCGGGCGCGGCGGGAGCGACACCTCCGCCGTCTATATCGCGGGCTACCTCCATGCGGAAGAAACGGTCATCTACACGGATGTGCCCGGCGTCGCCGAGTGCGACCCGCGCGTCGTCACCGCGGCGAGATTCCTCGACGAGATCGACTCGGACGACATGCTCCTTTTGGCGAACTCCGGCGCCGGCGTGGTACATCCGCGCGCGGTGGAGGCGGGCAGGCGCTTCCATATCCCCGTGTGGGTGCGCTCCACCTTCGAGGCGACCAGGGGCACCGTGATCCGCGAGATGGAAAGGAAGCCTTCGGGCTTCGTCGGCATCGCGCTCAAGCGCATGGACGGGGAGGACGCGCTGAGCATGGTCTACCGGAACGCCGAACGCGTGCTCGAGGAGGTCCGGGCGCTTCTGCCGGGCTGCCCCGCGCGCGCCGAGGGCGACGCCGTCGTGATCGCCGTGCCGAAGGCGCAGTCGAACGAAGCCGCGCGCGCCCTCTACGGGCGCTTCGCGGGTTAACTCCGGAGAGAGGAACGAAAAACATGGATACGAAGATCTTTGAAACCTACGAGAGCGAAGTGCGCAGCTACTGCCGCAAGTTCCCCACCGTCTTCACCAAGGCGAAGGGCGCCACCCTCACCGACCAGAACGGGAAGGAATATATCGATTTCTTCTGCGGCGCAGGCAGCGTCAACTACGGCCACAACAACGATTACATCAAGGATAAGGTCATCGCATATCTGCAGGGGGACGGCATCGTCCATTCCCTCGACATGTACGCGGAGGCGAAGGGCAGCTTCATCGAGTGCTTCCAGGAGCGCGTGCTCAAGCCCCGCGGGCTCGATTACAAGCTCATGTTCCCGGGTCCTACGGGCACCAACGCCATAGAGGCCTCGCTCAAGCTCGCGAGGAAGGTCAAGAAGCGCCAGAACATCTTCGCGCTGATGGGCTGCTTCCACGGCATGACGCTGGGCGCGCTCGCCCTCACGACGGACGAGGCGGCGCGCGCGGGCGGAGGCGTGCCGCTCGGGAACGTGACGCACATCCCCGCGCCGTACATGTTCCCGGAACTCGACACCATCCATTACATGGAAACGATCCTTGAGGACGACCACTCCGGCGTCGACAAGCCCGCCGCTCTCATCGTCGAGACGCTGCAGGCCGAGGGCGGCATATACGCCCTCCCCGCGGAGTGGCTCCGCCGTGCGCGGGAACTGTGCGACCGGCACGACATCCTTTTCATCGCCGACGAGATACAGGTCGGCTGCGCGCGGACGGGCCCCTACTTCGCCTTCGAGCGCGCCGGGATTCAGCCGGACATCGTCTGCATGGCGAAGTCCATCGGCGGCATGGGCATGCCCTTCGCGCTGGCGCTGTTCAAGCCGGAGCTCGACCTCTTCTCCCCCGGGGAGCACAACGGCACGTTCCGCGGCTTCCAGCCCGCCATGGTCGCGGCGAAGGCGGGCGTCGAGTACATGCTCGCCAACAGCGTCGAGGAGGAAACGCGCCGCAAGGGCGAGCTCGTCGAAAGTTATTTCGCGCAGCACCTGAAAGAGGTGAACCCGGAGCTCTCCTACCGCGGCCTCGGGCTCATCTGGGGCGTCGACTTCGCCCAGTTCCCCGAAGGGACGGCCAAGCGCGCGAGCCGCGCCTGCTTCGAGCGCGGCATGGTCATCGAGCTTGCGGGGCGCAAGGACTGCGTGTTGAAGCTCATGCCCGCCCTCACCATCGACGACGCGTCCCTCATTTGCGGGCTCGACATCATCCTGGACGCCATCCGTTCGCTGGAGCTGTAATCTTTCCTTTTACCGGCATATGAAGGCGACGCGGGCATCGATGGATGCCCGCGCCGTCGGATTATAAGACAGCTTTCTTTATCGAAGGCTTCGCCCTCGAGCTCCCGCCAGAGGGATCATCCCTTCGGGATCCCGATCGCCGGAAATACCCTGTGTCAGCGCGTTTGTCCACCTGGGTTCCAAGGGCCTCTGGCCCTTGGCAGGGGGTTGGGGGCAGAGTCCCCAACGTTTCCGAAAGTCGCTGCTCCTAAAAGGTCAAAAGATGCTGCCCACCGCGATGATGCCGTGCGCGAGGTCGTCGCGATAAGCGGGATGGCCCTCGCAGAGGCTGTTGATCACAACCCCGTCGTCGCCCGCGCGGCCCGTCGAGTGGATGTAGAGCCCGTCGCCCATATACATGGCCACATGCCCCTTGAAGAAGAGCAGATCGCCCTTTTTCATCCGGCCGCCGTCGATGGCATGGACGGGATACCCCTCGCCGATGCGCGCGTTGCGGTAAATCTTCACGCCACACAGGAGGTACGCGCTGCCCACGAGGCCCGAGCAGTCGATGCCAAGGGGCGTTTTGCCGCCCCAGCGGTACTGCGTGCCGAGGTAGAGCTTCGCCGCCTCGACGACGGCATTCCGGAAAGTCTCCTCCCCCGCTACGGGTTCCCTGTTGAAGCGCCCGAGGTGGGCTTTTTTAATATAGCCCTCCCGGCCGCCGACGAGGCGTACCTTCGCGCAGCCGTACTTCTCCGCGCTGTCCTCCACAACCTCCACAGCCGCGCCGCGCAGCAGCGTCTCGATGCGCGTGGAAACGTATTTCGGCTCGGCCAGCACGTCCGCCGAGGGGCTCCAGACGGTCCGGATGTCGCCCGTTTCATAACGCGCGAGCTCGCTTCCGTCCTCGTCGAGATAAAGGTCCCGCGCGTTGGCGTAGGTTTCGTAGCGGTACGGCGCGTCGATCTTATACCAGCCGTCCCCGCAGTCCTCGAGGATATCCACGATGTGGCCGTACCAGCCCTCGTCGTCCGGCTCGCCCTCCCACGAAGGCGTGCAGAAATACGGCGCCAGCGGAACTTTTACGATTGCCTTTTTACCCATGAATCCTTCCTTTCGTCGATCAGGAGGGCATGGAAGCCCTCCTGTTATAGATCAATTTACCGTTCGAGGCGCTCGCGGTATCCCACAAGCTCCTTTTCGTTGCCCAGCACGAAATGGCCCGGCTCGACCTCCACCCACTGCGGCGGATCTGCGGAATAGTCGTGGCAGTTGGGATCGTAGATCTCGAGCACCTTCCTGCGCTCGGAAACGGGGTCCGGCATCGGGATGGCCGAGAGCAGCGCCCGCGTGTACGGGTGCAGCGGATGCGCGAAGAGCTTTTCCGTATCGGCCAGCTCCACGATGACGCCCTTGCGGATGACCGCGATGCGGTCGCAGATGAAGCGCATCACCGAAAGGTCGTGCGCGATGAACAGGTATGTCAGCCCCCGCTCCTTCTGAAGCTTCGCGAGCAGGTTCAATACCTGCGCGCGTATGCTCACGTCGAGCGCCGAAATCGGTTCGTCCGCGATGATGAACTGCGGCTTCATGATGACGCTGCGCGCGATGCCGATCCTCTGGCGCTGGCCGCCCGAAAACTCGTGCGGGAAGCGGCTCGCGAACTCCGGCAGCAGCCCGACCTCGGAGAGCGCCCGGCTGACCTCCTCCTCGCGCTCGGCCTTGGGCATCTCGGGATGGACGTTGATGAGGCCTTCCGCCACGATGTAGTCCACCTTCGCGCGCTCGTTGAGACTCGCCATGGGGTCCTGGAAGATCATCTGGATGCTCTGCGTGACGGACTTGTCGAGCGCGCGGCTGATTTTGCCGTTGATGCGCTGCCCCTTGAAGATGACCTCGCCCGCCGAAATCGGGTTGATGCGGATGATGGCGCGGCCTATGGTGGTCTTGCCCGAGCCGGACTCCCCGACGAGGCCGAACGTCTCGCCCTTGAAGATATCGAAGCTCACGCCCCTGACGGCGACGAACTTCTTGCGTCCCCTGCCGAAGGTGACCTCCATGTCGCGCACCTGAAGGAGGACTTCCCTTTTCTTCTCAGCCATTGCCCTGCCCTCCCGTCGCGTCTTTTCGGATGTTGCGGATGTTCTTGATGTGCTCGGGCGGATCGACCCTGGGCGCGCGCGGATCGAGCAGCCACGTGCGCGCCTTGTGCGTTGCCGTCACTTCGAAATACGGCGGCCTGTGCTGGAAATCGATCTTGAGCGCCTGCGGGTTGCGCGCGGCGAACGCGTCCCCCCGGACGGGGTGGAACAGGTTCGGCGGCGTGCCCTTGATGGAATACAGTTCCTGGCCCTTGATGCCAAGCTGCGGCAGGCTCGAGAGCAGCGCCCAGGTGTAGGGATGCTTGGGATCGTAGAACACTTCCTCGGCGGTGCCGATCTCGACGATGTCGCCCGCGTACATGACCGCGATGCGGTCGGCGACGTTCGCGACCACGCCGAGGTCGTGCGTGATATAGATGGTCGTGAGCTGGTATTTGTCCTTCAATTCCTTGATCAGGTGCAGGATCTGCGCCTGGATCGTCACGTCGAGCGCCGTGGTCGGCTCGTCGCACACGAGGATGCGCGGGTTGCACGCCATGGCGATGGCGATGACCACGCGCTGGCGCATGCCGCCCGAAAACTCGTGCGGATACTGGCTGTACCTGCGCTCCGGCTCGGGGATGCCCACGTCGACCAGTATCTCGACGGCCTTTTTCTTCGCCGCGTCGCCGTGCAGGCTCTGGTGGAGCTTGAGCGCTTCCCCGATCTGCCAGCCGATGGTTTTCAGCGGGTTCAGGCTCGTCATGGGATCCTGCATGACCATGGCGACATGCTTGCCGCGTATGCCGTTCCAGTCCTTGTCCTTCTTCAGCTTCGCGAGGTCGATCGGGTTTTGAGGATCCCTGCCGTAGTAGAGGATCTCGCCCGAATCGATCCAGCCGTTCTTGTCGAGCAGGCCGATGAAGTTTTTCGTCAGAACGCTCTTGCCCGAGCCGGACTCGCCCACGATGGCGAGGCTCTCGCCCTTGTAGAGGTCCATGCTGATGCCTCGGATCGCGTGGAGCACCTTGCCGCGCAGGCTGAACTTCACGTTGAGGTCCTTGACGGAAAGAATGATTTCTCTGTTATCCATATCAAGTTCCCCCTTATACGTGGTTCTTCGGATCGGCCGCGTCCGCGAAGGCGTTGCCGACCAGATAGAAGCAGATCGTTATGATGGAAAGGATGATCGCCGGAATCCAGAGCTGATACCTCAGACTCGGCGCCATCATCATGGAGCGGCCCTTGTTGATGAGGTTGCCCAAGGACGGCACGTCGATGGGGAGTCCAAGCCCGATGTAGGAGAGGAAAACCTCCGAGCCGATGGCGTCCGGAATCGAGAGCGCCATGCGCAGCATGACCACCGACACCATCTGCGGCAGCAGGTTCTTCATGATGATCCTGCGCGTGGGCGTGCCCAGGCAGCGGGAGGCGAGGTTGAAGTCCCTGTCGCGTATGATCAGCACCTGGTTGCGGATGAACCGCGCGAGGCCGATCCAGCCCGTGATGCACATGGCGATGATGATCGTCTGCATCGAGGGCCGCATGATGAAGGACACCAGCATCAAAATGATCGTGGATGGGATGTTGTTTATGAGGTTGTAGATTTCCGTGAAGAGGAAATCCAGCTTGCGCACATAGCCCCACAAAAGCCCCATCGTGATGCCCGCGGCCGCGTTGATGGCGGCGACGATGATGCCGATCAGGAGCGACGTGCGGGTGCCCGACCACATCCTGGCCCACAGGTCCTGCCCGATGTCGTTCGTGCCGAACCAGTAATGCGCGCTTGGCTTTTGGTTTTTGATAAAGCCGCTGAGGGTCTTGATTTCCGTCGGCTCCGACGCGAGGGCGACGCCCTTGTTCTTGCCCTTTGCGGAGCCGTCCTCGGAGCTGACGTCGAAGAGCGTAAGTTCCTCCGGCACAAAGCCGTAATACCATCCGCCGTTTTCCGGGTCGGGCAGAAGCGCGACCTCGACCGCGTCGGTTCCCATCATCGTCTTGGCCGCCTTCAATTTCGGCGTGCCCCAGCCCGCCGGCGCGCTGACATAAACGAGCATGGCGCCTTCGGCGCCGCCCGAGGCGAGTTTGCCTTCCGTCTGCTTGATGGCGACGGAGGTCACGCCGAGCGTCGCCTCGTCGACGGTGATCCACGTGGCTTTCATATAGGTCGTCATCTTGCCGTCCGCGGATCTGATGACCATATGCGGCATGTCCTTGGTCATGACGACGTAGTACCAGCCGGCATTGGCGCTGTCGGCGGTGACGGCGAGCGGGATGGCATCCTCTTCGGCCGCGCCCTTTGGCTGCACGGTGACTGCGGGTACCCCCCAGGCTGCGGGCACGTTGATGAACGTGAGGATCTCCCCGGCGCCGGCGCCGGCCGGGTACTCGCCCCTGGTGAGCTTGATGCCGCTCACGGTCATCTTCGCGTCCTCGTCCACCGTGATCCACGCCGCGGCAGGATCATAATAATTGACCGCGTTGGGATCGTACTGGTCCGGAAGCAGCGGCTGTATGAAGGTGAAGAGCACGAGGAAGAGCATGATTACAAGCATCGCCATGGCGAGCTTGTTCTTCGAGAACATTCGCACCGTGGAGCGCCAATAGGAATAGTTCGCGTAGCCGGAGCGCTCCGCGCCCGCGTCGTCGTAGATTTCAAACTCGAACGCCGAGGCGGAAACCTGCTGGGACTCCTCGAGCGTGATGTCGTCTCGCGCATCGATTCCCTGAGCCGCCTTTTGCCGCTCCTCGATGCTGTTTTCGAGCTTCCTGCTCCGCTTTTCGCTCAAAGAAAACTTGCTGCTCATCTGGATCCCTCCTTCTTCGCGAAGCTGATGCGCGGATCCACGAGACCCATGAGCAGGTCGCCCAAAAGCAGGCCCAGTATACTCAATGAGGCAAATATGACGATCAGGGCCTGAACGAGCGCGTTATCCTGCTTTTGTATGCAGGTAACAAGCAGTCCGCCCATCCCCGGTATGGAATAGAGCGACTCTACGTAGATGGAGCCCGATATCGTAAGCAGCAGAGAAGCGGGGATCAGGTTCACGATCGGCACAACGGAGTTACGGAACACATGGCGAAACCAGATCGCCGTGTTGGGCACGCCTTTCGCACGGGCCAGCTTGATATAATCCCTGTTGGTTTCGTCCACCATGTACCTGCGCAGCCACATGGCGTAATTGGATATGGAAGGCAGCGCGAGCGAGATGACCGGCAGTATCATCGTTCTTAAGTCCGTCTTATCATACAGGAGGCCGATGTCGAGCAGAGTCGAGCCGTAAAGCTGTATGAAAAGGAAATACACGGCGTTCGGCACGGCTTGGATGAACACGATGTAGGCGTTGCCGAACTTGTCCATCAGGCCTCCTTTTTTGCGCGCCATCAGCGCGCCGAGCGCGAGCCCCAAAGGAAGGCTGACCGCCATCGACACCAAGCCGAATCTTAGGGAAAAGCCGATCTTTGGAGCGATGACGGCCGTCACAGGCTTGTTCAGATACAGCTTGAACGACGTCCCCAGATCGCCTTGCAGCAGGTTTTTAAAGAAGACGAAGAGCTGCTTATACAAAGGGTCCATAAGCCCGAGTTTTCTTAAGGTGTTCTCGATTGCAGCAGGCTTCATTTTTTCAAAATTCGCAAAATAGCCCTCGATCGGCATCATGCGAAGCAGCGCGAATATGACGGTGATCAGTATCACAAGCGTGACCAATGCCCGCAAGATTCGCTTGAGTGAATATTTCAGCATTGCGTACACATCCCTTTCAGTGAAGCGTATAGGGAAAGGCGTTTTAGAAATAGAAGCCCTGCTCCGCTTACGCAGAGCAGAGCTTCTACGGTCACATGTTGTGCGTGATGGGGGCTTAGCCCTGGGCGTTCATGGCGTCCTTCCAGGCGGCAAGCTGCTGCTGGAACTGCTCCATGGTCATGGCTGTCGTGAAGACGTGCTGGCCCTTATAACGGCTGGTGGACTGGCCCATGGACGCGAACTGGCCCTCGAACACGTTGAGCTTGGTTGCCAGGTACGCGCCGCCGCTGACATACATCGGGATGACGATCGCATGCTCGATGTAATAGGCTTCCGCGGCCGCGAAGAGCTCGAAACGCTTGTCGATATCGAAGTATTCCGCCTTGGCGGCATCGACGAGCGCAAAGTACTCGGCGAGCATGGCGAGCGTTTCCGCGGACTTGGTGTTCTGGGCGATCGCCTCGTCCTCGCTTCCGGCATAGGCGAAGTTATAGTTGTTTTCGAGGTCGAACGGGTCGGTCCAGGTCTCGGGATCGGCGTAGTCCGCGCCCCAGTTCAGGACCTGGATGGCGTAGTTTCCGTTGCGGCGGGTTTCGCCGAGGAAGCTGTTGCCTGCCCAGGAGAGGACGATGATGTCGATGAAGTCCGCGCCCAGGAGCTTCTCAAGCTGCTGCTCGATGACCGTGCACTCGTTGCCCCATGTGACGACGGAGGGGTTGAAGTTCATGGGGATCTTGATCGGGAAGGTGGCGCCAGCGGCTTCCAGCTCCGCCTTAGCGAGATCGCGGTACTGGACGGCCTTGGCTTCATCAAAGCTCTCGCCGATGCCCGCAAGCGCGCCGTAGGTGACGTAATCCTTACCGTCATTGATCGCGAAGCCTATCGGGGTGACGGCACTGATCAGATGGAGCTGCGGATCGTCTCCCGGGAACCTCGCCTCGGTGGCGGCTACCCGGTCAAGGCCATGATAGAGCGCCTTGCGGAAGTTCTCGTTGTTGACGGCCTTGATCCAGTTCTCGGGCTCGTACTGCGCGTCGAACTTCGGCTCGAAGTTGAGGCCCATGAAGTAGGAATAGGAACCCGTGATGCGGGCGGTGCTGACGAGCTGCGCCTTCTCGGGGTCGGCAAGCCAGTCGGCAACGATGTCCGCGCCGATATCGGCGTAATCGACCTCGCCGCGCAGGAACATCTCGGGCGCGATGGTCGCCGCCTCGGCGTTGTAGGTCTGGATGATCTTCTCGATGTAGATATGCTCGGCGTCCCAGTTGTTCTCGTTCTTCACATAGACGCGCTGGACGTTGGACTCAAACTCGGCGAGGATAAAGGCGCCGTTGAACCACATGGTCGTGTTGTCGATGGCAAAGCCGGTGCCGAGCTCCTCGAGCAGCTGCGCCGGCGCGGGCCAGTAGGGTCCGAACTGGAGAGCGGTCGGGAAGTAGGGACGCGGCTTCACGAGATGATACTCGAGCGTATAATCGTCGGCCGCGACGACGCCGATGTCCTCAGGCTTCACCTCGGGAACGATGGCGGCGTTGGGGTTCTCGGCAGGATCCTCAGCAAGGTAGTTGCCGCTCGCATCTTGGAATCCGGCGAGCACAGCGGCGGTGTAATCGAAATACTCCGTCGCGTTGACGACCCAATCGCCAACCATGTAGAAGTTGCCGCAGTCGTTGACCGCATCGCAGACATAGCGCAGGGCGGCTACATAGTCGTTGGCGGTGACTTCAGCCATTTCATTGCCTTCGTTGTCGTACCATTTCTGGCCGGGACGGAGGTGGAACGTCCAGACGAGGCCATCGTCGGAAACCTCCCAGCTTTCGGCGCCGCTGGGCACGATGTTGCCGTAGGGATCGTTCTCAACAAGCGAATCGATGGTGTTGGCGCCCACTACGAGGTCGTTTGTCGTGCCGGTGGCCAGGTAGTTCATCGTGGTGACTTCGCCGGAATACAGCGTGCGGTAAATCTGCTCCGCGGCGATCTCACGGCCGTCGGGTCCATACTGTACGGAGGGCGTTTCGACGACCTCAGCTGTTGAACCGCCGGCTTCGGTTGGCGTGGGGGCATCGGTAGCAGGGTTTGTCGTACCTTTGCAGCCAACGAAGCAAGACGCAACCATGGCGATTACGAGCAGCAAGGCAAGTGTCTTCTTCATCTTGTTCTCTCCTTATGATTTATTTTGCCGGCGCGACTGCGCCGGAAAAGTGATCTGATGCTCCTGTATTCTATATCAATATACTGCAATTTTCAATATTAATTATTTGTCTCCCCCTGTATTTATACAGTCATGCTGGATATATTTGCATATTTATGCATTTCGCGCGTTTTAACGTTTCCGCGTGCTTTGAAATATTTTTCTTAATGTTTATTACTTTTTATACATATTCCTGTATATGCATCAACCCTTGACACAATGCTTATTTTACTTATACCGCCATGGAATGTCAAGAGCCAACGCCACTAGACTGCGTTCTATTTTTTACCCAGCCGCGGGTTTTATGCTTCCAAAACAGCCGTTATTTAACTCTGAGTTTTTAGATCCGATCCGATATGACGCTTGCATTCATATATGCATACATACATGCATACAGGGATCTCGCATGTATTTTATATCTTTGGAATTTCAACGAGCAGGAAGCCGCCCTGCCGCAACTCAACCTGTGTCCGGTGCCAGGCACAGGAAAGGGAAACGTCAACGAGAGTACAAAAACGCCCTGCGGTTGCGGGGTGTTTCGCTTATCCGCCGCCCTTTTGCTCAGCGTTTCGGGCAGGGCCGGCGCCGAGCGCTTATTTTTGTTTCATTCTGATCAGTTCGATCGCTTCTTTGCCTGTCATGTGCTCGATTGCGATCTCAACAAGACAAACCTGCTTAAAGCATTTGTCAATTTCCCCTGAGCGCCTCTGCGCGTCCTCATCGTTTTTGCGGGTATTGCGCTTGGAGGACAACCCGAGCCTGTCGCCGGCCGTGATCGCCCGCTACAACACGATGTATTCGGGCGTTTTTCATCATTGGAGCCCTGAGGCGTATGTCAACATGGATATCCGCACGACCGCCGGCAACGTGGCGACCGAAGCCGTGTTCGCGCGCAACCAGGATTACGGCAACGATCTGATCTGGGTACGCACCAAAGCCGCGGCGCGGCCGTTGTGCTATCCCTATCAGGGCAAGGTCATAAGTACATCGAACCGTACAGGCGTGACAGAAGATCTGAATGGGCAGAAAATCCCGTTCATTGCCCTATCGTCCACCAGCTACGGGGAGCCCGCGGGGCTCTTTGGCATAAGCTGTGGCCATAAGCCGCCGAACATTTTTATCCCCGGATATTCCCTTGTCCGTGGGGAGGTGCCGGATAAGGAAACAAACGATCGGGAATACGCGCTATCGCAAAGGCAGAGATATCTCGAACGCAAGGAGCGCGATGCCAAGCGCGAAGCGGCAATGGCCGATGCTATGGGCGATAAAGAGGCGTTCGCGGACGCTTCGCGGCGCGTGAAACGTGCGCAGGCGGATTATGACAACTTTATCGCGTCCACTGGCAGGACGAAGCGTAGCGACAGGACGCAAGTTTATGGCTATGACCGCAGCATGGCCGGCAAGACGCATTCGGTGCAATCGAACTTGCATTATATCGCAAACGATGCTAAAATCAAGGCGATTTCGGGGTTGCCGAAAATATTAAACCTGCCAGATGAGCGCATTCCGCTGACTGTCGAGGTTAACCTGCCTAAAATACACGGCGTTGTACCGCGCGGCGCCGATGCAACCGAGGTTTACGTGATGGCGGGTGCAGGCACCTCTACTCCGATAAAGGATTTAGCCAAGCTTTATAAGCAGTATCCAGAATACGGGCCTGCCGCTGGCTGGCAAAAAAAGTCCGGGACGGCGTATGCCGAATATTATCACTATGTGGTACACTGGTATGAAAACAATGGGCGTGTACCCCCGAGCGAAATTAAACTGAAAGGAGCAAAGTGAATGAAAGCACGATATATCGGCGTTAGCTTCGGTGTTGACGGTCTTTCCAGTGGCAAAGTGTATGAAGTGATCGAAGTTGATGCGCTTTCGGGCGCTTTGCGTGTGATCGATGATAGCGGCGAGGATTATCTGTACTCGCCGATAAACCCGCGACCAATAGGCGATCCGAATCATCTCGGCGGTCGATGGGAGATCGTTGAAGACGATTCGTACGGTTCTCTGAGAGCCGCGATCAACTAAGGGAAAAGCAGTATTGTGCACAAAGCACCTTAGCCGGGTGCTTTTTGTTATGCCCACGCGCGGCACAATGCGCGGAGCCGACGGGCTGAAAACGGAAATAGTCGACGGACATTAAACGGAGGGCCCTCATGGAACATAAACATTTTCCCATTAACCTGCAGCTGTTTGCTGCCCCGGGCGGAGATCCGGCGCCGACGCCCGCGCCAACGCCTAACCCTTGCGATTGTTATTACCCTTCCATCGCAACATTAATAACCTTGTTGCGCCGCTATATGTGCAATATCTGCTTCCAGCGTAAAAAGCGTGCTTCTCCCTGGCCGTTTCGCGGTTTTAGCGAGAAGCGCTACCCGGGGAGGGGAATACGCAAAAACACACGGGGATTGCCGTGTGTTTTGCATGGTCTCCGGCGGCTACCTATTTTCCCGGGCCGTCGCCAGCCAAGTATCGTGGGCGTATGAGGGCTTAACTGCTGTGTTCGGTATGGGAACAGGTGGGACCCCTCAGCTTAACCACCGGAATGGCAAGGTAAGTTGTGAACGTACCTTGAAAACTGCACAGGAAGAAGAGATATTAAGATCGCTTCGATCAAGCCCTCGACCTATTAGTACCGGTCAGCTGCGCGCATTACTGCGCTTCCACCTCCGGCCTATCAACCATGTGGTCTTCATGGGGTCTTACTCCTTTCGGATGGGAGATCTTATCTTGAGGTCGGCTTCACGCTTAGATGCCTTCAGCGTTTATCCGTTCCGCACTTGGCTACCCAGCTATGCCGTTGGCACGACAACTGATTCACCCTTGGTGCGTCCATCCCGGTCCTCTCGTACTAAGGACAGCTCCTCTCAAATCTCCTGCGCCCACGATGGATAGGGACCGAACTGTCTCACGACGTTCTGAACCCAGCTCGCGTGCCGCTTTAATTGGCGAACAGCCAAACCCTTGGGACCTGCTTCAGCCCCAGGATGCGACGAGCCGACATCGAGGTGCCAAACCTCCCCGTCGATGTGGACTCTTGGGGGAGATAAGCCTGTTATCCCCGAGGTAGCTTTTATCCGTTGAGCGACGGCAATTCCACTCTCATACCGCCGGATCACTAAGCCCTACTTTCGTACCTGCTCGACCTGTCAGTCTCGCAGTCAAGCTCCCTTCTGCCTTTGCACTCTGCGAATGGTTTCCAACCATTCTGAGGGAACCTTTGGACGCCTCCGTTACTCTTTCGGAGGCGACCGCCCCAGTCAAACTGCCCACCTGACACTGTCCGAACGCCGGATCACGGCCGCTCGTTAGAACTCCGATAACACAAGAGTGGTATCCCAACGTTGGCTCCACGATGACTGGCGTCCTCGCTTCACAGCCTCCCACCTATCCTGTACATACGTTACCAAAATCCAATGTCAAGCTACAGTAAAGCTCTACGGGGTCTTTCCGTCCAGTCGCGGGTAATGTGCATCTTCACACATACTACAATTTCGCCGGGTCCCTTGTTGAGACAGTGCCCAAGTCGTTACGCCATTCGTGCGGGTCGGAACTTACCCGACAAGGAATTTCGCTACCTTAGGACCGTTATAGTTACGGCCGCCGTTCACCGGGGCTTAAGTTCCGTGCTTCGGTTGCCCTAACACTTCCCCTTAACCTTCCGGCACTGGGCAGGCGTCAGCCCGTATACGTCGTATCTCTACTTCGCACAGACCTGTGTTTTTGGTAAACAGTCGCTTGGGCCTATTCTCTGCGGCCTCTCTCGAGGCACTCCTTCTCCCTAAGTTACGGAGTCATTTTGCCGAGTTCCTTAACAAGGGTTCTCCCGCTCGTCTTAGGATTCTCTCCTCGCCTACCTGTGTCGGTTTGCGGTACGGGCATTCCTTCGCTCCCTAGCAGCTTTTCTCGCCAGTGTGAATTCAACAGCTTCCCTACTTGTTTTCGGTCCCCGTCACGGCCCAGCCTTATTGCGCGTACTTCACTACGCAACAGCCTCGCCGCTTGGCCGGAGTCTACCATTCCCCCGGTCTGTCTATCCTCCTGTGTCACTGCGTCGGTCAAACGCTCCGGAACGGTGCAGGAATATCAACCTGCTGTCCATCGCCTACGACTATTGTCCTCGGCTTAGGTCCCGACTTACCCTGAGTGGACGAACCTCCCTCAGGAAACCTTAGGCTTTCGACGGCAAAGATTCTCACTTTGCTCTCGCTACTTATGCCGGCATTCTCTCTCCCATACAGTCCACCCTCGCTTCCGCTCAGGCTTCTTCCCGTATACGTTGCTCCCCTACCGATCAATTTCTTGATCCCCAGACTTCGGTGTCACGTTTAGCCCCGGTGTATTTTCGGCGCACATTCACTCGACCAGTGAGCTATTACGCACTCTTTGAATGAGTGGCTGCTTCTAAGCCAACATCCTGGTTGTCTGTGCGATTGCACATCCTTTTCCACTTAACGTGAACTTTGGGACCTTAGTCGTGGATCTGGGCTGTTTCCCTTTCGACAATGGAACTTATCTCTCACTGTCTGACTCCCGATCATCGATTATTTGGTATTCGGAGTTTGATAGGGTTCGGTAAGCTTTGTGGCCCCCTAGCCCATTCAGTGCTCTACCCCCAATAATCTAAATCGAGGCTAGCCCTAAAGCTATTTCGGGGAGAACCAGCTATCTCCGAGTTCGATTGGAATTTCTCCGCTATCCACAGCTCATCCCCGCATTTTTCAACATACGTGTGGTTCGGACCTCCACGGTGTTTTACCACCGCTTCATCCTGTCCATGGATAGGTCACCCGGTTTCGGGTCTACTGCATGCAACTCTGCGCCCATTTGAGACTCGCTTTCGCTGCGGCTCCGGTGCTCTACACCTTAACCTTGCTACACACAGTAACTCGCCGGCCCGTTCTACAAAAAGTACGTGGTCGCTCGCGCTCCCACTGCTTGTAAACATAGGGTTTCAGGTACTCTTTCACTCCCCTCCCGGGGTGCTTTTCACCTTTCCCTCACGGTACTATACGCTATCGGTCACCAAGTAGTATTTAGCCTTGGGGGGTGGTCCCCCCGATTTCCCACCGGATTCCTCGTGTCCTGTGGTACTCTGGATACCCGCCTCTCACCTACTCGTTTCGCCTACGGGGCCGTTACCCTCTCCGGCTGCGCCTTCCAACGCTATTCGACTACGAGTGATTTCGATTCCGCGGGTCCGTAACCCCGAAGCTCCGTAGAGCTCCGGTTTAGGCTCTTTCCCTTTCGCTCGCCGCTACTCAGGAAATCGATGTTTCTTTCTCTTCCTCCGGCTACTTAGATGTTTCAGTTCGCCGGGTTCCCTCCGTCGACACTATGGATTCATGCCGCGGTGACCGCCATCGCTGACGGCCGGGTTTCCCCATTCGGACATCCATGGATCAGCGCTCGTTTACAGCTCCCCATGGCTTTTCGCAGTTAGCCACGTCCTTCTTCGGCTCTTGGTGCCAAGGCATCCGCCCTATGCTCTTTCTAGCTTGATCATTTTTAGAATAGGCTCATTTGATGCTTTCGTTCTCACGATTTACATCTCTTGATGTCTTCTTTTCTTTGACCATTGAAATTGTAGCAGATCTAACGTTTCCATTACCTCTGCCTTATTTAATGATTCTTTTTCTCCGCGATTGTCTTTACTTCTTCTTCCTTATGCAGTTTTCAAGGTGCGCTTTTGCCGCTCCCCTCTCGGGTTTCGCAGCTGGTGGGCTCAAGTGGACTCGAACCACCGACCTCGCGCTTATCAGGCGCGCGCTCTAACCAGCTGAGCTATGAGCCCATGGTCTGTGCTGCCAGTCGCTTTGTTCTCCTTCACCGCGCTCGGTACTCGCAGTTCGCAACTGGTCGTTCCGGGCCTTAGCAGGCCCGTTACTCCCTTGCTCACTGGGCTTTCGCGTCGCTTCATCCGCCTCTGGCGGCGCTCCGCTTCGCCCTCGCGCTAATCTCGCGCGCGCTCTAACCAGCTGAGCTATGAGCCCATGGTGGAGATGAACGGGTTCGAACCGATGGCCTCCTGCGTGCAAGGCAGGCGCTCTCCCATCTGAGCTACATCCCCTCGGTTTCCGCTCTTGCCCATGCTCGCTTTTTGAAAGTGCTTTTCCACACCTTCAAAACTATATAGTGCTTTACTCGATTTCGACTTCGGGCTTCCGATCCGGCTTGGTAACTTCTGACGACTTCCTCATTCTTTAGGTTTCACCCTAGAAAGGAGGTGATCCAGCCGCACCTTCCGATACGGCTACCTTGTTACGACTTCACCCCAGTCATTGATCTCGCCTTCGACGGCTTCCTCCTTGCGGTTAGAATACCGGCTTCGGGCGCTCCCAACTCCCATGGTGTGACGGGCGGTGTGTACAAGGCCCGGGAACGTATTCACCGCGGCATGCTGATCCGCGATTACTAGCAACTCCGACTTCATGTGGGCGGGTTGCAGCCCACAATCCGAACTGGGACTGCTTTTCTGAGATCCGCTTCCTCTTGCGAGGTCGCTTCCCTTTGTTACAGCCATTGTAGCACGTGTGTAGCCCAAGACGTAAGGGGCATGATGATTTGACGTCGTCCCCACCTTCCTCCGAGTTGTCCCCGGCAGTCTCACCAGAGTCCCCAACTTTACTTGCTGGTAACTGGCAACAGGGGTTGCGCTCGTTGCGGGACTTAACCCAACATCTCACGACACGAGCTGACGACAACCATGCACCACCTGTCTCACTTTCCCCGAAGGGACCTCATGTTTCCATGAGCTTAAGTGGATGTCAAGCCTTGGTAAGGTTCTTCGCGTTGCGTCGAATTAAACCACATGCTCCGCTGCTTGTGCGGGCCCCCGTCAATTCCTTTGAGTTTCAACCTTGCGGCCGTACTCCCCAGGCGGAATACTTATTGCGTTTGCTCCGGCACAGGGGGAGTTCATACCCCCTACACCTAGTATTCATCGTTTACAGCGTGGACTACCAGGGTATCTAATCCTGTTTGCTCCCCACGCTTTCGAGCCTCAGCGTCAGTTATGGTCCAGAAAGCCGCCTTCGCCACTGGTGTTCCTCCTAATATCTACGCATTTCACCGCTACACTAGGAATTCCGCTTCCCTCTCCTGTACTCTAGCACAACAGTCTTGGATGCACCTCCCATGTTAAGCACGGGCTTTTCACATCCAACTTATCGCGCCGCCTACGCACCCTTTACGCCCAGTAATTCCGGACAACGCTCGCCCCCTACGTATTACCGCGGCTGCTGGCACGTAGTTAGCCGGGGCTTCCTCACAGATTACCGTCACTTCCTTCGTCATCTGCGACAGAGGTTTACAATCCGAAAACCTTCTTCCCTCACGCGGCGTTGCTGGGTCAGGCTTTCGCCCATTGCCCAATATTCCCCACTGCTGCCTCCCGTAGGAGTCTGGACCGTGTCTCAGTTCCAGTGTGGCCGATCAGCCTCTCAGCTCGGCTACCCATCGCTGGCTAGGTGGGCCGTTACCCCGCCTACTACCTAATGGGACGCGAACCCCTCCCTGAGCGGATTGCTCCTTTGACCCCTTCGCCATGCGGCGTTGTGGTCTTATGCGGTATTAGCAACGATTTCTCGTTGTTATCCCCCTCTCAAGGTCAGGTTGTTCACGCGTTACTCACCCGTGCGCCACTAAGACGTCAACCGAAATCAACATCTCCGTTCGACTTGCATGTGTTAGGCACGCCGCCAGCGTTCGTCCTGAGCCAGGATCAAACTCTTGAGTTAAAATCCTGTCGCGCTTCCGCCTTCCGGCTTCCGCGCGCTCATTTCTCTTCTGGCCTCGAATTTCTTCTTATCTCTAAGCTTCTATTCGACTCCCTTGCGGGCCTTCCTGCCCGCTCGGTCATCCTCGAATTACCTTCGCCTTTTCTTCTTTCCCTTGTCTTGTCTCTTTCTTGCACTATACAGTTTTCAAGGTGCGTGTGTTGTCGCTTTTTGTATCCGTTTCGCGCGACAGCTTTTGTATGATAGCAAAACCAAATCGGATTGTCAATGCCTTTTTTCGCAACTTTTCGAATTTGGCGAAAGTTTGCATCGACGTGCCAAAAAGCATATAATATCGGGGAATCAATGCGAAAAACGATTCGCTGGAGGCGTTATGGATAAAAGACCCATCGGTTTTTTCGACAGCGGCATCGGCGGAGCGAGCGTGCTGACGGAGGCTTTGTCCAAACTCCCGGATGAGAACTACATATACTATGGCGACGACGCCAACGCGCCCTACGGCGACCGGACGGCCGGGGAGATCACGCGCCTGACGCTCGAAGGCCTCGAGAGGCTCGCCGGGATGGGCGTGAAGGCGATCGTACTCGCCTGCAACACGGCGACGGCGACCTGCATCGACGCGGTGCGCGCCCGGTTTGCGCTGCCCGTCGTCAGCGTGGAGCCCGCCATCAAGCCCGCCTGCGCGACATCGGGGAACGGCCGCGTGCTCATGCTTGCCACCGTCGCGACGACCCGGCTCGAGCGCTATCAAGGTCTTGTCGCGCGCATGCCGGAGCCGGGGCGCGTCGTCAACATCGCCTGCCCGGGGCTCGTGGAGCGCATCGAAAAGGGACTCCTCAGCCCCGGCGATTTCGACGATCTGTTCGACGCGTATCTCTCCTTCCTAAATGGGGAGCAGGTGGACGCGATCGTGCTCGGCTGCACGCATTACATTTTTATTAAAGAAGCGATCTCGGCTTACATGAAAGCGCATTTCACAGGCGAATGCCGCCTGTTCGACGGCAACGCCGCCACTGTGCGCCAGCTCTGCCGCGTGCTCGAGGCGAACGGGCTGAAAAACGGCGCGGGAGGCGCCGCGATCGAATATCACACGAGCGGGGATGTGGTTCGGCTCGAGCCTTTCTTCCGCGCGCTCATACGCCGGTAAGGACGATTTTCTTCAGGGGCCTCGTTTCGTCGATGGGGCCGCCGCCGAGGCATTCCTCCCCGCGGTACAGCACCACCCACTGGCCGGGCGTCACCGCGCGCTCCGGCCGATCGAAATCGACCGCGATCCCTCCCCCACAGACGGTGACGCGCACGGGGGAATCCGCCTGCCGATACCGGAATTTCGCGGTGCACGCGAACGATTTTTCCGGGGGGTCCCCCGCGATGAAGTTGATCTTATTCGCGTAAAGCCCGAGCGAAAACAGCTCCTCACGCTCGCCCTGCTGCACGATGAGCAGGTTTCTTTTTATGTCCTTGCCGACGACGAACCAGCTTTCGCCGGAGCCCTCGCGGATGCCTCCGATTTTGAGGCCGCGCCTCTGTCCGATGGTATAGTACATCAGCCCGTCGTGGCGGCCGACGGCCCTGCCCTCGAGCGTCACCATGTCGCCCGGCTGCGCGGGCAGGTATTGCATGAGGAAGCGCTTGAAGTTGCGCTCCCCGATAAAGCAGATGCCGGTCGAATCCTTCTTCAGCGCGGTCGAGAGGTTCGCTTCCCCGGCGATCTTCCGGATTTCGCCCTTTTCGAGCGTCCCGACGGGGAACATCGCGCGCTCGAGCTGCGCCTGCGTCAGGCCCGCGAGGAAATAGGTCTGGTCCTTGTTCGCGTCGCGCGCGCGCAGGAGCCGCACGCGGTTTTGGCTTTTATCGAGATCGAGCCGCGCGTAATGGCCCGTCGCCATAAAATCGGCGCCCACCGCCATCGCGAGGTCCAAAAACGCCTTGAATTTGATCTCGCAGTTGCACAGCACGTCCGGGTTCGGCGTGCGCCCCGCCGCGTATTCCGCGAGAAAGTAAGAAAAAACGCGCTCGCGGTACTCGCGCGCGAAATTGACCGTGTAATACGGGATGCCGATCTTGTCGCAGACGCGGCGCACGTCCTCGCGGTCTTCCGCCGCGGTGCAGACGCCCTCGCCGTCGCTCTCCTCCCAGTTGTCCATAAAGACGCCCGTGACGTCGAAGCCCTGCCGCTTGAGCAGCAGGGCGGCCACGGACGAGTCGACCCCGCCGGACATGCCGAGGATGATCTTCATGTCGCACGGGTTTTTCATCTTCCGACCTCCGCAATAAGCCCCGGGCTCTTGACGAGCGGGTTGCCCAGATACAATTCGCCGATGGTCCCGAGTTTTTGCCCATCCTCCAGCATCCAGACGCGCTCCACATAAGGGAGGGTGCACAGCGTGTTGATCACCCCGTACACGAACATCAGTTCGCGCCGGGATCGGGGTATGGGCGAGTCCGCGTTTTCGATCACGCCGCGGAGCTTTTCCGCGAAGCCCGCCTTCCAGTCCACTACGGCGACGCCGTTTGAAACGTAGACGTCCCGTATGTCCTCCGGGCCAAAGCCGGGATAGGCGACGCCGGGGTCCGCAGGCCCCGAGAGCAGCTCGCTCAGGCGGAGCTTGGGGTCGTACACCGAGGCGCTCTGCACGATGCGCCGCACCGGGAGCAGCGCGAGCCCCTCGCCGTCGGGATAATACAGCGTCACGCCGTGGCCGATCATCCCCCTGAAATCGGAGCGCTCAAAATAATCCTCGCAAAGAGGGCGCGCCCCCCCGTCGGGCGAGAGGATGCTGACGCGAACTCCGTCGAGGCCGGGGATATAGCTCGTGAGCGTCATCGTCAGCGCCGCGCACATGAGCGTTTCGTCGAACTCCGCGCCCTGCGCGCCGTAGCTCAGCGCGAGGTCGAGTATATAGGCCTTTTCGCCGTCCTGCGGGACGGGCGGGGATTCCGGAGGGTCGTTGTAGCCGCCGGTTTCCGCGGGCTCGCTCGTCGGGGTCGCGGCCGCCGTCTTCGGCGCGCCGGGCTCATCCCCGTAATAATAGAAGACGGGCTCGGCCGCTATGGCGACGCCGGCCGGCAGCACGGGTTCGAGGCTGTTCACGCCCGAGTCGCCCGCGAGCAGCTTGCCGAAGATCAACTGCACGAGCTCGAGGCTGCCCGCGTTGACGGCATAGGTCAATTCCGTGTTCTTCGCGACGAGGAGGGATCTTGAAACGTCGGTAAAATAGAGCGTCGCGCCGTGCGTCTCGTACGCGACGGCCTCGCCCTGCGGCTGGCTGGGGATGACCTCGTAATCCTGCTGCATGTTCTTGAGATATACGTCGAGCGCGTCGCTGACGGGCAGCTGCAAGCCGAGCGGCCGACCTAAATAGCCCGGCTCCACGCCGTTGAAGAAGACGTTGACCGTGCCGACGCCCTCCGCCGCGTTCACCGTGGCCGCGATGGCCGCGCGCGCCGTGAGCCATGTGCGGATTTCATTCGGGAAATCGCCCGTGAAATAGACGTTGCATACGTCGAGCGAGATTTCGACATGCTCGAGGTACAGCCCGTCGGGCATGGAAGGCTGGAGCAGCGCGCTGTCCGGCCCCGCGAGCAGCCCGTTGATGGCGGCCTCCGCGCGGCTCACCCCCACGCCGTAGACGAGCGCGTGCTCCTCGGGGTAGAGCTTGCGCCCGTCCTCGGAGACGAAATAGAGCTGCGCGGCGAAGAAAGCCTGGTCCGTATCCACCCTGGCCGGGGGCGTCGCGCTGCTCTCGGGAAGCGCCGGCGGATAATCGGTTTCCTCCGAGCAGGCCGAAAAGAGCTGCGCCGCGAGCGCGAGCGCAAGCATGAGCGCGATCCGTTTCACACAGCCTCTCATCCGCCGCTGCCCTCCAAAAGCGCCTTGAAGGCGTAATAGCCCAGCTTAAACAGGTTTCCCTCGCTCCTGAGCGTGATCGTAATCCCGGCGAGGGAGCGCGTGTTCCCCTTTTCGTCCGTACATTCCAGATCGGCGAAGACGATCGCGTGGCCCGTTTCCCCCGAAAGTTCGTAGGAGTACAGCGTGTAGGCCGTGACCCTCCCAAGGGAGAGCATTTCCGTCTCGAAATTCGCGTAGGTGGGCTTCTGCATACCGCCGCTCTCCGTCTCCGCGAAGAGCGCGTACGCCTTCTCGTATTCGCCCGCCATCATCCGGTCGAGCGCGCACTTGACGAGCGTCAGCGGCGAGACGACCATGTCCGCGCTGTAGTCCATGGGCTCGAGCAGATCGGAATTCGCCTGCTCGTTCGGCTCGAAGCCGAGTTCCCCGCGCGGCACGCGGGAGCCCGCGCCGGAACCTTCCATATCGAAGAGGAGCTGCACGCGCACGTCCGGATCATACCCGGCGATGGTGTTCACGATGGAGTATACGGAGAGCTTCCTGCACAGGAGCATCTCCGCCTTCGCGGCCCCTATGCGCGCGTCGTATTCCTCCTTCGAGATGAAGCCAGTATTAAGGTACCCCTCGTTCTCCCTCTCCGCCTCGTCCACGACCGCCGTGTCGAAGAATTCCCCGGAAAGGGTGATATATAATATCCCGCCGTCGAGCGCGACGTCGATGATCTTCGTCTTCGGGGGGATGACCTCGCTGATGTCGTTTGAGAGCGGCGGCACGCCCGAGAGGAGCTCCCGCACCATCGCCTTCTCCGGGCGCTCGTTGGAGAGCACGGCGAGCGTGCTCGTCACGCCCACGAGGTATGCCTCGCCCGTGAGCCTGTAATAGAGCCTCACCTGCATCTCGCGCGCGACGCCCGCCTCGGGATCGATGGGAGGTAGGCTTTCCCGGACGCTGTCCTCCTTGATGCTCGCGCCCGGCAGCATCGCGCAGCCCGCGAGGGAGAGCGCGAACAGCGCGGCGAGAAACAGCGCGGCGCGCTTCATCCGCTTAACGCCCTTCATCCGCTCCTCCTTCCGCCCTCGTGAGCGGTATCAGCACCGTGAAGGTGCTGCCGCGCCCAATCTCGCTTTCCACCTTGATTTCCCCGCCGTGCAGCGCGACGATCTTCTCGACGATCGCGAGGCCCAGCCCTGTGCCGCCCGTCTCGCGAGAGCGGGCCTTGTCCACCCGGTAAAAGCGCTCGAACACGTGCGGGATGGCGTCCTCGGGAATGCCGATGCCCGTGTCCGCGACCGTGAGGACGGCGCATTCCTCCTCCCGCGCGAGCTTCACGCCGATGCGCCCTTTGTCCGTATACTTGATGGCGTTCTCGACGAGGTTCGTCACCACCTGGTCGAGGCGGTTGCTCTCGCCGAGCACCGTCAGTTCGGCGGCGGAGCAACGGATGTCCACCCCCTTGCCTTTGGCCATGGGTCGGAGCCTTTCGGTCGCCTCGCGGACGATCCTGTCGAGCCGCACGGGCTCGGGACGCAGCGGCTCGTCGCTCTGGTCGAATTTGACGAGGCGCAGCAGGTCGGTGATCACGCGGGAGAGCCTGTCCACCTCGTGGTTCACGTCGCCGAAGAACTCGCGCATGAGCGCGGGGTCGGGGTTGTCGTCATAGAGGATCGATTCGGAAAGGAGCTTCATCGCCGCGAGCGGCGTCTTCAATTCGTGCGAGGCGTTGGAGACGAACTCGTCGCGTATCCTGTCGTGGTCCTCGATCTGCTCGGACATGCGGTTGAACGCCTCGCCGAGCTCCGCGAGCTCGTCCGTGCCCTTGATGTTCACGCGCACGCCGGACTGCCTGCCCATAAGGCGGATGGCGCCCGTCAACACCGCGATGGGCTTCGTGAGCACGCTCGAGAGCGTGAAGGTGAGCGCCGTCATCAGCACCGCGACGAACGCGAAGGCGACGGTGATCTGCCGGAGGATCTCCGCCACGCTGTCCTCCACGTCCTGCAGCAGCGCGCTGAACACCACCGCGCCGACGTAGACGCCGTCGATCGTCACGGGCGCCGCGTAATACACCGCCCACACGGAGCCGTCCACCAGCTCCCACGCGGCTTCCTCCCCGGAGTCGCGCGCGATCCTGTGGAAGCCGTAGGAGGATTCCCTGCCGCCGATGAGCACATCCCGCACTTCGCGGTAGGGCAGCCGGAAGCCCGTCTGGTACGAGGCCGAGTCGAGCTGCACGACCGCGTCCGTATCCATGATGAGCACGCGCCCGCCCATTTCCTGCGCGCGCCGTACGATGAGGGCATACAGTTCGTCCGTGTCCGCGTTTTCCATGTCGGGCGAAATCTCGAGCGCGAGGCGCGTCGTCTCCTCGCGCTGCGTCTGCGTCCGCTGCGTGACGAGGAAGGATTCCACGAGCATGGATACGATAAAGCTTATCGCCATGAGCGCGATAAGCGTGACAACTAGATAGATCGCCACCATTCTGGCGCGTATGGAGCCAAAGAGCCTTTTACTGCGCAAAGTAATAGCCAACTCCCCATTGCGTCAAGATATATTCGGGATGGGTATCGTCCCGTTCGATCTTCTCGCGCAGCCGCCTGATGTGCACGTCCACCGTGCGGATGCGCTTCTCCTGCTCCTTGGGGGAGCCCGCGTCCCCGAGGTATTCCCTGCCCCAGAGCTCGTCGAGCAATTCCTCGCGGCTGAAAGCCCTGCCGGGGTTGGTCATGAGGAAGCGCAAAAGGTCGAATTCCTTCGCGGTCAGCGCCACGCTCTCCCCGCGCACGACCACCGTGCGGCTGCTGATGTTGATGGTGAGATCCCGCGAGGAGACCTCCATGCGCGCCATGTCCTTCGCGGCGCCCGCGCGGCGCAGGATGGACTTGATGCGCGCCTTCACCTCGAGGATGTTGAAGGGCTTTGTCATATAATCGTCGGCGCCGAACTCGAGGCCGAGTATTTTATCCATGTCCTCGCCCTTGGCGGTGAGCATGATGATGGGCACGTCGCTGTTCTCGCGGATGGCCTGGCAGACCTCGATGCCGGAGAGCTTTGGGAGCATGACGTCGAGCAGCACGAGATCGTAATTCCCCTCGCGGAAGCGCTGGAGCGCCTCCTCGCCGTCCGCGGCGGCGTCGGTCTCATAGCCGTCCTGCTCGAGCGAGAACTTCAGACCCTTGATGATCAGGGGCTCGTCGTCCACAAGAAGTATCCTTTTCGCCATCGCCGCCTCCAAATATAGAGAATATTACCTATACATACTGCCCCATTCATAGCATATTATAACATATTATTAAAAGCGTTAAAGGCGCAAATTATGAAATCGTTATGAAATCGACATTTTTGCGCAATTTGCTGTACAATCGCCATAACTTTTTGCTATAATGTGCTTCAAGCCGCACTGGCGGCCCGAGCATCCACGAAAGGAAAGAGCGTTTGAAAAAGTTTATTTCCCTCATACTTGCGCTGATCCTTGCGCTTGGCATATTCCCTTTGTCCGCCGCCGCGGACCCCTTTGATCCGGATGACGTATCCACCCCGTACATCTGCCTGATCGACGCCGCCTCGGGCGTCGTCCTGTATGAGAAGAAGGCGCATGAGAGCGCCTTCCCCGCGAGCACCACGAAGATCATGACCTGCATACTCGCCCTCGAGATGGCCTCCGACCTCAACGAGGTCGTCACCGTCGGGGAAAGCGTCGAAACCAAGGGCTCCTGCATCAAAATCGTGCGCCGGGAGCAGATGCCCCTGATCGACCTGATTTACGGCATGATGCTCGAATCCGGCAACGACGCCGCGCAGGCCATCGCGGAGCACCTCTCGGGCAGCGAGAGCGCCTTCGTCGGGAAGATGAACGAGAAGGCCGCGGCGCTCGGCATGACGGGCACGCGTTTTGTCAAATCCAACGGGCTTCATAAGGACGATCACTTCACCACCGCCTACGACATGGCGCTGCTCACGCGCTACGCCATGCAGAACGCGAAATTCCGCGAGATCGTCTCCTCCGAAACCTACGACGCCGCCCCCACCAACAAGGACTCCGACGGCTACCACTGGGAGAACACCAACAAGCTCATCCACACCAAGGAGGGCAACAGCTCCTTCGAGTACCGGTACGCGACGGGCGTCAAGACAGGCGACACGCCCAATGCCGGGCGCTGCCTCGTCGCCTCCGCGAAGAAGGACGGCATAGAGCTCATACTCGTGCTCTTCGGCGATTACGAAAACAAGGTCAACGGCGATTACCGCTTCGCGAACGCCGCGAAGTTCTTCGAGTGGGGCTTCGATAATTTCGCCACGCTGGACGCGGCGTCGCTCGGCCTCGAGAGCACCGTGCAGACCGCCGTGGAAAACGCCAGCGCGGACGACCCCGAAGGGGGCCTCATCACGCTGAACATCGACTTCTCGAACGTGAGAATCACGGCGCTCAGGGCCACCATAGACCTCATCCGGCAGGACCCTTCGCTGCTCACCTGCACCAAGGCGCTCGACAAACTCACCGCCCCTGTCGCCGAAGGACAGGCCGCCGGCATGGTTTCCTATCAGTACGACGGGGCAACGCTGTTCACGGCGCCCGTGTACGCCTCGCGCGCGGTCGCCGCGGCGGGCGAACAGCCCTCCGTCCAGCCGAGCACGAGCCCGCTCGCCATCGAGACGGCGGAGCCCGGCGAGGGCGGCGAGAAAAACAACTCCTTCGTGTTCTGGCTCTGCCTCGCGCTCGCGCTTGCGCTCATCGTCGTCATCGCGCGCATCGTCGCCGCCAGACGCCGCCGCAGGCGCGCGCCGAGGAGGCGCAGAGCCTATAAGGCGAGAATCATTAAGTAATTGACAGTTGACAATTGATAATTGACAATTATGCGAATAATAAACGGCCTCCGCTTAAACGATGTTCGGCGGAGGCTGTCTCTTCATCATTTCCCAGATTTTCCAGGAACGGGATCGTCCGCGAACGCGTAGGGGCGGATTCCATATCCGCCCGTTTTCTTCAGGCGCGAGGCGTTTGGGGGAACCGCCTAATCGGCGCAGGTCAGATCCATCTCGAATTCGATTTCATGCCGCAGCGGTATGCCGTCCATGCCGATTAAGGGGATTTCCGGTTTGAGCCGCCTTGAAACCTCAAGCGCATCGTGATAGAGCCGCGCCATATCGAAGCCGCGCTTCTGGTAAAAGCGAAGCGCGTTTATGTTGTCGTTCGTCGTGACGGCGACGAGCCGGTGGCAGCCCTTTTCCCGCGCGGCGGACTTCACGCGCGCGATGAGCGCCGTGCCGATCCCCCGGCCTTCCCTGAGGCTGTCGAGCGAGGTGATCTCGCACGTGCGATCATCGATCACATACGTGATCAGGCCGACGATGCCGCCCTCCTCCACGGCGGCGAACCCCTCGGCCTTCGCCATGTCCACGACTTCGCCTCGGACGATCATCTCGAGGGTATACCAGCGCTCCGTGATAAAAGCGTTAATTCGCTCCCGATTCTCCGGGCCGACGGGGATCAGTTCCATAAAGCTATTTGTCCTTATGTTCTTATGTTTTTATGAAGCGCTTCGATCGAGGGCGGCGTAGCGGATTTCGCCCTCCTCAAAGGCGATCGAGCCGAGCGCCTCGACGGCCGCGATGTCGAAGGAAACGAAGCTCTCCCGGCCCGTGAATTCCGCGCGGCTGACCTCGAGCCTCGCCTTTTCGCCGAGGGTGAGCATGCAATCCGCGTCCCAGAACGCGACGTCGAACACCGTCGCCTCTTTTTGAGCGGGATCAAAATAACCGATCATCGAACGGTGCATGCCCGAGCCCCACGAGAAGGTAAAATAGAGCTCGTATTCCCCGTCCCACGTGAGGTCAGCGAGCGCGAAGCTGTCCGCGCCGCTCCCGCCGAAAAAGATTCCCAGCGGATAGACCGCGCCGTCGTAAAGCAGATAGGACGCGCAGGATTCGCTGTATTTGAAGACGCGATAATCCGAGTTGTCCAGAATGAAGTCCGGGGTGATGTTGAAACATCGATCGTCCTCGTACATGGCGGGAGGATCATCGAGAAGCGCGAGGAAGTCCGTCACGCCCTCGTCGGACGGACGCACCGAGAGCGCGCTTTCCGGCGCGAGGGAATCGAGCGTCCCCGCGGGCGCGCGCGGCGAGCAGGCGCAGAGGCTCAGCGCGGCGAGGCAGGCGCACAGGAGCGCCGCGATGCCCCCCGCGCGTTTCACGCCCCGTCTCCCTTGAGCTTGCTGTAATCGACGAAATGGCGCGGATCGTCGACCCACAGGCGCTCCATATTATAGTATTCGCGCTCCTCGGGATGGAAGATGTGCACGAGTATCGAGCCGTAGTCGATCACGATCCAGCGGCCCTCGGAATAGCCCTCGTGCCGAAGCTCGCGCAGCCCGAGCGCCTCCGCCTTCTCCTGCACCTCGTCACAGAGCGCCTTGACCTGCGCGCTCACCCGGCCGCTGCAGATGACGAACCAGTCCGCGATGATGGTCTTATCCGCCACGTTGATGGCGACGATGGAAAGCGCCTTTTTGTTGTAGAGGATCTCGCAGACGCCCAGCGCCTGCTCGCGTATTTGCTCCTTCAACTGCTCCGCGTTCGTTTGGTTCAATGCCTTTCCTCCTTTTATCTTTCCTGTTTGGATTCTATGATCGTTCTCAATTCTTCAATGGCTTCATAGATGTTGGGCTGCACGTCGGCGCCCTTTTCGAGCAGGTGGCCCAGCGAGCGCTCCATGCACATCAGCGCCGCGCGGTCCATGTCGGTTTCGGCGGCGGCGCGGATCTCCCCGACGCCCGCGTAATTCCGCGTGGGCTCGATCTTGTCCGCGAGGTAGACGAGCCGTGCGAATCTGCCCATGCCCGGTTCGCAGCGCGTGTGGCTCGCGATGGCCGCGAGGACCTCCTCATCCTCGACGCCGTAGACGGCGCGCGCATGGCGCGCGCCGACGCGGTCGTGCATAAGCGCCGGGTTCTTCTTATCATATACGTCCATCTCCACGCCATACATCCGCACGAGCGAGAGAAGTTCCTCCTCCGGCAGCTTCGCGCAGTCGTGGAGGAGCCCTGCGAGGCGCGCCTTCCTCGCGTCGAGTCCGAACCGCTCGGCAAGGCCGATGGCGGCGCGCATGGTGCCCACGCTGTGGAGATACCGCTTCGGCTTGAGCGAGGCGCGCAGCTTCTCCATCATCGCGCGGATCTCCCGCGGCTGATAGAGCCCTTTTTCGTAAACGAGCATCTCCGCGCGGTGCGGCACGAGCGCGTCGATGGGCTTCGCCGAAAAGACCCGCTCGCGCACGGCGGTAGAGGAAATGTCCGGCCCGCCGAACGCCGATACCGATATGGCCGCCCCGAAGCGCATGGAGAGCGCGGCCGCGGTTTTTTCAATGTCCGCCAAAGCGCCGGGGCGGGAAACCGCGATGATCCCGGCAAGCGAGAAAATCCCTTCCGGGTCGCGCCAGGCGCAAAGCGTGTCGAGCATGTCCTCGCCCGTGATGAGGTGCAGCTTCGCCCCGGGGAAGCGCGCGCGCAATTCCTTCAGCGTGTCGACCGTGTAGCTCTTGCCGCCGCGCAGAAGCTCCATGTCGCTCGCCTCGAGCCCATCCCGGCCCTCGAGCGCGGCGCGGGTGAGAAGCAGGCGCGTCTCCCCGTCCACCTGATCCGAGACGGCCTTGTGCGGCGGGTCCGCGGCGACGACGAAGAGCACCCGGTCGAGCGAGAACTCGGCAAGCGCGCGCGCGGCGACCTCCACATGCCCGTTGTGCGGCGGGTTGAAGCTGCCGCCGAACATGGCGATATTCAACTCTTTTCCCAGTGAAATCACGTTTTTATTATACACCGGACTTTATGTAAGGTAAACGGGTGAATACATCTCATCGTTTTTTGGAATGATATGACATGGAGGTGGATTATGAAAGAACGCAAGATCATTCTGTCTTACTATAAAAGAAGGCTCTATAAGGGGCGCACCGCCATCGCGCGGGCGGTCGACTTCGGGGCGCTCCGGCTCGTGATGCTCTGCGCGGCGTACCTGTGGTTTTCGACCGCCGTCGAGAGCGCGATCATGGCGGCCGTGCTTTCCGCCACCGTGACGCTGACGGCCTCCGTCGCCGCGGAACTGATGAAGAGCATAAGGCTCGAGCGCTTCATCGCCAAAGAGAGGAAGGCGCTCGCCGCCAAGCTCTTCCGCGAGAGGCTCGTTCAGCTCACACGGGAGGAATTCTATGAGCTCGTGCGGGGGTACGTCGTCGAGCACAAGGACGAGTTCGACCCCGAATGCCTCGTATGCACGGTGCAAAGCGCGGCTCCCGTGTCGGAGGACGACGTTTTGCGCGCGTGCCGTTCCGCCAAGTCCCGCGGCACGGACAAGGTTTCGATCTTCACCTCCTCCTCGGTGTCGCGGGAGGCCTCGGCGCTCGTCTCGCGCCTCGAGGGGATGGAGGTCGGCTTCGTCACGGCGGACGAGCTCGTCGCCCACGGCGAGGCGAAGGAACTGCTGCCCGGGGACGAGGCCGTCGACGCGGCCGTGCTCGCGCAGGCCGCGCGGGAGCGCGAGAGGCGCAAAAAAAGCGTCTCCAAGCCCTTTGAAAGCTGGCGCATGAGACGCTATATATTCGTATCGATCGGGCTGTTCGCCCTCTCCTTCTTCGTCGAGCAGGCGCTGTATTTCCGGCTGCTTTCGGCGGCAAGCCTCAGCTTCGGCGCGATCGCCTGGTGGCTCAACAACGCGGCGCCGCGCGAGCCACTCGAAAACTGAGGGCGCCCGCCCCGGATCAGGTGCTCCGGAGCGTGCCCAGCACGGATTCCAGCCGCTTGCGCTGCTGCTCGTTTAACAGAGGCATCAGACGTGCCGCAACCTCTGCGAGCTTTTCGTCGTCGATAACGCCCTGCTTGCGGTAATTGACCAGCTCGCTCATCAGTTCGGAGTCGCTTTTGCCGCCGTACTGCCGCACGGCCTCGTTCACGGTGGATACGTCCTCCTTCTCTTCCTCGGGCGGCGGCTGGGAAAACTGCACCTCGACGGGCTGCCGCGGCGGCCGCTCCGTACCCGGTCCCCTCGTTCCCATTCCCCTGAGATCGCGTTTCACTCTTATCAGCTCCCTTCGCGATAGTATATGCTCCAACGCGCGCCCTTGAGCATACTATGTAGGAGAACGGAGGGGGAAGCATGCAGAGATCGCCGCAGAGCAACGCGCCGAACGCGCAGACCGTGCAGAACGCGCAGAACAGCCAAAGGGACGCCTCGTATATTTCGCCGGCCTACACGATGGCCGCGCGCATCCGCAACGAGCAGGGCAAGGAGCGCGCGGGGGAATACCTCGCCGCCATGGAGCCTTTTCTCGCGCCGGGGGAACGGGCGCACATCGCGGCGCAGCTGGGCGTGCCGCTCGTGCAGCGTCCAGGCCCGCCGCCGCCCCCCTATCAGCAGGCTCCGCCCTACCAGCAGCAGTATCAGCAGCAGGTGCCGCCGATTTTTTCGCAGTTCAATCAGCAGGGCGGCGTGAACGACAGCACCATGCAGCTCATGCAGATGATTTCCGCCCTCGGCGGCATGAACGGCGGCAAGGGCAAGTCTCCGGACATGGGCGCCATGAACAGCACCATGATGCTCGCGCAGCTCATCGGCATGATGGGCAAAAAATAAAACGCGTTCGCTTGACAAAAAGGGAAACGAAACATACAATATCAAAAAGATACGGCGCTGAGAAAGAGGAGTACGCCACGCGCGGCGCATCAGAGAGGCAGCTTCACCGGCTGAAAGGGCTGTCGGCGCGAACGGGCGGAAGGTCGCTTTCGAGCCTCCCGGATGAACGGAGTAGTTCGGGACGTATGCCGCGTTAAGGCGAAGAGCGGGGCGCATATGCGCCCAACAAAGGTGGTACCGCGGGTCTTTCCGTCCTTTAGAGGATGGAAGGGCTCTTTATTTATATTTATCGTTCAAAAACAAGGAGGGCGCATACATGTACGAGGATATGCCCAAAGCTTACGACCACTCCAGCGTGGAGAACCGGCTTTACGAAACCTGGGAGAAAAACGGCTATTTCCACGCCGAGCCGAACCCCGAAAAGGAGCCTTACTGCATCGTCATCCCGCCGCCGAACATCACGGGGCAGCTCCACATGGGGCACGCCATCGACGAGACGCTGCAGGACGCGCTCATCCGCTACAAGCGCATGGCGGGCTTCGAGGCGCTCTGGCTCCCCGGCACGGACCACGCCTCCATCGCGACCGAGGTGAAGATCGTGGACCAGATGCGCAAGGAGGGCCTCGACAAGCGCGCGCTCGGCCGCGAGAAGTTCCTCGAGCGCGCGTGGGAGTGGAAGCGCGAATACGGCGGGAAGATCGTGGAGCAGTTGAAGAAGCTCGGCTCCTCCTGCGACTGGGAACGCGAGCGCTTCACCATGGACGAGGGCTGCAGCCGCGCGGTCATCAAGGCTTTCGTCGACCTCTACGACAAGGGGCTCGTTTACCGCGGGGACCGCATCATCAACTGGTGCCCCGTGTGCAAGACCGCGCTCTCCGACGCGGAGGTGGAATACGAGGAGCAGGCGAGCCATCTCTGGCACGTGCGCTACGACGCGCCCGACGGGAGCTATTCCATCACCGTGGCGACGACGCGCCCCGAAACCATACTGGGGGACACGGCCGTCGCCGTCAACCCGGAGGACCCGCGCTACCAAGCCATCGTCGGCAAGACCGTCGTCGTGCCCGTCATCGGGCGCGAAATCCCCATCGTCGCGGACGAATACGTGGAAATGGACTTCGGCACGGGCGCGGTGAAGATCACCCCCGCGCACGACCCCAACGACTTCGAGGTCGCCGGGCGCCACAACATCCCCTCCCTTCGCGTGTTCACGGACGACGGCTTCATCAACGAAAACGGCGGGGAATTCGCGGGACTCGAGCGTTTCGCGTGCCGCAAAGCCTTCGTGGAGCGGCTCAAGGAAGCGGGCGCGCTCGTGAAGATCGAACCGTATTCGCACAACGTGGGCACCTGCTACCGCTGCCACCACACGGTGGAGCCGCTCTCGAGCGAGCAATGGTTCGTTTCCATGAAGCCGCTCGCCGAGCCCGCCATAGAGGCCGTGAAAAAGGGAGAGGTGAAATTCGTCCCCGAGCGCTTCGACAAGACCTATTTCAACTGGATGGAGAACATCCGCGACTGGTGCATCTCCCGCCAGCTCTGGTGGGGCCACCGCATCCCCGCGTATTACTGCGAAGCCTGCGGAGAAACCGTCGTTTCCGAGCACGCGCCCGAAAAATGCCCCAAGTGCGGGGAAACCGCCTTCCGTCAGGACGAGGACGTGCTCGACACCTGGTTCTCCTCGGGCATGTGGCCCTTCTCCACGCTCGGCTGGCCGGACCAGACGCCGGAACTCGCGTATTTCTACCCCACGAGCACGCTTGTGACGGGCTACGACATCATCTTCTTCTGGGTGGCGCGCATGATGGTGTTCGGCTACGAGGTCATGAAGCAAAGGCCGTTCGACACCGTCTACATCCACGGCATCCTCCGCGACGAGCAGGGCAGGAAGATGAGCAAGTCGCTGGGCAACGGCATCGACCCGCTGGAGATTATCAGGGATTACGGCGCGGATTCGCTGCGCTTCTCCCTCGTGACGGGCAACAGCGCGGGCAACGACATGCGCTACCAGCAAAAGAAGGTGGAGGCCGCGCGCAACTTCTGCAACAAGGTCTATAACGCCACGCGCTTCGTCCTCATGAACCTCGGCGAGGGGGAGATCGGCACAATCGATCCTGCGGCGCTCGATATGGCCGACAAATGGATCCTCACCCGTTTGAACGCCAACATCCGCGAGGTGACGGCGAACCTCGACGGGTTCGACCTCAACCTCGCCGCGCAGAAGATCTATGATTTCATCTGGACGGAGTTCTGCGACTGGTACATCGAGCTCGCCAAGCCGCGCCTCAACGGAGCGGACGAAAAAGCGAAGGCCAACGTGCGCGCGATACTCGTCGGCGTGCTCGCGGATTCCCTGAAGCTGCTGCACCCCTTCATGCCCTTCATCACGGAGGAGCTCTACCTGAACCTGCCGGGCAGCGGAAAGACCATCATGCGCGCGGCGTGGCCCAAGGACGATCCCGCCCTCGACTTCCCGCGGGAGGCCGCCGCGATGGAGAGCGTGATGGACCTCATCCGCAGCATCCGCAACATCCGCGCGGAGATGGGCGTGCCTCCTTCGCGAAAGGCGAACATCACCGTCGTCGCGCACGACGCGAAGGACGCGCCCGCGCTCGAGGCGTGCGTCCCCTACATATTGAAGCTCGGCGGCGCGGAGCAGGCGAAGGTGCAGCTCAATAAAGACGGCATCGCCAAAAACGCCGTGTCCGCGATGAGCGCGCTCGCGGAGGCGTTCATCCCCCTCGCGGACCTCGTGGACGTCGACAGGGAGCGGGAGCGGCTTTTCAAAGAAGCGGAACGCGTCCGCGGCGAGATCGCGCGCAGCGAGAGCAAGCTCGCGAACGAGGGCTTCGCGGCCAAAGCGCCCGCGAAGGTCATCGAAGAGGAGCGCGCCAAGCTCGAGAACAACCGGGTGATGCTCGAAAAGCTCGAGGCAAGGATGCGGGATTTCGGCAACTGAATCATATAGAAGCGCCCGCGCCTTTGCGGGAGGAAAACGAGCCGGGCTTTCGCCTCGGCTCGTTTTCGGGTGTTTCCTTTTATGTCATCCCCACCGCAACGCGGCAAGGTCCGTTTCGTGTCACTTCTTCTCCTTGCGGAAGCACATGAACCAATCGAGGCAATACTGCTCCTCGTTCTGGTTCTCCATGCGCTCCCTCGCGGTGCCGCAGGAACCGGCGGTGGGAACGATGGCGTCGTCTCCGGGGCGCCAGTCGGCGGGCGTCGCCACGCCGTCGCGGTCGGCCTTCTGCAGGGCGAGTATGATGCGTTTGATCTCGTCGAAATTGCGCCCGGTGGAAAGCGGGTAGTACAGGATGGTGCGGATCTTGCCGTTCGGGTCGATCACGAACACCGCGCGCACCGCCTGCGTGTTGGACTGGCCGGGCTGTATCATGCCGTATTTGTTGGCGACCTCCATGCGGATATCCTCGATTAAGGGGAACTTTACCTCGACGTGCTTCTTGCCGTTCCACTCGAGCTCCTGGATCTTGCGAAGCCACGCGATGTGCGCGTAGAGGGAGTCGACCGAGAGCCCGACGAGCTCCGTGTTGAGCGCCTTGAACTCCTCCGCCATGGAGGCGAAAGTCATGAACTCCGTGGTGCACACGGGCGTGAAGTCGGCGGGATGAGAGAACAGGATCACCCATTTTCCTTTGTAATCCTCCGGGAAATTGATCGGCCCCTGCGTGGTCACGGCTGTAAAGGACGGCGCGATGTCGCCGATCAAAGGCATTCTGCTGACGCGCATTTCTTCCATTTTTAGTGCTCCTTTCAAATCTTTGGCTTGTTGAACTCAGCATAGCGCAAAGAACCCTCCCATTCCGTGACATGGTCACAAAAGCGCGGCGGGCGGGAGCGCCGTTAAAACAGGTTGTCCCACGTGAAGGTTTCGATCCCGGCGAGGTAGATCACGATGCTGCGCACGTGCTCGATTTCAAGTATGGCCATCGTTCCGTCCTCACGACCGAGCATCAGTTGGGCGGATTTGAGAGCGTCGAACGCGTTGTCGACATCCTCGTGGTCGAAGACGAAGCGGAGCAGCGTCCTGTCCTTCGTGATGCGCGCCTCGATCTCCCCGGCGCGCGCGCGCGCTTCCTCCCAGCGCTCGGCGTTGACGTCCGCGATCACCTCCCCGCACAGCGCGGCGATATCGTCCCGCAGGGCGGAGAGCTTCGCATACGGATAGATGAACAGGAACAGCAGCAGCAGCGTAACGACGATGCAGGCGACGATGTCGATGGTGCTGAAGGTTTTCGGGCTCACCGGTCGATCTCTCCTTCGACCTCGGGCCGGATGAAATGGGGCGTTCCCCCGCGCTTGGCGCAGGTCTGCACGTGCAGGCCGCCGTCGCAGTCGAGGAAGGCGAAAAACGCGTCGGAATAGCTTTTACAGCCCGTTTGGGCGAGCATTTTCTTCAGCCATGCCTCATCGCGCCCCGCCTTTTTTAATTCCTGGGGGCGAAGCTTCCCATCCTGTATGAGCATATAGGGCGGCGCGGCCTTGGGCGGCGGCAGATGGAACGCCTGATAGTCGGGCTGCTGCTTGTTCCCCCTGAGCAACACCGACACCTCGCCGTTGGTTTCGAGTATGGCGAACTCCACGTCGGAAATATTGAACACGTCCTTGCTGCGAAGCTGCTCCATGAGGTCGTTGATCGTGTAGCGCGAGCCGCGCATCGCCTCCTCCTGCACCACGCCGCGCGAGATCAACAGCACGCTCCGCCCGCAGACGACATTGCGCACCTTGTCGCTCTTGAGGGACAGGAAACTCACGAGCTGCTGGAGCAGGAAGAGGGCGAGTATGGGCACGATGCCGTAGATGAGCGGCTCCCCCGTGTTGCTCGCGGGCATGGAGGCGAGGTCCGCGATGAGCAGCGTCATCACGAGGTCGAACGGCTGCAACTCGCCGAGCTGCCGCTTGCCGGTGATCCGGAGCACGAAGAAAATCAGCAGATACAATATGAGTACGCGCACAAAGAGAACGAGCATACCGCACCTCCCGCTCTATGTTGCGCACGCCGGCGGCGGCTTATTCCGCCCGCCGCCATAAAAGCGCCCCGCGCAGCCTTATTCCCCGTTGACAAACGGATATAAATGCTATAATATTTTAAGTCCGCCCGCGCGAATTCGGCAGGAAGGCAGCACTTCTTTTTTATGATCGAACTCAAAGGCATCCACAAGACCTTCAAGGTCGCCCGCCGCAACGCCGGCTTTAAAGAGGCGGCCAAAGCGCTGCTCGGCAGGGAGTACGATACCATCCACGCGCTCGACGGCATATCTTTCGCGGTCGAAACCGGCGAGACGGTGGGCTACATCGGCCCCAACGGCGCGGGGAAGAGCAGCACCATCAAGGTGATGAGCGGCATCCTCACGCCCGACGCGGGCGAATGCACGATCGACGGCCTCACGCCCTGGAAGAAGCGCCGCGCGCACGCGCAAAGGATCGGCGTGGTCTTCGGCCAGCGCTCGCAGCTCTGGTGGGACGTGCCCGTAATCGATTCCTTCGCGCTCATCCGCGACATCTATGAGATCGGCGCCGCGGAGTACGCGCGCAGCCTCGGGGAGATGACGGAACTGCTCGATCTTCACGAAATCCTCCGCACGCCGGCGCGGCAGCTGAGCCTCGGCCAGCGCATGCGCTGCGAGATCGCGGCCTCGCTGCTCCATTCGCCGCAGACGCTCTTCCTCGACGAGCCGACCATCGGCCTCGACGCGGTCTCCAAGCTCGCGGTGCGCGCCTTCATCAGGGAGCTCAACGCGCGGCGGAAAACGACCGTGATCCTCACCACGCACGACATGAACGACATCGAGGCGCTCTGCGAGCGGGTTCTGCTCATCGGGCGCGGGCGCATCCTCTTCGACGGCTCGTTCGAGGCGCTGCGCGGCCGCTACCGCGAGGCGCCGGGCGCCGACCCCAACGCCTCCTCGGAGCAGCTCGTCGCCGCGCTCTACAAAGAGCTCCGCATATGAAAAAATACGTTTCGGTGTTCAGGATACGCTTCCTCCACAGCCTCCAGTACCGCGCGGCCGCGCTCGCGGGCGTCGCGACGCAGTTCGCCTGGGGCTTCATGGAGCTTCTCGCCTTCCGCGCGTTCTATCTTTCCGACCCCGCGGCTTTCCCGATGGGGTTTTCGGAATTGACCTCGTATATCTGGCTGCAGCAGGCGTTCCTCGCGATGGCCGCCGTATGGTTTTTCGACGCGGACATCTTCGAGTCCATCGCCACGGGCGGAATCGCCTACGAGCTCGTGCGGCCGATGGACCTCTACGGCATCTGGTTTGCCAAAAACGCCGGCACGCGGCTCTCGCGGACGCTGCTGCGCTGCGTGCCCGTGCTCGCCGTGGCGTTCCTGCTGCCGGAACCCTGGGGCATCGCGCCGCCCGCCGACCTTTTCACGTTCGCCTGCTTCCTTTTTTCGATGGTTCTTTCCTTCCTCGTGGTGGTGGCGCTCGTGATGCTCGTGTACATCGCGACGATCCGTTCGGTTTCGCCGCTCGGGCCGCGCGTGTTCATCGGCGCGCTCTCGGAGCTGCTCGCGGGATCCGTCGTCCCCCTCCCCTTCTTCCCGGACGGGCTCAGGGAAGTCGCCGAGCTTCTGCCCTTCGCGAGCGGGCAGAACGTGCCGCTTCGGATCTATTCCGGCAACCTCGCGGGCGGCGCGATGCTAAACGCCATTCTGCTTCAGCTTTTCTGGGCGGCCGCGCTCATTTTCGGCGGCAGGCTGTGGATGCGCGCTTGCGAAAAGAAGATCGTCGTGCAGGGAGGGTGACATGCGGCTATATCTAAAATACCTCGGCATACAGCTCCGGTGCCAGATGCAGCATAAGGCCTCCTTCTTTCTCAACATGCTCGGGCAGGCGCTGACGTCGCTGGCTACGTTCGCCGGCGTCTATTTCATGTTCCTGCGCTTCCACACGGTAGCGGGCTTCACCTTCGAGGAGGTGTCGCTGTGCTTCGCGGCGGTGCTTTTGTGCTTCTCCGCCGCGGAATGCTTCGGCCGCGGGTTCGACGTGTTCCCGCGGATGCTCGGCAACGGCCAGTTCGACCGCATACTCGTGCGGCCGAAAAACGTCGTCGTGCAGGTGCTCGGCACGAACGCGGACTTCACGCGCCTCGGCCGCCTCATGGAAGCCGTCGCCATATTCGCCTACGCCATCCCGCGCTGCGGCGTCGACTGGACGTGGGATAAGATCGTCACGCTCGCCCTCATGCTCGTCTCGGGGACCGCGGTGTTCATCGGCCTTTTCGTCGTATACGCGTCGCTGTGCTTCTTCACGACGGAGGGGCTGGAGTTCATCAACATCTTCACCGACGGCGGGCGCGAGTTCGGCCGCTATCCCTTCTCGATCTACGGGGAGGATGTGCTGAAGTTCTTCACCTATGTCGTGCCGCTGGCGCTCTTTCAGTATTACCCCCTCATGTACCTCCTGGGCCGCGCGGACAGGTGGTGGTACGCCCTCCTGCCGCCCGCGGCGCTCCTGTTCCTCATCCCCTGCGCCCTTCTCTGGCGGCTCGGGATGCGGCATTACCGCTCCACAGGCTCGTAAGGATTGCGAAATAAGCGGTATGCATACTATAATGATCGGGTAGAATGGACAAAGGCGGGAAGAATATGCGCGAAACGAAAGCAAAAAAGGCGGAGCGGCTCAAAGAGGCGCTCGACATTCTGCGGGAGATCTATCCCGAGGCGAAGCCGGAACTGGAGTTCACGACCCCGTTCGAACTGTTGGTGGCGACCATGCTTTCCGCGCAAAGCACGGACAAGCAGGTCAACAAGACCACGCGCGTGCTCTTCGCGCGCTACAACACGCCCGAAGCGTTCGCGAACCTTTCAGCCGGGGAGCTGGAACCCTACATAAAAGGCTGCGGGCTTTACAAAACGAAGGGAAAAAACATCATCGCAACGAGCAAACTAATCGTGGAGCAGCACGGCGGCGAGGTGCCGCAGGATCGCGACGCGCTGACGACGCTCCCGGGCGTCGGGCGGAAGACCGCGAACGTCGTCGTCTCCAACGCGTTCGGCGTCCCCGCCATCGCGGTTGACACGCACGTGTTCCGCGTGGCCAACCGCATCGGCTTCGCGGAGGCGAAGGACGTTTTCAACACGGAAAAGCAGCTCATGGCGGCCATCCCCATGGAGCTCTGGTCCATCGCCCACCACTGGCTCATCTTCCACGGCAGGCGCGTGTGCGCGGCGCGGAACCCCAGGTGCGAGAGCTGCCCCGTTCGCGCGTGCTGCATGAAATACATGAAGGAAAACTGATATGCAATTTGTCGATAAGGCCAGAATCATCATCAAATCCGGCGACGGCGGGGACGGCTGCGCCTCCTTTCACCGCGAGAAGTTCGTGCCCAAGGGCGGGCCGGACGGCGGGGACGGCGGGCGCGGCGGGGACCTGGTGTTCGCCGCCGATCCCAACATGAGCACGCTGCTCGACTTCCGCTTCGAGCGCTTTTACCGCGCCGAGCCCGGCGAAAAGGGCAAAGCTTCCCTCTCGACGGGCAAATCCGGCGCGGAAAAGGTCATCCGGGTGCCGGTGGGCACGCTCGTCCGGGATGTGGAAACGGGCCGCATCGTCGCCGACCTCAACGCGCCGGGCAGGCGCAAGGTGGTGCTCCACGGCGGCCGCGGCGGGCGCGGCAACGCGCGCTTCGCGACGCCCCGGCGGCAATCCCCCCAGTTCGCGCAGCCCGGGCAGAAGACGCTCGAGCGCGAAGTGGAACTAGAGCTTAAGACCATCGCGGACGTGGGGCTCGTGGGACTTCCCAACGTCGGCAAATCCACCATGCTCTCCGTGCTCACGAGCGCGCGGCCGAAGATCGCCAACTACCATTTCACGACGCTCACGCCGAACCTCGGCGTGGTCAAGCGTTATGACAAAACTTTCGTGCTCGCGGACATCCCCGGCCTCATCGAGGGCGCGGCGGAGGGCGCGGGCCTCGGGCACGACTTCCTGCGCCACGTGGAGCGCACGCGGATGCTCATCCACGTCGTGGACATCTCCGGCTGCGAGGGGCGCGACCCCGCGGAGGATTACCGCCAGATCAACGAAGAGCTCGCGAAATACTCCCCGCGGCTCGCCGGCCTCGTGCAGCTCGTCGCCGCGAACAAGACGGACCTCACGGGCGCCGAGGAAAACCTCGAGGTTTTTCGCAAAACGGTCGGGGAAAACGTCGAGGTCTTCCCCGTCTCCGCCGCGACCGCAAGCGGATTCGACGCGCTCATGGACCGCGCTTTCCAGATACTCGAAACGCTGCCCAGAACATATGAGTTCGAGGAGGAGGAGATCGTCGAGACACAGAAGTACGAGCCCGGCTTCGCCATCGAAAAAGACGGGGACGTGTTCGTCGTGTCCGGCGGGACGATCGACTATCTGCTCGACACCACCTACGCGGACGACGAGAGCTCCATGCGCCGCTTCCAGCAATACCTCATCAAGGAGGGCGTCATCGAAGCGTTGCGCGCCGCCGGCGCGGGCGAGGAGAGCACGGTGCGCATGGGCGAATGGGAATTCGATTTCATTGAATGACGGGGGATATATGACAGGGAAACAGCGCGCGAAGCTCCGTTCCATGGCGAACGCGGTGCCTTCGCTCTATCAGATCGGCAAGGGCGGCGTCACGCCCGAAGTCACGATGCAGCTCGACGCCGCGCTCGAGGCGCGGGAGCTCATCAAGGTCGCGGTGCACGAAAGCAGCCCCATCGAGGCGAAGGAGGCCATCCTCGTCCTCTCCGAGCGGCTGCACGCCGAGCCCGTGCAGTGCATCGGCAGGAAGATCACCCTCTACCGCCGCTCGAAGGAGAAGCCGAAGATCGAGCTGGATTGAGCATCCGCAGCCCAAGTGCATGGCGTTTATAACTTTGTAATCAAAGCCGCCATTTGACGTTTGCGTTTTGCCCGTCAATATAGATCGCTTCGATGAGATTGCAAAGAAGCTGGCGCTGTGTTTCCAGCGGCGCAAACATCTGTCTGCGATTTAAAAAATAAACCCGCCGGCCTTGCCTGAACCTGTAAGACAAAAGCAGACATTATCCAAAAGATAGTGTCTGCTTTTAATAGGCTTTGGCGTGATAATCCACCAGCTATGCTGGTGACAGTCTGTCGAAAAACCCGGGGATTGTCAAGGGGCCGCGCCCCTTGACTTTAATCCGGCTTTGACGAACAAGGTGAATTGCCGCAAAGCGGCAAGAGAAGATGCCCTGGGGCACATGTGCATCAAAACGGATGAAAGCCGCAGGCTTTCGAACTTTTCACGCTTTGCCGCCCGCAACCTCTATCGTCGCCGAAGGCGACATCAGAAGTACCCGAAGGGTAGAAATGCGAAGCATTTTAGGCGAAGCGTGTAATCTCAAAGAAGTGGCAAAGCCACTTCTTTGACAAGCTGCTACCGGCTATGCTGGCGAGAATGAAAGTCGCTTTAGCATAAAGCACTGAGCGAATAGAAGGAACCTCTCTTTAGCCTGGAACTTTACCGGGCATCCGCCAAAAGAGCGATGAGTTGTCGGAAAACCCGGGGGATATTGTGACGCACATCGGGCAGATAGACCCGCTCCCCAGCCTGGTGGATACATTTGCCCGCCGGGCCGATGAGCATGGTTGGGATGCCGATGGACGCAATGGTGTTAAAATCGGTGTCATACACGGGGCCGCGCAGGGGGATGTTGTCCATAACGCCCATGGCGGCGATGGGATTGGCGCAGGACATATAGCTCAGGTCGGTCATCCCCTGAGAGTAGGATACCGCCTGGGCGCGCACGCCCAAGGGCGCCAGCGCCTCGACAAGCGCCTGGGCGACCATGCTGGCCTCAGGGCCCAGATAGTCGTTGTTGACCGCCGGGTAATAGGGAGGTGCGATGCCCACTACCGCCGTGGCCGGGGGCAGGCCGGCAAAGGTTATCAAGGCTTGGAGGTATTTCATGGTGGCCCCCTGAAGGGTGTCCTCCTTCCGGACCACAGCCTGTTCCAGCCTGTGGCTCAAATCCTGGCGAAAGGCCTCATAGCCCGGCTTTTGGGCGACCATAGCCTCCACCTCACCGCTCAGGTAGACCGCTGGGGCAAAGTCCAGCATGTCCTCCCGGGGCAGCAGCCCTCGGTCAGCCATGGCGCCATAGGCGGCCCGGTATTTGGTCACCCCTTCCTCTAAGGCCTGCTGGCATAAGCCCCGGACGGCCTCCAGCATGACCAGAGGGTCGCTGCTCTGCAAAAAAGTCAAATTAAAGGCGCAGGCGCTGTGCTCAGGCATGGAGACATCGTAGAGCACCTTCATATCCCGGAGGATCTGCACGGAAGGGGGGTGGGTGCTCACCCCTTTATCCTGAGAGACAAGATCAAGGTTGAGCTCGACCTTGTCGGCGATGCGGGCGACGAGTGTGGCCGAGTTGAGACCGCTCAGGCAGCGGGCGGCGTGGGCCAGATGCCCCCGAGCCACCACCACCGGCATGATCTTGCCGACGCTGCCATTGATTAAGGGGTGAGCCTCCCCCGCTGAAACCTTGCGGGCGTTGGACTCGCCGACCACGCCCAGGGCGTATTCCAGCCCAAAGCGCCCAGCGAGCTGGGCATACAGGCCGGCGGCCTGACGAGCCCCGGCCGAGAGGTTCTCCTCGTCGGAGACGGCGGTCATCAGGATGTTGAGGCTTCCGGGCTCATAGTCCAGCAGGGCCTCCAGGTTGAGAGCCAGGCCGGCCTTCATGTCGGCGGCCCCGCGGGCAAAGAGCCAGTCGCCGCTCTCCAGATCGGCCCGGATGTCGGCGGCCAGGCCGGGGTCGGCCCTCAGGGCTTCCATCAGGGCGTCGGGATCACAGGCCAAGCCGGCCAGGGAGCCGTAGTTGTCGATGCCCACGGCATCGTAGTGGCCCGACAGCACCAAGGTTTTAAGCCCGCTGCCTTTTTTCAGAGCCCAGACTACCGGACGGCCCAACAGGTCACCGCCATCCCAGGCGCCGTAATGGTCGGGATGGGCTTTGAAATAGGGGTCGCCAGCCAGGATGTCGACGATTTCCCGGGCGATGGCCAGTTCCATTGAGGTGCCCGAGTCACTCTGGATGGCGATCAGCCGCCGGAGTATGGTTTCCGCGTTCATAGAGACCTCCTTGTGCCTGCCAAATCGCCACGGAAAGGCTGCGCAGGCCTCCCGGTGAATTGAGGCATTGGGTTTGCTGGGCATTGGTGTAGGCATACTCCACCCACCCGGCGCAGCCGGCGCACTGGATGGGGGAATCAGTGACGTTGCTGCCATACATTTTAACACCAATCGCCCTCAAATGCCAAGTGCACTTCGCGCGGGCATAAAAAGCTGTGGAGGCGGCATCTGCGCCATGCGCCCCCGCAGCCCGGCTTACTTCATCAAGAAGCGTTGTTTTCTCACGCATACGTTCGGGTAATATTGCCGGCTCGAACCTTCCTGTATCCCCTGGAGCGATCTTGAGACACTCGCCGAAACGCTGGAAGTACAAAAAAAGAGCGGGCTATCTCTAACCCACTCTAAAAGACGCACCCTTATTCAGCGTATTCCCTCATATCCTACGATCAGCAGATATGAATCCCTTCATCATCCTCTCCCTCTTATAATCCCCTTCTCCTTCTTCTCCCCTTCAAGCTGTCATGTTAACATATTTGGATTGTCCATGTGCGTTGTGATTGTATGATTGCATGTATGGAAGAAAAATGGTAAAATCCTGGTAATCACAGGCACGAAAGGAGCATGGCACATGAAGGGCGATCCGAAACTGATCGAAACGTTGAACGCGCTGTTGGCGGACGAGCTGACCGCGATCAACCAGTACATTGTTCACGCGGAGATGTGTGAGGATTGGGGCTACGGCAAGCTGCACGACGGTTTTGAAAAACGGGCGATCGATGAGATGAAGCATGCCGAGAAGCTCATCGGGAGGATCCTCTTCCTCGAGGGCACGCCCATTGTGAGCGAGCTGAAGGATATCCACATCGGCGGCGAGGTTCCAAAGCAGCTCGAGAACGACCGCGTCGCGGAGCTCGGCGCCATCAAGGCGTACAACGCTGCCATCGCGCTCGCGGGCGAACTGCGGGATTACGCCACGCGGGATATACTCGTGCAGATCCTCAACGACGAGGACCGCCATATGGACGAGCTCGAGGAAATGCAGGGCCAGATCGAGCAGATGTCCCTCCCCTTCTTCCTCACGACGCAGGTGGAGTAACGAACGTCCCAAGCGGACACGTCTGTCGAAAAACGCGCGCATCCCGGGCATAACGCCCGGGATTTTTATATCCTGCTTATATGCGATAAAATTATTGACAAACAATAATCTCTCTGTTATTCTGAGCATGCGGTTATCGTAAATCAATAATTCAGAGGTTCGGATGAAACGGAAGCTGTTTTATAGTCTGCTGGCGCTCGAGGCGGCGCTGTGCGTCGCGCTCTGCCTCACCCTGGGATCGTTCGCAAAGGCGCTTCCCGCGGCGTTCGCGTTCCCGTTCGGGCAGCTCGGCTCGGGCCTTCGCGCGCTGTCGCTCGCGGGGAGGCTCGGCAACGCGGCGGCGCTTGCGCTTTACGCGGCGCTCTGCCTCGCGCCCGCGTTTTTCCTGCTGCGCACCTCCCGAAAACGCAAGCCCTACGCGGAGGATTATCTGCTCCTGCTCGCCTCAGCGCTGCTCTTCGCCGTCCTTCATCTCATGGCGAACCCCGGCAAGATCGGCGGGCTGTTCGGCTATTCCGGCGAATCCGGGCTTGCCATGGGCAAGGCGATTCTGGGCGGCACGGTCTATTCGGTCTTCATTGGCTACGCGATCCTGCGTGTTCTGCGCGCGGCCGCCGGGAGCGACACGGATCATCTGCATCGGCTCCTCGCCCTGCTCGTCCGGCTCCTTGCGTTCGTCTTCGTATGGGCGGCGTTCGGCCTGTGCTTCGGCGAGCTCACCGCCTCCTTCCAGGCGCTTCGCGCGGGAAACGCGGGCAGCGAGGGGACGCTTGGCATGAGCTATGCCTTCCTCGTTCTAAGGTATCTCGTGAATGCCCTCCCCTGGGCGCTCGACGTTGCCGCCGTAACCATCATACTCGAACTGCTCTTCGCGATGCGCGCGGACCGGTATTCGGAGGAGAGCGTGCGCGCCGCGAACCGGCTCTCCCGCTTCTGCACCAAAGCGCTCGCGGCGGTTATCCTTTCCAACATCGCCTTCAACGCGCTGCAGCTCGTTTTCGCGAAAAGCATCCGCAACATCGAGGGCAGCCTTCAGATTCCGCTCATATCGATCGCCTTCGTGCTCGCCACCCTCCTCTTCGCGCGCATCGCTTCGGAGAACAGGCAGCTCAAGGAAGACAGCGACCTGATCATCTGAGGGACGTGCTATGGCGATACGAATCCATCTTGAGGATGTATTGAAGGCGCGGGGCATGACCTCGAAAGAGCTTTGCGCGATGGTGGGCATCACCGAGGCCAACCTTTCCATATTGCGCAGCGGGAAGGCGCGCGGCGTGCGCTTCGGCACGATCAACCGCATCTGCTATTTCCTCGGCTGCGACGTGGGGGACATCTTGAAATTCGACGGAATTCTGGGGGATGACGACGATGGCGAATAAGCGTTTCTATATTTTAGCGGCCTGCGTTCTGGCGGTTGCGTTTCTCCTGGGCCTCTCCGGCGCGCTCGTGCTCGCCGACGAGGGCGGAGGCCAAATCCAGGAAGACAGGCTTGTCGGCGTGTTCGTGACGAGCGAATACCTTGACCTGTTCGATTTCGAGGGCTATCTCGAGGATCATATCGGCGACATGTTCGACGGAGGCGAGATCGAGGGAGACACGTCCGCCTATCAGGGCAGGCTGTACGCCGCGCTCGTCGAGGAGCCTTACGTCTGCGAAACGGGCGAAACGGTCATGACCCGCCGCTATGCGTTCGAGGGCGTGGAAGGGTTCCCGTATTTCTATGCCAGACTCACGGATGAAGCGGGCGTTTACTCCGCCGCTTACGGGGACGAGGCCGTCGCGGACGGGCATAGCTATTTCAGTTTTACCGACGAGGGCGACGACGTGAAGCTGGAGGGCGTTATCTATGTTGCCTCCTCCCCCTCGTCTTCCGCAGGCATGATGCATTTTTTCAACCCCGTCTATCAGGCGGCGGACGGCAGCGTCTACGCCGTTGCCGGGAGCAGCATTTCTGCGGACGGGTACGGAAGTGAAGGAGAGGCTTATTCGCAGACGATCAGTGCCACATATACGGAAACCGTCAATGGAGAAGTCACAACCGACAGCACCTCCGTAAAGATAAGCATCAGCGTCATGTTCGCGCCCACGCGCATCCGCGTCGTTCAGTTCGACGCGCAGGGCGGCGTTCTTGCCGACGATGAATATTTGCCTGGCACGCTACCGGAATCCATCGAGCCGCAAAGGAGCGCCGCGTACATCGTTGTGGAAACGTATAAAACCGCGCCGGACGGTACCGTAATCATCTCGCGGACGCTGTATGAGCAGGACGATGAATCCATGGAAACCTTCCATGCGCGCGCGGACGGGATCTGCGTGAAGCAGCTTACGGCGCTTAGTTGGGCAAGCTAACGGATAAAAACAAACGTAAGCGAAGCGCCGCGGCCAATTTAGCCGCGGCGCTTTTGCAAAAGGCGTAGGCGCAGTCCTCAAAAAGGCAGGTTGCGCGCCCTCGCCTTTCTTACGCGGCGGGGTTCATGCACATGCCGAGGAACATCACCGTGCCGCCGCTCGTAACGATGGCGTAAAGGAAGGGCCGGTCGAGGATCAGTTCGGCCTTCCCCATGGGCATCCCCGTGCCGCACATGACGATCTGCGTGAAGGCGGTCGCCTCGACCCCGTTCTCGTCGAGCGCGACGCGGCACTGCTGCTTGACGCCGCTGATAAAGCAATCCTCGTCCGTGATGCCCGAAAAGTCCGCGTGCTCCTCGAACGCCTCGGTGATGCCGAGCGCCTTTAGGGCCTCGACGAGGTCCATGTCGGCGGACTGGTCGAACTTGGGCAGCTTGAAGGTGAATTCGCCGTACGTCTCCTCCGGCGAGGACAGGATCGCCGCGAGAGCGTCGGCGTCCCGGACGAGGTCGTAGACGCTCACGCCCTCGTCCGGCAGCACGAAGACCATGCGGTCGCTGTCCTTGAGATAGACCGAGGAGAGCGCGAAGTTGCTCCCCTTGTAATAGCCCTGCGAGTAGCTGCTGTTGATGAAGTCGCACGTAACGGTTTCGCCGTTCTCGAGGGTGAAGGTATCCTTTGCGGTCCTTTCCGGATCGAACTGGGTCGACCACTGGTTGAGGTAATAGATCGTGTTGATGATGCTCAGTATCTGCCGCTCATCGGGCTCGAAGGACGGGCTGAGCTTGCCGTTGGTGCGCGCGTTGACCCATTCGGCCATTGCGTCCCCCGCGGCCTTCGACGCGAAGTCCACGCGGTAGGTATCGGCGTAAAAATTCTCCACGGCGTTTTCCACGAACGCGTTTTTCGGGGAGAAGCCGTCGTCGATCCAGAGGGAGTTGGCGATGTTCAGCTTGCGGACCTCGTTTTCGGAGTACAGGAGCCGGAACAGGTTGCCGCTCTGCCGCGAAAGGGTTTCGGCGTCGCCCGCGCCGAGCGCGGCCAGCATCTGCTTTTGCGTCTCCCCCGAAGCGCCGGTCGCGGCGATGGCGAGCGCGTAATAGAGGCTCAAGGGCGAGTAACAGCCGTTTTCGCCTTCGTCGTTTTTCAAAATCTTCGCGGCGCTCGCGTACGCGAAGCCGTTGACGGCCTCGATGAAGCCCGCGTCCACGGGGTTCGCCTCGCGCACGGCCCTCTGCGCGTCAAAGTCCTCAAATCCGACCGCCTCCGGCAGCGTGACCGCGCCCAAACGCTCCACCGTTCCGGACTGCGCGCCGCCGTCGCTGTTGCCGGGCTTGCCGGTATCGAGGGGCTCGGTCTGCTCCTTCTCGCCGCCGCAGGCGGTCGCTCCGGCGAGCATCAGGGCCGCGAGAGCCATAGCTAGCAATTTCTTCATGTATTCCCACCTCCTTGAACTGTTAATAAAACGGGCGGCAACAGTCGATGGTTGCACGCGCTAAAAAAGCGCGCCGTCCGGCGCGCTTTTGAAAATGCTGTTTCCTTCAATTTTCCATTTGCTTGCCCATGAAGCTCGCCGCGGTTTCGCAGGTTTTCTGCTCCGCGCGGCCCATGACCGCGTTCTCGTCGCGGGAGAGCAGCATCACGGCGCCGATGGCGTCGCCGCCCGAGATGATGGGCGTGACGACCGCGGCGGTGTACGTGCCGCCGTCGTCGTCCGCGGTGATGCGCACGCTCTCGCCGGAGCCGGCCGAAACGCAGGCCTTTTCGCGCGCCTGCATCAGGCGCTCGATGTCGGGATGAAGCGGCTTTTCCAAAAGATCCTTGCGGCTGCCGCCCGCCACGGCGATGATGTTGTCCTTATCGCATATGGCCGCGATATGCCCCAGGCACAGATGCAGCGCTTCTGCGTATTCCTTGGCGAAATCGCCAAGCTCGCCGATGGGCGAGTACTTTTTGAGGATGACTTCGCCCTCCCTGTCGGTGAATATTTCAAGCGGGTCGCCCTCGCGGATTCTAAGAGTTCTTCGGATTTCCTTGGGTATGACCACCCTGCCGAGCTCGTCTATTCTTCTTACTATTCCGGTTGCCTTCATATGCATCCTCCCGCGTGTTTTGGTTGTGGCACTAGTATCTGTAAACTGCGGCATTTTCTATGCGGTGATCCGGATTGGTTGTTAATGGAATCGGGCCAAAGGCACCCCGCGATTTTCGGCGGCATAGATTACCGTATACGCATATGGCGGAGGTACGTCTTTATGGCTTGGGCAAACAACCTCGCCGCTCTCGGGCCCGGGGACGCGGCGTACGTGACCGGCATCGACACCGGGCACGACATGCACAAAAGGCTCGAAGATATAGGCTTCACCCAAGGCGCGTTCATACGCTGCCTTTTTGCCGCGCCCTCCGGCGAACCCCGAGCCTACCTTGTACGCGGCGCCGTGATGGCGCTAAGGAGCGCGGACGCGGCGCTCGTTCGCGTGGAAGCGGTGGAATCATGGGACTGAACGGGGAAACGGACGGAAGGAACGCGGGCGGCGCGATCGCGAGAAAGCCGGGGGACATCGTCGTGGCGCTGGTGGGCAACCCGAACGTCGGCAAGAGCACGCTGTTTAACGCGCTCACCGGCATGCGTCAGCACACCGGAAACTGGCCCGGCAAAACCGTGGGCATCGCCCGCGGCGAATGCACGCACGGCGGGAAACGGTATATTTTCGTCGACCTGCCGGGCACCTATTCGCTGGGCGCGCGCTCCTATGAGGAGGAAATCGCGCGGGACTTCATCGTCTCGGGCGAGGCGGACCTCTCGCTCGTGATCTGCGACGCCACCTGCCTCGAACATTGCCTGAACCTCGCGCTGCAAACGCTCTGCGCCTCGCAAAGGACCGCCATATGCGTAAATCTTCTCGACGAGGCCGCAAAAAAGCGCATCTCCGTCGACCTCGACAAGCTCTCCGGCATGCTCGGCGTGCCCGTCGCCGGAACCGCCGCGCGCAGCGAAACCGGACTCGACGGCCTCTTCGCCGCGATCGATGCGGCGCTCGCGGCTCCGCCCTCCAGGCGCTGCGACGAGTGCGGGAGCTGCGCCTGCCACGCGTTCGGCTTCGCGGAAAAAATCTGCGCGGAATGCGTAAGCTATGGAAAATCCGACCGCGCCGGGCGCGACCTTCGCATCGACCGCGTGCTCACGGGGAAATACACCGGAGCGCCCCTGATGTTCCTTTTGCTGCTCGTCGTCTTCTATATTACCCTCAAGGGGGCGAACTATCCCTCCCAGCTGCTCTCAAGCGGGCTTTCCGCGCTCGAGGCGCCGCTTTTGAGGCTGCTCCTCTCGGCGGGGCTGCCCGATTTCGTCTGCCGCGCGCTGACGGAGGGCATGTACCGCGTGCTCGCGTGGGTGGTGTCCGTCATGCTGCCGCCCATGGCGATCTTCTTCCCGCTCTTCACGCTGCTGGAGGATTTGGGCTATCTCCCGCGCGTCGCCTTCAACCTCGACAACAGCTTTCGGCGCTGCCGCGCGTGCGGCAAACAATCTTTGACGATGTGCATGGGGTTCGGCTGCAACGCGGCGGGCGTTTCCGGCTGCCGCATCATCGACAGCCCGCGGGAAAGGCTCATCGCCATTCTCACCAACAGCCTCGTGCCCTGCAACGGGCGTTTCCCGCTGCTGCTCGCGGTGATCGCGATGTTCTTCGCCCTCTCCTCTCCCGTTTCCGGCGCGCTGATACTGACGCTGTGCGTGCTCGCGGGCGTGGGGATGACGTTCGCAGCCTCGCGCCTGCTTTCGGCGACTCTCCTGAAAGGCATCCCCTCCTCCTTCGTGCTGGAGCTGCCGCCTTACCGGATGCCGCAGATCGGCCGCGTGGTCGTCCGCAGCGTCTTCGACAGGACGCTCTTCGTGCTCGGGCGCGCCGTGGCGGTGGCGGCGCCCGCGGGGATCGTCATCTGGCTGTTCGCCAACGTGCCCGCGGGAGGCGGCACTGTCCTTTCCGCGTGCACGGGCTTCCTCGATCCTTTCGCGCGCGCCTTCGGGCTCGACGGGGTGCTTTTGATGGCGTTCATACTCGGCTTCCCCGCGAATGAAATCGTGCTGCCGCTCGCGGTCATGGCGTATATGCAGCAGGGCGCGGTGCCGCAGCTCCCGGCGCTCGAGGAGCTCCGCGCGCTGCTCGCCGCCAACGGATGGACCTGGGTGACGGCGGTGTGCGTGCTGACCTTCTCGCTGTTCCACTGGCCGTGCTCGACGACGCTTCTCACCATCAAAAAAGAAACCGGCTCGTGGCGCTGGACGCTCGTCGCGGCACTGCTCCCGACGCTGATCGGCTTTTTCGCATGCTTTTTGATCGCGAGCGCCGCGCGGCTGTTTTAGCAGAAGGGCAGATTGAAAGACAAAAAAGAGGTGTCGGCCTCTTTTATTATATATTAAATATGCGCGGCCTGCTTCTCCGCCGCGGTGACGGTGTTCTGCATGAGCATGGCGACGGTCATCGGCCCCACGCCTCCCGGCACCGGAGTAATGTATGATGCCTTCTCTTTCACGGCGTCGAAGTCCACGTCCCCGCAGAGCGCGCCGGACTCATCCCGGTTGTTGCCCACGTCGACGACAACGGCGTCCTTTTTGACCATGTCCGCGCCGATGAGGCGCGGCGCCCCCGCGGCGACGATGAGAATGTCCGCGCGGGAAGTGATCTCGGGGAGCTCCCGCGTTTTCGTGTGGCAAACGGTCACGGTGCCGTCGCGCAGCATCAGTTGCATCGCCATGGGCTTGCCGACGATGGCGCTTCGCCCCACGACCACGCAGTTCTTCCCCGCGATCTCGATATTTTCCGAGTCGAGAAGCTCGACGACGCCCGCGGGCGTGCAGGCGGCCATATCGTCCCTGTCCCCGCCGATGAGCGCGGAAAATGCGTCCACATCCTTCTCCCGCGCGATGCGCTGCATGACGGCCTTCTCCCGGATATGCTCCGGGAAGGGCAGCTGGCAGAGCACGCCGTGCACGGAGGAATCCGCGTTGAGGTTTTCGATGAGCGCGACAAGCTCCTCCTCTTTCATATCGGCCGGCAGGTGCATGAAGCGCGGGAGGATCCCCGCCTCGAGGCAGGCTTCCCGTTTCCTCCCCACGAGCCTCTGCGAAAGCGGATCGTCCCCGAGGAGGATGAGCGCGAGGCAGGGCGCGACGCCGCGCGAGGAAAGCGCCCTTGCTCTCTCCCGCACGCGCGAAATCACCTTCGCCGCGACCGCCCTCCCGTCGATTACCTTCGCCGCCATATCCTCACCTTGCCCTTCGTCCGTTTGGGTTCCATGTCCATTATAGCGTTTTACCGCATAAACACAAGCGCTTTCGGCAGGCTAAAAAGCCGCCGGGCTGACAGCCCGGCGGCGGATGTGCTATAATCTGCGGGGGCATTCATCTTGCATACGATCGGGAGGATTTTTATATGAAGAGCGTGAAACCGGGCAGGGGACCTTCGGCGCTGGGCGTTTGGGGATCGGTCATGGCGGCCGTTTTCGGCGTGTTTTGGACGGTCATGGCGGCTTCGATGGGCGCGCCGTTTATTTTCCCGATGTTCGGCGTGCTTTTCATCATCACCGCCGTCGTCATGGGCGTATACAATTACAGGAACGCCACGGGCAAACGCCGCTATTCGGCCTTCGACATCACCGAGGACGGCGAGGAGCCCGACCCCCTCGAGGAGCGCTTCGGCGCGGCGGAGCCGCGCGGCGAGGCGGTGCGGGGAGACTTCGGATACTGCCCCTACTGCGGCGCCCCCGCCGAAACGGACTACGCGTTCTGCCGCAGGTGCGGGAAAAAGCTCGGCTGACGCGCGTTAAAAAGGCGGACGGTTCCAATCTTTGCGGGCTTGCGTTTATAATCAGTTCATATATATATATTATCTTATGATTATCTATCATGCGGACAAACGCACAGGAGGGAACAATGGCAATCAAGATTACGTCCGACAGCACATGCGACCTCACCCCGGAACTCATACAGAAGCATCATATTGAAATCTTCCCCCTCTACATCACGCTCGGCAACAAGACCTACAGGGACATGGTGGACCTTTTCCCCGACGACATCTTCCGGCATGTCGACGCGGGCGGGGACATCGCCACGACCGCCGCGGTGCCGCCGCTCGAATACGGCACGCGCTTCGCCGAACTTTCGAAGGAATACGACGCGGTCGTGCACATCAACATCGGCAGTCACTTTTCCGCGTGCTACCAGAACGCGTACCTCGCCGCCGAGGAATACGACAACGTATACGTGATCGACTCGAAAAACCTCTCGAGCGGGCACGGCCACGTCGTCATGGAAGCGGCGCTGATGGCGGAGGCGGGCCTCCCCGTCGAGGAGCTTCTCGCGCGGCTCGAGGCGCTCATCCCCAAGGTGGAGGCGAGCTTCATACTCGACCGGCTCGACTACATGCGAAAGGGCGGCCGCTGCTCCACCATCGCCATGCTCGGCGCGAACGCCCTGCAGCTTAAGCCCTGCATCGAGGTTTACGACGGGGCGATGCGCGTGGGCACGAAATACCGCGGCTCGTTTGAGAAGAGCATCCAGCGCTATGTCAAAGACAGGCTCGAGGGCAGGGCCGACATCGCCTTCGACCGCATCTTCATCACGCATCCGCACGCCTCGCCGGAGGCGGTGGAGACCGCCAGGGAGGCCATCAAACAATACGCGGATTTCAAAGAGATCATCGAGACGCGCGCCGGCTGCACGGTGTCCACGCACTGCGGGCCCTCCACGCTCGGCGTGCTGTTCATCACAAAATAAGGGGCAAACCCGATGTTCCGCATCATGGTGGTCGAGGACGACGTTAACACGCAGAAGCTCATGCACGCCGTGCTCTCGCAGAGCGGCTATGAGCCCGTGCCCGCGCGGGACGGGGTGGAGGCGCTCAGCCTTCTCGATCGCAAGCACATCGACCTCATCGTGCTCGACGTGATGATGCCCCGCATGGACGGCCTCGCCCTCACGCGCGAAATCCGCGCCGCGAGGAACAACATTCCCATCCTCATGGTCAGCGCGAAGGAACTGCCCGCGGATAAAAGGCGGGGCTTCCTCTCCGGCACGGACGACTATATGGTAAAACCCGTCGACGAGGAGGAGATGCTTTTGCGCATCGCGGCGCTCCTTCGCCGCTCCCGCATCGCGGACGAGCATAGGATCGCCGTCGGCGCGACGGCGCTCGATTACGACGCGCTGACGCTCGCGGATCCTCGGGGCAAGCAGGTGCTGCCGCCCAAGGAGTTCATGCTGCTCTTCAAGCTGCTCTCCTATCAGGATAAGATCTTCACGCGCCGCCAGCTCATGGACGAAATCTGGGACATGGAGAGCGAGACGGACGAGCGCACGGTGGACGTGCACATCAACCGGCTCCGCGAGCGGCTCCGGGAAAACCCGGACATAGAGCTCGTCACCGTGCGCGGCCTCGGCTACAAGGCGGTGAGGCGGCCATGAAAATCAGGCTGCGCTCCACCCGCCATCAGGCGGTCGTGTTCGTGTTCGTCATCATGCTGCTCGCGGCGGTGCTCGCGGGCGTCGCGCTCGCCATCCTCGTGGGCTTCGATCTGCTGCCCGACGTGCCGTACCCCGTGCTCGTGTGGTCCATCGCCGCGCTCGCCGTCTGCATCGCCATAGGCACCATGCTCTCGGCGCTTTTGAGCCGCTGGTTCCTCAAGCCCGTCAACGAGCTCATCCGCGCCACGCGCTCCGTCGCCGCGGGCGATTTTTCCGTGCGTGTGGACGAGGCGGGCGCGAAGAGCGAGCTCGCGCAGCTCATCAAGAGCTTCAACACCATGGCGGAGGAGCTGGGCAGCCTCGAACTGTTCCGCAGGGATTTCATCAACACGTTCTCGCACGAGTTCAAGACGCCCATCGTATCCATACGCGGCTTCGCGCGCCAGTTGAAAAAAACCTCCCTCACCGAGGAGCAGAGGCGCGAGTACATCGACATCATCATCAGCGAGTCCGACCGGCTCACGAACATGTCCGCGAACATCCTCCTGCTCACGCGCTTTGAAAACCAGCAGATCGTCACCGACAACGAGGATATCCGCATCGACGAGCAGCTGCGCGCGTGCATCCTGCTGCTCGAAAAACAGTGGATGTTTAAGGGGATCTCCTTCGACCTCGACCTCGACGCGGTGACTTTTTGCGGCAACCAGGAGATGCTCTCGCAGGTCTGGCTCAACGTCGTCGGCAACGCCATCAAGTTCTCCCACGACGGCGGGGAAATCCGCGTTTCCTGCCGCATGGACAAAAAGCGCCTCACGGTCGAAGTCGTGGATCACGGCATCGGCATGGACGCGGAAACGCAGAAGCACATCTTTGAGCAGTTCTATCAGGGCGCGGCCTCGCGCGCCACGGAGGGCTACGGCCTCGGGCTCACCATCACCGCGCGCATCGTGGAACTGATGCGCGGCGAAATCGCTGTTTTAAGCGAAAAGGGCGGCGGCTCGACCTTTACGGTGCGGCTGCCCGTCAACGGCTGATTCGCTCAATACTCGGCGTCCGGAATGCCCATCAGCGGCGAATAGTCAAAAATAGGGTTGTTTTTAACGTTCACATATTTGAGGTTCGGCAACTCCCGCAAAACATAGATAGAGTTGATGGAATTATCCTGAATATAGAGCGTTTCAAGGGCGGCCAGGGTCCTCAATGGCCAGATGTCCACGATATTGTTGATGTTCAGGCGAAGCTCTTTGAGTTTCGCCATGCCGGCGAGCGGCGTCAGGTCGCTCACCTGATTTGCGTTAAGGCGAAGGTCCTCCATCAGCACCATGCCGGAGAGGGGCGAGATGTCCGCGATCCGGTTTTTATACAGGTTGAGGCGCGTAAGGCCGGTGAGCCCCGCGAGCGGGGTCAGGTCGCTGATATTGTTGGAGGACAGCGTCAGCTTCGTCAGGTTCTTGAGGCCGGAAAGCGGCGCGAGGTCGGAGATGTTGTTGCGGAAAAGCTGCAGGTCCCCCTTGAGGTATTCCAGCGAGGCGATCGGCGAAATATCGCTCAGGTAGATGTTGCTCGTGAGCCGAAGCGTCTCTATTTGGGGCAGCTGATAGAGCACCGATATGTCCGTGATCTCCGTACAGGAGATGTTCAGCTCCTTCAGATTCGGAAAATACCGAAGGTCGGAAATGTCGCTGAGCGTACCGCGCGGATACTTTGTGCCGTAATATTCATAGCTGCCGTCGCTCAAATCACGCCCTGAGCCGAGGGCAAAATAATCGTAATACTCATAGAAGCAGCGGTCCGCCAGTATGCTCAGGCACTCGATCTCCGTCAGCTCGCCCCGGAGGATATCGCCGTGCGGCCTGTTCAGAAGCTGGCGGATCAGGGCTTCGAACTGCGGATCTGCGAACACGGCCGGCGTCAGTTCGACGGGAGTCGCGCTCGGCGCAGGCGTTTTGACGGCGCTCGTCTGCGGCATGGTACGTTCGACGGGCGCGGACGAGCCGCCGCCATCCGTATAAGCCGGCGAGTTCACGGCGCTGAGGCTGTTCGCGCGCAGCTGCGCGCGCAGGGTTTCGGACTCGACGAGAAGCCCGATTGCGCTGATCGCCATGACCGCGAACAGAACGATGCCGATGATCGCAAGAGGGCTCGGTTTTTTTCGCGGCCGCACGGGAGCGGTCGCGGGAACGGTCTGCGGCGCGGCCGTAGGTATGGCTGCGATCGGCCGCGCAGGCGCGGGAGAGGGCGGATATGCGCCTCCAACAACGGGCGCCACCTGTTGAACGCTCGCCGCATAGGGGGCGTCCCGCCCCATGAGCGCCTGCCTCATCTGCGTGGCGGAGGCGAAGCGCTCCCTGAAATCGAAGCTGATCGCCTTCATTACGGCCGCCTTGAGCGCGCCGTCCCCGTTTGCGGGCGGATACGGCACCGCGCCGCGCATGCGCATATTGAAGGCATTCTCGTGATCGTCCACGGAAACGGGCAGCGGCGCGGACGGCAAAAACGGGAAGCGCCCGTTGTTGAGCAGCTTATACATCAGGATGCCGAGCGAATACATATCCACCGTGGCGTCGTAATGCCTGCCGTTGTAAACCTCAGGCGCTATGTAAGCCGGGGTTCCTTTCATGCTCATGCCGGTCGACGCGCCGGCGAGCTCGCGCGCGATGCCGAAATCGCCCAGCTTGAATACGCCGCGGCTGTTGAGCAGCACGTTCGCTTCCTTGATGTCCCGATGGATGACATGGTACGCCTCGCACGCCTCGAGCGCGGAGCAGATTTCGATGCCGATCCGCCTCACCTCGTCCGCCGATACAGGATTGCCGCGCACATAATCCGAAAGCGGTATGAGCAGTTCCATGCGGATGAAGATATCGACGACAAAGGGCTGCGGCGTGCGGAAAATCTGATGATCCTCATAAGCGACGATGTGCGCCTCGCCCCGGAGCGCGTACATCAGGTCGATCTCCTTTAGGATGCGGGACGCCATGCCGTCGAAATAACCGGCCATGGATGCCTCGTCCATGCCAAGCTGCGCGGCTTCCGCGCGCTCCGCCTCGGTTTTCGGGATGCGGATGTGCTTGACTGCGCTGACGTACTGCGGCGCGTCCGCGCGGTGGACGCGATAGACGCGCCCGAAGCTCCCCTCCCCCAGCACGGCGTCCGGAACCCAGTTGCCCCACAGAGGAACGAACCGCATCACCGGATCGCCCGGAGCAATGCCGATCACGTCAGCCACCCCATGTCGCGCTCGTACTGCTTGCACAGCGATACGTTATAGCGCTGACAGTCGTTCAAATAATCGTCCACGCCGTCCGCAAAGGGCCAATACCAGCTCTTCGCGCCGAAATAGTCGATGTTGACCTGCTTGTCGAAAATTTCCCCGCTCATGGCGTACTGGCCGTTCCGGATGAGCGCCAACTCCTCTTTTGTAAAAACATAAAGCTCCGCAAGATCATACTCGCGGTAATACCCCTGCAGGATAAAATCCTCGAGATAATCCTCCGGGACGGCGTCCAGATAGCGCCGCGCGTTTTCGGGCACATAGCCCTCGGGCGTCGGTATGGGAGTCGGCGCGGGTTTGAGCGTTTGGCGCGGGGTCTGCGGCGCCTGCGTCCTCGGGGGCAGCGTTTCAACATAGGTCGGCACGCCGCTCGGGGAGGGTGAAGCGCTCTGGCTAAGGCCGCCGCTGTCGTTGCCGCCGTTTATCTTGCCGGACGGCGCGAGGCTGCCGTTGAGCAGCACCGCGATGAGCGCGATGACGGCGACGCCCGCCACCGCCGCGAGGGCGATGAGCGCGCCCGCGTGGGATTTGCCTCCGCTCCGGGGCTGCGTCTGCTGCAATGGCGGCTGCGCGGCGCCCGCGCCCGGCAAAGGCTGCTGCCAGCCGTACGGCGGCGTTTGATACGGGCTCGGCGTCCCGGCGTTGACGGGCATGGTTTCCTCGGGCGCAAAACCCGGCTTCGCGGCCGCAGGCGGCGCGAAAGCGCCGCCGAGCCGCGCGCCGCAGAACTTGCAGTAGGGCTTTTGGTTTGAAACCGTCTTTCCGCATTGAGGGCAAAACATGTCAGTCTCTCCCTTGTGTGAAATAGGCGATGATGCCGTTATAGACGCCCTTTGCCATCTTCTTCTGGAACTCCGGATCGGTGAGCTTCATATCCTCCTCCGGATTGCTCATATGGCCCATCTCGATGTTCACGACGGGCCTTTCGCACCAGTTGAAGCCCGTCTGGTCGCTGCGGTAGGTGATGCCTTTTTTGACGCCTATGCCCGTCGCCTCGCCGTAAGCCTCGAGGATGAGCTCTGCCGCGCGAATGTTTTCCTCATAGAAGGGATAGCTCTTCGACGCGGGCACGAGCATGAACGCGCCCGTCACGGAGCCGTCCTCCGTGCCGTTGCAGTGAAGGCGCACGCCGAGGTCGACCATATGGTCGTTGAAAAACCGCGCGCGCTCGATGTTGGAAATGTCCACGTCGGCCGTCGTGCGCGTGATATAGACCGTCGCCCCCGCCTGCTCGAGCATGTCGCGCAGCAGCAGGCCCACAGCAAGGTTGACCTCATGCTCCGGCACGCGGGATTTGACGCCCTGCGTGCCCGAGGAGACCTTTTTCTTCATTTCCTTCGAGCCGGGGGCGACCGGTTCCGTCTCCCTGTTCGAGTGGAGCTGATGCCCGGGGTCGAGCCCGATGACGATGCCCGCGAGCGGAAGCGGCTCCTCCGTCGGGGCAGGCGACGGCGTGGGCGCGTCGACCTGCGTCGTGTTCGGCGTCGTGTTCGGCGCCGTGCCGGGCGCTCCGCTGGGCGAAGCCGCGGACGGAGAGGTCAGGCCGGCTGCGTTCGGCGAGGCCGCCTCCCGCGTCGGGGCGGGCGTGAGCGCGACCGTGTCCCCGCCGCCCTTGGCGTCGCAACTTTGCGCCGCGACGAGCGCAACGAGCGCGAGCAGCATGAGCGCAAGCAGGGCGAGCAGCGCGGCGCGCACCGACCTTCTTTTCCTGTTTCGCTTCATTTCTTCTTCGCACCGAAAAGGCCAAGCGGTTTTGAGAGCCTTGTCACGTCGGCGACGAGCGCGGTGACGTTATCGGTCCCTCCGGCGACGAGCGCGGCGTCCGCGAGCTCGCGCTCCGGCGCCTCCGCCTCGTCGAGGATCTTTTCGATTTTCGCCGCGTCCACGAGGTTCGTAAGCCCGTCCGAACAGAGCAGGAACACGTCCTGCTTCTTTAACTCGATCTCCTCCGCGTACGAGGGCGTCACGACGAGGCCCGGCATATCCATGCCGAGATACCTCGTGAGGGAGTTGCGCGCGCGGCTGCCCGAAACCTGCAACCCCATTTTCAGCATGCGCTGCTCCTCCGTGTGGTCCTCGGTAAGAAGGTGCAGCTTGCCCTCGCGCAAAAGATAGGCCCTGCTGTCGCCGAGCCATGCGACGCTCGCGACGCCCTCCCTGATGCAGAGCATCACGAGCGTGCTCCCCGCGTCGTTTTTGAGCGCGAGCACCGCGTCGTTCGCGAGCGCCGTATAGCGGTCCATCGCCGTGCGGATGTCCTCCCCGCCGCGCAGGTCCTCGAGGAGCCTTCGCATGAGCTGCGCGCCGAGCGCCGAAGCCTCCTCCCCCGCCGCCTGCCCGCCCATGCCGTCGAACACGGCGTAGAGCTGCACGTCCTCCGCGCTGTCCCGGCAGCGCACGAAGCCTTTTTTCCCATTCCGGCGGTCGTAGCTCGACCCGTTGAGGAAGAAGTTATCCTCGTTGTTGTTCCTGACTTTTCCCACATGCGTGCAGACGCCCGCGCTGATCAGTATGTTCATAAAGCTTGCTCCATCGTCGTTATGTCCGGTTCAACAGCGCCGCCTTGAACGCCGCCGCGCTCTGGAAGCGCTCCTGCGGGTCGGGGTCGCACGCCATGAGCACCGCGTCCCTGATCGCGGCGTCCCCGTCCAAAGGCGGCGGGATCGCGTCGCCCCGGATCCTTCGCATGAAGGCCCTCTCCTCGTCGTCCGAGGTGAAATGCTGCGGGGCAGGCGGCAAAAACGGGTACCTCCCGCGGTTGAGCAGCTTGTAGAGCAGTATCCCCAGAGAGTAGATATCGACCGTCAGGTCGTACTTCTTGCCGTTATAAATTTCGGGCGCGATATACACGGGCGTGCCGCGCATGCTCATGCCCATGCTGTCGTTTGCGACCTCGCGCGCGATGCCGAAGTCACCCAGCTTGAAATTGCCCCTGCTGTTTAAAAAGATGTTCGCTTCCTTGATATCCCGGTGGATGATGCGGTACGCGGCGCAGGCGTCCAGCGCGGAGCAGATTTCCACGCCGAGCCTTCGCACCTCCTCCGGCGGAAGCTGGTTGTTTTGCAGGTAGGCGGTCAGGGGGACGAGCAGCTCCATGCGGATGAGGATATCCCAGCGAAGCTCGCCCTGCCGGTTGATGATCTGATGGTCCTCATAAGCCACGATGCTCGGCTCGCCGCGCAGCGCGTACATGATCTCGATTTCCCGCGTGATGTTCTTGACGGCGTTTTCAAAATAGATGAACAGGGCGCTGCTGTTCATGCCCATCGCCCTTGCGTTCGCGATTTCGCTTTCGTTTTTCGGGATGGTGATGTGCTTGCACGCGCTGTAATACACGCCGCCCGTATCCCGCCGGACGATTTTATACACATGCCCGTAGCCGCCCTCGCCCAGCTTGTTTTCGACATACCAGTTGCCCCACAGCGGCTCGAACTGCCTGATCGCCTCTTCGTTATACGGCATAGTACCTCCGGAATATTGCGCGGTGATCGTACTCATCATTATATACTCCGTTCACGGCTTTGTCATTATTTATCTAAAATTACAGAATATAGCGAAAGCAGCAGCGACGTTTTTGTTAAAAAAAGCGCCGGTTTTGAAGCCGCCGTTGCGCGGCGCGGCGCGGTATGGTATTTTACAAATAAAGGCAATACTATATTTAATTTATGGTATTTCGTCCAACGTCAATTCGCCCGAAATCATGGGAGGCAAAGATGGCAATCACGCGCTGTCCCAATGGCCATTATTACGACGAAGCGAAGTTCTCCTCCTGCCCGCACTGTTCCGCCTTCGGAGCGAACCGGCGGCCGGAAGGCACCGAGAGCGCCGGCTTTCGCGGCGCCATGCCGGAGGACGACGAAAAGACCCTCGCCAAACCCGCACCTTTCTCCCCCGCGGACGGCGAAAAGACGGAGCGATTCTCGGGCGCGGACGATGAAAAAACCATCGGGCTGATGCGCGGCGCGATGCGCGTGGACCCCGTCGTGGGGTGGCTCGTCTGCATCGAGGGCGCCGAGAAGGGGCGGGATTACAGGCTTCATTCCGGCAGGAACTTCATCGGCCGCACGTGGAAGATGGATGTCAACATCGTGGACGACCGCTCCGTTTCCCGCGAAAACCACGCCTCCATCGTGTTCGAGCCCTACGAGGGCGCGTTCGTCATCGTCAACGGCGAATCCGTAAAAACCTACCTCAACGGGGAGCCCGTCACGAGCCCCATGCCCCTCAAAGCCGGGGATAAGATCGGCCTGGGGGATTCCCTATACGATTTCGTTCCCTATGGACGTATTGACAAACCCCTGTTTTAGGATTTTTGCAGTTTGAAAAGCGTCTGTTTGCACGGGCTTTCGGAGGGTTTTATGAAAACGCATTTTGCCGACACGCCTCGAAAAGGCGATCCGCGTCGCCTGTTGCACCGGACAAAACTGAAGTTGGGAGGATTACGACCATGAAAAAGCTGCTGGCATGTGCGCTTGTCACGATGCTTGCTCTTTCCCTTTTGGCCGCTTGCGGAGGTGGCAGCTCCATTGCGCCGGACGCCGGCGGCACTTCCGCGTCCCCATCCTCATCGGTGGCGGCACCAACTCCGGAGCCAATCCCTTCGTCCACGCCGGAGCCAAGCGAACCGCCGCATACGCATGTTTGGGCGGAAGCGAATTATCAGGCGCCCAAGACCTGTACCGAATGCGGAGAAACCGAAGGGGGCCCGGTGACACCGGCTTTTGACGTGAGCACGGTCATAAATATGGTCGTGGGAACTGCCTATGACTATACGACGCCTAGTTATCGCAAGCCGTCCCTTTCCACAACCGGCACAGTAACGATTACGGATTACAAAAGTATCGCGTCGGATGAAACACATGAGCCTATGGATGGTTACGAATGGAAAATTGTCAGCGTCTATGCGGAGTTTACAGATAACAACGCCTGGGAGTATGGCATGCTGTTTCGGCAGAAAGATGTCGATTACTACTCCGGCGAAATCATCGATTATTATACCAATCAGGATTTCTACCCGAAATCTGCGGAGGATGAAGTCTTTTCGGTAAACTATCTTGGGGATACATACGAGTGCTTCACCACAGTTGAGATACTTCAAAAAGAGTGGGTTGGCCGCGTGCATAAGTTTTCTTACATAGCTTCCTATCTGGTTCCTGCCGGTTACGATGGCTGTATATTGATATTCCATAGCGGCGAACACGAATCAGATCACGAAGATGCTGCGAATACCGTCGATTTCCCGGCGGTCCTTGCCGATGCAAACACCCTGTATTTCAGGTTGGCGCATTAAACGCTGTACGATAGCGACAGACACAGAGTAAAGAGGTTTCTCACTATGAAAAAAACGCTCGCGGCCGCACTGGCGCTCCTTCTCGCGCTCTCCTTCGCCTGTCCCGCCGCCCTGGCGGACGGGGTCGATCGCATCGAGGTCGAGCAGTATGAAATCCGCCTGCCGGAGATCGCGGTGTACTTCCACCCCCTCGCGGCGGACGGGACGCCCATTTCGGACTTCGCCTCCGACGTCGGCGATATTAAAGCCGTGCTCGGGAACAAGTCGCTCTCGGTGGACGCGCTCGAGCCGTACGCGGGCGGCACGGCGTATTACTTCCTGCTCGACGTTTCGGGTTCCATCCCGAAGGACGTGTTCGAGGCGATCAAAGGCGCCCTCGCCGCGTTCGTCGGCGGCATGTCGTCGGACGACGCCATCGTGCTCATCGCCTTCGGGGAAACGGTAAATGCGCTTCTCGACGGCACGGAAGACCGCGAAACCGCGCTCGAGGCGATCGCCTCCCTCAAGGCGGGCGATAAGATCACGCGCTTCTTCGACGGCGTGTCTGCCGCGATCGCCATGGCGGAATCGAAAACCTCCACCCTTCCCTCGCGGAGGGTCGCCTTCGTCTTCACGGACGGCAAGGACGTGAGCGCGGGCGGCGGCACCACCGTCAACGAGGTCCGGGAGAGCCTCGTCGGCGCGGGGCTTCCGCTCTACGCCTTCGGCATCGGCTCGAACAAGGCCTATCTCGACGCGCTGGGCGAATTCGCCCGCAGCGCGGGCGGCAGCTTCGCCTCCGTCGACAGGAAAAACTGCGCGGACGCGCTCTCTTCTACCGTGGAACGCGTCGAATCCTGCTATGTGCTGCGCCTGCGCGCGGATTCCAACGTCATCGACGCCGCGGTGCAGCAGCTCATCGTCAAGTTCACCTATCGCGGGCAGACGCTCTCCGTGAGCGAAAACGTCGCCGTGAACGACTGGATTCCCGACACCGAGGCGCCCCGCGTGGACGATCTCTACATCAGCGGGCCGAACGAACTGACGCTCTGCTTCTCCGAATCCGTGCGCGGCGCGGACAACGCCGCGAACTATTCGGTCAATATGCTGCCCGCGGGCGGCGCGGCCCAGGCGATCGCGGTCAGGGCCGCGGCGTATGACGACGCGGCCCGCGCGGTGAAGCTCACCTTCGCCGAAACGCTCTACACCGGCGATTACGAGCTTTCGCTCATCAACATCGCGGACAGATCGATGGAGGCAAACCCGCTTTCCGACGCGAGCGTGCGCGGCGTCAACCTCTTCGGGACGCAGCTTCCCTCCCCCACCTCGAGCGCGCCGGGCGGCGAAGTCTCCCCGGGCGGGGCGGGCGCGGGTACAGGTACGGGTTTGGGCACGGGCGATGCGGAAAACCTCCCGCTCTGGGTCATACTCGCCGTTGCGGGCGCGCTCGGCGCCGTCGCGGTGTTCGTGGTAATCCTCGCCGCGAAGAAGAAGCCCAGAGAGGAAGCTCCGGGCGGCTCCGCCGCGGTTTCGTACGCGTATGACCCGCCTTCCCCCGCGAACACGGGCGTGCGGATCCCGGGCGCGGCGGGCGCGCGCTGCCGGGCGGTGGTGATCGACGCGGCGGGCGTGCAGAGGCAGGTCGAATTCACGGCGTACGGGCCGTACGGCGTGGGGCGCTCGCACGGCGCGTGCGACATGGCGGTGGACGACAAGCAGCTCTCGCGCAGGCACTTCGCGCTCACCTTCGAGGAAAGCCGTATCTTTATCGAGGACCTCGGCTCCACCAACGGCACGGAGGTCAACGGCGTGCCCGTCATCGGCAAGCGGATGCTCGGGCCCGCGGACGTCGTCACGGCCGGCAACTCGAAGTTCCGCTTCACGCTGACGAACTAATACTTCGATTTATCGAATTATCGAACGAGGATAAACAACGATGTTGGAATTTCTCCAAAGCGTCAATCCCGTGCATTGGCTCGTAGCGGGCGGCGCGCTGTTCCTCCTGGGAGTTGCCCTCATGATTTGGCTCCTCGCGCGCGGCGCGCGCGAAAAGAAGGCGCTCCCCCTCGAGAACACGCTGCTCCTCGGGGTGCGTCCCCCGGCGCGCGCGGGAGAGCGCGCCTATGTTTCGAGCCTCGTGGGCAACCGCGCCTCGCAGCAGGATTACGCGCTCGTCCCGGGTGAAGGAATCCCCGAAAGCGCGCTCGCCGAGCAAGGCTGCCTCGCGCTCGTGTGCGACGGCATGGGCGGCATGCAGGGCGGGGAGCGGGCGAGCCGCTGCTGCGCGGAGCTTCTTCAGAAAAGCTATTACGAGAACGATTTCCCCTCCCCCGCCGCGTTCTACGCCTCGGAAATCCCCAAGGCGGACGAGGCCGTCGCCTCCCTCAAAGGCGCGGACGGCGCGAGGCTCGGCGCGGGGACGACGCTCGTCGCCGTCATCCTGAAGGGCGATCGCGCGTACTGCGCCAGCGTGGGCGACAGCCGCATCTATCTTTTCCGCGACGGGGAGCTGATCCAGCTCACGCGCGACCACAACTACCTCCTGACCCTTTCCGAAATGGTGCGCGCGGGCGAGATCGACATGGATATCGCCATGGCGCACCCGCAGCGCGAGGCGCTCATCAGCTACGTGGGCATGGGCGCGGGGCCGGACATCGTCGACATCGACGAGGAGGGCTTCCCCGTGAACGGGGGCGACCTCATCCTCTTATGCTCGGACGGGCTCTACAGGGCCATGTCGCGCGAGGAGATCGCGCGCGTCATCGCGGAAAACGGCTCCGACCCGGCGGCGCTGCCCGGTCTTCTCACCTCGGCGGCATTCGCGAAGGGCTGGATCATGCACGACAACATCACGGCGGCCATCGTAAGCTGCGCGCCGTAAGGCCGCGGCTTTGGAATCATAAAAAGCATCAAAAGCATCATCGAAAGGAAGTGTACGCATGAACCTTCAACGCTGTCCCAACGGGCATTATTACGATGCCGAAAAGTACCCGCGCTGCCCGCACTGCGACGGTGCGTTCCAGGCCGCGCCCCAGGGCGTGCCCGCCGCGCCCGCGCCGAACTCCACCGTGGCCTTTAACCCCGTCGTCCCCGGAGGCGCCGACGCAGGCGTTGCCGCAACGATGCCCTTCACCCCCGGCCCGCTCGGCCAGACGGCGAGCAGCCCCGCCGAGGAGGATAAGACCGTCGGCTTCTTCGGCAACAAGGGCAAGGAGGGCTTCGACCCCGTGGTGGGCTGGCTCGTCTGCGTCAAGGGCGCGCACCGCGGCCGCGAGTTCCGCCTGACGGCGGGCCGCAACTTCATCGGCCGCACGAAGGAGAACTCCGTGGCGCTCGAGGGCGAAAGCTCCGTTTCCCGCGGCAGGCACGCGGTGATCGTGTTCGAGCCGATGCAGAACATCTTCCTCGCGCAGCCCGGAGAATCCACCGAGCTCTTCTACGTCAACGGCGGCGTCGTATTGAGCACCATGCCGCTTGCCAAGAACGACCGCGTCAAGGTGGGCGACGTGGAGCTCATGCTCATCCCCTGCTGCGACGAGCGCTTCAACTGGGACGTGAACGCCGCGTCCCCTGAAAAATAAACCAAACGATTGCGATAGGAGGCAAGCATATGTCCGTCAACCCGTTCTCTTTCTTCGACCCGTTCGCGTATTTTACCGGCGGCGTCGCGATCTTCATGGTGGTCATGCTCTGGATCGTCGGGCTGCTCTTCGCGGTGGCGTCCTACATCTTCCCCTGCTACACGCTCATGTCCGTGGGCCGCAAGGCGCGGCAGCAGGACGACTGGATGGCGTTCATCCCCTTCGCGCAGGATATCTATCGGCTCAGGATCGTCGGCGCGCCCATGTGGCACCTGTGCTTCTTCGGCTCCTGCGGCGTGCTCACCGTATTCCTGTTCGACCTTATTCTCGGGCTCATCGCCGTGCGGCAGTCCTCCCCGGCGCTCTTCGTGATCGCGGCGCTCATCACGTTCGCCTGGCTCGTCTACCGCCTGTATGTGACATACAGCTACTATCAGAAGTATTACCGGGGCTTCGGCTTCAACCCCATGCTGGCGCTCATGATGTTTGTTCCGCCGCTCTCGCTCGTGACGTTCATCATCGACGTGCTCATCGCCTACAAGAGCGACATCGAATGGATGAAGGCGCCCGCCCCCTTCGTGCAGAACGTGCAGATCCCCAACCCCGTCGTCGATCAGGCGCCCGTGCAGCCCGGTATGGGCGGCAGCATCTCGGCGCTCACCGGCATGTATGTCGGCGCGGTCTTCCAGATGCGGGATAACGAGGAGCTCGCCTTCGGGCGCGACCCGCTGCGCTGCCAGATTATCTTCGACGACAAGAGCCCCGAGGTCAGCAAGAACCACTGCTCGGTGCGCTACACGGCGCTCGGCAACAAATACATCGTGACCGACTATTCAAAGAACGGCACCTTCACGGACGACAACCGCAGGCTCCAGCCCAACATGCCGGTGGCGATGCCCGCAGGGACCGTCATTTATCTCGGCAGCAGGAAGAACTCCTTCCGGCTCGGCTGAAAAGAATCCGGACATTAAGGGGAATCCCTGATGGAATCTTCTCGTTTCTGTATGCGCTGCATGCGCGACGCCGCGGGCTTCGAGGTGTGCATGCACTGCGGCTACGTCAACGGCGGGGCGCCCGAGCGCCCCGATCTGCTCCCGCCGGGGACGCCGCTCGCGGAAGGCAGATATCTCGTCGGCGCGGCCGTGCGCCTGAACGAAAGGGAAACCTGGTACGCGGGTTATGACCACAGCTTCGGCACGCGCGTGCACGTCCGGGAGCTTTTCCCGCGATCCCTCGTTGCGCGCGGGCCGGGTTCCCCCATGCTCGTCCCCTTCGACGCCGATTCGGCGGAACAATTGCGGCGCGGCGCGGCCCGCTTTTTCGCGGAGCTTTCGGCCGTATCCGGCATTTCCTGCCGCAATCTCGTCTCCGTAAGCGACCTCTTCGAGGAAAACGGCACCGCCTACGCCGTGACGGAATATCTCGACGGGCTCATCCTCTCCGATTTCCTCGCGAGGAATCCGGCTACGCCCGCCGCGTCCGCGGCGCGGAACGTGTCGCTGCAGCTTTGCGAGGGCGTCCGGGCGCTGCACGGCGCGGGCCTTATGCACCTCGGCCTCGGCGCGGACGCCGTGTGGATGTGCGAGAGCGGCGCGGTGAAGCTCGCGGCGTTTTCCTGCGTGGACCTTGGAGCGGGCGCTCCCGCGCCCTTTCTGCCGGAAACCTCCCCCGCGACCGCCCCGCCCGAAGCTTTGTGCGCAGGAGATGCGGCATGCGCGCCGGACATCTATTCCCTCGCGGCGCTCATGTACCGCATGTTCGCGGGGCGCTTCCCCGACCCCGCGGCGCGCGGGCAATACCTGCCGCTCGCATCGCTCGCCTCCGGCGCCGACGGCGCCTTGGCGGCCGCGGTCGACCGCGCGCTTTCGCGCGACCCCGCAGAGCGCTTTATGAGCGTCGCGGACTTCGCCGCGGCGTTCGCAGGCGGCGCGCCCGCGAAAGGGCAAGACGCTCCCAAAGCAGCGCCGCGAAAAAAAGGCCGTGCGGGCAGGATATTCGGCTTCGTCGCCTCGATTCTCCTGATGCTCCTCGGCGCGGCGCTCGCGTTCGTTTATTTCTTCTATCTTAAAAAATAAGGGCCGCGGATCGCGGCCGGAAATTTGGGGTTTCCATGGCGCTTGCGCTCTCTAGAGCGTGAGCGTCACTTTTTTGAGGTTGCGCGGCCTGTCCGGGTCGAGGCCGCGGCGGACGGAGAGGTTTTCGGCGAAAAGCTGGGAAAAGGCCGCGAAGAGAAAGGCGGACGCCGCCTCGTGGCCCGTATGCGGCAAGAGGACGCTCCCCTCGTATGCGAGGGCGAGCGCGGGATCGTCCGTCACGACGCTGACGCGGCCACCGCAGGAGACGATGCGCTCGAGCAGCGCGCAGATATCCGCGAACACCGCGCCGCGCGGGGCGAATATGAGGACGGGCGTTTCCGAATCGACCTGCGCGAGGGGGCCGTGGTAAAAATCGGCGACAGAATATCCCTTGATCCTCATATAGCAGGTTTCGTTGAGCTTAAGCGCGCACTCGAGCGCCACGGAAAAATGGAACCCGCGCGAGAGGACGAAGCCGCAGTCCGCGCTGCGGAAGCGCTCCACCATGTCTGCGAGCGCTTCGGGCGGCGCGGAAAGGAACGCCGCCATCTGCTCCGGCACGCGGAAAAGCGCCTCGAGCAGCTCCCTGTTCCCTCCCCATTCGGCCGCGAGGCACGCGGCAAGGTACATCTGCGCGGTGAAGGTCTTGGTCGCGGCGACGCTTTTCTCCTCCCCCGCGGCTAAGAAGAGGTGATATTTCGCCGCCTTCGCCATGGGCGAAGACTCGTCGTTCGTGACGGCGAGCGTGAGCGCGCCGCACGCTTCCGCCTCCGCAAGCACCATGAGCGCGTCCGTCGCGCGGCCGGACTGCGAGATGCCCGCCACAAGGAAGTCCGAAAGGCTCAGCTTCGCGCCGTAGGCCGCTATGCTCGAGGGGAGCGCAAGCGCCCCCACGACGCCCCGGTAAACGCCGAGCAGATACTGCGCGTAGATCGCGGCGTGTTCCGACGTGCCGCGCGCCGCGAACAGCGCCTTGGTGATCCCCCGCGCGTTCAATTCGTCCACGACGGCGCGAAGCGTATCCCTGTTCCTGTCATACAGCCGCGCGAGCACCCCGGGCTGCTCCATGATTTCCTGATGCATCAATGTCATCTCGGTCCCCCAAACGCGTTATCGCGTTTATATTACCATGGAAGCGCGCATTGGGCAACGCACGAAAACGCCCGCGCGGAAATGCCCGCGCGGGCCCGGGAACCCCATGTTCAAATACGATACGGTTAAAACAATAGCGCCATCGCCTCGTCATAGAGCGCGTCGAGCTTTGAAAAGTCCATCGCCGCGACATAGATGCGCTCCAATTCGTCGTGCAGCGCCTTTGAGAGGGCCACCGCGGCGCAGGCGCTCGCAATGAGCTCTCCCGCGCGGGCTGTCAGCGCGCGCAGCGCTAAGAGCTCGCGCTCCGGGATGGGCTTGTAGAGCCCTTCGATGCGACGCGCCGCAAGGGAGGATGCGTCGTGGAAGGGGTTCGCGCAGGTGAACGCCACGCCTATGCCTGGCAGCAGCACGTGGTCCGTTTTTTCCGCGATCACGGAGCAGGGGCAGACGATCGCCGGCCGGTCCGCCTCCCGCGCGGCGTTCGCGACGCGCTCGAGCAGCAGGCTTGACGCCGCGCCCCATTCGTCAGAAACCGCGATCACCTCCGCGCACAGCGCGCCGAGCGTATGCTCAAAAAACTCCACGCGGCCCACGGAAACCGCGCTCAAAAGCCGGTATTCCCTTTCATGCGCTCCCTCCGCGCTCTGGGGGAGACGCAGCCCGCCCAAAACCGCGCGCACCGCCTTTTCGTCCACATGCCGCGCGGCGACTGAGCGGCAGCGGCGCAGCAGCACGCCCGCGGCCGAGACGTAGGCCGCGGCCTCGGCGTGGCAGTCGTTGACCTCGTTGGAGAGACGGATGATTTCATCCTTCTGCTCGCGCAGCAGCGCGGCGTCCCACGCGCCGCCCAGGTTGATCAGCGCGTCGCGCGCGCCGGGATAGACGGGATCGAGCATATGCGGCGCGGTGCCGTCGATCACCGCGCGCCGGACGGTGACGTCGACGATCGCGTCGAGCGAATCGGGGTCGCTCGCGCATGGGATGAACTCGACCGTATGCCCCTGTTGCAGGAGCGCGCGGCCGATTTTCTTCATCAGCGTGCTCTTGCCGCTCCCCGGCCCGCCCTTTAAAACGACCGTTGCGCAGCCCTCGGCCCCGAGAAGCCGCTCGAAATAGGAAACGAATCCCCGCTCGGTTTTGCTCGCGAGAAAAAAACGGATATCGCCCTTGTCCATGAGTTCGGACCTCCTTCACACGCCTGGAATTCACAACATAGTATGTTGCAAACGTCAATACCTGTGAACAGGAGGCGATCCCTTGGTAACATTAAGCTATCTTCACATCCTCTACATTGCGCTGATCTTCGCGATGCTCACTCTCATGGCTTTCAGGAAAAGCATCGTGCTGCCCTGCATCGCGGGCATCCTGATCGTGGGCGTGGCCGCGACGAAAAGCGCCGTCGGCGGCATACAGGCGCTGTTCAACGCCCTCATCTGGGCGGGCGGGGAGTTCTGGGGCGTCATCGCGGTGATCTCGCTCGTCGTGGCGATGTCCAAGGCGCTCTCGGCGCTCGGCGCGGACGTTCTGATCATCCGCCCGTTCAGCCGCTACATGAAAAACAGAAGCGTCACCTTCCTGCTGCTGGGCCTCGTCATGTTCGCCGTTTCCATCTGCATCTGGCCCTCCCCGGCCGTCGCGCTCGTGGGGGCCATCATCCTGCCCCTTGCGCTTGAGACGGGCATCCCCGTCGTGTGGGCCGCCGTGGCGATGAACCTGTTCGGCCACGGCATCGCGCTCTCGGGGGACTTCTTCATCCAGGGCGCGCCCACCATCACCGCGAAAGCAGCGGATACGACGGTCGGCGCGCTGATGCGCGAGAGCGTCGTGCTCTGGGCCGTGATGGCGATCGTCACCGTGGCGGTCGCGTTCATCATGTTCCGACGCGATGTGAAAAAGCTGCCCCCCATCAAGATTGAGCGGGCCGCCGCTTCCCTCGAGAAGCCCAAGCCCGCGACGGTCGCGCTGGCGATCGCGACGCCTGCCGCGTTTGTCCTCGACGTCGTGCTCATGTTGATCTTCCGCCTGCAGGGCGGGGACGCGACGGCGCTCGTGGGCGGCACGGCGCTTTTGATCCTCGTCGCCGCGACCTGCCTGAACGGCGGCCTGGCAAAGGCATTCGACGGCGTGATCGACCATCTGAAAGAAGGTTTCGGCTTCGGCATCGAGATCTTCACGCCCGTCATCTTCATCGGCGGCTTCTTCTTCCTCGGCGGCGCGGACGGCGCGAAAGCGGTGCTCGGCTCCGAAACGGGCATCATGAACGACATCGGGCTGTATCTTGCCCAAAATGTGCCCATCTCGCGCGTGCCCGTTGTCATCGCGGAGGCGCTCGCGGGCTTCGTCACGGGGCTCGACGGCTCCGGCTTCTCCGGCCTCCCCATCGTGGGCGCGACGGCGGCGACCTTCGCGCAGGCGCTGCCCGTCAACAAGGAGATGCTCGCCGCCCTCGGCCAGATCATCACCGTGTGGGTGGACGGCGGCACGCTCATCCCGTGGGCGGTCATCCCCGTCGCGGCGATCTGCGGCATCAAACCCGAGGAACTCGTGCGCAAGAACGCGATCCCCGTGTTCGCCGGCCTCGCCGCGACCATCATCGCCGCATGCTTCCTGGTGTAAACGGCACCGCAAGTCCTCACGCCGCATCACATGAAAACGGCCTCCGCTTGAAACGGAGGCCGTCGCTTATTCGTTTGATTGCCAATTACTCGATGACGTCGCTCACCGCGCCCGCGCCCACCGTGCGGCCGCCCTCGCGGATCGCGAAACGAAGACCCTTCTCGATGGCGATCGGCGTGATCAGCGTGATCTCCATGTCGATATGGTCGCCCGGCATCACCATCTCCACGCCTTCCGGCAGCTTGATGACGCCCGTCACGTCCGTCGTCCTGAAGTAGAACTGCGGGCGGTAGCCCGGGAAGAACGGCGTATGACGGCCGCCCTCTTCCTTCTTCAGCACGTACACCTGGCTCGTGAAGTGCGTGTGCGGCTTGATGGAGCCCGGCTTCGCGACGACCTGCCCGCGCTCGATGTCCGTCCTCTGCACGCCGCGAAGAAGGATGCCGATGTTGTCGCCCGCGATCGCCTGGTCGAGCAGCTTTCGGAACATCTCCACGCCCGTCACCACCGTCGTCCTCGTCTCGTGCGCGAGGCCGATGATCTCCACGCTCTCCTGCACCTTGATCGTGCCGCGCTCCACGCGGCCCGTCGCCACCGTCCCGCGCCCCGTGATCGAGAACACGTCCTCGACCGGCATCAGGAACGGCTTGTCGCTCTCGCGCTGCGGCGTCGGGATGTAGCTGTCCACCGCGTCCATCAGCTCGAACAGGCACTTGCAGTCCGCGCTCTCCTTCGCCTTCGCGCCGCTCTGCAGCGCCTCGAGCGCCTTCAGAGCGCTTCCCTTCACGATCGGGATGTCGTCTCCCGGGAATTCATAGCTCGAGAGCAGGTCGCGCACTTCCATCTCCACCAGCTCCAGCAGTTCCTCGTCGTCCACCTGGTCCACCTTGTTGAGGAACACCACGATGTACGGCACGCCCACCTGGCGCGCCAAAAGAATGTGCTCGCGCGTCTGCGGCATCGGGCCGTCCGCCGCGCTCACCACCAGGATCGCCCCGTCCATCTGCGCCGCGCCCGTGATCATGTTCTTCACGTAGTCCGCGTGTCCCGGGCAGTCCACGTGCGCGTAATGTCGGTTGTCCGACTCGTACTCCACGTGCGCCGTGTTGATGGTGATCCCGCGCGCCTTCTCTTCCGGCGCCTTGTCGATTTCGTCGTACCGCATCGCCGCGGCATGGCCTTCCTGGCTCAATGCCATCGTGATCGCCGCCGTCAACGTCGTCTTCCCGTGATCCACGTGCCCGATCGTCCCGATGTTTACATGCGGTTTCGTGCGTTCAAATTTCGCCTTTGCCATCTTAGAATTATCCTCCGGTTAATATGTTGTTTTATTTTTCAGCGGCCACTTTTCATCAGTAACCGAGTATCTTTTTCGCCACCGCGTCAGACACCTGCTCGTAGTGGTCGAACTGCATGGTGAACGTTCCCCTGCCCTGCGTGCGCGAACGGAGATCCGTCGCGTAGCCGAACATTTCGGAGAGCGGGCAGATGGCGTCGATCGCCGCGCCGCCGGGCCTCTGCTCCGTGCCTTCGATGCGGCAGCGCCTTGAGGTAAGGTTTCCCAGCACCTCGCCCATGTATTCCTCGGGCATGATGACTTCGACCTTCATGACGGGCTCGAGCAGCACGCTCTCCGCCTTCTCGAGCGCTTCCTTGAAGGCGAGCGAGCCCGCGATGCGGAAGGCCATCTCGGAGGAGTCCACCTCGTGATAGCTTCCGTCGAGCAGCGTCGCCTTGAAGTCCACCACCTCATAGCCGCCCAGAGCGCCGCTGCGCGACGCCTCGGCGATGCCGTCCCGTATTGCGGGGATGTATTCCTTGGGGATAACGCCGCCCACGGTCTCGTCCTCGAACCCGAAGCCCGCGCCGGGCTCCAGCGGAGAGAACTCCACGACGCAGTGGCCGTATTGGCCGTGGCCGCCCGTCTGCCGGATATAGCGCCCTTCGGACTTGACGGTCCTCGTGATGGTTTCGCGGTACGCGACCTGGGGTTTGCCGACCTTGCATTCCACGCGGAACTCGCGTATGAGCCGGTCGACGATGATCTCCAGGTGCAGTTCGCCCATGCCGGCGATGATCGTCTGCCCCGTTTCCCGGTTGGTATAGGTGCGGAAAGTGGGGTCCTCCTCGGAAAGCTTCGCGAGGGCAACGCCCATCTTCTCCTGGCCCGCCTTGGTTTTAGGCTCGATGGCCACCTGGATGACCGGGTCCGGAAACTCCATCCGCTCGAGGAGCAGCGGGTGCTTCTCCTCGCAGAGCGTATCGCCCGTGCCCGTATCCTTCAGCCCGCCCAGCGCCGCGATATCCCCCGCGTGTGCCTCGTCGAGCTCCGTCCGGCTCGCGGCGTGCACGAGGATGATCTTCCCCACGCGCTCGCGCTTGCCCTTGGAGGCGTTGTACACATACGAGTTGGAATGCAGCGTGCCGCTGTACACGCGAAAAAACGTCAGCCTGCCCACGAAGGGGTCCGTTACGACCTTGAAGGCGAGCGCCGCGAACGGTTCGTCGTCGGAGCTTACGGCCTCGATCGCCCGCTCGCCGTCAAGCGACGTGCCCATGGCGGGCGGTATGTCGAGCGGGGAGGGCAAATAGTCCACGATGGCGTTGAGCAGGGGCTGCACGCCTTTGTTGCGGTACGAGGTGCCGCAGACGACGGGGACGAGCCCGTTTGTGATAGCGCCCTTTCGAAGGGCGCGCATGATGAGCGCCTCCTCGAGTTCGCCGCCCTCGACGTAACGCTCCATGAGCTCCTCGTCGAAATCGGCAGCCGCCTCGATCATCGCGGCCCTGTGTTCCTTCGCTTTGGCGAGCAAGTCCTGGGGGATCTCCTCCTCGCGGACGTCCACGCCGTCGTTGTCGTAATAGACCTCGGCTTTCATGCGAACGAGGTCGATCATGCCGCAAAACTCGGCTTCGGCGCCGATGGGCAGCTGGATGGGCACCGCGTTGGCGCCTAGGCGCTCCCCCATCATCCGGACGACGTTGAAGAAGTCCGCGCCGACGATATCCATCTTGTTGACGTACGCGATGCGCGGCACGCCGTACTTGGCGGCCTGCCTCCACACGGTTTCCGACTGCGGCTCCACGCCGCCCTTGGCGCAGAAAACCGCGACCGCGCCGTCGAGCACGCGAAGGGAGCGCTCCACCTCGACGGTGAAGTCCACATGGCCCGGCGTGTCGATGATGTTGATCCTGTGTTCGCGCCAGTAGGTGGTGGTCGCCGCGGAGGCGATGGTGATGCCCCTCTCCTGCTCCTGCACCATGAAATCCATCGTGGCTGTGCCGTCGTGCACCTCCCCGACCTTGTGGATCTTGCCGGTGTAGAACAGGATGCGCTCCGTCGTCGTGGTCTTGCCGGCGTCAATATGCGCCATGATGCCGATGTTCCTCGTCATTTCAAGCGGCGTTTCCCTTGCCATGTTTCCCTCCTTTCCCCGAAAGCTCAGCTTCGCGTCGTCTTTTCCGCAAATTCGGACCCGGCGGTCGTTTGCCGGATCCGAAGCGGTGTTGAAAAAGCCTTAAATTACCAGCGATAATGCGCGAACGCCTTGTTCGCCTCGGCCATCTTGTGGGTGTCTTCCTTCTTCTTGAAGGCGTTTCCGTTCTGGTTCGCGGCGTCCATGATTTCGCCGGCGAGCCTCTCCATCATGGTGCGCTCGCCGCGGGCGCGCGCGTAGCTCACGAGCCAGCGCAGGCCCAGCGTCTGCCGCCGCTCCGGGCGGATCTCGATGGGCACCTGGTAGGTCGCGCCGCCCACGCGGCGGGCCTTGACCTCGAGCACGGGCATGACGTTGTTCATCGCCTGCTCGAACACCTCGATGGGCGCGCGGCCGGTCTTTTCCTTGACGATGCCGAAGGCTCCGTAGCAGACCGCCTGGGCCGTGCCGCGCTTGCCGTCGAGCATAACCTGGTTGATGAGTTTGGTGACGAGCTTGCCGCCGTAAATCGGATCGTCAAGCACTTCGCGTTTGGGTACGAATCCGCGTCTTGGCATGGCTGTACCTCCTTACTTCTTCGGGCGCTTCGCGCCGTAGAGGGACCTCGCCTGCATGCGCTTGGCGACGCCCGCGGTGTCGAGCGCGCCGCGGATGATGTGGTAACGTACGCCCGGCAGGTCCTTGACGCGGCCGCCCCTGATGAGGACGACGCTGTGCTCCTGCAGATTGTGGCCGATGCCGGGTATGTATGCCGTGCCTTCAAGACCGTCCGTCAAACGGACGCGCGCGATCTTGCGCAGCGCGGAGTTGGGCTTTTTAGGGGTCATGGTGCGCACGGCAGTGCAGACGCCTCTGCGCTGAGGGCACTGCTTGAGAATGGGCGCCGTGGTCTTATACGTGACCTGCTGGCGGCCCTTGCGAACCAACTGGTTAATGGTCGGCATTGGTTTTCCTCCTGTAGTTTTACCGTTTCGTTTGCCTGGGTTTCGCCCTGGTTTCTATATCAAGAAAATCCCTTGCAACCCCTTGAAAGGGACATTTTCCGCAACTTTTTGATTTTATCATCGACGGCCCGGATTGTCAAACGGTTTCGACGTTTTATTCCGATTTATCAGCATCTTCGCCGCTTTCGACAATCCCCTCGTCCTCGAAGCCCGCCGTGAACAGCCCTTGCCTGATGGGGGTTTTGGAAAACACGAGCCTGCTCATGCCCTTGTTGGGGTTGAGCTCGAACCAGCCCTTGTCCGCCATGGATTTGAGTATGGGCAAGTCCATCGCATCGGTATGCATCAGGCGCGCGTATTTCCTTTTCAGCCTCAGCTTCAAAAGCGCGCCGGCCATCACGCCCACGGCGGTGACGCCGATGAATACGAGGAAGGGCAGTATCTCCGCGATCGCGGCGACGGGCTCGCGCAGCGGGCGGATGCTCAGCACGATCAGCGCGGCGGCGGCGAAGGCCGTGCCCGTCACGGGGGATACGTATTCGAGCGCGAGGTGCCTTTTCCTGCAGCTTTCGCAGCAGGCGATCTGAATGGGCAGTATGGTGCCCGCGCGCGGCTCCTTGGCGATGCCGAGGATCGACGCCCTGCGCCGCCGCGGCTCCGCGTGGGCGATGTCCGTGAGGGCGTACCATTTCTTAGGAAGCGGCTCCCCTTTGCAAAGGAGGCACTCGCCGCCCGTGAAGAGCCCTTTCACGCCCTCCTCGGGCATGTTGGTGCGGATCGCGTCGAGATCCGCGCGCACGAGCGCGGCCTTCTCCGCCGTGTCGCAGTCGAGCGTGCAGGAGCGGCAGCTCTCCATGTTGAGCATCGCGCAATATTCGCTTGCGTAAAGCGGGCAGGATTCCTTCGTATATTCCCTCGCCATATTCGCCCCTCCCCAAGAATTCGATATCAAAAAGCGGCCGTTTTCCGGCGTTTTCGCGGCCCTTCGACAATTGGGCCGGACGCGGAAATCCCGCGCCCGGCTAAGCTCTGCCTTGTGATATTAACGGACGCCTTCCGGCGCGACCTCGACCTCAACGCCGCGATAGCGCTTGAGCCCGATGCCCGCGGGGATCAGCTTGCCGATGATGACGTTCTCCTTGAGGCCGACCAGCGGGTCGATCTTGCCCTTGATCGCGGCCTCGGTGAGCACGCGCGTCGTCTCCTGGAAGGAGGCGGCGGAGAGGAAGGAGTCGGTTGCGAGCGCGGCCTTGGTGATGCCCAAAAGCTTGCGCTTTGCGACGGCGGGCTGCATGCCCTTCTCGACCATCTCCTCGTTTTCCCTCTCGAAGCGGAAGATGTCCACAAGCTCGCCCGGGAGCATCTCGGTGTCGCCCGCGTCCTCGATCTGGACCTTCCTGAGCATCTGGCGGATGATGATCTCGACGTGCTTGTCGGCGATCTCCACGCCCTGCATGCGGTAGACGTTCTGCACTTCCTTGAGCATGTACGCCTGCACGCCCTTGACGCCCTTGATTTTCAAGATGTCGTTGGGGTTGATGGAGCCGTCCGTGAGCTCGTCGCCCGCGGCGACCACGTCCCCATCCTTCACGCGCAGCTTCGAGCCGAAGGGGATGAGGTATTTCTCGGCCTCGCCCTCGTCGTTCTTCACGATCGCCTCGCGGCGCTTGCCCTCGCTGATGGTGACGGTGCCGTTGATTTCGCTGATCACGGCGAGTCCCTTGGGCTTGCGCGCCTCGAAAATTTCCACGACGCGGGGAAGGCCCTGCGTGATGTCCTCGGCGCTCGCGACGCCGCCGGTGTGGAAGGTTCTCATCGTCAGCTGTGTGCCGGGCTCGCCGATGGCCTGGGCCGCGATGATGCCCACGGCCTCGCCGATGTTGACCTCGCCCCCGGTCGCCATGTTGGCGCCGTAGCACTTGGCGCATACGCCGTGCTCGCTGCGGCAAGTGAACACGCACCTGCAGTTGAGGGAGGTGATGCCCGCGGCGACGATCTTATCCCGCCTGTCGTAGGTGATCATCTCGTTGGCGGGGCAGATGAGCTCATCCGTTTCGGGGTGATAAATCGCGTCCACCGTGAAGCGGCCGAGTATGCGGTCGCCGAAGCTCTCGACGGCCTTGCTGCCGTCCATGAGCGCGCCGATAGGCATGCCCTTGGGCACCTCGCCGCGCGCGGCGAAGCAGTCCTCCTCGCGCACGATCACATCCTGCGAAACGTCCACGAGGCGGCGCGTCAGGTAGCCGGAGTCCGCGGTGCGCAGCGCCGTGTCGGCGAGGCCCTTCCTGGCGCCGTGAGAGGAAATGAAGAACTCGAGCACCGTGAGGCCCTCGCGGAAGTTCGCGCGGATGGGCACCTCGATGATCTGCCCGGACGGGTCGGCCATCAGGCCGCGCATGCCGCCGAGCTGGCTGATCTGGTTCTTGCTGCCGCGCGCGCCGGAGTTGGCCATCATGAAGATCGGGTTATCCTCGGTGAGCGTGTTCATGAGCGCGTCCGTGACCTTCGTGTTGGCGGCGCTCCAGATATCGATGACCTTGTTCCTGCGCTCCTGCTCGCTGAGCATGCCGTCGCGGAAGAGCTCGTCGACGTCGGCCACCTTCAACTCAGCCTCGTCGAGTATCCCCTTCTTCTCGTCCGGCACCACCATGTCCATGAAGCCGACGGAGATGCCGCCGACGGTGGAATAGCGGAAGCCCAGGGATTTAATGCTGTCGAGCACCTCGCTCGTGACCGTCGCGCCGTAGCGGCGATAGCACATGTCGGCGATCTTCTTGAGGTCCTTCTTCACGACGAGCTTATCCATTTCGAGCGTGAAGAGGTTCTCCTCCCGGGTCCTGTCGACGAAGCCGAGATCCTGCGGGATAGCATTGTTGAAGATGAGCCGGCCGATCGAGGTCTCGATCACCTGGCGGCGCTTCTCGCCCTGCCACTCGCGTTCGACGCGCACCTTGACCCTGGCGTGCAGCGTGACGTTGCCCGTCTGGTAAGCCATGATGGCCTCGTCCTCGCTCGAGAAGGCCTTGCCCTCGCCCTTGTCGCCGTCCCGCTGCAAGGTGAGATAGTAGCAGCCGATGACCATGTCCTTATCCGGTTCCACGACGGGCTGGCCGCTCTGGGGTTTCAATATGTTGTTGGAAGCGAGCATCAAAAAGCGCGCTTCCGCCTGCGCTTCCACGGAAAGGGGAACGTGCACGGCCATCTGGTCGCCGTCGAAGTCGGCGTTGAACGCCTGGCAGACGAGGGGGTGCAGCTTGATCGCGCGGCCCTCGACGAGGATCGGCTCGAACGCCTGTATGCCCAGGCGGTGCAGCGTGGGCGCGCGGTTGAGGAGCACGGGATGGTCCTGAATCACGACCTCCAGCTCGTCCCAGACCTCGGGGCGCACGCGCTCGACCATGCGCTTGGCGCTCTTGATGTTGTGCGCGAGCCCGTCCTCGACGAGCTTCTTCATCACGAAGGGCTTGAAGAGCTCCAGCGCCATCTCCTTGGGGAGGCCGCACTGAAACATCTTGAGCTCGGGGCCGACCACGATGACGCTTCGGCCGGAATAGTCCACGCGCTTGCCCAGGAGGTTCTGGCGGAAGCGGCCCTGCTTGCCGCGCAGCATATCCGAAAGGGATTTGAGCGCCCGGTTGCCGGGGCCCGTGACCGGGCGTCCGCGCCTGCCGTTGTCGATGAGCGCGTCGACCGCCTCCTGCAGCATGCGCTTCTCGTTCCTGACGATGATGTCCGGCGCGCGCAGCTCCAGTAGCCTCTTTAAGCGGTTGTTGCGGTTGATGACCCTGCGGTAGAGGTCGTTGAGGTCGCTCGTGGCGAAACGGCCGCCGTCGAGCTGCACCATGGGGCGGAGTTCCGGCGGTATGACCGGGATGACGTCCATGATGATCCACTCGGGCTTGTTGCCGCTCTTGATGAACGCCTCGATGACCTCGAGCCGCTTGATGGCGTTGGCGCGCTTCTGCCCGGAGGAGTTGGCGATTTCATCCTTGAGCTGCTTCTCGAGCTCGATGAGCTTGAGGTGCCTGAGAAGCTCCTTGATCGCCTCGGCGCCCATGCCGGCCTTGAAGGCCTTCGCGCCATATTCGGCCTGCGCGTCCCGGTATTCCTTGTCGGTGAGGATCTGCTTATACATAAGGGGCGTGTTGCCGGGGTCCGTGACCACGAAGGATGCGAAATAGAGCACCTTCTCGAGCGCGCGGGGGCTCATATCCAGCAGCATCTTCATGCGGCAGGGGATGCCCTTGAAATACCAGATGTGGGATACGGGGGCGGCGAGCTCTATGTGGCCCATGCGCTCGCGCCGGACCTTCGCGCGCGTGACCTCCACGCCGCACTTCTCGCAGATGACGCCCTTGTAGCGCACGCGCTTGTATCTGCCGCAGTGGCATTCCCAGTCCTTTGTGGGCCCGAAAATGCGCTCGCAGAAAAGTCCGTCGCGCTCCGGCTTCAGCGTGCGGTAGTTGATGGTCTCCGGCTTTTTGACCTCGCCGTGGGACCACTCCCTTATCTTTTCGGGCGACGCGAGCCCGATCTGCAATGCGTCGAAATTCGTCAATTCAAACAATTGCTTTTCCCCCTTACGTTGATCACTCATCGTCGCCGCTGCCGCCGTCGTCAAAATCGGCGAACTCGCCCGCTCCGCCCAGATCGTCCTCGTCTTCCTCGTCCTCATCCTCGTCCTCGTCGAAGTCGAACTCGGTGAAGTCGGCGAAGGAGACGCCCGGCGTCACGGGGGGCGCGTCCTCCATACCGGCGATGTTCAGATCGAGCGAGGGCCTGTCGTCCTCGTCGACCAGTTCGCCGATCTGGATCTCCTGATGGGTGTCGTTGAGCACCTTCACGTCGAGGCCGAGGGACTGGAGCTCCTTGATGAGCACCTTGAAGGACTCGGGCACGCCGGGTTCCGGCACGTTCTCGCCCTTGACGATGGCCTCGTACGTCTTGACGCGGCCCACGACGTCGTCCGATTTGACGGTGAGGATCTCCTGGAGCATATTCGCCGCGCCGTACGCCTCGAGCGCCCAAACCTCCATCTCGCCGAAGCGCTGGCCGCCGAACTGGGCCTTGCCGCCCAAGGGCTGCTGCGTGACGAGGGAGTACGGGCCCGTGGAGCGCGCGTGGATCTTGTCGTCCACAAGGTGATGCAGCTTCAGGAAGTACATATAGCCGACGGATACGCGGTTCTCGAACGGATTGCCCGTGCGGCCGTCGTAGAGGACGGTCTTTCCATCGGGATCCTGGCCCGCCTGCACGAGCAGCTTCTTGATATCCTCCTCGTTCGCGCCGTCGAAGACGGGCGTCGCGATGTGCCAGCCGAGCGCCTTCGCGGCCATGCCAAGGTGCAATTCCAGCACCTGCCCGATATTCATGCGGCTGGGCACGCCCAGCGGATTCAAAACGATCTGAAGCGAGGTGCCGTCGGGCAGGAAGGGCATATCCTCCTCGGGGAGTATGCGGGAAATGACGCCCTTGTTGCCGTGGCGGCCCGCCATCTTGTCGCCCACGGAGATCTTGCGCTTCTGCGCGATGTAGACGCGCACCAGCTCGTTGACGCCCGGGGAAAGCTCATCCTTGTTCTCGCGGGTGAACACCTTCACGTCCACGATCACGCCGCCCTCGCCGTGGGGCACCTTGAGGGAGGTGTCCCTGACCTCGCGGGCCTTCTCGCCGAAGATCGCGCGAAGGAGCCTTTCCTCCGCGGTCAATTCCTGCTCGCCCTTGGGCGTGACCTTGCCGACCAGAATGTCGCCCGAGCGCACCTCCGCGCCGATGCGGATGATGCCGCGCTCGTCGAGGTCGGAGAGGGCGTCCTCGCCGACGTTGGGGATGTCGCGCGTGATCTCCTCCTTGCCGAGCTTCGTGTCGCGGGCCTCGGTCTCATGCTCCTCGATATGGATGGAGGTGTAGGTATCCTCCTTGACGAGCTTCTCGCTGATGAGCACGGCGTCCTCGTAGTTGTAGCCCTCCCAGGGCATGAAGCCGATGAGTATGTTGCGCCCGAGCGCGATCTCGCCGTGCTCGGTGGACGCGCCGTCGGCGAGCACGTCGCCCTTTTTGACGAAGTCCCCCACGCTCACGATGGGGCGCTGGTTGATGCAGGTGCCCTGGTTGGAGCGCTTGAACTTGATGAGCTTATATTTGTGGCGGATGCCGTCCGCGCTTTCGGTCACGACCTTGTCGGCGCCGACGGTGACGACCTTGCCGTCCTCGTGCGCGACCACGACCACGCCCGAATCGTGCGCGGCCTTATATTCCATGCCCGTGCCCACGATGGGCGCCTCGGGCATGAGAAGGGGCACCGCCTGACGCTGCATGTTGGAACCCATGAGCGCGCGGTTCGCGTCGTCGTTCTCGAGGAAGGGGATCATGGCCGTCGCGACGGAGACGAGCTGCTTGGGCGACACGTCCATATACTCGACCTCGGTGTTCTTCACCTCGATGATCTGGTCGAGCTTGCGCGCGACGACGCGGTCCTTGACAAACCAGGTCTTCCCGCCCTTGACGACGAGCGGCTCGTTCGCCTGGGCGACGATGAAGTCGTCCTCCTCGTCGGCGGTGAGATACACGATCTCGTCGCTGATGCTGCGTTCCTTGCCGGCAACGACGCGGTACGGCGCCTCGATGAAGCCGTACTTGTTGATGCGCGCATAGGTCGAGAGCGAGTTGATGAGGCCGATGTTCGGGCCTTCCGGCGTCTCGATGGGGCACATGCGGCCGTAGTGCGAGTAGTGCACGTCGCGCACCTCGAACGTGGCGCGGTCGCGGTTGAGGCCGCCCGGGCCCAGCGCCGAGAGGCGGCGCTTATGCGTCAATTCCGCGAGCGGATTGGTCTGGTCCATGAACTGCGAGAGCTGCGAGGAGCCGAAGAACTCCTTGATCGCGGCGGTGACGGGGCGTATGTTGATGAGGTTGCTGGGCATGGCGGTATCCATATCCTGCAGGCTCATGCGCTCGCGCACCACGCGCTCGAGGCGCGTCATGCCCACGCGGATCTGGTTCTGCAGAAGTTCGCCGACGCTGCGGATGCGGCGGTTGCCCAGATGGTCGATATCGTCCGTGCGTCCGATGCCGTAGTTCATGCCGATCAGGTAGCTGATGGAGGCGACGATATCGTCCGGCACGATGTGGCGCGGGATCAGGTCGTACACATGCGCCTTGAGCAGCGCCCGAAGGCCGTCCTCGCCCAGCGCCTTTCCTTCCTCGAGCAGCTGCATGAGCGTCGGGTAATGCACCCTCTCGTTGAGGCCGCAGCGCTCTGGATCGAAGGGCAGGAAATCGGCCGGGTCGACGAAGAGGTTGCCGAGCACCTTGATCTTCCTGTCGTCCGCGATGATGTACACGCCGCGGATGCCGCAGTTTTCGATCTTCTTGGCGTTCTCGCGGGTGATGCTCTTGCCCTCCTCGGCAAGCAGCTCGCCCGTGGACTTGTCGATCACGTCCTCGGCGGCGATATGCCCCGCGATACGGGAGGCGAGCGAAAGCTTCTTGTTGAACTTATAGCGGCCCACGCGCGCGAGGTCGTACCTCTTGTCGAAAAAGAGGGCGTTGAGCAGGCTGCGGGCGCTCTCCTCGGTGGGGGGCTCGCCCGGGCGCTGGCGCTTGTAGATTTCGATGAGGCCGTCCTCGACGGACTTGGTGTTGTCCTTGTCGAGGGTGGCGAGCAGCCTTTCCTCCTCGCCCAAAAGGTCGATGATCTCCGCGTTGGAGCCGTAGCCCAGCGCGCGCAGCAGCGCCGTGATGAAGACCTTGCGCTGACGGTCTATTTTCACATAGAGGATTTCGTTGGAATCGGTCTCGTACTCGAGCCACGCGCCCCGGTTGGGGATGACCTGCGCGGAGTAGAGATGCTTGCCCAGCTTATCGATCACGCCGGAATAATACACGCCGGGGGAGCGCACGAGCTGGCTGACGATGACGCGCTCCGCGCCGTTGATGATGAACGTGCCCTGCTCGGTCATGAGCGGAAAGTCGCCCATGAAAACGGGCTGCTCCTTGACCTCTCCCGTTTCCTTATTTATAAGCCGTACCGTCACGCGCAGCGGAGCACAATAGTTGACGTCCCTTTCCTTGCATTCCTCAACGGAGTATTTCGGATGGTCGAAGTCAATGCTGTAGTCGACGAACTCGAGCACCAATTTCTCGGAATAATCCGTAATCGGCGAGATATCCGCCAAAACCTCCCTGAGATCCTCTTCGACAAAACGCTGATAGGAGTTCTTTTGAACCTCTATCAGATCCGGCATGTCGAGTACCTCGTTGATACGGGAGAAACTCATGCGTTTCCTTGTGCCCATCTGCACTTCATGTACCATCGCGTTCACTCCTCTATACTGTTAGCCGCTTGCGCGGTTTTTACCGTTGCGTCGCCACGGCAATAAGCTTCCCCTAAACAGACAAAGCTAATACCATATTAAGGAAAGCCAGCATGATTTTCCCGCAAAAGCGCAATACTCCCACAGATTACCATGCTAACGCAGTTTACTATTTTATCATTGCGCGTTAACGATGTCAACCGATATGTCAAGCAATATTTTGAAGAAATTTTGAATTATTTATTCTATTTTCCGGCGCGGCCCCTGTATACGGCGCCCGCCTCGAGTTTCCCTCCAAAAAGTTCGCTCACCGTCACGAAACGGTATCCCTTGGCCAAAAGGGCCTGTATGATCCTCTCGGCCGCGCCGACGCTCGTCTTCCTCAGATCATGCAGCAGGATGACGCTGCCGTTCGCCGCCCTTTTGACGACGTGATCGGAGATGCCCTTCGCGCTCGTGGAGTTCCAGTCCTCCGGGTCGATGCTCCACACGACGCAGGCGAGGCCCAACTCCCGGAAAATCTCAAGCATGCGCGCGTTGCGCGCGCCGTAGGGCGGCCGCGCGAGGGTCACCTTCACGCCGCAGGCGGCGTAGACGAGCGCGTTGGTGCGCAGGAGCTGATCCTCGATCTGCGCGCCGGTCAAATTTGTAAAGCGCTTGTGGTCGTAGGAATGGTTGCCGATCTCATGCCCTTCGTCCGCCATGCGGCGAAGCAGCGCCTCGTTGCCCTTAATCCGGTTTCCGACCACGAAAAATGTCGCGCGCACGCCGTATTTTTTCAGCATGTCGAGCGTCCCGGCCGTGTTGGAGGAGCTTGGCCCGTCGTCGAAGGTGAGCGCCACGTATTTCACGCCCCCCCCGTCCGCCGGGGCGCTTCCCGTGCCCGCGGGGCCGGCTTCCGGCCGGTCTGCGGACGGGTCAGCATCCGGGGACGTTCCGTCGCCGTCCGCGCCGGAGGGGTCGTCCTCCTGACCGGAAGGCTGCGTCCCGCCGCCCGTCAGGGTGAGCGTGGTGCTCTCCGCGATTGCCCCCGCCGCGGGGAGCAGCATCAGAACGGCCAGGATAAACGCCGCCAGCCTTGCGTACTTTTTCATGCTGCGCCTCCAAAGCTCGGCAGTGCGCCGATTGCTTTCCATATTATAGTCAAGCGGAAGGCGCGTTTCAACCCGCGCGACAGGAAAAGCCAAAGAAAGCGCGTTTACAGCCCGCGTATGCGCACTTCGATGACGCGCCCGATGATATCGGCGCCCTCGCGCGGCACGATCATGGGCTCGTAGCGGTTGTTGGCGGGGATAAGCATGAGGGAATGGCCCATGGGCTTCACCTTGCGCAGCAGCACCTCGTCCTCGAGGCGCACCACCGCGATGCGGCCGTTCTCCACATCCGGCTGCAGGCGCACGAGCACGAGCGCCCCTTCCGGGATGAACTCGCCCTCCATGCAGTCCCCCTCGACCTCCATGTAGAAGTATTCCCCCGCGACCACGTCGCACGCCGGCACGGGGATATATTCCACGATGTTCTCGTCCGCGAGGATGGGAAGCCCCGCGTGGACGCGGCCCACGAGGGGAACGCCCACGGCCCCCTCCACCGGGCGGAAACTCGCGGGCAGGCTCGGGCGCTGCTTGAAAAGAGGCGTCACCATCTCGTCCCTGCCGAGCAGGTAATCCGAAGTGACGTCGAAATAATCGCAAAGCTTCACCAAAATGTCGTTGGGCAGCGGCACGCGGCCAACCTCGTACTTGCACACGGCGGCCTTCTGCACGCCCAGGAGCGCACCAAGATCCTCCTGGCTCATGCCGCGAAGCCGCCTTAGCTCCTTGAGACGGTTCATGCGCGCCTCCTTGCGTTTTTTCTTATTGTATCTTAAAAAGAAATCTCCCGCAAGCCAAAATAATCCACCAATAGTCCCTGTTTCGGTATTGACAGTATCCTATAAAGATACTATAATGGACTTGCAGCTAACATACAGGGCGTTATATCCCAATCGGAAACGAAACGCGCGGGCGCTATGTTTCCAAACAGGAAATTTCAAAAGCGGGGGCGGCTATGAATTACTTTGGATTGTTCTTCACGTTTATGGTTCCGGGCATCGTAATCGGCGTTATGGCCGCGGTCGCCTTCTATCAGGAAGCGAAGGCCCAAAAGCTCCGCAGGGAGAGGCTACGGCTCGCGGCGACGCGCAGCGTCGTCCCCCGCGACCGGCTCTATGTGCACGACCTCACCAGGGCTGCCTGACCTTTCGTTTGCTGCGCGCTGCGGCCGCTCCCAAAACTGGCCGCCCGCGGTAAAAATAACAAACCTATATGCGCCAGACCGCAGGGACGCCCGGAAGGGCGTCCCTGCGGCGCGGTCATCTCATAAATTGCGCCGCGTCCCTGCCCAAATGTTTACAAACGCATAACGCCTTCGACTTGTCCACCCTAGTAAAAAAGATTATAATGATGCGGAAAGCAAAATCGCGGAAAACGAGGCAGAAGGAATGGCAAGATACCGCCGCAGACGGCGCAGGGTCACAGGCAAGTTCGTCGTCATACTGATATTGTTCATCGCGGTGCTCGCGCTGGGCATCGTAGCGCTCTCCTCCCTCGGAGGCGGCGGCGTCATCGACCCGACGGCCACGCCGAAGGGCACGAACGGCTCCGGCTTATGGGAGGACATCTTCAAAAAGCCGACGCCCTCGCCCGTCGAAACGCCCGAACCCACAGAGACGCCCGAACCGACGCCCACGCCCCTGCCGGAGTTCAATCCCTCTGCGGCCGACGGCGCGCGCCCCTCGGACTTTGGCATGGAGACGGCGATTCAAATAGACGGCCAGATCGTATCCGAATACCTTTCCAAAGCGACGATCGACTTCTCCACCGGGGACGAATATACGGCGCTCGAAGGCGTCATCACCTTCCGCGGCAACAACTTCCGCGACACGGCGAGCTTCGGCACGGTCAGCATGGTCGAAAAGACGCTCGACGTCGAGAACGCGTGGACCGCCTCCGTCGGGAGCGTGCCGAAAGTATACGGCTCGGGCTCATGGACGGGCTGCGGCTGGACGGGCCAGCCCCTGATCGTGCGCTGGCCGGAGGAAACGAAGCAGATCATGAACCTCAAGGACTCGGCAAAGGCGAAGGCGGATCTCGTCGAGGTCATCTATGCCACGATGGACGGGCACATCTACTTCCTCGACCTTGAAACGGGGGAGCGCACACGCAACCCCATCAACATGGGCCGCTATCCCTTCAAGGGCGCGGGCGCGCTCGACCCGCGCGGCTACCCGCTCATGTACCTGGGCTCCGGGGACGACAGCAAGGACGACGGCACAGGCTCGAGCCACGCCTCCATCATCAGCCTCATCGACGGCAAGGTCCTCTACGAGTTCGGCGAGAAGGACGGCTTCTCGTTGCGCGATCTTTCGTACTTCGACAGCTCCGCCCTGGTGGACGCCGAGACGGACACGCTGATCTACCCCGGCGAATCGGGCATCCTCTACATCATCAAGCTCAACACGGATTATGATCCTCAGGCGGGGACGATTTCCGTCAATCCCGAAACCGTGAAATGGCGCTACAAGGGCAGCCGCACCAACAAGCCCGATCTCAACGGCAGCGCGGGATGGTGGCTCGGCATCGAGGACAGCGCCATCATCTGGCGCGGGCACGCGATCTTCTCCGACAACGGCGGGCACCTGATGTGCCTCGACCTTAACACGCTCACGCTCGACTGGGTGCAGGACACGCTGGACGACACCAACTGCACGCCGGTGCTCGAGCTGGAGAACGGCCATCCCTATGTGTATACCTCCACCTCCTTCCACGGCGACTGGCGGGCGGATCAGCACGCGAAGGCTCCCATCCCCATCTGGAAAATCGACGCGCTCACGGGCGAGCGCGCGTGGACGAACAACGATTATTCCTGCCAGACGATCGAGAGCGTTTCCGGCGGCGTGCAAGGCTCGCCCGCCATCGGCAAGGGCTCGCTCTCCGACCTCATCTTCTTCCCCGTCGCGATGACGGACGGCTCGCGCGGCAAGCTCGTCGCCCTCTCGAAGGCGGACGGGCACGAGGTGTGGGCGTGCAACTTCGCGGGCTACCCGTGGTCGAGCCCCGTCGCCGTCTACGACCAGAACGGCAACGGCTATCTCATCCAGTGCAACTCGACGGGGTACATCCACCTCATCGACGGAAGGACGGGCGACATCCTCTTCGAGGCGCCGCTCGGCTCGAATATAGAGGCCTCCCCCGCCGTCTTCGGGAACACGGTGGTCGTCGGCACGCGCGGCGGCCTCATCTACGGCATCAAAATAAAGTAACGGAGCGTCTATGGCAAAAAAGGTCAACGGGAACACCGAGGGAATACGGGAATCGCTTCTCAGCCGCATCGCGGCCGTCTACGACATGCGCATGGAGAGCGGCGAGTTCGCCTCGCACGCGCTAATAGCCGAAATCTGTGCGCTCACGGGGATGCTCGGGCGCGAGGTATCGGTCTATCTCGCGCGGGACGGCTCGGTCGCGGACGTGTCGCTCGGCGACTCGATGAAGGTCGACATGCCCGACATGCGCCTCGTGCGCAACGCGGACAGGCTCTCGGGCGTACGCTGCGTGCACACCCATCCCGGCGGGGACGGGCGCCTTTCCGGCGTGGACCTCGGCACGCTTCGCAGCACGAAGCTCGATTCGATGGCCTCCGTGGGGGTCGGCCCGGACGGAAACGCGACGAGCTTTTACGCCGCATATCTCGGGGACATGAAGGACGGGGAGCGCGAGGTGCTGATCTACGGCCCGCTTCGCCCTTATAAGCTGCCGCAAAAGCAGCTTTTGGAGGAAATCCGCCTCGCGGACGCGCGGCTTAAATCCTCCGCGAAGGAAACGCTCGCCGAAACGCCCGAGAGGGCCTTCCTCGTGGGCCTCGAGAACGACGCGGAGTACGACACGCTCGAGGAGCTTGCGGAGCTCGCCAAGACCGCGGGCGCGAAGGTCGTGGGGCGCGAGACGCAGAAGCGCCGTGCCATGGACCCCGCGACCTATGTGGGCAGCGGCAAAGTGGATTTGTTGAAGCTGCTCGCGAGCGAGACGGAGGCGGATCTTTTTGTCTTCGACGACGAATTGACCGCCACGCAGGCGCGCAACCTCGAAGCGGCGCTCGGCGTGCGCGTCATCGACCGGACGACGCTGATTCTCGACATCTTCGCCGCGCGCGCGCAGTCGCGCGAGGGCGCGCTTCAGGTGGAGCTCGCCCAGCTCAAATACGGCCTCACCCGCCTCGCGGGGCAGGGCACGGCGCTCTCCCGCCTCGGCGGCGGCATCGGCACGCGCGGCCCGGGCGAAAAGAAGCTCGAAATCGACCGCAGGCGCATTCGGCGAAGGATCTACGAGCTCACGTGCGAGCTCGAGGAGGTCGAGCAGCAGAGGGAGCTTCGCCGCGCGCGGCGCGAGAAGGGCGCGGTGCCCCTCATCGCCCTCGTGGGCTATACGAACGCGGGTAAATCGACGCTGCTCAACGCCGTGAGCAACGCGGGCGTGCTCGCGGAGGACAAGCTTTTCGCGACGCTCGATCCCGTGGTGCGGCAGGTGGAGATGCCGCGCGGCACGCCGGCGCTGTTCTCCGACACGGTCGGCTTCATCAACAAGCTCCCGCACGAGTTGATCGACGCGTTCCGCTCCACGCTCGAGGAGGTCGTGAACGCCGATCTCATATTGCACGTAGTCGACGTTTCCTGCCCGCATTACAGGGCGCAGATGGAGGTCGTGGAGGACGTGCTCTCCACGCTCGGCGCGGGCCAGACGCCGCGCGTCGACGTTTTCAACAAGGCGGACAAGCTCGGGGAGAAGCCCGCGGGCAAGCCCGGCGCGCTCTATGTTTCCGCGCTTTGCGGCGAAGGCGTCCCGGAGCTGCTCGCGCGCGTCGAGGAGGAGATCGGTACGGCGAAGAAGCTCGTCGAGGCGCTGATCCCCTATTCCAAATATGAGGCCATGACGCTCCTTCGCAGCGAGGGCCGCATTCTCAGCGAGGAGCACCGGGAGGACGGCACGCTCGTGTGCGCGCTTTTGGGCGAGGCCGGCGCGAAGCGCCTGCGCCATATGCTCGGAGAAGGAAGATGAACAGGAATTCCAGGGGCATGCTGCTCGTGTTCCTCGCGGCGCTCTTCTGGAGCGCCAATTCCGTGCTCATCAAAAGCCTCGATCTCAGCGCGCTTCTCATCGCCGGGATGCGCGCGCTGTTCGCGGGCGTGTTTTACGCCGCGTTCATCCGCCCGAAAAAGATCGCGTGGAACTGGAAGCTGCTCCTCACGCTCTGCGTCTTCACCGTGCAGAGCGCCTGCATCGTCGTCGCCGTGAAGATGACGAGCGCGGCCATCGCCGTGGGGATGCAGTTTACGGCGCCCGTCTGGATCTATCTGTTTTCCTTCCTCAAGGGGTATCGCTTCAGCTGGCGGCGCTCGGTGCCGCTGATGGTATTGAGCGCGGGCGTCGTCATCTCCATGTTCTCGCGCGCGGAGAACGTCACCATGGCGGGCAACCTCCTCGCGCTGAGCACAGGGTTTTGGTTCGCGCTCGTCACCATGCTCAGCAAGGACATCGGCAAAGACAATCCCATAGGCGTCGTCAGCCTCGAGAACCTGTTCATGGCGGCGGTGATACTGCCCGTGTTCTGCCGCGGCAGCATCGGCGAGCTGCTGACCCTGAACGCCGCCTCGTGGATTCTGCTCGCGGCGCTCGGCATCGGCCAGTTCGGGCTCGGCTACGTGCTCTATACGCTCGGCCTTCGCCATACCTCGAGCGCGAACGCTTCCATGATCAGCCCCGTCGAGATGGTTTTAAGCCCTCTCTGGGTGGCGCTGTTCATCGGGGAACTGCCCGACCTCATCGGCCTTGTCGGCTTCCTCGCGATCGTCCTCGGCATCGCGCTGGAGATCTTCTACACAAAAAAATACGGCGAAGCCGCGCAGTTGCAACGCGCGGCCCCGGAAGTTTAAAGCCGGTTTTTACTTCAGCCTGTATTCCTTAAAGATATTCGCGCGAAGGATCGCGTGCCGCTTCCTCATTTCCTCCGTGCTGCAGCTCTCGATGAGCGCCAGATAGCGCTCGCGCACCTTTTTCATGACCTCCCCCCATCCCACGGGGAGGGTCCGCCGCGCCGCCTCGCCGAGCGCGGCGATTTTTTTCGGGTCCCCCATGTGCGCCTCGACGGCGGCGGCGAAGGATTCGGGCGTCCTGTCGCATAAAAGGCCGTTATAGCCGTCCTTTACGCCTTCCGCGGCCGCGCTGCCGCGCGCGAGCACCGAGGGCGTGCCCATGGAGGCCGCCTCGCGCACCACGAGCGAAAAGGTGTCGTATAAAGAAGGGAAAACGAACAGCGTCGCGCACTGATACAGGCCGTCGAGCAACTCCGTATCCGAGATATGGCCCGTGAAAACGACCGTTCCGTCCAGCCCCAATTCGGAAACCTTTTTCCGGATGGCGGCCTCGTCCGGCCCCTGGCCCGCGAACACCATCATGAAGCGCTTTCCGCGCTGCCGAAGGAGCGCCGCGCCCTCGAGGACGAGCAGTATGTTTTTCTTCCAGTTGAGCTGGCCGACATAGAGCAGCACGGGATAATCAAGGTCGATGTTGAAGCGCGCCGCCGCGGCGGATCTGTCCTCCTCGCGCGCGGGGCGAATTTCCGTGCCGTTCTCCATTACGACGATGTCGCCCTTGTAGCCGTAGCCGGAGAGCACGCGCGCGGACGCCTCGCTCACCGTCCAGACCTCGTCGCACCGCTCGTAGAACTCGACCACAAAGCGCACGCCGAGGTTCGCGAGCAGCTCCGTCCGCGTGGCCTTATAAAAATCGTCATAGTATTTTGAGTGGAAAGTCCCCACGAGGGGCACGTCGTGCTTGGTGGCGAGCCTGAGCGCCTCCTGTCCCGAAAAGAAAGGCGTGTGCGCGTGGACGATGTCGAACGTCACCGCGTCGACGCGCTCGTTGTAATGCCGGTCGAGCACCGCGAGGCCCGCCTTATATTGCGGCAAGCCGGGCACGGGCATGCCGGTATATTCGATCAGGTCGAAGGGGAAACCGCCCCGGTAACCCGTGTTGGTCATGGGCGCGATCACATAGCATTCGTCGCCCATCTCGGGCAGTATACGGGAGTAATTGTATACGACCCGGCCGACCCCGTCCACGATGGGATAAAACGTATCCGTGAACTGGCCGATCCTCATCCGTCCTCACCCCGGTTTCTTTATTATGCAAATAAAGTATAGTTTACCGACCGCCGCCTCGCAAGGCCGCTCGACATGATGTGACAAAAGGTTCACACAAGCGTCAGAATTTCTCCGGCGGTTTGTCCTCGGGCCTGGCTTTCACGGCAGGGACGCGCGAGCGCATGGAGAAATTCGGGTTGAAATAGGGATCCCCCGCGACGACGGCGGGCCGGAGCGCGTCGTAGCAGCGCATCCGGATCTTTTCCGGCGCGTCCTCGATGCGCGGCAGCGGCGCGTGCAGCAGGACGCGCGCGTACGGCGTATATACGTTGGTGAGCCCCTTTCGCATCAGGCGCACGCAAAGTTCCACGTCCGCGCCGCAGGGCAGCGTCTCTCCCTCCCGGTCGAGGCTTTCGTCAAAACCGCCCGCACTGTGGAAGACGCTCGAGCGGACATACATGCACGCGCCCGACACGGCGGATACGCCGCGCACCGTATCCGTAAAACGAAGTCTGCGCGGGGAGTCCGCGACGTCCGCTTCCCACGCCCTTTCTCCCTGCCCCGCGTACGGGCTCTCCGCCGCGCCGCACAGGCCGACGGTATAACCCGCGTGGACGAGCCTGCCGTTCGCGTCCGTCGCCATGCACCCCACGGCGCCCACGCCCCTGCGCGCGGCCTGCGCGCGCAGTTCGCCCAAAAGGTCGGGCGTGAAAAGCTGCGCGTCCCGCACGAGGAAGAGGAACTCCTCCGACGGGGTCGCGACGGCGGCCGCGTTGCACAGCCTGGAGTAGCCGGCGTTTTTTGAGGTGACGATCTCCGCCGCGCCGTTTTTTTCGAGGATTTCGTAATATTTCAGCGTGCGCTCGGAGGTGCTCCCCGCGTCCGCGATGATGATGATGGGCTCGTAGAACGCGCAGGTCTCCTCGATGCTCTCGAGCAGTCGCCGCAATTCGTCCGTGCCGTCCCGGTTGGGGATGATGATCGCGGTCTTCTCCTTGCCCTTGGGCTTTGCCATCACGTGGAAGCTGCCCCGCCACAGCCCGCTCGAGACGATGCAGTCCTGCGCGGTGCGCTTGAGATAAGATTCGACGGCGGCGCAGCCCTCGGAGCCGGACGGATGGCCGGGCGGCTCCCCGCGCGTACAGAGCACGCGCGCGATATGCTCCGCGCTCCCGACCCGGGCAAGGCAGCGCAGCGCGAAGGCGTAGCTCTCGCCGGGCCAGGGCGCCTCCCGCATGCCGGGCGAGGCGCAAACGTCGTAGAGCGCCTTGGATACGACAAGCGGCGCGCCGAACAGGTCGTAGGAAAGCGCAGTAATTTCCGAAAAAACCGGCTTGAGGATGGGCCGCGCGCGCCTGCCGTCCACGAGACAGTCCTCGTCGGCATAGAGGAGCTTCGCTCCGGGCTTCGCCTCGATGCGGCGCGCGAAATGATAGAGCGCGTCCGGCGAAAGCGTATCCCCCGCCGCAAGCGTAAGCACGAAATCTCCCTTCGCGCGGACGGGGTCCTCGGCGATCTCATAGTGCCGATAGGTCTGCGCCTCGAGGGAGGCGATGCTCCTCGCCGCCTCGCGTCCCGGGCCGTCCGATATGGAGAGGACGAAGCGGATGGGATCTGCGGGCGCGTATTCCCTCTGGCGCGACAACTCCGCCTCGTCGGGCCCTGTGAGCGCGAGAAAGGCGGAGTAGTTTTCGTCCCCGTCCGGCGCGCTCCCCCGCGCTCCCGTTTGAAAGAGCGCGGTGATGGCGTCGAACAGCTTAACTTTGGCTCCCTTACCCATACGGCTAGTATGGCGCGGAGCGGTTTTGACGATTCCCTTATCTTCTTTTGAGCTTTTCAGGCTCCGCGGTTTCATCCTCGCCGGAAACGGAAACGCGCCTGATGCGCATGTCGCGGATCGGCCGGTCCGCCCGGCCCGTCGGCGTGGAGGCGATCTCGTCCACGACGTCTATGCCCTCGACGACGCGGCCGAATGCGGCGTACTGCCCGTCGAGATGCGGCGCGTCCGCGTGCATGATGAAGAACTGCGAGCCCGCGGAATTCGGATTCGCCGCGCGCGCCATGGAGATGACGCCGCGCTTGTGCCGGATGGGGTTCGCGACGCCGTTGCCCGAAAACTCGCCCCGGATGCACCACTCCGGCCCGCCCATGCCCGTGCCCTCGGGGCAACCGCCCTGGATCATGAAGCCGGGGATGACCCTGTGGAAGATCAGCCCGTCGTAGAAACCGCGGGACGCGAGATACACGAAGTTTTTCACCGTGTTGGGCGCCGCGCCCCCGTCGAGCTCGAGGCTGATCTGTTTGCCGTTTTCCATTTCGATCGTTACCATTTCATTATCTCCCTAAAATTAATGATGCGCCTTTATGCATGCAGGAAATTCATCGCGAGCGCGCCGTAGACGTTGAGGAGGATGCCGAAGTACGCCGCGCCCTTTTCCCAGATGCGAAGGCTCGGCTCCCCTTCCCCGCCGCGCGGGGAAAAGAGATAGTACGCGAGCGCGAGGGGCAGCATGTCCACCGTATAACGCGCGCCGAACTGCCAGCCGCCGAAGGTCTTGTGCGCGCAGAGCGCGAGCATGATCAAAAGCTGCGCGGCGAGGAGGCTCGCGCGCAGCGCGCCGAATCTTTTCTTCCGGGCGTCCCTTGCTATCGCCGCGAACATCAATAAAAAGAACGGGTTTGCGATATAGAACATGAAGCCGTTGAACACGGGATACGCGAGCCCGAGGTCCGCCTTAAATTTGACGGGCAGAAACCAGATGTTTTTTAGGTTTTCCGCGAGGTACACGAGGTTGAATTGCCCGTTCTCCGCCTCCGTGAACTCCGGCAGGTAGTTGTGCCCGAACTCCAGAGGGTTGTCGAAGCGCGCCCAGTTATACCACATGTATGCCGCCGCCACCGCGGCGACGGGCAGCCACGCCTTCCATTGCATAAAAAGCGTGCGCACTGGGCCGCGGTCCTTTAACTTATCCTGCTCATAGTAAAAAACGAGCAGCGGCAGGAAGGCGAAGGCCGAAAAGGGCCTGCACCCCACCGCGAAAGCAATAAGAAGATAGGAGAGAGAACGCCTGTTCCGGAGCGCCGCTTCCGCCGCCAACAACAGGAGCAGCGCGTTGAGCGACTGCGCCATGAACCAGACGCCGCCGTTTGTGCTCATCCACATGAGGTTGCTCCCCCAGACGAAGAACAGCGCCAGAAGCGCGCTGTTCGCCGCGGAAAAGCGCGCCCGGAGCGCCAAGCGGTAGACGGCGGCGCAACTCGCCATGGCGACGAGCGCGACGATGAGGTTGTTGGGCGTCCTTTCGCCGAAAAGCGCCGCGAAAGGCAGCATGACCGCCGAGGGGAACGGCGGGAAGGAAACGAAGTATTGCCCGTTATAGACGGCGAGCTCGAGATAATCGTAGTTGCGGCCGAGGGAAAGCTCCCCACGCATCCATGCGAGCGATTGAAGGGTGTAGCTGTCCCACGAGCTGTGCGCGAAGAGCGTGCCCCCGAGAAGGTCGTGGATGAGCACGTAGCCGAGCGCCATGATGAACATGAGGAGCGCGAGGGTCCTCCGCTCCTCTTTCCTGTTGCGTAGGTTCAGCGATTCCATACGAATTCGCGCGGCTCCTCCTCGCCCTTCAGTACGCGCAGGGCGCCCGCCGCGAGCGCTTCAAGCTCGAATTCGCCCGGCATGACCTCGACGGGCGCGATCCACTCGACGCGCCGCCTCAGCGCGTCGGTGAGGCGCCTCGAGTGGGCGACCCCGCCCGTGAGGATGATCCTGTCCACCTTGCCGGATACGACGGTCGCAAGGTCGCCGATGCCCTTTGCAGCGCCGTAAATCATGGCGTCGTACACGAGGGCGGCGCGCTCGTCCCCTCCGTCGATCATGCGCTCGACCTGCCGCACGTCCGCGGTGCCCAAGTGCGCGCGCAGCCCCGCGTTGCCGCGCACCTTCTTGAGCATCTCGCGATAGGTGTACTTGCCCGAATAGCAGAGTTCTATGAGCTGCTCCGCCTGCAGCTTGCCGCAGCGCTCCGGCGCAAAGCCCGCGTCGTCGTCGCTGTACATGTCGATCGCGCGCCCTTTATCGAACAGCCACACGCTCGTGCCGCCGCCCAGGTGCTGCACGATGAACGTGCATTCTGCGAAAGGCCTACACAGGATTTCCTTCGCGCACTTGTGCGCCATGGCGCGCGTGTTGAGCGCGTGGCCGCGGCTCTGCTTTTGGATTTCCAAAAGGCCGGTGACGCGCGCGATGGGCTCCAGCTCGTCGACCACGACCGGGTCGTATATATAGGCCGGGATGGCGAGCGGAGCCGCAATCGCGTACGCAATGGCGCAGCCGACGTTTGAAATATGTTCGCGGAGGTTTTTTTCGGAGCTTACGTAGGCCACCATGTCCTCGTTGATCCCGTAAGCCCCGGTTTTGCAGGGGGGCAGCATTCCTCCGCGCGAAACGATGCAATCGAGCGCGTCCGGCGCTATGCCGTGCCCCGCGAGGGAGGCAAGCACACACTCTTTCCTGTAGGAAAACTGTTCAATCGCTCTTGAGAAAGGCTTTAATTCTTCTTCGGCATGTTCGACGGATTCACGGTATAACTCCATATGATCCCGGTATACTGCGATCTTGGTCGATGTGGTGCCGGGGTTGATCACGAGTATGTTGTGCATGCGTGGCGTTCCTTTCGGACGCTCCCGCGGGAGCGGTAATGCGCGGAAGAGCACCGCGGCATTATTTTACCACATATTTGAGCTCGTCTCCATCGTTAAATCCGATGAATCCATAGAGTAGGCATTGGGAGAGAACCGCGATGAATTCCGTGTTCGTCGGCGGCCATTCGCTGGCGTTGTTCCGGAACAGCCTTGAAAGCGCCTGGCGATCGCCGCGCTCAAATGTCCTTTGCACGGCGAAGCGGATGTTCCTTTCAATCCCCGCCTGCGTGCACTTGAAGCGTTCCGTCAGCTTCGGATAGACGAGTGAGCGCATATTGTAGAGATACTCCGGATGCTCCTGGATAATGGACAGGATCAGATAGACGTAGGCATAACCCTTATAACGCGGATGCATGCCTATTTTCTGAAGCAACATGGCAGGGGCAAGAGCCAGTTTTTCCATATTTCGCATTTCCTTTCTAAAAATTAGTAGATTTGATATGCGCGCGCTGTAAAAACATAGTAATTCATCGGTTTTTTCGTAGCAATCTATCGCCATTATTCGATTTTATTCGACAATATATCCTTGCGAACCGCTCCCGTCATTGCATAAGTTCATTCTTTTATGCATCAGCGCCGTTCAGGCGGCGAAGCAATTTTCAAGTTGACAGTTATTAAGGCGTTAAGGTATACTATCTCTTGCGGTTGACCGCCGGGGAGCATAGCTCAGCTGGGAGAGCACTTGCCTTACAAGCAAGGGGTCACAGGTTCGAGCCCTGTTGTTCCCACCATACACGGCCCGGTAGTTCAGTTGGTTAGAATGCCAGCCTGTCACGCTGGAGGTCAGGGGTTCGAGCCCCCTCCGGGTCGCCAGTCTGCCTCGGTAGCTCAGCTGGTAGAGCAAGGGACTGAAAATCCCTGTGTCGGTGGTTCGACTCCACTCTGAGGCACCAATCGCGGGAGTAGCTCATTCGGTAGAGCGCTGCCTTGCCAAGGCAGAGGTGGCGGGTTCGAGCCCCGTCTCCCGCTCCAAAGCTTTGCGGATGCAAGGCGTCAGCAAAGCTTTGGATGAACCCGGGGACGGCGCACTTTCATATAATGAATCCATACGGCACCATAGCCAAGCGGTAAGGCAGAGGTCTGCAAAACCTTTATTCCCCGGTTCGATTCCGGGTGGTGCCTCCATGAAAAAAGCATTGCATACGCAATGCTTTTTTCAGTGAAATAAATCCATACATGGATTTGTGAAATGCGCTGCGCGCGTGAAATACGCCTGCGGCGTGTGAAATGCCTGCGGGCGTGGGGGATTTATTTCATTTCACTGTGAGCGGAGCGAGCAATTTCGCAATTTGCGCAAGCAAATTATTTCACATCGGCATAAGCCGATATTTCACGCGTTACATTGGTTTGCAATGCCGGTTTGTAAATGCTATTATTTTTATATAGCAGGTATATGTGAGGATCGGCATGGGAGAATCAAAACTTCAATCTATGTCCATGGACTTTTCCGTTGCGATATTGAAGCATTGTGAAACGATAAAGGGACATCACTCTCTTGTCAATCAGCTCGAACGCTCGGGCACCTCTATCGGTGCGAATATTCATGAGGCAAACTATGCGCACGGAAAAGCGGATTTTATCGCGAAACTTCAAATCGCCTTAAAAGAGTGCCATGAAACGGAATATTGGCTCGAATTGTTTGTCAAATCAAATATTTTTGATGTGGATGCCGCGAAACCGTTGCGCAATGCTTGCGGCACAATCAGGCGAATGCTGATCGCTTCTATCAATACGGCAAAGGGGAATTGTTGAGGGTTTTGCTTCGCAAAACGTTCGGTACTTGATATGATAATTGTTAGCAGAATTAGGAATTTGACTGACGCAGGAGGTAGTTTATGTTTCAAGGGAATCTAATCGCCTTACGGCCCTACACGCTTGAGCGCTGCCATGAGTTTTGGAAAGAATGTGTGCCGGACCCTGATATGTGGGAACAAGGTTATACCTATGACTACGAGAGTATAAGCCGGTATTACCAAAGCAAAACGATGGATAGGAGCAGGCGCTTTTTTGCCGTTTGCCACGATGAAAAGACCGTTGGAGAAACCCAGCTAAAATACATTGATCTCGAGAAAGGCTGCGGAACGCTGAGCATCCATTTTCCAATGACGAATACAAAAACCGCGGATGGGGCACGGAAGCGGTGCGTTTGCTTGTAGAGTACGTATTTAAGGAACTGGGTCTTCATACCGTCTATGCGGACTGTGTTCACAGAAACAAACGGAGTCAGCACGTCCTTGAGAAAAACGGTTTCATATATTCGCACGAAGACGAGGTATTACGCTATTATTTTTTAAATCGGTAATCCCACGAATTTTCGGTCTTTCTGCACGCTAACATATGTATTTTGAATCAACAAGCCAAAAAGAAATTCCCGGCAAAAGGTGTGCTGCGATAGAGAATTATTGCGGTATGCCTTTCGTTTTTGATATGCTTTGTAAGGAGAAAATAGGAATTTGCAGAGGAGATAAATAATGGATATTAAAAAAGTTACGGGTGCTAAAAAAGAATATATTGCTTTGCTGTTGTTGGCTGACGAACAGGAAAACATGATAGATAAATACCTTGAGAATGGTGAAATGTTTGTTTTGGATGATAACGGTATAAAAGCTGAGTGTGTAATCACCAAAGAGGCCGATGGTATTTATGAGCTGAAAAATATTGCTGTTTTGCCTGATTATCAACACAGAGGCTATGGGAAAAGCCTGATAGAATTTCTGTTTACCTATTATTCCGACTGCAATGTTCTGTTTGTCGGAACCGGGGACTGTCATTCGATCCTTTCTTTTTATAATATCTGCGGTTTTACAGAATCGCACAGGGTAAAGAACTTTTTTATTGATAACTACGACCATCCGATGTATGAAGACGGAAAACAACTGGTCGATATGGTTTATCTGAAGAAAGAACGATAACTTCCCCCTTCCCGCCTGCGGGCGGGTCGCGGGTGGTGCCTCCAAAAGAAAACAACGTCACCCGCAATCCGCGAAGCCCCGGGGAGCTGAACGGCGTGAGTGACACTGAGATTTCAGTATAACAGGTGCAGCGGACAAAGTCAAATCCGATGAAGCGAGGCGGGATACCCGCAACAAATGGCCCCCGCCGGGTTCGGCGGGGGCCATGACGGAATCAATATCTGTCTCTGCGCCGCTCGTTGGGCTGGAAGCAATCCTTGCAATACACAGGCCTGTCGGACGACGGCCTGAACGGAACTTCGGTCTGCTTGCCGCACTGCGCGCATATGGCGGGATACATTTGCCTCGGCGAACTGCCATAACCATCGCGCCCGCCATCCCGCTGGCGATCCTTCTTCGCGGCCCTGCAATTCGGGCACCTTTGCGGCTCGTTCTGAAAGCCCTTTTCCCGATAAAAGGCTTGTTCGCTTTCCGTAAAGAGAAATTCTGCTCCGCAGTCCCTGCAGGTAAGTATTTTGTCTGACAACTAGAGGTCCTCCACGTTTTTGATTTTTCTATTTCGCAATAGCATTTTTAGTATATCACATTATTTAGAAAAAGATATCTTTATTTTTCAAAGAGGGCAAAGGATGAATCCCCTGCCTTTTTTGCGAAAGCCGCTATGCGCATCCGGCGCGCCATGAACGAATGGAGATAGAACGGCATACGGGCAGCATGTCTTGCTGCTTCCCACATCGGGCGAATCAGCGCTTCCCTCTTTGCTGATTGACCTTCACCGTGCACGGCGCCGCGTTCAGCGGCGGGCTGGCGCCCTCGTAGGCCAGCCGCAGCAGAGGGCGCATGCCGGCCGCTTCGTGACGGCCGGACGCGTAAACGATCTGCGCGGCGCCCGCGCGCCCGTCGAGGAGAAGGCCTTTGTTTTCCGGTTTCCCCTTAAGCCACGCGCGCGCGATTTCCGTGACGTCGATTTCCGTATAGGCCGCGCGCGCTTCGTCCGCATAATCCGCGCACAGGCCGGCGTCGAAGACGGGCGGCGAGAAGCAATTGCTGTAAACGCTGAAATAATCCAGCAGCGGACAAGCGCAGTAAAAATCGTTCCGCGGGCAGAAGAACGCATCAGGGGCCTTTACGGGGACTTTAAACAAGACGAGCCGCGCCCGCGCGAGGCGGCCCGAAAAGGCCTCGGGAGGAAGCTCAAAGTACAGGTAAGTCTTATAGTTGCACCCGACGCGCAACCTGTCGCTGCGATATTCAAAACATCCCGTGCCGTTCATCAGGCTGACCGATTCCCTGCACGCCAAATCCATATAGCTCATAACATACCACCATTATAAGCATATGTTAATTGAAACGTTTCGGTGCGACGCGGCTTTCCGGACGGCGGGTACAAAAAGCACGATTCTAAATAGCATATAAATGAAAGTACTTGCTTTCGATTACAAACATGCAAAAGGAAGATTTTGTGGCACTGGTCACAATCTCCCTGCAAAACGGAACCGCTTTTCGTGCCAAAGCGAGGATTCTATACTCTCCATCGAAGTAATCAACGAAACCGTCATTCCTTATAAAGCGGGGAACCAGAGCGCAATCGTCCCAGCGGCGGTGCCGCTGGGAGATTGCATGGAAAAACCGTTTCCGCACGCCCGCGCGCATGTTATAATAACCTATCATATTATGCGGAAGGGCCTTATGATGTTACGAAAGATCCTCTACATCTTCCTCCAGTGGACCTGGGGTTTTCCGCAAAGCCTCATGGGGCTCATCCTTCTCATCGCGCTGGGGAAGCAGAGGCGCGAATGGCACGGCTTCGCGCTGATGACGGTCTATGACCTTGAAAAGGCGAACGTAAAGCGGCTCGGGAGCGTGTCTCTCGGGATGTTCACGTTCGTGATTACGGACAGGGAAGGCAAGCCGTATCCGGGACACGCCGCGCACGAGTACGGGCACACCTTCCAGTCACTGCTCCTCGGCCCGCTGTATTTGTTCGCCGTGGGCATCCCCTCCTCCCTGTGGGCGCTCCATTACCGGAGGCATTCAGCGGAATACGCCGCCAAAGGCGTCGGCTACTGCTCGCGCTATCCCGAAAACTGGGCGGAAGCTCTGGGAGAGCGGATGAGCTGACGCTGCCGCCGCCCGCGGGGAAACCGCATGTCCGACAATATATTCTCGCACCTGCCTTGACGCGGCTTTCCCCAGTTGATATACTTGGCGGAAATTCACTTTGGGGAGGCCCGTTATGCACGAGTCCGAAACGATCAGGGAATATTACGACGCGTCGCCCGAGGCGGAATGGAACCGGCTCGAGGGGTTCCGCTTCGAGTTTGAGGTCACGAAGCACGTTATGGCGCGCTATGTGAAGCCCGGCGCGCGCATACTCGACATCGGCGGCGGCCCCGGCAGGTACAGCCTTCACTTCGCCTCCCTCGGGCACGAGGCGACGCTCGTCGACCTCTCGCCCGGAAACGTCGCGTTCGCGCGGCAGAAGGCGGCGGAACTCGGCCTTTCCATCGAGGCGCACGCGTGCGACGCGCGCGAGCTTTCCTCGCTGCCTCTCGGGAAGGATTACGACTGCGTCCTCGTCATGGGGCCGCTCTACCACCTCTTTGACGAAGCGGAGCGCGCGAAGGTCATATCCCAAGCGAAGGCGCATCTCAAGAAGGACGGGGTGCTGTTCGCCTCCTTCATCACGCTCCACGGAGGGCTGAACTACTATTTGAGCGACTGCCCGTATGAAATCCCCAACGAGGTCGTCAACCAGTCGATTCCCGGCTATTTCGACTGCATGGAAGCGGAGAAGGCGTGGTGCGGCCGCGCGTTCACGCTCGCCACGTTCGTGAGCTGCAACGAGATCGAGCCTTTCTTCGACCGCTGCGGTTTTATGAGGCTGACTATGTTCGGGCAGGAGGGCATCACGGCGACGCGGCTCATGGACATCGAGCAGGCGCCGGAGGACGTGAAGCGGTTCTACCTCGACCTGTCGCTTCGGCTGTGCGAAATTCCGCAATACTTCGCGTATTCCTCGCACATCATGTATATCGGGAAGCAGAAGGAACCTCCGGAATCCGCAACATAAGAAAAACCCCGTGGGCGTCGCGTCCGCGGGGTTTTTGTTCTGATTCAATAAAGGATTGAAGGATCGAACTTCGAAAGCCACAGCTCCTCGAGTATCTTGACCTCGCCGGCGAAATCGCCGTCCGGCTCGTCCTCCCGCTTCTCGATCTCCTCGAGCACCTCGAAGGCGAACGCCTCCTTGCCGTAGCGCGCGAGATCCTTTTGCAGCTTCGGATGGAAACAGCCGCCTGTCTGCTTCGCGAACGCGTAGCGGTTGGCCGCGCCCTTGAGGTCCGCGGCGCTCATGACGAGCGTTTTCCCGTTCTCCGTATTCCTCACGGCATAGACGCCCCCGACGACGCGGCGGTTTTGATAAGCTTCCCTGAGTTCTTTCCTGCCGGGCTCTTCCATGGCGTTCCCTCCCGCTTAGCTGCTCGCCCTTCAGTTTAGCACCCGCGCGCCCTCGTTGTCTATGGACAAGGGCAGCGCGCGCCAGTTGCCGGGGATGCCGGCGACGGCCTTACGCGCGCGCTCGGGGAAGGAATCCTCCCTATAAATGCTCATGCAGGAGGAGCCGGAGCCGCTGATGAAGAAAGCGACGGCGCCCGCGTCCAGTGCGGCGGCCTTGATGGCGTCGAAGCCGGGAATCAGCTTCGTCCGGTAAGGCTCGTGCAATTTATCGGACACGGCGCGGCGGATGCCCTCGTCGTCCCCCGTGCGAAGGGCGTTCATGAGGGCGCAGGCGTGCGCCACGGTGTAGGAGGCGTCCCTGTGGGAGACGGCCTTGGGCAGCGCCTCGCGCGCGTCGTGCGTGCTGGTGACAAAATCCGGCACGAAGGCGCAGAGCTTCAGCCCTTCCGCCACGGGGCAGCGCACGGCGTAGGGTTCGCCCTCGTGCGTGAGGGCGACGGTGAAGCCCCCGTAAATGGCGGGCGCGAGGTTATCCGGATGCCCCTCGAGCGCGTTCGTGATCGCGAGCAGGGTTTCCCGGCTCAAAGGGACGCCGTGGATGGCGGACGCGCCCAGCGCGCCCGCGACGTACATCGCCGCGGAGGAGCCGAGCCCGCGCGTATCGGGAATGTCGCTCTCGATGCGGATGCGGATGCCCCGGCAGGGGATGCCCATTTCCCCGAGCGCCGCTCGGTAGGCGACGTAGACGAGGTTGCCCGCGTCGCAGTATTTTTCCTCCGACCCCGTGATGACGAAGCCGGAATCCGCCATTTCAAAGCTCACTCGCGCGTAGAGCGAGAGGGCGATGCCCAGGGCGTCGAACCCGGGGCCTATGTTGGCGCTGGACGCCGGCACCTGCACCGTGATCATAGCTCCACCGCCTTCCTGCAAACGTAATCGAACACGCCGCCGCACTCCACGACATCCCTATGCAACTCCCTTTTCTCCCGAAGGCCTGCGAGGCATTGGGGGATGGGGACGCCGCTTACGCGCGAGAGCCTCTCCATCGCCGAAAAATCGTCCGCGGCCCTCTCCCCCGTCACCGCATAAAGGACGTCCGAGGCGAACTTATACGGCGACGCGGTCGAGAGGACGACCATAGGCCTCCCCTCCCGCCTCTTTTCGGCGGCGCGCCACGCGACGGCGGTGTGGGGGTCCATCAGATAGCCGTGCTGGTCGAACACGCGGCGGATGGCCGCGAACGCCTCTTCGTCGCCGCAGGAGGAGGCCGAGAACGTATTCCGGATGCGGAAGCGCATATCCGTGCCGATCTCATAGCGCCCGTCGTCCTCGAGGCGGCGCATGAGCATGCCGACATACGCGGAATTGCCGCCACACTCGTAATAGAGAAGGCGCTCGAGGTTGCTGGAAACGAGGATATCCATGCTCGGCGACGCGGTTTTATAAAAATCCCTTCGCCTGTCGTACACGCCGGTCTCGATGAAATCCGCGAGCACATCGTTCCGGTTCGAGGCGCAAACGAGCCTGCCCACGGGAAGGCCCATGCGCCACGCGAGATACCCCGCGAGGATGTTTCCGAAATTGCCCGTGGGCACGGCGAAATCGGCCTCGTCCCCGAACCGGAGCGCGTTCGCGCGCAAAAGGTCGCCGTACGCCTTGAAATAATACATCGCCTGCGGCGCGAGCCTGCCGATGTTGATGGAGTTCGCGCTGCAAAGCTTCACGCCCGAAGGGAGCGCCGAAGGGCCTTCCGCCGCGCGCTCGAAAGCGCGCTTGACCGCGGCCTGCGCGTCGTCGAAATTGCCGCGCACGGCGCACACGACGACGTTCTCCCCCTCCTGCGTCACCATCTGCGCGCGCTGTATCCGGCTTACGCCGCCTTCCGGGTAAAACACGGCGATCTTCATGCCGGGCACCCCGGCGAAGCCCGCGAGCGCGGCCTTGCCCGTATCCCCGCTGGTGGCGGCGAGTATCATCGTTTCCTCATTCTCCGCGTTCATTGCCTTCGCCTCGAAAAGAAGGCGCGGCAGCGCCGAGAGCGCCACGTCCTTGAACGCCGCCGTCGGCCCGCGGAACAGCTCGAGCACCCACGCGTCGCCCACCCGCTTCACGGGGGTGATGTCCTCCGTCTCAAAGCGGCCTTCATATGCGCGCGCGGTGATACTATTGATCGCGTCACGGCCGTAGTCGGGCAGCAGCGCCGTGAGCACCTCCGCCGCGATTTCCCGCGCCCCGAACAGGCAGATTTTTTCCGCGTCCAGCCGAGGAACGTCCCTCATCACATACAGCCCGCCGTCCGCCGCCATGCCTTCGATGACGGCCTTTGAAGCCGCGCATCCCGGCGCGTCGCTTCTCGTGTTCCTGTAAAACTCCATAAATCGCTCCAAGGGTATTGATATTTCGTCTCAACTATGATATATTGTCTTTCATAAAAACACAAGTGTTTTCTTATGAAAGACATATGGAGGTTTAACATGAACATCGCCATACTCGGTTTCGGCACGGTCGGCTCCGGCGTTTACGACGCGGCACAGCGCACGAACGGCGCCATCAACGTCAGGCGCATACTCGACGTTCGCTCCCTTTCCGGCTTCGAAGGGCTTCTTACAAACGACATGCACGATATCACCGGGGACGATTCCATCGACCTCGTCGTCGAGACGATGGGCGGCCTCGAACCCGCTTACGCGTTTGTCATGCAGGCGCTCGCGGCGAAGAAGCATGTCGTGAGCGCGAACAAGCAGCTCGTGTGCGCGAAATACGCAGAGTTGATGGGCGCGGCAGCGGAAAACGGCGTCGCAATGCGTTTCACGGCTTCCGCGGGCGGCGGCATCCCGTGGCTCTTCAACCTCCGCCGCGCGAAGCGCTGCGACGAGATTGAGGAAATTTCGGGCATCGTCAACGGCACCACGAACTTCATACTCGACGCGATGAACGCGCGCGGCGAGGATTATGAGAGCGCGCTCAAAACCGCGCAGGCGCTTGGCTACGCCGAAGCGAACCCCGCCGCGGACGTCAACGGCTACGACGCGCAGCGCAAATGCGCCATCAGCGCGAGCATCGCCTTTGACACGGTCGTCGACGAAGCTTCCGTTTTGACCGAGGGCATCCAACACATCGACGGCGAGGCTTCGCGCGCCGTAGGCTCCCTCCCCGAGACGAAGGGCAGGGTCGTGAAGCTGCTCATGCACGCGGGCAGGGTGAAGGACGGCATTTACGCCTATGTCACCCCGTCGCTCGTCCGGCCGGATTCGCTCGAGGCGAACGTACCCTCCAACTACAACCTCATCACGTTCCGGGCGAAATACGTCGGCGCGCAGAGCTACTTCGGCCAGGGCGCGGGCAAGGACCCCACGGGCACCTCGGTCGTGCAGGACATATTGGATATCGCGGCGGGCTACGGCTCCGCGGCGCACGCTTTGGTTCCCGCGCGCGTCTGTAACAACGCCGTCGAGCGCGACTTCTTCCTCTTCGACGGGGAACGCGCCAGGATCGAAAGCGCGAGCGTTGCGGCCATGTTCGAGCGCGCTCAGGCGCTGCGCGCTGCGGGCAGGCCCGTTTTCTTCGGCGAGGTCGCCGATTAACTTCATTCGCTCACCACATACTTCCATCCTCCAATGGGCAATGCCGCGGTTTCTCCGCGGCATCGCTCATGCGTTCGATGACAATCTCCCGGCTGTGACAACCCGCATGATCATCATTGTGCGCGGACACCGGAGAATGTTACAATGCTATATAAACACATCGGGAGGATTTATGGACGGCATTTACAGCGAAATCAGCATCGTTCCCCTCGAGGGATTCCGCATGGCGCGCTACGTCATCATCAGTCCGAACCCGGAGGACGACGTCAACGCCTATATGGACAATTGGGCGAAGGCGAGCGGCCTTCTCGATCTGTCGGGCTATGCGCCAAAGAAAATCGGTTGGGACTTCCCCTATGTTACCAAGCAGCAGTCCGAGCGCTTCGGCCTGCGCGGATACGTCGCGGCCTTCGTGATCCCGGAGGGTTTCGAGCCCGCCTGCGGCGGCGCGGAGATCGCCTGTCAGGGGGCCGACACCTACGCGAAGATCACCATTACGGACCCGTTCGCCTCGCCCTTCGAGCGGATCCCCGGCGCGTACCAGGTTGTGATGGCTTACGCGAAGGAGAAGGGCATCGAGCCGCGCGACTTCACCGGGCGTATCTGCTTCGAGGAGGTCCTCGAAAGGGACGGTGTAACGTATATGGATATCTACATGCCCGTCGACACGGGTAAGTAACCCCATACGCATAAGAAAGAGCCTCGCTTCGAAGCGGGGCTCTTTTTATCGCTTATATGGTTGCCCCTTATCTGAAGAAGAGGCTTGCGACCTTATAGAACTCCTCGTCGACCTTCTTGCGCGTGCTCACCGCGCGCTCGAGGTCCGCCACGACGATTTCCGTGCCGCGCAGCGCCACCATGTTGCCGTACTGCCCCTCGCAGGCGAGCTCGCCGGCCTTCACGCCCAGGCGGGAGGCCAGCACGCGGTCGAACACGCTCGGCGCGCCGCCGCGCTGCAGATGGCCCAGCACCACGGAGCGGGATTCGAAATACTCGCGCTTGCGCCCGAGCGTCTCGTCGGTGCGGATGGCTTTCTCAAGCCTGTCAGCGAGGTTTCTGGCAAGCTCCCTGTTGCTCAAAAGCCGGTTGCCAAACGTATCCGTGCCCGTACTCGCCTCGGTTTCGCCCACGAACTCGAAGCCCTCGGCGACGGCGATGATCGTATAGGTTTCGCCGCGGACGTAGCGTTCGCGGACGAAGCCGTAAACCTCCGCGAACGTTTTAGGGAACTCGGGGATCAGCACCAGGTGCGCGTTGGCCGCGAGGCCCGCCTGCAGGGCGATCCAGCCCGTGTGGCGGCCCATGCACTCCACCACGAAGCAGCGCGCGTGCGCCGAGGCGGTCGTGTGCAGGCGGTCGATCTCCTCCATGGCGATGTTCGCCGCCGTGTCGAAGCCGAAGGTATAATCGGTGCAGGACAGGTCGTTGTCGATGGTTTTGGGCACGCCGACCATATTCAGGCCGAGCTTCTTCAACTGGTTGGCGACGCCGAGCGTATCGTCCCCGCCCACGGCGATGAGCCCTTCGATGCCGTGGCGCTCCATCGAGTCGCGCACGAGCAGCGGGCCGTCGGGGATCTTCATGATGTTGGTGCGCGAGCTGCCCAAAATGGTGCCGCCCCTGGTCTGGATGCCGTCGACGTCCTCGCACTTGAGCACCTTCCCGTCGTCCTCCACCAGGCCGCGCCAGCCCGCGAAATAGCCGAACACCTCGACGCCCCGCGCCATGCAGCTCTCGACCGCGCCGCGGATGACGGCGTTGAGGCCCGGGCAGTCCCCGCCTCCGGTCAGTATGCCGATCCTTCTCATGATAAAAACTCCTTTATATTAAATATGTAAATTCGAAATGAGGTTCCTCTTTTTGAGCGCCTCGAGCACCAGCGTCGCGATTTCCTCGACGGGCAGGAGCGCGCCCTCCCGCATGCAGGGGATCAGCTCCACGTCCGGAAAGCGCGCGGCGATTTCATGATACTTCGTCATCGCGCGGGCCTGTATGGGGCGCGAGGCCTCGTAAACGTCCTTCTTTTCTCCCACGTACGCGCGAAATCCCTTCTTGAGCACGTTCTCCCCCGCCGCCTCGGGCGCCACGGAGAAGACGAGGTTCACGTCCGGCCTGGGCAGGCCGAAATGACCGTACTCGAGCTCGAGCACCCAGTCCACGATGTCGGGCTTGCCGAGATCCACATCCCGTATGCTCTGATACACCGCGTTGGAGAGCACGAAACGGTTGATCACCAAAAAGTCCGCCTCACCGTCCCGGTAATCCCGAAAGCTCTCCCACCGGTCGAGCGCGAACCAGAGCGCCATGCTCTTGCCGTCCACCTGGTCGGCGGGCACGGCGGCGGTTCCCGCGAGCAGCTTGCCCACCTCGGAGCCGAAAAAGGTGCCGTACATGGGATAGTCGCGGCTTTGGACGGCATAGCCCATCGCGGCGAGGGACTGCGTGAGCAGCCTATACTGCACGCCCTTGCCCGAGCCGTCGATCCCCTCGATTGCGATGACCTTGGTTTTCCTCATAAACTGCCGCCTATGCGCCTTTTTCCCGAATTACGTACTTAGTTGTTATTTTAACACAGCCCGCGCCCAAATAATATATTTTTAAACGCCGGGCGCTAAAGTTTTTTATTATAGAGCGCAATCTCGCTATTGACATACAATATTATACGTCATATAATATGATACGACGAAAGGAGGTGCGCCCATGACGTTTCAGCTTGGCAGTTCGCTGCTGGACGCGTGCGTGCTCGCGGTGCTCGACAGGGAGGACGCTTACGGCTACGTGCTCACGCAGAGCATCAAGCAGGTCGTGGAAATCTCGGAATCCACGCTGTATCCTGTGTTGAGGCGGCTGCAGAAGGATGATCTCCTGACCACTTACGACCAGCCTTATTCCGGGCGCCTTCGGCGCTATTATGCCATCACCGGAAAGGGGCGGGCGAAGCTTTCGGAATACCGCGGCGAATGGAACATATACCGGGACAGTGTGGAGACCATTTTGTTCGGAGGGAAGGAAAAATGAACATGCGCTATCTTGATCTCGACGGATTGCTGGAAAGGCGGGATATCGTCTACGAGGGCGGGCGCGGGCGCCCGGCAATCCCCAACAACGTGCTCGAGTGGATATTCAACAGCGGTTTCGACACCTATTTGCTGAGAATTGGAAAGGCGGGATTCTAAATGAACAGGCGCGAATTCATGAATCGGCTCGAGAGCTGCCTCACCTGCATCGAGCGCAGTGAGCGCGAAGCGGCGCTTCGCTATTACGAGGAGTATTTCGACGACGCGGGCCCCGACAAGGAGGCCGAGGTCATCTCCTCCCTCGGCACCCCCGAGGGGCTCGCGCGCGAAATCATCGCGCAGGAGCGCGAGCAGGCGCGGCGGGAGCCGCCCGTTGAGAACGCCGGAAGGCGCCCCTGCGAATTCCACTCCATCCGGGCGGACGTCGTCAACGCCAACGTCACGATCCTCCGGGGCAACGAGTGGAGCGCCGCGATCAACTATCCCGACGAGCGCGTGAAGCCCGAGGTTTCCCTCGTCAACGGCGTGCTCACCATCAAGGAGGATACGCATCCGATCGGCCGCTTCTTCCGGCCCGGGAGCTGGAGGCCCGGCAAAATAGACATCACCGTGCCCAACGTAAAGCTTTCCGATTTTAAGATCGAAGGCGTCAACGGCGCGATCGTCGTCGCGGGCGTGTCGCTCGAGAACATCTCGTGCGAAACCGTCAACGGCGCAATCGAGCTGAGCGACGTCACGGCCGATTCGCTGCGCGGCGAGAGCGTCAACGGGGATGTGACCATCACCGCCTGCCGCACCGCGCGCAAGCTCGGCGGGGAGACCGTCAACGGCACGGTCACATTGGGCGGGGAGTTGCGCGGCAACATCAGCGCCGAGGCTGTCAACGGGACGCTGCGCATTTCCTCCCTGCTGCCCATCACCGACTACGACATCGATGTGGAAACCGTCTCCGGCTCCGTGCGCATCAACGGCGAGAAGCACCGCAAAGAGGTGCACATCGTCCACGGCGGGAAGAACCGCATCAAGGTCGAGGCGGTCAACGGTAGCATCTCGCTCGACTTTGGTGTATAATTGTCGCCGATGGAAAAAAAGCCTCTCTGGAACAGGAACTTTACGATCCTTACGCTCGGGACGGTGGTGTCGATGCTCGGCAACGCCGTTTCGGGCTTCGCGATCGGGCTGCTCGTGCTCGATTACACCGGCTCGACTCTGCTTTACGCCATTTTCACCGTCGCCTACAACCTGCCTAAAATCATCATGCCCTCGCTCGCCGGGCCGTATATCGACCGCTTCTCGCGCGTGAAGGTGATCTACGGGCTGGACTTCATCTCCGCGGCGCTCTATCTCTGCATATTCGGCGCGCTTTCGCTGAACCTGTTCAACTACCCCATCCTGCTCTTCCTGTGCGTCGTCATCGGCAGCATAGACAGCGTTTATCTCGTCGCCTACGACAGTTTGTATCCCACCATCATCAGCGAGGGCAACTTCTCAAAGGCGTACTCGATCTCGAGCATGCTCTATCCCCTCTCGGCGATCATGGTGCCCGTGGCCGCGTGGTGTTACGAGAGCATAGGCATCGAGCCGCTCTTCCTCTTCAACGCGGTCACATTCTTCATCGCCGCCGCGTTTGAGACGCGGATCAAAACGGACGAAGCCCACATCATCCCCGAGCCGACAAGCTATAACCTGCGCCGCTATGCGGATGATTTCAAGGAAGGGCTCGCCTATCTCAAAAAGGAAAGAGGCCTCCTGTTCATCACAGCCTTCTTCATCGTCACCACGCTCGTCTTCAGCGCGACGGGCACGCTCGTACTGCCTTATTTCAAATCCACAGAGGGGCTCGGCGTAACGCTTTATACCTATATCATGGGCTTCTCGGTCGCCGGAAGGATGCTCGGGGGCCTCGCCCACTACCGCTTCCGGTATCCCGTGAAATGGAAGTTCGCGATCGCGCTCGCGGTATATGTCATCATCGGCGTCATCGAGGCGGCTTATCTGTTCGTGCCCGTCGCCGCCATGATGGCGCTGATGTTCGCCTCGGGGCTTCTCAGCGTCACTTCGTACAACATCCGCATTTCCTCCACGCAGAACCATGTGCCCAACGAGCTGCGCGGGCGGTATAACGGCACGTTCCAGATGCTCACCACCATAGGCAGCATCGTTGGCGCGCTCATCGCGGGCGCGCTCGGGGAGGCGCTGCCCATCAGAACCGTCATATTCGCGTTCGGCCTCCTCAACGCAGTCTGCGCGCTCGCGATCATGCTCCCGGGGAGGGAGCATGTGAAGAAGATCTATAACGTTGAGCTCTAGATTTCAAAAAAGCAGCGATCGCTGCTTTTTTTGTTTACACGCTTTGCCTATTGCCGCGCAGTTGGGCGTACAAGAGAATCATTCCTTCCGCTTGCCGAAGTTGAACTTGCCTTCTTCCCCGTGAAGGAGGCGTTTTATATTCTCCCGGTGCATAACCCACACGATCAGCGCCACGAATCCCGCGAGAACGATTTCGACCGCCGCGAAACCGCCAAGGAGCAGCATCACGAAGGGCAGCGCCGCCGTCGCCAGCAGCGAGGAAACGGACGCCTTCTTGATGAGAAGGGCAGCGATGAGATAGAAGGCGAGGAGGATGAGAAACAGCTTCCATTCGAGCATGAGCGCGATGCCCGCGGCGACCGCGACCCCCTTCCCGCCCCGGAAGCCGAAGAAGACCGGGAAGCAATGGCCGACGATGCAGGCGGCGGCCGCGGCGCACATGCCGTCGACGGAGAGCAGCGCAAGGCCGAGCCACACGGCGGCCGCGGTTTTGGCGACGTCTCCCACGAGCGTCGCGAAGCCGAGCCAGGGGCCGAATACGCGCGCCACGTTGGCGGTGCCGGCGTTGCGGCTGCCGCGCTCGCGCACGTCGGAATGCAGAAAATATTTCGTGATGATGATTGCGAAGTTTGCGGAGCCCATCAGGTAACCGCCCAGCACGGCGATCGCCCAGAATACGTATTGCATCGGCGAAAATATCCTCCAATCGTTCTAATACCTGTTGATCATACCATAATCCGCCCGCCCCCTCAACCGCCGGGGTTGCCTGAATTGTGAACCCACTGTATAATAATGCCGTTATGGACAACATTCGGGAAAAACTGTTTTTATTGAAGGACGAGCCTTACGCGGATTTCACCCGCAAGCTCATCCCGACCATCGACCCCGCGCGCGTGATCGGCGTGCGGGCGAAGGCGCTCGGCGCGCTCGCGAAGGAGCTTGCCGCCTCCCCTGAGGCGGAAGCTTTCCTCGGCGCCCTGCCCCACGTTTACCATGAGGAGAACATGCTGCACGCGGCGCTCCTCTGCAGGTTGAAAACGGACTTTCCTTCCCTGCTGCGGCGCGTCGAAGCGTTCCTCCCCTGCGTCGACAACTGGGCCGTGTGCGACGCGCTGCAGCCCAAGGCGTTTGCGAAGCATAAGGCGGAAGTGTACGCGAGGGTCATGCTGTGGCTGAACGGCAATCATGCGTATACCGTGCGCTTCGCGCTGGTGACGCTGCTCGCCTTCTTCCTCGAGGACGACGCCTTCGACCCCGCGACGCTTTACGCCGTCGCCGCGCTCCATTCCGACGAATACTACGTCAACATGGCCGCCGCGTGGTATATGAGCTACGCGCTCGTTCGTCAGTACGAAAAGACGCTGCCCCTTCTGGAGGGCAACGTCCTCGATAAATGGGTGCACAACAAATCCATCCAGAAGGCCGTCGAGAGCTACCGCATCGGCGAGGCGCGCAAGGCTTATCTCAAATCCCTGCGGCGAAGATAGGCTTAGCGGATGAAGTTCGTGCGATACGTCCTTTCGGCTTGCGGCGGGATTATGCCCGCCTTTTTCGCCTCCTCGATGCATTGGAGCAGCCACGCCATGTTGTGCCCGAGGTTGCGCATGATCTGAAGGCCTTCCTCGTCCTGCAGGACCTCCTCCGGGGTGTTGCCGTGGACCATGTTCCAGTAGCTGGAGGAGACGACGGGCATCTGGGCGATGAGGAAGTATTTGTTGAGCACGTCGAGCGCCGCGGTGGTGCCCGCGCGCCGCGCGGAGGCGATGGCCGCCGCGGGTTTGTGGGCGAAGCTGTCCCCCACGCGGAACAGGCGGTCGAGCAGGCAAACCAAACCGCCGTTCGCGGAGGCGAAATACACGGGGCTGCCCACGACGAGGCCGTCCGCGCCGCGCATCCGCTCGGCCACGAGGTTCACGATGTCGTCGTCGAACACGCACGCCCCTTTCCTGCAGGTGTCGCAGTCCTGGCAGCCGCGTATGGGCCGTTTTCCGATGTGGATGATCTCCGTCTCCACCTTGTGTTCGCCGAGCGTTTTGGCGATCTCCGCCAGCGCCGTATAGGTACAGCCGTATTCGTTGGGGCTGCCGTTGATGAGCATCACCTTCATGGAAAGAACCTCCTTGTTTTTCTCCTTTCAGTATAAACCAGGCGGGGGCGCTTGACAATCGGGCGATGCCCTCCCGGCGGGGTTTCCTTTTCAGGGTTGTCGGAGACAGCGCGTCAAGGGCCGGGCGGATATGGAATCCGCCCCTACTGCGTCGGGGACGGTCCTTGGCAGTGATCGGCGCATACAGTTCCCCGATAAGCAATATTGAAATCCCCAGCGGCATCACCCACCGTCGCGCAGGACCGTCCCCGGCGGTTCAAGCCGTCCCGGCGAAAACAAGGATGAAACGGCTCCCGCCGTTCAAGCGAGAGTCGTTCACAACGCACATAATTATCAATTGCCTCAGTACGCCTTGGCGAAGTACATCATGGTCTTCGCGGGCTTGCCGCAGTGCACGCAGGCGCAGCCGAGCTCCTCCTCATGGGCGCGGTCGAAGGGCATGCAGCGCGTGGTGGCGCCGCTCTTCGCCTTGATTTCATCCTCGCAGGGGCGCTCCCCGCACCACATGGCGCGCACGAAGCCGCCGTTCACGCCCGCTTTCAATTGCTCGAAATCGGTGGCGTTGACGGTCTTCTCCTCGCGGAAGGCGAGCGCGCGCGCGAACATGCCCTTGTGGACGTCGTCCAAGAGCGTCTTCACCGCGTCCGCAAGCCCCTCCATGGGCACGAAGCTTTTCTCGTGGTTGTCGCGGCGCACGAGCACCACCTGGCTCTTTTCGATGTCCTTGGGGCCGACCTCGAGGCGCACGGGCACGCCCTTCATCTCCCACTCGTTGAACTTCCAGCCCGCGCTGTTGTCGCTGTCGTCCAGTTCCACGCGGACGCCGGCATCGACGAGCTGCTTTTTCAGCTCATACGCCTTGTCGAGCACGCCCTCCTTGTGCTGCGCGATGGGCAGGATAACCACCTGCGTGGGCGCGACCTTCGGGGGCATCATGAGGCCGCGGTCGTCCCCGTGCACCATGATGATGCCGCCGATCATGCGGGTCGAGGTGCCCCAGGAGGTCGTGTGGCAGTATTCGAGGCGGCCTTCGCGGCTGAGGTACTGGATGTCGTACCCCTTGGCGAAGTTTTGCCCAAGGTTGTGCGAGGTGCCCATCTGCAGCGCCTTGCCGTCCTGCATCATGGCCTCCATCGTATAGGTGGCCACGGCGCCCGCGAACTTCTCCTTCTCGCTCTTCTTCCCGATGACGACGGGGATGGCGAGCACGTTCTCCGCGAACTCCTGATAGACGTGGAGCATGCGCATGGTCTCCTCCTGCGCTTCCTCCGCGCTCGCGTGGGCGGTGTGCCCCTCCTGCCAGAGGAACTCGCTCGTCCTGAGGAAAGGCCGCGTGCTCTTCTCCCAGCGCACGACGTTGCACCACTGGTTGAGGAGCATCGGCAGGTCGCGGTAGGACTGGATCCAGCGCGAGTACATCGCGCCGATCACCGTTTCGCTCGTGGGGCGTATGGCGAGGCGCTCCGCGAGCACCTCGTTGCCGCCCATCGTGACCCACGCCACCTCGGGCGCGAAGCCTTCGACGTGCTCGGCCTCTTTTAACAGAAGGCTCTCCGGTATGAACAGCGGGAAATACGCGTTCTTGTGGCCCGTCGCCTTGAAACGCGCGTCCATCTCCTGCTGAATGAGCTCCCACACGCCGTAGCCGTAGGGCTTGATGACCATGCAGCCCTTCACGTCGGAATAATCGACCATGTCTGTCTTCAGGATCACGTCCGTATACCACTGAGGAAAGTCCTCCGCGCGGGACGCGATATGCGTGACGAATTCGTCCCCTCTCTTGCCTGCCATTTCTTCATCCTCCATTCCTGATATAAAAAATAACCGCCCTTATGAAAATTACATAAGGGCGGAGTTATCCCGCGGTACCACCTTAATTGGGTCTCTTGCGAGCTGTAACGCGCTCGCGCGGCGCGGCATTCCCTCCGCGCGGCTCACGGGGCCGGACATCGCAGCTTTGCTGTGCGCGCGCCCTCTCAGCCTCGGGGCGCGCTCTCTGATGCGCAAGGCGGCGAATATTCCCGTTCATCGCCAATATACCTGCCGATTATACCACCGGCACTCCCGCTCGTCAAGAACCTCTGAGCACATCCTCGATGATGGCGTTGAGCTCCTCGTCGATCTCGCTGTCGTTGGCGTTGGTGCGCTCCACGATCTCCTCGACCGTCCAGATGCGCTCGCCTTCGTCCTTCTTCTCCAGGCTGACGGCGGGCTGCTCCCACGCGGACTCGGCCGGTTTTTGCGGCTGAGCGGGTTCGGGCCCCGATGGCCTCTCCGCCGGCCGCGCCCACAGCGTGAACGGGTCGACGGCAGGCTCCCGCTTCTCCTCGATCGCGGGCTCCGGCTCGGGTTCAGGCGCGGGCTCCGGCGCAGGCTCGAACGCAGGTTCAGGCACAAGCTCAGGTTCCGGAACGGGCTCGGGTTCGGGCTCCGGCTCCGCTTCGTTTCCCGGCAGGTCGCGTCCCTCCAGATTGTAGATGCTGCGCATGAGCGAGGCGGGGTCCACGTAATCGTCGGGCATGTCCTGCGCGGGGGTCTTGTCCATGGTCGAGAGATGGTCGTACTCGTGCGTGATCTCGACGGCCTGGTCGAGGTTGAGCGCGTTCATGCTCTCTGCGAACCGCTTCGCCTGCTCGGACGCCATCGCGGCCGTGCGCCGGAATTCGGCGACGAGCCTGCCCGCGCTCGCGCGGTACTCGGCCATGAAGCCCTCCGCGCGCGCGGCCGTTTCGCGCGCCTTCTTCTTCGCGTCCTCCTCGATGATGCCCGCGCGGCGCTCCGCGTCGGCGAGCATGCCCCGGGCTTCCCTTTCGGCCTCGAGTTTTTCCTCGTTCGCGCGGCGGAGGATTTCCGCCTTCTCCGCTTCCGCCTCGCCGACGATCTTGCCCGCGGCGGTCTGCGCCCTGGTGAGCGCCCCCGCGATGGCAAATTCCTGCTCCCTGTATCGCATCACGATCGCGTCGAGCTCGTTCACGCGCTGCCGGAGCTGCGCGATTTCAACGTCCTTCTGGCCGATCGCCTGCTCGAGTTCCCTGACCCTGCGTCCCATACGGTACCCTCCTATGCCGAATATTGAAAACATGTTATATGTTCATCCTCTCCTGCCGGTTCCCCGCGGGAGAGGCGTAACCCATATGGGCGTAACCCGCGCTGAGCACGATCCTGCCGCGCGGCGTCCGGGCGATCAGCCCGAGTTGGAGAAGGTACGGCTCATACACATCCTCGATGGTCGTGGCGTCGTCCCCCGTGGCGGCGGCGATGGTGTCGAGTCCCACGGGCTTGCCGCCGAACTTCTCGATCATGATGAGGAGCATGCGCCGGTCGACCGCATCGAGCCCCAGTTCGTCGATGGAGAGCATTTCAAGCCCGGCGCGCGCCGTCTCAAGGTCGATGGCGCCGGAGCCGCGCACCTGGGCGTAATCGCGCACGCGCTTCAGAAGGCGGTTCACCACACGCGGCGTGCCGCGCGCGCGAGAGGCGATCTCGAGCGCGCCGTCCTCATCGATGGCGATGTTGAGTATGCGGGCGCTTCGCGTGATGATCTCGAGCAGGTCCTCGGGCTTGTAGAGCTCAAGCTGCTCCTTGATGCCGAAGCGGTCGCGAAGAGGCGAGGTCAGAAGGCCCATGCGCGTCGTCGCGCCCACGAGCGTAAAGTGCGGCAGGTCCAGCCGGATGGAGTGCGCGCTCGGTCCCTTGCCGATGATGATGTCGTAGGCGAAATCCTCCATCGCAGGGTAGAGCACCTCCTCGACGGTGGCGTTGAGGCGGTGGATCTCGTCGATGAAGAGCACGTCTCCCGCCTGCAGGTTGGAGAGCAGCGCCGCGAGATCGCCCGCGTGCGAGATCGCGGGGCCGCTGGTGACGCGCAGGTTGCCGCCCATCTCGTTGGCGATGATCGCGGCGAGCGTGGTTTTGCCCAGGCCCGGCGGGCCGTAGAGCAGCGCGTGGTCGAGCGGCTCGCCGCGGCGCTTGGCCGCCTCGATGTAGATCCTGATATGCTCCTTGACGTTGCCCTGTCCGATGTACTCGTTGAGGAAGCGCGGGCGCAGGCTGTAATCCGCCGCCTCGTCCTCCGCGAGCATGGATGAAACAACAAGCCTTTCCTCCATCCCTTAACGCCCTTTCGCCGCAAGCGCGCGCAGCGCCTGCGTGATCATGTCCTCGACCCGCCCGCACTCCGGCACGGCGGCGACCGCGCGCCCCGCGACCGCCCCGTCGTAACCGAGGGAGACGAGCGCCGCGATGGCCTCCGCGCGCATATCCATGGATTTCCCCTCCGCGGCGGCTTTGGCGAGCGGCGAGCCCGCCATATCCTCCGGCGTGACCTTTTCCTTCAGCTCGAGCAGCACGCGCGCGGCGGTCTTGCGCCCCATGCCGGGCACCCGGTCGAACGCCGCCGCGTTTTCCGTGACGATCGCCGAGGCGATGTCCGAAACGCTCAGCGACGAGAGCACCGAGAGCGCGAGCTTCGGCCCGACGCGCGTGACGGCGATGAGCCGCCGGAACATCGCGCGCTCCTCTTTGGTTTCAAAGCCGTAGAGGGCCATGGCGTCCTGCGCGAGGGAGATGTGGTGATGGACGTAGAGCTTATGCTCCTGCCCGGCGCGCAGATGCCTGAGGGTTGCGCCCGAGCAGATCAGCTCGTAACCCACGCCGCCCGCCTCGACGATCGCGCGGTCCGCGAGAAGCTCCTCGACTGTGCCCCTGATATGCGAATACATCTTTTTTACCTTACTTGATCCGGAATTGTTCCATGGCGGGGCCCATGGTGTTCGCGTGGCAAATGGCCGCCGCGAGCGCGTCCGCCGCGTCGTCGGGCTTCGGCACGGACTTGAGGGAGAGGAGCAGTTGGATCATCCTCTGCACCTGCTTCTTGTCCGCGTGGCCGTCCCCCGTGACGGAGAGCTTGATCTGCATGGGCGTATACTCATAGAGCGGCACGCCCGACTGCTCCGCCGCGAGCAGCGCGACCCCGCGCCCCGCCGCCACCTGAAGCGCCGTTTTGGCGTTGCGATAAAAGAAAAGCTCCTCGAAGGCGATGTGATCGGGCTTGAACATCGTGAGAAGCTGCCTGATGCCCACATAGAGCTTTTCGAGCCTTTCGGGAAAAGGCGCGTCCGCGCTCGTCTCAATCACGCCATAGTCCAGGGGCTTCATCTGCCGCTCCCGCGCCTCTATGACGCCGTAGCCGAGTATGGCATAGCCCGGGTCGATGCCAAGCACTGTCAACTTGCTTTTCCTCGCACGCGTTTCTATGCCAATTGTAACACGGATGCGCCCGGGAGGCAACTTAATATGATATGTTCCGCCTTATTCCGCGCCTTCGAGATACGAATTGATCTCCTCGAGCGAACCGAAGGTTACGCCCGCGTCGAGCGCCTCGAGCGCCTCCTCGTCGATCGCAGTGAGATCGACGAGGATCCGCATGATTTCCTTCTGGGAGAGCGTGCCGATATCCGTTCGCGTGATGATGAGCGCGGTGTCCTCGCCGCGTTTGAGCGTGTAATGCTCGGGGCAGTACCCCTCGATGGGCCTGGCGAGGCGCACGAACTCCACGTCGAATATCTCGATGGCGTAATCGGGATACGCGATGGCGAGCTGCTTGCGCGTCATCCCCGCGACGGGGCCCGGCGCGTTCACCCTCACCACATGGTCGCAGCCCTCGAAGCGGACGAGCCATTCCGCCTCCGCGCCCTCGGCGACGACCGCCTCGCGCGGGGTGTCCGCGCTGACGGATTCGGGCGTCTCCTCCGGCTCCTCCTGCTCCTGCTGCGCGCGAAGGCCGAGAAGGTCGAGACCCATGGGCAGCTCGAGCATGATATACGCGCCGAACAGCGCGCCGATAAGAAACAGGCCGACGGCGCTCAACGCCGCCCTGCGCCTGCGTTTTTTATAATCGTCATAGGATGAAAGCAATAAAACCGCCTCCTTTGGGATTTATCATTCCCCGAAGGAGGCGGCGGCATACCAGAAAGGCGCTATCGTTTAGCCGAAGAAATCGAAATCCGCTTCCCCGCCCACGAGCTCGCTGCCCATGTCGTTGAGGTCTCCCAGCGTCAGCGTCGTCTCGTAGTAATCCCCCGCGCGCCAGACGCGAAGGGACATGCTGTCCCCCACCCGCAGGCTCTTGACGAGTTTTACGAATTCGCTCTGCGTGGGCACGGGCTGCCCGTTCACCTCGACGATGATGTCGTTGGGGCGAAGGCCCGCGAGGTCGCCCGGGCCGTCCTTGATGACGGTGTTGACGAGCACGCCTACGACGGTGCCGTACTCGCGCGCGTTCGCCTCGTCCCACTCGTACACGCTGATGCCGATGCCGGGGCGCTTGATGCCGCCCTCGGTGATGAGCTTCTCCGCGATCTTCATCACGTCGTTCATGGGGAGCGCGAAGCCGAGGCCCTCGGCGCTGATGGCGTTGCCGTAGTCGTCGTAGCTCGCGGTGATGGTCTTTGCCGAAACGATGCCGATCGCCTCGCCCTTGAGGTTGATGAGCGGCCCGCCGGAGTTGCCGGGATTGACCGCGGCGTCCACCTGAATGTAGGTGTTGGTCTGCCCGTCTATGGTGATGGTGCGCGAGGCCGCGCTGATGATGCCGAACGTCGTCGTGCCCGCGAGCTCGCGCCCCGTCGGGTCGCCGATGGTGATGATGTAATCCCCCACGCGGACGGCCTCAGAATCGCCGAGCTTGAGCGCGTACAGGCCGGTCTTATCCACGCGCAGCACCGCGAGGTCCGTCGTGCCGTCAAAGCCGACGAGCTTCGCCTCGAGCTCCGTTCCGTCCGTGAAGACCACGCCGAGCTTCGACGCGCCGCCGATGACATGCGCGTTCGTGAGGATATATCCCTTTGAGGAGATAACGAATCCGGAACCGGAGGCCTGCGGGGTATAGTCGCCGTACTGCGGGTTATACATATAGTTGATGATGCCCACGACCCCGGCCGAGACCTGCTCGACGATGTCGGGGATGGGGTTCGCGGCGTCCCCGAGCGTCGGCGCGACGCCGTCGAGCGGGGGCATGCCGCCCGCAGCCGGCTCGGGCGTGAGCAGGGGATCGGAGGGGAGTTCGGGTTCGGGCGTCCATCTCTCAAACGGAGGCGCGGGCGTGGGGATCACGCCGCCCTGCCCGGGCGTGGCGGTCACGCTCGGGCTGCCCTCCGGCAGGGTCACGCCGCCCGACGGCGTGAGCGTCGTCGCGAGCAGCGCGCCGATGAGCAAAAAGACCACCGCCGTGACGACATAGCCGCCGACGCCGCGCCTCTTCCTGCCATGCGGCTCCCGCGGGTCCTGATCCTCGTAATAATAGTTCGGATATTCCATATTTACCTCCGTTGCGCGAGCGTGCGCGCGCGCGTATCTCGATTTTCCCGCGTCTGCTGTTCGTAAAGTTTCAGCGTGAAGGAGAAGCACGTGCCCTTTCCGGGGGCCGATTCCACAAAGACCTCCTGGCCGTGCTGCCCGACGATGCGCTTGACGATCGACAGCCCGAGGCCCGAGGAGGAGCCTGCGGGCGTGTGCGCCTTCTCCCCCTTGAAGAAACGGTCGAACACGTAGGGGAGGTCCTCGTCCCGGATGCCCTCGCCCTCGTCCCGCACGCTCACGACGGCGAGGCCCTTTTGCGCTTTGACGCCGAGCGTCAGCTTCCCGCCCGGGGGAGAGAACTTGACGGCGTTGTCGACGAGGTTCCGGATCACCTGCGCGATCTGCGAGGCATCCCCCTCGACCAGCGTGCGCCCGCTTTCAAAATCCATCACCACATCGATGCGCTGCGCGTTCACGCGCGCCTCGAAGGTGAGCAGCGTCCGGATCAGAAGCTCGTTGATGTCGAACGGCTCGATCTTCAATTCATACGCGCCCGACTCGATCCTCGCGAGGTCGAGCAAATCGTTCACCATGCCCGTCATGCGCCTGCACTCGCCGATGACGATTTCGAGATACTTCCCCTGCTCGTAGGCGGGGACGGTGCCGTCCTGCATGGCCTCGAGGAAGCCGCGCATGGAGGTCAGGGGGGAGCGCAGCTCGTGCGAGACGTTTGCGACGAAGCTGCGCCTCGACTGCTCGAGCGCGTTGATCTCGTCCGCCATCTCGTTAAAGCTCTCCCCGAGCTGGCCGACTTCGTCGCTGCCCGTCACGGCGACGCGCGCCTCGAACTCGCCCTTGGAAAACCGTTTGACGGTGTTGTTCATTTCGGCGATGGGCTTCGACATGCGGTTGGTTATGTAGGATACCGCGAGGAAGGCCAAAATAACCGCGACGAGCGCCGAGAGCAGCACGTCCATGTATACCTGGCGGACGGAAGCGTTCGTGCGGCTCATGTCCATGTGCAGGAACATCGCGCCGATGGTGTTGCCCTCGCCGTCCGTGATCGGCCGCTGCAGCGTCATCATCGGGACGTTGGACATGGACTTGTATTCGCCGGAGCTGATGCTCTCCCCGCCGCCCGCGACGATGGAATCCGCTTTTTCATAAAGGTTCATGTCCGCGAGGGGCGCCCACTTGTTGGCCGACTCCTCATCCATGAAGACGACCCTGCCCAGCGCGGAATCGATGAAATAAAGCTGCAGCAGTGCGTCGTATTTGCGAACGATCGTATAGAGCTGGTCCCGTGCGACCGCGCGCTTTTCGGGGTCGACGTACTTCGTATGGATGGTCGCGTTGATCTCCTCCGCCTCCCGGCGCAGCTCCCCTTCCTTCTCGTCGATATACTGGCTGCGGAACATCCCGCCGAGGGTGATTCCCAAAAGCGTGAGCAGCAGCAGCGTCACGGCGAGGTAGGTCGCAAGCATTCTCGAGAAGAGCGTTCTGAACATCGTTGTGCGGCCCTTCGCTTATTTGGCGGCTTCGAATTTGTAGCCCACGCCCCAGACGGTCTTGAGCTCCCACTCCGGGCGCTCGCCGATCTTCTCGCGGATGCGCTTGACGTGCACGTCCACCGTGCGCGAGTCGCCGAAGAAATCGAAGCCCCAGACCTGCTCGAGAAGCTGTTCGCGGGTGAAAACCTTCCCCTCGCGCGAGGCGAGGAAGAACAGAAGCTCGATCTCCTTGGGCGGCATGTCGATCTGCCGGCCGTCGAGCAGCACGGAATAGTTGTCGAGCGATATGGAAAGCCCGGGGAAGGAAATCTCCTTGTCGTTGCCGGGCGCCGCGGAGCGGCGCAGCACCGCCTTGATGCGCGCGAGCAGCTCCTTTGCCTCGAAAGGCTTGACGATGTAATCGTCCGCCCCGGCGTCGAGCCCCTGTATGCGCTCGAGCGTGTCGCCCTTGGCGGTGAGCATGATGACCGGCGCCGCGCTCTCGGCGCGCAGCTTCTCCAGCACGCCCCAGCCGTCCATGCCGGGGAGCATCACGTCGAGCACCACCAGCGCGGGCTGCGTTTCCCGAAAGCATTTAAGCGCCGTGTCGCCGCGCTCGCAGGTGGCGACGGCATAGCCCTCCTTCTTCAGGTACATGCCGATGATCGCGAGGATATTCTTGTCGTCGTCGATGACGAGTATGGTGTTGTTTTCCATTTTAGCCTCCCTGCAACCTGCCGTTAATCGCCCGCAAGCCGCGCTTTCGCGGCCAAAAAGGTCGATCGGGCTCATTTTCATATAGTATCACCAAATTGTGAACACGGTATGAATTCGCCCTATTTGCCTTAATTTCTTCAATTTTCGGCACTACTTTCTGAGCGTGACCACCGTGACGCCCGCGTCCCCCTCCCCGTAGTTGCCGATGCGGAAAGTTTTGACAAGGGGATGGCGGCGCAGGTAATCCTGAACGCCCGCGCGCAGCGCGCCCGTGCCCTTGCCGTGGATGATGTTCACCTCGGAAAGTCCCGCGTTGAACGCGTCGTCAAGGTAGCGGTCGACGACGATCGACGCCTCCTCCACCTGCATGCCGCGGATGTCGAGCTCGAGCCCGACGTGCCTCCCCAACGCGAGCCCGGTTTTGTTGGGGACGAGCTTCGGCTCGGCCTCCTTCTCGAGGCGCAGGTCGGAAAGCTTCACCGAGAGCTTCATGATGCCCGCCTGCACGAGCACCTCGCCCTTCGCGTCGGGCGGCGCGAGCACGGTGCCCTTCTGCTCGAGCGTCACGATGCGAACGGCGTCGCCGGGCTTGACGGCCTTCGGCGGCGCGCCCGCGTCCTCGCGGCGGATCTCCTCCGTTTCGGCGACGGCGCTCTCCTGTGCGCGCAGAGCGTCCCGGCTCTGCTGGATAACGCGGTCCGCCGCGCTGCGGTCGATCTCCTTGAGGGCACGGATCTGGACGATGAGCCTCTCCATCTCGCGCTTGGCATCGGCGACGATCTTCTTCGCCTCCTCGCGCGCCTTGGCCTGCATGCGGCTGCGCTCCTCCTCGAGCCTGCGGCGTTCCCGCTCGGTTTCGGCGCGCAGCTTCTCCAGCTCGAGCCGCGCCTCCTTGGCCATGAGGCGCTCCTCCTCCGCGAGCCTGTGCTGGCTCTCCGCGGAGGAGATGATGTCCTCGAAGCGCACATCCTCCCCCTTGAGGAAGCCCTTCGCGCTCTCGATGATGTTGCCCGGCAGCCCGAGCCGTTCGGAAATCTCAAACGCGTTCGACTTGCCGGGGATGCCGATATAGAGCTTATAGGTCGGGGCGAGCTTCTCCACATCGAACTGCATGGAGGCGTTCTCCATGCCCGCGTGCGTGAGCGCGAAGGCCTTGATCTCGCTGTAATGCGTGGTGGAAACGCACACCGCGCGCCGCGCGTGCAGTTCTTCCAAAATGCTCATCGCGAGCGCAGCGCCCTCGACGGGATCCGTGCCCGCGCCCAACTCGTCGAGCAGCACGAGGGAGTTTTCATCCGCCTCGCGCAGGATCCCCACGATGTTGGTCATATGCGAGGAGAAGGTCGAGAGAGACTGCTCGATGGACTGCTCGTCCCCGATGTCGGCAAAGACCCTGTCGAACACCGCGTACTCGCTGCCCTCGTTCGCGGGCAGGAACATGCCGCTCTGCGCCATGAGCGCGAAGAGGCCCACGATCTTCAGCGTGACGGTCTTGCCGCCCGTGTTCGGCCCCGTGATGATGAGCGCGCGGAATTCCCGCCCGATCCAAATGTCGACGGGGACGACCCTGTCCGGATCGATGAGCGGGTGCCTGCCCTTGACGATACGGATATACCCCTCGGAATTGAGCTTCGGGCGCACGGCGTTCATCTCACGAGCGAGGCGCGCCTTGGCGAAAGCCAGGTCGATGTCGCCCATAACGGAAAGATCCTCGCGGATTTCATCCGCGTAGGGCGCGATCATGGCCGTGAGCTCCGTGAGGATGCGCTCGATCTCCTCCGCCTCCTCGGCGAGGAGCTTTTTATATTCGTTGCCGAGCTCCACCACCGCAGCGGGCTCTATAAAAAGCGTCGCCCCGCTACCGGACTGGTCGTGGACGAGCCCCGGCACATTTTGGCGGTATTCCTGCTTGACGGGGATGACGAACCTGCCGTTTCGTATGGTGACGAGCGGCTCCTGCAGGTATTTCTGATAGGTCGTGGAGCGGATCATGGCGTTGAGCTTTTCCCGGACGCGCTCGTTGGCGACGCGCATCGCGCGCCGTATGCGCGAGAGCGCGGGGGACGCGCCGTCGAAGATTTCATCCTCGCTGACGACGCAGCGGTAGATCTCCTCCTCCACGCTGCGGTGGGTCGTGAGGAAGCTCGCCATGTTGTAGAGGAGCCCGCCCTCGTTCTCCCTGGTGAGCGCCTCCCTGGCGGTTCGCGCCGCGCGCAGGCAGGAGGCGATGCCCAAAAGCTCCCGCGGGGAGACGAACAGCGCCGCGCGGATGCGCGCGAGGCACTCCCGCATATCGGGAAAATCGTCTATGGGCGAGCGCCCCACGCGGCAGAAGAGCGTTTCCGCCTCGGCGGTGAGCTCGAGCATCCGCGCGACCTCCTCGGGATCGCCCGAGGGCTCCATGACCCCGATCCGCTCGCGCGAAACGCAGCACGAGGCGCGCTCGCGCAGCATGACGAGTATTTTATCGTATTCCAGCGTTTTCAAAACACGTTGCTGCATAGTTCATCCCTTCCAAACGTTGCGTCAAGCAATTATAGCACAGATTTTCTGCGCATAAAACGGGCCGCGAACGCCAATTCGCGGCCCGGGTACGGTTGCCTTCCTTATACGGTGGGCGTCTTCTGCCTCGCCTCAAACGGTCTTTTGACGGGCGCTGTGGGCGCGGCGGAACGAGGCATGTCCCGAAGCTGGGCGATTCGCGAGTCCAGTTCCTCATAATCGGAGCGGAGTTTCGCAAGTTCGTCCGCCATATTGAGGCACACGAGCAGCACGGCGTTGCCGGTGCTCAGCGTGGGGTACTGGCGCTGCATCTTGTCGATACGGGAGTTGACTTCGTTGGCGAGCTCGCGCATGTACTGCTCGCTCTCATCCCCCGAGAGCCTGAACTCCTGTCCGGCGATCTTGATTGCCACGCGATTCTTTTCCATCGATCCACCACCTCAGGTTTGATTATACTGCCAATTGTGCCCAAGTTCAAGCCTTGTTCGCAAGATATTGTGTCAAGAGCGCACATTTTTCGATGATTTTCTTCTTATTTCGCCGCAAAAACCAGAGAAAGAACGCCGCCGCCCTCCCCCGCGTTCAAAAACGCGGTGAATCCAAAACCGCCGAGGGTCTGCGCGCGGCGCTTTCCGTCCCGGAGCGTCTCCTTCGAAATCTCATATAGCACGGAAAACGAGGCGTAAGGAATGCTGTCCCCGGCGTCGAGCGCGTCCGCCAGCGCCGGGAACGCCTCCTCGAGCCACAGGCAGTCCTCTTCATACCGCGCGCGCCTGAGCTCATAGAGATCCTTTTCGATCGCCGAAGAGTCCTCGCCCGGCGGCTCGGGCATCTCGGCGGCGGTCCACTCGAGCGTGAAGGCGACCACCCTGCCTTCCGCGAGGGAAAGGAGCAGGCGCGCGTCGCCCATATCCTCCCTCTCGATCGTGTAAGCGCGGGAGGATTTGCTTTCCTCGATGAGTTTATATGTCCCCGGCGCGCCGTTTTCCGCCGCGCGCGCGATGAAATCCTCAACGAGGGGATAGGGCGCCGCCGTGCTCTTTGCCGCCGCGGTTGCCGAGGGGGAAACCTGCGGCGCGCTCGCCGCAGCCTTAGCGGTTCCGCCGCCGAAAACGCCCGCGAGGAGCCTCCGTCCGGCGTCCGAAATGAGGAACAGCCCCACGGCGCAGAGGATGAGCAGCACGCTGAAGACGATCCTCAGCGCCTTATCGGCAACGTCCTTTTTTTCAGGCCGCTTGTTCATCAAAAGGGAACGGAGTCGAGGAGGATCGAGGCGTCGGTCTCCGGGCCGAAGCCCGCCCTGCGCAGCGCCTTTAAAAAGTATTCCGGCACGGGCGCACGGAAGGTCATGGTTTCCCCGGTGCGCGGGTGCGCGAGCGTCAGCCGCGCCGCGTGGAGCGCCTGCCCGCGAAGGCCCAGCGGGTCCTTCGCGCTGCCGTAAACCTCATCCCCCGCGACGGGGTGTTTGATATAAGCCATATGGACGCGGATCTGGTGCGTCCTGCCCGTCTCGAGCCGCGCGGCGACGAGCGTGTAGTTCCCCGCCCGCGCGAGCACGCGAAAGTGCGTGACGGCATCCCTCCCGCCCTCGACGACGGCCATGCGCTTGCGCTCGACCGGATGCCTGCCGATGGGCGCGTCCACGGTACCTGAATCTTCCTTAATGTTACCATCGACGAGCGCGAGGTAGACCCTGCCCGCCTCGTGCGATTTGAGCTGGGAGGAAAGCGCCCTGTGCGCGAAGTCGTTCTTCGCGACGGCGAGGAGGCCCGAGGTCATCTTGTCGATCCGGTGCACGATGCCGGGGCGGAGCTCCCCGCCGATGCCCGAAAGATCCTTCACGGCGAAAAGCAGGGCGTTGACGAGCGTGCCCCCTTCGTTGCCGGGCGCGGGATGCACCACCATGCCGCGCGGCTTGTCGACGACGGCGATGTCCGCGTCCTCGTAGACGATGGAGAGAGGGATATCCTCCGCCGCGATCCCCGCGGCCCTGGGCGCGCGCAGGCGGATTTCGACGAGGTCGCCCGCTTTGAGCTTCGTGCCCGCGCGGCAGTCCTTCCCGTTAAGAGACACGTCGCCCGACTCGATCACGCGCTGGATGAAGGAGCGCGTCTCCCCGCTTATGAGTGCGCAGAACACGTCGAGCCGCACGGGCTCCCCGGCGCGCGCCTGGATGAGCGCGCCGTCGTCGAGATATTCCGTCGATACCCCGGGCGCGTCCGTCATGGCTCCTCCCCGGGTTTCTCCTCGCCTCTGTTTTTTTCGGCGGGCTTGTCCATGACGTACTTTTTGCCCTTGAAGAAAAGGATGTCGAGCATCAGCGAGACGGCGCCCACGGTGATGGCGGAATCCGCTACGTTGAAGATCGCGAAGTTGATGAGTTCAAAATAGAACATGTCCCGCACGAAGCCGAGAAAGGCCCTGTCGATGAAATTGCCGATCGCTCCCGCGAGGATGAGCGCGAGCGAGACGCGCATGAGCGCGTGCATCTTCCTTCGCTCCTTCACGAGAATGTATACCATAACGCCGCAGACGATGATGGTCGTGACGATAAAAAGCAGCCGCATGTTCTGCAGCATGCCGAACGCCGCGCCCCTGTTCTCCACATAGGTGAGCGAGAACACACCCTCGATGAGCGGGAAGCGTCCGCCGGGCAGCGCCGGCAGCCACGACGCACAATACGCCTTTGACGCCTGGTCGAGCGCGACGATTATGACGAAAAGGATGATTTCCAGCATGTTTCCCCCAAGCCCTTGTTTCTGGTTATCTTAGCACACGCGCCCGCTTTATTCAACATTCGCCATATACCACGAGGCGACGTTGCGCATCACGTCCGGCTCGCGCATGTCCGCGACGCCCATGATGTCCATGTTGTACAGGACGCTGTTGAGCCGGAAGTAGAGCATGATGAACGGCAGCTCCCCGACGAAGGCCATCTGCAATTCGGCGGCAGCGGCACGGTAATCCTTCTCGCTCTCGGCGGTGTTCATGTTGGCGACGAGCTGCTCCATGGCCGCGTTGGAGTATCTGCCGTAGTTCCGCGCGCCGGCTGCCGTAAGGTACGAGGAAAGGCTGCAGTCGCCGCCGATGTTGAAACCGACGAGCGCGAGGTCGAAGTCTCCGGACTTGAGCTTGGCGATATAATCGCTCTCGTCGTCCCCGAGCGCGAAGGAGGCGGCCACGAGCTCGACATGGATGCCGATGGCCTCGAGCTGCGCGCGGATGAGCTCCGCAGCGGTCTTCCTGACCGCGTCCGTCGAGTCGTTGACGAGGAGCGTAAGCGTCATCTCGTCGTAATGCCGCCCGTCCTTTTCGAGGTACGCGTCCTCGTCCGCGTTCGCCCAGCCCGCCTCGGCGAGCAGGGAGAGCGCGAGCTCCGCATTGTAGTCGTAGACGGCGGACTTGCCCTCGTAGAGCCACGAATCGGGCGGCACGGGCACGTCGCTCGCGCGCGCGCGGTTCATATAGACGTTCGTGATGATCCGGCTGCGGTCGATCGCGTAAGCGAGCGCCTGGCGGATGCGGATGTCGCGCAGATGCGGGTTCGCGTAGTTGACGAGCATCGCCTCGGCGTTCTGCGTCATCATGTCGAGCACCGCCGTGTTCGCGTCGTCCCGGTACCGGCCCACGCCCAGCGAGGAGGTGAACACCATATCGAGCTGGCCCGCCGCGTAGGAGGCGAGGGAAATGTCGTTGCTCTCGCGCGCGTAGAACTCCACCTCGTCGATGTAGGGCGCCTGCTTCCACCAGTTGTCGTTGCGCGAGAGGCGCACGAGATCGGTCGCAACATAGCTGAACTTGTACGGTCCCGTGCCCGCGGGGTAGTTGCCGGTCGCCGTGGACTGGCTCTCCGTCACCGGGAAGGTCAGCGCGTAGAGCGCGGAGAGGCCCTTCTGCTTCATGGTGACGACGAGGCTGCCGTCCCCCGCGGCCTCCATGCCGCCGACCTTTCGCGTCACATACGAATAATAGGTCGCGTCGCTGAGGCTGACGATCCGGTTATAGGTCTGCACCACGTCCGCCGCGGAGATGGGCGCGCCCGTGTCGTGCCAACGGGCGGCGCTTCGAAGCTTGAGAGTCCAGATGAGCCCGGTTTCGTCCACGGCCCAGTTCTCGGCGAGGCCGGGCGTAACCTGGCCCTTGCTGTCCACAAAAACGAGGCTCTCGAACACGAGCGAGTAGAGGATGAGCATCTCCTCGGTGTTCACCTTCAAAGGGTCGGTCTTGTCCGCGTTGACGGGCATGGGCAGGCGAAGCGTGCCGCCCTTCGCCGGCGCGGGCGTGGACGTCGGCTGGAGGATGGCGGGCGGCTGCGTCGCCGTGGGCGCGGCGGTGCTCCCGCCCCTGCCTCCGCAGCCCGCAAAAAGCAGCATAAGCGCCGCGACGAGCGCGGCGAGCGTTTTACTTTGCAAACTCGTCTTCATAGAGCTCCGTATATTTCGCGTAAGCGGCCTTGACGCGCGCGAGGTAGTTCTTCGTCTCCTCGAAAGGGATGTTCGTGAGCGCGCCGTCTTCGCTGTATTTTTCATCCAGAAGCCATTTGTCCACATTGCCCGGCCCCGCGTTGTAGGCGGCGATGGCGTTGTCCGCATCGCCGTATTTTTCCAAAAGATAAGAAAGATACCAGCAGCCGAGCCGTATGTTGTCCGGAGCGGAGGTGAGCGTCGCCTCGGTATAATCCGCAACGGCAAGCTTCTCCGCGATCCACGCGCCGGTCGCGGGCATGATCTGCATGAGCCCCACCGCGCCCTTGTGGGAAACCGCCTCGGGGTCGCCCCGGCTCTCGGTGTGGATGATCGCCGCCACGAGGTACGGGTCGAGCATGAATTCCGCCGCCGAGACCCTGATTTCGGCCTTATAGGCGAGCTGATACGTTTTCTTCTCAAGATGCCTGTTCGCGTAATAGCCCAAAACCGTTATCGCCGCGAGCACGAGCGCCAGCGCCGGGAGGAACCGTTTGAGGTTCAGCCGCCGTTTTTTCTTTTTCTTCGCGCTCGTCACGGCCGCCGCGGTCATCGCGCGCGCTCCGACACGCGCTGATACTGCAGATCCACCTGGGCGAGAAACGGGGCGATCTCCCCGTCGTTATGGAAAACGACGTCTGCATACCGCGCCTTTTCTTCGTCGCCCATCTGCGCCGAAATGCGGCGGAGCGCTTCCTCCCCCGCGTTCCCGTCGCGCCCGGCGACGCGCGAAACGCGCGCCTCGGCCGGGGCCGTCACGAGCCACACCTCGTCGCACAGGCCCTGCCAGCCCGCCTCTATGAGAAGCGGCACGTCCCAGACGATCACGGCGCCGGGATCGACTGATGAGATTTCATTGCTTTTTTCTAAAAAAAACTCGAGCACCAGCGGATGGACGATGGCGTTGAGCGCTTTTCGCTTTCCCTCGTCCGCAAAGACGATTTCGGCGAGCGCCCGCCTGTCGAGCGCGCCGCTTTCATGGAACACGCCCCTTCCGAACGTCGCCTCGATGGCGGGGATGGCCGCGCCGCGGGTTCCCGTCACCTCCCGGCTCACGGCGTCCGCGTCGAGCACGCGCGCGCCGAACTCCGCGAGCCGCCGCGCGGCCGTGGATTTCCCGGAGCCTATGGAGCCTGTGAGCCCGATGATCATAAAAACATCTTCCTTACTTGGTGTCGTACCAGCTATGCCCGGTCCTGACGTCCGCGCGAAGCGGCACCGCGAGCTCCATCACGCCTTCCATGCAGTCGGCGAGCAGCTTTTCCACGCGCGACGCCTCGTCGATCGGGGCGTCGATGATCAGCTCATCGTGAATCTGGAGGATCAGCCTTGCCTTAAAGCCGCCCTCCCGTAAAGCCCTGTGCACGCGCACCATGGCGAGCTTGATGATGTCCGCAGCGGTCCCCTGTATGGGCATGTTCATCGCGACGCGCTCGCCGAAGGAGCGTGTGTTGAAGTTTCCGGAAGAGAGCTCCGGCAGCTCCCGCCGCCTGCCCATGAGCGTCTTCGCGCAGCCCGCGCGCCTGCCGTCCTCCACGCACTTTTTCAGGAATGCCTGCACGCCGGGGTAGCGGGCAAAATAGAGCTCGATGTACCTCGCCGCCTCCTTGCGGCTGATGCCGAGCTGGCGCGAGAGGCCGAAGTCGCTGATGCCGTAGACGATGCCGAAGTTGACCGCCTTGGCGGCGCCCCTTTGCGCCGAGGTGACCTCGTCGAACGGCACGCCGAACACCTCCGCGGCCGTGCGCCTGTGGATGTCCGCCCCGTCGAGGAAGGCGCGGATCATGCCCGCGTCGCCGCTCATGGCGGCGAGCAGGCGAAGCTCGATCTGGGAATAGTCCGCGTCGACGAGCACGCGGCCCTCGCTGGCGATGAAAGCCTTTCTGATGTCGCGGCCGATGTCCGTGCGCACGGGGATGTTCTGCAGATTCGGCTCGGTGCTGGAAATCCGCCCCGTCGCGGTGACGTTCTGGTTGAAGCTCGTGTGCACGCGCCCCGTTTCGCTCCGGATGAGCGCGAGAAGCCCGTCCACGAAGGTGGAGCTCAATTTGCTCAGCGTCCTGTACTCGAGGATCAGCGGCACGATGGGATGCAGGTCATAAAGGCTCTCGAGCACCTCGGAATCGGTCGAGTAGCCCGTTTTCGTCTTCTTCATGACGGGGAGCTGGAGCCTGTCGAACAGCACCTCGCCGAGCTGTTTGGTCGAGAGGATGTTGAACTCCGCGCCCGCGTGGCCGTATATTTCCCGGGCAAGTTCGTCGCTTCTCGCGTGGAAGCGCAGGCTAAGCCTTGTCAGTTCCTCCCGGTCGAGCGCGAAGCCTTCGCGCTCCATGTCGAAGAGCACCTCGACGAGGGGCAGCTCCACCTCATCATAGAGCTTTTTGAGCTCCTTTTCCTCCATTTCCGCGCGCATGGCGGGATAGAGCCGCATCAGCGCCGCCGCGCCCGCGTCCTCCAGCTTCAGCCTCTCCCCCGCGAGGGTCTTTAGCGAATCCGCCGGATGTATGGCGTGGAGGAGGTAGTCCGCGAGCATCGCGTCGAACGCGACGCCGCGCATCGATATCCCGTACCGCGCCGCCGCGTGGCGGAGCCGCTTGGAATCAAAGAGGATCTTGCCCTTGTTCCCGTCCTCAAAAAGCGGTTTGAACGCCGCGTAGATCCTGCCCTCGTCGAGCCCGCAGTCGAGGAGCGTCGCGCCGAGCACGCAGTCGTGCTGGCGGGTCCCGTCCCAGCTCACGCTGAACGCGTCGCCCACATGGACGGCGAACTCCTGCGCGCCCTTGAGCGATTCGACGAGCGCGGCGAGCTTTTCCTCGTCGTCCACGAGGACGTGGGCGATCTTCCCGCCCAAAGGCGCGGCGGGCGTTTCGGCCCTCTTTCCGGGGAGCCGCTCGATGATGCTTCGAAGCTCCAACTCGCGCATCAGCGGCACGCCGAAGGCGAGGTTTGAAAGATCGAACGCGCATTCCTCGAGGCTGTAGGGTACGGGGACGTTCGTGTCGATGACGCCGAGGCGGTAGCTCATGCGCGCGCTGTCCGCGCCCAAGAGGAGCCTTTCGCGCAGCGCGCCCTTCTCCTCCTCTGCGCAGGCGAGCGCGTTTTCCATGGTGCCGTATTTTTGAAGGAGCTTGAGGGCGGTCTTTTCGCCCACGCCCGGTATGCCGGGGAGATTGTCCGACCCGTCCCCCATGAGCGCCTTCAAATCCACCATGCGCTCCGGCGCGAGGCCGTACTGCTCCATGAGGACGTTTTTATCGTATTCGACCGTATCCGTGACGCCCTTTTTCGTCATGAGCACGTGCGTGTCCTCGCCGACGAGCTGCAACGCGTCCCGGTCGCCTGTCACAAGCATGGCGGGGATGCCGTTTTCGTTTGCGATGCGCGCGTATGTGCCGAGGATGTCGTCCGCCTCATACCGCTCCACCTCGCAGATGCGTATCTTCATATCGGACAGGAGCTTTTTGATGAGGGGGAACTGCGCGCGAAGGTCCTCGGGCGTCTCGCGCCTGCCCGCCTTGTATTCGGCGTACTCCTCGTGGCGGAAGGTCGGCCCGTGCATGTCGAAGGCGACGAGGAGGTTCGTCGGCTCCGCCGCGGCCAGCCGGAGCAGCATGTTGACGAAGCCGTAGATCGCGCCCGTGGGCGTGCCGGACTTCGTCATCATCGAGGGCAGCGCCCAGTATGCCCTGTGCATGAGGCTGTTGCCGTCTATGGCGATGAGCTTTTTCATAAAGCCTCCGATCCTATTCTATGACCTCGTAGACCATGGGGATGCGCTCGGGCAGAGTTTTCGCGATCCTGACGGCGTTCCTTACCTTCGCCGCGGCCTCCGCGAGCTTCGAGGTGTCGTTGGCGTAGAGGGTGGCGAGGGGTTCGTCCCGGTTGATATACGCGCCCCTTCTCTTTTTCATGACGAGGCCCACCGCGGGGTCGATGACGTCCTCCTTTTTCGAGCGGCCCGCGCCGAGAAGCTGCGCCGCGACGCCGATGCTCACGGCGTCCATGTCGGCCACATATCCCGCGCTCGTGGGGAACACCTCGAGCCTGCGCTTCACGCGGCAGAGGAGCGAGGGGTCGCGGACGCAGGCGATATCCCCGCCCATAGCAAAAAGCATGGCCTCGAGCTTCCTGAGCCCCGCGCCGGAGGCGAGCGCCGAACTGAGCTTCTCCCGCGCGTCCGCGTCGCTTTCGGCGAGGTTCGCGAGAAGAAGCATCTTCGAGGCGAGCAGCATGCACACCTCGAGCAGCGGGTCCCCTTCCGGCGTCTTGCCCGAGAGGGTTTCGATGGCCTCCTTCATCTCGAGCCCGTTGCCCACCGCGAGGCCGAGCGGCTGGTTCATATCCGTGATGACGGCGACGGTCCTCCTGCCCACGTGCGCGCCGATGTCGACCATCGTGCGGGCGAGCCGCCGCGCGTCCTCGAGCGTCTGCATGAAGGCGCCGCTGCCGACCTTGACGTCGAGCACGATGGCGTCCGCGCCCGCGGCGATCTTTTTCGACATGATGCTCGAGGCGATGAGGGGCACGCTCTCGACCGTGCCCGTCACGTCCCGGAGCGCGTAGATGAGCTTATCCGCCGGGTTGAGGTTGCCCGTCTGCCCCATGACGCACAGGCCGATGTCATTGACGATTTTCTTAAAACGCTCCACGGGGAGAGACACGGAAAGGCCGGGCACGGACTCGAGCTTGTCGAGCGTGCCGCCCGTGTGGCCAAGGCCCCTGCCGCTCATCTTGGCGACGGTGCCGCCGCACGCCGCGACGAGGGGCGCGACGACGAGCGTGGTCGTATCCCCCACGCCGCCGGTCGAGTGCTTATCCACCTTCACGCCGCGCAGCGAGGAGAGGTCCACGACATCCCCGGAATAGACCATGGCGCGCGTGAGTTCGCCGATTTCGGCCGCCGGCATGTCCGTAAAACACACCGCCATCAGCCACGCCGCCATCTGGTAATCGGGAATGTCCCCGCCGACGAAGCCGTTGACGATGAATGAGATCTCCTCCCCCGCCAGCTCTTTCCCGGCGCGGGTCTTTAGAATCAGGTCGACCATCCTCATAGAAGAACGCCTCCCCTTTTATTCGTAGCCCAGTTCCTTCAGCATGCTCTCCTTGTTGCGCCAGTCGTCCTTCACCTTCACCCAGAGCTGGAGGTTGACGCGCATGCCCAGCAGCCATTCGATATCCCTGCGGGCGGCGGTGCCGATGTTTTTGAGCATAGCGCCCTTTTTGCCGATGATGATGCCCTTGTGCCCGTCGCGCTCGCAGTAGATGGTCGCGTAGACGTCGGCAAGCTGACCGTCCTGCCGCACCTCGATCTTATCCACGCCCACGCCGACGCCGTGGGGCACCTCCTCGCTGAGAAGCTCCAGCGCCTTCTCGCGGACGATCTCCGCGACGATGACGCGCTCGGGCTGGTCGGTGACCATATCCTCGGGGAAATACTGCGGCCCTTCTTTCAGGTAGGAACGGAGGGTTTCGACGAGCCTCTCCGCGTTGTCGCCGGTCTTTGCCGAGATGACGACGACCTCGCGGATGAAGCTTTCCTTTTCGAGCCGTTCCTTCGCCTTCTCCACGGCCTCGGGGCGGGCGATGTCCGCCTTGTTGACGGCGGCGACGACGGGCGCTTTGGCGGAGCGTAGGCGCTCGAGGATGGCCTCGTCCCGCTCCCGCACGCCTCCCGCCGCATCCGCGACGAAGAGGATGCATTCCACCTCGTTGACGGAGTCGTACGCGACGCCCAGCATATACTCGCCAAGCCGGTTGCGCGGGGCGGCGACGCCCGGCGTATCGAGGAAAACCATCTGATAGCCCGGGCGCGTGAGCACGCCCATGATGCGGTTGCGCGTTGTCTGCGCGCGCGCGGACACGATGGAAACCTTCTGCCCGACGAGGAGGTTCATGAGGGTGCTCTTCCCCGCGTTGGGCGAGCCGATGATCGAAATAAAGCCCGACAGATAGCTCATTTGTGCGCGAGGTCCTCCGAGGTGAACGCGTAGGGCAAAAGCTCCCCGAGCGCCGCGACCTTGTATTCCCCCTTGCGATTGGCGCAGATGACGGGCATCTCCGGATCGCAGAATTCCACGAGCACCTGACGGCACACGCCGCAGGGCACGGCGGGGCCTTCCCCGTCCCAGACGATGGCGACGGCGTCGAACGCGCGCTCGCCCTCGTAAACCGCCTTGAAAATGGCGCTCCGCTCCGCGCAGACCGTGGGCGAATACGCCGCGTTCTCGATGTTGCAGCCGAGGTAGTACGCCCCGGTCGAGGCCTTCGCGCACGCGCCTACCCGGAAACCCGAGTAGGGCACATACGCCCGGTCCCGCGCGTCGTTGGCCATCCTCAGCATGTTTTTGATTTCGAAATCGTGAATGCTCCTCATCTTCCTATACCCATCTTATCCAGTATTTGATCCTGTATCTTGAACATTTCGCAGCGTCCGGCGTCGTCCGCATGGTCGTATCCCAAGAGGTGGAGCGCGCCGTGCACGGCTAAAAACGAAAGTTCCCTTTTGAGCGAGTGGCCGTATTCCAGCGCCTGCGCCGCGGCCCGCTCGAGCGAGAGGGCGATATCCCCCAGAAAATCCCCGTCCGCGGGCGTGCTCTCCCCCTCGAGGGAGGGAAAGCTCAATACGTCCGTGGGGCGGTCGACGCCGCGGAAATCCCGGTTCATGCGGCGGATGCCCTCGTCGTTTGTCACGAGCACGGCGACGGTGCCCGCGGCTCCTTCATATGCGAGCGCGGCCCTCACCGCGGCGTCGAGCGCCTCCGCGGCGTCCCCGGGATACGAATCTATTTCAAACGCGATCTCGGTCATTTTTAGCCTCGTCCATCTCGGGGTATTCTATCCGGTCGTGCATGATCCCCGCGAAGGTGCGAAGGAAGCTCTTCTCGATCTCCGCGATCTCGGCGATGGTGAGCGGCGCGCCGGAGAGCATGTTGTCATCCGGGTTGAGCTTGCTCCAGACGATGCGGTGCACCATCTGCGCAACGGCCTCGCTGCTGGTCTCGCCGAGCGAGCGCACCGCGGCCTCGCAGCAGTCCGAGAGCATCACGATGGCGCCCTCCTTGGTCGAGGGCCGGCTTCCGGTATATCGAAAGCCCTTCTGGGGCACGTTCTCGTCCGCCTGCCGCGCCTTATGATAGAAGTAGGTCATGAGGGAATTGCCGTGGTGCTCCGCGCAGATGCGCACCACCGCCGAGGGCAGCTTGTGCTTCATGAGCAGCGCCGCGCCGTCCTTCTGGTGCGAGATGATGGCCTGCGCGCTCTCCAGGGGCGGCAGCGTGTCGTGTATGTTTTCGCCGTTCTTCTGGTTCTCCTTGAAATATAAAGGCCGCCTGAGCTTGCCCACGTCGTGGTAATAGCTCGCGACGCGCGCGAGCAGCGCGTCCGCGCCGATGCGCTCCGCCGCGGCCTCGGCGAGCGCCGCGGTCAAAACGGAGTGCTGGTAGGTGCCGGGCGCTTCGGTCATCAGCTCGCGCAGCAGCGGCTGGTTGGCGTTGCCCAGCTCGGCGAGCCGCGCGGGGGTCGCCACGTCGAAGAGGATTTCCCACAGCGAGAGGGAGCCCGTCACAAGCAAGGTCGCGATCATGGCGCTGCCGAAGGTCCATGCTACGGCGACGAGCACGGCGAGAACATCCCCGCCCTCGACGAGCTGCAGCGCCGCGACCACCAGCGACGCAGCGAGCCCGCCCGCGGCGCCCGCGCCGATCAACGCGCCGCGGCTGACCGTTTTTCGAAGCGCGGCGACGGAGGCCGCGCCCGCGGCAAGCGTCGATGCGCTCATGGAAAAGGCTTCGATTGTGAACGCGTTGTTTCCCGTGACGGCCATGATGCCCAGCGTCAGGGCGAGAAGAGGCGTCATCGCCATCGCCGCGCGCTCGTCCGCCAGAAGCGCGCAGAGCATGATCGCGATGAGCGCGGGCGAAAGCCGCCCGTCCACCTCGCCGCCGAGAAAAGCCAAAGCCACCGTCAGCACGACGAGCACGCAGACGATGAGCATCTTCTTGAGTTCGTCCAACACGTCCCGGCGGTAAAACATGAGGTAGGCCGCAAAAAGAATGAACGCGCTAAGGAGCGCCACGAACACGCCGATGGAAAGGGAAACGTTCTTTTCCCCGGTGCGCACGAGGCCGAGCTCCGCGATGAGCGCGTATTCCGCCTCGGTCACGGGCCTGCCGCGCTCCGCGATCAGTTCGCCTTTTTGGATCATCACGGGCTCCACCGCGGCGGCCGCGGCATCCTGTGCCTTGCGGGTGGCCTCCTCGTCGAGCCGGAGGGTCGGCAGCATGTAGGCGTCGAACACGCGCGAAGCGACCTGCTTCAGCGCCGCGGAAATGCCCGTCATGGCGTTGATCTCGCGCACGCAGGAGAGCCTGACGCTCGCCGCGGCGTTTTCGGAAAGCCCCGCCTCGAGCGCGGTGCGCAGCTTGGAGACGAGCACGTCGCGGAGCGTCTGCATCTCCTCGACGGGGCTCGCGAGCACGCCGACGAGGGCGCCCTCGTCGAGCGCGGGTTTCGTCATCGCGCAGAGCTGCGCCTTCTGTTCGGCGGTGAGGGTGCTCCTCCACTCGTCCGCGCCGGGGTTCTGCGTCCTCTCCGGCGGCAGCATGGAAAAGGCGACGACGCGCATCGAGGAGAGCGCCTCGAAAAAGCCCTCCGCGCCGGAAACGTATTCGCCGGTGAGCGCCGCGTCGATCGCATAGACCTCGCCCGCGCTTTTCCGGGCGCTCTCCGTTCGCGCCCTGGTCGCGGCCTCGTCGACGATGCCGTAAGGAGCGTAAATCGTATCGGGGGAAGGTTCCCCCACGGCGACGTCGTAGAGCTTGGGCGACAGGTCCGCCAGTACCAGCGCATAGGACGCCGCGAAGGCCGCGGCCAAAAGCAGCAGCCCGAACGCCCTCGCCTTTCTTCTGGAAAGCGGCTTGCGCCCTTCCTTTTTCGCCATGGGCCGGGTATCCTCCGTCAGTTCTTCTTCTGCGCCCTGTCGTAGGCGGTGATGATCTTCTGCACCATCTCGTGGCGCACGACGTCCTTATAGGTCAGGTAGATCTGCGCGATGCCCTCGACGTCCCGCAGGATGCCCAGCGCGTGCACGAGGCCGCTGCGCCTCTCGGGCGGGAGGTCGATCTGCGTGATGTCCCCCGTAACGACCACGCGCGAGCCCTCGCCGAAGCGCGTGAGGAACATCTTCATCTGCTCGATGGTGCAGTTCTGCGCCTCGTCGAGTATGATGTACGCGTCGTTGAGCGTGCGCCCGCGCATGTACGCGAGCGGCGCGACCTCGATGACGCCGCGCTCCGAAAGGTTCTTGAACGTCTCGGGCCCGAGGAAGTCATAGAGCGCGTCGTACAGGGGACGCAGATAGGGATCGACCTTGTTCTGCAGATCGCCCGGCAGGAAGCCGAGCTTCTCCCCCGCCTCCACCGCGGGCCGCGTGAGGATGATCTTTTCAACTTCCTTATTCTTATAAGCGAGCACCGCCATCGCGACGGCGAGATACGTCTTGCCCGTGCCCGCGGGCCCCACGCCGAGCACGACCGTGCTGCGCTTCAGGGCGTTGACGTACTTCTTCTGCCCGAGCGTCTTGCACTTGATGCGCCTTCCCTTCGCGGTGAAGGCGACGACGTCGCTCTCCAGCTCCGTGATCAGTTCCGCGTTGCCCTCGCGCGCGAGGTCCACGGCGTAGCGGATGCGGCCGCGGTCGAGGTTTTCGCCGCGCCGGATGGTGGTGAGGAGCTTGTCCGTCACCGTCGCCGCGAGCTCCGCGCTCTCCTCGGTTCCCTCTATGCGCACGCAGTCGCCCTCGGCAGCCATGCGCGCGCCTGTCTCCGCCTCGATGACTTTCAGGTTTTCGTCAAACACGCCGAAGAGCTTGATCAGCTCGTCCATCGATTCCACCGGAATCTCCCGGGTTACAGGGGTTGCGTTTCCTTCCCTAATTTCCATCAAGACCTCTTAGTTCCGCAATATTTTCTTCGGTGATGACCGTGATCGTCACGGTGACCGAACCGTCTTCGTTGAGCGCATATTCGCTCGTCTTCGAGAGCATGACGGCGTCCTCCGGGATTTTTTGGAGTATGGCTTCCTCCGCGAGAGCGTAGGCCCTCTCCCGGAGCTTTTCCTCGGGCGCCGCGGTGAGCCTATCCTCGAGCGCGTAGCTCTCGATCGACTCGAAGGCGATCGGCAAAAGGCAGTTCGTGAGGCGCCATCTGCCGAGCGTTATCTCTTCCCTCCCGCTCTCGGGCTCGCTCGTGGAATAGCCGAAAAGGCTCACGCGCATGAGCTTTTGCGCCTCCCCCGCGCGCACGGGCAGCACCATCATGGGCCCCGCGCTCGCGGACAGGCTGTAGACCACCTGCGCGACGACCTCGCCCTTCGCCCGCGCGAGCATCGTGCCCAGTTCGTCGTTGCGGATGACGCCCGTGATGAGCTCCTGACCGGCGAGCACCGCGTCCCCCGCGTGGACCTTGGCCTTGCCGCCTTCGACGACGACGCGGATGACCACGCCGTCCTTTTTGGCAAAAAGGCTCCCGGGCTCGTCGCCGTCGTCCTCCGGCACGTAGGGCGCCGCCTCCACGATGCTCACGCGGAGGATTACGCCCTCGAGCCGGACGCCCGCCCACGCGATGCGCGGGTCGCTCTGCATGAGCTTGCCGCCGAGATCGAAGGTGGAGGTGGCCGTGCGCGGGGAGCCCGTTTCCACGCCGAACTCCGCGAGGGTCCTCTTGATCTCGATTTCGCCGACCACATCGCATCCGTCGATGGAAATGTGCCAGATGAAGCGCGAGGCGGCGAGTATGGCGGCGAGCACGAGCATCCAGCCGAAAAGCAGCGCTTCTCTGCCCCGCGCGCGCGAAAGGGCGATGGGCAAACCGCGCTTGCCGATGATGCGCACGCGAAGCCCGGTCTTTCTTACGAGGTTCCTCAGCGCGTAAAAACCGCCGATGCCTACCCGCGCCGTGATCCTATCCGCGGCGGTACGCCGGATGCGCCAAAGCGCTACGCCGGATTGGGCCGCCCTGTTGACGAAGCGCTCCAACCCCTTGCCTTTGATTTCAATAATAACATATCCGGTGAGATAATTCCATACGCGCCCGGCCATACAACCTCGTCAAACCGCGAAGACGCGGCATTATTTACTTTTATTTTTCAAATAGCACGCCCGTGATTTCCCCTCGGATCATCGCGCGCTCGTTCGAGAGTTCCATAAGGACCATGCCCTCGCCCTCGACGCGCAGTATCCCCTCGCTCGTACGCAGCCTGATGTGCTCCCCGGCGCATTCGAAAACGCCCTTGTGATTCTCCGCCACGAGCGTGTTCGTGGAATACAGCGTCACCTTCACGCAACCGGTGAAGGTTTCCTCCGGCAAATCCAAGAGCGCCGCCGCGCGCCTGCCCAGCCTGATCCTTCGCTTGCTTTTCGGCATAATCATCCGCCTCCGTCACAAAAGTCTATGCGAAACGAAGGCATATATGCTTGTCTTGCCTTTCCGGGCGCCCGCGCCGCGGCGCGAATTTGGGCTTGCAATGACGCGCGTTATGTTGTAGAATACTCCATGCTCGGGGATGTAGCCCAGCCGGTTAGAGCGCCTCGCTCACATCGAGGAGGTCGGGGGTTCGAGCCCCTCCATCCCCACCAAAGAATCAACACCAGTTGATACAATGAAACCCGCTTCGGAGTGAGGCGGGTTTTGTTGTATATAGTGGAAATAGGCTAGATATCTAGGAATATTTAAGGTTTGAGGGATTTTAGGTTCTTGCTGGCGGTGCGTTTTACGAGGGTGTTTTCGGAGTTACAACGGGTCGATGAAGCGCTGTTTGGGAGTTTGAAACTTTGAGGGGAAGCGTTCAATAGTATAGGAATCGTTCACAGGCATCATAAATTGCCCTGTCAATCACGCCCGGAATCCGGCCGGTACATGAGCGCCTCCGTTAGCTCCGCCATAAATTCAATGGGTTCGCAAAAGTCGCTTTCAATCCAGGTTTCGATAACGCTGATGAGCACGGCCGAAATCTGGGCGGCGATGTATTTGTACGCCCGGGCATCGACGTCTTCCTGTTTGAGCCTCGCGAGGATGTGCTCCTGCGCGATGTAGGCCGCTATGCTCTTGTGTGCGAAGCGGAGCAGCCCGCGGTGGTAGAAGAGCAAAAGCGCCTCGCGGTTGTCCATGATAAACCGGAAGGCGAACAAAAGGATCTTCCGCACGCTCGTATGCCGGAAATCCACCCGGGATTCCATCTCGCAGAAAATATCGTTGATGAGGTAATGCACCACATCGTCCTTCGACCGGAAATTGTTGTAGAAGGTTTTGCGCACGATATCGGCGCGGCGGCAGATGTCCGTCACGGATATCTCCTCGTACGCGCGTTCCCGAATCAGGGCCAGAAACGCGTCCGACACGGCTTTTTGCGTGCGCGCGGCCACTTTATTCGTATGATTCCGAACCATTACTCATTTCGCCCGCTTTGTGTAAGATGATCGGCAAAGCGCCTTTTTCATTGCTTTTTCCCGCTGACATTATATAATGGAATCATTACTTACACAACTGTGTAATTTATGGCGGATGGAGAATGGACGACGCACTGTATCTGTTGACCGGCGCGGCCGGGCTTTTAGGTGGGAACATACTCGTGCAACTGATCGCAAAGGGCGCGCGCGTACGTGCGCTGGTGCTGCCGAATGACCCCGCGCTCGCGAACATGCCGCGGGAGGCGGAAATCATCGAGGGCGACCTGTTGGACGGCGCAGCCCTGGACAGATTCTTTGCTGTCCCCGAGGGCAGCGAGGTCATCGTGATCCATGCCGCGAGCATCGTGACGCTGGACCCCAGGCCCAACGAAAAGGTGCGCGCGGTCAACGTGGACGGCACAAGGAACATCGTGGAGCGCTGCCTGCGGCATAAGGTCAAAAAGCTGGTCTACGTGAGCTCGACCGGGGCGATCCCCGAGCTTCCTCATGGGCAGGCGATCCGCGAGGTAAATAACCACGATCCCGACCGCGTGATCGGCTATTACGCCAAAACAAAGGCGATGGCCACCGACCTGGTGCTGCAAGCCGCGCGCGAGCACGAGCTGGACGCGTCCGTGGTCTGCCCGAGCGGCATCTTCGGGCCGAACGACTACGGCTTCGGCCTAGTCACGAGCTGCCTGAAAATGGTGGCCCAGGGCAGGCTTCGCATCTCCATCGGCGGCACGTTCAATTCGGTGGACGCGCGGGATTTGGCCTGCGGCATCATCGCCTGCGCGCAAAGAGGGCGCAGGGGCGAAAGCTACATCATGGCGAGCCGCTGCTACACCTTCGGCCAATTGATGGACGCCATCTGCGAGGAAGCCGGAGTCAAAAAGCCCCTGTTCACGATTCCGCTTTGGCTCGTGCGCCCATTCGCAGGCGCCGGCGCACTCTACGGCAAAATCGCGAAGCGGCCCGCGTGGTTCAGCCGGTATACCATCTACAACCTGAGCAGGAACAACGACTTTTGCGCCGAAAAGGCCGAAAGGGAACTGGGCTTCCGCTGCCGGCCACTGAACGAGTCCATCGCGGACACGATCCGCTGGCTGAGGCAGGTCGGGCAGATCGGCTCGAACTGAAGGCGGGTCGCTGCCGGGCGATAAAAAATATGGGAGGCATGGCGATAATGGGAAACATCAGGTACACGGACGGCACGGGCGTCCCGCACAAGGGTTTCGAGGACGAATTCCTGACGCACAAAAAATGCAGCGAATGGTGGTACGCCACGGGCTATCTCGAGGACGAGGAGAAAAAGCTGTATTCCTTTCAGTTCACGCTCGCCCAGATCCGGATCGCGGGCATCAAATTCCACATGCTGCTGACCGCGCTGACGGACATCGGCGCCGGGACGCATTATTACGCGCAGCATCAGGATTTTGCCGGCAAGCGCGTCGCGAGCGATTTGAGTGAAACGACGTTCGGCGATCTTGCGAGCATACGCTATTCCGAAAACGGAAAAAGCGCTTTGGGCGACATGGAACTATCCATGAACGCAAAAGAGTACGAATTGAATCTGACCATGCGTACGCAAAAATCTCCCGTCTGGCACTGTGAGTACGGGAAGCTTCAAATGGGGATTCTCGATGATCCCAAACAAGTCACTTACTATTATTCGATGACCAACTTATCCGCCGAAGGCATTTTTATTTTGAACGGAAAAACCCATACGGTGAAAGGCAAGGCCTGGTTCGACAGGCAGGGCGGAACGTGCAAACTCACCGACCCCCGTACGAATTGGGAGTGGTTTTCGCTGCGCTTTTTCGACGAAGAGGAGGTCATGCTCTTCTCCTTCCCGCGCACCGGCTATGTCGATGGGACGTATGTCAAGGCGGACGGGACTTATCGAAGGCTGAATGATTATAGCATAGCGCCGTTGGATTTCTTCACGGAGCCGAGCACCGGATACAGGTTTTCCAGCGGCTGGCGGGTGAAGTTCGCGGGCGTCAGGGAGGAGGAATATCTCATCCGTCCGATAACGGACGGTCAGTTCAACGTATTTTTCTATGAACTGCTGGCCGAGGTCATCAACAAAGAAAGCAGATGCGTCGGCTACTGCGTCGTGGAGCTGCTGCCGGGCGCGAGGAACAAGCGGATCAAGCCCTGGCTGGCTTTCAAAAGGAAAGCTTGAGCGTCCAATACTTAAAGAATTGTTTAGGAGTATCATAAAGCCTTACAAGCGAAACGGAGCGGCAGATATCCGCCCCGTCTGGCCCCGCAACCCCCACGCGGCGCCCGGGCCGCTCTCCGGCGTAGCCCTGCCCTCCGCATGGGTGATGCAAAGCATGAGCTCAAAAAGTAATCCTTATGACAACGCGATTATGGAGCCCTTCTATCGCACGTAAAACGAGAATTTGTTCAGGCTGCCGGTTATGACAAACCTGAACAAGCTCACCAGGAGATATTCAAGTACATTGAGCTATTACAATATCAAGCAAATGCATCAGTTATCGGGTGGTCAAGTTCCAGCCAATCAGATACATAAAAACCTTATCTGATTTTTCCTGACCGTTCCAATATTATCTTTACAGCATCTTCGCCTGCGCCGGTTAAGCCGAGCGCGGCATTGATGCGCTCTGTTTTGTGTAGATATTTGTTTTCCTGATATTGTATTTTATCATACACAGGAATATCATGAGCATGGAAAACACTTGTTCTTTGCTATTTGTTTCACGTCTATGCGAGAGGGGTTGTATAGGTCAAGGAGGAAGATCATGAAAAAAGCATGGAAAATTGTTTTGCTGTTATTCCTTATCATTGCGCTGAGCTCTTGCGGCAGAATGAACGCTCAGGAAACCCCCGGCATGGATCCGAAAGAATCTTCCGGCCCTGTAACGCAGGGAGAACCGGAGAGCAGCGTTAATCTTGCAATTCAAATCGAAAAAAATGTTTTGGGTTTGGGCGAAAGCGCCGATATTTTGCCCGGGATTCATACCAGCCTTACGTATACGCTCAGCCTTGGCGCGGAATATGGGTCGATACAGGAGGACGGCGAGACACGCGTATACACAGCGCCCCAAACCATGCCTCCCGACGGCGTGGACACGATCACCGCGACAATTACGTGGGAGGGAGGGTCACGCCAGGCGCAGGCATTTGTGCTGGTGCTGGACAACGACACCGCGAAGCAATGGGTGAAAACCGGAGGGCCTCAAGGCGGAACAATATCGGTTATCGAGGTCGACCAAAACAAGTCGGGCACCTTATATGCGGCGGGAAGCGGCGCGCGCCTTTTCAAGTCCGTTGACAAAGGCGAATCCTGGAGAGGGCTTAAGATCGACGACGACAGCGTAGGCGGCGCGTTTTACGATATCAAAATCCATCCCGGTAATTCTGACATCTTATATGCCATTTATAATGGAGATCTTCTCGTATCCCGGGATGCGGGGGAGCGCTGGGAACGCGCGCTAAGAGGCAATGTCGCAAGCATCGCGACGCATAAAGATTATCCGGAGCTTCTTCTCGTCACGCAATACGACGGGCAAGTGCTTTTGAGCGAAGACGGCGCAAAAAGCTTCCAAAGTATTGCTGGCAGCCTGCCTGGCGAGCAGATATGCACAGGCATGATCGTATCGAACACGGAGTTCTGGGTGGGCACGAGAAACGGCGGACATGGCCGGATTTACAAAACCGTCGACGCCGGAAAGATTTGGAGCCCGATCAAGCTCGAATACCCGCCTGAAGCCGACCCCTACGACCTATATGCCGATCCCCACGACCCGCGCATTGTTTACGCCTCCATGAAGAATGCCTATAACGAAATGCTTGGGGCTGAAGTCGTGCCGCTTTATCTGCAAAAGACGACGGATGGCGGGCATACCTGGACGCCGATCGAGCTGTCTCATACGGACGCTATGATCTGCATACTGGGGGAATCCGAAAACGGATCGCTTTACGTCAGCGCCGGGTTCCATTTATTCCGATCAACCGATACCGGAAACAGCTGGGTGATGTTGGATACGGGCGCGCGCAACGGGGACTTTGTGGACATCGGCTTCGATGCCGCGGATCCCGCCTGCGTCTTTTTGCCGACCGCGAGAAGCGGCATTATGAAAAGCGAGGATAACGGCGAAACCTGGGAACTGAAGGTGCAGGGGCTGGACAATCTCAAAACGTCCCTGCTGGCGACTCCTCTGACGGAACGGGGGCAAACCGTTTATGTTTCATCCGTCGGAGGCGAAGGAACATTCAAAACGCTGGATTTCGGCAGGACATGGGAAAGCGTTATGAACGCGGACGACGTCCATCCCTGGGGGGACGAACTGCAAATCAATCCCCTCAATCCCGATGAGATTTGGTATATTGCCGATGTGGGCAATGTTTATGTAACCGAAGACGGCGGAAAGACCTGGGAGTTACGGATCAATCCCAGCGGCGGAGGCTTCCGCTTCGGCTCGGTTTACGCCCTGGCTGCAGCGCCCTCGAATGCGGATATCCTTTATGCGGTCAAGAACGGGTTCGGTATATTCAGAAGCGCCGACGGCGGCCAGAGCTGGAGTTTCCTGGAAAAAAGCGAAGTGGACTATACTTATGCGCTCGCGGTGAATCCTCAAGACGCGGACGTCGTTTACAGCGGCTACAACCCGAAGCCTTTCGAAAACTACGCAGTGATCCGAAAATCGACCGACGGCGGCGCGACCTGGGAAACCAGGCTGATGCTGGAAGGATCCATGGGAATCACCTCGGTGGCGATCGACCCTTCCGATCCGCAAACGGTGTACGCGGGCAGCATCGGCGAGGATGCCGGCTTGTGGGCCAGCCATAACGGCGGGGAGGATTGGGAGCGATTGTGCGAGCCGCTGACATTCACCAACGTCCACGCGATGGCGACCGACCCGAACAGGCCCGCGGTCGCTTACGCCGGCGTATGGGGCGGCGGAACCTACAGGACCGAGGACAAGGGCAAGAGCTGGACAAGGCTGGAGAACGACCCGACGGATTCTGCGCTCGCCATTTTGCTTGATCCCGATGATGAAAACACCCTTTATCTCGCGGACCGTAGTTCACCCAGGATATTCGGCAGTCAGGACGGGGGAAAAACATGGTCGACTTATTTCGACGCGGGAAAGGACTATTACAGGGTCATGGCTGCCTCGATGGCGCAAAGCGACCCGTCTGTGATATATGCGTCGATCTTAAAGAACGGATCGCCCTTTGAAGGGGCGCTCTACCGCATTGAAAACGGAAACGCAGTACCCGTCGGCGAGGAGCTTGGCCGCGTGCCCATTTCCATAAGCATCGATCCGCAGGATGCCGAACACATTATGGTCATATCGCATGCGGGCGGGGTATATGAGTCAAAGGACGGCGGGCAAATATGGATGCCTGTCGGCGGCAATGGATCGGGGCTGCCAGATTCCTCTAAAATGAGCTACAACAAGGTCATGTTTGACCCTGCCGATTCCCAGGTAATATATCTGTTGGGAGGAGCGGATATCGTATCGACAGATTTGCAGCATACGGGGATCGCTGTTGACTCCGTCAACACGATTTACCGCTCGACCGACGGGGGCAAAAGTTGGCGGAACCTCAACGACGGGAACTTTGGCAACAAGAGCGGCCCGGTGAAAAGCGTTTGCTTTTCGGCTGAAAACCCGCAGATCCTTTATGCGGGCGCAGCGAACGGAATCTTTATGTCCACCGATTCCGGCAAGACGTGGAGAGATGCGGGCGGTCTGCTCTGCCATACAAACGCGGCGGGTCTGGAGATAAGCGCGGACGGCCGCACCATTTATGCGCCTATGCTCGGAGGCGGCGTATACTGTGGGGAGATCGCAAAAAGTAGCGGCGACGTTGCATGGGAAGACGATAGCGCGCTCCGCGTGCCCGTTTTCCACATCCAGGTGACGGTGGATCCGAAACAGCCGAACGTCGTTTATGCAAGTGCTTATCCCGGCGGCATGTTCAAGAGCATCGATGGTGGCAAAACGTTTTCGGAGCAGAACTTCGGACTTCCCAGCTTCCGGGTAACCGATCCGCTCAGACAGGGATACTACGCGTTTGCGATCGCACCCTCGGATTCCGATGTGCTCTACCTTGGCGTCTACGGAAAAGGCGTGTATGTTTCCAAAGACGGCGCCGGCACTTGGCTTGCCGCAAACGGCTCGGACGGACTGATGCGCGCAAAAGGCATCTATACGCTGCTGGTGGATCCCCGGAATCCCAGCCGCGTGAGCGTAGCGACCGAAGACGGCGTTTACAGAACGGAGGATGCCGGGGCCTCATGGTCCCCATTTATGGACGGGCTTCCGGATGGGATACAGGTCAGAGCGCTCTCGTCCGGCGAAGACGGGCGTATCTATGCAGGTACGCTCGGGTACGAGCTCTACAGTACCGGAGCGGACGCGGCCGACTGGCGGCAACTCAACGCGTTCGGCCAGTTCGGCGTCTTCTGGCCGATCTGGAACGACAGGCCGCTCTACCAATACACCTACCTGCTCTTCAACCCCAACGATGCGCAACGGATCATGATGGGGACCTTCCCCGCCGGTATTTATATCAGCGACGACGGAGGCGTATCTTTCCGCGAGAGCAACGTCAACTGGACGTTTGACGGGGTTTTTTACCTGACTTATCATCCGACGGACGACAACATCGTTTACGCGGGCACATACAATGGCGTCAACCGCTCGCTCGACGGAGGCAAAACCTGGGAGCAGTGGGATAACGGATGGCCGGAACAGCAGTGGGTCTTTTCCGTTGATTTCGATACGAACAACCCTAATATCATGTACGCCTGCTCAAAAAACGGCGAAAACGAAGGCCAGGGCACGGAAGAATTCGGCGGGACCGTCATGAAGTCAACGGATGGGGGCCTTAATTGGTTCTCCATAACGAACGGCTTGGACTGCTCGCAGGAATTCTATAAAATCATCGTGGATCGGCACGATCCCTCGATCCTGTATCTCGCGACAGAGCGCGAAGGTGTCTTCATCAGCATGGATGCCGGCCTTTCCTGGTCACCCTGGAACGACGGATTGACGAATAAAACGGCCGGCGTCAACAGCAACAACGTCACGAATACCATGATTCTTTCTCCGGACGGAAACCTGATCTATTTCGGCACCTCGGGCGACGGCGTGTTCCGACGCCTAGCTCAGAGCGTTGCCGGAAAATTGGGTTCATAGCGCACGGATCAGCGGCCTGTGCGCCGCCGCCGTCAGGACGCATAAACTGTCTGCCGGTCAGCCTGTCTAGGAAGATCCTTCATGACGGCGAGAGGGGGCTCTGCCCCCTATCCCCCGGAGTTTACCGCTTTGGTTTCCAAAGCCGGATGAAAGCCAACGAGACGGATCACACTCCGCCCCGTCCGGCTCCGCAACCCCCACGCGGCGCTCAGGTCGCCTTTAAGCGTGACCCGTCCCCCGAACGAGTAAAGCAAAAATACTATACCTGAAAGCGGTCGACCGGAACAGATGAACTTTTCAAATTGTCTTGACATGGGGTACATATTAAGTAGCCTCTGTAGCGGAACGGGTTATTCGCGCCTAATGTAGTTGCCAAGGTGCCGGTTGTGAATTCATTCTTCTATGATCTATTCTGCACATGGACAACAACATATTTAATGGCCACTGTTGCAGCAATATCCAATTTACTTCAGCTATTCTCGTACTCGACCACTTCCATCGGCAGTTCCCAAAGAGTTTAATAGTTGTAAATTATTAATCCACTCTTCATCATTTATCTTTTTTGCTTCTGCTATAGCAAGCTTGATGGCCTGACATAGAGTATTGTATGGTATTTGCTTTAATCGGCTAAATATAGCATCCGCACCAGGCCAATTCATATCTTTCAACCAAACTAGTAGATTAGGTAATAGATCCAAGATTTTCTCGTTATTAAGTGTGCAGAGAACTGTTGCACATTCCTCCCAGCAGTCTTTTCTTCCTTGCGGCAATATCAACGCTGTATAATCAAAATCGACAGCTTGCATAATGCTGAGAATAGCTTTCTGTCTAGTCTCGCCGCAATTATGCCAACTTAACATATCAATTAGATTATTCAACTCATTCGAAGAATTAATGCTTTTCATAAACACTCCTAGTATATTATTTCACCCGGATACATATCGTCTTTAACAATATGGAATATGGATGAGGACTTATATTTGCAGAAGGTCTCGATGCAATCCATATCGGTAGTTGAGTTGTGTCAACCGGTATAACAGATACATGATTAGGCCCATCCTGTTTAGCATTAAGGATACCGGTCTTGTTTATTGTATTAATAGTTGTCATAAAGTAGCCACTTTCAGTAGGTTGTGTAAGTTGGAACGATAATCCGCTAACATCATTTATTCTTGGTGTTAACGCTTGATACGTATTTCCTCCTCTACGATAGATTATGTTGTCTTGGGGTAACCTGCGCGTTTTTGTTATATCTATTTCAATTTCCTGCTCTTTTTCAACGGCTTGTTCCAGCGGCATGGCTTGTACAGTAGCACAAGGTGCTGAGCTTGCCGTGAATAGGAAGGGGATAGTAAAAATCATACCAATCAACAATAATGCTGGGTCGGCAACACCTAATGCCGCCGCAAGCCATCCATACGATTCAGGAGGTATCCATGTTGGAATGATCTGGGTCTCACACCCTTGCGAATCCATATGAATACCCGGATTATTCCCGCAATACGCAAACATGTTGTTGCCCAGAATCCCCTGCCCCGTGGACATGTACACGTCCGCGGAGATGAAGCGGCAAACCTCGGGGTCGTAATACCTCGTCATGAGGTAGTATAGCCCGGTTTCTGTGTCGTAGTAGTAGCCTCTGTAGCGGAACGGGTTATTTGCGCCTAATGTAGTTGCCAAGGTGCCGGTTGTAGAGATGAGCTTGCCCCAGCTATCGTAGGTATATTCTACCACCTTGTTGCCGCTGCCGTCCATAAGGCCGACAACGTCGCTCTGGCCGTTGCGGAGGTAGAAATATTCCGTCCCGTTATAGTTGACGCTGAGAAGGTTCCCGTTCGCGTCGTAGGAGTAAAGCTGCTTGATCTGGCTTTCCCCGCTGCCCGTCGCTTGCGCCATGAGGAGGCTCCCGTTGTAGCTGAAGGCGGTTGTTGCGCCGTTCGCCGTCTTGCTCGTGCGCACGCCCTGCTCGTCGTAGGTGTAACCGATCGACAATCCGCTGCCCGTGAGCGTCTGCAGCCGTTTTCCCTCCCACGTCATCGTGTAGCCGCGGTAAGTGAGCGGGTTGCCGATCTCGTCGTAGGTGATGCTCTGCCCATTGTAGCTGACGAGCTTGTCCTTCCACGCGGCGTCGTAAGTATAAGCGACCGTTGCGAGGGGCGTTCCAAGGGTACCTGTCGTGTAAGCATATTCGCGTTTCGTGGTGATGTTGCCGCCGTGGTCGTAGCTGTAAGTCGTCGTCTTATTCGCGAAGCCGTCGTTCACGCGCGTAAGTTGATTGAACGAATCGTAGGTGTAGGTAGCCGAAGTACTGCCTTTGGTAATAGAAGTGATGTTGCCGTTGTTGTCATACGCGTAGGTATACGCCGTATCGCTGCCGTTCCTGTAGCTCGCAAGCATACCCGTCTTCGAACCGTTGACGCCGGCAAGATACGTCAGGGCGACGGTATAGGGCATCCTGGAGCCGTATACGCGGCTCGCGATCGTGTCGGTCGCGTTGTAGTGATCCGTGATTGTCCTTGTCCCAACCTTCGCGGTAACGGGACGGTTATCCTCATCGTAGGTGTACTCCGTTGTCCAACTGCTGCCCGCCGCGGTTTGGTGAAACTTCGTAAGGTTCTTGTTGAGATCATACTCATACCGATATTGCGTTCCGTCGCTCGCGGTTGAGCGCACCAGACGATTGATCAGGTCGTAGTAGTAAATCGCGGTGATGTTTCGCAAATGGTCCACTACGCGGTACAGATTGCCCTCCCCGTCATACGCGTAGCTGTACATGAGCGTGGCGCCGAATCTGACTTCGACAACCAGGTTAATTTACATGTCATATTTCTTACAACTCGCTTGTCTAGTTGACAGAACAAACGGGCGGATAACAAGTATGAGGAATTCTGCATGTATCATCAAGATCGGGTTGTACCCCAGTACCATCAGACGATTGGATTATCACAGACGCAACCGCTCTGGGATCAAGCACCGGATACTGCGCTTCATTTTTGACCTTATTGACAGCGGTTATCGTCATTTTATCGTGTACATCGATGATCAAGCTGATTATTGGATTGCGGAAATGCTCTATTTTATCAGCTTGAACGAGCATTCTCGTCCGATCACATATTCTCTTTATCTTCGCAGTGAAAGTTCAGGGCACCCCATTTGCTGGATAGAAGATGAATTTATCTTTCGTGACGTTATGAACCACGCAAGCAAAATACGCTTCCAAATTGACAATTTATACGATTATCCTTACCATGTAGAAGAACTGATTTGCTCTCAAGAGCCCTATATAGCATCCCAGACATGCGGTGCTAGCCTATCATTACTGGGGATAGATGAATATGGCCGCAAAACGCGATCAGCAGAGCCATCCGTAGCGTTGTAAATCGAAAGGAACGGCATGAGCATTAAGGATTTGCTTGCGATTTACCTTGATCAAAACAATTACCGAGAGCTGTTCAGGTATGCCATTAAGCTTACGGGCAACATGGACGACGCCGAAGACCTCATGAGCGACCTGATCATCGCGATCTATACGAAGCCGGAGTTTCAGAGCGTTCAGACGCCTTTGGCTTATTTCAAAACCTGTCTTCGCAACGCGTGGGTCAACAAAGGAAAGCGCAGCTCGAAGATCTCTTATATCGATCCGGAGCTTGTCGAAGCGTTTTCCGGAAGTGTGACGCAGATGCAGAAGGAGCTTGAGGACCGCCAGACGCTGAGCGAGCTTCAAAAGATGCTCGCGCACTATTCGCCCGAACTGGTCGACGCGTTTATCAAATTTCATCTTGAGGATTATACCCTCCAGGAATTGGCGGCCGGCCTTGACATGAAGCCGAACTCCCTTGCAAAGCAACTGGGCAGGATGCGAAATAGGGTGCGCGAAAAAGCGCCTTATATATGGGGCCTCATCATGCTCGCCATGACGGGGAGGTGTGCGATATGACATCTCATAAGCTTAAGAAAACATTGCGCGAGCGTCCGTTCTTGATAGATAATTGCTTCACCTTGTCGGACACGGAAGCGGCGTACCTGATCGACCGGCGCGGCTATCCCGACATTGAACGCGTAATCGCGCGGGCAAAATCGAAAGTTGACTGGCCACGGGAGACGTGGCATGAGCTCGACGCGCTCGTTGAGAAGCGCTCGGGCGCGCGGCTCCGGCGCATGATTATCGAACATCACAACAAGGCCGCCTCGTTCATTCTGCGTCACAGGCGGCTTGCCGCCATCTGCCTGGTTCTGCTGATGCTGGCAGGTTTCTTTGGATTTGTGCCGGCCGGACGCGCGCTGGCGGAGCAGGTTTATAAGGCCGTCATACGCTTAATCGATGATATTCTCGTGATATCCATGCCTAAAGATATGAGCAATAGTTCTGATTTCAGGGTTGGAGTATCGGAAAATGCCAAAGGTGTAATACTGAGCCCCAAACAAAATCAAGGTGAAGATATTATAGCATCTGAATACACAATTATAGAGTCATTTATTGCCGACACCGGAGTCACTCCTTTGATACTCACGGAGAATTGGCTGACCCTTAATCAAATTGATTATTTAACAAGTGAGCATGATGGTTGCAGCTTAATCCTTCAGTATATATCTGATACTGGTACATTAGTTTCCACTATCCAGATATGGAATGCTTCATCTGACATGGTGGCCTTTACCAATAATGAGAGTTTTGAACTATATAATTCGGAAACTAATATCAACGTCTATTATACTGTAGATGCAATTGACAATAGCATATATTCGACTTCACTAATTAAAGATACTGTTTTTATAGTGGCTGCAAAAGGAGACATTTCTATCGACGATATTCTCTCCTTGTATGACTTTCTTGATTAAAAATCGAAAGCTGTAAAGAAGGCTGCATTTGCACCAAATGCAGCCTTCATAATCTTTGAAAGCGGTTAACTGATATAATACGTTTTTGTTGTGCCATTCGATTGGGTTTCGCCCTCGAAGTACGCATACAATCTATATGTTCCAGCTGTAAGCGTTACTGTATCGCTAGCTCCAATCATATACCCATACCCACTATTATTTGCAGATGAAATGTATACTTCTGTATTATTGACGACCCTAAACAAAGCAAAACCAACCATAAGTTGTTCGGGCAAACCAACTCTCGCAATTGCCCATACATCATAAGTTGACCCGCTGATTTTCGTTAACCCGCTAGATAAAGAAACAACACCCTGGATTCCAACATTTCCGTTAACAACATTCGTTTGCGCCAGTGTCGCGCCGCCCATACATAAACACATCATCAAAACCAGGATAAGGGAAATGATACGCTTTTTCACAAGAATACCCTCCTATAATTATTTTTAGGTATGAACCTATTTATCATGACAGTTTAATAGCCCAAAATATGACATTTATTTTTTGTTTTTTGAATTCTTATCGAAATCTCCCATGACAAGTCAGTTCTACCGCTAGCCGCATAACACACAGGAGAGCAATTCTTATAGCTTCATAGAGAAAAACTAAAGTATTTGGGGATATTGTGTCATATTTCGAAATGCATGTTTGTCTTTTAAGCAGATATGTGCGCTGAATACTACGCAAGGGAGGTGGAAGTAAAGTGCTAGGCGGGAACCTCTCCCGCCTAGCCTCCTCATTATTAATGTTGTTCTTTTTCTGGAGGCAGTAATGCATCGAACAATTAAGATAGACCAATATTGACAGGCAACGATCACTAAAGTACAATAATCGGCGCGTTAGCTATATAAATGCAGATCAGAGTACCCGTACCGGATCCGTTCTTCGGGACGCAATCCGATATGGGATTTTTTTGCGCTTTTTATCTGGATTTTTTCCAAAACCCCCATATACCGTCGTTCTCGGTAAGTAGAGGGGAATGGAAGATTCGCAAAAATACCGTCCCTAGATAAGGAGATTCAGGAAATGCCCGTATCTGACGACGTCATCCGCCGCCGTTGCGAAATGTTTGAAAGCTATTGTAAAACCGTTCTGCGCAATTATGCCCGCGACCTCGAACGCGCGGAGCGCAGGCGCGAAGGACACGAAATCCTCACCGACGATCCATTGCGCTATCTCGATCTTTTCGAGCAGCGCGCCGTCGAAACCGAAATCGAGATCGACGAGCCCTACACCATTATGTGTATGGGTAAGCCCTGTGTAATCACAGAGGAAACCCTGTATAAAGCGCTTCTCTCGCTTTCAGAGTACCGCAGAATTATCTGGCGCTGCAATGGGAAGTACGAGAAAGGCGAAAAACCCTGCTCCACGCCGCATTTCTACGAGGAGCAGCTCAAGACAATGTTCACCGATATGATGAACAGTCAACTGACGGATAGGGAGGATATTATCTCCGCGTACAAGGGAGTTATCCAGGTGCTCGCCAACAACGATGCGCTCATGACCGAGATTACCGGCCTGCAGAACGAATGCGACGTTATCCTCGAACTCATGCGGCAGATGGTGCAGGAGAATGCCCGTGCCGCGGGGGGATCAGGAGGAATATACGCGGCGGTATGGGGCGCTCATGAAGCGGTATGATGCGGCAAAAGCCCGGCTGGATGAGGTCACGCGCGAAATAGAGCGCAGGAACGCGAAGCGTGTAGCTCTTGAAGGGTTCGTAAAGGCGCTTGAGAAACGCGATAGCCTGTTGACCAAATTCGACGAGGAGCTCTGGAACGTAGTCGTGGAAAAAATGGCAGTGCGGTCAGCCGAAGAAGTCATATTTATTCTGCGGGATGGAAGCCAAATCGAATGGGAAATCGGCTGATTTTCCCTTAGTTCTCTTGGTTATATAGGTTGCGCCCAAAATATGGGCGCAAGTTTTTCAAATTTCCCTTGATGAAGCGACGCCCAAATGATTCGCGACCTGAAGCTATAATCATGCTCCCAGTCTGTTTTTCGGCAGGTATCGCTTCAACGTTTCCAGAAAACGGTCGATATCCGCCTCGGTATGATCCGCAAAGAGGGAGCACCGCAATACGCCTTGCGCAGCGGCGCCCACATAATTAGAATACATCATATAGATGTTTTCCTTAAGCATATTCTGCTGGATCATCCTCATGTCTTCGGCCGTACCGACGCTGAAAGTCACGTTCGGCGACTCGGTATCTCCCACCGCGATGCCTATGGCGTTCATTTTACCTTTGATATAGGCGATGATGTGACGAAGATTCCGAAGGAGTTCCGGGTGTGCCAAAACGTAGCGCAGGCTTGCCGCGCTCATCGCGGCCGCAGCTGTCATGCCGCCTGCCGCGCCGCGCGCCGGCGGGGATTTCCACATGGCCTCGATGCAGTCCGAGGATCCAAGCGCAACCGCGCCGTAAGCGCAGAATGCTTTCGCCATGGAGCCGCCCGCAATCACGCGCTCTCTCGAAAGGCCGAATTTTTCGACGACGCCGCGCCCATGCTCGCCGAAAACACCCAGCGAATGCGATTCATCGATCACCATCCAGCCATCGTATCTCTCGATTAGCTTTGCATACTCGCCAAGAGGAGCAACGTCCCCATAAGTGGGGAACATACCGTCCGTCGCGATCATAGGACGCCGGCCCTGTTTCAGGTTCAGTTCCATCTTCTGCGCCAGGTCCTCAGCGTCCGCATGGCAAAACCAAATTGTCGGCTTTTGCGCGCAAGCCGCCCCGTCCCGAATGCTGTAATGCGCTTTTTCGTCGAGGAAGAGCACGTCGTAACGGTCGGCAAGCCCTTGAAGCGCCATCGAGGCAAACAGATATCCCGCAGCGAAGAACATGGCGGCTTCGCACTTGAAATAATCCGAGGCGGCTTGCTCCGCATCCATGTACGGCTTTGGAAGGCTTCCGTAATGCCGCGGGATCTGCCCAAGCGCGCCGTACCGCTCGAGCGCCTCCATCCCGACACGGATGATCGAGGGCTCCGCGCATATGCCCAGATAGCAGCAGCCCGTAAAATTGAGCACGTCACGCCCTTCGACCCTCATATGAGCGCCGCTGTTCGATTCAATTTCCAGCAGTTGCGCACGCATTTTTCGAGTCCTCCTTTACGTTTTGTATAAACTCCAGAACGGCTTCCCGACTTGGTATGGAAGGAACCGCTCCACGCCCCGTTACGGCAAGCGCGCCGACCGCGTTCGCGTAAACGACCGCACGGTCGATATCATCCCCCATGATCAGCCGCGCCGCAAGCGCGCCGTTGAACGCATCCCCTGCGCCGACCGTATCCACGGCTTGCACGCCGAAGCCCGGAACGGTTCGGATGCCATCCGCGTCGCCGATGACGGCTCCGGCGGCGCCGAGGGTGGCCACAACGATTCCGATTCCTTCGCGAAGCAATTTTTTTACCGCTGCGCGCGCATCGCCTGGCGTCTCGACGCGCATGCCTGCATAATGCGCCAGCTCGGCGCGGTTCGGCGTGAAATAACGCGCGCTCCTGAGCAGTTCCATATCGATTTCGCCGACCGGCGCCGGATTGAGCATGACCGGAACGTCGGCTTCGTGCGCCAAATGGAGCATATGCTCGTTGACATCCCGCCGCATTTCAAGCTGGATCATCGCAAGGTCGCAAGAATAGACGGCCCACGCGGCTGCGTCGAGATTCGCCAATTGATACAGATGGTTTGCGCCGGGAACCACGACGATCCGGTTCTCGGCCCGCCCGTCCAGCATAATCATGCTTTTTCCAGTCGCAGCGCATTTCTGCACGATTACACAGCTGGCGTCGATTTTTTCTTCCTCGAGCATGCGCAGAAAACGCCGCCCGTCCTCATCGTCGCCAACAGCCCCCATCATGCACACATGCGCGCCCTGGCGGGCCGCCGCAACGGCCTGGTTGACGCCTTTTCCTCCCAGCGCGGCGCCCGAATCGATGCTGAGCATCGTTTCCCCATCCTCGGGAAATCGGGTCACATACGCAAATGTGTCCATTATAAAAGAACCCATCACCGTTATTGTCTTTCCGGATTTCGATCTTTTCTCTATCGTTCTGTCGATATTAACCATTCGGAAACAGATCCTCCAGATGAAAATAGCCGACGAGCTCGCGCCTGTCCATTGGCGGGAACGCGGGCAGGGGCAGGCGCTGCGCAACGGGCATCAGCCCGTTTCCCGGCGCGTGCGGTTCCTGCTGATACCAGTAGGCAGTAGAGGAATAATCGTCGCTTCTGTGGTTCGCGTGCCCATGCTCGATGGTAACGCGGATTGATTGATCAAACATGACGGGGTCCTCAATATGGAACCTGTAATAGCTCACCCGCCCAGCCCAATTGTCGGTACCCGCCATGTTGATGCCGTGATACGGCGCGTTGTATACCTGCGTGGGGCACCAAGCCGTGTTGAAATAATCTTCCATACCCGTTCCGTGCAAACGCGGCGGCCAGGGTTCGTCGTCGATGAAAATCATGTCGTCGCCCTCGCCGTACCAGTTCCAATCGTCCGTAAAGCGAAGATTATGAATGTTCAGATTGCAGCCGATGTAATGCCCCTTTCCGCGGGCTTCCAGCAGGATATAGTTGTTCTCGCCCGCCAGATTGACGCCGCCGTGCGAAAAATACGCGCCGGAACATTTCTTATCGTCAATTCCAACGTTAATCTGCCGTTTGAAGCATGCATGAAAGCGCAGGGATGTATCGACTCGCCGGTCAATCTCATAATCCACGTAATAATAGAGCTTTACCTCAATGTCGCTCTGGTTCTCCACCTCAATGCGCGCCGCGCTCTCAAATGGCATCGGCAGGAAGCAGTTCAGGGCGTTCCCATCCTGCGGACTCATCTGGAACGGCGCGGAAACATAGTTTTTGAGCATGCCGTGCCCGATGCCGAAAAAGTCCCCGAGAGGAACTTCCACCGAAGGCGTGTCCTCATGATCCCAGAACATGCGAAGCACCATCTTGCGCGGCAGATGTTCCGTCATATACGAATTGATCAGCGGCGCCATCGTAAACCAGATATGCGTAACGCATCCGGCCTGCTCCTCATTCAAGACGCACGCACGCGCGCCCGGCTTGATGCGGATGTAATCCTCGTTTCCGCCGCTGCGGTCGTAGCTGGAACTCCGCATCCGTTTTGCGGTGCGTTCCATGCAGATGCCTCTCAGGCTCGAGCCGAACATGTTTATTCCTCCTTGGCAAAGAATTCTTCCGGGTTGAGCGGTTGCAGATCCTCGGGCACGAAAAGGCCGTCCCGGGCGATCAGCTCGTCGTCGATATGGATGGTGCCGCCGCCGTGCGAAGCGTCGAGCAACAGCACGAGATCCCAATGCAGGGCGGACGGATTGCCGTTATCCGTGATGAAATAGCAGTTTCCCAGAGCGATATGGATGCTGCCCGCGATTTTTTCATCAAACAAAATATCCCGCATGGGCTTTTTGATCAGCGGATTAACGCCGAACGCAAACTCACCCACATAGGAGGCGTTCTCGTCGATATGCAGGATTTGGTCCAGCAGTTCGGCCCGTCCCGAGCATTCTGCCTGCACGACTTTTCCCTTCTCGAAGCGCAGAGTTATGTCTTCAAGCGCCGCGCCGCGGTACATCCCCGCGCAGTTGAAACGAATCGTTCCCTCGACGCTGTCGCGCACGGGCGCCGTCATCACCTCGCCATCCGGCATATTATAGTTGCCGCAGGAGGATACCGCGCCTATATTTTTTATGGAAAAGCTTAGATCGGTGCCGGGGGCGACGATGCGCACCCGGTCGGCCCGGTTTAAGCGCTCCTCAAGCTTCTCCATGCGCTTGCCAAGCTCCCTGTAATCCACGTTGCATACGTCGAAATAATACCCGGCAAATTCCTCCGTTGGACTGCCGAACAGCTGCGCCATCGCTGCGTTCGGATAACGCAGCACCACCCAGCGCGTGCGCTCGATGCGCTCGGCAAGGACCTTGCGCATGATCTTGGCGATCTGCGGGTCGGCCTCGCCGGGAATACCTGTCAGCTCCGCCGTGTTTTCCGTCGCGTTAATGCCGATGAACACGTCCGCCTCGCGCATGACCGAGTATTCGCGCTCCGCAATCAAGCCCGCCTGTTCAGCGTCATATCCCAAACGTAGCGAGCGCTCGCACTGCATATCCCGCAAATCCAAAATAGGATAAGCCCCGACAGCGTATACCTCCTTAATTAACGCGCGCACGAGCGCAAAGCCGTCCGCGCCGTAGCATTGGATCAGTACCTTCTGGCCTTTCTCCACTTCGGTCGAATAACGCACGAGCGTATGCGCCAGGCGTTCGATTTTTCCGTTCATATGCAGCCTCCTATGTTCACTTCGATTGCAGATGGGTATTCCCCACCAAAATAGATTCTGTTATGCGCAATGCGCGTTGCGGTTTCGCGCCCCATATCTTCCCCCGTGTTGCCGTTGATGAAAAACAGATTCTGCGCCGCCGAGCAAACCGACAGCCGCAGTCTTTCCCCGCGATCAACCGTCACACCGACGAGCTGCAGAGGGATAATGATCCTTTCAACTTTTCCGGGCTCGAGCGGTTCCGCTTTCGTAAAACCGTTGCGTAGTTTCGCCCGCATGATGTTCTCCGCCAGCTTGAGCGAGTTTCCCTCCCGTGTCAGCAGCGATATGCGCACGATGAAATCCGTATCCGGGCAGTCGGAGGCAATATAAAGCGCGGCCTTGCTCTCTCCTGAGATCAGGACAGCTTGCCGGAATTCCTCGCTCTCAAAGCGTGCCACGTCGGAGCGCGAGTCGATTTTCCCGTAATCGCCGATCATGTTCATCTCGTTCTCGGAAGGGTCGATCAGCGACGGCGTCGGATTCACGGGATCGTAGGTGTACTCCGTATAACCGCTCTCCGTTAAGGATGTTAAAAGCGTCCCGTCGCCAAGATAGAGCTTCACCGATTCCGAACCCGGCGGCGGCAGGCATTTCGCAAAGCGCCACGCGCGCGCCCGAAAGTCATAGAATTCCACCGTGTTTTCCGGCTGCCGCGCCAGGTCTTCGCGAAGCCAATGATCGAACCAGCGAACAAACTCCAGATCGAGATCGTAACGCAGCGCCTTGTCCCCGAAGTCAAAGCCGTTGAGCCTTCGGCGCGTGTTCACGTTGTGTCCCCATGCACCCATAATCAGCCGGTGCGGGGCGCCGTTCGCGCGTGCGAAGCCGTATCCCTGCGTTGTTCCATAGACGTTATCGTCAAAGAAACCGCTCAGATAAAGCGTCGGCACGCGGATATCCGCACCGCGCCGCGTCCAGTCATCCTTCTGCCAGAACGCATCATAGGTTTCGTGGGCCATCCATTCGTCGAAAAAGGGAATGCCGTCCCCGACGAGCATTCGGGGAATCTCAGCGATCGGCTTGTGGGAAAGGACTTGCGGCCAATCGTCCCTTTTCATGCGCTCGGCGCGCGTTTCCTTCCCCGCAACAGCGCTTCCCCACGCCATAAAGCCGGAAAGGAATGCGCCGCCCCGACGGGGGGCATCCCAAAACGGCCCGCCTGCGGTCACGATGCTGACCATTGCCTTGAGGGCCGGATGGCCGGAAGCCGCCGCGCACATCTGCGTATACGCGCCATAAGACGCGCCGATCATCCCGATATTTCCGTTGCACCAGGGCTGGGCCGAAAGAAAGGCAAGCGTATCATAACCGTCCTCAATTTCCGAATGGAACGGAATCCACTCCCCCTCCGATTCGAAACGGCCGCGCACATCCTGCACCACAAGCGCATAACCAAGTTTCACAAACCGCCATTCCTCGGCCGCCATGCGTAATTTTCCGTAAGGCGTACGCAGCAAAATGGCGGGATGGGGGTCTTCCTTTCCGTCCAACGCAAGATAGACGTCCGTCGCCAGCTTAACCCCGTCGCGCATGGAAATCTCGTATGTTTGCTTGCGAATCAGGCAGTCGGAATATCGAATATTCTTCCAGAGAGATAAAGGCGTATATTCCTCGCAGCCCGGCTCGCAAACGACGGCACAGTGCTCCCTGCGCGGTGCGACACAGCCAATAATCCGTCCGTCATGCACGGCCAAATCGACCGGAAAGCCGTCGGTCTGCTCATAGAGCATATTGTCTTGCGCGCAATACTCGTACCGCGCTCCCAGGCTTTCCAGAACCCGCAGCCATTGCGCCGGAGCGGCGGCATTCGCCCGACTGATCCGCTCGATTGCCGTCCGGACGTCAAAATCCAACGGAGTGGGCAAAGCCGGATCATCCGCGGCGTTTTCAAAAAAACGCGCGCCGCGGATCACCCAGCTTCCCTCTTCGCTCAAAAACGCATCCCCGGTGAGGAGGGCGGATTTATAGATGTTATATCGACTGAGCATAAACCCTCCTTCCAAGGGCGGCACAGCGCGTAATTCCCATATCAATCCGCGCCTGCATGCAGAAAACAGGCGACGCTGTGCTTATCGCCTATATGGAGCAGCGCCGGGGTTTGTGCCGTACACCTCGGCATCGCATACGCGCATCGCGGCGCGAAGCGGCAGCCGGGCTTCGGGTCAATCGGAGAGTTCAACTCACCTTGCAAAACAAGCTCGTGCGGCTTATCGCGAAGCTTGGGCACGAGTATAGAGGCAAGCAGCGCCTTCGTATACGGATGCAGCGGTTCTTTGAAGAGCGCGTCCGATTGCGCGTACTCAATGATCTGCCCAAGGTACATCACGGCGATTTCCTGCGAGATGTGTTTGACTACGGACAAATCGTGCGTGATGAACACATACGTCAGGCCGAACTTCTCCTGCAGATCCATGAGAAGGTTGAGCGTCTGCGCCTGAATCGACACATCCAGGGCGGAAACGGGCTCGTCGCAGACGATGAACTCCGGGTTCATCGATAGGGCGCGCGCGATGACGATGCGCTGCCGCCTGCCGCCATCCAGTTCGTGTGGATAGCTCAGTTCCAAGTCGCGCGAAAGACCGACAAGATCCATCAGCCTGTATACATGATCCTGCACACCGCGGGAGTCGGTTATTATTTTATTGAACACAACCGGCTCCGCGATCACCTCGGATATGGTCATGCGCGGATTGAGGGACGCGTATGGGTCCTGAAAAATGATCTGCATCTTCTGGCGCGTCTTTCGCATTTGCCGGCTGTTGTATTGCAGGATATTCTCCCCGTGGAAAAGCACTTCCCCGCCGCTCGGCGGGATCAGGTTCAGCAGCAAGCGTCCAAGCGTTGATTTTCCGCAGCCGCTCTCGCCCACAAGGCCTAGAGTTTGCCGCGCGGGGATCGCAATATGAACATCGTCCACGGCATGAAGAAGCTTCTTGCCCACGGGAAAATACTTTTTCAGGGAACGGGTTTCAATCAAATAATCCGCCATCAGCTCAGCTCCTTCCGGTATAGATGGCACGCGACAATATGTTCGGCTTGCGTATGCCGTTCGGGTTTTTCATGCGTGCAGGGCTCGAAACAACGCCCGCAGCGAGGATGGAACGGACAGCCTTCCGGCAAGTGGCGCGGATTGGGCATAAGGCCGTCAATGGGCGTCAGCCTGCGCGTTTTGATCTCGATATCCGGTATGGATTGGAACAAGCCCATGGTATATGGGTGGTGTCGTTTTCCCGGGTTGAACACATCCTCGATGCGGCCGTATTCCACGATAGAGCCCGCGTACATAACGGCGACGCTGTTGCACATCTCCGCCACTACGCCCAGATCGTGCGTGATAAGCAGCATCGACGTACCGAACTGTTCGCCCAGCCTTCGGATCAGTTGGAGCACTTGAAGCTGTATCGTAACATCGAGCGCCGTCGTCGGTTCGTCGGCGATGATCAGGTCGGGCTCCAGCGCCAATGCCATCGCGATGACCACGCGCTGCTTCATGCCTCCGGAAAACTGGTGGGGATAGTCTGTCTTTCTGTTGGGGTCGATGCCCACCATAGCCAGAACCTCGTCCACACGCGCGTCCAGTTCCCGATTGGGCAGCTTCTTGTGGTTCTTAAGCACTTCCCCGATCTGCCTTTCCACGGTGAAGACGGGGTTAAGCGTCGTCATGGGGTCCTGAAAGATCATGGCCATGCGGTCGCCGCGTATCCGGCGGATTTCCTCCTTGCCAAGCGCCGTGACGTCGCTCCCTTTAAAATGGATTGAGCCGGCAACATCCGCGGCCTTGGGATTGATTAGGCGCATCACGGCCATGGCCGTGCTCGTCTTGCCCGCGCCCGTCTCGCCAACGAGTCCCAGGACCTCTCCCTTCCCCACATGAAGATCGATGCCGTTGACGGCATAAACGACGCCATCCGGCGTTTTATAATGAACGGATAAATCGCTTATGCGAAGAATTTCATCGGTCATACCATGCTCCTTCCTAACTGGCGCTCACTTCAGGCGCGGATCAAGGGCGTCTCGCAAGCCGTCGCCGATCAGATTGATACTCAATACCGTAACGACGATAAATATCCCCGGGACGATGATCAGATGCGGAGCCGTGCGCATGAAGGATTTACCTGCGGAAAGCATAGAGCCCCATTCCGGCATCGGCGGTTTGATGCCGAGGCCGATGAAGCTCAGCCCGGCCGCGGTGAGGATGATCCCGCCGACGCTCATGGTCGCATTGATGAGGATGGGCGCCATGCAGTTTGTCAGGATATATTTGGTGATGATGCGCCGCCGCGTCAGGCCGAGCGCCGCAGCAGCCTCCACATATTCCATATCCTTGACCGAAAGCACGGCGGAGCGGACCAGCCGCACGGTTCCGGGTATGAGCGCGATGATCAGCGCGATCATCAGATTCGTGATGCCGACGCCCAGCGAGGCCACGATGGCGAGGCAAAGCAGCACCGGCGGAATGGAAATGAACATATCCGTGACGCGCATGATGAGGTTGTCCGTCCTGTTTCCGAAATACCCCGCTATGCCGCCCAGCACGGCTGCGATCAGCGTTGAAATGATGACCACCGCAAAGCCGATGGTAAGCGATACGCGCGCCCCGTGCACGATGCGCGCAAACACGTCGCGCCCGTACTCATCCGTCCCGAGCAGATGTTCGCCTCCCGGCGGCTGAAGGCGTTGCGCGATATTTTGATCGATAGCGAGCGCATCATAATCGGCCAGAAGATCCGCGAACACGGCCATCAGAACAAGCAGGCTCAATATCGCCAACGCTGCGACAGAGAGCCTGTTCCGCAGGAACCGGCGCCAGATATCCTTCGCCTGACTTCTCTTTTTTGAATTCATTCCCTCGCGCCTCCGTCAGTTCTTGTATTTCGCCTTGATGCGGGGATCGATGAAGCCGTATAAAAGATCGACCAGTAAGTTCGTTATGCTGAAAATCGCGGCCAGAAGCAGAACGCCTGCCATGACGACCGGAATATCCTTCATTTGAATCGCGGTCACCATGACCGAGCCGACGCCCGGAAGGCCGAACACCGTTTCGATCAGCACGGAGCCGCCGAGGCCGGCCGCAAAACCGATGCCGATTACGGTGACGATCGGGATGAGCGCGTTGCGCAGCGCATGCGCAAAGATGACGAGCCTTTCCTTTGTGCCTTTCGCGCGGGCCGTCGTGATATAATCCTGCCGGATCACCTCCAGCATGGTCGAGCGTACAAGCCGTGCGAGTGTGGCCGCGCCCGACAGGCCGAGGATCAGGCACGGAAGCACAAAGCCGCGCATATCCTCCGCGCCGCTCACAGGGAACCATTTCAGTTTTACAGAGAACTGCATGATCGCCATGAACGCAAGCCAGAAGCTCGGTATGGACGCAAAAAGGAGGGACAGGAACGTTGTTGCGAAGTCAAGCGCGCTGTATTGCTTTACGGCGGACATCACACCGAGCGGTATGCCCACAAATACGGAGAAAATCTGCGATATCAATACGAGCCTGAGCGTAAGCGGCATCTTCGCGAAAATATCCTCGAATACGGGCCTCGACGTACGGTAAGAAACGCCGAAATCACCCGTTACCGCCTTAATGACATACTTGGCAAAACGCAGCGGGAACGGATCGCTGAAGCCGAGCTTCTCGTTGAGCGCATCGATAGACGCCTGATCGGCGTAGGGGCCGAGAATCAGGGTGCCGGGATCTCCCGGGGTAAGGGATGTAATCGTGAAAATGATGAAGGCCACACCCAGAAGGATGGGAATCATCATAAGTATTCGCTTAAAAATAAACCGGATCATTGATTCCTCCCATGCCGAGAAAGGTTGCCTGATTTGGATTGCGCTTTATGAAATTGCCGCGGTCGGCCGGAATCACCGGTACTCCGACCGCGGCTTGCTCATGTGTCCGCCTAAGGCCGGCGGGCCGCGCTTACCAGGACAGGTAATACGGATAATTCATCGAGATATTCGTGAGTCCCTTCAGGCCGGAGTTGACCAGCACCGCCACATCCTGCCAGAACAGAGGGATGACCGGCACCTGATCGCGGATGATCTGCTGGACCTGAGGCACGATGCTGCGCACATACGCCTCATCCCTATCATACATCGCACTCTGCAAATATGCATCCAGTTCCGCATTAACAAATTTTCCAAAGTTGATCGCGGAGTCGGAGCTTAGGATCTTCGCCGCAAGCAGAGGCTTCAAATGGCCCGGATTGTAAATCATGAACCCGATGTCGAAGTTGCCTGCAAAGCAATCCTGTATATAGGCGTTCGTTTCCATCACGTCGATGTTGACCGTGATGTTCGCATCCTTGAGCGCATCCTGAAGGATCTGGCCGATGGAAGCGCCCGCGCCCTCGTTCGTCTTGTAGTTAATTTCGAATCCATCGGCATAACCGGCTTCGGCCAACAGCGCTTTGGCAGCTTCCGGATCATAGCCCGGGTCGCCGATGGAAGCATCGTAGCCGTCCGTACCGTCGCGGTAGACGCTGTCCGCGATAATGCCCAGATTGCCAGCGATGACAGCGAGGATATCCTCTTTATTCACCATCATGCTGATCGCCTGACGCACGCGCACATCCTGCAGGTACTGGTTCTGCGTGTTGAGGAACAGGTAGGTAATCGAATCGCCGGGACCCTGATAGAGAGACAGATGGCTCATATCGACGGAGTCCAGCTCTGTAAGCGCAATATTGCCCGACAGGTCGATCTCGCCGGACTCAAGCGCCATAGTGGTGGTCGCCGGATCCACGATAATCCTGTACGTCACGTCCTTGATGGACGCCGCGCCCAGATGGTATTCCTCGAAAGCCGCCAGCTTGACGCTCGCGCCCTTTTCCCAGGAAACGAATTTATACGGTCCCGTGCCTACGGGGTTCTCCTGATAGCCGCTCAAGCCGACCTCGTTATAGAGCTTCATATTCACGATGCCGAACTTGCCCGCCTGCGCCAAACTATAAAGGAACATATTGTTCGGCGCGCTGCTGCACTTGAGAATGACGGTGTTGTTCTCGCCCTTCTCAATGCTCTCGACCGGCGTCATAACATCCTGCGTAACGGCGCTTTCCTTAGCCATCATCAGGCTGCCGACAACGTCGTCCAGCGTCATAACGTCCCCGTTGTGAAAAAGGACGTCCTGCTTGATATAGAAGGTATACGTCAGCCCGTCTTCACTGACTTCCCACTTCTCGGCAAGCAGAGGCTCAACGGCCTTTGTTTCATTATTCAGCCTCACAAGCCCGTCAAACATATTCTGGATGATGAATATGGTCGACAGGCTCGCGGTCGTCGTGGGAACCAGACTGTCCGGTTCCGTATTGAAGCCGAAAACAATGTCTGTTCTCTTCTGTGGTTCCTCACCCTGGGAGCCGCTATCGGTCGCGGCAGGCGGTTGCGTTGCCTCGCCTCCGGGCTGATCGGTGACGGAATCGCCGGGCTTGCATGCGCACACGCCGAGCGCCAGCAGCAGGGCCAACAACAGGCAAATCGTTTTTTTCATGGTTTCCTCCTTTTTTATATAAGGGTTTTCCGCAGATGTGGTATCGGTTCCATATTTCAGTTGAGCCTATTATATACATGACCTCTATTATCTGTCAACAGCAACAATTCAGGTTTATCAGTGTTTTTTGATTGACATCGACATGAGTTTGTGGAATAATCATATGGAACAAACCGGATTTAAGGAACCAGTTTCATATTTCAGTCAAAATTCGCATGGGGAATTCGAGGGCAGTATGGCAAACATTCGTGACGTTGCAAAACATAGCGGCTTTTCATGTTCCACCGTATCCCGCGCAATCAATAACACCGGCTATGTAGATGAAAACACGCGGCGGATCATTATGCAAACCATTGAAGAGCTCGATTACAAACCGAGCTACACCGCGCAGGCTCTTTCGAGGAAATCGAGCAAAACAATCGGCGTGATCGTGTCGGAGATCAAAAATCCCTTCTTCTCAGATTTGATTGACGTAATCTACGAGCGCGCCCAGGAAGCCGGCTACCGCGTGATCATCTCCATCAGCAGCAATATGCCGGAAAAGGAATGTGCGGCAATCGATTTTATGCAGCGCATTTATATCGACGGCATCATCATCGCGCCCTGCGGAAAAAACGACGGTTTCCTGACCACCGTGAACACGCCGCTCGTCGTTGTTGACAGGCCGGTGGAGCAGTTGCCCTCCGTTGCATCGGACAACTATGCCGGTGGTCGGATGGTCGGCGAGGAGTTCAGTCGCTGCAATGTCAAGTCCGTTTTATGTATCCTTGGCCCAAGCCACTTTAAAACGTCTTTCCTGCGCGGGAAAGGGCTGGTCGACATGCTTCTGGCAAAAGGCATTCCCTATACGGTGCTCGAGAGCAACGATGAAATGTCTTTTTCGTCGGAAGATCTCGCCAACCATCTGAGAACCGGACTTTATGACGGCCTGTTTGCATGGAACGGAACCATCGGCGCAAATGCGCTCAAATGTATGAACACCCTGGGTCTCCGTATGCCGGACGATATCCAGTTCATCACGACGGACGGCTCCATGCTCTCCGATTTATTGATGGTGTCGCCAACAATGCTCATACAGGACATCAAGCATCTGGGGGAAAGCGCGGTGGATATGCTGGTTGACATCGTACAGAACAAACCGCTCGAGCAGAAGCATGTCCTTCACCCGATGTACCTGAGAAAACAGGATACGACACAGCATAGCGAAAGGCGCAAAAAATGCGAAGACGGTATATAGAGATGCTGAGCCGGACGATACCGTTGCGCGAGGACGACCCTTCCGTCCGCCTTGCGTGCATGGCGGCGCTCGCAAGCCCGCATATGCCGAATAAAAATAACCGGCCGTCGCTTTTGATCATACCCGGAGGCGGATACGAGATGTGTTCTCCACGTGAGGGAGAACCCGTCGCAAGGGTGTTCTTTGGCTTGGGATACAATTGCTTCATTTTAACCTATTCGCTCAACGCCGCAGCGAGGTATCCCGCCCCACTTGCGGACGCGGCCGCGGCCATCCGCCACATGCGGCAAAATGCGCAAGCGTATAACATCGATCCCCAAAAGATCAGCGTAATCGGTTTTTCAGCGGGAGCGCACCTTGCCGGTATGCTCGGCGTAGCGTGGGATGCGTCCGAATTGCCGGAGCCGCCAATGGCTGCGCATATAAGCGCGCGGCCCGACGCTGTTATCCTATGCTACGGTGTGCTGACCGCGGATGAGTTTGCGCACGAACCGACAATCCGCATTGCGGCTGGTTCCGACAGACCAACGCAACAGGAACGCGACGCGCTTAGCGTAGTCAAACAGGTGCGCCCGGATATGCCGCCGTGTTTTATATTCCATACGCTCGGCGACGATATGGTGCCCGTAGAAAATGCGCTTGAAATGGCGGCTTCTTTAAGAAAGCATGGGGTGAGCTTCGAGATGCATGTTTTCTCCAATGGCCCGCATGGCATCGCGCTTGCAAACAGCGAAACCAACTGTGGTGTTCCGGAATATGCCGACGCGCATGTGGCGCGGTGGGTTTCCCTTGCGGACGAATGGCTCAATGCTCAGTTTATCAAAGCATGACGAGCGCACGAATATGATAAGGCGATCTGAGGTCAAATAAATGAAAAGCCATATTAGCACATATGAATCGGACGAGAAGGCGCAGCGCGATTTATCGAGCTTCCTTGATTCCGTCCGCTCCGAAATAGACAACAGCATCAGCGCTATGGATTCGCAGGCGCTGATACGGGCTGCCGAATTGATACTTTGCTCCCAGCGCGCCGGAGGCAGGCTTCATATAACGGGTATCGGCAAACCGGCCCATCTTGCCAACTATGCCGCATCGCTGCTTTCCTCAACCGGTACGCCCGCATATTTCCTGCATGGAACGGAGGCTGTGCATGGTTCCTGCGGCCAGCTTGTGGCCGGAGATGTTGTAATTTGCATTTCCAACAGCGGTGAAACCACAGAAATGCGCGCAACCGTGACGGCAATTGCCAACAACGGCTGCACGATCATCGGCGTCAGCCGCAACCCGGATTCATGGCTCGCACAACATGCGGACTTCCACATTACCGCCCGCGCTGAAAACGAGGGGGATGATATGGGCCGCGCTCCGCGCAATTCCTTTACCGTTGAAACCCTTGTTATACAAGCGCTCAGCATCATCCTCCAGTCAAGGCGAAACCTGACGGTGCAGGAGTATATTCAGCGGCATCCCGGCGGGCAACTCGGCAAAATGGAGCATCGCTGAACACGCTCCCATAATTTCGCATCACTGAATCGCCGGCCCGTGCCTATGCCGGCATTGAATTGGACCCGAATCGTATACTTTAGGCAAGAAGGTTACATTATTTACATGAGGTGTCCCAACTTTTGGAATCGTAGGTTTATGGTTTACGTCAAGCAGCCTAGTGAACAACTGCCACCTTTGAAAATGAAACTCTAACTGGACAGCACCCCGAAAAACGGACAATGCGGATGCACCCTTGATTAAAATATACCCTATAAAATGGACAGTTGCAAAGTTCAGAAACCCCAGAATGCGATGCTAGCCTATCCCGGCAGGATAGACGCATCTTTCCTTATCTGTTCTTGGAGGGTCCCTTTGACGATCGGCGGCGTGCCGATCCTTCAGAGGCCGAGTTCTTTTTTGTACCGCGCAAGCTCCGTAGGAGAACAGAACACGAGATGATCCTTCTCGATCTCCACCATAGAAGGCTGCTCCGTGGAATAATCGTGGTCGCGTACGGGGTCGTAGTCGACCCGTTGGCGCGTGCGTTCGGTGACCGGATTCGGCTCGGGTATCGCTGAAAGCAGCGCGCGCGTGTACGGATGCAGCGGTTTTTCGTACAGGTCGTCGCTGTTGGCGACCTCTACAAGGCGGCCGTAGTACATAACGCCAATGGTATCGGAAAAATACTTGACGACCGACAGGTTGTGCGCGATGAACAGCATGGTCAGGCCCATCTCCTGCTTGAGGTCGTTAAGCAGGTTGATGACCTGCGCCTGGATCGATACGTCGAGCGCGGAGACCGGCTCGTCCGCAATGATCATCTTGGGCTTGATGATGATCGCGCGGGCAATGCCGATGCGCTGGCGCTGTCCGCCCGAGAATTCGTGCGGATAGCGCGTTGCGTGCTCCTCGGTAAGGCCCACCTTGTCGAGCACGTCGTGGACGAGGCGGCGCACCTCAGTTCTATCCGTCATGCCCCGCACCCGCAAGCCCTCACCCACGATCTCCTCGATGGTCATCCTCGGATTGAGCGACTCGATCGGGTCCTGGAAGATCATGGCGATGTTGTCTGTCAGATACCTTCGCAGTTCGTTGTCCATCTTGCCCGCAATATTGCGGCCGTTGAAGTAGATCTCGCCGGACGTGGGGTTATACAGGCGGATGATCGTGCGCCCGGTCGTAGTCTTGCCGCAGCCGGATTCGCCCACGAGCCCGAATGTCTTGGCGGGCTTCACACCAAAGCTTACGTTGTCGACCGCTTTTACCGTGAGTTTATTGCTGCCCCTGCCGGACGTAAAATACTGGCAGAGGTTTTCAACCTCGAGAAGATACTTGGAATCAGCCATGGATCGCTCCGCCCCCTTCCATTCGCTTGATGCGGGCCTGCAGCACCTCCGGCAGTTCAACCTTGGGCGCTTTAGGGTGTAAAAGCCATGTAGCCGCGTAGTGCGTATCGGAGAGCTTGAAGAAGGGCGGTTCCCGTTCGAAGTCGATCTTCAACGCATACGCGTTTCGCGCCGCAAACGCGTCGCCCTCGGGCGGATAGATCATGTTCGGCGGCGTGCCGGGGATCGCCAGCAGGCGCTCCTTCGTGTGCAGGTCGGGCATGGAACTGAGCAGCGCCCAGGTATAGGGGTGCGCGGGCTTGAAGAAAATCTCCTCGCTTGTGCCGGTTTCGACGATCTTGCCGGCGTACATCACGTTCACGCGGTCCGCCATGTTCGCCACGACGCCGAGGTCGTGGGTGATGAAGATGACGGAAAGGTTTCGCTCCTGCTTGATCTTGTTGATCAATTCGAGTATCTTCGCCTGTACGGTCACATCGAGCGCGGTGGTTGGCTCGTCGCAGATCAGGATTTCCGGATTGCCCGCGAGCGCGATGGCAATGACGATGCGCTGGCGCATGCCGCCGGAAAACTGAAACGGGTATTGGTTGAACCTTCGCGCGGCATCGGGGATGCCCACGGCGTTCATGAGCGCGAGTGCCTGCTCTTTGGCTTCCTTGTTGCTCATTTTCTTGTTCAGGTGCAGCACCTCGGTGATCTGCTTGCCGATCTTCATGATGGGGTTAAGCGCGGAAAGCGGATCCTGGAAGATCAGCCCGATCCGGTTGCCTCGGATTTTATGGAAATCCTCCTCGCTGACCTTGGCAAGGTCCATGCCGCCGTACTCGACTTTTCCGGATTCGATGACGGCGTTCGGCGGGAGTATTCCCATGACCGCCTTGATGCTCACGGACTTTCCGGAGCCGGATTCGCCCACGATGGCGACCGTTTCGCCGCGCTTGAGGTCAAAGTTGACGCCGCGGACCGCCTGAACCAGGCCGCCGTATGCCTTGAAGGAAATCCGCAGATCCTCGACCTTGAGAATGGTTTCGTTCTGATTGATTGCCATACGATCACTCCTCTCCGCGTCTCGTCGGATCGAGGGCGTCCCTCAGGCCGTTCGAGAAAAGGTTGAAGGCGACCATCAGCACGGAGATCAGGATCGCCGGGAAAAGCGTTTGATACGGATATTGGAGCAGCACGCTCTGCCCGTCGGACAGCAGCACGCCGATCGAAGGGTTCGGCGGCTTGATGCCAAGGCCGATATAGGCGAGGAAGGACTCGGAGAATATCGCGCCCGGTATGGCGATCATCGCCCTGGTGATGAGCGGCCCGATGGTGTTGGGGAAAATGTGCCGGAAGATCAGCTTTCTGTCCGGCACGCCCAGCGTGCGCGCGGCGAGCACATACTCGCGGCCCTTGAAGCGGTAGAACTGCGCGCGAATCAGGCGGGCCGTCCCGATCCAGCCCGTAACCGTTAGGGCGAGGATGATCGAGAGCATGCCGGACCCGAGCAGTATCATAAACAGAATCGTCACCACGATATAGGGCAACCCGTCCAATACCTCCGCGAAGTGCGTAAGTATCATATCCACCTTGCCGCCGTAGTAGCCCGCAACGGAGCCATAGATGACGCCGATGATCACGTTGGTGATCACCGCGAGGAATGCGATCATCAGCGATATGCGCGCGCCCCTGAAAAGCCTCGTGCACAGGTCGCGGCCCAGATAATCCGTCCCGAACCAGTGATACACGCCCTCCTCAACTCCGGAGTAGACGTAGTAATCCACCTTGACGTCGACGACCGCGACGCCTTTGGCCTCGTACTCCCTGACGATCTCGATGATCGAGCCCTCGGGGAAGCGGGTCGTGTCCTCAAGGCTGCTCTTCTTGCGGTTGGTGAGCAGGCGGCTTCCGTCGGCAATGCCGATGTTTTCAAGATAGGGGATCTTAGGGGGCAGGTTCTTTTGCCCGACGTTCTGCTCGGTATAGGAATAACCCGTTATGTTCGGCACGATGAGAGCGAGCAATATGACGGCGAGTATGCACCAGAAGGAAAAGAGCGAAATCTTACTCTTGCTTAAGCGCAGCACCGCATCCATGTAAAAGCCGATGGGCTTGGTTTTAAACTTCTCGTCCTTGATCTCCCCAACCTGTACGATTTCGAAATCGGAATCGGGCAGGTTGAGTATTTCTTCCGGCTGGTTTTGATTTTTATCCATCATGATTTTCCGCCTCCCACCCTTATGCGAGGATCGATGATCCCGTACGAGATATCCACGATAAGGATTGTAACCAGAGATATAACTGAATAGAAAATGAGCAGCGCGACCGTGAGGAAATGGTCGCCGGCAATTATGGAATCGATCAACTGGCCGCCCATGCCCGGAACCGCGAACATCTTTTCGACGACGAGGGATCCGCCCATAATGCCCGTGATCATGGGGATGATTGTATTAGCGATCGGCACGAGCGAGTTGCGGAACGCGTGGCGCACCGTCGCCTGCGCCCGCGTCAGGCCCTTGGTACGGGCGAGCAGCAGATATTCGGAGGAGAGCGTCTCGATGAGCTCGCCGCGCAGATACCGCGCGATCGTCGCGATGGGCCCCAGCGCGAGGGCGATGATGGGCAGCGCCAGTGAATGGAACATGACGGCGAGGGAAGCCGTGGTCGAATCATACAGCGTCGGAAACAACGGCCACTTGAACGTGAGCAGATATTGCATCAGCGAAGCGAACACGAACGAAGGCACAGATATGAATATTACGATCAAAAACGATATGACATTATCCGCCAACTTGTTGCGCCTGAGCGCGGCGATCGTGCCCACGATGATCCCGAGGGGAATGGATATTAAAAGGGAGACGATATTCAGCATCACGGTCGGCGGGATCCTCGAGGACAGAATCGCAAAAACGTCCATGCCGGGACGAACTTTGACGGATGTCCCGAAGTCTCCCTCCGTGACCATGTCTTTTACAAAATGATAGTATTGGACGACCATGGGCTTATCCAGATGCATCTCCGCCTCGAGTATCCTTTGGATCTCCGGGGAGACCTCGGGATTTTCGAAAATGCTCGTAGGCATCAAACGAATGATCCAGAACGACAGCGTCATGATCAGGAACAGAGTCAGCAGCATCGCGCCGATTCGTCCCAGAAGGTACTTGAACATTACATCCTCCCGTCTTTTTCCAAAAAATCGCGGGCCGAAGCGTGTCCGATCTTTCGGCAAGATTTGTTCTTAGTACAGGGTGTGCTGGCGCAAGGCGGCAACACACCCTTTCCGATATACGCGTTGTTTAGCAGCCCATATGCGGCGTTACTCTGTGATGATATCGCCGTAAATGGTGCCCCAGCCGAAGCCCGGTATGTAGGTCTCGACCGGCAGCTTCAGATGATCGGCGAACATCTGGTAAGCGACGTCCTGGACCATCGGGATGTGGATCACATACTCGAGATAGATCTCCTCGAGCTTCTGCGTCTCCTGAAGCATCCTGGTGTAATCGGCCTTCACCTCGGGGGAATCGCACAAGGCAAACTGGTCGTCGAACTCCTGCACGAAGTAGTTGTTGGGGGAGGTGCCGTAGCTGGTCAGATAGTAGTAGAAGACCTGATACGGATAGATGCGCGCGGCGGTGCGGGACCAATCGTTCGGGCTGAGGTCCCACTTGTCGTCGCCGGTCTTCTTGAACTCGGTGGCGCTCAGGGGACTGGTCACGATCTCGATCTCAAGGCGGTCGCCGAAGATCTTCGGGAACTCCTCCTTGAGGTACTCGGCCGTCGCCTGCCAGGCGGTATCGGAATCGCCGACGGCCAGCACGAGGGTGATGACCTCGTCGGCGCCGACGCCGCATTCCGCGCAAGCTTGGTTGAAGTATTCGAGGGCAAGCTCGGGATTATAGCCATACGGGCCCCAGGATTCGACCAGGGCGGTGACGGCCTTGCCGTACTCGGACTCGCGATAGGTGAGCTTGGTTTCGCTAAGGATACCGGCCTGACCGCTGACATAGGTTCCGGTCGGCTCCATGTAGCCGAAGATATCCCTCGCGATGACCTCGCGGTTCATCGCATGATACAGCGCCTTGCGATAAGCGACGGAGCCGCTCAGCGGGTTGTTCGGGTTCTTGCAGTTGATGTCGATGTGGTAGACCGCGTTGGTGGGGTAGGAGACCATGCGCGGGTCGTCGATGTAGGTCTCAATGGTGTTGGCGTCGGGCAGGAAGTCGTTGAGCAGGCCCTGCTCCCAGAGCTCGACGCGGGCGTTCATCTCGGGGATGATGCGGACTTCGACGCGGTCATAGTGGAACAGGTCGGCGAGCCAGTGGTCCGGGTTCTTCGTATAAACGTGCATGGAGTCAAACTCCCAGGTGTCGAAATAATACGGGCCGCAACCCATCCAGTTGTCCAGGGTGGTACCGTACGTGGTTGCGGTGCGCGTATCGTTCATGCCGGCCTCATAGTAGGGCTCGTACACCGGGAAGCAGGAGCGATCCGTGAATTGCGAGCAAACCTGTGACTGGGTGTTGACGTCGACGGTGGTGATCTGGATGGTATACTCGTCGATCTTCTTGATGCCTACGTCATCCCAGGACACGGTGTTGGCGGTCCCTTGCAGGGAGTAATCCTTGGCGTTCAGGATGGTGATGCTGGCGCTGGAAAGGAAATCCGCCATCTGATTGGCGAGTATCGGGTCGAGCTGCATCTTGAAGGAATACATGAACGTGTCGGCATTGATGGGATCGCCGTTCTGCCAGCAGGCTTCCGGACGGATCTTGATCTGCCAGTTGTGCTCGTCGATCTGGATGGGCAGTTCCGCCGCCAGGTCGCCGATGTACTCAAATCCCTTCCCATCCGCGGTGGGATAGCGGCGATAGAGCGGAGAAGAGCAGTAGTCGTGCGGCGTCTGGAGCGTTGACTCAACGGAATCGTGGCCGTTGAGGATCGGGCATTCGCTGGTCATGTAGGTGCGGTGCACCTTTTCAGCGGCCGGAGCGACGGGGTCGGTGGTTTCCGGTTGAGGGGTGGTTGCGGCGGGCTCGGGCTGATCGGTGTTGTCCGGTGTCGTGGCCTGCTTGCATGCGCCTAACGCGCCGGCAACGAGCACAACCGCCAACAGAAGGGCTATGAGTTTCTTCATTGTGTATCCTCCTTTTTAATTTCGGGTTGACACCCCGAAAATAGAAACAATGGTTCTTTACGACCTAAAACGTCCGAGCGCACCGCCTTGTCCCTTTCGGACGAAGATCCCGGCGCGCCCTATGCTAAAACGCCGATAGCGACGTCAGCACGGATAAACTCAAAAAAACGGCGGCAAAGCCCATCATCCAAGGCACATCCTTGGACTTGGGCCTGGACTTAACGTATTCGAGGTAACCTCCCGCCATCTTGTCGGACGGTTCCTGCCGCTTGTTGCGGAACATGTTGATGAGGCATTTGGTGCCGTATTTCAGACTGTTGAATGCGCCCAGGTTTTTCACCAGCCCGCCGACGCCGAAGCAGAGGAACACGGAACCGACCGTGAAGAGCATATCCGAAAAGAACATGCCGTCCGCCGAACCGGCGGTCGCCTTGCGAACGCCCGCAAGCGCGATGCCGGCAACGCAAAGGATGGCGGCCTTTTTCCAAACATTTTTCAGAGACAGCAATATAGCTGGCATTTACAGGCTACTCCTAAACAAAAAATCATATAAAAATAACAATACCTCAGAACACAGGAAGGGCATCATTGCCGATCTGAAAAACATATGATCACTTACAATTTATCTTCCACACAATAGAAGCGTTTCTATATACTAATATAGTTGTATATAACGGCGTTGTCAACAATTTCGCTTCCATGGATATGATCCGCGCAGCTTCCCATCCCTAAATATTGTTACTCCACTACGTTTCCCCCCCTTTCCTGGGATACGCCGGCGCGCTTGCCTTTCGCGGCGCGCACTGCGAATACAACGACCGCCGCCGCAATCAGCGCGCCCGCGCCGATGAGGAGCCCGGCCGGGACGGGGTTCGTCGCCGCATCCGCCGCCGCGACGAGCGCCGTTTCCCGCACGTTGCCGAATTCATCCCGCAGCGTGAGCGTGCCGAGCACGTCGCCCCCCTTGACCGCGCCGCCGATTTCATAGAGCGCGATTTCCGGCTCGAACGCCTTCCCCTCCTGCACGAGGATATACGCATCCTCCTCGGTCACAAGCTCCACATTAGCGGCAAAGCTGCCCCTGGTGCGCGCCGTGGCCGCGAGCGTCCCCGCGGCAAAGCCCTGCTTGTGGAAGCTGTGCGCCCAGCTCAACAGCTCTATGCTCGAGGTATAATGCCCATAGACCAAATTGGAACCAGCACGCGTAGGGATGCAATGCATCACGACGCTGTAAAAGGTAAGCTCCCCCGTTTCCATGCAGCAGGAGAGGTTGTAGCCCGCCGCGCTGGTGGAACCCGTCTTGATGCCGACGATCTCGTCGGCGTACGGCCATTCATAGGCCTTGTCTTCGAGCGGGTCCATCACGCGGTTGGTCGTTCTGTACCGGTAAGGCCTGCTGCGCATGTTGGAAATCGGCAGGAAGCCCTGCTTCATGCCGACGATCGAGCGGAAGATGTCGTTTCGCATCGCGTAGCGGCTCAGGGTGAGCATATCCCGCGCGCTGATGGCGGACTTCGAGGAAAGGCCGTGCGCGTCGGCATAGTAGGTTTCCGTCATGTCCAACTCCGCCGCCTTCTCGTTCATCATGTCCACGAAGGCGTAATAATCCCCGGCCACATAGAACGCGAGCGCCACCGCAGCCTCGTTGCCCGAGGCGATCAGCAGATATTTCATGAGATCGAGAACGCTGACTTCCTCCCCCGCCTCCAAATGGTAGTCATCGATCCACCAGCAGTATTCGCTTTCGAGCGCCTCCGGCGGCACGACCGTTTTTCCGGAAAGCTCCGGGTCGTATTCCAGCACGAGCATGGCCGTCATCACCTTGGTCATGCTGGCGGGCGCGTTTTTCTTCACCTCGTCGCGCGCATAGAGGATGGTATCCGTGCTTTCCTCATAGAGCAGCGCCATACCCGCATGCGTGAGTTCCGGCATGCCCGGCGCCTCCGTTTCCGCTTGCGCGGCCGTCTCCCCGCCCTCTGCGAGACCCGCCGTGCTGGCGCACGCCATCGCGGCGCACAGCAGCGCCGCAAGCAGCTGTTTCCTCCGGTTCATTCCGGTTCCGTCCTCTTTGCTTTATTCCATAGCCTATGCAAGGGAAACCACCGGATTTTCCGCTTTCCGCTTTCCTTCCGATTGACCTGCCTTGCGGGCTGTGTTCATATGTGAGCGCTTTGTGTATAATTGTCGAAAAAATGCCTGAAACTGTTCGTTTATTTTAGATATCATATAATGCCGCCGGAACCAATGCAAGTTATGATTTCTTAACACTGCCCGCCAAACGGGCAGGGCTGCCTCGGGATCGCAAATCTGAGGCACTTCATATATCACGGGATTTCAAGTGTCGGCGAGGCCCGGCTGTCTCCGGGCTGTCTTGAGGCAGCGCTGGCACTCGCGCGCATGCTATAAAAAACGTTTCGTTCAAGGGTATGTATTTTATTACTGACTGCCTAATATCAAAGCGGCGCTGAGCGGCATATATCCGCCCCGTCCGGTTCCGCAAACCCCACGCGGCGCTCGGGTCGCCCTCCGGCGTGGCCCTGTCCTCTACTTGGGTCAAGCAAAAGTATTATACCGATATCAATAAAAAGGATGTAAGTCGCGCCAGGTCTTTTTAGCCGACCCGGTTCGCCAATATAACGGTCCCTTTATAGGGTTTATAAGAACGATTTCACTGTATAATCATAGGATTCCGCTATGATCAACTGCTCGTTGAAGTAGACGACCTCCCTGCCGCCGTTGAAAACGGTCTGGGAAACCTGGAGCAGAGGATACCCTTCCTCCACATGGAGATGTGCAGCGACCTCGCCGCGCGCGAGAGAGAGGCCGAAGGTATCGTAAAAATCCGTGATGAGGACCTTAAACCTGCTGTTCATGACGCCGTACAGCGAGCGGTTGTTCAAATCCAGCTTCAGGATGGGCTCGTAGCGCAAGGGGAGGTAGTCCGTCTCATATATGACGGGTTTCTCCTCGACATGCCGGATGCGGACGATGCGAATCAGGCGCTCCTCGTCCATCATATAAAAGCGGCCGCGGGTCTCTTCGTCCACGCGTACGATTTCCATGCCGAGTATCCGCGTGGAGGGTCTCTCGTTGGATTTGATGGACGCCGCGGTAAAGCTCCTCGACTGCACGCAGCTCTTTTCGTCGAAATCGGGATATGCGACGTAGGTCCCCTTCCCCTGCTGTCGGTACAGCGCGTGTTCGCTTACCAGGAGCTCAATCGCCTTGCGAGTCGTGATACGCCCTACGCCGTAATGCTCGCTCAGGGCGATTTCAGGCATGAGCTGGTCGCCGTAGGTCAGCGTGCCGTCTTCGATCTGTCCGCGGATGACGTTTGCAAGCTGGACATAGAGGGGAATCGGGCTGTTCGGATCCAATAGCTTCATGATGACGCTCCCGGTCAAAAGTAACGGCTCGCACAAAGGGCCGCATATCAATCACTATCATAATCGCCGCAAGACGGTTTTGTAAAGCGGAATGCCGCTTCTAGCGCGCGACGGCCTCGATAAAGGCGGCCGGATCCCGCCCGTTTTGGCGCATATAATCGAAGACGGCCTCCATCCCCGCCGCGCCTCCCCGCGCGCCCATGCGCGTCACGGAGCGGGAGGCCGCATAATTAGCGTACTCTGCGGCAAGCCGCGCGTCCCCCGTTTTCGCGTACAGGAACGTAAAGGAACTGCAGAAGGTATCGCCCGCGCCGGTCACGTCGACGACCTCGCACGGGACGCCCGGCATATGGAATTTCTCCCCTTTCGTATAGACGTCGCAGCCGTTCTCGGCGCGCGTCACCACGAGCATGTTCAGGCCGAGGCCAAGTAAATATGCGGCGGTTTCTTCCCCGGTGCGGCCGTCCCGCTGGCCCTCGAAACCGACCTGGTTCATGAACAGGATCTCCGTATAAGGCAAGAGCGCCTTCTCTTCGTCGGAAAGCTTATCCACATCCGTATCGCACACGAGCGTTACGCCGTTCTCATGCCATTCCCGGACGAGTTCGAGCGGGCCTTTGTCCTCCAGGCGAAGGCGCATCAGCTCGGCGAAAAACGAATAGACGATTTCCGCCTTGCACAGCTCCCGCTGGATCTCGCGCGTGATGGGGAAGCGCTCGACGCCCATGTCGATGATAAACACGACATGCTCGCCCTCCGCAAGGAAGATCATGCATTTCGAGTCCGGCAGGGATGCGTCATATACGGTCAAGCTCGTGTCGATCGAGGCCCGCTCGAGGTCGTCGCACAGTTTCCTGTCCCTTGGATTCAATAATCCAAGGAAGCGCGTCCGCGCGCCGCAGCTCGCGTATACGCAGGCCGCGTTGGCGATCATGCCCCCCATTTGGGGTTCGAGCTGCCGGGTCATGACCTTCTCAGCCAGCTTCGGGAAACGCTCCACGGAATAGTACTCGTCCAGCGCCACGTCGCCGATAAACACGCAGGTTCCGTCCTTCATACGCGCTCCTTTGTGACGACCCGCGCCGGTCCGTCTGCGAGGTCCATCCATACCGTGGGCTCGTTCGCGTACGAAAGGGCCATCCAGTGGTAATGTGTTTCAGAGAATAAACCATGTGCGGAGGAATGCCACGTCGCGCGGTGCAAAACCGCGACATAGCCCGGCCTCAGGATGACGGGCAGGACGTCCTCCAATCTCGGCGCGCTTTCACCCGCGCGCGCAACGCAGAACACGATCGGCTGATCTATGGGGAACAGCGCCTCCTGCGTATGCAGATGCCGCTCCATCTCCCTTAGAACGAACGGCGTGCTCGTTCCAAGCGTATATCCTAGACTCCCCGAGGTATCCAGCAGGGGAAAGGCCGTATGCGCATCCTCCCATCCGTCCCCGGAAGCAAAGCGCACGCCGCCCGTATTCTTTCCACCCGCTTCCATATGGTATACGAAGCCGAATGGGGAAAAATCGACGTCCGCGATCTCCCCGGCCTCAAGCGTTGTCATCGCACTCATGGCTGTCCCCCTTTTCCCTGGCGGCAGAGTTCGACGGCTTCCATGAACGCGCGCACATGGTTCGCATCGACTTCGCCCATATCCTGATAGGTATCCTTGAAGTAGCTGCCTACGATTGCCGCGTCCGCGTAGGCGAATTGCGCAGAGCAGCTCTCGGGCGTGACCCCGGCCGCTACGATGAGCGGGAAATCCCCGGCGATGAAGCGGAATTCCCGTATCTTATCCACGGGCGTCATCATACCCGTGCCGTTGCCCGTGACGGCGATCGCGTCGCAGCGGCCCATGCCGATCCGAAGATCCTCCTCGAGGCTCCTCCCGGAATTGTGCGGCTGGTACTTAAACCGCACGCCGCCGATGACGAAGCCCCCGTACTGCGCGCGGCTTTGCTCCAGAAACGCGCCGAAGGCATCGTCCCTATCGGGCGCGAGGTGCCCGGCGACAGAATCGAGCTGCAAGAACGCCGCCCCGTACTCCATGGCTGTACGAAAATTCTCCACGTCGTCGTGCAGGATATTCACCCCATATACAAAAGGAACATGGTCCTGCATGAACGCCTGCAAAACGGCACGCGCGTCGTCGGCCGTGCCGAAATAGTTCTCGACGATCACGGCGCTTACGCCGTTGCGGAGCATGATGTCCGCTTCCGCATAGGCGCGCCGCAGGACGTCCGCCCGGTCCTCCCCCATCAGGTGCAGCATCCCGAGCACGGGTTTTTGCACGCGAAACAACGATAAAAAATCCTTTTTTTGAACCATACCGCTCCCCGTCGTCAATTGAGTTTATCGATCAATTCTTCGTTTGCAAGCGCGATCCCATATCCCAGCCTCTCGGAAAGCCGCGCGAGCTGGGGCTTGAGGACGCGCGCCTTTTCAAGGATGCCGTCGGCCGCAAAGATCTCCCGTGGGGCGCCGTCGGCGATGATGTGCTTATCCGCCATCACGACCACACGCCCGAAGAAGTCCGCGACGAATTCCATGTCGTGCGTGATCGTAACGACCGCCCTGCCCTCCTTTTCAAGCGCGTCCATGAGACGCGCGAGGCGCTCCACGCCGACCGCGTCCTGCCCGGCGGTCGGCTCGTCGAGGATGAGGTACGGCGTCTCCGCCACCAGCACGGAGGCGATCGAAACGAACTTCTTGGCCGTATAGGGGATCTCGTACGGGTTTTTATCGAAGTATTCCCCAATGCCGCTCAGCTCCACTGCCCTGCATGTGCGCCGTTCCACCTCACCCTCGGGCAGTTGTTTGTAGCGCATCCAGAATTCGACCTCGTCGCGCACGGTCGATTTGAAAATCTGGTCATCCGGGTTCTGGAACACATACCCCACCATGGAGGAGATCTGGGCCGTCGTTCGCTCCCGCGTGTTGATGCCGTTGACGAACACGTCGCCCTTCGTCGGCTTGTTGAGGCCGTTCATCAGCTTGACCGCCGTGGTCTTCCCCGCGCCGTTCTGCCCGATGACGGCCACGCGCTCCCCCTCGCGGACGATCAGGTTCAGGTCCTCGTTGGCGAGCGTCCCGTTTGGATAGGAAAAGGAAGCGTTCCTCAGCTCAATTTGGTTCATGCTTTCCCCATCCTTTCCATGACCGCCAGGTACGCCTCGTCCAGCGTGACGGGTATCGTCGAAAGCGGCTTCCCGGCCTTGGCCATCTCACGGCCGAAGAGCACGGTCCTCGGGACGCTCACATTCTCGCGGATGAGCGTTTCGTCCGCGAGCACCTCGCGCGTGGAGCCGTGCCGTATGATCCGCCCGTCCTTCATGACGAGGATCTCGTCGGCGTATTCGGCCATCAGCTCGATCTTGTGCTCGACGAGTATGACGGTCTTCTTCCGGGCCTTGAGCGCGGCGATGATTTTGAACACGCTCTCCGTTCCCTCCGGGTCGAGCTGGGAGGTCGGCTCATCGATCACATAGATGTCCGTATCCATCGCGAGGATCGCCGCGAAAGCGACGCGCTGGCGCTGGCCCCCCGAAAGCTCGTTGGGGTTCTTGTCGATCAGGTCGTAAATATCGACCAGCTTCACGACCTCGACCGCGCGCTCGAGCATCGCTTCCTTCGGGATCCCCATGTTCTCGAGGCCGATCACGATCTCCTCGAGCACGGTATCCTTAATGCCGCTTATTTGCGTAAAGGGGTTCTGGAAAATATACCCGATCTTCGCGCACAGCTCGCTTTCTTCCCACTCGCGCATAGGCTTGCCGCAGATGTCCACTTCGCCGGTCAACTCGCCCAGGTAGAAGCTGGGAATCAGTCCTTTCACGAGGCTGCACAGCGTCGTCTTCCCGCCCCCGTTCGGGCCGATGATCCCGTAGAAACGCCCCTCTTCAAAATCGAAGCTGACGTCCCTGAGCGCGTACCCGTCCGTCAGGGGATATTGATAGCAGATGTTTTTCAAACTGACGCTGATCATAGCGCGAACCTCCATACGACGCCCGCGGCGAGCAGGGCGATCGCCGCGACGTTCGCGGCCTTCTCCGGAGCGGGCATCCTTCGCAGTTCGTACAGATGCGTGGGCTTCATCTTCGAGGCGAACGCGCGGGTCTCCATCGCCACGGTCTTTTCTTCCGTAGCAGCGATCGAGCTGAGCAGGAGCGGGAACAAGATCGGAACCAGCGCTTTGAAGCGGACCCTCAGGCTCCCCGTCGTCTCGACGCCGCGCGCGCTCTGTGATTCCATGATCTTCTCGGCCGTTTTTCCCAGATCGATCACGCTCTGCATGGAGGCCAGCATGATATAGGAAAAGGACTTCGACGCGCCGACGGCCTCGGAGGCATACATGATGTCCTTGAGAGGCGTCACACTATAAAACGCCATGATCGCGCCGCAGATTTCGGTGATGAGCAGGGCCATCGCCAGTCCGTACAGGAAGCCCTCCTTCGTGAGCGTGATGATCCACCATTCCCAATAGACCGTGTCCCCGGTGCGGAAAGCGGAGTTGAGCGCGACCAGAAACAGAAACAGGAGCAGGAAGACTTTGCTGTAGAGCGAAAAGAACTTCCTGAAGATCTCCTTCCCGGCAAGCCTCGTGCAGGCGCAGCAGATGAGGATCGCCCCCAGCCGCGTCCAATACGCGCCCATCAGCGCCGCCGCGAGGAAGATGACGAACGCGAAATTCAGCTTCGTAAACGGGTTCAGATCCAGTATGAAGTTGCCGCGCAGCTTTGGCCGGCGGTAGGAATCGATAAATTCTTCTTTTGTCATATTTCCCTTTTCGGCGGGCCGTCCGGAAACTTTTTCCGGACGGCCCGCCCTATGTCTCGGGTGCGCTATTTCGCGGCGGTCTTGGCCGCGTTCTGCCTGATATACTTATCCCCGTACGGGAGCTTGAGCAGAAAACGGTTCGGGATCGCCCGGACGATTAGGAACGTGAAGATCGCGGATGGGATCTTGTCGATGATGTCGGAGAAGCATTCGGAAATCGTATTCGCCGGGAACAGGCCCAGGTTGAAGGTCTTCACGATGAAGCCGGTGATGATGCCGGTGGGGCTCGCCGTATAGCCGCCGTAAACCGCGACCGTGACGATCGACCCGCACACGCCGCAGATCACGCCGATGATCAGGCCGTAAATGGCCGCCTTCCAGATGTTCTTGAAATATCCCCAGCCCGCAAACAGGCCCGCGGTCAGGCCGACCATGAAGTAGTTGCCCAGGTAGAACAGGTTCGACGGATACGTGATGCTCAGCAGCAGGCCTGTCAGGAGCGCCGTGGCGATGCTGTAGATGGGCCCGCACAGCGCGCCAACGATCATCGTGCCCACAGCGTCCAGATAGAGCGGCAGCTTGAGCAGCATGACGATCTGGCCGCATACGAAGTTGACCGCGATGCCCAAAGGCACTAGATAGAGAGCCATCTTGCTGATTTTCTTGGTTTTTTCCATTTTTACCCTCCTGATTTTTGCCGTTCGTTCAGATGTGTCGCTTGGGTTCCTTCCCACCGGCGCGACGTCCCCGCTTCGGCCTTTTCCGGAAAAAGCCGAAGCGGCGCGGCGTTGGTTCGCATGGGAACAAGTCCAGTTGTCCGGATCCGGGTTGCGGCCCCGCAGATTCACGCGGGGAAGAGGGCGTACGATCGATTACATAGAACATTATAGAACAATTAAAACGGCACGTCAATAGCGGCAGGATATTTTGCCGCCGCCGCTTCGGATGCTGGGGTTGTGTTTCCCGTGATTCGTGCAACCTTATAATTTCTTATACCTTTTAATTGTCCGCGTTGGTTCTGCTGCCGGAGGTGCATTTCAAAGGCGGCCAAGAGGCTACTCCGGCAACGGTGCATTTATAAACGATTGCGGTCAATAGAAAAAGGATTTCCGGAATCGACCTGATGACCTCGGAATCCCTTCATTTCACGCTATTTTACCCGTTGATAGATTTGAGAAGTTAGGTAAATATAGATGCCAGCAAGTAGTTTCGTATAATCCTCATGGTCCCGGTAAATCAAAATTGAAAGTCAAAGATTAAGTTCCTTTTCAAATCAGATATTTCCCATCAATTCAACTAGATTACTATATCAGGCCCTTCATATTGAGGCTGTCAACCAGTATAGGGCAGAAACTCTGCCTGCTAAAACTGAGATAGATGTTGCTAACGTTGATATGCGGTTAAAAAGCGACATCGAGGCTGACGGGCATTGATGCGAGTGGATATGTGCAAAGAATAAATGCTAATGGTATTTCAGCATATCGAGGCAGGACATAGAACGAATGGAACAGCCGATCACAGCATGACAGATGCATCTGATATTGCACGGATTGGGTATGTTGCCCAGAACTATGACGCCATTGATCTCGTGAGAGACAAAAGCGGCAACCCCGTATATAGTAAGAAGTACTACGATAGACTCGGCAAGCCTGCTCCACTGGTCACAATGGTGAAAAGGATAGATGGGTTCTATTATATTTCGGAGGCAGTACCAGATGCAAGAGCTAAAACGCTGCGGGTAACAAGTGCGTATAAAAATAACAAAGGAGCTGTTTGGGCGCCCGATGTAAAAACCCCGGGAAATAGTACGTCCGAAACGACACCCTACAAAGCTCCTATTAATAGTTTACCCGATTCCCTGCCAAAAATCAATCTCGATTTAAGCTCGAAAAACAAAAACGGAGCTTTTCAGACTCCCGATGCAAAAGCCCCGAGTGCTAATACGTCCGAAACGCGATCTGACATAGCTCCTAACGGTAGTATACCGCGTTCTGAACAGAATATCAATCTCGACACAAAAACAAAACCAACGCCTTTGGCGGGTGGGGCCCAGGACATGACGTCCCCGGCGATCCAAAGCTCATCGAGCGTTGATTCTAATCAAATTATACCCGGCTCTGTGAAAAATAACAACCTTGATTTACCGTAAATCCAATATCCCGGAAAGGCATCATACTGCAAATCCGAAAGCATCGGCAATTCGCTGTCGGGCGGTCTAAGCCGGGCCAAAACGCTCTTGCGGAGGTTGACGCTTCCCCTTTGAAGCTCTTTGGCGGAAACCTGTTCACCTGCTTGAATTTTTGCAGCAAGCGCGAAGAACCGCGCACTTTCGCCTGTTCCTCTGCCATAAAGCGTGATACAATGATTTGTAACCCATCGATTGCTCCTAAAACTGCCGATCTTTCCAAAGAGGGATGCCTATGGACACCGCAAAAAAACGCCAAACCTTTCTTCTGATCGCACTCGCACTCGCGCTGCTGATCTTCATCGCGCTGCTGCTGATCTTCGTCGTATTCAAAAAGGGCAAGCCACCCTCATCGACCGATGCCGCTGAAGAGAAGAATGTCGCCGAGATCGTTACGCCTGCGGCGCTCACGGACGAGGAGCTGTACGATGCGTACGACCCCGCGCAGGATCCGGCACACCCGGTGCTGGACGAACGGGTCAGCGTATCCATCTCAACCCTCGGCAACCGCCCGGGCGAGGCGCGGCCGCAGGACATTGAGGCGGAATACCCCGTCTTCAGCGTGCCGCCCGCGGCCAGCCCGACGCCGGAGCCAACGCCCGCGCCCTCGGCTACCCTCAACCCCGGCGGCTTATTCCCCGGCCTCGAGCCGAGCGTGAGCTTTCCCGGCCTCGACCTGCCCGATTTGTACATCACCTCCCCCGCCCCGCCCGACCCTGGCTTCACGGGCCGCGCGTTCGAGCTTACGTGGGAATATACGGGCGGGCGGAAGCTTCTTTACACAGTATCCATCAGCACGGACGGCGGCTCGAGCTTTGAAAAGCTCGCCTCCGGCCTGAGCGAAAAAAGCTATGCCGTGACGCTGCCCGAAAAAGCGTGCGGCGCGTGCGTGCTGCGCGTGACGGGCACGCTCGATGGCATGGATTACGGCTTTGCCGACACGAAGCCGTTCGCGGTCGTCCAAGCGCCGGAGCCCGCGCCCACGATCATCGCGGATTACGTCGACCCGCAGGTGCGCTATACAAACGCGGAAGGCATGCGCATCAACAGCGCGCTGTGCGAGGAGGTCTGGTTCAAGGCTGAGAACAGCGCCCAGGGCGCGGCGAAGCTCGTCTGGCAGCTTTCGGTCAGCCCGTTCTGGGGCACGGCGGAAAGCTTCGGCGCGGAGCAGGGCGTCGTCGCGGAAGGGGAGGTCGATCCCGCGCTCGGCGGCGAATTCCCCGTGGACATGAAGGCTGTCTGCGACGCGCTCGCCGAACCATCCGCCGGGGATGAGGATAATATCTATCTCTCCGCGCGCAGCGTCTATTCATTCTATCTTCGCGTGTTCGCGCTCGACGCGGGCGGGGAGCCCATCGGCGACCCGGGAGGCGGCATCTATTTCCAGTACGGCGCGGCAGAGATCATCCCGGGCGCGTTCGGCGCCTCCATGGAGCGGGAGCCGAACATACAGCTTCAGCTCTATGTTCCCTATTATTGGGAGCATCGGTGGGAGCGCGTCGCGCCCGCCGTCCTGAACCGCGATCTTGGGGACGACGCCGAGTATTTGCGCTTCATGGGGACGGACGGCCCGTACGCGGGAGAGATGACGGATGTCGTTTCGGGCATCGAGGACGCCGTAGACACGCTCAACGGCGCCATCAGCGACGCGCTCGGCGCCGTGCCCGAGGGGGAAAAGGGCGCCGGATCCTATATCATCAGCCACGCGGTACAAGTAGAGCTTCAGGTCGCGACGTCGCCTTTCAGCGGCGGCACGCTGTTGGGCCTCGCCGCGCCGGCAGGGCTTGTGTACAGCTACCTCGACACCGCGCCGGACATCGCCAGGAATGACGAGTACGGCTCCGTTTATTATTCCACCTCCGGCCACGGGATTGAATACGACCAGTTCGTGCCGACCGAGGCGGAGCTGGAAGCCATGGGCGGAATCTACTATTATGTGCGCGCGATCTTCTACGTGCCGGACAAGACGAATCCGTCCGTGTTGCACCCCTACCCTTCGGAAACCGTCACGATCGCTTTTCGCGCCACGGATGCTTCAAAGAACGAGGTCAGGCAAATCACGGTCCGATCCGACATCCCCTATGTGCAGTTCGTCCAATATAATCCCATCAAATGGCAGCATTCGGATTACGACGAGTATTTCGAGGTGACGCGTCATGTCGAGGCCAGCGAAATGACCTTCTCCCTCACGCAGAACGGCAAAGTCGTGGTGCCGAGCTGCTATACATACATGACGTACGGCCTGACGCTCGAAGAGTACCAGGCGCTCCTAGATGAGAAGCTGCCGCCCGGCGCGGTCATCCGCTATGTGAAAGGGGAGCCGGGCTTCTGGGAACGGTTTTTCGACCTGCTCAAGTCCATCTACACCTCCGTGGCGAACGCCTATGCCGACGCCAAAGCCTCCGTGGTGTCGCTCGTGGACTACATTCCGCTCATCGGGGACGACGCGCGCGGCTTTTTGAAGAAGGCCGCCGCCTATGCCATCGACTACGGTCTCGCCTCCATCGGCCTGCCGCCGAGCCTGCCCAACATCGACCAGCTCGCCGAGGGCGGGATAGACTACGTCATGAAGGTCGCCGTCGATGAAGCGCTCCGGAGCGCGGGCGTGCCGGCGGACAGCCCCGCCGCGCAGGAAATCACCGAACAGGTGCGCGAACAGGTCGCCCAGGATTTGACGAACGAGCTGGAAAACGCCCTGATTGCACAGATGCAGAACCCGCTCAACGTGGGCTTCCTGCGCCTGGATACGTCGAAGCTCTACGCCCCCGCGTATGTGGATGTGTTCGTGTGCAACTATTCCGCGACGCGCGCGACCCGTCCGGGCGAGCTGTTCTTCAGCTCGGGCAACAGCTTCGACGTCTATAAGACCGCCTGCGTATACATCCCCGCGCTCGAGCCCGGGGAGCATGTGACCATACGCGTATACCTCGACCACTACAGGAACGAAAACGTCACATTCGATGAAAAATACAACGGCGCCTCCGACAAGCCCTACAAAATGCTGGTCTATACGCGCTTCGACCTGCCCGATGTGAACATCGCGGCGAAAGAGCAGGGCATCGCGGCTGCGCCCCTTTCGTATGTGACTCAGTTCGTCTACGACCACGACGCGTACAGCTACCGCTATGAGCGCGACTTCATTCCGGCCGAGGGGATCTATATTTCCGACAGCGCGCCGGATACGCAGGATTTCCTCGATTGATTTACCGACTACTGAACCACCGGTTGCCGCGGTGGTGTGCATCGGCTCTAAACAGGCATATGAAATCCTCGAGACCGTCGTTCCCGATGTCATCGACTACGAGAACTTCGTTTCCAATCTCGAGGTGAAAAGGGATTATCTCGCGGATCGCTGTCGGCTCCATCCGGCCGCTTTCGATGGCATCCTGCATGCCGTCCTGGTTCGCCGGCGTGCGCGGACGGACGGCGTGCTGGTTGTGCCCGACCGGGACGGATATGTCATATGGGCGGCATACCCGCCGAATGCGGAAAGCTGAAAGGGCCTTGAAAGAGGCTCTGAATCGTTTGACTTATTCGCTTTCGCACGCTTATGATTGCTCCCCCGTCTCCTTTTTCAGGAGTTTGCATACATCATAGATATCGGTGATTTCATAATCCGGGGCAAAGCCGTCATAGCTGCCGATATCCTTGAGCGGCGTCAGGAACGAGGATATCTTGAACACCCGCCCAAACCCCACCCTGCGCGCGCCGACTACATCACGGGAGACTGTGTCACCCACAAACGCGCACTCCTCGGGGGCGAACCGCCCTTGGCTCAGAGCGATTTTAAATATTTTCGGATGCGGCTTGCGGTAGCCCACGATGCTCGAAAGGGTGATATCGTCGAAATACTGGCGCACGCCGTACTCCTCAAGCGTCTGAAACACCTGGAAGACGCTCGCCGTATTGCTTACCACCGCCACATACATCCCCATCTGCTTCAGGGCTTTGAGCATGGGCGCCGCGTTTTTGCGAAGATTCCGGTCGAAATAGGTAATCTCCCACATATGCGCGATCTCCTCGCTGGCGGCGAAGAGCTTCTCGCGGTCAACGGGGATATGCAAAAAGCCGTAATCCGCCCAGATCTGCTCGGGTTTGAGCTCAAATTGCGTTACCTCCGCTTCATCCTTGTAGCGCATGATTTCGGGATAGACCCTTGCCCAAAGCTCCTCCTCGCCGTAAGGAACCTCTATGCCGTATTTTTGCAGGATACGATAAAGCCCTTGTCCGGTACGCCTTACATTTTCTTCATCGGAATAGAGATCTTCCAGCGTTCCTCCCATGTCGAACATAACCGCTTTAATCATCTCGTTCTCCCCTTCTATTTAGTCGCTGAGCTCTTCAGCGAACAGCACTCCGCTGAAATCCTCCACAATCCGAAGCGCCTCATCTCGCTTCATGGCGGCGGGAAGCTTGAGCACACAGAACAGGCCGATGCCTTGCTTATTGTCCGATCTGGTCGTCTCCACGTCGACCGCCTCGATCGCCATCTCGCGCATCGCATCGATGAACGGTTTGAGGTCAGTTACGTCGTGGAATATGATAAACAGCGGAAGTCTATGCAGCTTTCGCGTATAGGCACTTTCAAGCCGATCGGCATACACCATTACGAACAACAGTATCAGGAGGGTCACGATCGCGCCGAGGTAGAAGCCTATGCCTATGGCAATGCCCATGCAGGCCGCCACCCACAGCCCCGCCGCGGTTGTGAGACCCTTCACGCGGAAATACCGCGTCACCATGATGGTGCCCGCGCCTAAAAAACCGATGCCGCAGACGATCTGTGCGGGCAGGCGGCTTACATCCGCCCGAAACAGCTCGCTCATAAACTGCGCCGTCATGGTCGCGACGGTCGATCCTATGCAAACCAGCATATACGTGCGCAGGCCGGCGGGCCGCCGCTTGCGCGTGCGCTCTATGCCGAGTATCCCGCTGAACAGCACCGACATGACGAGCCTTAGGATAATCGTTACTTCGTTGAGGTCCATCAGCCCCAGACTTTCAATCAGTTCCTGCAAAAATCACACCTTCTCTCATAAAAGAACTTATTGATCGTCCACACGGAATGCGTGTAATCCTTGTCAAGGCTTGTTGTTATGCGTCGAACTGAACAAATCCGCCTCGCTCTGCGCGATGATATCCCCAAAGCCCGGGCACCACATCCGGAATTTTCCCGACTCTATGGCCGCTTTTATATCGTATGAATCGTTGATGGGGGTTTCAAACAGCATCGCGGCGCGCCCCTCGTCGCCGGGGCGGTGCATATCGGAGCCGCAAGTCCGCAGAAGATGCGGGTTGGCCCTCGCCAGCTCCAGCGCGAGTTCGTTGCGGCTCTTGTGCCTCGGGTTGCAGTTGGCGATCTCCAGCCCGTGCACGCAGTCATAGAACACCTCGTCGTATTTGCGGTATGGGTGCGCGTGGATGATAAGCACTTCATCGCCGTATTTTTTGAAGAAGGTCTCATGGTCCATATCGCATATATAGGGGTTTGCGCGCAGCCACGCTTCGTCTACGCCGTAAATGAGATAATCGCTTTCGGTTTCAGGGAAGCGCAGCTCGATCCCGAAGCACACGTTAAGGCCGATAGCGTCGCCCTTCTTCTTCGCCTCATGGTATCCGAACATATACTGATCCATGCAGGCCTGCCAGTCGTCCCGGCAGTGCATAAGCGATATGAACTCGCCGTGCAGGTGATCGGTGACGCATATGCCGTCATAGCCGAGCCGCTTGTATGTCTCTGCGGTTTCCGGCGCCTTGATATATCCGCAGCGGCTTGTTTCCATGGTATGAACATGAATATCGTATTTGTACATGCTTCGCCCCTTTTATACTCTATGCCTGGTCCGCTATTTTGCGGCATGAGCCGCGCTCGATGAGCGACGGCGCCAGGATCCGATGGGAATACCCCACGGACGGATTGCTTATCTTCTCGAGCACCATATCCACCGCCAATGCGCCCATGCTCTTCTTCGGCTGTTCGATCGTGGTGAGGTTGATCTTGGGCAGCCCCGCGTAGGCGATATTGTCAAACCCCAATACGGACAGGGTTTTAGGGATATCTATGCCGGCCTCCTCCGCCGCGCCGAGCAGCCCAAGCGCCATCGAGTCCGCCGCGGCGAATATGGCGGTATGCTTAAGCGGCTTCTGAAAGAGCTGCTTGGCCAGCTGATAGCCCGCCGATATGGAGCTGAAGGGATAGCCGCTGTTATAGATTTGAGGTTTGATTTTCAGCGCTTTGCAGGCGTCCGTATAGCCATCCGCGCGAAGCTGATGCGTCACGCTGTTTTTGCGGCGCCCGAAGTAGAGTATGTCCCTGTGCCCGAGCGAATAAAGATACTCGGTGCCGATATACATGCCGCGATAGTTGTCCACCGAAACGTAGCTCTCCGGCAGATCCCGCAGGTTTTCGCCCATGAATACCGTGGGCACGACGGATATGTAGTCCTTTAATGAAATATACGAATCCGCATGGCAAGGCATGAGTATGATACCGTCAACCTGTCTGCCCAAAAGCAGTTTAAACACATGCTTCTCCATCGCCATATCGTGCGAGGAATTGCAGAGCATCAATTTGTATCCCATCTCCCGCGTGCGCAACTCCACATGATACGCGAGCTCGGACATGAACGGGTTGTCTATGCCGGTGACGATGAGGCCGAGGAGCTTTGTGCGCTTGAGCACCATGGACTGCGCCGCGTAGTTGGTTGTATAGCCCATCTCCTCGCATATCTTCAGCACCCGCTTGCGCGTATCCTCGCCTATCTCAGAGCTGCCGGAGAGCGCGCGCGACACCGTCGCGTAGGATACGTTGGCCACCTTGGCGATATCTTTTATGGTTGGCTTCTTCATCAGCAATTGTATCCTTTAATATTAAAATATGGCCCATTGTCCTCGCAAACGTTTCCGGTATTTAAATTATGATACATCTTTTTCATTGGATTGTCAACGGAAAGAATAGAGTGGGCGCCCTCAGTAAAATCGACGCTTATGGCAAAACGAGATTAAAATACATTATTAAATAAACGATTATCCCCTTATTGACAAAATGAGGGCGGTACATTACAATTAAATTTATTAAAAAGATGTATGTAAACGTTTGCGTTAAGCGGCGGATTTATAGCATATGCGGCGATCAATCAATGGAGGTATGGAACATGATCGACACCATCTTCTTCGATATCGGAAACACGCTTCGGGTCGTCGTCAGGGACAAAGCGTTCTCCAAGGCGGCCGAGGATGAATTGATGCGGCTCGTGGGCACGGACGAAGAGCACGACGCGTTTTTTGCGAAGCTCACGGCCAACTGGGACAGATACCGCAAGGCGGCCAAGGGCGGGGCGCTCGAGGCTTCCGAGATGGAGCTCTGGAGTCAGCACCTCCTGCCGGACTATCCCGCGGAGCGCATCTGCGCGGTCGCGGGCAGGCTCACGCGGCTCTGGCGGGACCACGACGGGCACCGCGTCGCGCGGCCGGACGTCAAGGCCACCCTCGCCGAGCTCGACAGGCGCGGATATACGATGGGCATCATCGCCAACACCATCACCGAAACCGAAATCCCCGACTGGATGATCGAAGACGAGGTCGCCCATTACTTTAAAACCGTCATCCTCTCCTCCAAGGTGCGCTTGCGCAAGCCCGACCCGGCGATCTATCAGCTCGCCTGCCGCGCCATCGGCAAGCCGCCGGAAAACTGCGCCTATATCGGCGACAACCCGATACGCGACGTGGAGGGCACGCGCGCCGCGGGCTGGGCGATGATGGTCCGCATCGACGAGCCGGACACCATCAAAAACGAGCCGCAGGAGGTCAGTTGCCGGGCCGACCACACCATCACTGAAATCTCGCAATTGCTTGAGATATTCCCGCCGCTTTGCCCGTAAGGCCCGGGGTGCGCAGGATGGAAAAGGGGTTTGACGCGATTTTTTACGATCTGGGCGGCACGCTCCGCCTCGTCGAGCGGGACGCGGCGTTCGAGGCGGCCGCGCGAAGGCGCATCGCCGAACTTTGCGGCGAGGCGGGCAATCCCGACGAGTTCTGCAAGTTTTTGGATTACCGCTATGAGGGTTACCGCAAATGGTGCTTTGAAACCATGCGCGAAGCGCCGGAATGGGAGCTTTGGGCCAAATGGCTCGCGCCGGAATATCCGCGCGAGCAAATCCTAAAAAACGCGGTGGAACTGACGATCGAATTTCGCAACAAGGACGGACGGCGCGTGGTCGCTCAAAACGGCGCGCAATCGGTAAAGGATCTGTATGCGAATGGCTATAAGCTCGGCATCATCAGCAATCTCGTCACCTCCCGGGAGATTCCCGACTGGCTCGAGCGCGACGATCTGCAAAAGTACTTCGGCGCGGTGCTGCTCTCCTGCGTGGAAGGCATACGCAAGCCCGACCCGCGCATCAGCGAAAATGCCTGCAAGCTGCTGGACGTGGCGCCGGAGCGCTGCGCTTATATCGGCGACAACCTTAAGCGCGACGTCGAGGGCACGCGCATGGCGGGCTTCGGCATGTTCATACTCTACACCACGCCGCAAAAGCTCGCGCGAGAGAGGATCTCCGACGATAACCGGCCCGACGCCGTCATATTCGACTTTGCGGAATTGAAGGAGCTGTTCCCCAAAGCGCCTGCCGTAAACTGGAAAAAAGTCAGGAGGGCGGATTGATGGAAAAGCGCATTACGACTATATTTATAGATCTCGGCGGCACGTTCCGCGTGGTTACCGAAAACAAGCCCTATTCCGACGCCGCCAAGGCGCGCATAGCCGAGCTCGTGGGCACGGAAATGGAGCCGGAGCAGTTTCACGCGCTCATCGAAGCGCGCTACGACGTCTATCGGCAGTGGGCGCTCAAATACATGTGCGAGGCGCCCGAGGAAATGCTTTGGGCGCGCTGGCTCGCGCCGGAATACGACAGGGAGCGGCTTGCCAAAAACGCGGGGGAGCTTACGTACCAGTACCGCCGCGCGAAGGGCGAGCGCGTGGTGGTTCCCGGCGGCGTAAGGACCATAAAGGAACTGCACGCGCGCGGCTACATCCTCGGCGTCATCAGCGACCTCGTGGGCTGCAGCGAGGTGGACGAATGGCTGGATAAGGACGGATTGCGGCCGTACTTCGCCACGGTGCAGCAGTCCTCCGTGACGACGCTGCGCAAACCCCATCCCGCGATATACTTCCTCGCGCTTAAGGAGGCAAACGCGCGCGCGGAGGAATCGGTGTTCGTGGGCGACAATCTCAAGCGCGACATAATAGGCGCGAAGGAAGCCATGTTCGGCGCGACCATCGCCGTGGACTATGGCGTCGCGCCGCTGAAGCTGACGGAGGAGAACATGCCGGACGGGATTATCACGCAGTTCGACCAGCTGCTGGACGTTTTTCCCGCCCCGCCGCGCATGATACTCGACGCGTTGGAAAAAAGGAGTGTGCTGCAATGAGCATGGAGGAGTTCGGCGCATTGCGCGGCGCGCAGGCGCTGAGTTTGGCGGTTGAAAAAGCGTATGCAGAAGGCGGAGCGGACTATTCGCTCGAGCCCATGGCGCTGGAAGACCCCTCCGGCCAGGCGCTCGGAACCGTGCGGGCGGGCGACGCGGTCGTATTCTGCTGCCGCCGGGGCGAGCGCGAGATTGAGCTTACGGACGCGTTCACCGACCCCGATTTTAAGGGATTCGAGCGCGAATGCGTAGACGCGCTCGATTTCACGATACTCACCATGTATCACGAGAAATACACCTACCTGCCCATAGCCTTCGCCCCGTCCAAGGTGGAAGGGACGCTGGCGCAGACGCTCTCGCTGGCGGGAAAAACGCAGCTGCACTGCTCGGAGAGCGAGAAGTTCGCGCATGTGACCTTCTTCTTCAACGGCGGCAATCAGCAGCCCTTCCCCGGCGAGGACGACATTCGTATCCCCTCCCCCAAGGGTGTGGCGTTTGAAAGCGTGCCCGAGTTGAGCCTGATCCCCGTAGCGGACGCCGTAATCGGAGGGCTCGAAAAGGGCTACGACTTCATCGTGACCAACTTCGCCAACGGCGACGTAATAGGCCATACCTCCAACGATGCGGCGAAACTGGCTTGCGCTTGCATCGTGGACGAACAGCTGGGCCGCGTGATAACCGCCGCGCGTGATGCGGGGTATACGGTTTTAATCACCGCCGACCACGGCAACCTCGAATGTTTGCGCACGGAGGACGGCAAGCCGCATGTGGCGCATACGGCAAATCCCGTAGCGTTCGTGGCGCTTGACAAAAGCGCGACGCCGCTCAAAGCCGAGGGTGTGCTCGGCGACGTCGCGCCAACCGTACTCGCGGCGATGGGCGTCGATCAGCCCGGCGCCATGACGGGCGAGGCGCTGTTCGGCTTTAAAAATCGGAACAAGGTGCTTCTCATCATACTCGACGGCTGGGGCATCGGCGCAAAAGATAACTCCAATCCCATCTACGCGGCCGACACCCCCGTGTGGGACGCATTGTTAAAGGATTACCCCCATGCCACGTTATCCGCCTCCGGCACGGGCGTGGGCCTCGGCGCGGGCAAAGCGGGCAACTCCGAGGCGGGGCATATCAACATAGGCTCCGGCCGCGTGGTGCTGCAGGACGATGTGCGGCTTGACAAGGCCATGGCGGACGGCTCGTTTGCCGAGAACGCGGTGCTGCTCAACGCCATAGACGGCGCGAAAGAGCGCGGCGCGTCGCTGCACCTATTTGCGCTGCTGACGAAGAAGTCCTCGCACGGCTCGATCGACTATCCCATCGCGCTCCTGAAAATGGCCAAGGAGCGCGGCCTGGAGGATGTGTTTATACACATCATATTCGACGGCCGCTCCACCCAGCCCGGCAGCGCGCCCGCGCTGCTGCGGGAGCTTGGCGAAACCATGGAGCGCATAGGCGCGGGGCAAATCGTTTCCGGCGTGGGCAGGGGCATCGCGCTGGATCGCGACCAGAACTGGGCGAAGGTCAAAAAGGCGTATGATTCGCTGACGCAAGGCGGAGGGACGCGCTATCGCGCCGCTTCGCAGGGACCGGGGACTCGGGATTAGGGATAGGAGAACGACATCCATGCCGCATTTCACGGAGTTCGCAAGGGAATATATCGCCAATCGCAAGCCCGACCCGGCGGCGTATTCGGTGTATCCCAAAAGCGTGTACGCAACGAGCGGTGGGCTTGTCTTCATGGCGGACGCGGGCGAGGCGGACGTGATCGTCTCCACCGTTCCCGGCGCGTTTTCGGGCGAAGCGCGGGGAGCGTATACGCTCACTCCGCTCACCCACGCGAACGCGGAGGCGCTGCGAGGGCGCTTCCCCTTCACGAAGCCCTGCCGCGTGCTGACCCGCCCGGCCACCTGCGGCGTGGGCGACAGGCTCGGCATCGCGGCGCCGGGGCACATTCGCGCCTTCGAGAACAGCGGCGTCTCGCCCGTGCTCGCGCAGCAGTCCATGCGGGAGCTCCGGCTCACGGGGCGCACGTTCGCGGACGTGATCGACGCCGCCACCTTCTCCGCCTTCCGCGCGGGGTATGAGGGCGGCTTCGGCGCGGACGGCGACCACCTTAAGACCTTCGAGGACATTTCCTCGGCACTGGAAGCCGGCTGCACCATGATCACCCTCGACTGCAGCGAGCACATCCATAAGGACGCGCGCGACGCAAAGGGCATTTACGGCGACGCGATCGCATTCGCGAAGGCGGTTTACGACGCGTTCTTCGCCGGCGGGAAATACGAGGCCGACCTTGAAATCTCCATCGACGAGACGGATGCGCCGACCTCTCCCGAGCAGCACCGCTACATCGCGCGGGAGCTTTCCGCGCGCGGCGTCGAATTCGCGACGCTCGCGCCCCGCTTCTGCGGCGAATTCCAGAAAGGCATCGACTACATCGGCGACCTCGCCAAGTTCGCGCGCGAGATGGAGGCGCACGCAGGGATCGCGCGGGAATTCGGCTACAAGCTCTCCATCCACTCCGGCTCCGACAAGTTCTCGGCTTTCCCGATCATCGCGAAGTACGCCGAGGGTTTCTTCCACCTTAAGACCGCCGGAACGAGCTGGCTCGAGGCGATGCGCGTCGTCGCCATGAAGGACCCCGCGCTCTATCGCGAGGCGCATGAAACAGCCATCATTAGTTTTAATGAAGCGCGCCGGTTCTATCATGTGACGACGAATCTCCAAAACGTGCCGGAACTTTCCGCGCTCCCGGACGCGGAACTCCCCTCCCTGTTTGAAAACCCCGACGCGCGGCAGCTCATCCACATCACCTACGGCTTCATCCTCGCAAACGCCGGGCTGAAATCGCGCCTCCATGCGCTCTGGAGGCGGGAGAGGCAGGCGTATTCCAACGCGCTTTACCGCCACATCGGCCGGCATCTCGAACTCATTTCGGGCAAATCCCTTCGGGGCTGAACATATCAAATTCAAATCGGAAAGAGGTAATAGTATGGCGAAAAAGATGAGAGGCGTGACGCTTCACGCGACGTGGGACCCCAAGCCCGGCTTCAAGCTCGGCGCGAAGGACATCGATCGGGTACAGACCTACCTGGGCAGCCAGGTATGGAGGAACCCGCGCATCACCATCGACGAATACGACATCCCCGAGCCCGGCCCGGGACAGGTGCTCATCAAGGTCAAGGCGTGCGGCATCTGCGGCAGCGACGTGCACATGGCGCAGGCCAAGGAGGACGGCTATATCTTCTATCCCGGCCTGACGGGCTTCCCCTGCATACTCGGGCACGAGCTCTCCGGCGTCGTCGTGAAATCTGGCCCGGGCGCCAAGGACAAGGTCACAAACAAGCCCTTCAAGGGCGGCGAACTGGTCTGCGCCGAGGAAATGCTCTGGTGCGGCTCCTGCAAGCCCTGCGCCGACGGCTATCCCAACCATTGCGAGCGCCTCGACGAGATCGGCTTCAACGTGAACGGCGCGTTCGCCGAGTACATCGTGCTGCCCGACCGCTGCCTGTGGAGCCTCGAGCCGCTGCGCCACATATACGAGGACGAGAAGGACATCTTCCTCGCGGGCTCGCTCGTGGAACCCTGCTCGGTCGCCTACAACGCGGTCATCGCGCGCGGCGGCGGCATCCGCCCGGGCGACAACGTGGTCATCTGCGGCACGGGCCCGGTGGGCCTCGCCGCGTGCCGCGAGCTCAAGCGGATGGGCGGCGCGGTCGTGATCGTGTCCGAGCCGCAGCCCGAGCGCGCCGCGCTCGCGATGAGGATGGGCGCGGACTACGTCATCGACCCGACGAAGGTCGACTTCGCTGAGGAAGTGCTCCGCCTGACGGACAGCATGGGCGCGAGCCTCTACCTCGAGGCGACGGGCCTCCCCACCGTCGTGTATCCGGGCATCGAACAGGCCATCTGGGAAGGCCGCACGCTCAACGCCACCGTGGTCGTCGTCGCCCGCGCCGAGGCGAAGATGCCCGTCACCGGCGAGGTGCTGCAGGTGCGCCGCGCGCAGATCGTCGGCGCGCAGGGCCACTCCGGCGACGGCAACTTCCCCCGCGTGATCGCGAGCATGGCCTCCGGCATGGATATGCTGCCCATGATCACGAAGAAGATCACGCTCGACGAGGTGCCCGAGAACATCCTCGCGCTCCAGACGGACCGCAAGAACATGAAGATCACCTGCGTCATGGACGACTGACAAGGAGGAGGCAATGGCATACAAGAATTACCTGACGACGGATTACCCGAATATCTTCTTTGAGGACAGCAAGGTCGGCCGCCTCAAGAAGCGCCTCTGGGACGCCTCCGAGGAGGAGATCCAGGCGATACTCGACGATTACGGCATCGGCGCGCCGTGCGAGTTGGGCGTCGCCAATACCTACATCCAGAATACGCCGCGCGCGAAGCTCATCGAGAAGCGCCGCAAAAGCGACATCGTGCTCGTCCCCATCGGCAGCACGGAGAACCACGGCGCGCACAACTGCTCCGGGCTCGACACGTTCATGGTGCAGTTCATCTGCGAGGCCGTGCGCCGGAAGACCGCGAAGCTCGGGCGCGAGGTTTCCCTCGCGTTCCCGCCCATCAACTACGGCGGGCACCCGTATCACCACATCGGGATGCCCGGAACGGTGATGATCTCACAGACGACGCTCGTCAACACGCTCGCCGACGTCATGGCGGGATTGTGGGACGACGGCTTCCGCAAGATCATCCTCGTCAACAACCACGGCCAGGACTGGATGCTCGAGAACGCCGTGCAGGAGTTCTTCAAGCGCTACCAGCTCCCCGCGTTCGCGTGCGTGGTCGAGTGGCACCGCGCCGTGCGCGAGTTCTTCTATCCCCTGGGGGACGAGCGGCCCGATTTTGTCACGACGCCCTTCGTCCACGCCGACGAGTCCGAGACGAGCGCGGCGCTCCTGATGTTCCCTGAGATGGTCGACATGTCCGTCTGCGTCGACGCGACGCCCGTCAACTTCGGCTTTTTGCAGGACGGCTTTTTCGACGGCTCCGTGGACTCCTTCCACAGGCCCAACCGCTGGCAGGAGATGGAGGGCAACGCGTGGATCGAGCGCTTCGGCACCCCGGAGGGCGTCGTGGGCAAGCCGACCCGCGCCGACCCGCGCAGGGTCAAGCGCGCCGTCGCCGCCATCTGCGAGTATCTCACGCTGATGTGCGAGGACATCATCACGGCGTATCCCGCGGGCAAAGTGCCCGACCCCTCCAAATTCTCCTTCCGCCCGGCGGAGGAGATCGCGCCGTGCCTGCGCGAACCCTTGAGCGAGGGCTGGAAGAGCATCCACGAGCTTCCCAAGCGCGGGATATTCATCGACTGACGCATTTCGCGGGACGGCTCGTTTTCATGCGGGCCGTCCCGCCTTCTTCCAAAGGAGCCCTATGAACAGACTCTCCCAAACCGTCCCCATCCAGTATGATACGGGCTTTTCGCCTTATCCCGCCGCGCGCTGGCGCGAGGCGTTCGCCGACGTAGCGAAAAATGGGCTGAGCGGCGTGGAAATCGCCGTGGCGTATCCCGAACGGGCCGACGCGGCGGAAGTGCTCGCCGAGACGGAAAAGAACAGCCTTGTTGTCACGACCATCTCCACCGGGCAGATCTACGGCCTCGAAGGGCTGTGCCTTACCTCGCCCGACACGGCCATCCAGGAGCGCGCGGCGGAAGTCGTGCGCGGCCACATCCGCCTTTCGGAAAAGCTCGGCCGCCCGCCCGTGACCATCGGCCTCATCCGCGGCAAGCTCGAGCCCGGCTTGAAAGAGGATTTGGAGGCGCGCCTTGCCGAAGCGCTCTCTCCTCTGTGCGACTACGCAGGGGAGATGGGCGTGAAACTGCAGCTCGAGGCGATCAACAGCGCGGAAACCACCGTCATCAACACCACGGCGGCATGTCTTTCTTTTATCGGCAGGCTCGGCAATCCGGAATCCCTCGGCCTCCTGTATGACACCTACCACTCCAACCTGGAGGATGGCGGCATGCTCGAAGCCGTGCGCGCGGCGGGCGGAAAAATCTTCAACGTTCACCTTGCGGACTCGCACCGAGGCTTGCCGGGAGAAGGCGCCATCGATTTCCCGGCGGTCTGCAAAGCCGTCCGGGAAACCGGCTACAAAGGCGCGTTCGCTCTGGAAACGCTTTGCGTACCCACGAAAGAACATATTTTAGAACATTACGCGCTCAGCATTCAGAAAGCCACAAGATAACGGAGGCAAGCATATGATCAACGTTGGAATCATCGGCGCGGGGCGCATCGGACAGGTGCACGCGCGCAGCATATTGACGGGCGTGCCGGACGCGAGGATAAAGGCCATCGCCGACCCGTATCTCACGGAGCAGGCGCGCGATTGGGCACAAAGCGCAGGCATAGAGCATATTTATACCGATTACCGAAAAATTCTTGAGGATGAAACCATCGACGCGGTGCTCATCTGCTCCTCGACCGACACCCACGCGAGCATATCCATAGAAGCTATTGAGGCGGGCAAGCATGTGTTCTGCGAGAAGCCCATCGACCAGACGCTCGCGCGCATCGGGGAGGTCAAAGCAGCGCTCGCCGCGTCCCCGAAAAAGCTCAAATACCAGGTCGGCTTCAACAGGCGCTTCGACCACAATTTCCGCGCCCTCAAGGAGGCGGTCGATGCGGGCAAAATCGGCGAAGTACAGTTCATCCGCGTCAGCTCCCGCGACCCCGAGCCCCCTCCGGCGGGCTATGTCGCAAGCTCCGGCGGCATCTTCCTCGATATGATGATCCACGACCTCGACATGCTGCGCTACCTCTCCGGCCTCGAGGTCGAGGAGGTCTACGCGGCGGGCGCCGTGCTCATCGACCCCGCCATCGGCGAGGCGGGCGACGTAGACTCCGCGACCGTCTCCGCCCACATGTCAAACGGCGCGCTCGCGCTCATCGACAACTCGAGGAAGGCTGTTTACGGCTACGACCAGCGCGCGGAGGTGTTCGGCTCCAAAGGCTGCGTCGCGAACGGAAACGACGCGCAATCCACGGCGGTATTGTCCACGGTGGACGGGGTCGTCAGTGAGAAGCCGCTCTGGTTCTTCCTGCAGCGGTACATGGGCTCCTATCAGTCGGAGGTGCGCGCGTTCATCGAGAGCATCAAAAACGACACCGAGGTCGAGGTGGGCATCGAGGACGGGCAGATGTCCATACGCCTTGGGCTGGCGTGCAAGCGCTCGCTTGCAGAAAACCGACCTGTGAAGCTGGCCGAAATTCAGTAAGGGGAAACGAAACACGGCCGAAAGGGCGTGGCGGTATAGCCCGGCTCGGGGCTTATCGCCGCGCTGTTATTTGACCGTCCGCGCTTCGCGTTGCGCTTGCGAGGGCGGCCAAATCATGCGGCGCCATGATCAACTTTGATTTAACCCAGCGGGGGCATTATTATGAATTATACATGACGCAGTTCGCGGGCAAGGCTACTTAACTCGAATCGCGTGCTCGATATGCCCATTCTCCTGAATGCAAAACCGGATGCCCTCGCTTGTGCTTGCGCCATACCCCGGCAGCTCGCGGTTTTCGGTGCACAGCACATGCGGCACATGCCGTCGCAGGAGGTCTATCACCGCCGCCATGGGTCTGTCCTTGGATGAGGCCGCGTCGTTCTGGCAGGAGATGACGGCGTATGCGGGCATGAGCTTTTTCAGCAACGTCTGCGTCATGGATTTTCCGTCGCCGTGATGCGGGAGTTTGAGTATATCGCAGCGGCGCTCAGCCCTGTGCTCCCAATAGTCCGCATAGCTGTCGCCCGTCAGCAATACGCTTTTGCCTGCGTAATTAAACCACGTAATGAGGCTGGAGCAGTTCCGCTCCTTGGAGGCGCGATATGCCCGCTCATATCCCGGGTATTCTCCCCGGTACAGCATGTCGTACGCCTCCCGCTGCCGGGAGCGCAGCTGCGCGTCCGCCGTTGACACCTCCATAGAAAGCATATCCGTAAGAGGAAACACGCCCTCTGCCGCCGCCGCGCAATCGCAGCCGGCTTTGCGCGCGCAGCTTACTATGTCGGCGAGCAGGTTAAGCGCCTCGCATAGTCCCACTATGGTTTTTTCCTCAAACGCGGGTGGGATTATCCAGCGCGCTCCCTCCGGCGGCAGATAGCCTGCTATAAGCCGTCCAACGGGTATGCGCTGCATGATCCGCAGCGCGCCGCCTATGTGATCAAAGTGTAAATGGGTGAGAATCATGATATCGATGTGATCCACGCGCGCCTTCATCAGGTGCGCGACAGCCTCCCGGCGCAGCGACCCGTTTGCGAATTCTATATGCGGCCGCCCCGCATCGATGAGCACGATATAGTCGGGCTCGTTTGCGCGCCTTTCCCGGATGAGTATGGCGTCCCCATCGCCGACGTTCAAGAAGTCGATATACAGCATAGCTTATGTTATCATCTCAAATTCGGTAATCACCGCGTCGTGGTCGGACAGCAGCCGGCCGTCGAATTCGCTGAAGTCGGGAGCTTCGGGTATCAGCTCTTTATGGTTGAATATCCCCTCGACCCTCACGGGGTTGGAACAGGCGAAACCGCGCTGGAAGAACCAGTCCAGATTCAAATCGATGTCCGGATAGCCGGGTTCCGGCCTGCGGCGGGTCGTCTTGGCCGGAATATTGCAGTCGGCATACGAGTACCCGCGCCCCGCGGCATAGTTCATCAGCGGCTCATACGCAGGCACGTTCGAGAGGCGCCGGCGCTGGAGCTCTTTGGAGCCGGCAAGCCACAGCATATCGCTGGTCGCGTTATTGACCGTGTTTGTGTTCATATCGCCGCCGATTATCGCAGGCAGGCCGTCCGCGTATCTATCGGCTTTGTCGAGCAGCGCCCGCATCTGCTCAAGGCGTTGGGAAGGAGTCGTCCGGTTCTCGAGGTGCGTGCAGCACAGCGCCGCGCGCCGCCCGGACAGCTCCACGGTGGCGTAGAGCGCGATGCGGTTGTAAAGGCGTTTCTGCTCGTCATAGAACCAGTCGTAGGCGACCGGCAGCCTTTGAAGCTCGACTTTGTGGAGCGGCAGCCTGGAGAAGATCGCGTTGCCGTGCAGGCCCCGCTCGTTGCCGTCCATGCCCGCGTATACGGAAAGAAACTCGACCCCGAAGGCGAAGTTCATCCCAAGCTCGGCGGCTATCTCCCGCGCGACGTACTTATTCCCGCTGCGGGCCATGCCGTAATCCAGCTCGTTGGCCAAAATGATATCCGCGCTCCGCAGCGAGGGATGATATTTCAGGTAGGCCAAAATGATCGGAAGCTGCACTCCGCGCTCTATGTTGAAAACCGCGACCCTCAGCCGCTTGCCGATCGCACGGGACACGGTGTTCTCGACGTCGACGCAGTCCAGCCCGCCGACAGGATCCGGAGGGCGTACGCCCCTCTCGGCGAGGCGAACCGCTTCCGCCACCTTGCCGTAATCCACTTCAAACATCGGGCATACTCCTTTGATTTTTCGCGCTACACGGGCAGGAACTCTTCCATATACGCTTCGATCTCTTCCCGCGACGCCTTCAGCGGCGTGGGCATTTCCATTTTAAGGGAGACGGCGGCCGTGGCGAAACGCAGCGCGCCGTCCATGCCGCGGCGCCGGCGTTCGGTGATATAGGCCGCGAACACGGTGTCGCCGCGCCCGCTGCGCCCCGCGATATGCCTTGACACGACGGGCCAGGCAAAAAGCCCCTCCTCGCCGCAAACGATCATCTCCGTGTTGTGGGACACCAGCACCTCGGCCGCGCCCCATCCTCGGATGACGCGGGCAGCCTCGCGCGTGTCGGACAGCCCCGTGAGCATCTCCGCCTCGGCGGCGTCGGCCTTGAAATAGGTTGTATACGGCAGATATTTCAGCTTTTCGGGCCAGTCGCGGGAGACCATCTCGCCGTCCGCCTCAGGGCAGCGTATAAACCCTTGCGCGTCCGCGGCGACGCGGCTCAATTTAGAGAGCTCGACTATCATATCGGGATCGATGTCCCCCCGCATGAGCCCCGCCAGTTGGTAAATGGCCGTGTCGACCGGGGGAATGTCCTCCATCGTAAAAGGGTCGGCTATGGCTACGGCGTCGCTCCGCCTGCGCTCCCGGTCGGCCGTGAAGAATGTGCTGCGTATGGACACGGTCCGCTTCGAAGCACGGGTATATACGTCGCCAGGCGGCAGGGGCAGATTATCGGCGACGGCCCTGTCCTCCGGCGCGTATTTCGTGACGGCGCCGACCTTTGCGCCGCAGGACGCCGCGCTATGCGCGGAAAAGGTGATAGCTCCGCCCAAAAGGTATGCTATCTTGCCGGTGTGATCGACCATTATGTCCTTGCTGGGGTGTCCGATGATCAATACATCGTAACGGCTCATGTTGTCCCTGTCCTTTCATGGAAATCATTTCTTCTTCAAACGGTGCGCGGCGTAGAGGCCGCCCGAAACGAGAACCCCGCAGGCAAGCGGAGCGGGGAGCACCGTCCCCAGGAATATCATAAAGGCGGTCAGCGCATCGCCCTCGAAAATGAACAGCGCCGCGATGGCTATGACCGCCGCATAGATCAATATCATAAGATAAGCGGCGACGATGAGCCGCTTATCGCGCAAGAAAAAGAACGGCACATTGCACACAAGCGCCGCGAGCAACGCGGGTATCCCGCTTTCGAACAGGTTGAGCCAGCCGCCCGTAAGCGGGCGCGCCAGGCCGGCGAAATAGTTGTGGATTGGCTCGACGAGAACGCTTAACAGTATCACATGAACCGCAACGAGCAAAAACGACAGGAAGACGGCATAGACGAAGAAGGAGCTTTTGGCCCGCCCGTTCTTTGAAAACGACATCATCTCCTGAAAAAAGCTTTTCTTTTCCATGTGCGACTCCTCTTCAAGAAAATTCCCCCTCTGTCCGCGGTGAAACGAAGACGCGGCGAGCCGTCCCACACGGCAAACAGAGGGGAAATCTATGGACTTCGATCAAGGGGCTGATTTACCGGCTTACTTGCTGAGCCAGTAGTCCCAGAACTCCCTCGTTACCTGATAAATCGGGTTGACCTGTTTTACGTTGGCCGGGAGGGAGTTGGTATCGCCTATGGCGACGGGGTTCTTCGTGTCGGGGATGTCATCCCTGAGCGACCAGTTGCCCATGCCGGTGAACGGCTTGAAGCCCGCGCTCATGTTATCGCCGCCGAGGTCTCCCGAGGCGTAGCGCATCAACAGGCGCACGCCGGCCGGATGCTTGGTGCCGGCTACGACATACATATAGTTGATGCCGGGCACCGTGAGGAACGGATCCATCTCAAGTATCCAGGAGATGGGAGCCTCTTCGGTGGAGTTCTTCATCTTGCCCGCCGAGCAGACGCCTATCGTCTTCATCGTAGATTGCTGGACGGATGCGACGATCTCGTCGCCGTCGTCGATGAATGTAAGTTTCTCTTTCTGGGACAGACGGTAGACGAACTCATAACCGGCATTGTTCGGCACGACCGCTTCCTTGGTGACGCCGAATCCGACGCTGGCGTCGTAGGTATACTCGATGTCCTTGCCGTACTTCGCCTTGTAGCCTTCCGCCATCTTGTCCGCGTTGTTGACCATCGTGCAGAACACGACCAGCATGGTTTCATCCTCGGAGGGGTTCTTCATGAGCAGGTTCACGTCCTCGTCGAGGAGATCCCACCAGCTGCTTATGGGCGCGCCGTCCGGGAACATATTCACGCTGTAGTACATCATGGTCGCGCCGCAGTAGAGCGGGAAGCCGTACTCAAGGTACGCGGTGTCGAAGTGCTCGCAGATATCCCTGGGATAGAAGTGCTCGAGGTATCCGTAGGGCCAGAAATCGATGTTGATTTCTCCGGTGCCGTCCTTGAGGAACAGCATATCGGCCGTCCTCGCGCCGGCGCCCTTCTCGATCTCGAACTTGGGAATGATATCGCCGGTGTCCATGTCTTCCACTTGGATCGTAAGGCCCGGATAGTCCTGCGGGAAGGTTTCGGCGACGTTGTTCCACTTGGAGGACGAGGAGTAAACGATGATGGGCTCCGAGGGCTCCTGCAACGCCATCTGATACAGCTCGTCGGAGGTCATGTCGCTCCACTCGTCGTACGGCACTTCGAAAGTATCATCGGCGCCCTCGTACAGGCCGCCGCCGCTCGGCTCCTCCGTGCCCTCGCCGGGTTCGGGCGAAGTGACCGGGGGTTCCGTCTGTTGGACTGGTGTCGGCTCTCCCGGCGTGGACCCCGGAGTCGCCGGAGTATTGCAGGCCGCCAGCAGCATAGTCAGCGTGAGAATCAAAGCCAGGATGCGCAGCAGTTTAGGTGCTCTTTTCATGACGCTTCTTCTCCTTCATATATAGATTTTGGTCGGTATAATGAAGCTTTCCACGCGGTGGAAAGGGTCATCCGTTGGGTGCAGGCACGCGTCACTTCTTTGCCTTCTTGATAAGGCGCGTGCTCCCGGCGTCGTATATGTTGATTCTATTGGGCTTTATGTAGAAATAAACGGTATCGTTCATCGGGTACTCCACGATACCAAGCTGTTTCGCGATAAACTCCTGCCCGCCGCAGACCAGCGTGGTGAGGGTTTCGGAGCCGGCCGGCTGAGACGTGTATATCGTGCCGGCGATATACCTTTCCTCCGGCGTTACGGAGAGCCGTATCTGCTCGGGCCGGAAACCGAATACACACGGGAATTCCACGCCGCGGGGGATTTCCTCGCTGGTGAGATCCTCCCTGGAGAACTCGTACTTCCCTAAAGCGCACTCCGCCTTGAGGACGCCGTTTTCAAATATGGCCGTTCCATGCAGCAAGTTGATGCGCGGATTGCCTATGAAGTCGGCCGCCTCAAGATCGATCGGATTCGTGTACAGCTCCATCGGGGTGGCCACCTGCGATAGCTGCCCCGCCTTGAACAGGGCGATCCGGGTGGACATGGTGAGCGCCTCCGTCTGGTCGTGCGTCACGTAGACTATGGTTGTGCCCATCTCCAAGTGCATGCGCTTCAGCTCGGAACGCATGTCTATGCGCAGCTTGGCGTCCAGGTTGGACAGCGGCTCGTCGAGCAGCAGCACCTTGGGATCCGTCGCTATGGAGCGGGCTATGGCGACGCGCTGCTGCTGGCCGCCCGACAGCTCCGTGGGATAGCGTTTGTCGAGTTCCCCTATGCGCATCAGCTCGAGGGACCTCTCCACCTTTTTCTTGATGTTGGCCGCGTGTACCTTCTTGATCTTGAGCCCAAAGGCGACATTGTCATAAACCGTCATGTGCGGCCATAGCGCGTACGATTGGAACACCAGGTTGAGGCCGCGGTTTCCAGGCGGCTCGAAAAACGCCTCGTCAACGTCGATCATCTTCTTGTCGCCTATGAACATCCTGCCGTTCTGAGGCTGCTCCAATCCCGCTATGACGCGCAGAGTCGTGGTTTTGCCGCAGCCGGACGGGCCGAGCAGAGTCATAAACTCGCCGTCCTCGATGGTCAGATTGAGGCTTTTGAGAACGTGGTTGTCGCCGTAAAACTTATCGATGTCCGTAAGTTGAATTCTGCTCATATCGGATCGGGTTCCTTTCTATAACTGTCGTTTTACATCAAGCCCATGCGGATGCGGGCGTCAACCCCAGCTCTTGCCGATGTCCGCTCCCGCGAATCTGTTGGCGAGGTAATAGGAAACCAGAACAAACAGCATGATGATTACGGCAACGGCGTCCGCCTGCTGGGGAAGCACCTCATTGTTGAACCAGAAGGCGAGCGCGGAGAGGTTGCGGTTCTGCGGGGTGGACAGAATGAGTATGAGATCCAGCTCCTTGGCGATAGAGATGAACGTGAGCATAAATCCGGACCAAAACCCCTGTTTGGCAAGCGGCACGATTATCTTCCCCATCTTCCGGAAGAAGCCGGCACCCGCAACCTCGGCCGCTTCCTCAAGTTCCCTGCCGATTTGGAGCATATTGGCGGTGCCGGCGCGGCTGGCGAAAGGAAAGTGCTTCACCACCGAAATTAAGACGAGTATCGCAAACGTACCGTGCAGCGCGGGTATTATCCACCGGGGCTGCGCCCACATGGCGAGGTACATCGTGGCAAACGCCACCGAGGGTATGAGGTACGGTATGAAAACCAGCTGCTCGGTCAGCTTTCCATACCATTTGCCTCGGCCGCGCGAGCTGATATAGCCGAGTATCTGGCCGCTCAGGGCGGTGATTATGGACGCGATAAGCGTGAGCCTTACGGTGTTCCAGAGCGCGTTGAAGAACATAGGATGCTGGAATATGCCCGGCTCTCGCTCCCAGTTGGGCGTCCCGACGACAAAGTCGGTCTGTTGCGGCGCAATCCAGTTGCGCAGCGTGAAATTGCCCGCCCGGTACCCCAGCGAAGGATTATACAAGAATGTTTCCATCAATAGGATAAACATGGGTATGACCATGGCGACAAGCAGGAAGACGAGCAGGATGGCCGCGACGACAATCTTTGCCTTGCCCAGGCGCATCTCCGTCTTCCTCCCGCCCTTGCCTCCGATGGAGGAATAGGATTTGCGCGTTCCGATGAATATTTGATTGGCGAATATGGTGCCGGACGCGAGCACGATCATAACCATCGTCATGACGAATGCCGTGGACGTTTCACCGCGTGCGGCGGCCTGCCCCATCCTTGTGGCGAGCGTGAAATATTTGATGCGGTTGCCGAGGTTCGCCGCGACGCCGTATGTGCCCAACGCCTTGGAGAACGTCATGATCGCGGCGGACAGTATCGAAGGCATGATGAGCGGGAATGTGATCTTTCGGAGGATCTGCGGAGAGGACGCGCCCTGAATGGCGCCCATCTCCTCCAATTCGCTGTTGATGGATCGCAGCGCCCCGGACACGGTGATATAGGTAAAGGCATAGTAGTGCAGCGACAGCACCAAAATAATCGCTATCGGCCCGTAGGCCAGCCCGTCCGGAATTTCCATCCCCATTGCCGTTAGCAAGCCCGGCACGCCGTATCGATCGTTCCGGAACACGGCGAGCCACGCCATGGATTTGACCCATGAGGGTATCATGTAAGGCACGAGCACGCACAGGCTCAGTACGCGCTTAAAGGGCAGGTCGCTGCGGACCATCAGCCACGCCAGAATCGCGCCCAGGGGGATGGAGATGAGCGAAGCGCCTGTGGCTATGACAAATGAGTTCCCAAGCGGCTCCCACAGGTAGATGGACGACATATTGCTGCCGAATACGTATATCCAATAGTAAGTCGTGAACCCGCCCGGATCCGTATGCAGACGCCTCGCCTCCGGCGGCGCCAGCGTAAACGAACTCGAAATCAGCATGACTAAAGGTATGATGACCGTTATGAACAACACGACGAGCGCGACGAACACCATTACGTTGAAAGGATTGCCCGTCAGCGCCAGAAATTTGTTTTTCAGCCGGGTCCATGAAAAGGCTCTTTTGAATCGTTCTTTTCGTGCTTTTGCCATGTTTGTCCCTCCATGATGCTGTGTAGAAATGCTGTGTAGCTGTTCAGGGAAAGGGAAGAAGCCGCAACGCGACGCGCGCCCGTATCGGGGTTTGAGTTCCATGGAGCGGCCTTATCGATACCATTCGGCCGTTCAGATTGCGCAAACGTTTGCGTTATGCAATAAGAGCAATAGGACTATTATCCATAATTGCTATGGTTTATGTTCGTATCTTACAAGGTATGAACGGGTTTGTCAATAGTCGCGCATAAATCGCTTAAAAATTGCCGTGCCGCCGCATCGGCCGCCGGATTTGACGCCCGAAAATGCCTGGGATGGCTTGGCAAAACGCACGAGCGCGGATTATCGGGCGCCGCTTTTCATATTGACACGCAATATGCGATGTAGTATCATACGCCTATAGCCGTTACGACAACGTTTGCGTAATGGCAAAAGCTCCGAAAACAAGCTTGTCGGTTGCCGGATTCATGCTGAATGATCCTGAGGAAGAAAGGTATAACATGCGCATAAACACTGTTTTTTTCGACCATGGGAGCACGCTTCGCTGCACGGCTCCCGCGCCTGAATTTCAGGCGGAAGCGGCGGAAAACCTCCTGCGCCTGACCGGGGCGGACATGAGCGTGGGCGAATTGCTGAAGCTTCTGGAGGAGAACAAGAAGAAGCTGCGCAAGTATCAGCTGGAGGAGATGCTTGAGCTGTCGGAGGTCGAGCTGTGGCAGCAGTTCCTATTGCCGGGCTTTCCCAAGGACGAGATCGCCGCAAAGGCGCGCGAGCTCACGCGCCACTGGCGCAATTGCGACGGCGTACGCCCCGAGAGAACGGGGGTTCGGGAGACGCTTGAGGAGCTCGCCGCCCGCGGTTACAAGCTGGGCATCATCGCCAACACCCCGTCCGAGCATGAGGTGCTCGACTGGCTCAATGAGAGCGGCATGTCCAAATATTTTAAAACCGTCATTCTCTCGGCAAAAGTCCGGATACGCAAGCCCGACCCGGCAATCTATCTGCTTGCCGCGAGGGCCATAGGCGCATCGCCGGAGGAATGCGCCTACGTGGGGGATAATCCGTCCAGGGATATCGAGGGAACGCTCGCTTCGGGCTTCGGGATGGCGGTTTGCATATACGAGCCCAACACCCTCGCCAAGGAGCCTCCTGTAAAGGAGTACGCCGCCAGCCGCATCATACGGGAGATACCGGAATTGCTGGATATTTTCCCGCCGCTTTATATTTCATAATCAATAAGCAGGAGGTATCGTTCCATGTCAGAGCTGAATATCGGCATTGCGGGCCTTGGGCGCCTGGGCAGGATTCACGCGGAGAACATCGCGTTCCGCGTGACGGGCGCGCGGCTTGCGGCGGCGTGCAGCATCATACCCGACGAGCTTGTTTTCGCAAAAAACTCCCTGGGCGTCGAATATTGCACGGACAGCTATACGGATTTATTAAAGGCGCCGGGACTCGACGCCATAGCCATCGTTACGACGAGCGGGCTCCACGCCGCCCAGATCGAGCAGGCGCTTGACGCGGGCAAGCATGTGTTCTGCGAAAAGCCGCTGGGCGTGGCCATGGATGAGTGCCGCGTCGCGGAGCGCGCGGTGGAAAAGCACCCCGACTTGATATTCCAGCTTGGCTTCATGAGGCGGTTCGATCCGTCGTACGCCTACGCGAAGAAGAAGGTCGACGAAGGCTTGATCGGAACGCCGTATCTTGTAAAAACCTGCGGGCTCGATCCCGTAAAGTTCGTCGAGGGGGCGTTGAAATTCGCGCCGACAAGCGGCGGCCTGTTTCTGGATATGGCGGTACATGATATAGACGTTGCGCGGTGGTTCCTGGGCTCCGACCCCGTTTCGGTGACGGCGTTCGGTTCCAGCTTCGGATACCCGGCCTTCGCCGAATTCGGCGACTGCGAGGCGGGCGTCGCTCTATATCGGCATGAAAACGGCGCTATGTCCACCATACATGTAGGGAGGACGGCTTCTCACGGATATCATATCGAAACGGAAATAATCGGCACGCTCGGCTCGCTGCGGATAGGCGGCATACCGCGGAAGAATCAGTGCGAGATCTATGGTGCGGATGGGGTGCTGACCGAGTGTCCCGAGCATTTCCCCGAGCGTTTTGCCGACGCCTACCGGCTTGAAATGCAGGCGTTCGTGGACGCGGTGCGGGAAAACCGAAAACCGAATATAACCGTATACGACGGCACGGCCTGCACAAAGATCGGATACGCCACCACAGAGGCGTTCAAGACGGGCGAAATGGTGAAAATATGAGAATGAACGACGGTCTCATGGGGGCGCTCAATTGATTTTTTCTGCAAAGTTTCTTTTTCTTCCTTTTTTGTAAAAAGAGAAGGCCATCCCCCGTCCTCCCCTACAGCCAATGCTCCAGCTGCCGCAGGCCTTCGCGAAGGACATCTTCGTTGCGTTCGTAGTAGATGCGGTTGCCGTCTTTTGAAAGGGAGACGAGGTGCTGGGCGACGAGCGCGGACATGTGGTGGGATATGGTGGCGCTGGTCAAATTGAGCTGTTGGGCGATTTGCGCGGCGTAGAGCTTTCCCCCTTTCAAGAGCCGCAAAATGGAATGCTTTGTGGGGTCGGAGAGCGTTTTGCAAAACTCCTGGGGCGCGATGGGGTTTCCCAGCAATTGCTCTATCCATTCAAACAGGCAACAACCAACCAGAGCGACCAGAGTGTGCGCGCCGTTTCTGCCGTAAAGCGACATGGAATTGGGCGAGGAAAGCAAAATGTGCAGGGCGTAGTCTGAACTTTCATCTAAATTAAGGCCGCACTCCACGCAAAACCGCACGCCTTTTTCCGCCACGCGCGCGCGAAGCTGTTCCATGGCGCGCTTGCGCAGCGGCTCAAAAGCGGGCTCGTGCGCCTTGATAAGCTCCGTAACGTCTGCTACGAAACGGTCATAGCGCCGCTCGTAGGCGCCGTAATTGAAATAGAGCCTTAAAAACTTCTGCTTTTCCTCGGGCTTGATGGCAAGCCCGTCTACCCACGCAAAGAAGGCCGCGTCGGAGAGAAACTCGAAATCCTTCTTATCGCCCTCCTCATCGTTGTCGTGAAACAGGGAAAACGCATAGAACGCGCGATTGCGGCGCGGCTCCTTCGCGAAGAAGCGGCGCGCCCAAAAGAGGATGATGGGCGGGAGGACGTTTTCATCCTTGGCAAGGAGAAAAAGGCCTTCCTCATCTTGGGGCAAAAGCCGCGCGGCATCGCGCTCAAGCTCGAGCGCGGGGCCGAACAGTTCGCCGAGGATTTCGGGCGAAAAACGCTGCTTGTAACGCTCCATATCCTTTTCCAGCGTTTCGCCCGCCTGAAGGCGGGGCAGAAGCAGCACGGTCTCGCCCGCATAGTCTATGGCATCGTAAATTTTAATGCCCATCTTCCGCCTCCCTGTTCCACAAGCGCGCGTATTCCCCATCTGCCTTGCGCAATTCCTCGTGCGCGCCGAGCTCCACCAGCCGCCCGTCTTTGAGTACGGCGATGCGGTCGGCCGCGGCGGCCTGCGCAAGGTTGTGCGTTACGAGCAAAATCGTGTGCCTGCCGCGCAGGGTTTCCACCGTTTGCATCAACGCCCGCTCGCTTTGCGCGTCCAGCGCGGCGGTGGCTTCGTCGAGCGCCAAAACCGGAGCCTGCCGCAAGAGGGCGCGAGCGATGGCGATGCGCTGCTTCTGCCCGCCCGAAAGGGAGGTTCCCTTTTCGCCGCAGGGGCTGTCGAAGCCTTGGGGAAGTGAAAGGATAAAATCGTAAGCGCCCGCGTCGCGCGCGGCCTGCTCCACCTCAAGGCGGGTCGCGCCCGGCCTTGAAAGCGCGATGTTTTCGGCGATGGTCATGTCAAAAAGCTTGCAGCTTTGGTCGACGGACGCAAAGCGGGAGCGCCATTGCGCCATGGGCGCGGAGCCAAGCTGCAGGTTGCCAAGGCGTATGGGCATTTCGCCGCGCTCGTAAAGCCCCGTCAACAGCCGAAGCAGGGTGGACTTTCCGCATCCGCTCGCGCCGACAAGAGCAAGCATTTCGCCCGGGGCAACGGTGAGGCTGACGCCGTGAAGCGCGTCCTGCTCGGCGCCCTCATAGGAAAAGGTCACATTTTCAAGGCGCAGAGTGGTGTCGCCATCCCATTCCACAGGCGTGCGGCTTGCGTCGAGCGCCTGCGTGCGCTGACCCTTCCGCAAAAGCTCCGTGACCCTTATGGCGGCCTCAAGAGGCGCTTGAAAGCCCGCCCATGCCGCGCCGAGCTCGCTTAAGCCCATCGCCATGGTCATGCACAAAGTGGGCGCCATGACCAAAACGGAAAAGCTCAATTGCCCCTTTGCCACCAGGAACGCGCCAAAGCCCATAATGCCCGCCATGGAAAGCCAGCCCTGCACATTGCTCAAAACGCTCTGCGCCGAGGAAAACAGCGCCCTTTTGAGGTAAACGCCGAGCAGCTTTCGGTTTTCCGCGTCAAAACCCTTTAAAAGATGGTCTTGCAGGCTATAGGCGCGCAGCATCGCGCCGCCGTTCAACACGCCCGCAAGCGCCTGCGCCGTGGCCGCGTTCGCCTCGAGCTGGCGGGAGGCCAAAACCCTGAGCGGCTTTGCAAACAGCGATTGCGCGGCGAATACAAACAGGCCGACCACAAGGCCGCACAAGCCGAGCCGCCAGTCGAGCGCAAACAGCGTGACGCCGGAAAACACGAATGCCGTTATGCTGGAAAGCAGCCCCGCCATGCGGTCGGTGACCGCGTCAAAGGCCATGTCCGCCTCGGTGTTCATCGCGGTGATGCCGCGCCCCGAGCTCGACTGTTCCTCGATGTCGGTGTGGATGAAGCTGCGGAACAACGAGGTTTTGAGCTCTCGAAGACCCACGAGCCGAAGCCTCGCATACAAATAAACACCAATGCCCAGCAAAATGAAATAGCCGGTCAGCGTCAGCGCGAACACGCCGCATGCCCGCCACACCGCCAAGGCGGATTCTATGGCGATGGCCGCCGTCATCTGCCCAAGCAGCAGCGACAGGATAAAGCTCATGCTGAAACTCTGCGCGCTGTAGAGGAGCAGGCCGCCCGCATACAGGGTTTTGTGCCCGCGCATGAAGCCGAACATGGCGGCAAGCGCATGGCGCCGTTTGACGGCGGCGTTATTCTTCATGGCTGCCATCCTCCTGTTGCTGCTGAATGTAAAGCTCGTAAAAGCGCGTGCCCGGGCGCATCAAATCCCCGTAAGAACCCGCTTCGATGATTTCGCCGTTTTCCATTAAATAAACCGTATCCGAAGCGGCCACGGCGGCAAGGCGGTGGGCAACCATGATAACGGTCTGCTCCTTGGCGGTTTGCGCCAGCCGTTTGAGCACGGCGTCTTCGGTGGCCGGGTCGAGCGCGGAAGTGCCCTCGTCCAAAAGCAAAATGGGCGCGCCGCGGTACAGCGCCCGCGCGATGGCAAGCCTTTGCCTCTGCCCGCCCGAAAGGTTTTCGCCGCCCTCGTCGACGATGCCCGCAAGCCCGCCGTCGCGCGCCTTGATAAAGCCGCTCAGTTCCGCCCCCTCAAGCGCTGCCCACAAGCGGTTTTCATCGTCCTGCGGCGCAAGGCCGCAGCGGAGGTTTTCGGCCACCGTGCCGGGGAACAGGAAGCTGTCCTGCGGCACGTAGGCGATCGCCTTGCGTGCGTCCTGCGTTTCCAAAGCGTCATTGCCAAGCCAGCGTATGTTGCCCTTTTCGGGCGCGTAAAGCCCCAGCATCAGCTTTGCCAGGGTGCTCTTGCCGCAGCCGCTTTTGCCGACGAACGCAACGCGCGCGCCGCGCGGGATGCGCAGGGAAACGTTTTTGACGGCCGGCGTTTCCCCGTCGTAGGAGAAGGAAACATCGTCAAGCTCAAGGGCGTATTCGCCCATGCCCCCCTCTTGAAGGACAGAAGCGCGCGAGAGCTTTTCGTGGGGCTGCGCGGCGGCTTCGAGCACCCTCTGCGCGGACGCCTGCTGCTCGCGGATGCTGCTCAAATTCTGCGAAAGCATCATCAAACCCTCGTTGGCGTTTATTCCAAGCAAAAACAGCACGAGGAATTCGCCGATGTTGAGCGTTTGCCGCACCACGGCCAGCGCGCCCGCGAGGCAGAGGAATATGACGGGCGCAAAGCTCGACAAGATCCCCGCGACGGTCAAACGTAAAAGCACATGGATGCGCTTTTTATCCATCTGAAAATACGCCTCGTAAGCGCCGAGATAGCGTTGCTCCATTGCGTCCTCCAAGCCGTAGCCGAGCACGAGGGAGGTGTTTTGCAGGCAGTCGTTTACCACGCCGTTGAATACGCCCCTGCGCCTTGAGCTTTCGGCCACAAGGGACGCGATGGGCTTTGAAACGGCGACCTGTACGAACGTGAGCAAGGGAAAGGAGAGGAAGAAAATGAGCGTGTACAACCAATGGGTGCCGAACATGAACACGGCCGAGGCGACGAGCACGAGCGCGCTTGAAACCACATTCAGAAGCTCGCCCGTCAGCAGCGCGCCCGAGCGCGGAAGGTCGTTTGTATAAAGGGAAAGCACGTCGCCCGTAGGGCGCGCGGTGAGGTCTTGAAAGGAGATGTGCGCAAAATGGCGCGCAAAGCCGCTGCGCAGGCGGGTTTCGACACGCCCCTCCATATTGCTTGAAAGGTACACGTTAAGCGCCGCACAAACGATTTTGACGCCCGTGAGCCCTGCCATGGTGAGGAGGATGGCGCCAAGCGCGCCCGTGTCCATGCTTGTGGCGGCATTGCTCAAATCCCCCGTGACGCGTGTAACGAGCACGTCAAACAGCGCCGCACCCGCGCCCAAGAGCACAAAGAGTACAAAAAAGCGCCAATACGGTACGGCAGCCTTTGCGATGATCTGCCGAAATGTTTTCATGCTTCACATCCTTCAACTTTTGTAGTTTGATGATAGTCTAACATTATAGAAGATATGCGTCAATACATATTGTGAACGAAGGTCGGGATCTGAACAAATTGGTTCAGATCCCGATTTTCTTTTTTAGGAAATTATTGAGAATATAAAGCAGTTTTTGCCCCGATGTCGACGATGTGCAGATGCAAAACATCGCGCCGTGCCGCTTGCGCAATCTCCGGTACTTATGGCCGCTCCGCCCATCATCGTAACTGCGGCGGCCTCTCCACTCTTCACGTACTGGCGGTTACTTCGTGGCAGAAAACGAATCACTGAGCGCGCATAGAAAAGCGCGCGAAAAAAACGAACCGCGCGAAAAGAAAGAGCCGGGAGGCGGCCGACCCGGCCGCCTCCCTTCGTCGCGACACGCCCTCTTTCAGGCGAGGTACCGTTTCAGGAACGCCGCCATTCTGGGATAGCAGTCGAGGCGGTTCTTCAGTTTGGCGATACCGTGCCCTTCGTCTTCATAGCACAGGTATTCCACCGTGCGGCCGAGCGCCCGGAGCGCCGCCACCGCCTGCTCGGCCTCCGTGACGGGGACGCGCGGGTCGTTTTTGCCCTGGATGATCATGATCGGGGCGGATATGTCGCCGATCCTCGCCGCCGGGGAAACGCGCTCGAGCACGTCGCGGTGCTTCTCGAGCGAGCCGTACTCGCTCTCGCGGTGCGGTCTCCTGTAAGCGGCGGTGTTCTCCAAAAACGTCACCAGGTTATACATGCCGACCGTATCGATGGCGCACGCCCAAAGCTTGGGGTAGCGCGCCGCGCAGGAAAGCGTCATGAAGCCGCCGTAGCTTGTGCCCGTCACGGCGAGCTTCCCCTTGTCCGCGACGCCCGTTGCTATCAGATGCGCGACCAGGCTTTCGATATCGCGCACGCTGTCGAGGCGCTTCTCCACATCGTCCAGATGGGAGTACGCCTTGCCGTACCCCGTGCTGCCGCGCACGTTGGGCGCGACGACGGCGATGCCCTCGCCGATCAGGTACTGGATGAACTCGTTGAAGGACGGCATTTCCTGTCCCTCGGGCCCGCCGTGGATCTCGATCACGACGGGCAGGTTTTCGGCCTTCTTCCCGGCAGGTACATAGAGCCAGTAGGGCACCTCCAGGCCGTCGAACGACGTGAAGCTGCCGGGCAGGGGCTCCACGAGCGAGGGTTTATCCTCCGGCGCCGCCGCGTCCGCGCTGACGCGGCGAAGGCTCTCCGCGTCGAGATCGAGAAGCCATATCCCCTCCGGCCGCCTGCCGCTCGAAAGGGTGAAGAGCAGCTTGTGTCCCCGCGGGGACCAGGAAAGCTGCTGATACTCGGAGAGCACGCCCTTGGGCGGCGCAATCGCGTTCACTTCGGCCAAAGTCGCGAGGTCATGGATGTGCAGCCGCGTGTAGCCGCCTTCGTTGACCGTCACCGCGAGGTAACGGTCGTCCGCGGACAGGGCGAGGCGCTCCGCGTCCCAGCCGTATTTGAAGGCGATCTCCATGCTGCCCGCGGCGAGATCGTAGTAATGCACATTCATAAAGTCGCCGTCCCGGTCGCTCAGCAGGTAAAAACCCGCGCCGTCGTGCCGCCAGGCGGGGTTCGTCTCCGCGCTGAGGCGCTCGTCCCCGGGGATGCGGACGGAGGCGCCGCTCGTCAAGTCCGTCATCCAGAGCGGGTTGTCCGACTCGCCGCGCAGCTTGTTGTACAGGAGATAGCGCCCGTCCGGCGAGAGCGCGTCGTCCGCGGGCCAGTTGTAATTGTCGCAATGTTCCGCGACAAGCGTCGCCCCGCCGGTCTCCACGTCCTTCTTCCAGATGTCGAAAGTCTGCTTCACCCGCGCGTTGCAGGCATAGGCGAGCGTCTTCCCGTCGCGCGTCAGCCCGCCGAGGAAATGCCGCGACGCGGGGTCGCCCGTCAGGTCGACGGGGTCCTTTTCCCATCTTCTCAGAAAAAAAATCTGCTCGCACTCGTTGCCGCCGACGTCCGTAGCGAACAGGACGTCCCCTGTTTCCGGCACGCTTTTGATTCTCCAGATGCGTTCGTCCCCGAAGGTGCGCTGCTCGCACGCGCCGTTTTCGAGATTCATCTGCCAGATGTGCGTGCCCGAGGCGTCGCGCCGGATGAAGGCGATCGTCTCATCCGCGTCGAGCCACACGGGGCTGTGCTCCGTCCTCATTTCAAGATAGCGTTTCAGTTTCCCGCTCATGCCTAAACTGCTCCGTTCCCGATATGGTCTATGTTTTTCAGGTAATGGCTTACGAGGAGGCCGCACTCGAGCTGTATGGACACGAGCTTTTTGATGGGTACCACCTCGTAATCGAGCGCGCGCTCCAATTCGTCCGTCAGCGCCCGGTGCGCCTCCTCCGCCTCGCGCGCCGCGTCCTCGAGCAAGCGCTTTTTATCCTCGTCCTTCTCGCCCGCGCCGGCCATGCGGGCAAGCTCGAATTCGCTCATGCGGATCGCCATGCCATAGGAAAGGCACTTGTAAAACCGGGACATGACGAGGTTGTCGAACTCCTCCGCCACGGTGGCCGTGCGCGCGAAATCGGGGTTCGACTCGACCATCCGCCTGGTGCTCTGGTCTCCCGTGGATTTTGTGAACGCCTCGAGCGCGAGCCGGAACGGGTTTTCCTGATCGATGAGCTCGCGCGTCTTTTCGAGCATCCCGAGCAGGAACGCGTCCCTCTTTCTGCTCTCGTCGAGGCTGGAAATCACCGCGTCGCGACGGCTCATGGTGCCGGGCGAACAGTCCATGATGCGCCTGTCGTAAAAGTACGGAAGCTCCGTCAAAAGCGTAAAGCTGCCGTAATGCTCGCGCGCGTAGCCCTCGCTGCAGGTGCCCGTCCTGATCTTTTCGCCGATATCCTCCTCCCCGTATTTTTCCATGTAATCGTACGCCTGCTCGATGCCAAGGCTCCTGTATACGGCGGGGGAAAGCGCCTCGCAGTAGGGAGTTTCGGGCTCGCCGAGATTGAGCGGAACGTCGACGCGCTCCGCCGCGGCGCGCATTTGGCCGTACAGCGGCCCGAGCGGCCGGGATATATACCAGTAGACGCCGCCGAAGCCTGCGTTGTGCAGGGAGTAGATGAAATGCGGCCTGATCTCGTCGATGAGCTTCATCATGGCCTGCGTTTCGGGGATCGGCTCATGGAAGTGCAGCTCCTTGTAGTCGATGGGAAACGTCCAGTCGACCTGCTTATGCCCCGCGGGGCGGAAAAAATTTCGGGAATAATCATAAATCGTATACGGGCCCTTGAGCCAGCCTGCGTTGAGCGCGAGGCCGTCCGCGTCCCAGGCTTTCAGGATATACCAGGTGTAGCCCAGCTCGTCCCGGAGCGCCTTGTCGGCCGCAAGCCTTTGGCTGAAGTATTCGAGCATCATCGTGCCGATCGGCTCGTTGGGGTGCGGGCAGCCGAACATCAGGGCGTTTTTCGCGCCGTCCCCGATCTTCAGGCAAAGAAGCGGCCTTCCCGCGCGCGTTTTGCCCATCTCAAAGAGGGCGACGGACGCGGGATGCTCCGCCGCGAGCCTCCTCGAGCTCTCGTCGAGCTCGTCGGGCGTAAGGAATTCGGAATAGTCCGGGATCCCGGCCAACAACTCTTCAATTTTCGCTTTCATTCGGTTTCTCCTGTTCAATGAAGGGGATCGAAGAGGCTCCTACTCCCCGACGATCCCCCTCTTTTCTATGCCGGCCTGTTGCCGGCGCATATCAAGCTGTTACTTGGCTTTGAAATAGGTGAAGGTATACTCCTGCCAGCCCCATTTGCCCGCGCCGTCGATGGGCAGGTTGACGAGGTCCGCGCGGGAAGCTTCGTAGCCGGCCCAGCCCAGCACGTTGATGGCGGGCAGGTCGCGGATGAGGAGCGTCTGCGCCTGCCTATAGAGCTCGGCGCGCACGGCCGGATCGCCCTCCGCGGCGCCCTGGATGCACAGGGCGTCGAATTCGGGGTTGTTGTAGCTGGCGTAGTTGGAGCCCTGGCCGGAACCGTAGCGGGAATAGAGCGCGGCGGGGTCGGGTCCCATGAAGCCGCCCTGCGACTCGATCATCCAGTCGGTGCCCGGTCCGATCTTCTCCGCCCAGGCGTTATACTCGGAAACGATCAGCGTGATCTCGATGCCCGCCTTGGCGCAGTTGGCGATGACGAGCTTCGACATATCCACGAGCTGGCCCTCGAAAGCGTCGAGCGTAAGCCCTCTGATGTAGTAGCCCTCGGCGTCCGCAGTGTAACCCGCGGCCTCGAGCACGGCCCGCGCCGCGTCGATGTCGCAGTCGGGATAGATGTCCTCCGTGTTCGCGCACCAATCCACGATGGAGGGATACGCGCAGTACTCGGGCGGCATCACGCCGCTTGTGACCTTCTCGGAGATGTCCTCGCGGTCCACGCACAGGGCGATGGCCTGGCGCACGGCAAGGTCCGCCACGTTCTCGTTCTGCAGGTTGAAGATGAACCTCCAGGGCGAGGGATAGATGTTGCGGTCGCAGCGGAAGTTGGGATCCGCGAGCAGCTGTTCGAGGAACGCGTCGGGGATCATCTCGATGGTGTCGACCTCGCCGTTGATCAGCGCCTGAATGGCGGTGGTATCGTCGGGGATGATGCTGAACACGAGCTTGTCGAGATGCGGCGCGCCGTCGTGATAGTTCGGGTTCTTCACGAGGCTGATGCTCTCGCCCTGCTTATACTCCGAGAACATGAACGGGCCGGAACCCATAGGAGCGGTTTTGGAAGCCTCGTTGTCCTCCCAGAGCTGGCCGTTGTTGTAGATATGCTCGGGCACGATGAACGTGGCATACCAGCCGATGCGCGCCACGAAGCTCATGTCCGCCGTGTTCATGTGGAAGACGGCCGTGAGGGGGTCCACGACCTCGATGGAGTCGACGATCGCCATGGAGGAACTGAAGTAGCAGGTCTCATGCGCCTTGATGTAGTCGAAGGTGTACTTGACGTCCTCGGCGTCGAGCGCCTCGCCGTCCCACCACTTCATGTTGTCCTTAAGATGGAAGGTGATGGTGAGCGCATCGTCCGAAACGTCCCAGGATTCGGCCGCATCGGGGATGGGGCTCTTGCTGTTGTCGAGCTTGGTGAGGCGGTTGTACATGTTCTGGAAGATCGCGTAACCGTAATCGTCGGCGGCGGCGCTCGGGCAGAAGCTCATCGGATCGCCGCTCGCGCGGATGATCAGCGTGCCTCCTTCGACGATGTCGGACGCTTCCTGCGTCGTTTCAGGGCCCGCCGCGGTTTGGCCCGGCTCAGCCCCGGTGCCCGCCGTCTGACCCGGCCCTGTTTCCGCGGGCTTGCACGCGGCGAACAGAACGGCGATCATCAGCGCGGCAAGCAGCAGTGATACGTACTTTTTCATCATTTTTCCCTCCTGTTTTTTTATATGCATTGTCGCCAATTACATATCGTTTGGCTCGGCGGCGTAGAAGCAGCCGACGGAATGGCCGGGCGATATCTCAACATACTCCGGATACGCCCTGAAGCACCCCTCGCGCGAGCGGAAGCAGCGCGGCGCGAAATAGCATCCCGGACCCGGGTTGATGGGCGTGGGCGGCTCCCCCTCGATGGAGATGTTCGCCTTTTCCGCAAAGGGGTCTATGGACGCGCAGTTGGAAATCAGCGCCTGCGTATAGGGATGCCCGGGGTTTTTGACCACCTCGTCCGCGGTGCCGTATTCCACGATGCGCCCAAGGTACATCACGGCGATGTGATCGCACACATAGCGCGTAAGGGCGATGTCGTGGCTGATGAACACCATCGCCGCGTTGCGCTCCTTGGCGAGATCCATCAGCATGTTGATGATGTCCGCGCGGACCGAGACGTCGAGCATGGAAACCGGTTCGTCCGCAACGATGAAGCCGGGGTCGAGGAACATGGCGCGGATGATCGAAATCCGCTGCAGCTGCCCGCCGGAAAGCTCATGCGGATAGCGCTGCATGATGTCCCCGGCCGGCACGAGCCCGCCGCCCTCGAGCGCCTTTTGGATGATGCCCAGGCGTTCCCTCTCATCCTTGCCGATGCCGTGGTGCCTGAGCGGGCGAAGGAGTATTTTTTGGATCGTATCGCGCGGGGTGAAGGTGTCAAACGGGTTCTGGAACACGATCTGCACCGCGCGGCGGAACTTTTTGGGGTCTTCCCGGATGAGCTTCGCGGTGGAAACGCCGTCGATCAGCACGTCTCCCCGCGTCGGGTTTTCGAGCCGGCTGAGCATGCGCCCGAGCGTACTCTTCCCGCAGCCGGATTCGCCGATCACGCCGAGTATTTCGCCGCGCGCGAGCGCGAGGTCCACGCCGTCCACGGCCTTGACGAATTTCTTCTCGCCGAGCGCGCCGTCGATGAGCTTGCCGCTCTTGTGCGGATACCATTTGGCGACGTCCCTGATCTCGATGTAGCGGGAGGGTTTTTGCTGTTCCATCATGCGACACCTCCGTCGTGCAGGAAGCAGGCCACCTGCCCGCTTCCCCCCGCCTGCTTGAGCGCGGGCTTCTCGCGGCGGCACCGGTCTCCCGCGAAGGAGCAGCGCGGCGCAAACACGCAGTCGGGGATTTCCTTTGTAAGGTCCGGCAAAAAGCCCGGGATGGACTCCATCCTTCCATTCTCCCCCTTGAGGGAGGGAAAGGATTTCAGCAGCGCCTGCGTGTAGGGGTGCAGCGGCCTTGTCATGACGTTCGCGACCGTGCCCGTTTCCATGATTTCACCCGCGTACATCACGGCGATCTTATTGCAACTCGTGGCGACGACGCTCATATCGTGCGTGATCATGATGCGCGTCGTTTCCAGTTCCTTCTCCATCTGGACGATCTCGTTGAGGATCTGCCCCTGCGTGACGACGTCGAGCGCCGTCGTGGCCTCGTCGAAGATCAACAGCTGCGGGGAATGCAGGAGGCTGATGGCGATCGCCACGCGCTGGAGCATGCCGCCGCTCATCTCGTGCGGATAGAGGTTGTATACCCGGTCCGGGAGGTTGACGAGCTTTAACAGGCGCGTCGTCACCGACTTGATCTCCTCCCTGGAGGCATTCGGCATATGCACCCGGTAAATATCCTCGATCTGGGCGCTGATGCGATGGACAGGGCTCAGCGAGTTCATCGCCTTTTGAAAAACCACCGCGAGCTTGAGCCAGCGCAGCTCGTTGAGCTCCTTTTCGCCGATGGAAAGCAGGTCCTTCTCGCCAAGGAAGACGGCCTCGCCCGTGATCCGCGTGGAGTGCTTCGGCAGAAGCCCTAGCAGCGCCATCGCGAGCGTGCTCTTTCCGCTTCCGGATTCCCCCACGAGCCCGAGCGAATCGCCCTTGTCAATAGAGAGGCAGGCGTTGCGCACGGCCATCACGCATTTTTCCTTATTTACGTAGGTGACATTCATGTTTTTAACCGTCAGTACGTTCTCCATCACAAGCCCCTCCCGTAGTTGTATTTCGGGTTGAACACATGATTGAGCCCGTCGCCGAGCAGGTAGAAGAAGATCACCGTGATGATGATGGCGATGCCCGAAAACGCGCAGATCCACCATGCGGTCGTGATGTAGCTCTTGCCCTGGTAGATCATCTGCCCCCAGGAAATGATGTTCGGGTCGCCCAGGCCCAGGAAGGAGAGCGCGGCTTCCGTGAGGATCGCGCCCGCCATACCCCTCGTCGTGTTCGCCACGACGGGGAAGATGCCGTTGGGCAGTATGTATTTAAACAGGATCTGCGGCTTTGTTTCCCCCATGGCGATGGCGCTCATGACGAAGGTCCTCTCCCGGAGGGAAAGCGCCTGCGCGCGCATCAGCTTCGCGTTGCCGGGCCACGTCGTAAGCCCGATGACCAGCATCACGTTCGTGATGCTGTTGCCGAAGAGCGATATGATCAGCAGGATCAGGAAAAACACCGGGATCATCAGGAAGATGTTGATGATCTCCGAAATGACGAGGTCCACCTTGCCGCCGAAGAAGCCGCTGATGCCGCCGATGAGCACGCCGAGGGCGCCCGAGATGAACGCCGAAATCACGGCGACCTTGAGCGACGTACCCACGCCGTAGATGAGCATGGAGTACACGTCCTGCCCCATATGGTTGGTGCCGAGGACATGCCCGTCCACGCCCGGCGCGAGAAGGCGGACGTGTTCGTACGAGGTGGGGTCGTGCGTCGCGAGCGCCGGAGCGAACGCGATGATCAGGATGAGCGCGAGGATGCCCGCCGCGCCGAGGAGGAGCTGCCGGTCCGTCTTGAGCGCGCGGAAGCTGTTTTTCAGGATTTTTTGAATCATACGCCTTCCCTCCTTACCTGTCGTAGCGTATACGCGGATCGAAGAAAGCGTAAACGATATCGACGAGCACCATGACGACGGCCACGGATACGCTCATCACGAGATAAATCCCCATGAGCGTCGGATAATCCCTCTGGGTGATGGCCGTCATGGTCAGCCGGCCGGTGCCCGGCCAGGAGAACACGATCTCGATGAGCGTGACGCCCGTCACGAGGAAAGCGAGCGTGATGCCGAACATCGTGACCGTCGGCAGAATGGCGTTTCGGAAGATATACTTGCTGAAGATCTTCTTCTCGCTCATGCCCGTCGCGCGCAGCGCCACGATGAAATCCTCGCTGGTCACCTGCTGGATGGAGCTTTTGGCGATGCGGAAATACCCGGGCATCGCGATGAGCGTCAGCGTCAGCGTGGGCAGCACCAGGTGCTGCGCCACGTCGAGGTAGTAGCGCACGCCCGTATAGCCGGCGCGCGCGTCGGTCATACCCTGGGAAGGGAGCAGTCCCATCTTGGAGGAGAGCACTATGATCAGCATCAGCCCGAGCCAGAACGAGGGCATCGCGTCCAGCGCATACGCGATGGTGGAGAGCAGGCCGTCCAGGAAGGAGCCCTCGCGCCGCGCGCAGAAGATGCCCAGCGCCGTGCCGATCACGAGCTCCAGGAGGGCGGAGACGAGGCCGAGCAGCACCGTCGCGCCGAGGCGCTCGCCGATCATCGCGTTGACGGAACGGTTATAGATGATCGACGTGCCCAGATCCCCCCGCACGGCGTTGGAGAACTGGCTCCAGAACTGTTCGGGAAGGGACTTGTTGAGGCCCCATTTTTCCATTAAGGCTTCGCGGAGGGCGGGATCGTCCGTTTCCTTCCCCATGATCGTCCGGATCGGATCGCCCGGCGCGGCCTTGATGATAATGAAGTTGATGACGAACACCATCAAAACGGTCAGTATGCCGCTGATCAGGCGCCTGAAGATATAACGTGCCATTCCGGGCAATCACCCCTTTGTTCGTTCTTTTATATAAACCTTTACATTAATTTTCTGGAATCCGCCGATGTTTTCCCGCTCGCCACCCGCCGCGATCCCCCGCCCCGCGGCGGGTGGTTTTTTGTTATAATAAAAAATGCCTCGCTCATCGTACCGGCATTTGTCCTTCGTTCGTGTAGGTTCACCAGTATTTTACATAAGCGCGGTCCGATTTGGAAGGGACTTTGCATATGATTGCATTTGAACCGAATATAATTGGTTTTTATTTGCATCAACCCATGGTTGTATGTTAGTATAATATCATCTATCACTTTAGTTGATATGCATCGGAGGAAAACCATGGGTGGAGTTCTCAGCGCGAATATCAAACAGTTAAGGACGGATCGCGGCGTGACGCAGGCGGAGCTCGCCAAGGCGGTCGGCGTGTCGGTTCAGGCGGTGTCGAAATGGGAATGCGGCGGCACGCCGGACGTCGAGCTGCTGCCCGCGATCGCGGATTTTTTCGCCGTGACGACGGACGAGCTGTTCGGCAGGGAAGCGGGACAGGGAATTTCCGTGGACGAGCTCGCGCTCAGGGTCGTGCAGCACACGCCCGAAAAGCTCCGCATGAAGCGCGCCTGTGAGATCTACTGGGCCATTTTCAAGGGGCTTTCCGGCATCCCAAACGTCTCCGGGGTGGAGTTCGCATCGAGCTCGGAGTACGAGGACCCGGAATGCACGCGAAGCCGCATCTCCTTCGATACGGGGATTGCATATCTATGCGCGCTGAAGGACGCGAAAAGCATTTTCATCTTCCCGCAGCCGCTGCGCGGCTATTCTTCCGTCATCGCGTCGGCGGAGGATCTCGCGGGGCTGTTCTCGGTTCTCTCGGACGCGGACATCATGCGCACGCTGCTCTTCCTGTGCCAGCGCAGGGCCGTGCCGTTCTCCGTCGAGCACATCTGCAAATCCCTGAAACTCCCGCAGGAGAAAATGCTCGTCTATCTGGCCAAGCTGAAGGAGTTCGGCTGGCTCGAGGAGGAGGTGGTCGACTTGGAGTCCGGCACGAAGACGCTGTACAGGCCGATCCTGACGGAAGCGTTTTTGGCTTTCCTCTATTACGCCACGGAGATCCGCTATAAGATCCGCCTGTGGTATCTGAGCAACAACCCGCGCGTCAAGCCCATGCTGGATTGATTCCATCCAAGCGCCAGGGACGCGCCCACGCAATCTGTTATTCATAGGACATGGAACGGCCTCGCCTGGAGCGGGGCCGTTCTTTTTCGGCCCTTGAGGCATGCCCCCTGCGTGCCGGGACATCGTTTTCGGCTGCATAAACGCGTTTTCTTCGCGCGCCTGTCAAACGGGCGTTGTTTTTTCTTGAAAACGCCTCTATTGAGCTCAAACGCCCGCATACGTCCGCCGGGTAGGCGCGGGGCGTCCGATGCGATAAGATAATAACAGAATTGAAACTTCGACAGAATTCAAGAGATCCGATCGGAGGGATGGAAGCGGTGATCCTGATTAAAAACGGGAATGTGCACGACGGCCGGGGCGGGCTTTCGGTCTGCGACGTGCTTTTGGACGGGGGCAAAATCGCCAAGGTCGAAAAGGACCTGATCGTTCCGGGCGCGGAGGTGGTCGACGCGGCGGGCCTCGAGGTGTTCCCCGGCTTCGTGGACGCGCTCAACGTCTGGGGCGTGCTCGGGCCGGGCTGGAGCGGGGACGACAAGAGCGAGGAGAGCGACCCCGTCACGCCCGAGATGAACGTGGTTTACGCGTTCGACCACGACGGCATGAATTTTCAGCGCGTGTATACCTATGGCATCACGTCCGCGGGGATCGCGCCCGCGCCGCGCAACGTCATCTCGGGGCAGGCGGGCGTCTTCAAGACGTATGGGCGCTCCCCGTACGCCATGCTCGTGCGCGAGCGCGCGGCGATGATCGCCTCCGTCACGCGCGGGGTGAAAAAGGCTTACGAAAAGCGGAACGTCGCCCCGATGACGCGCATGGGGATCTTTTCGCTGCTGATCGGCCAGCTTGAAAAGGCGAAGCGGCACGATCCCAAGAAGGACGGCTACGACGCCAAATGCGAGGCCGTGCGCGAGGTCCTCTGCGGCAGGCAGCCCCTTTTTGTGAACTGCACGACGGGCGCCGAGATCGACGCGGTCCTTGCCGCGCTCGCCCCGTATCCGGATATCCGGCTCGTGCTCACGGGCGCTTACGGGCTCGACCCGGCGAAATGGGAATGCGCGAAGGACGGCGTCATGGCGATCATGGGGGACCATACGGAGGCGTTCAACGCCGGCACGGCCCTCACGCGGTTTGAAGAGCTCATCCCTTTAATGGAAGACGGCGCGAAAATCGCCATCGGCTGCTGCGGGGACGGCATGACCTCCGGGCGAGAATCCCTGCTCTGGAACGCCATCCTCTGGTATAAGCGCGGGCTGTCCGCGGAAAAGGCGCTCGAGGCCATCACCTCCGTGCCCGCAAAGATCCTCGGGGTTGCGGACAGGGTCGGCGCAATCGCGCCGGGGATGGACGCGGACGTGACCATATGGAGCGCGCACCCGATCGAAACCTACCGGGCGCGCATCCTCAACGCCTTCATTTCAGGCGAGGACGTATTGAAAAAGGAGGCGAACCCTTCATGCTGGTGATTAAAAACGCGCGGATCTTCACGGCCGCGGAAAAAGATTATGAAAAAGGCAGCATTCTCATCAAAGGCGGCAAAATCGCCGCGATCGGAAGCGATCTGAGCGCGCCGGAGGGCGTCGAGGCGATCGACGCCGAGGGGCTCTTCGCCATGCCCGGCATCGTGGACGCGCACAGCCACATCGGCGGCTTCGGCGCGAACGGCGAGGATCAGGACCTCAACGAGATGACCGCCAACGCCACGCCCGCCGCAGAGTCGTACTATGCGATCGACCCGGCCTCGAAGGACTTCGAGCGCGCCGTCAGCGCGGGCATCACCACCTCGGTGATCGCGCCCGGCAGCGGCAACGTCATCGGCGGGCTCGTCTGCGCGGTGAAAAACGCGGGCGGGAGCATGCGCGAGATGTGCGTCAAAAACCCCGTCGCGCTCAAGATGGCGCTCGGGGGAAACCCCAAGGGCGTCTACGGCGCCAAACAGCAGCTCCCCATGACGCGCATGGGCGTCGCGCAGGTGATCCGTGACCAGCTTTCAAAGGCGCGCGTCTATATGGAAAAGAAAAGGGACGCGGGCAGCGACCTTTCCAAAATGCCCGCGTACGACGCGGGGCTGGAAAACATCTGCCGCGTGCTGCAAAAAGAAATCCCCGTCAAGGTACACTGCGAGCAGTTCGACATGCTCACGACCCTCCGCATCGCGGAGGAGTTCGACATCCTCTTCACGTTGGACCACGCGTGGGGCTCCACGGATTTCATGGAGGAAATCTGCGCGGCGAAAAACCTCGTGGGCGTGATTTACGGCCCCATCGGCGTGCCTCTGCTGCCGGGAGAATGCGGCAAGGTCGATATCGAGTGCCTCGCGGAACTGGACCGCCGCGGCGTGACCTGCGCCATCATGACGGATGGGCCGATCATGAATCCCGAGCTGATCGTCGGCCAGGCGGGAGAGGCCGTGCGGACCGGCACGCCGCACGCGCGCGCTCTCCGGATGCTCACGATCAACCCCGCCAGGATCGCGGGACTCGATGGGCGTATCGGCTCGCTCGAGCCGGGCAAGGACGCCGACATCGTCCTTTTCAAGGGCGTGCCCGCGCTCGACACCGCGGCGCGCTGCGTCGTGAGCGTCATTGACGGCAAGGTGGTCTATCGCGCGTAAAGCGCCTGAACGAAGCCTGTTCCAACTGTTTGTTTCCTTTGCGGGATGCCCCCGCGCGGCCCGCCGCGCGGGGGCATCCCGCGTCCGCCGCGGCGGGCTCAACCGGCGGGCGAGCCGCCCTCCCGCGAGAAGTTATTGCGTTTCTTCCGGGTTCCGTTAAAATGGAACCAGCAGCGGCGCCGCGGACTACATCGGGAGGAACAAACGCCATGAACGCGTTAACCATAGGAAAGGCGCCTCATCACGAGGCGTCTTTGCGGCACGCGACGCGCCCGTCCGCTTATATATTCGGCCTTTCTCTTTCGCGCCGTCCATATTATAATTTGATCGGATATACGGAATCCTCCATTTATATTTACGAAGGAACGGATATGAAGGAACACTGGAAGAAACCATTCGCGCTCATCTGCGCCGGACAGGCGTTCTCCCTGCTCGGTTCGGCGGCCGTGCAGTTCGCCATCATCTGGTGGCTCACGGTCCAAACCGAATCCGCAATCACCCTGACCCTCGCGACCATGGCGGGGTTCCTCCCCACGATGGTGCTCGGCCCCTTCGCGGGGGTATGGATCGACCGGTACAACCGCCGCACGGTCATGATGGCGGCGGACGGCCTCGTCGCCGTCTCGAGCGCGCTCCTGTTCGCGGCGTTTCTCCTCCTTGAATCGCCGCCCGTCTGGTTTATCTATGCGATGCTGGTGCTGCGCGGCCTCGGGAACACCTTCCACAGCCCGGCCATGCAGGCGGCCATCCCCATGCTCGTGCCCGGGGAGCTCCTCATCAAAGCGGGCGGCTGGGGCAACCTGATCAACTCCCTGAGCGCCATGCTGGGGCCCGTGCTCGGCGCGGCGCTGATGGGCCTTTTCCCGCTCGCCCCGATCATGCTCGTCGACATCGCGGGCGCCGTGTTCGCGATCGGCTGCCTGCTGTTCGTAAAGATTCCGGACATCCCGCAAAGCGGCGGGAAAGTCCATTTCCTCGCGGACATGAAGGCGGGGATCGCGGCCATCCGGGGGAATAAACCCCTCATGGCGGCCTTTATCCCGGTGCTTTTGAGCACCGTCGCGTACATGCCGCTCGGCGCGCTCTTCCCGCTTTTGGTGAAAACGCATTTCAACGGCACCGCGTGGCACAACAGCGTGGTGGAATTCGTCTTCGCGGGAGGGCTTCTCGTGTCCTCGTTCGTTATGGGGATCTGGGGCGGCCTCAAAAGGCGCTTCCTCATGATCGCCGCCGCCATCGCCATGCTCGGCGCGAGCATCGCCGTCGCGAGCGCCATGCCGCCGACGGAACTTGGCTTCGCGGTCTTCGCCGCGCTCTGCTTCTTCATGGGGAGCAGCGGCACCTTCCTCAACGTGCCCTTCATGGCGTATATCCAGAGCTCCACCGCGCCCGACCAGATGGGCAAAGTGCTCTCCTTCCTCGTCTCCGCCATGACCTGGGCGATGCCCGTGGGCCTCGTCATCGCGGGGCCGGTGAGCGAGAGCATCGGCGTGGCGAACTGGTTCGTCTACTCCGGGATCGCGCTCGTCGCGACAGGCATCCTGTGCTACCTGACGACGCGGAAATACGACGCGCCCATAGCGTCCCCGCCGGATGATCCGAAGCCGGACGAGCCCGCGCCGGAGGTTTAACTCGCCCCGGCCCAAAAGACGGCAAGAATTGTTAAGCATTCTCCCCCGGGTTCTGATATAACCATCATAGCGGCCGCAAACGGAGAAAGGAGGGAGGAACATGAGCGATTTTATGAGCGTGCGGGAAGCGCTCGCCTACATCGACGCGCATCTGGACGAACCGATCAGCTTCGAGCGCCTCGCGGAGCGGTTCCATTTTTCCGCGTTCTACTTCCACCGGATGTTCAGCCTCATCGTGGGCAAGCCCATCGCCTGCCACATCCGCGACAGGCGGCTCATGCAGGCGCGCCTCCAACTCTCCCGGACGGATGAGCCCATCCTCCGCATCGCCCTCGCGTGCGGCTTCCAGTCGGCGCAGTCGTTCGCGCGCTCGTTCCGGAACGCCTGCGGCCTTTCCCCGAGCGAATACCGCAGGCAGGGGCTGATTCCGGACGTGGTCACGGTCGACGACATGGTGAAGAAGTTCACCAACAGGTTGAAAGGAGGAGTTTACGTGAATCCCAAAATCATCAGGCGGAACGGCCTCGTCATCGCGGGCGTTTCCGGCCCGGGGAACAAGACGGGCGAGACCTGGCAGGAGTTGATGAAGCTCAACGAGGAAAAACCGCTCCCGAACAAGCTATCCGAAAACGGCTACGAGGTCAGGCTGTATGAGGACGGCGCGTCCACGGTACACGTCGGCTTCGCCGTGGCGGACGAGGCGGTCGAGCCGCCGTATACGGCGTTCGCGCTCCCCGCGTCGAAGTACGCCTCGTTCGACGTGTACGTCGCCAACGGGTACGACAGCGAGAACAACGCCATGGACGAATGGCTTTTGACGAATCCGGACGGATACGCGGAAAGGCTCTTAGGGGACGCGCACTACTGCGTCGAATACTACGACGAGCGCTTCAACGGGAACGAGGCGGGGTCCATCGTGGAGATCTGGGTTCCCATCGAGAAGAAGAAGGGATGATCCGGTTCCGCGGCGCGCCGGCGCGCCGCAAGGCGCAGATGCTTCCTGAGAGGATCAAAAAAGCGGCTTGGCCGCTTTTTTTGATCCGCGCGTCATCGCGCTTTTTCCTTCGCGCGCTTGTCGTTGATGGTCTTCATGTGCTCGGCGGTGACGAGCTCCACCCTGTTTTCCCGCGCCCACTCGACGCAGCCTTTCAGCACCACGGGCAGGAAGATGCGCGGCACGTTGAGGAGCATGTTGCAGGCCTCGTCCGTGAACTTCACCTTGTCGTCGGCGCGCTCCGCCGCGTAGCGCACGGATTCGAGGCTCGATTTGCGCACGGGCAGAAGCTCCGGGATCGGGCGGCGGAAACGGCTGTACCAGAAATACCTGCTGTCGCGATAGCCGTAGTCCACGGGCGCGCGCGGGAAATCCGCAGCCCGCACGCCGTTCACGATCGCGCTTCTAAAGCGCTCCTTCATGAGGATTTTATCGACCCGCAGTATGAAGTGCGCGCCGAACTTGCTCGTGATGCCGTTGAAATCGTGATAGGGCGGCCCGTAGCCGTCGAGCGTGCCGGGCCGGTCGTCCGACGCGCCGTCCAGTTCGCGCATCCAGGTACATTCCATGACCTGGAACGACTCCGCGACGACCTTCGGGCGGGGCTCCGCGGGGCTTTCCGCCGCGCAAAGGCCGTCCTCCAGCGTAAAGAGGCACTTGGGCATCTTATCCTCGGGCTTGTCGCCCGGCCAGCTGAGCTTGACGCATTCGCGGAACCACTTTCTATCGTCCGGTATGAAGTTGATCGCGCATTTCCCGTATCGGAGGATATGCTGCGCCGTGTTCGAGGAGTTGCGGCATTGCAGCAGCATGGCGTAATACTCCCTGCCCGCGACATAGTAGGGCTGCACGAGCGAGTAGGGGCCGAGCGAAGTCGAGCCGTCCGCGCAAAGCGTGCTGATCACGACCGTGGGCATCGGGAAGAATGCCGACGTCTGGTAGAAATTATCGACGATACGAAGCTCCTGAAAACCGCTCATGGATTCCTCCTTCATGGCAGATCAATATAAGTACAATCTCTTTAGAATCGGGGCGACCTGCGAAAAAGGCCTGCCCTCCACCGCCCACGCGACGAGCGCCTCCGCCGTGAATTCGATAAGGAAACCGCAGTCCCCCGCCGCGATGGCGCGCGCCTCCGGATGTTCCCGGATCAAAGCGGCGATCTGGCCGCGCAGCAGCCTGTGCCGCTCCCCGAACGCGGCGCTGCCGCTGCGCGCCGCGCCTTCGTCCGAAGCCAGTATTCGGTACGTATCGCAGAAGCGGACGATCCCGGAGTAGATGCAGCCCAGCGCGCCGAGGATCTCCAGCTCCGCGGCCGCCGCCGCGCGCATGCCCGAGAGCGCCTCCTGCCAGTCCTCCAGCATGAAGGAAGCGACGAGGGCATACTTGGTTTTGAAGTAGTTGTACACCGTGCCCGCCGCGATGCCGCAGCCCTTCGCCACGGAACGGATGGTCATTTTGGAATAACCGCGCGCGAGCAGCTGGCGCCGCGCCTCTATGAGTATGGTTTCGCGCAGGTTGTCGATCACCTTCGGCAGACGGATATCCTCCCGCATTTAAATGAACGTGTTCATATTAAAATGTATCACCTGAAACAGGCTCTGTCAAGAAACCGCGCGTCTGCGGAGGGCTTGCCTGCGATAAGCGCGGCGTGTTAGGATCAAACTAGGGACAGAACGAATGAAAGAGGGAATGGTATGGCTGAGATTTATCTTGCGGGGGGCTGCTTCTGGGGAATGGAGAAATACGTCGCCTCCGTTCGCGGCGTCATGGAGACGGCGGTCGGCTACGCGAACGGGAAAACAGAAAATCCCACCTACGAGGAGGTCTGCCGCCGCGATACGGGGCACGCGGAAACCGTGCGCGTGGCCTACGACCCCGCCATCGTGCCGCTGGAGTTCCTGCTCGCGCTCTATTTCGAGGCGATCGACCCCACGGCCGTCAACCGGCAGGGCAACGACGTCGGCACGCAGTACAGAACAGGCATCTATTATACGGACGGAGGCGACCTGCCCGTTATCCAGCGCGCCGTCGGGGAGCTGCAGGAGCGGTGCGAAAGGCCCGTCGCCGTCGAGGTCGCGCCGCTTGAGAACTTCTACCCCGCGGAGGAATACCACCAGAAATACCTCGACAAAAACCCCGACGGATACTGCCACATCCCGCCCGCGAAGTTCAAAAAAGCCGCCGAAGCGCGCGTCAATCCCGCCGCCTACCCGGCGAAGGACCCGGAAATCCTGCGCGGAGCGCTCACACCCCTCCAGTACGAGGTCACGCAGCATTCCGCCACGGAGCCGCCTTTCCGGAACGAATTTCACAGCCTGTTCCGCCCCGGCATCTACGTCGACGTCACCACGGGCGAGCCGCTCTTTTCCTCGGGCGACAAGTTCGAGTCCGGCTGCGGCTGGCCGAGCTTCTCCAGGCCCGTCGACCCGAACGTCGTGCGCGAAAAGCGCGACCTCACCCACGGCATGGTCCGCACCGAGGTCAGGAGCCGCGCGGGGAACGCCCACCTCGGCCATGTATTCCCGGACGGCCCGCGGGAGAAGGGCGGCCTTCGCTATTGCATCAACAGCGCGTCGCTGCGCTTCATCCCCAAAGAGGAAATGGAGAAAGAGGGCTACGGACACCTGCTCGACGCCGTGGAGTGAGCCCCGGGCCTATTGCGGGGCCGTTTCCCCCGCGAGGCGGATGACCCTGTCCTTCCCCCATCATGCGGCAATAAGGTCCCGGGCGGCGCAGCCTCCTTGAAAAGCGAACGCGCCGAAGCCGCGGATTGCCTCTTCCCGGCCGGAACAGATTTGCCTATAATAGTTATGGAAACGGAAAGTCGGGCTATTGATTAACCGGAGGTGATCGGATGTACGCTGACGCCGCGTTCTGGGACGCGCTGGATGAATTGGCGCGGCAATCGGAGATGATCGTCGACAGGCCGCGGGGCACGGCGCACCCGCGCTATCCCGATTTCATCTACCCTGTTGATTACGGGTATCTGAAAAACACGCGCTCGATGGACGGCGGGGGCGTCGACGTCTGGCGCGGAACCGATCCGGCGCGGGGGCTTGACGCGCTGATGTGCACCGTCGACTTAACCAAAAGGGATTCCGAGATCAAGCTGCTCTTCGGCTGCACGGAAGAGGAGAAGCAGCTCGTTTACCGGACGCACAACGCATCCCCTCACATGAAGGGCATACTCATTCGCCGGCCCGGCGATCAACAGGAGGCGACATGAACTTTCGCATCGCGACCGCTGACCCAATAACCGTCGTCGTGGCGACGGACGAAAAACCTCTCCTCGCGGACGTTCCGTCCGCGCTCGAGCTCATGGCGACCGCGCAGTACGAATACGGCTGCAGCCGCATCGCCGTCGCCAAGGAGGCCGTTGCGGAGGACTTTTTTATACTGAGCACCCGGCTCGCGGGCGAAATATTGCAGAAATTCGTCACCTATCGGATCAAGCTCGCGATCTTCGGCGACTTCTCGAAATACACGAGCAGGCCCCTTTTGGATTTCATCCGCGAGAGCAACAGGGGGAATTCCGTTTTCTTTGTTTCATCCGAGGAGGAGGCCGTAAACAGGCTCCGCGGCGCGTGACGCGCGCATGGCTGCCCCGCGTGCTTTTCGCGAGGGCGGAGACGCCGGAAAAGCGGCGTTCCCGGCGCGAGGGCGCCGCTGCAAAAATTGTCTCTTTTCAAATGGAACATTCTTGCCTATAATAAGAAAGTTGGGAAAGGAGTGTGGTAACTGCGTGGACAGTATCCCCGAACGAATAAGACAGAATAACGAATAAACCGCGCGTTCGGGAAGGCTCGCCTTTTCGCTGTGCGCGGCTTGCGAAAGGAGCGATTGACAATGATCAGGATCTGCAAATCCGAAAACACCGAAATGAAGGAATTGACCGCGCCGGAGAAGGACTGCTGGATCTCCATGGTGAATCCAAGCGAGGAGGAGCTCTCCGAGATCGCCGCAAGATACGCGATCGAACCGGACGACCTGCGCGCCGCGCTGGACGAAGAAGAACGCGCGCGCGTCGAGTTTGAAGACAACTACACGCTGATACTCGTCGACATCCCCGCCATTGAAAAAAGCGAAGGCAAGGAAACCTACGTCACCCAACCGCTTGGCATTATTCTCGCCAAGGACGCCATCATAACCGTCTGCCTCAGCGAAACGCCGATCCTTCTCGCGACGACCCGGCAGAAGCACACGAGCGAATTGCGCACGCACATGAAAACGCGCTTCGTGCTGCAGATCCTCTACCGCAACGCGTCGCTGTATCTCCAATATCTGAGGATCATCAACAAGCAAAGCGACATCGTGGAGAAAAGGCTGCACGACTCCACCAGGAACCGCGAGCTGATCGCGCTGCTCGGGCTCGAGAAGAGCCTCGTGTATTTCACGACCTCGCTTCGTTCCAACGAAACCGTGCTCGAAAAGCTGCTCAAATCGGAGCGCGTCAAAAAATACCCCGAGGATACGGACCTCCTCGAGGACGTCATCGTCGAGAACCGGCAGGCGATCGAGATGGCCAACATCTACAGCGGCATACTGAGCAACCTGATGGACTCCTTCGCCTCGGTCATCTCGAACAACCAGAACATCGTGATGAAGTTCCTCGCGACCGTGACCATCGTGCTCTCCGTACCGAACATCATCTTCGCGGCCTACGGGATGAACCTCAAGCCCTCGGGCATGCCGCTTTCCGGCAGCCCGTACGGCTTCCTCGCGATCATCGCCTTCTCGCTGGTGATTTCCGTGATCGTCGCCTTCTATTTCGCGAAAAAGAAGATGTTCTAATAAGGCCCGTGCGCATCCGTTCACAAAGCCTCCCGCCGCATATCCGCGGCGGGAGGCTCTTTCATGTCGTTTTGTCGTTTTCGAATTTCGCGCTTTATGCGAACCTGTCCTTCATGACCGCTTCGCCATCGCGAACAGCCGTCTTCCCGCGCGCGAGAAGGTGCCGCACCCGGTATTCGCCGTCCAGCGAGAGGAGGTCGGCGTCCGCGCCCGGCGCGATCGCCCCCTTCACGCCCGCGAGGCCCATCGCCCGCGCGGGGTTTTCGGTGAAGAAGCGAAGCGCCGTCTCAAGCCCGAGCCCTTCGCGCGCGACCATGCGGCGGAGTTCCGGCAGGAGCGTCGCGGGGGTCGAAGCGGCTAAGCCGACGCAATTGCCCGCCGCGTCGAACGCGGGCAGGCTCCCGCCGCCGTCGCTGCTCATCGTCACGCGGGAGGGGTCCGCCCCCTGGCGAAGCGCGGACGCGAGCGCGGCCGCGGTGCCCGCGGCGCTTTCCGGCGAATCGGCCGTAAAGTCGATGGTGCCGCCCATTTTGTTGAAGCGCACGGCCTCGGAGACGAGCTCCGGCGTGCGGCAGCAATGCGTGGGGATGAAGTTTTGCGGCGGCACGTCCGAGCATTCGATGGCCTCGAACAGCGGCGCAAGCCGCCTTTTCGAGCTGCCCACGTGCAGGATGACGATGCCGGGCTTGCCCGAAAGCATCCCGCCGATGCGGGCCTCCGCCGCGAGGCGCGCAAGCTCCGCGCCCGAGATGTTGGAGCCCCGGTGGTCCGAGATGGCGATCTTCACGCCGATCACCTTGTCGACGAGGGCGATGTCCCGCATGACCTCGCCCGTGAGCGTGGGCGACGGGTGGCGGTAGCAGCCGGTGAGCATGCGGGCCGTGACCCCCTCCTCATCCAGCGCGCGGCATTTGAACAAAAGATCCTCCGGCGCGCGGGAAATGCCGTCCGTGCCGAGCAGGCCGAGCACCGTCGTGACGCCGTTCTGCGTCAGGTCGGTCAGCCTGATTTCCGGCACGCGGGAAGCGGGGCCCTGTTCCCCGCCGCCGCCGGTGACGTGCACGTGCATGTCGACGATGCCCGGGCATACGACGCCGCCGCCCAGGTCGAGTTTTTCCACGCCCGGCACAGCCTCCCAGGCGGAGAGGTCCTTCTCCACGAGGTGGATTTTATCGTTGAGTATCAGGATATCCCTTTTGCCCAGATGCGCGGGCGCGTAGACGTCGCAGTTCTTCCAAAGCCTGATCATTCTTCCTCCTGAATGTTCGCGAAACGGGTCCGGAACAAGGGTGTTTCTTCAATATAATAATTAAGTATATGCGGGCCGCCGCCTCGCGCGGCGCCTACCTGCCGCCCTCGCCCGCGCGGCCGTTGGTCATGAAATCGCTGACGTCCTGCTCCTCCAGGAGGATCTCGTCGAAGCGGGGACCCATCTCCACGGCCATGCAGGAAGTCAGTATGTTGATGAACGAGGCCGTCGCCACCTGCGAGTTGTAGAAGTAGCGCGCGGAGGTCCTGCACAGGAACACGTCGATATCCTCCGCCGCGGCGGGCGACTCCCTGCTGTCCGTGACGGCGAGTATGGGCGTGCCGCGGTAGCGGCAAAAGCTCGCCACGTTGTAGATCGGCAGATGATAGGGCGGGAATGAGAGCAGAATGACATAATCCGTTTTGCGCAGCCTGGCGAGCACCGTCTGCACCGTATCGCTGTCGCCCAGCTTCACGCTGCTGGCCTTGATGCGCAGGAAGTTGAGGCGGTAGCAGAGATAGTCGGCGAAGATCTTCGACGCGTCGTGCGCGAAGACGAGCACCTCATCCGCCCGGAGCAGCCCGCGCGCGCAGGCGAAAAGCCGTTCTGCGTCGAGGCCTGCGACCATGTCGCCGAGGTTTCGCAGATCGTCCGCGCAGATGGACTGCAGCTTCTCCTCGGGGCTCCCCGCGGCGCGCTCCCCGGAAATCTCCAGGAAAGGTGGCCGCGAATAGGACTGCAGCGCCTCCAGCATATGCGCCCGGAGCGCCTCCTTGAGGGCGACGAAGCTCTCGAAGCCCAGCGCCTTGCACAGGCGGAGCACCGAAACCTCCGACGCGCCCGCCCTGCGGCTGAGCTCCTTGAGGGAAAGATAGGATACTTCCTCAGGCGCGGCGAGTATGTACTCCGCGATGGAGCGCTGTTTATTCGTCAGTTCGCCGAGCCTTGCGCGGACATTCTGCAATCCGGACATGGATCCTCCATCGATTAAAGCGATTACTTTATATTTTAAAGCAGATTCGTTTGAAAAGCAAGGCGTCCGAACCAGAAATTCTCGGCTATTTACGGCATCATATTCTGCCGGCAGGCATATGCTAAACAAAATAAGCAGGGAAAGTAAGTTTTCACTTTACTTTATTCGGATGGTGTAGTATCATCTAAGCAAAGTTGGACGCGTGTTTTCACCATTCAAAATCGATAAGAGGAGCAAAACGACATGAAGAAGATCATTGCGCTGTTACTGGCCCTCACCATGGCGTTCGCAATGTTCGCCGGCTGCACCGGTGGCGCCCCCACCGACACCAGCGGCGGCACGGAACCGACCGAGGCCGGCGGGAACGAAACCCCGGCGACTACGCCTGAGGCAACCTATCAGGACACGTATAAGACCACTTTCTCGAGCAACATCACCACCATGAACCCCTACACGGCCGAGTACACCTCGGATTACTGGTTCTCCGCCAACTTCCTCGACGCGATGCTTGAGACCGACCAATACGGCGTGCTCTCCCCCTGCATCGCGGAAAGCTGGGAGCATAACGAGGATTATACCGTTTGGACTTTCCACATCCGCCAGGGCGTTAGCTGGGTGGACCACACCGGCGCGAAGACCGAGTTCCTGGTCGACGCGGACGATTTTGTGTCCGGCATGCGTTATGTCGCCGACCCCGCCAACTCCGCAACGGGCTTTAGCACCATCCGCAACATCATCGCGGGCCTCTACGATTATTATTGGCTGCTTTCCGACATCGACGACGGAACCATCACCGACATGGCGCGCGAGGACGCGCTCGCCACGTTCGATACGACCGTCGGCGTCAAAGCGCTCGACCAGTACACCGTCGAGTACACGATGGATCACCCCTGCCCCTTCTTTGACACCTTCGCCCATCAGGACCTGCTGCTCCCCGTCGAGCAGAGCTTCCTTGACGTCGTCGGCGCGGAATACGGCACGGATAAGGATAAGCTCCTCTACAACGGCGCTTATTACGTTTCCACCTGGGAGCGCGACAAGCAGATCACCATGACCAAGAACCCCCATTACTGGGATATCGACAAGGTTACCGTCAACACGCTCAGCTTCGAGTATGTCGCGGACAACATCTCCTCCCTGGAGCTTTTCAAGCGCGGGGACGTCTCCAATGTTACGCTCAGCTCCGAGGAGGTCAAAAGCCTCGCCGGCACCGAGTGGGAGCAGTACGTCTACCTCGCCGACAAGACGCCCGTGACCTACTGGTATTCCTTCAACTTCGCCACCCGCAACCCCGAGCTCGCCGCGGCCGTGCTAAACGAGAACTTCCGCAAGGCGATCTTCACCGCCATCGACGCCGTGACGCTCTCGGCGATCTACGAGCCCCAGAACCCCGAGTTCTTCACCCGCTATACGCTGCTCCCCGAGGGCTGCATGTTCGACGAGGACGGCACGGATTACACCGATTACGGCCGCCTGAAGGATTATAAGAACAGCGACCCGTTCAACGCCGATCAGGCGAGGGCCTATATGCAGGCCGCGGTAGCCGAGCTGTGCGAGGCCGACGGCGTGACCCTCAAGGGCGTCACCCCCGGTAAGGTCGACATGCTGCCCATCCACGAATGGTCCGTCGACGGCAAGCTGCCCATCGACATCGTCTATTCCTCCGGCACCAGCGAGAGCGAGAGGAGCAAGGCGACGCTCGTCAAACAGATGCTTGAGACCTATATCGGCAGCGAGTACGTCAACGTCATACTCGGCTTCCCGGCCAACAGCTTCAGCTCCGAGGTCTACGACCTGGGCAACTGGGATCTCGTGGACGACAGCTACAGCTTCCGCTATGCCGACCCGTCCTCCAATCTCGACCGCTGCACGAGCGATTACGACATCACCTACAGCTATTACAGCATTCCCGAGTACGACGCGATGATCGCCGTGGCCGACGAGATCTATGAGACCAAAGCTCGCTTCGCCGCCTTTGCCGAGGCCGAGTGCTGGCTGCTCGACCACGCCTACATCAAGCCCTACATGACGGGCGGCGGCTCCTACAGGATGACCTATGTCGTGCCGTTCACAACCCCGGGCGGCGGCTTCGGGCGCAGCCAGTACAAGATGAAGGGCGCGCTCATACAGACCACCCCGATCACCAACGAAGAATATCAGGCTTTCAAGGCCCAGAACGAGCAGGAGCGGGCGGCCCTCGTGAACAACTGATCCGGCAAATACGAAAATCAAGGTGTGGGGGACGGCACAACCGTCCCCCTATCCGAATCAAGAAGGTGTTCTATGACGCGTTATCTGCTTTCGAAACTCGGTCAGGCAATCGTCACCATATTGCTGGTGATGCTGGTCGTCTTCACGCTGCTGCGCTTCATGCCGACCTCCGGTTACTTCTCCAAAGAGCAGCTGAAGGACATGACCGATCAGGAAAAAAACAATTACCTGCGCAGCATGGGCGTGCTGGACTCCATGCCGGTGCAGCTTAAAAACTTTGCGGTCAACCTCATGCGCGGCAACCTCGGGTACAGCATCACGATGTATCCCAACACGCCGATCGCGAGAATCCTCGGCGACAAGGTCGGCTATTCGATTCTGTTCAACCTGATCAGCTGGTTCATTTCGGCTTTCATCGGGCTGCCGCTGGGCATCGCCATGGCAAAAAGCAAAGGGGGCACGGCGGATAAGCTGGGTACGGTCTATGTCGTGATCATCCGCGCGGTGCCTTCGATCATCATCCACTTTTTCATCCAGATCTATTTCTCCAAGTGGCTCAACCTGCCGCTGCTGTTCTATTTAGATAAGCCCATCTCGTGGATACTGCCGGCCATTTCCATGTCCATCGGCAGCATCGCGGGCTACGGCGTGTGGCTCAGGCGCTACATCGTGGACGAGGAGAACCGAGATTACATCAAGTTCGCCCGCGTCAAAGGCCTGCCGCAGAATTACATCATGTGGCGGCACGTGTTCCGCAACGCCATCGTGCCCATCGCCATCAACGTGCCCGCGGACTTTTTGCTGATGCTCTCCGGCTCGCTCATCATCGAGAGCATGTACTCGATCCCGGGAACGGGCGGCCTTCTCATCAAGTCCGTGCAGGCGATGGATAACCCGCTCGTGCAAATACTCGTGCTGCTCTACGGCGCGCTTTCGGTATTCGGCGTGTTTATGGGCGATATACTCGTATCCTTCGTCGACCCGCGCATCAAGCTTGTCGACAGCAACGACTAAAGGAGATCGCATTATGGAAACGATCAGACAGCAGAACTTTGCCGATCTCCCCGACGAGCTGTTCACCCGCGCGCCCTTCGCGGAGGAAAAGAGCGAGGAAACAGGCTTCTCGAACTACTCCTACTGGCGCAGCACGCTGCGCACCTTCTTCAAGAGCCATCTTGTGAAGGTGATCGTGGCGCTGGTGTCCGTGCTCATCGTCTATACGATCGTCTACCCGATGATCACCGACTTCGACCCGTACCTCGGGGCGCTCTCGGCGCGCGAATGGAACCTCCCGCCCAGCGCCGCGCATCCCTTCGGCACGGACAACGTAGGGCGCGACATCTGGGCGCGCGTATGGTTCGGCACGCGCACGTCGCTGCTTTTATCCATCGCGGTGGCCGTGTTCGAGGTGGGCCTCGGCGTCATCATCGGCGCGCTCTGGGGCTTTTACCGCAAGCTCGACACGCCCATGTTCGCCATCTACAACACGCTCACGAACGTGCCGAGCTCCATCTACCTCGTGCTCCTCGCCTACATCATGAAGCAGAGCGTGATCACCATCGTCGTCGCGCTCGTGGCGACCGGCTGGATCAGCGAGGCGCGCTGGTTCAGGAGCCGCATACTCGCGCTTCGCGAGGCGGACTACAACATCGCCTCCATCTGCCTCAAAACCCCCACCAAGCGCATCGTCAGCCGCAACATCGTGCCCCACCTGATGAGCCTCATCATCATGGACGCGGCGCTGACCATCCCCTACTCGATCGGCTCCGAGGTGTTCCTGAGCTTCATCGGCATAGGCCTCCCCTCCGAGATGTGCACGCTGGGCAACCTCGTCAACCAGGGACGAAGCTCCTTCCTCATCTACCCTTACCAGATGATATTCCCCACGCTGATCCTGTGCTTCATCACCGTTTCCTTCTACATCATCGGCAACAAGTTCGCCGATGCGTCCGACCCCAAGAACCACGTGTAAGGAGGGCGCAAGGATGAGAGAGAAGATTTTTGAAGCGAAGGACATCGTCGTCAAATTCAACCTGCGCGGCAGGACGCTCACGGCCATACGCGGCGCGTCCATAGACCTCTATGAGGGCGAAACGCTCGCCATCGTGGGCGAATCCGGCTCCGGCAAGAGCGTATTCACGAAATCCTTCATCGGCATGCTCGACAAGAACGGCTGGGTCGAGAGCGGCGCCATGACCATGGACGGCGTCGACTTCTCGCAGTATAAGAGCGAAAAGGAATGGCTTTCCGTGCGCGGCAAGAAGATCGCCATGGTGTTCCAGGACCCCATGACCTCGCTCAATCCCGTCAAAACCGTGGGCGAGCAGATCCGGGAAGTCATCTCCTGGCACTTCGGCACCCCTAAGGAGGAGGCGAAGGCGCAGGCGGTCGAGCTGCTGCGGCAGGTCGGCATCGCGGAGCCCGAGGCCCGCTATAAGCAGTACCCGCACGAGTTCTCCGGAGGCATGCGCCAGCGCGTCGTCATCGCGACCGCCATCGCCTGCCGGCCGAAGATCCTCATCTGCGACGAGCCGACGACCGCGCTCGACGTCACGGTGCAGGCGCAGATACTCGAGCTCATCAAAAAACTGCAGAAGGACCTCGACATGTCGGTCATCTACATCACGCACGATCTCGGGGTCGTGGCGAACGTGGCCGACAGGGTCGCCGTCATGTACGCGGGGCAGATCGTCGAATACGGCCTCGCGGACGAGATTTTCAAGGACGCGCGGCACCCCTACACCCGGGCGCTGCTGCTCTCGCTGCCGCAGCTTGGCGTGCGCGGGCACGAGCTGCATTCCATCAAGGGCTCGCCGCCGAACCTCTATAAAGAAATCAAGGGCGACGCCTTCGCGCCGCGCAACCCGGACGCCATGAAGATCGACTTCGAGTACGAGCCGCCTTTCTTCCGCGTGACGGACACGCACTACGCCAAGACCTGGCTGCTCTTTGACAAGGCCGCGAAGTACGCCGCCGAGCTCGCGCGCGCCAGCGAGGCAAAGCGCAGCGAAAAGCCGCTGCCGCCCAAGGATTTCTCCGGCGCGCCGCCGCTCGTTTCCGTCAGGAATCTCACGGTCAACTTCAAGCTCGGCCGCAAAACGTTCAGCGCCGTCAAGGACGTTTCCTTCGACATCCGCCCGGGCGAGACCTTCTCGCTCGTGGGCGAGTCCGGCTCCGGCAAGACCACCACGGGCAAGGCGATCATGAAGATCTGCCATACCAGCGGCGGCGAGATCTACTTCGAGGGCGTGAAGGTCAACCGCAAAATGAAGGGCGAGGAGCTCGCGCGGTTCCGCCAGAGCGTGCAGATGATTTTCCAGGACCCCATGGCTTCCCTCAACGAGCGCGCCAAGGTGGATTACATCATCTCCGAGGGCCTGTACAACTTCCGGCTGTATAAAGACGAGGGCGACAGGAAAAGGAAGGTCGCCGAGGCCATGCACAGCGTGGGCCTGATGGACGAATATATCACGCGCTTCCCCCACGAGTTTTCCGGCGGGCAGCGCCAAAGGATCGGCATCGCGAGAAGCCTCGTGGTCGAGCCCAAGCTCATCGTCGCGGACGAGCCGATCTCCGCGCTGGACGTTTCCATCCGCGCGCAGGTCATCAACCTATTGAACCAGCTCAAAAAGGAGAAGGGCTTCACCTACCTGTTCATCGCGCACGACCTGAGCGTGGTCCGTTTCATCTCGGACCGCATCGCCGTCATGTACAAGGGGCGCATCATGGAGCTCGCCGAGAGCGAGGAGCTTTTCGCGCACCCCCTCCACCCCTACACCAACGCGCTGCTGCAGGCGGCGCCCGTGCCCGATCCAGACATCGAGCGCGGCAAGCGTGCGGTCGTATACGACCCGTCGATGCACGATTACGCGACCGACACGCCCCATTGGGCCGAAGTTTCCCCCGGGCATTTCGTCTGGGCGAACGAGGCCGAGGTCGCGGAATACAAAAAACGCCTGAACTGAGACTGTCGATTGTGTGATGGGGGCCGATGCTTGCATCGGCTCCCGTCATCGAGAAAGCGGCTGTTATGACGGAAACGGAACAAAAAGCCATTCGGCGGATACGGGAGGCGACGGGCCTCGTGGGCGGCGCGTTCGCCGTCATTCAAGAAGGCAAAACGCGCTGCGATTTCTTCGGCTGCGCCGACCGGGAGACGAAACGTCCCGTGACGGAGGATACGATCTTCGACATCGCCTCCAACAGCAAGGCGTTCACGGCGATGCTCGGCGCGATCGGCTCCGACGAGGGGCGTTTCGACTGGGACGCGCCCATCCGTGCCTATTTTCCGGAATTCAAGCTGATCGACGAGTACGCGGCGGCGCATATGACGGGCCGGGACCTCGCCTGCCACAGGAGCGGCCTTGCAAGGCACGAGTTCATGCGCGCGCGGGTCTATACCTCCATCGAGGACATGGCGCTGCGCACGGCATATATGGAGTTCTCCCGCGGCTTTCGCGAGAGCTACGAATACAACAACCACATGTTCATCGTGCTCGGCCATGTGCTGGAGCGCGCTCTCGGCCGCCCGTGGCGGGAACTGATCTGCGAGCGGATCGCGAACCCCCTTCGCATGGAGATGCGCTTTCGCGGGCGGGACTGCGACTTTTTATCGGGCGACTGGGCGCTGCCCTACCGCGCCGACGGCAAAGGCGGGGCGTTCCGCGTCCCCTATTCCGACAACTGCGTCGCCGGCCCCTGCGGGGGCGTGCGATCGAACCTTCGCGGCATGAAGGAATGGCTCGCCTGCCTGATGCGCGGCGGCAGCCCGCTGTGCACCGGAAAAGCGTTTGCGGAGCTCGTCAAAACGAACGTGCCTGCGGGCGACGACAGCCCTTTCGAACTTTGCTCCGGCTACGCGCTCGGCTGGCGCACGAGCGCTTACCGGGGGCGCCGCCTCGTCTGGCACAGCGGCGCGATCGCGGGCTTCAACTCCTGCGTCGCCTTCTTCCCCGAGGAAAAGGCGGGCTTTATTGTGCTGCTCAACACGAGCGGCACATGGGCGGCGAGCATGCTGCGCGAGGCGCTGCTCGACGAACTCTGCGGCGTTGAGCCGCGCGACATGGCGGATGAGATCGAGGCGTGGCGGCGCTCCTATGACAAGGGTTCCGAGAAACTCCAGCGCGCGCGGGAGGGCCGCGCGCCGGACGACGAGGACATGAAGCTTTTCGGCGGAAGGTTCTTCAACCCCGCGTACGACGACTTCACCGTATCCCGCAGGGACGGGGACGTGTGGCTCGATTACGGCGCCTTTCGCGCGAGGCTGCGCGTGCTGCCCGGCGGCGCCGCGCTCGCCTGCGAGGAGGACCCCGCGCCGGACTGGATGGAGCTTTATCCGGATAAGGACGGCCTTCTGGTCGAAACGTCCGACCTCGCGATGCGCCTGCCCTTTACGAGAATGGAATAACGGGATTATTATAATTAAGATACGGAGGAAGCAGCACTATGGAAGGAACCCTGTTCATCGTCGGCGGAGGGATGTCGAGGAGCGCCGATGAGATTTTTTCCGCGCTCATCGCGCGCGCGGGAGGACCGGAGGGCAAATTCGCCTTCATCGTCACCGCCTCCGGCGAGGGGCCGGACGAGCTCTTCCGCTCCTACGCGGCGGATTTCAAGGCGCTCGGCGTGCCCGAGGAAAACTGCCTGCTCATCCCCCTTTACGCGCAGCACGTGCGCGACGAGAACGGCTACAACGCCATGACGGGCGACGCGGAGGGCCTGTGCGAACTCATGGAGGGCGTCACGGGCGTGTGGTTCACGGGGGGAGACCAGTATTTCACCGCGCGGTGCTTCCTGCGCGCGGACGGCTCCGACACGAAGCTTTTGACCCGGCTTCGCGAATTCTATCAAAACGGCGGCGTGATCGGCGGCTCGAGCGCGGGCGCGGCGATCATGAGCCGCGTGATGATCGGCGAGGGCAGCAACCGCGGCGTCGTCAACCGCGGCGTGCGCTTCGGCTACGAGGGCTACGACGAATTGATGGAGGAGGATAACCCCTGCGTGCCTCTTTTGATCGCGCGCGGCCTGGGCTTCTTCCCCGAGGGCGTCGTCGACCAGCATTTCAACAAGCGGCCGCGCCTCCTGCGCGCCATAGAGGCCTGCCTCTCCAACGCGGAGGGCGCGCGCGTTGGATTCGCGGTGTCGGAGGATACGGCGCTCGTCTATCGCGCCGGAGAGATCGAAGTTCTGGGCAGCGCCTGCGTCTACGTCATCGACTGCAGGAACGCCGTGAAGCATGGCCTTGGCAATTACGAGGGCATCGTGCTCTCCTCCCTCCAGAAGGGCGATCGTTACGACGCGCGCACGGGGGAGATCGTGCTCGCGCGCGCGGAGGACCATAAACAGTACGAGTATACGAGCGACTATGTTTCCGGCGGCATCCCGGGAAGCACCGCCTTCGACGAGATGATAGACAAATACCTGTTTCACTGCAAGCGGGAAACCCTCTATTTCTGCGCGCGCAGGAACAAGCCCTACTTCAAGGGCGCGGCGGTCTACGAGGCGGATGATAAAACCTACCTCGTGGTACCCGAATACTTCATCGGCGAAAACACGGCGGGCTACATGGGCGAATGCGCGAGCTTCAAGGATCTGGAGCTTGCGATCAAGACCGTCGAGGTGCGCGTATAACAAAGCGGGGCGAACCGCCCCGCTTTCATCCTAAGCTATGAGGCGCGTCAGAACAGCGAGAGGATCAGCATGGCCGCGCCGAGCGCGGCCCACGCGAGGGCGTTGAGGCGCAGGCGCGCGGCAAGCGGGATTTCGCTCGCGCGCTCCCTGGCGGTGTCCGCGAGGTCGTCGTCCGCCTCATGCCGAAGGCCGTTGGGGGAGAGCCGGGGCTTTAGCTGCTTATCCGGGCCGCGCAGGTAATAGGGCACGTTCGGCGGCCGCTTGCGGCGGATGAGCTTCAGGAAATCCGTGCCCTTGCTTTTGAGAAAAGAAAACCAAGCGGCGAGCAGGTAGCACGCGCCGAGCGCGCCCGCGGCCCAGCCCGCGTAGACGCGGCCCCCCTGCGAGAAGGCGGCGACGAGCAGATAGACGGCGGCGCACACCGCCAGATGGTAGAGGAATTTCCTGATCGTATAGGCCGTCAAACGCACACCCCGCTTTTCAAAAGCGCGCCCGCGGCGGGCGCGATATATCCATAAAAGTATACCATGCGGCACAACATCTAACAACTGGAGGAGGACATCATGAAACGCGTCACAGTCAGCGAATCCGGCGTATCCGTGCAGTACGAGGTGCATTCTTTCGGCAAAGGCGCGCCGCGGCTCTTCTTCACGGCGGGCGTGCACGGCAACGAGGTCACGGGCATCTACGTCGCGCGCAAGCTCGTCGATTATCTCGAAAAGCATCCCCCGCTCCGGGGCAGCGTGACGGTCATCCCCACCGTCAACACGGCGGCCATGCGCTGCATGCAGCGCCGCAACCCCTACGACGGCGAGGACCTCAACCGCATTTTCCCGGGGGACGACGGAAAAAGCATCTCCCACAGGCTCGCCGCCTCCGTCTGGCGGGAGACGGAAGACGCGGACATGCTCGTCGATCTGCACTGCTGCGGCGAGCACGGCCTCCCTTACTCCCTCACGCTTTACGGGGATTATCCCGCGGCGCGGGAGCTCGTCTCCCGCATCACGATGCCTGTCGCCGTCCATTCCGACGGCACGGCGGGGCAGCTTTTCATCGAGTCCGTCAAGCGGCGCAACATGGCGGCGTGCATCATCGAATTGCCCTCCGGCGCGGGCAAGGGTTCCGTCAACGTGCCCGTGGGCGAGGCGTGCTTCGCGTCGCTCCTCGACTTGCTGCGCGCCCTTCATATGGCGGAGGGCGAAGTCGAGGGAGAAACGCCCTCATTCTACGGTTCCCTGCTCGACGCCGAGAGCGCAAACGCCGGGCTCTGGATCCCCTCGATCCGGCGCGGCGACGCGATCGAAGAAGGCCAGCTCATCGGCACGGCGGACGGCGCGCCGGTATCCTCCCCCGCCTCCGGCATGGCGATGGCCGTGCGGCCCACGGCATACCTTCGCCCCGACGACCTGTGGGTGATGACCTACGTGCAGCCGAGGGAATAGGACGAAAAACCGAACGCTCAGCGGATAGGATTGCCCGGATCGCGGCAATCCTTTTTCTGTGAAGCGGAGGAAACGTTTGCCGGACGCGGCGCGCGCCGGTGGGGGTTCGGGGTGCTTGAAGCGCATCCATCTGTTGCGCGCATTGCCTGATCATGGTATAATTCCTCCGATAATGATCACGGAATCATTGAAAAATTTGAAAGCAGGAGTGAAAGAATGGAACTGAACATGACGACGACATTCGCGCTGTCGATTGCCGTGGCGATCATCTCCTTCGCGGTGGCTGCGTACTTTTACGTCTGGGTAAAAAAACGCCCTTCCTCGAACAAGAAGATCCAGGAGCTCGGCAAGTTGATAGCCAACGGCGCAAACACCTTCCTGCGCCGCGAGTACATGGTGTTGGCACGGTTCGTGGCGGTTGCCGCCGTGCTGATCATCGTGTTCCTCCCGAGCCCCATCTGGATGGGCAACCCGTGGGAGAACATCACGATGGCCATCGCGTACATCGCGGGCGCGGCCGTCTCCGCCATGGCGGGCAAGATCGGCATCGTGACCGCGACCAAGGCGAACGTTAAGTCCGCCGAGGCCGCCACGAAGGACATCCGCGCCTCCTTCCTCTCGGGCTTCCGCGGCGGCGCCGTCATGGGCATGGCGGTCGTCGGCGCAAGCCTCCTCGGCGTGACGCTGGTCTATCTGTTGACTGAGGATTCCAGCGCGATGCTGGGCTTCAGCTTCGGCGCGTCAAGCCTCGCGCTGTTCGCGAAGGCGGGCGGCGGCATCTTCACGAAGACCGCGGACGTCAGCGCCGACCTCGTGGGCAAGGTTGAGTTGGGCATCCCCGAGGACGATCCGCGCAACCCCGCCGTCATCGCCGACAACGTGGGCGACAACGTGGGCGACGTCGCCGGCATGGGCGCGGACCTGTTCGACTCCAACGTCGCCTCCATGGCCGCGGCGCTCGTCATGGCGCTCTCCATCGACAAGGGCGCGGGCGAGTTCTCGATCATGGTGTTCATCTACGCGGCGCTCGGCCTGCTCTCCTCTTCCATCGGCGTGCTCGCGGCGCGCATGGGCAAGAAAGCGAGCCCGACGCGCGCGCTCAACTTCAGCACTTATGTGACGACCGCGATCTTCTTCGTGCTCACGGCGCTCGCGACCTACCTCTTCAAGCTTAAGTGGCAGGTCTGGGGCGCGACGACCGCGGGCCTTCTCGTGGGCGTCGTGATCGGCCTTGCGAGCGACTATTTCACGGACGACAACAAGAAGCCCGTCCAGCTCACGGCGAGCGCCTCCAAATCCGGCGCGGCGTTCACGATCCTCTCGGGCGTATCTTATGGCTTCCTCAGCGTGCTGCCCGCGCTCGTGGGCATCGGCCTCTCGGCGCTGGTCGCCTATAAGCTCTGCCTGCCCCTCAGCGGCGAGGGCGGCTCCGCCATCTACGGCATGTACGGCATCTCCATGGCGGCGGTCGGCATGCTTTCCATCGTGGGCATGATCATCTCCAACGACGCGTACGGCCCCATCGTGGACAACGCGCGCGGCCTCGTGGAGATGGGAAACCTCGGCGAGAAGGCGCTCGAGGTGACCGACTCGCTCGACAGCGCGGGCAACACCGTCAAGGCCGTCACCAAAGGCTTCGCCATCGGCGCCGCGGGCCTCACGATCATCGCGCTCCTGGGCGCTTTTATGAGCGAGGTCAACGAGGCAGCTGCGGAATTGGGCCTCAGCTTCGTGACCGGCTTTGACATCACCGACCCCGTCGTGTTCTTCGGCCTGCTCGTGGGCGCGGCGATCCCCGCCGTGTTCTCCGCGATGCTCATCCTGGGCGTCGACCGCAACGCGCAGCGCATGGTGGCCGAAATCCACAGGCAGTTCAAAGAGATCATCGGCCTTAAGGAAGGCAAGGCGGGCGTGACCCCCGAGTACGACAAGTGCATCGACATCGCGACCGTCGGCGCGCTCAAGGAGCTCATCCCCGCGGGCGCGGTGGCCATCGTTTCGACCCTCGTCGTGGGCTTCGTCGGCGGCGTGTCGGCCATCGGCGGCTTCCTGACGGGCAACATCGTGAGCGGCCTGCTCCTGGCGCTGTTCATGTCCAACTCCGGCGGCCTCTGGGACAACTCCAAGAAGTACGTCGAATCCGGCCACTGCGGCGGCAAGGGCTCCGATACGCACAAGGCGGCCGTCGTGGGCGACACCGTGGGCGATCCGTTCAAGGATACCGCGGGCCCGTCCATCAACACGCAGGTCACGGTCGTGTCGCTCGTGTCCTCGCTGATGGCGACGCTGTTCCTGCAGTTCCACCTGTTCGGTTAAGCGCCGGATTTCCCACACAAACGATTGGTACCGGCCCGCAGGCAATGCCCGCGGGCCGATTCGTTGGAAACCGGTTCTTTCCCGGCGCCCGCAGAGATGAATCGGAAATGTGCTGATTTCGACCGCAGTCATGAAAATATTCTACAAATAACGCCTTTTTGCACCCGAGCCGTCCCCGCGCGCGCCGCGCCGGGGTCCATTTCAAGAATTTCTCTTTATGTTGGATTGATTTTTATTGCATCGAGGATACCGGGCAAGTATAATCATTTCATCGGTTCCGTCTCTGTCAATCATACGGATCATTCGCATGGCTTATCGCCGGGGGAGAAAAATTGGAAAGCATTTCAGAACGCAGGCTACATCGCTACGCTCACGTTGGGCTATTCTTTATTTTACAGATAGCGGCCGCGTTTTTATTTCAGGAGCCCGCGGGGATCTTCCGGGGCTTCTTTCGGATTTTAACGTCCTCGAGCGTTTTGATTACGGATTATATCCAAGTCGGCGGGCTTGGGGCGGCGTTCTTCAACAGCGGGCTCATCGGCCTGTTCTCCCTGATAAGCCTGCGTCTTGTGCGCGCCGAAATGGACGGCGCTGCCGTCGCGGGGCTTCTCACCGTCGGCGGGTTCGCGCTGTTCGGAAAAAACCTTTACAATTCGCTCCCCATCACCCTCGGCGTCTTCCTCTACGCCAGACTCACCAAAAAGCCTTACCGGAACGTCGCCGCGTCAAGCCTGTTTGCGACCGCGCTCGGCCCCCTCGTGAGCGAGTTGAGCTTCGGCCTGGGGCTAACCCCGTGGAGCGGCCTCATCGCGGGCTGCGGCGCGGGCCTCGCCATCGGCCTGATCGTGCTGCCGCTTGCCGACGCTTTCTTCCACTTCCACCGGGGTTTCAATCTCTATAACATCGGGTTTACGGCGGGCATCATCGGCATGTTCGCGACCGGCATCCTCAGGATGTTCGATCTGCAGGTGGAACCCCGGATGCTGCTCTCCGGCGGCAACAACCTCGTGCTGAGCGTCTATCTGCTCTTCGTGTTCGCGGCGATATTCCTGTTTGGCTTTTGCCTGAACGGCTGGTCGTTGAAGAATTACCTGAAACTGCTCGCCCTTTCCGGGCGTCTGCGGGCGGACTTCATCGAGAAATGCGGCTACGGGATCACGCTCGTCAACATCGCCGCAATGGGCGTGCTCTCCTGGGCGTATGTGATCCTGATCGGCGGCCAGCTCAACGGCGCGACCATCGGCGGCATATTCACGGTGATGGGGTTTTCGGCGTATGGAAAGCACCCCAGGAACACATTGCCCATCTTCGCCGGGGCGTTCCTCGCCTCCCTCTTGAACATCCACGAATTGAACGGCACGACCGCGGTCATCGCGACCCTGTTCGGCTCGACCCTGGCGCCGATCGCGGGGCATTTCGGCATCGCGGCCGGCATATTCGCCGGTTTCTGCCACGTGTCGATGGCCCTGAACGTCGGTTATCTGCACGGCGGGATGAATTTATACAACAACGGATTCTCGGGTGGCTTCATCGCGGCGACGCTCGTGCCGCTGTTCATGGCGTTCCTGCCAAAGCATAAAGCGAAGAAAGAGCCGGATTCCGCGGAATAGGGACGCCGCGCGCAGTCGGAAGCTGCGTGCGGCGCTAAACCTGTTCCGGATCGGAAGCCGGGGCAAAACGGGCGCGCTCCAATCCCGCGAGCCTCCTCATAATTTCCTCCTGATTTGCCTTGACCTGGACGAGCGTTTCGTGCAGGTCCTCGATGACGATTTCGGCTTTAAGGCTGAGCACATAATCGTTGTGCGCGCGGAGGCGGTCCTTTTTCTCCTGCCTGTTCTGGCTCATCACGATCAGGGGCACCTGAATCGACGCCATGCAGGATAATATCAGGCTCAAAAGAAAAAACGGGTATTCGTCGAACGGGCGCAGCAACACGAGCGCATTGAGTATCATCCAAAGCGCGAGGCAAACGGCGAGCGCGATGATAAACGCCCAGCTCCCCACGAAACGCGCGGCCGCGTCCGCGATTTTCTCCTTCTTGCTGCGATGATCGCCCCGGATGCAGTGGATGTCTTCCGCCAGCTTCTTCTGCAGCAGGGCCATCATGTCGTCTTCCAGAATATCGTACGGGTCCTCCCCGAGAATGGTTTTGACCAACTCCTTTTTTGACTTCGCCATGCGACCTCCCCGCCGTACCGATTCACCGGCTGTGTTCTCATATTCATTCCATCGAGCCCGATGCTTGCTGCCATTCTAATGATGCTCCGCCCGCTTGTCAAGCGCGACGCTTTTCGAATGCGTATATGAAAGCCGCCCTCGCGGGCGGCTTTGGCGCAATGAGGATGGAATTACTCCTTCCTATCCTCGGGAAGGAGGCCCTTGCGGGTGAGATCGATCTTTCCGTCGGACTTGATCTCGATGACGCGCACGAGGATCTCGTCGCCGATGGAGACGACGTCCTCTACCTTCTCGACCCTCTTGTTGGCGAGCTTGCTGATGTGCACGAGGCCCTTCTTGCCGGGCTTGAGCTCAACCTGCGCGCCGATGGGCAGTATATTGACGACCTTGCCGAGGAAGACCTGGCCGACCTCGATGTCCCTGACGATGTCGTCGATCATCTTCTTGGCGGCGGCGGATGCCTTCTCGTCGGGCGAAAGGATGAACACGCGGCCGTCGTCCTCGATGTCGATCTTCACGCCGGTATCGGCGACGATCTTGTTGATGGTCTTGCCACCGGAGCCGATGACCTCGCGGATCTTGTCCGGATGGATGGTGAACTGCAATACGCGCGGCGCGTATGGGGAAAGCTCCGCGCGCGGCTCCGCGATGGTCTCGAGCATCTTATCGAGGATGAACATCCTGCCGCGGTGCGCCTGCGCGAGCGCGCGGGTGAGGATCTCCTCGTCGATGCCCTTGATTTTGATGTCCATCTGGATGGCGGTGATGCCGTCCCGCGTTCCGGCGACCTTGAAGTCCATGTCGCCCAGGAAGTCCTCGAGGCCCTGTATGTCCGTCATGACGGCGATCTTTCCGCTGGCGGGGTCCTCGATGAGGCCCATCGCGACGCCCGCGACCGGCTTTTTAAGCGGCACGGCCGCGTCCATAAGCGCCATGGTGCTCGCGCAGATGGAGGCCTGCGAGGTGGAGCCGTTGGAGCTGATGACCTCAGACACGAGGCGGATGGCATAGGGAAACTCCTCCTCCGAGGGGATCATGGGCAGCAGCGCGCGCTCCGCGAGCGCGCCGTGGCCGATCTCGCGACGGCCGGGGCTGCGCACGGGGCGGGTTTCGCCCACGCTGTAGGGCGGCATGTTGTACTGGTGCATGTAGCGCTTCTCGGTCTCCTCGCCGATGCCGTCGAGCGTCTGCCCGTCGCCGAGCGCGCCGAGGGTCGCGATGGTCATGACCTGCGTCTGCCCGCGCGTGAAGACCGCGCTGCCGTGCGTGCGGGCCAACAGGCCCACCTCGCACCAAATGGGACGGATCTGCTCCATGCTGCGCCCGTCGGGGCGCACGCCGCGGTTGATGATCTTGTCGCGCACGACTTCCTTGGTGAGGTTGTAGAGGATCGCGTCGACATCCTTGGCGGACTCGGGGAACTGCTCGGCGAAATGCTCGACGGCTTCCTTCTTGACCTTGCCGCTGCGCTCCTCGCGCTCCTTGCGGTCGAACGTGTCGAGCGACCAGACGACCTTGTCGAACGCGTATTCGCGCACGAGCGCCACGAACTCGGGGTCGGGCTGGTAGATGTTGACCTCCATCTTCGGCTTGCCGACCTCGGCCTGCATGCCCTCGATGAAGGATACGATCTCTTTAATGTAGTTGTGCGCGTAGAGGATCGCGCCGAGCATCTCCTGCTCGGAGATCTCGCTCGCGCCGGCCTCGACCATCATGATGGCGTCCTTGGTGCCGGCGACGGCCAGGGAAAGCCTGCTCTTCTCGCGCTGCTCGCTGTCCGGGTTGATGACGTATTCCCCGTCGACAAAGCCCACGCTCACCGCGCCGGTCGGCCCCGCGAAGGGCGCGTCGCTCAGGGAGAGCGCGGCGGACGAGCCGATCATGGCGAGTATGTCGGGCTGAATGTCCTGATCGACGCTCAGCACGGTCGCGATCACCTGGATGTCGTTATAGAACCCCTTAGGGAACAGCGGGCGCAGCGGGCGGTCGATGAGGCGGGACGCGAGCACCGCTTTTTCGGAGGGGCGTCCCTCGCGCTTGATGAAGCCGCCGGGTATCTTGCCCACGCTGTACATCTTCTCTTCAAACTCCACGCTCAGCGGCAGGAAATCCACCCCCGCGCGCGGCTCCTTGGCGACCGTGGCGCAGACGAGGACCGCCGTGTCGCCGCAGCGGACGAGCACCGACGCGCCCGCCTGCTCCGCGTACTTTCCGGTCTCCATCGTCAGCGTCCTTCCCGCCAACTCCATTGAGAACTTTCTCTGCATGTCCTTCTCCTTTGTTTCTTCTCATTTAATTATAACCAGTTAATTATATCTTAAGTTCGTCGAAATTGCACCAAATATTTGGAATCGTTTTTGTTTGAATCAGTCGCATTCTCCCCCGCTTCTTTGGGGTTTGCCGCGATGAAATAATATACCCGGCATATGAACTTCACTGCAGCCGCCCGCCCTTGAACTTGCCTGTAAAGCGCGATATGATGAATACGGCGCGAAACGGCGGAGTAAAAAAAGCAATTCAAGACGCAGAAGCACGGGAGATAACGACATGAACGTTCTTTTAAAGCCCGTCACAATGGAAGATGCGGAACTGATCGCCGATATCAAAATGGATAAATCCCTTTGGGAATATGAGCCGGGGGAAGATATCCCGACCGACCGGGAAGCGACAAGGCGGGAAATTATCAAAAGGATCGGTTCCGATTGGTACAAGGAGCATTTGATCGTGCTGGACGACCCGCAAAGGACCCCGGTCGGCGAACTGCACCTTCACTGGTATGTAAAAGAACGCGGAAGCTGGGAAATCGGGTACTGCATTTTCCCGCAGTTCCGGCGGCAAGGGTTTTGTCTCGCGGCGTCCAGGCTGGCGCTGAAGGAAGCCTTTTCCCGGTACGGGGCGCACAAGGTCGTCGGGATGTGCAACGCGCATAACGCCGCGTCCTCCCGCGTGATGGAGAAAAGCGGGATGCGAAAAGAAGGCGTGTTCAAGGAAGAGCTGCCGTGGAACGGGATATGGGCGGACCAATATTTCTACAGCATACTCGAAAAGGAATTCCAGGGATGAGCCGATCGCCGCGGCGAGGCGTGCAACCATACATCGGAGAAGAGGCGGGCGTTCGCGCCCGTTTCGCATTGCCGGGGAAACGGGCGCACACATATGCATGGAATTCATATACATGTAATAAAGGCAGAAAGCAAACGGGCGCCGCGCGCGCCCGGCCAAAAGAAAAAATGAAAGTTAGGAGCAATCAGCATGAGCGGCATCGCTTTGCAGCTCCAGCGTTTGTCGCCGGGCTCGGCAAACGCCGGAGACGCCGTCATATTCGACAGCACAGTATTCCTCGACGGGGACATCGCCTACGAACCGGCGACGGGCACCGTCACCTTCAACGAGCCGGGCCTGTATCTTCTGCAATGGTACGTTTCCACGCAGTCCGCCCAAGACTCGATCGGCGCGGCGTTCGCGCTCTCCTGCTCGCAGGGCGCATACATTCTGGATAATTCCCCCCTGAAAACAGGGGAAGTGTCGGGCGCGGGCATTTTGAAAATCGAGGCCGCGCCCGCGACGGCAACGCTCGTCAACGCCGGGACCGGCGGCGTATATTATGCGGCGCAAACGCCCGTCAAAGCGACGCTGGTCGCCATGCGGGAGGACGCCGGGGACGTTATCAGCATGGAGTGCTTCGCCACGGCGCAGCTCGTCCACATACTCGAACAGATGATAACGGCGTATTCGGATGTGACATGGTCGGTCTATTCGGACGCGCTGGTCTCGTTTTCGGGCATGCCTCTCGACCTGTACACCGCCCCCGGCGCAAGCGGCCCCGGATTTTTGCGGCTGATCGACGTCAACAGCGATTACGAGATACTGCCGCTGCGGAACATCTATGCCGTCGCGCCCGGCGGCGGCGTGGTATACGACCCGTCGTTCACCTACCTCGATCCTCCGGACCCGCTGCCGCAGGATTGCGTCGCGGACCAGCTGGCTGCGATCTATTCCTTCCCGCCGGCGGGCACGTCTGTCAACATCCGCTTCGGCCCGAACTTCTCGCTGACCGGCGCGATCCACAGGAACGAATTCGGCCTGCTCGTGTTCGCGGGCAGCGAGGGGGAGACGCCGATTTTCGTGCCCACGCCATCCGTCCTGCGCATCTTCATCGAGGGCGACGCGCCCGCACCGGCAGGGCGCCTCTCCGCGGCGGAAGGAAGCATCCGGATCGAGAGCCTCGATTCGCCGTAATCGGCCGAACGCCCGTGACGGGGAAGCAGAATTCCGGCGTCGCCCATGGGCGGCGCAATGACGAAAAGCTCCCGATCGGGGAGCTTTTTTTCCTGACAAAAACAGTGGCGGACGCGCCGCGGATGTTATATGCTCATATTATAAAATGATTTTATCAAGCGGGGGATATATGGGTTTTTCAGAGGCGCTTGCGCAAATGCCGGGTTGGGGCGTATCCGACGGCGTAGCTTACGGCACATGCGACGGGTATGCGTTCAGCGTCGTACGGCATGAGGGTCTGGGGGCATATGTGACGGCCTGGCTGGCAGGGACGGGAGCGGTTTCCATGGATGCCGTCAAGGATTTCATCAAGGCCAACAAGGATGCTTACCGACTGTTCGGCAAACCCCGGATGACGGAGAACTGCATCGTCATCGAGCTGAACAAAGCGTTCGGCGTGGCCAAGCCCGAAGAGGCGATCGCTTTCCTTCCGGTTTTCGCGGCGTTCCTCAAACAGAACGGCCTGAAGCCGGGCTGTCTGAGCTGCGGCAAGGAGGGGTTGTACGGCTTCTACACGGTGGAAGGCGCGTGCGTTTGTCTCTGCGGTGCGTGCGCGGCGGAGGCGGCGGAGCAAAAAGACGAGCAAATCCAAGCCGGCGGCGAGGGCAGCAGGGTGACGGGCGTCATCGGCGCGTTCCTGGGCGGGCTGGCGGGCACCGTCCCATGGATCATACTCAGCCTCCTTGGGTACGTCGCGTCCCTGGGCGGGGTGGCGATCTCCTTCGCTTCGTATTACGGCTATAAGCTCCTGAAAGGCAGGCTGGACAGCCGCGCTTTTATCATCGCAGTCAACATCCTCGTTGTGGTCGTGATGACTTTCGTCGCGACCATGCTTTCCGAATGCGCGGTGTATCTGCGCGACGCCGGAGCGGCGGGCTATGGCGGCAACCTGATGGAGCTCATACGATTCGCCTTCACGATCCCCTTCGATCCTGAGCTCGCAGAGGCGTCGGAAATCTGGCGCGTCCTTGGAACTTCGTATCTCTTCTCGGGCATCGGCGCGGCGGCGTTCATATACAGCCTCGGGAAAAAGCTGAGGAACGCGCAGGCGCGGGTGCAAAAAGCGGAAACCAAATTTTCGGATCGCGCGTAATATCCCGGGAAATCAGCGGGCAAGAGATCGGCGCAAAGGCTCGCCCGTCTTATACCGTCAGCCGCAATCCATCTGCTTCCAAATTGCGGCCATATGGTGACCAACTCAATCGAATATATCAATCCTTTCCTGATGCAGAAGCGCATACAATATGCTGCCTGTCATACAGGGTTTGACCCCCCCTCGGCCGGATGGGCAAAGAGGGGATCCATTTTGCCAAAAGGTTCAGGCATATTACAATGCCTCCCGGCAACATATTCCGGGGATTCTATAAAAGCGCTGAAAATAGTTATTGACATATGCCATTAAAAGAGATATTCTCTCCTTAATTAATGGCATATGCCAATTATAGTGCAAGCGAGGTTGCGAATATGCCCAGACCCAGGAAATGCCGGCGCGTCTGTTGTATGCCGGACAACCAAAGGTTCGGCCCGCTGGGCGGCGGCGGAGGCGGGCAGGCGGCCATCAACATGACGATCGACGAGTATGAGGCCATACGCCTGATCGACCTTGAACAGCTCAGCCGAGAGGAATGCGCCGTGCGAATGAACGTCGCCCGGACGACCGCGCAGGCGATCTACGGCAGCGCGCGCATGAAACTGGCCAAGTTCCTCGTCGACGGCGCGGAATTGTCTATCCAGGGCGGCGACTATGCGCTTTGCGATGGCGGGCACCCCGGCTGCGGACGCGGACGCTGTCAGAAAAGAAGATGCATCGGGGCCCCGGCGGCAGAGAGCGAAAGCCGAGGGCAGGGCCGCGCTTCCCAGCCGGCCGATCATGATGATTCAGCAAACGGAAAGTGAGGAAAACGGCATGAGGATTGCGGTAGCATATGAAAATGGGCAGGTATTCCAGCATTTCGGACACACCGAAAGGTTCAAGGTGTATGACATCGAGAACGGCAGGGTCGCGCTGGCCACCACGATCAACACGAACGGCAGCGGCCACGGCGCGCTCGCCGACATCCTGAAAAAGGTCAACGTGGATACGCTGATTTGCGGCGGCATCGGGGGCGGAGCAAAGCGGGCGCTGGCGGAAGCGGGCATCCGGCTCTACGGCGGCGTAGCGGGCGGCGCGGACGAAGCCGTAGAATCGCTGCTGTCGGGCAAATTGAGATTCGACCCGGATGTCGCCTGCGACCATCACGGGGAACACCACGACGGCGCCTGCGGCGAGCACGGCTGCGCGGAACATCAGCCCTCAACGAAATGAGCGCAGGAGCCAATCCGGCTGGAGAGGCCCGCTCCTGAAAACGCGAATCCCCCCGGAACTTCCGGAGGTTTTCATTCGTCAAAACTCGCGTCATGATCCGCTTAATCGTTCAGGGATTCACATGGTTTGACGGATGCAAATACCCTGCGTATTTTCCATGTTTTTCATGAAACTCCTCGAGCTCATGCCGCTCCGTAATCCAGACGATCACCGGATATTCGGAGATATTGAGCCTGGAATAAGCCTCCAGACGGTGGTTCCCGTCATTCAGTTCGAACGCGCCGTCAACGAAATGGACGATAAGAGGCGGCATATCCGGTTCCTGTTTGATTACTTCTATAAGATGGGCAACATGCTTTTCGAACCATTCGGCATGGACTCTCCATTTCATGTTCTCCTCGGGACCGCAGCAACGCGAGAAAAGGTTCAGCGGCATTGTGACAGGGCCCAGAAAATAACGCTTGAAGAGCTTCAACCCGTCTGAGAACGCCTGGTTGTGACCGTCGGACTGCAGATAGAGATGCACCCACTCTTCGAGCTTTCCCGCCTTCGCATACGCTTTGGCGGAACTCAGAGAACACTTGTAATCCAAGGGAAACGCCTCCTTTCTAGAATAAACGATCTTCTTGATGGATTCGCGCGAAAGATAATATTCCTCGGTCAGCCGCTCGATGTCCGCCCCCGCGTCGAACTTCAGCTTTATATCCCGGTTGCGCTCCGTCAGATATTGCCGATATCCGGAGGTTTCCCCCCATGCGCGTTTCTGTTCGCCGGACGGGATGTACACGAGCTTCCCCGAGACGTATTTCTGGATTTGCTTTAGCAGCTTTTCAGGAAAAATATCCCTGCCGTTTTCATATCTCAAGCGATTCACCTCTCTAAATCGGAGTATACCTTGTTCACAAACCTTTTGCTATGGCCAGGACGGGTATAGGCGTTTTATACATAGCGGAAGATCACCCGGCACGCAAGCCGGAGTTGAAACGATATCGCTTTGATATGTAGAAACGAAAAGGGACAAGGCGGAAAAGCCCTGCCCCGCGAATTATCGATATCCGTTTTTTAGATCGTCATCATCAGGTATTCCCAGCCGCCGGATTCCATTACCTTTATAAATCCCAATGACTGCATAGCCATGGACGATTCGCTGTTTTTCTCCTGCGCGGATAAAAGCGTGGAAATTCCGAGCGTTTTAGCTTGTTTTTTCATTTCATCCAACAGGATAGACATGATTTTATCGCTATCTCCCCCGGTGAGAGTAAAGCTATTGTCCCACACGAAGCCAAGCGGAGTCCACGCGGGTTTCGTCAGCGGCAGCGCCATGACAACCTTGCCGTCGACTTCCGCAACGAGTTCCAATCCCTCTCTCCTCTGGTAGAGTTCAATGGCGCGAAGGATTTTATCTTCCATTATCTGTCTGGGCGTCATTGCGCTGTACACGTTTTCCCATAAATCCTGAACGTCGTCTTTGCAGATATGCCGAATAATAGTCTTTGAATTCTTCATGATACGAATACCCCTTTCAGCGGTTTTCATTTTACGCGAATGCTCCTGGAACTCTCTGGGCGTACATCCGAATACGGCATTGAAAGCCCTGGTAAACCCGGCGTGTGTTTCAAAGCAATACTCCATTGCAACGTCACAGATGTTCCGCCCGTTTTCGATTTCTTTCGATGCCGCTAATATACGCTGGTTACGCGCGTATTCCATGATGGAAAGATTCGTTGCGGCTCTGAACTCTCTAGCTAGATGAAAAGCCGAATAGCCGACGTCTTCAGCTAATTCATTTAGAGAAAATTCAGCTCTCAGGTGTTTGCTGACAAACGCTTGAACTCTGTTTATATATGTCGTTTCCATAAACAGCTCCTCCCCGTACGGCAACTCTACTATACCATGCGAATACGGATATTTCTTATCGCGAATTGCTGTCTTGAATAGACGGTATTCGATTTGGCGTATAACGCGGCGATTCATGCAATTTGACGATTCATATCCCTTCGTTATCAGGTCTATTCATCGTCAAAAGATTTAAGGGGCGTTATTCGGCAGCTGCTCTTCGTTATAAGATTTGCATGCTGCAATCCCTGTTATTCGCCGCCGAACAGTCTTGAAAGCAACTCGGAAATCGGTATTGCTGCAGACGCTTTCGTCCGTGCCTCAAGCAAGAAAACGCCGTCCGGTGAAGGAAATCTTGCCGCAGAAAAGGTTGCGCCGGCAGGGAAAATAAGGCCCGGCACGTTGCTGATGGCGAATATCTGCACCGTCTCCCCCGCTTGTAGCTGTGTAATCGCTGAAGCAGCTACAAAATTAGCTGTTTCGTCTACACGCCTCCATTGGTCTGCAAATGCAAAGGCAGTAAGGCCGCCATCGTCAGAGATGAACAGTGTAACTACGTTATTCGACGGCTCTGACGGAGCATACAATACGCTTGCCTGGATCAGATATACGCCGTCCTGATTCGGAATGAATGTCGATGTGGCCGGATTGTATTCGGAATCCAGATCGAATACTTCGTTTTGGAATACGACGGGAATAAGCGAGTTCGAAAGAGCTTGAGGAGTAGTATTGACTGCCCGAAACGCCGACTGGGGAGCCGACGGCCCTTCCGGCCCCGTAGGGCCCGTGGGGCCCTGAGGACCTGCAGCCCCCGGAACGCCCTGGGGACCGGCGGGCCCCGGCGCGCCCTGGGGACCAGCGGGCCCCGGAGCGCCCTGGGAACCGACAGGACCTGGAGCGCCCGCAGCACCCTGCGGACCTGCGGGCCCCGGAGTTCCCGCAATGCCTTGGGGACCAGCAGGCCCTGTCGGACCGGGAACACCCTGAGGGCCAACCGCACCCGGAACGCCTGCAACACCCTGTGAGCCTGCGGGTCCCGGCGCGCCTTGCGGGCCAGCGGGCCCCGGCATGCCTTGTGGTCCGGTAGGCCCCACGATGCACCCGCAACAACATGGGCCAAATGATTTATCGTTATAGGACATATATGCTATCCTCCATACTTATAGATGGCTTTTTCTATATAATATGACAGCAATATATCCTTGGTGTATAGAGACGCTAGAGCAAATCGCCCAAATCCGGCGGCTTCTTAACCTCTGTTCGTTTTCCAGTCTTAAGGACAGACCGCCACGCCCACGGGGGCGTCGCCGACCGGGATGGTACCCACCACGGCATTTGTCAACCCGTCGATAACGGAAACATGGTCGCCGCTGTTATTCGTGACATAAATGCGGTTGGTCAACGGGTTCGCAGCCCCCCCATACGGGCTGCCGCCGACAGCAACGACAGCAATCACCGTATTGGAAATCCCGCTTATCACCGAAACAGTACCGCTGGCGGAGTTCATTACATAAATCAGGTTTGTAGACAAGTTGACAGCCACCCCCTCCGGACTATTCCCAACGGGGATCGCCGTAATCACGGCATTTGTGGCTCCGTTAATGACAGTGACGTTGTTAAGGCCAGCGCTCGTTACGTAAATTCGATTGATGGCCGGGTTCACCGCGATGCCGCGAGGCTCATTAAAAGCGATGGTCGCGATTACGGCATTTGTCGCTCCGTCGATCACCGATACGCTGTTCGAGCCGTAATTCGCGATATAGACCCGGTTTGTGGACGGATTGACCCCGACAGCCCAAGGGAAGGGCGAAGTGTTGATCGTCGCGACAACTGCATTGGTCGCTCCGCTGATTACTGAAACATTATCAAGGAATGAGTTGACTACATAAATCGCATTGGTCGCCGTATTCACCCCAACTCCCATTGGAGCGGGGCCAACCTCAACCGTCGTGATGACCGTGTTGTTGTTTCTATCTATGACGGAAACATTATCGCTGCTTCCGTTTGATACATAAACCCGGCCGGTTGCAGGATTTACGTCCACCCCCCGTGGTTCACCCCCCACGGCTACTGCGGCGATGACCGCGCTGGTTGCCCCGTTAATCACCGAAACAGTGTTGCTTCCCGAGTTGGCCACATAAACGCGGTTCACGGAGACCGGTCCCGGCTCGCCGGTAGGGCCGGTGGGACCGGTGGGGCCGGTAGCGCCGGTCGCGCCGGTCGCGCCGGTTTCACCCTGTTCGCCCGTGGCTCCCGTGGCGCCTGTCGATCCGGCTTCCCCCTGCTCGCCCGTAGCGCCTGTGGCTCCCGTTGCGCCGGTATCGCCCGGTGGACCTGTGGGGCCGGTGGGACCAACCGTCGCCAAATCGTCCTGCACGATGGCGAGCGCCGCCTTAACCGGCACAAACGCCGAGTAATTCACGATGCCGTTGCTCGCGTTGACCAGGGACAGGGTCACCGAAGCCGTTTCCGTCTCGAGAATGCCGAAGCCCACGACTTCCCCGGTCTTTATGGGGGAATCGCCGATGAGGAAATCTCCCTGCGACGAGGATAGCGCGAACACGGCGCCGTTCGGCGCGCTGACGCTTTGCGTCGCCACCCACCATTTGACCGCATAGCGGCCGGGCTCGTGAAACGCGATGACCCCCGTCGCGCTGTCGTAGCCGATGTCGCCCGCCGAAAAAACCGTGGTGTCAAAGAGTACGTTTCCGTCCGGCGCGACTGTTCCGGCGGAAACGCGCTCCAAATTCAGCGCGATATTGCTCATAACCGCTCTCCCCGTACTATCCGGCGCGCCGCGGCTTTCCCGCTTGTACCTTATTCGGCCTCATGCTTTTCTGTATAGCGCGCCCATTATGCTATACATATATGTGTACACGTATTGAAGGGTTACTAAAGAAGCCGATCGCTTTCTTTATTGCGCAATTAAAACCGTATCCCGGGTTCCTTTCGTTGTCAGGCATGCGCCCCAAAGCCAAAGAGGCGGCAGCATATTTCTGCGGCATCGTACCAAGGTACAATGCCGCAGGTCTCCTGTTGTGCTACCATTCTGTTGGTATAGCACAAGACCAAGGGAATACGATCAGGCGCATCCGAACCCGGCGGAATCAGCACGGATATCGATTGTCGCCGTCAGGTCGTGCCGCGGCTGATTTCATCGAGAGCAGATGCCCTACCATTGCATTGGCCTTGTCCTGTGCGATACGAGGCAGCACAAAACATATCGAACCAGGAGGAAGCGAAATGAAGAGGAAGCGGATTCTAAGTACGCTGCTGTGTGCGGCGATGGTGTTCGCGCTGCTGCCTGCGGCGGCGCAGGCGACGGGGGCGGACGTTTGGGACGGCACGATCGCCACTTCCTTCAACAACCCCGAAAGCGACGGCACGGCGGCGAAGCCGTATGAAATTGCCACCGGCGCGCAGCTTGCGTTTCTTGCGCAGGAGATCAACAAAGGCAGCGCAGCATCGGCTTACGCGGCTGCAGGCGTGCATTTCAGGCTGATGAACGACATCGACCTCGACGGCAGGCTTTGGCCGACCATAGGCAGGCACTTCTTTTTAGGATTCCAGGGTAACTTCGACGGCGGCGGCCATGCGATCGACGGACTGAACGTGAATGCGACTCCAGATTATTACTATTTCCCTCCCGAGTCGTATGCCGGGCTGTTTGGCTGTATCTCTTCAGGCGGCATGGTATGCAACCTGTCCGTTTCGGGCACGGCAAAGGCCACCGGTGGCCAGCGTGCCTCCGCCGGCGGCGTGGCGGGAAGTAACTGTGGCACGATAGCAAACTGCGGCGCTGCCTGCGCTTTGTCCGCCTCCGGCTCCTACGTGGACAGCTGTGTCGGCGGCGTGGTGGGATATAATTTCGGCACGATAGCAAATTGCTACAGTATCGGTACTGTGACGGCTACCAGCACAGACGCAAGCTATGCCGGCGGCGTGGTGGGAGCTAATCTCATCACCATAGAAAATTGCTATTGGCGCAGCGGGGACGGTATGCCCGCAAACGGCATCGGCCTCAATAATCCCGATATCATATCGAGCATCGGCAGCTTCACAGGGCCGGACGGCGCGCTCACAGCCACCGATGGCACGAACTTGGATGCTTACGGCGCCGACCTCCTTTCAGCGCTCAACGCGTGGATCGCGGATCAGGAGACGCCCGCGAATTACCGCAACTGGATGGTTGCGCCCGAGGTCAACGACGGCTACCCCTTCTTCGCAACGCTGGCCGCCCCGAGCGCGGGCATCGATTATGTGAACGAAACGCTCACGGGGCTTGTTGCGGACGCGCAGTACGGCATCGGGGGCGGCGCTCCCGTTTCAGCCGACGCGGACGGTGAGATCGCCATCGCGTCGGGCTGGCTTGGCACGACCATCTCCATCATGCGGGTCGGAGATGGGTACAGTCTGCCGCAATCCCTCTCCATCCCCGCGCGGCCCGCCGCACCTACGGGCCTCACGGGCATTGCGCCCACAGAGTCCGGCGGCACGGGCTCCATCGCCGGGGTGACTGCGCAGATGCAATACAGCAGCGACCAGGAGAGCTGGACGGACTGCCCCGACGGCGTCCTCTCCGGTCTTGCCCCCGACGTCTATTTTGTGCGCTGCAAAGCGGATAACGGCACCGGAACGTTCATGAGCCCTGCCGCACAGGTCGAAGTAGGGAGATATACGGGCACAGATGCCCCTACATTCCTCCACCGCACGCTCAACGACAGCGCGTCGGGCGTTACGGTATCGGGCGGCAGTATCCACAGAGACGCGCAGCTTACAATCAAGCCGCTCGCGCTGCACAGCAATGACCCTGCCTGTGACGCCATACGCGAGGCGCAGGCGGGTAAGCACCTGATACTCGGCTTTGACATCGGCTTGAGCCATGGATTTCTCGGAACGCTGACCATATCCATACCCGTGGGCGACCGGTACAACGGCCAGAGCGTGACTATACTCCACTGCATAAACGGCAGGCTGGAAACGATCGTCGCAACGGTAGTAAACGGCGCGGCCACGTTTACGGCGACCGAGCTTTCGCCCTTTGCGGTAACGACCGGCTTGCTCGTAACAGAGATCACCGGCATACCAAACACGGGCGATGCGGAGGCGCCGCGGGGCTTCGTGTTGATCGGTCTGGCGGCGATTTGCGTGGGATACTTGGTGATGGGAAGGCGCAGGGCATAGCACGATCAAACAGAGGAACGGACGAAGGCATAGTGTCTTCGTCCGTTTTGTATCCGTCTATTCTGCCAACTCACCCTGGAACGAGGCGATGGCATAGATGTCGTTCGAAGCAATATTTATCCTATATGATATGAGGAAACACATCCATCATCTCATTATATCGTAAGGTCGAGGAGATAGAAAAGATGCGGGTTGAAAAATGCAAGCGAAAAACAAGGACAATTGCAGAGTAGGCTACTCGTCGTCCGGTCGTTGCGCTGGCTGCACGTCAGAATAACTGTCCATATGCTAAACACCTTGTCGTCCTCTTTCAAAACAAACCTCCCGAAAGACCGATAAACGATTCTGGTGCCATTGTATGAATGGGTATCCTCGATTAATGCGGGCCGCCTCGACGGGGGTCAAATACTTTGAAAGCCCGACTTCATAACCAATTGTCTAAGAAACGGATGGTACATAGCCGGCGATTTCAAATTCTTAATAAACAAGTTTAACTTGATATCCCTTGCTTTTTTTTCATATCTATCCAAAAATCCATCTGTTCCTTGTTCAAGACTTTGTCCCAAGTACAAAGAACTTTTTAATGCATAGCTTATCCCTTCTGCAGAACTAGGGCTAATCGCCCCAGCGGCTTCTCCCACTAAGGCAATGCCCTCCCTTCCCAAATAAAGCTGAGATACTTTCTCAGGCCTATAGATGAACGCGCTCTCAGTTTTTAGCTTATTTCTAAAGTGGAAGCCTAGCTGTGTTAGCTTTGCTTTCAAACTATCATACTTTTCCCAAGTATTATCCCTAGGTTTAAGAGCCGACCCTAATAATAGACAATTCTCCTTCGGTATTACCCAAGAGTAGAAATCGCTAATCTCTTCGTCAAAAATTGCCGTGAAATACGGCATATACGACGAGCATTCATACCACTCCTGAATAGAGATGTATTTTTTAGGACTAGTGATATTGTCTTTATTGATAGATTTCCTTAATCCGGAATTTGCTCCATCAGCACCCACAATAAGTTTTGTCTTTGCCGATATTTCTTGTCTATTATAAACATATCGGATTTCATACCCTCCTGGTATTTCGGCATAGCTCTTAAAAAAGGAATTGAACTTTTTATCAACAATAGATGGAACTATTGAAACAAGCCATCTATCGAACTTTTCCCTATCCATATTAAAATAGAATCTCTGATATAGCCTTTCTAGATTATTGGTTAAGTCAATCGCCCTTACAGAAAAAAGTTGGGGATTAACGAGAATATCTCTGGGCAGCCATAAACCCAGCTTGGCGATTATTTTCTGAGCATCAGGGGCTAATAATCCTCCGCAGCATTTGTTTGCATGGTTTCGGGGATTCTCATTTCCCAAGTCCCGTTTATCAATTAACAGAACTTTATACTGATTAGCAATTATTCGCGCAAGGTTAGCTCCTGCAGGGCCCGCTCCTACAATGACAACATCATACATGAATTCACCTCATAAGTCTTATCAATCCTTTGATGCATAGCGGTGGATACCTTCCAGATGAAAATAAGTTGGCAAGGCAGGCAGCGAAGCTTCCCAAAGTAATATCTGCCATAGCCAAAACCAACTTGCAAAATCTGGCTCTGCCTTTACTGTCACAATATATTACAACGAAAGCAAAAAACCATAGACGAAAAGTCCACAGCAGGCAACGGCGATTGCGGCAACTCGCACCAACAGGCAGAGTGTTTTTGATGACATGCAAATATGCTTCCTTTCAGTTTATAGCGCATCATACCACACCTTAGTCTTATTGTCATTATAAATTTATTGTATTACGATAAATTTATTCTGTTTTTCAATAACCGAGTGCTCTTAGCAATTATAATTCAGGCGATATGCGTGTATATTTTCGATGAAGGTTTCGTCCTCGATACCGATCTTGCGCCGCTGCGTAACCGCTCCCGATGCCGCAATACGTTCCTTTTCAGCGGCGGCATCGAAATTATCCTGACCGCTTCCTTGGAATAAAAGCGGTTGAGCAGCGCATCGACCTCAGCAGCGTCAAAGCCGGTGAGCACCACATACCTACCCCTCAGAACGGCTCTTACAGCCAGTGGACATGTTTCCTCATGGCTCAAGGTAAACAAAAAAACGGGGTTTTCCAGCATCCTGCCCGCCTGCCAGCGCCGCCGCCGCAGTGGACAAAATATCGGAAAGCCCTCTATTCAGGCACTTCTCAGCGCCTATTCTTTTGTTACATTTGACATCAACACGACACTCTCAACGTATTCCTTCTAAGGGAGCATGTCCATCGGCCTTTCGTTATCAGGTATGAACCCACCCCCGGCCAAATGAGCATAGGGGGGTTCAAGTCTGCGGAGGGGGGTTCATTTTTCTTGAGGAGGGTTCAGGTGGGTTCAAAATGCCTTCCAGCACACATCCACAGGCAAAAAACACGCCGCTCCAGGCTGGCAAAACAGTCCCAAAACACGAAAACCCCCAGAATTTCTGAGGGTTTTCATTGTATTACCTGGTACCCGGTAGGGGAGTCGAACCCCTGTTCCCGCCGTGAGAGGGCGGTGTCCTAGGCCACTAGACGAACCGAGCACGTTTATCACGGCGTTGTCAATTATACACAAGGCGCGATATCCGTGTCAACCACTTTTTATGAAAACGAAGGCGGTTTTTGCCGCCTTCGTTTTGTGAACGATCGGTAGCCTGAGATTAGATTTTGATGAGCTCGTATTCCGCCCGCCCGAGGCCCATCTTCGCGCCGTGCTCGATCTGCACGCGCCAGTTGGTGTCCGGATGGATGGCGTCCATATGGTCGCCGTGCGGATGCTTGCCGATGGCGCCCGCAGGGTTTACCGGCATGGCGTTGACCGCCTCCGCGCACGCGAGGTCGAGCGCCACGGGGTCGAACGAGGCGAACATGCCCACATCCCCCACGACCGGCGCGTCGTTATGACCCTCGCAGTCGCAGTTGGGCGAGATGTCGATCGCGAGGCTGATGTGGAAGTTCGGCTTACCACGGAGGATCGCCAGGGTATACTCCACCATGCGGCGGTTCAAAATGGCGTTATCCGCGTCCCAGAGGGTGACGACGGCGTCCGTCGGGCACACGCCCAAACAGCTGTGGCAGCCCACGCAGCAGTTTTCGTCGATCGCGGCATAGCCCGCGTCGAAGGAGATCGCGTCGTGCGCGCATACCGTGGCGCAGGTTTCGCAGCAGATGCAATCCTTCTCGTTGATTCCGGGCTTGCCCGCGCTGTGCATTTCCATCTTGCCCGCGCGCGAGCCTCCGCCCATGCCGACGTTCTTGATCGCGCCGCCGAAGCCCGCCGACCCGTGCCCTTTGAAGTGGGAGAGGCTGATAATGACGTCCGCGTCCGCGAGGGCGCGGCCGATTTTGGCGTGCTTGACTTCCTCGCCGTCGATGTCGACCACGGCCTCGTCCGTGCCTTTGAGGCCATCGGCGATGACGACGTGGCAGCCCGTCGAGAAGGGCGAGAAGCCGTTGACATACGCGCTCTCAAGATGGTCGAGGGCATTTCGCCTGCCGCCGACATAGAGCGTGTTGCAGTCGGTAAGGAAGGGCTTACCGCCGCGCGCCTTCACATAATCGGCGACGGCTTTGGCGTAGTTGGGGCGCAGGTACGCGAGGTTGCCCGGTTCTCCGAAGTGTATCTTGATGGCGACGAACTTCCCCGTCATGTCGACGCCGCCGAGGCCGGCCGTGTCGATGAGACGCGTAAGCTTCGCGGGAAGGGACTCCCGGTAACTCGCGCGCATGTCCGCAAAATAAACTTTACTCTTCATGTTCCGCTTTATGCTTCTTTCGTTATTCGATTTATACTTTCGTGCCGCATTCCGGGCAGAAGCGCGCCTCGCCCTTGATCTCGTGCCCACAGTTCTGGCAGAAGCGCTTCATCGGGGCGGGTACGGGCGCGGGCGCGCCGCACTCGGGGCAGAACTTCGCGCCGGGGACGAGCGCAGCCGCGCAATTCACGCACCTCGGGCCCTCCGCCGCGGGCGCGGACTGCGCCGGCTGCACGGGCTGCACAGGTTGTACCGGCGGTACCGGCTGCGGCTGCACGACGGGCGCGCCGAAATTGTATTCTCCCTGGACGGCGGGGCCGGAATCCAGTCCGCCGGCGGGCGCCTCTGCGGGCTGCGCAGGCGGCTGCTCGACGAACGGAACGGCGTATTGCTGGGCGGGCGGCTGCTCGTAAACCGGCGCGGCGTATTGCTGCACGGGCGGCGGCGCGACGGGCGCGGGATTGGCCTTCGCCTCCGCGGCGGCCTTGGCGGCGGCTTCGGCGGCGGCGCGCTCCTCCTCGATCTTCCTGATCTCCTCCTCGATGCCCGCGATATTGGCGAGAGAGGCGTTGATCTTGTCGATCAGGTCCGAGACGCCCGGGTCGGCCTCGAGCGCGCCGGAGGAGATCTTATCCCAGTAGCGCGCGCCGAGATCCGCCTTCAGGCTCTGGATGGTCTGCTGTTCGGTCTTGATCTTGCCGTTGAGGCGGATGATCTCGATTTTGTCCTCGGCCTTGCCGGAGGCCGATTTCGCGAATTCTCCGATCTTATCGAAAATAGCCATGTGCGTTCCCCCATTCTCTATTTTTTTCATTATATCAATACGCGCGCGGCATATTCAATAGCGCGGAATCGAACAAACCGCAAACGCGCGCTTTTTACAAGGGAATCCCATTTTCGCGCGGGATCGGAAGCTATCCCCCGAAGCGCACCATGGTGATCGCCTTCGCGTCGCACTCCTTGGCGCATTGCCCGCAGCCGATGCACACGTCGCCCGTTTTCTCGGGATAAGGATGCGCCGGGTCCTCGGGATCGGCGAGCGTCATCGTAAGATAGCTCATCGGGCACCAGCGCGCGCACTTGCCGCACTTGACGCACCGGGTATAATCGAACTGCGGGACGGCCTTTGCCATATCGTCTCCCCCTGTCAACCTCATTCCATTTATTATATCACCGTTTATGAAATTTCGCCCTGTTAGAACGGCGGCGGATGTGTTATAATTGCCCTCGCATGCGAACGCGCGTAAAGAGCATCGCCGCCATCGCCGCGGCATATACGGGCACCCTGTTCGGGGCGGGCTTTGTTTCGGGGCAGGAGATCCTGCGCTTCTTCGCCGCGTGGGGCGGGATCGGCGTGATCGGCGCGCTCCTTGCGGGCGCGGGCTTCGCGCTCGTCGGCATCGTCATTATGCTGCTCGCGCGCCGGGACGAGACGTCCGATTTTGAAAGGATCATCTCCCCCGTCCGGGGCTTGCTTCCAAAGGCGATCGGCATGCTCATATCGATATGGCTATTCGGCGTGAACACGGTCATGCTCGCGGCGGCGGGCAACCTTTTTCATTCGCTCACGGGCCTTCCCTCGACCATCGGCGCGGCGGCGCTGACCCTCGCGCTGATCCTCATGCACATGTTCGGCGCGGAAGGCTTCTCGCGCGCGTTGTCCTTCGCGGTGCCCGTCATGGTGCTCGCAGGGTTCGGCACGGCGGCGGCAGGCGTGTTTTACGGCCATGACGCGGCATTGTCCGCCGCGGCGGCGCCGGACTTCACGGTGGCCCCGCACTGGTTTTTCAGCGCGGCGCTGTACATTTCATATAACATATTGGCCATCGTCGGCGTGCTGGCGCCCCTCGGGCGAAAGGCGCCCCTGGCTCGGGATACGAAGATCGCCGCCGTCATCGGCGGCGGCGTGCCGGGTTTGTTCGCGGCGCTCCTCTGCGCGGCGATGCTCAGGAACCGCGCGACGGCCTTCTCGAACGACATGCCCATGTTCGCGATCGCACACGGGATGAGCCCTGTACTGGGTTGGGTCTACGCTTTGGCGCTTTTTATCGGGATATTCACCGCAGCGGCGGGCCTCTCCTTCTCGCTCATCTCTCGGCTGGAAGCGTACTCCCTGCCCGGCGTCCTGAAAAAGCGCACCGTGCTGGCAGGCGCCCTCTGCCTTCTCGCGTTCGCGGGCAGCAGCCTCGGCTTCGCCTCGCTCGTGGGGACGGTCTACCCCGCCTTCGGCTGGCTCGGCCTTCTCGTGATCGCGCTGATGTGCGTCAATTTCTTCCGTCCGGGGAAAGCGAAGAAAGCTGAAACCGGAGCCGAAGCGCAAAGCGAAGGTGGAAAAAACCTCGCGTCTTGACTAAAAGCGCCGCTATGTCCAAACAACAACGCCCCCGCGGCTGCGGAGGCGTTCTTTTGTGATTTCCTTATTTCCTCAAACCGAGATCGGCGATGATCTTGCGGTAGCGCTCAATATCGGAATCCTTGAGGTAATTGAGCAGGCCCCTGCGCTGGCCGACCATCTTCAGCAGGCCGCGGCGGGAGTGGGAATCCTTCTTGTGCACCTTGAGGTGCTCGTTAAGGTGGTTGATGCGCTCGGTTAGAAGCGCGATCTGCACCTCGGGGGAGCCTGTGTCTCCCTCGTGGAGCTGATACTTCTGGATGATCTCCTGTTTGGTTGGCATGGAACTTTCCTCCTAAAATAGTTATCATCGCCCCGGGCCGGGTAATGCGTCGGAGTCGTCGCAAAACTCAGCGGGGGGTTCTTGACCATGGAAGTATATCATAGTTTCCGGGCATTGTAAACGGCTGTTTTACTGGTTTTTCAGCAATTGGGCGGCCTTCGCGGCATCCGCCGCGATGCGCGCGCGAAGCGCGTCGAGATCGCCGAACTCCATCTCCCCGCGCAGCCTTTTGACGAAGGCGACGCGCAGCTCCTCCCCGTAAATATCCCCCGAAAAGCCGATCAGATGCGTTTCCACGGAGGTTTTCTCCCCGCGCACGGTCGGGTTGCAGCCCACGTTCGTCACGCCGGGCCATGTTTTGCCGCCAACCGTCGCGTATGCGGCGTAGACGCCGTCCGCGGGGATCACGAGCCCCTCATAGCCCGCGAGGTTCGCCGTTGGGAAGCCGATGCTCCGGCCGATGCCCCTGTTGGGCGCGACCGTGCCTGCGAGCGCGTAATGCCTCCCCAGCATCGCGGCGGCCTTCTCCACGTCGCCCCCCTCGAGGCAAACGCGGATGCGCGTGCTAGAAAGGGGTTCGTCCTCGAACAGCACGGGCGGCATGATCTCGACCGCAAATCCCATTTCGCGGCCGAGCGCGCGCAAAAGCGCCGTGTCGCCCAAGCCGTTTTTGCCGAACGTGTAGTTGTAGCCCGCGACCGCGAGGCGCATGTTGAAGCGGGCAACGAGCATTTCGATGAAATCCCGCGGCTGTGTCGCCGCGAACGCGGGCGTAAAATCGTCCGCCGCGACCGCGCAGTATTCCCCAAGCGCCTTAAGACGCGCAGCGTCCGTCATCAGAAGCGGCGGGCAAGCGCCGAACGCCGCCATCGGATGGGCTGAAAACGTATAGACGAGCGGCCGGAGATCCTCCGCGCGCGAAGCTTCGATCGCGCGGCGGATGAGCGCGGCGTGCCCTAGATGCACGCCGTCGAACGTGCCAAGGGCGATTGCGGTTCCCCTCACGCCTCCTCCCCTCCCTTCGCGAGATTGAGTTTGATATGCATCCTGCCGTTTTTCGCGATGCCGATGCCCGCGAACGCGCCGTTGACGTACGCGCGGAGCGGCGTTTCCTCCTCATATTGTTCGAGCGCGGGATCGGCGATCTCCACGCCGTTGACGAACAGGCGCGCCTCGTTTTCCGAAAGCGAAAGCCGCGCCTCGCCGAGTATCGCGAGCGCGTCCTCTATGGGGACGACGGCCTCCTTCAGCCTGCCCTCGCCCTTCAAACGTGCAAGTTCATCTAGACTATACGAATCCTCGATGCGAAACGCGCCCGAGCGCGTGCGCAGCAAAAAGGACATGTGCGCGGGCGTGCCGAGCGCTGCGCCGATGTCCGCGCAGAGCGTGCGCACATAGGTGCCCTTCGAGCAGGCCATTCTGATGAGGAATCGGTTCTCCCCCGTCTTCATGAGGGCTTCGAGCAGATAGACCGTCACGTCGCGCCTGAGCGCCACCGCGTTTGCGCCCTCGCGCGCGAGCTGATAGAGCTTCTTCCCCTCGAGGCGCACGGCGCTGTACATGGGCGCGATCTGGCCGATTTCCCCCGTAAAACGGGGCAGCGCGGCCCGCAGTTCCTCGATTCCAACGCGCGAAACGCCCCGTTGCGTGACCGAACCGTAGGAATCCTGCGTGTCCGTCGCCGCGCCGAAGCTGATTTCGGCGATATACTCCTTTTGCTTGTCCACGAGATAGTCGAAAAGCCGCGTCGCCCGGCCGATGCAGACGGGCAGCACGCCCGCCGCGCCGGGGTCGAGCGTGCCCGTGTGGCCGACGCGCTTCATTCCGAACACGCGGCGAATGTCCGTCACGGCGTCGCTCGAGGTCATGCCGGGCGGTTTCAGGAGATTGACGACGCCCTCGATCATGCGCGCACCGCGTCCCGCGCGCGGGAAAGCGCCCGCGCCGCGACCTCCTCCATGCTCCCGCGCGCCGTGTAGCCCGCGGCGTGCGCGTGTCCCCCGCCGCCGAGCTCCTTGGCGAATCCGCCGACGTCCGCATAATGCTTGGAACGCAGGCTGACCTTGTGTTCCCCGGGGGAAGACTCGCGGATCAGGACGGCGATTTCCACGCTCTCGATGTCGCGTATGTGGTCGATGATGCCCTCGGTATCCTCCTCCGAGGCGCCGCAGGCCGAAATATCCTCCATAGCGAGGCGGGAAAGGCCGATCCTGCCCCCTTCATAAATTTCGAGCTTCGTGAGCGCTCTGCCAAGCAGCCTCTGTTTTTGAAGGGGGATCGACCGGTAGACCCTGCGGTTGATCTCCGTGTTGTCCGCGCCGAGCGTCATCAGCTCCGCGGCGACGCGGAAGGTCTCCGGCGTGGTGTTGGAATAGGCGAAATTGCCCGTGTCGGACATGATCGCCGTATACAGGCAGGTCGCGACGTCCCTGTCGGGCGCGACGCCTAAGAGCCGAATAAGCGCATAGATCAGTTCGCCCGTCGAGGACGCGTCCCCGTCGATGTAGTTGAGATGCGCGTAGCGCGTGTTGGTGACGTGGTGGTCGATGCAGCAGGTGCGCTCCGCGCCGCGAAAGAGAGACGCCGCCTGCCCGAGGCGCGCCTCGTCCGCGCAGTCCACGGCGATGGCGGCGCGCGCCGGCTTCGCCTCCGCGGGCGCGAGGATGCCCCCCGCGCCGGGCAGGAACTCGTAGATATGGGGGACGCGCTGCTCGCAGACCGCCTGGGCGCGCTTCCCCATGCGCCTTAACGCGTGCGAGAGCGCGAGCGCGCAGCCCAGCGTATCCCCATCCGGGGATACGTGGGCGATCACGACGAAATCGTCGTATTCGCGGATCAGATCGGCAATGGATTCCAGCGAGTCCATCTCACTCCCCCGCTCGGTCCTTGTTCAGCTCCCGGAGGATGCCCGCGATGCGCACGCTGTACTCGATGGAATTGTCGAGGGTGAATTTGAGCTGCGGCAATTGCCTGAGCTCCATGCGCGCGCCCAGCTCGTGCCGGATGAAGCCCGCCGCCCGGTTAAGCGCGTCGACGGTTTCCGTCCGCACGGCGTCGTCCCCGTCGTAGACGCTGACCCTTACTTTGGCAAGCTTCTGGTCGTTGGTGACCTCCGCGCTCATGATGGTCGTCATGGGCGAGACGCGCGGGTCCTTCAGGTCGCGCACGATCTCACTGAGGGTTTTCTTGACCTCCTCGTTGATGCGGTCAAATCGTATGTTCGCCATTTCGTCCTTTCCGTTCCCGGGGTTTTCTCCTTTTCCCGATTATCGCTTGACCTCTTCCATGACGAAGGCTTCGATCACGTCGCCCTCGTGCAGGTCGTTGAAGTTCTCGATGCCTATGCCGCACTCGTAGCCCGTGGCGACTTCCTTCACATCGTCCTTAAAGCGCTTGAGCGAGGCGATCTTGCCCTCGTGCACGACGATGCCGCCGCGCACCACGCGCACCTGCGCGCTGCGGGCGATCTTCCCCTCCTGCACGTAGGAACCCGCGATGGTGCCCACGCCGCTGACCTTGAACGTCTCCCGAACGGAGGCGTGGCCGAGCTCCACTTCCTTGAACACGGGCTTGAACATGCCCTTCATGGCGTTCTGTATATCTTCTATCGCATTGTAGATGATGCGATAGAGCCGCATATCGACCTTTTCCTTCTCCGAAGCGACCCGCGCGCTGGCGTTGGGGCGCACGTTGAAGCCGATGACGATGGCGTTGGACGCGGAGGCGAACATGATGTCCGTATCCGTGATCGCGCCGACGCCGCCGTGGATGCATCTGACGCGCACCTCCTCGTTGGAGAGCTTCTCGAGCGCCTGCTTGACCGCCTCGACCGATCCCTGCACGTCCGCCTTGACGATGACGTTGAGGTCCTTGATCTCGCCTTCGGCGATCTGGACGAACAGGTCGTCGAGCGACACCTTCGCGAGGTTCTTGAGCTGCTCCGCCTTCTGCTTGTCGCGCCGCTCCTCGGCCACCTGGCGGGAGAGCTTGTCGATCTCGGCGACGTTGAGCATGTCGCCCGCGCTGGGCACCTCGGAGAAACCGAGCACCTCGACCGGCGTGCTGGGGCCGGCCTCGGTGACGCGCCTGCCCTTGTCGTCCACCATCGCGCGCACGCGGCCGTACGCCGTGCCGGCGACGATCGTGTCCCCGATCTTCAGCGTGCCGTTCTGCACGAGCACCGTCGCGATGGGGCCGCGGCCCTTGTCGAGCTCCGCCTCTATGATCGTGCCCTTGGCGAGCCTCGCGGGATTCGCGCGCAGCTCGAGGACATCCGCCTGGAGAAGGATCATCTCGAGCAGCGTGTCGATCCCCATTTTGGCCTTTGCGGAAACGGGCACGCAGATGGTGTCCCCGCCCCACTCCTCGGAGACGAGGCCGTACTCCGTGAGCTGCTGCTTGATGCGCTCGGGATTGGCGGATTCCTTATCCATCTTGTTGAGCGCGACGATGATGGGCACGCTCGCGGCCTTGGAGTGGTTGATGGCCTCCACGGTCTGCGGCATGATGCCGTCGTCCGCCGCGACGACGAGTATGACGATGTCCGTCACCTGCGCGCCGCGCGCCCGCATGGAGGTGAACGCCTCGTGGCCCGGCGTGTCGATGAACGTGATCTGCTTGCCGTTGCAGCTGACCGTGTACGCGCCGATGTGCTGCGTGATGCCGCCCGCCTCACCCTCGGTCACATTGCTGTGGCGTATGGCGTCGAGAAGCGACGTTTTGCCGTGGTCGACGTGGCCCATGATGGTCACGACCGGCGGGCGCACGACGAGGTTCGCGTCGGCGTCCACCTCATCGCTGCTCGCGAGCAGCACTTCCTCCGCGGTTTTGGCGATGCTCTGCTCGAGCTCGATCCCATAGTCGGAAGCGATGAGCGCGCAGGTATCGAAATCGATCTCCTGGTTGATGGTGGCCAGGACGCCGAGGATAAAGAGCTTTTTGATGATCTCGGCGGCAGGCTTGCCGATTTTCTCCGAGAGGTCCTTCACCGTGATGGTCTCCGAGGTGATCACCGCCTTTTCAATTCTTACGGGTTCGGGTCTGGGCTGCGGCGCCTGCTGCCTCTTCTTCCGGCGCGAGCCGAAGCCGCCATCCTCATCCCATGCCCCGGCGCTCGGGGCGGCCTCCTTCATGAGGGTCTTCTTATTCTTAATGTGCCTGTCGTCTTCCTTGCCGGTACGAGGGCGCGTATTCTTGGAAGGGTCAAACGTGCGCGTCGGCGGAGCTGACGCCGCCGCGGCCGTTTCTCCCGCGCGCGGCTTCCCGCCCACCGGCGGCCTGCCGGACTGGTACCCGCCCTGCGGGCGGTTCGGGTCGCGCGGTTGGTACCCGCCCTGCGGGCGGTTCGGATCGCGCGGCTGATAGCCGCCCTGCGGACGATTCGGGTCGCGCGGCTGGTAGCCGCCCTGCGGACGGTTCGGGTCGCGCGGCTGATACCCGCCCTGCGGACGGTTCGGGTCGCGCGGCTGGTACCCGCCCTGCGGACGGTTCGGGTCGCGCGGCTGATACCCGCCCTGCGGACGGTTCGGGTCGCGCGGCTGATAGCCGCCTTGCGGGCGGTTCGGGTCGCGCGGCTGATACCCGCCGCCCTGTGGGCGGTTCGGGTCGCGCGGCTGATAGCCGCCCTGCGGGCGGTTCGGGTCACGCGGCTGATAGCCGCCCTCGCGCGGCTGCGGCGGCCTGTCCGAAGGCCCTCTGTTGTCGCGTTGGCGGTCGTAAGTATTTTGCGCCTGATAGCCGTCGCTCTTCCTCGCGGCGGGGTTCTCCCTCTCCCTTTCCTGCGCCGGGACCTCCCGGGCGGGCGCCTGCTGCGGCTTCGCCTTCGTTTCCTCGACGGCGGCGGGTTTCGCATCCGAAACGGCCGCGGGCTCTTCCGCCTTCGCGGCGGGCTCCGGCGCGTCCTGCTGAACCCTCGCGGGCTCGGCCGCGCGCGCGGCGGGCTCCGTCTTCGTTTCGGCGGGGGCCGGAAGCTCTTCCCTCTCCTTCTTCGCGGGCGCCTCGGCGGCGGGCGCGGGCGTTTCCGCGGGCTCGTCGCTGCCCACGTGATAGGCCGCGGCCTGCTCGGATTCGAGCAGCTCTTTCAACCTCTCGGCGCGCTCCGCCTCGAGGCGTTCCCTCTGCTCGGTTTTTTCCTTCTCTATGAGCACGGTTTCAAAGCGCCTCACCTCGGCAAGCGTGCCGCCCATATCGGAATGGGCCTTTTTGATCCTCTCAAAAAGTTCCTTCGCCTGCGCTTCCAGCTCTTTGGCCGAGTCCATGACTTTCGCTTTTGCCATTATTCTACCCCCGTGTCTTCTTCCCGGCGCGTTTCCCTGTGCGCCGCAGCTATCATCCTTGCGAACCCCTCGTCCGTCACCGCGGCGATCATCCTGCCCGGCTTGCCGATAGGCGCGCCCAGTTCCTCGAGCTCGATCAGGGGAACGCCCGCGCGCGCGCACATGCCGCGGTATCTTTCCTTGGTGTTGTCGCTCGCGGAGCCGTCGAGTGCCGCAAGGCGCGCCCTGCCGCCCTTGATGAGCTTCTCGCAGGCAAAATCGCCCGCGGCGCACTTTCCCGCTTTCATCGCGAGCCCCAAAGCGCCGCGCAGTTTTTTATCGTCAGCCAAGCCCGATCTCCTTTTCAATCAAGGCGAACACCTCGTCGCCGACCTTGTGTTCGAGCGCGCGCTCGAGCGCGCGCGTTTTCTTCGCGCGCTCCAGGCACTGTGCGTTCCTGCACATGTACGCGCCCCGGCCCGAAGCCTTGCCCGTGGGGTCCGGCTTCACGATGTCCTCCGGCGTGCGCACGACGCGGATGAGCTCCTTCTTGGGCGTCATCTGCCTGCACGCGACGCACATGCGCATAGGCGTTTTCTTCTCAGCCATTATTCCTCCGCAACATCGTCCTCCCGCGCGGCCTCCTCCTCGAGGGATTCCTCGTAGAGGTCCATCTCGCGCTCCGCCTGGGACTGGCTCTTGATGTCGATCTTCCAGCCGGTCAGCTTCGCCGCGAGGCGCGCGTTCTGCCCCTCCTTGCCGATGGCAAGCGAGAGCTGCGTGTCCGGCACTACGACCTTCGCGGCCTTCTCGGTTTCGTTGATGTAAACCATGAGCACCTTCGCGGGGCTGAGCGCCTTGGCGATGTAAACCGCGGGGTCGCTGTCCCACTCGATGATATCGATCTTCTCGTTGTGCAGTTCGCTGACGATACGCTCCACGCGGATGCCCTTTTGGCCCACGCATGCGCCGACCGCGTCGACCTGCGAGTCGGTGGAGTGCACGGCGACCTTCGTGCGGAAGCCCGCCTCGCGCGCGATGGATTTCACCTGCACGATGCCGGACATGATCTCGGGCACCTCGAGCTCGAACAGCCGTTTGACGAGGCCCGGATGCGTGCGCGAAACGAGCACCTGCGGCCCCTTGCTGGTCTTCCTGACCTCGAGCACGTAGACCTTGATCCTGTCGCTGGTGCCGTACTCCTCGCCGGGGATGGTCTCGTTCATGGCGATGAGCCCGTCCGTTTTGCCAAGCTCCACATAAACGCCGTTCTTCTCGACGCGCTGCACGATGGCCGTGAGGATTTCGTTCTCCTTCTCGACGTACTCCTCGAAGATCACGCCGCGCTCCGCCTCTCGAATCCTCTGCACGACCACCTGCTTGGCGGTCTGCGCCGCGATGCGCCCGAAGTTCTTGGGATTCGACTCCTCCTCGAGCACGTCGCCCACCTCGAAGAGAGGGTTGATGCGCTTGGCCTGCTCGATAGAAATCTCGATCGTGGGGTTCTCCACGACCTCGACGACCGTTTTGCTCGCGAATATCTGCACCTCGCCGGTATCCCTGTCCACCACGGCGCGCACGTTGCCGGTGGTGTTATAGTTGCGCTTGTAGGCCGCGACCAGCGCCGCCTCGAAGGCGTCGATGAGCACTTCCTTGTTGATGCCGCGCTCTTTTTCAATGGCGTTCAGGGCCTCTATAAAATCGGCGTTCATTGTTTCTCCTCCCAAATGTATTAAAAGCTTAACGAAAATCTATAAAGGGGCGGATGAGCGCAGCGTCCTTGCGCAGAATCTTCCTCTCCCCGCCCTGATCGGGCGCGAGCGTGAAGCTCTCGGCGTCGTAAGAGACGAGCGTACCCGCAAGCTCTTTCTTTTTATCGATAGGCGCGTAGAGCCTGACCTCGATTTTTTTGCCGAGGCTGCGCGCGAAATCGCGATCCTTCTTGATGGGATGATCGAGCCCCACGGAGGACACGATCAGATAATATTGCTCGCTGACGGGATCCGCCGCGTCGATGAGCGGCTCTATGGCGCGGCTGACGCGCTCGCAGTCCTCTATCTTGACGCCCGAGGGCGCGTCTATGGTGATCACGAGGTTCATTTCGCCGAATTCCTTGACATATTCGACGTCGTAAAGCTCGTAACCCATCCCCTCGATCTTCGCTCTCACGATACCGTCGACAGTCTCGGTTACCTTCATCCGGCCCATGCCTCCTGCTTCTCAAAATAAAAGAGCGGGAACACCCACTCTCATCACCCAATAACGGCTTTGCCGCCCAACGCATCATATTATAGCACAGCAAAAAGCCGCTGGCAAGAGATTTATCCGTACGGTTTGCGCGGGTTTTCGGTTGCCGCGGATTACTGGGTCTGTTATACTTATTCATAATCACATATTTTGGACGGAGGTATCATAATGGTCATTTCTGCTTATAAAAAAGCGCTCGCCCTCCTCCTGAAGAAGCCCTTCAGGCTCTGGGGCATCTCGCTCCTGGGCGGCCTTCTCGCGGGCCTCGCAGGATTCCTCGGGGTGCTGCCCATCGTCGTGATCCCCGTCGTGCTCGTGTTGGGCTACGGCATGACGGTCGTCTATTACAAGGGCCTGCACGGCGAGGAGGTCAACTCCGATTTGCTCTTCCTCGGTTTCAGGGATTTCTGGAAGACGGCTGGCACCATGGGCTGGATGGGCCTCTGGGCGCTCATCTGGAGCCCCGTGCCCGTGGCGAACCTCGTGAAGGTCTATTCGTACCGCTTCGTCCCCTATCTTCTGATGACCCGCCCCGAGCTCACGGCGACCGAGGCGCTGCGCGTGTCCATGAGCGAAACCAAAGGATACCGCTGGAAACTCCTCGGCGCGGACCTCCTCGCGCCCATCGGCCTCGCCGTCGCGTTCCTCGTGCTGTGGCTTCTGACCCTCATCCCGTTCATCGGCGTGCTCTTCACGATCGTCGCCGGGCTTCTTTCGCTCGCTTGCGGCCTCCTGCTGCCCCTGTTCATGGGGCTCGTGCAGGCCGAGATGTTCGACGAGGTGCAGGAGGAACGCACGCTCGGCCCCAGAAACCGCGTCAAGGGCAAGCCCTGCCCGGCCTGCGGCGCGCCCGTCGCGGCCGACGCGAAATTCTGCCCCAACTGCGGCTACAGCTTCGCCCAGTACCAGCCGCCGCAGTACCAGCCGCCCTATCAGCCCCAGGCGCAGTATCAGCCGCCGCAGTATCAGCAGCCGATCTATCCCGTGCAGCCAACCTATCAGCCGCAGGAGACGCAGTCCTTCCAGCAGCCTGCCGAAAACACGCCGAACTCCCTCTGGAACGGCCAGTCCGGCGAGTATCAGCCGCCGCAGCAAGGGTGAAATCAATTGGCAATTGGCCATGGGTAATTGACAATGATTATGTGAGCTAAGAGCCTCCGCCTATGCGCGGAGGCTCTTTTCGGCGTCGCGAAAGCCTTTTTCCTTTAAGATAAAATACAAAATCAACCCCGCGTTGACGAGGAGCACGACCCCCTCGCTGACGGTTGTGGCAAGCCAAAGGCCGCGCTCGCCGAAAAGCGCGCTCATGAGGAATATGGACGCCGAAACGACCGCGATGCCACGGCCTACGGAGATGACGAGCGCCTTTACGGGACGCTCCATGGCGTTGAGGAAGCCCGCGGAGCAGAGGTTGAAGCCCACGAGCAGGAACGAGAATGAATACATGCGAAGCGCGTTTGCGGTATCGGCGAACAGCGCGCTTTCCCGTTCCAGCAGGAGCGCCGTGATTTCCCGCGCGAAGAGCCGGCAGGCGAGGAAGAGCAGCACGGACAAGACCGCGACGACGCGCAGCGCGTACCCGTAGAAGCGCGCGCAGCCGCGCCTGTCCCCCGCGCCGTAACGGAGGCTGACGAGGGGCTGCATGCCCTGCGCCACGCCCGCCATGACCATGACGGCGACGTTGTGCACATAGGCGAGCACCGCATAGGTGACGACGCCGCCCTCCCCGAGCAGGCGGAAGGCCGCGTGGTTAAAAAGCAGCACCACGAGCGCGAGCGAGATTTCGCCCGAAAATTCGGAAAGGCCGAGGGAAAGGATTTTTCCATAGACGCCGAGGGAAAGCTTCCGAAGGCGAACCAAGCGCAAATTCGATTTTCCTTTCAGAAAATGGATGAAGAAGATGGCGAAGCCTATGCCCTGCGCGGCGACGGTCGCCGCCGCGGCGCCCGGTATCCCGAAGTCCAGCCAGACGACGAGGATCAGGTGCAGCGCGATGTTGGCAAAAAAGCAGCAGAGCATGCTCGCGATCGAAACCGCGGGGTGGCCGCCGGTCTTCACCAGCACCTCGAGGCTGTAGCCTACCATAAAAAAGACCGTGAACGGCGCGAGGATGCGAAGGTAGGTCACGACATAGCCCATCGTGTTTTCGCCCGCCCCGAGAAAGCGCGCGAGCGGCGCCGTGAAGATCTCCGCGAGTATGGCGAAAACGAGCGAGAGCACGGCGAGCACCCAGACGTTCTGAGTGAAGACGCGGTTGGCCTCCTCCCTGTCGCTCCGGCCGAGCGCGATCGCGACGACGGTCGAAGCGCCCATCGACAGGAAAACCGCCAGGGCGAAGACGAAGTTGATATAGGGCATGACGAGGTTGATGGCCGCGAGCGCGTATTCCCCTACCGCGTGCGCGAGGAAAATGCCGTCCATGATGGTATAAAGCGAATACACGAGCATGGACGCGATCGAGGGGACGGCGAAGCGAAGGAACGTTTTCGCATTGGGTCGTAAGTTAATATCCATAAGAAATGCGACGGATGGCCGGACGATCCGTCAGCTCAGCGGGAGCCCCTCCTTCGGCTTCGCGCCGCCGAGCGCACACCAGAGTGTGATGGTCACGAGTATGAGAGCGCCGCCGATGAGCGCGAACGTATCCGGCACTTCGCCCACGGCAAGCCATACCCAAACGGGATTGAGCACGATCTCCGCCGAGCCGACCAAAACGCAGCCCAGCGCAGGACAGTAGTTGATCGCGAGGCTGTAGAGCGCGTACGGCACGCCGAGCTGGAAAACGCCCATTACGGCCACGAGGGAGACGGTCGCCGGCGAAAGCTCCGGCGGATAGACAAAGCTGAAGGGGATGCCGATGAGCGCCGTCATCGCGAGGCCGCTCCATATGCCCGAAAGCCTGTGCGCCTCATCCGACTCGCCCACGAGCAGATACACGCCCGCGAGCGTGCAGCCGTCGACGAGTGCGATGACGTTGCCCAAAGCGCCTCCGGGGGTCAGCTCGTCGAGGAAGAAGAGCGCGATGCCGACGAGGGTCAGCGTCACGGCCGCGTAATCGAGGCCGCGGTATTTCTTTTTGAAGAAGACGATGCTCATGGCCATGAGCCACATGGGCGAGGTATACTGCAGCATGATGGCGTTGGCGGCGGTCGTGAGGCGGTTGGCCACGATGAAGAGGAAGCCCGTCACACAGACGCACAGGCCGATGAGGACCACGCGCAGGTTGAGGTTGAGCGGATATTTTAAAAGCTTCATCATTACGAGAAGCGCCCCCGCCCCGGCGAGCCCCCGCCAGCCGGCGAGCACCATGGAATTCCACGGGACGAGCTTGATCGAAAGCCCGTTGAGGCTCCACAGCAGCGCGCAGGCGACCATCATGAGCATGCCGACATAGGCTTTGTTCTTCCGCATATCCGCCTCCGGGCGATGAAAACAAAAGGGCGGGTACACGCCCGCCCTGATGTGTACCGACGATTAGTCCTGCTGCTTGGGTGCGCCGACGGGGCAGACGGCCTCGCACGCGCCGCAATCGATGCAGAGATCGGGATTGATCACGTACAGATCGTCTCCCTGGGAGATCGCGCCGACCGGGCACTCGGGTTCACACGCGCCGCAGCTGATGCAAGCGTCAGAAATTTTAAAAGCCATTCTATCATCCTCCATTCATAGACTCACGGAATATTCTAGCGCACTCATTCTGAAAAATCAAGGGGAAGCGCGTCCGCGTCGTCCCCGGGCTCATGCTCCGGCGCGCCGCCGCCGTTCCCGTTCGGAGCGTCGTTCTTCGCGCCGCCCTTATTCCTAAGTTCGCGGAAGGGATACTCCCTTACGTCGAACGTGCCGTCCGCGAGCGTCACGCGCACGCGGGTCTTCTCGGTGATGACGTTGTTCTCGAGCACCACGCCCGCGCCGTCCGGCGCCACGACCTCGCGGTTGACGCGAGGCATCTGGCGGCGCATGCTCTCATAGCAGTCCTGCTCGTATTTGAGGCAGCACATCAGCCTCCCGCAGATGCCCGAAATCTTCGTGGGCGAGAGCGAAAGGTTCTGCTCCTTTGCCATTTTGATGGAAACGGGCGTGAAGTCCGCGAGGAAGCTCTTGCAGCACACCGGCCGTCCGCAGGAGCCGAGGCCGCCGAGCATCTTCGCCTCGTCGCGCACGCCGATCTGGCGAAGCTCGATGCGCGTCTTGAACACGGAGGCGAGGTCCTTGACCAGCTCCCGGAAGTCCACGCGGCCGTCCGCCGTGAAATAGAAGACCACCTTCGCGCCGTTGTAGGAATACTCCACGTCGACCAGCTTCATCTCGAGCTTGTGCTCGACGATCTTTTTGAGGCAGATGTCGAACGCTTCCTTCTCCTTGGCTCGGTTCCTGTCCCTCTGTTCCCTGTCGTGGTCCGAGGCGACGCGCTGCACCTCCTTGAGGGGGGCGACGACCTTGTCGTCCTCAACCTCCTGGGGGCCGCCCACGACATCCCCGAATTCCGTTCCGCGCGCGGTTTCGACGATGACGCCGTCCCCTTCCTTTATTTCAAGCTCGCCGGGGCTGAAAAAGTAGGTTTTTCCGCCCTCCCGGAACCTGACGCCTATCACGGTTTTCATTTATTTACAACCTCCGATATATCTAAAAACAGCCTGTTCATCGCCGGCACGGCGTAATACCAGCCGCCTCCGGCGCGGACGATGTCCGCGTTGGCCGAAGATAGCATGTCTATCATACACGTTAGCTTTCCGATTGTAAAGCCGCCGGCCAGCCGCCGGACCTCCTCCCGCCTGTCGGGATGATGGGAAACGCCGCGGCCCAGTTTGATGAAAAGCATGTCCGAGACAAAGGCGAGCATGAAGGAGAGCGCCTCCGCCGCGTCGGACGCGAGGGATTTCGCGGCGCTGACGGGCAGGCCGCCGGAGAGGAGCAGCAGGAGGGCGTCGAGCGCGGCTTCGCGCAGCGCGCGGTACGCCTCGTCCGTAAACAGCCTGACCCCGCGCGCGATGCTGCCGCAGCTCTTTGCGGCATACAAACGCGCATCCTCCTCCCCCGCGCCGAGGGAAACGAGCTTTTGATAGACCTCCTCCTCGCCCGGGAGCCCTGCGCGCATCACGCTGCAGCGGGAGGCGACGGTGGGCAAAACGCCCTCGGCGTTGCCCGTGAGGATGAAAAACGTGTTCTTCGGCGCCTCCTCGATGCTCTTTAAAAGCGCGTTCTGCACCTGCGAGGAGAGCGCGTGCGCGTTCCTGATGACGATGGCACGCCCGAAAAGCCCGGTCGGCCTGTGGTTCAGCTCCGCGATGATCTCGCGCACCTTATCGATTTTGACCTCTTTTCCGTTGAGCTCGAAATAATCCGGGCATTGCCCGACCTCGGCGTCATCGCCGCCCGCGCATACGAGAAGGGCCGCACGCCGCGCCATGTCATAGCACAGATGGTCGTCCGGCCCCGAAATAAAAAAGGCATGGCAGGCCCGCCCCGTCCGAATAGCCGTCGCGAGCCTGTCGTCGATCCGTTGCGCGTCCGTATTCAAAACTTATGGAACTCCCCCACGTCCACGATGAACACCGTGGCGCCGCCCAGCGTCACCTGCACGGGCGTGGGCGAGCTGTCGGCATAGCCCGGCAGCGTCGAGGGGATCACCATGAACTCCTTGCGCGTGCTGGACTTGGACTTGATGATCTCCAGCGTTTCGGGCACCTTCTCATCGTCGATGCCGATCATGAGCGTGGTGTTGCCTCCGTGCAGGAAGCCGCCCGTGCTCGAGATGCGCGTGACGCTGATGTTGTCCTGCACCAGCGCCTTGATGAGCCTCTTGGAATCGTCGTTCTGGACGATGGCGAAGATCAGCTTCATCCGTATCACTCCTTTCGCTTTCAGGGTTCGCGCAGCAAAAGCGCTCTGAGCGCCGCAACGCTCGCGGCTTTGTGCGTGGGTTTGCAGAAATCTATCTCGCTCTCGCCGCCGTAGCCGTAGGTGACGCCGACGGAGGCGACGCCCGCGTCCCGCGCGGCCATGAGGTCGAAATGCCGGTCGCCCACCATGACGATCGACGCTTTATCCGCCCGAAGGTCATGGATCGCCTCCCTCAAGAGCAGGGATTTCTCCGCGCTCCCTCCGGGGAAGCCGCCGCGCACGTAGCGGATGTGGGGCGCGAGGCCGAAGCGCTCGAGATGCGCCTTCGCCGTGGGCGTGATCTTCGAGGTGACGACGCCGACGAGCGCGCCCGCCCGATCGAGCGATTCGAGCAGCTCGGGGACGCCGGGGTAGGGCCTGATCAAATCCATGCCCACGGTCTTCGCAGCCTCGTGGTATCTTTCGACCGCCTCGGGTATTCGTGCTTCGGGTACGCCGAGCACGTCGCGGAAGCCGTCCGCGAGGGGCGGGCCGATCATGCCGACCATGTCGCAATCCGGCCGGTCGGGTATGCCCATATCGCGCAGCACCGCGCGCGCGGCAGCGAAGATTCCGGGCCCGGATTCTATGAGCGTTCCGTCAAGATCGAATAAAACAATCGAATACAGCAATGAGCTTCCCTGCTCCAGATTATGATAATTATTCTGTATTATACCCCAAGCCCTCTGAACGCGCAAGAAAAATGCTCATTGCGCGGCGTTCGCCGCGATGGCTTCCCGGACGCGGGCGGCCATTTCTTCGGAGGGCGAGAAGCGCACGGCGAAAAGCTTGTTGCGCCGCCTGTACACGAGCGAGAAGGACTTTCGCGCGCTTTTCCCGGAAAAGCTCTCCGTGCGGGAAAAGCCGATCTTCTCGGCGTATTCCTCGCCGGGGGCAAGGAGCGCCACGAGTTCCGCCGGCTCGATCTTCCCGACGAATCTCCCCTTGTTCGCGATCATCCGCTCGAAGAGCACCGTGCCCTCCTTCCAGGGATACGGCTTCTCTTCGCCGAATATGTTCTCCTCGCCCTCGCCGGGCTGGTGGTAGACGATCGAATAGCGGTAATCCCTGATCCGCTTTGCGTAGAGAAAATAGCACAACGCGACCAGCACAAGGAATAGGGCGGCCTGCAAAACGACGTTCCACGGCTCCGGCAGCGCCTTGATAAAGGCGGCGATCCGCTTGATGAACACGATGAGCAGCACGAATACGACGATGATCAATAAGTCCAGTCTGGCGCTGTCTTTCCCGCCGTCCGATCTCTCCTGAAGCATATAGTCCCCCGCTGTCGCGTTGATACGCCTATACTACCATCGCGGGGAAGATGTGTCAAACCACTTGTTCCGGGCGCTCCCTCCCATGTATAATATTTCCAACGAGGCCGCCGCGCGCGGCGGCACATTACGAAGGGGGTATACACATGCGTTATTCGATCGAGGGCGGCGCACTGCCCGTCGCAATCATCCAGCTCAACCCCGGCGAGGCGCTCATCAGCGAAGCCGGCGGGCGCACCTGGTCGCGCGGGGCGGTGCTCACCGAGGCGACCAGCGAGGGCGGCGCGGGCAAGGCGCTCGGCCGCATGTTCATGGGCGAAAGCCTGTTCCTAAGCAAATACACGGCGCAGAGCCCGGCGGAAATCGCGTTCGCCTCGAGCTTCCCCGGCCGCATCGTGGCGCGCCAGCTCGCGCCGGGCGAGAGCATCATCTGCCAGAAGAAGGCATTCCTGTGCGGCACCTACGGCATACAGCTCGCCGTCCATTTCAACAAGAAGGTCGGCGCGGGCCTCTTCGGCGGCGAGGGTTTCATCATGCAGCGCATCACGGGCCCCGGCCTCGTGTTCCTCGAGTTCGACGGCCACTGCGTGGATTACGACCTGCAGCCCGGCGAGCAGATCGTCTGCGACACGGGCGTGCTCGCCATGATGGATATGACCTGCTCGCTCGATATCCAGATGGTCAAGGGCTTCAAGAACGTGCTCTTCGGCGGCGAGGGCCTCATCGACACGGTCGTCACCGGCCCCGGCAAGGTCACCTTGCAGAGCATGACCATCGCGCAGCTCGCGAAGCTGATGATTCCCTATCTTCCCAACAAGAGCTGATTTCACGCAGCCGGTTCCGGCCTATGAAAGCAGGGAGCGTTCGGCTCTCTGCTTTTTTTGCGATCCATGGTATATTTATAGCGCATATTACGCGACGGGGAGGAGGAAAACGAATGCCGGACGTTCTGTTCCATTTCGAAATAAAGGATTGGAAGACCTGGTCGCAGGTGTTTTGCTCCATTCCGGAGTTCACGCCGCTGATCGGGGAAATCCTCGAAATCGAGGGCTTGCCGTACGCCGCGCCGGAGGGCTGCTACCCGGGAACCAACGGCGTGTTCAAGGTTGGAAACCTCGTCGTGAAGATTTTCGCCCCCGCCGAGTCGGAGGAGGACAGCCTGCCGGACTACAGGGCGGAGCTGTTCGCAATGAAACGGGCGGACCGGCTCGGCGTGCCCGTGCCCAGGCTAATGGCAAACGGCGAAATCCGGGACAGGTATCTTTTCCGGTACCTGATCATGGAATGCATCGACGGGGAACTGCTCCGCGATGTGCGGCACACGCTCAGCGTTCAACAAAAGCGGGAGGTCGGGCGCCAGCTCCGGCGCATCGTGCAAGCCTGGGGAACGGAATGCGAAAACTTCAATGAAGCCGACGCCATTGCGCGCGGGCTACGGAACAAACGCTGGCAAAATGCCCCCGCGGGGCTGCTGCTGGCGCGGCGGGAGACGCTGGAGGGCCTGCGGCGCGAGCCGCGCGTGTTCGTCCATTGCGATCTGACCGGGGATAACCTGATGCTGGACAGGGACGGCCGCCTCGTCGTGCTGGATTTTGCAGATTCCATACTCGCGCCCGCAATCTTTGAGCACATGCCCGTTATCTGCGACGCGTTTGATTTTGACCGGGACTTCCTCAGCGGCTACTTCGGGAACACACCCGACGATGAAATCGCCGCCGTCTGCACGCGGGCGATTCTATGCCACGAGTTCGGCTACTGGACGCTGACGGAGCTCTTTGGAGCCGTCGGCTCCGCCGATGATTTATATCAGCGGATACTTGAAAAGCTCAGGGCAAAATAAAGAATCCGGCTTACCCGAACATATCCGCGTCAAAAAGCCTTTGAAGCGAGCTTTCCGCATCGATGGATTCGATCGTGAACGTCGCGTGCGGACAGAGCGCGTCGATTTGCCCGATCAGCGCGTCCATATCGAGCGCGCCCTCGTAGAGGCCGCCATGGAGGTCCCTCGCGCCGTCGTTGTTATGGAGGTGCGCGTGCTTGAGGTGCGGCGCGAACGCTTCGATCCATTCCGGAAGAGCGGCGCCCTTCGCGCAGACGTTCGCGTGGCCCACGTCGAGGCAGAGCCCGAGCCGCGCGTCCCCCACAGCCCCGGCGATGGCGGCGGGCAGATGCGGCTCATCCTCCATGACGTTCTCCAAAAGGACCGTCATATCCGGAGGAATCCGGCAAAGAAGCTCCTTCCAGAACGCGACGGAGCGCTCCATCTGCCAGCTCTTGTGGTATACGAGCGGCACATAGCCCGAATGCGCGACGAGTTTGCGGATGCCGTATTCGCGCGCGAGTCGCGCCGCCTGGACGAGGCGCTCCATTGCGAGCGCGCGCGCCCTGGGGTCGATCGCCGCGGGATAGAGCTCGTTGAAGGGCGCGTGGAAAACGAAGCGCGCGGCACGGCGCATCTCCTCCCGCACGCGCGCGTCGGTCGCGGCGAAGTTCTCGTCCATGTTGGACGCGGTGCAGAACTCCGCAAGCTCCAGGCCGATCCGGAAGCGCTCCGCGAGCTCCGCCGCGTCTCTGGCGACGGTTGAAAGGTAAAGCCTCTCCTTTGCGATCATGCGTCCTCCCCCGTGAGCGCGCCGCGCCACGCGGCGACGAGCCTTAAAAGCGAATACGAAGCGTTGGCAGGGCTCGTCGAAGGCAGGGCGAGCGCCGGTACGCCGGTTTCAGGATAAACGTATTTCATATAGAGGGAATAGGCCGCGCCGCCGTTCGCGCACACGCGCGTTATTCCCGTTTCGCGAAGCAGACCCGCGATGTCGTTGGGCACGGCGCTGCGGATGGAAGCGTCCGCGGAGCCGATGATCTCGCAGCTTTTGAGCGCGTCCCATAGCGCGATTCCGTGCGCGAGAAGGAACGCGCGCTTCTCATCGACGGTCGCGGGCGCATCCTCACCAAAAACAGCGGCCAGCACGCGCCAGAACCGGTTGTGCGGGTGGCCGTAATAGAAGCCCGTCTCGCGCGACTTGACGGAGGGGAAGGTGCCCAGCACCAGCGTGCGGCAGCGCGCGTCGTAAACGGGCGGGAACGGATGGGTCAGCGTTTGGCGTTCTGCAATCATAGCCCGATTATACCACGCGGGCGCATCCGCGCATACACCGGCGTTTTCGGACTTTTTTTTCGTGCAGAATGAATATTCATAGTCAAATCATTTACAGTTTCGCGCGGCTGTGGTATGCTGTGGATAACTTACAGGATACAGGAAGACCGATAATCGATATAGGGAGGACGGCGCGTTTGGACGGCATGATCGATTGGAACACGTCGAACGGCATTCTGGATCATTTGATCGACAGGGCGGATTTGCTGTATCGCTTCGCCATGCTCTACAGCGATTCCGAAGCCGAAAACAGGGATTACGGCGTGGGCGAGCCGATCAACACGGTCGAGGTGCACACGCTCGCGTCCATCGAGGACAATCCCGGCATCAACGTGAGCGAGCTGGCCCTCTTCTGGAACAGGACGAAGGGCGCGATCTCGCAGACCGTCACAAAGCTCGAAAAGAAGGGCTGCATCATGCGCCGCAGGCAGGAGGGCAACGCGAAGACCGTCCTGCTCTACCCGACGGAGAAGGGGCTGCGCCTCGCGCGCGCCCACAGGCTGCGCGCCTCCCGGGAAACCCAGTCCACCATCGACGCGCTTCTGAGTTCCGGCTGCACGATGGAGGAGATCGACGCTTTCTTCCACGTGCTCGCGCAGTACGTGGCCATGCGGGCGTAGCGCTTTACCCAAAAAGATGAAAGGGGGCGGACATCCGCCCCCTTGTCCTTTTGGAGAAATCAATACCCGATGGCCGCCGCGATGAGCAGGAAGACCATGCTCAGAAGGAGCAGCAGAAGCTGGAAGGGCGCCGTGCGCCTGAACCACGCGCCGTAGCTCGTGTTGCCGATGGAGAGGCCGATGAGCATGACGCCGTTCGTCGGGAAAAAGACGTTGGTGAACCCGTCCCCGAAGCAGAAGGCCAGAATCGCCAGCTCGCGGCTGATGCCGATCATGTCGCAGATGGGCATGATGATGGGGACGACGAGCAGTATTTTCGCGCTCGCGCTGCCGATGAAGAACTCGATGAGAAGGACGATGCCGTAAATGAGCAACACGCCCAGATAGGGGCTCACGCCCTCGAGGCCGCCGATGAGATAATGCATGATGGTGTCGAGTATGTTGCCCTGCATGGCGATGAACTTGATGCTCCCCGCGCACAGCAGCATGACGATGCCGGGGCTCATGCCCGCGATCCCCGCGCCGAAGGATTTGAGCGTCGCCTTCAGGCTGCCCGTGACGATGGTGCCGCTGATCACGGTGCCCACGAGGAAGCCCGCGCCGATGACGGGCAGCGAGAGGCCCGAGAGCGCCTCGACGTTGGAGAGCGCGGAGGCGACGACCATCACGGCGATGATCGAGATGAAGAAGACGCAGTAAACCCGAAAAACCTTATCCTGATTTTTCATCGTGTCCGCGCCCTGTTCGAAATCGCCGGAGTTCTCCCCCGCCGCTTCGCGGCTTTGCCGCTCATACCGCCTGGCGTTGAAGGCGACGAACGCGGAGAGCAGCGCCCAAAGGATACCGAATATGACGATGCGGTACCAGATGCCGCGCAGCATGTTCGCGCCCGCGATCCGCGAGGCGAGGCCGATCGTGAAGGGATCGAGCAGCGGGATCGCGAAGCCCACGCCCGCGGCGAGCAGACACATGGAAAGGCCCGTCAGGTTATCCCACTTCATGCTGCGCGCGAGCATCAGGATGAGGGGAACGAGCACGAGCATCTCCTCGAACGTGCCGAACATGGCGGCCATGACCATGAAGAAGAGGGAAACCGCCCAGATGAGCGCGTATTTCTTCTCGCTGTAGCGGCGGATGAGCCGCACGACGATGGCGCGGATGCCCCCGGTGTTCTCGATGATCGCAAAGCTGCCCGCGAGCACGAGCAGCACGAGCGCAATGAGGATGATGTTCGCGCCGTCCGCGCTCCAGAGCACCTCGACGGGCGCCGCGAGCCAGCGCCAGACGGGGTAGCCGCGCTCTCCCCCGATGGGCGCGTAGCTGCCGGGTACGATCTGCTCGTGGCCGTCCTCGATCACGCGCTCATATCTGCCGTGAGGGATGACGTGGGTCAATATGCCCACGACGACCATGAGCGAGAGAAGGACCGCCATCACGCTCACAAACGATTTCACCGAAATCGAAAGGCTGCCTTTTTTCTTTGCGCCGTTTGCGTTTTGCTCCATTGTGAACCCCCGTAAAGACGTGTGAGAAGAATGATTTATTATAGCACGCCGCGTCAGAAACTGGAATACGCACGAAAGCGTTTATGCAAATGTACGCGTCTGTTGACATTTCCCGCCGGTTCACATAAAATGTTTTATGGCTGTGAAACGGAAACAGTAGGCCGAAGCGCTTTCAAGAGAGCCGCCGGGTGGTGCGAGGCGGAAGGTTGCGCGGCCGAAGCTCGCCGCGGAGCCTCCGCGAGGAAATGCGCGGCGCATCCCTGCGTTAAAGGGCACGAGCGGGCGCCTCAACCGGCGCCAACAGGAGTGGTACCGCGGAAAGAATCCGTCTCCCTTTGATAGGGAGGCGGCTTTATTTATTATGAAAGCGCAGGGCTGCGCGGGCATGGAGGGAACATGGCAAAGAAATACGAACACGACTATATCGAGCTCAAGTGGCAGCGCAAATGGATGAAAGCGCGCTGCTTTGAGGCGCGCGAGGATTCCGCGCGGCCCAAGTTCTACGGCCTCATCGAATTCCCCTACCCCTCCGGGCAGGGGCTGCACGTCGGCCATCCACGGCCGTTCACGGCGATGGACGTCGTCTGCCGCAAGCGCAGGCTCGAAGGCTATAACGTGCTTTTCCCCATCGGCTACGACGCGTTCGGCCTGCCCACCGAGAATTACGCCATCAAGACGGGCATCCACCCCTCGATCGTCACGGCGGAGAACATCGTGCGCTTCCGCGCGCAGTTGAAGCGTTTGGGCTATTCCTTCGACTGGTCGCGCGAGGTGAGCACCTCCGACCCGGAATACTATCGATGGACGCAGTGGATCTTCCTCAAGCTCTATGAGAAGGGCCTCGCCTACAAGGCGGAGATCCCCATCAACTTCTGCACCTCCTGCAAGGTCGGCCTCGCCAATGAGGAGGTCGTCGAGGGCCGCTGCGAGCGCTGCGGCGGCGAGGTGATGCAGATGGTGCGATCCCAGTGGATGCTCAAAATCACCGCCTACGCCGAGAGGCTCGTCGACGATCTCGACGAGGTGGATTACATCGACCGGGTGAAAATCCAGCAGCGCAACTGGATCGGCAGGAGCGAGGGCGCGGAGGTCGACTTCGCCATCGCAGGCGAGGGCGAGGGCGGCAATAAGCTGCGCGTGTTCACCACGCGGCCGGATACGCTCTTCGGCGCGACCTATATGGTGCTAAGCCCGGAGCATCCCTATGTTGAGCAGTACAAGGCCCGCATCCGCAATTGGGACGCGGTCGTCCGCTACCGCGAGGAGGCCGCGCATAAGAGCGAGTTCGAGCGCACGGAGCTCGTCAAGGACAAGACGGGCGTGCCGCTCGATGGCTTCGAGGCCGTCAACCCCGCCACGGGCAAGAGCATCCCCATCTGGATCTCCGACTACGTGCTCATGAACTACGGCACGGGCGCCATCATGGCCGTGCCCGGACACGATGCGCGCGACTACGCGTTCGCCAAAACCTTCAACCTCCCCATCGTGGAGGTGGTGTCGGGCGGGGATATCGAAAAGGAAGCCTATGCGGATTGCGAGCGCGGCAGGCTTGTCAATTCCGGCTTCCTCGACGGCATGGAGGTCGCCGAGGCGAAGAAGGCGATCACGGACTACCTCGTCGAGCGGGGCATCGGGGAGCGCAAGGTCAACTACAAGCTGCGCGACTGGGTGTTCGCGCGCCAGCGCTACTGGGGAGAGCCCATCCCCCTCGTCCATTGCGAGCGCTGCGGCTGGGTGCCGCTGCCCGAGAGCGAGCTTCCCCTGGAGCTGCCCATGCTCGAGGACTTCTCCCCGACGGACGACGGCAGCTCCTGCCTCGCCCGCGCCGTGGATTGGCTCCACACCGCCTGTCCCAAGTGCGGCGGGCCCGCCGTGCGCGAGGCGGACACCATGCCCAACTGGGCCGGCTCGAGCTGGTATTTCCTGCGCTACGCCGACCCGCACAACGATCATGCCGTCGCCTCCCGCGAGAAGCTCGATTACTGGACGCCGGTCGACTGGTACAACGGCGGCATGGAGCACACCACGCTGCACCTGCTCTACTCGCGCTTCTGGCACAAGTTCCTCTACGACATAGGCGTCGTGCCCACGAAGGAACCCTACAGGAAGCGCACGAGCCACGGCATGGTGCTGGGCGAGAACGGCGAGAAGATGAGCAAATCCCGCGGCAACGTCGTCAACCCCGACGACTATATCCGGGAATACGGCGCGGATTCCTTCCGCATGTACATCATGTTCATGGGCGCGTTCGACCAGCCCATCCCCTGGAACTCGCAGGGCACGAAGGGCTGCCGCCGCTTCCTCGAGCGCGTATGGAGGCTGCAGGATATGATGAGCCCCGAGGGAGGCGTGCGCGACTCCCTGAAAGCTTCCCTCCACGGCTGCATCAAGAAGGTCGGCGAGGACATCGAGCGCATGAAGTTCAACACCGCCATCGCGGCGCTGATGAGTTTCGTCAACGACGTTTACGCCGCGGGCTCCGTCACGCGGGAGGAACTGCGCGCGCTCCTCATCCTCCTCTCCCCCTTCGCGCCGCACATCGCGGAGGAGATGAACGAGGCCCTCGCGCTGGGCTCGCCCCTCCATGAGGCGGAATGGCCCAAATATGACGAGAGCGCGCTCGTCGAGAGCACGGTGGAGCTCGGCGTGCAGATCAACGGCAAGCTGCGCGCGCGCGTGTGCGTCCCCGCCGACATGCCGGGCGCCGAAGTCGAAGCGCTCGTGCTCCAAAATAGCGACGTCGCGCCCTTCCTCGCGGGGAAGAGCGTGAAGAAGGTCATCGTCGTGAAGAACGTCGTCAATATCGTCGTCGGATAAGCGCGGCTTATCCGACACAAGCGAGCAGTTAACAGCGAATAACCGGAAAAAGAACCTTCTCGGTGAGCTGTGGATCGATAATATCATGCAAGGTGAGGCATATGATTGGTTTCTGGATATTTATGCTGATAATGGAGCTGCTTGTTCCCGCGACAATGATCGGTTTTGGTAGCTATTTTAGAAAAAATGCTCCGAAAGAAATCAACTCAACCTTTGGATATCGCACCACACGATCAATGAAGAACCGGGATACCTGGGAATTTGCACATAACTGCTGCGGCAAACTTTGGCAGCGTATAGGAATCGCACTGGCTCCAGCCACAATTATTGCGATGCTGTTCTCTCTTGGTCGAAGCATTGATGATATCGGCCGCTATGGCACGGTTATTATAGCTATCCAAACGGCAGTGATGATTGCATCCATTTTCCCGGTTGAATCCGCGCTAAAGAAAACGTTCGACGAATATGGCAGGCGCAGATTATAAGATTTAAGAAGCGGCAAAGTCCTCTTCGCCGCAGGATTTCATGCATGGCGGCTGGTACGCAGCCGCCTGTTGTTCGTGAAGATCAATATTTGAAGCTGTGCTCCCCCACGCGGATGCGCGTTCCAACCTCCTCGCTTGGATACGGCTTGCGGATTTCGATGAGGTTCAATACGTCGTATCCCCGGCGCGCGAGAAAGGCGATCATACCGTCGTTGTTCGGGTGGACGTAATTATAGAGCGTGCTTTCCCCATAGCCTCTCGCGAGCTCCTCCGCCTCGCCGTAGAGGCGGGAGGCGACGCCGCGCCGCCTGTGCGCCTCCTCGACGTAGAGCGACTCGACCCAGACGCAGGGCGCGTCGATCCGGCAGACCAGATAGCCCGCGCATTCCCCGCCCTCGAGGGCGAGGTAAACAGGAAAGCCTTTTTCCAAATATTCGAAAAATTCCTCCCGCGCCGCGGCGGCATCCTCCATGGCCTCGGCGTGCCGGAAGCGCGCGAGCGCCGTGCGAAAGCGCGCGACGAGGGGCGCGACAAAAGCGGCGTCGTCCCTGTCGGCGGGCCTGATCTCAAGCATCCCGGCGCCCTCCCATTCTGTGCGAAGCACCCTTTTCCGTGGGTATCATAACATGATAGTGAAAGTATATATCATTTTACCAGGCCTGGACAAGGCGCGCTACGCCCGAAAAACGCCCGATATTGTTAATAATCGTTGACGAAAGAGGCGCGCGCATTGCAAAATATCCAAAGAGCGGCTAAAATGATTGAAACCTTTCAAAAGATTACCGGCAGAACCGGAGGATAACACTTGGGGAACAGGATACAGAAAACGCTCAAGCGCATGGCCAAACACGCCGTGCTCTCCATAAGGAAATTCCGCGCCTCCTGGCTGCGCGCCGACCGGAGGAAGCGCACGCTCCTCATCGGCTCCGCGGCGGGCGCGACTATCCTGCTCGCGGCGCTCATTTTCGTGCTCGCCTCCGCGGGCAAGGCCGAGGCGGGCGCGCCGAGGGCCGGCGAGCCGAACGGCAGCGCCCTTTTATCCGGCGCGGAGAGCATGAGCGCGGCCGGCGTCATCGACATCACGCCCGCTCCGGCGCCCACGCTCACATCCTCGCCCACGCCCATCCCGACGCTCACCCCCACCCCGGACCCGACGCTCAGGCGCGGCATGGAAAGCCCGGAGGTCGAACAGCTCCAAAAGCGCCTCATTGAACTCGGCTACCTTGAATTGGATGAAACGACCCAGAAGTACGGCCCCGCCACGGAGGACGCCGTTCGGCGCTTCCAAAGGCAGATCAACTTCACGCCCGCTCTCGGGATCACGCTCGACGAGGACGGCATTGCGGGCCTGAAAACGCAGGAATTGATCTACGGCGAAACCGCCCCGAAATACTGCGTGGTCTTCGGCATGGAGGGCAGCGACATTACCGAATTGCAGGAACAGTTGAAGGACCTCGGCTATATGAGCGTCGTCACGGGCTATTACGGAGAAACCACGGTCGCCGCGCTCAAATCCTTCCAGAGCGAGAACGACCTTTCCGCCGACGGCATGTGCGGCCCCAAGACGCTCTCGATGCTCTACAGCGACGACGCCAAGGAGAGCCCCAACAAGCGCAAGGAGGCGCGCACCCGGGCAAACATCGACAAGATGATCAGCACCGCCAAGGACCAGCTCGGCGAGCCGTACATACTGGGCAACAGGGGGCCCAACAGCTTCGACTGCTCCGGCCTCGTCTATTACTGCCTCAAGCAGGCGGGCAGCAACAGGCGAAGGCTGACCGCGGCCGGCTATTCGCAGGTTTCCGACTGGACGAAGATCACGAGCATCTACGACCTCAGGAAGGGCGACCTCATCTTCTTCTACGACAAGGACTTCTCGAAGATCGGGCACGTGGGCATCGTCATCAACAACAGCGGGGAAATGATCGACGCCTCCTCGAGCAAGGGCGAGGTCGTGCGCAGGGACTACCTCACCAGCACCTGGAAGAAGCTCTTTTACTGCGGCAGGAGGCCCTGGTAATATGGACAAGCTTTTGTTGAAAAACATCCGCGCCCTCATCACCTGCGACAGAGAGGACCGCGTGCTTCAAAACTGCGACATGCTGATCGAGGGCGGCGTCATCGCCCGAATCGGGCCGGACCTCCCGGTCCCCGAGGGATGCGAGGTCCTCTCCGGCGCGCACATGCTCTGCTACCCGGGGCTTATCAACACGCACCACCACCTCTACCAGTATTTTTCGAGAAACCTCCCCGCCGTGCAGAACATGGAGCTGTTCGACTGGCTGCGCGCGCTCTACGAGGTGTGGAAGAACCTCGATCGCGACGTCGTGCGCTACTCCTCGCTCGCGGCGCTGGGCGAACTCCTGAAGAACGGCTGCACGACGTGCTTCGACCATCACTATGTGTTCCCGCGTCAGGCGGGAGATCTTCTCATAGACGAGCAGTTTGCCGCGGCGGAAGAACTCGGCATGCGCCTGCACGCCTCCCGCGGCAGCATGGACCTTTCGAAAAAGGACGGCGGCCTCCCGCCGGATTCCGTCGTGCAGACGGTGGACGAGATTTTGCGCGACAGCGCGCGGCTCATCGACGCCTATCACGACCCCTCCTTCGGCGCGACGCGGCAGATCGCCCTCGCTCCGTGCTCGCCCTTCTCCGTCTCGGGCGAACTGATGAAACAGAGCGCCCTTCTCGCGCGCGAAAAAGGCGTGCGGCTTCACACCCACCTTGCCGAAACGAAGGACGAGGTAGATTACACCCTCTCCCGCTTCGGGATGCGGCCGCTCGACTATATGGAATCCCTCGGCTGGACGGGGCCGGACGTGTGGTACGCGCACGGCATCCACTTCAACGACGGGGAAATCCGCCGCCTCGCCGCGAGCGGCACGGGCGTCGCCCACTGCCCCGTCTCCAACATGAAGCTCTCCTCCGGCGTGGCGCGCATCCCGGACATGCTCCGCGAGGGCGTGCGTGTGGGGCTCGCCGTGGACGGCAGCGCGAGCAACGACGGCTCGAACATGCAGGAGGAAATCCGCGTGGGCTTCCTCCTCCACAGGCTCGCCTGGGGCGACAGGGCCCCTTCGGGCTACGACATGCTCAAGCTCGCGACCAAAGGCAGCGCGAGCCTTCTCGGGCGGGACGACATCGGCTCGCTTGAAGCCGGCAAATGCGCGGACCTGTTGCTCATCGACGGCAGGCGGCTCGAGCTCGTGGGCGCCAGCCTCGACCCGCGCGGCATGCTCGGCACCGTGGGCGTCAAGGGCGGCGTCGATTACACGATCGTCGCCGGAAAGATCGTCGTGCGAGAAGGCAGGCTTGCCAACATCGAAGAGGAAAAGCTCGCGGCGCGGGCGAACGAAGCCGTGGAACGGTATCTTGGCCGAGCGTAAGGCAAAGGAAAATAAAGCGCGATAAGAATATGCCGTTGCGGGGAACCGTTGCGGCATGCTTTTCTTTTTGCTATGATGCACATGGCTATGGTTTTTTAGGAGTTTCGCATTTCAAATCGTCTTTGGCGTTTATAACGGTATGCGGGGGAGATATTCAAATGGAAGACTTGGTTTTACGGGATAAAATACGGGCTTTGCTTCCGAAGGAAACGATCGGCCGATACGATCTGCTTCCGATTTTTCAGGATATCGTCCTGTTCGGGCAAATCATCGAGTTTCTCGCAGCGCCCTATCGGGGAAGGGTCGATTACGTGGCTTCGCCGGAAGCCATCGGCTGGATACTGGGTGCCGGTATCGCGAGGGAATTAGGGGTTGGGTTTATCCCGATACGAAAGGCCGGGAAGCTCCCTTACCCGAACGAAATGCTGATTTCATGCGCATATACGGATTACACAAAAAGCAAAAAAACCTTGGAGATGCGTCGGCATATGCTGCCCGAAGGGAAAAATGTGCTCATTGCAGACGAGTGGATAGAAACCGGGAATACCATGAGCTGCTGCATCGAACTGATTGAAAAATCAGGATCTTCAGTTGTGGGCATCGCGACGATCGGCTTGGACTACGAGGGCAAGCCCAAAAAATGGGTCGATTCAGGATTCGCGGTCTGTATCGGCAAGGATATGTAATCCCTCGCCCGGAACCTTAAGCTTTCATTTTTGTAGTAGCGCAGGCAACGGCGAGCTTTCTGTTCGAGCTTGTTTATATATTCCCCGCGCGGTTGAAAAAGCGCGTCCGGTCAACTATAATAGCGAGGGGAATACCCATAAAAAGACTATAATTTATCGTACGGAGGGGCGAAATGATACAGTTTGATCTCATCCGCAGGACGGATCCGGCAGTCGCGGAGGCCATGGAGCTTGAACTCAAGCGCCAGCGCGACCACCTCGAGCTCATCGCATCGGAAAACTTCGTGTCCGAGGCCGTCATGGCCGCCATGGGCAGCCACCTGACGAACAAATACGCCGAGGGGTACCCCGGCAAGCGCTATTACGGCGGCTGCGAGTGCGTGGACATCGTGGAGAACATCGCCCGCGAGCGCGCCTGCAGGCTTTTCGGCGCGGAACACGCCAACGTGCAGCCCCATTCCGGCGCGCAGGCGAACCTCGCCGTGTACTTCTCCCTGCTCGAGTACGGCGACACCGTGCTCGGCATGAGCCTCTCCAACGGCGGCCACCTCACGCACGGCAGCCCCGTCAACATGAGCGGCAAGTATTACCGCTTCGTGCCCTACGGCGTGCGCGCCGAGGATGAGCAGGTCGATTACGACCAGGTGCGCGTCCTCGCGCTCGAGCATAAGCCCAAAATGATCGTGGCGGGCGCCTCGGCCTATCCGCGCGCGCTCGACTTCGCGAAGTTCCGCGCCATCGCGGACGAGGTCGGCGCGCTCTTCATGGTGGACATGGCGCACATCGCGGGCCTCGTGGCGGCGGGCCTCCACATGAACCCCGTGCCCTACGCGGACATCGTCACCACCACCACGCACAAGACGCTTCGCGGCCCGCGCGGCGGCATGATCCTCTGCCGCGAGCAGTTCGCCAAGCAGATCGACAAGGGCATCTTCCCCGGCACGCAGGGCGGGCCGCTGATGCACGTCATCGCGGCGAAGGCCGTCTGCCTCGAGGAAGCGCTCCGGCCGGAGTTCAAGGAATATCAGAAGCGCGTCGCCGACAACGCGCAGGCGCTCGCCCGCGAGCTCGTGGCGCGCGGCGTCAAGCTCGTCTCCGGCGGCACGGACAATCACCTCATGCTCGTGGACCTCGGCCCCGACGGCCGCACCGGCAAGGAGGTCGAGGCGCTGCTCGATTCCGCCAACATCACCGCCAACAAGAACACCGTCCCCACCGAGACGCGCAGCCCCTTCGTCACGAGCGGCATCCGCCTGGGCACCCCCGCCGTCACCACGCGCGGGCTTACCGAAAAGGATATGCTCAGCGTCGCCGACTTCCTCGCGAAGATCATCCTTGGCGGCGAGGAGGCCGTGCCCGAGGTCAAGGCGGGCGTCCTCGCGCTCACGGAAAAATATCCGATGTACGCGTGAGACGGGCGCGCGCCGCCCGCGGCGTTTGCCACAACGTTTCCCGGGGGTTCCGCAAGGGCGCGGAGCCCCTTTTTCTGCGAATATATTCTTGATTTTCCGTTGACAATGCGCATGGCCGGTGCTATATTAAGGATGAAATCCGACTGATATAGTAGGAATTGAGGTGAGGCGGCTGTGATGCTTTCCACAAGGGGGCGGTACGGGCTTAAAGCCATGATCGATCTCGCCATGGTGTACGGTCAAACCAGGCTGAGCACCCTTTCGCTCGCCGGGCTCCAGGGGATCAGCGACACGTATCTCGAGCAGCTCGTCAGCGCCCTGAAAAAGGCGGGGCTCGTCCTTTCCACGCGTGGAGCGCAGGGCGGGTATGAGCTTGCCCGCGCGCCGGAGGAGATCACCGTCAACGAGGTGCTGCGCGCGCTCGAGGGGGAAACGACGCTTGTGGACTGCGTGAGCGCGGACAGGGTGGACTGCACGAACGCCTGCTCCTGCTCGACGCGGCCCTTGTGGCTCAAGCTCCAGTCGCGCATCAACGAAGTGCTGGACGCCACCACGCTGAAGGACATGGCGGATGATTACAGGACACAGCTTGAAAGGGGAACCAATGAAGAGGATCTATCTTGACAACGCAGCGACGACGGCGCTTTCTCCCGGGGTGCTCGAGGCGATGATGCCTTACTTCACGGAGATCTACGGCAACGCGTCGAGCCCGCATTCTTTCGGGCAGGAGGCGCGGCGCGGCGTGGAATCCGCGCGCGAGCAGGTCGCGCGCGCGCTCGGCGCGGAGCCGAACGAAATCATCTTCACCGGCGGCGGCACGGAGAGCGACAACACGGCGCTCTTCGGCACGGCCGAAAAATATAAAAACAAGGGCAGGCACATCATCACGAGCAACATCGAGCACCACGCGGTGCTCCACGCTTGCGAAGCGCTCGAGAAGAGGGGCTACCGGGTCACCTACCTCCCCGTGGACGAATACGGCCTCGTGGCGCCCGAGCAGGTGGCCGAGGCCATCACGGACGAGACGATACTCGTCACCATCATGTTCGCCAACAACGAGGTGGGCACCGTCATGCCCATCCCCGAAATCGCGAAGGTCTGCCGCGAGAGGGGCGTGCTCTTCCATACGGACGCCGTGCAGGCGGTCGGCCACATTCCCATCGACGTGAAGCAGATGGGCATCGACATGCTCTCCCTCTCGGCGCACAAATTCCACGGCCCCAAGGGCGTGGGCGCGCTGTACCTGAGAAAGGGCCTTCGCCTGCCCTCGCACCTGGTGGGCGGCGAGCAGGAAAAGGGCCGCAGGGCAGGCACGGAGAACGTCCCGGGCATCGTGGGCCTCGGCGCGGCCATCGAGCTTACCACAACGAACATCGAAGAAAACGCCGCGCGCATGGCGAGGCTGCGCGACAGGCTTATCGCGGGCGTCCTCGCGTCCATCCCCGAGGTCAGGCTCAACGGGCACCCGACAAAGAGGCTTCCCAACAACGTCAACGTGAGCATCAAGTACATCGAGGGCGAATCGATTCTGCTGATGCTGGATCTCAAGGGAATCGCGGCCTCCTCGGGCTCCGCGTGCACGAGCGGCTCGCTCGACCCTTCCCACGTGCTCCTGGCGCTCGGCCTCACGCACGAGGTGGCGCACGGCTCCGTGCGCATGACGCTCGGCGACGAAACGACCGACGAGGAGATCGACTATGTGCTAAAGACGCTGCCGGGGGTCGCCTCGCGGCTGCGCACGATGAGCCCTCTCTGGCAAGGGCCCGCCGAATAAGGAGGAAAGAGTTATGTATACCGAAAAGGTTCTGGATCATTTTACCCATCCGCGCAATATGGGCGAGATGGAGGGCGCCAACGGCGTGGGCATGGTGGGCAACGCCAAGTGCGGGGACATCATGCAGATGTTTCTGAAGATCAGCGACGCGGGCGTCATCGAGGACGTTTCCTTCAAGACCTTCGGCTGCGGCGCGGCCATCGCCACCTCTTCGATGGCGACGGAGCTCATCAAGGGCAAGACGGTCGAGGAGGCGCTTCAACTATCCAACTCCGCCGTCGTGGAGGCGCTCGAAGGGCTGCCGCCGCAGAAAATCCACTGTTCCGTGCTCGCGGAGGAAGCCGTCAAGGCCGCCATCGAGGATTATTACACGCGCAAAGGCGAGCCCATGCCGGAGGGGATCGCGCATCACGCGGTCGGCCATTGAGAGGGTTCTTCCCGAAATCGCGCAAATTTGCTCGATGACTTTTATTTCCATGCACACGCGCGCTTTTTCATGGGAAAGCTATCATTAGCTTACCACGCGAAAGGAGCGAATTTCATGAAAGCGATTACCTTTGTGGCCGGCATCGCGGCCGGAGTGGCGGTGACCGCCGCCGCCGTGACCGCGATGTATCCAGACGTGTCGCGCCGGTTGCTGCGCGATTCAAAAAAGATGTGGCGGAGCGGCAAGCGCACGGCGATGCGGCTGGGCGACCTGCTCAACTGAACAACCGAAAAGTGGCTCACGCCACTTTTTGATTATCCGGTTTGTAAATGATTTTAAGCGCTATTTCCTTTCTTCCGCCCATCTGTTATAATTTGCATATACTGCGTACAGGAGGCGCCTCGATATGACCAGCAACACGCACGAAACGATGTTTTTCCGCATGCCGCGCGAAGAGAACAAGGCCAGCGAGGTGCTCATGAGCGTGTATTCCTCCATGCGCGAGCGCGGCTACGACCCGATCAACCAGATCGTGGGCTACCTCATCTCGGGGGACCCGACGTACATCACGAGCTACAACAACGCGCGCTACCACATCTGCAGCCTCGAAAGGGACGAGCTCCTCGAGGAGCTGGTCCGCTTCTACATGCGCGCGCAGGACGCCGCCAAGGCCGCGGACGGCGAGGCGGAGTAATCCCTGCTAGTTTGAATCTGCGGCGCGGAGCGATACCGCGCCTTTTATTAGGTCATTAAAGGAGCGAAAAAGGAGCGAACATGAAACGCGTACTCGCCCTCGACGTGGGAGACAGAAGAATCGGCATCGCGGTGAGCGACCCGCTGGGCATCACAGCGCAGGGGCTTGAAACATACAGGCGCACGGGTGACGACGAGGCGGACGCAAACTACATACGAACGCTCGCTAAGAAATACCAGCCGGTGCGGCTCCTCTTTGGCATGCCGCGCAACATGGACGGCAGTTACGGCTTCCAGGCCGACAAAGTGAAGGAGTTCGCCCAAACCGTCCTTTCCAAATGGGAGGGCGAGCACGCCTTCATCGATGAGAGGCTCACCACCGTTTCCGCCGAGCGCGTGCTGATGGAGGCCGAGCTCGACTGGCGGGAGCGCCGCAAGGTCGTGGACAAGCTCGCGGCGACCATCATCCTTCGGGCATATCTCGACTCGAACCCGGTTCTGTAAAAGCAAATCCGACCGCGTTTCAAAAACGCGAAACATGCGCGGGGTCTTGGCTTTGACGTCGCGTCGCTCTGTATGCTCAAATAAAAAGGGAGGCCGAAGTGAAGCTTGCGGCCATTTCAGAGATATCGAGAAGCCTGAACGTCTCGACGAGAGCTCTGCGCTATTCGGATATGATCGTATTGGACTAAGAAAATAGCGACTGATTCATTGGATAAATTCTGGAGGCTATATCAATGGGCGAATATTGGGATGTTTACGACAAATACAGAAGTAAAACCGGAAGATATCATGAACGAGGAACGCCAATGCAAAAAGGCGACTACCACATTATTGTTCAAGTTTGGGTTTTGAATGATGACGGCGAATTTTTAATTACAAAAAGGATTCCAGGCGAATCTCCATGGGCGAATTTATGGCACACAACAGGCGGCTGTGCGGTCGCTGGTGACGACAGTTTGAAAACAGCATTAAAGGAGACACAAGAGGAAATAGGGATTTGTCTCGACCCGGCAAACGGACAATTGTTTAAAAGCTATGCGCGCCCGCATACGAGTGACAATGGGAACGCTTTTTTTGATATTTGGCTGTTCAGGCAAGACATCAATATATCCTCGGTAAAACTGCAGCCTGAGGAAGTTTGCGACGCTAAGTGGGCAAGCAAACAGGAAATAATTGAACTAATCAATCATGATCTTTTCTTTCCGGCGGAGGAATACCCGTATTTGAGTGAACTATTTGATTTTTGTAGCTGATTACATTGTTTTTCGCCCGCCGGCGGACGGCATCTATACACGCGTTTTCGCAATATGATAAAATGACGGCATCACAATGATTCATCGCGCGGGAGCGCTTAAAACGCACCCGTGCGGCCGGAGGTTTTGTCATGAGCGAAATGCCAAAAATCGCGCTGGGGCTGATGATTCCCCTTTTCGGCACGGCGCTGGGCTCGGCGGCGGTCTATTTCATCAAAGGGCAGCTCAACGAAAAATTCCAGCGGTTCCTCCTGGGCTTCGCCTCGGGCGTGATGGTCGCGGCGAGCATGTTTTCCCTGATACTCCCCGCGCTCGACATGGCCGAGGCGCAGGGGGTCATCCCGTGGGTGCCCGCGCTCGTGGGCTTCCTCGCGGGCATCGGCTTCCTGTTGGGGCTCGACGTCATTATCCCCCACCTGCATATGGGTTCCGACGCGCCCGAGGGCCGCCCGGCGAAGCTCTCGAAATCCGCCATGCTCATCCTCGCGGTCACGCTGCACAACATCCCCGAGGGGATGGCGGTGGGCGTGGTGTTTGCGGGCGTAATTTCCGGCAACGCGGGGATCACGCTCGCATCCGCCTTCGCGCTCTCGCTGGGCATCGCGCTGCAGAACTTCCCCGAGGGCGCGATCATCTCCATGCCCCTCGTCTCCAACGGCTATTCGCGCACGAAGGCGTTCCTCTACGGCGCGCTCTCCGGCGCCGTGGAGCCCGTCGGCGCGCTGATGACGCTGCTGCTCACAGGCCTCATCGCGCCGCTTCTCCCCTACCTTCTCTGTTTCGCGGCGGGCGCGATGATCTACGTGGTCGTCGAGGAACTCATCCCCGAGGCGCAGCAGGGCGAACACAGCAACATCGGCACCATCGGCACGGCGCTCGGCTTCGCGCTCATGATGGTCCTCGACATCGCGCTCGGATGAGCGCAAAATCGGTCGGTTTTCAGGGTTGACAAGCGCTGTCCCAACACTTATAATATCCCTTGCGGTTCTCAAAAATCGCAACTCGCGCGGTCATGGCGGAATTGGCAGACGCGTACGTTTGAGGGGCGTATGGGCAACCGTATGAGTTCAAGTCTCATTGACCGCACCAAATCATCAACACCAGTTGATACAATGAAACCCGTCTCATGGGGAGGCGGGTTTTGTTGTATGAGGTGGAAATAGGCCGGATATCTAGGGACTCTTAGGATCTGAGGGATTTGAAGTTCTTGCTGGCGGTGCGTTTTACGAGGGCGTTTTCGGGTCAAAAACAGGCTGCCGAAGCGCTGCTTGGGGGTTGAAACTTTGAGGGGAAGCGTTCACTTTTATATAAAACGTTCAACACCATAGACGTTGTCTAGCCTTTTGCCTGCTTACAGTTTCGTTTTGATTATACAACTGCATTTATGCGTAACCAAAATAAAACGAGCTATATTTCAGATACTATTAGGCTGTTTCTCTTTATTGCTTTCCTCGCTCCTATCAATAGTAAGTCTATCACGCTTTGAACTATATCGTGATGACTTTCTGCTTTTTCTATTTTCGTTTTTGATTATGTTGCTCCGGCGCTCCCTTCCGCTTGGACTGCTAAAAACACTTCGCTCGTTATAATCCTCGGATGATTCCCTATGGAGATAAACTTATCTCTTTCGCCTGAGTCATTTACCTTACGAACAGTTTCAGGGAAGCCCGTGTTATACGTTTTGAAGACGATGACATCGCCGGTGTATTTTTCATTGCTCAGAATGACGTCTATGCTGCGCTTGCACTATTTGTCTTTTCTGGATGGAGATTTTATGCGCTGGAATTCATTGCGATTTGATGCATTGGCGCCCGATTTAATGTCGAGATAAATATCGACAAGATACCAGCCTAGCGTACGAGATACCTTTCTTGTCAACCATGAAGACCTCATGAGCGACCTGATCATCGCGATCTACACAAAACCGGAGTTCCAGAGCGTTCAGACGCCTTTGGCATATTTCAAAATATTATCAGGTAAGGCGTGACTCACAATGACAAACGTTAATCAGGCGTAGCGCTAAAGAGAGTAAATGAATTCAGATAACAAATCTCAGCATCCCCCGCCTGGGAAAATATGCCGGGGATTGCACGCTTTCAAGTTGATTGCTTTATGAGTGTCTCGTTAGCTGTATAATTTTCTCGGGCATGGCCTTCTCCTCCGCTCGGTTCGATGTTTTGTGCGGTAACTTACATTCTATCAAGCGAGGGCGGCCATGTCCTCCTTTTTTAGGCCTCCTTTTCAATTGTGCGAAACTTATTGTACCTTATCTTATCTACCCGTCATCCGGCTACGATTTACGCAACTTCCGAAATTTCCGCGCCTGCACCCTTGCCATTGTGAACACTTGAAGGGGTTGATTGCGAGGGAGCAATCAACCCCTTCCTAGTTTGTTTTCTTCTACCTCACTATTGACGGTGTGTCCAAGAAGTCACAACCGCTTTGCTCTTCATTACCTTAAATTCGCCTTTGTGTGCCGTCTGATGCCGCTCGTAAACCAGGTAACGCCGGCCAGCAGCAACGCGATAACGATCAGCAGTAACCCATAATAGAAGCTATCGTCCATGATGCGTTCGCCATCCATGATCGTAATGCCATCACTAACGAGGGATTCATCGGTGCTGCCCGCCCATATGCCATCAAGGAAGCCCGCGTTCTTATCCGTCATGCCGTAGGGATGCAGAACAACAGTATCGTCTCCGGTTTGCGGCGGGAGCAGAACCGTTACCGTGCCGTATGCCCCGCCCGACGTCGAGGTCTTCGTGCTGTCCTTAAGGTTGTCAAACAGGTAGGACAGCGGGTAGTAGACACGGCCATACTCGGGGGTCAGCGCATTTGTTTTATCGATCCTGAGCAATTTCCCCCAGGCGGAGTTAATGACCAACGTCACGCCTCTATCCTTGATTGCGATCATGACGCTAACCGGCATTTGATCATAGAAGCCCGCGTACGCCGTTATCGTCGCCCCTGCAGGCGCATTTAGGATCGCTTTACGCACATTCTCCCAAAATACCGTCTGCGACTCCGTTTCAGGCAGAGAAGTGTTGGGCGTATACCAGCCGATGACGATCTGAACATCGTCGACAGCATCAAACGTAAGGCCGTATTGCGTTCTTCCCGGAACAACGGCTTTTGACGTACCATCCCGATACCTGAGAATCATTGCAAACATGTCACCGGAGTTCGAACCATAGGGATACGGTATTGTCATAGTCAGGACGCCGCCGCCAACGATCACCCCGTCGCTGCCGGTTGAGAAGTCCAGGTCGAGGTAAGCCCGCCTTGTGGCGCTGCCAAAGCCCGCCTGTGCGCCCGCCAGGCCATCCAGGACCGTTCGGGCGGCTGCGTCCGTCAACGCGTTGAGCGTAACGTCAACGGCGGAGGGCGCAACCGGAGAGCTGGTCGCAGCGTTCGTATAGGTCATCGGTATGGCCGGGTTATTGGGTTTTTCCTGCACGCCGACATTATGACCGTTCGGGCTTGTGCCAATTCCGGAAGCGGGCAGCTTCACCGTGACATTGAACGTCGCGGTCTGCGTAGCCCCTTCGAAGGTGTATTTAACCGTGATGGTGTGCGTTCCGATCGTAGAGAGCATCTGCGCAGCGGTCATGCTGTTCGGATAGGTCAGCATGGACACGACAAGCGCGCTGCCCGCTCCGGTAGGTAGCCCGCTCATCCATACGGGCGAGAACGCGCTGCCGCTCAGGTCGAGCGCTGCCGCAGCATACGCGTCATACGTCAGCTTGGAAGGCGGGGTGATCGTCAGCGCCGCGCCGGAAAGTTGATCGACGACGTTTACCGTATGCGTATACGTGCGATTCGCGTTGCCCACGGCAGTAAATGTGATCGTCTTCAGGCCAAGTGCGCCGACTCCGGTCGCATTCTTATCATAGCCGTTTACGATCGCAACCTTCACACTGTCGGTCACGAGCAGTTCTTCGGCAGGGATGCCGCTCCCGAACACGGTGCGCAGTTTAATTCCCACGAGGTCGATTTCCTGCCCCAATTTGATTTGCGTTGGCAGAGTCCCGACGAGAGTATTCGTATATGTATCGTCCGCCAGCGTGATGGTCACGGCGACCGTCTGCTCATGATAGGTATCCGCAGTTGACGGCGTGAATTTGATCGTCACCGTCGCTGTCTTGCCGACCATCGCATCCGAAAGCCCGGCCGCGATCGTAAACTTGAGATTCCCGCCCGAAACCGCCGGAGCTGCGGCCAATATGCCGTTCGGATCCGAATAAGAGTCAACGGTATACGTACCGGCGACGTTCGGCGTCAGCGCAAGGCCGGAGAGAGGCTTATTCTGCTCCGTGGTGTTGACGAATGCAACCGAGTAGCTTTGCGGCGTGAGTGCAAGCGTACCCTTGCTGATCGTGAGCAGAGCAGGATCTGTGACAGTGCTGATCTGATAGTTGCCGTTCGCGTTGATCACTTCCGCGCCGAGCTTGTAGGCTCCGGCCAGAATCGGCGCAGTTGCCGTGGGAGCTCCATAGGTTGGGTCGGAAGTCAACTGCCTTGCGTATGTAGTGCGGATAGTTGCGGCCGCCGTATCGCTGCCGACAAGGCCGGTCGTCGCGTCCGCTGCCGCAACTGCTGCTTCGACTGATTTGGCCAGGCCATCGTATGTGTGCGTATACGAAGCGCTGAATACGATATTGAGCGGACGCTTGAGAATGTTCCCCGTCGCGCTTGTCGGGATGGTGACCTGATAGTTCGCGTTACCCCAACCGGCGGCAGAAACGATGACCGTAACCGCTTTGTTCGAGCCCGCGTCAGCACTGTTGAAGGTAGCTGTAACGCCGGTGACAGCGAGGACGTCGCCCGAACATAACTGATCCGCGGAAACCGTAATGTTCGCCGTCGCGGCGGTCGTTGCATCATAGGTCTTATCGGCGATTACAACGGTTGCCGTAACCGGTTTGGCGGAGATATCGGCCGTAAGCGCGCCCGGCTGCGTCAGGGCATAGTTTCCCGCTCTGGAACCGGAGAGCACAAGCGCGGCAAACGTGACGACTTTGTCCGTTCCGGCGTCGCGATCGGCAAAGGCGCCGGAAACGGGCATCACAACGCTCACGCTGCCCGCGTCCGCCGCGGCGACTCCATTGAGTGTGCCGCCGGAAATCGTCGCAGCCGTCGTGCCGTCATATATCTTGGAGACGGCGGTAAGGCCGGTGATGGTTAACTCCTTCTTGGTGATCTCAAAAGCGACCGTCGCCATGCCCGCGTAATCCGGGTCCGTATCGGGCACTTTGATGGTGAGTTCATATGTGCCCGCGTCCGCAGGCGCCACGGGCGACGCCGCATAAACCGTGCTGCCCGTGCCCTTATAGCTGTATTCCAGAGTACCGGTATAGTTCTGCGCGTCGTTATATGTGGCGCTGACCGACGTATAGGGCGCGATTCCCGCCGCGGTATATACGTACGTGCTCGCCGTACCCGAGGGCGTGATCGTGACTTCGGTTTTATCCTTCACATCGTAAGAGAGATCCCGCACGATCGTGATCTTGCTGCCCGACGACCCCGCGCCGCTTTCATAATAAGTGATGCTGACTTGTGCTGTATATTTCTTTTCATTCGTCATGTCGGCTGCCGTCAGATTAGGCGTAACAGCGAGGTACAAAATTTGACCGGCATCCGCCGCCGTGGCGAGCGCGCCAAGGGTGAACTTGTCCTTATCCGTTCCGGTCAGTTCCGCATTTATTGAAGTATAACTGCCCGTGCCGCCGGTGGTGAGCGTGAAGCTCTGGGCTGCGGCCGGGGTCGTGCTGCCCGTACGCGAGAAGAAATTCAGGCCGCTCTCGGGGGTCACCGCGAAGCTGAAAGTATGGTGTGTATGAACAAATGCCGCTTGCTTGACCGTTGATGCATTGTGATTGGCGTCCTCGGGCAAATAGGTATAGAGGTAATAATCCGTATTCGGCGCGAGGCCGGTTACGGTCACGGCATCCGTGCTTGTGGCGGCGCTGTTCCAAGCGGAATCCCCAATGGCGGGCGCTGTCGCAGACGTCGTGACGGCATAGGCCTGCCCAAGCCTAGGGTTATAAGCAAAGCCGCTGCTCGTAATGCCTGCGATACCGGGGTTTGAGGCGTCCGCTTCCTGCGTGGCCTTATTGATCGTCAGCTTCATGTAGAGCGTCACGGCCGCCTTATGGGTCGCATCGCCTGGAACGCTCAACGAGACGGTATAATCGCCCGCACCCTTTGGGCCATCGATGAACGGAGTAGTAGGGGCGCCCCCGGTATAACCGTTGTAATATCTAATGTGAAGGACTGCGCTCGGAATCACCGCCCCGCCTTCGTTGTCCTCTTTAATCGTTATGCTCGCATAGTCGTACGACTTGTCCTTGCCGTCATATGTATAGGTTTGATTTGAGGCTCCGGCGATTACTATGCCGATCTTCTCGAGGAAATAAGCTTTGATTGCGACATCCCGATCCGGCATGGCAAAGGTTGTTGAGGACGCGCTCGCATTGACGAAAGCTACCTTGCCCGAGGCGGCGGTATCCTCCCAACGGTCGAAGTAGTAATCAGCGCCGGGAACCGCTGTGACGGTGATCTCATCTCCGACGGTGGCGGTGCCTTTCGAAGCGGCCGCGGCGCCGCCGGCGGCCGGGTCGCACGAGACGCTCAGAGCGCGCGCGGTCTTATCCGTCGTGACCTCCAGGGCGCTGCTCGCGGCGCTGGCGTTATAACCCGCGATCTCCTTGCAGCGCGCGTAAATATAGTAAGTCGTGTTGCCGGCAAGGCCGGTAAAGTTCAAGCTCGGCTCCCAAACGGTTACGTTGGATGCTCCCTCGCTCGTTGTATAGCCATATTCCAGCACGGCGCCCGCCGGTGCGTCGGGGGGGAGCGCAGGGGCTACAATCGTGATGCTGCTGTGCGTTTTCGCGTTGAGCGTCGGCGCGCCGGGAGCGGTCTGATTCGCGGACGCGACGGCCTCGGTCGCGGAACTGCTCAGGGTACCGCTGAAATTCGGATGTGCCGCCTCGCAAACGATGGTCTTTCCGGCGTCCGCAGGGAGGACCGTATAGCTCGAGCCTGTGCCGGCCGCCGTGCCGCCTACCTTCCAGCTATAGGCGATTCCGCCGGAGGCATTGCCACCGCTGATGCTCGCGTTAAGCGTCTGGCCGACCGTAGGCGTGGTGTCGTCGATGCTCAGCGTGCCGGCAATGGCGGTCTTGCTCACCGTAATGGCGTACGCGTCCGAGGTCTTGCCGCCGTATGCGGCGGTAATGTTGGCCGTGCCTTCGCCAAGGGCGGTAACGAGTCCGCTCCCGCTCACGGTCGCAACGCTGGTGTTCGAGCTGGCCCAAGTGTAATCGGACTGCGACGCGGGCTGGCTCGCGTTCGGCGGCAAGACGGCCGCCGTCATCTGCAGCGTGTTGCCAAGGCCGGTGATCGAGGTCGCGCCACCTGCTGCGGTAAGGGAAATGCCGGTGGCGGGGATGTCGATGGTCAGATTAACAGGGGTTGTCGTAACCGTCCACATATCCTCACCGATTGTATATTCGGCCTTGCTGAAAGAGAGGCTCGCCGTACCGGCAGGCGCGCTCGATTTTACGGTGAGCTTGAATTTAACAAACTCGCCCGTTTTCGTCGATGCAGAAGCTCCTGCAATCGCGAAATTTGCAGTTCCGGCGCTATCTAAATTAAATACAAGCGTTCGGCCGTTTGGAAAGCCGCTTCCATATACATCGTCTTCTGTCTGGGCTGAAACCGAGAACACGTTCGGATCGTATGCAACGTTAAACGTAAAGCTCTCAGCTCCGCTGTTGCTCGGAACATTCACCGAAACGGTAATTTCATCGTTCGCATGGAGCGTACCGGACGGGCTGACGGAAAGCGAATAGGCAACCGCGGTTCCGTTGCCCAAGTCAGCCGCCAAAGCTTCCGGGACAATCCCGGAACATACGACCATAGCAACAGCCAAGAAGAGCGATATTAGTTTCTTTCTCATGATGCAATTGCTCCTTAACGTAAAATGTATCTGGTACAGGCGTAAGTCTTAAAACGAAGTAATCAAGCCGACGACGTATTTCAATATCAGCACCGCGTCTCTGGCATCAATGGAGCCATCCGCAAGAGTGTTTGCGCGCTGGCGTTGGACATCATCCAAGGTCTCCGACCCTACGACGGATTTAAGGATCAGCACGGCATCCCTTGCATCGATGGAATTATCCCCGTTCACATCCCCCAGAGCATACCCTCCGTACGGGTCAGCGCTGATGCCGGGCTGCATAAGCCCGCTGAAACTGCCGTTGGAGGAGTAGAATGCGAACGCCGGAGTCGGGCTGCCCGCGATGACGATATTGTCCGGATCGGGCCCTTCAGCCGCCTGCGGAATCAGCGTAAACGTCGCGAAAACGCCGTTTGTCTCGCTCACGTCGAAGCCCGCGTCGGAAGCATAATCGATGGAGAACACCCTTGTCGAGTCGTTAAAATAGTAATGACTGCCCGGTTCGATACCCGGCGTGCCTACCTCACCGAAATGATAACCAGGATAGCTGATATGTATTCTTGCGCGCTGCACCCTAGCTGCACCGGCGGCTTTGAGTTTCACTGTCACGACGCCGTCCAACGCGACTGTTTTAACGATATAGATGCTCGTGCCCGTATCAGCCGGATAGTTGGGGAAAGGTGAAACCGTAATGGACACGGAATTGGGATGCGCGGCATAGTCCGTGCTCAAATCCCCTATAAGATTGGTTGTATCCTCATCGCAGGCATAGAGTTGCTCCACCCCGATGCTGACCGCGAGCGCCTCGGCCCCGGCTTTCACCTTGAAAACGAGGTTGGCCAGCGTACATGCGGCTAAGCTCTCGCTTTCCCCGCCGCCCATCGCTCCGCCGGAATTCAAGGCGAGCACCTTAACCGTGCTGTTCGCAGGGACGGTGTTGTCGGGCAAATTGTTAAGGAAAACCATGACGCCTTCGCCGTTAGCTTCTTCCGCCTCGTCTTCGCTGGATACCTCGGTTCCAATGAGCGCCGCGCCCGAGACATACTCGAGCTTATCACTGTCGTACCGGACGCTCAGCAAAACTCCGCCAAAGCTGGCGATATCGGTATCCAGCCTGATGTCAACGCCGAGCAAATCGCCGACGGCGAGCGTCGCATTCGGGCAGGATATGGAGAAGCCGATGTCTCCGGGGGCTGCAAACGCGGGCGCGAGATAAACAAGCGCCAAGAAAAATGCAAGAAACAGCGTTATTTTCCTGTGAATCGTCAACCTATTCATCCATACGACCAGCTTTCGTGTTTTTTAATTCAGTCTTATCCCATAGTACGAATGAACTCAAATTAATTATAAATTCATTGCATGGCATATTCAAGCACTATATTCTTTTTTTCCCATATTCAATCACGCAAACACCTTACTTCGTCGCAAAGTCAATCCCGTTTGCTTTTTCTCAGCAGCCAATAAACTACAGTGCCGATTGCGCCGATCGCGGCGACGCCAGCGGCTGCCAGCCATATCCATGAGCGGTCGGAAACGCCCTCGACCGCCTCAATTTCGATTTCCCCTTCGCTATCGCTGCCCGCATGCTCGCCGGAGCTCGATTGAGGCGGCTGCGTATCGACCGCATCCGGCTCGCTGACTGAAACGCTTACTTCCAGCACTTCGGAGCTATCCTCACGAATTGCAGAGATCACCGTTTCCCCGCTCCCGTGCGCCGTGACGACGCCGTTTTCGTCAACGGTCGCCACCCGCTCGTTGCTGCTCGACCAAACATAGATCTTGCCCGCCTCAATGCCTGCGGACCCCATCAGGTCTAGCGTTTCGCCCGCTTCCAAACTGTAATCCGTATCCTGCGCCGGCGCGGGCGTATCCCGGCCCCCTTTTGTCTGATTTACGCCAGGCGACGCGGCAGGGTTTTGCGACGCTGTCGGTCGAGCGCTTAAGGAAGGCTGCGGGCTTCCCGGCATGCTTGTCGTCTGCCCTCCAAGGGCGATGGTCGCGCCGGTGCGCGTACAGGCGACATCTTTGAGTTCGTCATCGATGAGCATCGGTGCGATGAGCGAATCGTTCCATTCGATGCCGGTTGTCCCCGAAGCGCCATCCTTTATTTGGAACGTCAGGATCAGGATATCTCCGCTCGGTTTACCCGCGGATAATGCGCTCCAGACATAGATCACGGCGCCGCTCTGTTCATCGTTGACGGCGCTTAGCCCGCCTTTCGTGATGGAGCCGTTTTTTGTCCTGACAAGCCCCAGCATCGTATCGTCATATGTGATCGCAAACTGGATGCCCGCAATCTTAGCGCTTCCCTCATACGAAATCGTCACCGTAACGGTGCCGTCGTCAGCCGGCTCGGAAGCTGATATTCCAAGCTTCTCCTGGTCCGCGAAAGCCGTCGGAGCAAACGCCAAGATCAGCAACAGAAACAATACAAACGCACGGCCGGTATATGATAAACGCAATCTCATCATCATGAATTAAGCCCCTTTCTGCAGCTCCCGCGGACTCTTATGGGATGTTGGGCCCCCAAGTCTCGTCTTCAAGCTGGCGAGGAAATTTCGATTCCATGCCCAGTATGTATCTGCAGATATGAACGATATCCATGACGCTCAGCACGCCGTCCGCATCGACATCCCCAGCGACGAATTCGCTTGCCGTATACGTATCTCTGAGGGAAACAAACCTGCAAAGGGCAATCGCATCGGCGATATTGACGACTCCGTCGCAATTGACATCGCCATAGAGGACATCGAGCAACTCATTTGTAACGATATACTCGGAGCAATGCGTCAGGTCCTCAATGGTTACAGTTCCCGCCTGGGCATCGACGCTCACCTGATTGCTCTGCAGAACAAGTTCGCCGCTGTCCGTATCAATCAGGTACAGATACAGCTCGTCCTGCCGCAAAATATCCTCCGATGCGGGTATGGTAACATCCGCGACGCCCGGCAAATCGCCCTCCTGCCTGAAAGTCACCGTTTGCATGTTCTCCAACGCGCCATATTCGTCTAACACATCCTGCGCACACCCGCTCGCCGTATCGGACACGCCAAGATACAGATCGTTCGGGTTTTCATTGATGGCATCGGATTGGAACGTCCACGCGACGTTTGTCGTTTCATTTCCCTCGCCGTCCATGCTGACGACGGACAGTTCCAGCGTGGTGGCCGTCCCGCTGCCGATGCTGCCTGCCGCCAACTCCTCGAATACGGTCGAACCGATCGGCGCATCCGCGTATTCTTTGTCGATTGCCGCCGCGACGGTTCCTCCGGGCTCCGCGATGACGCTCGCCAAGGCAAGCGTCGTCATGGCGGCGTCCGCATAATAGACCGAGTAGTTGATGTTATCGCCCTGGAACAGCTCCGCGAGCGTTCTGCCCTCCGGGATTTCAAAATAGTTATACCGCATGTCGAGCGTGCCGCCGCCTTTGTTGACGGCAATAAGGCCGCCCGCAGGGATATTGACGAAATTGCATTTGCGGATTTCCTGGGTACCGTACTCACGGAAAATCCAAAGCGCAGTCTGGTTGCCGGAGAAAAGCGTTTCCCGAATCTCATTGTATGACCGGTCGTTGAGCACAGATAAAATGCCTATGCCGCAATTGTTGATTTCGGCATTCTCGCTTACGACGCTGCCGCGGCCGTTCGGCGCACAAACGCCTATATTGAAACCATCGATCGTCGTTTGGCTATTGATCTGTATATTGCGGGTGCTTCCCACCATGATGCCGTAATCCAGCGCATTTTCCTCCGGCGCCAGAAGGGGCAGGAATATTCCCATGTAGCTCCCGGAGCAATAGATGCTCCCCCGCAGAATACCGGAACCGGAGAGGCAGATCCACCGGTTCGTCGATATGTTCTCCACAAAGGTGCGGTTTACATTGACACTCGCGGGCAGCTTATAATCCGGATCGACACGAAGATTGTCCAGATACGCCTGCAGCGTTCCCGGATAATCCTCCCCGATAGCAAAAATATGGGTCGATGTGTTCAAGGTAAAACTGATGCTGATGATCCCATAAACCCTGCCGCCGTCTTTGAGCTCAACAGTCGCCAGAATATCCACGCTGTGGCTGCCGGACAACCCCCCGGGCAGCCTGACCTGATAACAGCCGTCGAGCCCGGGGCACGAGTTCCAGGTTATTCCCGTTCCGCCCGCCCCGTAGAGCGTGTAGTTCACAGATTGGACTTCATCCAGATCTTCTACCTTAACATATCTTTCGCTGTCTACGTACTCCGAGCCCCGGTCCGCGCACAGGTACACTTCCGCCGAATTTGTTCCATACCCGTTATAGGAAAATTCCCATCCATTAATCGGCCTGTAATCTCCGTTGCTGCAGAAACTGATCGGGCAGTTCGCCTTGCCGCCGACGGTCATCGTTCGTTGCAGCGAGGGATAACCCGCCAGCGCAAAAGCAATTTTGCTGCTGGTTCCGTCGGTTTTATTGAGCGTAATATAGATCGGGTCATAGAATGAGAGCAACTCGGTCGAAACCGAAAACGTGCCGACATCGCTTCCCGCCGCAAGTGTGATCGCGCGATCATACTGATGCTCGAAGCTGACGCTTGACACATCCTCAGATGTTATCTTAACGCCGTCTAAGCAAATATCAAACACGGCTTCAGATGCCGATAAATCACGGCTGAAAGCAAGCACGCAGTCATCATACGACTCGAGCGCGCCCGGGGGACAGGTCCGGCATTGCCGCGAGCTCAATCCTTGCAGGTTAATCGTATAGTCGCAATAATCGGAATTGTTGATCGTCAGCTTCATCGAAGACAGAAGCTCCCTGTCCGCATACGAAGTTCCGGTATATATATTGACATAGAAGGCCGCCTGCTTAAAGCCGTCCTCAAGCTTGATGCTGAAAGCGTCGCCGCTGATGGAAGCCACTTGCGCGTGCGCCCCCATATCATATACAACGTCCAGCATGATGTTCTCGATGGCTGATCCATCGGCGGCAAGCACCCGGTATTTCAGCAGATTGCCGTCCGCCGCGATTGCATCGGCGACATTATGCGCATACATCTGATTTACATTTTCGCTGATGCTGTTTACCTTATCTATCGCCGTCCCCTTCGTATTGGTGCTGACGAGTTGAGGGAAATTAAAGCCGTCGATCGTGCCGGCAACGTAAAACGAGCCTTTTCCTTCATAGGCTCCGCCTTCAAGAAGATTCAGAATTCCGGACTCCTGCACCCTGATCCCGCAAGCCATGACCGTAGTGCCGGCCGGGTAGCCGGTTCCGTTATTGACGAGCGTTCCGGCCACATACAGCTTTCCATATACATATACGCATCCGAAAACGGTCAGCTTCCTGCCCGCGGGGATCGTCAGCGCGCTTCCCTGGTATATAACCAAGGACGCACAGGCGGGAAGCGTCCAGTCGGAGGGCAAAACAAGATTTGCGTCCTGCAGGTTGATCGTATACCAAACGCTGGAGCCCTGATGCTCGGAGACGAACGTGGTCCCCATAAGATCATTCCATGCATCCTGAGAGGCGACGACGAACTCAGGTTCCCACCGGATTTTCGTCTTCTTGACGCCCGTTATGACGGCGCCAAAATCGGCGCTTACGATATTGTAGTCGTGCATGAAGAGCAGCTCGCCGCCCTTCTGGATATTCAGGACGCTCGACGGATTCATCTTGTTGGAATCCAGCTTGAGCGTGCCGCCGGGCAAGACTTCGATCGTCCCGAAATGGCCTAAGAACTCAAGCACGGTCAACGAAGCCTCATCCCCGATCGTTAACGTACAGCCGGACTCAACATAGAAGAACACGTTTTCTGGGATGACGACATCCTGCGCGATCGTGATATCGGAACAGATCCGCCATACCGTATGCTCCCCGGGTCCGCCCGCGTCAGCGAGCGCGACCAGCTGCGCCTCGGTGGTGATTGCCGTATCCGCACCGTTTTCCCAATACACGACGTTCGCGTCCTCCATGCCGAAGATCTGACCGCGATAACCGTATACCTTACCTGCCCCCGAATATGTGCCGGGAGCGGCTAAGGCAAACGATGAGCTGCCATCAACATATATATCGCCGCCGTTTACAAGAGCGCCTCTCACGGTCATCGTCGTATCCCATACGTCCACAGAAGCGCCGGTCTGGAGCGTCATGGTGGCGCCCTCCTCCACCGTAACCGGTGCGCTGAACGACGCCTGTACCGCGCCGGGTATAAAGATGTCCTCCGTCAGGGTTATTTCTCCCCCGCAGTATATATGGCGGCGAAACGCCGAACCCTCCGGGGGAATATACAGCGGCTTTTCGAGCGCTGCCTTCAGTTCCGCCGCAGTGTCGGCCTGAACGCTCTCTTCCCACATTACCTTGCTCGGCTCAACGCCCGTTATCGCCGCGCCCAGCTCAGCCACAATTTCGGGGTATTCCCAAGTGAATATCAATTCGCCCCCGCTTTGAACGCTCAGAATGCCCTCGGGACCCATATAAGCTCTGGCGATTTCCAGCTCAGCGCCGGATTCGACCGTGAGCGTTCCATAGACATACATGAATTCAGATACTGCTAGCGCAGCCTCGCTCCCGATGGTAAGGAAACACTCGGAGCCGACATGAAGCACGACGTTTTGGGGGATCGTTAAATCCTGTGTAATTGTGAGGTGCCCTATGATAAACCACTCTGCATAATCCTCGGGTTCCCCTTCACCGATCAACGCGATCAACTGCGCTTCATCGGTGATTTCGATTCGTTCATCGCCGTCAAGGTATAACACATCCGCGCCGAGGCCTTCGAAGCCGGCGATTTTACCGCGATAAGCCATTATCGTGCCCGTGCCCTCATATTCGCCGCCTTCGGCCAGCGCCAGCATGGAAAGCGAACGCAGGCAACCTATCACGCCGTTATTCACCAGTTTGCCCTCAACGGTCAACTCATTGCGTACGGATAGGTTGGCGTTCAGCTCGACCGTCAGCGTAATACCCGCAGGCACTGAGAAGGCGGCTTCGTTCGCCAGCCATGTGTTCGCCGGGATGATTAGGTCCTTCGTCAAAACGATGCTGCCGCTGCAGGTAATGCCATGCATAACGCTTGAGCCGTCTTCCGGTGTCCATAACGGATTGTCGAGCAGAGCGTATAGTTCCTCCACCGTATCTATGGTGTAATCATCGATCCAGCAGATCACCGATCTATCGTCGATAGCGATGCTTGCCGCATCCCGCACGCCGTCTACCATTCCAAGCAGCGACGCTCCGGACTCAACCGTCAGTGCGCCGCTCTCCACATAAACATATGCGCCATATTCGCCGTCTCCGGCGATTTCCGCGCCGCTGCGCACGACACACGCTCCGCCCGTAATATAAAGGTAAGACTCGCTCGGGAACGCCAACCTTGAACCGCCGCTTAAGGTCAGGGATGCTCCCGAGGGCACGATCAGCGTTATCTTGTCCGGTAACGCATGCTGTCCGGATATCGTAACGTCTCCCGCGATACTCCACGACGCGTAATCCGAGCCGCTCGCGGCGGCGATCCGGCTCTCCAGGTCCGCTTCGGACGCGATGCTCACAGAGGGTTCTTCCTCTTCGTAGTCTTCCTCCGAAGATCCAAGCTCCCCGGATACAACCTGCTCCGGTTCATCCGCGATATATCCTGCGCCCGCAGCGGAACGGGCAATCGTTTCCGCCTCGTATGAACGGTCCGCTTTACTTGCTCCGGTCGCGGATGCGGGGGAGCCGGTGAGAAGAAGCATGCAAATTGTCAGCGCAATGAGCTTACGCATAGAAGAACCTCCGCGAGAAATCCAAATTATATTCAAGTGCTGGACCCTTTTACTAGTTTAAACTTTATATGGAAAAATTCAAGCCGGTTCGAACACAATAAAATTAAGAATTCTTAAACTCGTATTTTTCGCGAACCGCGGCTATCTGATTAGGGAATGGCTCAGCGCCTTCTTATACAATCATTTCAGAGAAATTGAGACCGGCTATCTTTTATGCGGTCGTCCCTACGGTACGGCACAGCGCCAGCGCGTCCGCCAGGGTGATCGTGCCGTCACCGTCGAAATCCGCCGCCTCCAGCACCTCGCCCGAGAGCTGCGTTGCGCCCACAAGGCTCCTGCACAGCATAACGACATCCGCAACGTTAATCATGCCGTCGCCCGTGACGTCGCCGGGCATATTCAGCACGCGAAGCAGGTTAACTATCGCTGAGCCGTCGGCGTGCTGAATAAAAACGAGCCAGCCGTCCGGCACCAGATAGTCGCTCCCGTGATCATATGCCTTTAAGTTGAGCTCGCCAACGGCCATTTCGCTGACTCTATCCTCTTGCGAGAAGGAGAGCAGAACGGCAGCGTTCCCGTTATGCAGGTCATATCGCGTAAGGCTGTGCGAGTTATGGTCAAAATAACATATCATATTCCTGTAAAACGCCGGAAAGCTTGCGTTGTCCGCAACAACAGTTCCCATATTCCCGTCCGTCGCATACGGGGCCTTCCTGAGCGCCCCCCGGGTATAGGCTTGCATGGTGTAATCTAAAAAAACGGAACCGTCGTTGTAGTACCAGTATCCCAAATAATAATACATGCCGCTTTGTACGGCATGCCAAAACGATGAGGCCGGGTGAGGTTCGGCCGGCGTCTGCGGCGCCGTTCCGCCGACGATGCCGATATCTGTATCATTTTCTATTGCTGTAAATCGATCCGTCTCCAACTCCGTCTCGTTCATCATGAAGCAGGTATGCCCGCAATATCCCATCCAGTCGCCGTCGTCATTGTGCTCAATGCCGAAGGTCGGATCATCCCATGTAACGTCGACATAATACCAGCCGCTCGTTTCCGTTTTGACCAGATTCCACGCGTGGCTGAGGTTTTTCGAGATCGCGATGTAGCAATCGACGCTCACAGCCTTAAGCAAGCTGGAGTAAGCCAGCGCAATGCCCTGACAAACCGCATGTTTCTCAACGAGCGCGCCGTATGCGTTAAAAGCGTTCGGGTAAAGCGTGAGCCGCTGGGTCGCATCCAACAGAGCGCTCGCATCATGATGATACCGCGTGTGAACTGCCAGATAATCATGCAGGGCAAGCGCCTTCTCGGTTGCGTTAAGCACATCGTTCGAGAGGTCGCCGTCGTATTCCGTAACGGGAAGGGCGTCCCTTAACGCTTCGTCGACGCCGGCAAGATAAATCGCGCGCTCTGCGCGGGCCGCGCTTTCGTCGCCCCTGAGCTGAAGGGTGATCGCAACGATCGCGGCGGAAGCAACCGAACACGAAAAGCCGCTTTTATACATGAAATACTGTGGGTTGGAATTGAGCGTTGCCGATATGCAAGTCAGGATATCCGAGACGTTCGATTCGTTATACGGAAGGCTCAATCCGGAAATATCCACCGCGGTTCTAAAGCTTTCCATTGCGTCGCCGATTCTGCCGCAGAGCGCAATCATGACATTCTGCGACAAGGAAAACGCCGACATTCCTCCGTCGGCCCCTAACTGCGCCCCATTCAAGCCGCCCTCTTGAAGCGCGCCTTCGGGTTGCGTAACTGCAATCCATAAAACGTCATCGTCCTGCTCTTTTTCAGCGAAAGCACCGGCCGTATTCATTGTGATCAGCATCGCCGCCAGCATCAGGCCCAACATATGAATCTTCCGCATCGTTCGACCTCATTCGTTTTGTGGTTACATTTATTATACCTTATCAGTAGGCGAATTGTATAACAAGATTTCTACTTCATATATGATAACATAATTTATTGCATGTATACGGCATTTTCACACACCACGGCAATCAGGGCGATTTTAAGGAATTTCATTTCGGCATTTTTGCATATGTTTGTTGCGCGAAAATATTATCATGTCCCCGATGCGAAATGCGAAATATACGTTTGCATTTTTTTAGCCGCGAAAAAGCGAGAAACGCCTGTTTCCCTGATAAATAGGGCGATGTTTCCACCTAATCTTAAAAACCAACGCAGTGCCATCTTGTTTACAAACCATTTTTATTTTGTTAAACTTAGAAAAACAATGCATCCACTAACAATCAAGGGGGAAGCTCCATATGTACCCGCGTACCGCATGGAAAAGGCCGTTGGCACTGCTGTTTGTCGCGGTCTTTCTGTTCATCGTTCCCATGGAGGCGGCAATGGCCCGCACTGTTTTCGTCAGCGAAAACACCGCCGGGTCGGCGGAGGAATCCCCCGCTCCACAGCCGACGGAAAGTCCTATCCCCGAGGAAACGGCGTCTCGCCGGCTTGAGGGTTCCGTAGCCGGGGAAACGGCACGCGCTTTGTCCGAGGCGCAGGCGTATGGAACAGTGAACGCGAGTGGATCGAACGCACAGAAGCTGAGCTTAGGGAGCAACCATAGTGCCGTTATCAAATCCGACGGTTCGCTCTGGATGTGGGGGGATAATTATTTCGGCCAGCTAGGAGATGGAACGCAGACCAATCGGCGTAGTCCCGTAAAAATCATGGAAAATGTCGCCGCTGTCAGCTTGGGCCACCAGCATAGCGCCGCAATCAAAACCGACCGCTCGCTTTGGATGTGGGGGCATAATTATAGGGGCCCATTGGGAGACGGGACGGAAGATAGTAAATCTTATCCCGTAAAAATTATGGACAATGTGGCTGCTGTGAGTTTGGGACATAGGCATAGCGCCGCCATAAAAACAGACGGCTCGCTCTGGATGTGGGGGGATAATCATGATGGCCGGCTGGGAGACGGAACGCAGACCGAACGGCATAGTCCCGTAAAAATCATGGAGAATGTGGTTGCCGTTAGCTTAGGACATCGCTATAGCGCTGCTATCACAACCGATGGTTCGCTATGGATGTGGGGATATAATTCCGACGGCCAACTGGGTGACGGAACGACGACCACTCGGTATAGCCCCATAAGAATCATGGAGAATGTAGCCTCCGTCAGTTTGGGCAGCAGCCACAGCGTCGCCATCAAAACCGATGGTTCGCTTTGGATGTGGGGGGATAATTCCCATGGTCAACTTGGCAACGGCACGACGACCAACAGCTTGGTGCCAATAAAAATTATGGAGAATGTGGTCGCCGGTAGCTTGGGAGCTGGCTATAGCGCCGCCATCAAAACCGATGGTTCGCTTTGGATGTGGGGGGATAATTTCGACGGCCAACTAGGCAACGGCACGACGACCAACAGCTTGATGCCAATAAAAATTAGTAAGGGAAATGTGGCCGCTGTCAGTTTGGGTACCAACCACAGCGCCGCCATCAAAACCGATGGCTCGCTTTTGATGTGGGGGAAGAATCCGTATGGCCAACTTGGTAACGGCACGACAATCGACAGCCCGGTGCCGGTAAAAATCATGGATACGGTTCCTCCGCCCCCGCCGTCGAGCAAGACCTACACCATGAACGGGCGGAAATATTTCCACTACCGACAGGCCAGCTCCTCCGGCAAGCCGCTGTATAGTTTCACCCTCAAAAACCCCTGGACGGGGGCGGCCCCGCCCGAGGGCTCCACGGCCGACGGCGGTTGCTTCGTCACCAGCGCGGCCATGCTGCTTTCCAACAAGGAGCAGCGGTATATCACGCCGGATATGATATATTTCTTAGCCAATCAGGGCCGAAAGGTCTATTCGATGTCCATGTGCTCCTGGGGTACGCTGCTCACGCGCCTGCGCAGCGTCAGCTTCAAGGTCGACGGGAAAACGAAAAACTTCGGGGCCGTCATTTCCAAGGGTTATAGTTGGAAAACGCAGGAGGTTTCGGACATGACCGTCGCCGAAAAGCAGGACCGCCTCAAGGCGCTGCTGGACGCCCATCCGGAGGGGGTCATGGTGTTCGTGCGCAACGGCGCCGAGAAAAAGCAGCACTACTTCGTTTGCGTGGGATACAACGCCAAGGGCGAGCTGCTGGTGACCGACCCGGTCAATGCGGGACGCCGCACCTTTGCCGAAAGCTATACCGGCAGCACCGAAACATATGGAAAAAACGGTTGGGAGTACATGGAAACCTTCCGTTGGCTAACCTGATGCAGGAGGGCAGTGCACATGAAACGGATCAATAAACTCAAAAGGGTTCTTGCTTTCCTCATGCTGGCGGCGCTGTTTCCGGCGCTCAGCGGCATAAGCGACGCCGTCGCTGCCGAAAACAGCCTTATAGCCGGCGTGTACATCGACTTTTTTGACGCCGCAGGCAATTATTGCGGCAACTTTGTGTGGAATCCCGCGGAAGACGGCGAGGAAACCGCATTTTCTCCCGGAGCGGCGGCGGTGGCGATGAGCGTGAGCCCGGTGCTCGCGGAAAATGCGGATGCCTTTTCCGCCTCGGTGGGGGGAGAGCCATATACGGCGGAAACAACCGTTGCCCTCGCCGATGTACTCATCACCGCAACGGGTGGAACGACCGTGCAGACCTTTACCGCCCATTTTGACGGTAAACAGGCGTCTTCTCCGGAAGCGGCGCTCGCCAGCCTCTATGTGGGCCCGCTGGATGCGCAGGGCGCGGCGCTCACCGGTCAAATGTGGTGCGAAAACCTGCAGGAGGAAATGTCCTGCGTTCTCCCCTGCAACGCGCAAAGCGTCTACATCTGCGCCGAGGCGGAAAGCGAAGAGGCGACCATCACTTTGGCGAGCGGCGGGGAGAGCATAACCGCAACGGGCATCGCCGAATGGACGTTGCCCGCGGACACAACCACGGTGACCATCTCCATTGTCAGCGGAGACCAAACGGCGCAAGCCGCCTATGAGCTGGCTTATACTCTGGCGGGCGCGCTCAGCGACGACGCCAATCTGGAGCATGTGAGCATAACGGCGATGGACGATTGGTACGAGGAATTGGATACGGCGGCCTTTGACGATGTGCAAAGCGCGAATACGGTCCCGGTCCCGGCAGACGCAACGATGTTATCGGTCGAGGTGATCCCCGCGGACCTCGACTTTGCGTCCTTCACAATCGCACTCGACGGCAGCCTTTACGAGATCGACGAGGGACTGCTCCTCATTATGCCCGCGCTTCCTTTTGAATTGGAAGTAACCGTTACCGCGCAAAACGGCCGAAGCGTCGTTTATTCCTTTCAAATCGAGGAGCGGTTGCTCTTTTCAGGGGATGTGGATGGGGACGGCCTTGTCGGCATTCCGGATGCGCTGCACATCTGCCGGCACATTGCGAACATCGCACCGCTCGCGGACAGCGCGTTTGCCCGCGCCGATATAAACAGCGATGCCAACGTCGACGTCGCGGATTTGGTGCAGATATGCAGATCCATCGTCGGCCTGGAATAACAGCCCGTTGAATCGATCTTCAAATTCCGAACAGTCATATTATACTGGAATTTGAAACTCCCCCCCGCCCTTCGTTCATTTGTATCACCCGCGTGTTCTTTAGGCAAATCATCAACGCCGGTTGATACAATGAAACCCGTCTTGAACAAAGGCGGGTTTTGTTGTATGGTGCGGAAAAAGGCTAGGTATTTGGGGATTTCTGAAGTGATAACGTACAATAAGATGCGCAAAATTGAAAAGGACATATAGAGGCCAAGTGATAGAATAGGTTTGCGAGAACCATTCATACAAAGGAGGCCACCCATATGTCCAAGAGAATCATACAGTTAAACGAAGGAGCAATCAAGGATGAATTGAAGGAACTGGTGCGCGGAAGCATGGAAGAAACGCTCAACGACCTGCTGGAGAAGGAAGCTCAGGAATTAACCCAGGCAGCCAGGTATGAGCGCACAGAGGCGCGGCAGGGTTACCGCAGTGGTCACTATAGTCCAAACCTGACCACTACCAGCGGGGAAGTGACGTTAAAAATGCCGCGGCTGAAAAGAATTCCGTTTGAGACAGCCATTATCGAACGGTACCGGCGGCGTGAAATCAGCGTGGAAGAAGCGCTGGTGGAGATGTACCTGGCCGGCGTTTCGGTACGCAGAGTAGAGAGTATTACCGAGGCATTGTGGGGTTCCCGGGTTTCGGCGGGGACGGTCAGCGAGCTGAACAAGAAGGTATACGTCCGCATTGAGGAATGGCGGCGGCCGCTGCAGGGCAAGTGCCCGTATGTCTACCTGGACGGTATCTACCTGAAGCGGAACTGGGGTGGGGAATATGAGAATGTGGCTGTCCTGGTGGCGATGGCTGTCAATCAGGATGGCTGCCGGGAGGTCATCGGCGCAGCGGAAGGCATGAAAGAGGATAAGGAGAGCTGGCTGAACTTCCTCAAAAGCCTGAAACAGCGCGAGCTGGACGGCACACAGCTTTTCATTGGCGACAAGTGCCTGGGGTTGCTCGAAGCGGTCCATGAGACGTTTCCCGCATCGAAGTTTCAGCGCTGCACGGTACATTTCTACCGTAACATCTTTTCCGTGACGCCACGCTCCAAGGTCAAGCTGGTGGCAGCCATGCTCAAGGCAATCTACGCCCAAGAGGACAAGGCCAACGCCGCGGAGAAGGCAAGAGCTGTGGTCGGAAAGCTGAGGGAAATGAAGCTCAAAGAGGCGGCGGACAAGGTCGAACAGGGTGTTCTGGAGACGCTGACCTACATGCACTTCCCGCGGGAACACTGGACGAAAATCCACAGCAACAACGCCATTGAGCGGCTGAACAGGGAGATACGGCGGCGCACAAGAGTGTTGGTACGTTCCCCGACGGCCATTCAGCGCTCATGCTGGTCTGCGCGCGCCTCCGGCACATGGAAGGCTCCAAGTGGGGTTCCACCCCCTATATGAGCATGAAGCATCTTGAGAGTCGGGAGGATGATGCCTTGCAGATCAGTTGATCTATATGCCAAGCGAGCCAATTGTGCGAAAGATGGTTGACAGTACCCAACGGGTCGACGAAGCGCTATCTTGGAGTTTGAAACTTTGAGGGGGAATCGTTCAATACTATAGATGTTATCTAGCTTTTCCTTGTTTGTCAATTATGCAGCGCTCGGGTCGCATGCGGGCGTTAAGGTAGTAAAGCCCCGTTTCCTTGTCGTACTGGTATCCGGAGTACAGGATGCTGTTATTCACCGTGCCCGTGGATTCCAGCACGACGCCGAACGCGTCGTAATAGTAGGAGGCGGCGATCGTGCCCGTCGCGGCGTTGACAAGAGCCGTCACGTCGGCGTGGCCGTTGTAGAAGTAGTGATATTCCGTCGTGCCGATTATTCTCTTGACAAGGTTCGTTCCATAGATATTGCGCGCGGTTTCATTGCCGCCGGCGTCGGTTTCAAGCGCGACCTTCGAATACTCGTAGAAATACCGGGTTGTTGCTCCGTTGACTTGCTTGGCTACGCGCAGCCCTTCGCCGTTATAGGTGTTCTCAACAGTATAATCCGTTGTTATGGTTTGAGCAAGTTGATTCCACGCGTCGTAGGTATTTTCGGTTGCGCTGGGCGTCTGCGGCACACCGTTTACATAAGCGGTTTCCGTTGCGCTCAGCAGGTTGCCGTTATAATCGTAATCATACGCCCATTCTTTCTGTGTAACGCCGCCGATCTTTTCCTGGATGCCCGTCAGGCGGTTTTGGTCGTTATATGTGTAGGTCCTGATCGAGGTTATGGAGTTGACGACAATCGTTTCCGTACAGCGGTTCCCCGCCGCGTCAAAGGCATAGGTTGTCCTCCTTCCTGCGGGCTCGTCGACGGTCAGCAGGCGGTTCAGCGAATCGTAGGTGTACGTGGTCGTGCCCTTTAGCGTGCCGCTTATCGTTTCGGTTTTGCCGGTCTGGTTGTGAGCTGCGTCGTACGTATAAGTATAGCTGTCCATCACCGAACCGTCTGGCCTTCGGTTGATCAGCCCGCTGAGCAGCATTCCTTCCAGATAGGTGTATTCCTCTTTCGCCCCGCTGCCGTAGGTCACGCTCCGCTTCGCTCCGTTGGCATAATAGGCATAGACCGTCACGTCGGCGCCGTCGGCCACGGAGTGCAGTCTGCCAACCTTGTCATATACCTTAAGCGTGATATTCCCCGCCGGGTCAACGGCGCGTTCGGCGACATACCCCGCCAGCTGCCCGTCGGTGATGTCGTAGGCATAGCTCGCCGTACCGATAACCGGCACAGTCTTTGTTGTCACGCGGTTCAGTTCATCGTATGTCCGTTCCGTCGTGCCCGTGTCGTCGGTCACGGTCAACTGGTTGCCGTTGCCGTCATATGTGAAGCTCACGGACAGAGTGCCCGCCTGCTTATTCAGCAGCCTTCCATGGGGGTCATATGTAAAGCTGGTCGTCACGCCGTTCCGGTCCGTCATGGAATGCAGGCTGCCGTTTCTGTTGTAGCTGTAGCTCACCGTACGGCTCGGGTCGTATGTGTAATCTCCGGGGGAGCCGGTTCTACCGCCCGCGTCTATACCCTTTTCAACTTGTTAGCCACATTATACTCAAAGGTTTTCGTGTTGCCGGCTCCGTCAGTTTGCGTAAGCAGATTGCCGTTGGGGTCATATGTATAGGTCGTCACTTCGTTCTTGGGATTCGTGACCTTGACAAGCCGGTTGTACTCGTCATACTCATACTCAGTGGTATTATTCTTCCCGTCATATTCGGAATTGATATTGCCGACATTGTCATATGTCTTGCCTGTCACATGGTTGGCGCTGTCCTTCGTCGTCAACAGCCGGTTGTTCCGATCGTAGGTAAACTGGGTCACATTGCCCAGCGCGTCAGTGCAATTCAAAGTACCGCAGAATTATCTGGCGCTGCAATGGGAAGTACGAGAAAGGCGAAAAACCCTGCTCCACGCCGCATTTCTACGAGGAGCAGCTCAAGACAATGTTCACCGATATGATGAACAGTCAACTGACGGATAGGGAGGATATTATCTCCGCGTACAAGGGAGTTATCCAGGTGCTCGCCAACAACGATGCGCTCATGACCGAGATTACCGGCCTGCAGAACGAATGCGACATAGTGCTCAAGCTCATGCGGCAGATGGTGCGGGAGAATGCCCGTGTCGCGGAGAATCAGGACGAGTACCGGCGGCGGTATGGGGTGCTCATGAAGCGGTATGATGCGGCAAAAGCCCGGCTGGATGAGGTCACGCGCGAAATAGAGCGCAGGAACACGAAGCGCGTAGCTCTGGAAGGATTCGTAGAAGCTCTTAAGAAACGCAAAAGCCTGCTCACCGAGTTCGACGAGGCGCTCTGGAACGCGGTAGTGGAAAAGATGGTGGTAAGGTCGGCGGATGAGGTCATATTTATGCTCCGGGATGGAAGCCAAATCGAATGGGAAATCGGCTGATTTTCCCTTAGTTCTCTTGGTTATATAGGTTGCGCCCAAAATATGGGCGCAAGCTCATTTTTATACGAGTAGGCTTTATTTCGCTCTTTTATGCGATAATGATACCGGAAATCGGGCTGAATGTAAACTGCCTGGCAGGCAGGGTACCTTGCCTGGGAGGCAGGGTTGGAAGAAATACAATCGGGGAACGTCCACAGCAAGCTCATGGTCATGTACCCCAGCAGGATGAGCCCAGCTTGCGCGGAACCAGCTGCTAGACTGCGGCGATGGCTGCGTCCCCCATCTCTGGCTCGGAGAATATGCTTATCATCGACTTTCTCACGGAAGTCCCTTTACAGAAAATTATGAGCAGGGCCCCATTTATCCTTGACACGGGATATACATCATATTTGCTTTCGGCTATGCGCTGATTATAAGGCCGATTTACTGCCTGTCCAAGGTAATACGCCCTAAACTTCAGATAATTAGGCCATTAATTTGCTGCTTTTCTCACCGCTCTTATCAGTATTTGTCTCGCTTTAAACTATATCGTGAGTTATCAGGTATTAGTTTTTTAACAAACAGGACCGCTTGCATATGTTTGCCGCCAACCTTACATTTCACCGGTTTCGTAATAGCGGTTGCGCCAGGCGACAGCCGCTTTCATACCCTTCTCCTCAATGACACCGAAAAACTTTTTGTGGACATCCGTCATGAGCACTTTGGCCGCGGAAAAACCCTCCACGCTGATGTCGACGTATGTGCGGAAGCCGGCCAGTTCCGCCGATTTGTTCAGCGTCTTTTTCAGCATTCCCATCGCCGGGCAGCTCATGCGGGCGATGCGCTTCGCGATGCGGGCAGTCTCCCGGGCTAGTTCCTCCGCCGGCACCACCTTGTTCACCACGTTCAGCCGCAGAGCCTCCTGCGCGTCGAAGGGTTCGCCGGTCAGGTAGTAATACTTCGCCTCCTTGAGCGGCATCAGGTACGGCAGCACCGAAAAGGACGGATGCGTGCCGAATTCCAGATCCGGCTCGCCGAAGACGGTGCCCTCGGCGGCGATGGTGATGTCGCAGGTCAGGGTGATGTCGCACCCGCCCGCCATCGCGAATCCATGCACCGAGGCGATGACCGGCTTTCGGCTGTCCCAGATGCCCATTGCCATACGGTGGTTGCCGGTACACTCCTTGCGCCAGGGCTCTATCCCTTCTAGTTTCGCCAGCGCCGGCGCGGCAAGGTCATATCCGGCGCAAAAGGCCGGGCCGTTGCCCCGCAGCACCATCACCTTCACCTCGTCGTCCTCCTCAAAGGCGCGCAATGCCCGCACCACGCCCTCTACCGTTTCGGCGTCCAGCGCGTTGCGTTTCTCAGGGCGGTTCAGGGTGATGTAACCTACGCCCTCCTGCTTTTCCATCAATACGTTTTCCCTGATGCTCATGTTTGATTCCCTCCCGAGCGTTGATCCGAGCCGCCTTGTCCCCCGGGCACCACCAGCGCGTCGACGGCCTTGACGCCCTTGCCCCGCTCCAACACCATCAGCGGATTGATGTCCAGCTCGCGGATGTATTCCCGCTGCTGCCAAGCCAGCTGTGAGAGGCGCACCAGCGCATCCGCCAGCGCGTCCACGTCGGCCTCCGGCATGCCGCGCGCGCCATGCAGCAGCTTCGCCCCCTTGAGCGATTCGATCATTTCCAGCGCCTCGTCCCGCGCCACGGGGGCCATGCGCAGGGCGCAATCCCTGAACACCTCCGTATAAATGCCCCCCAGACCCACCAGTACGGCTGGCCCCAGCAGATCGTCATTTTTTACGCCCAGCAGGATTTCGACGCCCCGCCCCGCCATCTCCTGCACGCTCACGCCGTCCAGCCGCGCGTCGGGCCGGTATGCTTTTGCGTTCGCCATGATCTCGCGCCACGCGAGGCGCACGTCCGCTTCGTTGTGAAGGTCAAGCCGTACGCCCCCGGCTTCGGTTTTATGCGGGATGTCGGGGCTGTCGATCTTCATCGCCACCGGCATCCCGATGGAGAAGGCCGCCCGCACCGCCTCATCTTCCGTGGCGGCCAGGCGCTCCTCGGTGACCGGGATGCCCCAGGCGGCCAGAAACCGCTTGGATTCATGCTCCGACAACGCGCGTACGCCCTCGGATACGGGGAATGCGGCCTCTTGCGCCGGATTTATGCCGGTCGCCTTTTCCGCCCTCTGCTTTGCCGCAAATGCCCGGCGATGGCCCACCCAGTCGAAATAGAGCTTTACGGCCCGGATGCTTTCGTGGGCGCCCTGCAGCAGCGGCAAGCCATGCTCGTCCAGTATGGCGGTGAACTCCCCGTGCAATCCGCCGGAGAGAGGGGAAAACACCGCCAGCGGCTTCCCCAGCGCCCCGCCCGCTTCGCCCAGCGCCCGCAAAATGCCCCGGTATAAATTCACCTCGTCGGCGCACATCCTGTGCTCCGCGTCCTGGCAAACAAGCACCGCGCCGATATCATCTTCATCCGCCAGCGCGCGCAGACACTCCTGATAAGCAGGGGTATCGAACAGCGCAGTGGTGACATCCAGTGGGTTTTTCGCCGTGGCGTAGCCCGGCAGCACGCTGCCGATGCGCCTTTGCGCCGCCGCGGTGATTTTTCCGAAGCGCAGGCCCGTCTGCTGCATCACATCGCCGCAAAAACCCAATTGCCCGCCCGAAATGGCGGTGAGCGCGATGCCGTCGCTTTTCGGCAGCGGCTTATCCTTCCATTTTAAAAGCAGCTCCAGAGCTTCGCTCACCTCGTCGAAACTATCCGCCAGCAAAAACCCGTGCCTGCGCAAAAAGGCGTCGGATAGTTCCGCGCTGCCCGCCAGCGCACCCGAATGGGCGGCCGCCGTGGCGCGGGCCGCCTCGCTTTTGCCCGTTTTCAGCACGATCACCGGCTTGTTTTTTTCAAGCGAAAGCCGCCCGGCCCGCGCAAGGCCCGCGGCATCCCGGATGGTCTCCATGAAACAGAACACCGCTTCGGTGCACGTGTCCTCCAGCATGTAGATGATGAAATCAGCCATCGACAGGCCCGCTTCACAGCCGCACGAGATCAAGTGACTAAAGCCCGCGCCCCGCGCAGCGCTGGCATACGCCACGCAGATCGCCCCGCTGTGGGAGACGATGCCGACCTTGCCTTCGATGCTGCGGATGTCGCAATCCGCGCCGTACAGGGTCGCCTTTTCATGCAGGCTGATCAATCCCAGGCAATTCGGCCCGCATGCGGCAATGCCGGTTTCGCGCAGCATTTGCGTCACTTCGCGCTGCAGGAGCCGGCCCTCCTCGCCCGCTTCGCCAAATCCCGCGGCGTACAGAACCGCGCCCTTCACGCCTTTGGCGTGCATCTCCCGGATAAAGCCGGGCAGCAGCGTGTTGCGCAGCGCCACCACGCAGGCATCCACCTCGCCCGGCACATCGGCCAAAGACGGATAACACTCCACCCCGTGGACGCTCTTGTGCTTGGGATGTACGGGATAAATTTTTCCTTCGTAGCCCGCCAGCAGCAGATTGTGCAGCGCGATGCCGGCCAGGTTTTGCTCCGAGCAGCCGATAAGCGCCACGGAACGCGGACGCATAAGCCAGCGGATGTTGTTGCCTGTGTCCATACTCCAGCTGTCCTTTTCGTTTCGTTAAAAGTTGCCTCTGATATACGTTTTGCCCGCCGCTTTCGGTTTTTTGCGGTCCCCCACGCCCAGCAGCGCCAGCAGCGTGACCAGGTACGGCACCATCAGCAGAAATTGCCCGGGGATGTTCAGGAACATCTGGGCGCGCATTTGCAGGGCGTCCAAAAAACCGATGACCATCGTGGCGATCAGCACGCCCAGAGGCTGATAGCCCGCGAAGATGACGGCGGAATAAGCCAAAAAGCCCTTTGAAGCGGTCATCTGTTTCAGGAAATAGCCCATCTGGCCAATGGAGAGCTCCGCGCCGCCCATGCCGCCCAGCGCTCCGGCGATCATCATCGCGATGATCTGGTATTTGATCGCGTCCACGCCCACAGAGTCTGCCGCGGCGGGATTTTCGCCCACAGCGCGGATGCGCAGGCCGATGTTCATCCGGCTCAGGAGGAACCACACCCCCGGCACCGACACGGCCGCGATCGCCAGGGATACGATCGACTGCTGCCCGAGCCACGGCAGCACCATCTGCGGCAAGCGCGGCACCTCGGAGGAAATGCCCGAAACGCCCCAAATGGCATCCAGCAGCACGGTGGTCATGCCGATGACGGCGAAATTCATACCCAAGCCGCACACCACATGGTTGCCCCGGCCTTTGATGATGAAAAAGGAAAGCACCAGGGAATACGCGATGCCGCAGACCACCGCCGCCAGAAGGCCCAGCATCGGCAGGCCGGTGAGGTCGGTGACGAACACCGCCACGAACGCGCCCAGCAGCATATTCCCTTCCATGCCCATGTTCACGATGCCGCTTTTTGCGCTCATCAACACGCCAAGCGACGCCAGCAGAAGCGGGACACCCATGCGCAGCATGCTCGAAACCAATGTGGACAGTTCCATGGTCCCCTCCTTATTGCGCGGGCCGCGCCGCGGCTTTGCGCCGCGCCGCGCATTTGCGGATGCGTTCAAATACGGACTGCACAAGATACGGGCACACCAGCAGTATGATGATCATGCCCTGCAATACGGTGGCGTAGTGGATGGTGATGTTGGTTTGGCGGTCCAGCGCCAGCGCCCCCACCTTCAGCGCCGATACCAAAAAGGCGGTGAGGATGACGCCCAGCGGGTTGTTCCTGGCCATGTAGGAGACGGCGATGCCGTCATAGCCGTAGTTGGCGAAATAGCCTTCCATATACAGATAGCGTCCGCCCAGCACCTCCACCGAGCCGCCCAATCCCGCCATAGCGCCGCCCAGCACGATGGCCAAAACGGACATCTGCCCCACGCGTACGCCCTGGTAGCGGGCAGCCACCGGGTTCAGCCCGGCACTGCGCATTTCGAGGCCCGGCCGGGTGTTGCCCATGATAAAGGCGAACAAAACGCACAGAGCGATGGCCAGGAACAGGCCCACTGACCACTGCCCGATACGCGGGATGCGCGCGCTTTCCAGTATTTCAGCTGTCTGCGGATTGTACTCTGAGCCGCGAAAGGTGTACATGGTCAGGTATTGCAGCAGATAAGCCACGATGTAGTTCAGCATCACCGCAGGCACCACCTCGCTGGAGTTGAGCCGCACTTTGTAAAAAGCGGGGATGATCGCCAGCATGCCGCCCGCCAGCATGCCCGCCAGCATGCACGCGGCCGGGTGCAAACTGCCAGGCAGGGCCAGTGTTCCTATCACGGCCGCCGCCATGGCTCCCGCGGCCACCTGACCCTCTCCGCCCATATTCAAAATGCCGGTCCTGATCGGGATAGCCACCGCAAGGCCGGTGAAAACATATACGATGGTGCGCCGCAGCACCTGGCCGAAACTGGAAAAAGTTTTTGAAAACAGGATGGCGTAAGCCTGGAACGGGTTATTGCCCAGCAGAAACAGAAATATCCCGCCCACCACCAGCGCCAGCACCACGGCGATAATCACGTATGACAGATCGATCAGCTGCCATTTCAGGCGGATCCTGGTTTCCTCCGAAAGCTTCATGCGCTCACCTCGCCTGCGTGCGTTCCGCCCATAAACAGGCCGATTTCGTCCCGCGTGAACGAATCAGACCGCTTGAAGGCTACGATGGTGCCGCTGCGGATCACCGCGATATAATCGCTGAGGGTTTTAATGTCGTCCAGATCGCTGGAAATCAGGAGTATGGCCTTGCCCTCCCTGCGCAGCCGGAGCAGCGTGCCGTGGATGAACTGTATGGCGCCCACGTCCAGCCCGCGCGCGGGCTGGGCCGCTACCACGGCCTTCAGGGCGGGGCGCTCCAGCTCGCGCCCCAGCACCACCTTTTGCTGGTTGCCGCCGGATACGAATCGGCACACCGCGCTGCGGCGCGCCGGGCGGACGTCGTATTTCTCGATGATCCGTTTGACGTGTTCGTTCACCTTGCGCATGGACGCCACGCCATGCCTCAAAAAGCGGTTGTCGCGCAGATATCCCATCAGGATGTTGTCGCGGATGGAAAAATCCAGCACCAAGCCCTGTTCCTGCCGATCCTCCGGGATGATGGCGATGCCCAGGGCGCGCATGGTTTCCAGCGTGTTTTGGGCAATCCGGGTCTCGCCCACACGGATTGCGCCGGAGAGAATCGGCGTCACACCGGCCAGCACCTCGACCAGCTCCGTTTGGCCGTTGCCGTCGATGCCGGCCACGCCCACCACCTTGCCCGGGTACAGGGCAAGGGATAAACCCGTAAGGCCGCAGCGCTCGTCCATCGCTCTCGTGCTGATCTGCTCCAGGGCGATGAGAGGCGCGGGCGCTTCGGCGGCGTCGGGCTGCACATGCACTTGAACGATATCCCGCCCCACCATCGTGCGCGACAGCTCGGCCGCGTTGGTTTCCGCGGTGTTGAATGTGGCTACCTTTTTGCCCAGGCGCATCACGGTGATGCGATCGGTGACGGCCAGCACCTCATGCAGCTTATGGGTGATGATCATGATGGTGACGCCCTTCTTTTGCAGGTTGCGCAACAGGGCGAACAGGCTCCCCACCTCCTGCGGGGTGAGCACGGTGGTGGGCTCGTCCAGAATCAAAACCTTCGTGTTGCGGAACAGGGATTTTAAGATCTCCACCTTTTGCTTCTGGCCCAGAGACAGGTTTTTTACCAGCTGGCCGGGCCCTATGTCGATGCCGAACTCCTCGCACAGCGCCTTGATCCGGCGCTCGTTCTTCTCCCGGCTCACGCATACGCGGTTTACTCGATTCTCCTCTCCCAGCACGATGTTTTCCGCCACGCTGAACGCGTCGACCAGCATGAAATGCTGCGGCACCATCGAAACGCCCAGGCGGATCGCGTCGGCAGGAGCGTATTTGTGCGGCATTACGTGCCCGTCGATGACGATTTCGCCGTTCTCACGGGTATATAGGCCGTACAGAATCTTCATCAGCGTGCTTTTGCCGGCGCCGTTCTCCCCCAGCACCGCCATGATCTCGCCGCGTTTCACATCCATTGTCACATGGTCATTGGCAACGAGTGTACCGAAGCGAATGCTCAAATCCTTCACCGATATCATCACATCGTCGTTCATAACGGCCTCGTTTTCCCCCGGAATGCTGTTTCGCGGCGGCGCCCGTAACCGCGGACGCCACCGCGGCGGTAAGGATTCAGCCTCCATACACCGCGTCGAAGGCTTCCACTTCCTCCCATGTATTAGGTGCCTGAATCTTGCCGTCCTTCAGGTCCTGGATGACCTGTTCCAGCACCTTTTGCACCTCGGGCGGCACTTCGAAGTCCGGGTTGTACTCAAAGAATATACCGCCGTTTTTGGCGTTGTTCTCCTCGGCCGTGCCCCATGCCAGCTTGCCAGTCTCGCAGAATTCTTTCATCACGCGCATAATCGTTCCTTCGTTTTGCTTGCGCGTGCAGCCGATAACCAGAGTAGGATCCCATTTGGTCTGATTGTTGTCATACCCCAGCATGAACCGGCCGCGCTCCTGGGCCGCGGCTATGATGCCCATCGCGCCACCGCCCGCGTTGTGAAATACGAAATTCACACCCTGATCATACATGGAAAGGGCCAATTCTTTGTTCTTGGCATTGTCGGACCACCCGCCCACAATGCCGTACAGGTATTCATAATCCGGCTTCACGTATTTCATGCCGGCCGCCGCACCGGTCAACGTGGGCACAGTGCCGGGCATCTCCACGCCCATTACCAGGCCGATCTTGCCCGAGGGCTCGAACTCGGTGGTTACGCCGTTGATGGTGACGCTGCCCTCCGCATCCATCAGCGCGGCCAGCACGCCCGCGATGAAGCCCATCTCGTTCTTGGCGAAGTATTCCGAGATCAGCTGCCCGTTGCCCTCGCACTTCACGTCGTACAGGATAAAGCGCTGGTCCGGATAATCGGGCCCGACGGCGGTGACCGGATCGAGCCCGTCGGAGCTGCACAGGAAGATCAGGTCGTATTCGCCGCTCTCCGCGTATTCGATCAGCAGCTGCTCGTAGTCCACCGGTGTGAGCGCCTCCGAGTAGGTCAGGGCAAAGCCCAGCTCCTCCGATGCCTTTTGCAGGCCGCCCAACACCGCGTCGTTGATGGCACCATCGCCAAAGCCGCCGAGACCGGAGATCATAGCCACATTGACACCGTCTCCTACCTTGCCGCCAGATGCAGGCGATTCGTTGGAAACAGGCGGTGGCGTAGAGGTTTCGCTTACGTCAGCTCCTCCCTCATTGCCGGTACATGCGCTCAGGAATACCATCAGAAATGCCAGTGCGATTGCCAATGTTCTTGTCGATGCTTTCATGGTTTTCCTCCTTCCGCTGTTTGGATGTTTTTGTGAATGGCCTACGAGGCCTAGTATACGGAATGTGTTTAACGGGCGCAACCAGATGTTTCCTCTACTTTATATCTTTCCACTGCTTGGAGCAGCTTCGGCACAATCTCTCTCAAGTCGCCCGTGACGGCGAGATCCGCCTCGGCCATGATCGGCGCATCGGGGTCCTTGTTGATCGCGATGATGGTGCCCGAATTCTGCATGCCGGCTAGATGTTGGATCGCCCCCGAGATGCCGCAGGCAATGTAAACGACGGGGCGTACCGTTTTACCGGTCTGACCTACCTGGCGAGTTTTTCCGATCCATCCTCTATCTACCCCCACCCGGGAGGCGGCTACCTCGCCGCCCAGAGCCGAGGCTAGCTGTTGCAGCATGGCGTAGCCCTCAGGTCCGCCCACGCCACGACCACCCGCCACAATCACCTTAGCCGCAGTGATATCGACGGATTTCGTCTGATTCCGAACGATCTCCACGAGCTCCACATTTCGATCCGCAGGAGTAAACGTCACCGCATGACGGATGATTTCGCCGGTTCGCCTTTCATCGGGAATCGGCATCGGCATCACACCGGGACGGATGGTGGCCATCTGCGGGCGGTAGTTCCGGCAGATGATGGTAGCCATGATGTTACCGCCGAAAGCTGGACGGGTCATCAACAGCAAGCGGTTCTCCGGGTCGATCGCAAGGTCGGTGCAGTCCGCCGTCAAGCCCGTATGGATGCGGGCTGCCACCCGCGGCGCCAAGTCGCGTCCGATGGAAGTAGCTCCGAATAGCACAATGGACGGGTCATACGCGCGAACAACTGAAACCACCGCCTTTGTGTATGGCTCGGTCATATATGGCTCCAACGCCGGGTCCTCCACCAGAACAACCCTATGCGCCCCGAAAACGGTCAGTTCGTCCGCCAGGGAAGCTACATTGTCGCCTGCGAGCACCGCCGTTACCTGTTCGCCGAGCTCAATCGCCAGCCGCGCGGCCTCGCCCAACAACTCGCACCCAACCTTCTGTAATTTTCCGCCGCGCTGCTCGGCAAAAACAAAAATATCCCGGCTCATATGCACCTCTCCATTTAACGGGTCATTAAAGTATGTTCAGCGCCGCCAGTTTGTCCGCGATCGTCTCGGCGGCCTCGACGGGCAACAAATCGTTCAACTGCACGCCATGCGCTTTAGGCGGCCGCGCGAAGCTTTTCACCACGTTGGTCGGCGAGCCTGCAAGCCCGATCCAGTCCGGATCGAGGGAATCGGCGAGGTCGCTGAAGCTCAGGATGCGGATATCCCGCTCGAAGGCGGCCTGAATGCCGGAGACACTCATGTAACGCGGCTTGGCCAGCTCGGCTAAAACCGCAACCAGGCAGGGCAGTCTTGCCCGGAGCAGGTGATGGCACTCCTCGAATTGGCGTTCTGCCAAGATGGCGCCATCCTCCAACTGTAAATTCTGCACATAACTCACCTGCGGAACACCCAGCCGCTCGGCTATCTGCGGGCCTACCTGCGCCGTATCCCCATCTATGGCCTGCTGTCCGGCGATCACGAGATCAAACCCCAGTTTTTTGATAGCCGCTGCCAAAATGGTGGCGGTGGCATACGTGTCGCTTCCGCTAAATTCCCGGCCGGATACCAGAACCGCTTCGTCGCAGCCCATTGCAAGCGCTTCGCGCAAGGCCATCTCCGCCTGGGGCGGCCCCATTGAAACGGCACACACCGCAACGTCCAGCCCTTCCTCCTTCAGCATGAACGCCGCCTCCAGCCCGGCTTTATCGTCCGGGTTAATGATGCTTGGCAGACCCTCGCGGATCAACGTGTTCGTCTTCGGATCCAGTTGCGCTTCGGCGATATCCGGCACTTGCTTGATACAGACAACAATCTTCATCGATACGCCCTCACTTCAGATTCATTGCGCCTGCGACGACCATTTTCATCACTTCGCTGGTGCCTTCGTAGATTTCAGTGATTTTTGCGTCCCGCATCATGCGCTCAACGGAATACTCCCGCGCGAAGCCATAGCCGCCCAGCAGTTGGACACACTCGCGCGTTACGTCGCCAGCTACCCGGGAGGCGAACAGCTTGCACATTGCCGCGTGCGTGCCAAAGGGTTCGCCGGCGTCTTTTGCTGCCGCAGCGCGCCATACCAGCAGACGAGCAGCGTCAATATAGGTCTGCATATCGGCAATTTTAAACTGCGTAGCCTGGAAGGAGGCGATCGTGCGTCCGAACTGGCGTCGTTCCTTCACATACTTGACAGCCTCGTCCAGCGCCCCTTGCGCGATGCCTACCGCCTGGGCGCCGATGCCGATGCGCCCGGCGTCCAGCGCCTTCATGGCAATTTTAAACCCGTCTCCCTCGCGTCCCAGCAGGTTTTCGGCCGGTATACGTACATCCTCAAGCGTAACGGCCGCGTTGCTCGCCGCACGAATGCCCATGCGGGGAATATCGGCAGACACGGATAACCCCGGCGTTTTACGCTCCACGATGAACGCGGACATACCCTTCGGCCCTTTTTCCCGGTCTGTGGCGGCAAACACAACGAACACGTCGGCAAAGCCGGAATTGGTGGTGAACACCTTGCTGCCGTTGAGAACATAGCTCTCGCCGTCGCGCACGGCGCGCGTTTTTCCGGCGGCCACATCGCTGCCGGCACCGGGCTCCGTCAGACTGAAACAACCGACATGTCCCGCCGAGAGGAGCGGGCGCAGGTATGCCTCCTTTTGCGTGCTGTTGCCGAAATCGTGGATGCAGCTGCAGCACAGGGACGTATGTACAGAAATGGTGATGCCTGTGGAAGCGTCCACTTTGGAGAACTCCTCCATGCACAGGCAATAGGCCAACGTGTCCGCCCCGCCGCCGCCGTATCGGCGGCTATAGGGAATGCCGAAAAAGCCCTGCCGGTGCAGCTTTGTCAAAAGCTCCATCGAGTAGGTTTCGCTTTCGTCCATATCCCGCGCGAGCGGCTTGATTTCCGCCAGAGCGAACTCCCGATAAAGTTGCCGGTGTAATTGGTGCGATTTGCTCAATTTGAAATCCATCATCAATCCTCCAGAACGGTAATTAATTCAGATATGATTGGACTCACTTTATTTTGCATGCCAATTTATTGTTAGCATAATGTTTGTATATTAATATCTTGCAGGCTTTATTGAGCTTTGTCAAGTAGTTTTGGAAAAATGTCGCGGTTATTTTTTAGGCGGCACCAGTAATAATCACTCGGATACCATACGAATAGCGTAGATCGGTGAAGAGCATATCCTAGTTTCAGAACCTTATGCTACGCAGAATCAGGTCCTCGTTCAAAATAGCGATTTAAGACGAATCAATTTGATATTGCCTCTTTCTACATGGTTATGATAGTATATTTGTATGCAAATCATTGGCATGGCGGAGCCGTGTACTATTTATGGGCAAGAGGGCATTAAACGAATGGAACTAAATGAATGTATCAACTACGTGCTGACGCGCGCGCAAAATGCAGTGTTCGGCTATTTCAAAGGCCGGTTGGCGCCTTACGGCGTCACGCCGGTGCAGTATGCGCTTCTGAAGTGCCTGTGGGATCATGGTGACCAAAACCCTACCCAGATCAGCTATGCGCTGTGTCTGGACTCCTCTACCGTAACAGGCATCATTGCACGCATGGAAGACAAGGGTCTGATAGAGCGTGTGCATAGCAATGTGGACCGGCGCGCGGTGGATATTCGCATCAAACCCGCCGGCGCCGCGCTGCAGGACGACATTGAGCGGGTGATTCGCGAAGCCAATAAGGATGTTGTCGCGAATTTGGACCCGGAGGTATTTGAAGCTTTCAAGCAGGCTTTAGACGGCATTTTACAAAACGTAGAAAAATGCGGAAAAGCTGCCTCATAAGCCGCGCGGCGCGAACAAAAGGAGGAATGGAAATGGCGATCGAAGTAGGGATGCATTGCACCGGCGAAGTCGTCGTCGATGAAACCAACGTGGCCAAAAACGTAGGCAGCGGTCATGTGGACGTATTTTCTACGCCTATGCTGATTATGTTGATGGAGCAAACGGCGGCAAACTGCGTGCAGCCGCATCTGACGACGGGGCAAGCGACAGTGGGTACCCGCGTCGCCGTGTCTCACACGGCCGCCACGCCCATCGGCATGAAAGTGACCGTCACGGCCACCGTGACAAAACTGGATGGCAAACGCATTGAGTTCGACGTGGAGGCAAAAGACGAGAAGGAACCTGTGGGCAATGGTACACACACGCGGTATATCATCGATGAAAAGCGGTTTTTAGAAAAAACCTATGCCAAACTGAACAGGGAATAAGCCAAAACGCAAACGAAGATCAGTAGTCCGGTCGGTTTTTTTGCATGGAATGGATATCACAATACATGTTGGAATCCATTGAAGCACCAGAAAGGATGGGTTGCAAGGCCTAGGAATCGCGTTATATATCGGAACCCGTATACTCAGGCCGCCTGTACAAAACGAAAAACTCATCTTTGGAGTTTGAAACTTTGAGGGGGAATCGTTCACTTTTATACGAAACGCTAAAAACTATAGACGTTGTCTGGTTTTTGCATAAAATACATCCCGCAAAGCTCGACGAAGCACTGGTTTCGCTGCTGCATTGGAAGAAAAGACTAATAAGCACATACGATACCGCCATTGTCGGCGTAAACCGTGGCTATACCCCGAGTTTCTACAATCAAAATAGTTGCAAAATCACAGAGCCGCTCAATCTGACTTTTCAGCCAGAAAGCCCTGTCATAGCAATTACAATGACTGATAACGAGCGTCTTTCCATTGTAGCTTCCGTCAGCGACAATATAAGATATCATCTTGTTGAGAGCCTGCTTGATTGACAGAGCCTTATCCAACAAGCCGATCTCACCCTCCGGACTGCCGTGGAGAAGGAGCTTGATTCGCAATGCTGCCGCCAACATTGCCTGAAGCTTTCCCAAACGCCCGTTTTTACGAAGGTTTTCCAATGATTCCAAAACGAAGAGCGTCCGCATATGACCGATAAACTGTTCTACTTTTTGCACGACCTCTTTAAAAGAAACGCCTTTTTCCGCCAGTTCTTTGATCTTAAGCGCCACCAGGGTCTCCCCGGAAGAGGCGGAGCGCGTATTGAAAACGTGAACGTTTACCTCCGGTTTCTCTTCTTCCAACATCGTGCGGGCGATTTGCGCCGCGTTATGGGAGCCGCTGAGAAGGTCGGAGAGAGTGACTACATATACATTCTCCGATCCCTCCATGGCATCCAAATATGCCTGAGGCGAGGGACAGGACGTAGTAGGGGCCGCTTCACTCTGTTTCATTGCTTTGAGCAGTTCTGCTTGGTTCAGAGTATCATCATCGACAAAGATGTTATCCCCGCATTTGATGTTTAGGGGGACATTGACGAAAGCAATATCTCCCTTCATTTCCGTGTTCATGTCACAGCAACTGTCCACGATTATTTTGAATCCCATTTACATCACCTCCAAGGATTACGCAATCTGTGGTGTATCTTTCGCTATTGTTCCGATCTGCTTATCATTTCGCTGCTCTTGGTCGTAGCTGTACTATTATTAATGTTTTATAGTACATCACATCAACTGTTTCTTCAACATGAAATACGATGATATTTTAAGGCATCCAATACCTAAAGTTGCCTATTGAAAAGAAAGGGGTCTCCGGGGTGTACCCCATACAAATCAAATTTAGCGAGGCGGATCACACTCCGCCCCGTCCGGCTCCGCAAACCCCGTGCGGCGCTCGGGCCGCCCTCCGGCATGGCTGTCCTCCGCTTGGGTAAAGCAAAAAAACTATACCTGAAAGCGATCAACCTGAACAGATAAACCTTTCAAATTGTCCTTGACGCGAGTATGGATTGCATATCCGTCCGCTTTTCACTCCCGGGATCAGCGGGACTTCGGAATAATGCGCAGCCCGGCGTCCAACGCCCAAACCTCGCCGTTATCGTCCAGACACAACCGAATCGTCAGATCCAAGGCGAAATAACGCATCTTGAGCATATACGCGTTGGCGATTGTCGTCTTTACCTCGTCGCCATTGAGCAAGAGAACCGGCATGCCTTCCCGCACGTCCAGCTTGAGGGTCATTCCCTCCCGGGAAACATACTCCCCCCGTGCGCTGTTCAACAGTGCTTCAGGCCACGAATGAATCGCCGGGGCGACCGTGCGGGCCACAGGCGACATGCCGGCGCAGGCGCGCATCACCGCCGTGCTCACCCGGCTGACCGGCACATTGGAGGTATTGCTGATGACAACGACGCCGACGCCCGTTTCATAGCTCCAAACGATCTGGGAAGACACGCCGGTCAAGTTGCCACCGTGGCTGATGAGGGTCATATCTCCCTCGGGTTCGATATTCAAGCCGTAGCCGTAATACTCATTGAGGCCGCTGACCTGCCGCGGCCGCGTCATCGCCTCGATGTTTCGGGCGCTGATGAAGCGGCTTTCAGGTCCCATGCCGCGGTTCAGATACATGCGCACATAGCGGCGCATATCCGCGATGGTGGAGCGCATGTTGCCCTCGCCCATCAGGGCAAAAGCCAAATCGTAGAAATCGTGGCGATCGCTCATCACCCCGTCTTCCATCTGATAGAGTTTCGTGATGTTTTCCTCGCCCGGCCACTCAAAGTCGCAGCCGCTGCGGACCATGCCCAAAGGCGATAAAACGTTGTCCTGAAGATATTCTGCATAGGTGGGCGCGCCGCCGACGCGCATGACGATGTCGCTGAGCAGCGCGAAACCGTCGTTGCTGTAGCTGAAGCAGTCCCCCGGCGGGCCGATCATAACGTCCTCGCTGTTCATGCTCTCGATAAGCCGCCGCGCGCTTTCCCTGGCCAGGCCGGAATGGCGCGCCAGTTCGCCGTCCTTCGAATAGCTCAGGCCCATATCGGCCGCCACATCGTTTACCAGCATCCGGCTCAAAGGGAAAAAGCCGGCGCTGTGGCTCAACAGATGGCTGATTGTTATATCCGGATACCTGAATTCAGGCACATAGCGCTGCACGGGGGCAGAGGGATCCAAAAGACCTTTCTCAGCCAGTTGCATAATAGCCAGCGCCGTAAAGGATTTGGTGATGGAAGCAAGCCCCAGCACGGTGTTCTCATCCAGACGCAGCTTTTTTTCGCGATCCCGATAGCCCTCAAAGCGTTCGTAGAGGATATTCCCTTCGGAATCAAAGGCCGACACGGCCAGTCCCACGGCTTTGCCGTCCCTCATGACGGTTTTGAGCAATTTATCGAGGGCCTGAACCCGTTGTGATGACAGTGTAATCATGATCGCACTTCCTCAGGTTAAAATGTAAGCGGCAAAAGCAAGAAGCCATCGCGGCGCCGTTCAAAATGCCCGTTACAAATGAACCCTCACCCCATGTCCCGGTTCATCCGTCAGGCGGATCACGGGACAGTCAAAGTCGAACCCGCCCTCGATCATCCCATCGTCCTTAAAAGACATGAAGGAATCGAGGTCGCCGTAGTGGAAATTCGGATTCGAGGCGACCAGCGCCGCGCCCGCCGCAATCGCGATGTTGCTTTCAAACATGCATCCGAGCATGCACGGAATGCCGGCGGCGGCGGCGATTGCGCTGATCTGCATGGCCCTGTAGAGGCCGCCGCACTTCATGAGCTTGATGTTGAGCATATCCGCCGCGTCGCGTTTGACGAGCCGCAGGGCGTCCTGCGGGGTAAAGCAGCTTTCATCGGCCATGATCTTTATGGGGGATTTCGAGCGCACATAGGCGAGTCCGTCCAAATCCCATGCCCGCACGGGCTGCTCCACCAATTCCACGCCGTATTCGGCCATTTTTGCGATGGTGATTACCGCGTCCCCGGCGGACCAGCCCTGGTTCGCGTCCACCTTCAAATGAATGTCCGGACCGACCGCTTCCCGAATCAGGCGGATCGCCTCTATATCTTCGCTTGGGCGGATGCCCGCCTTGATCTTGATCTGGCGAAATCCCTGGCCCGCGATGGACTTCGCGGCCTCAGCCATTGCCGCGGGCGCATCGATCCCGATCGTCTGGTCGGTCTCGCAGGCCGCGCAATTCCCGCCGAGCAGCTTATATAAGGGCAGGCGCGCGTCTTTGCCCATAATGTCATACAGGGCAATGTCGATTGCGGCTTTTGCCGCGCCGTTTCCAACGACGGTCTCATCCATAACGCGGTGGATGTGGCCGATGCTCCACGGATCGAGCCCCAAAAGCGCTTCGCCCATCGCGGCGACTGCAAGCCGGATGATCTCCGGCGTCTCGCCCGTTACGAAGGGAACGCTTGTGCCTTCCCCATGGCCCGTGATCCCTTTGTCGGTCTCCACCTTTACGATCACCGTATCGACTTTCGAAATCGTGCCGATGGCGATCGTAAACGGCCTGAGGAGCTCCAGACAGACCTTCTCCGACGTAATTCCCGTAATTTTCATAATATTCTTATTTCCTCCGAATTATGTTAGAACGCGATCAAGCAGGCGAAGGATATTGAGGCCAAAGATATCCTGGATCTCCTCTTTGCTCAGTCCTGCGCTGAAAAGGGCGGACGCCAGCTTGCCGGGAGTCAGGCGAAGGTTTTTATCGCAACCAAATCGAAGGCAGACCTTGTTGGCCCCGGCAATCCTCGCAAAATCGAGTATACGGTCCGCCGCTTCCCTGCTGTTGCCTGCCCATAGAGCACTGTCCCCCATGCATATGAGGCCGCCGTGCGAAGCGGTTGAAGCAATATCCTCTACCGGGATGCGCTCCCCCTCCTCGATGTAACAGGACGCCAGATAGGGCCTTGTTTTGGGCAGATACTCCGTCAGCTCCCCCACGCCGATGTTGAGGACCATATTCAGCTCGTGGGCCAGCGCGGCAAGCCTTGCCTGCGCCGCAATGCCGGCCAGGCAGACGATCCGCGCCCCGATCTGATAAAAAAGGTTCAACATTCCCGGGGCGTCCTCCAGAACGCCGGCATCCCGGGCCGCGAGGATCAAAGCGATTTGCCCCGTGCTTTTTGCCAGGCGGATATCGTCGCCGTTTCTTACGAGGAGAATGCCGCTGCCTTCCTGCGCCGTTTCGGCATGGAGCGCGCTGGCCAGCTTCATGGTTTCCATCAGGTTGTCGGCCGCTTCCTTGCCGCCGATCCATAGAGGCAGAATCAAAGCGGTGATGCCCTGCGCCCGCATGGAGGGCAGGTATAAATCGCCCACGGCCCGCATATTGCCCGACTTGTAGCCGTTGCTGATGATGTCGATCATTTCGGGAGGAGCCGCAAGGATGACGATTCCGTCGTTGAGAAAACTGCAATCGCTCATCGGTTTTCTTCCCCTGCCTTTGCACAAGCCACCCAATGGTCCGTTCCGATCAACTTGAGAGGAATGTCCTGGTTCATGCATTCCTCGCCGGAATGCGGGCATCTCGGGGCAAAGCGGCAGCCGGGACGCGGATTGATGGGGCTGGTTACCTCTCCCCGGATGATATCCTGTATCCGGCCGCGGGACTTGAGATCGGGCCTGAGAATGGCCGACAGGAGCGCTTTCGTATACGGATGCTTCGGGCATTCAAACAGATCGGACGCGGCGGCGCGCTCGACGCAGTTGCCCAGATACATCACCGCGATCTCGTCGCTGATGTGCTTGACCACACTCAAGTCGTGGGTGATGAACATATAGGTCAGGCCGAACTGCTGCTGAAGGTCCATGAGCAGATTGAGTATTTGCGCCTGTATGCTGACATCCAATGCCGACACCGGTTCGTCGCAGACAATAAACCGGGGATTCAGCGCCAAGGCGCGGGCCACGCCGATGCGCTGCCGCCGCCCGCCGTCCAGCTCGTGGGGGTAGGAATAAGCAAGGCGCCGCGCCAGACCCACTGTGTCCATCAGGCTTTGGACACGCTCATAAATTTCAGCCTTCGTGCCGAAGCCCGGGGTGAACAGCATGGGCTCCGCAATAAGCTCCATGACAGCCAGGCGAGGGTTGAGGCTGGAGAAGGGGTCCTGGAAAATCATCTGCATCTTGGGGCGCAGCTTCTTCATCTGCTTTTTCGTATAGCCGCTGATGTTTTCCCCGTCAAACCAAATTTCGCCGCCGGTGGGTTCCAGCAGGCGGAGCACCGTCCGGCCCAGAGTCGATTTGCCGCAGCCCGACTCGCCCACCACCCCTAAGGTCTTTCCCCGCGCAATGGCGATGGAAACGTCATCCACGGCGTGCAGTGGGCCGGCGGAGGTCCTAAAATACTTTTTAAGGCCGCGGGTCTCCAAAATGAAATCAGCCATTCTTCGTCTCCTCCCCCGCCCTGTGGTGGCACCAGATGAGGTGATTGCCCCGGCTTACGCACGGCGGCGCTTCCGTCGTGCAAATATCGGCGCACTCGGGGCAGCGGGGATGGAAGGCACAGCCGGAAGGCAGATTCGTCGGATCGGGCATGAGGCCGTCTATGGGCCGCAACCGCGCCTCGGCCGCATCCAGATTGGGGATGGAGCCGAACAGCCCGATGGTATACGGATGATGGGCCGGGCCCTCGAAAATGTCCTCCGCCATGCCGTACTCAATGAGCTTTCCGGCGTACATGATGCCCACTTTATCGCAGGTCGCGGCCACCACGCCCAGATCGTGCGTAATGAGTATCATCGAAGTGCCCAGTCGGTTTTTGAGCTCGTTCATCATCTGGAGCACTTGCGCCTGGATCGTAACATCCAGAGCGGTCGTCGGTTCATCCGCGATGAGCAGCTCGGGGTCGCAGGCCAATGCTATGGCAATGACGACGCGCTGCTTCATGCCGCCCGAAAACTGATGGGGGTATTCGTTCTTTCGGCGGTGAGGGATGCCCACCATATCCAGCATTTCATCCACCCGCGCGTCGATTTCCTCCCGAGAGCGGCCCTTGCTGTTGTGCAATCGAAGCGCTTCGGCAATCTGCCGGCCGACGGGAATCACAGGATTGAGCGAGGTCATGGGGTCCTGAAATATCATGGAGATGCGCTCGCCCCGGGTGGCCTGCATCTCCCCTTCGGAAAAGTCCAGCACATCCCGACCGTCGAAGATGATTTTTCCGGCGGTGATGCGCCCCGTATGTTCGGGCAGCAGGCGCAGCACGGAAAGCGCCGTCGTCGTTTTGCCCGCGCCTGTTTCGCCCACAAGGCCCAGCGTCTCGCGCCGGTCCAGGGTCAGGCTGATGCCGTTTACGGCATAGACCGTTTCCAAATCGGTGCGATATTCCACGTGGAGGTTTTGGATGTTCAGCAGCTCGTTGCTCATGGCGCCCTCCTAATTCTTCAGGCGCGGGTCCAGAGCATCCCGGAGCCCGTCGCCTAAGAGATTGAGCGCCAGCGCCGCCAGCACGATGCATATGCCCGGAAAAAGCACCAGATAGGGATTGTTCATCATATGGTCCTTGCCCTCGGAAAGCATGGCGCCCCACTCGGGCCGGGGGGGCTGGATGCCCATGCCCAAATAGCTCAGGCTGGAGGCCGTTATGATCATGCCCGACACGGTCATGGTGGCCTCGACGATAATGGGGCCGATGGCGTTGGGGATGATGTGCCGCACGATGATGCTCAAATCGTTCATGCCGCAGCACTGGGCGGCCTCGATATACTCCTGCCCCACGACCGAGAGGATGGACGAGCGGACGATCCGCGTAAAGCCGGGCACGCTGGCCACCGTGATGGCGATGAGCAGGTTCAGCATGCTGGTGCCCAAAGCAGCGATGATGGCCAGCGCCAGCAGGATGGCCGGGATGCACAGGAGCATGTCCATGATCCGCATCACCAAATTGTCCACCTTGCCGCCGAAATAACCGGCCGCCGCACCCAGCAACCCGCCCAGGATCAGCGAGATGGCCGTGGTGGAAAGGCCGAGCGTCAATGAGATGCGGGCGCCGTGGACGATGCGGGCAAAGACATCCCGCCCAAGGTGATCGGTGCCGAACCAGTGGCTGTCCGAGGGCTTCAGGAGCCGGTCGTAGCCCTGATAGAGCGCCTGACCGTCATAATCCGCGATGACGTCGGCGAAAAGGGCGGCCAGCGAAAAAATGGCGATGATAACCAGCCCGACCATCGCCAGGCGGTTTTTCTTCATTCTTCGCCATATTTCTTTGGCGCGGCTCTTTTTTTTCCGGCGCAGAAGTTCATTCACTTGTGACATGTCCGACCCACCTTACTTGATGTATTTCGCCTTGATGCGCGGATCGATATAGGCGTAGATCAAATCGACCGCAAGCATGATCAGGCAGAAGAGCACGGCTAAGAAAATGACCGTCCCCATGACGAGCGGGATGTCCTTCTGGCGAATGGCGTTGACCACCAGCGTGCCGAGGCCCGGCATGCCGAAAACCGCTTCGATGAGGATGGTGCCGCCCAGCATGACGCCAAAGCGCAGGCCCAGGGAGGTGATGACGGGCAGCAGGGCGTTTTTCAGGGCGTGGTTGAAAACGACGCGTTTTTCCGAGGCGCCCTTGGCCCGTGCGGTGCGGATGTAATCCTGCCTGATGGTCTCGAGCATGGTCGAGCGGGTCATTCGCATAATGGAAGCCGCGCCGGGCAGGCACATGGTAACGGTCGGCAACACATAATGGCGAACGGAACCGATCCCGCTGGTGGGCAGCCAGCCCAAGCGGAGCGAAAAGACCATGATCAGCATGAGTCCAAGCCAAAACGCGGGGATGGCTGCCAGGAACATGGCGACTCCGGTGCTCACGATATCGACGGAGGAATACTGCTTGACCGCCGACAATATGCCCATGGGTATCCCCAGCAGCGCGGAAAACACCACGGAAATAACTGCGATTTTGAGGGTCGTAGGGAATCTGGCGGCTATTTCGCCAATGACCGGCTTCCGCGTGAGATAGGAATTGCCGAAGTTCCCGCACACGGCGTTGAGGGTGTAATCGGCGAAACGCACGACAAAGGGACGATTGTAGCCCAGTTCCTCGTTGAGCAGGTCGACGGCTTCCTGTGCCGCGAAACTGCCCAGAATGAGCCTGCCCGGCGTGCCGGGGATGAGCGCCATAATGGAAAATACGATGAGGACGACGCCCAGAAGCGTTGGGATAAGCAACAGCAATCGCTTGAGGATATACTTGTACATGATGCGCAGAACTCCTCTTATCAGCGTTGCGGCAGGCGCCCAACCTGCCGCAACGGCTCAATTTTTACTCCGCAGTCGCGGCCCGCTTCAGGTTCCTTATTTCATTCTGGTGAACTGAGGCATCAGGAAGGTTTCGGTCATATCCTCGACCAGCAGATCGGAATTATAGACGAAGAGTATCTGCTGATAGCCGATCAGCCCGTAGACGGCGTCCCTTTCCATGATCAGGCAGGCCTCGACATACAAATCGTGGCGCTTGGCATCGTCGATTTCCTGATTCGCCTCGGCGAGCAGGCGGTCGACCTCGGCATTGCCGTAACCGGTGAAGTTAAAGGGCGCGCCGGTTGTCAGCATGACGGCGTACTGCGAAGGCTGATAACCCAGGCCATAGCTCATGACGCCCAGGGCGACCTCGCCGGCCATCATCCGGCTGATGTAGGAGTTCGCCTCGTTGACCTGGACTTTCGCCGTGATGCCCAGATCGCCGAGGTTGCTCTGTATAACCTGCGCGTAATCGCTGAAGGCATCGATGGTCTCAATGGTTACCTCGGGGAAGCCCGCGCCATCGGGGAATCCGGCAAGGGCCAGATAGTCCTTGGCCTTTTCCAGATCATAGGGATAGCCGACCAGCCGCTCGTCGCTGACGACCGATATGTGGGAAGTAGCGATGGAAGGCAGCCCTTCATACATCGCTTCGGAACACCGCTGCTTGTTGATGGCGTAGTTGATCGCCAAGCGGACGTTCAAATCGTCGAAGGGTTCGATTCTATGGTTTATAACCAACGCGTCCAGGCCGAACGTGCCGGTGACGATGCTGAGCTTGTCGTTGGCCTTGATCCTGTTCAACTCGGAGTAAGCGGAGCTGATGACCGCGTCGATATCGCCCGCTTCCAACGCCATCAAAGCGGCGGAGGGATCGGCGATCACGCGGTAGATCAGGTTCTCAAAATAGGGCTTGCCCATGATGTAATCATCGAACGCCTTGAGCGTAACCTGATAGCCGGCTTCATGGCTGACCAACATATACGGACCGCAGCCGACGGGGTTCGTGCGGAAGTTTTCACCGGCCTCCTCGGTCGTCTTCTGATGGAGCAGCGGAATCTCGGCAATGTACAGGAAATCCGCGCAAGGCGCGAGGAGCTTGACCTGCACAGTTTTCTCATCCAGGGCCGTGATGGTATCCAAATTGCCCGACCAACCCATCTGAGAGAGAGTCACCTTGCACTGCTCAATAGAATAGACGACATCATCCGCCGTCAGAACCGCGCCGTTATGGAATTTGATGCCGTCCTTGATGACGAAGGTGAAGGTCTTGGCATCATCCGCTGCTTCCCAACTGACGCAGGCTTCGGATTTAATCACCCGGTCGGGATAAGAAACGCGGAACAGATTCATGTAAATCGCGGCCTGGACAAGGGTATCGCCCGAGGATGTGCGCTCCGTGGAGGCGAAAGAGCCCACGTCGATGCCTGTGCCCAATATCAGGGTATCCTTGGTTTTCGCGCCCCCCGCATCTTTGGCGCAAGCCATCAACGTGGAAAAGCACATGACCGCAACCAGAAGCAACGTCAGTGTCCGTTTCATCTTGCTTTCTCCTAACATAATTTATTGTTGTCAACCCGCTGTGGGTATAATGATACATCATTGTCCCAATTGCGTCTAAAAAAAAGCAGTTCGGCCCCGAATGGCCTTAAATTGTCTTTTTTTGCGGTCACGAGTTCCGTTTTATCGTTCCGCTGCATTTTCCGCCGCCAGACGGTTTTCCCCTCCCTACTTCCACTCGCCGAAGATTTCGCTCATGCCGTTGATATCCTGCTCGATCTCGGAGGCAGCAATGTCGCCAAAGCCCAGCCTGAGGGCGTTGAGCACCGCGTCATGATGCCTCGAGGCTGTCGTTAAAATCGCCTTGAGCCGGTCCCGCCTGATGCTGTTGAGCATAAAATGGCGGTTGTGAAGCAGCCGGCTCTCGATGATTTTATACATATCGAATAGATAATTGTTGTCGGCAGCCGCGATCAACGCGCAATGGAAGGCGTGGTCGCAGCCGGCATGGTCCGCGAAGCGCTCGTTTTCCACGGTTCTTCTGCATTCCCTCGCCAGCTCCTCCATATGCTCCAACTGCTCCTGCGCAATGCGGCTTGCGGCAAGCCGCGCGGCTTTGCTCTCGATTGCAACGCAAGCTTCAAGGAGTTTTTTCGTGTCCTGTTTGTTCATGGGGGAGACCATCATCGGCTTCCCCTCGGTTTTCGTCACCAAAAGCTCGTCGCTGAGCCGATTCAGCGCGTATTTTACCGGGGTCCGGCTCACTTCCAGTTCGTCGGCCAGCCTGCTTTCATTCAGCTTGGTTCCCGGAAGAAGATTCATCCGGATGATTTCCTCATAGAGGTAGAGATAGACCAACTCGCCCAGCGGAGTGAAGGGCTTGTCCCTTTTCATTTGCGTGAAACGCGTCGTATCAATCATATCGCCTCGCTCCGTTTGCTTTCTGAATACCGCTCATCCGCCGCCGGTTCGAGGTTCCTGCCGCCACGACGGTCCGAGTATGAGATCGGCGTAACCGGCCATATCGTCGACGTATTCCCTCATGTCTTTTTCGAGCGGAGCGCTGTTTAATCTTCGCAGCGTTTTCAGCTTCAGCACGCCGCCGCCCCCGGCGCCGCTTTGCACGAGCGCTACGGGCAGCAGTTCAAGCCCGATGACCGCCGTTTCCCCTCCCCTTCGTTCGAGCTCAAACAATCCGATCAAGCTCAGTGCGGATTCAGGGCAGGAAAACACCGGCGTAAGGTTCCCAAGGCTGTACAGCACGGGCACGTCCTTTTGCGGCCGGCTTTGGGGGTGCACGATTTCTGAAAACTGAATCACGTGCGGATGGTGCCCGATGACGATGTCCGCTCCCGCGTCGGCGAACATCCGGGCCCATTGCCTCTGCTGCGGATGCGGGTAAGCCTCAAATTCCAGCCCCCAGTGCACCGATACGACGGCCACATCGCATTCTTGCCGCTTACAATCGTCGATCTGCCGCAGGATTTGGGTCAGATCCGGATCCTTTTCTATGAGAAAAGGCGTCATGTTGACAAGCCACGGCTTTTCTTTCGGAAGCGGTCTGAAGTTTACGGAATCCGTGTGAGCCACCCAGCCGATGCGAAAGCCGCACTTTTCGATGATCGCGGCGCGGGAAGCATCCTCCACGGTTTTATTGATCCCCGCATGGCGTATGCCGTCCGAATCGAGATGGCTGAGAGTCGCGTTTATCCCTTCTTCGCCGCAGTCGAGGATATGGTTGTTGGCGAGCTGCACGATATCATATTTCATGCCCCTGTGCGCAGTCAGCGTCCGATACTGAGCCGGCGTAAGGTTTATTTTCGGGGTCTCGCCGCCGCCGAATGTCGTCTCTTCCACTTCCCCGGCGGGAAAAGTCGATTCCAGATTGGCGAAGCGCACGTCCGCGCCGAATATGATATCCGCAACGCCCTCATATAAGCGCCCGCCGGAGCGTTCAAGCCCTTTGGTGCACATCAGGTCGCCGGCAACGCACAATGACAGGCTTCTCTGCTTGGCGCCGCCGTTGAGCTCGAAGTGCGTTCCGACGCAACTTGAGAATTCCGTTTCCAGCGTTTCGTGCCCAAGCAAGGGTTTTCTTATCGGCTTTTTCGTCTTATTGAGCCAATACGCCCAGAAATAGTCGCTATCCATATCAAGCGGAACCTCCTGGGCATGGAGCCACGTTCCGTTTGCGACCGCTTCGGCAGCGATAGCCTGAATGCGCCCCGCTCGATCCTCCGGGAAGCGCATCATCCCGTAAGCCGAACGCGGAATATCCAAAGGATGGTATTTTTCCATTCTGCCCGCCTCGTCATAGCGCCGCCTGAGAATAACGGGGCTGTCGCATGGCGCTTCGCCAGGCGCTCCTTTGCGACAGCCCCGGGCGCGCCTGCCTATTTCAGCTCGATTTCAAAGGAATCGCCCGGATTGCCGGCAAAGGCGAGCGTATCGCCCTCGGCCAGCTCAATCGGCTTGCCGCCCATCACGGTCGAAAGGGTCTTCAGGGGGAGATGCGGCGCTTCGCCCGCCTCCCCGTACGCGCCGAAAGCGCCGGTCGCGGGCGTCTTTACCGCGATGGTTTTGCCCGCGGCGGCGTCGTCCACCGTGAAAAACCGCGCGTACCCCTTCGGCCCGATCGTGACCGACGTCGTGTCGGTCTTGAGCTGCGGGATGGCGGAGGCATCCATATAGACGTATCCGCTGACGGCGAGGTACTCCGCGCCGTCCTGCTCATAGAACCGATAGTCGCACACATCGCGGAAGCAGAGCGCGTTTTCGGCATAGTTTTCATCCACGATTTTTGCGCCGCCCCCGGCATATCCGTACTCAGCGTTGACCGCCAGCTTCATCAGGAGGCTGTCGCCGAGGGCCAAAAGATTCATGGAGCTGGCAAAGTCGTTGACCAGGATATACTTCCTGCCGTCCCGCGCCTTCCAGACTGCGGCAACGGCGTCGTTGACCGGGTTCTTCTCCAGCTTCTGATACAGGAAGGCCTTCCACTGCACCATGCCGACCCCGGGTATTTCAATGGCGATGTCGCCCTGGAGGAAGGTCAGATCATCCCGCACCTCCACAAAGTGCACGGCGTTTTTGCCGTCCGGGCCGACGAACCGGCCGTTCCCGGCATAGACGTATTTCTGCGGCGGGATCAGGCCGCCGAGCAGGGCCTCCAGCTCGATGGCGCCGTCCTTGATCTGAACATCGGCAAATTTATCCCGCGCGGCGTAAAGGCCCTCGTATTGCTTCAGTTCGGCGGGAACATCCTGCGGCTCCGGCGCTTCGAAGGACTTGGCGGGCGGAAACTCTTTGACCAGCCCGTATTCCAAGCAGGCGTCCTTCAACAGCTCTATGGCCAGGCAGTAGTCGGCAAAGGAGAATCCGCCCGCCGAAACGGCGGCAGCCGCGAGGTCCGCTTCGGGGATGACGATGAGGGAGGCGTGATAATGCAGGGTGTCGCCGCCCTTGCACAGAGCCTGCAAGCCCACCTTGTCAAAGGGCGGGACGTGGGCGTGGTCATAGCCGAGGCCGTAGGCGAAAAGGTTGTCCTCTTCCTCATCCACAGGCCAGAACGCGCTGGACTCATACTCCTTGGCGGCCATCATTTTCGCCGCTTTTTCCGAGAGGATTTGCTTGCCCATGAGCGCCCGGCCGAAGCGGCACAGGTCCTCGGCGGTGGAGACAATGCCCCCGGTGCCGATGAGGTTGACCGTTTCGTAGGGCAAATCGCCGTCATAAATCTGGGGCGCGGCGCATTTGACCATGCGGGTGCAGTCATAGTCGTCCAGCGGCGTCACGGTGTTTCGCATGCCCAGAGGCTCAAAGAAATTCCTCTTCAAAAACTCGTTGTAGGGCAGGCCTCCGACGCGCTCCACAAGAATCTCCAGCAGCTGGAAGCCGTCGTTGCAGTATTCGGAGAAGGTGCCAGGGTCGTACTTCAGCCTGTCGGTTTTCAGGGCTTCCCGCAGGTTGTCGTGCGCGAAGGTGTTGTTGTCCTCAAACAGGAAAGCGCCCTTGAAATGCGTGCCGTAAATGCCGGAGGCATGGTTCATCAGGTGCCGTGCGGTGATTTTAACATAACGGGGATCGGCCATTTCAAACTCGGGGACGTAGTTTTTATAAGGCTCGTCGATATCCAGCAGCCCTTGATCCGAAAGGAGCATGGCCGACGCCGTAACGAACATCTTGCTGGTCGAGCCGACGCCATACATGTCGTCCTTGCTCAGGGAGCGGCTCTCCTCCCGGTTATACCTGCCCACCGAGCCGGAGGCGACGATTTCCCCCTTGTAGCTTGCCGCGTACTGGACGCTGGTCGCCTGGAGCGCCGTCAGGATGGCTTCGCCGATTTTATCGGCCTTTTTCTTCGCGGATTCGGATAGATTCTTCATTCCCGGTACCTCCACTGTTCTCCAATTTATTGACATCCTGCGCGGCAGGGTAGCCTTAGCGTATAAATGAGTCCTGTAATAGACGGTCATATAAAGAAAATTCGAGTCGGATCCCGATCTTTTTTTGAATTGCGAACCAATGAGTTTCACGGCTGCGCCCTCTTGCTCTCCTGCTCTCCCGACAGGGAATTGGTGCGGTATGAACTTGTGGCTCAGTATGTTGATAATATTATTATAGTTAAAATTATTAGTCAATATTTAATCATATGAAAATCCAATCGGCTTTTATTGTCCCAAAGCGCGGCTTTGTGATACAATATTAAAAAAATATATGTGGGGGAACCGTTTTGAGAGAAAACATGCGGCGCTATCGAAAAGATCGGAACATCACCATCAGCCAACTGGCCGCGATGACCGACCTTTCAATCGGATACATCTCTCAAATCGAGCGCAGCCTAGTAGAGCCATCCCTTTCCACGTTGCGTAAGATTGCCGACGCGTTGGGCGTATCGGTCCTTCTGCTCATCGACGAAGAGCGCACCAGTGAAATTTCGGTTATCCGCGCAGATGAGCACCTGATCTTGCGCAACAAGGAAGGGACTGTGCTATACGAGATCATGACGCCGTTGCCGAACGAAACTTTTATTCCGAAATCGCTCATCATTCGCTTTACCCTGCAGCCTCATTCGCGCCTGTCGGACGAATTGCTCTCACACCCTTCGGAGGAGCTTGTGACCATACTGGAGGGGTGGATGGTTTTATGTGTCGGCGATCAGGAAACCTCCCTGCACCCGGGCGATTCCTATGTCATCCGCAGCGACCTGCCCCATAATTTCCGCAACGACTCGGATGAGCCGCTGGTGGGTTTGTCCTGCATCACGCCGCCGGTCTGGCGCAACATCTGACACATAGCCGATGTCGGTTGATATAATGGAACCCGCTTCGCAAGAAGGCGGGTTTCGTTGCGTGATGGATGAACCTTTCAAGTTGTCCTGACGCGCAGGGCTTATCCTTGCCAGTTTTCGGCAAACGCTTTCAAATTGCCCTTCACAAAAGGCGCGCATCGCTCTTGCTTTTATGGTATGATAATGCAAAATTCGAGCGCAAACGGAAAGCGGCGAAGAAAAACATGCGGTTTCAATACAACCCGTACATCTGGCCCCTGTTCGCATCCGCGCTGATCACGCTGACCCTCACGGCATATGCGGCGCTGCGCAGGCGCGGCGCGCGGGGCGCGGGCGCGTTCATCCTCAACATGACGATGCTTTCGGTATGGGCGCTGAGCGCCGCGCTGGAGGTATCCGCCGCGGATCTTCCCACCGCGCTGTTCTTCGCGAACATGCAGTACGCCGGCTACTGCTACTTCCCCGTGACGCTGCTCGCCGCGTGCCTGATTTTTTCCGGATACGACGAATGGGCAAAGCTCAGAAAGCTCTGGCGGCTCGGCATCGTGCCCACAATCATCTTCGCCCTTGTGTGGACGGATGCGCTCCACGGGCTGGTACGCTACGACATGCGCCTCGACTACGCGGGTCCCTTCCCCGTCATCGATAAAAAATACGGTCCGGCGCTCTACGTCAACGCCGCCTACGCCTACGCGCTGCTTTTTACCTCCTGCGCGCTGCTGCTGCGCCGCGCCATCGGCGGCAACAGGCTCTACCGGCGGCAGATGCTCGTGCTGTTCGCGGGCGTGAGCGCTACCATCGTGCCCAACATGCTCTATATCTTCGGCCTCAGCCCCGTGGAGTGGCTCGACATCACGCCGATGTTCTTCGGCCCGGCTGGGCTGCTGCTCGCGTGGGGCATGTTCCGTTTCAAAATACTCGACATCGTGCCTCTGGCGCGCGCCACGCTGATCGAAACCATGAACTCCGGCGTCATGGTGCTCGATCTGCAGGAGCGGGTGCTGGACATCAATCCCTTCCTCGCGCGGATGCTGGGCATTTCCGCGTCCGCCGCCATCACGCGCGGCACGCGGGAAGTTTGCGGCGGCATCCCCGCGCTTGCGGCGGCCTGTGCCGATCCCGAAGCCGCGCATGCGGAGTTCGCCGTGCGCACGGGGGACGCCTCGCGGGTATACGAGGCGCTGTTCTCCCCGCTGTGCGACGGCAAGGGCGCGCGCATCGGCGGCAACGGCGGAATCGTCGTCATTTCCGGCGGCTCGGTCAATGCCAACAGCATACAGGCTGCCCCCACCAACGGTAGCGGTGCGACCGTGTACCGCACAGTGGTGACGCTGAGCGGCGTTACTACGGCCACGAAGGTCACGTCGCTGACCGCGGCCCTCGGCTACGGCATCAACGACATGTATACCGACGCCGACGGCAAGCCGTACCTCTACCTGCCCGCGGATACGCACACCACGGCGGCGCAGACCACAGACGGCGCGACGCCGCCCGTGCTCACGAGCTATACGGGCGATATCGTCACTGTGACTGGCGGCACGGTGGCAGGCACGCTAAGCATCCCGAGCAGCGACGCGGCGCTTTCCGGCCTTTCCATCAGCAGCGGCACGCTGAACCCGATCTTTGCGAGCGGTACCTACGCCTACACCGCGTCCGTCGCCAACGACGTGGACAGCGTCAATATTGCTGCGACCAAGAGCCATGCCAACGTCACCATGACCCTGCAAAAAGGCAGCGGCAGCGCGGCCGCGTGGAACGGCGCGTCCATCGTGCAGAGCCTCGACGTGGGCGCGAACGTCTTCACCATCACTGTCACGGCGCAGGACGGGACGAGCACGCAGGATTATACCGTTACTGTCACGCGCAAGGCGAGCGAGCCCGGCAACTTATATGTTCCACGCACGCTGACCGACCTGCGACGGGCATCGCGGTATCTGGCGACGCCATCCACAGGGACGCGCAGCTTTCGGTGCATGACAATGCGCTGCACTTCGCGGGCGCGTGCGCCGCATGCGACGCGATCCGCGCACATGGCGGACGGCGGGCTCATGCTGCTGTTCAGTCAGGACATTTCCCCTACGGAGGGCTTCATCGGCACGCTGACCATTACATTCCCCGTCGGGAGCGCATACGAGGGCCAAACGGTGACGGTGCTGCATTGCAATCTCGGCGCGCTCGAAACGTTCACCGCGACGGTCAAAAACGGAAAGGCGAGCATTACCGTCACCGGCTTGTCGCCGTTCGCGGCCTTCGCTCCCGCAGGCGCCGCCGCCGTCCCTCCCCAAACGGGCGACGGCGGCGCGTCGTGGGTCGGCTGGTTGATGTTCGGCGTCGCGGCGGCGGGCTTCATCGCGGCGGCCGCGCGCAGGAGGAAGTTGAGCCGCGGATGAGCCGGAGGGCGCGGCGCAGCCGTAAGGGGGTACGCATATGGAAACCGAACGCGCCGCAAGCACCCTGATCAGCGGCAAGGAATACGAGCTCGTCCTTACAACCCGCGCGACGAAGGAGATCGCCAAGCGCTACGGCGGGCTTGCAAACCTCGGGGACAAGCTCATGAAGACAGAAAACTTCGAACTCGCGCTCGACGAGATCGTGTGGCTGATCGCGCTGCTCGCGAACCAGAGCGTTATGATCCATAACCTCCGGCATCCGGAGGACAAGCGCGAGCCGCTCTCCGAGGATGCCGTGGAGCTCCTGACCACGCCGCTGGAGCTCGCGGCATACAAGGACGGTATCCTCGAGGCCATGCTAAAAGGAGCGAAGCGGCATGTCGAGAGCGAAGGCGTAAGCGGAAAAAACTCGCCGGCCGGGTAAGCGACGAGGAGACGTTTGCCCGGCTGGTCTTTTACGGCGTTTCCCTGCTGGGGCGGGCTGAGGCCGAGGTCTGGCTCATGCCGCTCGGCCACCTGCTCGACCAGTGGGAGGTGTATAAGCAGTTCCACGGGCTGGCGAAGGCGAAGAGGGAGTATTTCGTGGATGAAGCGGTACCGGCGGGGGTTTAAAGAGGTCGGTATAGAATAATCCTCCCTTTCGTTCTTACTTCTTTAGCCTCCCACATTGGTAACCACGATATCGTCCACCGCGAGATAGCAGTAGGTATACCCTTCTTCTTCATATATCCCGAACACGCCGACGATCTCGACCTCAGTCCCGTCCGCCGGATAATCGTCCGGGTAGATATGCGTGCCGTTCCAAATGAATTCCAACCCCTGGCTGCAACAGGCGGTAGCATCCGCGATGACGACAAAGTGGTAATACTTGCCTGTCGGCTCATAAAAGGACGCATAGTAAGGCCCCCTGGCTTTTACGGTCTTTCCGACGTATGCGGCGGGGTTTTCCATCATGGAGAAAACCTCAGCGTAAACCATCGTGCTGCTCATGGCGGTCAGGTCGATGTCGATACCGTCCGAACTGCCGGGCGAAGCCCCGGCGGATTGCTCCTCCGTCTGCGTCGGCGCAGGCGCTGCGGGCGTTTGCACCGGCGCGGGCGCGCGTGTTTCGGTTTGCTCCCCGAGCACAGCGTCGACCGCGCTTGTCTTTTCGGGCGAGGCGGAACGCGCGCCGTCCGCGCAGCCCGCGCAGAGCAGGCAGGTGGTCAAAGCGAGCGCCGACAGCAATAGAATCGATTTTTTCATGCTTTTTTCCCTCTCAAGATAAAGCCAGTTGCCCAGAACAGGGCGAAGGCCAGCATATCCGCCGCCACGATCGTGGAGCCGACCGGCGTGCCGAACAGGATGGAAGCCACGATGCCCAGCGCCGCGCAGGCGACGGACACCGCTATGGAACACAGGATCACACCCCGAAAGCTTTTATACACCCGCATCGCGGACAGCGCGGGGAAGATCACGAGCGCCGAAATCAAGAGCGACCCCACGAGATTCATCGCGAGAACGACGATCAGTGCGATCACGATGGCGACGATCAGGTTGTACGCCGAGGCGTTGACGCCCGTGGCTGCGGTGAAGGTTTCGTCGAACGTGACGGAGAAGATCTTGTTGTAGAAGAACAGGAACGCCGCGATCACGATTCCCGAGAGCACGGCGCACAGCGCCACCTCGCCCGCCGTGAGCGTGAGGATGGAGGTGGAGCCGAACAGCGTGCTGCATACGTCCCCCGTGAGGTTCGCGGAGGTTGAGAACACGTTGAGGATCAGGTAGCCCATCGCGAGCGAAGCGACCGAAAGCATGGCGATGGCCGCATCCCCCTTGATGCGCGCATTTTGCCCCGCGCGCAGCAGCAGCACGGCGCAAGCCAGCGTAACGGGCAGCATCAACCATGTGCTGTTCGCAAGCTTGAGCACGGAGGCGACCGCCATCGCGCCGAAAGCGACGTGCGACAGTCCGTCCCCGATGAACGAATACCGCTTGAGCACGAGCGTCACACCGAGAAGCGACGAGCACAGCGCGATGAGCACGCCCACGATCAGCGCGTACACGACGAAGGGATACTGAAAATAAAACAGGAGCTTATCGAGCATCTTCATTCCTCCTTCCGCCAGAGAGAAACGGCCTTGCGGCGACGCTTTGAATGTAATCCTTCGTCTGCCCGAAGAAAAGCGGCTCCCTTCCGAGGTGCAGGATGCGGTCCGCGTATTTCACCGCGGCGGCGATATCGTGCGAGACCATGACCACGGTCATCCCGTCCTCGCGGTTCAGCTTTTCCACCAGGGCGTACAGATCCTCCGTCGCCACCGGATCGAGACCGGAGGCCGGTTCGTCGAGCAGCAGCAGGGCGCGGGCGGCGCATAACGCGCGAGAGAGCAACACGCGCTGTTGTTGCCCTCCCGACAGTTCGCGGTAGCAGCGCCGCGCAAGATCCCCGATGCCGAGGCGCTCCATATTATCTGCGGCGAGCCTTCGCTCCTCCCTGTTGTAGAAGGGGCGAAGGCCGCAGCGGTTCAGGCAACCCGAGAGCACGATTTCCCGTACGGACGCGGGGAAATCCTTTTGCACGGCGGTCTGCTGCGGCAGATAGCCGATTTCATCCGCGCGAAGGCCGTCCCCCGTCTCAATTGTTCCGGAGAGCGGCTTCATCAGACCGAGCAGCGTATGCACGAGCGTGCTCTTGCCCGAGCCGTTTTCGCCCACGACGCACAGATAATCCCCCCGGTTCACGGAGAAATTCAGTTTTTCTACGACAATCCTCCCTTCGTAGCCGAGGGAAGCGCCGCACACCGTCAACAGCGCCATGTGCATTCCTTTCCTCAGCCGAGCGCCGCGCGCAGCGTTTCGAGATTCCCCTGCATGATACCGAGATACGTTTTCCCGCCCGCCACATCCGCGCTCGTGACGGATTGCATCGAATCCATCGCGAGGACCGGCGTATCCGGGTTTGAGGCGTTGGAAACGACGGCCTTCGCGATCTTCCCGTCCGAGTTCTCGATGACGAGCACCGCGGGAAGCTTCAGTTCGTCCACCTTCCCCGCGAGGAAGACGACGGTTTCAAAGCTCGCCTCCGTTTCGGCGGAACAGCCGACGAACGCCGCGTAATAGGCAAGGCCGTAATCGTCCGCGAGGTAGCGGAACGGGAAGCGGTCCGCGAACAGAACGGTTTTGAGCTTCGCGTTTTGCACTGCGCTCTCGTATCCGGCGTCGAGCGCGCCCAGCTTTTCGATATACGCCTCGCAGTTGGCGCGATACGTTTCGGCGTTGTCGGGATCGAGCGTCGCGAGCGCCTCCGTGATAGCGCTGCAAAAGACCGAAGCGTTTTTGAGGGAAAGCCAGACGTGTTCGTCGTACTCGGGTTCCTCCCCGGCCTCCTCGCCCTCTTCCTCGGCCTGCATGCCCTCGACAATTTCCTCCTCTTTCGCGTGCTCGCCGAGGATGTCCATCAGGTTCAGCACGATCATGTTTTTATTGACGGCTTCCTTGAGCGCGTCGCCCACCCACGCGTCCGATTCGCCGCCGACGTAGATGAACAGATCGCATCCGGAAACCTTCACGATATCGTCGGCGGTGGGCTGATAGCTGTGCAGATCCACGCCGTTGTCCAGAAGCAGCGTCATCTCGGCGTTTCCGGCCTTATCCCCAAGGATTTGGCGAGTCCAGTCGTATTGAGGGAAGATCGTGCAGATGATGTTCAGCTTGTTGGGTGCCTCCCCTTCTCCGGAGAGTTCGTGCGCGCAGGCGGTCAGGCTGAGGAGCAGGATGCAGCAAAGGGATACGCAAATGATCTTTTTCATATATAACCTCTATAACCTCTCAAAATAAAATTGGAGTCGCGCAACACTAAAAACGCGCCTTCTTCCGATCGCGTACGCGGAAGAAGCCCGCAACAGCGGGCGACGCGCTTTTGCGCGGTTTAATTGCTCAATTTTACCTTGAGGGTGACGGGGGTTTTCAGAAGCGCGGCAATCGTGCGCAATGGAAGCGAGATCGCTAAAATCAAGAGGAAGGCAATCGCCGGGGCCGTGCGGCGCAGACCGGAAGCCGCGCTGCGGAGCCAGCCTTCGCAGAGCCGGATGTGCTCGCAGATTATGCAGCCCTCGCCCGTGCAGTCGTGATGAACCTCGCGGACGATGTAGGCGAGGGAGAGCGCGAAGGCCAGCACCAGCAACGTGCAGATCGCGAGTGATACGAGCTTTCTGGCATTCATCCGCTTCCCTCTCTTCGATATCCTCCGCATAGCGCATATGCAAATGATTCGCAACTATGTTAGCACCCCCGGAATCACGCGTCAAGTAGCGCGATAAAAGTTCACGGATGAATTGTCGGTTTTTTAAGCCATGCTCAAGGGCGCGAAGCGGCACGTGGAGAGCAACGGCGGCAACGGAAAAAGCTCTCCGGCCGGGTGAGCGATCAGGAGGCGTTTGCCCGGCTAATCTTCTACGGCGTTTCCCTGCCGGGGCGGGCAGCGGTCAAGGTTTGGCTTATGCCCCTCGGTCATCTGCTCGGCCAGTGGAAGGTGTATAAGCAGTTCCACGGGTTGACGAAGAAGAGGAGGGAATATTTCGTGGACGAGGCGGTGCCGGCGGGTGTTTGATTTATATAGGGAATTGAGTATAATTTATATGCAATTACAGCTAAGTGCGCAAACAAGAATTTAACGGTTTGATTGCCCGACATAATTATAATGCCACGTTGGCAACATATCAGAAACATGGTATTATCTATGGAAAATAACGCTGAAATTACGGCGGCCAAGCGAAATGACGGGTGAACGCCAAACGGTCGATACCTCGCCCGTCAGATTTTTCAGGATGTGGATATATGCCAATCAAAATAACAATCTGCGACGATACGCAAGAGGATATCGCGTCGTTGTCCGCCGCGCTTTACGCATACGACCCTTCGTTTGAGATCGTTCCCTTTACAAACGGAAGGGCGTTGATCGACGAAGCGCTGGATTCCGGCTATACGACGGATATTCTGTTTCTGGACATCTATATGCCGGAAATCGACGGCATCCAAACGGCAAAGGAACTGCGCGCGCGCTGCAGGGATTTAAAGATCATCTATCTTTCGTCCAGCAACGAGCATTATCCGCAAGCCTACGAGGTTTTCGCCTTCAACTATATTCTTAAACCCTTTGACCGGGAACGGCTGTACGACGTCCTCTCCCGCGCGCTGGACGAACTCCGTAGGACGGACGGATATAAAATCCGCGTCCAGTACAAAGGGGCTACGCGGAGCTTTGACAGCAAGGATGTTCAGTACATCGAAAGCCGGGACAAACAGTTGGTGCTCCACTTGTCCGGCGGCGGTACGGCCCAATGCTACGGGAAGCTGGACGAACTCGCACAAGGGCTGCCCAAAGAGTGCTTTATCCGCTGCCATCAGAGCTTTCTGGTCAACATGGCGCATATCAGCGAGATGGGAGACGCCAGCTTCCGTGTGGGGGAGGCTGTGCTGGGCATTTCCAGAAAGCATCTTCAGAGCGCCAAGGAGCAGTATTACGCCTACCTGTTTTCCCGTATGAGAGGGAGGAGTCCCCAATGAGGGCGTCAAAATGGATCGGCGCGGCGCTCATTCTGTCGTTGCTCCTTGTGTTTTTGTGTTCCCATGCCCCTGTGCTTTATACCCTCCTTTACCATGACCTGACCGGCGCGCCGCCGGCAAGGGCCGCCTCCCTGGACGCGGAAGGCGCGTCCCCGCAAGGGCGCATCATTCTGGACGGGGAATGGGAATTTTTTTGGAACCGTCTGCTCGTCACCGAACCGGAAGCGGACGCCGCGCCGGATTTTTACATTGCGGTGCCGGACTACTGGTCGAAGTATCAATTGGGTGGGGAGTACCTCCCCGCTTATGGCTGCGCAAGCTACCGGCTCACGCTGAAAGGGCTTTTTATCCCTCAACCGGTCACGGTTCATCTGCCGGATTTCGGCAGCGCGTACCGCGTCTTCATCGACGGCCGGCTCGTCTCGGAGAGTGGCGTTGTGTCCAAACAATCCGCCGAGGTTTTTACGACCACCAAAGCGAAGCTCTATCCCGTGACGCTTTCCGCGGCGGAGCATGTGGTGGTTATAGAAACGGCGACCACGCGTTTTTCCGGGCTGTACATGGCCCCTGTGTTGCAGGAGTATGACCGCGCCGTGCAGGGAGACGGCATCAGGAACACCCTGCGGCTGATCCTGTTTGGGATGGCGCTGTTTTCCTTCCTTGTGCTGATCGTGACGTATGCCCTTTCCTTCCGTGAAAGCCGGCCTTCCTTCTGCCTTCTGGCGGTGGGGCCTCTCGTGCTGTTGCGCATCATGCTGACCACCGAGTTCTACGGCCTGTGGCAGCACACGGTGTTCTTCGGCCTCCCCTATGAGGCCGCGAACCCGCTGATGTTTCTGATATCCTTCGCGTTCAAGTACCTTTTGATATACGTGGCGGAAGGATTGCTGGGGATCGCGTTTTCCCGCAGGGAAAAACTCTTCTTCTTCCTGTATTACGCCGCGCTGTACCTGCTGTATTTCTTCATCCCGCAGGGGTTCTACAACAGGCACCTGACGGTCGTTCTGCCGATTGCCGCTTTTGCGGTGGAGGTCTACATTTTCTTCAAGATCTGGTTCAACCGGCGGCAGATGAAAAAATATGGCTTGCCGATTTACCTGGGCGCGATGCTGGCGGTTGCCGGTCTGATCGTGGATTGCTACTATATCAACGGCAACAGCTATCTGAACCTGTCGATGGCGCTGCTGACGCTGTTTACCTTGTTTATGATGATCCTGAGCATGGTTTCGGCCCTGCAGATGACGGACGTACGCAAAGAACTCATCCTATCCTCTTCCCGGCTTGCGCTGGCGCGCAGCCAGATCGTCATGCAGGGGGACTATTACGATGCCCTCTCCGCACAGATCAACGAGGCCCGCGCGGCGCGGCACGACATGCATCACTTCGTCGGCGCGATGAAGCGGCTCTCCGGCGAGGGGCGCTACGCGGAACTGGACCGTTTTCTGGCTGAATACGCGGACAAAAGCGAGACCAAGCCGCTGCCAGTGTTCTGTGAAAACGCCGTGGCCAACTCGATTCTTGGATACTACTCCCTGAAAGCGAAGGAACGCGGCGTTCCGTTCTGTTGCACCTGCGTCATCCCGAAGCAACTTTCGGTCAGCGACAGCGATCTGTGCGTCGTGCTGGGCAACGCGCTGGAAAACGCGCTGGAGGCGTGCGAGAGAATCACCGAGCCGGATGCGCGTTTTATATCGGTCGAGACGAGAATTTCGGGCGGCCAGTTGCTGATTAAAGTGGAAAACTCCTGTTTCGGCTCATTGCAGCGCAGGGAAGGGCGGTATGTTTCCTCAAAGCCGGGCCGGGATTACGGAATCGGGCTCGCCAACATACAAAAAGTCGTGCAGGCTTATGGAGGTTTCTTTGAAACGGAATATGGAGGAACGGTGTTTCGCCTGATGGCCGCCTTTCCCGACCCCCGCGCCGACGCTTCTCCGGCAACGCTTCCCAAGTAATCCGAAACAGTAAGCTTACCCTGCCAGGTCTTTTGGCAGGGTATTTTTCTGCTAATTTCGGCAAAAAAGGCGCTAATTTCGACATTCGGCGTTTCGGACGGGAAATTCTTATATAATCCCAAAGGGGAGGTGTTTGCGATGCTTTACCGGCTTGATCCGCAAGCAAACTCTGCGAAATTATACACGGAACCGCGCAGCGGGAGCAGGCTTTTATACCGCACCGTCAAAGAAATGCGAAAGCGGTATCCGGACGGGGATTTCGCCATCGTTGGAGAAATCGGCGGTTTCGCGCGACCTCCGAACGACGGGGATGAACTCCTCACGGACGACGGCGGGCAGATTCCCGTTTCCCCGAGGGGAAGCCGTATACGCCCTTTCGAGCGGGTGGCGGGGTATGTCGCGGTTGGCAAAAACACCTATCTTGCCGCTCTGAGCAGCCCATGGAAAATTTTCAAAGAAGTAAAACGATATTTAAGGAGGCCGTGAGAACATGAAGCAAATGAATAAACGATTTTGGAGCCTGCTGCTGTGCATGATGCTGGCGCTGGCCATGCTGCCTGCGACGGCTTCTGCGGATCCGATGCCCGCCCCCCTGCAGGAAGGATGGACAAAAATCGCAGGGGTTACAAGCGGCGACACAGACCACAGTGTGTATAACTGCTATGGAATCGCAGTAAACGACTCAGGCCTCCCCGATGTGATGCCTAACATCTATGTGACAACCGGCTCGTTTTTTTACCGCGTCATGAAAGGCACGTACAACTCCGGCTCCGGCGCATATACTTTTAGCGATATCGGCGGCACCAACAAACCCGCCTTTGATGTGAACAATATGCCTGTCAGTCTGGCGATCGCCAACCATTTTGGCGACGACGGCAATTTATATGTTGCGACCAATAACATGTACACCAACCCTGCCAGGGAAAAGATATGGAAAGTCGACGGCGCAGGCTGGACGGATATCACGTATGGGTTGGGAATCAATTCGCCCTCCATCGCCACCTCCAACGGGGATGTGTACGCCGTGCCAAGGAACAGCAACCGGACGCTGTCCATCCTTTGGGGAGGTAGTACTGTATGGGTAACAGTTTCTCTCGCTTCTTCCATTCGCGATGAACTGGTGGCGGTTGCAGCACCGCACCCAAACACCAGCGGCGGAGTTTTTGTGCTGGACAAGACCGGAAAAATCTGGCGGGTTACTTTTGGAGAGTTTGGACCCGGTACTACACTTGAAGCGTGTACCTTGGTAGCCACCGCCCCCAGCGGCAGCGGCTCCGGCTTGACTGTTTACGCAAAGGATTATTCTGACAAGCACTTTGACTTTTTTGTAGCGGATGCGACGAATGACTGCGTTCAGGCGCTGCTGTATGAAACCAACGGCAGCTTGCCGTATGCCACCCAATCGTGGGTCGTCATGAAGAACGGCTCGACCAACGCCTTCGTTAACCCAACCGGCGTCGCGGTAGACAGCATGGGCAATCTGTATGTGACGGACCCGGGCGCGGCTAACGTCGGCACGGCGGGTACCGGCGCTGTTTTCAGGCAGCATCCTGTTCCTCGGCTTTCGTGGATGACTCAGCCGGGCAACGGCGTAAGCGGAGGACTCCTATCATTGCAGCCGACAGTCAAGCTCATGTATACGGGCCTATACGGGGATATGGTTGCCACGGGAAACAGCATAAACCAGATGACGGTGACCCTCACCTCGGGCTCGGGAACGCTGCTTGGCACACAGACGGTGACGCTGCAAAACGGAGTCGCCGCATTCACCAATCTCGGCGTAACCGGGCCGGGTACCTATACGTTGACCGCAACCTGCGCGGGACTTAGCAGCGTAAGCAACAGCTTCACGATAAATTCGCCGCCGCCGACTTACAGCGTCACCGTACAGAACGATGGACACGGAACGGGGAGCGCCGATCCCGCGACGGCGGCCGAGGACGCAACCGTAACGCTGAGCAGTTCGCCGAGCGCGGGCTACCACTTCAAGGAGTGGCAGGTCGTCAGCCCTTCGGGCCTGACCCTCACCGGAAACACGTTCATCATGCCGGGCGAGGCGGTAACCGTAAAGGCTGTCTTCGAGGCCGACCCGGCCCCGGCCTACACGGGCCCGCTGTATTTTAAGGTCGGCGCGGGCGAGAACCGGTTCTACTACGGCGACCCGGATGGCGGCGGGATTGCGGCGACCGACCTTTCCGGATGGAGCTTCGCTGGCGGCGTTCTCACGCTGGATGGCTTTGAGTGGGAGACCCCTGCCGCGACCGCTTTGGCTGTCACTGGCGGCGATCTGACGATCCGGCTCGCCGACGGCAGCGAGAACTCGGTCGTTTCCAATTTCGACGGCGACGGCGCGGACGATACCTTCGGCATCTACATGAGATCCGGGCTCCTGACGATAGAGGGCGACACCGGAAGCCTGACCGTCCGGAGCGGCGGGACCAGAAGAGGTCACAGCTTCGGCATTTACATGAGCACCGGCGCTCTTGAGATAACAGGCGGCCATGTGATTGCTATGAGCCGCAGCTGGTCCGGCGGCGTAAGCGGAACCTGCGGCGGCATCGGCGCCCACGCCATAACCATAAGCGGCGGCACAGTGAACGCCGAGGCCACCGACGCGAAAACAAGCTGCTACGGCATTTTCGGCCTGGATGTAACGATCGAGGGCGGCACCGTGAACGCGACCGCCGGCTGGGCAAACGGCGGCGGTATGCTTGTAAACGGCAAAGGCGTCAGCGTGGGGCTCCTCGCGGGAGCCGGGGATGTGCGGATCACCGGCGGAGCCGTGAACGCCACCAGCGACGGGGCGACGAACCTCAGCGCGGGCATCGGGGCGATGGGTGACGCGACGGTGAGCGGCAGCGGCGGCAACGTGCTGATTGCCGGCGGCAGCGTGAGCGCTGCGGCGGGAGACGGAACGGACGATGAAAGCCTGAGCTTTGGGATTGCCGCGGTGTTCATAGATGAAGCCGTCGGCCTGACGGCGGGCAGCCTGTCGATTTCCGGTTGCACGGTGACCGCCACAGGCCACACGCAAGCGCTGTTCACGATGGCGGGACCTATTACAATCGCCGCCGCGTACCGGTATTGGACCAACACAGATCCTTCCGAATCGGGGGCCGTAGGGCCGGTGAACGGCTTCGCGACGCCGTTTGCCAACACCGGTGGGATATATAAGTATGTTAAAATCGCCCCCGCGCCGAAATACACGGTCACCGTGACAAACGGAAGCGGCGAGGGCAGCTACGCCCAGGGCGCGACGGTAACCCTGATCGCGGGCGCCACTCCGGGCGGACAGCGGTTCAAGGAATGGAGCATTGCGCCGGACGTAACCCTTGTGGGCGGAACGGCCCAAACCGATTCCACAGTGCAGTTTATCATGCCGGGAGAAGCCGTTGCGGCGAGCGCCGTATATGAAGACCTGCCTCCGTCGGAATACGCGATCAATGTGCAGAGCGACGGAAACGGAACGGCAAGCGCTTCCGCCTCCTCGGCTGCGGCAGGGACGGAAATCACGCTGAGCGCCACGCCAAACGGCGGGTATCGGCTCAAGGAGTGGCAGGTCGTCAGCGGCGGCGTGACCATTGCAGACAACAAATTCTTCATGCCGGCCAACGATGTGACGGTGAAAGCCATCTTTGAATCCACCGCCGTGTCCGTGACAGGCATCACCGTCACCGGCGAAGGCGAAGCGAACAGCGTTACGGTGACCGGCACGCTCCAGATGCACGCCGCCGTAGAGCCGTCCGAAGCCACCAACAAAGACGTGACATGGAGCATTGCCGCCGGAAGCGGCGGCGCGTCGATCAATCCGTCCGGACTATTAACGGCGAGCGAAGCGGGCAAAGTCACCGTCCGCGCGACGGCGCAGGACGGCTCCGGCGTATATGGCGAAAAGGAAATCACCATCACGAATCCGCCGCCTGCGGGAACGGCTCCGACGATTGCGACAACCTCCCTGCCGGGCGGTGCTGTAGGCACGGCGTACACCGCAACCCTTGCGGCCGCCGGCGACGCAACGATCGCATGGAGCGTCGACACCGGCGCATTGCCGGCCGGGCTGAGCCTTTCCACCACCGGCGTGCTTTCCGGCACGCCCACGGCGGCGGGCACGTTCAACTTCACCGTCGAGGCGACGAACGAGGCGGGCAGCGATACGCAGGCGCTGGGCATCGTAATCCGTCCCGCGACGCAACCCGAAACCTCCCAATACGCCTTCCGCACGCTGACGAACCAAGCCACAGGGGTTACGGTATCCGGCGCCATCCATAAAGACGCGTGGCTTACGGTAACGAATATGAACTTGGGCAACGACCCGGCCTGCGACGCCATCCGGGCGGCGCAAAAGCGCGGCGATCTCATACTCGGCTTCGACATCGGGTTGAGCCATGGCTATCTAGAGCCGCTCACCATCTCTATCCCCGTGGGCAGCGCGTACGACGGCCGGACGGTCACTATCCTGCACTGCGTCAACGGCAAACTGGAGACGTTTATCGTCGTGGTGGCAAACGGAAAAGCGACGTTCACCGTCACTTCGCTCTCGCCATTCGCGGTAGTGCGCGGTCTGCTCCTGCAAATCGACCCGCCCAGGACAGGCGATACGGCAACGCTATGGGGCTTTGTTATGATCGGCCTGGCTGTGTCGTATGCGGGCTGGATTGTGCTAAAGCGGCGCAGAGCATAAAAACGCCGTTTGGGAAAAGGACGGGAGCATTGTGCTTTCGTCCTTTTTTGTATGGCAAATCATAAGAAATCGCCGTTTACCATCAGCGGCGGATGCTCTTTTGCTATACTTCCTTTGGAGAACGGATACAATACCCCGACGGCACAAAACGCATCCTGGACGGCGCCTGATGTTTTACTGTCATTTAACCTTCCGTGCTGTAGAATGGTACGTAGAGGTGACGATCATGAAAATCCTTCTGGTGGAAGACGATAAAACCCTGCATAAATCGGTTTTCACGGGTTTGAAGAAGCTCGGCTACGCCGTCGATTCCGCTTATGACGGCGAGGAAGCCCTCGGACAATATGAGGTCAATTCCTACGATGCCGTTGTGCTGGACCTGAACCTCCCTCTGATCGACGGGATGGAGGTGCTCCGAAGGATAAGGGCGACGGACGCTTTCATCAAAATATTGATCCTTTCCGCCCGCTGCGAGGTCGATGATAAAATTCAGGGACTGGACGGCGGCGCAAACGATTATATGAGTAAACCCTTTCATTTCAGGGAGCTGGAGGCGCGTCTGCGGGCGCTGATTTACAGGAAATTCGAGCAGACCGGGACGGTGATCGCGCACGGGGAGCTTACGCTTGATGCCGCGCGAAAAGCGGTTTTTCTCGGCGGCTCCCAGGTGGAGCTGACAAAAAAAGAATTCGGCATACTGGAATATCTGCTTTTGCACAGGGAAAGGCCCGTCGGCATGGAAGAGCTGATCGAGCATGTCTGGGACAGCGAAACCGATTTATTTTCCAATACATTCAAGGCGCATGTCAGCTCGTTGCGGCATAAGCTCTCCGCGGCGGCCGGAGGCAAAGATTTTATTGAAAACATGAGGGGCGTCGGATATCGCCTCGCGGAGGCGCCGCATGAGTAAAAACAAGATGACATTGCGGCTGCGCCTCACCCTGCTGATGAGCGCCATTCTGATCGCCGCCTGCGGCGTCTTTCTGCTCGCGTCCACTCTTTCGGCGCAGGATGCCTATCGTTTTCCCGGCGACGAAGTTCCCGCGCAGGTTCAGGGGACGCCGCCGGAAATCCCTTCCTCGCTTGAAGAAAAAATGCTCATCATCAAAAAAGAGCAGGATGAAACCTTCGCGAACCGGAACGCCGCGATCTTCGCTTTCATCATCCTTCTAAGCGCCGGAGCTACTTATTTGATCGCGGGAAAAGCCCTGGAGCCCATCACGAGGCTTTGCGCGGAGGTCGGCGGAATGGATGAAAACAAATTGTCTCATCGGGTCGCGACGCCCCGCTCGAGCGACGAGGTGTCAGCGCTGGCGGCGGCATTCAACAAAATGCTGGCGCGAATGGAAAAAGCGTTCGAATCGCAGAAGAATTTTTCCGCGAAAGCGGCGCACGAACTGCGCACGCCGCTCGCCGGGATCGTTTCAAGCGTCGAGGTTTTGCTTTTAGACGAACTGCCAAACCCAACGGAGTGCAAGGAAACGCTCAATGACGTGCTTCAAAGCGCCATGCGGTTAAGCGCCCTCGTGGACGGCCTGCTTGAGCTGAACAGCGGCCTGCGGACAATCGATTGCGAATCGTTTCCCGCCAGGGAGTTGATCGCCTCCATAGAAAACGAATTGTCCCATGAACTGCTGGAAAAAGGGATCGCGCTGGACAACCGATGCGGCGAGTTTCAGTTATACGGCGAAAAGAACATGCTCTACCGCGCGTTTTTCAACCTGATCCGCAACGCCGTCAGATACAATCGGCAAAACGGCGCGGTTTCGGCTACGGCCCGTGAGGAAGGCGATTTCACGGTCGTCGCGGTGCGCGACACCGGCGTCGGCATACCCGAACCGGAGCTCGAACGAGTATTTGAGCCGCTGTATTGCGTGGACAAATCCTGGTCGCGGGAACTCGGCGGCAGCGGGCTTGGGCTTTCCATCGTAAAGGCAATCGTCGAAAAGCACGGCGGCGGCGTTTCCGTCAAAAGCCGGCTTGGCGAATGGACGGAATTCACCGTGAGACTTCCCAAGCGGATCTAGCATAAGATTAAGAGCAGAGCCCGGAAAATTTCGCCGGGCTTTTTTATTTTACCGCGGCTTAACCCCACGTCCGCTAAAATCGAATCGTCGCATGGGACGCCGCCATGCCGGAAAAGGAGGACTGCTGATGTATCTCATCCGAAAATCGCTGAAAAACCTCAAAAAGAACAAGGCGCGGAACATCGTGGTGTTCATGATGCTTTTCGTCGCGATCCTGGCTTCGATGGTAAGCCTGACGCTGTTCAACGTGACGCGGCAGATCTACGCCGCGACCGAGAACTACTACGCGGGCGAGGTGACGATCGCGTCCGCCGACGGGAGCGGAACGGCTCCGGAGCTGTCCGCCGACCAATGGAAGCTATATGCCGACAGCCCGTATCTTCGCAGCCATGTAATTTATAAAAGCATGCCTATTGTGGCGATCGGACTCGAGCTGATCGACGGGGAATATTACACCGAAGAAAATCCGGGCAACGGCCAAAAGACGATAAGCATCCCGAACGCCAGAGTATACGCTCTTCTGGACGAGCGGAGCCATGATGATTTCAGTTATGGAGAAAGGGTGATTACCCTCGGCTCCTTTCCCGGCAGCGTAACGGAATGCATGCTTTCGAGCGATTTGGCGGAAAGAAACAACTTAACGGTGGGCGATACAATCACTTTTATTTTAGGCAGGGACCGCTCTGAAAAGACGCTGACCGTTTCCGGCATCTATGCGGATTCCACCGTGGAACTGCGGCAGGCAAACCACAGATCGCCCGCGCTCAACGCGCGCAACGACATCATCGTGACCTGTGGATTCCTGGAAGAATTCGACGACGCGCTGGATTCGCCGGCCTCCTTTCTTCTCAAAGACGCGGGGGAGCTGGGCGATTTTCAGCAGGAGCTTTACGCCAAAGGCCTGCCGAAAAGTTACATTGTGGAATACGACGCGACCAGATATGACGCGGCAATCGCGGAGATCGGCGGCATGGCGAAGATCGTGACGCTGTTTTTCTCGATCGTCGCCCTGATCGGAACCAGCGTCGTTTTCCTGATGAACCTCTTTGCGTTGCGGGAGCGGCAGTATGAAATCGGCGTGCTGCGCGCGATCGGGATGCCCAAAGCAAAGGTCGCTTTCCTGCTCGTCAGCGAAATGATGATCCTCGCGGCGGCGGGCATCGTATTTGCGGTGATCGCCGGAATATTTCTGAATCCCCCCGTCGTGGATTACATGATGCGTCTCGAGATGAACCACGAGTTGCCCTCCGCGCTCAAATCGGCGGTAAGCGGGATCAACAGCGCGCTCCCGTCGCTCGCGGTTCTCGAGCTGATCGCGTCTACGGGGCTGCTCGTTTTGCTGGCCGGTTCCGCGACCATCGCGAGCATTGTGCGCTTTGATCCGACGCAAATACTGGCCGAGAGAAATTAGGGAGGGTGTTATGGCTCTATTATCAATGGACAACGTTTCTTTTTCGTATGACGGCGGCGCAAAGACGGTGCTGCGCGGCGTAAACGCGGAGTTTGAGGGCGGGAAGATTTACACCATTTCCGGCGAATCCGGCTCGGGGAAAACAACGCTGCTTTCGCTGCTCGCCGGCCTTACAACCTCGTATCGCGGCGAAATCCGATACAAGGGCGTCGACATCAGGGGCATCGACAGCGACCGTTACCGTTCCAACGAAGTCGGCGTGATCTTTCAAAGCTATAATCTGCTGCTGGCGGATACGGCCGCGGAAAACGTCGAGCTTTCCGTTCAGTTGAGCGGGCGCGCCGATAGGCAAGCAAAAGCGATCGCCTATGAGCTTCTTGAGAAGGTCGGGCTGGATCGGGAGAAGGCGGATCGGAAAGTCCTCAAGCTGTCCGGCGGCGAGCAGCAGCGGGTGGCGATCGCCCGAAGCCTGTCCTTCGGTCCGAACCTGATCGTCGCCGACGAGCCGACGGGAAATCTCGACGAGAAAAACGAGAACGACATCATGGAGATATTCCAAAATCTCGCCCGCGAAGAGGGGAAATGCGTCATCATCGTCACGCACTCGAAAACGGTTCCCGATTATGCGGATATCAGGCTCCAATTAAAAAACGGGCAATTGGTGGCCGCAGACAGTGCAGCACCGATACCGTCTAGCAGGGCGCAGTTTTAGTTGCCACAGCAAGCCGCACGGTTTTAAGAAGGACGGAGCCCGTTGCGGACGGGCAGTTCAAACGCGTTTTTCTACGAGCTGTTAGCTCTTTATTATCCGGGCTACTAAATCCGGCAATATGCGATTTTAGTCAGCAGACAACCCGCTTGTCTTCTTGTGCTTAGCGCGATATAATTGATATGGAACAGGCAAATAATTACACGTTTGGGGGGCGTTTTGATATGATATATTATCATGGCAACCCAGTTCTGGAGTATGTTTTCTCCCATCCGGAGTTAAGGCTGGGAAGCCTGACGAGTATGGCAGGAGGCAACAAATGAAAAACAGGCTGAGGGCGCTTATACCGGTATTCGTTTCAGTCTATGCGCTATCAACGATAATTGGGGCGGTCATGGCGGCATCGGACGAAACGTTCCATTTCGGGGAATGGTTGTTCAGCGGCAGTTTATACCCCTGGTTCGTCCTGTTCTATCATATCCTGATGATCGTTGGCTGCATTTTGATGCTGAAGAAAAACCATGCGAAAGCGTCGAAACATGCGCTCATGGCGACGGCTGTGCTGCTTGCCGTCGCGCGGCTGATAGATTCTGTCAAAAGTTTAATTCCTTTGATCAACATGTTTGGATTGCGTAGCCCGGAAGTCAATAAAGTATTCGCAGAGGCGCTTGTGCGGCCCGGCGGCGCCGCCGCGGAGGTGCTGCTCATCATCATCATATTCCTGTTGTTTTATAAGGACGCCGCATCCGCGCAGGATGCGCCATAACAGCATCAGGCTCACATCTTCGGGAAGACTGTATGTCGGCATATGAAAAAAGCCGGCTTTTTGACGGAACTGAAAACGTACCGTCCGTGCGCGTGGTGGACGCGTATTATAGAAAATGGAACGTTCGGGGTCGTCGCCCGCGCGAAATCGAGAAAGGTCCGGCACCCGCTCAAGGCGAAGAACGCCGCCATCCGATTGGAGCCCGCCCGCGTATTCGCGGCGTAGCACTTCAGGCGCAACAACAAGGCACGCGCTTACCGGCATGGCTCCTCCCACCAGCCGAACGCGACGCGTCCCAGGATCTTTTCCGCGCTCGTTTCAGGCGGCATCAGGTTGATGAGGAAGTTTCCGCCCTGCGGAATGATGAATTTTCCATCCTCCTCGGACACGATCGTGGTCTCCGCGGGACAGCGCCGCCCGAAGATCAGCGTTCCGCCCGTCGGCTCCGCGTCGACGTTCTGCGCGTACAAAAAACGGGTTTTGGGCTTCGGCAGAGGGCGTATCGCCGTGTTCGACGGGCTTTGCATATCCGTCAGTTCCGCGTTGCCCAAAGTATGGGCGTTCAGCCAGACCTGGAACGAAAAGGGGATTTCCGTCACGTTGCTCACGGTGAAAACGTTCACAAACAGCAGCGCGCCGGATCGCGGCGGATTGAACAAACCCGCCCACGCGTATTTTCCCGCGCCGAATTCCTCCCGGCTAAGCCCCGCGAAATATCTGCCCTTCAGGGATTGGTATAAGGCCATGGGACATGCGGGCCGATTGCATACATCGCTCAACATATACATGCTCCTTTGATATCATGTTGATTTACTGCAATATATGCCTGTCATGCGCGAGTTGACAATCGCGGAGGGATCGGCCGGCTAAAAACTGAACAGCGTAATCTGGTTCGACTCGGGCAGGTCGCCAAAGCAGCCGAGCGCGCGGAGCTTTTCGACGACGGCGCTGTTGGCCTTGGTCCGGACGCGGAAATCCTCGATCGAGGCAAAGGGGCCTTCCGCCCGCGCCGCGCCGATGCCCTCCGCCGCGGAAGCGCCCACGCCCGCGATGGCGTTGAAGGGGGGCCGGAGCGCGCCGCCCTCGATGAGGAAGCGCGTCGCGTGGGATCGATAGAGGTCGATGGGCAGAAGCGCTATGCCGCGCCGGTTCATTTCGTACACGACCTCGAGTATCGTAAGGAGGTCCTGCTCCTTCTGCTCCGCGCGGTTGCCCTTGTCCTTGATGGATTTGATGTTGCGAAATACGCGCTCCTCGCCGCCGGAGGCCGCCTCCACGTCGAACGCGTCCGCCCGCGCCGAGAGGTACACCGCGTAGAAGGCGAGCGGGTGATGGACCTTGTAGTAGGCCGTGCGGAAGCTCATCATGACGTACGCCGCCGCGTGCGCGCGCGGGAAGAGGTATTTGATCTTTCGAAGCGAGTTCACAAACCACTCGGGCGCGCGAAGCTGCGCGAGGTTCTTTTCCATCTCCTCCGTGAGGCCGTGCCCCTTCCTGACGCTTTCCATCGTCTTGAAGGAAATGGAAGCCTCCCCGCCCATGGCCATCAGGGTGTTCATGATGTCCTCGCGCGTGCAGATGACCTGCGAGAGCGTCGCGACGCCGCCCAGCACCATATCCTGCGCGTTGCCCAGCCACACGTCCGTGCCGTGGGAAAGGCCCGATATGCGCACGAGCTCGTCCATGGAGGTCGGGCGCGTATCCATCAGGAGCTTTCGGACGAACGGCGTGCCGAACTCCGGGACGCCGAGGCTCCCCACGTCGCACTCGAGCGCTTCGAGCGTGGTGCCGAGCGGCTCCACGGAGGAGAAGATGCGCATGGTCAGGGGGTCGTCCTGCGGGATGTCCTTGGGGTCTATGCCCGTGATCTCCATGAACATGCGCATGGCGGTGGGGTCGTCATGCCCGAGAATATCGAGCTTGACGAGCCGGTCGTCCATGGCGTGGAAGTCGAAATGCGTGGTGACGGTGTTCTTCTCGCTCTTGTCCGCGGGGTATTGGATGGGCGTGAAGTCGAAAACCTCATACCCCTCCGGCACGATGATGATGCCGCCGGGGTGCTGGCCCGTGGTGCGCTTGACGCCGGTGCAGCCGTGCACGAGGCGCTCCGTCTCCGCGCGCGAGAAGGCGGTTTCCCGCTGCTCGCAGAAGTTCTTGATGTAGCCGTAGACGGTCTTGTCCTTCAATCCGGAAATGGTGCCCGCGCGGAAAGCGTGGCCCTCGCCGAACATCTCCTCCACGTATTTATGCGCGACGGGCTGGTATTCGCCCGAGAAGTTCAAATCGATGTCGGGGGTTTTATCGCCCTTGAACCCCAAAAACGCCTCGAAGGGAATCGTGTAGCCGAGCTTCCTGTACTTCGCGCCGCATTCGGGGCAGAAGGCGTCCGGCATGTCGATGCCGCAGGTGTATTTCGTAAGGTCCACCTCGAAGTCGCTGCGGCGGCAGTCCGGGCAGACGTAGTGCGGCTGCAGCGGGTTCACCTCGGTGATTCCCGCCATCGTCGCCACGAAGGAGGAGCCGACGGAGCCGCGCGAGCCCACGAGGTAGCCGTCGCTGTTGGACTTCTTCACGAGCCTTTCCGCGGCGAGGTAGAGCGAGGCGTACCCGTTGCCGATGATGGAGTTGAGCTCCTTTTTGAGCCTGGCTTCCACCACGGGGGGCAGAACGTCCCCGTAGATTTCGTGCGCGCGCTCCTCGGCGATGCGCCTCAATTCCCCGCTGGCGTCCGGGAATTCCGGCGCGTAGGTGCCTTTTTCGGAAAGAAAGGGCATCATGCGCTCGCACAGGTCGGCGATCTTGTTCGGGTTGTCCACCACGATCTCCATCGCCTTGTCCTCGCCCAGGTACGCGAATTCGGCGAGCATGTCATCCGTCGTATGCAAACAAAGGGGCGCCTGCTGCTCCGCGTCCTTGAACTCGCGCGCGCTCATGACGATGGCGCGGAAAAGCGCGTCCTCCGGGTCGAGGAAGTGCGCGTCGCCCGTGGCGACGACGGGGATGCCCAGCGCGTCCCCGAGCTCCACGATTTTCCTGTTGAGCGCGCGAAGGCCCTCGACGTCCTTTACCAGCTCGCCTCGGACGAGGAAATCGTTGTTGCCCGTGGGCTGCACCTCGAGATAATCGTACTCCCGCGCGATGGAGGTGAGCTTCTCCTGCGGCTCGTTTTCGAGCACGGCGCGGAAAACCTCCCCCGCCTCGCACGCGGAGCCGACGATGAGGCCCTCCCTGTGGAAGAGCAGGACGCTGCGCGGGATTTGCGGCACGCCGCGCAGGTGCTCGAGGTGGGAGTAGCTCACGAGCTTATACAGGTGCTTGAGCCCTGTCGGGTTCCTTGCGATGAGGATGATGTGATGGGTGCTGCGCCTGCCCTTCACCTTTTCGGCGGGCACGCAGTCCCACAGGGGCAGCCGGTCGATGCCCTGGGCCTTCATGCGCGCGGCGCAGGCCTCAAAGAGCGCCATGAGCACCTGAACGCCGTCCGCGGGCGATCCGGACGCAGCGGAGAATACCCCCATCGCTCGAAGGCACTCCGCGGGCGTTTCGGGCGCGAGGAATGGCTTCTCGCGGCAGAGCTCGTGCGCGAGTCTGTCCGCCGCCACGCACAGGCGCGGGAATTCGAGGTTGAGCGCCCCCGCCTTGCGATAGAGCCTGAGAAGAACGTCCGCATTATGCGCGACGATGACGGCGTCCCCGATGAAATCGCGAAGCCGGACAAGCGCCTCGCCCGCGGTGGGCGCGTCCATAAAGGGCGCGTCCGCAAGCCCGCTTCGTGCGGCGATATCCGCCGGCATCGGCGCGCCCGCGTTCACGAGGGTGAAGAAGGATCCTTCGGAGCCGTCTCCGTTCCGCTTCAGGGCGGCAAGCGCGAAGATGTTCTCCGAGCGGACGCCGGGGGTCGTGACGGCCTCGATCGCGCAGAAGCTCCCCGTGATGGGGATAAGCGCGCAGTCCGGCAGCAGGTAGCCCTCCACGCCGAGGAGCACCTTGATGTCGCGCCCCTTTTTGCTGAGCTTTTTCGCGACGCTCACCGCCGCGGGGAACGCCTGCACCACGCCGTGGTCCGTGATGGCGACCGCCCTATGCCCCCAGCGGGCGGCGGTCTCCACGGCCTTCTCCGCGTCGATAAAGCCGTCCATGGCGCTCATCTTCGTGTGCAGGTGCAGTTCCACCCGCTTCCTTTCGGCCCTGTCCTCCCGGTGCTCGGCGTCCGTGCGGTAGATGGCGTCCGCAAACACGCAGTACATGCCGGAGAATTCGTCCCTCGCGTAGCGCCCGTGCGCGACGATCCAATCTCCCGCGTCCCGGATCTCCTCCAAGCGCGCGATGGCCGCCTTCTCCTGCTCCGAGGGGAAGAGCTTCACGGGCAGCGTGTTGCTTTTATCCGTGATGTACAGTACGAGTATGAAGCCGCCGGTCTTCCTCGGCTTCGCCTCCATCGAGATGATCTCGCCGCGCACCGTGACCGTTCCGCTCTCCTCGTTGACCGTCGCCATGGCGGCGGGTTTGGTGGAAACGGGCGTGCCCAGGACCACGTCCCTCGGCGGGATGCGCGCGCGGGGTTTGGAAGCGCTTTTCTTCTTCCCGTCGGGGCATTTTACATAAGAGGCGGACGGGCGCGGGGACTCGTATGCGTCCTCCGCCTCCGCGCCTGGCGCCGCGCGTGGCGCTTCCATTTGGGAGTCGGGCGCAAGGCGGATGTCGTATGACAGCCCGTAGACCTTTTTGAGGAAGTCCATGAGCTTTTCGGCGCCGTTGTAGCTTTTGGCGGCGTGGTAGAGCTTTTCGGGGATGCGCACCTCGATCCGCTCCCCCGCGATTTCCCAGGCGGCGTTTTTAAGGGATATGCGCATCAGGGGCGAAAAATAGACCCAGCTTTCCGCGAGCATCTCGATGAACGCCTGCCGGTCGCCTGCGGCGGGCTTCCCGCCCTCCAGGCGGATTGAAAGCGCGACGGCGCAGCCGGGCACCGCGCTTTCGAAACGCGATATGATCTCCCCGATCTCTCCCGCGTTGAGGAGCCGGGAGGCCGCGACGTTCACCTCGAGCCTTTTTTCGCGCTTATGCAGTTTCGCGCCGTCGAGCCTTGCTCCGAACGCCGCAAGGCCGTAGGGGTCGGATGGGTTCATTCCTCTGATGCCTTCCTTATTTGAGAAGCTTGCGCACGCGCGCGATGAATTCGTCTGATATGCCGGGCAGCTCGCCCGAAACGCTCTGTCCGCCGCGCTCGAAGATGACGGCGTTGCCCGCGCCGAAGGCGATGCCGATGTCCGCCTCCCGCGCCTCGCCCGGGCCGTTCACGGCGCAGCCCATGACGGCCACCTTGAGATAGCGCTTTTCCCCCGCGAACTCGCGCCTGACGCGTTCCGCGAGCGCCTCGTGCGCCTCGAGGCTCCGGCAGCGCCCGCAGGAGGGGCAGCTTATGACCTCGACGCCCTCTCGACGAAGCCCCAGCGCGCGCAGCAGCGCAATCCCCGCCTCCGCCTCGCGCACGGGGTCGCCCGTGAGGGAAAAGCGGATCGTGTCGCCGATGCCGTCAAGGAGGAGCGCGCCGATGCCGGCGGCGGATTTCACGACGGCCAGCTCTCCCCCGCCCGCCTCGGTCACGCCCACGTGCAGCGGATAGTCGCAGCGGGCTGCCAGCAGGCGGTACGCCTCGACCGTGTCCCGCACGGAGGAGGACTTGACCGAGAGGACGATATCGTCCGCAAAACCCGCTTTTTCGAGCAGCAGGACGTGCCCCAGAGCGCTTTCCACGAGCGCCTCGGGGGTGGGCGCGCCGTATTTTGCGAGAAGCTCCTTCTCGAGGGAGCCCGCGTTGACGCCGATGCGGATGGGCACGCCGTACGCCTTCGCGCAGTCCGCGACGCGCTTCACGCGCTCGGAGGAGCCGATGTTGCCCGGGTTGATGCGCAGCTTGTCCGCGCCGTTCTCGACGCACAGGAGCGCCAGCCTGTAATCGAAATGGATATCGGCGACGAGCGGAATCCTCGCCCGCGCCTTAAGCTCCCGCACGGCGCGGGCGTCCGCTTCATCCAATACGGCGAAGCGCACGATTTCGCAGCCCGCGTCCTCGAGGAATTTGATCTGCTGTGCCGTTTTTTCGATGTCCGCCGTCCGGGTGTTGGTCATGGACTGCACGCTTACGCGCGCGCCGCCGCCGAGGACGGCGTTCCCCACCCGCACGGCGCGCGTGACGCGCGCCATATCAGCCTCCGAAGATCGTACTGAAGTCGCCTATGGTCAGGAAAACGATGAGCCCGATGAGAAGGATGATCCCGACGAGATGCACGATGCCCTCTCTCTCGGGGGGCACGGGCTTGCGGCGGATCGCCTCGATGCCGACGAAGACGAGCCTGCCCCCGTCGAGCGCGGGCAGCGGCAACAGGTTGAAGATGCCCAGGTTCGCGCTGATAAGCACCGCGATCTCGAGCACCCGCGCGACGCCCTCCTTGACGGCGTCGGAGATGAGCACGAGTATGCCCACGGGGCCCACGACGTCGCCCTGCTTCACCTCGCCGCGGAAGAGCATCCCGAAGAAGGAGACCATGCCCTTGATCAACTCCCAGATATAGCGAAACGAATTGCCCAGCGCCTCGAAGAAGCCCAGCCGCTCGTAGACCGGTATGGCGCCGATCTGTATGCCGATCATGTTGCGCCCCTCGGTTTCATTATACATGTCGCGGACGGTAAAATCCATGCTCTCCCCGTTGCGAAGGACCGTGACGACGCAGCCTTCGCTCTCCGCCTCGCCGATGAGGGAGATGAGCGAATCGATCTGGCCCCGCTCCGCAAGCGCCTTGCCGTCCACCGCGACGAACACGTCCCCGGACAGAAGGCCGGCTTTTTCGGCGGGCGAATTCTCATAGGAAAAGCCGCCCACGCTCGGTATATAGTCGACGATGACGCCGATGGCCGTCAGGATGACGGTCGCGAGCACGACGGCGGTCACGAGGTTCATGAGCGCGCCGGAGACGAGCACGACCGCGCGCTTCCACGGCTTCTGCGCGCCGAACGCCCGCGCGTCCTCCGTCGCCTCGTCCTCCCCGTAAAAACGGCACATGCCGCCCATAGGGATGGCGCGCAGCGAATAGAGGATGCCGTTTTTCTTTTTCTTGAAAATCGCGGGTCCCATGCCCACCGCGAACTCCACGATGCCGAAGCCGAGCTTTCGGCCCGCGACGTAGTGGCCGAGCTCGTGCAGCGTCACGAAGATGGAGAGGATGACGAGCGCGACGATGAATGAGAGCACAGTGCTCATGTTGCTACCTCGCTTTTTTGTAAGACAAGCCTTCTTGCGAGCCTGTCGGCCGAAAGGATGGCCTCCTCGGAATCCGCCCCGCCCGCGGGCACGCGCGAGAGCGCGTGAGCGACGAGCCTCGGGATATCGAGAAAGCCGATGTTCCCCTTTAGGAAAAGCTCTCCCGCCGCCTCGTTCGCCGCGCTGTATACCAAGGGGGCGAAGCCGCCCGCGTTGAGCGCCGCGTACGCGAGGCCGAGCGATGGGAAGCGCTTCCCGTCCGGCCGCTCGAAGGTGAGGCCGGAGAGCTTCGTCAGATCCAGCGCGCCGAAGCCGCTCTTCGCGCGCGCGGGATAGGTCAGCGCGTAAAGGATCGCCAGGCGCATATCCGGCATGGCGAGCTGCGCGATGACGGAACTGTCCGCGTACTCCACCATGGAGTGCACGACGGACTGCGGATGGATCACCACATCTATCATATCCGCGCGAAGGCCGAAAAGATGCGCGGCTTCGATGATTTCCAGCCCTTTATTAAAAAGCGTCGCCGAATCGAGGGTGACCTTCGGCCCCATCCTCCAGGTGGGGTGGTTGAGCGCCTCCTCGGGCGTGACGCGGGCGAGCCGGTCGAGATCGTATGCGCGGAAAGGCCCGCCGGAGGCCGTAAGCAGGACTTTCTTCACATCCTCGCGCCTGCCGGCGGCGAGGCACTGGAATATGGCGGACTGCTCGCTGTCCACGGGGATGATTTCGCCTTTTCCCTTTTCCAGCGCGGCGTCGACGAGAGGCTTCGCGCAAACGACGCTCTCTTTGTTCGCGAGGGCGACGCGCTTGCCCGCCGCGAGCGCCGCGACGAGGGGGGCCGTACCCGCGAAGCCGCTGATGCCGTGGACGACGGTGTCCGCGCCCGCGTACGCCGCGGCAACGCTCCCCGCGTCCTTCGCGCAGTAAAGCTCTGTTTTTAGGGGAAGCTTCCCCTCGAGAAAGCGCGCGGCCTCCCCGTCCTCGACGCAGACGAGCTCGGGCGAAAATTCCCGCGCCTGTTCGAGCAGGAGTTTCGCGTTCGCGCGCGCGCACAGCGCGACCGCGCGCCCCTCCCCGGGGTTCGCGCGGAGCACCTCGAGCGCCTGCGTGCCGATGGAACCCGTACTGCCTAAAACCGCAATGCGTTTCATGGGAATATTATACACCCTTCATCGTGGCCACAGGGTGAACAGGGCGTAAATTAACGGCGCGCAGAAGAGCACGCTGTCGAGTCGGTCCGTCATGCCGCCGTGGCCGGGGAAGATGTGGCCGTAATCCTTGACGCCCGCGTAGCGCTTGATCGCCGAGGCGAACAGATCCCCGATCTGCCCGGCCGCGCCGCAGAGGAGCCCCAGCGCGACGAGCGCCCCGGGCGCGAGGCCCGCGGGATAGAAATGCTGCGCGAAATAGACGAGCGCCCCGCCCGCCATGCCGCCCGCGAGGCCCGCGGCGCCGCCCGCGACGGTCTTATTCGGGCTCAATTCCGGGCAGAGCTTGCGCTTTCCCCAGAGTACCCCGATGAAGTAGGCGAAAATATCGCCCATCAGGGGAAGCGCGAAGGCGCAAAGCAGCCCGAGGCGGCCGCGCGCGTAATTCACGTCCTCCGCGACGAGCATCAATACGGCGTAGAGCACCGCGGGATAGATCATGATGGCGAGGCCCAGCAGCGCGTCCTGCGTGGTGCGCGCGGGGTTTAGGATGCGCTCCGCGCACACGCCCAGCACGCACGCGAGCCATGCGATGAAAACGAAATTGAGCCCGAGGAGCTTAAAAATGACGAAGAACAAGCCCGCGAACAGATAGGTCGGGACGACGAACACCTCCCGCCCGCTCTTGTGAAGGGCGTGCTGCAGCTCGTAGACGCTGAGCATCGCCGCGAGGCTGAACACCACGCACTGATACCAGCCGCCCAGCAGGAGCACCGAAACGAAGAGCAACACGAGCATCGCCCCCACGATGACGCGTTTTAACATGTCATGCACCATCCAATCCGCCGAAGCGCCGGTTCCTCCCGGCGAAATCGGCAAGCGCTTCGACGAAGAGCGCGTCGGAAAAGTCCGGCCAGTAGGCGTCGACGAAGCTAAGCTCGGCATACGCCGCCTGCAGCAGCATGAAGTTCGAAATCCGCTTCTCCCCGCCCGTGCGGATGAGAAGGTCGATCTCCGGCAGGTCGTTCACCCAGAGCCGCCGCATGAGTTCGTCCTCATCCACGCCCTCCGGGTCGAGGATTCCCGCCTTTGCGTCGCGCGCGATGCGTTTCGCGGCGTTGGCGAGCTCCGCGCGGCCGCCGTAGTTGAGGGCGATGTTGAGGCGAAGGCCCGCGTTCGCGCGGGTTTTTTCCGCCGCGTCGCGGCAGGCGCGCGCAACGCCCTCGGGCAATCCCTCGATATCCCCCATGGCGGTGATGCGCACGCGGTTTTTATGCAGGTCGTCCACCTCTGCGGCGAAGAAGTCCATGAAAATTCTAAAGAGCGCGTCGACCTCCGCGCGCGGCCGCTTCCAATTCTCGGTGGAAAACGCATAAAGCGAGAGCGCCTCGATCCCCAGGTCGGAGCTCAGGCGGATGATGCCGCGCAGCCTCTCCGTGCCCGCCCTGTGGCCCAGCGCGCGCGGCAGGCCCCGCGCGCTCGCCCAGCGGCCGTTGCCGTCCATGATGATGCCCACATGTTTGGGCAGGGGCGAAAGCCTCTCTTTCAGCCCGCGCAAGTCTTCGAAATTCAATCGTCCTCCCCGGTCCCTTCCGGCAGATAGTCGACGTCCGTCTTAAAGACGGCGTACGTCAGCTCGACGGAATTCTCGCCCGTTCGGCGCACCCGGATCACGCGCGCCTCGTTTCCCCTGACGCCTTTTCGGCTGGAAACCTCCGCGCATGAAACGGAATACCCCTCGCGGGCGAGCATGTCCTTCGCATGGTGCAGTTCGTAACCCAGTACGCCGGTCAAACCTGCATGATCTCCTTCTCCTTGTCCAAAAGCAACTTGTCGATCTCCTTGATGGTGGCGTCGGTCTGCTTCTGGATCTGATCCTCGGTCTTCTTGAGGTCGTCCTCCGTGATTTCGCCCGCCTTCTCGGCTTTCTTTGCCTGCTCGAGCGCGTCCCTGCGGATGTTGCGGGAGGCGACCTTCGCCTCCTCGCCCATCCTCTTGACGTTCTTGACGAGGTCTCTGCGGCGCTCCTCGGTCAGTTCGGGGAACATGAGCCGGATATACTTCCCGTCGTTGGACGGGTTGATGCCAAGGTCGCTCTTCTGGATGGCCTTCTCGACGGCGTTGAGCATCGAGGGGTCGTAGGGCGCGATGACAAGCAGCCTCGCCTCGGGCGAGGAGACGTTGCCAACCTGGTTGACGGGCGTCGGCGTGCCGTAATAATCGACCATAATGCGCTCGAGCACCTGCGGGTTAGCGCGCCCCGCGCGCATGACGGTCAGCTCGCGCTTGAGCGTCGCCACGGTCTTTGCCATTTTATCCTTTGCGAGTTCCAGTGCGTCCATAGCAAACCTCCTGTTTCGGTATTCCAATCCTGTATTCCAACCCTATTTTACCCAACGCGGGCGGTCTAGTCAATCAGCGTTCCCACTTCCCCGCCGGAGGCCGCGCGCAAAATGCTGCCCTCCTCCCGGATGGCGAAGACCAAAATGGGGATCCGCCTCTCGCGGCAGAGCGTGATGGCGGTGATGTCCGTGGCCTTGAGGTCGCGCGAAATCACCTCGTCGTACGTCAAATGGGAGAAGCGCGCGGCGCTGCCGTTGCGTTTGGGATCGTCCGAATAGACGCCGTCCACATTCTTCGCAAGAAGCAGCGCGTCCGCGCCGATCTCCGCGGCCTTGAGGGCGGCGGCGGTGTCGGTGGAGAAGAAGGGGTGGCCCGTCCCCGCGGCGAAGAGGACGACGAAACCCGCGGCGAGCTCCCTCATCGCGCGCTGCGCGGTGAAAACATCGCACACGCGCTCCATGGGGGTTTCGGAGAGTACCTTGCAGGGCACGCCGATCTCCGCGAGCACCGCCTCCATAGCGAGGGAGTTGATGACGGTCGCGAGCATGCCCATCTGGTCCGCGCGGTTGCGGTCCATCGAGCCGGAGCTCCTCCCGCGCCAGATGTTGCCGCCGCCGAGCGTGACGCCGATTTCGACGCCCGCCTCATGCAGCGTTTTAATCTCCGCGGCGATTTTCCGCGCCGCCTCGAAATCGATGACCTCCGCGCCGCCCAGCGCCTCGCCGCTGAGCTTGAGGGAAATGCGTTTGTATTTAATCATGTTGACCTCCGGTTCAAAAGGATATGAAAAGGGGAACACGAAGCCGTGTTCCCCGCCGGTAGAATTATTTGCTGATCTGGCCCATGACCTCGTCGGCGAAGTTGTCCTCGCGCTTCTGGAGGCCCTCCCCCATCTCGTAGCGGACGAAACGGCGCACGCTGATCTTCTCGCCGATCTTTGCGGTCGCGGCGCTGATGACCTGGGCGACCGTCAGGTCGGGGTCCTTCACGAAGGGCTGCTCGAGCAAACAAACCTCCTTATAGTACTTCTCGATGCGGCCGTCGACCATCTTGTCGATGATGGCGGCGGGCTTGTTCTTCAGCTTCTCGTCGTTCATCGCCTGCTCGCGGATGATGGTCTTCTCATGCTCGATCTCGTCCTGGTTGACCTCGTCCTTGCTGATGCAGGTCGGCTTGCTTGCCGCGATGTGCATCGCGATGTCGTGCACAAGGACCTTGAAATCCTCGTTCTTGGCGACGAAGTCCGTCTCGCAGTTGACCTCGACGAGCACGCCGATCTTGCCGCCCAGATGGATATACGAATCCACGATGCCCTCCGCGGCGATGCGGGAGGCCTTCTTCGCGCTGGCCGCAAGGCTCTTCTCGCGCAGGTAATCCATGGCCTTTTCCATATCTCCGTCGGTCTCCACCAGCGCCTTCTTGCAGTCCATCATGCCGGCGCCGCTCATCTCGCGCAGTGTCATTACGTCTTTTGCAGTAAACATCGTTTTTCCTCCTGTGGCTTACGGCTTAAAAATCGTCCTCGTCCTTATTGCTCGCGGCCTCGCCCGCGGTATCTTCCATCTGCTCGCCCTGGTGGCCCTCGAGCACGGCGTCCGCGATCTTGGAAGAGATCAGCTTCACGGCGCGGATGGCGTCGTCATTGCCGGGGATGGGATAATCCACCTCGTCCGGGTCGCAGTTCGTGTCGACGATGGCAACCACGGGGATGCCCAGCGCGCGCGCTTCCATGATGGCGATGTGCTCCTTGCGGGGGTCGACCACGAAGATGGCAGCCGGCAGCCGCTTCATGTCCTTGATGCCGCCGAGGTTCTTCTCGAGCTTCTCCTGCTCGGCCTTGAGCTTGATGACTTCCTTCTTGGGCAGAAGGTTGAAATCCCCGTCCGCCTCCATCTTCTCGATCTTGCGCAGCTTCGCGATGCGGCCCTGTATGGTCTTGAAGTTGGTCAGCATGCCGCCCAGCCAGCGCTGGTTCACGAAGAACATCTCGCAGCGCCTGGCTTCCTGTTCGATGGATTCCTGCGCCTGCTTCTTGGTGCCCACAAAAAGTACCGTGCCGTTCCCCATGGCGACGTCGCGCACGAAATAGTACGCCTCGTCGATCTTCTTGACGGTCTTCTGCAGGTCGATGATGTAGATGCCGTTGCGCTCCGTGAAGATGTACTCCTTCATCTTCGGGTTCCAGCGGCGGGTCTGATGGCCGAAGTGTACCCCGGCCTCGAGCAGTTGTTTCATGGAAATGACTGACATAAAAAAACCTCCTCGTTTTTTCCACCCCGCGCATCAATCCCCGAAGGAAGCTCAGTTTGAGCACGAGCCCCGGAGTCCGCGCGGGTGCGTAGTTGAATCTTTACGCGGGCGCGCGGTTCCATGCCGCTGCGCCAACGTGAATTATATCAAGGGAATGCCCGGAATGCAACAGTTTTATGCGCGTTGCGCGCCTGTCTCCGGCGATGAAGATAAGATTTCGATGGGGGAGACGAACGCTCTGCCGCTTGATATTTTCCCCGCGGCAGAGTATAATGGTTTAAATCGAATACGATAAAGGCATTGACGAGGAGGAGTACATCCTTTCCGATGCGCAGAGAGGGAGCGGCCGGTGTAAGCTCTCGTGACGGAAGCATGGAAAGTAGCCTTCGAGCTGTGAACCGAACGGGGAGCAATCCCCAAGTAGGCTTTAACGGAGTTTCCGCCGTGATAAGGAAAGCGATATCGGATGGCGTAGAGCCGTCCCGCATCGTCGGAGCGCAGAGGGATTCCCTCTGAATTTGGGTGGTACCGCGGACAAGAACGTACGTCCCAAGCAGCATGTTTATGCTGCTTGGGTTTTTTATTTGTATTCGGTTAATTCGATTTGGAGGATTCGCATGGAGAAGCGCTATGACTTTTTAAAAGTCGAAAAGCAGATGCAGCAGTTCTGGGAACGGGAAGGGATTTTCCGCTTTGACAAAAACGGGGACGGAGAAACGTATTCCATCGACACGCCGCCGCCGACGGTCAGCGGGAGCTTGCACATCGGCCACCTGTTTTCCTACACGCAGGCTGAGATGATCGCCCGTTTTCGCCGTATGCAAGGCTACAATGTGTTCTATCCGTTCGGCTTTGACGACAACGGGCTGCCGAGCGAACGGCTTGTCGAGCGTGAGGAGGGCATACGCGCCAACGCTTTGCCGCGCAGCGCGTTTATAGCGAAATGCCAAAAGACCATAGCGAAATACGAAAGTGAATTCAAGGCGCTCTGGATGTCCCTCGGGTTTTCGGTGGACTGGTCGACGGAATATCAGACCATCAGCCCGGAAGTCAGCAAGATCTCGCAGGAGCTGTTTTTAGAGCTCATAAAAATGGGCAAGGCATACCCGAAAGAGGCGCCGGTTCTGTGGTGTACGGAATGCCGCACATCCATCGCCCAGGCCGAGTTGAACATGGCAGATGCGGAAAGCGCATTTTGCCATATCCCCTTCATGGTTGATGGGAGGCCGCTCGCGGTGGCTACCACGCGCCCCGAGCTCCTTTTTGGCTGCGTCTGCCTGTTCGTGCACCCCGGTGATGAGCGATATCGGCAATATGTTGGGAAATCGGCCCTTGTCCCGCTTTACGATTATGAAATTCCAATCCTGTCCGACGAAAAAGCCGACGCCGACAAAGGCACCGGCGCGGTGATGTGCGCCACATTCGGCGACGGCACGGACGCCGAATGGTTTATGCGATACCGTCTGCCATACCGCAAAGTGATTCTGCCAGACGGCCGCATCGCGGAGGATGTTCCGTTCATCGGAGGGCTCAAGGTCCGTGCCGCAAGAAAAGAAATCACGCGGTTGCTCGAAGAAAGGGGACTGCTGCTGAAATGCGAAAGCATGACCCATGCGGTGGGGACCCATGAACGCTGCGGAAACGATGTCGAAATCATCCCCTCGCGGCAGTGGTATATCGATATTATAAGCGAGAAGGACCGCTTCCTGAAAGCAGCCGACGAGATCAACTGGTATCCCGCCAGCATGAAGAACCGATATGTCTCCTGGGTCGACAACTTAAAATGGGACTGGTGCATTTCCCGCCAGCGGTATTTCGGCATTCCGTTCCCCGTTTGGTACTGCAAGGAATGCAAAAAGCCCGCTTTTGCGCGCCCGGAACAACTGCCCGTGAATCCGCTTGAGATGAAATACGGCGGCGCCTGCGAATGCGGATGCACGGAATTCGTTCCGGAAAGCGCCGTTTTCGACACCTGGGCGACGTCGAGCGTCACCCCGCAGATCAACGAGCGGCTTGGGCTCAAGCTCACGCCGATGAGCATGCGCACCCAGGCGCATGAGATCATCCGCACATGGACGTTTTACACGATTGTCCGCAGCCTCTACCACACCGGAAAAATTCCGTGGAAGGATCTGATGATATGCGGGTTTGTCCTTGCCAAGAAAGGTGAAAAGCTCAGCAAATCAAAGAACAACAACCCATATGATCCCCAATCTCTCATTGAGGCGCATTCCGCCGACGCTTTGCGGTACTGGACGGCCGGAGCGCGGCTTGGGACGGACACGTTCTTTTCGCCGGATGAGCTGGCGATACCCAAACGGTTTATCACAAAGCTGTGGAATGCCGCAAGGTTTGCCATCCTGCATCTGCAGGACATCGATTTAAGCCGGACGCCGGAACTATTGCCTGTGGACCGATGGATCATCGAGCGGGTAAACGAAACCGCCGCAAACGCCGCGAAGCTCCTTTACGAATATGAAATCGGCTCCGCGAAGCGCGAGATCGACGATCTTTTCTGGAAGGATTTTTGCGACAACTACATCGAGATCGTCAAGGAACGCCTTTATGAGCCGGATGTGCACGGCGCCGAAGCGCGCGAAAGCGGGCAGCACGCGCTGTATTACGCGCTGCTTAACATTTTGAAGCTGTATTCCATCTATGTCCCGCACATTACGGAGCATATTTACCAGGAGTTTTTTCGGCAGCATGAAAAGGAATTTTCCATTCACCTCGCCCGCTGGGCAAAGCCTTCTTCCATAGACGGCGACCTCATCCGTTTTGGTGAAACGCTGAAGGACGTTCTTTTCGAAATGCGCAAATACAAGACGGAGCGCAGTCTCTCCATGTGGGCGGAGATGGAGGCGCTTGAAATCCATACGCAGCAACGATTTTTGGAGTGGTTTCAACGGACCGAAAAGGATATTTTAGCGTGTTCCAAGGCAAAAACGATAGACTATGTTCTTGAGTAAAACATAAAAAACCGGAACGATTCGTTAAGGGTAGGGTGCGGCAAGACCGCTCCCTGTCCTTACGCATGCCCTGGCAAAATGCGCATGAGCGAAAGCTCCGGGCATCTTCTTCTGATTTGATAGGAACCGGCTCAGATTTCCCCGAATTCCCCCGCGTCCGCGTCCATCCAAAAGTCCGCGCCCATGGGCAGGCTCATGCTCGGGATGCAGTGGCCGCACATGACGTTCGTGATGACGGGCTTGCCCGCGGGACCGACGAGGTCGTGGAACACCTCCTCGAGCGAGAGGGACTTTTCGGGCTTTTCCGCGCCGCAGTCGGTAAACTGACCGATGAGCACCCCGGCGCAGTCCCTGAGCTTGCCGGCGTTGCGAAGCTGCGTCAGGTAGGAATCCACGCGGTACGGCCGCTCGTTGACGTCCTCGATGAAGAGGATTTTGCCCCTCGTGTCGATCTCCCACGGCGTGCCCAGGGAGGCGGCGAGCAGGGAGAGGTTGCCCCCGCACAGCGGCCCTTCGGCGCGCCCGCCGTTGATTCTGCCGCGCGCGCTGCCCGCGGGGTTCGCGTAGTCGGGTTTATTGCCAAAAAACAGCGCGCGCAAAAAGCCGATGGAGTATTCGTCGTTCTTCTCAAACGCGTCGCTGCCCGCCATCAGGCAGTGGTAGGTCACGAAGCCGCAGCCCTGCGTGATCGCCGTGAGCAGCGCCGTGATGTCGCTGAAGCCGCCGAAGAACTTGGGGTTTTTGCGGATCGCGCCGAAGTCGATCAGGGGCAGCAGCCGGTTCGCGCCGTATCCGCCGCGCGTGGGCCAGATGCCGTCTATGGTTTGATCCGCAAACGCGGCGTTGATGTCGCGCGCGCGCAGTTCGTCCGGGCCGCTGAAATAGCCGCGGACGGCGGACGCGCTCTCGTAGACCACGGGCTCAAGCCCGAGCGACCCGGCCGCCCGGACGCACTTTTCCACCTTGCCCTCGCCGATGTTGCTCGAGGGCGCGAGGATCGCCACGCGCGCGCCGGGGGCGAGCACGGGCCTTGGGAGCGATGTCGTCATCATGTTTCCTCCTCGTCGTCCCCGTCCGTTCCCTCGCCTTCGAGTTCGTCCATCAGGTCGAGGAATTCGCTGAACACCTCGTCGAGCAGGACCTCGTTATCGATGGAAACGTACACGTCGGCGCCGTCCTTTTCCTCGATGCGAAGGATCACCACCTCCGCCTCATCACCTTCCGCCTCCTCCTCGGGAACGAGCGCCACATAGCGCGCGCCCTCGTAGAAGAAGGTCAGCACATGCTCGAAGCGCGTTTCTTCCCCGCGCTCGTCGAGCAGCACGATCACGTCCTTTTCCTCCATGCTCCCCTCCTTATGAATCGAGCGCCTTGGTTAAAATCTCGTCGTTGACCATGCGCAGGAACTCCGCGAGCGGCATCGTGCCAAGATCGCCCTTTTTGCGCGAGCGTACGGCCACCACGCCGCCTTCGACCTCCTTGTCGCCGATGATGAGCATGTAGGGGATCTTCTGCAGCTGCGCCTCGCGGATCTTAAAGCCGATCTTCTCGTTGCGCAGGTCGCGCTCCACGCGAAGGCCATAGTTCTCCAATTCTTTGGCGACGCTTTCCGCCGCCTCCAGCGTGCGCTCCGTCATCGCCATGACCTTGACCTGCACGGGCGCGAGCCACGTCGGGAAGGCGCCGGCGTATTTTTCGATCAGCAGCGCAAGCGTGCGCTCGTAGCAGCCGATGGAGGTGCGGTGCAGCACGACGGGGTATTTCTTCTCGCCGTCCGCGTCCGTATACATCATCCCGAAGCGCTCCGCGAGCTGGAAGTCGATCTGGATGGTGATGAGCGTATCCTCCTTGCCGTGGACGTTCCTAATCTGGATGTCGAGCTTGGGCCCGTAGAACGCCGCCTCGCCGTCGGCCTCCTTATAGTTGACGCCGAGGTCGTCGAGTATGTTGCGCATCTGGTTCTGCGTGCTCTCCCAGGTCGCCTTGTCGCCGATGTACTTCTCCGTGTTGTTCTCATCCCACTTGGAAAACTGGTAGGTCACGTCCGAGTCGAGGCCGAGCACCTTCAGCATGTACTGCGCGAGGTCGAGACAGCCCTTGAACTCCTGCTCCACCTGGTCCGGGCGGCAGGCGAGGTGGGCTTCCGAAATCGTGAACTGGCGAAGGCGGATGAGCCCGTGCATCTCGCCCGAGCTTTCATTGCGGAAAAGCGTCGACGTCTCGTTGTAGCGAAGCGGCAGGTCGCGGTAGCTGCGGCTGCGGTTGAGGTACGCCATGAACTGGAAGGGGCACGTCATGGGGCGCAGCGCGAACACCTCCGCCTCCTCGTCGTCCGCGTCGCCCATGATGAACATGCCGTCGCGGTAATGGTCCCAGTGGCCGCTGATCTTATAGAGGTCGCGCTTGGCCATGAAGGGCGTTTTTGTCAAAAGATAGCCGCGCTTCTGCTCCTCGTCCTCGACGAAGCGCTGCAAGAGCTGTATGATCCGCGCGCCCTTGGGAAGCAGCACGGGCAGCCCCTGGCCGATGACGTCCACGGTCGTGAACAGTTCCAGTTCGCGGCCGAGCTTGTTGTGGTCGCGCTTTTTCGCCTCCTCGATGGCGGCGATATATGCGTCGAGGTCGGCCCGCTTCTCGAAGGCCGTGCCGTAGATGCGCTGGAGCATCTTGTTCTTCTCGCTGCCGCGCCAGTACGCGCCGGCGGCGCTCATGAGCCTGATGTTTTTGACCCTGCCCGTGTTGTCGACGTGCGGGCCCGCGCAGAGGTCGACGAACTCGCCCTGCTTATAGAAGCTGATCGCGGCGTCCTCCGGGAGATCCTCGATGAGTTCCACCTTGTAGGGCTCGCCGAGCTCTTCCATATAGGCGATGGCCTCGGCACGCGGCAGCTCGAAGCGGGAGACCGCGAGCTCCTCGCGCTCGATCTTTTCGATCTCCTTCTCGATGGCCGCGAGATCCTCGGGCGAGAAGGTGTGCTCGGTATCGAAGTCGTAATAGAAGCCGTTCTCGATGGCGGGGCCTATGGCGAGCTTCGCGTCGGGATAGAGGCGCTTGACCGCCTGCGCGAGCATGTGCGAGGCCGTGTGGCGGTAGGCCCAGCGGCCGCCCTCGTCCTCGAAGGTCAAGAGCTTCAGGCTGCAGTCCGCGCCGATGGGCGCAAAGGCGTCCCGCCGCTCGCCGTCTACCTCGCACGCGAGCGTCGCTTTTTTCAGCCGCGGGCTGATGGCCGCGGCCGCGTCGAGGGCCGTTACGCCCTGTTCAAACTCCCTTGAGGAGCCGTCCGGGAAAGTGATTGTAATCATATATCCATCCTCCAAATTCTTTTCAACATATTTTTTCAACGAAAAACGCCCTCAGCACGCGCTGAGGACGAACAAATCGATTGTCCGCGGTTCCACCCCAATTGGAAAACCCACTTATCCGGGCTGTATCGCGCCCGCGCGCCCGCGGTAACGGGGCGGTTTTCCCTCAAAGTCTCCCGAGCGCGCTTGCAGCCTCGGCGCGCCTCTCTGGGCAGGGGTAACATGAGGTACTCTTCCCGTATCATCCCGCAGGATCCTGTCGTTCAATCAGTATACCCCCGCGCGCCGCGCGTGTCAAGTTCTCCGCGAAAACGGCGCCTCCCCTCCGCCGCCGGCGCAAACGAAAGGGGTTGTGCTTATAAAAAACATGCGCCTGTTTTATTCTATTCTTCCGCCCGCGCGCATGAGAAAGATTTTCGAAAGAAAGGCGGGAAACGGCGCGAGCTCTCATCCGCGCGCGGGGAAGAGGCAAAATTCGGCCTTTTTATCGCTCCGCCATCCTCGCTTTTCCAACGCTATTTCACTGTCACGCGGGCATACTGTTGAATATGCTGCATCAGAGATATTTACGGGGGAATGCATGAGGGAACATGTTATTACCACGCAGAAATATGATATTCAGCCCGCGGCGGCTCTCGCCGCCAGGATGCGCGTACAAAACGGGCTGAACCTGCGCGGCGCCGGGGAGCGCTGCGCGGTGGCGCTCCTGCGAACCGAGTCGGACGAATACGAGCTCGCGGACGCGCTGTGCGAAGTGCTTTTGGACGAGGCTTCGGGCCGCGAGATCGCCATCGCCGTCGAGGACCTCGCGCTTTCCGCCGAGGAGAAGCGCATCGTGCTGCCCGAGGCGGAGCGGCTCGCGCGGCGCGCCTTCGGCGTGAAAACGCGCGAGCGCGTGCGCGAAAAGCTCCTCATGCACATCGAATTCGCCGATGAAACCAACCTCGAGGGCTTCATGCGCTTTCGCTTGAGGGAGCTCCTCGCACTCTTCGCCGCGGCGGCGGGCAAGGCCGCGGACACGCTGGTGCTTCGCGGGGACTACCTCGAACTGATGACGGTGCTCGCCTCCTTCGCCCGGATGCAGCCGCCGCGCACCAAGGAGGTCTGCCTCGTTTTGAACGCGGACGGGAGCTGCACTCTGACCGGCGCGGGCGGCGCGCGCATCAATTGCGAAAACACGGGCCGCGAAGGGCTCATCAGCATACTGCTCGGCCTCGCGCCGGAATCGATCATCGTGTACGACCTCTCCTGCGGGCGCGGCGCGCTCCTGTGCGAGGTCGTGAGCCGCGTTTTCAGGGAGCGGGTGCGGCTGTTCCGCTAAAACCTTTAAAAACCTCCCGGGCTTATTGTGCCGCAAAGCCCGCCGTTTCATAAATGCGTTCACATCCCACCGGGGCAGGTGCGCTCCGCGTGGATCTTTTCGCTTGCCTGAAAGCCCGCGCGTCCCCCGCGCGCCTTGCCATTTTCCCTTCCTCAATTTATAATGATACCCATGAACGACATGATCGCGGAAAAGCTCAAACTCCTTCCGGACGCGCCGGGCGTTTACCGCATGCTCGACGCCGCGGGCAAGGTCATCTACGTGGGCAAGGCGGTGAACCTCAAAAACCGCGTGCGCTCCTATTTCCGCACGGACAAGAACCGTTCCCCCAAGGTGGCCGCCATGATGAGCCACGTCGCGGACTTCGAATACATCCTCGTCAAAAACGAAACAGAGGCCCTGACGCTCGAGGCCGCCATGACCAAGGACATGCAGCCGCGCTACAACATCCTGCTGAAGGACGACAAGCATTTCCCCTATGTGCGGCTCGACACGAAGCAGGATTTCCCGCGCTTCGAGGTCGTGCGCCGCGCGGTGAACGACGGCGCGCGCTACTTTGGCCCCTACCTCTCGGCGGGCGCGCTGCACGACGCGCTCAACTGCATCCGGGAGGACTTTCCCGTCCGCCACTGCAGAAAGGACATTAGAAAATCCATCGCGCGGGGCGAGCGGCCCTGTTTGATGTATCACCTCGGCAAATGCTGCGCGCCCTGTTCGGGCAACGTCTCCCGCGCGGAATATCACGCGCTGCTCGAAAGCGTCTCGGCCTTCCTCGACGGGGACACCGCGCCCGTCATCGCCATGCTGCGGGGACAGATGGCGGAACACAGCGAAAATCTGGAGTTCGAGAAGGCCGCCCGCTGCCGCGACCGGATCGCTGCCATCGAGGCCATGGGTGAAAAGCAGCGCGCCATGACCGCCTCCGGCGCCGAGCGGGATGTGTTTGCCCTCGCGCGGGAAGGGGGGGACGCCGCGATGTTCGCCTTCTTCATCCGCGGGGGCAGCATCGTGGGCACGCGCCACTTCTCGATGACCTGCGCGGACGAGCCCGCCGGCGAGGTGACGGGCGCGTTTCTGCAGCAGTATTACGCCGAGTCGGGCGCGATTCCCCGGGAAATCTGCGTGGCGGACATGCCTGAAAACGGCGGGGAGCTCGCGGAGTGGCTCAAATCGTTGCGCGGCGGCGCGGTATCGCTCCTCTGCCCCAAGCGGGGCGAGAAGCGCGAGCTCGTCGACATGGCGCGCAAAAACGGGCAAGAGGCCATCCAAAGGCAGCGGGAGCTCGAACGCCGCGCCTGGGAGCGCGGGGAGGGCGCTTTGGCGCGGCTCTCGGCCGTCCTCGGCCTCGACGCGCTGCCCGAGCGGATGGAGTGCTTCGACAATTCCCATATCCGCGGCACGGACACGGTCTCAAGCATGGTGGTGTTCCTCGGCGGCAAGCCCGCGCCCAAGGAATACAGGCGCTTCCGCATCCGGCAGTACGCGGGGGGCGACGACCTCCTTACCATGCGCGAGGCGCTCGCGCGCAGGTTTTCCCGCGCGAAGGAAGACTCGCGCTTCGCGGCCCTGCCCGACCTTCTCATCGTGGACGGCGGCAGGACGCAGCTCGACGCGGCGCTCGGGGTGCTCGCGGAGCAGGGCCTCGGCCATATCCCCTGCATCGGGCTCGCGGAGAGGAACGAGGAGATCATCCTCCCCGAACAAAGCGAGCCGCTCGCGCTCGAGAGGAGCGACGGCGCGCTCCACCTGCTCCAGCGCATCCGGGACGAGGCGCACCGCTTCGCCATCACCTACCACCGCACGCTCCATATGAAAAACGCGCTCTTCTCCGAGCTGGACGAGATCGAGGGGGTCGGCGAAAAGCGCAAGCGCCTGCTCTTCGAAGCCCTCGTCACGCGCGAGGCGATCGCCTCGGCGGACGTGGATGCGCTCGCCTCCGTCAAGGGGATGACGCGCCCCGCCGCGCAGGCGGTCTATGATTTTTTCCATAAAACCGAAAAGAAAATTGGGGAAAAGGCCGGGGAGAAAACCGAGGAGAAGAAGGAATGATCAAGCTCATCGCGTTCGACATCGACGACACGCTCACCAAGGTTTCCTCCGCGATCCCGGAAAACAACCTCGCCGCCATCCGCCGCGCGAGGGAGGCGGGCATCTTCGTCACCCTCGCCACGGGGCGCGGCTTCCTCGGCTCCTCCCCGATCTGGAAGCTGATGAACGTCGCGGGCCCCGTCATCAACTACGGCGGCAGCATCGTCAGCGACACGCGCACGGGCAAAACGCTCTACTCCACCTCGCTCGCGCCGGAGGATGTTTTAGAGCTTTTCGCTCTCGCGCGCGAACTCGGCGTGCACGCGCAGCTCTATCAGGGCGACGCCATCGTCTACGAGCGGGAGAGCGAATACGCGCGGCGCTATCTGCGCTTCCTCGAGCTGCCGCATGCCGTCGACCCCGACCTCATGCAAAAGCGTTGGGAGAACGTGCCCAAGGTCATCTTCATCACGGAAAAGGCGCGCGCGGAGGAGCTGATCCCCCGCCTGCAGAAGCGCTACGAGGGCAGATTCAAGGTGTCCGGCTCGAAGGCGGGCTTCGTGGAGTTCAACGTGCCCACCGCGCACAAGGGGAGCGCGCTCAAATGGGTCGCGGACTACCTGGGCATCGCGCAAAACGAGGTCGCCGCGATGGGCGATAACTTGCTCGATATCGAGATGATCCGCTGGGCGGGCATCGGCGCGGCCGTCGCCGACGCGCACGCGGAGGCGCTCGCCGCCGCGGACGTGATCGCGCCAAGCTGCGAGGAGGACGGCGCGGCCTGGTTCATCGACAACGTCATTTTGAAAGGACAGCGCGATGGGTGAGAGCATCAGAATCAAAACGGAAGAATTCGCCAAAGCCCTCGGCATGGCGGCGCTCGTCGCGGGCGCGGGCGAAATCGTCTTCACGACGGCGGAGATCGGCAGGCCCGGCTTGCAGCTGACGGGGTATTACAGCCATTTCGCGCAAAGCCGCGTGCAGCTCATTGGCAATTCCGAAATGCACTATCTCTACGGCATGGCCTACGACGAGGCATTCTCGCGCCTCGAGCGGCTGATCGAGTACGGCATCCCCTGCGTCGTCTGCGCGCGCAACAACATGCCGCCAAAGGCGCTCCTCGACTGCGCCGAAAAGCACGCGCTGCCGGTCTTCCTCTCCGGCGCGCTCACGGACGACATCGGCCATCGCATCACCAACTATCTCGCGCGCAAGCTCGCGCCGAGCGTGCTCATCCACGGCGTGCTGCTCGACGTGTTCGGCGTGGGCATTCTCCTTCGCGGGGCGAGCGGCATGGGAAAGAGCGAGACCGCGCTCGAGATGATCAAGCTCGGGCACCGCCTCGTCGCGGACGACGTGGTGGAGCTAACGCGCGTCACCTCGGACAGGCTCGTGGGCCGCGCGCCGGACGCGACGCGCTGCCTCATCGAGGTGCGCGGCATCGGCATCGTCGACGTGCGCTACCTCTTCGGCGTGGGCGCGGTCGTGGAGGAAAAATCCGTGGAGCTCGTGATGGACCTCGAGCTCCTTGAGGGAGACCGGGAGTACGACCGATTCGGCTACGGCGTGCGCACGACCGTGATACTCGGCGTGAGCATACCGGAGACGGTGCTGCCCGTGAGCCCCGGGCGCAATCTCGCGGTCGTCGTGGAGGTTGCGGCGCGCAATTTCCTCCTTAAGCGCATGGGTTACGATACCTCCGGCGATTTCACGCGCCGGGCGCAAGCTTTGTTGGAAGGAAGGGAGTAAGCGATGTTCAACGCAGGCTTCGACATCGGCGGCTCGCACATCGCTGGCGGCCTGTATGACGAAAAACGCAACCTCGTCCGCCGCGCGGACGCGGACTTTCCCAAGGGCAGGCCGGAGGAGGTTCCCGCCCTCGTCGCCGGGATGGCGCGCCGGCTCCTTTCGGGCGTGCCCGAGGGCGAACTCGAGAGCCTGGGTCTCGCCGTGCCCGGCAGCATCGACCGCGCGCGGGAGAGGGTCATCAACGCCTACAACCTCGGTTTCCACGACTTCCCGCTGCGCGCGCGCGTGCAGGAATTCTTTCCCGATGTGCCCGTGCAGCTCGGGAACGACGCGGACCTCGCCGCGCTCGCGGAGCTCCACGCGGGCGCTTTGATGGGCGCGCGGTGCGCGGTGCTGATCACGCTCGGCACGGGGCTCGGCGGAGGCATCATCATCGACGGCGGGCTCTGGCGCGGCGGCATGGGCAACGGGTGCGAGATCGGCCACTTCGTGATGGACATGAGCGGGATCGCCTGCACCTGCGGCGCGCGCGGCTGCTGCGAGACGCGCTGCTCCGCCTCGGCGCTCGCGCGCGAGGGGCGCGAGGCGGCGTCCTCCCATCCCGAAAGCCTCCTCAACGTGCGCTCGGGCGGCGACCCCGCGAAAATCGACGCCAGGCTCGTCATCGACTGCGCGCGCGAGAACGACCCCGCCGCGCTTTACGTGTTCGACCGCTATACGGACGCGCTCAGCTCCGCCGCGGCATCCCTCATCAACATCATCGACCCCGAGATCATCGCCTTCGGCGGCGGCGTGAGCGGCGCGGGGGAATTCCTCTTCGCGCCCGTCCGCGTTAAGACGAATCAGAAGAGCTTCTACCGCGAGCACGCGCGCATCGTTCCCGCCGCGCTCGGCAACGACGCCGGCATGCTCGGCGCGGCGCTGCTCTATATGGAGGACAGGCGCTCGGGGTTGGCGTGAGAGAAACGTTGGGGACTCCGTCCCCCCCGTCAAAGGGATACCCTTTGGCGGGAACGCGAGGGCGAAGCCCTCGAAAGGCCCGAAAGAAAGGTATTCGCTCCGCCCGGCCGCCGTTCCGGCGGCCTTGTCATTCCCGTTTCATTTCTTTTCGCGCGTTCAAGCGGCGAAACTCCCGGAACTGCCGCACGGCCGCATAGACGGACGAAATGAGCGCCGAAAGCGCAAAGGCGAGCAGGAACCACTTGGAGACATCGCTCGAGACGAAATCCATCGAGGGATTGTACTGGTCGAGCACGAGCAGCGTCAGAAAGAGCGCCGAAAGAAGGATCGTCGCGTGCGTGAAAAAGCGCCAGACAAAATGCCGTTTCATTCAATCTCCCCCGCGAAATAGATGATATCGCTCGACGCGCGGCCGCCGTCCGCCGGGTCGCTGACGACCTCGTCGTCATAGACCATCATGGCCGTCGCGCCGCCGTCGAGGTTATACGCCTCAACGCAGCCCAGGGATTCCATGAGCGCGGAAAGCTCCGCGAGCGTCATCCCCTCGGAATAGCCGTCCTGGCGGCCGTCCACCACGACGAGGCAGTAATGCCCCGGCTCGTAATAGCCGATCGCGCAGCGGGGATTGTGCCCGCTGATTTTGCCGGAAAAGGCCTCAAGCGCGGCGCCGTCGCGCAGGAGCGCCGGGCCGAAGCTCCACGCCTGCCACGCGCCGCCATCCATCGCCTCCACGAGCGAGAACTCGTCCTTTCCATAGACCTCCATGCGCCCGTCGTAATAGAGCACGCAGACTTCCTTATCCCCGTTTTCCTCGCGGTACAATACGCCGTTGCGGATGACGGCGCCCGTCTTGTGCGCGCCGCAGAAGTCCCCCGAAACGGCGAAAACCGCGCCGTTGTCGCGCGCCATCCGGCGCACGGTTTCCGTATAGCCCATGCTGAACGCGCCTCCCGCGAAGGCCGTGCGGAAAAGCTCTATGTTCTTCACCCAAACGTCCGCCACGAAATAGGCGACGCCGTTCTCCTCCACCATGTCGATGGCGATGCGCACCTCGTCGGTCTGGTAGCTGTAATCGGCGTCCGCGCCCGTGTCGACCCCCGGAAAAACGGCCGAGAAATCGCCTGCCGCCGCGGCCGGTTCGGGCGTATCCGCCGCCTGTAAGTGCTCCGCGTCCGTTGACGCAGCATCCGGCGTCCGCCCGGGGAGGGCGATGCTGCGTATCGGGTCATAGGTTTTGGGGATCGCGTGGTGCATCAGCGCGAATGCCAGGAGCAGGGCGCCGAAGAGCAAAACGTCTCTTACGATGATCAAAAGGACCTTTACCTTCATGCGGGGCATACCTTTCCCGGGCCTGGACCCGCGAAGTAAGAATACTCTGTCGATATGGCGTACGCAATAGCCTATTTTGACAAAAAAGTAAATTCTCGGCTGAACGCTCCAATACTTCGCAAATAATAGTATAATCGGTGCGGACGTTACAAAACGGATGACGGACAGGAGGATTCTTCCATCAAACCCTGGGTGCTGATACCGGCTTATCAGCCGGACGATAAGCTGTGCGCGCTCACGGACGCGCTCAAAGGCCGTTTTTCCGTGCTCATCGTGGACGACGGCAGCACGAACGACGCCTGCGCGGAGGTTTTTGCGCGCGTGGAGGCTTCCGGCGCGACGGTGCTCCATCACCGCGTGAACCTCGGCAAGGGCATCGCGCTCAAAACGGGCATCGCGTACGTCGCGGGCCTCGATGAGGAAGTGCCGGGCGTCATCACCGCCGACGCGGACGGCCAGCATTTCCCGGACGACATCGCCAGGCTCGCCGAGGCCATGGCCGAGTATCCGGGCGACATAATTCTCGGCGCGCGCGATTTCGCCAAAATGCCCGCGCGCTCGAGAACGGGCAACACCATCACACACGCCGCGTTCCGCGCGAGCACCGGCCTTCGCGTCACGGACACGCAGACGGGGCTCCGCGCGCTGCCGCGCGGCCTTTTCCCGCAGCTTCTCACGCTTTCGGGCGAGCGGTATGAATACGAGATGAACATGTTGCTCGCCCTCAACGCGTGGGGCGCGCGCTTCCGAGAGGTCAAAATCGAAACCATCTATCTCGACGGCAACAAGTCCACCCATTTCCACGCGCTGCGCGACGGGGCGCGCGTTTTTTCCCGCGTGATCAAATACGCCGCGGCCTCGCTCGCGAGCACGGCGGTGGACTACGCGCTCTACATCCTCTTTCATGCGCTCGGCCTCAACGTGGCGCTGAGCTTTGCGCTCGCTCGGGCGGTCAGCGCGGCGCTCAACTACGCCGTCAACTGCCGCGCCGTGTTCCGCATGCGCCCGAGCGCGGCGAACGCGCTGGGCTACGCGGCCCTCGCGGGCTTTTCGCTCGCCGTGGGCAGCGCCGCGGTGTCGCTGCTCTCCCGCGCGGGCCTTGGCGGTATCGCGGCGAAGCTCGTCGTGGACGCGGCGCTGTTCGCCGTCAATTACCTCGTGCAAAAGCATCTTATCTTCAGGAAGAAGCGCAGGGAAAAGGAAGCCTGAAGCTTTTTCCCGTAAAGAGTCCGTTTTCACGGACGACCGGACGCTCTATGAACTCAACGGCAAGCCCGGTTTCGCAAAGGCTCTGCCGCAAGCCCTGCAGCACGTGCTCGCGATGCTCGTGGGCAACATCACGCCCCCGATCCTGATCGCGCAGCTGCTCCGGCTTCCCGAAAGCGACAAGATCCTTCTGATGCAGGCGGCCATGCTCATCGGCGGCGTCACGACGCTGCTCCAGCTTTATCCCGTGCTGAAATTCGGCATGGGACTGCCCAACGTCATGGGCGTCGCCTTCGCGTACATGCCCATCCTCTCCGCCATCGGCCTCACCTACGGCATCGCGGCGATTTTCGGCGCGCAGCTCGTCGCGGCGTTCGCCTCGATCTTCATCGGCATGCTGATGGGGAAAATCAGGAAATACTTCCCGCCCATCGTCAGCGGCACGGTGGTGTTGAGCATTGGCCTCTCGCTCTACAGCACCGCCATCAACTACATGGCGGGCGGCTCCTCCGCGGGGAACAGCTTCGGCAGCCCGCTTTTCTGGCTGCTGGCGGGCGTCACGCTCGTCATCACGCTCGCGTGCAACTTTTTCGGAAAAGGCTATCTCAAGGTTTCCGGGATGCTCATCGGCATCGCCGCGGGCTATGTCCTGGCGCTGGCGCTCGGCGGCACCGTCAGCTTCGGCGGCGTGGCCTCCGCCTCGTGGTTCTCGCTGCCCCGCTTCTTTAAATGGGGAATCGAGTTCCACCCCTCTGCCATCGTCGCCATGGTGCTGATGTACATCGTCCAGGCCGTGCAGACGATCGGCGACGTGTCCTCCACCGCCATCGGCGGCTTCGGCCGCGAGGCGACCGACGCCGAAATCGGCGGCGCCATCAAGGGCCAAGGCGTCTGCGGCATGCTGGGCGCGTGCATCGGCGGCCTGCCCACCGATCCTTACAGCCAGAACGTCGGCCTCATCGTGACGACGAAGGTCGTCGCCAAAAGGGTGTTCCTTCTCGTGGGCGTCATCATACTCATCGCGGGCTTCTGCCCCAAGTTCGGCGCGCTGATGACGACAATCCCCTACCCCGTGCTCGGCGGGGCGACCATCACGGTGTTCGCGGCGATCACCATGTCCGGCATACAGCTCATCACCCAGCAGCCGCTGAACTACCGGAACAAGATGATCGCGGGCATCGCCCTCGCGCTCGGCATCGGCGTCAGCACGGTGTCGAAGTCGCTCCAGCATTTTCCGCAGGATGTCCAGAACATCTTCGGCACGTCGCCCATCGTGCTCTCCTTCCTCGTCGCCTTCCTGCTCAACATCGTCGTCCCGAAGGACGATGCTCCGGAGAAAGACTGAGGGCAAATGCAAAAACCTCCGCCGATTAAAGCGGAGGTTTGTTCTTTTTGATTCCGTTTACTTTCCGACCGTCCTCTGCATGAGGCCCTTGATGTTGTTGAGCACCCAGTCGTGCTCCGCGGCCTCGATGATGGCGCCGCAGTAATCGCACTTCGCGGTGTGGTTGAGGTCGAGCGGCGCGCCGCAGTTCGGGCAATGTTTGGTTTCGTCCGCGCCGGAGACGAAGGTCTTCGCGCCCTTGGTGCGGATGAGCATCCACTCGTAGGTCATGAACTTCTCGGCCGTCTTCGAGCCGCTCACGAGCGCGCCCGTCGCGTCGTCGAGCGTATAGTCCACGATGCGGGTCTGCAGCACCGCCGTGAGGATGTCGTGCTTTTCGTCCCGGCCGAAGCCCGTCAGATCCACGCCGAGCACCGCGATGCGCTCGACGTAATTGGTCTGCCTGTTGCGGACCTTCGCCTCGACGCCGCTCTTCATCTGGTTGAACAGCGCGTCCGAGAGGTGCGCGCGCATGGGTTCCCAGTCCTTGTTTTGCCAGGCGCCCTGCATCTTGATATACAGGTTTGCGATCTTCTCCTTGAGCGCCTCCTCGGAGAATTGCGGATCCATTTCCTTGAGCTGCGATATGGTCATGGGCAGCACGGTGCGGCTCGCGCCGGGTACGACGGGCGCGCCGGGCCTTGCGCCGCCCTGGCTGCGCTTGCTGTACCGCGCGATGATGACGATGATGACGATGATGGCGATGACCATGCCGAAGCCGCCCCCTCCGCCGCCGTCGCCATCCCCGCCGCCGAGGAAGAAGAACCCGCCGGGGAACCAGGAGGAGTCGGAATCGCCCCAATCGGAGCCTCCGCCCCAGTCGGACCCCCCGCCCCAGTCGCTCCCCCCGCCGTAGTCGCCGCCGCCCGAAAAGTCCCCGGCGTCGGCTATGCCGAGGGCCGGCGTCAGCGTCATGACGGCGAAGAGCGCGACGGCGATCAGAAAAAATAGAAGGCGCTTTTTATTCATCGATCACATATCCCCTTTGGTACCATCATATGATTCCCGTTTGATTATATATCACCCCCGTTTTTATGTCCACAATCCGCTTTCGCAATTTGGTGAATTATGTTATGATATGTCAAACGCCAAGGAGGTATCCATTATGATTTGCCCGAATTGCGGCAGCAATAATTCGCAAGGCACCCGTTTTTGCATCGGCTGCGGCGCCAAGCTCGAGGCTACCACGCCCCCGCCTCCGCCGCCGCCCGCATACCAGCAGCCCCCGCAGCAGGCCTACCAGCCTCTTTACCAGCAGCCAATCCCGGCGGTCGACCCCAACACCGCGCCCATGACGACGGGCGACTATTTCTGGATGATGCTCGTGCTCGCAATACCGCTCGTGGGCTTCATCTGCACGCTCGTGTGGGCGTTCGGCAGCAACGTCAACGTGAACCGCCGCAACTTCTGCCGCGCCACGCTCATCTGGATGCTCGTGGGCATCGTGCTGACGATCGTGCTGAGCATCCTGCTCGCCGTATTGGGCTTCACCCTCGGGGACGCGTTTTCCAGTTCCAATTATTATTAAAGCCTGATTTTTCCGCAAACATGCGTTTCCTCTCCGTTTTCGCCGCGAATGCAGCCGCGGGCCTTGACTTGGCCCGCGGCTTGATGTTATGATAGCTTGACAAGTTCATAAAGCCTTATCAAGAGCGGTTGAGGGGACGGGCCCTGTGAAACCCGGCAACCTGCGCGTACGCGCAAGGTGCCAAATCCCGCGGCATAGCCGAAAGATGAGCGATGGATCTCTTTTCGTCTCGTTTTTCGCGAGGCGTTTTGCTTTATTTGGGAAGCGCTCCGGCGCATGCCGCGCGGAAATCCCGAACTCGCCGATACATGCCGATATGTTAAAAAACGTCAGTCGGAGCGCATACCGCGCGCGTAAGGCTCCAAAATAGGACGGAAGAGAGGAACATCAGAATGGCAAGGAAACTGTTTACATCCGAATCGGTCACGGACGGACATCCGGACAAGGTCTGCGATATATTGTCCGACACGGTGCTGGACGCGTATCTCGAGCGCGACCCCTACGCGCGCGTTGCGTGCGAATGCTGCGCGACGACGGGGCTCGCCGTCGTCATGGGGGAAATCACCTCCACGGCCTGCCTGGACGTCGCGCCCCTCGTGCGCGACGCCATACGGGACATCGGCTACGACGACCCCTCCCTCGGTTTCGACGCGGACAACTGCGCGGTGCTGGTGGCGCTCGGCAAGCAATCCCCCGACATCGCGCTGGGCGTCGACCAGTCGCTCGAGGCGAAAAGCGGCCGTTCGGACGGCATGGCGACGGGCGCGGGCGACCAGGGCATGATGTTCGGATATGCGTGCAGCGACACGGACGAGTATATGCCCCTGCCCGTCTACCTCGCGCACAAGCTCACGCGCAACCTGAGCGCCGTCCGGCGCGCCGGCGTCCTCCCCTGGCTTCGCCCGGACGGCAAGGCCCAGGTCACCGTGGAATACGAGGACGATCTTCCCGTGCGCATCGAGGCCATCGTCGTGAGCGCGCAGCACGCGAACGACGTGACGCACGAGGAAATCCGAAGCTCCATCATCGAGCACGTGATACGCCCCGTGCTCCCCGAAAAGCTCGTGGACGGGGATACGAAGATCTACGTCAACCCGACGGGGCGCTTCGTCATCGGCGGGCCGCACGGCGACTCGGGCCTCACCGGGCGCAAGATCATCGTGGACACCTACGGCGGCTACGCCCGCCACGGCGGCGGCGCGTTCTCCGGCAAGGACCCCACGAAGGTCGACCGCAGCGCGTCGTACGCAGCGCGCTATCTCGCCAAAAATATCGTGGCGGCCGGGCTTGCCGACCGCTGCGAGATCCAGCTCGCCTACGCCATCGGCGTGGCGGAGCCGGTGTCCGTCGATGTGGACACCTTCGACACGGGCAAGGTCGCGGACGACGCGCTCACCCGCGCGGTGCGAAAGTGCTTCGACCTTCGGCCCGAGGCGATGATCCGCGCGCTCGATCTCCGGCGGCCCATCTATCGCCGCACGGCCTCCTTCGGCCACTTCGGCGACCCGGCGATGCCGTGGGAAAAGACGGACCTTGTGGAAAAGCTCAAGGCCGCCTGCGCCTCTCTCTGAGGCTGTCCGCCGCGGCGACGAGCACCGCCGCCGCGATCACGGCGGCCATGCCGAAAGCCGAGCGCCAGGAGAGCCTCTCCGCGAAGAGGGCGGCGCCGAACAGCGCGCTCGTCAGCGGCTCCATGGTGCTTAAAATCGTCGCCCTCTGCGAGCCGATGTAGTGCACGCCCCGCTGATAGAACAGCGTGCCCAGGCATGAGCCAAACATCGAATAAAGCAATGCAGCGCCCCACGCCGGGGCGCTCATTTTAAACGAGAGCGCGCCCGTCGCCGCGGCGTACGCGACGGAGAGCGGCACGCTGACGCAGAGCACGTAGAACTGCAGCTTGACGGGGCTCATCCCGTGCAGGCCGCTCTTGTCGAGATAGACCGTATAGACGGCGTACGTCACGGCGGAGGCGAGCGCGAACAGCACGCCCGCGAGGCTGCCCGCCTGCTTCGGCGCGTAGATCAAAAACACGCCCGCGACGCAGAGCGCGACGCAGACGCCCTTGACAAAATCGAACTTCTCCTTGTAGACGACGACGCAGATCACGAGCGTCAGCACGCAGTAGGCATAATGGAGCGTGGTCGCGGCGCCGCTCTCGATATAGGTGTATGAAAGAAGCAGAAGCAGCGGCGTGAGCAGCGCGCCCATCGCCGCGAGCACGGCGACATCCCGCGCCTCTTTGCCGCGGGGGACGCGCATATCCACCCTGCGCCCGGCAAACGCCATGACGCCTAGGGGCAGCAGCGCCGCCCCTTTGAGGACGAGCAGGTTCAGCGGCGTCGCGCCGCCCGCGAGGGCGAACTTTGAGGCGATGGGGAACATGCCGAAAAGCGCCGCGGAAGCGACGGCATAGAGGTAGCCTTTGACGCGTTCGTTCATTCTTTCACGCTTTCCTCACGCCGCGGGCTCCGTAGGCGGCGTGCCGAAAACCTGCCAGTCCACGGGCGGCACCTCGCCGAACTGGAGCGGCGCCCCCGTGCCGACGGCGATCTTCGCCGGGTTTCCCTTATAGGTGTCCTTGTGCAGGAAAATAGCTTCTTTAAACTTTCCATCGACATACTTATCCAGATACGCCTCGGCGACGAAGCGGTCGTGCCTTAACTCGATCTCCTTCTGGTAGCCCGCGGCGATGCTCGGATCCTCCGTAAACACGGTGTCCGTGCGCGGGGTCGTCTCGATGACGACGCTGCGCGGCTTATAGGTGACGCCCTCGGGCAGCGGCACGCCGTACAGGTACACCGTCATCGTGTTGTTGCTGCTGCTCCCCTCGACCGGGGCGACCCGCGCGAACAGATAGACCGGGTATTCCGTGTTGTTTCTCCAGATGAAGTCGATGCCGCTGGTGTCCACCGTGGCGTCGAGCCCTTTACCGATGTAATCGGAGGGGATGGAATGCTTGCTGCGATAGACGATCTCCATATTCGCGCACAGAAGCGCGTTGAAGAGCGTGGTCGAAACCTGGCAGATGCCGCCCCCCGGCTGTATGGTATACTCCACGCCGCCGGAAATGCCGTTGGCGCCCTTCCACCCAAGCTCGTACGTGCGAGGGCCGACTACGGTGTTGAAGCTCCACTGTTCGCCCGGCTGCACGGCATAGCCGTTGATGATATCCGCCGCCTTCTTGATGTTGAACTTGCGGTTCTGCTTGATTTCATCGTCCCGCGGGGCGCGGAAGTTGGTCGTGAAGGAGGCGATGAGCTGCGTCACGGCCTTCACCTCATCGATCGTCTTCGTCGGGAGCACGGCGTTGAGCACGGCGTCGACCGTGACGCCGAAGTCGCGCCGCCTGAGCGCGTATTCGATTTTATCCGCCGTGTCGTCGATATTGAGGATCTGCCCCGGCACGCCTTCTATGAAATGAAAACGCTCCTCGCTCGCCCAGTCCAGGATCGGTTCCGCGTGCGGCTCGACCGCCGGCGCGTTCATGCTCTCCGACACGTTCGCGAGCGCGATCTCGATGGCCTCGCGCGACCAGGTGTATTCCGCGTCGAACTCGCCCGCGCCGTTGCCCGCCACGTCCGTCACTTCGCCGCCGCGCCCGTATTCCAGGCCCTCCTCGAGCGCCTTATCGATGCTGTAATCCATGCCGAGAGCAACGGAATCGAGCGAAATTTCCTTCTCGCCCGCGCGCACCGTAATCGAGACGCTCCTCAGCTTCTTCTCCGCGGCGTTTTTCACAAGGCCCGTCGCCTCCTCGGCGGTGAGGCCGCTCACGTCCACGCCGACGAGCCTGACGCCTTCCTTGAAGGTCCGCCTTCCCGTGAGGAAGCCCGTGATATCCTCCGAAACGCCTTCCCCGCCCGCGCCGGAAAGCCACGTGACGACGATGACGACGATTAGCACCCCCGCGATCGCGATGAGCGCCTTGATAACGCCGTCCACGCTGTCCTTTTTGCGCTTTTTGGTTTTGCGGGCGGAGGCCTGCGGCTTCGCGGCGGACGCCTTCGTCCGGCTCGCGGAGGACGGCGCGCGGGCGGAGGAGCCGCCGGTTTTGCGGGCGGAAGAGCCGTTCGTGCTGCGAACGGAGGAAGAAGCCGCCTTCCGCTTTCCGGCGGTCTTTCCCGCCTTGACGGAGGCGGGGGACGCCGGCCGCGGGGCCTGCTTCATCTGTTTTTTCATATAATTCGGGAGCTGCGGCCCCGGATCGTAACCTTTGCTGCCTGTTGCCATGACTACCTCAATGCTTCCCGCTCCATTATGCCGTCGCACGCATACGGCGAGATGATTGCACATTATATTGTAGCCTATGCGGCGGCGCGGCGCAAGGGCCGCGGGAATCGTTCAGCCGCGGGCGATCAGCACATCGACGGACGCCCATTCCCCCAAACCCTCCGGCAGCGTCACGACGAAGCCCTGCGGCGACGACAGTCTGGCGGCCGCGTCCGCCGCCGCTCCGTCGAGCACGGGGAACGCCTCGAACGCGCGATAGGTGCCGTCCGCGAAGGCGAGACGCACATAGACCGCGCCCGCGTACGCGCCGTCATAGCAGCCGTAGAGCTGCGTATAGCCCGCGCGCGTTCTTTCCATGACGGCCGCGCCGCCCGCCCGCTGCGCGCCCTCCGGCAGCGCCTTCTCTACGGCCGGCATCAGCGGCGCCGCGGCGAGGAGGTTTTTGATGTTGCGCTCGACGAGCTCGATGGCGACCGCGTCGAAGGCTTCTGCTGTAAAGACATAGTTGTAAGGGAACTCCTGCGAGTAGACCGCGCGGCCCACCCCGCTTGAAAGGATGGGGATGAGCGTCTCCCCGAAGGAATCCCGGAACATCAGGAGGCGGTACGCGTTCGCTGCGCTCGATGTGCCGAAGGAAATATCCCGCGCGGGGTTCGCGCCCTCGTCCACGGAATAGGCCCTGTCTTCGCCGAAGCCGAAATCGACGGACTGCGTCCGTCCCTCCGCCGCAGGCAGCACGAAGTTGTGCAGGTCGCCGCGATAATCGGATTCCTCGCGGCCTTGCAAATCAGAAAAATCCTCGTAGGGCGCATCCTGCAGGAGGTAATCCATGAGCGCCCGGTAGCCGACGAGCGCGCCGCGCTCGTTCCAGTGGGTGTCCCGCTCGAAATAGAGGTCCCCCTCGGGCTTGTGCGCGATGAGAACCGCCGCGAGGTCGACGGTATCCACGCCCGCGGCTTCGAGCGCGACGTAGAGCCTCTCCCGGTTGCCCGCGCGGCCTGTGGGCCGGAAGCGCTCCGGCATATATTCGGGATAGACCGTGTTTTTATTGGGCGCGATCATGAAGACGAAGCGCATATTGCGGCTCTCGCAGTATTCCTTCTGGAGGCGCAGGCAGACGGCGGCCTTTTCGATCTCCTCGCCGCTCAGAAGGTTGATGTCGAGGAAATCGTCCATGGTTTCGGCGTAGAACAGGTACGTCCCCTTCCCCACGACGACCTTCTGGTTGAGCGTGTCGCGAAACGCCGCCATGGTGAGTGCGTGAAAGGCCGTGACCATCTCCTCCCGAAGGCCGAAATGGTCGCCCCACCAGTTGTCGAAATCCCGCGGGAAGGCGAGGTTCAGCCCTTTGCGCGAGACAAGCTCCGCCTCGCGCGCGAGGGGGCGTTTCTCATAGTTCTCGGGCTCATACCCGGCAAGGTACGCCGCGCCCGGCAGCGCGCACACGGCGAGGAAGAGCGCGATGAACAGCCATGCGATCGTTTTTTTCACTTCCCCACCCCCTTTTAAAACCGGAAATAGATGAACGGGTTATAGGTGCTGCTCGAAAGGCAGAGCACGCTGAGCGCAAAGAGCGCGAACGCGGCGAAATACCCCGCGGCCGCCCAGCCTTCCCGCCTCTCAGCGCGCTTCTCGAAGAGCGTGCGCGCGAAGGGCGCGCACGCGAGGGCGCCGATTGCGAGCGCGGCGACGCACAGCGGCGAGAGCAGCGAGGAGAGCACGGCCGCGTGCCCGGGCGTGAACGCGAAGCCCGCGAACATCCTCTCGAGCATCATAAGGGCGCCGCCGATGGTCTCCGCCCGGAAGAGCACAAAGCTCACCGTCACGACGAGCAGCGTATACAGCCGCCGAAGGAAGGCGGGCCACTTGTCCGGCTTGAGCGCGCCGTAGGATTCCAGCATCAGAAAGCCGCCGTGGTAAAGGCCCCAGACGGCGAACGTCCAGTTCGCGCCGTGCCAGAGGCCCGTGAGGATGAAAACGATCAGCTTGTTGAGCCCCGTGCGGAATTTTCCCCTGCGGTTGCCGCCGAGGGGGATGTACACGTATTCCCGAAACCAGGTGGAGAGCGATATGTGCCACCTTCGCCAGAAGTCCTGCATGGAAAGCGCGGCGTAGGGATAGTTGAAGTTCTCGCGCAAACGGAAGCCGAACGCGCGCCCGAGGCCGATGGCCATGTCCGAATAGCCGGAGAAGTCGAAATAGATTTGCAGTAAATACGCGATCGCGCCGAGCCACGCGACGGGCATGTTGACGCTGCCCTCCGGCAGCGCGTATACGGCGTTGGCGGTGAGGGAGAGCGTGTTGGCGAGGAGCACTTTCTTCGCCATGCCGAACGAGAAGCGGCGGAACCCCTCCGCCATATCCTCCAACGAAACATCGCGCGCGCGAAGCTGCGCCTCGATGTCGCGGTAGCGCACGATGGGCCCGGCGAGGATCTGCGGGAAGAGCGAAATGTACAAGAGCACGTCGAAGTAGTTCCGCGCCGCCTTCGCCTCCCCGCGGTACACGTCGAACACATAGCTCATCGCCTCGAAGATAAAAAACGAGATGCCGATGGGCAGCGCCACGCCGGTCAGCGCGACGGGAAGCCCCGTGAGCGCGCTGAAGCTATGGAGGAGGAAATCCGCGTACTTGAAAAAGGCGAGTATGCCGACGCCGTAGATTGCGCCGAGCGCCGCGAAGAGTTTTTTTCTTCCGGGATACCGCTCCATGCCGCGCGCGAGGGCGAAACAGACGACGGTCGTCGCCAGCATGAGAAGTATGTAGACCGGCTCCCCCCACGCGTAAAAGAGCAGCGACGCCGCGATGAGCAGCGCGTTGCTCCACGCGATTTTACGCCGGAACAGCAGGTTCAGGAGAAAAACCGCCGGCAGGAAGACGAAGAGAAACGTCGGTGAGCTGAACAGCATAATCGCGGCTCAATAGCTGGGCGAGTAGATGAAGATGCGCGTGACAACGCCGTTCGAATACTCGAACTGGATGCGCTCCGCCTGGATGTCGGCGGGGTCGTTGGTGAGCGAGTAGGTCACATATCCGTCGTCGAAATACTGTTCGCCGTAGAGCGACTTGACGGAATCGACCGTATCGCCGACCTTCGCCCCGCGCAGCGTCGCGTACGTATCGTCGGTGAGGGTAATGACCTCGATGACGTCCTTGCCCCCGACCGGCACGGTGCCTATGGTGACGCCGGGATATGCAAAAGTCTTGTCCTTGCCGTCATAGACGCAGCTCACCTGCTCGCTGTACTCGTAATCGTCCCCGAGCGCGGCGCAGAGGCCCGCGCTGTCCTCTCGCAGGTAATAGGTCTCCCCGCCGACGCCGATCCCGAGGTCATCCTCCGAGAAAGCGCCCGTGGGCACGCCGTTCCCGCCGCACGCGGCGAGTATGAGGCAAAGCATGATCGTCAAAACGACCGGCAGCATTTTCTTCATACGCAATCCTCCTTGTCAATCCTCCTGCCCGGGCAGCATCGTCAGGCCGCCGAGGTCGATATCCGTGGTCATAAAAAGCTTGCTGTTCGTGTCCGCGTAATGCCACCATTCGCTCTCGATGCCCGCGAAGCCGCATTTCTTCATAACGCCGGTCATGTAATCGACGTTCGCGCGCACCTTCTCGCTCCAGGTCTTGCAGGTGCGCGCCGACTCCGCGGTAAAGGTGTGCATGGGCGTTGGGAACTCGAGCTCCTCGCCCGTGGCGTCGTCTATGAGGGACATATCCACCGCGCAGCCCCTGTTGTGGTTGGAGGCGGTGGTGGCGGGGTTCGCGATCCAATGGTGGTTCTGCACGATGGCGAAGAGGATCTCCTGCACGCGCTTGGGGCGGTACGCGTCGTAGATCTTCATCGTGTACCCGTCCGCCTTGAAGATGTCGAACGCCTTTTTGAGCTTCTTCGCCGTGTCCTTCTGGATGAGGGGAACCGCCCGCGGGTAGAGCGGCGCGCCCGTGACGTTCCTCTCCGTCGCGAAGAGCAGCTCGTAGACCGCGTCCGGCAGATACAGCCGGAGGTCCACAAGCTCGTTTTTGACCATCACGGGGGTGATCCCGTCCGCCTCGAACACGGGCAGGCCCGTGGCGTTGTCCACCTTCTGGGCGACGCTGGGCGAAAGGTACGCGTAGAGCGTCACGGACGCCTCGACGAGGTAGTCCGAGTAGCAGTAGGCCTCCGTCCCGTCGGAGAGGCGCACACGCGTGAAGTCGCCTTCGGCGGCGAGGAATTCGACCTGCTCCTCATAGCCGAGCTTGCCGATGATGTTCGAATCGTCCTTGGAGGTAGGCGCGCTCCTGACGTTGAGCGCGTTCACGCGGGACTTGTACATCAGGGGCGCGGGCGTCGGCTCGAGGGTGGGCGCGGGGGTCTCGGTCGGAGCGGCCGTCGGCGCTGGCTGCGTCGGCGTCGCGGCGGGAAGGGTCGTCGGGGATACGTCGATTATGTCCTGCATGCCGTCCCCGCCCGGTTGGCAGGCGGCAAGCAGAAGGAGAAGCGTCAGTATCGCCGGGACGAGCCTTCTCAATGATCCTCCTTAATAGCCGTTAATAGCCGTTCGCACGCAGCGTGTCGTAATCCGTGGGGTCGATGCGCAAGCCGTTGCGGCTGGGCACATCGTCGCTCTCGGTGCCCCTGGGGGAGCCGTTCGCGATTTCGACCACCGTGCCGGGCGGGCACTCCTCATAGATGAACTTCGCGGCCTCGGTCACCATCCGAAGACACCCCCCCGTGGATTCCTTGCCGATGCCCAGCTCGCCGTCGTAATACTTGGGCCACATCTGCGTGGGGTCGTCCGTCGCATACAGCGGGGAATGGATGTAGAGCCTGCCCTCGTAATGCGTTGCGTACTGCACGGTGCCCCCGTCCGGGAAATCGTGCCACCGCTCGCGGTCCTCCGTGAGGGTGAACTTGCCCGCGGGCGTCTTGTTACCGCCGTGCGCGACGCGGTAGGTCGCCTCGACGATGGTATACTCCCCACTGTCGTCCTTCGAATAGATGGTCAGCGTGAAGGAGCCCTTCTCGACATAGAGGTAGTAAGGCAGCCCGTCGTCCTGCGTGGGGGACGGCGAGGTCGCGTCCGCAGGCTCGGCGCTGCCGGAAGGGTCGTCCGTCTCGCCGGCGCCGGGCGTCCATACGGGTTTTTCGGAGCCCTCGGGCGCATCGATGTCCACAGGGTCGTTCGTATCCGACGTTTTTCCAAACGCCTGGCACGCGCAACTCAGCGCGAGCGCGGCGCATATCACAAGTAAAATCAGCGTCTTGAAGCTTTTCAAGCGCGCTCCTCCTCGGTCGGCTGAATCGCCGTAAAATCATAGCTCATTATACACCAAACAGGGGCGCGCGTCACCTGCGTAACAGATTGTTTACTTTAACAAAAACGCGCCTGCGCGGCGCAGTTTTCAAACGTTCCCCCGCGCATGCCGCGCCTTATCTCCCTTCCTTGAGCACGGGCACCGCGAGCACGAACTTCTCCACCGTGCGGGGGTTTTTCGGGCGTATGCTCGTGTAGCGCACGGGGTTGGGGACGTCGAACTGGCTGCCCATCGTGAAGGGCAGCTTCGTGAAGGTGGAAAGCGGGTAGACGAGCGTCACCTGCTCGCCGTTGCAGGCGCCCTCGTAGGTGAGCTTCTCATGATCGAGCGTCACGATCCCCTCGCCCACGTCGTCGTGCTCGAGGCTCAGGCGCCTGTTGTGGAACTGCAAAAACGCCCTTTGGCTGAGCGCGAAATCCGGGGAGGAAGCTTCCTCCCGGATGCGCGCGCGCTGCAGGTCGATCCATTCCGGCGCGGCGCGGGGGATGACGTCCTCGTCGGTCATGGGGTGCAGGAAGCCGTATTTATCCATATAGCCGCGGTTGTCGCAGCTTTCGCAGAAAATCTCGTCCTCGAAGGTGTTCATCGTGAACTCCTCCCCGCAGCGCGGGCAGAGGTAGAGCATGTTGTGCAGGCCCTCGGCGCACCTTCGGTGGAAGAAAGGCACCATGGCATTCTCCTGCCACGCGTAGTCGTCATGGGTCAGCGCCTTTAAGATGCGCTCGTACAGCTCGCCGTCGCTCAATTCGTCCAACTCGCCGGCGTCCGCGATGCGCTCGACCTCGGCCTCAACCCGGCCGCGCCGCACGACGGGCCCCCACTTGGGGCGCGTCAGGTAGCTGCCGGAAACGCGCACGGCGTATACCGGTACGCCGAGCATGCGGCAGAGCTTGACGATATTGCGCTCCGGCACGCCGCAGCGGCCCGTGCCGTTGACCTCGCCCTCGGGGTAGACGAGCACGCTCGCGCCGTTTTTGATCGAGGCGCGCATATCGCGTATGGCCGCGATATCCGCGCGGAACTGCTCCTTCTCGATGCAGTGAAAGAAGCGGAGCAGCTTCCCTAAATGCTCGTTGAGGAAGAAATAGCTCGTGACGACAAAGTTGAAACGCTTTTGGGGGAACAGCGGGAGCGCGAAGAGAAAATCGAGGTTCGAGCAATGCGCGCCGAGCGCGAGAATAGGCCCGTCCGGCAGCGCAATCAGGCTTTTGGGCATGGAAAAATTGTATGAAAGCTTCAGATAGGGCCGCAGCAGCGCGCGGATGATCCCGTAGACGAAGCGGTTGGGCTTTTTCGTGCTGGCGCGCTTTTTCATCTTTCCCCCGTTTTCCCCCGTGCCGGTCAGCCGACGATCAGCATCAACAAGGGTATCGCCACAAGGCAGAGCAGGGTCGTCAAGTTCATGGCGAGCGCGTTGTATTCCTCGTCCGCGCCCGCCAAGCCGGACACGACGACGGACTGCGTCATCACGGGCAGCGCCGCCTCGATGAAGAACACGCTGCGCGCAAGCCCGGTGATCCCAAAGACATGGCACATGGCGAGCATCAGCGCGGGCGCGCCGATGAAGCGCATGCCGCTCCCGACGAGTATGCCAAGATCGGGCTTCATGTTCCGGAAGCCCGTTTCATACATCACGAAGCCCACGTAGAGCAGCGCGAGCGGCGTCACGGTGGCGCTCATATAGCCCGCAAAGGTCAGCGCGATGTGCGGCAGGGCCCCGCCCGCAAGCAAAAGCGCGATCGCGCCCAGCAGCGCCACGAGGGGAGGAGAAACGAGCTTGCCCAGCATCTTCTGCCAGGTGAGCGTCTTCCCCGCGTCGCCCGACTTATAGATCAGAAAGCTCCCCAGGCTCCAGAACGCCACGGTGTTGACGACGTAGTAGAACATCATATAAGGGACGCCCGGATCGCCGAACAGCTCGTGGACGATCGGATAGCCGATGAAGAGCGAATTGGAGAAGGCGCACATCACGACGAAGCCGCCGAAGCGTTTTTTCGGGATTTTGATGAGCTTGCCGAGGCCCACGCCGACGGCGAAGGTCAAAAGGTTGAACAGGACGGGCACGAGCAGCAACATGCCCGCGCTCTCGAACATCTCCCGCGTGAAATATTCGAACACGTTCTTGATGCACATGCACGGAACGGCCATGTTGATCAGGAACTTGATCACGATGGACTTATGCTCGCCCCTCATCCAGCCCGCGCGGCCGAACAGGTAGCCGACCAGAACCATCATCAGCACCAACAGCACCGCCGAAACGGAATTCCATATCCCCGCCATGATAAACCCCTATCCATCGCGCGTTCAAGCAACGAGCTCCGGCGCGCGCCCGTCGATCCGTGTGAAATGGGCGCCGGGGCGGATGGTACATCCGCCCCGCAGCCTCGCTTAACCTGTTACTTGGAAATCTTGCGGCACTCGAGATAGTAGCGCTTCTCGTGGGGCTCGCCCATGGAGAAGGTCTTCCTCGGCAGCGCGCCGTCGTAGATGACCGTGCGGAAGAACGCGGCCTTTTCCATCGGCGGCAGCAGGAAGCCCATGTTGTTTTCCCGGCGGCCGAGCTCGAGCACGACTTCCTCGCCGTGGATGTAGTCGATGGCGATTTCCGGCGCCCCCTCGCGCATCGCGTCGAGCGCGTTCTGCAGCGTGCCGACTTCGAGCTGCGCCGCGGGCTTCGCGACTTGGAAGAAGCCGAAGCCCTCCCTCGCGACGAAGGGCAGCACGTGGACGCCGGCGCCCATGGCTTTTTTTGCCGCAAGGTCGCATTCGTCCTTCGCGGCGAAAAGCTCCATTTCGCAGCCGCCGTTTTCGCTTTGAAGCCGCTCTTGCAGCCAATGGATCGCCTTCTTGACGTCGAGGCCGAACAGCACCCTGTGGATGGGCTCGAAGATGATCCCCGCGTCGTGCACGTTTTCGAGTTCGACCAGCGCGTAGCGCGCGGGATGGTTCTCCTGTTCCCCGGGCGAAAGGCTGGCCTTGAGGTTCTCCCAGTTGACCTTCGCGGTCGCGAGGGAGTGGTTGCCGTCCCCCATCGCGAAGAGCAGAGGCGCCCCGGCCTCGCCGTATTTGGCGCGGTAGGCTTCGGGATCGGCGAGGGCCTCGAGCGCGCGCAGCACGCCCTTGATCTTCGCCTCGTTGTTGATGAAATACCCTTCGACGTGGCCGCCGCCCTGCATCAGCTCGAAATCATACGCCTTGCAGCAGGGGCAGGCGGACTCGGCGAGAGGCTCGATCACCGTGCGCTCCGGGTCGTCGATGAGCACGAGTATGTGGGGCAATTCCAGCGGCGCGTCCTTGCGGATGCGAAGGCGCGGGGGGATGCGCTCCACGATGGTGCCCTCCGTCGCGCGGGTGAGCGAGGTCGAGCCCTTGGAAAAGTCGTAGCGCTCGAGGTCGAGCGCAAGGATGAGCCCGAGGCGGCTCCTGCCCTCCACGGTGCGGCGCACGAGGAGGAAGCCCTCTCCCCTGTTCTCGAGCACGCCGCTGTCGAGGTATTCCTTCATGGTGGCATTAATGGCGGCGATGCGCTCGGCCTCGCCCGGCTTGTCCAGATACATTTCCGGCAGCATCAGGCGCAGCGTCGAGGGATCCGGACCCACGATGCGCTCCGTCTCCTCCCAGTATTCGGGCTGCGAGGTGAATTGGTCGCATGCGACGACGGCCCACTTGGTCATATCCGTGCCCTTGCGGGGCAAAAGGATCTCGGGCACCTTCACGCCCGCCGCGTTGCGGTAATCGCTCATGTTCGGCCTCCTGTTATTTCGATGATGCGATGATACAATTTACGCAAGCGTCGTGCCGGCGCGCCCTTCGAGCGCCTCCAGCGCCTTCTCGAGCGAGGTGATGATGGCCTTCCTGCCGGGCTTGCTCTCCACGAATTTCAGCGCGGCCTCTATTTTGGGCAGCATGGAACCGGGCGCGAAATGGCCCTCCTCAATATAGCGCTTCGCGTCCGCGACGCTGAGCGCGTCGAGATCCTTCTGATCGGGCTTTTTGTAGTTGACGCTGACCTTCTCGACGGCGGTGAGGATGACGAGCGCGTCCGCGTCGATATCCTCCGCAAGGCGCTCGCTCGCGAGATCCTTGTCGATGACGGCGGCGGTGCCCTCGAGCTCGTTCTGCTCGTTGCGGACGACGGGGATGCCGCCGCCGCCCACGGTGACGACGATGAAGCCCGCCTCGGTGAGCGCCTTCACGGCGTTGAGCTCGATGATTTCAACCGGCATGGGGGATGCGACGACCCGGCGCCAGCCGCGGCCCGCGTCCTCCTTCATGACGTAGCCCTTCTCGGCGGCGATGCGCTTTGCGACCTCTTCGGAATAAAAAGGGCCGATGGGCTTGCTGGGGTTCTTGAACTTGGGGTCGTTCTGATCGACGACGACCTGCGTCACGACGGTGACGACCTCCTTGTCGATGCCGCGATGGCGCAGCACCTTGCCGAGGCCCTGCTGGATGTGGTAGCCGATCATGCCCTGGCTCATGGCCCCGCACACGTCGAAGGGCATCGCGGGGGTAGCCTCGCTGTCCGCTCCCTCGTTCTGAAGCACGATGCGGCCGACCTGGGGGCCGTTGCCGTGCGCGATGGTGACGCCGTAACCTTTTTCGATGATGTCCGCGATATACGCGCTGGTCGCCTCGACGACCGCAAGCTGTTCCTCGGCGGTCGCGGGCTTGTTCGCCTCCTGCAGGGCGTTGCCCCCAAGAGCAATGACGATGTTTTTCATCCGGTCTCTCCTTCTGAAGCTTTCCCTGCATATCCGATCGAATTATGCAGGACATACGGTAATAGTATATCGGTCGCAAGGAACCGTGTCAACGCCGCCGAAGACCCAAATACCCGATCGCGCATGTATTTTTGCTTTCCAAAAAGCGGCTGCCACGATCCCGGCCGTTTGCGGCGCGCCATGGAAAAGGAGCCGGCCGGAAAACCCGGCGCGGCCCCTGTAAAACAAACAAAACCAGGCTCAGGCCTTCCCCTCGAAAATCCTGCTGTCCTTTAAGAGCACGTCGTGCGCGCCGCCCTCGGCGATGCTCGCGGAGGAAACGAGCGTGAGCCGCGCCTTGGAGCGAAGCTCGGGGATGGTGAGCGCGCCGCAGTTGCACATGGTGGAGCGCACCTTGGCGAGCGTCGTCTCCACGCAGTTGTGCAAGCTCCCCGCGTAGGGCACGTAGGAATCCACGCCCTCCTCGAAGGAGAGCTTCGCCTCGCCGCCGCTGTCGTAGCGCTGCCAGTTGCGGGCGCGCGCGCTTCCCTCGCCCCAGTACTCCTTCATGTAGCTGCCGTTGATCATGACCTTGCTCGTGGGGCTTTCGTCGCACCGGGCGAAGTATCTGCCGAGCATGCAGAAGTCCGCGCCCATCGCGAGCGCGAGCGCGATGTGGTAATCCATCACGATGCCCCCGTCCGAGCAGATGGGGACGTAGACGCCCGTCTCTTCGAAATACTCGTCCCGGGCCCTGGAGACCTCCTGCACGGCGGTCGCCTGGCCGCGGCCGATGCCCTTGGTTTCGCGCGTGATGCAGATCGACCCGCCGCCGATGCCCACCTTCACGAAGTCCGCGCCCGCGTCCGCGAGGAAGCGGAAGCCCTCCCGGTCGACCACGTTGCCCGCGCCGACCTTGACGGAATCGCCGTAGCGGCCGCGGATGAACGAGAGCGTCCTCTCCTGCCACTCGGTAAAACCCTCGGAGGAGTCGACGCACAGCACGTCCGCGCCCGCCTCGACGAGGGCGGGCACGCGTTCCTCATAATCCCGCGTGTTGACGCCCGCGCCCACGACATAGCGCTTGTTTTTATCAAGTAGCTCGTCCGGGTTCTCCTTGTGCGTGTCGTAATCCTTGCGGAATACGAACGCGACCATATTGCCCTCCCGGGTGATGATGGGCAGCGCGTTGAGCTTATGCTCCCAGATGATGTCGTTCGCCTCCTTGAGGGTCACGCCCTCGTAGGCGAAGACGAGGTGCTCCATGGGCGTCATGAACGCGCGCACCTTGGTCGCGGGATCCATGCGGCTCGGGCGGTAGTCGCGGCTCGTGACCATGCCGAGGAGCCTGCCGTTCGGGCCGCCGTCCTCCGTCACGGCGACGGTCGAGTGGCCCGTCTTCTGCTTCAACTCCATCACGTCGCGCATGGTGTGCTCGGGCGTCACGTTGCAGTCGCTGCGCGCGAAGCCGGATTTATGCTTTTTCACGCGGCGCACCATATCGGCCTGGCTTTCGATGGGCTGGGAAACGAAAATGAACGAGATGCCGCCTTCCCGCGCGAGCGCGATGGCGAGCTTCTCCCCCGACACGGCCTGCATGACGGCGGACACGAGGGGGATGTTCATCGAGAGCGGGCTTTCCTCCCCCCGCCTGAACTTGCACACGGGGGTCTTGAGCGAGGTGTTCTTCGGCGCGCATTCCGCCGAGGAATAGCCCGGCACGAGCAGGTATTCCGCGAAGGTATGCGAGGGTTCCTCAAAATAATAGGCCATAGGCTGTCCTCTCCGGCGATTCTTGGATGTTTCCCCTATGATAATGGAAAGACGCCCTCGATGCAAGCCAAAAAGTGTTGGCGCGGGGCCGGTTTTCGGTATATGATGGACCTGACCACTTCTTGATTTGGAGGATCCTTCCATGGACGGCATCGCGCAAAAGGCAAAAGAGCTCGTCTCCCAAATGACGCTCGCGGAAAAAGCGTCTTTGCTCTCGGGCGAGGATTTCTGGCGCTTCAAGGGCGTGGAGAGGCTGGGCCTCCCCCCGATTCTGGTGACGGACGGTCCGCACGGCCTGCGCAAGCAGCCCGAGACCTCCGACCACCTCGGCATCAACCAGAGCGTGCCCGCGACCTGCTTCCCGACCGCGAGCGCCACCGCATGCTCCTTCGACCGGGAACTGATGCGCGCAATCGGCCTAGCAATCGGCGAGGAATGCGCGGAGGAGGACGTCGCCGTCGTGCTCGGCCCCGGCCTCAACATCAAGCGCAGCCCGCTTTGCGGGCGCAACTTCGAATATATCAGCGAGGACCCGCACCTCACGGGCGAGCTCGCGGCGGCGTACGTCGAGGGCGTTCAGAGCGTAGGCGTCGGCGTATCCTTAAAGCATTTCGCGCTCAACAACCAGGAGGCGCGCCGCATGACCATCGAGTCCGTCTGCGACGAGCGTGCGTTTCGCGAAATCTACCTTTCCGGCTTCGAGCGCGCGGTGAAGAAGGCCGACCCGTGGACGCTCATGTGCTCCTACAACATGCTCTATGGGGAATACGCGTCGGACAGCAAGCCGCTTCTCTGCGACATCCTGCGCGGCGAGTGGGGCTTTTCCGGCCTCGTGATGACCGACTGGGGCGCGATGAACGACCGCGTCAAAGCCGTGCGCGCGGGGTGCGACGTGGAGATGCCCAGCGTTTCCCGCGCGAACGACCGGCTCATCGAAAGGGCCGTGGAAGAGGGAAGGCTCGCCGAGGCGGACGTCGACCTCTGCGCCCGGCGCGTGGTCGAACTGATCCTCAAAGCCCAAAAGAGAGCGAAGCGCACCGGCACGAAGGAAGGCCATCACGCCCTCGCGCGGCGCGCGGAAAAAGAGAGCGCGGTGCTTTTGAAGAACGAGGGGAACCTCCTGCCCGGCAATGCCGCGCAGAGCGCCGCCGTGATCGGCGCGTTTGCCAAAATCCCGCGCTATCAGGGCGCGGGCAGCTCGAAGATCAACCCGACGCGCGTCGACGACGCCTGCGCAGAGCTCGCGGCGCTGGGCCTCGCCTTCGACTACGCGCCGGGATACGACCTCGCGCGCGACGAGCCGGACGAGGCGCTCATCGCCGAGGCGTGCGAAACCGCCAGGAACAAGGACATCGTCTACCTCTTCGCGGGGCTGCCCGACCGGTACGAGTCCGAAGGGTTCGACCGGCGGAAGCTCGAAATGCCCCTCTCGCACATACGGCTCATCGAGCGCGTGAGCGCGATCAATCCCAACCTCGCCGTGATCCTCTCCGGCGGTTCCGTCATCGACATGGCGTGGGAGAGCCGCGCGAAGGCCATCCTCATGGGCTATCTCGGCGGGCAGGCGGGCGCGGGCGGCGTCGCGGACCTCCTTCTCGGGCGCGCGAACCCCTCGGGCAAGCTCGCGGAAAGCTGGTGCCTCCGCCTCGAGGACAACCCCTCCTTCGCGTATTTCCCGGGTTATGCCAGGACGGCCGAGTACCGCGAGAGCATCTACGTCGGCTACCGCTACTACGACGCGGCGAAGGCGCCCGTGCGCTACCCGTTCGGGTACGGGCTGTCGTACACGCGCTTTTCCTACTCCAACCTGCGCGTCGAGAAGACGGGGCACAACGCCTTTTTTGCGCGCGTGGACGTGACGAACGCGGGCGGCATGGACGGGGCGGAAATCGTGCAGCTCTACGTCGCGCCGCCGAAGTCGGCCCTGTATAAAGCGGAACAGGAATTAAAGGGATTCGAAAAACTCTTTTTGAAGGCCGGAGAGACGAAAAGCGCGGAATTCTCCCTCTCCTCGCGCGATTTCGCTTACTGGGACGCAAGCGCCCATGCGTGGCGGGTCGACGCAGGAGCGTACGAGCTGCGCGCCTCAACTTCGAGCAGGGACATCCGCTGCGCCGCGGCGGTGCAGGTCGAAGCAGAAGGTCCCGCCGCGCCCGCGCTGGATTACCGGGAGTCCGCGCCCTGCTATTACGACCTCTCCCGCGGCATCGCGAACGTGCCGGACGCCGCGTTCGAGGCGGTATACGGCCAAAAGCTGCCGCCGCGCGAAAGGGAGCCCGGCGCGCCGCACACGGTCAATTCCACCGTGCGCGACATTCAGGACCGCCGCCTTGGGCGGATGCTCGCCTCCGTCGCGCTCAAGCAGGCGCGCAAGATGGCGGGCGAGAGCGAGGACTTGCAGCTCATGATGGAGGGCATGATCGGCGAGGCGCCGCTTCGCATGCTGCTTATGGCGGGCCCCGCCCTCACCCCGAACAGGCTCCAGGGCATGGTCGATCTGCTCAACGGGCGTTTCTTCAGGGGCATGGGGAGGCTGATCAAAGGCTGATAAACGCAGATATGTAAAGCGCCGCGCCTTTACCGTGCGCGGCGCTTTTATCTTTATTTGATGGACTCATTTTGTATGCCGTTTCCGGATGCCGCAGCCTATAAAGAACGCGGCGCACGTGAGCGTGAAGGACACGATATACGCGACCCATATGCGATCCGTCGCCCATGCGGACAGTGTGAAAGAAATATTGAGCACCGGAAGATAGTAAAACTGCGTGGCGCTTCCGAGAAAATTAAGCCAGTAGCGCCCCAATACGAGCTCCTGATACAGCAGGAGCAGCAAATCCGCAAGCGCGACGCTGTGGGCAATCGCCGCCGATTTTATTCCCGAACCGGCGTAATCGCGCATGAGATAACCGAAAAAGCCCCAAAGCAGTAGCCATATGATGCCGATGAGCTTATATGGCAACACGAAATTCATATTCGCCATCAAAAGGGCGTTCATCGCAAAGCCCAAAGCAAACGGAAGCAGCCCGATGAGAAATAGAAGCAGCTTTTTCATATCGCCCCCATCCCTTTCAAATACAGCAGATATTTATCATACCAAACCGAAGCGGCGTGCCGAAATAGTCCTATTGCGGCACGCCTTTATGGAGCGGTGTTCTAAGGGTATGCAGCCTTACTCCTTCACCGCGAGCGCGAGGATGGCGTCCGCGATCATCTTGGTGTCCTCGACGAGGTGCGCGACGCTCATGCACTCGTTGGCCATGTGGATGGAGGCGAGCTCGCCCGGGCGCTCGATGCCGAAGGCGACGGCGTTCTTCAGGTGGCGCGCGTAGGTGCCGCCGCCGATCGCAAGGGGGGGAAGGCGCTTGCCGGAGCGCGCGGCGTACACGTCGAGCAGGGACTTCACAAGCTCGCTCTCCGGCGGGATGTAATAGCCCTCGCTCCAGCGGGCGACGGTTTCGACGAGCCCGGCGGACGCGAAGCCCTCGGCGAGCTTCCTCTTAATCTCGTTGCCGTCGGAGGAAATGGGCGCGCGGATGTCGACGGTGAGGCGTTTGACGCCCGTTTCGTCCCATTCGACGACGCCGGGGTTGAGCGTGAGGCGGCCGGAAGCGTCCTCCATGTCGAGGCCGAGCGCCTCGCCGTGCAGGTCGAAGCGCAGCGCGGACGCGAGGGCGGAAACGGTCGCGGCGTCCTCTCCCCCGAGCGGGAGCTTATCGAGCAGCGCGATGAGCGCGAGGAAGGCGTTCTTGCCAAGCTCCGGCAGGGAGGCGTGCGCGGCGACGCCCGTCACCTTGATGCGGCAGCCCTCCTCAGTCGCCTCGGCGGCGCAAGCGAACTCGCTCTTCTCCATGAAGGCTTCGACGATGGGGAGGATGCGGTTGAGCGGGAGCTTCAGTTCCGCCTCCGCCTCGCCCGGGACGGCGTTTGGCACCGTGCCCGCCCTGAGGCGGATGCCGGAGGCGTATTCCTTTATGAATTCGCCGCGATAGATCATCTTCTCGGAGTTGACGACGGGGTATTCCGCGTCCGGCGAGAAGGCCATGTCCGGCGCTTTTTCCACCTTGTTGTAATGGTTGAGGCATTCCATGCCGCTCTCCTCGTCGCACCCGAGTATGAGGCGCACGCGGCGCTTCATGGGGAGCCCCAGGGACTTGATGGCGGCCATGGCGTACAGCGCGGCGAAGGCGGGGCCCTTGTCGTCCATCACGCCGCGCCCGTAGAGCATGCCGTCGTGGGTTTCGCCCGCGTAGGGGGGATGTTTCCAGCCCGTGCCCTCGGGCACCACGTCGAGGTGGCAGAGGACGCCGAGCTGCTCCTCTCCCTCGCCGAACTCTATATAGCCGCAATACCCGTCGAGGTTCTTCGCCTCAAAGCCGAGCGCGCGCGCGTGGGAAAGCGCGTCCTCGAGGCATTCGGCGATGTCGCGCCCGAAGGGCGCGCCGGGCGCGGCCGTGCCGGGATCCTTGACCGTCCTGAATGAAAGGCACTTTCGCAGCGACGCGATGAGTTCCTCTTCATGTTCGTCTATCCATTTGTCCACCCGGGGGTTCATCCTGTTACCTCCTAAATTAATCATCTGTGCCCTAACAGCATACCGCAACCGGGGCGGCATTTCAATCTCCCCTTGCTATATTCGCGGCGAGAGCATAAAATAAATCGAAGCGCAGGGAAGCTGTGACCCTGTATATTAAATACGGCTTGTTTGCAATTGTGGGAGAGTAACATGAACGTTTTCGTCGCGGCGCTCCTCGGCCTCATTCAGGGGCTCAGTGAGTTTCTGCCCGTATCGAGCTCCGGCCACCTCGTATTGCTGCAAAACGTGTTCGGCATCGAGGAGGGCGCGCTCTTCTTCGACACCATGCTGCACGTGGGCACGCTCGCCGCGGTGGTCGCGGTGTTCTATCGCGAAATCTGGGAACTCATCAAAAAGCCGTTCCAGAAAAAGGTATATATGCTGCTCATCGCGACGGCCGTGACGGCCGCGATGGCGTTTCTTTTAAGCGATCTGTTCGACGACGCGTTCGCCGGGAAGTTCCTCGGCTTCGGCTTTGTTTTAACTTCGGCAATCCTCTTTGCCAGCGAAAAGCTCGCGCACGGCAGCCGCGCGATCGGGGAGATGCGCGCGCCGGACGCGCTCGCGGTGGGCTTCGCGCAGGGCGTGGCGATTTTGCCGGGCGTCTCCCGCTCCGGCTCGACCATCGCGGGGGCGCGGGTATTCGGCCTCTCCAGGGAGGAGGCGGCGCAGTTCTCCTTCCTCCTCTCCATCCCGGCGATCCTCGGCGCGCTCGTTCTGCAGCTTCCCGACGTCGCCGAATACGGCACGGGCGGCATCCCGTGGTCTTCGCTCGCCGTGGGCACGCTCGTCTCGGCCGTGAGCGGCTATTTCGCCATCCGCTGGATGCTCCGGCTCATCGTGAAAAAGAGCCTCACGGGCTTCGCGATCTACACGCTCGTCCTCGGCCTGCTCGTGCTCGGGGACCAGTTTTTGACGAATTTCTTTTTCGCCAACCCTTTCTAAAGCTCATATAAGGAGGACCGACCATGGACCCGCGGGAAAGCATCGTCTATCAGATCTGGCCGCGCTCTTTCTACGACACCAACGCCGACGGCATCGGCGACCTGCCGGGCGTCACCGCCAAGCTCGACTACCTGCACGAACTGGGGATCGACACCGTCTGGCTTTCGCCCATATTCGCCTCGCCCAACCGCGACTACGGTTACGACATTTCGGATTACCGCGCCATCAACCCCGAGTTCGGCACGATGGCGGATTTTGAAAAACTCGTCGCCGAGGCGAGAGCGCGCAACATCAGAATCCTGCTCGACCTCGTGCCCAACCACACCTCCGACGAGCACGCGTGGTTCAAAGAAGCCGTCGCGGACCCCAATTCCAAATGCCGCGATTATTACATCTTCCGCAAGGGCAAAAACGGCGGCCCGCCGAACAATTGGATGAGCTTTTTCGGCGGCAGCGCGTGGACGAGGGATGAAAAATCCGGCGAATACTACCTGACCTCCTTCACCCCGCAGCAGTGCGACCTCAATTGGGAAAACGAGGAACTGCGCCGGGAGATGTACGATATGATGCGCTTCTGGATGGACAAGGGCGTCGCGGGCTTCCGCATCGACGTGGTGAGCCTTTTGAAGAAGCCCGAGGGCTTGCCCGACAAGGACCCGCACAAGCGCGGCCTCCAGTTCCCGGGGACGCTCACCACCTCCCTGCCCGGGCTGCACGACTTCCTCCGGGAGATGAACGAGGAGGTCTTCTCCCGCTACCCGGACTGCTTCACCGTAGGCGAGGGCGCCCTCGTGGACATCGACAACGTGCCCCTCTACACCGACCCCGCGCGCAAGGAGCTCACGATGATGTTCCATTTCGACATCGCCTCGCTCGGCTGCGGGCCGCTGGGCAAGTTCGATTTCAGGAGGCTTTATCACTACACCGTCCGGGACTTCAAGCGCGTGACGGACATGTGGCAGCTTTCCATGCAGGAGAGGAACGGCTGGGTGGGCAATTACCTTTCCAACCACGACCAGCCGCGCCAGGTCAGCCGCTACGGGAGCGACGACGAGCGCTTCCGCCGCGCGAGCGCCAAGGCGCTCTGCCTCTACAACATGACGCTGCGCGGCACGCCCTTCCTCTATCAGGGCGAGGAGTGCGGCATGACCAACCTGCCCCTCGCGCGCAGCGAATGGAAGGATTTCGACGCCATCAACGGCTACGAGCAGCTCCAGAGGATGCTGCGCCTGCCGGCCTTCCTCGCCGAAAAGATCGTGCGCCGCTTCACCAGGGACAACGCCCGCACCCCCGTGCAGTGGGACGGCAGCCGCAACGCGGGCTTCACGACGGGCACGCCCTGGCTGCGCGTCAACCCCAACCACAAGTTCGTCAACATTCAGGACGACATGACCCACATGGATTCCATCGTGGGCTTCTACAAGCGGGCGATCGCGCTGAGAAAGGCGCATCCAACGCTCACATACGGCGAATACGCGCCCGTCGACCGCGACAACCCGCGCGCCATCGCCTTCACGCGCGCCCTCCCCGGCGGGGAAAGGCTGCTCGTCGCCATCAACCTCACAAAGCACGCGGCAAAGGTAAAGCTCCCCGAAAAGAGGGGAGCCGAGTGCCTTCTCTATACCCATTCGTCGCGCCCGCTCGCGGCTAAGGTGCGCTTACTGCCCTACGAGGGCCTGGTTTACAAGCTTGGGTGAGGGGTTCGCGCCCTCGCCGTGGGTGGCCTTATAGTAGAACTGCATGATGTCGCGCCGCGTGACGATGCCGATGAACGAGCCGATGTCGTCCACGACGGGCACGAAGTTCTGGTTCATCGCCATGAGCAGCAGATCCTCGATCGAGGCGTTGATGTTGACCGCCGGGTTGTGGTCCGGCCGCATGATATCCCGAACGAAAAGCCTTTCCTGCGCGTGATTGTCCCACGAGGACGAATCGCACAGCTTCCAGAGAAAATCCCCCTCCGTGACGGTGCCGACGTATTTCCCCTCCCTGTCGATCACGGGAATCGCCGAGTAGCCGTAGAACCTCATCTTCTCGAGCGCCTGCCGGAGCGTATTGTCGTTGTACACGTACGCGACGGTCACCTTCGGCTTGAGAAAGAAAAGCACGTTCATGCGTTCACATCCTTCGTCGTGTTGCCTATATGATACCATACAAAGCGCGTGAAATGTTGACCGTAATGTAAAATCGGCGGGGCGAATCGTTGTCAGATTTTTGAATCGCGGCATGCGGCGATGCGGCGCTCAGCGCCCGCGCGCGCTCCCATCCGCAGGGAGCTCGGGAAAGCTCTCTTCGAGCAGCGCCGCCGCGGCCTCCACGGCGCGCGCGCAGCGGCGGCCCTCCTCGCGGCATCTCTCTTTAATGTCGCGGCAGTCGAGGCTGCCGAGCGTTTCGCGGAACTTCGCTACATAGGCCGCGCACGCCTCCTTCAGGCCGGGCGTCGCGTGCGCGCGCACCTCGATCATGGCGGCGCTGATGGCGGCCACCGCGCCGCACAGCGCGCCGCAGGTTTCCCCGCAGCCCAGCCCGCCGCCGAAGCCGCCCGCGAGCTTCATGGCTTTTTCATCCAGTCCGAGCCGGTATTCGTCGTTGGCCGCGCGCAAAACGGCCTCCGCGCAGTTGTAATCCCGTTCGAGATAGTAGGCCGCGGCCCTTTCCTTCAACATCCCCTTCGCCCTCACTTCTTCTGCGATAAGGGCTTCCGTTCAGCGGAAGCCCCTTTCCTTACACGCATCGTCGACCGTCCGCTGTCAATTGTCAATTATCCTTCTCACTCCGAGCGTCGCGGTTTCGCCGTTGATGTCCCACTCCTTGACGTAGCCCGCGGTTTCGCCGGAAAATACGGCGTCCGCGAGCGTGTCCGCGGCGATGGCCGCGCCGTAGCGGAGGAAAATGTCCGCGACGCGCGCGCTGCCCGCGTGGGAGAGCGCGATGTGGTCCGTCACCTCGAAGCCCGCCTCCTTGCGCATGGTCTGCACCTTGGAGACGATCTCGCGCACGAAGCCCTCGTCGATGAGCGCGGGGGTGAGGTTCGTGTCGAGCACCACGGACAGGTCGCGCTCCGTCTCGCTCACGAAGCCCGCTTTCTGCACGGGCTCGACGAGCACGTCGTCCGGCCCGAGGGAAACGGAAACGCCGTCCGCGTCGAATTCGAAGGGCCTCCCCTCCCTGTGCGCCGCGACCACGAGATCGCCCACGCCCTCGCTTTGGAGATACGCGTTGATCTTCGGCAAAACCTTGCCGTAGCGCGGGCCGAGGTTCTTGAGCTGCGGCTTCGCCTTGTAGGAGATGAACCGGCTCGCGTCCTCCACGAACTCCACGGACTTGACGTTCAACTCGTCCGCGATGATGGCAACGTACATTTCGGGCAGCTTCGCGCCTTGCACGAACATGCGCGCGAGAGGCTGGCGGTTCTTGATGTTGGCGCTGTTGCGCGCGCTGCGCCCGAGCACGACGATGTCCAGCACCGCGTCCATGTTCTTCTCAAGCGCGGCGTCGACGAAGCTCTCGTCCGCCTCGGGGTAGAGGCACAGGTGCACGCTCTCCGGCGCGCTTTGATCGACGCTTCGGACGATGTTCCCATAGATCTGCTCGGCCATGAAGGGCGTGAACGGCGCGCACAGCAAAGTCATGGTGTGAAGCGCCGTGTAGAGCGTCATGTACGCGGCCTCCTTGTCTGGGGTCATCTCCTTCCCCCAGTAGCGCTCGCGGCAGCGGCGGACATACCAGTTGGAGAGGTCGTCCGTGAAGCGCGCGAGCTCGCGCCCGGCCTCGGTGATGCGGAGCGCCTCGAGGTGGCCGTCCACGGTCTTTATAAGCGTATTCAGCCGGGAAAGCAGCCATCTGTCCATCGCCGTGAGGTTTTCCCGGCGAAGCTGGTGCTTCGTGGGGTCGAACCCGTCGATTTCCGCATAGAGCACGTAGAACGCGTAGGTGTTCCAGAGGGTGCCCATGAACTTCCTTTGCGCCTCGCTCACCGCCTCGGGGGAGAAGCGGCTCGGCAGCCACGGCGCGGAACCCGTGTAGAAATACCAGCGCACGGCGTCCGCGCCCTGCACGTCGAGCACGGTCCAAGGATCGACCACGTTGCCCTTGTGCTTGCTCATCTTCTGCCCGTCCTTGTCGCCCACATGGCCCAATACGACGCAGTTCAAGAAGCTCGGCTCGTCGAACAGGCAGGTCGAGATCGCAAGCAGCGTATAGAACCAGCCGCGCGTCTGATCGATCGCCTCGCTGATGAAATTCGCGGGGTAGCGCTCGTGGAACTCCTCCCGGTTTTCGAAGGGATAGTGCCACTGGGCGAAGGGCATGGAGCCGGAATCGAACCAGCAGTCGATGACGGCCTTTTCGCGGCGCATGACGCCGCCGCACTTGCCGCATTTGAATGTGATCGGGTCGAGGAAGGGCTTGTGCAGCTCGATATTCCCCGGCGTGCCGGGCGCGGCCTCGAGAAGCTCCTTCCTGCTGCCGACGACATGGAGTTCCCCGCAGTCCTCGCAGGCCCACACGGGCAGGGGCGTGCCCCAGTACCGCTCGCGCGAGAGGCCCCAGTCGATGACGTTCTCGATGAAGTTGCCCATGCGGCCTTCCTTGATGGTCTCGGGCAGCCAGTTGACGCGGCGGTTGTATTCCATGAGCCGGTCCTTGACGGCGGTCATCTTGATGAACCAGCTCTCGCGGGCGTAATAGACGAGCGGCGTGTCGCAGCGCCAGCAGTAGGGGTATGTGTGCTCGAACTCTGGCGCGGAGAGGAGCAGCCCGCTCTCTTTTAAATCCCTGATGATGAGCGGGTCCGCGTCCTTCACGAATACGCCCGCCCACGGGGTGTCCCCGGTCATGTTGCCGCGCGCGTCCACGAGCTGCACGAAGGGCATGTCGTGCGCCGTGCACACGCGGTAGTCGTCCTCGCCGAAGGCCGGCGCGTTGTGGACGATGCCCGTGCCGTCCTCCGCCGTGACGTAATCATCCGCCACGACGTAGTGGCCGACTTTCCCTGTGCGCTCGGCGGCCTTCGCGTTGCATTCGAAGAGCGGCTCGTACCTGCGCCCCACGAGCGCGCCGCCCTTGAATTCGGACAATACCTTCGCGCCCTCCCCGAGCGCCTTTTCGACCAGCTCGCGCGCGAGGATGAACTTCTCGCCGTCCTTTTCGGCGAGGCAGTAGACGAGGTTCGCGTTCACGCACAGGCAGACGTTCGAGGGCAGCGTCCAGGGCGTGGTCGTCCAGGCGAGGTAGGAGGCGTCCTCGTCCTTGCAGCGGAAGCGCACCGTCGCCGAAACTTCCTTCACGTCCTTATAGCCCTGCGCGACCTCGTGGCTGGAGAGCGCCGTGCCGCAGCGCGGGCAGTAGGGCACCACCTTGTGGCCCTTGTAGAGCAGCCCTTTTTCATAGATGGTCTTGAGCGCCCACCACTCGGACTCGATATAATCGTCCTCATAGGTGACGTAGGGGTTTTCCATGTCGGCCCAGAAGCCGACGCGGTCGCTCATCTCTTCCCAGTCGGATTTGTAGCGCCACACGGACTCCTTGCACTTGGCGATGAACGGCTCGACGCCGTAGGCCTCGATCTGCTCCTTGCCGTCGAGGCCGAGCTCCTTTTCCACCTCGAGCTCCACGGGCAGGCCGTGCGTATCCCAGCCGGCCTTGCGCATGACGTCGTAGCCCTTCATGGTGCGGTAGCGCGGGATAATGTCCTTGATCGCGCGCGTCAGGATATGGCCGATGTGGGGCTTGCCGTTGGCGGTCGGCGGGCCGTCGTAAAACGTATACTTGGGAGCGCCGGAGCGAAGCTTCACGCTCTTCTGGAAGATTTCGTTCTTCTTCCAGAATTCAAGCGTCTCCTTCTCGCGCGCGACGAAGTCCAAAGTCGTGGGAACCTTCTTGTACATACTTCCTCCAAAACAAAAATAACGCGCCCCTGCACGGGACGCGGATTCGCGCGGTACCACCCGAGTTGGCGGAATTCCGCCCTCTCTCGCGCTGTAACGTGCGCCAACGGCGGGACTTACGCAGCGTCCATGACGAACGCCTTCTGTCTCCGCGCTCGCGGGCGATGCGTGTTTTTCCGTTTCCCGCCGCGCTCGCACCCTCCGCGGCTCGCTTGTGGACGTAAAAAACCGTGTGTCCCGCTCAAAGCTTTACTGAATTAACATTATATTATGTCGAAGGCGAGAATGTCAACCGCCGCAGGGGCGAATCCGGGCCGATATGGAATCGGCCCCTACATGCGCGGACGGTCATGGCCTCCGCCGAATCCGGGCCGATATGGAATCGGCCCCTGCACCCGTGGACGGTTGCGGCCCTTGCCGAATTCGGGCCGATATGGAATCGGCCCCTACTTCGTATCGGTCCGGATTTATTCCGTATTACAGATTCCACATTCGGAGGGATGTTCTATCTCCCCCGGATTCTCCCGCCATTTTTGAGGATTCTCATCGATATATTGCCAGATTTTCCGATATTCATGATCGCTGCGGATGATGTGGTCGTAATACGAGCGCTGCCATATTTGCTTATAAAACGGCGGCAGAACGCCCTGGTTTACCAGTTTTATATATTCGATCGTCGAGCGTCGCTTGAACGCCTGGATGATTCTCGGAATTGTAGGGGCCGATTCCATATCGGCCCGAAAATCGCCCTCGAAGCGATCCCGTTCGATGACGATGATCGCATGCAGGTGATTCGGCATGATCACGTATTTCGGACAATCAACATTGGGAAACCGGCGGAGCGTATCAAGAAACACATCCGATATCAATCGGGCGGATATGGATTCCGGCCCCGCATCGCCGAAGAGCATTTCACGATTATTGGTGCATATCGTAACGTAATATGCACCGTTCTTGCCGTAATCAAAATCCTTCAACCGGTTCGGTCTGCGCCTGGGAAAATCCATGTCGTCACCATATGGCAATTCGAATTGCTCGGGCCGATATGGAATCGGCCCCTACATGCGCGGGCGGTCATGGCCTTCACCGAATCCGGGCCGATATGGAATCGGTCCCTACATGCGCGGGCGGTCATGGCCTTCGCCGAATTCGGGCCGATATGGAATCGGTCCCTACACCCGTGGACGGTTGCGGCCTCCGCCGAATCCGGGCCGATATGGAATCGGCCCCTACACCCGCGGGCGATCATGGCCTCCGCCGAATCCAGGCCGATATGGAATCGGCCCCTACACCCGCGGACGGTCATGGCCTTCGCCGAATCCGGGCCGATATGGGTCGGCCCCCTACACCCGCGGACGGTTGCGGCCTTCGCCGAATCCGGGCCGATATGGAATCGGCCCCTACATGCATGTCCTACGCCTTCGCGAAAACGTTCGGCTGGATTTGGCGCAACTGCTCCGCGAACGCCCGTATCTCCTCCGGCCGGTAGGGCTCGAGCTTGCCGAGGAAGGCGCGGTCGCCTTCCTGCTCGCGGTAGAGCTGCAGCGCCCAGCGCGGCAACGGAGGCACGGCGGACGCCATCCCGGAAAGCTCGGCGAGCTTCAATTGCGGGACGACGGTCGTCCTCAGCTCGAACTCCACGCCCGAGGAAAAGAGCAGCGAAAGGCTTTCCATGACGCCCTTGGGCGGCGCGAAGCAGACGGAGGAATATTTCGAAAGAGGCGCCTTATAGTCCATCGCCACATAGTCGACGAGCCCCGCGGCAAGGAGGGACGCGAGCACCTCCGGCCGCGAGCCGTTGGTGTCGAGCTTGACCGCGTACCCGAGCTTTTTGGCGCGGTTGAGCCACCAGGCGAGGTCCTTTTGCAGCGTGGGCTCCCCGCCGGAAAAGACGACGCCGTCGAGCATCGCCCGTCGCCGCTCGAGGAATGCGGAAACCTCCGCTTCTGGGAGAAGCGGAGGGCGGTCGAGTATGTTTCTGTTGTGGCAGTAGAAGCAGCGGAAGTTGCAGCCCGCCGCGAAGATCACCGCGGCAAGTTTCTTCGGGTAATCGACGGTGCTCGTCTTCTGCAGCCCGGCAATGTTCAAACTTCGGCTTCCTTTACGACTACGACGTATTTGACCCGCTCCGCGTACTCCTGCTTCTTGCCCCGGTGGAAGTTCTGCACGGGCCTCAAATAGCCTACCACGCGGCTCCAGACCTCCGCCTCCGCGCCGCAGTCCGGGCAGGCGAAGTGCTCGCCCGCGAGGTACCCGTGGTTCGGGCAGACGGAAAAAGTGGGCGTCAGGGAAATATACGGCAGCTTATAGTTGGTGAAAACCTTCCTGATGAGGGACTTGGCGATCTCCTTGTCGGGGATGCGCTCGCCGAGGTACAGGTGCAGCACCGTGCCGCCGGTATAGCGGCTCTGCAGCTCGTCCTGCAGATCGAGCGTCTCGAAGATGTCGTCCGTATACGCGACGGGCAGGTGGGTGGAGTTCGTGTAATAAGGCGTCTCCTGCGTGCCGGCGCAGACGATTTCCGGATACTGCGCGCGGTCGAGCTTCGCGAGGCGATAGCTCGTGCCCTCGGCGGGCGTGGCCTCTAGGTTGTAGAAGTGGCCCGTCTCCTCCTGGATGATGGTCATCTGGTTTCTCAGGTAATCCATGACCTCTATGGCAAACGCCTGGCCCCTGCCGCTCGTAAGGTCCGTGCCGTCCTTGAAGAGGTTGAGGCAGGCCTCGTTCATGCCGATGATGCCGATGGTGTTGAAGTGGTTGAACCAATACTGCCCGGTGCGCTCGCGGATGTTCCTCAAATAGTGCGCGGCGTAGGGGTAAAGCCCGCGCTCGGTCTGCAGCTCCACCACCTTGCGCTTGACTTCAAGGCTGTTCTTGGCGACCTGTACCATGCGCCACAGGCGCGCGAAGAATTCTTCCCGGCTCTTTGACTTATAGGCGATGCGCGGCAGGTTGATCGTGACGACGCCGATGGAGCCCGTGAGCGGGTTCGAGCCGAACAGGCCGCCGCCGCGCTTCCTCAATTCCTTCGTGTCGAGCCGGAGGCGGCAGCACATGGAGAGCGCGTCCTCGGGCGAGAGGTCGGAATTGATGTAATTCGAGAAGTACGGGATGCCGTACTTGCAGGTGATCTCCATGAAGCGGTCCACGACCGGAGAGTCCCAGTCGAAATCCGCGGTGACGTTGATGGTGGGGATCGGGAAGGTGAACACGCGGCCTTTGGCGTCCCCCTCGAGCATGACCTCGCAGAAAGCCTCGTTGAACATGTCCATCTCGCGCTGGAAGTCGCCGTACTTGTCCTTCATGAGCTTCCCGCCGACGATGACGTTCTCGTCCTTCAGCGTGCGCGGCGCCTTGATGTCGAAGGTGAGGTTGGAGAACGGGCACTGGAAGCCCACGCGCGTGGGCACGTTGATGTTGAAGATGAACTCCTGCAGCGCCTGCTTCACCTGGTGCGGCGCGAGGTTGTCGTAGCGGATGAAGGGGGCGCAATAGGTGTCGATGGAGCTCCACGCCTGCGCGCCGGCGGTCTCGCCCTGCGTGGTGAAGGTGGAGTTGACGATCTGCCCGAGGAAGCTCCTCAGGTGCTTGGGCGGGGAGGATTCCACCTTGCCGCCCACGCCGCCGAAGCCTTCCATCAGGAGCTGGCGAAGGTCCCAGCCCGCGCAGTACGGCCCGAAGAAGCCCAGGTCGTGCAGGTGCATGTCCCCCTCGAGATGCGCCTGGCGCACCTCCTCCGGGTAGACCTCGTGCAGCCAGTACTGCTTGGTGAAGGTCTCACGGACGTAGTTGTTCATGCCGTTGATGGACTTCTGCGTGTTGGCGTTCTCCTGGATCTGCCAGTCCTTATCGTCGAGGTAATCGGAGAACATGCCGATCGTCGCGCCGATGAGCGCGTTGTTCTCGCGCGCGCCGCGCCGCTTCTCGCGGTAGAGGATGAAGGCCTTGGCGGTCTTCGCGTGGCCGTTCTCGATGAGGATCTTCTCCGCGGCGTCCTGGATGGCCTCGACGTCCGCAACCTCGCCCTCGGTCTTTTTGCCGATGTATTCGACGACCTCGTCGGACAGGCGCTGCGCGCGGATAAAATCGTCGCCCCCCACGGCGACCGCCGCCTTGTAGATGGCCCATGTGATCTTCTCCTGGCGGAAGGGGACAATCTGACCGTCGCGCTTGCGGACCTTTGTGATCATAGCGTTACCTCGTAATTGTATTATTATGGTTTAGATACAAGATTTTGTATCAAAGGAAGAATCCGGTACTACATATCGTAGCGCCGGATCCCCGTTTTGTCAATCCGCAATTGTCTGAAAATGGAATTATTTCGTGCGCCGCGCAAGCACCGCGAAGCGGGAATTGTCGTACTCGTACGTGCAGGTGGAGAGGGTGAGCACCTGGTCGGCCGCGGAAATCGTCACGGCCGCGTCGACGATGGAGGGAGACATGGTGTTCGCGTAGGCGATCATCTCCGCCATGTTGCCCACGAACTGGGCGTCGCCGGCGGGAAAGCGAGTGCGCGTATAGTCGATGGTGGAGCCGTATTCGTCGAGGGCGGGGATGACGGTCGCAAGGTAGATCTCCCAAACGGTCGCCGTGCCGTCCCAAATGAAGTTGATGGTCCTGTACTGATCGAAGAAATCCTGCTGCTTATAGTTCATGAGGTCGTGGAACATGGTTCCGTTCTTCATATTGTGGCCGTAGAGCACGATGTGCCTCTGCTGCTCCGGGTCCGCGTTGCGGAAGTCCATGAAGATGGCGCCGTACCGGCTCTTCTGCCGGTTGACGTTGCGGCCGAGGTAAAACTCGTTGTTGTCGCAGCGCACGACCGGGTAATTGATGGACGTGCCGGGAATGGTGATCCAGCCTACGACGTCGGGATTGAGCTCTTTGGCTTCCTCGTAGGATTCGAGGTAAGGCAGCACGTCCTCCGCCTGGGCGATGCCGTTGAGGTCGTCCGGCGAAAACGCGTCCGGATCGGGCGTAGCGGTGACCTCACCCGTCGGCTCTATGGAAAAATCGGGGGTCGCATCCGGCCGCGCGGTCGCCGCGGGCGTCGCCGTGGGCGTCGCCTTGGCCTGTATGGGCGTGTTGGTGGGCAGGTTCCCCGCAGCCGGCTTGCAGCCCGCGACGGCCAGAAGCGCCGCTATGAGCAGCAGCGCCGCGAGCCCGATATTCGCTTTTTTCATTCCGCGCGCCACAGCCTCAGCTTACGCGCACGGCGTGGACGACGAACCTGCCGTTGGCGTAGTTGGTGTGCGTGCAGGTCGAGAGGGTGAGCACATGATCATTTTCTGAAACGGTCGTATCCACGGGGAAGATGGAGAGCGCCGCAAGCGTGTTGTTCATGTAGTCCACGAACGCCGCGCCGCTGGGGATGTTCTCATCCACGGCCATATATTCCGCCTTTTTGACGTCCACCGAATACACGGAGAACACCTTATAGGTATACTTCTTGTCGCCGAAGGTCACCTCGAAGGTGCGGTTGGCGTCGTAGAAGGAACGGTTGGCGTAATTGGTCATCTGCGCGAACATGATCTTCGACTTACTCATGTTGTGGCCGTAGATGATCACGTGGTGATCGCCCGTGCCGCAGCGGTAATCCATGAAAATCGCGCCCGCCTTGCTGGCTTCCTTCTTGGCGTTCTGCGTGAGGTAGTCGATGTTGTCGCGGCTTTTCACGATGGGGTAGTCCACGTTCGTGTTGCTGATCTTGATCCAGCCGACGACGTCGCTGTTGAGCGCGCGGTACTCGCTGTAGGAGAGCTTCTCCTCCTCTTTGATATCCTCCGTGCCGTCTATCTCGTTCGGGTCGATCGTGTTGGACGGATCGACGTGGTCGGACGAGGGAATGGGCGTCTCCGTCGCGGACGGGTCGCCGGTCTCGGTCGTGGACGGGCCGTCGGTCGCGGAGCCGGCGCCGCCCGGCGTTGCCGTTCCGGGGCCGGCGGTCTTGTCCGGCACCTCGATATCGACGTTTGCGCCGCCTTCATTGCCGCCGCAAGCCGTCGAAAACGCCATGAGCGCAAGGAGGAAAATTATCAGTACTTTGCGGGCGATACCCTTTTTCATCAGGAGCAATACCTCTTTTTTCAGATCGTTTCTCATTATATCCCATCGCGCCCCGATGCACAAGGACGGCAGAAGTTTCGCGTCCGTTTTTATAATTTGTTCAAATTTCGCCGTTTGGAACACTTGTCCGGCGCGGGGATAGATGATAAAATGGTTCGGTAGGACGATCGGGACAAGGATAACGAATATCTCCCGTTTGGAGGGGTTTGAGAATATGGGCCTGTTTGAGTTCAACGACGTGGGCATCGACCTTGGCACCGCGAGCATACTCGTCTATGTGCGCGGCAAGGGCATCGTACTTCGCGAGCCGTCGGTGGTTGCGGTGGAGAAGGTCTCCGGCCGCATACTCGCCATCGGCGAGGAAGCGCGCAGGATGCTCGGTCGTACGCCCGGCAGCATCACGGCCGTGCGGCCGCTTCGCGACGGAGTCATTTCCAATTACGATATCACCGAGCGCATTCTGCACTATTTCCTTAAAAAGGTCGTCGGCACGCACGTGTTCTTCAAGCCGCGCGTGGTCGTTTGCGTCCCCTCGGGCGTGACGGAGGTCGAGAAGCGCTCCGTCATCGACGCCACGGAGGAGGCCGGCGCAAGGCACACCTACCTCATCGAGGAACCCATCGCCGCCGCTATCGGCGCGGGCATCGACATCGCGGAGCCGCGCGGTCACATGGTCATCGACATCGGCGGCGGCACGACGGACATCGCGCTCGTCTCCCTCGGCGGCGCGGTCCTTTCCGACTCCATCAAGATCGCGGGCGACAAGTTCGACGACGCCATCGTCCGCTACATGCGCAAAAAGCACAACCTGCTCATCGGCGAGCGCACCGCGGAGGAAATGAAGATCCGCATCGGCTCCGCCTATCCGCGGCGCGAGCAGCTTTTCATCGACGTAAAGGGCCGCAACCTCATCTCGGGCCTGCCGCAGGCGATCGTCGTGGGCAGCAACGAGATGATCGACGCGCTCGAGGAGCCGCTGCAGGCCATCCTCGAGAGCGTGCGCGCCATGTTCGAAAAAACCCCGCCCGAGCTCGCGAGCGACGTCGCGGAGGACGGCCTCTGCCTCACCGGCGGCGGCGCGCTGCTCTTCGGCGTGGACAAGTTCATCGCCGAGCACACGAAAGTGCCCTGCTTCGTCGCGGAGGACCCCATCTCCTGCGTGGCCATCGGCACGGGCAAGGTGCTCGACAACATCGACAAGTTCGCGCGCGGCGCGGTGTACGATTACAGGCGCGGAGAGTATTATCTGGACACTTGAAATAATTGACAATTGATAATTGATAATTGATAATTGACAATTATTTAGATCATAATCATGGAGAATCAATGAATGACTAGAAGGGGCTGTCTCAGGAAGAAAACCTAGAGGCAGCCTCTAGACATATCAAGGATAAGATTCAAATGTAGCAGGGAAGCGAAAAAAGCATAATTGAGAGCAAAGCAAACTGCGAAACGACCCCAAACACCCTTATGCTTACGGCAAAGAACCTATGACGATAGGCAGCGACGTATACATCGGCGCGCATGCGTTCATCAACGCTTCCACCGTGACGAGCATCGGCGACGGCGCGATCATCGGCTCGGGCGCAGTGGTGTTGGAAAATGTTCCCCCTTATGCCGTCGTTGTCGGCGTCCCCGCGAGAATCAAGCGTTACCGCTTCTCAAAGGAGATGATTGAAACCTTGCTTCGCGTCCAATGGTGGAACTGGAGCATAGAAGAAATTAACGAAAACGCCGACGCGCTTATGTCTCCCGAGATATTCATGGAGAAGTACGGGAATCTGTAACGCGAATGCGGGTCAAACCCGAAAGAGGTCGTTTATGAAAAACCTGTTGTTCCTGTGCGGCCCGAACGGAATCGGAAAGACTACGATATGCAAAGCAATCGTTCAAAGGCTGTATCGCTCCGCTTATGTTGACTCCGACCCGTGCCGGACCATGAACCCATTCGTTTTAAGCGACGAAACCATTCCCACAATCGCGAAAAACATCAGCGCGCTGATTATCAATTATCTCGATTGTCCGGTCGTTGAGACCGTCGTCTTTTCATATGGCTTTCATGGGAGACGAAAAGAAGTTTTTGAAATGGTGCTCAAGGCGTTATCAAAAGCGGACATTCATTTTATCCCCTTTCTCCTGGAGTGCGGCCTGGAAGAGAATATCAGCAGAATGAGCATGGACAACCGAAGCCCCGAACAGATACGGCGCGCGATTGACGAATCGCGAAAGGCTTTTTGCGATATCCCTTATCCTAAAATCGATGTAACTGATTTATCCGCATCCGCGGCTGCCGAAGCCATAATCATAAAAGCGGGATTGTACCGATAACATCAAGCCAACGCTCTCTTCTACCGCATCCGGACTTCCCGGGACGCGTCGTAGCCGAGCTCGTAATAATCGTTGTTGTTAAACACGAAGCTCTTGATGACGTCCAACCCGAGCTTTCTGGTGTGCGCCTCATACGACCGGGGATTCATTTTGTTGATGAACGTAATGAGGATCGGATACCTCCTGTTCATTTGCGCCCTCGATAGTTCAAACACCCCGGGGAGCACCTCGGTCCCCCTGTACTCCCTGTCGATGCAAATCGGCCCGTACTGATAGGAGTTCTCTGTTGAAAGCGCCCGGCCCCTGTACGTGGTGTTGGGAAGGTCGTCGATCATGAATTGAAACAGCGGCCATTTCGACCAGAACTCCCAGGACGCCGCCATCGCGTAGGCGACGACCCGGTCCCCGTCAAGGGCGACGGCGATCCCGCTTTCCCGCTCGATCAGCTCTTTGAGCTGGGCCTGCGTGAAAAGCGTCGTCACAAACCCGTCCGGCTTGTCGATTTCCCGGATGGTCGCGATATGATACTTCTGCTGCAGCGCATAGACCGCCGGAACGTCCTCGGGCGAAGCGTTCCTGTAAACTATCTCCATCCCTATTTTTTCAGCATCCCCATCAGCCCGCGCACCAGGCTTTTGCCAAGCTCCCTCCCGATGGTGTTCATTGTGCTTGTCGCGGCTTTTTCAATTGCGCTCTTGCTCTTCTTTTTTGCCGTCGTCGCCTTCGCCTTCGGCTGCGCGGCTTTTTCCGGTTTTTTCTCTTCCGCTTTTTTCTGCTTTTCCGCTTCGACCGCTCCTTGTTTCGCCTGCTTCGCCAAGAGTTCATAGGCGGACTCGCGATCGACGGCGTTGTCGTATTTGCCGTACAGGTCGCTTGCGCTGATCTCCGTTTTTCTGCGCTCGTCGTCGATCGTCCCCATATAGCTCATGGGCGGCAAAATTTTCGCCTTCTCGACGACGCCGGGCCTCCCCGCCTCGTCGAGGAAGGAAATGAGCGCCTCGCCCGTGCCGAGCTCTGTGATCACAGTTTCCGTGCTGAAGGAAGGGTTGGGGCGGAAGGACTGCGCCGCGGCGCGGATCGCCTTCTGCTCCGCGGGCGTATACGCGCGCAGGGCGTGCTGGATCTTGTTGCCGAGCTGCGCGAGGACGCTGTCCGGAATATCCGAGGGGCTTTGCGTGATGAAATAGACGCCGACGCCTTTTGAGCGGATGAGCTTCACGACCTGCTCGACCTTCTGGACGAGCGCCTTGGGCGCGTCGCTGAAAACCAGATGCGCCTCGTCGAAGAAAAAGACGATCTTCGGCTTCTCCATGTCCCCCACTTCGGGCAGGGTCTCGAACAGCTCCGAGAGCATCCATAAAAGGAACGTCGAGTATAGGAGCGGCTGCTGAAAGAGCTTTTCGCAGTGCAGAATGTTGACATAGCCCCGCCCGTCTTCGGAAAGCTGAATCCAGTCTTCAATACGAAGGGCCGGCTCGCCGAAGAACATGTTTCCGCCGGCGTCCTCCAGCGCCAGAAGCGCGCGAAGGATCGCCCCCACGGACTGTTTTGAAACGTTTCCGTAGCTCGTCGTGAATTCGGCGTTGTTTTCCCCGATATACTGGACGAGCGAGCGTAGGTCCTTCAAATCGAGAAGCAGCAGCCCCTTGTCGTCTGCGACGCGGAAAACGATCGTCAGCACGCCCTCCTGCACGTCCGTGAGGCCAAGCAGGCGCGCGAGCAAAACGGGGCCCATCTCGCTGATCGTCGTGCGCACGGGATGCCCCATCTTCCCATAGACGTCCCAAAAACGCACGGGGAAGGAGCGATACCCGAACCCTTCGAGCCCCATCTCCAAAACGCGCTTTTCGACGCGCTCATTCTCCTCTCCGCGCTTGGAGACGCTCGCAAGGTCGCCCTTGATATCCGCCAGGAACACGGGGACGCCCATGTCTGAAAACGATTCCGCCATCACCTTGAGCGTCGTCGTCTTGCCCGTGCCGGTTGCCCCGGCGATCAGCCCGTGCCGGTTCGCCATAGAGGGCTGCAGGAACACCGGGGCCTCCCCCATGCCTATGAGAAGCTTGCCTTTTGTAAACATCGTCTTCCTCCGTCAGTATCGCTCTGTTGCTTTGCCGCATATGGGGGATCAGCCGCAGAATGTTCCGGATAACACCGGATAATATTGGTATATTATAGCACGCCTTTTCCTGATGCCGCAACGGCCTTCGCGCGGACGGAAAGCGCCCGCAGAGAAGGCGTTTTTATGTTGGCAAACGCCGTAAAGGGATTTCGAAGGGCGAGCGTTCGGCAATCGCCTTTTGTTTGTCCTAATTCCAAACATCCGGCTTTTTGCCTGGCGAACGGCATGATATAATAAATGCGCGCGCCGGTCCTTCCGCTGCGCGGAAACTTAAGAAAGCGCCGGGATTTTTATATGATCGGTTCGTTGCAAGTCGGAACGAAAGGGAGCAGCCGGGTTACGGTGGATGAGAAGAACACGGCCGAAGCGATGGGAAGCGGGGATCTGCCCGTATTCGCCACGCCCGCGATGGCCGCGCTGATGGAGAAAGCCGCCGCGGAGAGCGTCGCGCCGTATCTCGAGCCGGGCTATACGAGCGTCGGCACCATGATCCAAATCGAGCATGTATCGGCGACGCCGAAAGGGTGCGCCGTTCGCTGCGAAAGCGAGCTCGCCGGGGTCGAGGGCAGGAAGCTGCGCTTTACGCTCGCCGCGTACGACGGCGCGGGCCTGATCGGGTGCGGAACACATGAGCGCGCCATCGTCGAGCGCGCGAAGTTCCTGGAAAAAGCCGCGGCAAAGGCGGGGCGGTAGCCTCTCCGGCCGCGCGCAATAAACCTCCCGTAAGAAGCCCGTCGGAGCTTCATTTTCTCCCAACGCGAATTCGACTCGTTTCGTCTTGATTCCTGCGGAAAATTTCTGTATGATATAGTGTATTCATAGCCATATGTAATCATAAAATCTATCGCCGACTGGAGTAATCTATGAAAAAGCAAATCGATGAAGCCAACAAGAAGTCGCGCCGGTCCTGGTATTTCTACGACTTCGGCAATTCCGCCTACGCCTCGGTCGTCCTCTTGGCGGTATACTCCGCCTATTTCAAAAACGCCGTCGTAGGCGGCGCGGAAGGCACCCGCCTGTGGGGCATTTCGGTCGGGGTAGCGGCCGTGCTCGTGGCGATCGTTTCGCCCATACTCGGCACGATCGCGGATTTCACCAAGTTCAAGAAGAAATTCCTATTGATCTTTACCGCCCTCTCCGTCATATTCACCGCTCTGCTGTTCTTTGTCCGCGAGGGCGACGTGTTCCTCGGCATGCTCTTCTTCATACTGGCCGAGATCGGCTACCGCGCGGCGCAGGTGTTTTATGATTCGCTGCTCACGGACGTTTCGACCCCGGAATCGATCGGCTTCGTCTCGGGCAAGGGCTGGGCGGTCGGCATGATCGGCGGCATCGTGGCGCTGCTCATCGTGCTCGTGCCCATCCAGCTGATCGGCAATCAGGTAATCCCCTACGCGTTTCTGATCACCGCCTTCATCTACCTCGTCTCCTCCATCCCCACCTTCCTCTGGGTCGTGGAAAAGCATGAGCCGGAGCAGATTCCCGAGGGCAAAAACGCCGTCGTACTGGGGTTTGAAAAGCTGGCGCAGACGTTCCGCTCCGTCAAGCAGTATAAGGAATTCGTCAAGTACATGGTCGCCTTCCTCATCTACAACGACGGCATCATGATGCTCATGGATTTCGCCGCCATCATCGGCGCCACGCTTTTCGGGATGGAGCAGACGCAGCTCATCATCTTCGTGATCCTCATCCAGTTTTCCGGCACGTTCGGCGCTTTGCTCTTCGGCCGGATCTCGGATGAGAGGAGCAGCAAGGACGCCATCATCATCCCCCTCGCGATCCTGATCGTTTCGGTCGCGGGGCTGCTGTTCATCAAGAACATCATCCTGTTCTTCGTCATCGGTTTCATCGCGGGCTTCTCGCTCTCCGGCGTGCAGGCGGTCAGCCGCACGATGGTCAGCCAACTGGCCCCGGAGACCAAATCCGCCGAGTTTTACGGGTTCCTCTCGGTCGCGGGAAGGACGTCCACCTTCGTCGGGCCGCTGGTGTTCGGCACCATTTCCTTCCGCGCCCACAACTGGTACGTCAATCACGGGTTCGACGGCGTGCTCGCCGAGCAGTACGGGCTCCTCTGGGCGATCGGCTCCATCATCGCGTTTCTCGTGATCGGCATGCTCCTCTTGCTTCTGGTTAAGCGCGTTTCCGCCAAAGAACCGCTGAAATTCTGATTTGCGATACGGTTATTGCAAAAGCATCCCGGAAAGGGATGCTTTTGTTTCGCCCGCGCGCACAGGACCGTGCCGTTTTTCGAATTGAACGTCCCGAAATGGGAAGAAACGCGCCGGGCATCGTGCTATAATAACAGTGTATTCGGGAGACCGAACGCGAAAGGAGGCGGCATCGGATGACGGAGGCGGAAATGTGGAAGGCGGTCGTCGAGAACGACGCCTCCTGTGACGGCCGCTTTTTCTACGCGGTCAAATCCACGGGGATCTATTGCCGCCCCTCGTGCAAATCGAAGCCGCCCAGGCGCGAGAACATCCGCTTTTTCGATACCGCGCGGCAGGCGGAAAGCGCCGGTTTTCGCCCCTGCAAGCGCTGCAGGAGCGACCTTGCCGACTATCAGCCGGTCCGCGAGATCGCGAAGAGGGCGAAGAAGCTCCTGGAGGATTCGTTCTACGCAGGGTGCGCGCTCAACCGGGAGCTGAGGCAGCTGGGCGTGTCCCGGCGGCGCATGGCCGAAATCTTCCGGGAGGAATACGGCCTCACGCTTTCCGAATATGCCGGAAGCCTGCGCCTTTTGGAAGCCAAACGACTGCTTTCGGACACGGACGACGGCATCGCCGACGTCGCTTTCTCCGTCGGGTTCGGCGGGCTGTCGTCGTTTTACCGGTTTTTCAAAAGCGGCACGGGCCTGTCCCCCGCCGCGTACAGAAAGGAGCATCGGCCATGATTCGGTTCGCATATTATGATTTCCCGTTCGGCATCCTGAAAATCGGGTATACCGACGCGGCGGTCGTTTCCATAAACGTCGCGAAAAAGGCGGAGGAGGACTGCGAACGCTCTAAGCTCTCCGACCTCGCGCACGGGCAGATCTGCGCGTATCTGGCCGGACGGCTCCGGGACTTCGACTTCCCGTTTGAGCTTCGCGGCACGGGGTTTCAGAAAAGGGCGTGGGAGGCGCTGTGCCGGATCCCCTACGGGGAAACCCGCACATACAAGCAGGTCGCCGCGGAACTCGGCAACCCGAAGGCCTGCCGCGCGGTGGGCCTCGCGAACAACAGAAACCCGCTGATGATCGTCGTCCCATGCCACCGGGTCATCGGGACGAACGGCGCGCTTACCGGCTACGCGGGCGGGCTTGAGATGAAAAAGGCGCTGCTGGAGCTCGAGGCCAATATGGCGGCCGCGGGCATACCGCATACATGAAATGAGAAATCAAAGGAGCATCTGAAATGAATGAAACGTTGAAGGTCATCGCCGAGCGGTATACCTGCCGCGATTATAGGGGCGAGATGCCGCCGGACGAGCTGCTCCGGGCGATCGCCGCGGCGGCGGTGCAGGCGCCCAGCGGCATGAACCGCCAGGCCTGGCGCGTCATCGTCGTGAAGAACGGGGAACTGATGCGGGAGATGGAAAAGGAGGGGATGGCCCGCCTCGCGGCGCTGGAGGACCAGGCCCTGTATAGCAGGATCATGGAGCGCGGCGGCAGGCTTTTCTACGGCGCGCCCGCGATGATCGTCGTCCCCATCGATCCCGCGCAATACGCCCCCGCGCTCATGGACTGCGGCATCCTGTGCGAGAACATCGCGCTCGCGGCGACATCGCTCGGGATCGCCAACGTCATCTGCGGGCTGACCGGTTTTGCGTTTTCAGGCGACCGCGCGGAGGAGTTCCAAAGGCGGCTCGGCTTCCCCGAAGGCTACGCGTTCGGCTGCTCGGTGCTGCTGGGGTACGCGAACACGACAAGAGCGCCCCATACGCCGGACATGGATAAAATCTCTTTTGTCGAGTAATCCCGGCGGGCCGCGAAAGGTCGGCCGATGCGGATAAGCCCCTGCGCCTGGCGAACGAACCCTTCGGCGCGGGAGCTTTTTATATGCCTTTTCTTCCGGAAAGCGGAATGATAAAATGATACGGCAGCCGTATACGCCGCGCGCACGGACAGCGGGAGCGAACGGTGACAAAAATAACAGGGCTGTGGAGACGAAGCGCGATGCACCTTGATACCTACCGAAAAATCGAAAGCCATATGCTCCGATGCATGGACGACAGCGCGCACGACAAGGACCACATCTACCGGGTATTGTACGTCGCGCTCGATATTGCGGGCTTTGAAAGCGACGTCGATTACGACGCGCTGATCGCCGCCTGCCTGCTCCACGACATCGGCCGCCGGGAGCAGTTCGACGACCCGCGGCTGTGCCACGCCGCCGTCGGCGCAGAGAAGGCGTATCGCTTTCTGATTTCCGAAGGCTTCATGCCCGAATACGCCGGGAAGGTGAGCGGATGCATCAGGGCGCACCGTTTCCGCGCCGACGCGCAGCCCCAAAGCATCGAGGCGAAGATCCTCTTTGACGCGGACAAGGTCGACGCGACCGGCACGCTCGGCATCGCGCGCACGATTTTCTATAAGGGGCAGGAATCGGAACCGCTCTATTCCCTCTTGCCGGACGGGGGGATTTCCGACGGGTCCAAAGATGAAGCCCCTTCCTTCTTCCAGGAATACAGGTATAAGCTCGAGGGTTTGTATACGAAGTTCTACACGAGGCGCGGCGCCGAGATCGCGGCGGAGCGGCAGGCTTCCGCGCAGGCTTTCTATGAGGCGATGCTGCGCGAGGTGCGCGCTTCCTACGGGAGCGGACAGGCCGTTCTCGACAGGCACATCGGCGCTTGACGCCGCGCGCGGCCATCGGGCGGGACATCGCGGCGCTGTTCGCCGCGTGCAAGCTGCGCGCCGGGGTCATGCGGGATGTGCGGCTCGTCGTCACGGCGGAAAACCGCTCCCCCGCCCTCGCGCTCATCGGGGCGAAGCCTGCCGTGATCCTGCCAAAAAGCCTCCTTGCGGACGCGCCCAAGCTGCGCTACGCGATGCTGCACGAGCTTTGCCACCTGCGCCGCCGCGACCACGCGGCGGTGATGCTGATGGCGCTCGTCCGCTCGGCGCACTGGTTCAACCCCGTCGTCCATTTCGCCCTCGCGCGGATGGAGAGCGACATGGAATCCGCCTGCGACGCCGCGGTGCTCTCCGTCATTGAGCCCGGGGAAAAGAAAAACTACCTCGTCACGCTGCTCGCCCTCTTTACGCAGGGGCGCCGGATGGCGCTGGGCATGGCGGAATACCGCACGCGGCGTCTCGCGCAAAAAAGGCTCGAGGGCGCTTTCATGAGAGCGCGCACGGGAGGCGCCGCGAAGTGCGCCGCGGCCCTCCTTTCGGCAACGCTCCTCCTCTGCTGCTTCACGACCGCCTGCCAGCCCACGCCGAAGGAGGAGATCGTCGTCATCAAGGAGGGGAATTACGAGGAGCGCAAAGAGGAAGATTCCGCGGCGGAGCAGATCGGCTTTACGGAGCGCATATCGGGGAGCTTCCAGCTCACGGATAAGCTCTCCCTCACCGTGGACGCCGCGCTTACGGCTTACGCGCCGCTCGAGGAGTACAGGGTCTATCGAGGCGTGCTCGCGGACTTCACGCAGGAGGAGGCGGAGGTGCTGGCGGAAATCTTCGTGCCCGGCGTCTCGATGACGGCCTACGACGGCGCGATGACAAAAAGCTACATACTCGAGCGCCTGCTCCTCCCCGCGAAGAAGGACCTCGAGGAGGTCAGGGCGGGCACGTGGACGCCCGACCCGGGCCTCGACGACCCGACGCTGACGCTCGAGGACGCCGGGAGGCGCGTCGAGATGTTCCAGCAATGGTATGACGGCGCGCCGGAAACCATCGTGCCCGCGCCCATCGACATATCGGGCTACGCCGAAAACGGGAACTATTTCTACGGGGAGTTCCCCGTGGAGGGCTCCGCGTTCTGCGGGAAATTCTCCGTCGGATACGGGGCGAGGAACGGCACGGGCGGGATGTTCTACTATAACGCGCGCTACGACCTCGTCGAGCAGCACAACATGATGCCCACGCCCGAAGGAGCGTACTTCGACACTGGCGCGCGCGGCGGAGGCGTTTCCATGAAAACCACCGCCGAGGAGGCCGTTCGGATCGCCACGGAAATGAAAGATAAAATAGGCGCGGACGATCTGGCATATGCTTTTACCGTGCCGGCGGTGTGCTGGTCCGGGGAAATGTCGACAGGCAACCTCAACGCCTATTGGGTAGTGTTCCTGCGCGAAATCGACGGCGTCCCCGTGCTGGACATCGGCCGCGTGAGGCAATACGCGCAGTACGACGTGGGGCAGCCGTTTGAAAAGCTGGTTGTCACCGTGAGCGACGAGGGCGTGCTCGCCGTGAACTGGCTGGGCGTCACGCATCTGACCGGCGTGGAGGTGGAGAAGCCCTCCTTCCTCGCCCTCTCGCGAATCCTGGAGGCCGTGAAGAACGGCATCGCCGCGCGGTGCGCCTTCGACGCCTGGATGGAGGGGGCAATCGAGTGCCTGGAAGCCGATATCCCCTCCGGGCGGCTCATGTATGTGCGCCTGAAGCCGCCGAACGGCGGCGCGCGGGACGTGCGCTTCCTCCCCGCGTGGGTGTTCGACGTGGATGTCGCCCGCGTCTGGTCCGACGGGGCGCTCGCGGAGAACCCCTCTTTGAATAAGCGGGACGCGTATAGGGACATACTCGTGATCAACGCGCTCGACGGCAGCTATATCGACCCGGTCTATTTGGACGGCGTCGCATATTAAGACGAATACACGGTACCGACCGCGCAACCGGCGAAGGCGGGTGAACGGACGAAGGGAGGCACGGATGGAACAGGGAACGCGGGTCCGGCAAAGGCGCTACCGCGTCAGGTACGGAAAGCTCCTCGCGCGCCTCGCGGCGCTTGTCGGCATCCTCGCGCTCGCCGTCGCCGCGGCAAAGCTTTTCTCCTCAACGCGCAGCGCGGAGCTTTACGGCGGAAACGCCGCGAAAACGCATTCCCCGGGCCCGGGAGAAGACGCGCAGGGCGACCTGCTCATACTCGTCAACTGGGAGCACCCCGTGCCTTATGACAAGCCGGAAAACCTCGTTTCCCTCAGGGCCGCCTTGGGCGACGCCGCGCGCCTGCAGAGCCCGGACGGCTCCATCGACGCCGAAGCGGGGGAGGCCGCGCGGCAAATGCTCGAGGCCGCGGACAGGGAAGGGCTCGGCCCTTACCTCGTCACGACCGCATACCGCTCCGTCTCCTATCAGGACACGCTTTATAGCGCCCGCCTCGCCGAGGACCCGGATTACGGCAGCGACCCCTATAAGAATCCGGTGAAGGTGCTGCCCGGCCGGTGCAGCGAGCACACGACGGGGCTTGCGATCGACATCCTCTCCGTTTCCTACCGCGAATCGGACGCTGGCTTCGCCGACACGCCCGAGGGCGAATGGCTGATGGAAAACGCGCACCGATTCGGCTTCATCCTGCGCTATCCCGCCGACAAGGAGCACATCACGGGCGTCATCTTCGAGCCGTGGCATTACCGCTACGTGGGGCTCGACGCGGCAAAGGAAATACATGAGGCCGGACAGTGCCTCGAGGAATATCTCGGGGAGGCATAAAGGCGATTTCGCACGGGAAGGGGCGGCGCGGCGCGCCGTCCTTTTTTACTTTGTTTCCCATCGCGGCCGGCACAGGCGTTCCTTTTCCCCGGCGCGAAAACGTGATAGTATGGGTGTCGGACGATCATACAAAAGAACGGAGAAAACGCGTGAACCTTCCCGATGTAAAAATGCCCGCCAGGGCTGAGATACGGCTGAACGCGGATCTTCCCGCTCTCCTGTTGGGTTGGTATGAAACGCACGCCCGCGAACTGCCGTGGCGGAAAGATCGCAAGCCTTACCGCGTGTGGCTTTCCGAAATCATGCTCCAGCAGACGCGGGTCGAGGCCGCGCGGGATTATTACCTGCGCTTCCTCGAAAGGCTCCCCACGGTGGAGGCGCTCGCCGCGGCGGACGAGGAAATCCTGCTCAAGCTTTGGGAAGGGCTTGGCTATTACAGCCGCGCGCGCAACCTGCATAAAACAGCGAAGCTGATCGCAAACGAGTACGGCGGGCGGTTCCCGGATACCTTCGAAGCGCTTTTGAAGCTGCCGGGCGTCGGCGCGTATACGGCGGGGGCGATCGCGTCGATCTGCTTCGAGAAGCCGGTGCCCGCCGTGGACGGCAACGTGCTGCGGGTCGTATCGCGCGTCGCGGGCGTCGCGGAACCCATGGACACGCCGGGGATGAAGGGCTGCGTCTCGGCCGCGCTCGCGAAGCTCTATCCCGCGGGGCGGTGCGGCGCGTTCACGCAGAGCCTGATGGAGCTTGGCGCGACGGTCTGCCTGCCCAACGGGGCGCCCAGATGCGGGGAATGCCCGGTTTCTCACCTCTGCTGGGCGCGACAAAACGGAGCGGTCGCGAGTTTGCCCGTAAAACAGGAGAAAAAGCAAAGGCGCACGGAGCATGTCACCGTGCTCGCGCTCACGTGCGGCGGCGCGCTCGCCATCCGCAGGAGGGAGGGTGGAGGGCTCCTCGGCGGGCTGTGGGAACTGCCGAACGTATCGGGCGAACTGGACGAAGCGGAAACCCTCGCGCTCGCGCTCGCATGGGGCGCGTCGCCCGTATCGGTCGCGGACAGGGTAAAATGCGCGCACGTCTTCACGCACGTCCGCTGGGAGATGACCTGCTATTCCATATCCTGCGCAGCGAAACCTGAACGCTTCGTCTGGGCGGACCACGCTTCCCTCGCCGGGACGTACGCGCTGCCGAGCGCGTTCCGCAAGCTTTTGAAGGAGGGCGCGGATGACGTTCGATGAGTTGAAAGCGGGCATCCTCAACTGCAGGGAATGCGAGGCGCTGTTCGGCTTCGAGCCCCATCCGGTCTTCCAGGGCAGGCCGGATTCGAAGATCATGCAAATCAGCCAGGCGCCCTCGCGCAACGTCCATAACACCGGCAAGCCCTTCGACGACGCGAGCGGGAGGAAGCTTCGCGGCGAATGGTACGGGATACCGGACGGCGTTTTCTATAATCCCGAAAACTTTTACATCGCGTCCGTCGCCCGCTGCTATCCCGGGAAATCCCCTTCGGGCGGGGACAGGCCGCCGCCGAAGGCGTGCGCGCGGCTGTGGCTCGAGAAGGAAATGGAACTGGTGGACAACGAGATCTACCTGCTCGTCGGGGGGATCGCCGCGCGCCGCTTTTTTCCGGAGCGGGATTTTTCCACCCTGGTGTTCCGCGATCAGACCCTCCGCGGGAAGCCCGCCTACGTGCTCCCCCACCCCTCGCCGCTCAACGTGAAGTGGTTCATGGACCATCCCGATTTCTTTTCCATAAGGATTCGGCAGGTCCGGGAGGCCGTGCACAGGGCGCTGGGGCTGTGACAAAGCGTCGCGCCGGAACGCGGCTCATCGGCGGATTGGAGGGTGATTGCCTGATGAGGGAAGCCTGCCGCGCGTTTCTGCGCGGCGTCAACGTCAGCGGAATCAGCATCCAGATGGAGGCCTTGCGCGCCGCCTTCCTGGGGATGGGCTTCACGGACGTGAAAACCGTGCTCAATACGGGGAACGTCGTTTTTCGTCTCGGAGAAGGTGAACCTGGCGAAACGGAGTTAAAGGCCGCTATCGGGGAGGGCCTTCGCCGGAGCGATGCGCTGAGGGAAGTATATCAAAAAAGAGCGCCCCCCCGGGACGCTCTTTTTTGCGCGTTTCTCACTCCTCGCAGAAAATCCGGATCGCGTCGCGCAGGAACACCGCGAGGCCGGGCGCGATGCCGTCATAATAGGCGGCGAAGCGCGGGTCCTCCACGTACATCTCGGCGAGGCCCCTGTGCGCTTCCTTTGAATATTGGTCCCAATAGAAGCAAAGCCATTCCTTGTGCAACGCCGCGGCTTTTTGCGCGAGCTCGCCTGCGGGGTCACCCGTCTCACAGGCCGTCTTGAGCGCCTCGTTGAGCTCTGTGGACAACCTCTCCTGCGCGGCGTGCCGCTCCCGGCTCATGCCGCGCACCTTGGCGTTCGAGCGCTCGACGGCCTCCTCGCCGTACTTCTCGCGGATTTCCTTTCCGTATTTCGCCTCGTTTTCGTCGATGAGCTTCCGCTTGAAGCCCTCGAATTTCTCCTCGTCCGTCATAACCGTATCCCCTTTCATCGATTGAATCGTCCTCTCGACGTTTTTGATGAGCGCGTCCGTCCGGGCGCGCTTTTCCCGGAGCGCCGCAAGGTGGCTTTGCAGCGCCGCCGCCACGTCGAAATCCTTCGCGCAAAGGATGCGTCCGATCTCCGCGAGCGGCACGCCGAGCTCCCTGTAGAGCAGTATCTGCTGGAGCCGCGCGACCTCCGCCTCGCCGTAGACGCGGTAGCCGTTCGCGTCCCTGCGCCCCGGAGAGAGCAGGCCGAGCTGCTCGTAATGGCGCAGCGCCCGCGCGCTCACGCCCGAGAGCTTCGATAGCTGATCCACGCCGTATTCCATCCCTCTCACCTCCGCAAAACGACTATAAACCCTGACGTTACGTCAATGTCAAGCGATTTTTCATTCCTTATTATGCCATGGTTTCGCCGTTTGCGGCCATGGGGAAAGGCCGCGGGCAAACCGCCGCGGCCTTGCATCGGTTCCTCGTATAAATGCGACGTCGTTACGCTTGCGCGAGCGCCGCGCGGACCTTCTCGATAGCCTCCCACGGCGTGTAGACGATCGTGGCACCCGCCTTCCCGAGCACCTCGCACTTTGCTTCGAACGTGTCGTCCCGGCCGTTGATGATCGCGCCGATGTGCCCCATGCGCACGCCCTTGGGCGCGCAGCGCCCGAGGATATACGCGAACACGGGCTTTTTCATCCTCTTCACCACCTCGGCGCACTCGTTCTCCTTGCGCCCGCCGATCTCGCCGACGAGGAGCACCGCGTCCGTTTCCGGATCCTCTTCGAGCAGCTCGAGGTAGGCCGCCGGGTTGCGGCCGAGCACCTTATCCCCCCCGCAGCCTACGCAGACGGACTGCCCGATGCCCGCCTCGCTGAAGAGGCGCACCATCTCGATGGCCGTCGTACCCCCGCGCGTGACGATGCCGAGCCTCCCCGGCTTGCCGTACTCCGCGGCGAGCGAGCCGATGAGGCACTTGCCCGGCGCGATCATGCCGATGGTGTTGGGCCCGACAAGCCAGGTCCCGGCGCGCGCGGCGATGGCCCTCAGGCGCATGCATTCCTGCAGCGGCAGCCCTTCGGTGCCGATCAGCATCAGCTTCGCACCGGCCGCGATCGCCTCCGTCGCCGCGGAAAACACCGAGGGCGCGGGCACATAGATGACGCTCGCGTGGAACGGATGCTCCACCGCGGCCTCCGCCGCGCTGTTGTAAACCGGTATTCCCCAGACCTCCTGCCCGCCCTTCCCGGGGCTGACGCCCGCCACGACGCGCGTGCCGTAATCCAGCATGCGTTTCGCCTGGTTGCGCCCGTAGGCGCCCGTGATGCCCTGTATCATGACCGTCGTGTCTTTATCGATCAGTATGCTCATAGAAAACGATTAATCCTCCCGTACTTCCGTCTCGGCGGCGAGCTCCACAACCCTTTTGATCGCGCCGTAAAGCGAATCGATGATCTCCGCGCCGTTTTCGGCAAGCCCCGCCTTGCCCTCCTCGAGGCTCATGCTGTACACCGCGGCGCCCGTCGCGCGGATGCAGGCGACATAGCGCTTTTGCGGCTTCACGCGCTCCATGGCCTCCGCGACCGCGCCCGCGTAGTTCTTCAGGGGCTGGGCGGTCAGCGTGAAGTTGACGATGACGGCGCGCACGGCGGGGTCCTCCTCGAAGGAGCGAAGCAGCGTTTCATACGCGTTGACGATGTCCTCGTAGCTGTTGCTCCCCATGGCGTCCATGAAGTTGGCGGGCCGGCCGCCCATGCGCTCGATCGTGTCGAGGAGCATCATGGTGTTGCTCGCGCCCACGCTGATGACGCCGATGCTGCCCCCGAGGGGCACGTACGCGAAATGCCCCGCGTCGAGCGCGCCCTCCGCCCTGCGCTCGCGCGCGAAGCCCTCGATCAAAGGCTGGCGGAAGTCCGCGTAATCGTCGGTGACGACCTTCGAATCCGCGGCGACCACGGCGCCGTCGCGCCGGATGAGCGCGGGGTTGATCTCCATCGTATCCGCCTCGAAGCGCCTGTAACACGCGACCAGTTTTTCGGCGAGCTCCGCCACGGCAAAAATAGACCCTTCCCCGAAGCCCGCCTCCCGCGCGAGGGAGACGATCTCGTCCCCGGAAATGCCCTCGAGCGGGTCGACGGGCCTTGACGCCGCCTTCCCTTCGCGGCCGGCCGCCTCCACGTCGACGCCGCCGCTCGCGCTCATCACCATCATGGGGCAGCCGCGCACGTCGTCCACGGTAATGCCGATGTAGCCCTCGGCGCCGGCGTCGACGCAGCGCTCGACGAGCAGCCTGCAGCCCGGCTTGATTTCCTGTATGGCCCGCGCCGCCTCCACGGCCTCGGCGAGCGTCCGCGCGCGCCGGACGAGCCCGGCTTTGCCGCGGCCGCCGCTTAGAAGCTGCGCCTTGACCATCACCGGCAGGCCCAGTTCCTCCGCCGCCGTCGCCGCCTCATCGGGGTTCCCCGCAAGCCTTCCTTCGGGCACCGGTATGCCGCATTCGGCAAAGAGCCGCTTGCCCTCAAACTCATAAAGCATCATGAACGCCTACCCCCTGTGAAATCGCCGCATTTTTCCCCGCTGTTTCCGGCGAGCATGGTCATATGCAGCATGTTGTTCAGGTAAAGAAAGGATTTTTCGTACTCCATATCGCGGATCGCGTAGAACGCCTCCTTGCCGAGGCGGATTACGTCCAAGCTGCCGGCGCTCACGCGCCGCGCCAGCGCGAGCGCCGCCTCGTCGAGCTCCCCCTCCGGCACGGCCCTGTTCACGAGCCCTGCCGCAAGCGCCTCCGCGCCCGTGATGCTCTCGCCCGAGAAGACCATCTCGAAGAGCAGCCGCGGGTTCATGACGCGCGCGAGCGGCGCCATGATGTTCATTGGCATGAGGTCCCGTTTCACCTCGGGCATGCCGAGCCTGGCGTCCAGCGCGCACACGCACAGGTCGCAGGCCATCGCGAGGCCGAAGCCCCCCGCCAGCGCGAAGCCGTGCACCGCCGAAACGGTGATCTTGCCCGTGTTCTTGAGCGCCTTAAAGAGCGCGGGAAACGCCTCCGTGCGCGCGCGCTTCTCGCAAAGCGGCGCGTCCTCCCCCATCATGGCGAGGTCCGCGCCCGCGGAGAAGCCCTTGCCCGCGCCGCGGAGCACGACGGCCTTCACTTCCTTCTCCCCGTCGAGCGCGGCGAGCGCCGAGGCGATTTCGAGGAGCATCCGCTCGTTGAGGGCGTTGCGCTTCTCGGGACGGTTGAGCGTGATCGAGGCGATCTCCCCCCGCTCGACGACGATGTGCTGATAATCCATAAATCCCTCCTGTATTGAAATCATCCGGACGCTAAAAGGCATGGGATTCCCCTTGCGTTTCCGGCATTGCGCGATGTGTTTGCATTAACTAACCGGTTTTGTTATAATGATGAAAATCCGTACCCGCTCCGCCCGACGCGGCGCGGCGCCGAGAAGGTGGTATATGGCTTCCGTAAAAACCGCGGCCAGATCGGACAAGCTCCAGGGAAAAACGAAAACCGAATCCGTATACGAGTATATCAAGCAGCGCATCATCGACATGGAGTATAAGCCCGATGAGAAAATCGTCATACGGCGTGTGGCAATGAAGCTCGGCGTGAGCGACATCCCCGTGCGCGAGGCGCTGGGCCGCCTGAAATCCGAAGGCCTCGTCACGAGCGTGCCGCACGCAGGCTACAGGCTCTGCTCCCTCAACGACAGGACCGTCATCGAAAAGCTCGTCATCAAGGCGGACCTCGAGCTGCTCGCGCTGAACATCGCCGCGGACAACGTGCCGCTCTCGGCCTACGCCGAAATCGACGCGCTGATCGAAAGGCTCGTGAAAGCCGAGAAAAACGGGGAATTCCTCCTGTGCTACAAGATCATCCGCGAGTACAGCCTTCGCATATACAGCTACTGCCGCAACGAGGAGCTTTTCAGGCTTCTCAAAACGCTCTTCTTCGAAACCAGCGCCGTCAGCCGGATCTACGAGCTCGTGCCGGAGTGGGACAAGTTTTCGGTGAGCACGCACGTCGCCATATGGGAGAGCATCAAGCGCGGGGACAAAACGACCGCCATCGCCATGCTCAACGACATCAAGCACCGCAGCATCGCCCAGGTCCGGGAAGCGCTGCGCGAAAACGGATAAAATCATATATAGTAAGCCATTCTTATATAGAATATTTTCGCCTATGCGGGTCGTCAGACCTGATGTCAAGGTGCAGGTCGTTGGGGAATGAGCCGAAATGCTCATTTTTTGGCCCCGATAAATCAGCGAATCGATTTTATGAAGTCGGAATGGTCAGGCGGACTCTATCATTGGCACGGCCACTATAGATTCCATAATTATTATATAGAATTAATAAAGAAAGTCAACGATTTGCGCAAAATAGTTCACCGGAACTAACCGCGGCATGTTTCATATGCGCAGAAGGGAAGGCATTATGCGGCGATGCCTTCGCAGCGGGAAAAGCTGATTGCATTTCGGCGCATATCCGGGCGGGCGCCCTATTGCTCACGCTCTATGCCGCGGCCGTCTATGCCCAGATGCTTCATGAGGAACGCCTGCATCTCCGCATAGGTCCTGTACATCTCGTCGCCGGTGCCGCGATCATGGCTTCCTCTCGCCAGCACCCGAAGCAGGACGGGATTGTCCGCCCGGTTAAGCTCCTGCATGCGCGCGGCAAACTTTTTGCCGTGATACGGCGGCACGTTGTTGTCGAGCTCGCCGGTCTGCACATAAATGGGCGGGTAATCCGCCGCGCGGATGTTATGGTATGGCGAATAGGAATACAGATAGTCGAACATCGCCGGGTTTCTTGGATCTCCGTATTCGGTTATATTCATCGGGCCGCGGTCGTCATTCACAAAACGTATCATATCGGTATGCGGAACGGATGCGATCACACAGCCCCACAGGTCGGGCCGCATGGTCGTCAGCGCCGTCATGAGAAGGCCTCCGTTAGAGGCGCCGCATATGCCGATGTTGCCGGATTTTGCCCAACCGTTGGCTATGAGCCATTCGGCCGTGTCGATAAAGTCGAAGAAAGCGTTCTTTTTATTGTACAGGTTGCCGGCGCGTTGCCATTTTGAACCGTATTCGTTGCCGCCGCGCAAATTGCAGTTCACATAGATGCCGCCGAGCTCCACCCATTTGTATATGTCCATGCCGGTGTACGGATTGGTAAAGACGGGCGTCATGGCATAGGCGAATCCGCCGTATCCGAACATGAGCGCTTTGGACGAACCGTCGAGGAGGATATCCTTTTTATGCACGATGAAGGCGGGGACGCGTTCGCCGTCGCGGGCCGGAACGAATATCTGCGTCGTAACGATATCATCCGGCACATGCACGTCCCTTGCCTGATACTCTTTTTTGAACTCCCCGGTGCGCTCATTCCACGAGTAGGTCGCCGGCGCATGGGTGAAGGACTCGAATTCAAAATAAAACAGTTCCTCGCCCTTGAGCGGTACGGCGCGATTATGCATCGCTCCGACCGCCGTGCCGCACGCATCGGGCAACGCGACCTTCTCGACAAGCGTTCCGTCAAATGAGTAAAGCTCGATACAGGACTTTGCATCCTCCATGAACAGGGCGAGTATGCCGCGTTCGGTTACCTTCGCGGCTTGCATCATGCGCGCGCTCCCGGGAATGATCAGCGCGGATTGCGCAACGACTCCGCTGCCGGTCTTAAGCGCGATCACGCTGCCCAAAGGGGCGTTATAATCCGTTAACAGATAGTGATAGCCGCCGCGCGACCCTGCGGGGGCATATTTGGCGTGCGCCTCGCCGGTAATGAAGCGGTGTCGCAACGTCTCGCAGTCAAGCTCGACAACCTCGCTCACAGCGTAATCGCGCCAGCATTCGATCAGCAACCAGCGCCCTTCCCTGTCGATGGACAGCATAAGGAAAGGGGAATGCTTTTGATATTCAAACACGCGCTTCACGGAATCGGAAGCCGGGTCATACAGATCGATCCCCGTACGGTTCACGCCGCTTGCGGGGTCCGGCTCCGCGGCCGCGCAGAAAAGGCGGTCCTTTGCGTCCCACACGAAGCTGAAGGTCTTGTCCAGCCTGATCAGCTCGCGCCCGTTTACATAATCGTATATCAGGCATGACGGCGTCACCGCGCCGTCCGGCTGCACCATCAGCGCGACGAGGCCGTTATCCGACGGGCAAGGGAGTACGCTGCCTATGTGATATTTCCCATCGAACGTCTCGCGGGAAGCAACGACCTGTTTTTCGGCGAAATCATCATCGAGTATGACCGCGGCGTACTCGTTGTTCTCATCGGCGCGCAAAGCGAACAGCTTGCCGTTCAGTTTCGCACATACGCCGTATTGAACCTGCGGAGTGGAATCTTTCAACGCTTCCGCGCGTTTTTCGATCCCTCCGATATTTTTGAACCATTTATCCGTGAATTCGTTCTGTTTCGCCACCCACTCCAGCGTTTCAGGGGCAGCTTTGTCCTCCAGCCACTGGTAATCATCCGTCAGGCTGTGCCCTGCGATCTCATATACAAACGGCTTTTTATCTGTTTTCGGATATTTCACAATGATACGCCTCCATTTCTTGTTCTCCGCTGTAAAGTTCCCGACGCGTTTCTCCTCATATATGTTTTCAGGTATGATTTACCCGTTCGAAATCCTGAAATCGGTATTTACTTTTGATGACACAGATTATATAATTGACATAACAACTATAATTTCTACTAAAATGATATATAATTATACGGGTTTGTCAAGAAGGATTTCAACGAAACTAGCTTGTGGTTCTATCACTTGCACTGAAGGGAAGACACTATGCGACGGTACTTGGGCAAACGAGCGATAACGGCAATCGTCAGCGTGCTGCTGGTGCTGGTGATCAATTTCACCATCATCCGCCTCGCGCCGGGCGATCCCGCCAGGCTTCTGGTGGGCACCGAGACCCCGACGGCGGAGCAGGTGGAACTGATCACGAAGAAATACGGCCTCGATCAGCCTCTCTACGTGCAGTTCTTCAAATACATCTCCCGCCTCGTCCAGGGGGACATGGGGGTTTCCTATTACACGAACGAGCCCGTGACTCAGCTCATCGGCGAGAAGCTCGGCTACACGGCACTTCTCACGCTCACCGCGCTCGTCATCGCGGTCCTTCTCGGCACGTGGGCCGGCATTACCTGCGCGCGGCATATCGGCGGCAAGCTGGACACCATCCTCTCTGGCATCACGAGCATCGTCAACGGCTTCCCGAGCTTTTGGCTGGGCCTGATGCTCATGCTGGTGTTCGCCGCAATCCTCAAGGTGTTGCCCTTTTCGGGCATCATGAACATCCGGGAGAACTATACGGGATTTCGCCGCATACTCGACATCGCGGAGCACATGATACTGCCCGTGTCCACGCTCGCGATCCTGCACTTCCCCTATTATTTCAGGATTTCCCGCGCTTCCATGATACAGACGCTGGGCGAGGAATACATGACGACCCTTTGGGTAGCCGGCATGCCGCAGAAGCGCATATTTAGGAAATACGCGTTTAGAAACGCCATTTTGCCCACGATCACCGCGGTGAGCATCCATATGGCGTATGTCGTGACAGGCTCCGCGCTGGTTGAGATTGTTTTCGCCTGGCCGGGCATGGGCAGCTTTGTGATGCAGTCCATCTCACGGCGCGACTATCCGGTGCTGATGGGGATTTATCTCATGCTCAGCGTATCGGTCGCAGTCATGATGATCGTGATCGACGTGCTTTACGCTGTGCTCGATCCGCGCATCTCGCACGCCAACAAGAACTGACGGGGGCGATACCATGACAAATATGAATGACAAACTCACAAAACTCAACGAGCGCAGGCACATCAAGCTCTCCGGCGGGAGTCCGGATAAAATCAACTGGATCAAGCGCCGCAAGCGGGAGGAAGCGCCGTGGCAAAAAAGCCTCAAGCGCTTCGTCAAGCGCAACCACCGGCTGTGCACCGGCCTCATGATGCTCGTCATACTCCTCTTCATCGCCGCGACCGCCGACCTGTTCGCGCCATACGATCCGCAGGCGATCTCTCAGGAATCGATGGTGCTCGCGCCCAGCGCGGCGCATCCGCTCGGAACGGACAATCTCGGGCGCGACGTGCTCTCGATCATCCTGCACGGCAGCCGGGTATCCCTTCTCATCGGCTTCACCGCCGCCGTCATCTCCGCCTTCGTGGGCACCATACTGGGCGTGATCGCGGGTTACTGGGGCGGAAAAGCCGACACGATCGTAGGGGAATTCATAAACGCTTTCATGATGATGCCCACCTTCTTCCTGATTCTGATCGTGATCGCGCTCTTCGGCTCCGGCATGGGCAAGGTGATGATCGTCATCGGCCTCACGGGCTGGACGGGCAATGCCAAGGTCATGCGCGCGCAGGCCATGAGCCTTCGCAACAGAACCTTCGTCAAGGCCGCGCAGGCCATCGGCGAGAGCAAGGCGCGCATCATGTTCACGCACATCATCCCCAACGGCATCATGCCTATCATCGCGAACACGGCGATGGGCATCTGCACCGCGATTATGACGGAATCAAGCCTTTCCTTCCTCGGCCTCGGAGACCCGAACGTCGTGAGCTGGGGGCAGCTGATCTCCAACGGCAAGGCGTACATCACCAACGGCTGGTGGATGTGCGTGTACGCGGGCCTCGCGATCGTGTTCACCATCATCACCTTCTACCTCATCGGCGACGGGATCAACATATTGCTCAATCCCAAGCTTCGCAACGTGATCTGACGGGAGAAACGGAAAATGGCATTGCTGAAAATCGAGAACCTCAACGTCACCTATACGACCAACGGGGAGCGCGTGTACGCCGTGGACGGCGTTTCGCTCGACGTGCTCAAAGGCCGCTCGCTCGGCATCGTCGGCGAATCCGGCTCCGGCAAAAGCACGCTGATGCACGCGGCGCTGCGCATCCTGCACGCGAAGATCGCCGAGGTCGAGGGGAAGATCATCTTCGACGGGCGCGACCTCCTCTCGCTCGACAACAGCGCGATGATGAAGCTGCGCTGGACCGAGATGGCGGTGGTTTTCCAGAAATCCATGAACGCGCTGAGCCCCGTGCACCGCGTCGGCGCCTTCATGAGCGACATCTACCGCGTGCACAGGCCGGGCGCGACGCAGGAGGAGGCGCGCGAGCGGGTCTATGCGCTGCTCGAGATGGTGAACCTGCCCGCCAAGCGGGTATACCGGCTCTATCCGCACGAGCTCTCCGGCGGCATGATGCAGCGCGTGGGCATCGCGATGAGCCTGATGTTCAACCCGAAGCTCCTCATCATGGACGAGGCGACGACGGCGCTCGACGTCGTCACGCAGACGCAGATCTTAGAGGAGATCCAGGCGCTCGAAAAGAAGCTGGACGTGACGCGCATCATGGTCACGCACGACATGAGCGTCATCGCAACGGCCTGCGACGAGGTGGCGGTGATCTATGCCGGCAGGTTGGTCGAAATGGGCTCCGTGATGGACACGCTGGTGGAACCCCTGCACCCCTATACACGCTGCCTCATCAACAGCTTCCCCGATTTCACGGACGCTTCGGGCGTCGATTGCAGGAGCATACCCGGCTCGCTCCCCGACATGCGGGAGAGGCCCCAAGGCTGCATATTCGCCCCCCGCTGCCCCGAGGCGCAAGAAATCTGCTTCAAGGAAAAGCCTGCGCTGCGCGATTACGGCGAGCGCAGGAGGGCCGCATGCCATTTCGCGGAGGTGAAAGCCCATGAGTAAGTGCGTGAACGACATCGTGCTCAGCGCGAAGGACGTCGTGAAGTTCTATTATAAAAACGAACCCCAGGTGCTGCCCGACGGCACGCGCAGGCACAAGACGACCGTGCGCTCGGTGGACAAGGTATCCCTCGAGGTGAAGCGCGGCGAGATCGTGGGCGTGTTGGGTGAGACCGGCTGCGGCAAGAGCACGCTGGGCAGGCTGCTGACCGGACTCGAACCCCAGACGCGCGGGAAAATCCTGCTCGACGGCGAGCCCACCTCGGAGATGCTCAGGCGCGATTACCTCCTGCTTCGCCGCAAGGCGCAGATGATTTTCCAGAACCCGTACGACGTGTTCGATGTGCGTCACAAGATCGGCCGCTCCCTCATGGACGCGCTGACGCTGCACGGCATAGGCTCCTCGCGCGAGGAGCGGATCGGGCTGATTCAGGACGCCCTCAAAAACGCGGACATACATCCCGCAGCGAACTTCATGAACCGGTTCCCGAGCGACCTCTCGGGCGGTCAGCTCCAGCGCATCGCCATCGTGCGTTCCATGCTGCTGGGACCCGAGTTCGTAGTGGCGGACGAGCCCGTGTCGATGCTGGACGTTTCCGTACGCGCGGACATCATCAACATGCTCTATGCTCTGGCCAAACAGAAGCGGATGGCCATGGTTTTCATCAGCCACGACATCTCGACCACGCGCTACATCACCGACCGCATCGCCGTGATGTACCTGGGCGAAATCGTGGAACACGGCGATACGGACGAGATCATCTGCCGCCCGCGCCATCCGTATACGCAGGCGCTCATCTCCAACTGCCCCAGCACCGACCCGCGCAAGGCTTTCGCGCCGGTGAGGCTCGAGGGAGAACCTCCCTCAGCGGCCGCCATACCGCCCGGCTGCCGGTTCGCGCCGCGCTGCAGGTACGCAAAGAAGGAATGCTCGCTCGTCGAGCACGAGCTCACCGCGCTCCCCGGAACGGAGCATTATGTGCGCTGTCCGGTCATGGTTTCCCGGTATTCTGAATGATTTAGCGGCAACCCCGCTATTAAAACGCGATAAGGAGAAAAGCATTATGAAGACCAAAAAGTTTCTGGTTCTGCTGCTCGCGATTCTGATGTTCGCGTCCTGCCTGGCAGGCTGCAAAGACGTGGACGAGCCCGCGAAGACCGAGCCCGCAGGTAGCACGCCGGCGCCTACGCAGGATCCGGGCACCTCGGAACCCCAACCGACCGAACCGGTATCCGACGTCAAAACCGGCGGCACGCTCGTCATGTGCCTGAAAGGCGAGCCTGTTTCCCTTAACCCGGACGGCAACTATGACGCGAGCAACGGCTATCTCATGGCCAACTGCTTCAACAAGCTGCTCAAGCTCGACAACCTTTCCCAGGTCGTCAACGACCTTGCGACGTCCTATGAGGTCAGCGAGGACGGACTGACCTTCACGTTCCGCCTGCATGAAAACGTCTTCTTCAGCGACGGCGTGCAGATGACCTCCGACGATGTGAAGTTCACCTTCGAGCAGATCCTCGCCCAGGGCGGCCAGTCCGCAACCCGATTCGCGTTGCTCGCTTCCATCGAATGCCCCGACGCGAACACCGTGGTGTTCACGACCAGCGCGATTGACGTTTCCTTCCTGTACAACGTGGCGTTTACAGGCGCGTACATCCTCCCCCGTCACGTCTATGAAGGCAAGGACTGGCTCGGCGCCGACGCCATGCAGACTCCCGTGGGAACCGGCCCCTTCATTTTCGACAGCTGGGATAAGGGCAGCCGCATCACGCTGGTCCGCAACGACAACTACTTCCTCGGGCCCGACCTGCCGTATCTCGACAAGGTGATTTTCGGCTTCGTTTCCGACGCCACCATCGCCAAGTCGGCGTTCCTCGCCGGCGAATACGACATCCTCGGCGTCTTCTCCGCCACGGATTATGAGGAGTTCAACGCGAACCCCGAGATCGCGCTCGAGAAGAACATCTACGCCTCTCGCTTCATCGTGGAATTCAACCTCGCCAAGGAGCCCTATAACAATCTCGCGCTGCGCCAGGCGGTAGCGTACGCCCTCAATAAGGACGAAATGCTGGTCATGGCGCTCAAGTCCGCGGGCCTCATCTCCGAATACTGGCTCGGCCCCCTGTTCGACTGGGCGATCGACAAGGACGTCAAGGTTCCCTCGTACGATCTCGACAAGGCCAAGCAGCTTATGACCGAGACCGGCCTCACACCGGACGCCAACGGAAACTACCTCTCGGTCTCGCTCACGACGATGAACTACGCCCCGTTCCCGGAAGTCGCGGAAGTGTTCAAGAGCCAGATGGCAGCTATCGGCATCGTGGTGGACATCAACATGCTCGAGTACGCTTCCTTCGATGAGAAGGTGGTCAAGAGCAAGGATTTCGACATCGCGATCACCAGCGACTACCAGGGCCCTGAAGTGTCCGCGATCGGCAACACCGTCGGCACCGCCGGTTACCTCAACTGCATAGGTTACTCCAATGCGGAGGTTGATGAACTGCTCGCCGCGGCGCTGAACCTCGTCACCTTCGAGGACCGCGCGCCGTACTATAAGCGGCTCCAGGCGATCCTCGCGGCCGACCTGCCCTACATTCCGTTCTCCGAGTGGATCGGCTACTATCCGCACAAGTCCTATGTGATCAACCATCCCGGCAGCCCGGAAATGTCCGGCGTATCCAACACGGGCGAATTCACCTACACCTGGCTCGACAACTGATACGCGCAACCCATTGGCAACAAGGGCGCGGCGGCGGCTTAGCCGCCGCCGCGCCGCAATATTTGGAGGCATACATGATCATCGAGAACATACTCGCGAGAGTGCCGAACTACGAGAGCTTCTACACGGTGGACGAGCTGAACGCGCGCTGCGCGGCGCTCGCGGAAGCCTACCCAAGCGTCGTTAACACCTATTCCATCGGTAACTCCCGCAAGGGCGACCCCATATACTGCATGAAGATCGGCCGCGGCGCGAAGAACGCGATCTGCTACGCATGCCCGCACCCCAACGAGCCGATCGGCGCGATGACGCTCGTCACCTTCGCGGGGATGCTCGCGGACGACCCCGCGCTCCTTTCCGAGCTGGACGCGACATGGTACCTCATCCCGTGCATCGACCCCGACGCCACGCGCCTCAACGAGGGCTGGTTCAAGGGCCCCTTCAACATCGAAAACTACGCGCGCGGGTTTTACAGGCCCGCCGGATGCGAGCAGGTCGAATGGACCTTCCCCATAGATTACCGCGGGCGGCGCTTCGACAAACCGATCCCAGAGACCAAAGCGCTGATAGCGCTGATGGAAGAAACCAAGCCGCGCTTCGTGTACCCGCTGCACAACTCCGCTTTCGGCGGCGCCTATTGGTATGTTTCGAAGAACATCCCCGCGCTCAACCCGCTGCTCGAGGCGGCGGCGAAGCGGCAGAACGTCGCGCTGCACCTGGGCGAGCCCGAAGCATCCTACACGCTCAAGTATTCGGGGGCGGTCTTCAGCATGCTCAGCCTCAAGCGGGTCTTTGACCTGCAGGACGCCAAAGCGGGCGCGCAGCCCGTTGACAAGGAGCTCGCCTGCGGCACCTGCAGCGGCGATTTCATCGAATCCGTATGCGACTGCCTGACGCTCATGGCGGAGCTCCCGTACTTCAACGACCCGAAGATCGCCGACACCTCTCCCTCCGACATGACGCGCGCCGAGGCCGTGCGGGCGAAGCTCGCCACGCGGACGAAGGTCTATGCCTTCCTCGAGGAGCAGTTTTCAGCCGCGGGCGCGCTCTTCGGCGCGGATAACCCCTTCCCCCGCCTCGTCTCCGACTGCATGAAGGGCTTCCGTCCTAACCGGGACGACGAGGAGCTTTCAGGCCCGGAATACGCGCGCGCCGCCACCGTGGCGGAGAAGTTCGACAACCTGTTCCTCGCGATCTATTTCGATATCCTTAACATCGCTCTGACGCTGCGCGCGTGCGACATGGAGCTCGCGCGGGGCGAGCGCTTCTCAAAGCCCGAACGCGATGCGCTCGGGCGGGCCCGCGCCGCGTGCGACCTCGAGCTTTCCCACATGTGCCGGGAACTCGAGGCCAACTCGAACTACAGCGTGCTTGAAATCAAAAGGCTCGTTTCGGTTCAGCTCGAGTCCGCGCTGCACGCGATACGCTTCTGCTAAGGGGGCAAGCTATGGACGGAACGTGGGATCTCTCGGGATTGTACGCTTCGCTGGACGACAGCGCATTCCTTTCGGACGCGGACGCCGCCGAAACGCGCGTCGCGGAGGCGACGGCTGCTCTCGATGCGCCTTTTTTGGAGGACGGCGGGGACTGGCCCGCGCGGGCGCTCGCGGCCCTCGATGCGCTCGAGCGGGCGACGGAGGCATATTCTCGCGTATCGACGTACGTTTCGATGCGCTCGCTCGCCGATTCCGCGGACGAGGAGGCGGCGCTCTACAAGCAGCGCTTCATCCGGCTGAAGGCGGAACTGGACATCGCATCCGACAGGCTTTGTGAAAAGCTGCTCGATTTGAAGGCGCCGGGCCGCCTCAGGGACGATCCGCGCGCGACGCGCTACGCGTTCTACTTCGCTTGGCTCGAGAAGGAGCGCGCGCACGCGCTGCCGGGCGAAATCAACCGGTGCGTGCATCTTCTGCAGACTACGGGGGGGCGCGCCTGGTCGAAATTGCGCTCCGATACGGAGACCCGCGCCGCGGCGGAGCTTGAACTCCGGGGAGAGGTCCGAAGCCTCCCCCTGTCCGCGGTGCGCGCCCTGCAGTCCGATGCGGACGCGGAAGTTCGAAGGCGCGCCTTCAAGGCCGAGATAGAGGCCTCTCAACGGATCGCCGGCATCAGCGCGGCGTGCCTTAACGCCATCAAAGGCGAGGCGATCACCGTTTCGGAGCTTCGCCGTTTCGCCTCCCCGCTCGAATGGATGCTGCACGTCAACAAGATGACGCGCGCTACGCTTGAGGCGATGCACGCGGCAATCGAGGAGCGTTTGCCCGTTTTTGCGCGCTATATAAGCGCAAAGGCAAAGCTTCTCGGCTACGATAAGGGCCTTCCGTATTATGAACTGAACACGCCCGTCGGCCGCGGCGGGAAGCGCTACACGCTCGACGAGGCGAAGGAATACCTCGCGTTCGCCCTCGGGCGCGCGGACGCGGAACTCGGCGCGTTCGCAAGGGCGGCGTTCGAAAAGGACTGGATAGACGCCTATCCCCGTCTTGGCAAATACAGCGGCGGCATCTGCGTGCCCGTGCCCTCTCTGGGCGAGAGCCGCGTCATGGTCAACTTCAACGGGAGCTTCGGGGACGTCGTCACCATCGCGCACGAGCTCGGCCACGCCTTCCACGACTTCTGCACGCGGCACGTGCCCCTGTTTTTGCGGGACGCGCCCACCCCCGTGTGCGAAACCGCCTCCACGTACAACGAGATCCTCGCCTACGACGCCGCGCCGGAAATCGCCGGGCCGGGCGAGAAGCTCGCCGTGCTCGACGCGGAGCTCACAGGCGCCACGCGCAACATCGTGGACATATACAGCCGCTTCCTTTTCGAGGACGCGGCTTTCGAGCGCCGCGCGAAGGAGACGCTCACGCCGGAATCCCTCTGCGCGCTCATGGAGAAATGCCAGAAGAAGGCCTATTGCGGCGCCCTCGACCCCGACGCGCTCCATCCCTACATGTGGGTCGCGAAACCGCACTACTACATCGCGAATTTCCATTACTACAACTTCCCCTACGCTTTCGGGCTGCTGTTCTCCGAAGGGCTGTTCGCGCTGAGGAAAGCGGAGCCTGAGGGCTTCATGGAGCGGTACCGCAAGCTGCTCGCCGCCACCTGCGAGGACACGCTCGAGGGCATCGCGGCGCGCGCGGGAATCGACATCACGAGTAGGGATTTCTGGAAAAGCGCGCTCGGCGTATTTGAAGAAAAGATCGCGCTCTTTGAGGAAACGGCAAAGGAAGTGGTAAAATGAGGATCATCAACGCTTTTGTTCAAACCATGGAGGGGGACGAAGCCTACCCCGAAGGGTATGTGGAATTTGAAAATGGCAAAATCACGGCCGTCGGCCCCATGGCGGCGGTCGCGCCGCGGGGAGACGATTTCGACGCCAAGGGCGGCTTTCTGATGCCCGGCATCGTGGAGGCGCACTGCCAGATGGGCCTCTCGCCCGAAGGCAGCGTGTTCGAGCAGAGCGACACGGACGAGGCGACCGACACCGTGAGCCCGCACCTGTGCGCCCTCGACGGCATATATCCCGCCGACCCCGCCATCGGCAAGGCGCTTTGCGCGGGTATCACCACGGCGGTCATATCGCCCGGCAGCGCCAACGTGTTCGGCGGGCGCATCGTCGCCGTCAAAACCATGGGCGACTGCGCGGACGAAATGGTGTTCGAGCCCTACGTGGGCATGAAGCTCGCGCTCGGAGAGCCCGTCCTGTCCCCCCGCGGCGCGCGCACGAAGCCGCCCGTCACGCGCATGGGCGCCGCCGCCATCCTGCGCGAAACGTTCACGAAAGCCGCCGCCTACGCGGATAAAAAGGACGCGGGCGAGGACGTCTACGACCAGAAGTACGAGGCGCTCTACCCCGTCGTGCGCGGCAGCAAGCCCGTATACGTCCGCGCGTACACCAAGGACGACATACTCACCTTCCTGCGCGTGGCGGAGCAGTTCCGGCTCGACTACGTGCTGCTGCACGCCTTCGCCTGTGCCGAGATGATCGACATCCTCCGGCAGAAGTGCGCGCGCGTCATCGCGGGGCCGCTCATGAGCTGGGACGACCGGCAGGAGCGCAAGGGCGTATCCCCCATGATCCCCAAGCTCCTCTACGACAGCGGCATCGACTACGCCATCTCCATGTATTCCGCGAGCGGCACGCTGCGCCTGCCCGTTCCCCCGTGGTTCAACGCCGCGCACATCGGCGCCGCCATCCGCGAGGGCCTGCCCGAGGAAGAAGCCCTGCGGGCGATCACCATCAACGCCGCGCGGCTTTGCGGCATAGACGGGCGCGTCGGCTCCATCAAACCCGGCAAGGACGCCGACTTCGTGCTCTACGACGGCAAGCCCGCGCACTACAAGACCAGGGTCGCCGCCGTCTGGTGCAACGGCCATAAGGCGTGAGGGGGTGATTTCGATGATGATCTACAACGCGCACATACTCACGATGGAAGGCCGCGGCTATGAAAACGGCTTCATCGCCTTTGAAAACGGCAAAATAACGGCCCTCGGCGACATGGCGGAAGCTCCCCTGCCCGAAGGCTGTGATTACGACGCTGCGGGCGGCTACGCGATACCGGGCTTCATAGACGCCCACTGCCACACGGGGCTTTACATCTACGACATCACGGAGACGACCGCGCCCGTCACACCGGAGATGAAAATCATCGACTCGCTCGAAACCGGCAACCCCGACTTCGCGGACGCCGTGAACGCGGGCATCACCGCGGGGGCCGTCTCGCCCGGCAGCTCCAACCTGATCGGCGGCGAGGTGGCGCTCGTCAAATTCGCCGGCGCGAACATCGATGAGATGTTCGTTCGCGCGTGCGGCATGAAGGGGGCGCTCGGCGCGAATCCGCTCGGGACGCACGGGCGCGAGAGCAAGCGCAGCCCTTACTCGCGCATGGGAAGCGCCGCCCTCCTGCGGGACGCCTTCGCGCGCGCCAGGCGCTACGAGAAGGCCAAGGCCGAGGAGACCCTCAAGGAAATCGACCTGAAATACGAGGCGCTGCTCCCCGTCATCCGGGGAGAGCTGCCCATGCACTTCCACGCGCACCGCTCGGACGACATCATGACGGCGGTTCGCATTTCCCGCGAATGCGGCATCAGATGCGTCGCGGTGCACGCCACGGGCGCGCATGTCGTGGCAAGGCAGATCGCCGCCTCGGGCACGCCCGTCATACTCGGCCCCATCCTCTTCCCCAACTGCAAGCCCGAGATGGCCGAGGGCGAGGCCGCCAACATCAACGCGCTGGACGGCGCGGGCGTCGACTTCTGCTTCGGCACGGACGCGCAGGTCATCCGCGGGGTCGACCTGCCCACGAGCGCGGCGATCGCCATCTCCGCGGGGCTCGACGAGACGCGCGCGCTGCGCGCGCTCACCGCGGACACCGCGCGGATACTCGGCGCGTCCGACAGGATCGGCTCGCTCCGCCCGGGCAAGGACGCGGATATCGCGGTGTTCAACGAATTCCCGCTCTCGTACACCGCCGTCGCAAAGGTCGTTTTCGTCGACGGCGTGCGCAGGAAGTAGAGGATGAGACGGGCGGACGCTCGAACAGGATTGAAGGAGAACGCATGAGAATCGTCAACGCGCGCGTGATGCCCATGGAGGGGGACGAGCTGGAGTGCGGCTACGTCGAATGCAACGGCGCGAAAATCACATCGCTCGGCCCTATGGACGGGATTTCCCCGCGCGCGGACGACATCGACGCGCGCGGAGGCTGGCTTCTGCCCGGTATCATAGAGGCGCAATGCCAGATGGGCCTTCGCCCGGAGGGCGAAGAGGCGTCCTTTTCCGGCGCCGACGAGGCGACGGACGCGATTGCGCCCCAGCTCGACCCGAGGGACGGCATATACCCTCTCGACCCCTCTTTCAGAAAGGCGCTCTCGGCGGGCGTCACCACGGCCGTGATCGCGCCGGGCGACAAGGGGTTCGTCGGCGGCAGGCTCATCGCCGTCAAAACGCGCGGCGTTTGCGCGGACGAGATGGTCTTCGACGGCTTCTTGGGCGTGAAGATGGCGCTGGGCGAGGCGACCATCGCCCCGCGGGACAAGAAGCGGACGCCGCCCGTAAGCCGCATGGGCGCCGCCGCCCTGTTGCGCGAAACGCTCAGGAACGCCTTCGACTACGCGCATAAAAAGGACGCCGGGGAGGACGTTTACGACCCGAAATTCGAGGCGCTTTTGCCGGCGCTGCGCGGGGAAAAGCCCGTTTTCATCCACGCGCTGCGCGCGGACGACATATCGAGCGCCATAAGCATCCTGCGAGCTTACGGGCTGCGGTTCATACTCGTTTCGGCGTTCGAGTGCCAGCGCGCGCTGCCCCAGATCCGGGCATGCGGCGCGCCCGTGCTCGCGGGGCCGCTCATGACCTTCAACAACCGGCGCGAGCGCAACGGCGCGTCCCCCGGGATACCCAAGCTTCTTTCCGACGCGGGCATTCCCTTCGCGATCGCCTGCCATACGGCGAGCACCACCATGCGCTCCCCCGTGCCCGCGTGGTTCTTCGCGCCGCACGCCGCCGCGGCCGTGAAATGCGGCCTCGACGCGCGCGAGGCGCTGCGCGCGATCACGCTATACGCCGCGCGCATCTGCGGCATCGACGCGCGCGTCGGCTCCATCCGCCCCGGGAAGGACGCGGATTTGGTCCTGTTCACCGGCCACCCGCTCGATTACCGCGCGCGGGCGGAAATGGTGTTCGTCGAGGGCGAGAGATTCCGGTAAATATCGGCTATTGGCGATTATATGGTTGACAAAGCAACTATCTATCGATAAAATATGAGTATGGAAGGGATAAACGACATGGCAGGTTCGGTAAGGGATATTACCAAGATCGGTCGCACGGTGCGGCGCTATGCGGACCAGGCGATCAGCGCGCACGGCATCAGCTACGCGGAGTACGAGTGCCTGCACTTCGTGCGGCACAATCCCGGCACGAACCAGGAGAGGCTCTGCGACTGGCTCAACATCGACAAGGCGGCCGTGGCGCGCATGGTCGCAAACCTCGAAACAAAGGGCTATCTCCGGCGCGAGAACGGGGAGGAGGACAAGCGCACCAAACACCTCTACGTGACCGAAAAGGACGACGAGGTCAAACAGACCACGGAGGCCGCGGAAGTGCGCTTCTACAACTGGCTCATCAAGGATCTCGACCCGAAGGAACTGAGGACGTTCTTCAAGGTGCTGGGCCAAATCTACGAAAAATCCAAGGAAGCCGGCAAACGCGGCTTCAACGACCTCGATTGCTGAGCGTATGCGCGCCCCTTTCCGGGGCTGGGCTGAATAGATACTATGCAAGGAGGATCTGTCTTTATGGAGGACCTGGTTAAAAAGCCAAAGCTCGACGCAAAGGCTAAAAGCATCATTGCCGTCGTCGTGATGTTCGGCATCATCAGCTGCTTTGGCGATGTGATCTACGAAGGCGGAAGGAGCGCCAACGGCCAGTATTTCAACCTTCTCACCATCAGCGCGACGAAGGTCGGCATCATCTACGGCATCGGCGAATTCCTCGGCTATGCGCTGAGGCTGCTTTCGGGCCGCATTTCGGATAAAACGGGCAAGCACTGGCTGCTCATCTTCATCGGCTACGGCACGCTGTGCGTGGTGCCCATGATGGGCCTCACGACCAACTGGTCGATCCTGTGCGTCCTGGTGCTGCTCGAGCGCTTCGGCAAGGCGCTGCGCAATCCGCCTAAAGATACCATACTCTCGCAGGTCGCCGAAAACCACGTCGGAACGGGCTTCGTCTTCGGCCTTCAGGAGGCGCTCGACCAGCTCGGCGCGTTCTCCGGACCCCTGGTGTTCACGCTCGTGTTCCTCCTCACCGGCAAGGAAAACGTGGAAGCGTACCAACTCGGCTACAAGATCCTCGTCTTCGCGTTCGCGCTCGTGATGGTTTCCGTATATGTCGCCTACCGCCGCGTATCCAAGTTTAACCTCACCCGCGAGGGCGAGACGATCGACCGCGGCTCGGATAAGCTGACGCCGACCTTCTGGGCCTACTGCGTGTTCGCCTTCCTGTCCACCTTCGGCTTCGTGGCGTTCAGCATCATCGGCTTCCACCTCAAGGACAAGGGCGTGATGCCGGATTCGCAGATCACCCTCATGTACTCCATCGCGATGATCGTCGACGCCGTGATGGCCATGGTCATCGGCAGGATCTACGACGTCATCAAGAAGAAGCGCAACAACAAGAAAGCGGGCCTCCTTACGCTGATCTTCATCCCGTTCGCGACGCTTGCCATGCCCTTCCTCACCCTGAGCGTGAACAGATGGCTGGTCATCGCCGGGTTTGTGCTGTTCGGCATCATCATGGGCGCGCACGAGACCATCATGCGCTCCGCCATCGCCGACATCACCTCCTTCAAAAAGCGCGGCACGGCCTACGGCATCTTCAACTGCGCTTACGGCCTCGCGTTCCTCGCCGGCAGCAGCCTGATGGGCTGGATGTACGACCATGTCGGCATCCTGGCGATCGGCATCCTCGTCGTGGTCGTCGAAGCGGCCGCGCTCGCCGCGTTCTTCCTGATGAGGAAGCGGGTGCACCAGCTCGACGAACCCCACTCTCCCGCCCCGCAGGCGTGACGCACATGCCCGTACTCCTCCTCTTATGATACGGGCTTCCGGGCGGTAGGGTGCCCGGAGGCGGGAAAGCGCCGGGATGAAAACCCCGGCGCTTTTCATATCCGCTCTGCGGCCGCGCTACGGCAAGGCGGCCCCGATAGGACGCTACGGCGTTTTACGCCTCGTCCTCCATGTTGCTCTCCTTGCCCGTGACATCGGAAAGGGTGATGCGATAGAGGTTCACGTGCGCGTTGGGCTTCTCCGCGCAGCGCGTGATATGCGGGTTTTCCGGCGCGTACCTCCGGCAGATCTCATACAGCGCGCGAACCTTCTCCTCGCCGCCCTCCTCCAAAAGCTCCGCTTCGCCGTATGCGACGACGCTCCGGTAGCGCATGGTGAGCTCCTCGGGGAAAGGCTTCGAGTACGAGACCGCGCTGATGCAAACCCGCGGGTTCCTCGCGAGCAATTCCGCCTTTTTGCCGAAAGAAGCGCTGTGGAAATAGAGTTTGTCCCCGCTGCGCGCGAGCGATACGGGGATGCAGTACGGCTCGCCGCCGTCCGCCATGGCTAGCATCGCCCACGGCGCCTTTTCAAGTTCAGCGAGCGCCCATTGCGCGTCCCTCTCCTTTTCCGGATAGCTGCTGAGTTTTGCCATAAAGCGTTCCTCCCGTCATTCAATCGTCGAGTACCGGTTCTATGATAGCACGAAAGCCTCTCCCTGCAAAGCGGGAATGCGCCGGACGCGCTGGCGCTGGAAACGCGCGGCCGATATGATAGAATCGGCAGATCTACAAAATCCGCGCGTGCTTATGGTATAATGAATATGACGAACAGGACGGCGGGGATGAACTCCGCGGCGACAGGAACGGAGGTATTTTTATGAGCAAGAAAGACGTGTTTCAGCTTCCCCCCGAGGAATGCAAGTATTCGTTCTTCAACCATAAGGAGTGCGAGTTCTTCCCCTGCCACAAAACCGAGCATCCGGAGGATTTCAACTGCCTGTTCTGCTACTGCCCGCTCTACGCGCTGGGCGACAAATGCGGGGGCAACTTCACCTATACCGAGAAGGGCGTCAAGGATTGCAGCGATTGCCTCGTGCCGCACACGCGAAAGAGCTATTCGTACATCCTAAAAAAATTCCCGGAGGTCGCGGAGCTCGCGAAAAAGAAGGATTAAGGGCCTACCGCCCGCTAAGCTTAAAGGAAGAAGGGCGCGGTTTCCGCGCCCTTCTTCCCGAAGGTGTCTATGAATTCACTGCTTATGGCAGTAGGACGAGCCGGGACAGCCGCTGCAGCAGTCGCACGAGGCGGACTTGCCGCTCTTTTTCTTTCTGACGAGGTGTACGATCACCAGCGCGACGACGGCGAGCAGCACGGCGCTGAGCAGGATCGTCGAGTAATTGTCCACAATGAACTGAAGCATATCGAACCCTCCTTTCAAGAGTCGCTCACGCCATTATATGTTGAGGTTTCCGGCCGCGCCCCGGGAGAGCCGCGCCTTGCTCCCCTGCGGCCTCAGGAGCAGGTAGAAGAACCCCGCGAGCACGATGACGGCCGCCGCTGTGGCGGCGTTGAAGCCGCCGCCCGCGAACAGGGAGCCGATCTGGTAGACGCACAGCGCCACCGCGTAGGCGAGGGCCGTCTGGTAGCCGATGGCGAACCAGGTCCACTTCGCGCTGTTCATCTCCCGGCGAATGGCGCCGATGGCCGCGAAGCATGGCGCGCAGAGCAGGTTGAACACGAGGAAGGAGTAGGCGGAAAGCGCCGTGAAGCCCGAGACGAGCGTGCCCCAGATTTCCGCGCCGTCCTCGGCGACCTCGGCGAAGCCGTACAGCACGCCGAACGTGCCGACGACGTTCTCCTTCGCGACGAGGCCCGTGATGGTCGCGACGGCGGCCCGCCACTCGCCCCAGCCGAGCGGCGCGAACACGGGCGCGATGGCGCAGCCGAGTATGGCGAGGAACCCTTGGCTCAGGTCCTCAACCATCGTGAATTTGCCGTCCACGACACCGAAGCGCGATGTGAACCACACGAAGATCGTGGAGAGCAGTATGATGGTGCCCGCCTTCTTGATGAAGGACCAGCCGCGCTCCCACATGCTGCGCAGCACGTTGCCGGCCGTGGGCCAGTGGTAGGCGGGAAGCTCCATCACGAAGGGCGCGGGATCGCCCGCGAACATGCGCGTCTTCTTCAGGATGACGCCCGAGCAGACGATTGCCGCGATGCCGAGGAAATATGCGCTGGGCGCGACCCACCACGCGCCGCCGAAGAGCGCCCCCGCGATGAGCGCGATGATGGGCAGCTTCGCGCTGCAGGGGATGAAGGTCGTGGTCATGATGGTCATGCGCCTGTCGCGCTCGTTCTCGATGGTGCGCGAGGCCATGACGCCCGGCACGCCGCAGCCCGTGCCGATGAGCATGGGGATGAACGACTTGCCCGAGAGGCCGAACTTGCGAAAAATCCTGTCCATGATGAACGCGATGCGCGCCATATAGCCGCACGCCTCGAGGAAGGCGAGGAAGGCGAAGAGCACGAGCATCTGCGGCACGAAGCCCAGCACCGCGCCCACGCCCGCGATGATGCCGTCCACGATGAGGCTCTGCATCCATGCGGCGGCGTTGACGGAAACGAGAAAGTCGCTTACGGCAGCCGGCACGATTTCGCCGAAGAGCACGTCGTTCGTCCAGTCCGTCACCCACGCGCCCACGGTCGTGACCGAAGCGTAATAGACGACGAACATCACGAGGGCGAATATGGGCAGCGCCAGCCATCGGTTCGTCACGACCCGGTCGATGCTATCCGAAACGGAGAGCCTGCCGCGCTTTCCCTTTTTGATGCAGTCCTTGATGATGGAAGCGATGTAATCATAGCGCTCGCTGGTGATGATGCTCTCGGCGTCGTCGCCCATCTCCTCCTCGCAGCGCTTAATATCCTCCTCGATGTGCGCCTTGAGCGCATCCGGAAGCGCAAGCTTATCCTGAACCTTCGCGTCGCGCTCGAAGAGCTTGACGGCATACCACCTCTGCCCCTTCTCGGGGATGAAGTTTTCGGCCGCCTCCTCGATGTGGGCGAGGGCGTGCTCCACGCTGCCCGAGAACGCGTGCCTCGGCGTCATGGCGGCGCCCGCCTGCGCGAGCTCCACGGCCTTTTGCGCGGCCTCCTCGAGCCCCGTGCCCTTGAGTGCGGAAATGCCCGTCACGGGGCAGCCAAGCTCCTTTGAGAGGCGGTCGAAGTCGATCTTATCCCCGCTCTTGTCGACCGCGTCCATCATGTTGACGGCGACGAGCATGGGAATGCCGAGCTCCGCGAGCTGGGTCGTGAGATAGAGGTTCCTTTCAAGGTTCGTGCCGTCGATGATGTTGATGACGGCGTCCGGCTGCTCGTTGATGAGGTAATCGCGCGCCACGACCTCCTCGAGCGTGTAAGGCGAGAGGGAATAGATGCCAGGGAGGTCGGTGACGACGACTTCCTTCTTCCCCCGAAGCTTGCCCTCCTTCTTTTCCACCGTGACGCCCGGCCAGTTGCCCACGAACTGGTTCGCGCCCGTGAGCGCGTTGAAAAGCGTCGTTTTTCCGCTGTTGGGGTTCCCCGCGAGCGCTATTTTGACAGGCATTGCAATATCCTCCTTACGATTGCGGTATCAAATGGTTAGTTATCGCTAGCTCACGTCCCTAAAAAAGCGCGGGGTGCGGCGCCCGCGTTATGAAACGGCGATCATCTCAAGATCGGCCTTGCGCAGGGAAAGCTCGTACCCCCGCACGGTCACCTCGACCGGGTCGCCCAGCGGCGCGACCTTCCTGACATAGATCTCCGTCCCCCGCGTGATGCCCATGTCCATGATCCTGCGCTTGACGGCGCCCGTGCCGTTCACGGCGGATACGGTGACCGTCTCCCCGCAGGCGACCTCCCTCAACGTCCTCATAATAAAAAGCTCCTTTCAGCCCGATTCACACCATGATATTCTTCGCCATCTCGCGGCTGACCGCGACCCGCGCGTCCTTCACGCAGACGATCACGTTGCCCGCGGTTTCCGTAATGACGGTGATCGCGCCCCCCTCGACGAAGCCCAGCTCCTCGAGGAAGCGCCGCGTTTCCGGCCTGCCCCCGATCCGCTTGATCAGATTTTGTTCGCCCGCCTTCGCCATGGTCAGCGGCATCATGATCCCCCCTTTGAACGGATGCGCACAGCGCCCCGTTCCGGCATACGGTTAGTTTTATCTAACCATATATAGGTTAGCACGAACTAACCGATTTGTCAACAGCCGTTCCCCGTAAAAATGCCTTGCCGTTTGCGAAAACGGGAACGATATGCTATGCTGTCGGTAACGGCGTATCACCGCGAAAAGGAGATGAGCTCTGTGAAAATACAGGAATCCGCCGAGATGTATCTGGAGACGATCCTGGTGCTCAGCCGCAGGTATCCCAGGGTGCGCTCCATAGACGTCGTGGGCGAACTCGATTTCAAGAAATCGAGCGTAAGCGTCGCGATGAAAAAGCTGCGCGAGAACGGCTATGTCGAAATGGACGAAGAAGGGTACATCACGCTGACCGAACTCGGGCGCGGGATTGCCGAAACGATGTTCGAGAGGCACACCACCCTCTCCGACTGGCTCTGCAGCCTCGGCGTCGAGCCTAAAACCGCCGTGGAGGACGCCTGCCGCATGGAGCATGTCATCAGTCCCGAGAGCTTCGAGGCGATCAAACGACACGTTGAGAACCAATAGAGGACTCACAACGCAAAACCGCCCGCGTTTTTATTGCGCGCGGCGGTTTTTTGCGTCAGGGCCGGAAGGGGCGGGGTCCGCTTACGGGGCCGTATCCCGCCCGCTCCCGGCAGAGTCAACTTCCGGCGTCCTCAAGGATATGGGCCGAATCCGCAGGCGTCCCCGGTACTGTTTGCCGGCATGGTTCGGGGGCCTCGAAAGCGGCCTTATTGCCGCATCGCCGGAGGGTCGTGACGGATGATGCCGCGGCTGAATCAGCCGATGTCGATGTTACGGTATATATTATGAAACCCGGGGACAAGGGGTGAACGGACGGATAAATTAAAGCGCGCCGTTTCGTACGGCGCGCCATGCTGTGAAGCCGTTTATCTCCCGTCCTCCCCGGGGTCGGGCCACTGGATCTCCTTCGCGCCGCGACGCTTCTTCGCGGCCAGCCGCACGGCGGGGAATTCCTTCCATACGCGGCCGACAAAGACGGCAAGCGCCGCAATGAGCGCGAGAGGCACCGCGTAGCGGACGAGCCGGGGAAGGCCGAACATCTCCGCCGCGCCGTCCGCGGCGCCGGAGACGACGGCGCAGATCAGAGCCGCGACGAGGCCCGTCCACGGGCGCTTCCTGTTGAGGAAATGGGCGAGAGTCACCGCCGCGAGCGCCTCCAGGAGCGTAAGCGCCATGCCGGCCGTGCCCTCGGCGAGCACCAGCGCAGCCGTGCCGTAATCCACGTCCGCCCGGATGCATTCGACGTTGGCGGCGACGACGTTGACGGCCTTATAGAGGAGCAGAAGGCCCGCGACGCCTATGCCGAAAGCGAGGGATTCCCGGGCGCTCCTGCGCTCCCGAAGCGGCCCCCGGAGCATAAGGAACATCATCAGCGCGAGAGAGGCCCCCGCGGCGAGCTCCATATAGAAGTACGCGCCGGTTTCTTCGAGAAAGCTCGCGCCAGTCGCGGCGTCGAAGGCGGATTCGACGGCGAGCATCACAAGCGACGCCGCCACGTACGCGAGGCCGAGGGAAGCCGCGCCGAGCGCCAGGGGCAGCCGGATGGGCGCGCCGGACTTTTTGATATAAACGAGCGCGTACGCCGCTGCGGTCACGAAACCCGCGGCGATCGCGACGGCCAGGCAGGAAAGCATCATGGCATAGCTCCGATCGCGTATCATTTGGGATTGCACGGGGCGGCGCCCCTCGCGTTTTAACGCTGGGAAAGGCGCAGCTGTTAGGCAAAACGCCTAAATCAAAAAAGCGGCGAACGCCACTTTTTAAAAACGGCGCGCCCGGTGGGCGCGCCGCACGCAGTTGGGGTTAAACGAGCTCGATCACGGCCATCTCGGAAGCGTCGCCGCGGCGGGGCCCGAGCTTATAGATGCGGGTGTAACCGCCCTTGCGCCCGTCGTACTTGGGCGCGATCTCGCGGAAGAGCTTCTCCACGACGGGGTTCGGGGTTTCCTTCGCGCGCTCGGCGTATTCCTTCTTGGTCTCCTTCTCCTTGCGGGGCAGGGGGATGTCGTAGAGATACGACATGATCTGCCTGCGGGCGTGGAGCCTGCCGGGCAGGTCGTTGGTCCTCGTGACCCTGACGATCTGCTGCTTCTCGTTGCGGGTCTCCTTCTCCACGGAGACGGTGTTCTTATATTCGCGGATCGCGAGAGTGATGAGCTTCTCGGCGATGGGGCGCACTTCCTTCGCGCGGGCCTCGGTGGTAACGATCTTGCCGTTCCACAGCAGCGCCGTGGTAAGGTTCCTGAGCATGGCGTCGCGCTGGTCGCCCGCCTTGCCAAGCTTACGGTTCGGCATTCCTATATCCTCCTTCGTTAATCTTCATTGTGGCGCAGCGACAGGCCCAGCCCGGAAAGCTTCTGCTGGACCTCCTCGAGCGACTTGCGGCCGAGGTTGCGCACCTTCATCATTTCTTCCTCGTTGCGCTGCACCAGTTCCTCAACGGTGTTGATGCCCGCGCGCTTGAGGCAGTTATAGGAGCGGACGGAGAGGTCGAGCTCCTCGATGGTCATCTCGAGGATCTTCTCCTTCTTGTCCTCCTCCTTCTCAACCATAATTTCCACGCCCTGGACATGCTCTGTGAGGTTGATGAAGAGCAGCAGATGCTCGGTGAGTATCTTCGCCGCGAGGCTGACCGCCTCGTCGGGCTTGATGCTGCCGTCCGTCCACACCTCGAGCGTGAGCTTGTCGTAATCGGTGATCTGACCTACTCGGGTATCCTCCACGCGGAAGTTAACCTTGCGGATAGGGGTGAATATGGAGTCCACCGCGATCTGCCCAATGGGCATATCCTGCTTCTTGTTCCTCTCTGCGGAAACATAGCCGCGGCCGTGCTCCAGGATGATCTCCATGTAGAGCTTGGCGTTGGGGCTGAGGGTGGCGATGTGCAGCTCGGGATTGATGATCTCGACGTCGGAGTCGGCGATGATGTCGCCGGCCTTGACTTCGCACGCGCCGGAAGCGTCGATGATGACCTTCTTGCTGCCCTCGCTGTGGAGCTTCACGATGAGCTCCTTGAGGTTCAGCACGATCTCGGTGACGTCTTCCCGGACCCCCTCTATGGTCGTGAACTCATGCAGCACGCCGTCGATCTTGACGGACGACGCCGCCACGCCGGGCAGGCTCGAAAGCAGCACCCTGCGCAGGGAGTTCCCCAGCGTCGTGCCGAAGCCGCGCTCGAGCGGCTCCACCACGAAACGGCCATAATTCTCGGCGATGTCCTCGCATTCTATCTTGGGTCGTTCGATTTCTATCATGGCTTCTTCCCCTCTCTTGATACTTGGTCAGTCGATAAGGGCCGCGGGTATTTTCGTCGTTACCTGGAGTAGTACTCGACGATGAGGTGCTCCTCGATGGTGAGGTCGACATCCTCGCGCCTGGGCATCGTGACGACCTTGCCGGTGAGGTTCCCGAAGTCGAGCTCGAGCCACTTGGGCACGGGCTTGGACGCGCCCTGCTCGCGGAGCTCCTTGAGATAGGGAATGTCGCGGCTGCGCTCGCGCACGGTGACGACCTGGCCCGCTTTTACGAGATAGGAGGCGATATCCACCTTCTCCCCGTCGATGCGGATGTGGCCGTGGGTGACGAGCTGGCGCGCCATGGGGCGGCTGGGCGCGAAACCGAGGCGGTAAACCACGTTGTCGAGCCTGCGCTCGAGCAGGCAGAGCATGTTCTCGCCCGTGACGCCGCGCATGTTGCTCGCCATGTCGTAATACTTGCGAAACTGGGTCTCGCTCACGCCGTACGCCCTGCGGCACTTCTGCTTCTCGCGAAGCTGCGTGCCGTATTCCTTGGGCTTGCGCTGCCTGGCCTGGCCGTGCTGGCCCGGAGGGGTGTTGCGCTTGATGATCGCGCACTTTGCGGTATAGCAGCGGTCTCCCTTGAGGAAGAGCTTCACGCCTTCCCTGCGGCACTGCTTGCAAACGGAATCCGTATATCTTGCCATAGTTGTTCGCCTGCCTCCTTAAACTCTTCTGCGCTTGGGCGGACGGCAGCCGTTATGAGGAATCGGCGTCACGTCCTTGATCATGTTGACCTCGAGGCCGGTGGTCGCGAGCGCGCGGATGGCGCTTTCGCGTCCGGAACCGGGACCCTTCACATAGACTTCGACGGTGCGAAGGCCATGCTCCATGGCGGCCTTGGCGGCCGTTTCGGCTGCCATCTGCGCCGCGAACGGCGTGCTCTTCTTGCTGCCGCGGAAGCCGAGCCCGCCGGCGGAAGCCCACGCGATGGCGTTGCCCTGGAGATCGGTGATGGTCACCATGGTGTTGTTAAAGGAGGAACGGATGTGCGCCGCGCCGCGCTCGATGTTCTTCTTCTCACGGCGCTTGCGGGTGCCGGCCTTCTTGACCCTGCCTTTTTGTGCGGTTGCTGCCATTTTCGCTGATCCTCCTTACTTCTTTCTGCCGCCGACCTGGCGTTTGGGCCCCTTGCGGGTGCGGGCGTTCTGCTTGGTGCTCTGTCCGCGCACCGGCAGGCCCTTGCGATGGCGCACGCCGCGGTAGCAGCCGATTTCGATGAGCCGCTTGATGTTCATGGAGGTCTCGCGACGAAGGTCGCCCTCCACCTTGACGTTGTGGTCGATGTACTCCCTGAGCTTGGTGATGTCGGCCTCGCTCAGATCCCTTACGCGCGTGTCGGGATCGACGCCCGTCGCCGCGAGGATGTCCGAGGCGGTTTTGCGGCCTATGCCGAAGATATAGGTCAAGCCGATCTCGACTCGCTTGTCTCTGGGCAGGTCCACGCCGGATATACGTGCCATAATTCTTCTCCTTGCTAAATATAGTCGCTCTGTTTTCCCGCCGGGATCCGCGTCATGCGCGGCAGCCGCTCCGGCGGGCGTTGGTTTCCTCTATTAGAAGCCCACTCCGCTTTCTTTCTGGAGCGGATTTCTAATATGTCTGGCGGCCTTCACCGCCTGACGGAGCCCGGGAAAGTCAGGCTCGAAACGTGCCTTGGGCGATGCCCAATCCGTCATTTTCAGCGGCATGACGGTCCTTCGGCCGGGTCCGGCGTCCGCTCAGCCCTGCCTCTGCTTGTGCTTGGGATCCTCGCAGATCACCATCACGCGGCCCTTGCGCCGGATGATCTTGCATTTGTCGCAAATGCGCTTTACACTGGGTCTAACCTTCATTTTACTGCCTCCCTTAATTCTTTGCGCGCCACGTTATGCGGCCGCGTGTCAGGTCGTACGGGGACATCTCCACCGTGACCCTATCCCCCGGCAGAATCCGGATGTAGTTCATCCTCAGCTTGCCGGATATGTGCGCCAGTATCTTATGCCCGTTCTCGAGCTTCACTTCGAACATCGCATTCGGGAACGAATCCGTGACGATGCCCTCGATCTCGATCACATCTGACTTGGACAAGCTATCCCTCCTTCATTATCACGATCATGCGCGAGCGCCCTGCGAAGCGCCGCGTCCGCGGTGCCGCCCGGCAGGGCGAGTATCGCCTCTATGTCGGCAACCTTCGATTTCTCAAAGGCCAGGTGCATGAGCTTCTTCCGCTTGGGCCTGGCGATCTTTCGGGTTTCCCCGTCGGCGATCCACACATGCGCGTCGTCCGCCCTGCCGATCACGGCAAACCGCCCGCCCTTGTCGCGCCCCGCCTTGGAGAGCGCGATCCTTCCAAGAAATTCCTCCATCCCCGTCACCTCAGAGCGTGAGTATCTCGGCCTCGCCGTCGGTCACAGCGATGGTGTTCTCGTAATGGGCGCTGAGGCTCCCGTCCGCCGTGACGATCGTCCAGCCGTTCTCGCGCTGGCGCACAGGCCAGCCGCCCGCATTGATCATGGGCTCCACGGCGAGCGTGATGCCCGGCGCAAGCCTCAGCCCGCGCCCGAGCCGCGGATCCGTGAAGTTCGGCACTTCCGGCGGCTCGTGCATTTCGCGCCCGATGCCGTGGCCCACGAGCTCCCGCACCACGCCGTATCCGTGTTTGCGGGCGTGGGACTCGATCGCCCCGGCGATGTCCGAAACGTGCCGGCCGGCCCTCGCCTCGGCGACGCCCAGGAAAAAGCATTCCCGCGTCACCTCGACGAGCTTTTTCGCCTCGGGCGAGACTTCCCCCACGAGGAACGTCCTTGCGGCGTCCCCGTGGTACCCGTCCTTGATGGCGCCGATGTCCACGCTGATTATATCCCCCTCCCGGAGGCGGTAACCGTCCGGTATGCCGTGCACGACCTCTTCGTTGACGCTCGTGCAGATGCTTTTCGGATAGCCCTCGTACCCCAGGAAAGACGCCTTCGCGCCGCGGCTTTTGATGAACTCCGCGGCGATCCGGTCAAGCTCGAGCGTGGTCACGCCCGCCTTCGCATAGCCGCCGACGAGTTCGAGAGCGTCGCGCACGATCGCGCCCGCGGCGCGCATTTTCCCGATCTCCGGGGCGCTCTTGACCGTGACCCTGGCCATCAGAGCGTCTCCAGCAGCCGGTCGATGCGCTCCTGCACGACCGCCGGCGTGCCCGTGGCGTCCGCCGTGCGCAGGAGCCCGAGCTTCCCGTAGAAATCGACGAGCGGCTTGGTCTTGCGTTCGTACACGTCGATGCGGTTGGCGACCGTCTCCGGCCTGTCGTCATCCCGGACATAGAGCGCGGCGCCGCATTTGTCGCAGGCTTCCCCGCCGTAGGTCGAGGTATGGAAGCTCGCCCCGCAGCCCGCGCACATGCGCCTGCCGCCGATGCGCGCGACGATCACCTCGGCCGGCGCGTCCAGATTGATTACCATGTCAATGTCCGAAATCGCCCTGAGCGCCTCCGCCTGGGCAAGCGTCCTCGGGAAACCGTCGAACAGGAAGCCCGCCGCGCAGTCCTCCCTGGCGATGCGCCCTTTGATCATGCCGAGTATCACGTCGTCCGGCACGAGCTCGCCGCGGTCCACATAGCCCTTCGCCTCGAGGCCGAGCGGCGTGCCCTCGCGCATCTCGGCGCGGAGCATGTCGCCCGTCGAGATGTGGGCGATGCCGTATCGTTCGCTTGTGATTTCCGCCTGGGTCCCTTTTCCGGCGCCCGGCGGCCCGAGGAAGATCAGTTTCATGGCGCTTTTCCTCAACCGAGGAAGCCCTTGTAATGGCGCATGAGCATCATCGATTCAAGCTGCGTGCTCGTCTCGAGCGCGACGCTGACCATGATCAGTATGCTCGTGGGACCGAAGGATTCCACCAGGCCGAACGAGCCGAGCGCCACGGTCGGTACGACCGCGAGTATCGTCAGATACACGGCGCCGAAAAGCGTCAGCCGGTTGCTGATCTTCTGGAGGTATTCGCCCGTCGGCCTGCCGGGGCGTATGCCGGGCAGGAAGCCGCCGTTCTGCTGGAGGTTCTTGCTGATTTCCACCGGGTTGAAGGAAATCGTGGTGTAGAAGTACGCGAAGCCGAGTATGAGCAGCGCGTAAATCACATAATAGACGATGGGGCCGATGATGTTCTCCGAGTTCGCGCTCATGTAGGTGAGGTAGAACTTGTAGAAGGTGCCCTCCGGCCAGAACTGGCCGATCATCGCCGGGAACTGCATGATGGTCATGGCGAAGATGAGCGGCATGACGCCGTTCGCGTTCGCCTTGAGGGGGATGTGCGTGCTCTGCCCGCCGTAGAGCTTCCTGCCCACGACGCGCTTCGCGTACTGCACGGGGATGCGGCGCTCGGACTTCTCGATGAAGGTGACGCCCGTCACGATCACGAGCACGAAGAATACCATGAGCGGGATGATCCACCACTTGTACTCGCCGAGGAACACGCCCCGGACATAGTTTTGCACCATGACGGGCACGCGCGCGCAGATGGAGGCGAATATGATGATGGAAATGCCGTTGCCGATGCCCTTCTCGGTGATCATCTCGCCCATCCACACGAGGAACGCCGTGCCCGCGGTGCAGACGAGGCCGATGGTGATATAGGTCAGAATGCTGTTGTTGACGAGCACGTTGATGCCGACGTTGCTGTTCTGCAGCCCCGCCACGATGCCGATGCTCTGCACCAGCGCGAGGCCGATGCCGATATAGCGGGAGATCTTCTCGATCTTCTTGCGGCCGTCCTCCTCCTTGGAGAGCCTCTCGAGGGCGGGGATGGCGATCGTGAGAAGCTGGATGATGATCGAGCCCGTGATGTAGGGCGAGATGCCCATGGCGAAAATGGAGAAGTCGCCGAAGGCGCCGCCGGAAAGCAGGTTCAGGAAGCTGAGCATATCGTACGTGTCGGCAAACTTGCTGATCGCCTCGGCGTTGACGCCGGGCACCGCGATGAACGAGCCGAAGCGGTATACCAGCAGCAGAAGGAGCGTGAAGAGGATCTTCGTGCGGATATCACGAACCTTCCACGCGTTGAGCAAAGTCCTGAACATCAAACCACCTCAACAGTTCCGCCCGCGGCCAGAATGGCTTTTTGGGCTGTCTCGGAGAATTTCGCCGCCTTAACATCCAAACGCTTCGTCAATTCGCCGCGACCCAGAACCTTGAGACCATCCTTCTCGATTTTGCTGATGACGCCGGCCTTCTTCAGGGATTCGGCGCTCACCACGGAACCGTCCTCCAGCTTGTTGAGATCGGCGAGGTTGACGATGGTGTATTCCTTCGCAAAAATGTTGGTGAAGCCGCGCTTGGGCAGGCGGCGCGCGAGCGGCATCTGGCCGCCCTCGAAGCCGTTCTTCTTGGTGCCGCCGCGGGCTTTCTGACCCTTGTGGCCTTTACCGGAGGTCTTGCCCAGGCCGGAGCCGGTGCCGCGGCCGACGCGCTTTACGCCCCTCGTCGATCCTTCCGCGGGCTTTAATTCGTGTAGTTTCATGCTCTGCACCTCCGATTATATCTCTTCGACCTTCACAAGGTGCTTGACCTTGAAGATCATGCCCCGCACGGCGGGATTGTCCTCGTGGACGACGGAGCTGTTGGTCTTTTTAAGGCCGAGCGCCTTGACGGTGGCCTGCTGGTCGTCCAGCGCGCCGATCGTGCTCTTCACGAGCGTTATCTTAAGCTTTGCCATAACTCCTCCTCCTGTCAGCCGAGAATCTCTTCGACGGTCTTGCCGCGAAGCCTAGCGATCTCCTCGGCGGTGCGAAGCTGGGAGAGACCGTCGAGAGTGGCCTTCACGCAGTTGGCGGGGTTGTTGGAGCCGAGGCTCTTGGTGCGGATGTCCTTGATGCCGGCCATCTCGAGCACTGCGCGCGCGGGGCCGCCCGCGATGACGCCGGTACCTTCCTGGGCGGGGAGCATCCTCACGTGGCCCTTGCCGAACTTGCCCTCTACCGCGTGCGGGATCGTCGTGCCGACGATGGGCACATTGATCATGTGGCGCTTGGCGTCCTCGATGCCCTTGCGCACCGCCTCGGGAATCTCGGTTGCTTTGCCGAGGCCGACGCCCACGTGGCCGTTGCCGTCGCCCACAACCATCAGCGCCGTGAAGCGGAAGTTGCGGCCGCCCTTGACGACCTTGGCGACGCGGTTGATGAACACGAGCCTTTCTTTGAGTTCTATCGCGGATGTATCGATTCGCTTCTGCATGTTAGCCTCCTTAGAATTCCAGCCCGGCTTTGCGGGCGCCCTCGGCGAGCTGCTGCACACGGCCGGTGTACAGATAGCCGCCGCGGTCGAACACGACCTGTTTCACGCCCTTTTCCATCGCCCTGCGGGCCACGAGCTCGCCGACGAGCACGGCCGCCTCGCACTTGCTCTTGCCGCTGACGGCGTCCTTGATGTCCGCGTCCAGCGTAGACGCGGCGGCGAGGGTATGCATCGCTTCATCGTCGATAACCTGCGCGTAAATGTGGTTGAGGCTGCGGTAGACGTTGAGCCTCGGCCTCGCGGCGGTACCCTTGATGTACTTGCGGGTGCGGAGGTGACGGCCCTTGCGCACAGCGTTTTTATCAGTTCTTGAAATCATACTGTCACTCCTTCTCTACGCGTTACTTGGTCTTGCCGACCTTGCGGCGTACCTTCTCGCCCGCGTACTTGATGCCCTTGCCGGCACCCTGCTTGCTGACGTAGGGAGAGGGTTTGCGCACCGCGCGGATGTCGGCCGCGATCTGGCCGACCTGCTGCTTGTCGATCCCCTTGACCAAGATCCTGTTGGGAGCGGGAACCTCGAAGGTGATGCCCTCGGGCTGCTCGAACTCGACCGGATGGGAATAACCCATGTTGAGCACGAGCTTCTTGCCCTGGAGCACGGCCTTATAGCCTACGCCCTCGATTTCCAGATCCTTCTGGAAGCCTGCGGTGACGCCGAGCACCATGTTGTTCAGGAGGGAACGGGTCAGGCCGTGCAAAGCGCGGATCTGCTTGTCGTCGCAGGGGCGCTTGACGTGCACGACGCCGCTTTCCTCAATAATCTCCATCTCCGGGGAGAACTTATCCGTGAGAGTGCCCTTTGGGCCCTTGACGGTAACGGTGTTATCGTCATCGACCGTGATTGTCACTCCGGCGGGAACAGTGATCGGAAGTTTTCCGATTCGTGACATTGCCTACACCTCTTCTTTCTAACTTGTCTTCGGTTTTACCAGATATAAGCGAGGACTTCGCCGCCGACGCCCTGCTTGCGGGCTTCCCGGTCGGTCATGATGCCGCGCGAGGTGGAGATGACCGCGATGCCAAGGCCGTTGAGCACCTTGGGGAGCTGGTCGTTGCGCGCGTAGACGCGAAGGCCGGGTTTGCTGATGCGCTTGAGGCCGGTGATGACCCTCTGCTTGTTCGCTCCGTACTTGAGGGTGATGTGGATGTATTTGGCCACGCCGTCCTCGCGCATGTCGAAGCCCTTGATGTAGCCCTCGTCCAGGAGTATCTGGGCGACGGCCTTCTTCACCGTGGAGGCGGGGACGAGCACGTCCTCGTGCTTGGCGGTGAGAGCGTTGCGGATACGGGTGAGCATATCGGCGATGGGGTCGGTTGTCAACATAGCTTTCTTCCTCCTTTCGATACGCTTACCAGCTTGCCTTGCGCACGCCGGGTATTTCGCCCTTGTAGGCAAGTTCGCGGAAGCAGATGCGGCAGATGCCGTACTTGCGCAGGACCGAGTGCGGGCGGCCGCAGATGCGGCAGCGCGTATACGCGCGGGTCGAATACTTGGCCGGGCGCTGCTGTTTGATCTTCATACTGGTCTTAGCCACTGTTTCGTCCTCCTATCAGTCCTGTACGAAGGGCATGCCCAACAGGTTGAGCAGTTCCTTGGCTTCCTCGTCCGTGCGCGCCGAAGTGACAAAGACGATGTTCATGCCGCGGATCTTATCCACGTCGTCGTAGTTGATCTCCGGGAAGATCAGCTGTTCCTTGACGCCCATGGCGTAATTGCCGCGCCCGTCGAAGCTCGTGTCCGGCACGCCGCGGAAGTCGCGCACGCGCGGGAGCACGATGTTGAGGAGCTTGTCGGCGAAGTAATACATGCGCTCGCCGCGAAGGGTGACCTTCGTGCCGATGTTCATGCCCTCGCGGACCTTAAAGTTCGCGACGCTCTTTTTCGCCTTCGTGATGACGGGCTTCTGCCCGGCGATCAGCGCGAGCTGCTCGATGGCGGTCTCCATGCCCTTAGGATTGTCCTTGTCGGAGCCGAGGCCCATGTTGAGGACGATCTTCTCGAGCCGGGGGATCTGCATCACGTTCTTGTAGCCGAACTTCTGCTGGAGCTGAGGCGCGATTTCCTCGTTATATTTCACGCGAAGGCGGGCGGGCTCGGTAAACGGCCTTGCCTCTTCCGCGACCTTCTTCTTCTTGGCGGGGGCCTGTGCAACTTTTTCTTTCTTTGCAGCCACTGTTTATATCCTCCTTCCGCCTCAGTCGATGTCTTTGCCGCACTTTTTACACACGCGGATATACTCGGTTTTCTGCTTGCCATCCTTGCGCGTGACGGTTTCGGCCCTGTGCGCGGCGCGCGTCGCCTTGTTGCACTTGGGGCAGACGAGCATCACGTTGGACGCGTCGATGGTGCCCTCGTGCTCGATGCGGCCGCCGGGCTCGCCCTGCTTGCGGGGCTTCTTGTGGCGGACGACCATGTTCGCCCCCTGCACGGCCACGCGGTTCTTCGAGGGGAAGGAGGCGATGATCTTGCCCTTCTTGCCCTTGTCCTTGCCGGAGATGACGACCACCATGTCGTCCCTTTTGACGTTGAGATTATTCATGCCGTACCTCCATCAAAGCACTTCGGGCGCAAGGGAGACTATTTTCATATAGTCCTTGGCGCGAAGCTCCCTGGCGACGGGCCCGAAAATACGGGTGCCGCGGGGCTCTTTCTTGTCGTTAATGATGACGGCCGCATTGTCGTCGAAGCGGATGCTGCTGCCGTCCGGCCTCTGCGTGGGGTAGGTGGTGCGCACGATGACCGCGTGCACGACGTCCTTCTTCTTCACGGCGCCGCCGGGAGAAGCGGATTTGACCGACGCGACGATGATATCGCCTATGCCGGCGCTCCTGCGGAAGGAGCCGCCCAGGCAGCGGATGCACATCAATTCTTTCGCGCCGCTGTTATCGGCAACCTTGAGCCTTGTCTGCGGTTGAATCATTGTCTTCTCCTTTCCGGCTTACTTGGCCTTCTCGATGATCTCGACCAGCCTCCAGCGCTTATCCTTGCTGATGGGGCGGGACTCCATGATGCGCACCGTGTCGCCGATGCCGCATTCGTTGTTCTCGTCATGCACCTTGAACTTATGGGTGCGGTTGACCATCTTTCCGTAGAGGGGATGGCGCACCTTCGTCTCTATGGCGACCACGGCGGTTTTGTCCATTTTATCGCTCACGACGACGCCGACGCGGATCTTGCGAAAACCTCTGGCTTCTTCCATGGTATTATCTCCTTTCACCCGTTACTCGGCGGCCTTGAGCTCGCGCTCGCAAAGGAGCGTCTTCACCCGGGCAACGTCTTTCTTGCACTCGCTGATGCGCTGCGTATTGCTCAGCCCGCCGGTGGCAAGCTGGAAGCGGAGGTTGAACAGCTCCTGCTTAAGCTCCTTTTCCTTGGCCACGAGCTCTTCGGTGGAAAGCTTCCTCAGTTCATTTGCTTTCATCGTTCTCTCCTCCTGTCTCGGCTGCTTTCTTGACGATCTTGCACTTGATCGGCAGCTTATGACCCGCAAGCCGGAGCGCCTCGTGCGCCGTGGCTTCATCGACGCCCGACATTTCAAAGAGCACCCTGTCGGGCTTAACCACCGCGACCCAGTACTCGGGCGAGCCCTTGCCGGAACCCATGCGGGTCTCGGCCGGCTTTTCGGTGACGGGTTTATCGGGGAAAATCTTGATCCAAACCTGGCCGCCGCGCTTAATGTAACGCGTCATCGCGACACGGGCGGCTTCGATCTGCTGGCTGGTGATCCAGGCGGGCTCCAGCGCAACGAGGCCATATTCGCCGTAGGTGATGGTGTTGCCGCGCGTGGCCTTGCCTGTCATGCGGCCGCGATGCACCCTCCTGCGCTTTACTCTCTTAGGCATCAACATGGTATTCGCCTCCTTACGCTTTCTTCTGACGGTTGAGCACTTCGCCCTTGTAGATCCATACCTTGCAGCCGATGCGGCCGTAGGTAGTGCGCGCCTCGGCAAAGCCGTACTCGATGTCGGCGCGCATGGTCTGCAGGGGGATGGAGCCCTCGTGATAGCCCTCGCTGCGGGCGATCTCGGCGCCGCCGAGCCTGCCGGAGCACATGAGCTTGATGCCCTTCGCGCCGGCTTTCATCGCGCGCTGCATGGCCTGCTTCATCGCGCGGCGGAAGGAGATGCGCTTCTCGAGCTGCGCGGCGATGTTCTCCGCGATGAGCTGCGCGTCGGCGTCCGGGTTCTTGATCTCCATGATGTTGACGTTGGCGGGCTTCTTAATGAGGTTTGTGACCGCCGCCTTGATGGTGTCAACGCCCACGCCGCCCTTGCCGATGAGCATGCCGGGACGGCCGGTATATATGCTGACGTTCACCTTGCCGGCCGCGCGCTTGATCTCGATGCGGCTGATGCCGGCGGCGAAATAAGTCTTCTTCAGGTGATCCCTGATCTTTTTATCCTCGATCAGGAAGTCGGAGAACTCCTTCTTGGACGCGTACCAGCAGGTGTTCCAGTCCCTGATGACGCCCACGCGGAAACCGTTCGGATTAACTTTCTGTCCCATCTTATCCTCCTTACTTGACCTGATCCAGGATGATCGTTATGTGGCTGGTCCTCTTGCGGATCCTGTACGCGCGGCCCTGCGCCCTGGGCTGGATGCCCTTGTAGGTCGGGCCCTGATTCGCGAACACCTCAGCCACATAAAGCTGGTCGGCGGGGATATCGAGGTTGTTCTCCGCGTTCGCCACGGCCGAGTTGAGCAGCTTGAGCACGGGCTCGCTCGCGGCCTTGGGCGTGTACGACAGAATGGCCTTCGCTTCGGCGACGCTCTTGCCGCGGATGAGATCGATCACGATCTTGACCTTGCGGCTGGAAATGCGTATGTACCGCGCGATGGCGTGCGGGCGCTTGTCGGCGTTCGCCTTGCGCGCCGCGCTCTTTTCTCTCGATCTGGTTGCCATAATCTCGTTCCTCCTCCTTATTTGGTCGAGGAGGCTTTCTCGGATGCCCCCCTGTGGCCGCGGAACGTGCGGGTGGGAGCGAACTCACCCAGCTTGTGGCCAACCATTTCGTCGGTGATATATACCGGAACATGCTTCCTGCCGTCGTGGACCGCGATGGTGTGGCCCACCATCTGCGGGAATATCGTGGACGCGCGGGACCATGTTTTCACAACCGCCTTCTTGCCGCTCACGTTCATCGCGTTGATGCGCCCGAGCAGGCGTTCTTCAACAAACGGTCCTTTTTTGACTGATCTGCTCATTGATAGACTCCTTTCGCCTCTTACTTGCCGTTCCTGCGGCGCACGATGAACTTATCGTTGACGTTCTTGGTCTTGCGGGTCTTGTATCCGAGCGCGGGCTTGCCCCACGGGGTGACCGGGCCGGGATGGCCGATGGGCGACTTGCCCTCGCCGCCGCCGTGCGGGTGGTCGCAGGGGTTCATGACGCTGCCGCGCACGGTGGGCCGGAAGCCCTTGTGGCGGGTGCGCCCGGCCTTGCCGAGCTTGATGTTCTCGTGGTCGACGTTGCCGACCTGGCCGATGGTCGCCCGGGCGTTCATGGGCACGCGCCGCACCTCGCCGCTGGGGAGCCTGACCTGCGCGTATTTATCTTCCTTGGCCATGAGCTGCGCCGCGTTGCCCGCGCTGCGCGCGATCTGCGCGCCCTTGCCGGGGTGAAGCTCGATGCAGTGGATCATGGTGCCGATGGGGATCTGGGAAATTTCCATCGCGTTGCCGACCTTGATGTCCGCGCCGACGCCGGAAACCAGCGTGTCGCCGACGTTGAGGCCGAGCGGGGCGACGATGTAGCGCTTCTCGCCGTCCGCATAATGCAAAAGAGCGATGTTCGCGCTGCGGTTGGGGTCGTACTCGATGGTCGCGACCTTGGCGGGCACGCCGTCCTTGTCGCGCTTGAAGTCGATGACGCGGTACTTGCGCCTGGCGCCGCCGCCGCGGTGGCGGACGGTGATGCGGCCCTGCTTGTTGCGGCCGCCCGTGGACCTCTTGTCCTCGAGCAGCGACTTCTCCGGCGTGGTGCAAGTGATTTCCTCATAAGCGGAAACGGTCATGAAGCGCTGGCCGGGGGTAATGGGCTTGATTTTCCTGATTGCCATGGTGTGCCTCCTTACTGAGCGATGCTGTCGAAGAACTCGATGCCCTTGGAGTCCTTCTTGAGCTTCACATAGGCCTTCTTGCCAGAGGACGTGCGCCCCATGGTGCGGCCCTGCCTCTTGAGCTTGCCGAGCTTGTTGACGGTGTGCACGGATTCGACCTTGACGTCGAAGACAGCCTCGACGGCCTGGCGGATCTCGATCTTGTTGGCCCTCTTGTCGACGATGAAGGTGTAGGTCTTGTCGGCGAGATGGTCGTAGCTCTTCTCCGTGAGAACGGGCTTTATAATGACGTCGTAGGGGGATTTCATTATGCGTACACCTCCTCGATCTTGGCGAGCGCGTCCTTCGTGAGGATCAGCGTTTTATATTTGAGTATCTCGTAAACGTTGAGCGTGCCCACAAGGGTCGTCTTGACGCCGGGGATGTTGCGCGCGGCGCGCTCGACGATCTCGTCCTTCTCGGGGAGCACGATGAGGGCTTTTTCCACGCTGACGGCCTTGAGCGTTTTTACCATTTCCTTCGTTTTGGGGGCGGCGATGTCGAGCGCGTCGAACACGACGATCTCTTTTTCCAGAACCTTGCCCGAGAGGGCGCTCTTCATCGCGAGGCGCTTCACCTTGCGGTTGACGCTGACGCGGTAGTCGCGCGGCTTGGGCGCGAAGGCCACGCCGCCGTGGGTGAAGATCGGCGCGCGGTTGCTCGAGTGGCGGGCGCGGCCTGTGCCCTTCTGGCGATAGATCTTGATGCCACCGCCGCGCACCTCGGCGCGGGTGAGCGCGCTCTGGGTGCCCTGGCGCTGGTTGGCGAGATACGCCCTGACGACCTCGTGCATGACGTGCGCGTTGACTTCGGTGCCGAAGATGTTCTCGCTGAGTTCGACTTCGCCGATGTTCTCGCCGGCGATATTATGCAATGCTACTTTAGGCATTTTCTTTCTCCTTTCGCTCGGCCTTACTTGACGGTTTCTTTAACCATGACCAGACCGCCCTTGGCGCCGGGGACAGCGCCCTTGACGAGCAGCAGGTTGCGCTCCGCGTCCACCCGGACGACCTCGAGGTTCTGGATGGTGACCCGCTCCGAACCCATGTGGCCGGGCAGATGCTTCGTCTTGAAGACCTCGCCGGGGTAGGTGTTCGCGCTCATGGAGCCGGGAACGCGGTAGGAGTGCGAGCCGTGGGTCTTGCGGCCGCGGGCCTGGTTCCAGCGCTTGATGCAGCCCTCGAAGCCCTTGCCCTTGCTGACGCCCACGACGTCGACTTTATCGCCCTTGGCAAAGATGTCCGCCTTGATGACCTGACCGGCCTGATAGGCCGCGGTATCCTCAAGGGGCAGCTCGCGCACGTGGCGGTGCGCGCCCACGCCGGCCTTCTTGAGATGGCCGAGCTCGGGCCTGGTGATGAGCTTCTCGCGCACAGGGCTGAAAGCCACCTGCACGGCGTCATAGCCATCGTTGCCGGCGGTCTTGACCTGCACGACCGGGCAGGGGCCCGCAAGCACGACGGTGACGGGGATCATGGTCCCGTCTTCCCGGAACATCTGGGTCATTCCGACCTTGGTGCCCAATATCGCTTTCTTCATGTTAAATCCACCTCCGAGTTCACAGCTTGATCTCGATGTCCACACCGGCGGGGAGATCGAGCTTCATGAGCGCGTCCACGGTCTTCGCGGAAGGCTGCAGGATGTCGATCAGACGCTTGTGGGTTCTCATCTCGAACTGCTCGCGACTGTCTTTATGCTTATGGGGCGAACGGAGGATGGTGACGATCTCCTTCTCCGTCGGCAGGGGTATCGGGCCGCTCACGCGCGCGCCCGTCCGCTTGGCCGTCTCAACGATCTTCTCGGCGCTCTGGTCGATCAGGTTGTGTTCGTAGGCCTTGAGCTTGATGCGGATCTTTTGGTTTGCCATATTGTTTCTTCCTCCTTCTCGTATCGGAGCCGTACACGCAGCCGAGTGTTTCCTGCTAAAAACTTCGGCCGGGCGTGCTCGCCCGTGCCCGTAACGTGGGCGCCTCACGGAAATTACCCGGATGGCATACCGGCAACCTCCCGCGAGGTCATTACCGTTATCGCGCGCACGAAAAACATGCGTTTTTCTGCGCAACGTACCAATAATACACGATAATCAAATGCTTGGCAATACTTTTTTGATGAGAAAACGAATATTTTTTCGCGTTGCGCATACAGCCGCGAACGCTTAAAAGAATAGCACAATATCTGGTGTTTTCGCAAGAGAAAAGGCACAGGCTGCGCAAAGATCGCGCGCGTTTTCCCTTTTGTTTTTCCCGTTTATTGGAAGAACCCCGATTTGCTTCGCGGTTCCGCCCGCGGCGCGCTCAATCGCCGTAATGTTCGTCGATCAGGTCGATCAGCTCCTGCCGCGTCAGCCCGAGCGAGCGATAGTACGCGATCGCCTCGTCGAGCTTTTCGCGCGCGAGCGCGGCTCGTTTTTCGTAAAGATCGTCGCGCTTGAGCGGGGCGACGAAACATCCGCGCCCCACCATCGAATCGATGAAGCCGCGGCGCTCCAGCTCCTCCCACGCTTTTTTTACCGTGATGACGCTGATGCGCAGCTCCTTTGCGACCGTGCGGATGGGCGGCAGCGCGCTGTCCGGCGCGAGCTCCCCCTTGACGATCTGCGAGGAGATCTGCTCGAACAGCTGCTGATAGATGGGCTTATCCGTGGCGGTCGACAGGATGACGTTCATCAGATATTGACCCTCTCAAACCGTTTGATGGAAAGCTTCAACGCGGCGAATGTCAAAAGCGCGAAAGCCGCGATGCCAAAGACGAACACGGCGACCTGACCGGGGATGTTTCCCCAGCCGTCGAGCGCGCGGAAAGCGGGCACGAGCGCGACGAGAACCTCCACAGTTCCGGCAAAGAGAACCGCGACGCAAATGGACGCGGCGGAAGGCCACGCGATTTTATCGGCGGTCTTATAGAACATCGGGAACAGGACGATGTTATACAGGCCGTACATCATGAACGCGAAGCCGAGAAAGGCGATGTTCGCGTCCATGAGAAAATTGCCGAACGGGTAAAGCAGCTTGTTGACGACGGCGAAAACGGCCGTGACGGCGATTTGCAGCAGCTCAAGCAGAAAAACGGAGACGATCCTCGCGCCGACGATATCCGCCCGCCGCACGGGCAGGGAGAGGGAAAAGACGATGTCCCCCTGCGCCTTGGCGGCGCTGAGCAGGTTCGGAACCGCGAAGAAGAAAAAATACATCAGCGCGACGAAATACACCCACTGGGGGATCAAAAGCAGCGCGCCGAAAAGCGGCATGGCAAAAAACAGCGGGCTGATTGCGAGGCGGAATTCTTTATATAAGAGGTTTTTCATTTCCCCGTCCTTCTTTTATCGTAATAGATCATGATTTCCTCGAGCGACGGCGCTTCGAGCAAAACGCCGTTCCACTCGCGCGCTTCGCCCGTCCTGGCGAGCCCCGTGAAGCCGAACGCGTTTTTCTTATAGCCGATCAGGCGGCCGGAAACAGCCGGGAGTTGCTCCTCCGTTCCCTTCACGATGCGGTAGCTTTCAATCAGATCGTCCTTCGCGCGGCTCTCTATGATGCGCCCGTCCTGGATGAAGGTCACATAGTCCGCGCACTTCTCAAGGTCGCTCGTGATGTGCGTGGAAAAAAGAATGCTCCGCTCCCCGTCCTCGATGAGCTCCTGAAAAAGCTCGATCAGATCATCGCGCGAAACCGGGTCGAGGCCGCTGAGCGGTTCGTCAAGGACAAGAAGCCTCGCGTTGTGGGAAAGCGCGAGCGCGAGGTTGAATTTGACCTTCATGCCCTCGGAGAGCTCGTCGACCTTCTTTTCGGCGTCCAGCTCGAAGCGCTCGAGCGCCCGCGCAAAGGCGCCGTCGTCCCATTCGTCATAGAAGCGCCGGACGACCTGCGCGATCGCCCCGATTTTTCGTTTCGGGTAACAGCGTATGCCGCCGAAGGCAAAGGAGATGCGCTGCTTGATCTCAAGCTCGTTCTCGATGAAGTCCTTGCCGAACACGCGCACGTCGCCCCCGTCCTTATGGACGAGGTTGAGCATGGTTTTGAGCGTGGTGGTTTTGCCGGCGCCGTTTTTCCCCACGAACCCCATGATGTATCCCGGCTCCAGCGAGAAGGAAACATCCTTCAGCTCGAACTTCTCATATCGCTTGCATAGGTTGGTCACTTCCAGCATGCGCGCGCCTCCATATTGTGCATATTGTGTATACACAATATAACGCCCGAGGGTGGCCTTGTCAAGCTTCAATTTCCCTTAGGGCAGCGGACAATCAAAAAAGCGGCCGCAGCCGCTTTCCTGAATTTCTCCGGTGCATCAAAGCGTTCAGGCAAGCCCGAGCGCCTTTTCATAATCCTCCCTGCCGCGCGCGCCCACGAGGCGTTCGGCGGGCTCTCCGTCCCTGAAAACGATGACGCAGGGGATGGATACGATCTTATAGCGCTGCGAAAGCTCGGGCTCCTCGTCCACGTTGACCTTGCAGATCGCCGCCTTGCCCTCGTAGTCCTTCGCAAGCCCTTCTATCGCGGGGCCGATCATGCGGCACGGGCCGCACCACGGCGCCCAGAAATCCACGAGCACGGGCCCCTTCCCCGCGACCTCCGCGTCGAAATCGGCCTTGGTGAGGTGTTTAAGCATCGTCCTGTTCTCCTTCCGTTGTACTCTCCGTTGCTTCCAGTATTTCCACCATGCGCGGTTTGAACTCCCGCATGCGCGAAAAACGCGGTTCCAGCGCGCGCAGGATGAAGAACGCGCCCGCCGCGAACAGCACCGCCGCGAGGGCGGAGTACAGGTCGCCCAGTATGCTCCCGAGCGCCGCGCCGGCGACGAGGCCCAAAAGGGGCACGCCGTAGACGATCAGGCTCGCCCGGAAAACGCTGCCGCCATGCAGGCGGATGACGACCCTGTCCCCGACCTTCGCGCGAAGCGCGTTCTCGATTTCGATGTCGGCCTCGCTGCCGCCCAGGCTGAAGCACGCGTTGCAGCGGCCGCAGGCGCCGCTCCTCTGGAAGCGTACCATAACGGTTTCGCCCTTGTCCAGCATCACCGTGCCGGTCTGCCGCATTTCGCCCGCCTCACGCATCGGCGTCAACCCTGATGTGCAGTTCGTTAAGCTGCTTGTCGTCCACGGGACCCGGCGCTTCCGTCATGAGGCACGCCGCGGTCTGTATCTTGGGGAAGGCGATGACCTCGCGGATGTTGCCGGTGCCGGTGAGCTGCATCACGATCCGATCGAGGCCGAAGGCGAGGCCGCCGTGCGGGGGCGTGCCGTACTTGAATGCCTCCATGAAATAGCCAAAGCGCTTCCACGCGGCCTCATGGGAGAAGCCGATGGCCTTGAACATCCTCTCCTGCAATTCGGGCGAATGGATGCGGATGGAGCCGCCGCCGATCTCGCTGCCGTTCATGACCATGTCGTACGCCTTGGCGCGTACTTTCCCGGGGTCGGTCTCCATGAGCTCGATGTCCTCGTCGCGCGGGCTGGTGAAGGGGTGGTGCTTTGCCATGAAGCGCCCTTCCTCCTCATCCCACTCGAGCAGCGGGAATTCGGTGACCCACAGAAGCTCGTAGCGGCTCTCGTCGACGAGGCCGAGGCTGCGGCCCAACTCGAGACGCAGCGCGCCCAGCGAGGCGAAGACCGTCTCCTCGTTCGCGTCCGCGATGAAGAAGACGATATCCCCGGTTTCCACCTCCGCCTTTTTTATCACGGCGGCGAGCTGCGCGGGCGAGAGGAACTTCGCGAACGAGCACTGCATCCCCTCGCTCTTCATGCCGAGCCACGCGAGGCCCTTCGCCCTGTATGTTTTGACGAACTCGGCAAGCTCGTCGATGCGCTTGCGGGAAAACTTCTCGGCTCCGCCGGGCACGCGAATGCAGCGCACGCTGCCGCCGCCCTCTATGGCGCCCTCGAAAACCGAAAAGCCGCTGCCCCGGACCTCGTTTGTGACGTCGATCAATTCGAGGCCGAAGCGGAGGTCGGGCTTGTCGGAGCCGAAGCGGTCCATCGCCTCGCGCCAGGTCATGCGGCGAAGCGGCAATTGGACCTCCACGCCCTTTACTTCTCGCAGGAGCTCGGCGATGAAGCCCTCGTTGACGGTCATGACGTCGTCCTCGTCCACGAAGCTCATCTCGATATCGATCTGCGTGAACTCCGGCTGGCGGTCGGCGCGCAGGTCCTCGTCGCGGAAGCACCGGGCGATCTGAAAATACCGGTCGAAGCCCGCGATCATCAAAAGCTGCTTATACTGCTGCGGGCTCTGGGGCAGCGCGTAGAACTCGCCCGGATGCACGCGGCTGGGCACGAGGTAGTCGCGCGCGCCCTCCGGCGTGGACTTGCACAAAACGGGCGTTTCGATCTCGAGGAAACCCTGGCCGTCGTAATAGCGGCGCGTGATCTGCATGATCTTGTGGCGGGCCGCGAGGATCTGCTGCAGCCGCGGGCGGCGCAGGTCGAGATAGCGGTATTTGAGCCGCAACTGCTCCTGCGTGTTGACGCCGTCGTCGATATAGAAGGGCGGCGTCTGCGCGCGGCTGAGGATTTTCAATTCCTTCGCCTCGAGCTCGTACTCGCCCGTCTTCATGTCTTTATTGACCATCTCGGGCTTGCGAAGGCGCAGCACGCCGCGAACGGCGATGGCGAATTCGCTCCGGATGCTCTCCGCGCTCTCGAACACCTCGTGCGGCAGCGTCGACTCGTCGAACACCACCTGCATGACGCCGCTCCTGTCCCTTAGGCCGATGAAGATGAGCGAACCGAGGTTGCGCCACGTTCCCGCCCAGCCCATCATGAGCGCTTCTTGCCCCACATCCGCGGCGGATATCTCCGCGCACCTGTGGGTCCGTTTCCATCCCTGTAAAAGCTCCGACATATCTTCGTCCTCTTTCAATTCTTTTCGTCTATCCGTTTTTTGATCTGGTCGACGCCGTCAAGCGGGAGCTCCCGCTCAACGCCATCCGCCATATCCTTCAATTTTATGATACCCCGCGCGAGCTCGTCCTCTCCGAGGATCGCCGTAAACCTCGCGCCGAGCTTATCCGCGTACTTGAACTGCGCCTTAAAGCTCCTGCCCACATGGTCGAACTCGGCGCAAACGCCCGAATCTCGCAGCGCGCCGACGAGGCGGAGCCCCGCTGCGCGCGCATCACCCCCCATGGCGGCGACATAGACGTCGACCGGCTTCGGCTCCGGGATGGGGCGGAAGCTCTCCGCCACGAGCAGGAGCCTCTCCATGCCCATGCCGAATCCCACGGCGGGCATCTCGGGACCGCCGAGCTCCGAAATGAGCTTGTCGTACCGGCCGCCGCCGCAGACGGTGCCCTTGTACGCGCCCTCGGTGGAGATGATTTCAAACACGGTCTTCGTGTAATAATCAAGGCCGCGCACGATCATGGGGTCGACCCAGTAGGCGATCCCGAGCGCCTCGAGGCAGGACTTCAACTCCGCGAAATGGTCCGCGCAGTCCGCGCACAGATAATCGAGCACCCGGGGCGCGCTTTCGACGATGGCCGCGCACCTCTCCTCCTTGCAGTCGAGGATGCGAAGGGGGTTTTTCTCGAAGCGCGTTTTGCACGTTTCGCACAGCGCGCCGTAATTGACCTCGAGATGGGCGCGGAGCGCCTCGTTATAGACCCTGCGGCATTCCGGGCAGCCGATGCTGTTGATGTTGACGGAGAGCTGCTCCACGCCAAGCTTCCCAAGCAGGGCGCACGCGAGTGCGATGACCTCCGCGTCCGCGCTCGCGCGCGGCGCGCCGAAGATCTCCACGCCGAACTGGTGATGCTCGCGCAGCCTGCCCGCCTGCGGCTTCTCATAGCGGAAGACCGGACAGTAGAGATAATACATTTTGGTTGGCTGAGCCTCTGAGAACAGTTTGTTCTCGAGGAACATGCGCACCGCGCCCGCCGTGCCCTCGGGCTTGAGGGTCACGGAGCGGCCGCCCTTGTCGAGGAAGGTGTACATCTCCTTCTGCACGATGTCCGTGGTGTCCCCCACGCCGCGCTGGAAAAGCTCCGTATGCTCGAGGACGGGCGTGCGCGTCTCCAAAAAGCCGTACGCCGCGCAGACTTCGCGCGCGAGCGCTTCCGCGTACTGCCACTTGTAGCTCTCTTTGGGAGAAACGTCCTTCATCCCCTTGGGCGCCTGATATTGCATGGTTCACCTCGCCTGATAAAAATAGGGTCCTCCATCCATAGGGACGGAGGACCCGCGGTACCACCCTGATTGGGTTTCTTTAAAAACCCCTCTTTGCCCCTTAACGCGGGAATTCGGCCGCGCATTTTCTTCGCGGCGGCTCCCGGAGCGTCCTTCGCGTCCCCGGCGCAAGACGGCTCACAGCCACGGCCGTCACTCTCTTCTACGCGTTTGGGAGGCTACATCCCCGTTCATTGCCTTTGAGCCATTATAGCGGCATTGCACCGGAATGTCAACGCCCGGCAAGATTATCAAAAAAGCGGCGTCAGCCGCTTTTTTGAAGGCGAAGCGCCTTAAATGTCCTTCTTCCACAGGCCGTGGAGGTTGCAGTACTCGAACGCCGCGACGGGCTTGTCGCCGCAGGCGAGCTTGAAGCAGGCTTCCGGCGCGCCGCCGACCTCGAGGCACTTGCGCTGGCCGCCCTTCTCGGTCTGGAGATAGATCCACGCGATGTGGTGCTCGGGCAGCATGGGGTGCGGGACGCTGCCGACCTTGACGGTGACCTTGTCGCCCTCGACTTCGACCGCGGGCACGTGCTTCTCATAGCTCGCGTCGACCGTGTTGGCTTCGAGCAGTTCCATCGGCTCGCCGCAGCAGATGATGGGCACGCCGGACGCGTGGATCATGCCCACGAGATTCCCGCAATGCCTGCAACGATAGAATTTGACCTCACACATACGATAAACCTCCCATAATGTACTGGATATATACTGTAATTATATCGGTTACAGATGAATTGTCAAGCGCGCGGGCGCAATTCCATTCAGACGATATGCTCCGGGGCCGACAAAATATCGGCCCCGAATCGCATTTTCTTTGATTTCTCAGCTCTCGCAGCCCAATACCGTCCGGTCCTTTTCGGCGCGGACCTTGCGGATCGCCTCGACGAGCTGGGGCCCCACCTTGAACAGGTCGCCGCAGATGCCGTAATCCGCGATTTCGAAGATGGGCGCGCCGGGATTCGCGTTGACGGCGATGATGCACTCGGAATCCTGCATGCCCGCCTTGTGCTGGATGGCGCCGGAGATGCCCAGCGCGACGTACACCTTGGGGTGCACGGTCTTGCCCGTCTGCCCGACCTGGTGGTCGGCCGAGAGCCAGCCGCTGTCGATGACCGCGCGGGAGCCGCCCACGACGCCGCCGAGCTCCCCGGCGAGTTCCTCTGCGAGCTTTAGGCCGAGTTCGACGTTCTTGCTGATGCCGCGGCCCACGGAGACGACATAGTCCGCGCCCACGAGGTCCACGAGCTTCTTCGCGGCCTTGACCACCTCGACGACCTCGGTTTTGATGTCGTCCTCGGAGAGCTCGACCTTCGCGCGGACGACCTTTACGGCGTCCGCCTTCTCCTCGCAGAACGGGGCCCGCTTCATGACGCCGGGGCGCACCGTCGCCATCGCGGGGCGGAAGCGCGGGCAGATGATGGAGGCCATCAGGTGGCCGCCGAACGCCGGGCGCGTCATCTTGAGGTTGCGGTCGGCGAGGTCGAAGGCCATGTTGTCCACGTCGAGCGTGGAGGACGCGCGCAGGAATTCGACGTATTTGGCCACGTCGACGTCGAGGTGCGTGCAGTCGGCGCAAAGGCCGGTATGGAGCCGCGCAGCGCAGCGCGGGCCGAGGTCGCGCCCGATGGTCGAGGCGCCGATGAGGAACACCTCCGGTTTAAACTCGCGAATCGCGTCGCACACGACCTTCGCGTACGCGTCCGTCGTATAGGTTTTCAAAAGCGGGTGCTCGCATACGATCACGCTGTCCGCGCCGTAGCCGCCGATTTCGCGCGCGAGGCACTCGACGTTCTCGCCGAGCAGCAGCCCTACGAGGTTGACGCCCAGCTCGTCCGCAAGCTTGCGCCCTTCGGAGACGAGCTCGAAGTCTGTGGGCATGAGCTTGCCTTCGCGCTGCTCGCAAAACACCCAGACGTCCTTGAAGGCGGTTATATCCATGCTGTTGTAAGCCATATTCATTCTCCCTTCGATCAGCTGATCAGATGATGTGCCTGGCGGCAAGCATGCCGGCAAGCTTCTCACAGGCTTCCCTGTCGGCGCCCTCCAGCATCGTGCCGACCCCCTTGGGCGGCGGCGTGAAGGACTTGAAGATGTTGGTGGGCGAGCCCTTGAGTCCAATCGTGGTCTGATCGATGAGAGGTTCGTCCTTGAGCGCTTCGTAGTCGAACACCGTCACCGGCTTTTTGAAGCACCCGAATACGCCGGCGACGCTCATGTAGCGCGGCTGGTTGAGCTCCTTGATGCAGGTGACGAGGCAAGGCGTCTTGACCCTGACGGTCATGTAGCCGTCCTCGAGCATGCGCTTCACGACGAGGGTATCCCCCTCTTTGCGAAGCTCCGCGCAGTAGGTCACCTGCGGGAGGTTGAGCTTTTCGGCGATCTGCGGGCCGACCTGCGCGGTGTCGCCGTCGATGGCCTGGCGGCCGCAGAGCACGATATCGTCCTCCTCGAGGCCGATCTTGTGGATGGCGGCGGCGATGATCTGGCTCGTGGCGTAGGTGTCCGAGCCGCCGAACTCGCGGGAGGAGATGAGCACGCCCTCGTCCGCGCCCATGGCGATGATCTCGCGGAGCATCTTCATGGCGGTCTGCGGGCCCATGGAAACGGCGATCACCTTGCAGCCGGTCTCATCCTTGAGCTTGAGCGCGGCTTCGATGGCGTTCATATCGTCCGGGTTGGTGATGGTGGGCATGGAGGCGCGGTTCAGCGTGCCGTCGGGGTTGACGGCCACCTTGCCGGAAGTATCCGGAACCTGCTTGACGCATACGATGATCTTCATAGCCGCCTCCTTAATTCACGCCGAGGTTCGCGGCGATGACCATGCGCTGCACCTCGGACGTGCCTTCGTATATCTCCGTAATCTTCGCGTCGCGCATCATGCGCTCCACGGGATACTCGCGGGTGTAGCCGTACCCGCCGAAAAGCTGCACGGCCCTGCGGGTGACGTCGCTCGACGCCTCGGAGGCGAAAAGCTTCGCCATGGAAGCGTCCACGGAATAGGGTTCCGCCTTCCCGCCGCAAAGCTCGGCCTCCTGATGCGCCTGCTTCTTCATCGCCGCGGCATATACGAGATACTGGGCGGCCTTCATGCGCGTATGCATATCCGCAAGCTGGAACTGCGTATTCTGAAACTCGCTGATGCGCTTCCCGAACTGCTTGCGCTCCTTCACGTATTTGATGCTCTCCTCCACGGCGCCCTCGCCGATGCCGAGCGCCTGCGCGGCGACGCCGATGCGGCCGCCGTCGAGCGTCTTCATCGCGATGGCAAACCCCCTGCCTTCCTTGCCCAGGAGGTTCCCGGCGGGGACGATGCAGTTCTCCATCACGAGCTCGCAGGTGGAGCTCGCGCGGATGCCCATCTTCTTTTCCTTCTTCCCCACCGAGAAGCCCGGGAAGGTCTTTTCGACGATGAACGCGCTGATGCCGCGGGTGCCCTTCGACTTATCCGTCATGGCGAAAATGATGTAAAGGTCCGCGTAGCCCGCGTTCGTGATGAAAATCTTCGTGCCGTTGAGGACATAATGGTCCCCTTCGAGCACGGCAATCGTCTGCTGGCCGGATGCGTCCGTGCCCGCGTCCGCCTCGGTGAGGCCGAACGCGCCGAGCCACTCGCCCGAAAGAAGCTTGGGAAGATATTGCCGCTTTTGCGCCTCGGTCCCGTTTTCATAGATGGGCGCGGCGCAGAGCGAGGTGTGCGCGGACACGACGACGCCCGTCGTGCCGCAGACCTTCGAAAGCTCCTCGACCGCAAGCACGTAGGCGAGCACGTCCCCGCCCGCCCCGCCGTATTCCCTGGGAAAGGGGATCCCCATCATGCCGTAGCGCGCGAGCTTCTTCACGGATTCCACGGGGAAGCGTTCTTCCTCGTCGATCTCCTCGGCGATGGGCTTCACCTCGTTCTCGGCGAACTTGCGGTACATCTCGCGCAGCATCTCGTGCTCCGCAGACAGACTGAACTCCATTGTGCATTCACTCCTGATCCTTATATTCTCAGCAGGGGCGCTTACTGATAGTCGTAAATGCCCTTGCCGGCTTTCCTGCCCAGCGCGCCTGCGCGCACCAGCTTGCGCAGCTTCGTGTGCGGACGGTACTTATCCTCGCCCGTCTCGCGCGAGAGAGTCTCCATGATGGAGAGCACCACGTCGAGCCCCACCATGTCCGCGAGCTCGAGAGGCCCCATGGGATGGTTGCAGCCGAGCTTCATCGCGGTGTCGATATCCGCCGCGCTCGCGACCCCCTCCGCCCAGAGGCCGATCGCCTCGTTGAGCATGGGGATGAGCAGGCGGTTCACCACGAAGCCGGGCGCCTCGTTGACCTCGACGGGCGTCTTGCCGATCGCCTCGGCCTCAGCCTTGACGAGGGCGAAGGTCGCATCGGACGTGAACGCGCCGCGGATGATCTCGACGAGCTTCATCACCGTCGCGGGGTTAAAGAAATGCATGCCGATCACGCGCTCGGGATTCGTCGCCGCGGAGGCGATTTCCGTGATGGAGATGGAGCTCGTGTTGGAGGCGAGCACCGCGTCCGGCGCGCACAGCTTCGAGAGCGCCGCGAACAGCTCTTTTTTAACTTCAACCTTTTCCACGATGGCCTCGACCACGAGCCCTGCCCCGGCGCAATCCGCAAGCTCCGTCGTGAACGCGATGTTATGGAGGAGCTTATCCATCTCCTCCGCCGCGAGCTTGCCGCGTGCCACGCGCTTTTCGAGCGCGCCCGTCAGCCGCGCTTTGGCGGCGGAGACGATCGCGTCGTTCATGTCGCGCACGACGACTTTCCTGCCTGCCGCGGCGAAGCACTGGGCGATGTCGAGCCCCATGGTTCCCGCGCCGATCACTGCTATCTGCTCACCCATAGTCATTCTCCTTTAAATTCGCTCTTGGGTTTCTTTTCGACGAACGCGCGCATCGCCATGCGCTGGTCCGAGGTTGTGAAACATTCGGAGAACAGCCGCGTCTCCCATTCTAAATCATTTGTTAAAAATCTGTCAAGCCCTATACTGATGGCATTTTTGCTGGCTCTCACCGCGACGGGCGCGTTGGCCGCGATGGTGCCGGCCAAAGCCAGCGCCGCTTCCATCAGGTTTTCTCCCGGATACACCGCGCTGACGAGCCCCATGCCGAGCGCCTCCTGCGCGGTGACGGGCGTTCCGGTCAAAATCAGCATCATGGCGTTCGACGCGCCGACGGCGCGCGGGAGCCTCTGCGTGCCGCCGAAGCCCGGCGTGATGCCGAGCGTCACCTCGGGCTGCCCGAGCTTCGCCTTCTCGGAGGCGACGCGGATGTCGCAGCACAGCGCCAGCTCCAGCCCGCCGCCGAGCGCGAAGCCGTTGATGGCGGCGATCACGGGGATGGGCAGGTCGTCGAGTTTCCCGAACGCATCGTGCCCGGCCCGCGCGAACGCGGCGGCGCCGGCCTCGTCCAGATCCATCATCTCTGAGATGTCCGCGCCCGCGACGAACGCTTTGCCCGCGCCCGTCACGACGAGCGCACGGATCTCCGGATCTTGCCGCATCTCGTCGGCAGCCGCGCCGATTTCGGCGAGCACCGCCGTGTTGAGCGCGTTGTACGCCTCCGGCCTGTTGATCGTCAGGATGCCGACGTGCCCGCGCTTTTCAAGGAGTAAATACTGCATTATCCGCCCTCCTTCTTTCGTTTGCAGAGTTCTTCCACGGCGAAGGAGGCGACGTCGTCGGCGTACTTCTGGGGGCCGAAGCCCGCGTCGTAGCCCAGCTCCTTGGCGAGCTCGTGCGTGATGCGCGCGCCGCCGCAAATGACGATGAACCTGTCGCGCAATCCCTCCGCCTCGAGAAGCTCTATGAGCTCCGTCAGGTTTTCGATGTGCACGTCCTTCTGCGTGACGGTCTGCGACACGAGCAGCACGTCCGCGCCCAGCTCGACCGCCTTTTGGATGAACTCCTCGTTGGGCACCTGCGCGCCGAGGTTGTACGCCTCGATCATCTCGTAGCGCTCGAGGCCGTAATGGCCCGCGAAGCCCTTCTGGTTCATGATGGCGTCTATGCCCACGGTGTGCGCGTCGGTCCCCGTCGAGGCGCCGACCACGACCACCTTGCGGCCGATGTTCTTGCGAATGTACTCGCTGACCTCCTCCATGCCCATGGTTTCGGACTCCACCGCCTGCACGTGGATGGCGGTATAATCCACGCTGTGCGCCGTGGAGCCGTACACCACATAGAAGGTGTACTCCTTATCGAGCGCCTTTGCGAGCGCCACCGAAGGCTCCGGGAAGCCCATGAGCTTGGCGAGCTGGCGCGCGGCCTCCTGCCCCTTGTCGTCGTTCTTGACGGGGAGGGTGAAGCTCAATTGCACCTTGCCGTCGTTCATGGTGTCCCCGTAGGGGCGGAGCTTGGTCAGGTCGAGCGTTTTGTCGAATTCGTTCTTGTGGGTGTTGTACAGTCCGCTGCTCATTAGAAACGCACCCCCTTCATCAGTTCCACGAACGGGTTAAAATAGTTCTCATCCTTGGTGACGACGCCGTTGAGGCCCTTGCCGCCCGTGCGCGCGCGCTTGATGTCCGCGAACGTGCCGCGCTCGAGCGTCGCGAAGAGGCCGATGTGCTCCATATCGCCCAAAAGCTCGGTCGCCTTTCTCAGCACCTCGTCCGCGCGGGTCTGCATGATGCCGCCCTCCTTGTACACGAGCTCGTCGCCGAGGTCGTGCATCGTGCGGAAGATATACTGCGCGTTCTCGATCGAAAGCGCGCGGTCGCTCATGAAGGGCGTGTGGATCGCCTCGGTGAGCATGCCCAAAAGATGCAGTTTCTGTTTGGTGAGTATGGTCACGATGTTGAACAGCGCGTTTTGCACCTGCCCGCGGAAGATGTCGCCCGTCATGAACTTGGTGGGCGGCATGTACTTGAGCGGCGCCTTGGGGAAGATTTCGCGCGCCATCTGCGCCTGCGCGAGCTCGTAGAGGAAGCCGTTCTCCACGTCGGGTGAAATCTCAAACGCGTGGCCGAGGCCCATCTGCTCCTCGGGCAGGCCCGCGCAGAGCGCGAACTGCTCGTTGAGGAACTGGCTCGCCAGCACCGTGTGCGCCTCCTCGACCGCGTCCGCCGTAGTGAGGTAGTTATCCTCGCCGGTGTTGATGATGACGCCCGCGTAGGAGTTGATGACGCGGGAGAAGAACTGGTCGATGATGGTGCGCTGCGGGTTGATGTCGCGGAAGAGTATGCCGTAGAGCGCGTCGTTGAGCATCACGTCGAGCCTTTCGAGCGCGCCCATCGCCGCGATTTCGGGCATGCACAGGCCCGAGCAGTAGTTGCACAGCCGGATGTAGCGGCCCTCCTCCTCGCCCACCTCGTCGAGCGCGGCGCGCATCAGGCGGAAGTTCTCCTGCGTGGCGTAGGTGCCGCCGAAGCCCTCGGTAGTCGCGCCGTAGGGCACGTAGTCGAGCAGGGACTGGCCCGTCGTGCGGATGACGGCGATGATGTCCGCGCCCTGCTTGGCGGCGGCTTTCGCCTGCACGATGTCCTCAAAGATGTTGCCCGTGGCGACGATGATGTAGAGGTACGGATCCGTCTTGTCGCCGAAATTCGCGAGGTATTCGCGGCGGCGGCCGACGTTTTTGCGGATGCGCGCGGCCGTTTCCTCCGCGACGGGCATGATGGCCGCGCGGATCTCCCCGGCGGAGTGCGCGGGCATCCGCGCGAGGTCGATTTCCTCCCGGCTGATCCCCTCGGCGACCGCCTGCGGGCCGAGGCCGGTTTCCAGCATGGCGCCGCCGATATACCACGCGGCGCCGCCCGCGAGTATGCCCTTCGCCTTCAGGTGGTCCACAACGACGTTGGGCAGGGGCACGTCCATCTCGTTCACCCCGTCGATGCCCAAGAGGCGGCAGACCGCGCGCTCGACGGTGACGGTGGTGTGCACGTCGATGAAGCGCTGCGTTTCCGCGGCGATGGCCGCAGCGCTCGCGCGCGCCTTGTCAACGAGCGCGCGGTTCAGGTTCAGTTTGCTTTGCATTGATTGATCCTCCCGTCCGCATATGGCTTGCAGGGAAACGAAAAATCGTTTCCCCGCATCCAAGCTTATGATTTTACCTGTTTTCCTTCTGCCTGTCGGCGTAGCGCTCCTTGCGCAGCATCTTCGTGGGCTCGAGGTATTTCTGCTCGATGCCCTGCGCGAGCCCCGCGACGCCGGTTTTGGGCGCCACCTTGCGCTTGCCGGCGCAGACGTCGCAATGGCACTCGTTTTTGTAGCACTCGGGCTCGGTATAGGTCGTGATAACCCCCTCGAAATTGCGGAGGATCACCTTGCGCGGGGTCTGGCTGACGATGTAGTTGGGCATGACGGGGGTCTTGCCGCCGCCGCCCGGCGCGTCCACGACGAAGGTGGGCACGCAGAAGCCGCTCGTATGGCCGCGCAGCGCCTCCATGATCTCGATGCCTTTGGAGACCGGCGTGCGGAAGTGCGAGAGCCCCAGCGAGGGATCGCAGACGTAAATGTAGTACGGGCGGACGCGGATGCGCACGAGCTCGTTGACGAGCTTCAGCATGACGTGCACGCAGTCGTTGACGCCCGCGAGCAGCACGCTCTGGTTGCCCAGGGGGACGCCGGCGTCGGCGAGCATGGCGCAGGCCTTCGCGGCTTCCTCTGTGATTTCGCGCGGATGGTTGAAGTGGGTGTTGAGCCACACGGGGTGGTGCTTCCTGAGCACCTCGCACAGGCCTGGGGTGACCCTCTGCGGCATCACGACCGGCGTGCGGGAGCCGAGGCGCACGATCTCGACGTGCGGGATCTTGCGCAACTCGCCCATGATGTAGTCGAGCGTGTCGTCGCTGACCATGAGGCAGTCGCCGCCCGAGAGCAGCACGTCGCGCACCTCGGGGTGGTTGCGGACATACTCGATGCAGGCGTCGATCTGCCTGACGGGGACGGAGGCGTCGTGCTGGCCCGCGAAGCGGCGGCGCGTGCAGTGGCGGCAGTACATGGAGCACTGGTCCGTGATGAGCAGCAGCACCCGGTCCGGATACCTGTGGGTCAGGCCCGGGCAGGGGGAGTCCGTGTCCTCATGCAGGGGGTCGGCGTCCTCATAGGGCGCGAAGCTGATTTCGTTCTCGGTGGGGATGGCCTGCTTGCGGATGGGGTCGAAGGGATCGTCGAGGTCGATGAGGGAGAGGTAATAGGGCGTGATGGCCATGCGAAGCTTGCCCAGCGTGGCCGTGATGCCCTCCTCCTCCTCGGGGGTCAGCTTGATGTACTTCTTGAGGTCCTCGAGCGTCTCGATGCGGTTGGCGACCTGCCAGTGCCAGTCGTTCCACTTCTCGTCGGGCACATCGATGAAAAGGCCGTTTTCTCTGCTTTTTCTCATCGTTTTCTCTCCTTTTCTAATGATATGGGAATATGAGCTGGACGTCGGTTGACGCGGACGGGCGGATCGATTAGAATCCGCCCCGCCCGTTTGCAAGTCTTTCTTCTTAGCAGTACTTCTCGTCGAAGAGCTTCCTGAGCTTCGGGCTCTCGCGCAGCACGTTGAGGGTGATTTCGGCGTGGTCCTTGGCGTAGCCGTTGCCGACGATCATCATGACGTCCTTGCCGATGCCCTGGGCGCCGAGGGCCGCCCTGGTGAAGCTGGTCGCCATGGAGAAGAAGTAGACGATGCCGAGGTCCTTCACGGGGAGGATCGCGCTCATCTCGCAGGCCTCGATGTTGACGCAGCTGATGGAAACGTCGTACTCACGGCCGTCATTGGCCGCGAGCGCCGCCTCGAGCACCGCGACGGGCTCCGTGGCGCTGGCGACGATGACCTTGTGATAGACGCCGAGCTCCATGAGAGCGTCAACCTGCTTGGGGTTCCTCACGACGCCCACGACGTTGCCGCTGGAGCCGACCTTCTTCATGGCCTCGTAGCCGCACAGCACGCCGCTCTTTCCGTTCGCGCCGAGGATGAGGACGCTGTCGCCCTCCTTGGGGAGCTTGCGGGCCTGCGCGGGCGCGCCCGCCACGTCGAGCGCCGCGAGCGCGAGCGCCTCGCTCATGTCGTCGGGCAGCTTGGCGTAGATGCCGCTCTCGAAGAGGATGGCCTTGCCCTCGATGTCCACGCGGTCGATTTCCTTGTGGATGGCCTTGATCTTATCGATGCGAAGCGGGGTGAGGGAGAGGGAAACGAGGGAGGCGATCTTGTCGCCGACCTTCAGGTCGCGATCCCTGAGATCCTCGCCGATGTAGCTGATGCGGCCGATGAACATGCCGCCGCTGCCGGTGACGGGGTTCTGCTGCTTGCCGCGCTCCGCGACGATGCCCATGATCATCTCGCCGATCTTCTCTTCGTCGCCGCCGCAGACTTCCTCGATCTGCGTGAAGGAGGCGGAGTCGATGTTGAGGGAGATGACGTCGCACATGATCTCGTTGGAGTAGAGCTTCGTCATGTCGTTGTCGATCTTATAAGCGGCCTGGGTCAGCACGCCCTGGGGCTCGATCACGCGGTGGGTTCCGTACTTGTTGCCTTTCATTGCCATAAACCGGTTCCTCCTGTTATATTTGTATTTTTTTAAGTTCGGTTGTGTTTCCGTTTATTGCCTCGCCTTGATGGAAAGGATCTCGCGCGCCTCCGCGGGGCTCGCGATGTCGCGCCCGAGCTCGCGGGAGAGGCGCACGACCTTCTCGACCAGTTCGCCGTTGCTCTTTGCGAGCACGCCGCGGGAGAGGTAGAGGTTATCCTCGAAGCCCACGCGCACGTTGCCGCCCATGACGATGGCGGGCGCGGCGAGCGTGAAGGCGCTGCGGCCCACGCCCGTGGCGGTCCATGTGGAGCCGGCGGGGATGCCGTCCGCAAGCCACACGAGGTTCTTGACCGTCGCCGGCGCGCAGCCGGGGACGCCCAGCACGAAGTTGAAATGCATGGGAGCGCCGGGCACCTCGCCCTTCCTCGCCATGGTTAATATGGTGTCCAGATGTCCCATTTCGAAGCATTCGTATTCGGGCTTGATGCCGTTTTCGATCATGCGGCGCCCGAACGCGCGCATGGTGGGCATGGTGTTCTCAAACACCTCGTCGCCGAAGTTGCAGGTGCCGCAATCGAGCGTCGCCATCTCGGGGAAGAGCTCGGTGGGCTGGAGGCGCTCCTCCGGGGTCATGCCGGTCGCGCCGCCGGTCGAGGGGATGAGGATCGCGTCGGGTACTTCCGTTTTGATCGCGTCCAGCACGACGCGGAAGCGCTCGCGGTCCTGCGTGGGGGTGCCGTCGTCGAAGCGCACGTGCACGTGGATGATCGCCGCGCCCGCGTCCCGCGCGCTTTTCGCCTCCCGCACCATCTCCCCGACGGTATAGGGAACGTTGGGGTTCTGTTTCTTTGTGACCTCCGCGCCGCAGATGGCCGCGGTGATGATGAGCTTTTCCATCGTATCTCCTTTCTAATGGTTTTCCCCGCCGGGCGGGGATTTTATTTCGCCTGCCCTCTCTGCCTGTCCTTGAGCACCACGCAGGTGCCGCTCGCGCGGCAGACCACAACGGGTTGCGCGAGCACGTCCGCGGCGGAATCGTTGACGTCGGGCCGCGGGGAGATGACCTTCCTCGCCTCGAAGACCATCTTCCTCGAGGTGTTGCCGCAGCTCACGATTTCGCCGTACGCCTCGATGAAATCCCCGGCGTACACGGGCGCGAGGAATTCCACCATGTCGTACGCCTTGAAAAGGCCCTCGTCCCCGTCGTTGATGATGAGAAGCTCCGTCGCCACATCGCCGAACAGGTGCAGCATATGCGCGCCGTCCACCAAATTTCCGCCGTAGTGCGCGTCCTCCGCGCCCATCCTCAGGCGGATCGTCGAGGTGATCTTTCCTTCTGCCATTTCGTGTTCCTCCTTGTCGATGATTTATGTCCGTCCATGTGAAAAAGCTCGGTTTGATGCCTTTTTAAAGGCAAAACGGCGCGCACCGAAGGCTGCACGGCCAACGGATAGCGCACCATCCAAGATAAAGAATAAACGCTACCAACGCCGCCTGTAAAGCCGCATCGATAGCGCTTCATCTACCATCAGATGACAGTCACGTCGCACTGGGCGCCGTAGCCAAGCCAAACGCGCGGGTCGCATTTTCGCTTTCGGCGGAGGTACATTCGCGCCGCCATCGGGCTCCCGGCCCTTAGCATGCGGCTGCTACCTTATCCTTCCGCGCCTCTATCGTTTATATCTACTTTTTCTTCTAAAAAGTATATAGATTTCCAGCCGCGAAGTCAATACGAAAATACTTCAGTCACCGAAATTTCATAAGCCCTGCCCGCCGCTTTCACGTGCATTTTTCTCGTTCGCCAGCCTTCCGCGATTTGGGAAAGCCAGGCCGCCCGCCCGCGGGCTTCCCGCTGCGCGTCCTCCATGGAGCAGCGCGTAAAGCGCACCCTGTCGCCGGGGCGAAGCTGCGCCGCGACGGGGAGATCCACGCTTATCACCCACGCGGGCTTCGCGTACCCGCCCGTCGTCTGCGCGTCCGCCGTCATGAGGATGGGCAGCCCCGCGCCCGTGACCTGCACCGCGCCGGAAAAGACCGCGTCCGTGACGATGTTGCCGTCCTGCCCCGCGGCAAAGGCGAGTTTTTCGCCCAAAAAGCGGATGCCCATGCGGTCGCTCTCGGGCGAAACGACGTACTCGTTTTCAAAAAAAGCCCTCATCCCCTCTTCGGACAGCGCGTCCGATTGCGGGCCTTCGACCGTCCGCAGCGCCGCCGGCCCGTTGGGCAGGCAGGCGCACGCGCCTTCGGGGAGCTTCCTTCCCGCGTACAGGCGCGCGATTTCGGGCATGCGGTTGGGGAGCACGTCGCCCTTTGTGAGCTTCTCCCCGTTCCCGAGCCCGCCTACGCCCGCCTTTTTATCCGCGGAGACGCTGCCGAGCGCGAGCTCGAGCCCAAGCCCGCCCGCGAAGGCGAAATACGTCCTGCACCCGCGCGTCACCGGCGCGGAAAAGAGCGTCTGCCCGGCGCGCGCGAGCACGGCCGCGTCCATCGGCACGGGCTCTCCGTCGAGGGAGAGCGCACACCTGCCGCCCGTCGCCGAAAAGAGCGTATCCTCCGTGAAGCGCAGCTGCGGGGTAAGAAGCGTCGCCTCGAGGCCGCCCTCGCCCATCTCGTTCCCGACGAGCAGGTTCGCCTGCGCGAGCGCGAATTTGTCCATCGCGCCCGAGGGGGAGACGCCAAAGCGCATGTAGCCGCTCCTGCCGCCGTCCTGCACGGTCGTCAGCGGGCCGGGAGAAAGGATCTCGATCATGGCTGTTTCCCTCCGCGCAGCGCCGTGAATTCCTCCTCTGAAATGGGCACGAACCGGAGCTTCTGCCCCGGGCGGAGCAAGAAGGGCTCTTCCCGCGCGGGGTCGTAGAGCGAAAGCGGCGTCCGGCCGACGATGCGCCATCCGCCGGGAGACGCCATGGGATACACGCCCGTCTGCGCGCCCGCGAGGCCCACGCTCCCCGCCTCGACGCGCGTGCGCGGCGTTTGAAGGCGCGGCGTGTGGAGCCTTGCGTCCATGCCGCCGAGGTACGGGAAGCCGGGAGTGAAGCCCAGCATGTAAACGGGATAGTCGACGCCCGCGTGGAGCCTGACCGCTTCCCCGACGGAAAGCCCTGCGTGCTCGGCGACGAAGGCGAGGTCGGGGCCGTACTCCCCGCCGTAGCAGACGGGAAGCTCCACGACCTCGGCCGCTTCATTCGTTTGGATCGTTTCAGGCTTAAGGGATAAGAGCGCGTCCGCGATTTCCCGATAGGTCAGGGCGAGCGGATCGTAGCGGACCATGAGCGCGCAGTAGCTCGGCACGAGCTCGACGACGCCGGGGATGCGCGCCTTTATGACGGCGTCGGCGTACGCCATGACTTGCGCGTGGATTTCGGGGGAAATCCCCTCCCCGAAGCGGAGGGATACGGCGCAGTCGCCGCAGGGAACCGCCCTCACGGTACGACCTCCGCGAGCGGGGCGAGCGTGACGCCGGCCTCCTCGAGCGCGATGCGGATCTTTGCCGCAAACTCCGCGGCGCCCGGGTTGTCCCCGTGCAGGCAGACCGAGTCGGCCCGGATGGGCACGAGCGTGCCGTCGACCGCCTCGACGACGCCCTCCTTCGCCATGCGCACGACGCGGCGGGCGATCGTTTCCATGTCGGCGATGACCGCGCCGGGCCGCCCGCGCGGGACGAGGGAGCCGTCGGGCAGATAGCCTCTATCGGCGAAAACCTCGCTCGCGAAGCGAAGGCCCGCGTCGCGCGCGGCTTCTTCCATGAGGCTGCCGGAGAGGCCGAGCAATGTGAGAGAAGGATCGACGCTGACGATCCCCTCGCAGATCGCCTCCGCGAGGCGGCAGTCGCGCGCCGCCATGTTGTAGAGAGCGCCGTGGGGCTTGACGTGGCTCATGCGCATGTCCGCAGCGCGGCAGAAGGCCGCGAGCGCGCCGAGCTGATAGACGACGTAGCCCTTGACCTCGGCGGGGCTCGCGTTTATCTCGGTGCGGCCGAAGTTCTCCCGATCCGGGAAGCCGGGATGCGCGCCGACGGCGCAGCCGCAGAGCTTCGCCATGGCGACGGTGCGCTCCATTTCCGCGGGCCCGCCCGCGTGGAAGCCGCAGGCCACGTTCGCCGAGGTGATCTCGGGCAGCACGGCCGCGTCGAGCTCGCCGCCGTCCGCGAGTTCCCCAAGGTCGCAGTTGAAGTCGATTTTCATCATGTTCCCCTTCCTTCCCCGGCGAGCGCCGCGTTGAGCGTGTCCGTTATCAGCATATGCCCGGGCGCGTGGGTGATGACAAAGGGCAGCTTCGCCCGCATGACGGCCGCCTGCGGCGTGACGCCGCACGCCCAGAACACCGGAATTTCGCCGGACCTCACCGTCACCGCCTCCCCGTAGTCGGGGCGCGCGATATCCCGGATGCCGATTTCCTCCGGCCGGCCGATGTGGACGGGCGCGCCGTGCACGCGCGGAAAGCGGGAGGTGATCTCCACGGCGCGTTCAGCCTCCTCCCGCGCCATGGGCCGCATGCTCACGACCATGCTGCCGCTGAACGCGCCCGCGCTTTCAAGCGGGATATTCGTATTAAACATAGGGACATTGCGCCCCTCCTCGATGTGGCGCACGGGCACCCCCGCGCGCAGCAGCGCGTCCTCGAAGGAAAAGCTGCAGCCGATGAGGAATGCGACGAGATCCTCCCGCCAGAGGGCGGAGGCGTCCGCGTACTCCCCCGTGAGCGCGCCGTATTCGTAAACGCGGTACCTCGGGATATCGCGCGAAACGTCCGCGCCGGAAGCGATTTCCCGGGTGAGCCTTTCCCCCGCGGGCACGACTTCCAATACGGGGCAGGGCTTTGGATTGAGTCGCGCGAAGCGGAGGAAGTCCCCGGCGTATTCCTTCGGGATGGCGGCGAGGTTGCATTGCGCGTAGCCCGGGCACATGCCCGAGGTCTGCCCGGCAAATTTTCCTTCGCGGATGAGCCTGCGCGCCTCGCGCGGAGCCAGAGTTGAAAGATCAGTCATGGCGATGCCTCCTGGCGAGATAGCTTCGAAGCGACGCGCGGATGCGTCCCAGCACCTCGAGATGCACGTCGAGGGCGAGGTTGTCCACGCTCATCGCACGAAGCCTTGTGACGCCGTCCACCGCGCCCGCGTCGAGCACGGCGCGCATCAGGCGCGTCTGCTGCGCGTCCGAGGGGAGGAGGTCCTGCCCCGCTCGCGCGCTGAGCAGGGCCGCGATCCCCCAGCCCCACCAGTTCGAAACGCCGGTCATGAGCGTGATGTCGGCATCCTGCGCCGCTGCGATGGCGCCGCCCCCGGGGAGCAGCCGGGAGACGGCCTCGCGGTGCGCGCCCGTGCCCAGCTCGTTGCCCCCGTCGCCTATGGCGATGGCGATTGCGCCCGCCTCGCGCGCGAGCGCGTAGAGGAGGTCCGTATCCGCGAGCAGGTCGTCGATCACGGCGCCCCGCACGGAGTGGAAATGCCCGTCCGGCGCCTTTCCGGGGCGCTCGATGGACAGTATGTGCGTGGGTCTGAAGTCCGCGGCCAGGCGCTTCGCCGCCGCGGGATCGCCTTTTTTGAGAAGGTAAAGCTTCGCCTCCGGCGCGCGGCAGTCGATCGCGGCGCGCACCTGCGGGAAGCTCGCCTCGTCGCTGACGACCGCCGTGGCGACGCCGCAGCGCGTCAGCGCGTAGGCCATGTCCGCCGCGCCCACGGGCCCGTCCGTCTCGCAGCTGACGCGGCTGTCGAGCGCGGAGCGCACGGGAAAGCCCGTCACGATCAGCGCGCGCCGGACGCGGGCAAGCTCATGGTACGCGCGAGCGGGATCGGGCTTGGGGAGAAAGCGCATCAGCCCGCGCTCGCCGGGGTCGCGCGAAAGGGTCTCGGAGAGTTCGTCAAAAAATGCATCCATACGGCACAATCTTAGCGCCGCGTGAAAACGATGTCAATAAATGTCGCGTTAAGATCGCTTATCAGGCCCTCTTTTTTCAAAAAAGGCGGGCGGCCCCGTCCGAAGAATGGAACCGCCCCTTGTTCAGGAATGATTGTCAATCGTCATTTTTCGTGTGCCTGGCTAAATGAGCTTACTTCATGGAGCCGGGGGACATGTTGTTCGCGGCATAAGCGATCATGCGCTTGACCATCTCGCCGCCGATGGAACCGGCCTGACGCGCGGTGATGTCGCCGTTATAGCCCTGCTTGAGATTCACGCCGAGGGAACTGGCGACCTCGCTCTTGAAGCTCTCGAGCTTCTGTTTGTTTTCCCTGTTGCTGGTCTGGTACGGATTGCTGCCACTCAGCTGGCCGCTGTTACTATTGGTCATATGTGCACCTCCTTTCGTTTCCGTGATGCTGTTTTTATAGTTCACGGATGCGATGAGGTTTATGAATGGCAAATAAATGTACGAATGGTTAAATCATAACGAGCGGCAAAAAAACGACAAAAAGCGGTTTTTCAATTCTTGGCGACGCTGTTTTCCTTCTCGAGAAGCAGCGCGCGCGCGCGGGCAAGAAGGCTTTCAGCGCCCCTGCCTTCCGCGGCCAGGAGCATTTCCGCCGCCTCGCGCGCCTCGTTGAGGGAGCGCATGTCGGCGGCGAAGCGCGCCGCGGAGAATCCCTCCATGCCGTGCTGCCTCGTGCCGAGGAACTCGCCCGGGCCGCGCAGTTCGAGGTCCCGCCGCGCGATCTCGAAGCCGTCCGCCGTCGAGGCCAATATGGAAAGCCTCTCCCCGGCGCTTTCCGATTCCGCCCCGCTCAGAAGAAAACAATAGGCCGCCTCGGTTCCGCGGCCCACGCGCCCGCGCAGTTGGTGGAGCTGCGAGAGGCCGAAGCGCTCCGCGTTCTCCACGACCATGACGGCGGCGTTGGGCACGTCCACGCCCACCTCGACGACGCTCGTCGCGACGACGAGGTCGATCTCGCCCCGGCGGAACGCCTCCGCGACGGCTTCCTTCTCCTTCAGCCTGCCGTGGATGAGGCCGACCCTGGCGTGGAGCTTTTTTGAAAGCTCCTCATACAGCTCCTCGGCGCCGCGCACGCCAAGGAGCGCGTCGCTCTCCCCGATGAGCGGGCACACGGCGAAGGCCTGCCTGCCCTTTTTGATTTCGCCCTCGATGAAGGCATACATGTCCTCCCGCTTCGCGGCGGGTACCACGCGCGTCCGGACGGGTTTTCTGCCGGGGGGAAGCTCGTCCAGCACGCTGATGTCGAGATCGCCGTAGAGGATGAGCGAGAGCGTGCGCGGTATGGGCGTGGCGCTCATGATGAGCGTGTCGGGCGCGCCGCCCTTTTTGCCGATGGCCGCGCGCTGGCGCACGCCGAAGCGGTGCTGCTCGTCCGCAATGACGAGGCCGAGGTTGTCGATGGCGAGCCTTTCCGCGATGAGCGCGTGCGTGCCCACGACCGCCGCGGGCCCCGCGCCGATCCTCTCCACCGCCGCGCGCCTTTCGGCGGCCTTCATGCCGCCGTGGAGCAGCACCGCGTCCTCGCCGAGCACGGTTTGCAGCGTCCTGAAGTGCTGCTGGGCGAGTATTTCCGTGGGCGCCATGAGCGCCGCGCTTTTGCCGTTTTTCAGGGCGACGTACATGGCGTACATCGCGACGGCGGTCTTCCCGCTGCCGACGTCCCCCTGCAAAAGCCGGTTCATCTGCGCGGGCGCGGCCATGTCGCGCGCGATTTCATCGATGGCGCGAAGCTGCGCGCGCGTCGGGCAGTAAGGCAGCTTTGATAAATATTCTTCCCGAAGGCCGCTCGTGCGAAACGCGTTTCCGGAAGCTTTCCGCCGCGCGTCGCGCAGGAGGGCGACCATCAGCGAATAGAGCAGCATGTCCTCGAAGGCGAGCCTGCGCCTCGCCCCTTCCAGTTCGGCAAAATCGCGCGGCTTATGGATCGCGAAAAGCGCCTTCTGCAGCGGCATGAGCGCGTAGCGAAAAAGGAGCTCCTCCGGGAGCGTTTCCTCGATTTCAGGAAGGCATTCCGACAGCGCCGCGGCGACCGCTTCCCGCGCGAGCTTCTGCGACACGCCGCGGACGACGGGATACACGGGCACGATGCCGGGAAGCTCCTCATAAAAAACGGGGTTGACGAGCTTCAGCCCGCGCCGCCTGTCGACGCGGCCGCAGGCGTACGCCGTCATGCCGGCCGCGACGGACTTCGCGCGGTAGGGCTGGTTGTACCAGACGAGCTCCACGTTCCCTGCTTCGTCCCGCGCGCGGGCGACGGTCATCACGAAGTCGCGCCGTATGCGCACCTGTTTGGCGGGGCCCGCCACCGTCACGCGGACGGCGGCGTCCGCGCCGTGCTCCAACAGCGAGGCGATGGATTCTTTCGCGTAATCGAGGTAATCCCGCGGCGCGTAGCGCACGAGGTCGTTTAACGAGAAAAGGCCCAGCTTGCCGAGCGCTTCCGCGCGGCGCGGGCCGATTCCCCTGATGCTTGTGAGCGGCTTGCCCGCCATTTACTCGACCGAGATCAGATAGTAATAGAGCGGCTGGCCGCCGTACTGCACGGTGAATTCGCCGCGCGGGTATTCCTTCGCGGCGATGTCGATGATGGCCTTGGCGTTGTCCTCGTCCATGCCCTCGCCGAAGAAGAGGGTCACGATGGCGTCGCCCCGCCGCATATCCATCATGCGGCGAAGCAGGCGCACCGTCACGTCGTCCACGCTCGTGCCGACCTCGGCGATGTCCCCGCCGAACAGGCCGATGATGTCGCCCTCGGCGATCTTCGTGCCGTTGACCTGCGAGGCCCTGACGGCATAGGTGACGCTGCCGGAGAGGACGTTTTCCATGGCGTCGCCCATCTGCGCGGCGTTGTCGTCCGAAGAGACGTCGTCGCTGAAGGCGAGCGCCGATGCGATGCCCTCGACCATCGTTTTGGTCGGAATGACCTTGACGTTGCGCTCGGAAAGCTGCGCCGCCTGCCTCGCGGCGAGCAGTATGTTGGGGTTGTTGGGCAAAACGAACACGTTGCGCGCGTTGACCTTCCTGATGGCGCGGTTGATGCTCTCGATGCTCGGGTTCATGGTCTGGCCGCCTGGGATGATGCCCGTGACGCCGAGCGCCCGGAAGACCTCCTCGAGGCCGGGGCCCACGCTGACCGCGACGACCGCGTTTTCCTTCTCGTTCTTCTTCATGTTTTCGAGAAGCTCGCGGTTCTGCTCGCGCATGTTCTCGATTTTAATCCTGTCCACCTCGCCCAGACGGAGCGCGAGCTGGATGATCTTGCCGGGATAGTTGGAGTGCACGTGCACCTTGACGCAGCCCGCGTCGTTGGCGACAACTACGGAATCGCCTATCTTCATGAGCTTTTCGCGGAACTTGTCGAGATCGGCCTCGCAAAATGTGTCATCCAAACGGATGATGAAAAATTCCGTACAATAACCGAATTCGATCTCGTCCAGTCCCTCGAAATCCGCGCCCTCCTCGGGAAGCGCGATCTGCGCGCGGGGTTCCTCCTCCTCGACGTAATCGTCGACCTCCTCGCCGTCCATCACCATCTTGAAGCCGCGAAGGATCGTCAGGAGGCCCTTGCCGCCCGAGTCGACCACGCCCGCTTCCTTGAGCACGGGCAGCAGCTCCGGCGTGCGTCTGAGAGCGGCGTCGCCGCTCTCGAGCATCACGTCCACGAGCTTATACACGTTGGCGCCCGCCGCGCCCGCCTCGGCGACGGCCTCCGCCATCAGCCGCGACACGGTCAGCATGGTGCCTTCCTTCGGCTTCATGACCGCCTTGTAGGCGGCCTCGGTACCCATCGTCAGCGCCAGAGAAAGCGCCGCGCCGTCCATTTCGTCCTTGCCCGCGAGCGCGCGCGCGAAGCCGCGGAAAATCTGCGAAAGGATGACGCCCGAATTGCCGCGCGCGCCTTTGAGGGAGCCCATCGACGCCGCGGCCGCGATGTCCGACACCTTATCGCTCCTGCACTCCTTGATTTCCCGCACCGCGCTCTGCATGGTCATGAGCATGTTGGAGCCGGTATCGCCGTCCGGCACGGGAAATACATTGAGCGAATCGATATGCGCCCTGTTCTTATCCAGCAGCGCCGTCCCGGTGATGAGCATATCCCGGAACATGGCCCCGCCGATTGCCGTATTTTCCAATCTTTTTTACCTCCCGGAACGCGCAGGGCCGCCCCGCGCGCCCTTTCTGTTCCTTATGCGCGGACGCCTTCCACGTGGACGTTGACGTTTTTGACCTTGAGGCCCGTCAGCTCCTCCACGCGATAGCGCACATTGCCGATGGCGTTTTGCGCCACGGCAGGAAGCGAAGCGCCGTAAATCAGCGTCACGTAGAGGTCGATCTCGATCGCATCCTCGCCGAACGCCGTGATTTTAACGCCGCGCCTCTGGTTATCCCCGCCGATGATCTGCCAAAACTGGTCGCCGGCGGTCTTCGCGCTCATCCCGACGATCCCATAGTTTTCCGTGGCGGCGTAGCCCGCGATGGTCGCTATGATATCGTCCGGGATATTGATCCTGCCAAGTTCCGTCGTGAGAATTCCCGGCATTCGCTCCCCCTCCTTACGATAGACAATGATTCCGTAGTAAATTTTATTGTATCGCATTTTTTAATATGTGGCAAGCTAAGCGGATATCCATAATGTGGCATGTTTGTAAAATCGCGGACGGCCCGTAAAAAAGTCGCGCCGCGCTTTTTTATGCATATTTGCGGATCATCGCGCAGCGTTTGCCCTTTCGAGCTCCAACAGGCGCTCCTTCATCCCCATGCCCGCGCCGAAGCCCGTGAGCGACCCGTCCGCGCCGATGACCCGGTGGCAGGGGATGAGCAAGAGGATCGGGTTCGCGTGGCACGCGCCGCCCGCCGCCCGCGCCCCGCGCGGATTGCCCGCGTAAGAAGCGAGCCAGCCGTATGTGCGCGTTTCGCCGTAGGGGATGCTCACGAGCCCTTCCCAGCACTTCCTCCGCCACGCGGTTCCTCCCGGGTCCAGGGGGATGTCAAAAGCCTGCCGCGACCCTTCGAAGTATTCCGAAAGCTCCTGGCGCAGCCTCAAAAGAAGCGGCGTCCATGCTTCCGTCGCGCCCGCGGGCGGCGCTTCGTCGCGGCCGAGATACAGGAGCGCGCCCTCCTTTTCGAGCGCTATAAGGCGGCCCAGAGGGGTTTCGATGAAAGCGAAATACAGCATTTTCGTCGTTCCTTTCGCGTGTCGATATGCTATAATACCTTAGGCGGTCCATTATTGCAAACCGGAGGTAACATATGAGACCCATCGAAACGAAGGCCATCAGCGCCATGCGCGTGCTCGCGGCGGACGCGGTGCAAAAGGCCAACAGCGGTCATCCCGGCATGCCCATCGGCGCGGCTCCCGCGGCGTATGCGCTCTGGAGCGTCATGCGGCACGATCCCAGGCATCCCGAATGGCCGGGGAGGGACAGGTTCGTGCTCTCGTCCGGACACGCCTCCATGCTCGAATACGCGCTGCTGCACCTGTACGGCTACGGCCTTACGATGGACGACATCCGCGAATTCCGCCAGTACGGCAGCCTCACGCCTGGGCACCCGGAATACGGCCACACCAAAGGCGTCGAGGCGACGACCGGCCCGCTCGGGCAGGGCTTCGCGATGGCGGTGGGCATGGCGATGGCCGAAGCGCACATGGCGGCCGTCTTCAACCGGGAGGGCTTCCCCGTCGTGGACAACCACACCTATGTGCTCATGAGCGACGGCTGCATGATGGAGGGCGTCACCTACGAGGCGGCAAGCCTCGCCGGCACGCAGAAACTCCATAAGCTCATCGCCTTATACGACAGCAACCGCATCACGATAGAAGGCTCTACGGACCTCGCCTTTACGGAGAACGTGGCCGCGCGCTTCGCCTCCCAGGGCTGGCAGGTGCTCTGCGTCGAGAACGGCGAGGACATCGACGCCGTGGGCCTCGCCATCGAGGAGGCGCGGCTTGAAACCGAAAAACCCTCGCTCATCATCGTCAGCACCGAGATCGCGCGCGGCACGTTGAAGGAAGGCTCCAACGCCGCGCACGGCGCGCCGCTCGGGGAGGAGTGCGTCGCCGACATGAAGGCGCGCCTCAACTGGCATTACGCGCCCTTCGAAATCCCGAGGGACGTTTACGCCCACTTCGAGGCGCTCGCGCACCGCGGGGTCGAAGCGCGGCACGCATACGAGGAGATGTACAAAAAATACCGTGCGGAATACCCGGAGCTTGCCGCGCGGCTCGATTTCTGGCGCTCAGGCGCCGTCCCCCAGGAAGCGCTGGGCGCGCTCGCCGCCGTTTCGGCGGACGCGCCGCGCGCGACGCGCGCGTGCTCCGGCGCGGCGCTGGGCGCGCTTTTCAAAGAAATGCCCAACCTGTTCGGCGGCAGCGCCGACCTCGCGCCCTCGAACAACACGGAACTGAAGGGCAGCCCCGGCTTCTCGCCCGAGAGCCGCGAAGGGTGCAACATCCACTTCGGCGTGCGCGAGTTCGCCATGGCGGCGATCTCGAACGGCATCGCGCTCTACGGCGGCCTTCGCGCGTTCTGCGCGACGTTTTTTGCCTTCGCGGACTACGTCAAGCCCGCGCTGCGCCTCTCCGCGCTCATGAAGCTGCCCGTCCTTTACATCCTCACGCACGACAGCATCGGCGTGGGCGAGGACGGCCCCACGCATCAGCCCGTCGAGCAGCTCGCCGCGCTTCGCGCGACGCCGGACGTGCTCGTCTTCCGCCCCGCGGACCAGAGGGAGACGAATTACGCTTATATCGCGGCGCTCGGGGCGAAGGAGCCCTCCGTGCTCGCGCTCACGCGGCAGAACCTGCCGCAACTGCCCGACACGGGCGAGGGCGCCCTTCGCGGCGGCTACGTCCTGCGCGACCCGCACGACGGCAAGCCTGACGTCATCCTCATGGCCTCGGGTTCCGAAGTGGAGCTCCTCTACAAGGCGGCGGACATGCTCGCCGTGCGCGGATATGCCGCGCGGCTCGTCTCCATGCCCTGCCTCAACCTGTTCCGCAGGCAATCCAAGGAGTACCAGGAAAGCGTGCTGCCCAACGAAATACGCCGCCGCGTGGCGGTGGAGGCGGGATCGAGCTTCGGCTGGCACCGCTATGTCGGCCTCGAGGGCGCGGTCGTGGGCCTCGACCATTTCGGCGCGTCCGGCCCCGCGGGAAGGCTCTTCGAGGAGCTCGGCTTCACGGCGGAGGAGGTCGCGGGCGCGGCCCTTCGCCTGATTTCGGAATAAAGCGCCATGCTTCGCGAGCACATCGGCGGCTGCCGGTCGCTTTCCATCATCGGCATGTGCAAGAACGCCGGGAAGACCACGGTGCTCAACCGCATCATCTATGAAATGAGGGACGCGGGCGTCACGCTCGCGCTCACCTCCATCGGGCGGGACGGGGAGGCCGTGGACGTCGTCACCGGCACCGCGAAGCCCGGCATCTACGTCTACGAGAACACGCTCGTCGCGACTGCGGCGGACGTGCTGCGGCTTTCCGACGTCACGCGGGAAATCGTCGGCGCGACGGGCTTTTCCACGCCCCTGGGCGAGGTGGTGCTCTTCCGCGCGCGAAGCGACGGCAGCGTGCAGCTCGCGGGGCCTTCGATGACGGCGCAGCTCATCTCCCTCGCGGAGACCTTTTCCTCCCTCGGCGCGGATCTGACCGTCATCGACGGCGCTCTTAGCAGAAAATCCCTCTGTGCGCCCGCCGTGAGCGAGGCGACCGTGCTCTGCACGGGCGCTTCCTGCAACAGGAGCATCGAAAAGCTCGTGGGGGACACCGCGTTCGCGGCGAAACTCCTGATGCTCCCGAAACAGACCGTCTGGTCCGACGCGGAGATCGCCGACGAAAACGCGCCCAAGGTGCGCTTGCGGAGGAAAGACGGGAGCGTCGCCGCGCTGCCCGAGGGCATGTCCTTAGCCGACGCGCTGCGCTCCCCAGACTATCAGGATATCGCGGGCGTCTATGTGGCGGGCGCCGTGACGGAATCCCTCCTTCGCCCCGTACTAAACAGCGGCGTCAGCATCGAGGGGATGGAGTTCGCCGCGCTCGACGGGAGCAGGCTCCTCTTCCGGAAGGATATCAGCGACAAGCTCGCGCTTCGCGGCGCGCGGCTTGCGGTGGCGCGGCCCGTGCGCGTGGCGGCGATCACCGTGAACCCCGTTTCCGCCTACGGCTTCGATATGGACCCGAAGGAGCTTCTCGCGCGCATGCGCGAGGCGGTCGGCGTGCCCGTCATGGACGTGATGAACGAGGACGGAGGTATCCCCCAATGATGCGCTTTGCCCAGCAGCAGAACATCGGCTTTCGCTATGCGATCGACAGGCTCTCCCCCGCCTCGCCCTACGGGCGCGCGCGGGTGACGGAGCTGCGCTTCTACGCCCCGCACGAGAAGGAGGAACTCGCGCGCCAGCTCAATAACGTCCACCGAACGCGCCAATCCCTCGACGCGCTCGCGCCCGAATACGAAAAGCTCGTTCTCTACATGATGCCCCTCAAGGACATCCGCCGCTCCGTGAAAACCTGCCGCTCGGCCGCGCTCTCCGAAACGGAACTTTTTGAATTGAAGCGCTTCTGCCTGCAGAGCGAGCTCATCGCGCCGGTGTTCGAAAAGATCAAAGCGGCGAGCGGCGTCGAAGGAATCGAGATTTTGCCCCAGAGCGCCGCAAGGCTTCTTCTCGACCCCGAAAACACGCGCGCCGCGACGTTCTATCTGCCGGACACGGCCTCGCGGGCGCTGCTCTCCATCCGAAAGGAGAAGCGCGCGCTCGAGGAAAAGCTGCGCCGGAGCGCGGATAAAACGGAGCGCGCCGCGCTCACTGCGGAGCGCTCGAAGGTCGCCTCCGAGGAGGAAGCCGAGGAAACCCGCATCCGCGCACAGATCTGCGTCAGCCTGCGCCCCCTCATAGATGGGCTTATCGCCTGCATGGACGCCGTCGCCGAGATGGACTTTACCGTGGCGCGCGCCAAGCTCGCCAAGGCTTACGGCGGCTGCCCGGTGGAGTTTTCTGAAAACGCGCTCGCCTTTGAGGGCATGGTCAACCCGCGCGTCGCCGACGCCCTCAAGGAGCGCGGCGGGAGCTTCACGCCCGTTTCCATCGAGGCGGGGAGGGGGTCCACCATCATCACGGGCGCGAACATGGGCGGCAAGTCCGTGGCGCTGAAGACCCTCGCGCTCAACGCCCTGCTCGTCAAGGCCGGCATGCTGCCTTTTGCGAAAAAGGCGAGGCTGCCTCTGTTCGACGGGATACACATCGTCGCCGAGGACATGGAGGATATCGAGCGCGGGCTCTCGAGCTTCGGCGCGGAGATCGCCGGGTTCAACGAGACGCTCGCGGCGGCGCTTTCATCCAGGGGAATCTGCCTTTTGCTGCTCGACGAGTTCGCGCGCGGCACAAACCCCGAGGAGGGCGCTTTAATCGTGCGGGCCGTGACGAAACGGCTGAATCAACTGCCCCACATCAGCGTCCTCACGACGCATTACGACGGCATCGCGCCCCTTGCCAGCGCCCACTACGAGGTGGTGGGCCTTCGCGACATGGATATGGCCGCCGTCGCCGGGGAGATCGCCGCCAGCGCGGGGCGCGGCGCAAGCGTCATCGCGCGGCATATGAATTACGGCCTCTACCGCGCTTACGGGCGGGAGAGCTGCCCGCGCGACGCGCGGAACATCTGCGCCCTGCTCGGGATGGACGCGGAAATCCTGAAGGACATTTCGGAAGAGGGCTGCGAGCGCCCGGGGATCCCCGGCAAAGTGTAACGCCGCGTGTGACAGGTACATAGTATAAAGCGGGATGTGTAGTTTAAAACCGGCACCCCGCTTATTCCATGCTTGAAAGAGGTTGTAAATATGCCCATTCAGATCAGCAACCAGGCGACGCTCACCTACCGCTACGGCCTCAACACCGGCAGCGCCGCCTCAAACATCGCCACCGCGACGCTGCAGGGTCCCCTGTCGATCGAAAAGACCTCGCTCGACGCGTCCTACCGGGCGGGGACGGAGCTTACGTACATACTCATGATCGCGAACAACGGCTCCATGCCCCTTTCCAACGCGTCCATCGCCGACGACCTCGGGACATTCTCGCTGCCCGGCCCCGTCGACGTCCGTCCGCTGAGCTACATCGGCCCGGCGCGGCTGTACGTCAACGGCGCGTTCCAGGCGGAGCTCGCACCCGAGACGGCATCCGAGAGCGTCACCTTTGCGCTGCCGGAACTCCCGGCAAACGCCGTCGCGATGCTCATCTACAAGGTGCGCGTCAACGAGTATGCACCGCTCTGGGAGGGGTCGACGATCGTCAATAACGCCGTGGGCACCGCGGTCGGCCTGTGCGAGCCCGCGGTTTCGTCCTATGCGATCACAATCGACTCCTACGCCGACGTGCGCATTTTAAAGACCATGTCCCCCGACCCGGTCACGGACGGCAACACGCTCACCTACGCGTTCAACATCTACAACTACGGCAACGTCGGCGCGGAGGAGATCGTGCTCCGCGACGCGTTCGCGCCCGCCCCGCTGACGGTCGCGGTCACCGTGGACGGCGTGCCGGTCGGCAGCTCGCAGTTCAGCTATCTCGAGGGCGTGTTCCGGCTGCCCAGGGCGGACGGCGGCGCGGCGTACGCGGTGCCCGCGGCGACCTTCACGCAGGATCCCCAGACGGGCTTCATCACCGTCAACCCCGGGCATATGCTCGTCACGGTCAGCGGGATCATCTAACGGGTCCGTCCCTCGCTGGCGGACGCGGACCCCGGAAGGGGGCCGCAGTCTATCAAAAGTCCGAAAAAGCCGGCTCTCGCCGGCTTTCGCAATGTTCTTCTTCGTAACAGGGATCAGGCGATCCCGAGCGCGGCGAGCGTCTTTGGGCCGACCTTGCCGTCCACGGCGAGCTTCATCTGCGCCTGGAACGCGCGCACGGCCTTATCGGTGATAGGGCCGAACACGCCGTCCACCTTGACGACCTTATAGCCCCTGGCCATGAGCGCCGCTTGCAGCTCCCTGACGTCCGCACCCGTCATATAGGGCGTTTGCAGGTAGAGAAGCCTCCTGTTGAGCTGCCCGCTCTCGTCCCTGAAGTAAGGCGGGCGCCCGTAAGCCTCCCAGTTTTTAAGGGAGCTTTTCACCACGCCGTATTCGCGCCCCTTGGCCTCGATGACGTTGAGGTTATCGTCCACCACGTAGCCGATGTGGTGCGCCTTCCCCGCGCTGTCGAGCAGGAACACGAAGTCTCCCGCCCGGAGCTCGGCCTTCGTGATGCGCTTGCAGCGCGAAAGCATGGAGTTGGAGCTCATGTCGCTCTTTTCAAGCCCTTTGTCGAGCAAAAAGCGCATCCCGAGGCCCGAGCAGTCGTACGCGCGCAGCCTGTCGCCATGGCCCAGCGCGACCTGCTTCTTCCAGTAGGCGATCGCCCTTTCGGCGTTGCGGACGCTCGTTTCCTTTTTGCGGATCCATTTTTCGCTGATGACGTCCCTGCTCTCGCCCTGCGCGCCCCAGACGTAGATGCTGTGGTTTCTCACCTGCTCCTCAAGGTAGCTGACGAATTCTTTGAGCATTGTACCCTTCATCCTCCGTTGTCCCGGCCGCATAACGCGCGCGGCCGGTGTCGCACATTTGGAAGGACGGTTGTCCCTCTGTTACAGAATATGCATGCGCGGTGCATTGTGGGACAGCCCGCGCCCTTTTTGCCGCGGGGGATTCCGCGGCTTTACGCGCGCCGCCCGGCACGCTATAATGAACATGCCCGCGCTCGCGGGCCGATCGCAAACGGGAGGACGGCTTATGCATTGCACGAGGAAAATCACAAACGACCTTACCTGGGTCGGCGGCGACGACAGGAGGCTGAGCATGTTCGAGGGCGTCTACTCCGTGCCCGCGGGCGTGTCGTACAATTCTTATCTGCTGCTCGATGAAAAAACAGCCCTGTTCGACACGGTGGACAAGGCGGTCGGCAGGGTGTTTTTCGAAAACGTGGCGCACGCGCTCGGCGAGCGGAAGCTCGATTACCTCGTCGTGCAGCACATGGAGCCGGACCATTCGGCGACGCTGTGCGATTTGCTCGCGCGCTACCCGGAGGCGCAGGTCGTCTGCAACAAAATGACGCTCGGCATGATCGGGCAGTTCTTCGGGAAGGATTTATCGAACCGCGCGCGCGTCGTTTCCGAGGGGGACAGGCTCAGCCTCGGCAGGCACGAGCTCGCGTTTTACATGGCGCCCATGGTGCACTGGCCCGAGGTGATGGTGACTTACGACAGCTTCGACAAGGCGCTGTTTTCGGCGGACGCGTTCGGCGTGTTCGGCGCGCTCCACGGGGCGCTCTTCGCGGACGAGGTGGATTTCTACGGCGACTATCTTTCGGAAGCCCGCCGCTATTACTGCAACATCGTGGGCAAGTACGGGACCCAGACGCAGGCGCTGCTCAAAAAGGCCGCGAAGCTCGACATCTCCCTCGTCTGCCCGCTGCACGGCTTCGTGCACAGGAAGGATTTCGGCCTCTATCTCGAGTATTACGACAAGTGGAGCACATATACCCCCGAGGAGGAGGGCGTCGTGATCGCGTACGCCTCCATCTACGGCAACACGGAGAACGCCGCGGAGGCGCTCGCCGTGCGGCTGCGCGAGCGCGGCGTCAAAACCCTCCTGTTCGACGCGTCCGTAACCCCCGCCTCGGACATACTCGCGGCGGCGTTCCGCATGAGCCACCTCGTGTTCGCCTCGAGCACGTACAACGCGGGCATATTCGTCGCGATGGAAAACCTCCTTCACGACATCGCCGCGCACAACCTCCAGAACCGCGCCGTCGCCCTTATCGAGAACGGCTCCTGGGCGCCCGCGAGCGGCAGGCTCATGCGCGCCCTGCTCGAGCCGTTGAAGGGCACGCGCTTCATCGGGGAAACGCTCACCATAAAATCCTCCCTCCGCCCGGAGCAGGAGGCGGATCTCGACGGACTCGCCGACGCCATCGCGGACTCGTTCGCGCATGGGGAGGAGGAACAGGCGGAACCGGGCGCGTCGGAGAGGAAATTCCGCTGCAAGGTCTGCGGCTATATCTTCGAGGGCGACGCCCTGCCCCCGGATTTCAAGTGCCCCGTCTGCGGCAGGGGCGCGGAGTTTTTTGAGGAAATAGCGTAAAAGAACGGGCGGCCTTGCGCCGCCGTTTTTATTTCTATTGGAGCAGCTTCACCGCGCCCCAAACGAGGATTCCGAACAGGCCCCAGACGAGCGAAAAGCGCAGGCAGATCTGCCCCATGAAGTTGAAGGGCACGAAGGAATAATCCCACACGTTCAGCTTGAGCCGCACGTTAAAAAGAAGGCCGAAGGCGAGCTCGACGGCGCTGATGACGGCGGCGCCAATGAGATACGCCCCCCAGACGGACAGGCTGACGGAGGCGAAAATCAGATAGAGCAGCATCGCGCAAAGCCCGCCCGCAAGGCCCATCGACCAGTGCGTGCGCCCGCGAAAGAGGAGTTCCAACCCCATATATCCCACGCCGCCTATGAAGAACACCAACGCCGCCATACGCCTAGTCTTCGCGCGAGCGGGCGCCCGCTATGCACGGCGCGGATCCCCGCCCGCGAATCCGCGATCGTGACAAGCTCACGGAACGCCGCGGCGTTTTCGCGTATGCTGATCGCATAGAAGGAGGGCTCCCCATGGAAAAGACAAGCGCAAAAAAGATCATCATAAAATACCTGCCCGCGGCGCTCCTGACGCTCGCGGGCGCGGCGGCAGGCTATCTCTATTACCGCTTCGTCGGCTGCGCGACCGGCGCCTGCCCCCTGACCTCGAACCCCGTCATCTCCACGCTCTACGGCGCGGCGATCGGCTACCTCATCGGCGGCGTCGTGACGCCGGGCGGCAAGAAATAGGCCTCCCTTCCCCGCGGGATGGCGCCGCGTCCCCGGCGGTGTTATAATGAACCATCACGATCCCGGGAGGCAGACGGATGATACACATACGCAACGCGGCCGTCGAGGATCTCGACCGGCTGATGGAAATCGAGCGGGCGACCTTCCCGGCCGCGGAAATGGCGAAAAGGGAAACCTTCGCGTGGCGCATCGCGCGCTTCGGGGAGTGGTTCTTCGTCGCCGAGCAGGACGGGCGCGTCGTCGCCCTCGCCTGTTCGCGCCCGTGCGAAAAGGCAATGGTTACGGACGCGCTGTATGAGACCGGGGAACTGCCCGGGGGCGCGGCGCTCGCGGTGCTGAGCCTCGAAACCGACCCCGCGCACGGGAGGCAAGGCGTCGCCGGGGCGCTGCTTCGCCACACCATCGAAAGGGCGCGGGCATCCGGCATGGAAGGGCTCGTGCTCGCGTGCAAGGACAACCTCATCCCTTATTACGAAAGGTTCGGCTTCCGCCTCGCGGGCGCGTCCGCCTCCGAGCACGGCGGCGCGAGGTGGAACGACATGAAGCTCGTTTTATGGGGCGCTCCCGAGGGCGAAGTACGGGCGGAGGACATATGATCGAATACCGCGAAAACGAGGCGGTCGCGCCGGAGACCCTCGCGGCGCTTTACCGAAGCGTCGGCTGGGAAGGCTATGCGAATCAGCCGGAAGCGCTTGCCGCGGCCGCGGCGCGCTCGTTTTTCACCCTCGGCGCGTGGGAGGACGGCGCGCTCGTCGGTTTCATCCGCGTCGTAGGCGACGGCGCTTTTATCGCCTGCGTCCAGGATATTCTCGTAAGGCCGGATCATCAGCGGCGCGGCGTGGGTTCCCATCTCATCGCCCTCGCGCTCGAGCGCTGCCGGAGGATCCGCCAGATCGCGCTCATGACCGACGACGCGCCCGCGACGCGCGCTTTCTATGAAAAGAACGGTTTTTCGGAGCCCGCGAAGCTCGGGCTCGTCTCCTACGTCAGGTTCAACCCGTATGCATCATGAACAGCGTCCGGCGAGGCCCGATAGCCCGCCGCCGATTCTTGCGTTCCGCTCCATCCCCGCTTGAATCGCCGCATGGGTTATGCTAAGATGCAAGGGGCCATGCGGAGGGATTTATGCCGACAAAAAGCGAAAACACACAGGAAAAAATCATCGCGGCGGCGGAAAGCCTCTTTTTCACCAAAGGGCTCAACTGCACGTCCCAACAGGAGATCGCGGACCTCGCGGGCGTCAACCGCGGGTTGATCCACCACTATTTCGGCACAAAGGACGCCATCGCCAGCATCCTGTTCGAGCGCGTGGAGAAGCGCTTCAACGACATGATGACGGAGCTCTTTTTCAGGGACGAAGAGGACGCCGTGTATATCAGCATCGCGCAGGGCAGGCTCGTGATCAACTACCTGCTCGCCAACGAGAACATCAAGCGCTTTTATATGGACCTCATCCGGCGCAACCTCTGCACGGCATACATCGAGAGCGTCACGCTGCGCGATTTCGAGGAGGAATGCCGCTACCTCGGCCTCTCCTATACAAAGGAGCGAATGCAGCTCTACGGGATGCTCCTCGCGAGCATCGAGTGCAAGCTGCTCTCCACGCAGATCGACGAGAGTTATCCCATTTCCGTCGAGGAGATCATCAGCATCAAAAACCGCATCCATCTGAACATCCTCAAGCTCCCGCAGGAGGCGGCCGAGGCGAAAATACGCCGCGCGGTCGAACTCAACCGCCGCGTAAAATACCGCACGGCGGACTCTTTCATGGTCAAGCGCGAGGACATCATCATCCTGGACGATTAAGGGGCGGGGCGCGCGGGCATGCTCCTATCGACCGCGCGGCCCGGATTTTCCCCTGCTTCGCACATAAATTATGGAGAAGAAGAGCATGAAGAACACCCCCACGACAGGTTTCTTTCCCGAGGCGGACGCGATCCTGAAAAACATCGGCGATGAAATCGAGCGCACGGCCTACGGCTACATCAAGGCCGAGGGCTACTCCGGCACGGAGAGCGAAAGCGTCGCGCTCGACTATTTCACGGACTTCTACCGCAAGCTGCCCTATTTTCAGGCGCATCCCGAATGCCTCGTGCGCTACGATATCCCGGGCGACCCGTGCCGCCGCTCCGTGCGCCTTGCGATGCTGCGCGGCACGTCCAACGAAACCGTGGTGCTCCTGCACCACAGCGACGTGGTGCCCACCGGGGATTACCGCGCCTTCAGGGACATCGCGACCGACCCCGCCGCGCTGCATGAGGCGCTCCTCGCGCACCGCGGCCTCCTCCCGCCCGAGGCGTGGAAGGATCTCACCGGCGGCGCGTTCCTGTTCGGCCACGGACTTTGCGACATGAAGGGCGGCGGCGCGATCCAGATGGCGCTCATGGCGCGGCTTAGTGAAGTCCCCGATTTCCCGGGGACGCTCATCAACATCGCCGTGCCGGACGAGGAGAACCTCTCCATCGGCATGCGCGCCGCGGCGACGCTGCTCGCCGAGCTTCAGGAGCAATACGGCCTCTCCTACCGGCTTCTCATCAACAGCGAGCCGCACGAACGGGCGAGACCCTCGACGGGCGTGTTCTCAACCGGGTCCATCGGCAAGCTACTTCCCTTCGTCTACGTGCGCGGGGTCATGGCGCACGCGGGCAAAGTGTTCGAGGGGCTCAACCCCGTGGGCATCCTCGCGCGCGTCGCCGCGCGGACGGAAACGGCGTTTCTGCTCTCCAAAGACGAGGAAGACGCGCCCTCCCCCGCGCCGACCTGGCTGCACATCGGCGACGGCAAGGAGCGCTACGACGTCTCCATGCCGCAGTCCGCCTACGGATACCTGAGCGTGCTCACCTGCGGCGGCACGCCGGACGCCGTGCTGGGCGCGCTGCACGGAATCTGCCTCGAGGCGTTTTCGGAATGCCTTGAAACCGTTGAGAAGAACGCGCGCGCCTACGCCTCAGCCGCCGGCAAGGCCCCCATCCTGCACGGCTGGGAACCCAGGGTGCTGCGCTTCGGGGAACTCGTGGAGGAGGCTTCCGCCCGCTTCGGGAAAGGCTTTCGGGAAGAATACGACCGCCTGCTCTCCGGTCTCCAGGAAAGAATGGAAAACGAGAACCTGCCGATGGCGGAAATCAACCGCCTGCTCGTCACGGCGCTGTGCGACATGCTGCCGGACGAGCCCGTCGCGGTGATCGGGCTGGTGCCGCCGTTCTATCCCGCGGTCAACTGCGCGAGGCTCTTTGCCGCGGACCGCGCCCGCTTCGCGAAGAACGGCAACCTCGAGCGGATCGACCGGCTGCTCGCGGATTTCGCCAAAAAGGAATTCTCGGACGCTTACGAGAGCGAACAGTATTTCACGGGCATTTCCGATTTGAGCTACGCCTCGCTCATCGGCGGCGCGCAAATGGCCGACTCCTTCGCGGGCGCGATGCCTCTCTACCCCGCGTTCTACGACATCCCCTTCGAGGCGATGGCGCGCATCTGCATGCCCGCGATCAACGTCGGCCCCTGGGGCAAGGATTACCACAAGCTCACGGAGCGCGTGAACCGCCGCGACCTTTATGAAGTGACCCCCGCGCTCGTCTTCGAGGCGATACGGCTCGCGCTGGAATGAGGCGTTTTTATCGACGCATCAACGGTTTCCGCTTGACAAGCGCCCGCATGCCCGCTATCCTTGGGAATAGTTCCTATTCCTGGAAGGATAATGCCGCGGCGATGATACTATGACGCTGAAAAACCGATTGCTGATCCTTTGCGGATTCATCCTGCTCGCCGTGGGAGCGGTGGGCATATTCGTGCCCGTGCTGCCCACGACCCCGTTCGTGCTCGCGGCCGCGGGCTGCTTTTCGGGAAGCCCCGCCCTTCGGGGATGGCTGATGAAAAGCAAGCTGTTCAGCGACTATATCGCGAACTATCAATCCCGCGCCGGCCTTAAAAAGCGCACGGTGACCGTGAGCCTCGTTTTCCTTTGGGCGACGCTCTCCGTTTCCGCGGCGTGCATCCGGGCGCTCTGGGCATATATCCTGATGCCCCTAATCGGCGTCGCGGTCACCATTCACATCCTGTATATGGCGCGCCCCCGGAACGCGGCGCGACGCGCCGGGGAGGATAAAGCAAACGGGCATCCGCAATAAGCGAACGCCCGAGAGGGATCTCAAAGTTAAGAGGCTTTCAAAAAGCCTCTCTTAATTTCCGCTTTATTTCCACAGCGTGGAGGCGGCGTAAGGCTGAAAGCCGATGCTGTAGTAGAACGGCTGCGAGGAGCCGACGATTGCGGTTTTCGCCCCGCGCGCGCCGACCCTCGCGATCCCTTCGAGCACGGCCGCGCGGCCGAGGCCCAGCCTGCGGTACGCAGGGTCCGTCGCCACGGGCTCCACGAAGGCGAAGCCCGCCTCCTCGTCATACCACATGCCGCAGTACGAGGCGAAGTTCCCGTCCGGCGCGACGATGGCGACCTTGAGGCGCAGATCCACGTTGGGGCGCAGCATCTCGCGCTCGGCCGCGCGCGCGTCCTCCGGGGAAAAGCGGAACGCCCCTTGCCCCTTCAACTCGTGGTTGAAGCCCTTGTAGAGCACGCGGCGGTACTGACAGAGATCGAACGTTTCCTGCATATCCGTGACGGAGAAACCATCGGGAAGCCGGTATTCCGTTGAAGTTTTCCCGACGCGAAACACCGCGTCAAGCTCCCGCTCTTCGCCGGCGCGAAGGCCGAGGCTTGTTGCGAACGCCTGAAAATCGGCGTCGCCGTCCGGTATATACACGCCGAACGCCTCTTCTCCCGCGAGTCGCTCGCGCGCGTAGAGGAGCGCGTCGCGCTTAAGATCGGCGTATTCCGGCAGCGCGAGGCAGAACGCCTCGCCCGGGCGGCAGTCGAACAGCGCGGCGGCGACGACCGCGCCGCCCTCCTCCCAAAGGCCGATTTTGGGGAGCGCGGCAGGCTCGAGATACGGATGCGTGATCATCCAGTCCCAGCGCGCGTAGGCGAACTCCGAATAGCCGCGCCGGACGAGGAACGAGCGCACCTTGAAATAGTCCTCGCCGATGCCCGCCCCGCCCGCATAGTTCCTGAACGCAACCGCCATATGCTTCCTCCCGTCTTCTTCTAAACAACCGCATTGGAAAGGGCGGCTCCCGCCGCCCGATTGATTTTACATCTCGATATACGCGTCCCGCTCCGCGCCGACGGAGACATAGCGGATTTTACACGCGATGGCCTTCTCGATGAAGGCGATGTACTCGCGCGCTTCGCGCGGCAGCTCTTCCTTCTTCCTGCAGCCCGAAATATCGCGCTTGAAGCCCTTGAAGTACGCGTAGACGGGCTTGGCACGCTCGAGCTCCGCAGCACCCTCGGGGAAAGTTTCCGTGCGGACGCCGTCCACCTCGTAGGCGACGCAGACGGGGATCTCGTCGAGGTAAGAGAGCACGTCGAGCTTGGTGAGCGCGATGCAGTCGCACCCCTGCAGCGCCGCGCCGTAGCGCGAGGCCACCGCGTCGAAGCCGCCCACGCGCCTGGGCCGCCCCGTCGCCGCGCCGTACTCGCCGCCCGCCTCGCGAAGCGCCCTGCCCGCCTCGCCGAAAAGCTCCGCCGTGAACGGCCCCTCTCCCACGCAGCTCGAATATGCCTTGGTGATGCCGATGACGCAATCGAGCTTCCTGCCCGGTATGCCCGCGCCGATGGGCGCGTACGCCGCGATGGTCGAGGAGGAGGAGGTATAGGGGTATATGCCGAAGTCGATATCGCGCAGCGAGCCGAGCTGCGCCTCGAAGATGATGTTCTTCGCCTCGTCCGCGGCGCGGCCGAGATATTCCCCGGCGTCGCAGATATGCGGCAGGAGGGGCGCGCCGTATTGTTCGAGCCAGGCAAGCATGCCCTCAACCCTCACCGCCTCCGCGCCGTAGCCCTTCTCAACTAGGAGGTTCTTCCACTCGACGATGGAGGCGACCTTTTTTTCGAGCGTTTCCGGGTGGAGCAGATCGCCCATCCGCAGCGCCTTTTTCATGTACTTGTCGGAGTATACGGGGGCGATGCCGCGCCGCGTGGAGCCGAACTTCGCGTCCCGGAGCCTGTCCTCCTCCAAGCAGTCGAGCTGCTTGTGGTAGGGCATGCAAACGGTCGCGCGGCTGCTGATTTTGAGGTTGTCGGGCGATACGCGCACGCCCTTCTCGACGAGGCGGGAGATCTCGCCCGCGAGGTGCTCAAGGTCGATGACCATGCCGTTGCCCATGACGTTCACGGTGTTCTCCCTGAGGATGCCGGAGGGGATCAGATTCAATATGAACCTGCCCTTCTGGTTGACCACGGTGTGCCCCGCGTTGTTGCCGCCCTGGTAGCGAACGACGATATCGTAATTTTCGCTGAGCAGGTCCACCATGCGGCCCTTGCCCTCGTCCCCCCAGTTCGTGCCGACGATCGCTGTTAACATAAAATCCCTCCGTCAAACCTTTATTTGCGCAAAAGCATCGGGGATTTTTGCGTTCTCCCCGAGGATGGGCCCGATCACATCGTTCAGGTATTCCGAAACCTGCCTGTCCGCCCGGCCGATGAACGCCGCGGGGTCGACGAGCGCGTCGAGCTCCTCGCGCCCTAAGCCGAAGCGCTCGTCCGAGAGGATCCGCTCGAGAAGGTCGTTTTCCGCGCCGCGGAGCTTCACCCGCTCCGCCGCCGCCACGGAATGCGCGCGCAGCGCCTCGTGCAGCGCCTGCCTGTCCCCGCCCTTTTTCGATACGCAGTACATCAATATGTTCTCGCTCGCCATGAAGGGCAATTCATCCGCGAGGTGTTTTTTGATGATCGCGGGGTACACCTTCACGCCGCCGATGACGTTGATATAAAGCGCGAGGATCGCGTCCGTCGCGAGGAACGCCTCCGGGATGGAGATGCGCCGGTTGGCGGAATCGTCGAGCGTGCGCTCGAGCCACTGCGAGGCTGCGGTGAACTCCGGGTTGATGGTATCGGCCATGACGTAACGCGCGAGCGCGGCGATGCGCTCGCTGCGCATGGGGTTCCTTTTGTAGGGCATGGCCGAGGAGCCGATCTGGTCGCTTTCGAACGGCTCGTCGAACTCCTTCAGATGCGAGAGCAGGCGGATGTCGTTGGAGAACTTGTGCGCGCTCTGCGCGATGCCTGAAAGCACGCTCAGCACGAAATAATCGACCTTGCGCGAATACGTCTGCCCCGAGACCGGGTAGCAGCCCGAAAAGCCCAGCTTCCTCGCGATGAACGCCTCGAGCGCGCGCACCTTCTCGTCGTCCCCGTCGAAGAGCGAAAGGAAGCTCGCCCCGGTGCCCGTGGCGCCCTTGCAGCCGAGGAGCTTCAGCCGCGAAAGCTGAAAATCGAGCCCTTCGAGGTCCATAACGAGGTCGTTGAGCCAGAGCGTCGCGCGCTTGCCCACGGTCGTCGGCTGCGCGGCCTGGAAGTGCGTATAGGCGAGCGTCGGAAGCGCCTTGTATCGTTCCGCGAAGGCCGCGACGGCGCGGATGGCGCCGATGAGGAGCGACCTTATCTGCCCGAGCGCAAGTTTCATCAGGATGATGTCCGTATTGTCCCCGACGTAGCTCGATGTCGCGCCCAGGTGGATGACGGGCTTCGCCTTGGGGCACTGCTCCCCGTAGGCGAGCACGTGCGCCATCACGTCGTGCCGCACGCGCGTTTCGTGCTCGGCCGCGCGCGCGTAATCGATGTTCTCCGCGTTCGCGCGCAACTCGGCGATCTGCTCGTCCGTTATGGGGACGCCGAGCTCCCGTTCGGCCTCGGCGAGGGCGATCCAGAGCTTTCGCCATGTCCTGAACTTCATATCCTCGGAAAAGATATGCTGCATTCCGTCGCTTGCGTACCGGCTGCACAGCGGCGTGCGGTAGATGTCCGTCCTCTCCATATGCCCTCCCCGAAACAATAAAAAGGTGCCGATAAGGCGAGCATTTCGGCCCTTCTTATGAACACCATGTTCCCTCTGCAATCATATAATAGCCTTATCGCATTGTCAATAAATATAAGCTGCGGTGATATCGTTTGTCATTATGGGGGTATTACCAGGCGTAATATGCGGCCGGGAGCATCGCTCCCGGCCGAAGAAACATTCTATTTCGCAAGAATCCCGCCTGCGTCAGGACAGGCCGTCGAGGTACGCCTCGATCTCCTCTTTGCCGACCGCATGGACGAAATCCTTCGACCCCATCGCCCTGTCGTATGCTTCGGGAAGCTCCGCTCCGTAAAGCGTCGTCCGGGCGAAAAACGTCTTTGTCGCGATGTCGTAGACGTAAATATCCGCCTGTTCGCGCGTGCCGGTCAGCGCGTTTCCGTTCGCGTCAGAATAGGTTTCGCGGTCGCAGACCTTCGTCGCGACGAAGGCGACGGTGCCCGCCGCGAACGCGTCCCCGCCGGTCATCTTTCCATCGACGGTAAACGCGTAGTCGAGCGCGTGGTCGAAGACCTCTTTGTCCTCGTTGACCGAGAATTTGTTGGACTGTTTGAAGGCGATGACGTAGTACGGCTTCTTCGCCTCGAGTCCCGCGTCCTCGCGGACGGCGGCGCCGGAGTTGACGAGGTAGAGTTCGCCCTCGCCCTTCCTCGCGAAATCCTCGAGGATGCCGCTCTCCTCCGCGGCCGCCCTGCGCCGCTCGTCGCCGTTTGCAAGCGCCGCGATGACCGCGGCGGCGATCGCGAGCGCCCCGATTGCGAGCGCGACCGGCAGCAGCCACCTTTTAGCCTTCCGGGTTTTCATGGATCAGTTTCGCCTTCCGTATCGTATTTTCCATCTGCGAACAGGGGTATTATACCATGCGCGCGCGATGGAGAAAAGGCGGCGTGCGCGTGGGAAACGTCCGCCGCGCCCCTCTTGATTGCCGCGGCTGTTTTTAACCCTGCGCTCTTAGCTGTTGGCCAGGATGACCTCCTCGATGACGTCGGCCACGTGCTCGCACGCGTCGTAGCAGCTCTCGAAACAGTCGTAGATGCTCTTCCAGATCATGATGCTCAGCGCGTCCTCGGGGGAAGCGAAGAGCGTATCCACAGCCTCGTAATGCAGAGAGTCGCCCTCGGACTCGAGCGTGTTGACGAGGATGATCTTCTCCTTGATGGTTTTTGATTTTTTGAAATTGCAGAACTCCTCCACGGCGTCGCGGAGCACGTCGCAGCAGCGAATCAGGTGCTCGGTGAAGCGCGTCGTGTCCGGCCTGAGCTTTGTGACGCGGAACATGCTCAAAAGGCGCATGACCTCGTCGATGCCGTCGACGACGTTGTCCAGTTCGTCCTGCAGCGTGGAAATATCGGAGCGTTCGATGGGCGGCAGGAACTCCTTTGCCAGATGCTCCAGCGCCGTGTGCTTGATCTTGTCCGACTCGTGCTCGATCCGATGGATCTCGTCCATGCGCGCAGCGACCGTTTCGGGATCGAAGTTCTTGATCGTTTCATCCAGCAGCGCGGCGGCGCGACAGGCGCAATCCGCGCAGGCGGCGAAGCCGGAGAAATAACTGTAGTGCGCTTTCTTTGGCATTGCCTATACTCCTTAATTTAAAATATCATCATAAACGCTTTCGCCATGACGAAGCCCAATAGCCCGCAGCCGGGGAACGTCAAAAGCCAGGTCAGCACCATGTCGTTGACGACGGACCAGTTGACCGCCTTGATGCGCTTGGCCGCGCCCACGCCCATGATGGCCGTGGTTTTCGTGTGCGTCGTGCTCACGGGGATGCCGGTAAGTGAGGAGAGCATCAGGCAGCCCGCCGCGGCGATGTCCGCGGAAAAGCCCTGATACGTGCTGAGCTTCACCATGTCCATGCCCACCGACTTGATGATCCGGTAGCCGCCGATGGAGGTGCCAAGGCCCATCACCAGCGAGCAGACGATCATAAGCCACAGGGGGACCGCGAGGGATGTCACGTCGCTCCGCCCGCCAACGAGGAAGATGCCCAGGAGGAAGACGCTCATGAACTTCTGCCCGTCCTGCGCGCCGTGCATGAACGCCATCGACGCGGCGCCGAATATCTGCGCCCCCTTGAAAACGCCCGTCGTTTTCCGGCGGTCGCTGTGCCGGAAGATCACCTCCGTCAGCCTCGTCATCAGGAAGCCCATCGCGAACCCGAGCACCGTTGAGAGCGCAAGGCCGTAAAGCACCTTGACCCATTCGGACCAGTTGATGCCCGAGAGGTTGCCCTGCAGCGCGATGGCGGCGCCGGAGAGGCCCGCGATCAGCGCGTGGCTCTCGCTCGTGGGAATGCCGAACTTCCACGCGGCGACCGCCCAGAGCACGATGGCGACCAGCGCCGCGCACAGGGCGACGACCGCGTCGTCCGTGTTGCCCGCGAAGTCGACCATGTTATAAATGGTCTTGACGACCTTGGAGTTGATCAGCGTCATAATCAGCACGCCGAGGAAATTGAAAACCGCGGCCATCAAAATCGCGGACTTCGCGCCCATGGACCGCGTGGAAACGCAGGTGGCGATGGCGTTGGGCGCATCCGTCCAGCCGTTGACGAGGATCACCGCGAGCGTGAGAAAAACCGTCACCAGCATCAGCGGGTGCGCGGCGATCAGCGAGATGAATTCCAAAAAAGTTATGTGCATTCCTGTCACCCTTCATCATCCGTGTTGTCGGAGCGTATGCGGGGCATTCGTATTAAGATGCTCCGCGGCGGCCGCGCTCATCCGAACGCCGCTTGTCCTATATGAAAACCGCGCGCCGGGCGCCGCGCAGTGTAGTGTCTGCCCGAAACATCCCCATTGTTGATTGTACAACCAAATATGAATCCAATCAACAGGCAACTTCGGCGCCGCGCAGGGCGACATTTCAAAAAACGCGGCAAGAACGCCCAATCCTCTGGAAAAACGCGCCCCAAGAGGCGCAAACCGCAAAAAGGTTTTATGGCATAACGCACAAAAACGCCTCGGCCGCTCGACTGGCGCGCTCCGGGACGACCCGCCGTTTTCCCTATGCCGGAGCGGCTTCCCAAAGAAGGAGGCCGCATGATCGGATATGTCGATGGATTTTTTTGTGCGCGGCTCCCCGCGTTACCTTTCCGGCTTAACCTTGTCGCGCAAGGAAGCAAGAATGTCCCCGATGGCTTCCTCCTTGACAGCGCTCGCGGATAAGAATTCGTTGGTAAGGTGCAGCAGATGCTCCAGTTCGCCGATACAACGTGCATGCCTGATCTCGCAGCGCAGCCGCGAGGCGATATCGCAGAACAGGTCCGCTTCGCAGTCCGCCACCTGCAACTGGCTGCAGGCGATATCCTCCAGGCAGTCCCGCCGCGGCAACTCGCAGCAGGGATAGCCGCATGAGCCTTTATTGCCAAGCCTGCCCATGTCCATTTCGTCACCCATATTCGTTTTTCACCTCCTATGTGCCGATGTATAAGATGTATAATATAATATTAAGCTGTCACCCCCGTTGTGCAAAGGCGGACCGGGGAAATTCCCCCGGCCCGCCTATGATTAAAGATATAATTAGAGAAGGATGTATGGCGTCATCCGTTACGCGTCGCGCCCCGCGCGGGGAGGAAGCGCCGCCCGTTCCCGCGCGCGGACAGGGCGGGACGCGCTCAGCGATAGCGGTAGCCGAGGATGTGGATGCAGCGCCTCACGTCGTGGGAATAGCTCTCGAGCGGGCGGTTATCCGAGTCGAACGTGTGCGTCGCGACGAGCACGTTGTGTTCCGTGGCGGGCCTGCCGACCGCCACCGCCGCAAGCGTGTGGGTATACCGCTGTCCGTCCGCGCTCAACTGGATGAAATCGCCCGGCTCCACGAAGGTCAGGTCGACGACTTTTCCAAAAGGCCCGGGGCCCTTGTTTCCGATCAGGAAATTATAAAAAAACTGCACGCCCGTCCATGACGGGGTGCGGTTATTGGCGTCGATATAAAACCAGCCGGTCGTCGGCGTGAAGTTCATCACGCCCGTCCCGGCGTACAGCACCTGGGAGGCGAAGTTGGTGCAGTCTCCGCCCAGAAGCGAAAAATCATAATAGCGCGGATTGCGCCCGTACGCCCATGCGTGCGCGTACTGCACGGCCTTGTCGCGGCGATACGCGCTGATGTCCTTCACATTGCATTCCCCCGCCTTGCCCGGATATGCCGCGGAGCGGAAAGCATCCCGCGCCGGGCGTTACTTCAGGCGTATGCGGCGGCGGCCGAAAAGGTGCGCGCCGGCCGGGGCTCAGCCGTTGGTCAGATCCCCGTCCCCCGTGACGGGGATCGCCTCGCCAAGATAGGTGGGTCCGGGTTTCAGCAGGCACAGGAAGAAATCCTTCGTCCGGGCGAGTATCTCCCGCAAATCGTAATACCCCTGCCCGGCGTACGGCCGGAGGTCGGCCGCGACGCCCCACGCTTCGAGCCCGAGCGCGCGGGCGATGTACAGCGCCCGGTAGAGGTGATATTCCTGCGTAACGACGACGACGCGCTTTGCGAGGAAGACATCCCGCGCGCGGTACAGGCTCTCGTAGGTGGAGAAGCCCGCGTGATCCATGAACACGTCCCCGGACGGGACGCCGCGCTCCACGGCGTAGGCCTTCATGACGCTCACCTCATCGTAATCCGCGCGCCCGTGGTCGCCGCTCATCAGGAGTTTCCCGGCCGCGCCCGCCTCGTACAGCGCGAGCGCCGTCTCCAGCCTGTCGGCGAGCATATGGCTCGGATACGCGCCCTCGCCCTCGCCCCAGATCCCCGCGCCCAGCACGAGGATGCAGTCCGCGCCGAGGCCGCGCGCCTCTTCGGGCGTGACGATGGAATTTGCGGCGCAGAGCTTGACATAGCCGCTCAACAAAAAGGGCGTGGCGGCCAGAAGGAGAAGGACGATGCCCGCGGCGATCCACGCCCGCCCGCGCCGGCGTGCGGTTCCCCTGCGCTTAAAATCCGGATGTTTTCTCATGTGGATAGTATAACAGCCCGAGAAGGGCCGCTCGGTGAACAATCGGTAAAATATCCCGCCGTCAGCGCCTCCCCGGGAAGTCCTTCCGGTTGACGATCGCGGAGAAGCCGTCGAAGCGGAAATGGAGGGGCTCCGCTTCCTCCTGCCCGTGGCCGTGCAGCCCGATGTCGCCCCCTTCGGGCTCCGCGCGGCCCTCGGCGATCGCCCGGAAGGCTTCGTACGCTTTTTGCAGGTATTCCGGCGAAACCAGCGGGTCGTTGTGCGAGCAGACGAGGCAATCGAGCTTAGGGATTAATCCCCGCAGCCGGTCGAACGTATCCAGATACTGCCCGAAGTCGGACCGGCCGAGGAAGGCGCCGTCGAAATGCGCGTAGAGCGCGCCCAGATAGAACGCGTCGCCCGTGAAGAGCATGCGGTTCTCCTCATCGAGGAGCATGATGCAATCCGCGCTGTGCCCGGGCGTACATAGGACGCGAAGCCTGCGGTCCCCCAGGTCGAACACATGCCCTTCGCCCACGGGGATCGGATCGATCGCGGGGATATGATAGGCCTCGCGGTTGAGCCACGGGGGGACCTCCCCCCAGAACTGGCCGTCCTTCACCTGGAAGGCGAGCTCGTCCGGGGTGAACCCGCGCCGGAGCATGCTCAGGGCATACGGCTCGTCGCAGCTGTATATCTCGCCGTAACGGCGGTTATCCGCGATGTGGTCGAAATGGAAATGGCTGTTGACGAGCATGACTTCGCCCGGATACAGCTCGCGCACGACCGCGCGGATGTCGCCGATGCCCATGCCGCTGTCGAACTGGAGCGCTTTCTTTGCGCCGATGATCAAAAAGGAGTTGACCTCCTGGAAATGGCGGGGCTCCGCAATGGCGTACACGCCGCCGGGCAGGCGGTACACCTCGAACCAATCGCTTGCTACCGGCACCCTCTCGTACTTCGCGTAGTATGCCCGCGGTAGGTTTTCCGTCCAGCCCATAAGCGCCCCTACGCCTTTCTCCGCGCGAGGTTTTCAAGGCGCGAATCGATGTCGGCGCTGAACTCCTCGTCGCTCACAAGCGGGCTTCGCGTTTCAAGCCAGACGGCGCAGGGCGCTTCCCCGCAATCCCCGCAGCTCGCGAAGCCGCGTTCCAGCGCGCACGCGTAGAGAGGACAATTCTCCCTGCCGTAATGCGCCGCCCAGGACACCTTTCCGCAGAGCGCGTTGCAGCCCTCGCATTCCGTTTGATAGGCCCTGCAGTCCGCAGAACAGCAGACGCCGCATACGCTGAGCGCTTGTTCTTCCATGCCCCATCCCCCGTTTCCACGGCGCCCGGGGTCCGGTCCGTCGCTTATGGCGAAGCTTGCCGGACGCTGGCGATCCATGCAACAAGACTACACGGAATTCCATTAAAAATCAAGCGCGAACGGCCGGACGCCGCACTCGCGTTCCGGGTGGTCGCGATATGGATAAGGTTTTATGGGCCTTTCCTTACTCGCAGATCCACGCCACGCCGAGCGTGCCCGTGCCAAGATGAACGGCGAGCACGGGGCCGAGCCTGTAGAGGCCGGCCTCGAGCGCCGGAAAGCGCTTTTTGACGCTTCGGAACAGCGGCTCGCCGGCCAAGGGGTCCCCCATGTGGTGCACCACGACCTCGCGGGCGCCCTCGGGCACCCTCCCCGTCAGCTCCCGCACGCGGCCGGCTTCGCCCCGCGCGAGTCCGCGCGCCACCACCGTGCCGCGCACGCACTGGAGGATGGGGCGGATGTTGAGCATCGTGCCGATGGACTGCGGCACGAGCCCGAGCCTTCCGCTGCGCCGGAGGGCCGCCATGTCGTCTACGGAGAAGGCGATGCCCGTGCTCTCCCGGAGCGCCGTCACGCGCTCGGCGATCTCCTCGAGGGAAAAGCCCTGCGCGGCCAAAGCGCGCGCCCTTTTGGCGAGGAGCAGCAGCCCGCCCGCCGTGGTGAGCGAGTCCACGACGGCGATGCGTCGCGCATCCACCTCGCGCGCGGCGATGCACGCGCTCGAGTACGCGCCGCTGAGCCTTGAGGAAAGCACGATGCAGAGCACCTCGAGCCCATTTTTGATCAGCTCCGCAAACACGGGGACGAATGCCGAAACGGGCGCCTGCGAGGTCCTGCAGGCGGCAGGGTTCTGGAAAATGCGCCGCTCGAAATCGCCGTTGCGGTCGCTGTACCCCTCGCGGTAGAGCTTTTCGCCCACGCTGTACCCGTTGGACACGATGCGTATGCCAAGCGCCTCCGCCTCGCCTTTGGGGATGCAGATGGTGCTGTCGGTCACGATGGCGATCATTTCTGTTCCACCCCAAACTTTCTGAATCGTTCGTAGCGCTTTTCGGCAAGAGTTCGCGCGTCCACCGCCTGAAGCGCGCGCAGCTTATCCGCGAGATCCGCCCTCAACCGCGCGTACAGCGGCGCGAAATCCCCAGCGGGCTCCTCGATGATCCGCTCGACGACGCCGAGGCCGTAAAGGTCGTCCGCGGTCAGCTTCAAACTCTCGGCGGCCGCGTCCGTTCTGGAGGGATCCTTCCAGAGGATGCTGGCGCAGCCCTCGGGCGTGATGACCGAATAGACGGCGTTCTGCAGCATCCACACCTCGTTTGCCACGGCGAGCGCCAGCGCGCCGCCGCTGCCCCCCTCGCCGATGAGCACGGAGACGACGGGCGTCTTGAGCCACATCATCTCCATCAGGTTCTCTGCGATGGCCTGCCCCTGCCCGCGCTCCTCGGCGCCGACGCCGCAGTACGCCCCCGCGGTGTCGACGAAGCACACGACGGGGCGGCCGAATTTTTCTGCGAGTTTCATCTGGCGCAGCGCCTTGCGATACCCTTCGGGATGCGCGGAGCCGAAGTTCCGCTCCACCTTCTCCTTCACCTGCCGGCCCTTCTCGAGCGCGATTACGGTGACGGGCATTCCCGAGAGGCGTGCGATGCCGGCGACGACCGCCTTGTCGTCCCCGAAGCGCCGGTCGCCGTGCAGCTCGAAGAAATCCTCAAAGATGTTGCGGATGAAATCGAGCCCGGTCGGCCTTCCCGCGGCGCGCGCAGCCCTGACCTTCTCCATCGCGTTCATACGGCGGCCTCCCTTTGGTGGAACCTCAGGAGCGCCGCGAGCGCGCGCTTCATCTCCCCACGCTCCACGATGGCGTCGATGAAGCCCTTTTCGAGCAGGAATTCGGCGCGCTGGAAGCGCTCCGGAAGCTTCTGCCTGATGGTCTGCTCGATCACGCGCGGTCCCGCGAAGCCGATGAGCGCGCGCGGCTCGGCGAGGATGACGTCGCCCTGCATGGCGAAGCTCGCCGTGACGCCGCCCGTCGTCGGGTCGGTGAGCACGGAGATGTACAGAAGCCCCGCGTCGCCGTGCTTTTTCACCGCGCCGGAGGTCTTCGCCATCTGCATCAAAGAGAGGATGCCCTCCTGCATGCGCGCCCCGCCGGAGACGGTGAAGCCGACGACGGGCAAGCATCGGCGCGCCGCCTCCTCGAAGAGCAGCGTTACTTTTTCGCCCAGCGCCGTCCCCATGCTGCCGAGCATGAAATCCGGCTCCATGGCGAAGATGGCTGCGGGCATGCCGTCGATCTCGGCCGTCCCGCAGACGACGGCCTCCGTTTCCCCGCTCTTCCCGCGCGCCTTGGCGAGCTTCTCCTCATATTCGGGGAAGCGCAGCGGGTCGAGGGAGGCGACCTCTTTGAAAAGCTCTTGGAACGAGCCTTCGTCGCAGATGTGCGCCAGCCTCTCTCGCGCGCTCATGCGGAAATGTTCCCCGCAGCGCGGGCAGACGCGGCTGTTGGCGATCAGATCGCTGAGGAACAGCGCCGCTTTGCAGGAGGGGCACTTCACGCAGAGCGCGCCGGGGATCGCGGGCTTTTTGGCCTTTCCCTCGAAGGGCTCGGCCTCGAGTGCGTTGCCTGGTTTTTTAAAGATGCCTTTTCCGAGCATGGTTTAGCCTCGTTTCGCCATAAAGTCGGTCGTGTAAGCGCCCGAGCGGAAGCGCTCGTCGGAGAGGATCTCCATCTGCAGCTCCCCGTTATGATCGACCCCTTCGATCACGAGCTCGCAGAGCGCGGCCTGCATCTTTCGTATGGCCTCCTCGCGCGTCTTCGCGTGGACGATGAGCTTGGCGATCATGGAGTCGTAATAGGGCGGAATGAAGTAATCCTGATAGAGCGCGGTGTCGAGCCGCACCCACGGCCCGCCCGGCACGTGCAGCAGCGTCACGCGGCCGCAGCTCGGGCGGAAATCGAGCGCCGGGTTCTCGGCGTTGATGCGGCACTCGATAGCGGCGCCCGAAAGGGAAACGTCCTCCTGCGAAAACTGCAGCGGCTGGCCCGCCGCCACGCGGATCTGCCACTTCACAAGATCGATGCCCGTCACCATCTCGGTGACGGGGTGCTCCACCTGCAAGCGGGTGTTCATCTCCATGAAGTAAAACGCGCCGTTCGCGTCGAGCAGGAACTCGACGGTGCCCGCGTTCGTATAGCCGACCTCCCGCGCCGCGCGGACGGAAACCTCCTGCATCCGCGAGCGAAGCTCGGGCGTCACGGCGGGGGACGGGCTTTCCTCGATCAGCTTCTGGTTCCTGCGCTGGACGGAGCATTCCCGCTCGCCGAGGCACACGGCGCTGCCGCGCTTGTCGCACAGAAGCTGCACTTCCACGTGCTTGACGGGATTGAGGTACTTTTCAAGATAAACCGCGCCGTCTCCGAACGCGCTTTTCGCCTCGGCCGCGGCTGTGAAATAGGCGGTCTCGAACGCCTCCGGGGACGCGACGAGGCGTATGCCGCGCCCTCCGCCGCCCGCGCGCGCCTTGATGAGCAGCGGGTAGCCGATTCCCGCGGCTGCGTCCCGCGCTTCCTCAAGCGTCGCGACGACGCCGCTTCCGGGGACGACGGGGACGCCCGCCTTTTGCATGGCGTGCCGCGCCTCGTTCTTATCCCCCATGCGCGCGATCACCTCGGCCGGCGGGCCGATGAATTCGATGCCGCATTCCCGGCACAGCCGCGCGAAGCGCGCGTTCTCGGAAAGGAAGCCGTAACCCGGGTGGACGGCCGCGGCGCCCGTCACCGCCGCCGCGGAAAGGATGGCCGATATGTTGAGATAGCTCTCCTTCGCAGGGGGCGGGCCGATGCACACGCTCTCGTCCGCGAGGCTCACGTGCAGCGCCTCGCGGTCGGCCTCCGAAAAAACGGCCACGGTGCAGATGCCCATCTCCTTGCACGCGCGGATGACGCGCACGGCGACTTCGCCGCGGTTGGCGATCAGTATTTTAGAAAACAAGCTCTCACATCCTCACTCAGGCGCCGGAGGCGGCGAGCGCGAAGGAGAATTCCGCGCTCACGCAGATTTTGCCGTCCACCGTCCCCCGCGCCCTGACGAAGTAGAAGGGCGGCTTCGTTGCGATCAGTTCGCTCTCGATCGAAAGCGTATCCCCGGGCAGCACCTTTTGGCGGAAGCGCGCCTTCTCGATCCCCGTGAAGTAGGGGGTCGCGCCTTCCATGGATTGCGCCACGAGCAGGCACGAGGCCTGCGCCACGATCTCCAGCAGAATCACGCCCGGCACGACCGGGTAATCAGGGAAATGCCCCCGCAAAAACCATTCGTCCCCGCGCACCGTATAGGAACCGCGCGCCCTGCCGGGAGCGGCGAGCTCCGCCCCGTCCACGAGGAGCATGGGCTCCCTGTGCGGAAGTATGTTCTTTAATTCTTCCCTATCCATATCAAAAAACCTTGAACAATACCTGCGCGTACTCGACGACCTGCCCGTTCTCGGCGCAGACGTCCACGATTTCGCCGTCCGTTTCGGCGACGATCTCGTTCATCAGCTTCATCGCCTCGATGACACAGAGCACGTCCCCCTTCTTCACACGCGCGCCGATCTCGACATAGGGCGCGGCCTCGGGCGAGGGGGACGCGTAAAACACGCCCACCATGGGGGATTTCACCTCGACGATCCTGTTGAAGTCCACCGCGCCCTCCCGCAAGGCCAAATCCTCGTCGCGCGGCAGGCTTTTAGCGACTTGCGTTGCGGGCTGCGCGGGCGCGCACTCCGCACGCCCGGGCGCGGGCCGCTCGAGGCGTATCCTGCTCTCCGCCTCGGATATTTCAATGACGCTCAGGCCAGCGCTCTCCATGAGCTGCGCGAGCGCGCGGATCTCCTTGAGTTTCATAACCATTGCTCCTTATCCGCCCTGAGGAACGCAAGGCAGGCGTTGTGGCCGCCGAAGCCGAGCGAAAGCGAGAGCGCCGCGCGCAGATCCGCCTTCCTCGCGCGGTTGGGCACGAAGTCGAGATCGCACTCCGGGTCGGGCTCGGCATAGCCGATGGTCGGCGGCGCCACGCCCTCTTCGAGCGCCTTCACCGCGGCGATCGCCTCCACGGCGCCCGCCGCGCCGAGCATATGCCCGGTCATGGACTTCGTGGAGCTGACGAGCGCCCGGTACGCGCCTTCTCCCAGCGCGCGCTTGACGGCGAGCGTTTCCGCCTTGTCGTTGAGCGGCGTGCCCGTGCCGTGCGCGTTGATGTAGAGCGCGCCCGCGCAGTCCGCGGGAAGGCCCGCCTCGTCCATGGCGAGGCGCATGGCCTCCGCCGCGCATTCGGACTCGGGATGCGGCGCGGTCACGTGATACGCGTCGCAGGTGTTGCCGTAGCCCGCGACCTCGGCGTAGATATGCGCGCCGCGTGCCCTCGCGCGATCGTATTCCTCGAGGATGAGCGCGCCCGCGCCCTCGCCCATCACGAAGCCGTCGCGCCGCTTGTCGAAGGGGATGGAGCTTTGCAGCGGGTCGTTCTTCGCGGAGAGCGCCATGCAGTTGGCGAAGCCCGCCACGGAGAGCGGGTTGACGACCGCCTCGGCGCCGCCCGCGATGACCGCGTCTGCATAGCCGTGTTTGACGGCGCGAAACGCCTCGCCGATGGCGTGGGAGGAAGTGGCGCAGGCGGTGACCACGGGCAGGCACGGCCCTTTCGCCTGGAAGCGGATGGCGATGTTGCCCGCGGCGATGTTGGCGATCATCATCGGGATAAAATGCGGGGAGACCCAGCGCATGCCCTTTTCAAGGAGCTTCCGGTGCTCGGCCATGAACGTGCCCATGCCCCCGATGCCGGAGGCCATGTAAACGCCGAGCCTATTCTGGTCGTACGCGGCAAGCCCGCTGTCCGCCATGGCCTGCACGGCCGCCGCCATCGCGTATTGGGCGAAAAGGTCGGTCTTTCTCGCCTCGCCGCGCTCCATGTAGAGCGCGGGGTCGAAGCCCTTCACCTCGGCGGCGATCTTCACCTTGCTTTCGGCGGGATCGAACTTCGTGATGAAGCCGATGCCGCAGCGGCCCTCGACGAGGCCCTGCCAATATTCCGCGAGCGTGTTCCCCAGGGGGGAGACGACGCCCATGCCCGTGATAACGACTCGTTTCATAATCATTCCCTCATAGATTGCGGGATAGCCCCGCGGATATCGAACGGCGGCGCTTACATCGCGAGCCCGCCGTCCACGCGGATGACCTCGCCCGTGATATAGCCCGCATAAGGGCCGCACAGGAACGCCGCGAGCGCCGCCACCTCGTCCGCCGTGCCGCAGCGCTTTAAGGGGATGGCGTTCGTCAGCATGGCGCGCGCCTCCTTGTTCATGGCGTCCGCCATGTCGGTTTGTATGAGGCCCGGGGCGATGGCGTTGCAGGTAATGCCGCGCGGTGCGAGCTCCTTCGCGGCGGCCTTCGTGAGGCCGATGAGCCCCGCCTTCGCCGCGGAGTAGTTAACCTGCCCCGCGTTGCCCATCAGCCCCGCGACCGAGGAGATGTTGACGACGCGTCCGCCGCGTTTTTTAATAAAGTGAGGCGCTATGTGCTTGAGCATGTTGTATGCGCCCTTGAGGCTGACGCCGACGACCGCGTCGAAATCCGCCTCCTTCATGGTAAGAAGAAGCGCGTCCCGCGTGACGCCGGCGTTGTTGACGAGGATGTCCGCGCCGCCGAACGCTTCGAGGATCGCGGCCACCACGGCCTTCGCGGCGGCGAAATCCGAAACGTCGCAGCGGAAGGCTTCGGCACGGACGCCCGTCACGCGGATTTCAATTAAAGCTTCGGCCGCGGCGGCCTCGTTCCCCGCGTACACGAGCGCGATGTCCGCGCCCTCTCCGGCGAGCGCAAGCGCGATCGCCTTGCCGATGCCGCGCGAGCCTCCCGTGACGATCGCCGTTTTTCCCTTAAGCATCTTTCCCTCCCGCCCTGAGCGCAAAAAGCGTTTCCTCAAGGCTGATTCGATCCTGCACGCGATAGACCGCTTTGATTTCAGGGGCGATCTTCTTCGTGAAGCCACAAAGAGCGTTCCCTGGCCCGACCTCGACGAAGGCGTCGATGCCGCGCGATAGGAGCGCCTCCACGGTCTTCTGCCACAAAACGGGGGATTCGACCTGAAGCGCCAGGGGTTTCGCAAAAGGCTCCTCATACGGGAGCGCGGTGAGGTTGGCGTAAACGGGGCATTGGGGCGCGTTGAATGAATAATGGGATAATTCCTTATAAAGCCCTTCTGCCGCCGCCGCCATCAGCGGGGAATGGAAGCCCCCGTTCACCGCGAGGGGGATGGCCCTGCCGCCCTGCTCCAGCGCTTTCTTGGAAAATGCCTCCAGCGCCGCCTTTTCGCCCGACACCACCACTTGGCCCGGGCAGTTGTAGTTGGCCGGGTAAACGCCCGGGATTTCCCGGCACAGCGCCTCGACACGCGCGGCGGGAAGCTTCAGCACGGCTGCCATGCCGGAGGGGGTGCGTTCCGCCTCGGCCTGCATCAGTTCCGCGCGCCGCGCCACGAGCCTGAAGCCTTCGGCGTCCGAAAGCGCGCCGGCGAACGTCAGCGCCGCGAGCTCGCCCAGCGAAAAGCCCGCCACAACTTCCGGCGCGACGCCGTTTTCCATTAAGGCGCGCGCAGCGGCGAGATCCGTCGCGAACACGCAGGGCTGCGTGTTGACGGTTTTGGAAAGCTCCTCCATCGGCGCGCGGAAGCATTGCCCGCGCGTGCCCGGGCGCAGGGAGTCCGCCAGCTCGAAGACCGCGCGCGCCGCCGCGGAGGTTTCGTAAAGTTCGCGCCCCATGCCAGGATATTGCGCGCCCTGCCCGGCGAACAGGAAGGCTATCCGCATCGCGACGGCCCTCCCCGCAAGAGCGCCTCGGCCTCCCGCATCAACTCGAGGATGATCTCCGCCGCGGGCTGCTCCTTTTTCACGAGCCCTGCGGACTGCCCCGCCATGACGCTGCCGTTCTTCACGTCGCCCTCGCGCGCGGCAAGCCTGAGAGCCCCCGCTCCGTACGCCTCAAGTTCCTCGTTGGAGACGGAACTGTCGTACTCGCGTTTGATGAACTCGCGCATGAAGGCGTTGCGGAGCGCCCGCACGGGGTGCCCGAGGCGTTTGCCCGCGGTTGCCGTGTCGATATCCTTCGCCTCGAGGATCTTATCCTTATAGTTCCGGTGGATGGTGCATTCCCTGGCGACGAGGAAGCGCGTGCCCAACTGCACGCCGACGGCGCCGAGCATGAAGGCCGCGGCCACCCCGCGCCCGTCCGCGATGCCGCCCGCCGCGATCACGGGGATGTCCACCGCGTCACACACCTGCGGCACGAGCGTCATGGTCGTCAGTTCGCCCACATGCCCGCCGGACTCGCCGCCCTCGGCGATCACGGCGCAGGCGCCGCTTCGCGCGACGAGCTTCGCGATGGCGACGGAGGGCACCACGGGGATGACCTTCACGCCCGCGTCGAGCCACGCGCGCATATACTTCGTGGGCACGCCCGCGCCCGTGGTGACGACCGGGACGCGCTCGTCGATCACGACCTGCGCCACATCGTCCGCGAAGGGGCTCATCAGCATAATGTTCACGCCGAAGGGCTTGCCGGTGAGCGTACGCGCGGCCCCGATCTCTCCGCGGAGCCAGTCCGCGTTCGCGTTCATCGCGGCGATGATGCCGAGCCCTCCCCCGTTGCTGACGGCGGAGGCGAGCGAAGCGTCCGCCACCCATGCCATGCCGCCCTGGAAGACGGGATGCTCGATCCCGACCAGCTCGCAGAGCGCGGTTTTCATCAGGCCGCCCCTCCGGGAAGCTGCTTCTCGATGACCGCCACGACGTCTCCCACGCGCTCGAGGGACTGCTCCATGTCGATTTGCACTTTGAAGGCCTCCTCGATGTTCATGATGAGCTCCACCCGGTCGAGCGAATCGAGCTCCAGCTCCGCGAAGGTGGTTTCCGGCGTGATCGCGCCCGCTTCCATCTCCTTATACTCCGCAAGGAGAGCGACGACTTTTTCGAATACCATAAGATGATCCTCCGTTTTGATTTTTTTGCTTTATTTGCTGTTTTCTTCTGTTTTGCTGTTTTTTACGGCTCTCTGCGCCAGCGCAGCACGCAGGCGCCGGTCGTGAAGCCGCCGCCGAACGCGCTGAGCGCGAGGAGATCGCCGGGGTGAAAAGCGTTCTTCCTCCGGAACTCGTCGAGCAATATGGGGATGCTCGCGGCGGAGGTGTTGCCGAAGCGCTCGATGTTGACGAGGTATTTTTCGGCGGCGATGCCGAGCTTGCTGATCGCAGCGTCGATGATGCGGCTGTTCGCCTGGTGCGGAAGCACGTAGGCGATGTCCTCCCTTCGGATGCCCGCCGCCTCGATGACGGCCTCGAGGTCGCGGCAGAGCGCGTTGACCGCGAATTTATAGACGTCCTGCCCGTTCATGAACACGTGCGGACGCTTCCCCATATTCTCCGAAAACGGGCTGTCCCCCTCGATGTTGGGGATGCCGAGGGACTCCGTGTTGCCGCTCGCCGATATGCGAAGCGAAAGAAGGTCGTCCCCCTCGGCGAGCACCGCGGCGCCCGCGCCGTCCCCGAAGAGCACGCAGGTGGCGCGGTCCGTCCAGTCCACGAGCTTGGACATGGCCTCCGCCGCCACCACGAGCGCCTTCTTCACGCGGCGGCGCGCGAAATAGCCGTCCGCCACGTCGAGCGCGTAGAGGAAGCCCGAGCAGGCGGCGTTGATGTCCATCGCGACGCAGCTTGCCCCGAGCCGCTTTTGCAGCACGCAGGCGAGCGAGGGGGTGATGTAATCGTTGCGGATCGTGGCGCAGACGATGAGGTCGAGCTCCCCGGGCTCCACCCCCGCGTCTTGGAGAGCGCGCACGGCGGCGTCATGGGCGATGTCCGTGAGCGACTCGCCTGTGAGCACGCGCCGCTCGCAAACGCCGGTCCGCGAGCGGATCCATTCGTCGGAAGTATCCACGAGCCTCGAAAGCTCGTCGTTGGTCACGCGGCGCGCGGGATACGCGCTGCCCGTGCCGATCAGCGAAAATCCCACTCAGCTTTCCTCCGTTTCGAGTTTATCCCTGAAAAAAGCGTTCAGTTTGACGAGGCCCTTGGTCAAGGCGCGCTTTTCCTCCCCGTCGAGGCCGCCGGCGATGTCGTTCACCATTGTTTCGTGGAAGCGGCGGTGCAGCGCGTCCACGCGCCTGCCGTTGCGGGTGAGCTTGACGTACACCATGCGGCTGTCCGCGCCGCCGCGCGTTTTTTCCGCGTAGCCCTTGGCCTGCAGCTTGTTGATGGCGACCGTGACCGAGGGCAGCGAGATGGAAAGATCCTCGGCGATGCTGCTGATGGTGATGCCCTCTTCCCCGCCCTTGCCGACCGATTCGATCAGGTGCATCTCGTTGATGGAGAGGTTGAGCCGGAGGTGGTTCTTGAGCATCTGCTCCTCCACCTTGAGTATGGAGCGGAAGGTATCGACCAGGAGCGTGTTGAGTTGGGCCGCGAAATCGTCCATCGCATTCACCTCGGCATATGATTAGATTGACTAACTAACTATACGCGCGCGCCCGTGTTTTGTCAAGCGGGTCGGCGCGGGAGGGAAAACGGCGAGGGTCGCCGCAGCTTAACCCCGTTCCTGCGCAACTCGCATAAAACCCCTTGATTCCAGGAAAACAGCCGCTATACTGATGACTGACAGGCACACGAAAGGAGTAGCGGGATGAAAATTACGCTGGAGGAATCCGCGCTGTACGGGGAGCCGGAGGTCGTCATCCGCTGCCGGGAGGTGGACGAGCCGATGAAGCGCATCGTCGCGGCCATCCGTCTCGCCGGCGGCACGCTGGTCGGCCGCGCGGACGACGCCTCGCACGTGCTCAACGCCGGGGAAGTGTTCTACTTCGAGGCGGTGGACGGCCGGGTGTTCATCTACACCGAAAAGAAGGTGTACGAAACGCCGCTCCGGCTCTACGAAATCGAGGCGCGCTTCGAGGACGCGGGCTTTTTCAGGGCTTCCAAGTCCGTCGTGGCAAACCTCGAGAAGATCGAGCGCGTGCAGACGGCATTCAACGGGCGTTTCGAGGCGCGCCTGCGGAACGGGGAGAGGATCATCATCTCCCGCCAGTACGTGCCGGTATTGAAAAAGAAGCTTGAATTATAGGAGGTATCGATCAATGGAACGTTTTCTCGACTACGGCCGGAGGTTTTTGACCTCTTTCACGGCGGTGTTCACCTGCGTGATCCTCGCGAGCGCCGCATTCATCGGGATCTACTCGAACCCGTATCTGCCCCTTCGCCTGATCGTCCAGGCGCTGATAATCGCGGCGGTCTCCTCGCTGCTGAACTTCATCTTCGTTTCGGAAAAGCCCATCCGCAAAAGGGGCATGGCGCTGCGCACGCTCGCGCATTTCATCCTGCTGCTCGCGGCGGTGGGCGCGTGCGCCCGGTGGTTCGGGTGGTTCTCCTCTTCCCACGCAGAAAGCCTCGCGACGTTCCTGCTGCTGTTTTTCGCGGTGTACGCGGCGATCTGGGGCGCGAGCTTCATCGGCGATTTGCAGAACGAAAGGCGGATCAACGCCCGGCTGCGGGAGTACCGGGAGAAGCGCCCCGCTCCGCCGGAGGGCGAGTGAGCGCCGCATCCGATGAAGACCGATAAAGAAAGGAAGGATTTTATGAAGAAGCGTATTTCGGACTATTGGAACATGGGCACGGCCATCGGCCTGTGCGCGGCGCTCGGCGTCGCGCTGGGCGCGCTCTTGAACAACCTCGTTCTCTGGCTTTGCGTGGGCGCGGCGGTCGGCGTGGTGCTCGGAGCTGTCACGCAGGCATATAGGTCGAAAAAGCGGTAAGTTCCCAAATCGCTGCATGAAACGGAAGCATGCCCCGGGCTTGCGCCGCTTCGGGAAGCGAAGTGAAGCGCAAAAAGGCTCTTCGCCTTGGAAGCGCCCGCATGTTTCACGCCCGTTCACAGGGGCGCGCGCCGCCCGCGGCAAATCCGCGCGCGGGAACCCGTCCCCCGCGCCGCGCGTTATAAGGGCATCAGAACACGGAGGTTGTGCGCATGAGAAAAACCATCGCTTTGCTGCTGATCGGGGCGGCGTTCCTGACGCTGCTCTTTGGCTGCCGCAAGGAGGAATACACGGTGTTCACGGGCGTCATCGAGGAAGTGTACGAGAATTCCATACTCGTCGCGACTTCCGACGACGTCGGCTTCGATCTGGCGAGCGTCACGTTTACCAAGGACGCGGAGGCGCCGGATTTCGCGTTCGCCGTCGGCCAGACGGTCAAGCTCACCATCCATTCCGAGGTCGCCGAGAGCTATCCCGTGCAGGCCCGAGCCGTGAAGATCGAGCTTTTGATCGATGCCGGCGCGCCGATCCCGATCGATTAGTCAGCGCATTCGCATCCGAGAGCCGCGCGACGGATCTAAAAAGCAAAATTTCCCGCTGGAATGCGTTGCGCTTCACCGGCACATGTCCGCACATGTCCGCATATGATATGAATATAAAGCTGTAACAAAGAGGGGACTTCCCTCCGGCGGACCCGGCCCGGCTCGGTTTCTCTCCTCCTTATGATGCGGATAAGGGCCGCAGGAAACGCCGTTGCAGCCGAAGCCTTGACTGAACGCATCCCCCGCCACCCAAGTGCGGCGGGGGTGTGGTTTTATCACGGCGATTACACGAGAAAGCGCGCCGGCTCTTTTCGCTGCGCCGCAAAAGAAAAAAGGGCCGCCCCGAACGGAGCGGCCCATTTTCGTTCCTCCAATTGACAGCGGCAACTTATATTTATTGTTTTTAAGAAAAAGCTTCCGCCTTGAGGCGCGGAAGCTGATTTTTTGGCGTTGCAACCCGGGTGTGAAATTCGGTCTTTGCGCTCAAGATGACTCCTTCTCCGCGATATGGCGGATGATCTCGTCCGCGATGTCCACGTCCGTCGCCTCGCCGATGGCGGCGAAGTGCGCGTTCGAGTTGACCTCGCATAGAAGCGGCCCGCTTTCCCCGAAGAGAAGGTCGACCCCCGCGAAATCGAGGCCGAGCGCCTCGCACGCGCGGGCGGCAAGCGCTGTTTCCATCTCGCCCGGCCGATAGGGGCGCGCGTCGGCGCCGAGCGCCGCGTTGGCGCGAAAGTCGCCCGTATGGTTCTCGCGCAACATCGCCGCGGCGCAGCGGTCTCCTACCATATACAGCCGCGCGTCCCGCGCGAAGGAGCTTTTGACGAACTCCTGCGCGATAACAGGGGAGCCCGCGGTCTTTTGGAGCGCGGCGCGCGCCTCGTCCCCGTCGCGCGCGAGGTATACCTGAAGCCCGAAGGAGCCGAAGCATTCCTTGAGGACGAAGGGGTAGCCCAGATAATCGGCGATCTTTTCGAGAAAGTCGTCCCTCGTGTAGCCCACGCGCGGGAAAGTCAGCGGGATGAGCACCGTTTTCGGCATAGGCACGAGCCCGGAGAGCGCGATATGCGTCAGCGCCTTGTCGTCGCAAAGCTCGATCGCCCGGGCGGAGTTGTAGAGCCGCATGCCGCGTTTTTCGAGCAACCGGGCGAGGCGTACGTCCTTATCCCAGAAGAGGGCGAAGGCGGGGAGCGCCTCCCCGGAGAGCGCCGCGTTGTTCGCGGCGTCGCTCATGAGCTCTATGTTCGTGCGCCTTTCGAGCGCGAGGCCGCGCCGCGCCGCGCGCGCGACGAGCGCGCCGTAGAGCGCGTCGAACTTGCCGCTCTGCAGGAAGCCGTTTGTGATGAGATATCCCGCTTTTGCCATAGCGCAAATATAGCACAGGAACGGGCGGAATTCAATCCGTCGATTGACGCAGGCGAACGCGCGCGTTATCATGGGAAGGAAATCACGAAGGAGAAACAGCATGTTCGGCAATAAGAAGAAACAGAACGGGACCGCCCCCGTCGAATCGCCCGACGCGGAGGCCCGCGAGGAGGGAGCCGCGTCCGACCGGGGCAAACCCGGGGAAAGCATATGCATCGTGCCCGCTACCGCCTATATCGGCAGGCGCAGGCACATCGACACCAAGGCCGCCAACAACGAAGAGCAGCTTCGCGCTTTCTGGGATACATGCAGGGAGGACGGCACGCTCGACGCGCTCCGCGCGCTCGCCGCGCCCGGAGTGGACTGCCTGAGCGGCGCTTGCACGAACTTTGGCAGCCACGGGTATGACTACTGGATCGCCGTCGAGGCCGCGGACGGAGCGGAGGTTCCCGAGGGATACGAGCGGCTCGAGGTGCCCGAGCGGAAGTGCGCCGTGTTCGCCTGCGAGGGGCCCGCGCGCGAGGCGGTCGCGCAGAAGTGGCATTACATCTACAACAAATGGTTCCCCCGGGCGCGCTTCAACTACGATTCCAACCCCGAAATCGAGAATTATCCCTTCGGCGACATGCTTGCCGCCGATTACAGGTGCGAGATACTCGTGCCCGTGCGCCCCGTGGAGGCGCTTGATCAGCCAGCCAAAAGGCGCGACGGCACGATGGCCATCCTCTTCGTGGCGGTCGGTTCGCTGCTGGGCATGTTCGCCGCGGGGCAGTCCGACAAGCCTTTCATCTACGTCCTCGTCGGCGGCGCGGCGGGCTATTTCGTCTTCTCCTATATCAGCAAGCGGCGAGATGAAATCCGCGCGAAGAAGCGCGGGCAGGGCGGGGAGGAAAAGTAGCCTTTCTATAACGGCGTTCATCCACAAGCCCGCGCTTCCGTGCGGGTTTTAATTCTTCCTTTACATACTAAAAGTTATTATGTTATAATTTATAGCACGATAAGGAGGAGACATATGCGAAACATCATCAGGCTCTCGGGCGAACGGGAGCTGAAAATCTTCATGGATCCTCTCAGGCAGAGGCTCCTTCGCACCATGGAGCTGATCGCCAAGCCCGTCACGCCTAAGCGTCTCGCGGACGTTATGGGTATCACGCCTTCGGCGGCGAAGCACCATCTCGTCCGGCTCCAGAGTATCGGCCTCGTAGATGTGCACCATACCGAGCAGATACACGGCATCACGGCGGCCTATTACGCGCTTTTGCCAGTCACCGTGAGCATCGGCCTCGACGCGGACGACCACGCGAGGGAGCGCGCGCTTATCGCGGAGAATCTCGTCATGTCCGTCTACAAGAATTTTCAGGAAAAACTGGGCCATGAGCGCCCGGAGGTGGAACCGTTCCGGGGCGATCTCGTTACGGGCGTCGCCCACCTCACGCAGGCGCAGGCGGATGCGCTGCACGCCGCGATCACGGGCTATATTGAGGAGAACGCCGCAAGCAGGGCGGGCACCATGCCTTTTGAATATGCGCTCATCCTCTATAACGCGAGCGAAACGTGATGAGGGCGCGCTATAAGGCGGTCATTTTCCTTTCGAGTCTCGCTCTGGGCATCCTGCTGCCCGTCATGAGTCTCGTCCTCTGCGCGCGAGGGTGCGACCTGAAAACGCTCGGGTTCGCGTTCGGCATTTTTGCCGCGGCCGTCATCATAGCGGAAGTGCCTTCTGGCATATTCGCCGACCTATACGGAAGAAAAACATCCTTCCTCCTCTCCTGCGCGCTGACGGTCGCCTCCGGCGCGGCGCTCGTCCTCTCGCGCGGCTTCGCGCTCTCGGCGGCGGGACTCGCCCTCGCGGGGCTGGGGACGGCGTTTTCTTCCGGCAGCATACAGGCGCTCGTCATCGAGGAGGCGGAGGCGTCGCACGGGGAGGAGCGCGTGGGCAAAGCGGTTGCGGCGATGAGCGCGTACGAATGCGCGGGCTATATGCTCGGCGCGCTCGCGGGCGGCTTTCTGCCGGCGGAAAACGGCTATCTCCTGCACCTGATCGCGCGCATGGCACTCGCGGCGGCGGCGGGGATCCTCGCGCTGCTCGCGCTCCATGAGCCCTGGCGGGAAGGGGTGGAGAGGAAGCCGCTTCGCGCGCATCTTTCGGACATGCGCAAGCTGCTCGCGGAAAAGCGGAGCCTCCTTCTTGTGATCGCCTGCGTCGCGGCGCTGGCGTTCATGCAATTCATGCTCGAAACCTACTGGCAGCCGCGCTTCGTAGAAATCTCCGGCGAAAACGCTGGGAAGCTCCTCGGCATGCTCTGCGCGCTCGGCTTCGGGGCGACAGTGCTCGGCTGCGCGGCGATGGGGCTCGTCAAGGGTTGGGGCGAGAGGAGATACTGGGCAGCCTATCTCGCCGTCGCCGTGGCGATGGCGATCATGCTCATCCTTATATCGCTGCAAAACCGTGTCCTGGGCTTTGCGTTGGGATATATCGCGCTCTACTTCATGCTCGGGCTTCTCGCGGTGAGCGAAAGCACGCTCGTCAACCTGTATGCGACGGACGATGTGCGCGCCTCGATGCTGAGCCTTACTTCCTTCATCGCGCGGGCGGGTGGGGTCGTAAGCAGCCTCCTGGGCGCGGCGCTCCTCGCGGCGTTCGACATCTCGGGTCTGTGGCGCACAGGCGCGTATCTCACGCTCGCGTGCGCCATCATAGTCGCCTTGCTGCGTTTTTTTCCGGCGCGGAAGGCTTCCGGTCGGGCGCGGGAATGCGCGGGGGAAGCGCGCGCCGATTCGGAAAACGGTTGCGGAGCGCCCTGACGACTGGTATGCTTGGAGATAACAGGCGAATTCAGGCGGGCGGAGGAAGCTTTTGATGAATCCGAAAACATATGCGTTCGATGCGGTGATCCTCAAGAACCCCGATATGGACGCCGCGTATGTGGAAATCCCCTTCGACGCCAGGGCGGAATTCGGCCGCGGGCGCGTACCCGTCCACGCGAGCTTCGACGGCGAGCCCTACGACGGCATGCTCGTGCGCATGGGCGCGCCCTGTCACATCATCGGCATCCGCAAGGACATCCGGGCGAAAATCAAAAAACAGCCGGGAGATACCGTCCGCGTGACGCTGCGGGAGCGGGAACAGGGGGAAAAATAAAGGCGCTCGCGCTCATTCGCGTTTTCCCGCGGCGCGGCACTGCCGATCGGCAATACACAAGAGCTTCCGCCAGAATCACGGAAGCTCATTTTTTACTTTCATTCATTTCGCTGATCCGCCGATGCAATCCCCGCCGCGGCGGCCGCCCCCGCTTGTCAATTGTCCATTGTCAATTTTCAATTATTTCAAGTATTCCATCAGAAGGCCCGAGAGGGCGACGGTCATGTCGGTGTAGCCGAGGATCAGCCTGTCGTTGATGGTCGAATGGGTGAAGAGCACGGAGCCCGTCCCCTTGACGGTTTCGAGCGGGCGCGAGGGATAGACGTGCAGCAGCCGCATCTTCCCGATGTGGGTGATGTCCCGCCTCTCCTGCTGGCGCAGGTGCACGACGATGAGCACGTCGTAATCCCCGTCCTGCAGCGGGGCGATGGGCGTGATGTCGCTGTTCTTCACGCCGTAGGCGGGGTCGTTGACGCCGCCGTCCGCGTATCTCCTGCCGCGCAGCGTCACCGCGTCGTACACATGCGGTATGGCGGCGGAGGCGAGCACCGCGGCGGTGATCTCCTCGTCGCTCATGCCCTTGAGGTCGAAGTATTCCGTCCTGCGCGCCTCGATGTCATAGGCGCAGGCGAAGAGCTTCGCCCGGTGCGCGCGCACCTTCGGAAAATCGACGGAGGCCGCGATGAGGCCCTTGAGCGCCTCCTGCGTGCAGAGGCCCTCGTTTTCGCTCAACTGCGCGTTGATCTGGGCGAGTATGTCCCGGACGCCGCGGCCTTCCGGCCGCTTGGGGGCGACCACGTCCGAGAGGCCCACGCCGCGCCAGAGCGTCTCGAGCGCGGCGCCGTCGTCCATGGCGAACACGAGCGCGTTGAGCGCGCCTACGGACGTGCCCGACACGCCGTATACCCGCTCGGCCACGTCCAGCTCGCGCATCGCGCGCACGGCCCCGGCCTCGTACGCGCCCTTGGCGCCGCCGCCCGAGAGCACGAGCCCGAAGCGCAGCGCATTCCAGCGGTCCACGCCTTCCCTCATGAGCATGATGCATTCCCCCTATCGCCGAATTTTTGTCAATTATACCACCGGCCCGCCTGCCCGGGCAACGGGCGCGAGCCTTACTCGATTGCGCCGCGGCGGCGCGGATGGTATACTGGCCTGGGAACACACTGGGAACACAAAAGAAAGGGGACAGCCATTGGATAAAGATATCGGGCGCGAAGCGAAAAAGGGGCGGCTTTACAGCTGCTTTGCGCTGTTCGTCACGTTTTTAAAGGCCAGCACCTTCACCTTCGCGGGAGGGCTCGCCATACTCCCCGCGCTTGAGAAGGACATGGTGGAGAAATACAAGCTCCTCGCCAAGGACGAGTTCATGGAGTACGCCACGCTCTCGCAGACGCTGCCGGGCGTGATCGCCATCAACTGCGCGTGCCTCGTGGGCCGCCGCGCGGCGGGCTTCCCGGGCATGCTCGCGGCGGGCTTCGGGGCCATCCTGCCGGCGTTCGCCTTCATGCTGCTGGCGACCATACTCATCCGGCTCATCCCGCAACAGGGGCCCTTCCTCGGCGCGATGCGCGGCGTGCGCGCGGCCTCGGCGGCGCTCGTGCTCTCCGCCGCCTTCTCGCTCGGGCGGCATAACGTCAAGGACGCTTTCGCCGTCGTCGTCCTCATCGCGGCGTTCGCGCTCGTGCTCGTCGGAAAGGTGAGCGCGCCCATCGTCGTGGTGCTCGCGGGGACCGCGGGCTACGCCTATCAGCGCGTCCGAAGGCATCGGGAAGGGAGGCGCAAAGATGCTTCTTAAGTGCTTCGACCTGTTCTTCACCTTCCTCAAGATCGGCTTTGTCAGCTTCGGCGGGGGCTACGCGATGCTCTCGATGATCATGACCGAGGCTTACCGCTTCTCGATCACGGCCGCGCAGCTTGCCGATCTCAACGCGCTCGACATGGTCGTCCCGGGGGCGATCGCCGTCAACGCCGCCACCTACGTGGGCTATCTTTACGAGGGCGTGCCCGGCGCCGTCGCGGCGACCATCGGCGTGTCGCTGCCCTCGTTCGTGCTCGCGGTCGTCTTCATGCGCTTCCTCGCGCGCTTCAGGGAGAGCCTGTGGCTGAAAGATATCCTCTCCGGCGTTAAGCCCGCGGCCGTGGGCCTTATCGCCGCGGCGGGGATGATGATCGCCTCGGCGGTGCTCCTGGCGCCGGGCAAAGCCGCCGCGGATTTCCTCGCCGACCCTCTCGGCGCGGTTTCGCCGGTCTGCATCGTCATCTTCGGCCTGACGGCCGCTTTGAGCATCCGCCTCAAGTGGAATCCGATCCTCCTCACGCTCGCCGCGGGAGTCGTCGGCGCGGTGCTGCTCGCCTAGGCAATTTCGCCACTGTAAAAAGGGCCCCTGATCGGGGTCCTGAAACGCAAGAGCGGGGTAGTTTAAATAAGCAACTCCTCGTAACGGATTCCGAGCACCGTTTTCAGCGCCTTTATCTCATCCGGGTACAGGTGCCGCTGTCCGATTTCGACTTTCGCCAGTGTGCTCCTGGTGATGTCGCATCCGGCGAGCTGCAGCCTCGCGGACAATTGTTCCTGCGTCATTCCCCTTGATCTGCGAAGGGAGCCCACGTTCCTGCCGATCGCTTCGCTGTATGCGTCGTTCATAACCAATACCCCTCTGCACCCTTGGGTGCAACCATGTATTGATTTTATGTGCGCCCGCATGTTATATTTGCGCTATATCGGTGCAAGAAGGAAATATTCATGCCGGACTACAAAACCCTGTATTTAAAACTGCTCCGGGCGACGGAGCAGGCGGCCAACCTGTTGATCGCGGCGCAACTGGAATGCGAGGAGCTTTACGGCTCCCTGCCGACCCCGGAATCGACGGAAGTTTTACGTCCCGTGGAAAACAAAAAGGGCGCGGAGGACGAGCACCCCTAAGATCCGCGCTCTTTCTATGAAGCCGCACATCAAAAGCCTATTCGAACTTCTCCAGCCGCACCCCCGCCATCGCGAACATTTGAAGCGCGAACTCGTCGGGATAGCCCTCGCCGTAGACGACGCGGGCGATGCCTGAGTTGACGATCATCTTCGCGCAGATGACGCAGGGCTGGTGCGTGCAGTACATGGTCGCGCCCTCTATGGACACGCCGAGCTTCGCCGCCTGTATGATGGCGTTCTGCTCCGCGTGGATGGCGTAACACAGCTCCTGCCGCGTGCCGGAGGGGATGTTCATCTTCCTTCGCATGCACTCCCCCCGCTCGACGCAGCTTGTGACGCCCGCCGCCGCGCCGTTGTAGCCCGTGGTGAGGATGCGTTTGTTCAACACGATCACGGCGCCGATCTTGCGGTTTTCCTGAAAGCAGCTCGACCATGTGCCGATCGTTTTGGCAAGCTCCATAAAACGGCGGTCCCATTTCGTCCATTCGCTCATATCTGCGCCTCCGGCCTCACGTTTTCTGGGATTATAGCAAATCCGCGCCGAATATGGAAGTTTTTTTGTAAATTGGGGAGAGATTGTGAAATCTGCCTCTTCCGCTTGAAATCTGAAAATCGTTGCGCTATCATACAAGAGTCGTTAGCACTCGCCGATCAAGAGTGCTAACAACATACAGCAATCAATTACGTATACATAAGGAGGTCACACGCAATGAAACTCAAACCCTTAGCGGACAGGGTCGTGCTCAAGAGCGTCGAGGCTGAGGAGACCACCAAGGGCGGCATCATCCTCACCGGCAGCGCGAAGGAAAAACCGGTGATCAGCGAGGTCCTGGCGGTCGGCCCGGGCGGCATGGTGGAAGGCAAGGAGATTCACATGTACGTCAAGGCGGGAGACAAGGTCATCTTCTCCAAGTACGCGGGCACGGAAGTCAAGCTCGACGGCGAGGAATACGTAATCGTGCGCCAGAACGACATTCTGGCGGTAGTCGAATAAGGAGGAAGCAGCAAATGGCAAAACAGCTCAAATACGGTGAAGACGCCCGCCGTGCCCTCGAGAAGGGCATGAACGCGCTGGCGGACACGGTCAAGATCACGCTCGGTCCCAAGGGCCGCAACGTCGTGCTCGACAAGAAGTACGGCGCGCCGCTGATTACCAACGACGGCGTGACCATCGCCAAGGAAATCGAGCTTGAGGACCCGTTTGAGAACATGGGCGCCCAGCTCGTCAAGGAAGTCGCCACCAAGACCAACGACGTCGCGGGCGACGGCACCACCACGGCGACTTTGCTCGCCCAGTCGATCATCCACGAGGGCATGAAGAACGTCGCCGCCGGCGCGAACCCCATGGACCTCAAGCGCGGCATCGAGTTCGCGGTCGAAGAGGCGGTGCTCGGCCTCAAGGAGCTTTCCAAGCCCGTCGAGAACAAGCATGCCATCGCGCAGGTCGCCGCGATTTCCGCGAGCGACGAGAAGATCGGCGAGCTCATCAGCGACGCCATGGAGAAGGTCGGCAACGACGGCGTTATCACGGTCGAGGAATCGAAGACCATGAAGACCGAGCTCAAGATCGTCGAGGGCATGCAGTTCGACCGCGGCTACGCTTCCGCCTACATGGTGACCGACACCGAGAAGATGGAAGCCGTGCTCGACAATCCGTACATCCTCATCACCGAGAAGAAGATCAGCAACATCCAGGAGATCCTCCCGCTGCTCGAGAGCGTCGTGCAGCAGGGCAGGAAGCTGCTCATCATCGCCGAGGACGTCGAGGGCGAGGCCCTCGCGACCCTCATCGTCAACAAGCTGCGCGGCACGTTCACCTGCGTCGCCGTCAAAGCCCCGGGCTTCGGCGACAGGCGCAAGGCCATGCTGCAGGATATCGCCATCCTCACCGGCGGCCAGGTCATTTCCGAAGAGCTCGGCATGGACCTTAAGGAGACCACGGTCGGCCAGCTGGGCACTGCGCGCCAGGTCAAGGTCACCAAGGAGAACACCACCATCGTGGAAGGCTCCGGCGATCCTTCCGAGATCAAGGCCCGCATCAGCTCCATCCGCGCGCAGATCGAGGAGACCACTTCCGACTACGACAAGGAGAAGCTCCAGGAGCGCCTTGCCAAGCTCGCCGGCGGAGTCGCGGTCGTGTCCGTAGGCGCCGCCACCGAGGTGGAAATGAAGGAAATCAAGCTGCGCATCGAGGACGCGCTCAACGCGACCCGCGCGGCCGTCGAGGAGGGCATCGTGCCCGGCGGCGGCGTGGCGCTCGTCAACGTGATCGACCGCGTGAAGAAGCTCGGAGAGCAGTACAGCGGCGACACGCGCACCGGCGTGAACATCATCGTGCGCGCCCTTGAAGAGCCCGTGCGCCAGATCGCCGCCAACGCGGGCGTCGAGGGCAGCGTGGTCGTGGAGAACATCAAGCGCTCCGGCAAGATCGGCTACGGCTACGACGCGAAGGCCGACGATTACGGCATGATGGCCGACAAGGGCATCATCGACCCGACCAAGGTCGCCCGCAGCGCGCTGCAGAACGCCGCCTCCATCGCCGCGATGGTGCTCACCACCGAGAGCCTCGTGTGCGACATCCCCGCGCCCGAGCCCGCGGTCCCCGCGGGCGGCGCAGGCGGAATGGGCGGAATGTACTAAGGCCGTTTTTTCGACTGACAACCTTTAAAAACCCAGATAAAACGACGAGGAATCCTTGCGATGAAAAGCAGGGATTCCTTGTTTAGCCTATGGCATCATTTCATTGTTTCCGCTTACGGCCTGCGTTCGCCTCTTTTTTAAGGTTTTCGCAGGTCGTCAATTACCAATCACGGCCTCATCACCCGCGCGGCGCCGCCCGCGCGCGCGAACAGGGGCCGTTCCGCCGCCGTGCACACAGAGGCGAAGTAGCCCTCCGGCACGGGAGGCCAGGAGAAGGTCACGCCCAGCGCGTCCCCGGAGATTTTTCCGTTGACGGCGATGCAGAAGGAGGAAAAGGTTTCGTCGATGCCCGTGCCGAGGTACTTGACATAGCTTTCCTTGGCGGTCCAGAGCGAAAAAAAGACGGCCTCCCCGCCCGCAAGCGCCATCTCGCGCTCCGCGGGGTGGAAGAAGCGGCCGGCGACGGACTGCCAGTCCCGCGCCTTCATGCGCTCCACGTCGAAGCCGATCCTGTCCGGGGAAAACGCGGCGCCCCATACGCGCCCGCTGTGGCTGACGGAGAAGCGCGGCGCGCCCGGAACGTCGAAATAGGGCTTGCCTTGCGGCGCGCGTTTGAGCGTTTCCTCCCCTGGGCACGGAATTCCCATCCTTGCGCAAAAGAGCGCGGCGCACGCCATCAGCCGCGCTCCGCCCTCCTCCTCGGAGGCGTTTTCATCGAGATAGACCCGGAAACGCCCGCCGTCGAATTCCCTCACGGCTCGGTGATCCCCCTTTGCCGCATATATTCGAGGATATCGCTCACGAGATGCAGGTTCCACACGTCCCGCGTGGGGATGGTGGTGTCGAACCGTTCCTCGAACGCGCAGATGAGATTCATCACGTCGAAGGACGTCAATTCGAGGTCCTTGACGAGGTCCGTGTCGAGCGTGATCTTTTTCTTTCCGATGATGGAGCAGATGATTTCCGTAACCAGTTCCAGCAAAGCCGTATCCCCCTTAACGCTTGATCTTCCTCGTGGTGGTCTTCTCGAACTCGCCGGAGCTCAGATTCACCATTTGTATCTGTTTATACGCCGGCAGGCGGGAGTTGACGCCGTCCACGAAGCGCTGCAAACGCTCGAGCACCTCGTAGGAGCTCATGCCCATCGTCGCCTCGGGATCGGGATAGATGGTGACCGCGAGGCGCACGTCGTCCGCCGATTCGCCCGAGGGCGCGCCGTGCGCGATGACCTCGCGGATGAGAGGCGCTTTTTCAAGGTAGCTTTCGATCTCCTCCGGCGCGATTTTCTTGCCGTTCTTTAGGACGATGAGGTTTTTCTTCCTGCCCGTGATGTGCAAAAACCCGTCCTCGTCGAGATAGCCCATGTCCCCGGTCTTAAACCACTTGCCGTCGAACACCTCGGCCGTGGATTCGGGGTCCTTGTAATAGCCCTTCATAAGCATCTCGCCCGCGATGAGGATTTCCCCGTTGTCGATGCGGACCTCGTATCCCGGCAGCAGCATGCCCGCGCTGTGCGGCACGCGGCAGCATTCCCGGTTGACGCTCACCAAGGGCGAGCATTCCGTGATGCCGTAGCCCTCGAGCACGAGTATGCCGAAGGCGAGCATATTGTCCGCGACCGAGTTGGCGAGGTGCGCGCCGCCGCAGATGATCGTGCTGAGGCTGCCCACGCCCTTCTTCTTCGCCTTGACGAGCAGCTTCATGGGCCGCGCGAAGCCGAGCGCGTCGAGTATGCCGAAGCGCCACAGCGCCCCGTCGCACAGGCCCTTGTAGCCCGCGGCCTCCATGCCGTGGACGAGGCGGCGGTAGAGCGTCTCGACCATCAGCGGCACGGTCATCATGATTTCCGCGTCGAAGAGCACGAAGTCGCGCGCCATGCGCTTGATGTCCCCGCAAACGCCAAGCTCCGACCCGTGGAAGAGGATGCACAGCGCCCCGCAGGTGAGCCCGTAAGTATGGTAGAGCGGCAGCGTCGTAAACACCTTCGGCGTGGGCTTCACCATGGAGATGGAGCCGCAGGCGTTGAGCGCGATGCCCTTGTGCGTGAGCATGACGGGCTTGGGCTGGCTGCTCGTGCCCGAGGTGTACGCGATGGCGGCGACGCCCTCGGGGTCGGGGAGCCGCGCCGCGAGCGCGGCGAGGTTTTCCGCGTCCCTCGCCCTGTCCCTTGCGGCGAAGTCGAACAGCGTCTCATGCTCGCCCGCCATGCCGTCGCAGAGCACGTGAACGCCCTCCTTTTCGAGCCTGTCGCGAATGAGGGGCGCGATGGAAGCGGAAAGCACGGCGAGCTTCGAATCCCCGCGCACGATCATGGAGACGAGCATGTCGTCGGTCTGCTCCACGTCGACGAGCACCGCGACGCCGCCCGAGGCGGTGATCCCGAGAAAAGCCCAGAGCCATTCGTACGAGTTGTCGCAGGCGATGGCGACGTGGCTGCCGCCGTACCCGTGCCCGATGAGCGATACGGCGAACGCCGCGGCGTCATAGGCGAGGTCCGCGTACGTTTTGGAGAACTCCTTCCCCTCCCTGTCATACCACGTCACGGCCTTGGCGTCCCCGAAAGCGACGATGCCCTGGAGCGCGCTTCCAAGGTCCCTGTATCCGGGCGTTTCAAAAAATGCTTTGTTTTTCATTTAACCCGCCTCCGATTGGTCGCCGAATGTCCAGGCGACCTGTTTTTGTAGTTCATCATAATTCTTAAGAACGTTCAGGAACCTGTCCACCGCCACGGGATCGAACTGGCCGCCCTTGCCCTTGACGAGCTGGTCCACGGCGTTTTCGAACGTCAGGTTGTCCCGATAGATCCGGTGCGAGGTCATGGCGTCGAACGCGTCGGCGACGGCGATGATGCGCGCCTCCTCCCTGGTTTCGGGGCCCGTGAGACCGCGGGGGTAGCCCGAACCGTCGTAGCGCTCGTGGTGTTCGAGCACGATCTCGGCGATGTCGGTAAACGCGCTGATCGCGCTCAGGATCTGCATGCCCTTCTCCGAATGGAGCATGATGAGCTCGTATTCCGCGCTGTTGAGCCGGCCCGGCTTAAGGAGGACGCTGTCCGGTATGGCGACCTTGCCCACGTCGTGGAACAGGCCCGCCACCCGCACGCGCTCGCAGAAGCCGTCGTCCTTATCCATCTCGCGCGCGATGCTCAGCGCGTAATGCGAAACCCGGTCGGAATGGCCCCGCGTGTAGATGTCCCTCGCGTCGACCACGAGGCGGAGCGTGCGGATGACCTCCATGTAGCTGTCGCCCAGCGAGGCGTACATCTGCTCGAGCTCCTGGTTCTTGCGGTCGAGATCGTCCCGGTAGGACTTGATGATGCGCATCTGCCGGATGGACTTCACGCAGGACTCGATGAGGAGCTCCAACTGGTCGAAGCGCTCGTTCTTCTCGTAATAGCCCTGTATGTCCAACTCGCGCAGCGCCCGCACGGGCGGCGCCATGCTCTTGTGGCCGGTAAGCAGGATGATGTAAACCTCCTTGTCGAACCGGCGGATCTCGCTGATGACCCGGTCCCCCGTGATGGGGGCCATCAAAAAGTCCAGTAAAAGGATATCGTAATGCTTTTCCCTGATTTTTTCAATCCCCCTGTAGGGATCCGTCTCCACATCCACCGTATAGCCGGAGGTCGTGAAATAGGCCTGCAGCGTGGCGGTCATGATGGGATCGTCGTCGAGGGTCAATATCGAAAAATCCAGTTTTTGCGCGCCCGCTCTGTTTTTTCTCACTGCGCCACCGCCTCCTGCTGAAGCTTATCGCCCCTGCTAAAGTATTCCGGCGGGATTTCCAGGCCGAAGATCGCCCCGCCCCCGGGGTTGTCCTCCGCCCACATCCTGCCGCCGAATTTCGCCTTGATCACGGTGTTGGAGATATATACCCCAAGCCCCGTGCCCTGCGTGCCCTTGTTGGTGATCATCTGGCGGAAAAGCCTGTCCTTCACGTCCCGCGCGATGCCCGTGCCGCGGTCCTCCACCGTGAAGCGGAGCCCCGTTTCCGCCAGGGCGAAGCGGGCGATGATCTTGCCGCCGCCCTTGGGCTGCATGGCGGACGCCGCATTGGAAACGAGGTTGTTCACCACCTGCACGAGGCTGTTGATGTCCCCGTGGATGCGGATTTCCCCGCCCGCGTCGTTGACGACCTCGAGCCGGCAGCCCGTTCGCTGGAGCTCGTGGCGCAGCAGCAGCGACACGCGCTTCATCATTTCGTCCGTTGTGAAGTCGCCCTCCGCGTCCGCGCTGATGTTAGCCGCCTGGCCCTTGACGGCGTTGATGATGTCGCTCATATACGCGCAGGCGTCCCGCATCTTGGAGAGCCAGTCGCGCATCTCGAAATAGATCTCCCGGTAATCCTCCTCGGTGACCTCCTCGTCGCCCATGCTCGCGACGCACTCGTCGATGAGGTTGTCTATGGCCGCGGAGCTCCCCGAAATGCTCATGATGGGCGTTTTGAGGTTGTGCGCAAGCCCCCCCACCATCTGGCCGAGCGAGGCGAGCCGCTCCTGCTCCATGAGGCGCGCCTGCGAGTCGTGCAGCCTCTGCATGCCGTCCCGAAGCTTCGTGACGTCCTTAAAGATGGCGACGAACCCCTCGAGCGCCCGGTCGACGATCAGCGGGGTCAGGTCCACCATGAAGTAGACCTTCTGCTTGCCCACGAACGCCGACTGCTCGAAGGAGATCGTGGACAGGCTCTCGCGGCAGCTCGAGGTCGCGGCGAGGAGGTTGTAGACGACGGTCTTGTTCTCGATGTCCTCGGCGTTGACGCAGTCCTCCAGCCTCTTGCCGCGCGCCATGCCGTACTGGCCGAAGATCTTCTCGAAGGGCGCGTTGCAGTCGATGATCACGCCGCGGCCGTCCGTCACGAGATAGCAGTCGCTGATCCAGTCGAGCACCCGCTGCATGGCGATGGGCCGTATATCGAGCATATGGAAGTAATAGATCGCAAAGCCGTGCAGCACGACCGTGGCGATGAATCCCAGCGGCGTCGCCGCGAAGGAAAGGTCGGCGAGATGGAGCGTGCCGATCAGGTTGACGAAGCTTGGAATCAGGCTGCCTATGCAAAAGAGGGCCGCCTGCTGCGCGATGAGCTTCTTTTTCATCCTGAGGGAATAGCGCGCCATAAAGTAAATCGACAGCACCATGCACAGGTAGCTGAACGCGCCCGAAACGTAGATGTACGGCCCGAACACGATCTGGCTGCTGTAAAGGGAGAACTGCCTGTATAAGAGGTGATGGGAAGGGTTCGTCCACGCGACCACGTTGGTCAATATGGGGATCAGCGCGAGCAGCAGATACCGCTTGGGCAGCTTCTCGAGGCTCTTTGTAAAAGCGAGCACGATGAGCAGGGAGAACATGGGGGCGAAAGCCCCGCCGATGTACGTGATGGAATCGTACACCCAGAGAAGGTGCTCCTCGGCGGGATCGGTGAAGTTCGCCGCGATCACGCAAATCATCCAGATGATCACCGTGCCGGTGACGAGGAAATACAGCTTGTGGATAAGCTTGTTGTTCCCCTTGCGCAGGCCGCGTATCACGAAAAGCGCCATCGCGACGACGGCGATCAGCATGATCGTTATGGTTACGTCGGAAACCAGCCGGATCACCCCTTTTATGCGTTAATCGCCCAAAAACTCGCGCAGCGCCACGGAAATATCCGCCCTGCGCCAGATAAAGCCCTTCTCCATCAGTTCGGCGCAGGTGCGCTTCGCGCTCGCCTGCGTCTCCCCCTCGCCCCTGCCGCGGCGCGAGGCGTCGTAAAGCTCCCTGAGCATCACGAGCCCGGCCGAAGGGCGCGCGGCCATGCGCGCGCGAAGGTATTCCCCGAATTCCGCGTCCGGCACGAAGGTCACTTCCCTTCCCGTCAGCGTCGCGACCAGCTCCCCGAACTCCACGCGGATGGGGTCGAATATGTGATAGACGCTCTCCCTGCCCTCGAGCAGCAGCGCGATGGCGCGCGCGCACGCGTCCACGGGCGTCAATTCCAGCGCCAGCCCCGCCATGCCGGCGGGATACTTCTCGAGCGCGAGCGCGCCGCGCAGGAAGTTATAGAACGCGTTGGTTTCACGGTTCTTCTGGAAAACGCCGTCGCTGTTCCTGCCCACGAGCCTCCCCACGCGGAAGATGCGCGCCGCGGGGAGCATTTTCGCGCATTTCATGACGAGTCGCTCCGCCGCGCACTTGCCGCGCACGTACGCGTTGCCCTCGCCCCCGAGCTCGCAAGGCGGGCTCTCCTCGGTAAATGCCTCCCCCGCCCCTTCCCCCGCGACGCTCATAGTCGAAACGTACGCGAGGCCCGCGCCGAGCCGCGCGGCGAGCCGTATGGCGTTTGCGGTTCCCCCGGCGTTCGCGCGGACGGAAGCCCTGGGATCCGCCGTATAGTGCCGCACATCCGCCGCGCAGTGCAAAAGCGTCCCCACGCGGCCCGCGAGCTCGGCAAGCTCCGCTTCGCCGATGCCGAAGTCGGATTGCTCCATATCGCCCGGAACGACGCGCACGCGGGAGGCGTTGCGCGCATACCAGCCCGCTCCGAAATAATCCTCCATGGCGCGCGCGAGCCGCGCGGCGTCCCCGCCGCGCACGAGGCAGACGACGCTGCGCTTCATCCCGTCCGCGAGCTCGTTGAGCAGGTGCGCGCCGAGGAAGCCCGTCGCCCCCGTGAGCAGCACGCCGTCCGAAGGCGCGCCGGCCTTTTTCCGCGCGTCTTCCGCGCCCGCGTTCCGCGCGCTTTTCTCCCCGGCCGCCGCGGGCGCTTCTTGCGAAGGCTTCTCCTCGCGCCCGCCAGGCGCGCCGCCCGAAAGCAGCGCCGCCTGCGCCCCGATGGTGGGATGCTCGTAAAACTCGGAAAGCGTCAGATTAAGCCCCGCGTTGTAGCAGCGCGAGAGCGCGTCGAGCGCGGCGAGCGAACCGCCGCCCTGCTCGAAGAACGTTTTATGCAGGTCGACCTCGGCGCGGCCGAGCGCCTGCTTCCAGATTTCCATCAGCGTGTCGGTCGTCGATTCGGCCGCATGCTCCTTCGCGGCCGCGGGATTCGCCGCGGCGACAGCCGGTTCATCTTCAGGTTCTACTGCGGGAGCGCTGGGTTCGGCCGCGGGTTCCGCGGCGGCAGTAACGGCAGAGGATGCCTTTTCTCCTCCCGGCGCCCAAAGGGATTCGGGCGCGCCCACCGCGCTTAAGGCGAACACGTCCGTCTTGCCGGAGGCGTTGCGCGGCATCGCGGGCAGCAGCCAGATTTCATTCGGCATCATAAACGGGGGGAGCGACTTTGAGAGCTCCTCCCGGATATCCGCCTCGGCGACGCGGGAGCCCTCGGCGCGCACGGCGCACGCGCGGATGCGCTTTTCCTCGTTTTCCGAGGAAACCGCGACCGCCGCGACCTCCGCAACGCCCGGTATTTCCGCCAGGCGGGCGGTGATTTCGCCCAATTCCACGCGCTGCCCGTTGATCTTGATCTGCGAGTCGCGGCGGCCGATATATTCGATGTTGCCGTCCGGCAGCAGGCGGCCGATGTCCCCGCTCCTGTACATGCGCTTACCCGGGAAGAACGGGTCGTCCACGAATGCGGCGGCGGTCAGCCCGGGCTGGTTGACGTAGCCGCGCGCGAGGCAGACGCCCGCGATGCAGATTTCCCCCCGCGCGGTGGGCATGACCCTTTGCAGGTTCCCGTCGAGCACATACGCGCGGCAGTTGTCGAGCGGCCTGCCGATGGTGATCCGCCGCGCCCCGGGAGGGCATTCGGTCATCGTCGCGTAAACGGAGGCTTCCGTCGGCCCGTAGAGGTTATAGAGCCTGGCGGGCGTGCGCGCGTGGAAGGCTTCCGCGAGCACCGGCAAAAGCGGCTCTCCCGCGACGAGCATGACGTTCAGTTTCGAGATTGCGCCGGCGAACGCGTCGTTCCCCATGCACATGCGAAGCCTGGAGGGCGTCAACTGCATCGCGCCGACCCTTTCCGCGAGGATCAGCTTGCCGATCAGGTGCGGGAGGAGCATCTCCTCCTCGTCCGCGAGCACCACGCATTTGCCCAGGGCGAGCGGCAGCAGCGCCTCGCTCGTGAAGATATCGAACACGACGTTGGTCGTGCAGAGCACGTTCTCCGTTTCCGCGCCCAATACGGGCGTCATGACCTGCAGGAGGTTGGCGATGGAGGAGTGGAGGTTGATTGAGCCCTTGGGGTTGCCCGTCGTGCCCGAGGTGAAGAGGACATAAATCCCGTCCTCGCCGCTCCTCTCGAGCAGCGTGGGCAGCTTGACCTCCGGCGCGTCCGCAAGCGAAGGAAGCGCGCACACCGGGCAGGGCAGCTCGAAGCCCGCGAGGGTCTTTGCGGAATCCTCGTCGGCGAGGATCAGCTTCGCCCCGGCGGTTTCGGCCATATACGCGAGCCTTTTTGCAGGGAAGCTCGCGAGCGCGGGCATGTAGGCGCAGCCCGCCTTCATGATGCCGATGAGCGCGGCGAGCATGTCGGGCGTGCGCGCGTGCACGAGGCCGACGACGTCCCCCCGCGCGACGCCGCGCTTGACGAGCCCGCGGGCGATCGCCTCCGCGCGCGAAAGGAGCGCGCCGTAGCGCACCGTCTCCCCGTGGAAGCGCACGGCCGAGGCGTCCGGCGTCCGGCGCGCGGCGTGCGTGATGGCGAAATCGAGCGGCATGTCGGCGAAGGGGGTGTACAGGCGGTCCTGCCTGTCGAAGAGGTCGTAGCGGTCCCTCTCGCAGACCGGATCGATCTGCGAAAGCGCCGTCTCGTCGCACCGCAGCATGTTTTCCAAAATCGCCGCGTAACTCCTCGCCCAGAGCGCCGCGGATTCCGCGTCGACGAGGGAGGAGGCGTATTCGAGCGTGAACGAGTACCCGCCGCTTTCGCGCGCGGCCTCGAGGGAGAGCGGGAACTTCGCATAGCCCGTATCCGCGGGGACGGGCCTGAGCGTTTCGCCGAGGAAGCTGAAATCGCCCTCGCCCACGGGGCGCATGGAGAAGAGCGCGTTGAACAGGCGCCCGCCCGCGTCCCCGCGCGCAGCCCTTGCGAGGAAGTCGACCGGCACGTCCTGATGTTCCATCATCGCGAGGGTCTCCAAGCGCACGGACTGGATGAACTTCGCCGCGCTGTCCTCCCCCGCGATAGCGAAGCGCATGGGGAGCGCGCGGATGAACGGGCCCGCGATCTCCCAAAGTTCCGGCAGCGTCCTGCCGGAGACGGGCGTGCCCACGACGAGATCCGTTTCGCCGGTGAGCTTATGGATGAGGACAGCGAACGCCGCCATAAAGAGCATGAACGGGGAGACGGAGTTTTCGGCGCAATATTTTTCAGCAAGCGCGACGGTTTCGGAAGAAAGCGCGAAAACGCGCCGCGCCCCCGGATAGGGGCCGGGCTCCGCCTCGGGGCGGTCGAAGGGGAGATCGGGAACCTGCGGCGCAGAGGCGAGCTTCTTTTTCCAATAATCGAGCACGGCCGCGTCCTCGGGCCGCCCCGCGCGCCAGAGCGCGTAATCGGCGAAGCTTATGCCCTCCTTCGGGGGATTGCCGGAATAGATCGCGTCGAGCTTCCTCATCATGAGGGGGCTCGTGAGCCCGTCCGCGATGAGGTGGTGCGTGTCGAGAAAGAGGTATACGTCCCCCTCGGGCGAATCCCAGAGCGCCGCGCGCATCAGGGGCGGGCGCGTCAGGTTGAAGGGCTTCACGAAGTCCCGCATGGCCTCCCCGAAGCTTTCCGCCGACAGCACGCCGAGGCCGAACGCGGCGTTGTCGTACACGCGCTGGCAGAGCCCGTCGCCGTTGAGCTCGAAGCCCGTGCGCAGGATCTTCTCGCGGGAGATCAGCTCCCGGAAGGACGCGAGCAGCTTGCCCTTATCCGTCCCCCTGGGCAGCCGGAACGCGCCTGGCATATTGTAGGCAAGGAGCTTGGGGTTCCTCTCGGACTCAAAGTAGAGGCTCACCTGCGTGGGCGTCGCCGGATAGAACGGGCGCTTCTCCGCGCGCGGGATCATCGCGCGCGCCGCCGGGCGCCGCGCGGCCTTTTCGGGCGAGATCGCCGCGGCGAGCCTGCGCGCCGTGCGAAACGCGTACAGGTCGGCGACGGCGAGCTTCGCGCCGAGCGCGGCCTCTATGGCGACGACGGCCTCCATGGCGGTGAGCGAATCCCCGCCGCAGAGGAAATAATCGCTCTCGACGTCCATCTCGGGGCGCTTGAGCGTTTTTTGGAAGATGGAAAGGAGCGAAGCCTCTGTTTCGTTTCGCGCGGCGTCGCCGGAGCGGGAAACCCCGGGCTCGGGCAAAGCGAGATAATCGATCTTGCCGCTGCGCGTCACGGGCAGGGCGGGAAGGCGCGTGTACGCGCCCGGCAGCATATACGCGGGCAGGTACGAGCGCAGGAACGCCGTCAGTTCCGCCTCGGGGATCTCCTCGTCCGCCGTGTAGTACGCGGCGATGAAGGCGCTCCGCCCGTGGCTGACGACCTTGACGGCCGCCTGGCCGATCTTCCCGTACGCCCCGAGGCGCATGGCGATCTCCTGCGGCTCGATGCGAAGGCCCCTGAGCTTCACCTGGTCGTCCCGCCGCCCGCCGAGCATGATTTCGCCCTCCGCGGTCCAGCAGCCCACGTCCCCCGAGCGGTAGAGGGTTTCCCCCATCTCGAAGGGGCTGGGGATGAAATGCTCCCGGGTCAGTTCGGGCAGGTTGCGGTACCCCTGGCCGACGCAGAGGCCGCCGATGTAGATTTCCCCATAAACGCCCACGGGCAGGGGCTGCAGGTGCGGATCGAGCACGTAGAAGCGGCAGTTGTCCATCGGCGCGCCTATGGTGATGGCCGAAGCGTCGTTGAGGAGCTTACAGCTCACGGCGACGGTCGTCTCCGACGGGCCGTACTGGTTGTAGACGGCGGCGTCGGTATATAGCCTCAGGGCCTGCATCAGTTCGCCGGGGAAATGCTCGCCCCCGCAGACGATGCTCTCCACGCACGCGAGCGCGCGAGCGAAGTCGGGCTCGCGCAGATACGCCTCGAGCCGCGAGGGGGGCAGCATGATGTTGCCCACCGCGTAGTCGCGGATGAGCGCGGCGAGCGCCGCGGGGTTCTCCTGCTCGCCCGCGCCGGGGAAGACGATGGTCCTCCCGTTCATGAGGGCCACGGCGCATTCCATCACGAACACGTCGAAGCCCGTGGAGCAGAGCGAAAGCACGGCGCCGTGCCCATAGAGCCTGCGCACGGCGACGGCGAGGTTGACGAGGTTCTCCTGCCCGACGAGCACGCCCTTGGGCTTGCCCGTGCTGCCGGAAGTATAGACCATATACGCCGTTTCGGCGGGAGGGCGTTCGGGATAGGGCGCGGAATCGAAAAGCCTCGCCTGTTCCGGGCTGAGCGCGGGAACCTTGCAGGAAGAAAGCGCGCACCCCGCTTCGCAGACGAGCACGGCCGCGCCGGAATTTTCCAATATTTCGCCGAGCCTGCCCGGGGGCGTGTCGGTGGGCAGCGTCAGCCACGTGTTGCCGGAAAGAGAGGCCGCCGTCACCGCGGCGGCAAGGTCGAAGCCTTTCTCGAGACAGATGGCGACCGTTTGTCCCGGCTCGGGGCAGAGGGAATCGATCGCGCGCGCAAAGGACGCCGAGAGCGCCATCAGCGCGCCGTAGGTGAGCCGCTTCCCGCCCGATATCACGGCCACGCGCCGCTCGTGCTCCCGCGCCGCGGCGCGCAGCATAGAGGGCGCGCCCGCATAGGGCAGGGGCCGCGCCGTCTGGTTGAAGGAAAAGAGCACCCGGCCCTTCTCCTCGAGGCCGATCACGGGCAGCTTCCAGACGGGCAGGTCCGGCTCCGAGAGGGCCGTGGTCAATATGTTCGTCAGATATTCGTGCAGCCGGTCGATATCCCGCTCGGAGAAGATCTGTGTGAGATAGTCGTAGTCGACCGAGAAGCGGAAATCGTCCTCCATGCTGCTCAGGTGGATGAGCAGGTGCTCGTTCTGATAGCCGCTGTAATGCCAGCGGCCGGAGAAGGTCACGGAGGCGTCCTCGCTCCTGTACATGCGGCTGGTCTGATATGAGAGCACGATGTGGAAGAGGCTCCCCGAGTCGGGGTTGACCTCCTTAGACAGCTCGAGAATCTCGGTAAAAGACAGCTTCTGGTGGCGCAGCAGCTCGAACCACTGGTCGGCGAGCTCCGTGACGAAGCGCCCGAAGGACCAGTTGTCGTCGATTTCCCCGATGAAGGGGAGCGTGCTCACGAACATGCCGAGCGTGGACTTGTCCTGATAGTCCGCGCGGTTGAAGACGGGCACGCCTATGGCCGAGCGCGGCGCGCCGCTCGCCCGGTTGAGGTAGACGGCGAGCGCCATATAGTAGACCGCGAACGGGGCGACGCGGTGCTTCTCGCAGAAGTCGTGGATGAGGTGGTTCAGCACGTGGGAGAGGCGGTAGGTCTTGCGCCGGCCCACGGGGCTCACGACCGCGGAGAGGCAGTCCTTGACGGCGGACGCCCCGTCGAAGCGGGAGAGCCGCTCGCGCCAGAACGCCGCGTCCTTCTCGCGCGCGGGGGAGGAAAAATACTTCTCCTCCTTGTCGACGTGCAGCCTGTAGGGGGGGCCGGGCTCCACGCGCGCCTCGCGGCCCGAGAGGAGCGCGAGGTAGGTTTCGGCGATGCGGTTGCTCAAAAGCATCTGCGACCAGCCGTCGGAGATGATGTGGTGGATTTTGACGATGATGCCGCCCTCGGACTCGTGCTGCCTGAAGATGCGGAAATCGTAAAGCGCGGAGTCGATGAGGTTCATCGCCTCGCGCGCGATGGTATCCTCCCAGTGGGAGAGGCCGATGCAGTCGGTCTTCGTGAAATCGAACACCGGGAAGAGCCTGTGCTCGTAGGGCGCGATGTACTGGCAGGGCCGGCCGTTGACGACGGTTACACGCATGCGCAATTGGTCGCACTCGCGTATAACCAAATCGAGGCTCTTCTGGATGGCGGAGATGTCCACCGTGCCCATGACGCGTATGGTCGTGCAGACGGTGTTGATGGACGTGCCGGAAAAAGCCCTCTCCGAATTCCAGATGTTCATCTGGTTCGATGACAAGGCGTAAGGCGCGGCATTCATGCGAATCTCACCCAACGCAAGGCCCCCCGAAGCAAAAATATACCGTTTGCGACATATATTGATAAACTTCCAAATCTTATTATACTTTTCGCGCCCGCTCAATTCAACATGGAATTGTATAAATGAAAAATATATAAGTCGTAACTGGGAATAATTATCAACTTTTTCATATATCCATAGTAGCATGAGAAGGTGTGTTTTTTCCGCGCGCGCGCGTTCCCCCCGGCGCCTGCGCTTCGCCCCGCGCCTGCGGTTCCCGGCGCGCCTGCGCTTCCCCGCCGCGGCGCTCGCGCTGTTCCTGGTCGCAGCGTTCGTGCGCGGCTGCGTTTCCCTGCGCGCACAGCGGGATTTTACGGCTTCCGAGCCCGGCGAACTGACCGTTTCGCTCTACGACGCGCGCAACGACAAGCTCGTCGAAATCCCGCTCGAGGAATATATCTTCGGCGTGGTCGCCTCCGAAATGCCCGCCTCCTTCTCGCTCGAGGCGCTCAAGGCGCAGGCCGTCTCCGCGCGTACCTACGCCGCGAAACGGCTTTCCGAATGCGGCGGCAGGCCCTGCGGCAGCCACGGCGCGGACCTGTGCTCCGAGAGCGGCTGCTGCCAGGCGTGGCGCTCCCGCGCGGAGCTGATGAAGCTCTGGGGTGAGAACGCCGATTACTATGCCGCGAAGATCGGCGAGGCCGTTAAGGAGACGGCAGGGATCGTCGCCCTCTACGACGGGAAGCCCATCGACGCGCTCTACCACTCCACCTCCGGCGGCGCCACGGAGGACGCGGCGGATGTGTTCGGCGGGGACGTGCCGTATCTCGTGAGCGTGTCGAGCCCCGGCGAGGAGCGCGCGACGCATTTCGAGGATACGTTCACCTATACGCCCAAGGCCTTCGCCAAGGCGCTCAACAAGGCGTTTTCCAAGGCGAAGCTCAAGGCGGCCTCCCTCTCCGGGCAAGTTGAAATCCTCTCGCGCTCCGAGGGCGGCAGGGTCACGAAAATGCGGCTGGGCGGCGCCACAATCACGGGGCGGGAGTTCCGCGCGGCGCTCGATCTGCCCAGCGCCGCCTTCACCATCACCCTTTTGGAGGACGAAGTGCGCGTCGACACGCGGGGCTTCGGCCACGGCGTGGGCATGAGCCAGTACGGCGCGGACGCCATGGCGCGAGCGGGAAGCGATTACCGGGAAATCCTCACGCATTATTATACGGGCATCACGCTCTCCACGCTGGACGAAATCACCGGCTGATGCTATCCTACCCCCATGAAGGAACTGACGCTGACAATCGGGCCCGATATGGAGGGGAGGAGCGTCGAGAGCCTGCTCGCGCGGGAGCTCGGCGTATCCAAAACGCTCCTTCGCCGCCTTAAGCGAAGGGATCTGGGCATCACGCTCAACGGAACGCGGGTTTACGCCACGGCGCGCGTGCGCGCGGGGGACGTGCTTCGCGCCGATGTAACCGACGACCCGGCGCTTCGCCCGAGGCCGCAAAAGCTTCCTTTCGGCGTGCTCTACGAGGACGGGGAAGTCATCGTCATCGACAAACCGGCGGGCATGGCCTCCCACGCCTCCACCCGCGACCCGGACATGCCCTCCGCGGAGGGCGCGCTCGCCTTCTACCTGCCCGCGGACGTCGTGCCGCACCCGGTGAGCCGGCTCGACCGCGGCACCTCCGGCGCGATGACCTTCGCGAAATCCGGTTACATCCACGAACTATTGAGAAGACAACTCGGCACGGAGGATTTTTATAAGGAATACCTCGCGATCTGCCTCGGCGCGCCCGAACCGCCCGCAGGCGCCGTCGACGCGCCGACGGGCTTTGCCGAAGGCTCGCGTTACAAGAGGGCCGTGCGCGCGAACGGCCTCCCCTCCCTCACGGAATACGAAACGCTCGAAACCCAAAACGGTCTCTCCTTCGTGCGGCTCGTTCCCCGCACGGGCCGCATGCATCAACTGCGCGTGCACATGGCGCACGTCGGCTGCCCGCTCGCGGGGGACTGGCTTTACGGCGAGGAAAACCCGGAACTCATCGCGAGGCCCGCGCTGCACGCGGCGTATGTCAGGTTCAGGCACCCGGTTACAAGAGAGATCGTCGAGGCGAGTGCGGAGGTGCCGGAAGATATGATAAAGCTGTTCGGTATCCGGTGAGGGAGCGTCCGGCGGGTTTGCTTTTCCCCCTCCGTTGGGCTATAATATTATTTTGGATATTAATGTGAAGGGGTTCCGGCGCGATGATCGAAGTGAGAAACGTCACCTACCGCTATGAGGACGGGGGCAGCCCCGCGCTCGAGGACGTGACGCTCGACATAGAAAAGGGCGAGTTCCTCGCCGTCGTCGGCCACAACGGCAGCGGCAAGAGCACGCTCGCAAAGCACTTCAACGCGCTGCTGCTGCCGACTTCCGGCAGGGTGACCGTCGACGGCATGGACACGGCCGATCCGGAAAAGACACTCGCCATCCGCCAGAAGGTTGGCATGGTTTTCCAGAACCCGGACAACCAGCTCGTCACGACCGTCGTCGAGGAGGACGTGGCCTTCGGGCCGGAAAACCTCGGCGTGCCGCCGGAGGAGATCCGAAAGCGCGTGGACGCGGCGCTCGCCGCGGTCGGCATGGCGAAGTACGCCACGGGCGCGCCGCACATGCTCTCGGGCGGGCAGAAGCAGAGGATCGCCATCGCGGGCATGCTCGCCATGGAGCCGGAGGTGCTCGTGCTCGACGAGGCGACCGCCATGCTCGACCCGCGCGGCAGGAAGGAAATCATCGAGACCGTGTCGCGGCTGCACCGGGAAAAGGGCATCACGGTCGTGATGATCACGCAGTATATGGAGGAGGCGCTCGCCGCCAAACGCATCGCCGTGATGAGCGGGGGCGGAATCCTCATGGAAGGCTCCCCCGCGGCCGTGTTCTCGCGCGCGGAGGAACTGCGCAGGCACAGGCTCGACGTGCCCACGATGAAGGAAATTGCGGACAACCTCAACGCGCATGGCGCGGCCCTCGGGGAGGACATACTCACAGTGGAGGACATGGCGAACGCGATATGCCGATCGTTATCGAAAAACTGAACTATTCCTATATGCAGGGAAGCGCCCTCACGAACGCGGCGCTCCAGGACATCAGCCTCACCGTCCACGACGGGGAGTTCCTCGGCCTCATCGGCCACACGGGCAGCGGCAAGAGCACGCTCGTGCAGCACCTCAACGGGCTTTTGCAGCCGACCTCGGGCAAGGTCGTGGTCGACGGGCACGACATGGGGGAGAAGAAGCAGCGCATCGCCGGCAGAAGGCTCGTGGGGATGGTGTTCCAGTATCCCGAGTACCAGCTTTTTGAGGAAACCGTCGCGCGGGACGTGGCCTTCGGCGTGAAGAACATGGGGATCGCCGAAGCGGAAGCCTTGGCGCGCGCAGAAGAGGCGATGGCCATCGTGGGGCTCGACCCCGCGCGCTTCGCGCATAAGTCGCCCTTCGAGCTTTCGGGCGGCGAAAAGCGCCGCGCTGCGCTCGCGGGCATCATCGCGATGAAGCCCAAATACCTCGTGCTCGACGAGCCCATGGCGGGCCTCGACCCGCTCGGCAGAAAGGCCATACTCGACACCATCGACCGGCTCCGCGCGACGCTCGGCTGCGCGGTGGTGATGATCTCCCACTCTATGGACGACCTCGCCGACCGCGCGGAGCGCGTGGCCGTGCTCAACGAGGGGAGCCTGCTCATGCTCGACACCGCCGAGAAGGTGTTCGCGCAAAGCGAGCTCCTCCTCTCCGTGGGGCTCGACGTGCCGCAGGTCTCGCGCCTGTGCATGGCGCTGCGCGCGCGGGGGATCGATATCCCCGCGGGCATCTACGACAGAGCCATCATGGAGAAGGCGCTGCTGCGCCTTTTGGGAAAGGAGGCCGAAGCGTGATTAAAGACATCACATTGGGTCAGTATTTCCCGGGCAATTCCGCCATACACCGCCTCGATCCGCGCACGAAGCTCATCGGCATGATCGCCTACATCGCGATCGTTTTCGTCATCGACGCGCTGCCCCTCTTTGCGCTCCCCGCCGCGTTCGTGCTGGCGACGGCGCTGATCGCCGGGCTACCCCTCTCCTACCTCGTAAGGTCGCTCAAGCCCATACGGCTTTTGCTGGCCTTCATGTTCGTCATCAACCTGTTCATGATCAAAACCGGCGACCCGCTCCTTGAGTGGGGCTTCCTCCGCGTCACCTGGGGCGGGGTGCGCCAGGCGGTGTACATCACGCTCAGGCTCATGCTGCTCCTTCTCGGCACGAGCCTCATGACGCTCACCACCACCCCCATCGCCCTCACCGACGGCATGGAGAAGCTCCTGGCGCCGCTCTCGAAGATCGGCTTCCCGGCGCACGAGCTCTCGATGATGATGACCATCGCCCTGCGCTTCATCCCCACCCTCATCGAGGAGGCGGACAAGATCATGAAGGCGCAGATGGCGCGCGGCGCGGACTTTGAATCCGGCAACCTCATCCGCCGGGCGAAGTCCATGGTGCCCGTGCTGGTGCCGCTCTTTATCAGCGCCTTCCGGCGCGCGGACGAGCTCGCCATGGCGATGGAGAGCCGCTGCTATCACGGCGGAGAGGGGCGCACGCGCATGCACGTGTTGAAGCTGCGCCCGGCGGACGGGTTTGCGGCGCTCGCGCTCGCGCTGATGGCGGCCGCGGTCGCCCTTATGGAAAGGCTGCTCTTTTGAGCGCGCGGGCGAGGAACATCCTCCTCGCCGCGGCGGCTTTATTGATCGCCGCCGCCGTCCTTCTGAGCCTGGACGTCGCAAGGAACGACCCGCTCGCGGACCTCGCGCGCGAGCTGAACGCCTACGGGTATTCCTTTGACGCGGAGGACTTCTACGTGCTCGGCGGCGCGGAGGACGCAAGCATCCGGGAGGTTTTGGAAGACAGCGGCGCCGGCCTCGCCCCCGCCGTCGCGGCGAGCAGGGAGGCGGGCTTCCCCTCGAACGTCGAGGCCGCGGGCGACATCACGGTGCTGCTCGCGAGCGCGGAGAAAGGCGTCGTGACCATCTACCTCCGGGACGGGGAGATCGAACTTTGCTTCTTGCAGACTGAGGACGGGGAGATACTGCCGATACAATGACGCGCGTACGCATGATCCTCCAATACGACGGCACGAACTACGAGGGCTGGCAGAGGCAGCTCACGGGCCTCGGCGTGCAGCAGGTGCTCGAGGAGGAAATCGAAAAGCTCACGGGCGAAAGGACGATCGTCCACGCCTCCGGCCGGACGGACAGCGGCGTGCACGCGCTCGCGCAGGTGGCGCATTTCGACACGGACTCTCGCATCCCGCCCGAAAAGTTCGCCTACGCGCTCAACGTCGGCCTGCCGGCGGACATCCGCGTCGCCCATAGCGGCGAGGCCGCGGGCTTCCACGCGCGCTTCGACGTGAAGCGGAAGCATTACCGCTACCGGCTGCAGCACAGCCCGCACGCGGACCCCTTCACGCGCAACACCGCGCTGCACGTCTACGGCGCGCTCGACGTCGCGGCGATGAACGAGGCCGCGGCGAAAATCATCGGCACGCACGACTTCGCGGCGTTCAGGGCGTCGGGCATAGAGCCCGAGTCGACCGTGCGCACGATCTTCGTTTCGCGCTGGACGGACGCGGGCAGGCTCGTGTATTATGACGTCGCGGGCAGCGGCTTCCTCTACAACATGGTGCGCATCCTCGCGGGCACCATGCTGGAAGTCGGCATGGGGAGGCGCCCGGTTTCATCGATGGAAAAAGCCCTCGCCTCGGGCGACAGGCTCGACGCGGGGCCGACCGCCCCCGCGCGCGGCCTCGTGCTCACGCGGGTGGAATATGAGAATTTCGATACGGAGGACTATATCACATGCGCAACATCCTGGTGACGGTGCCCGTGAACGAGGCGCATAAGGAGATGCTCAGGCAGGCCGCCCCGTCCGCCCAGATCGCGTACAAGGCCGCGGACGAGGTAACGGAGGCGGACGTCGCGGAGATTGAGATCATCTTCGGCAACATCGCGCCGGAACTCGTGCAACAGGCGAAGAACCTTCGCCTGCTGCAGCTCTTCTCCTCGGGCACGGACGGCTACATATCCGCGCTGCCGGCTGGTTGCCTGCTCGCCAACACCACGGGGGCGTTCGGCCTCGCCATCGGCGAGCACCTGCTCGCCATGGCGATGATGCTCATGAAGCGGCTCCACCAATACAGGGACAACCAGAACCGGCGCGAATGGAAGGACATGGGGGGCGTCATCTCCCTCGAGGGCGCGACGGTCGTGACGCTCGGCCTCGGGGATATCGGCGGCGCGTTCGCAAAGCGGTGCAAGGCGCTGGGCGCCTACACCATCGGCGTGCGCCGCGCGGACGGCAACAAGCCCGAATACGTCGACGAGCTCGTGCTCGCGGACGCCGTCGATTCCGTGCTGCCCCGCGCGGACATACTCGCCATGGCGCTGCCCAGCACGCCCGAGACGGCGCGCATCCTCGACCGGAGGCGCATCAACCTCCTTCGCGACGGGGCGATCGTGCTCAACGTGGGGCGCGGGAGCGCCATCGACCAGGACGCGCTGGCGGACGCCATCGAACTGCGCCGCCTGCGCGCCGGACTCGACGTGACCGACCCCGAACCCCTCCCCCCGGACCATAGGCTCTGGGCACTCGAGGGCTGCCTCATCACGCCCCATATCTCGGGCTATTTCCACCTGCAGGCGACGCATGACCGCATGGTGCGGATCGCCTGCGAGAACATCTCCCGCGTCATCGCGGGGAAGCCGCCCGTCAACATCGTGGATGCAAGCACGGGCTACCGGCAGAACAAATACGACGGAGGGAAGGACATCCTGCAATGACTACCGCAAAGCTCGTACGCGCGGCGCTGATGACGGCCATCGTCATGGCGCTGACGCTCATCGTGCTCCCGCTCCCCATGAGCGAGGGCTACATCAACCTCGGGGACGCGGGCGTTTACGCCGCCGTCGCCGCGGTGGGGGGCGTCTGGGGCGTCGCCGCGGCGGCGCTGGGCAGCATGCTCGCCGACATCATACTCGCCTATTCGCTCTACGCGCCCGCGACCCTGATCATCAAGGGGCTCGCGGCCCTCTTCGCGCTCATGGTCCTTCGAAAGCTCAAGGGCGCGTGGAGGCTCCTCGGCCTACTCGCCTCGGGCGTGTTCATCGCGTGCGGCTACCTCGTGTTCGAAACGTTCTTCGTGACCGACAGCTTCGCCGTGGCGCTCGTGAATCTGCCCTTCAACCTCGTGCAGGCGGCCATCGGCGCGTCGCTCGGCTACGTGCTCATCAGCTTCATGGAGAGGCTGCACCTGAACGAAAAGTAAGCTTTTCAAAGAAGCGGCCGCGCCGCTTTTTTAAGATCGCATCCTCGCGGTTTGGCAGTTCACAGGTTAGGAGGCCGCCATGGGTTTGGAAACGATATTGCTCATCGCGCTCGCCGCGCTCGCCCTCGTCGACACGGCGCTTCTCGCGATGCTCCTCATGAAGCGCGGCGGCGAGGCGGAAGCTTTCGCGCGCGCGCGGCACGAGACGAACGAAACCCTCCGCGCCATGCGCGCGGAGCTCGCGGAGGTCACCCAGCGCAGCGTGCGCGGCATGGGCGAGGCGCTCCTTGGAGAGCAGCACAGGGCCGCCCTCACGCAGGAGGAGCGCTTCAAGACCTTCTCCATGGAAAACGAGCAGAAGCTCGAGAACGTCCGGCAGACCGTCGAGCGGCAGCTGCGCTCCCTTCAGGAGGAGAACGCGAAAAAACTCGACGAGATGCGCGGCGTCGTAGACGAAAAGCTGCAAAAGACGCTCGAGGAAAGGCTCGCGAAGTCCTTCACGCTCGTCAGCGACCGGCTGGAGCAGGTATACAAGGGCCTCGGCGAGATGCACACGCTCGCCGCGGGCGTGGGCGACCTCTCCAAGGTGCTCTCGAACGTGAAAACGCGCGGCATTTTGGGCGAAATCCAGCTCGGCGCGATTTTAGCTGAAATCATGTCCCCCGAGCAGTACCTCGTCAATACGCCCGTCAAAAAAGGCTCCGCGGAGCGGGTGGAATTCGCCATACGGCTGCCCGCCGACGACGGCGAGCCCGTGCTGCTGCCCATCGACTCCAAATTCCCGATGGACGCATACGCCGCGCTTTGCGACGCGTACGAGAGCGGCAGCCCGGAGGCCGTGAAAACCTCGCAGGAGCAGCTCAAGGCGCGCGTCAAGGGCTTCGCGAAGGACATCCGCGACAAATACGTCTCTCCGCCCGAGACGACGGGCTTCGCGGTGATGTTCCTGCCCACGGAGGGGCTTTACGCGGAGGCCGTGAAGCTCGGCATGGTGGAAATTTTGCAGAGGGACTACCGCGTCAGCGTCGCGGGGCCGAGCACCATGGCGGCGCTGCTCAACAGCCTGCAGATGGGCTTTCGCACCGTCGCCATCCAGAAGCGCAGCGGCGAGGTGTGGAAGGTGCTGGGCGCGGTCAAAACCGAGTTCGACAGCTTCGAGGCGGTGCTCGAGAATGCCCTGAAGCGGCTCGACCGTGTGCACGGCGACCTCGACACGCTCATCGGCACGCGCACGCGCAAAATCAAGCGGACGCTGCGCGGCGTGGAGTCTTTGCCCGAGCACGAGGCGCCCAAGGTGCTGGACGGCGCGGACATCGGCGACCCCGAGGAGACCGACGCGTAAGATTTTCCCAGACATAGCTAAATATACCCCGGACAATCCGCCGACGGGGCGTATAGCCGGCACAAAAACATCCGAAAAATACATCGGAGGTATTTTATGTTCCGAACATTGGACGAAGTGCTGTCCTTCATCGAAAATAACGGCATCCGGATGGTCGACTTCAAGCTGACCGATATCGACGGGCGCTGGCGGCACATCCTCATCCCCGCGCGGCGCTTCACCGCGGACACGCTTCAAAACGGCATCGGCTTCGACGGCAGCAACTACGGCTACGCGCCCATCGAGAACAGCGACATGGTGTTTTTGCCGGACATCCAAAGCGCGTTCCCCGACCCCTTCGCGAGCGTCCCTACCCTCGCCATGACGGGGGACGCGATGGTCATCGACCGTCCGCACAACCGCCCCTTCGATCAGTATCCCCGCAACGTCGCCCGCCGGGCGCTCGAGTATATGCGAAGTACGGGCGTTGCGGACGAGATGATCATCGGCCCGGAATTCGAGTTCAACGTATTTGAATCCGTCAATTACGAGGCGTCGCCCGGACGGGTAAGCTGCGGCATCTCCACGCCGGAGGCGCCCTGGGACGGGGGCAGCGACGGGCGCGCGCTGCCGCGGCTCGGCGGCTACCACATCGACAAGCCGAGGGATACGACGAGCGATTTGCGAAGCCGCATGTGCCTTCTCCTGGAGGACATGGGGGTCGCTGTCAAATACCACCACCACGAGGTGGGCGGCTGCGGGCAGCTTGAAATCGAGGTCGAACTCTGCGAAATGGCAAAGATGGCGGACGACACGATGAAGGCGAAATACGTCATCAAAAACGCGGCAGCGGAGGCCGGGCAGACCGCCACCTTCATGCCCAAACCGGTCGCGGGCGAGGCGGGCAACGGCATGCACGTGCATATGCTGCTCCTGAAAAACGGCGAGCCGGTCTTCTACGATGAAAAGGGCTACGCGCAGCTTTCCGATACGGCGCTGAATTTTATGGGCGGGCTTCTTTGCCACGCGCGCGCGCTTTGCGCCCTCACGAACCCGACGACGAACTCCTTTCGAAGGCTCGTGCCCGGCTTCGAGGCGCCCGTAACCATCGGTTACGCCACGGCGAACCGCAGCGCGGTCATCCGCATACCGGCTTACGCGAAGTCGCCGAAGGTGAAGCGCTTCGAGCTGCGGAATCCCGACGCGACCTGCAACCCGTATTACGCCTATGCCGCCATCCTGATGGCGGGGCTCGACGGCATTCAAAATCGGACCGATCCGCAGCGGCACGGCTGGGGGCCGTTCGACTTCAACCTCTACGACCTCTCCCCCGCCGAGAAAGCGAAAATCGACAGCCTGCCCACGCACCTCTACGAGGCGCTCGACGCGCTCGAGGAGGACCACGCGTGGCTGAGCGCGGGCGGCGTATTTCCCGAACGGCTCGTGGAAGTCTGGATCGCGCGCAAGCGCCGCGAGGCGGAGGCCGTCGAGCGCGTGCCGCATCCGGCGGAGTTTGATAAATACTATGACATTTAACAAATCGCGAAATTGAATGGCCAAACATAAAGCTGTTCCCGCCCTGGCGCGGGAACAGCTTTCTTTATGATTCCAGAAGGTTTTCCGTTATTCCTCCGCCGCGATGCGAAAGACCACGGGGCGTGTGCCGTCCGTGCAGCAATAGACAGTCAGCCCCGGCCGGTTGTTCCACGGCTCGTTTGAAGCGCCCGCCGCCATGGCGCTGACCCCGCGGTAGATGTCGATCCACGCCCACGGGCAGAAGCCCGCGGGCATCTCGGCCCCGCCCTCGTAGACGAACTCCTCGCCGACCTCGAGAAGCGGACACGGGCCGACCGCCCTGCCCTCGGAGAGATATTCGTCCGCGAGCTCGGGATAGAATTCCTTTTTCAATACAGTGATTTTGACCTGTTTCATACAGAACCTCCATGGCTATGCGCGAGAATTGTGCGGGCGGATATGGAATCCGCCCCTACAAAATCCCCACCGCAGCGGCGTTCTTAATTGTCAATTTTCAATTATCAATTGTCAATTGTTCAGAATGTCCCTCGCCACGCAGATGCCCGTCACGCTCGCCTGCATGAGGCCGCGCGTGATGCCCGCGCCGTCGCCTATGGCGTAAAGCCCTGGCACGCAAGTGCGGAAGCGCTTGTCGACGTTGACTTTGGAGGAGTAGAACTTCACCTCCACGCCGTAGAGGAGGGTGTTGCGCGAGTAGAGCCCCGGCGCGAGCTTGTCGATGGCGCGCAGCGCCTCGATGATGCTCGTAAGGTGCCTGTGGGGCAGCACGAAGGAGAGGTCCCCCGGCACGGCGGTCTTGAGCGTGGGGACGGTGGTGGACTTCGCAAGGCGCGAGGCGTCGGTGCGCCTGCCCATGAGGAGGTCCCCCAGGCGCTGCACCATGACGCCGCCGCCCGTCAGCATATTGCCCAACTGCGCGATGTAGTTTCCGTATTTGATGGGCTCGCCGAAGGGCTGCGTGAAGCGCGTGCTCACGAGCATGGCGAAGTTGGTGTTCTCGGTGCGAAGCGCCTCGTCGTTGTAGCTGTGGCCGTTGACGACCGCGATGCCGCCCTCGTAATGCTCCTCGCTCACGAGCCCGCCGGGGTTCATGCAGAAGGTGCGCACGCGGTTCTCGAACGTGTCGGCGTAATAGACGAGCTTCGCCTCGTAGAGGGGTTTTGTGAGGTGGTCCATGATGGAGTTGGGCACCTCGACGCGCACGCCGATATCCACCTCGTTGTTGGACATGCCGATGGCGAGGCGCTTGCCCTCGCCCTGCAGCCACTGCGCGCCGCCGCGCCCCGGCGCCGCGACGACATGTTCCGCGTACGCCTCGCCCTCGCCCGCGGGGGATTTATACTTCACGCCGACCGCGCGCCCGTTTTCGATGAGGATCTCCCTCGCCGTGGTCGAGGGCATGAAGGTGAATCCCGGCCGCTCCAGGAGCCTGTCGTACATGTTGCCCAAGACCCTCGCCGCGTGCTCCGTGCCCATGTGCCGCACGGGGCAGCGCACGAGGTGGATGTTATAGCGGCTCGCCTCATACGCGATCTCCGAAACGCGCGGGTCGTTGCGCCCGTGCACCGTATCCGGCGCGCCGAAGCCGACATAGATGGAATCCGCGTAGTCGATGAGCTTTTGCGCCTCGTCCGCGGGGATATACTGCGTGATGTTGCCGCCTACCTCGTGGGAGAGGGAGAGCTTGCCGTCCGAAAACGCGCCCGCGCCCGCCCAGCCGCTCATGATGGCGCAGGGGTCGCAGGAGACGCAGTGCCCGGTGAGCCGCGCGGGGCACCTGCGCTCGGAAATGGCCTTGCCGCTGTCCATGAGCAGCACCTTCATGTCTTCCTTTTTCTCCAGGAGCTCCAGCGCGGTGAATATGCCCGCCGGGCCCGCACCCACAATGATCACGTCAAACTCGTTCCGCATCGCACCCTCCGTCAGTCGCTCAAAACTTATATCATAATTTCTAATTATGATACCATTATCAGTAATTATATCTACTTATGACCCCTGAATATCATATCTCACCATCGCGCGCTTGTCAAAGGGAATTCAGGCTTTTACCGCCTTTTTACCAGCGCGCGGCCTCCGGCAAGCAGTGGGAGCGCGGCGGCGTCACGGCGCGGTAGCCGTCGCACCTGCCCGCAAGGCGCGAAAGGCCCAGCCGGATCGAGCGGAGCTTATAGTAAAGCGCGATCTGGCGCACCTCGTTTTCGCCAAACTGGCTTTTGTGGCACAGCAACGCCCTCTCGCGCATATCGAAGTATTTCCCGATACGGAGGAAGGAATTCGGCCTGTCGGTGTTGTAGAACGCATATACTTTAGGCGCGTGCGCTTCCTGAGAGCCCAATGTTTCCATCACGGAGGCGAAGGGCGCCATGCAGGAGGCGTACTTGACGGCCTGTCCGGTCTTGATATGGTCCGCGTGGAATTCGCTTTTCACGTCGGGGTCGGGCGCAAACACGGCGTCCGGCTTGACGCGCGCGATCTCGAGGGCGATTTTGCGCGCGCAGTCGTCCGCCGTATAGTTTCCCGCGTCCTCGAAGGGGAGGAAGATCACCTCATGAACGCCCAGCAGCCGCGCGGATTCCCGCGCCTCCTCCCGCCGGATCGCGGCGAGCTTCTCTCCCCAAAGCGCCGGGTCGGAAGCGCCCATGCGCCCGTCCGTCGCGACGAGGAAGGCGACGCGCTTGCCCATGTCGGTCAGCTTCTTCACCGTGGGCGCGCAGCCGACCTCGATGTCGTCCGGATGCGGGCCGACGAACAGGTAGCTTTCGAGCGTGTCGAGCTTCGGCAGCGGGAGTATGCGTTTCAGGATGAGGTTGAACATGCTTGGCCTCCGGAAACCTTGATGGCTTGAGTATACCACGCGGCTTCATTCTGCGCTATAATAGGCGTAACACATCCGAGGAGGTGTATATGATCATCCCCCTGCCGAAAAATACGGAGTATGCGCAAGGAAGCTACACGATATCAAAAGGCGCGCGCGTCTTCATCGCAGCGGAGCTCGCGCCCGCGCGGGAGGGCATCCTCTCCCTCCTCCCCTTCCCCGAAACGGAAGCGGCGGACGCCTTAGCGCGCTTTCTTTTCGACGCGTCCCTCGACAGGGAAGCGTACCGCCTTATATGCAATGCGAACGGCGTTTCGATCGCAGCCGCGGATATGTCGGGCGCAGTACACGGCGCGGCGACGCTCGCGCAGCTCATCGCCGCGGGGGACGGGATACCTTACCTTATGATCGAGGACGCGCCGCGCTTTGCCTGGCGGGGCCTCAGCCTCGACGTGTGCCGCCACTTCTTCCCCACAAGCACCCTCGAGAAGGTGATCGACTTGCTCGCGCTCTATAAGTTCAGCGTGCTGCACTTGCACCTGTCGGACGATCAGGGCTTCCGCGTCGAGAGCGAAAGGTTCCCCCGGCTCAATGAAATCGGCTCCTTCCGGGAGAGCAGCGCCGTGAAGCGCGGGCGGGGCGAAGCGCAGGACAATGTCCCACACGGCGGCTTTTATACGAAGGCGGAAGTGAGGAGCCTCGTCGCCCACGCCGCGGCGCGCGGGATCGAGATCGTCCCCGAAATCGATCTGCCGGGCCACACCTCCGCCATACTCGCGGCCTATCCGGAGCTTTCCTGCGACGGAAGGGAAACGAAGGTCGTCACCGAATACGGCATCAAGGATTTTTCCGCGCACATCCTCTGCGCCGGCGAGGAGCGGGTTTATGATTTCCTCTACGCGCTCCTCGAGGAAATGGCGAAGCTTTTCCCCGCGCGGTATTTCCACCTGGGCGGGGACGAGGCCGTGAAGGACGAATGGAAAAAATGCCCCAAATGCCAGAAGCGCATGCGGGAGCTCGCGCTTGAAAACGAGCGGGAGTTGCAGGGCTACATGCTCGAGCGCCTCCGCCTTCGCCTCGCGGCGCTCGGGAAGGAGGCCGTCGTTTGGAACGACGGGCTCGCCTCCGCGATGGGGAAGGGGTTCGTCTGCCAGCATTGGACGCCCCCCGCAATCGAGGGGGACAGGCGCACCGCCGCGCATCTCAACGCGGGCGGGCGGGCGATCATGAGCGGCTTTATGTACCTTTACTTCGACTACCCGTACGCCATGACGCCCATCAAAAAAACCTACCGCTACAGAATCCTGCCGCGCGGCCTGACGGAGGAGGCGAAGGCGCGCGTGCTCGGCTGCGAGTGCGCGCTGTGGACCGAGTGGGTCGAGGATGAACAAAAGCTCTTCTTCAACCTGCTGCCCCGCCTCGCCGCCGCGGGCGAACTGTTCTGGAGCGAACCTTCAAAGCGCGACTACCGCGATTTCGTCCGGCGGCTTCCGCTGCAATACCAAATCTACGAAAGGCTCCGCCTGCCTTACGCGAAGGGCATGGAGCGCCCGCAGCATCCCCTCGCGCGCCTGAAGACGACCCGGGCTTTCTTCGCGAAGGACGCCTATGTGGAACTCGCCGCCCAAGCGCCGTCTTGCGAAGGCCGGGAAGGAATGTTAAGATAGCCATATGGATAGGATTCAACTTAGCCTCAAGGCCCCGTTCAACAGGAGGAGCCTTCTGTATTTCGCGCTCATGTTCGGGCTGCAGCTTTTCGTCTACCTCGTGCCGACCATTTTCACCAAAATGCTCGCGCTCAAAGACATCACGCTGCCCGTCGACAGCCTGATCCCCTTCGTGCCGGTTTTCATCATCCCCTATGTCATGGTGTTCATCGAATGGGGATACAGCTATCTGCTGGCGCCGCTGCTTGAGCGGGAGCGCTTCGCCCGCTTCACGGCCGCGCTCGTGCTGGGCTTTGCCGCAACGTTCGCGATCTACTTCCTCTACCCCACGACCTATGCCCGCCCGGAGCCTTTGGGAGAAGGCTTCTTCGCGCGGCTGATGTACGCGGTGTTCGGCATCGACGAGCCCTCGCGCTGCCTGCCCTCGCTGCACTGCTTCATGGGCTGGATCTGCTGGCGGCTCGTCTACAAGCAGGAGCGCGTTCAAAAATGGATCCGCGTGCTGTTCTTCCTGCTCGCCCTCCTTATTTTGCCCACGACCCTCCTCGTCAAGCAGCACGTCATCGTGGACGTGCCCGCGGGCGTGCTTGTCGCGGAGCTCGCCTGGTTCGTCGCGGGCAAAACGAAGCTCCCCGCGTATTTAGTAGGGAAGTTCGGCCGCCTGGCGGAAAAATTGCGCCTCGGCGCGTAGGGGCGAATTCCCTGTCCGCCCGGGTTATGCGAATCATATCGATACAGCCGCGGCATTGCCGCGACGAAATTTTGGAGAAAACAGATGGGAATCGGAACCGTTACAATTCAAACGCAAAGGCTTACTTTAAGAAAGATCACCCTCGACGACGTTCAAGCCATCTATTCCCGGCTCAAATCGGACGATAGAGTGACGGACAATCTGGCGAAAGGACATGAAAATCCCGAGGAGACGCTCGCCATGGTGCGGAGAATCATCGGCCAGTATGAAAAGCCCTATTTTTTCAATTGGGGAATCGAGTTGACGCGGAGCCGGGAATTGATCGGGTTAATTGACCTTTACGACTTTGAACCTGACGAGATGAAGTGCTGCGTCGGGTATGAACTGGGATACGACTGGTGGAACCAGGGCTACGGGACGGAAGCGCTGCAGGCGGTGCTGGATTTCGCGTTCAATGCTGTGAAAGCGCGCGAGATCACCGCCACGCACAATACGGACAACCCTGCTTCCGGCAGGATCATGGAAAAGGCGGGGATGCGAAAGGACCGCATCGTCGAAAACATGATCACGAACGCAAAGGGCCAGTCCAAGGACTGCGCGGTCTATATCATAAAGAACCCTTCATCGTAGGGGCAGGGGCGGATCATACCCACCCTGGCCGTTTAAACCACCATCATCTCCCCCACGCAATCCCTGTGGGCGAGCCAAAGGAGGAAGTCCGCGTCCGGAATGTCCGCCGCGCGCAATGCCTGGCGGACGGTTTCCACGGCGAGGGCTTCCACGTTGTTGTCGCGGCTTAGATGCGCGAGCACCGCGCGGCGCACGCCCGTGCCGTAGAGGCGGATGAGCGCCTCGGCGCAGCCCTCGTTGGAAAGGTGCCCTTCCGGGCCGAGGATGCGGCGCTTGAGCGGATAGGGATACGTCCCCGCCTTGAGCATATCCACGTCGTGGTTGGATTCGATCATCAGAAGCGCGCTCCCCGCGGCGGCGGCGAGCAGGTCGTCGTTGAAGCAGCCGATGTCCGTCATGACGGTGAGTTTCACCTCCCCGTCCGCGATCGAATAGCCCACGGGCTCGGCCGCGTCGTGCGGCGTGGGGAACGGATAGACGTTGAGCGGGCCGATGAAGAAGTCCCGCCCCGTCTCGAACACGCGCATCAAGTCCGGCGGCATCCGGCCGACGAAGGGCAGCATGGCCTCCCAGGTGCGCTCGTTGGCGTAGACGGGCACGCCGAACCTGCGCGCGAAAACGCCCACGCCCGCGACGTGGTCGCTGTGGTCGTGGGTCACGAGCAGCGCGTCGATCGAGGCGGGGTCCTCCCCGCGCTCGCGCAGCGCGAGCGCTATTTTTTTGCCGGGGAGCCCGGCGTCCACGAGCAGCCGCACCCCGCCGCCCTCGACGAAGGATACGTTGCCCGACGAACCGCTAAAGAGCGGGCAGAAACGCATACGCGCCTCCTGAAATCATCCTGTCGCCGCCAGGCGGGAACCCCCGCCCCCGGCGGCTCATTTATGGTACGGCTCGTTGCCGATGATGCGAAACGCCCGGTAGATCTGCTCGAGCAGCATCGCGCGGAAGAGCTGGTGCGGGAAGGTCATTTTCGAGAAGGAAAGCGCAAAATCCGCCCGCACGAGCGCCTCGTCCGAAAGCCCGAGCGAGCCGCCGACGAGGAAGGAAATCCTGCTCTTGCCCGAAAGCCGCCACGCGGACAGCTTCGAGGCGAACTCCTCGCTCGAAAGCGCCTTGCCGCCCGGCGTGAGGGCGACGACGAAATCCCCCTCGGGTATCCTTTCCATGAGCCGCGCGCCCTCCGCGCGTTTGACCTGCTCCCGCTGCGCCCCGCTGAGCGTCTCGGGCGCCTTCTCCTCGGCGACCTCGACAACCTCGAGCGCCGTGTAGCGCGAAAGGCGCTTCACATACTCGGCGCAGGCTTTTTCAAAATGCGCCTCCCGGATCTTTCCGACGCACAAGAGGCGGATCATGCGTCCGCGCCGGAACGCTTGCGCGCGTTTTCCCGATCGAGCGCGACGTCCTTTTTGTTCTTCGTATAGTCGATCCCGGCGAAGCCCTCGCCCATGACCTCGTTGGCGGAGGAGAGCACCGCGAACGCCCCGGGGTCGAAGCGCTTGACGATGTCCTTGATCTTATAGACCTCGCGCGGGCGGACGACCGTCATGAGCACGCACCTCTCCGCCTTCTCATACATGCCCATGCCGCGAAGGAGGGTCACGCCGCGCTCCATCTCCTTCATGATGGCCTCGGCGACGGGTTCGGGGGCATCCGTGACGATGTAGAAGATGGTCGCCCGGTTGAGACCCTTTATGATGAGGTCCCCCACATACGAGTAGAGCACGATGACGATGGCCGCGTAAAGGCCGAGCTCGAAGCTCTTGAAGGCGATCATGGAGGCGATGACGATGAGCCCGTCCACGAGAAGGTACATCGTGCCGAGGGAAATGTGGCGGAACCTCGTCACGAGCATCTTGATGAGCAGGTCCGTGCCGCCCGTGGAGCAACCCGCGCGCACCATGACCGTGACGAACACGCCGTAGCTCACGCCGCCTAAAACCGCGGCGATGAGCGGATTGTCCGTCACCGTGGGGAGGAACGCGAAAAGGTCCGTCAGCGCCGAATCGACGACGGATGCGATGACGGTCGTGAGCATGAAGCCGCGATCCTTGACGAACGCCGCCCAGATGAAGATGGGGATATTGCACAGGAGGACGAAAAGGCCGATGGGGATGTCGACGAAGCTCGTCACGATTATGCCGAGGCCCGAGAGCCCGCCGCCCGCGATGCGGTTGCCCGCGAGGAAGAGGCGCAGCGTAAACGCGTAGCCGATGTTGGCGATGAGCATCAGCAGCATCCGCCTCGCGAAATCGCGCACTTCCTCTTTGGTATATCTGGCTTTGATTCTCTCGATCAGCTTCATGTTCTGCCCCGCTCCGCCCCGGCTTCGCCCGGTTCCGGAATACTATATCAGGCGGCGGATTCCCTGTCAAACGGCGGGGTCCGCAGCGCGCCGCGACGCGGGATCGGCCCTTCTCAGGAGCCGGCCGTAAGGCCGTTCGCCTCGAAGATCTCCTTCGCGGCCGCGCTCTTGAGGTAATCGAGGAACGCCTGCGCCGCGGCCTGCCGGTCGCTCATGTTGAGAAGCGCCGCGTAATAAACCGCGCCGGCCTCTCCGCCCTCGGCCGCGCCGGACGAGATCGTGAGCGCGGCGGGACCCGCGAGTTCGCGCCCTTCGAGCAGTGCCGGATCCGCGGGGACGAAGATGTCGCAGTAGGCGCCTTCATCGAGCTGCGCCTTGAGCTTGTCCGAAACGTTGAAGTTGAAAAGGACCTCCGCCTCCTTGTTGGCGTTGGGGTTTTTTTCGGAGTTGGTATACGCCTTCGCGACCTCGGTGAGCGCCGTTTCAAGCGCCGCGTCGGCGAAGACGGTGATCTGGTATTCCGATTTTTTCTCCGTCGTATTCGCGCAGCCCGCAAAGAGGGCGAGCGCGACGAGCGCGATGAGGAGCAGCGATACGGTTTTTTTCATTTTATGTTCTCCTTGGTTATTCGTGTCGGGGGAATTTTCCAAGCGCGTGAAGCCGCCGTTCGGCCTGCCGACCGGCACGGCGAAGCGCGCGTAGGCATACGCCTATTTTAACATCGCGCGGGCGAATTGACAATCGATATGCTTTTCCGGGGATTTGCCGACGGCTGCCGCGGCTCGAAGAAAGTTTTATCTCGCGGCGCGGGAGGCCGCAAGCACCGTATGCTTTAAGAGCACCGCCGTGGTGAGCGCGCCCACGCCGCCGGGTACGGGCGAGTAATGCGCGGCCGCGGCGCAGGCTTCCGGCGAAACGTCGCCGACGAGCTTCCCTTCGGCCTCGCAGATGCCCACGTCCACGACCGTCGCCCCCGCGCCGACATGCTCCTTCGCGATGAGGCCGGGCTTGCCCGCGCAGGCGACGAGTATCTCCGCGCGGCGGCATTCGCAGGCGAGGTCCGCCGTCTTCGTGTGACAGAGCGTGACCGTCGCGTCCCGCGCGAGCAGCAGCGCGAGGAGGGGCTTTCCGACGACGGTACTCCTTCCCACGACCGTGACGCGCCTGCCCGCCACGGGGATTTGATAGAAATCGAACAGTTCCATGACCGCCCGCGCCGTGCAGGGCGCGAAGCTGCCCTTTTCACCGCGGAACAGGCGGCCGAGGCTTACGGGGTTCATGCCGTCCACGTCCTTTTCGGGGGAAATCAGCGATTCAACGCGGGAAGCCTCGATGTGCGCGGGCAGGGGCCGCAAGAGGAGGATGCCGTGCACGGCGCAATCCCCGTTGAGGCGGGCGAGCGTTTCCTCCAGCAGAGTTTGCGGGCAGCTCTCGCTTAATGCGACGCTCACGGCCTCGCATCCGGCTTCGCCGAAGCGCTTCACGATGCCCCGCTCATAGGCGAGGTCGTCCGCGCGGGCGCCCACGCGCACCACCGCGAGGCGCGGGAGCACGCCGCGGCGCCGCAGCGCCTCGATATCGCCCGAAAGATCCTCCGTCAGCGCCTTCGCGGCGGGTTGCCCCCTCAATTCCACGGCTTTATCCTCCGATCGAGGCGACGAGCGCGCGGTACGCCTCCTCGCCTAACTTTTCACATTCCTCCAAATATGTTTTCCCTTCGGCGAGGATTTCCTCCGGGCGCTCCCCGGGGTCAATCCCGGGCGCGTTGATGAGCACATTCACCCACGCGCCGCGCGCCGCAGATACGAGGCTGAGCGCCGCCACGCCGAGGTCGCTCGCGCAGTTGGCGTTGGAATGGCCCACGAGGGAGGAAACGAGCCGCGCGCCCTCACGGACGAACCGGAGCGTCTCGAAGGGGACTTTGGTCGCCTCGAGCGTCGCCCCGGCGATGGCGCTCCGCCGCGCGGCCTTCTCCTCCTCGCTCTCCTTAGGGAGCCTAAACGCCTCCGCGATGCGGTTATACGCCTCGGTGTCGCGGTCGATCTGCGCTTCGAGCGCTTTGGCGAGGGGCCCCGCCTCCGCGGCGACGCGGACGCAGAGCTCCTGATCGTCCGGATACTTCTTTTTGCCGACGGTGAGCGATGCCACCATCGCGGCGAGCGCGCAGCCCTGCGCGCCCGAGAGCGCCGCCGCGCTCCCGCCGCCCGGGGCGGGAGCGCTGGAGGCGACGGTTTCAAGGTATTCCGTTACGGTCATATCGACGAGCTTCATTCGTTTCTCCTTTGTTGCGTATAGCGGTTGATAGCGGCGTTCCCGGTCAGGGGACGATGACCTTGTAAGCGAGGTTGCTTCCCATTCGGTAACAGAGGGTTTCCGCGTCCGGTGCGTCCCAGACGACGAGCGCGCCGCGCTTGCCGGCCTCAATCGTGCCCGAAACCTCCCCTCTGCCCACGGCACAAGCCGCGTTGAGCGTCACCGCGGTCAGGATCTCCTCGGGCGTCATGCGGTATTTGAGGTACGCGAGCGTCATCATGAGGCCGATATTGAGGCAGGGGCACGAGCCGGGGTTGAAATCCGTGGCGACGGCGACGGGGATGCCGCGTTCGATCATTCCCCGCGCGTTCGCGAAGCCTTTGTTGAGGTAGAGGCTCGTCCCCGGCAGCAGCACCGCCGTGACGCCGCCCGCGGCGAGCGCCTCCATGCCCGTTTCCCCGGTGGCGACGAGATGCTCCGCGCTGACGGCGCGGATTTCCCCCGCGAGCACGCTCCCGCCGAGCTCCTCGATCTCATCCGCGTGGATCTTCGGCTTCATGCCGTAGCGCATGGCGATCGTCAGCACCGCGCGGGACTGCGCGGCGTTGAACACGCCCTTTTCCAAAAACACGTCGCAGTATTCCGCAAGCCCGTCGTACGCGACCGCGGGGATCGTCTCCCGGCAGACGAGGGCGAGGTATTCGTCCGCCCGGCCCGCGTACTCGCGCGGCACCGCGTGCGCGCCGAGGAACGTGGGGATGACGTCCATCTTGTGCGTCTCTTGGAGCCTTCGCACGACCCTGAGCTGTTTTAGTTCGTTCTCGGTATCGAGGCCGTACCCGCTCTTGATTTCCACCGCCGTCACGCCCTGCGCGAGCAGCTCGTCGAGGAAGCGGAAGCTCCTCTCGTACAGCTCGTCCTCCGAGGCTTTGCGCGTGGCCTCCACCGTCGAGAGGATGCCCCCGCCGGCGGCGAGTATTTCAAGATAGCCCGCCCCCTTGAGCTTCAGGGGGATTTCGTGCTGCCGCCAGCCGCCGAAGACGAGGTGCGTGTGCGCGTCGACGAGGCCGGGGGTGACGAGCTTCCCTTCGGCGTCGACGATCTCCGCGTTCTCTGGAAAATCGGGCAGCACGCCGTTCTCCGTCACGGCGGAAATCACGCCGCCCTCGACGAGCACCGCCGCGTCCTTCATCTTTCGGTTCCGCCCCTGCGCCTCGCCGCGAAGGCTCGTCTTGCCCTCGGGCGTCTGCAAAAGGCCGATGTTTTTAATGAGCGTCGCTTTAGACAATGTAGTTCTCCAATATCTGGCGCTCGGCGCTGAAGTTCTCGATTTGCAGATAGTATTCCGCGCTGTCGACGAGCGCGCGCATGGGCGCGAGCCCCACGATCTCCGTGCCCACGACGTGTACGCCGTAGCGCGCCGCCTCGAAGCGCACGAGCTCCAATACGCGGTAGAGCGGCGTTCTCGAAAAATCCGTCATGTTGATGGAAACCTGCGCGAGGTTGCGTTCCTCGAGCGTGACGCCGAGCGCCTTCACGCAGTCGAAACCGCCGGAGGAGCGGCGGATGATCTTGGCGATCTTCGAGGCGATGGAAACGTCGCCCGTGGAGAGGTTGATGTTGAAGGCGATGAGCGGCATGCGGCACCCGATGGCGACGACGCCCGCCGTCGGATGGACGGTTCTTCCCCCGAAATCCGGCCCCCACTCGGGCTTTTGCACCTTGTCCGCCATGCCCTCGAACTGGCCCTTTCGGATTTCCGCGAGGTTGACGCGGTTCGCGGCGCTCGCGGAATCCTCATAGAGGAACACGGGAATACCCGCTTCCTCCCACACGCGCGCGGCGAGCGTCTTGGAGAGCGCCACCGTTTCCTCTTTGGCTATGCCGCGTATGGGGATGAGCGGGATCACGTCCACCGCGCCCATGCGGGGATGTTCGCCCTGATGGGAATTGAGATCGATGAGCTCCGCGGCTTTTCTAGCAAGCTTTGCCGCCGCCTCGAGGACCGCCTCCGGATTTCCCATGAAGGTGACGACGGAGCGGTTGTGGCTCTCGTCGCTCGAGCAGTCGAGCAAGGCGACGCCCGGCGTCGCGCGGACTTCGGCCACCACGGCCTCGATGACCTCACGGTTCCTCCCCTCGCTGATGTTGGGGACGCACTCGACGATTTTTTCCATGATCTATTTCATCCTTTCGGCGACGGTTTTTTGAATCAGGTCGTCCGCGGCGAGATAGGGCAGCGTGATCTGCGCCTCCCCGCCGTGTTTTTCGTTATAGGCGAGCGCGGTCGCGACGCTGTTCGGGTTGCGCGCCCAGCTCCTGCGCGCGACGCCGCCCATCACGTCCCACATCATGGCGGAGCGGATGATGTCGTCCACGCGCGCGCTCCCGTCGAGCACGAGGCCGAAGCCCCCGTTGACCGCCTTCCCGACGCCCACGCCGCCGCCGTTGTGCAGCGCGCAAAGGCTCATGCCGCGCGCGGCGTTGCCCGCGAAGCAGTTTACCGCCATGTCGGCCATGACGTTGGAGCCGTCCCTGATGTTGGCGGTCTCGCGGAAGGGGGAATCCGTGCCGGACACGTCGTGGTGGTCCCGCCCGAGCATGACGGGGCCTATCTTCCCCTCCCGCACGAGCTCGTTGAAGCGAAGCGCGATGCGCGTCCTCCCCTCCGCGTCCTGATAGAGGATGCGCGCCTTCGTGCCGACGACGAGGCGGTTCTTCTTCGCGTCCCGGATCCAGACGTAATTGTCCCTGTCCTGAAAGCGGCGGTTCGGGTCGATGCACGCCATGGCGGCGGCGTCCGTCGCGTCCAGATCCTCCGGCTTGCCCGAGAGGCAGACCCAGCGGAAGGGGCCGTATCCGTAATCGAACAGCTCGGGGCCCATGATGTCCTCCACATAGGAAGGGAAGATGAAGCCGTCCTTGTCGTCAAAACCGTTTCGGGAGATTTCCCTGACGCCGCTGTCGTACACGGCCTTCATGAAGGAGTTGCCGTAATCGAAGAAATACGTGCCGCGCGCAACGAGGGTCTTGATCGCCTCGAAATGGCGGCGCAGGCTTAGATCCACCCTCCGGGCGAACTCCTCCCGGTCGCCGTGGAGCATTTGCGTCCGCTCCTCGAAGGTAAGCCCCGCGGGGCAGTATCCCCCCTCGTAGGCGTTGTGGCAGGAGGTCTGGTCGGAGAGGAGGTCGATATGGAAGTTCTTTTCGATGGCAAACTCGAGAAGGTCCACGATGTTGCCATGGTAGGCGATGGAGACGCTCTTCTTCGCCTCTTTATACTCCCGCGCGAGGGAGAACACCTCCGAAAGATCGCCGCTCGCGCGCTCGACCCAGCCCTGCTCGAGCCGGGTTTTTATGCGGCTTTCGTCCACCTCGGCGAAGATGCCCACGGCGTTCGCGATGTTGGCGGCCTTGGGCTGCGCGCCGCTCATGCCGCCCAGGCCGGAGGAAACGAACACGCGCCCGCGAAGGTCCTCGTTTTCGGGGATGCCGAGGAACTTCCGTCCCGCGCCGAGGATCGTGTTGAACGTGCCGTGCACGATGCCCTGCGGGCCGATGTACATCCAGCCGCCCGCGGTCATCTGCCCGTAGTTGGCGACGCCCATCTCCTCGGCGATCTCCCAGTCCTTCGGGTTGTCGAACATGCCCACCATCAGCGCGTTCGTGAGGATAACGCGCGGCGCCTCGGGGCGCGAGGGGAAAAGCCCCAGCGGGTGGCCGGAGAGGAGCACGAGCGTCTGCTCCCGCGTCAGTTCCTCCAGATAGCGCTTGATGAGCCTGTATTGCAGCCAGTTCTGGCAGACGGAACCGGTTTCCCCGTAGGTGACGAGCTCATAAGGGTAGAGCGCCGTTTCAAAATCGAGGTTGTTGTCGATCATCACCTGAAACGCCTTCCCCTCGATGCAATTGCCTTTGTATTCATCGACGGGCCTGCCGTAGATCCTGCCCGCGGGGCGGAAGCGGTACGCGTAGATCCTGCCGCGCGTCAGAAGCTCCTCCATGAACTCGGGGGCGAGGGTTTCGTGGTATTCCCCCGGCACATAGCGAAGGGCGTTCCGGAGCGCCGTTTCGGCCTGCGCTTTGGTGAGGCGGAAGCCCCGATCCGGCGCGCGGCGGATGCCCGCAATAAAGCGCGGGTATTCCGGCAGCCCGCAGTCGAGCCGTATGTTCATGGCGTCCCGTATCCTCATGTTATCCATGCCGCGTCTCCTTTCAGGTAAGCTCCGGACAGACGCCGCGCGCCGCCCGATTCACCGCGCCCGATTTGACGAGCCTTTCCGCCGCCTCAAGGTACGGATACAGTATAACATCCTCCCGCACGGAGGGAACAGACTCTCTTACCACATCGTACACCGCGCGCGTGGCGGGCGCGAGGTTTTTTTCGCCGCGAAGGGATATGCCCTGGCAGGCGCACAGGAGCTCGATCGCGAGCACCTTCCCCGCATTGTCGAGCATCATGGCGGCCTTCCTCGCTGCGGTGGTGCCCATGCTCACATGGTCCTCCTGGTTCGCGGAGGAGGGGATGGAATCGACGCTCGCCGGGTGCGCGAGCACCTTGTTTTCGCTCACCATGCTCGCCGCCGCGTACTGCGCGATCATGAAGCCGGAGTTGAGCCCGCCGCGCTCCGTGAGAAACGCAGGCAGGCCGTTCGAGAGCGCGGGATTCACGAGGCGCTCCGTGCGCCGCTCGCTGATGTCTGCGATTTCGCTTACGGCGATGCCGAGAAAGTCGAAGGCGAGCGCCATGGGCTCCCCGTGGAAGTTGCCGCCGGAGATAGCCTCGCCGTCCTCGGGGAAGACGAGCGGGTTGTCGGTGACGGAGTTCATCTCGCGCGCGACGGCCGCGAGCACGTAATCGACCGCGTCCCGGCAGGCGCCGTGCACCTGCGGCGCGCAGCGCAGGGAATACGCGTCCTGCACGCGTCCGGGCTGCGTTTCGCGCGCAAGGCCGCTGCCTTCAAGCAGGAGCAGCAGGTTCCGCGCCGAGATCCCCTGCCCCGCGTGCGGGCGCAGCGCGTGCACGCGCGGGTCGAACGCCTTCGTGATGCCAAGCAGCGCCTCGGCGCTAAGAGCGCAGGCGATATCCGCCGCGAGGCAGAGCGCATGGGCGTCATAGGCCGCGATGCAGCCGATTGCCGTCATCACCTGCGTGCCGTTGATGAGCGCGAGCCCTTCCTTGGCGGCAAGCGTCACCGGCGCGACGCCCGCGCGCCGCAGGGCTTCCGCGCCGGGGAGCCGTTCGCCGCGATAAAAAGCCTCCCCCTCGCCCGTCAGAACGAGCGCCATGTGCGCGAGCGGCGCGAGGTCCCCGCTCGCCCCGAGGCTGCCCTTTTCCGGGATCACGGGATGCACGCCTTCGTTGAGCAGCTCGAGGAGGGTTTCCACGGTGCTCCGCCGGATGCCGGAGTTGCCGCGGCAAAGCGCGTTGGCCCGAAGCAGCATCACCGCGCGCACGGCCTCCTCGGGGAGAGGCTCCCCCATGCCGCACGCGTGGGATTTGACGAGGTTGCGCTGGAGGGCCGCAGCGTCCTCACGCGAAATGTAGGTGTCGGAAAACTTGCCAAACCCCGTCGTGAGGCCGTAGACCGCCGCCCCCTCGTCGAGCTTTCGTTCGACGTAGGCGCGCGCGCGGTCCATCGCGGGGTATGCCTCTTTTGAAATGCAAACGCGCTCGTTTTGCCGCGCGACGCGGACTGCCTGTTCTATGGTGAGGGATTGCCCGTCAAGCTCGATCATCGAATCGCCCCTTTATAAGAATTGGTACACCTTAAATTATAGTATTCGCGGCCCTTAAAATCAATTTCGCGAAAAAAAGATGGACCAATCGCGTTTTTAACGCGCCGGGCTTGCCGTTTTCCCCGCGGCAGGTATAATATTGCTATACCACTTGAAGCGAAAGGTCAAACGATGATCACCCTCGATTACAATTCCACAGCGCCCGTGTACCGCCAGATCGCCGAGCAGCTCATGCAAAGGATCAAGTCCGGCGCGTTGCGCCCCGGCGACAGGCTGCCCACGGAGCGCGAGCTCGCCAAAACGCTCGGCATCGCGCGGGGGACGGTCAAGCGCGCCTACCGCGCGCTCTCGGACAACAACATCATCGAGGTCATCCACGGCAGCGGCAGCTACGTCTACAGCGAGCGGGAGCCCGCCGACCTCGGGCGGCGGCGGCAGGCCGCGGAGCTCATCGAGAAGGATTACGACACCCTCGCCTCCTGGGGCATGACGCATACGGAGATCAACACGCTTCTGCACATCACGCTCGCCAAAAAGGCGCCGCCCGCAGCCTACGCGCGCGTGGCGGTCGTGGACTGCAACCCGGAGTCCCTCGCCATTTTCAAGCGGCAGCTCAACTACATCCCCGGCGTCGCGATCTCGGTCTTCCTCGTGGACACCATCATCATGGACGACCGTCCCCTAGAGCTGCTGCACGATTTCGACCTCGTGCTCACGACCGCCACGCACCATGAGGCGCTCTGCCGCGCTTTGGGCGGGAGCGAAAAGCTCCTCGCCGCGGACGTATCCCCGAGCCGCCACACGATCGTTTCCATCTGCACGCTGCCGCAAAACACGCAGCTTGGCGTCGTCTGCCGCAGCAACAAGTTCGCGAACCTCGTCATCGAGCAGATCGGCATCTACGCGGGCGGCGGGAGGAACATCCCGGCCTGCTTTGAAACCGACCTCAAGGCCGTCAGGCGCTTCGTTAAAAAGTTCGGCGCCATCGTCGCCGCGCCGGACTGCGCCTTCCTCGACCCCGGCGTATCCGGCGCGCTCCTGGACGAATACGCCGCCGCGGGCGGAACCGTGATCCCCTTCGATTACCTCATCGACCGCGGCTCGCTCATCCACATCGAGGAGCGCATAGACGACGTGATAAGGCGCCGCTGGGCGGAATGACCAAAGCGCCTTTTGCGATAGAAACACTGCGGAGGTATCTTATGAAAAAGCTTCTCACGGAGTTCCGGGATTTCATCAACCGCGGCAACGTCGTGGACCTCGCCGTCGGCGTGATGATCGGCGGGGCGTTCAGCGCCATCGTCAATTCGCTCGTCACCGACATCATCTCGCCCATACTCGGCCTGTTCGGCGATTTGAACCTCGCCGACCTCGCGCTGACCATCGGCGGCGTGACGCTGGGCTACGGCGCGTTCCTCACGGCCGTCATCAATTTCCTCATCATCGCATTCGTGCTGCTGTTGATCGTGAAGCTCATCACAAAGGCGGGCTCCCTCGTCAAAAAGAAGAAGGAAGAGGCCCCCGCGGCGCCCGCGACGAAGCAGTGCCCCTATTGCCGGAGCGAAATCGCCCTCAGCGCCACGCGCTGCCCGCACTGCACGAGCCAGCTCGAATAACTTTCGGCTTTTCAGCGCCGGACGGCGTCGACCACGCTTTGGAAGGGCATGGTTTCCCCGTTGTAGAGCGCGGTGCCGCGAAAAGCGTAGCAGGGCAGGTAAACGCCGCGCATCTCGTGAAACACGAGCTCCACGGACGTGATCTCAATCTCTGTATAATAGAACGACAGCCAGTCGCGGCCCCGCGCGGCTTTGAGCGCGTCCTGTGCGCGGATGGTTTCGGCAAACCCCGCGGGGTCCGCAAGGGCGACCGAGCTGCTGACATACAGCTCCCCCGCGCCGTACGCAAAATACAATTCCCCGGACGCGAGGCCGTCCTCCATAGCCGCGTCCGCAGTGGCGACGAGGCCGCGCTCCTCCTCGCGAACCTCGCGCAGGGCGAGCGTCACGCCCGCGGGCGCGAGCTGCGGTAAGAGGCTTTCCACCCACGAGCCGAAGCCTTCCGCATCTGAAGGATACGCCCCTTCCCCTGCTGTGATGGAGAGGTGATAGCGCCCGTTGCCGTAGACGGTCAGGCGGTACGATCCGTCCTCCGCCACTACGGAGAGCGCCGTGCCGCCGAACGCCCCGATCGTATCCCGCTTCTCCCGCCTCGCCCCTTCGGGCGCGGGAAAGGCGGCAAGAAGCCTGTTCGCAGTTTCCTCCTCAATGCCGATCCGCTCCCGGTAGACCGGCGCCGCCCCGACATCCGCGCCGCTTAAATCGCATCGGATCGGCGCGTATGCCGGAACGGAGCCCGATACGAAGCGGAAAAGACCGTACGGCTTGTGCGCGTCAATGAAATCGAGCGCGAAGGGCGCGCCGAAAATGAGCAGGAGGGCGAGCGCCGCCGCGACGGCGGAGAGGGGCTTCGCCTTTTTATCGCTTCTAGAGAGCACCTCCCAAAACGCGAAGCGGCAAAAGAGCGCCCGCGCGAGCGCGTAGAGCGCGTAACCCGCGACGCCGCCGGCGAAGTTGGCGATCACATCGGTTATGTCGGCCGACCGGCCGATGAAATACTGGATGGTTTCCGCCGCGAGCGTGACGGAAAGCGCGATGAGCGCGCTCCGCCAGAGAGCGCCCGCGCGGCGCGGGAAAAGCAGGGGCAGGAGAAAGCCCAGCGGCACGAAGAGCAGTATGTTGAGCATGAACTGAGAGCCGGCGAGGCCGTCGCCCGAAAGGTACGCCGCGGCGATGCCCGAAAGTAGGCTGAGGTTCAGCGAACGCCAGCCGCTGTCGTACCCGATCGCCGTGCTCCAGAAAAAGAGCACGTAGGCGAGCGCGAGCGCGTAAAGCGCCGCGGCGAGAATCAAAAGGGCGCGCAAGATTTTCCTCATGAGGAAAATATAACACAAACCCGCCCCGATTGCCTAAAGCGGGCGGGCGTGTTCATGCAATGTTTACTTCCGCTGCGAACCTCTTAGGTGTTCGCGGGAGCCTCGTACGGGACGATGGAACCGTCCGCCTTCACGTAGATCTTCTCATCGCTCGCGCCTTCCAGGGTGAGAAGGTACATCTGCGCGTCCATGTAGGTCGCGTAAGACGCCGACTTGATGGTCGCGCCCGGATACTTTTCGGTTACGGCCGAGGTGACGGTGCTGGGAAGCGCGTTCACCTCCACGGATTCGCCTTCCTTGAAGCCCTCGATCGAGTCTCCGCCGGTGGTGGCGGGCGATCCGGGCGCGCTGGGAGAGGGGCTCATCGGCGCGTTTGTCGCGCCGCCGATGGGCGAACCCGAAGGTTTCACCGTGAGCTTCGGCGAGGGCGACGCGACGTTGCCGTTTCTGCAGGCCGTCAAAGTCAGGATGAGGAGCGCCACGCACAGCATAGCAAGGGTTTTCTTCATATCTAGCCTCCTTAAGGATGTGTCGGCATGGCCGACGCTTTGAACGTAGTTTTAACTTCGAGGAGGCTGTTTATACCTATGCGGCCGTTCGCGGTTCAAATCATGAGTAGAGAGTCGTTAAAAACCAGATCACGGCGATGGACACCAACGTTATTGTGCTCAGAATGATCAACATGATAAACAGTTTTTTATTTTCCGCATTCAACCGGTGCACATATTTTTTTTTGAGGGAAGTGGCAAGCTCCGCGTCGCCCGCCTGTATCTTTCTGATGCGGTTTTCGCGCGGGGATTCCGAGGTGGAGGACACCGCATCCCCCATCGAGCCGCGCTCCCAGGGCATGACCTCCTCCGAGACGCCGCGCGCGCCGGGGTCGATGCAGCGCAGCAGGGACGCCTTCATGTCCGCGGCGGAGGAATACCGCTCCTGCGGCTTGAAGGCGCACGCGCGCCCGATCACGGCCGAGAGCGCCTCGTCCGCGTACGCGGGATGCGGAAGCTCCTTCCCCGCGAGCCGCTTGGCGAGCGCAAGCTCGGTATCCTGATAGCCGATGTCCCCCTCGGGCGGCAGGAAGGGCGCGCGGTTGCCGTTGAGGAGCCTGTGCATCACGAGGCCGAGAGAATAAACGTCCGCCGTCACGCCGGCGACCTCGCCCCGGTATACCTCGGGCGCCATATAGGCGTATGTCCCCTTCTTGCTCATGACCATGCTGGTCTTCTCGAGCTGGCGCGCCACGCCGAAATCGCCCAGCTTATAGGCGCCGTCCCGCCCGACGAGTATGTTGGCGGGCTTTACGTCCCGGTGGACGATGCGCTCCCGTTCGAGCGCCTCGAGCGCGGTTGAGATGTCTATCCCTAAACGGCAGACCTCCGCCTGCGAGAGGGGGTTTTTCGAAGCGTGCTCGGTCAGGGGCTCCAGGAGCTCCATGCGGATGAATATGTCGTAGCCGGGCATGTCCTTTTTTTCGATGACGGCGTGATCCTCGTAGGACACGATGTTGGCGCAGCCGCGCAGCCTGTACATGAAGCGGATCTCGGCGAGCAGGTCCTCCTTGAGCCTCGCGTAATAGTTGCGCGCGCCCTCGAGGTCCGCCACGGCGCCCTCGATGACGAGGGCCCTGATTTCGCTTTCGTCCGCGGGGATGCTCACGTGCTTCACGGCGGAGCGGAAGTCCGGCGCGTCCGCGCGGCTGGCGAGGTAAACGCCGCCGTAGCTGCCCCGGCCGAGCTGCTTTTCGATTTTCCAGTTGCCCCAGAGGGGTTCAAAGTCGTGTATGGAAGCCATGCGCTTCTCCGATCTCAGGGGATTGCGCCTTTATTCTAACATAGATGGCACCCGTTCACAACCGCGCGCCGAAACGCGTCGAATCGGGGCTTGAACGGGAGCGCCGCGCGGGGTATCATATTCGCATGGATTACGTATGCACCCTCTGCGGCACACGGGAGAATGCCGCGACCCTCTGCGCCTGCTGCGCCTGCGGCGGCCTTTGGAGGCTCGATTACGCCCCGCCCGCGTTCGGCCCGGGGCTCCTCGACCGCTCGGCGCACGGCGTCTTCCGCTACCGGGCGTTCATGCCCCTTATGGGGGACGCCTGGCGGGAGGTGACGCTCGGCGAGGGGAATACGCCCGTCGTCCGCCTCCATTCGGGCGCGCTGATGAAGCTCGACTTCCTCATGCCCACCCTCTCCTTCAAGGACAGGGGCGCCGCCGTGCTCGTCGCGCGCATGAAGGCCCTCGGGGTAACGCGCGCCGTCATGGATTCGAGCGGCAACGCCGGCAACGCCGTCGCCGCATACTGCGCGCGCGCCAACATCGCGTGCGACATCTACGTGCCCGAGGGCACCTCGAAAAACAAGATCAACATGATCCGCGCGCACGGGGCGAACTGCGTCGAAATCCCCGGCGGCAGGGACCGCTGCGCCGAAGCCTGCCGCGCGCGCGTCGAACAAGAGGGCGTCTTCTACGCGAGCCACGTCTACAACCCCTTCTTCTACGAGGGCACGAAAACCTATATCTACGAGATCTACGAGGAGCTGGGCCGGATCCCGGAAACCCTGTTCATCCCCCTGGGCAACGGCACGCTCCTCTACGGGGCGCTCCTCGGGCTCGGGCACCTCATGGCTTCGGGCCTTATCCAAAAAATGCCGCACATCGTCGCCGTGCAGAGCGAGCTGTGCGCGCCCATCCATGAAGCGTTTATAAAGGGCCTCCCGGCGCCGGCGCCCGTCGCGGCGGGGGCGACGCTCGCCGAGGGCATCGCCATCGGCGAGCCCACGCGGGGCGCGGAACTCCTGCGCCTTATCCGGCAATGCGGGGCGGAGGTCGTCCTCGCGCCGGAAGAAGGCATCGACGCGGCGCGGCGGGCGCTCGCGCACGAGGGCGTCTTCGTGGAGCACACGAGCGCCGCGACCTACGCGGCGTATCTCGCGTATGCCCGCGCGCGCGGCGATCTATCCGACTGCCTCATCCCCGCGTGCGGCGCGGGCCTTAAGAGCGAACATTGAAAGGATGAGCGATCAAATGAACATCAGCGTTGCCGGAATCGCGAAGAAGGGCCTGCCCGCGGGCTTCCTGTACGCGGACGAGGTCGTGGAGGACGCGATCATCGACGCGAAGTACGCCGGCACGGACAACTTTCTGGGCGTGCCCGTGGACGGGTATTTCAAACCGCTTGTGGTCGTGACGCGGGAAATCGCCGATCCGCTCGTTTGCGCGGCGGACGAACTTCGCGCGCGGGGATACCTCGTGAAGCTGTACGACTCCTACCGCCCGCAGCGCGCGGTGGACCACTTCGTGCGCTGGGCCGCGGACGCCGACGACTGCAGGCGAAAGCCCGTGCACTATCCCGGCGTGCCCGAGAAGCGCATGATGTTCGAGTTGGGCTACATCGCCCGGCGCTCGGGCCACACGCGCGGCTGCGCCGTCGATTTGACGCTCGTGGATATGGTTACGCACCAGGAGCTCGACATGGGCAGCATATTCGACTTCATGGACCCGCGCTCCCATCCGGACGCCGAGGGCCTCTCCCCCCTGCAACGGGAAAACCGCGCGCTCCTCTCGGGGGTCATGCTCCCGCTCGGCTTCCGCGCGAACCCCTGCGAATGGTGGCATTTCAGCCTTCGAAACGAACCTTATCCGGATACGTATTTCGATTTTCCGATCGAGTAGAACAAAAAAGCGGCCGCGGCCGCTTTTTTAGACTGATCGTTTTTTGCCGAGGGCTTTTGCCAAAGGGATTATCCCCATGAAGTCCCAATGACCGGATACGCACTAATTCAGGGCGCCCGCGCATTTGGGTTCCAAGGGCCTTTGGCCCTTAGCCGGGGTTTGGGGACGGAGTCCCCGACGTTCCCGTGCTTTTCGGTCCCGAAAACAGCCGCTTGGCCGCTTTTCGATCACTTCGACTTGATGATGCCGTCCCGGTACGCGTCGAGCAGCTTCATCAGATCCGCGATGCGCCCCTGTATCTCCTCGCCCGTGTCGATGTCGGCGACCATGACCCTGTGGGAGAAATCCGCGACGGGGATGGTGCTCGAGATGATGTCCGCGCTTCGCGTGACGGCGTCCTTCTTCGTGGTGAAGGGCTCGTGCGCGGCGAGCGCGATCCCGGTGGAGCTGAAGAACATCGTGTAGCCCGCGATGCCCGTCTCCCTCTGATAGGCCCTGCAGAAGCCGCCGTCTATGACGATCAGTTTGCCGTTCGCCCGAAGAGGGCTCTCCCCGTGCTTCACCTTCACGGGGATATGGCCGTTGACGATCCTGCTCCAGGGCTTATGGAGGCCGAACATGTCGAGTATCTTCCTGCAAAACTCCTCGCTGTCGTTAAAATCATAATAGGCGTTCTTCGGCTCGGCCCAGGTGGATTTATCCTCGAGGAGCGTGCGCTCGAAGGTCGCGATATGGTCGCGCGCGAAAATGGGCGAGTTGCGGCCGCACCAGAGGAACCAGAGGAAATCCTGTCCCTCCGCGCGCTCCCTCGAGCCCGCGGGGGCGAACATGCCCTGGCGTGCGAGCCTGTCGGCATAGTCGAAGAAGTTCTTGCCCGAAAGCGCGCTTGCACCGAACTCGAAGCGAATGAAATTGCCCTCGGCGTCCGTGGGGACGCAGCCGTGGAACAGGAGGTTGCCGTTGCAGCAGCGGTAGAGCGAACCCGCCCTGTACAGGAAGCGCGCGTGTGCCTGCAGCTTTTCGCTGTGGCGGAAGGCGTCCGTGAGCTGCTTCATGAGCACCTCCTCCTCGGGGCTGAGCCGGTTGGGGTCCTTGGGATCGACGGTGGGGAAATCCGTGTCGCGCAGGGGATGGACCCGCCCGTCGATCTCGATGGCGCCCGCCTCCCAGTCCACGCGGGAGAGCATGTCGCGCTCCCGCATCTTATACTCCGGCCTCCTCGCGACGAGCTGGCCCTCGAGCTTGAACATGATGACGCTGACGGCCTTATGCATCCTGGCGTAAAACGCCGCGTCCCGCGGGCGGTACGGCTCCACGGGGAGGTTGCGCGGCGCGAACACCTCCGCGTTTTGGTAGCGCTCCGCCGCGAACACCGCGAGCGGGAGCATGTTGATGCCGTAGCCGTTCTCGAGCATGTCGAGGTTGTCGTACTGCAGGCAGTTCTTCACGGCGATCGCGACGCACACGGGGCTGCCCGCCGCCGCGCCCATCCAGAGCACGTCGTGGTTGCCCCACTGGATATCCACGTTGTGGTGGCGCACGAGCTGCTCGAGTATGTCGTCCGCGTGCGGCCCGCGGTCGAAGATGTCGCCCACGATGTGAAGCTGGTCGACCGTCATGCGCTTGATGAGCGTCGCGAGTTCCACGATAAAGGTATCGGCGCAGTCGGTCTTGATGACGGCGTCGATGATGTTGCTGTAATACTGCTCCTTGTGGCCCGTGTTGGCGGTGTTGAGCAGCTCCTCGAAGATATAGGCGAACTCTTTGGGGAGCGCCTTTCTGACCTTGGAGCGCGAGTATTTGGCCGTGGACAGTCGCGCGACCGCGATGAGCCGCCGGAGCGTCACGCGGTACCAGTCGTTGAGGTCGCCCTCGCCGGCCTTGACCTCCATGAGCTTCTCGCGCGGGTAGTAGATGAGCGCGCAGAGCGCCTTCCTCTGCGAGGCGGTGAGCGAATCCGAAAGCACCTGGTCTACCTTTTCCGCCACCGCGCCGGAGCCGTTGTTGAGTATGTGGGTGAACGCCTCGTTCTCCCCGTGGATGTCGCTCATGAAGTGCTCGGTGCCCTTAGGCAGGTTGAGTATCGCCGTGAGGTTGATGATTTCCGCGCTCGCCGCCTGGATGGTCGGATACTCGCGCGCGAGCTGCGCCAGATAGCGCTTTTCACGATCGGTCATGACAGAATTCCCTTCTATGATAATAACAAAAACGTTTCCGCATCTATGATAACATCAAACGCCCGGAAAAAAAGTATATCTTTTTCGGCGCTGTTCCAATGCCCGCGCTTTCGCGGGCAATCTACCCTTTTATGAAGCGTTCGATCTTTTTTTCGGCGGCATCGGGGTTAAGACTGCGTACCTTTCCGGCGATGCGCGCCGCGGCCTCGCGCGGGTCGAGCCTTGCCGCCGCGGCGAAGACCTCGCCGCCGAAGAAGCTCTCCGCCGTGCAGGATACGCTCGACGACCAGCCGTACTCCTCCCCTTTCTGCGAAAGCTTGCGCTGCCTGCCGCACATGGTGAGATACAGATTCATCTGCAGTTCGACGAGCGCCCGCTCGAAGCGGGATTTTTCTTCCTTTCCAAAACCGCAGACGCCCTTGACTGCGTGGAGGGGCAATGCGCCGTGCTCCCGCACCGCCTCATAGACGCGCTTCGCGTCCGCGGAGACGAGGCCGTCCGCATACGCTTCCTCGAACGTACTTCCTCCCCGGCGCGCCGCGAGGAAGTACGGATACCATTCCTTTGTGATATAGCCGCTCTTTTTAAAGAAGACCTTCGCGTAAGCGACGTCGTCCCGCTCGTCGAGCACGCGCATGCGCCACTCCCACGGGTCGGTTTCGGGGTCGCCCGTATGCCAGCGCACGGGGGTCTCGTAGGGAGGCTCCTCCTCCCAGCTCCAGGGGATGACCGAGAAGATACCCTCGCCGTTTCCCCCGCCCATGGAAAAACCCGCGTCCATAAGAACGCGGATAAAGTCCCCATAGCATTTGACCTGCTTCATCTCCATGACGCGCCCTCCCGAAAGCCGCATTGGGCGCTCGGCGCCCGCCCCTATCATAGCACCGGAGGGCGCGAAGAGAAAGTCACGTTTTTCCATAGAACGCGGCGCCGCACTTCGCGCAGGTGATTTTCACCTTGCCCTTGTTGCGCGGCACGCGCATCTTCGCCTTGCAGGCGGGACAGGAGAAGTGCTTATACTGCTTTTTTTCCGCGCGACGCCCGGCGCGCGTCGCCGGGTCCCCGAAGAGCTTGCGCGTGAATTTCTGAAATTTCTCGTTCTCCGCCTGGCGCCTGTAGATATCCTTGGAGAAGATCCTGAAATAACCGAAGGCCATAACGATCAGGGAAACGACCCACAGGATGTTGGAGAGCACGCCGTTTAGCACGCTCTCCGTCAGCATCGACACGACGAGCAGCGCGAGCGCGCCCCAGATCAGCGCGCGGGAGAGCGCGTCGTTGCCGTTCCTCCCCTCGAAAAAGCGGCGCGTGCGCTCGGAGAAGCTTTTTTTGTTCCTGCCGTTGCTCATTCCTCTATCCCCTTCAAACCTTCCTCAAGCTCGTCGCACGCGAGCACGATGGATGCCGCGTTTTTGCCCTTGATCGCCTCGCGCAGCCTGTCCGCGGCATACAGCGCCTCGCCGCGCCTTTCCTTATCCGCCGCGCGCGAGATGCGCTTCGCGCGGTTGAGCAGGCTCTCCGCGCGGTTCCTCACCTCCGCCTCGTCCGTCGCGCGCGCCTCTGCCGCCTCGTAACGCGCGGCGTCCCGCATGGCCTTATCCATCTCCTCCCGCGTCATGTTGGAGCTGCCCGTGATGGTGATCTCCTGCGCCTTGCCCGTGTCGAGGTCGCGCGCCGAGACGTTCACGATGCCGTTGGCGTCGAGGGAAAACGTGACCTCGATCTGCGGCACGCCCGCCATGGCGCGCCGGATGCCGCCGAGGCGGAAGCGCCCGAGCTCCCGGTTCATCGAGGCGCGCGGGTTCTCCCCCTGCAGCACGTGGACTTCGACCGACGACTGAAACGGCGCGGTCGTGGTGAAAACCTGGCTCTTGATTATAGGTATGGATGTGTTCCTGTTGATTATGCGCGTGAACTCGCCGCCCACGGTCTCAATTCCGAGCGAGAGCGGCGTCACGTCGAGCAGGAGCAGCCCGTTTACCGTGCCCGCGAGCACGCCGCCCTGCAAACACGCGCCCATGGCGACGCACTCGTCCGGGTTGATGCCGCGGAAGGGCTCCTTTCCGGTGAGCTTTCTTACAAGCTCCTGCACGGCGGGCATCCTGGACGCGCCGCCGACCAGCAGCACCTTCCCGAGCTGGCCCGCCGTCACGCCCGCGTCCTGCATGGCCTGGCGCACGGGGCCTTCGGTCGCCTTCACGAGGTGATCCGTCAGCTCCTCGAGCTTCGCGCGCGTAAGCGTGGTCTCAAGGTGCAGGGGCGTATCCTTCCTGCTCGCGAGGAAGGGGAGGCTCACGGTCGTCTTCAGCGCGGAGGAAAGCTCGATCTTCGCCGTCTCCGCGGCCTCGCGGACGCGCTGCATGGCGACGGCGTCCTTCGAGAGATCGATTTTATGCTCGGTTTTGAAAACCGAAACGAGATAATCCGCGACGCAGCGGTCGAAATCGTCCCCGCCGAGGCGGTTGTTGCCCGCGGTCGCCATCACCTCGATGACGCCCTCGCTGATATCGAGTATCGAAACGTCGAACGTGCCGCCGCCGAGGTCATAGACCATCACCTTCTGCGCGCTCTCCTTGTCGACGCCGTAGGCGAGCGCCGCGGAGGTCGGCTCGTTGATGATGCGCTGCACGTTGAGCCCCGCGATAGCCCCCGCGTCCTTGGTGGCCTGGCGTTGCGCGTCCCCGAAGTACGCGGGCACGGTGATGACGGCGTCCGTCACGGCCTCGCCGAGATAAGCCTCCGCGTCGCGCTTGAGCTTCATGAGGATCATCGAGGAGATCTCCTGCGGCGTGTAGCGCTTGCCGTCGATGTCGATCCGGTGCTCGCCGCCCATATCCCGCTTGATGGAACTCACCGTGCGCGCCGGGTTCGTGACGGCCTGGCGCTTGGCGGCATCCCCCACGAGGCGCTTGCCGTCCTTTGTGAAAGCGACGACGGAGGGCGTCGTCCGCTTGCCCTCCGCGTTGGGGATAACGGTCGCGTTGCCGCCCTCCATGACGGCGACGCAGGAGTTGGTCGTGCCGAGATCGATGCCGATCATGCGGGACATTTCCTCTACCTCGTTTCGTAAAAATGGCTCTTATCAGAATAGCATGATATCACGCGAAGCGTAAGCCGCTGTGTATGGAGTGTGAAGCTTTTTGGACACTTTTTCCGCCCGGCCGCGATTTCGACAAAGCGTCAATTAACATATTGCATTTTTCGGAACGATGTTGTATGATATCTTCTGCCATGGGGATATAGCTAAGTTGGTATAGCGCGGCGTTCGCAATGCTGAGGCCAGGGGTTCGAGTCCCCTTATCTCCACCAACTATATCGCAGAGAATTGATACAATGATTGTATTCGTTCTCTGCGATATTTTTATGCCCAGAAATGCCGTATTTACAAGCTTTTCGGGCTATTTTTGTTTCACAGCGCATTCTCCAATGACCGCCCAATGCCACGATTTTCGCCTTTGAAACACCTATTTTGTCTCCGCCAACCACTCCTCCCCGTACAAATCGTTAACGAGCAGTATTTTGGTGCAAATCTCAAAGCTTTGGTGCATTTTGGTGCAAATCTGCGGTTTTGGTGCAAATGAGATAGTCCGCGACACAAAAAAGCTCCCCACACCATTTGCTGGTGTGGGGAGTCAGTGCTTGTGCTTAATCAATTTCGATGCCGTTCATCAGTGTGAAGGTAATCCGCCCGTCAGCGTAGACCGTGGCTTTCTCAACGACCGCCGACCACAGGCTCTCGCTAAATTCCGTCAGCGACCCACGCTGCTGTGCCATTGTGTCCACAAAGGCTGTGAGCACCGTGCGCTGGCGTTTTCGAGTGTCCTTCTCAGTCTTGAGCTCGTCTATCCGTTTTGCCACAGCGTTGTACTTTGCCACCAGCTCGTCCTGTCGTTTTTTGTATGCCTTCTGATTTTGCGCTGCCGATGCGTTTTCCGCTATGTGTTTGCGGTTCATTTCGATGAGTACCTCGGCTTCCGCATTCTTCGCTGCGATTTCCTCGTCGATGGCGTCGCTGTCGAATAGCCCCTCAATCACAGACCGGCATTCGGCAATCACCTCATCGCTCATGTCCTGCATCCCGTTCCACGCGGCTACAAACCGTTCTTTTATTTCATCCTCAGTCAAATGCGGTGTACTGCATTTCTCGCCGGTTTTGAACTTGTGATTGCATTGCCATATAACACGGCGATACTTGTCCGTGGAGTGCCAGACTTTTGAGCCGAAGAAGCTGCCGCAATCGCCACAGACCAGCTTTGCCGAAAAGCAGCTCTTACAGTTATAACTCCGTCCCAGCATCCTGCGCCGTGCGAACTCCGCCTGTACTATATCGAACATTTCTGCGTCGATGATACCGTCGTGGCTATCCGTGACATAAAACTGTGGAACCTCGCCTTCGTTGAGCTTCATCTTTTTTGTCAGGAAATCCGTTGTGAATGTCTTTTGAAGGAGCGCGTCGCCCTTGTATTTCTCATTCGTGAGAATGCTCTCGACCACATTGCATTGCCAATTTTCCTTGCCTCCGGGCGTCGGAATGCCCTGCGCCGTGAGGTGCTTGGCAATCGCAGTGGGTGTTTTGCCCTGCAAGAACATCGTGTAAATGAGGCGCACGATTTCTGCTTCCTCCGGCACAACCTGCGGCGTACCGTCCGCGCCTTTCTCGTAACCGAGAAACTGCCCATATGACATGGACACCTTGCCGTCGGCGATGCGCTTGCGCCAGCCCCATGTGACATTCTCTGAAATGGAGCGGCTTTCTTCCTGTGCCAGTGAGGACATTATCGTGATGAGCAGCTCGCCTTTTGCGTCAAATGTCCAGATGTTTTCCTTTTCAAAATAGATTTCAATGTTGGCAGCCTTGAGCTTTCGCACCGCAGTAAGGCTGTCGACCGTATTTCGGGCAAACCTGCTGACCGACTTTGTGATAATGAGGTCGATTTTCCCGTCCAGCGCATCCTTTATCATCTGATTGAAGCCATCGCGCTTTTTCGTGTTAGTTGCTGAGATGCCCTCGTCCGTATACACAGCGACAAAGCTCCAATCCGGGCGTTCCTTGATGTACTTCGTGTAGTAATCGACCTGCGCCTCGTAGCTGGATTGCTGCTCTTCCTTTTCTGTCGAGACGCGGGCATATCCGGCGACCCTGCGTAGCTTCGGTACAGACACGGCAAGATTGGAAAAGCGTGATGTGACCGTAGCTGGTATCATTGTGATTGTTCTTGCCATCAGCCGTTCCTCCTTGTCGCTTGTTCTCGTGCCTTTTGTCGCTTATCGTCCGTCCAGCTTTCCCGCCGTGAGCGGTCTTTCCATTGTGTCGTTGCAGTTTGCCCATCGGTGAAATGAAATGTCAGCTTGTTCTCCGGCTGTGCGGTTATAAAAGCCACACGCTCTGCAAAGATAGCGTCATCAAAACCTTCCGTGCCAAGAACATCGGCACACGCGGATTTTAAGGTTTCTTCGGGTATCTGTTTTGAAGCGCAGTGCTTTTTGCCCTTGGTGTTGAATGTGGCGCATATCCATACAAAACCGGTCGGTGTCGTCTTTCGGCGATAATTTTTACCGCAAATACTGCACCGTACCTTACCCGTGAACACTGTTTCTGCGCCGTGCTTTATCTTTACGGCGGCGGCTCTGCGTTCAAGCTCCGATTGCACCGACGCAAAGGTGGCTCGGTCGATAATCGGCTCGTGCGCCTCCTGTACGAAAAACTGCGGAAGCTCACCGTTATTGACGACTGTCTGCTTTGACAGGTGGTCAGTTCGGAAAGTTTTCTGCAGGAGCAAATCCCCGACATATTTCTCGTTACAAAGCATTTTGCTGATGGTGGATTGACACCATGTTTTTTTCATTCGTGTTGCTATGCCCATTTCATTGAGTCTGTTTGCGATGGCTTGTTTACCAAGCCCGTCGAGATACATTTTGAAAATGAGCCGCACTATTTCGGCTTCATCCGGCACGATTTCCAGAACACCGTTGTTCGCCCGATAGCCGAGCATTGTGCAATCCCACGGCTTTCCTTCTTCAAAATTCTTTCGCACACGCCACTTCTGATTCTCGGAGACCGAAAGGCTCTCCTCCTGTGCGTAGGACGCAAGAATCGTCAACATCAGTTCACCATCCGCACTCAAGCTGTGGATGCCCTGTTCCTCAAAGAAAACATCGATGCCGAGGCTTTTTAATTCCCGCACCGTTTCCAACAGTGTGACCGTATTCCGGGCAAAGCGTGATATTGATTTTGTAATAACCATGTCGATTTTCCCGGCACGGCAATCGGTTAGCAATGCTTGAAAGTTATCTCGGCTGTCCTTCGTGCCGGTTTTCGCCTCGTCAGCATATACGCCGATGTATTCCCATCCGCGCTGCTTTTGAATCAGGTCGCTGTAATAGCTGACCTGTGCTGCCAGCGACTGTAGCATGGCATCTTTGCCTGATGAAACACGGGCGTAAGCTGCAACACGCTTTGTGCCGAAGTTGACTCGCGGCATAAACTCAATCCTTGTAATTTGGCTGCTTGCCATAGGTACTCCACCTCCTTTCAGGGGCTATATATTCGCTCAGAAAGCCTGTATAGTCAAGGCAATTCGCGCCATATACTGCACAAGGATACGTTGTATTTATCCGCGATTTTTTCTTCTATTTTGGCGTAATCAGCCGTAGTAATATACCCGTTATTCAGCCATTGTTGTAGCACGGAGATGACAGCTTTGTATTTCATAAGTTCCGTTTTCCGCTCCTGTGTCATACGCCCACCTCCGACTTGCGGCGATGCTGCGCTGAACAGGTATGACAGCAGAATTTGCTGTTAGGTCTACCGTAAACCGTGTATGCCTTACCGCAGTGAACACAGGTCTTTGAATAGAACGCTTTTTTATTTACATCGTATGGATGGGCTTTCCACCATTCATTACGGCAACGGTCGGAGCAAAACTTCTTCGGCTTGCTGCCGGAGTATTCGAGCGGTTTTCCGCATTGCTTACAGCGCAGCGCGTCATCCGATATAGTCTCCGTAGTCGTCGCCAAGCTTTGTCTGCGACAGTAGCTTTTCACAGTATTGATGGAAAGCGCGACCGATTCGGCGATAGTGGCATACTTGCAGCCCTCTGAACGAAGGCGTAATATAGTCGATTTCTGTTCGTTGGTCATGGATAACCACCTCCTCGCCATACGGAGATTTGGAGGCAGTTTTATACACCCATACATAGAAAAAAGCCCCGTGGAAATGAAAAAATCATCTCCACGGGGCAAAACTATGACTGTAGGTCAATAACTTGACCGCTGGTTTATGGACTTCCGCACTGAAGCGGTGTATCCTTTATTCGCTGTATTTGACAAACGCATCGGTGAAGCCAGCCGCCTTAATCTTGGCAAGCATGGCATCGGCATTCGCTTTGACAGAATACGCGCCGACCTGAACGCGGTAGTATTTCTTCGGCGTAGTTGGAGTAACCGGCGCGGGCGTTTCTGCCGTTGCCAGCCCAGCCTTTACATCAGCACGAAAGGTATCCATGTTCTTTCCGTGCTTCGGAAACCAGTGCATCACGTCGCCGTGATTGCTGGCGATGCCCAGCTTATATCCCTCCGAGTGGCAGATGATATCCTTATCCGTCAGTCCGTACTGTTTGCAGAGATAGACGCAAAGCTCCACGGCCTCCTTATAAACAGCAGAAAAATACGAGGCATCGGTCAGACCGTCCTCGCAGATTTCAAAGCCGATATGTGTATCATTTGCAGAACCACCGGCGTGCCAGCCACGATGATTCCAAGGAAGCGTCTGATAAGTGGCGATGCTTCCGTCAGCCAGCTTGCCGATGAAGCCGTGGACGCAGACCTGCCGTCCGTCCGGCTTGTCCTGATTCCAGTGATTGTTATACTGGTTCTTACCGAGCAGGCCGTCGTCGGGTCCGACATAGCGTTTCAGGTTGGGATTGTTAGCACCGGTGGAATGGACCATGATGCCCTTCGGCGTGATGGTTTTGCCTGCTTTGTAACAGGCGTTGTTTATGAAGATGAGTTTGTGCAGGTTCATTTATTTATCCTCCGTTCTGTTATGAAGCTGTTCCAAAATGTCTTTTAGCTTTTGTGGTACAGGTAGGCCGATGTGCGCGGCGTTTTCGAGTATAGAAACACCCTCGTTCGAAAGATAGAAAAAGATAACCGCTGTCCGTATAACTGAGCCGTCACCGATAACGCTTTTGTCTATGATGTGTCCGATTGCCACCAGTGAGAAGATAAGCACTTTTTTGAAAATGCCACGAAAGCCGACCTCGCTGGAGAGCTTCTTATCAAGCACCGCACACATCAGTCCGGTGATGTAGTCGATGACTACAAATGCAAGCAGTGCATACAAAAAGCCATCCCACCCTCCCAGAAAGTAACCAAGCCACCCTCCGGCAGCGGCGATTGCCACCTGAATCCAGTTCCAGATTTCTTTCATTAAAATTACCTCTTTTCTTTTTGTTGAATATGAAAACAGCACCCCGAGCCGGAGTGCTGTCAGAAAAACAATCAGGAGATTACCACATTGCTTTGTGTGGATTTGCCTCCGATTTTAGAAACATAGTCCTTGAGAAGCGCCTTGCCTTTTCTGCCGGAACTGTCTACGGTGAACTCGGTGATAAAGCCGCCTTTTCCGAACTTGTGGCGGACGCTCGTAACGGTGCCGGTTTTACTGCGTCTGCCGTTCGTTTCAACAAGCTCTATTTCATCTCCGATAATCAGCTGTGGCGTGAAGATTCCGGCGAAACTCTCGACCCTACCGCTTATAGCGATCAGCTTCGCAAGTTCATCCGCATATGCCGCAAGCTCGGCGCTGCCCGTTCCGTTAGGCACGGCTACATACATCGTCTTGTGCTGCGGAGAAACCCACCATCTGTGTGGCGGAAGCGTAACATAAACCGTCGCGGCAGGCTCTTTGCAAGAAACGCACAGCTTGGCGCAGGTGTTCTCATCCGAGTATTCCACATCATAGCTGAAGCAGGTCTTGTCACGCTCGAAAACATAAACAGAGGGCTGCTCAAAGCGACTGTCACTGACGGGGGCGATACCAACTGTTCCATCCGTATTCTCACGAAGCTGCCAGCCGGGAAGCAAGGAAATAATCTCTTCAACACCGGACTGCAGAGTGGTATCCGGCTCAAAGGTCAGTTTCCAGGCTTTCTGCGGGTCGCCGACAAAGTAGCTTTCAATTCCTGATAGCAGCAATATCGCTTCGAGGTTTTCCTTCAGCGTTGTGTTCAAGAAGCTGTTGTTATCATCAAATGTCTGTTCCTTCAGCAACTTTCCGATACCGTTCCGCGCTGTAACAGAGATGCTTTCCTCCGGATAAGATGTGCTGACCCGATCAATATAGAACTGACCGAGCGGGAGCCATGCGCTGCCACCCATCGTAAAGTTAATCTCAAGCATCGTATTTGGTGAGATAACCGAACGGTATCTGCCGACGAGCTCACCTCCGATGTTCATGAAAGAAATGCTCAACTGCGAAACCGGGCTGTCCTTGGTGAAGGAAACACTGCCGTCCACAAGCGCCGCCGACACATCATACGGCAGCATATATATAACGAACCGATGCGTGTCCTCACTGCTCCAGAATCCGTATGCGCCGTGGTGCGCCACCTTTTTTAACTGCGGCTTACTTACCTCGAAATCGGCGGATATTCTGCCTTTATCCTTGTAGGTGAGCTCGTCATACAGCCCCATATCCGGGAAACACTCATTTGCTTCTACCAATCCATCTGAGGTGAGATAAATAAACCGCAGGCCGTTGTCCATCATGTGGACTGCCTGCGGTGAAAGCCCCGAGCCTGCCGTTTTGGTGTATTCAAAGGTCAGTCTCATAACTTAGCTCCCTTCGCCTCTTGAAAGCAGCAGCGAGCAGGTAAAACGGAGCAGATTATTTGAGGTTTTGAAGGGCAGTTCCAGCTGGTAGCTTACTTCAATGGCGGCACCGTTTGCAGGCGGAGTGGTAAACTTTAATCCCGGCACAGTTTTGCCGAGAAAGAAGGTTGTGCCAAAAGCCTGCTCGTCACGGGTGCTTGTGCCGGTGGTCAACCCATACGACCAGTTGTACGAAGGGATAAATACACGCCAGTAACGCGCCGAAGTCAGGGTAAAACTCCACACCTGGCTTGCCCTTGTTATGCCCGGCACATCTGTCCATGCTGAATTATCCGCACTGTACTGTATCTTCAAATTGTCAATCTGAGCCGCAGGAACGGTGTTGATTTCAATCTTCATCCGATTGCATTCCTTCGCAGAACCGAAGTCGAAGAAGATTGGGTTTGCTTCGTTTACTGTACAGGATGCGGGATATTGGTTCGCCTCATAGCAGTCCCACCAGGCAATCGGGTCGCGATAATTCGAGCCGCTTTTTGTGGCGGCCTTGAGGTTGCCGAAGCTGACATTGTCCACCCTGCAGGTAAGACCTGCGGTGTGGTAGTTCTCCCGCATATCGCAGAAGTTGCTCTCGTAGTCAATTTCGTAATCCGTTCCTTTTGTAAGCGCAACGTTGTTGACATATATGGTTTCGGAATTCGGGATGATAAACGGCGCTTTGATGCTGAAGTCTTTCGTGGTGCCGTCGCCTGTGCCTATTGCGATTTTTGTAACCTGAACTGGCGGGAACATCGTGTGATTTGGCAGGGATATAGCACCGATGCTGTTGATGCCGATAGTCCTTACTGTATGATTGTTTCGCTCAGTATCAAGCCATGTGATAACCGGGTAGTCAATCCGCCATGTGGTCGCATTTCGGGTGCAGGCATCCAAGCTTGTGCTTTTTGTTCCATGCTTGTTATTCCACAGATCGTTGGATTTCTGTAGGCTATACCTTGAAAACGAGATGGTATTGGGAAAAGTGGCTACTCCAAGCAGCCATCTGACAACTCCGTTCTGGTCAGCTGCCGGATAAATACCGTTTTCACCGAATCCAGTACAGTTGAAAGTTACATAGAAAGTCCCCCGGATAATCACCACATCGGTGTCAGTCTTTTGAATGGCAATCTGGTTGCCTTCGCTGTCCTGCAGAAAAGCGTGGGTGACGAAGTGATAATAGGTATCGTAATAGGCTGCCAGGAAGCCCACTTCGGTAATATTGTTTCCGTTATATTGGTCAGCCTCAAGACGGATTTCTTTTGTAATGTACGAGGTCGGATACGCATATACCGTTTCAATCGTAGTCGGCACCTTCCGGCCGACATAACTGAAGACATCTGTACGGGTTTCGCTCAGTGTGCCGGTTCCTTTTCCGAAGCCGATTGCCTTCAAAGGTTCGGCATAGTAGCTTACTCCGCCGGTGTTTGTGAAGTAGTGAAACCAGCGGTTCAGAATAATATTGTAGGCGACGGCCGTCTGCTTCAGTTCGTTTGTCTTGGCATCGCGCACCTCGACGTCGAACCGGTTATGGATGACCGCTTTTTGATTAAATTCCATGGCTTTTCCTCCTAAATCGGTAATATGCCTACCGGCGGCAGAGTGATGGTGCTTTCAACATTGACTGTAACGCTCTCATTCAGGAACGCATGATGGTCGGTCTTGAGATCGATGTACATCCCGGCGGTCGGCGTTACTGTTACGGTTTCCCTCAAAATAGTCTGTATCGGGAATCCGTCAAGAATAAAAACGGTCGCTTCAATGGGCATACGATGGCCGCCAATGACCTGCCATGCCTCGTGACACCTTTTTACTGTAATCGTAAAGTCGACGCTTTGTCCCAAATCCTGCGCGAGGGTCAGCTTCAGCTGGTTGCCGTTCTGCCAGACGCAGGATTCTACCGGACGTACCGGAAAGGTAGTAAAGTAATTCTCAAACGCACCGGGTATTCCTCCAACCGGACGGTTGAACGTCATAACAATCTCGCGAAGCCCGATTCGTTCATGCTCTACAACGGTGAGAGCAGGCTCGTCCTTTGAATAGCAGGCAAGATATGGTCTGTCGGGTATTGCTGCACCATGTTCAGATAAGACAGGGTAATAATACCGGACATTGCTCATCCACACCCTTGCGTCCTGCGGCCAACCTACCGCATATTCCGGCGGCATTGCCTGACCGGCGTAGGTTCGCTCGGAGAGGACATAGTTCATCACACCAGAGTTCTCGGTGAGAAAACCCACTCTGAAATCGTTGGTGCGGAAAACGCAGAGGGTCGTGTTGCCGGTTCCGAGTTCCGTGACCTCATTCTCGGTTTCCCAGATATATTCTCCATTGCTTTGCTGGCAATAGGCTCGATAGAACACCTTTCCGTCCCGCAGGTACCCGATGATAAGACCCTGGTCAACTCCCGTGTCGAGCGTCGACTGCCAGCCACGGCATACGGAAATCTGCGATGCACCTGCAGCGAGAGGTATCCTCGTAGATACATCGTTCCATTTCTGCACGTAGAGATTGTTGCTGTTATCTGTGAAAAAGATATACGGTGTTTCTTCGGTGAACAGTTCGTAGAACCGCTTTTTCGGATTGATGCGCCATTCGCCGTTGAACTCGATAGCAACATCCTTTACTGTGCCAATGCTCCATACAAGCTCCCACTTCTGCTCGGCGAAGGCGGGCATCTTCCGGGAGTAAATATTGCCCGTACCATTGTCAACACAAGTGGCATACACGAGGCTCGGCTGGGCTTCACCCGGCAGCTGCCTGACAGCAATATCACCAAAGTTTGCCAGGATATCTTCATGGATCACCTCGGTAATCAGCGTATTGATACTCGCTTGTTTTGCGATGACCTGGATCTGCAGGAGGTTATCCTTAGACACACCATAAAACTGCTTCAGAAGCTTCTGTTTTAAATCAATCGGAACATTTCTCATTCGTCCACCTCTTTTGCAAGGGTGATCTCGGCTTTGAAATACTCCCGTGAAATACGGTCGAAATCGGACAGTTTGGTAATCCTGCCGTAATAGACTCTGTTACCCAGCGTAACCTTCAAAAGAGAAAGCTCATCCTCGGCGGTGAACAGAGCCTGTCTGCCGTTCTCTTTAACATAAACGGTAATATCATATGAGACGGCAGACTCGCCGAACCGTGAAACCAGCTGCCTGCCGTCAAGTGTCTTATGGAGGGTGCGGATAACTTCCTGTTTTTCTTTCAGTGAAACGAATGAGGTGATCACAATTCCGCTATCCATATCTTTCAGTTCCGTCATATACGCACCTCACCCCTTAACTGGTTGATGATAATATCCACCACCGAGGTCATCTCGTTCTGGTTGTTGACACCTTCGACACGGATTACTCCGGTGTGATTCACGGTCCTGTCGGCATTGCCCTTGCCGTTTACTGTGGCGTTGACATCGAACTCTGTAGGAATTGCCTTTTGCATATCCTTTTCAACACCGTTCATTGCATCGAGGAAACCGATGCCGATTCCTTCGCCCATATTGCTGCCGATTCCGGCGAACACGGTTGACGGGGAGTGAATGCCGAGCAGGCCTTTCACACCGCTTACAATCCCGCCAAAGAAGTTACCCACCGCGTCGGACAGCCATTTACCCATCGACTTAATGCCTTCCCACAGGCCTTTAACAATGTCTATACCGATTTGCATCACAGATCCGACCGCACTGCCAAGTCCGCTGACAATTGCCGCAATAATCTGAGGAAGGGCGGCCAACAGCTGCGGAATTGCCTGAATAAGCCCCGCCGCAAGCTGAACGATAAGCGTAATACCCATCTCGATGATGGCAGGGAGATTGCTCGTGATAAATTCGATGATGGTCGTAATAATCTGCGGCAGCGCCTCCATGAGCCTTGGCAGAGCGTTCAAAAGTCCCTCCGCAAGACCGGCGATGATGGCAAAAGCCGCTTCGAGGATTTTATCCATGTTGGCAAGCAGTGTGTCCACAATCAGAATGATTGCTTCTATAATGGACGGAATCAGCTCCGGGAGAGCGTCCGCGATGCCAAGTGCCAGGGTGATAATCATATCAATGGCGGCCTGTACGATCATCGGTAGGTTGTCTATTATTCCATCCACTAATGACATTACGAGCTGTACGGCTCCCTGCGTTATTTGAGGCAATGCGTCAACCAAACCTTGCAGAAGCGTGAAAATGACCGAGCTTGCGACATCGATAATCAATGGCAGGTTATCGGTAATTGAGTTAATCAGCGCCATAACGATATCGACAGCTACCTCCATAATCTTCGGGAGGTTCTCAAGGATCATATCCGCTATCCCGCCGATGGTGTTGCCGATTACATCAGATATCTTACTGAAATCGCCACCCGCTTCATTAAGGCCACGGGTGAAATCACCCAGCAGAGATACACCATCATCGGCAAGCGTCTGCAATTGGGGCAGAAGAATAGTGCCCATCGCGTTTTTTGCAGCTCCGGCACCCGCCTTAAGACGCTGGACGCTGTCATCGAATTTACCGAGAGCGTTCAGAGAATCCTCGGACATGACGGCACCCATTCGCTTCGCTTCTTCGGTAAGAGCCGAGATACCTTCACTGCCCTGGGCAATGAGAGGGTTCAGCTCCCGAGCACTTTTGCCGAAGATCTGCATGGCGAGGGCGTCACGCTCAGTTTCGTTCGAAATCTTCCCAAGCGCGTCGATGGTTTCCCAGTATACGGTCTCACTGTCACGGAGCTGACCATTGCTATCTGCCACAGAAACACCGAGTTTTGCATAAGCATCGGCAAACTTAGCAGAGCCGTCTCTTGCATTCGCCATGGACTTGACCTGCTTTGCCATAGAGCCGGTTAATGTCTCCATAGAAACATCTACCAGTTCGGCGGCGTATTTGTACGCCTGCAGGCTTTCGGCCGACATTCCCGTAACCGTGGACATGGTGAGGATTTCGTCGGCGTAAGCAGCAGCATCCACCGTCATATCAGTAAGCGCTTTTGCTGCTCCCACGGCGGCTGCTCCCACTGCGACAAAAGCAGTGCCCATTGCGGTCCCGATACCTTTTAGAACACCGCCCAGTTTTTGAAACCGCCCGCCAGCATCGTCGGCTTTATCTCCCGCGTCCTTCAGTTCATCGCCGAACTGGTCTGCTTGTTTTTCAGCATCGTCAAACTCGTCTGCAACACCGTCAAGAGCCTTTTCATTCGACTTGAGCTCGCGTTCCATATTGTTCAACTCAGCCTGCGCATTGTTCAGCTGAACAGCCCACTGCTGTGTGCGGCGGTCATTCTCTCCGAAGGAATCGGAGGCGTTTTCAAGTGCCTTGCGGAGGGTTTCGATTTTCTCTTTCTGCGCATCGATCTGCTTTGTTAGAACCTCGTTCTTGGCGGTGAGGGACTGGACGCTGTTTTCATTTTTACTGAACTCGGACTCGACCAGCTTCATTTCTGAGCCGAGGACCTTGAACGACTGGTTGATATCAGCAAGGGCTTTTTTAAATTCCTTTTCACCCTCGACGCCGATTTTTAAGCCGAAATTATTCGCCATATCTCACCACCTCCTTATATACCGTCTGGTATGATTTCATCAATGTAGTGCTCACGCTTCGGTTTCGCCAGGCCTTTAAACTGCTTATATATCTCCCACTGGTCGAGCAGATGGCCCAGCGGCATGAGCCAGACCTCCTGCTCTGACCGATGCAGCAGAGTCACGCCGTAAAAAATCAGCCGGGCAAACAACTCGTCGTCGCTTACCCGACCTGTGCGTTTTTTGAGGGTTGTTCCTCCGATTCAATATTGCGCTTTGTACCCTTGAACATCGCTTTCATGATGCTGTTCTTGTAGTCGGATAGCTCGAGCGGCGAGGTGAGCAGTTCGACCGCATCCTCTGTGAGCAGCTCCCGTTTCTTTGCGGGGTTCTGCAGATTGTGTACCAGCACCGACTGGTTGGCGAGCAGCGTAATGAGCCACACCACCTCGTCCAGCGCCATCTCGAAATTCTCTGATTTCATCAGCTTTTCGCCCAGATTTGAAAGACCGCCGTATCTCTTGGCAATCTCTTTTGTTGCCTTCGTGGTAAGGATCAGTTCGTATTCCTGACCGCCGATAGTGATTTTCGCGCTTCTTTCATCAGTCATCATTCGTCACCCCCCACAGGAGCCGTGAATGTCGGCTCGTAAACCTGTGTGTACCAGCCTGTGATGACAGATGCCGGAACGCTTGTGTCGTCTTCATTGACCTCTGCTTTCCACGGGTGTTTTCCGGTGCTGTCCGGTTTATTGCGCCGATAGAACGTACCTTCGATGGTTGGCGTGGAAAAGGTGATGCTGTCGCCCTTCGTCTGTAGGTTGGTCGCCGGGATACCGAATACGACGCGGTAAAGCCAGAAGTAGCGGTATTTTCCGTTGGATTTCTTTGCGCGGAATCCGATAGCAACAGGAGCACCGCCATCCTCACCTCCAGATACCACAACGTGGTTGTCGTCAATCTTTGCCCCGGTCAGGTCCTCGGCAGCGGTTGTGCCAATGTCATCGACACCGAGGGACAGTTTTCCGGATTTGAATTCCTTCACAACCTCGGCGGGACTGTCGTCGGCATAAAGGGTCGCTTCCACCAGTTCTACAGACAGATCAGCCTTCATCGCTTTGGCAAGCTGAACGGGAGCGCCATAGGTTTCGGCTCCGTTGGCACCTTCCGTTATCTTTGCATAATAGAGCTTATCAAGCCCGATAGTAGCCATTCTCTATTCCTCCAGTTCGTAATATTTCGCCACATCTATGGCGTAGTGGTGATAGCCGGTATCATCCTCGTGTCCGATATACCGGCGGTCGGTAATAACAAAATCAGCTTGGAGGAGTATCCTCACAAGCTGATTCTTTCTTTGTAAATAGTTGTTTTTACTGAACAGTGAAACCCTGACTTCATTTATGTCCGCAAGCGGTTTATTATCTCCGAAAACAGCAAAGGTGTCGTTTAAGGGTGTCAGCACCAAATACTCATCGGGAGGCACGCCGCTGAAGACACCTGTTTCGACAGGGATATTTATGGTTTCAAACAGTGCGGTTAATTCGGACAATATACTCATAGCTTATCAATCTCGCTTTCCAGCTTGTCGGTCATAGCCTCGATACAAGCGTCTTTTGATTTGCTCTTTGCAGGTTTCAGAAAAGGCTTCGGCGTCTGGCCATGCTTGCCATATTCGAGGATGTTAGCAATTTTAGCGTTACTGCCGCCATCCGAACGCGGCTCTTTGAAGCCTATCTTCACGTTGAAATTACCATCCCTGTCCTGCTTTGCCGGAGATACGCCAAGCGCCGATTCGAGCTCACCAGTGGAACGGCTTTCAATCTTCGTGTTTTTACCGACCACAGATGAAAGGTTGCTTTTTACCTTGTCATATACGACTTCGGCACCAGCTTCAAGAACCTTTGGTATGATTTCGTCGGTTTTTTCAGCAAGCCTTGACACCTTTAGGAGAAAATCCTCCGGCATTTTGAAATCGACCTTAGCCATCAGCGCACACCGCCAATACTTCAAGATACATTCCACGGCCCTTTACATTTTCAACCGAGTATATGTTGTAGCGTTTGCCTTCACAGGCAATAACGTGGCGGCTGTTAAGTTCGAAGCCCGGTATGGAGCGTAAGCGGAACAAGGCGTTAACTTCACTGCTCTGAGACATATTACGCCACTTTTCTGTGGAGTTTTTCTGTTCAAAATATGCTCTGACCGAAGCAAGAACTGTGTCCCCGTGATTTACAAAGCCATCAGCGTCCTTGACCGGTTCTGCTGATATGATGTCGATGAAGGAGTTCATCTTACCAAAACTCATATTTGAAACCCCGCTTTCAATTTTCATACCTTCCAATCCCGGTCGAGTCTTAGAAGGAGGTTGACCGTATTCCACACCTGCTGTCCGGCCTGCACATTGTCGGCAAAAAAGCCGCCCGTGCTGCCGTCCCTTGATTCATAGAAGTGGGACGACAGCATGATGACGGCCTGCTCTGTAGTAGGCGGCATCAGATGATCTGTGTAGTAGTTTTCTGTGAGATGCTGATAACTTTCGGCGTATTTAACTGCGGCGGTGATGTACAGTTGAAGGAGTTCATCGTCCGCCGTGTGTTCAAGGATGAGATTTGCCTTTACTTTAGCAAGCAGCGTCATACCGCCACCGTCCTTTCCTTATTCTTCTTCCGGTTCTACGATTACGACATTGAAGGTTTCTTCGAGATAGCCGGAAGCCCACAGGGTGAATGTCTTCGGCGTATTAATGATTTCATCGCATTTGAGCCACATGACAATATCCCCGGCTGAACCGCCGACAGCAGTAGCTTCTGTAGCATCAGCGGATGTAAGCTGAGAGCCGTTGTATTTGACTGCAGTAATATCCGGTAGTCCCGTAGTGATGAGCATTCCAACCCACTTGTGCGTACCTTGTGCCGAGTTAGAACTTGGGAAAGCAATCAGCTCCGATACGGGGACCGCAACGGTAATAACACCATTCTCAATGGTGATCGCCGTAACCTTACTTTGGTTGGTGATTAGATCCTCGCCACTGGGTGTGGGGATTTTAGAAACCGATACATTCCATGCATCCGGAGTCATAAGACCTGCATCTTTTAGCTTGAGCAGCAGAGTGTTGAAATCGTCCTTGACTCCAGCTACGGTAGTAGCTGTGCTGGTTGCTTGGTTATTTGCAGAAGGAAGCCCCGTCACCGAGGCTCCCTCCTTTACTTCCAGCACCCCGCCGATGACGGTCTTTTCGCCGCCCTGTTCGGTGTAGTTTTTTGCGTTATACTCGCTCATATCGCATCCTCCTTAGGCCTTCTGCTGGAGTACCTTAATAGCCTCCGGCAGAACCAGCTTGCCGTCCACGCGCTGGGTAGCCATGAAGCCAACCTGACCCGTGGTAGCAAACAGCTCGTTCAGACGCTTGAAGCTGCGCCCCTGACGGTCGGCAATCCAGTAATAACCGAAGTCGCCGAATGCTATAGTCTTTGCGCCCGCCGCGATGGTGGGAACATAGGCAGAGGTGAACACAGGGCGGTTGAGGATGGTATCGGGAGTACCGGCGGTCAGCGAGGGCTGCCACAGATACTGACCCTGACCGTCCTTCAGCTTGCGAATTGCTTTGACGGTGGCATCGTTCATGATGAACACAGCCTTCTTGCGATACGGAGATTTCAGAGAGTAGAAGAGGTCGATAACCTCATCCACAGTGATGGCGGTCGCGCCTGCGGTGGTCGCGCCAACCTGTGCGCCGCCGGAAGCCGCGAAGATGCCGGTAGGCTTGCCGGAGCTGTCGCCCACGAAGAACGCTTCCTCTTCCTTGCTGCCCATACGACGGGCGAACTCGGTGGAGATGTAGCTCTGCAGGTCGAAAACGCTGTCGTTCAGAAGCTCATCGGAAACCTTGATAAAGGTGCCGAGCTTGTACGCGCCGATAGAGGTCTGCCCGAACACCTCATCGCTTTCGGGATACAGCTCCTCCTCGTCAAGCCAAGAAGCCGAGCCGTGGGTGGTAACAACAGGGATTTTGCGGTCGCCGGAGCTGGTCTGGATGATTTTGGCGAGCTTACGGAAGATGTTCTCTTCCTCCAGTGCCATGACGAGCGTATGCTCGAACTCGTCAGGGACGAGGTAACCGCCCTCGTTGTCGGTGCCTTCCTTCAGAGCGTTCATGACATCGTAGTGCGGATTCTTGGAACGCATCACATTCCAGAACGCCTTGCGGTATTCATCGGAAGCTCTGCCGGTCTTGTCCTCCGCAGTGCCGATACCGGGCTTTGCGGTAATGGGAGAGCTGGTGGGCTGTGCCATCGCAGCGTCACGCGCCACGCGGTCTTCCTCGATGGCAATCTGGTGCGCCATCGCATCCACATCGGCGAGCATTTTGTCATAGGTGGCGTTGTCCTCTGCGGACAGAACACCATCTTTGGCACGGGTGTCGAGGAATGCCTTTGCCGCGTCCCATGCCTTTGCGCGTTTTTCACGCATTTCGAGTACCTTTTTCATAGTCAAATACCTCCATTAAATGTATTTACGAGCTTGCAGCTTCTGCATAGCCTCGGTGATGGAAACGCCGATAGGCGCATCCGCTTTCGGTTGCTCCGCCTTCGGAGCGGGTTTGGGTACGAGCTTGTTCATCAGGGAATTAGTGACCGCCCTGCGGCTGAAAGCAAAAACGACATCTTCGGAGTGACTTCGTTTCGAGTCCTCCAAGATGCCGTCCGCGAAGCCCAGCTCCACAGCCTTATTTGCGTTCATCCAAGTTTCGCCGTCCATGAGGTGAGAGATCTTGGCACGGGATTGCCCAGTTTTGATTTCGTAGGCATTGATGATGCTTTCCTTCACCTCGTCCAGCATGGCGATTGCCTTCTGCATTTCCTCGGTGTCGCCGATTGCCACGGACATGGGATTGTGAATCATGAGCAGCGCCGTAGGTGCCATGAGCACCTCGGTACCCGCCATAGCGATGACCGACGCGGCGCTTGCCGCCAGACCATCAATCTTCACCGTGACATTGCCAGTGTAGTCCATGAGCATGGCGTAAATCTGAGAAGCCGCCACGCAGTCGCCACCGGGAGAGTTAATCCAGACCGTGATGTCGCCGCTGCCTCCCATAAGCTCGTCCTTGAACATTCGCGGTGTGATTTCATCGTCCCACCAGCTTTCGTCCGCAATGGTGCCATCGAGGTACAGGGTGCGGATGCCTGTATCCTCATCGTTGGCCCAATTCCAGAAGTGTGTTTTATCACGCGCCTTTGCGGGACTTCGTTTTACTTTGTCCATCTGAGGTTTCCTCCGTTTCTGTTGTTGTATTTGCAAACGCACCAGCGTCCTGCAGTTTTGTCATTGCGCCGTTGATAAGATAAAGGTCGCCGCCCATTTCTGCGGGGATGCGGTCGAGATTTTCAAGCTCTCGTATGTCATTTGCCGACATCCAGCCGTTTTGTCGAGCGGTCGCGTAGCCTGTCATGCGCGATGCGTAGTCGCCGCGAAGCAGTCCGTCCACATTGAATTTGGTGAATACAGCGCTTTTTTCGCTGTCGAGAAGGAGCGCCTTGTTCATTGCCTGTTCCCAGCGGATGACCCATGGGTCGAGGGTGTATTTCACGAATTCCAGCGACTGCTGCTCTATATTAGAAAAGCTCGACTTTTCGAGGTCAGCCAGCATATGCGGCGGCACTCTGAAAATTCGAGCGATTTCGTTTATCTGGAACTTGCGCGTTTCAAGAAACTGCGCCTGTTCCGGCGATATGGCGATGGGCGTGTATTTCAGCCCTTCCTCCAGCACCGCAATTTTATTGCTGTTGGAGCTGCCTCCGAAGGTGGACTGCCAGCTTTCCCTGATGCGCTCCGGGTCTTTTATTGTGCCGGGGTGCTCCAGAACGCCGGAGGGAGCCGCGCCGTTTGCGAAGAACTTAGCTCCGTATTCCTCCGCAGCCATTGCCAAGCCGACTGCGTTTTTAGCCATCGCAATCGGTGAGTAGCCCACAAGTCCGTCGTAGCCAAGACCCAGCACATGAAGCACATCGCTTGGAGCCAGCACAACCTCCGTTTCTTTTGCCTTGCCGACCTCCGGCGCATCATCGGTGGTTTTTGTGTAGCGGTAGTAGAGCCGTCCTGCCGAGTCGCGGTCGACCGTCATGCGGTTGGGCATGAGCGGATAGAGCGCCACCACCTCGCCACGCGCATTGCGAATTATCTGTGCGTAGGCATTGCCGGACAGAAGCAGATGATTCATCATCGTTTCCCGAAAAACGAAGCTCGTCATTTCTGGGTTTGGCTCATCGTGCAGCACCCGCCACAGAGGATGTCCGAGATACTTTTCCTTGCTACCGTCCTCGCCGTATCTATATAGGAAAAGCGGTAGTCCGGCGATGGCTTCAGAAAGAATACGAACGCAGGAATACACGGCAGTCATCTGCATTGCCGTGCGCTCGTTTACCACCTTGCCGGAGGTGGAGCCGCCCCAGAGAAAGCTGGTGCCGCCTCCGAGATTAGTAGGCTTGTCACGCGCCTTAAATATGCTTTGAAATAGTCCCATAGGCTTTTACCTCCTTACCAAATGAGCAGGCCGCGAGTATCGTATACACTCGCACCTGTATCGTTACCGCACCGAATTGCACGGTCGAGCGCCATGATTGTGGCGACCGCGCCGTCGATTTTCTCGGTGGATTTCTCCTTGTCGGGCTTGATATTGCCCGCCGGGTCGGTGCGAATAAAAATGTTATCCATCATCCAGCGCAGCACGGGCTGTCCGCCATGTGCCAGCTTTTCCTCCAGCGTCAGCTTCATGAGCTCCTTTGTCGGCGGTGACATATCCTTAAAGCCCTGACCGAATGGAACGACAGTAAAGCCCACACCCTCAAGATTCTGTACCATCTGGACAGCACCCCAGCGGTCAAAGGCAATCTCACGGATGTTATACTTTTCGCCGAGCTGCTCAATGAACTGTTCGATGTAGCCATAGTGAACGACATTGCCTTCCGTGGTTTGCAAGAAGCCCTGCCGCTCCCAGAGGTCGTAGTTCACATGGTCGCGCTTGACACGCAGGTCGATGTTATCCTCTGGAATCCAGAAGAACGGGAGGATGCTGTATTTGTCGTCCTCATCGCCGGGCGGGAACACCAGCACGAAGGCCGTGATATCGGTGGAGGACGATAGGTCAAGACCGCCATAACAGACACGCCCTTCGAGGTCGTCGGGATTTACCGCAAACGCACATTTATCCCACTTATCCATCGGCATCCAGCGTACTGCCTGTTTGACCCATTGGTTGAGCCGTAGCTGCCGGAAGCTGTTCTCCTCGGCTGGATTCTGCTTTGCACTTTCACAGGCGGATTTGACCTTGTCCAGCCCGACCGTAATGCCAAGCGAAGGATTGACCCTCTTCCACACCTTCTGGTCAGTCCAATCGTCCTCCTGAGAAGCGCCATATATAACGGGATAAAAGGTCGCATCGTGTTTTCTGCCGTTCAAAATATCCAGTGCCTTCTGATGCACCTCGTAGCAGATACTGTTTGTGTTGTCTCCGGCGGTGGTGATAAGAAAATACAGCGGCTGCATTCGAGCATCGCCGCTGCCCTTGGTCATGACATCAAACAGCTTTCGGTTGGGCTGCGTGTGCAGCTCATCGAAAATGACGCCATGCGTGTTAAAGCCGTGCTTGTTTGCCACATCCGCCGATAGCACCTGATAATAACTGCCGGTCGGCACATAAATGAGCCGTTTCTGTGTTGCCATAATTTTTACCCGCTTCGCCAGTGCCGGGCACATCGTTACCATGTCCTTTGCCACATCAAAGACGATGGTCGCCTGTTGCCGGTCAGCAGCACAGCCGTAAACCTCGGCGCGTTCCTCGCCGTCGCCGCAGGTGAGAAGAAGTGCAATCGCTGCCGCCAGCTCCGACTTGCCATTCTTCTTCGGTATTTCGATGTAAGCGGTATTGAACTGCCGGTAGCCGTTGGGCTTGAGGATACCAAACACATCGCGTATAATGCGCTCCTGCCAATCGATAAGCTCAAAGGGCTGTCCCGCCCATGTGCCCTTGGTGTGGTACAGAAACTCTATGAAATTAACAGCGTAATCGGCGGCGTCCTTGTCGTAAACCGAATCACGTGCTTTGAATTTTGTAGGTGTGTATTTCTTTAGCTTGCGCAATCGCACCGCCTCCTCTCAAAATGACATAAAAAATGACCTGCCATCGGCAAGCCTTCAAAATCTATATGTACGAGACACACGCCGTTTCCGGCGCGTCCTATGCTATGCTGTTATCGCTGATTAGTGATTTTCGCCGTGAAGCAGAATCTCCAGCGCAAGCTGCGTGTCAGGGTCGGCGGGCTTGATGTCCCAGCCTCTGTCATAATTGCACACGATGGCGCCGTTACGCTTGAGCATCAACTTTGAAATCCTGCCGCCGTCAATGCCGAACTCTTCGCTGGGCTCATCGAACTGCTTCATCCAGTAATGAAAAATGCTGTTGTAAACTTTAAGGCTTCCTTCTCTCCACATGGTGCCACCCTCCTTATGCTCTTGCCACATCGACCAGCCAGCCGACTGTTGGATGCGAAATGCCTGTTGCAAGCTCCAGCCTGAGCTCGTCCTCGAAAACCATGTGAATGCTCTTGCCGACCTTGACGAACTTCATGCCCTCGCAGTCCGGCAGGCGGTGCGAAGGATGCGAGCCTTGCGCGTCTCGCCGCCGTAGCTCTTGCCGTCCCATCCGCCGAAGGTAAACTCGATGCTCTCGGCAGTCTTGGTGAAGCAGGCCTCGAAATCCGCTCTGGAAATGGCGATGTGGTTTTCGTCTATCAGTTTGAAGCTGTGCCTCAATTCGTAGTATGTCATTGTGGTGTGCCTCCGTGTGCTTTATTCCGTCGGGTGTTTTCCCTTCGGTAGTGTACATATAGCCATAGAAAACACAGGATAGCAAGCCGTTTCAGCAAGATAAGCTGCAAGAAACCACACAGGTATTTCCTCGCGAAATTGTGTAGTTTACAGCCGTCAGCGGGCTTGTTCGCAGCGGTGAATCGTGCTCAGAATCGACTCCTGCTCCTCGGCACTGACGCCAATGCTCTCCAGCGCCTCGCGGGTGCCACAGTCCGGGCAGATAAGCGTTTCATTGTCTGCTCTCGACAGTGCCGGAGCGCCGGAATAGAGCTTTCCGCACTTGGGGCACACGGTCATTTTCGTTACATTCTCCTTCATCACAATTCCTCCTTCGCGCTGTCCTTGCAGGCATCGATGAGTTTCTGCCGGTCGAAACCGAAATCCATATAGCCCTCACAGCAGGTTTCCAGATAAGCGTTGCTCGGCAAGCCCAGCGGTCTGTCCTCGTGCATGATATATACGAAGCACTGCCGTGTGCGCTGCTTGCCTGTCCTGATGCCGGTGATGGTAACCGGCAGCTCTTTTTTGTAGTAGAAGCTGGGGTAGCCCTCGTAGCGGTCGAGCCTGTGCTCGTCATCCTCCGTGACCGACCACACGCCAACGGGCACACTCGCGCCCTCCGTCGGCTCGATGGTGAGGTAGGAGCCGGTCTGACTGCCTTTGAACAGCAGCCGATAATCCTCGATGACCGCCGTTCCGATTATTCTCGCCGTAGGGCAGCGGTACCGCATCTGCTCGACATTCAGGTTGCTGCCGTAAGCGAGGTAGTATCTCTTATCCATAAAATCGCATCCTTTCCGAAGTTGCCTTCTACCACCTTAAGCCCGCCGTAGCGGGTCAAGGCAGGGCATTTAACCTAAGTCCTTCAAGCAGCCTGTCTTCCGTGACGGAAGGCGGTGTCGCCGGAAAGGTTGCGCGTGAGAATGCCTCTTGCCGTTTCAAATTCCTCGCCGATGAAGCCGAGGCGCAGGAGCCAAGTCCGCATCGCGTATTTGGGGTTTTCGTGCTGCTGCGGTTTCGGGCTTGCGGTGCGTACCTCCTTCGCCATCTGGCTGAGCGCGAGGCAAAGCTGAATGTAGCTTTTGAGCTGTCCTGCGTGAATGCCGCCCTTGCGCTCCGCCGTGGGGTTGTCGAATTGGAAGAGTCTGAACTCGACCGTGCCCTTCGTGAAGGTGGCGTGAAGGTTGAGCATCGCGTAGCGCGTGTCGTTGTAGTGTGCGTTGCGGCTGCCGTAGGTGCCCTCGTACCAAATGTCCGCAAGCTGTGCCATTGTCGAAGGCTTCCTTTTGTTAAGCCTGTCAAGGAAGTCTGGGTTTACCGTGCGGCAGTAGCGGCTCATGCGCCCTCTGTCCAGCCGTAGGGCTTCCGCGAGGAGGCTTTCGTGGCTTGCCATCAGGTTTGCCAGATTCCGCAGTGTTTGCGGCGTGTGCCCGTTTGCTCCGATGTGACAATGCACTCCGCAGCCGTGCGCCGGGTTGCTTACCGCGCCCGCGTGCCTGAGCTGACGCGCTATTTCCTGCAAGTCCTCGATATCGGCGTAGGTGAGAATCGGCGTTCCGAGCTCCGCCTTTTCGAGGTCGTTTCTGGCGCTGATGCTCACGTCCCGCGTGACTGTCCATTTGCGACCCTGTGTGTCTTTGCAGCTCCAAGCGTCGTAGCTGCCGCCGTCGTGTGTGACTGTGTTTTCCGTTCCGAAGTACCGTGCGACCACCTTAACTGCGTTCTGGCGGGTAATGTTCGCCATCTCTATCTCAACGCCGATGGTCTGCTTTTTCATGTCCTCGACCTGCCTTGTAAGTTTCTCGTTCATTGTGTTTTGCTCCCTTCGCTTTGTGTGTTTTCCCTTTCGGTAGGGTACATATAGCCATACAAAACCGGGGATAGCAAGACATATACACGAGATAAATCGGCATATACTACACAATTATTCGCGCCGTTTTCGCCGCCTGTATTGTGTAGTATACGGTCAAATCTTCCGGCAAATATCTTCGTTATGTAGAGCTCTACATAACGAGGATTATGCGGTGAAAATCGTTATGTAAAGTGATACATTATCAAAGGCACTAATACGATATCTTTCAGAAAATCACTCAACATAATATTGTGTCTTTTTCCTTGATGGTACATACTCCTTTTATGATAAAAAAAGGAGGTGCCACCATTATGGCAAAGGTTACAGACTTAGTTGCTACGGCAACACAGACACTTCATGAGCAAAAGTTCTGTGACGATTTCATCAGGAAATACGTTGCCATCTGGCGTAAATTGCAGATTTATGCTCAGAAATACCGTATTGATGAATTTTCATGGGACTTAGCCCGAGCTTTCCTGCGAGAGGAATACAATATTGATATCGAAGGGGATGATATCTATTCGGCTGATTGTAAAAAAACACATTACACTACAGTTCGGCCGCTACTCTATCTTCTGCTTCTTCAGAACGATGTTGGATTGGTACGAACCACGAAGATTGGAGTCATATCTCTTGAATCCTTTTCCGAGGTGCTCGACCGGCTTACGTCCTCTTGTATGGAACGCCACTTGAGAAAGAGCACTATTGAGGGAAAGATGTGGACAATCAGACCGTTCCTGATGTATTTGAAGCAGAACGGCGTAATGTCAACATCTGAGTTAACAGATCTCCGCAAGGATGCTGTTTCCGGTTTCGTGCAATTCCTGACAGCACGGGCATTAAACACCGTTGCTGACAAAATCAATGTGCTTAGGAATTTCCTTCAATTCCTCTATGAAAAACAGTTCACGAAGCAGGATCTCTCTGTGTATGTTCCAAAGGCTTCCAGACGAAAGCAACGGCTTGCGCAAACTTGGACGCCTGATGAAACGGAACGCTTGCTGAATGCCATTGAACGGGGAACCTCTGTCGGCAAGAGGGATTACGCTATTTTTATGCTGGCAATCCATCTTGGGATGCGTTCGGGCGATATCCTCGCCCTAAAATTCGAGAATATCGACTGGTCTAAGTGCACCATCCATTTTACGCAGGAGAAAACAGGTATTCCTCAGGAACTCCCACTTAGTGAAGAAATCGGTAAGGCTATTATTGACTATCTGAAGCATGGTCGCCCCGAAGATTCAAGCCCGTATGTATTCGTAAGGCACACCGTACCTTATGGTAAGATGACCCGGTTCTGGTATCCTATGCAGAAGTACCTGCGTGCTGCGCATATTAGCGTGGAGAGTGAAAAGCCCCATGGCCCACATACGTTACGCTTCTCGCTTGCAACCCACATGATGGATGCGGGTATTGAGTATGAGACTATTTCAGCGGTCTTGGGTCATTCCGATCCAGCTTCCACTAACAGATATCTGCGTGCCGATATCGAAAAGCTGCGTCTTTGTGCGTTAAATCCGGAGGGGGTTATGAACAATGCATGAATTAAACCGCATTTTTATGCCCGATTTCACCGGACCAATAGCCGACCAGCTAAAAGGCTTCCTAGAGGAGAAAAGGGCTCTCGGTTACAAATATTCATCAGAATCGTGGAGGCTTCTCCAAATCGACCGTTTAAGCATGGAACTTAACATTCCTCCAAGTACACTTCCGCAGGAATTGATTGATGCCTGGAGTGCGCGTACTCCAACGGAGAGCGCAAAAACCTGGCACGCTCGTATAACTGTGACAACTCAACTTACCGACTATTTCATTACGCAGGACTTGCCTTGTGCAAAGACGATTATCTGCCCTGAAGATTCTTATTCCGACTCGACTTTTATACCACATATCTTTACGGATGACGAGATTCGGAGATTGTTTGAAGCGGCGGATTCAATCAACGCACCATTATCAAGCCCGCGTAGGCGCGATGTTACATCGCTGCTTTTTAGGGTACTGTATTCCTGCGGCCTGCGTCTCAACGAGGCGCTTTCGCTTACGGCAAAAGATGTAGACACAGAAAACGGCGTAATTACAATAAAAGGCGGAAAGGGCAATGTCGACCGCTATGTTCCAATGAGCCAGCAGCTTACCAGTCGTTGTCAGATATACAAGAACGATGTTCTCAATGGTGCCGATGACTCTGGGTTTTTCTTTGCAGCCCCAGACGGAGGAAAATATTCACACGGCACTGTTACTCATATGTGGAATCAGATACTGCATTCTTCCGGTATCCCCAAGAATGATGACGGACCCCGTATACATGATTTACGCCATACTTTTGCAGTGCACTGTCTCAAAAATTGGGTTGACGAGGGAGAACAGGTTAATTCTCTGCTTCCTGTGCTTTCCAGCTACATGGGGCATGTAAATCTCGGCTCTGTTAACAAGTATCTGCGGCTCACAGCGGATGTATTTCCTGATATTACACGTCGTGTAGAAGAACATTTCGGGTATATCGTACCAAACGGAGGGCGTGTATATGAGGAGGAATAATCAATTTCAGCATCTGCTTGGCAAGTTTTTAAGCGAGTACCTGCCCAGTCAGAGGAGATTCAGTACGAACACGATTTCTTCTTACTGCGACACGTTCCGTCTTTTTATAGCCTATATGAAAACGGATAAGGGCATTGAGCCAAATCAGATCAAGTTTATGGATGCTGACCGCGGAACGGTGGAATCCTTCCTAAAATGGCTCGAAAGTGAACGTAAATGTTCAGCTACGACTGTAAACCAGAGACTGGCGGCGATCCACTCCTTTTACAAGTATGTTCAGGGAGAGGAACCGCAGATGATCAATCTATGCCAGCAGGTACTGAACATCCCCAACCGCAAATCGCCTGCAAAGTTTGTTTCATACCTCTGTAAAGAAGATCTTGAATTAATCTTCAGACAGCCGGATACATCAACGCGGAAGGGGCGCAGGGATCTAACGCTGCTATGTGTACTTTACGATACCGGAGGCCGCGTACAGGAGATAGCTGACCTTACTCTGGGTTCTGTAAGGTTACAGGCTCCCGCACAGCTAACCTTGCTGGGCAAGGGCAACAAAAGCCGCGCTGTTCCTCTGATGAACCAGACGGCAACCCTACTCTCGAATTACATGAAGGAAAACCGCCTGTTACAAGGAGGTCAGACGAATGAACATCCGGTGTTCTTTAATCAAAGACACGAGGCATTATCCCGATCTGGAATAGGCTACATCCTACAGAAATATGTGGCATATGCCCGAAAGGAGCAGCCGTCAATCCCCGAAAAAGTTACGCCTCATATTTTGCGTCATTCGAAAGCGATGCATTTGCTTGAAGCGGGTGTCAACATCGTATACATACGCGACATACTTGGTCATGTGGACATAGCGACAACCGGCATCTATGCTCGTTCCAACTTGGAGATGAAGAGAAAAGCATTGGAGAAAGTCGCAATAGTTCCAGATGCAAACGATGTGCCATTCTGGACAGAGGACAAAGATTTATTGTCCTGGCTTAAAGGATACGGCAAATCCCTGTAATTATTATGCGGAGTAACTGGAGGGAAGTTCTCTTTAGAACCGCGCTTCCCACCAGTTTACTTTACATAACGATTTTCACCGCATAATCCTCGCCGTACACCACATGGAGCGAGCTGCCGTTGTCCCAAGCCACCATCACCGAGCCGATGTCGTCGACTCCAGTGACCACACCCTTAGTGCCAATCGGCGGCGCTTGCACGTCGTCCATTTTCACAAGCTCCACGCGGGTGCCCTTGGGATACCGGGCGCGAAGCTGCTCCACGATTTCTCTTGAAGGAAAATTATTGCTCATTTTCGTTAGCCTCCTCATCCTGCAGACTCATAACGTCATCGTAAAGACCGGCGTCCGCATTGATACGCTCAACCATCTCCTGCACCTTCGGATTGCCACTTTTGAAAGCCGAGCTGCCAGAAAGGTTTTTCAGAAGAATTTTTCTTTCCTGCTTGTACGCCTCGCCGATGAAGCCCAGCCGAAGGAGGAAGCAGCGGAATGCGTACTTGTCATTGTCGGCTTCCTTTTCTTTCGCCGTGACACGCTTCTGATTTCGAGCCATCTCGCAAAGCGCCGTCACGAAATGTGTGTATGCCTTGACCGCGTCCGCATCGGTGCCGTCTTCAAACCACGGGAAGCGTACCTTTTCATCGTCGATGTCGAGGTCGATGTCAGGGCATTCCAACGCCTTGCTGATAAGCGTCTTCTTGCTTTCCACCAGTCGCTTGAGGTTTTCCAGTGCCGTGTAGGTGAAGGATGTGCGTGGCATTTCGATTACCAGTCCGATGTCCTCATCGTCCGGCACATCGCTCGGTTGCATCCCGTCCTCGCCGACAGGGTCGCGGCGCTGGCGTCCGAGGCCTAATTCTTCCTCCTCGGTCACGCGCAAGTCCTCGAAACGCGGTTCCGCTTTAAATCCCTGTCCGTGAAGCTGCTCGATGAGCCTTTCGATTTCTTCGCTGTCGGCGCGGTCGTCAAAGCTGACTGTGCCGTTCTTGTCGATGGTGAAATAATCCACCTCGTAGGCGAAGGTCGGAGCGCCCTTGTATTTCATGGGGCTGTCCAGAAGCTCCGCCATTGCGGTGACCAGCCGCTTTCTGTCGCTGCCGGTCAGGTTATACTTGAGTTCAAATGTGTTGTTTTCCATTATGCTTGCCACCTTTCTGCGCTTAACGCAGGTACATAGAGCCATACAATCTGTGGAATAGCAAGCGATTCCGCGCATATATGTATCGCTTTCAAGCGAGAAAAGCACAGGCTTTTCATTGCTAAAATTGTGTAGACTACACAGCCGCGTCGGCGGGCTTCACCTCCGCAAAAGACAGCCGCTTGCCATCGCGCTCGACGAATACATCGCCCGCCAGACCGCCCTTAGCGGTGATGTACCGCATGACCGCCACGTCCACAAATTTCGGCTCGTATTCGATGCCGTAGCATATCCGCCCTAGCTGGTCACAGGCGATGAGCGTGGACGCCGAGCCGAGGAACGGGTCGAGCACCAGAGAATTCGTCTGCGTACACTGCTTCACAAGATAGGCAATCAGCGGCACGGGCTTTGAGGACGGATGCCCACAGCCCTCATCCTTGGAATTCTTGATGCGGTCGAACTCAAATACGGTTTTCTGCTTCTGGTCGCCGTACCATTTGTGCTTGCCATCCTTGCGCCAGCCGAAGAGGATAGGCTCGTGGATATACTTCCAGTCCGTGCGGGTCAACACAAGCTGGTCTTTCTTCCACACCAGTCCCGCGCCGACCTTGAAGCCCGCGTCCTCAAAGGCATCATGAAAGATACGCGCTGTCGCCGTAGCATAGAAGGTGTATATGGACGCATCCAGCGCCATGCTGCTTTTCATGCCGGAGAACGCCTTCATCAAAAATGCGTAGCCCTCCTTGACACTGAGATTGTCGTTTGTTATTTTTCCCGACGCACTCTCCAGCGCAACAAAGTACGGCGGATCTGTGCAGACGAGATTGACCTTCGTATCGCCGAGCAGTGCCGCATAGCTTTCTGCAACCGTGCTATCACCGCACAAAACCGTGTGCTTGCCGAGGTGCCAGACATCGCCTGTATAGGTGAAGCAGGGCTTCTTCAGCTCCGATTCGACATCGAAGCTGTCCTCCTTAACATCACCTTCGCCCTTGTCGAACAGCGCATTCATTTCCACCGCGTCAAAGCCGGTAAGCGAAACATCGAAGCCGCTTGCACCGATGTCCTTCAACAGGTCGGTCAATAGCGGAATATCAAACTCGCCGGATATTTTATTGAGTGCCACGTTCAGCGCCTTTTCCTTGTTTTCGTCGATATCCAGCACCACACAGTCAACCTCGGTATAGCCCATCGCCACCAGCACCTTGTAGCGCTGATGCCCGCCGACGATATTGCCGGTGCGCTTATTCCATATAATAGGCTCGACATAACCGAACTCCTCAATGGAGCGACGCAGCTTCTCGTACTCCGCATCACCGGGCTTGAGGTCTTTACGCGGGTTATATGCCGCCGGATTCAGCAGAGACGCTTTTATTTTTTGTATATCCATATTGTTATTCCTCCATCTTCACGGCAGCTTCGCCGGTGAACGCTTCCCAGCGCTTTATAATGAGGTCGCAGTAGACCGGAGATAACTCCATCGCATAACAGCGGCGTTCCGTCTGTTCACAGGCGATAAGTGTGGTGCCGCAGCCAGCGAAGGGCTCAAGCACCGCACCGCCACGGTCGGAGTGCATTTTGATGCAGCGCCACGGCAGCTCCACCGGGAACATGGCGGGGTGCTCCTTGTTTGCCCGCACCGTGTTTATCTCCCAGATGCCCGCGTAGCCCCATTTTTTGCGCTCGTCCTTCGTGAGCCGCTTTACAAATTTATATGAGTGACCGGCGAATGCCGACACCCATGCGAACTCTTGGTCGTTGTATTCCTCGGTCTCCGTGCCCGCCAGCGCCGTGATGTATTCGTACTGCTGTACCGGCTTATTGGTCACAAGATGATAGGGCCCGACGCCGAAATTCATGCCTTGTTTTTTCCAGATACGAATCCAGATAGGCCGGAAGCCGTTGTCGTTGAACATCCCGATGGAGTACATCTCCGTCGGCTCAATAAACTGACTGCCGGTGGCAAATAGGTCGCCGATATTCCAGCAGACGATATCCGCATTTTTGCAGATGTTCTTTATCGCCGGGCGCATGGTGTCAAACCACGGGTCGATGCCCGCCTTCTCATATTCTTTGCCGACGCCATACGGAGGAGAGGTCACCGCGACTTGCGCGTGTGCGCCATCCATGAGCTTGGCAAAAGCCGCCTCGCTGGTGCTGTCGCCGCAGAGCAAGCGGTGATTGCCGAGCTGCCACACGTCGCCCGTATGCGTTCGGGTATCGTCTGCCGCTTCAATTACAGCCTTTTCCTTATCTACATCGAAATCATCCTGCACGGCATCCTTCGAGTAAAACTTGTTCAAAAGTGCATCCACCTCGTCGGCATCAAAGCCGGTGAGGGATACATCAAAGGTGGTCGCGTCGAACTCCGCCATGAGGGAGGCCAGCTTGTTCTCATCCCAGTCGCCCTGTATTTTATTGAGAGCAAGGTTGAGCGCCTTTTCACGCGCATCTTCCAGCTCCACGACCACGCAGTCGATTTCCGTTTGTCCGAGGTCGAGCAGCACCTTTAAGCGTTGATGCCCGCCGACTACATTGCCGGTGGTCTTATTCCAGATGACCGGCTCCACATAGCCGAACTCTGAAATAGAGCGTTTCAGCTTGTCATATTCCTTGTCGCCGGGCTTCAGGTCTTTGCGGGGATTGTAGGCGGCGGGGTTCAGCCTTACCGCAGGTATTTTCTCAATCAGCATACTTGTTAGCCGCCTTTCGCAGTTCCTTATATATATCCGAATCCTCCCACGGGAACAGGCACGAATTGAAATGCCCATAGGCCGCCGTGTCAGCATAAATGGCACGACGCAGACGCAGCTTTTCGATGATGGCGGCGGGGCGCAGATTAAATACAGAAACAACAATCTCGCGCAGCTGCTCATCCGTGAGCGCACTTGTGCCGAATGCCTTCACATCCACAGCCACGGGATTCGCCTTGCCGATGGCATAAGAAAGAGCGACCTCGCATCTTTCAGCTAAGTCGCTCCACACAATGTTCTTCGCGATGTACCGTGCCATATATGCGCCGCTGCGGTCAACCTTCGTCGGATCTTTGCCGCAAAGGGCTCCGCCGCCGTGAGACGCAAGACCACCATAAGTATCCACCATGATTTTTCTGCCCGTCAGTCCTGTGTCAGCAGCGGGGCCGCCCTCTACGAAACGTCCACTGGGGTTAATGAGTATTTCGGTATCATCGTCCATTGGGAAATCCTCAAAGCATTGCCACAAGACATTATTCATAATATCCGTGCGCAGCTGCTCCTGCGTTTTATTCGCCTCATGCTGGACAGAAATCACCACAGCTTTCACACGTTTGGGTTTACCATCTTCATATTCGACAGTAACCTGACACTTGCCGTCCGGTAGAATGCCTTTGATGAGTTTACCTTCGCGGCATTCATCAATGCGCTTGGCAATGCGATGCGAGAGCACCAGCGGCAAAGGCAAATACTCTCGCGTTTCCTTTGTTGCGTACCCGTATACTGTGCCTTGGTCACCTGCGCCGACAGATCCGTAAGGATCGCATATGCCGTTTCGCGCTTCAATTGCCGTATCCACACCGGCTGCGATATCCGCACTCTGTCGATGAACGAATACGAACACAGTAAACTTCCAAGGATTATACCCGACCTCGCGCAGGACATTTCGCACGATAAAGCGAATGTCCACTTTTTCGCTACAGGTGATTTCGCCCGCTACGATAATTTTGCCCTTAGTCGCCATAACCTCGCAAGCTACGCGAGAAGCTCTGTCCTTTCTGAGACAAGCATCCAAGATATTGTCGGCAATCAGATCGCAGAGCTTATCCGGATGCCCTTTGCATACACTTTCTGCTGTTTTGTAAGTTGTCATTTCACATTCCTCCGTTTATTATAGTGCGCCCCGACGGGCATTGAGCAACTTTTCCATTGCATCGTCTTGAGGTGTTACACCGCGATATTCTGTTGTGCAGTTTTCCCGTACCACCTGATAAATCTGGAACCAGATGTTGTTGGCCTGCTTCATGAAATTTTGAGACATTGAAACATAGGGGGACGGAATAGCATTGCCGGTGGTGGGGTGCTTAGCCAAAAGCCAAACTCGCTGATTGCCTGCTCGCACTGGATCCACCGTGCCACACTCTGAGCGTATTGTTCGATAAGCTGAGTGGTTACTAACTGTGCGCACCCTCGCTCCTTGAGCCATTGCCATGTATTGTTGAAAATTTCCTGCCGCCAGTGTTGTGGAACCGTCTTTCTGTTTCGCGGTAAGATAGCCTCTTGGTTTTGGCATTGATTCTCCGGTAAGCTCCGTCATGTCTGTAAAGTCCATGATGGTCAACTTTCGATTACCGGGATTGCCATCTAAAATTTTGTCGGCGAGGGCTTTCTTTTTTTGCCCTGAGCCGATTCTTGCACCGCCTCTGTTGGTGCCGTCTTTTGCCATATTCATCACACTCCTTGTCCAGTGGGGGATATTAGCCGTTTGAAACTGCGATTTCTCACACGAAGCCCCACGCCGCTGTCCGCTTTCGATAGCTTTAGAGATCTGACCGCCCCCACCTGTCGCCGCTCTCTGCAGTAATGCGTGAATGACACGACTTGCACAGCGACATGAGATTACTCACATCATTTGTTCCTCCGTGACTGAGCGGGAGAATATGATGTACCTCTTCAGCGGGGGTTAAGCGATCAGCTTTTTTACACTCCTCACATAGCGGGTGAGCCTTGATGTAACGGTCGCGTATGCGTTTCCATGCACGACCATATCTTTTGTTGGTTTCAGGCTCGCGCTGGAAATGATTATAGTGGCGCGTTGCCTGCCGTTGATGTTCCACACAATACAAACCATCCGTCAGTTTTGGACAACTGGGGTATCGACACGGCCGCTTTGGTTTCTTTGGCATAGGGTCACCTCCTTGGGCATAACAAAAGCCCCGGGGGATTTTCCCTCGAGGCTCTGCTTTATTCTGGTTTCCTAAGTATATACTATCACAAAGGAGTACATGACAAACAGTGACATTTACTGCTGAGTTTGCGGAACTGTAATGCTTTCTATTGCTTCATCGTGAAGTCGGTATACATGGCGCACATTATAGCCCATATCAACAGCTATCTGCTCCCAAGTCTTGAAGCAGAGGTAGCGCAGCTCCAGAAGCGTCTGATGCTCTGTGTTATCCACGGTTTTGATGAGCCTGACCATCTCGCGCTTCAGGTCAACGAGCCGATTGATGTCACGGTTGATTTCCGCTTGCAGGTCGATAATCTTTGCCACAGCATCGGCCATCGTTGATGTACTACGATTTGGATTGCGAGGCATGCCCGTTAGGGTGTAGGTGCATTTCGTAGCCAGTTCATTTAGCGAAGCAATCTGCTCCAGCTTGGAATTTATACGCTGGTCGAGCCTGTATGCCTGCCCGAGATATGCTTTAACAGTCATGCCATCACCTCCGCTTTCAGCTTGGTGATGAGCATTTCCGGGTCGATGCTCGTCAGCACCCCAAACCAGCCGGAACGGAAGAACTGTTCAATACGCCTGCGCTCATACTGCGCTGAACGGTTGTTGGGATTCATAGAAAGAGTACGCAGCGCCTTGCGGTAATCCTTGACCGCCTGAAGAATGATGGCGTTAGCCAGGTTTTCGTAATTATTATCCATGAGACACACTCCTTATCTGGATTTGTATTCTCCAGCGAAGCGGTGCCGCATTGTAAGCGTCGTATATAAAGCGTTGCAGCATTGTTTTCAATATCATTGCGGAGAGCCGTTAATCACAGTTCGCACCTCATCTACCGAGCGGACGACCACAGCCATGCCGCCACAGGCGAGGATTTTTCGGATAGTTGCGTTTTGAAGTGCCGTTGTCTTGCCGGTTGCGGTCTTTACCTCAAAGGCGTAAAACCTGCCGCCAATACAGGCGATGATGTCAGGAACACCTGCCGTACCGTACATCCCGCCGTGCTCCTTCCAAGCAAAGCACCTCGGCACGGTCTTGAGAAAGCGCAGGATTGCGCTCACGATTTCTTTTTCTGCCACAGTATTCTCCTTGTAACTTTTTTGCCCGTTGTAACCGTGTAACTGTCTGTAATAGAGGTCTGTGTATATTCACACGCGCACACACGCGCTTGCGTATGGAGGGAATGTTTGCTTTCGCGTATATACCTATTTTTTGAGGTTACAAGGTTACAAAACATATAAAAGCTCAAATTGTGCTGCTATATAGCGTGTTTTCGCCGTAACCTTTCTCGTAACCTTTGTGCTCCGAGAGGTTACATTGGGCGCAGTTAGGTTACAGGTTGCGCCCTTCATAGCGGTTCAACCTCTGTGATTTCGAAGCCGGAAACATCGCAGCGGTCACACAAAAGCTCGTAGTTTATTGTCCATACCTTCCGTGTTTCACCGGCAATGCGCTTTGACACATTGCTTTCCAGAAAATAGTCCGAGTGCTGAAGCTGTTTTTTGAATTGTGCATAGGTCAGCGTTTCACCGGCGATGGCGTAATCCTTGCGGTACTTGGTATAACGGTCATAAACATGGTTGAGCCATAGTGCCAGCACCTTACCATCATCGATTATTGCGTATTCGCTTTTCGGGTCAAGATCCATGCGCGACATGACCTCCAGCGTCTGCTCGACCACGCTTTTGTTGCTGGTGCCGCCGTCCAACAGATACTCCTTTGCCGCATATTCGATATACTTCGTGCAGGGCGCAAGCCCGAAGCGAGACACCTCATGCCACGTCAAACCCAACGATGCACACAGCTTTTCCATAAGCCGCAGCCCTGCGACCATGCAGGCAAGGTTATTAATGACACGCGACGGCAGCTCCTTATTGAAGCTACCCAACGCATCCTCGTACCATGAATAGCATTCTGCGGGTTTAGTTTTGAGCGCGATGTCAAGCAGACTATGTCCAAGCCCACCAAGCAGGTCGGCATTTCTGCACAGGCCTTGGAACGCCGCACGATATTCGACCGCCTTCAGGTCTTTCTTTGAGAACAGCAGTTCAATGCTGCGCTCTCGGATAGCTGCCTCGTCCGGCGATTCCTCACCGGCAACAACGAGCGGAGCAAGCAACTCATAGCTCACCGTCGTTTGGTCTGCACGACCACGGATACCTTCCTGACCGTCATAGCTATTACGAAAATGGTTCAGCAGTGGTGCGAGTCGATAGCTGTCGATTTTTGAGGGCTTGAACTCATCTAAAGCCATAGGGATGGTATTCGAGGATGCCGCGTCCTTCATCAGCGTAAAGGCTGTCGTCTGTCCCGCTGCCACAATTTTTGTCTTGGAGAACACCGGCATGATGACCCGCTCCAGCGTATTACTCTTGCCGCTTCCGGCTTCGCCGATGAGCATGAGGTGAGGAAACTTTACGTTTTTCATGCGAAGATGCTCCTTTATGAAGCAGCCGCTTATCCATGCCAGAATTGACACCGCCTTTGCCGGTTCGTTGTATGATAGGAGCTGCTCGCCGAGCTTTTGAAGCTGGGGCGCAGTAATGCATTTCATGTCAAGAATTGTGCTGGAAATACTGCGGTATTTATCGAGTTGAATGATGCCATTAACCGCAGCGCCGTTTTTATCTACCGCGCCCTCCACCGAGACAAAGACCATATTGTTACCGTGCTCATAGATACCCATAGCCTTAACACCGATTTTTGTTTTCCAGTCCAGCTCCGAAATGTATGCTTTGAGCAGCTCTAAATCGCCATCAGAGCCGGTATAGCTGAGTGCAATAGTCCGCTTGTTGAGCGCATTCTTGAATTTCTGCTGATTGGCATAATCCGTCGTCATAAAGGTCAGACGGTAGGTTTCGCCGCGCACGGTCACAAGGTCGGCGGTGAGCTGTGTCTCCTCGTCGGCAACAATCATCTCCACTGGCACGAACACGAAGTTTGTGATGGGATAGATGTTTTCGCCCTTGCGCCTGAAATACATACCCTTGTACTCAAACACCGGCGAATCACCTCCGGGAGCGTAGGTGTCCTCGGTAAGCTCACACGCCTTATCCAGCGTTTCCTCACCATAGGTCGCGCCGCCCGCATGATGCTTTTCGTCCCATTTTTCACGGAACAGCCTGCTCTGCCGAAAAAGCCTGTCCATCTGTACCTTGTCCTTACCTGACCAGAAGGCCAAGCGGCAGCACAGCGCCATATCTGCTTCAGATTGACTTGAATAATTGTCCTGCCAGCTTCCGTCCCACAGCTTCGAAAACGCCTCGCCGTTATCAGCACCACGGGCAAGCTCCAGAAGCTCATCGTCGGGCAGCTGCACGGGGGTAGCGCTCTTTTTTGACTTCTTCTTTTGCTTCTTCGGAGTGCGGATGTATGTCTCGTGGATCCAAGCCAGCGCACCATTGTCCTCGGCGACAGTATCTGTTGCGCCGTCGAGCTTTTTGCCTGTCATCGTGAAATAGCGGGTATGCTCGTACATCTCCACGCCGGTTTTTGTATTTTTATTGCCACCGGCAGGGATTTTGCCCTTGAAGAAGAGATGAACGCCGGTGCCGGAGGGAGAGAACTCCACATAGGTTGGTTGCCGCGCTAAGATAGCCTTTGCGGTATCGTTGAAAGCCTTTGTGTCTGGGTCATAGCAATGGTCGATGTCCACACCCACGTAATCGTCATCCTTTGAGAACATGAAGCCAAGACCCGTAAAGCCGTACCGCTCCAGCGCATCGGCGGCAGTCGCATAATCCGTCCATGTCGCAGGATTGTTGGACTGCGCACCCTTGCCCGTGATGGGATTGTATGGCATCTTTTTATCCTTGCCGCCGTCCTTGTCGGGTATGAGCCGCCAGTTTACCCATTGCTTTCTTTCCATAAGCTCCTGCGGATAGCTCATATTGGTGCCACCTCCTCGCAGTCGTCGTTAAAATGTCTGATGATGATACCGCGCCTTTCGGCACGGGCAATCTCTCGCTCCATACCGGGCGAGATACGGTCACCGAACACCCATAGCTCTTTGCAGCCGTCCAGAAAAACCATGCCCATGAACATACCAAGCTCCCGCTGCTCCGGCACAGAATCCGAGAGAAATTGCACGAAAAATAAATGCGGCGCGAAGGGTATATACCCAGCCTTCACGGCGAAGGCGCAGTATTTGCGGGCATTGAGCGTGTTCTGCTTCTCGTCGCCCGCATAGGGCGAGGATATAAAGACCTTCGGCATATACGGGCGCTGACGCTGCTCCTTCAAAACACTCACCATAGCATCGTGAGCGGTCGGGTCGAGGTAGCCCTCAGAATTGTAAAGATTGACTCCCATATGCTCACTCCATTTCTTCCATCTCACCGAAGCTCGCGCCATAGGCGGCTTCCGCGATTATTGGCACATCAAACGCCGGGAACGGCTGCACCTCCATGCACTGCTTTACAAAAGCGACTGCCTCACCGAGCTTGTTCGCAGGGATTTCAAATACCAGCTCGTCGTGAATCTGTAAAAAGGGCTTGAGCCACGGGCGTTCCTTCATACCGTCAACGATGCGTCCCATCGCCAGCTTAAGAATATCCGCCGCTGTACCCTGAATCGGGGTATTCATTGCGCACCGCTCCGCAAAGGAATGCGTACCCCAGTCCTTCGAGAGTATCCCTATAATGTATCTGCGACGACCGAGCCATGTTTCCGCAAAGTATGTGATGGCGGCACGTTTCTTGAATTCCTCCTGCCACAGAGACAGACGCGGATAGCCATATTTTAGGTTGTCGATGATACCGCTGCAGGTGTCCTTGGACACATCGAGCCCAGCCTTGAATTTCAAGGTCTTCTGCAGCCCGCTTGGAAATAATCCGTAGAACACACCGAAATTGCAGTTCTTGGCAATGGTGCGGCGCTCCTTGTAATGTGGGGCATTCTTATCGACTGCCGTTTCAAAGGGTACATGAAAAATGACCGATGTCGTCTGTGCGTGTATATCTCCACCGTTACGGTAGGTCTGCAGCATTTTTTCATCTCGGCAGTAAAACGCGCCGACACGAAGCTCTATCTGGGAGAAGTCCAGTGACACAAGCAGACTGCCCTCCGGCGCTTTGATGAACTTGCGCACACCGACGGGGTCGTTGTCCTTGCGCGGGCAGTTTTGCATATTAGGGTTGCGGGAAGCAAAGCGCCCTGTTTCGGTGCCAAGCGGCATGAGGTCTGGATGTATACGACCCGTGGCGGCATTGATGCAGCGCAAATAACCGTCGATATAGGTCGATTTGAGCTTGCCCCATTTGCGGTATTCCTGCACCAGCTCAAATAGTCGCACCAGCTCCGGGCGCTCTGCTTGGCAGTATTCGGTCAGCATAATCATCGTCGCGTCGTCCGCTGCCTCCTGATGTTTGTCCGTAGTTTTGAACACCGGCAGGCCGAGGTCGCTAAACAGGTATTTTTTGAATGCGGAGGTAGAGGCGTTTGCACCGATGTCCACACCGCCGGTCAGTCTGTCGATTTCGTTACGAAGGGACGCGATTTTTTCATCGGCTTCCTTTTGTCGTTCCAGCATGGCTGCCGTATCCATCGGCACACCGTTATATTTCATCATGCCGCAATACACGGCTGTAGGCGATTCGACCCGCTCCACAATGTCGCGGTGCTGGCGGATATTATTATCAAACCAGCTGTTGAACTTGTAATAAAGCCGCAGAGTATAATCCGAGTCTGCACAGGCGTAGCGCAGCGTTTCATAGTCTGCCGGGTTCATCTCATCGAAATGTCGACCTGCGGTCACGGTACTGAAGTCCGGCATATCTGCACCGAAAAGTGAGGTGGCAAGCAGCTTTAGGCCGCTATCCGACAGGCTGCGAAATTCAAACTTGCTTTTCAGCGTGAGCTGCGACGCCGCGATGGTGTCGTAGCACGGCTCACACACGACGATGCCCAGCGCATACAGGAACATAGCTTCAAAGGACAGGTTGTGCGCGACCTTGACGACAGTGGGGTTTTCGAATACGGCGGCAGTGAGATACTGCAGCATTTCATCGCGGCTCTGCACATTTTCGCCGATTTTATGCGCAAATGGCAGGTATACCGCAGTGCCCTCTGACACCGAAATGCTAACTCCGACGATATGCGACTTGTGTGCATCTAGCGCCGCCTTCGGCTCATCCCGCCATGCATCGTCCGGCGCAGTCTCAAAGTCAAAGGCGATAACGCTTGCATCGACGAGATAATCCCGCAGTGCGTCGGTTGTATATATAAGGTTATAGTCCATGTTCTTCTCCAATCTGCCGCTATGGGTCGGGCAGCGATAAACTGCCCGACCTGCGGCGGTATGATTTAGGCTAAAGGCTCAATGATCTCGCCGGTTTCAGGGTCAACATTGGCAGGGACATCCACAGCGGGCTCGGTATCGTAGCCAACGCGGGTGGAGTAGGTCTTTACCTGCTCAGTAATTCCTGAGATAAGTACAAGCTCCTCATCGGTCAGGGTGCGATCGACAGAGAACTGCGCCTGAGAGTACGCGATGCCGTTATTATTGGTAGCCTTCTTCAGCGTGAATTTTGTTACCACGGCGTTTGACTTCTTACCCTTGGACAGCAGACGCATGATATAGCGGGTGAAATCCTTGAGTGAGCCAGTAGGCAGGGACATGATGAGCGGAAAGATTTCGCCCTCGCGGAGCAAATACACACGGCGACGGTTCTTACACGCCTTGGCACCGTTCTCGCCGGAGCCGAATTTGTTATTCGGGCACTTGGCGCATTCGCCGCCGGGAGTGCCTTCGCCGCAGACACCGTCGAAGCTGCCGCAGTCGGGAGGATTGCTTCCGCCAGTGTACTTCGTCTTATAAAAGGCGTTGACCGGGTGATGATGCAGAATAACCGCGGAGAACTCCTTGACCGTTTCCGGGCTGTCTGGGTTTTCACCGGGGATTTCAAAGACGGTCATGCCTCCGGCGGGAATCTTGATTCTCTCGAAGCTGCCGGACAAGCCGGAGAGCTCCTCGCTCATTGCATCGTTCAGGTTGAAGTCTCTCAGCGCCATGAATGCGCTGTTCGTTGTGGCAAGAGCCGTATTATCGTTGCTTTTCATATTCGTATCGTCCTTTCCTTATTTGCGGGTCGCCTTGCGGACGCCCACGGTCGTTTTTTCAAATACATTGACCAGCCCGTCCAGCCAGTCGGGTAAAGCATCGTCGTTCTCAGCCATTTGCTCCCGCACAAAGGCGGAGAGAGAATTGGCGTTGACGGTTTCGTAGATAAGCCCGCCATGACCCTCGGCGCGAAGCGCATCAAACAGGTCGTCCTTGCGGTCGGCGGTCGCCGAGGCGCGGGTGGTATTGGTGAGGCAGAACATGATGCCGGAGCGGGTGAAGTTTTGCGTCTCGGTATCGGTCATGAGCTGCACCAATGCGGCATCGACCTCATCAAGCTCCGCGCCGATATCCTTCACGCGCTGCTCGGTTTCCTTTTTCTCATCTCGCAGGGCTTTGAGCCGGTCTGCGAGTTCAAACAGTTTTTCTGATATGTCCATCGTGATAATCTCCTTTACATAAACGGGTTGTTGCCATAGCGGTAATCGTCGACCAGTGTCTTGGCGAGATTCGCCTTGTTTTTCAGGGCTTTCAGCACCTTCTCGTCGACCGTAGCCTGCGCCGCGAGATAGATATAGGTGCAGGGCATCCGCTGACCGGCGCGGTGTATGCGGGCTTTGCATTGCTCGAAGTTACTCATGGAGTAGTCCAGTGAGAAGAAAATCATCGTGCTTGCCGCCGTGAGCGTGATACCCAGACCAGCCGTTGCCACCTGACCGACGAACACGGGAACATTAGCGTCGTTCTGGAATCGTGCGACCTGCTCGTCGCGGTCTTTCACACCGCCCTTGATGAGCGAATAATTGACGCGCTTCTTTTCGAGCATGGCACAGATGGCATCAAGCTCCGGCACAAAGCGGGCAATGACGACGAGCTTGCGATTTTCCTCCAGTGCGGCGTCGATGATATCCTCCAGCACGTCGAGCTTCGCCGTTGATACCTGCTCCGTGGCGCTGCTTTCATCGCTTCCGATAAAGCCACCCGTGAGCTGCGACAGCCGCAGCAGCTTGGTGAGCACATTGGTGATGGTGACCTCACCCTCGGACAATTCCGCGTAGCTTTCCTTGACAAGCGACTGATACAGCTTCATCGCCCTCGGCTCCAGCGCCACCTTGCGGATGATGTCTGTCGTATCCGGCAGGTCGAGGCATTCCTTCTTCGTCGCCCGAAATGCGATGCTGTGCATCCGGCGGGTAAGCTCGTCCTCCATGCTCTTTTTCAGCACCGGCGTATGGTTGCCGTAGCCGGTCATATAAAAGAAGTAATTGCGGAAGCTGTAAAAGCTCTGCCCGAAGATGCGCGGGTCAAGGAATTTGTACTGCGAGAAGATATCGATTGCCTTGTTGGTGACCGGCGTTCCCGTCAGGAGCAGTCTGTATTTTGCCGCTGCGCCCAGTCGGTGCATCGCCTTGGATGCGCTGATGTTGTGCGTTTTGATTTTGTGCCCCTCGTCGGCGATGATGAGGTCGGGCTTCCATGCCGCCAAATTCTTCTCAAGCCGCCATGCCGATTCGTAGTTGATGACTGCCACCTGAAGCGCCGCCCCGGTCATGTGCCGCAGGGTATCTACCTTCTTTTCACCGCTACCCTTGAGCACGGCAAGGGAGTAATCGAAGTCCGCGAACTTGCCGAATTCTTCCTCCCATACGCCGACCACCGACAGCGGAGCAACGACCAGCACCCGTTTGATGCGTCCGGCGTTATACAGCGCACCGGCAGCAGCAAGTGCTGTGAGGCTTTTGCCTGTTCCCATTTCCATGAGAAGCGCTGCGCCATAGCCCGTTGGCGAGTAGGTGCTGTCCGGCAGAAGGCCGAGCCTTTTGCATACGAAGTTAAAAGCGATGACCTGATGTGCGTAGGGCTTGACCTTGATTGGCATCGGGAGCAGCGGAGCATTGTTATCGTTCATCGGCAGTGCCACCTCCGTCCGCAATCTCTGTAACAGATACGCACTCGACGGAGTCACCGGGAACGATGACTATTACACGGCGCTTCTCGCCGAACAGGTAACGGAGTATATGTTCCCGCATAGTGACTCGCTGGCACCTAACGACGCCGCCCTCCGGGGGCTTCCTCGAAACACTGATTTGTAGGTTGTGCTTCATCTTTTTCCGTCCTTTCCGAGGGACGGTCTTGTGTGTCCCTCGGTATACGGAGAAAAGCAGGTTGTTTTATACACCCATTTTGAAAGACTTGATAAATTTCTTTTTTGCACCTTCTACGGATTTCCACGCGGCATTCGGTGCGATGCCCTCTAAACGGGCAATTTCATTAACAGAGCATCCGCCTGCCAGCATCAGCAGCCGACGCTTTTGTACTTCCGACAGGGTTTCTAACGCCGCAGCAATGCGCTTTTTCTTTTCACTGCGTTCAATTTCTGCGTCAGGGGTGTTGTAGTCGCCATACTCCTTGCCTTCAAAAAGGATAGCGTCGAGCGAATAGCAGTGATATCGCTCCTTGCGGTCGAGATTGCTTTCCTCCCGCCGAGATGCGGTGATAAATTCCCCAAGCTCCTCATTGACCTCGACCTCGGATTTCGTGCCGTCTGCAAAGTTCCATTGAATTTTCATTAAAATGACCTCCGTTTTCGTTGTCTCGAAACGGAGGTCTGCAGCAGCTGGCTGAAAAATGGCAATAAAATACCATACCGCAGTCCTTCACAGATTGCTCCGTTTCGGAATGCAGCTTCCTGCTCAATAGTCAGCTGTGTGTATTAAGTTCTACCGTCGCATAGCGTTGAGCCGTTCCAGATCGGGGAACGCACCATTTGATGGTGGGTTATGGAATGAAGGCGCATGGAAACATAAAATCCCTTTTTCAAACATAATCTTTGACTTTTGGACAAAAGTGTGATATACTATGTTTGGGGTTTCCTCAGGAGCGCCTTCCGTTCCTAACCTGCTCTCATTATATAAAATGGGGCTTTGAAATCTGGGGATGGTTTGGTGCACCATAGTGCACCGTGGTGCAAATCTCAGTAAAGGAGTGTCGAGCCGACGTGGAATTCAAAACACTTTTCCCGATTATGAAAAAACATTTAGCCGACGGTGATGATGTGCCGTATTTTTTCCGCGAATTAATGGCGAAGATTACGACTGTATCTGAGGCTGACTGGGTAAAGGGTAAAGACCCTTCCGCAAAACTCAGCGATAACACCATTCGCAGCTATGTAAAACGAGGCTTATCCAAGAATTTCGCAGGTAGTATTGTGTATCATCTAACGCCGAAAACACTTACTCGGAGCATCAGCAAGCGGAGCCCTGCTTCAAGGGCTTTATTTGCAGAGGATTTAGTCGGTTATGAACCGACCATAAATGCAGATAATGTTGCGGAAAAAGTCACCGAATGGATGGAACAAATTATTCAGGAGTCTGCCGGGCTTGTTCCGCAGGATGAACTTCAGAAACAGCAGCAACAAAAGCTGGCGTCCGATTTGAAGATAAAGTACGGAGATTATTTGCTTGCAGAAGCAGATGGGTGCTGTCCATTCCCGGGATGCGGGAGGCAGCTAACCGTTTCAAAAAACGGGAAAGCCATTCATACATTTGAAGTGAGCCTGATAGATAAATCCAAATCGACTACGCCCGAAAACATCATGGCGATGTGCCCACAGTGCTATGCCACATATCTCCTTGATGACAGCAAGAAGCTGATGGCTGAACTAAAGGAGATAAAAACGGTGTTGTCTACGCATAAACAAAGCATCCGTCTCCTTGATGACCTTCCCTTGGAAAAGGGCATTGTCGGCGTAATCAAAAGAATACGGAAGCTTGGGGAAAAGGAATTGTCTGATGCGTCCTTCGAGCCCAAGGAAGTTAAGCAGAAACTGAGTCCGTCTCAGGACATGGTGCTTTACAATGCGGTAACCAACTACGTCACCACATACTTCATACGCATAAAAGAAATAATGATAAATCTGGATAAAAGCGGCGAAATTGACTACGATGAAATCCAAGACCAGATTCACGCATTGTATAAGAAACTAAAAAAGGCAAACAAACCGCATCTCGAAATCTTCAATGAAATCGCAGATAAAATACATCGTGTTACGCTACAGGACGCAATTTTCTGCCAGATTGTGGTTTCGTACTTCGTGCAGAGCTGTGAGGTGTTCGATGCAATTACCGAATAAGCTGTATTCATATAAAAACAGCACCTTGGCGATGATTCCAACGGTGCTCAAAGAGGTACAAGATAATCCAATCGCAGTGAAAGACCTTTATCTTCGGATAAAGCCTTCGCTTTCCGACGCAACGGATTTTTTGTCGGTTATGGACTGCCTATATGCGCTTAACGCAATACTGCGCAGCGGAGGAATCATATGGATGTTTTGATTAAAAACGGTCTGGTTGCGGATGGCACGCTCAGGGAGCCCTATCGAGCCGATATCGCCATTAGGGGAGATACGATTGCAGCTCTCGGAACAGAGCTTCGCTGTGAAGCCGCACTTGTCGTCGATGCGGGGGGAAAGCTTGTGACACCGGGTTTCATCGACTGTCACTCACACAGCGATGGCCATATTCTCATGTGTACGAGCGGATACAACTATATCGAGCAGGGCATCACCACGGAGATCGCGGGGCAGTGCGCTGACAGTGCAGCACCGTCCGAGGCGGAAGATTACGCGCTCTATCGCGGCATCATGCCCAAAGAAGCTATCGAGGAGGCGCTCGCTGTATGTTCGACACCGGAACGCTTTATGGAACATGTCGCAGGCATGACGCTGCCGACAAACATGGCGTTTTTTATCGGGCATGGGACAATCCGTAAAAAGGTGATGGGTTATTCTTCCGCAAAGCCGGATCAACAACAGCTTGAACAAATGAAGTCCTTCGTCTCCCGCGCTGTAGAGTCAGGCTTCATGGGTATGTCGAGCGGGTTGATTTATCCGCCTTCCGTCTACGCGGATACGGATGAGCTGAGCGCCCTTGCAGCCGCCGGGGCAGCGAAGGGCGGTATGTACGCCTCGCACATACGCGGCGAAGGCGATTTTTGCATACCTGCCGTGAAGGAAGCCATCAAGATCGGCGAGCGCGCAGGGTGTGCCGTTGAGATCTCGCATCATAAAATCGAGGGAGCGCACAACGAGGGCAACTCCGCCGTTACGCTTGACCTCGTACGTGAGGCGAACCTGCTCGGCGGTTCGGTCGCCGTTGACCAATACCCTTTCATCGCCTGCTCAACCGGGCTGATTTCCGCTTTGCCGCCCTGTTTTATGACGGATGGCTACGACGGGTTTCTGAAAAAACTCGGCGAGCGTTCCTTCCGCGATCGTGTCAGCCATATGGTACTGACGGACGATAAGTCCTTCGATAACATTCTGCCCGTGGCCGGCTTTGACAAGTGGATGATCATAGACGCGCAGAACAACCCTTCGCTTTCCGGCATGACCATTGCCGATGTGGCAAACGAGCGCAAGCTCGATCCGTTTGACGCGATCTACGAGTTGCTTCTTGAAAACGATGCGCATGTGCGCATGGCGTATTTTACGATCAATGAGAGCGATATGATGAATATCCTCTCCGACCCCCTCACCATGTGCGGTACCGACGGCTATCACATCTTCAACCGCAAGCCGCACGAAGCGCCGCCTTCCGCGCATCCGCGCATGATCTCAACCTTTCCGCGGCATCTGCGGCTGACGCGAGAGAAGACGTCGCTCACAATCGCGCAGGCAATCCGTCGCGTGACCGGCATGCCCGCAGACAGGCACGGGCTGAAAAGCGTCGGCTATATCCGTGAAGGTATGCGGGCGGACATTTGCGTGCTTGACTGGGAAGAGCTTGGCGAAACCAACGATTACATGCACCCGTACAGGCCGAACAAAGGCATAGAGCATGTGTTTATCGGCGGGAAGCACGCGCTTAAGAACGGTTGCGCAACAGGGGAGAAAGGCGGCCGCCTTCTTAAAAGGTAAATGATTACAGCAACGGTTCATGCCGGGCACACGATGGGCACACGGCATGATTACAATGTAAGTGTCATATCGTTCGGAGGGTTACGAGTTGAGAGATTATATCATTAAGCGATTATTCCAAGGAATGCTGGTGGTGCTTTCGGTTACCATCCTGATTTTCGCACTCATGCAGATCATGCCCGGGGATCCGATCGACCTGATGACGGATTCCAAGGTTTCAGAGGAACGTAAAGACCAGATGCGCGAGAAATGGGGGCTCGATAAGCCCGTTTATGTTCAGTATTTCGTGTGGTTGACGAACATCGTTCAGGGTGATTTCGGCACGTCGATTAAGTCCAAACAAGAGGTTGGCGGCATGCTCCTGCAGCGCATCCCCATGTCGCTCAAGCTGATCGGCGCCGCAACGCTTATCAAGTTTTGTTTAGCGGTTCCGCTTGGGCTGCTCGCGGCGTTTCGCAAAGATAAGCTTGCCGATCGCCTGCTGATGGTATTTGCGGCAATCACGAACGCCGTACCCGCGTTTTGTGGGGCGATTCTGATGATCCTCCTTTTTGGGGTGAAGCTTAAATGGCTGCCCCTGAGCGGATATGAAACGCCTCAGCATTTTATCATTCCCATTGCAGCGCTGGTTTTGAGCGGCATGGCGGAAATGATGCGGCTCACCAAAAACGAGGTGCTCGATGTATATCGGGAAAAATACGTCCAGACGGCTTACGCCAAAGGGTTGAGCGCAGGCAGAGTCCGCACAGGTCATGTTTTGCGCAACGCGATGATTCCAATCGTCGTTATGCTTTTCCTGACGATTCCGTGGATCATCGGCGGCGGCGTCATCATCGAAAACATTTTCGTCATACCGGGCATGGGCAACCTATTGTATCACGGCATCCTCGATCAGGATTTTCCGGTGGTGCAGGCGTGCATACTCATCATCGCCATACTGACGGTACTATGCAATCTCCTGGGGGATATCGTGACTGCGCTGCTTGACCCGAGGATCAAGGTTGAAATGAGCGGAGGGAAAGCGTGATGAGCGAATTTCTGAAAAACACGCTGCGCAATCTGAACCTTGTCGTCGGGGCCATGATGGTGCTTTCCGTGATCGCCTTTGCACTCTTTGCGGATCACATCGCGCCGTACGCGTTCGACGAGGCGCATCTGGAGGCGACCTATTCTGCGCCGGACGATGCGTATATTTTCGGCACGGACGACTTCGGACGGGATATGTTCAGCCGGGTCGTGTACGGTTCGAGAATCACCCTTAAAGTGGCGCTGATCGCCGTTGTCATACAAAGTGTGATCGGTGTTTCGGCGGGGCTCATCGGCGGATATTACGGCGGCAAAATCGACGCGGGGCTTGCTTTTGTGACGGACATCACATGGGCGATGCCGCCTTTGATCACAGCGCTTGCCGTCATTACGGTGCTCGGCAAAGGGCTCAACAACATCATCGCCGCACAAGCGTTGGTTTGCTGGGCGCAGTATGCGCGCATCGTTCGTGCCAAAACGCAGGCGATCAAAAATATGCCCTTCATTGAAACGGGCATCGCCTTTGGCGAAAAAAACAGCGCGATCATGCTCCGATACATTTTGCCCAACATACTGCCCTCGATCATCGTCATCGCGACGATATCCATACCGACTACGATCATGTCCACCACCTCGCTGGGCTTTCTGGGGATGGGATCTCAGCCGCCCTCGCCGGATTGGGGCGTCATGCTTTCCGTCAGCATCAAGCATCTGACTAAGGCACCGTGGATGGCGATCTACCCGGGGCTCGCACTGGTGTATACCGTGCTGGGTTTCAGCCTTGTGGGTGAAGGCCTCAGGGACCTCTTGGACCCGCGCATGAAAGCGCAGTAAGGGGACGACGTATGGAGAATAATCATAAATTGCTTGAAATTACAAACCTTTCGGTGGACTACAAGGTCAAGGAAGGCTACCTCAGCGCCGTCAAAAACACGAACATCACGATCAACAGCGGCGAGATATTCGCGCTCATCGGCGAATCTGGCTGTGGAAAATCCACCATCGCCTACACGATTATGAAACTGCTCTTTTCCGAAAACGAACGGGTTTCGGGCGAGATTCTGTTCAACGGGAGGGATCTGCTCAAGGCCAACGAACGCGAGATGGAGAGCATACGCGGCCACGACATCGGCATGATTTTTCAGAACCCACTCGACTCGCTCAATCCTGTTTACCGTTCCGCCGATCAAGTTGCGGAAGCGATCATGCTGGACGGAATCGACAGGAAGGAAGCCTGGAACAAGGTGCTGGAGCTTTTCCGCGATGTGCGTATCCCGGACAGCGAAAAGCGGATGAAAAGCTTTCCCCATGAACTCTCGGGGGGTATGCGGCAAAGGGTGATGATTGCGATGATGCTCGCGCGGAATCCCAAGCTTCTCATCGCGGATGAGCCGACAACCGCGTTGGATGTAACGATCGAGGCGCAGATCCTTTCCATCATCCGGAGTCTGCGCGATCAATTCAACACCTCGATTATGATAATCACCCATAATTTCGGCATTGTCGCCGAAGTTGCGGATAAAATCGCAGTCATGTACGCCGGCGAAATCGTGGAATACGGGAATGTGTTTCAGATTTTCAGCGGCCCGGCGCATCCGTATACCCGCGCGCTCATGCTCGCGCTGCCGCGGATCAGGAAGCATGAGCGCAGGCTCATGACGATCCAGGGCGCTGTGCCAAAACTCATCGGCGACATCGCCGGCTGCAGGTTTGCCAACCGCTGCGAATTTGCAGATGATGTTTGCCGCGAGGAAGCGCCGCCCCTTCGCACGGCACAGGAAGGGCATGTGTATCGCTGCCACAGGGAGGTTGAATGATGGAAAAAAACATGATACAAATCACCGGGTTATGCAAGTATTTCAAACTCACCTCCGGCGTCGTCATCAAGAAAACCCAGTATGTGAAGGCAGTGGATGAGGTTACGCTGCATATCCGCGAAGGTGACATCGTCGGCCTTGTCGGCGAGAGCGGAAGCGGCAAAACAACGTTGGCGCGCGTGATTCTGCGCCTGACGCAGCCGGATCAAAACACGGTCTTTATCGACGGAAAGGACATTTTCAAAGCCAGCCGGAAAGAGCTGATGGATATCCGTCGTTCCATCGCCGTGGTGTTTCAGGATCCCGCTTCGAATTTGAACCCCAGACAAACCGTTGAGAGCTCCATCATGCGGCCGATGATCATTCACGGCATCCCACGCGCCGAGGCAAAGAAGCGCGCGCGCGAAGCGCTCGACAAGGTGAAGCTCGACGAATCCTATCTCACCCGGTACCCGCATCAGCTGTCCGGCGGGCAGCAACAGCGCATTGCCATCGCCCGCGCCTTGGTGCTGCGGCCGAAGATCATGGTGCTCGATGAACCCACAAGCGCGCTGGACATCTCCGTGCAGGCGCAGGTGTTGAACCTGCTTCTCGACCTGCAGGAGGAACTGAAGCTGACCTATCTTGTCATCACCCATGACCTGAACGTTATCCGTTACATCAGCGACAAGATCGCGGTGATGTATCTCGGTCGCTTAGTGGAGTACGGTGAGACCGATCAGGTGTTTGACACGCCGCATCACCCTTATACCAAGGGGTTGATGGCAGCGGCGCCTATCCTCGATCCGATGGACAGAGGAAAGCCTCATTTTGCTATAAGCGGCGAGCCGGACAGTCTCATCAACCTATCCTCCGGCTGCCGCCTGACCTCGCGCTGCCCGTTTGTGACGGACGCGTGCAGGGCAGCCATGCCTCCCATGCGGGAATTCGAACAAAATCATTTTGCCGCGTGCATTCTCGATCAACTGCCGGAGTATGCCGCAGGCACAGAATAAACAAAGAAAAGAGGAACGACCATGGCAAGGAAGATCATCGCATTGATGATGGTACTGTTGATGCTCAGCGCTCTTATCGCAGGCTGCAAGCCGCAGGAGACGACAGATCCGGGCGAAACAACCGAACCTGTTTCTGAAACGACGCAGCCTGCAGCGACGGAGCAGCCGCTGCGCGCAGAGCTTGTGATGAGCGAAACGACCGAGTGGGAAGGCTCCGACATTTACCAGATCAGTACGTTTTCGGCAGCTCACAGGCTGATTGCCGACACCCTCTTCGTATTTGATCAGGAAACCGGCGAACTGACCCCGAGCATTGCCTCCGCGCTCAGCGTAAGCGAGGACGGCAAGACCGTCACCGTTACCATACCCGAGGGCAAAAAATTCGCCAACGGCGAGCCTTTGCTTCCGGAGGATGTGAAGCGTTCCATCGAGTGGGGGCTTGAAATCAGCCCGTACAACTCGGATTATCAGTGTATCGAGTCGATCGACATCGATGGCAACGACGTTATCTTTAACCTGTCGGAATACTCGCAGTGCTTCATGTTCTATCTGCAGAGCCCTTTCTTCTGCATCATCGACAAGGATCAGATCGATACGCTCACCGAGGAAGAACTGCTCATGAAGGCGATCCCCTACGGCCCGTTCTACATCACGGAATATGTGCCGGGTTCGCATATCAGCCTTGCCCGCAATGAGTATTACACCACGGACAACAAGTATCTTGAGAACAAGGGCGCACCGACGCTTGAAAAAATAACCGTGCGCATCATCACCGAATCCTTCACTTATGTGGAAGGCCTGAAGTCCGGCGAGATCAATGTGCTTGCCGACCTGCCCGCGGATTATATCGAGGAAATTTCCGCGCTCTCCAATATCACCGTGCAGGGCATTAACACGCCCGGTATGAACTTCATCATCCTCAACAAGGATGACCCCCTCTTTGCCGACATCAACGTTCGCAAGGCGGTCGCCCTTGCCATCAACCGCGAGCAGATCAGCGAAGTGATGAACGGCCTCGTTGAGCCCGCGTACAGCTTTGTTGTTCCCAGCATGATGGATTACGATCAGGGGATCGCGGACTACTATCAGCAGACCTATTGCAACGATGTTGAGCAGGCCAAACAGCTCCTCGCCGCGGCAGGTTGGGCAGACACGGATGCGGACGGCTACCTCGATAAGGATGGCCAGATCTTCGAGTTCTCCTATACCGTCACGAACGATCCCACCAGCGAACGCGTAGCCCAGGTTGTTCAGCTGCAGCTTAAGGATGTCGGCATCAAGATCAACATCGAGGCGATGACGCGCTCCACCAGAAGGACAGCCGTGCGCGAGGATACCTATCAGGCCACCGTACATGAGTTCTCATGGGCGGAACCTTCCTCGATCCTGCCGTATCTCATCCACGACAACAACAACCTCGAGAACCAGACCTTCTACGATCTGGCGATCGGCGGCGGCGCGGAACCGGACGTGACCAAACGCGTGCAGATGTTTGCGGACGCTCAAAAGATCCTCATGGACGAGTTGGCCTACATCCCCCTGTTCAAGCTCAAGTTCTTCCGCGCATACGGTTCGGACCTCGATAAGATGGTCATCTTCACGAATGGCGCGATGTATTTCAGTGATGTCCGTTATTGATTGGTGAAATCGTCCGCGTAATGAGCGCCTGATCACAAGGCAGAGCCGGCTGCGTCGCGCTGTGCGATGTCTCCGGGATAATATGACCGGCGGGGTTTTACCCCGCCGGTTGGATTGCATAATCGGTCGGTTGTGATATGATAATTACCGAGGTGAGCATATATGGCAGCAATACTGGTCGTGGATGACGAGGCAAAAATCAGGGAGTTTATCGGCATTTTTTTGATGGCCGAGGGCTTCTGTGTGCTGGAAGCGGCAAATGGAGCATCCGCGCTTGCTGTGATCAACCGCGAAAACATCGACCTTGTCGTGCTCGACGTCATGCTTCCGGACATTTCGGGGATGGAGGTATGCCGCAAGATTCGCGAAACCTCCGATGTACCCATCATCTTTCTCACCGCGCTTACGGATGATGACAATTACCTTGTGGCGTACGGCTCAGGCGGGGATGGTTATATGACCAAGCCCGTTAAAGCCAGTATTCTCGTGGCCTCTGTCAAGCGGATGCTTGCACGGGTCAACAATCGGGAGTTGCCCGCCCGCGGCCTGTATATCAACGAAACGAGCCATCAGGTTTTTGTTGATCAAAAAGAGGTGTCGCTCGCACCTAAGGAATATGAGTTGCTCGTTCTGCTTTACAACAACCGCGGCCGCGTGCTCACGCGGAGTTACCTGCTCGACAACATTTGGAATTACAGCTTTGAAGGCATCTCAAGGGTGGTGGATGCCCACGTCAAAAAGCTCAGGAAAAAGCTCGGCCCGTACGCGGGTTCCATCAAAACCATCATTTCGGTTGGCTATAAATTCGAGGAGCTTTAAATGAAGAAGACCCTCGTTAGATTCATATTCGCACCCATCCTGCTGGCGTTTGTTCTGATGTTTATTTTTCAACTGCTTTTCGCCGGCTATTTTTTGAATGCCATCTATGCGACGGGTCAAGTCAAAGCTGCGGAAAACGAGCTTAAAAACTTCGTCGATGATTACCTGATCGCCTATGAGAACGGAGAAAACGGCGCGTTCATCCGGCGCTACCAACTGGATGAAAACAAGCCTGTCGTTATGATAACAGAGGATCTCAACATCCTCGATTCCACACTGTTCAGCAGCATCAGCGTGTTGACCGCGACGACGGATGACGGAACGGTGATTAATATGCCGGTCGGTTATATGGACGAGCTTTCGGGTAATCCCTTCAGTATGCTCGTCGCAGGCCGAAGAATCCGGATCAACGCGGTACGGCTCGGGCAGAGCGATTATTATGAACCGCTGATCATCTCTGTTTCCGGCGAATCGCTCACAAACCGCCGCGCCGTGCGCCTCTATAAAAAAAGCGGGCTTGATATCCAAAGTGTGGATGTGCTTGCCTATGTGGATAAAATCAAGTATAACCTGTCTGATTTGCAGGAGGCGGACGATTATCTGCCGGTGCTTCTATATGAAAAACTGTCCAGACTCCTCATCGAGCACGAGGATCCCGATGCCGCGCTTGCAAGGCTGATGACGGAAAACATCACCAACGAGCATAAGGACGTTTATCGTCTGTTCTATCAGCAGCGGGACTTCGACGGGCAGAAGGTGTATTTCATCTCAATCTCACCGATGGTCGTTATGAAGCTGGATATTCGGTATATGAGCGTGTTTTACCTGTTCGTATACGGCGCGTTCGGCGTGATCATGGTCTGCATTGCCTATTACATTTCAAGTTGGCTTTCAAGACCGCTCATAAAGCTCAACGACGTGGCGTCGAAAATGGCGAACATGGACTTTGAAGCGGTCGCGGAAGAAAAATACCACGGGGAGCTCGGCAGCCTTGCGCAGAGCTTGAATAAGCTCTCCGTCAGCCTGGAAAGCGCGATGGGTGAACTGCGGCTGACGAACGCGCAGCTTGAAAAGGAGGTACGGGCAAAGGAAGCCAACGAGGAGCGGATGAGAAGGCTCCTCGCGGATCTCTCCCACGAATTCAAGACACCCCTTGGCGTGATATCCGGATTCATCCAGGTCATTGAAAGTGGGAAGTGCGTGGAAAATGAGGCGTATTACTTCCGCATCATCGATGAGGAGATCGAGCGCCTTTCGGATATGGTATCCGAAACGATCGAACTGACAAGGCTTGAGTCCGGCGTGGAACCAATCAAATTCAGCGAGTTTGATCTGGATACGCTCATCGAAAGCGTTGTGGAGCGGTTTGCCGTAACGCTGCAGGAAGGCGGCTTCCAACTGATCCTCGATTTGACGCCGTCCCTCGTTTATGCGGACGAAACAAAGATCGAGCGCGTGCTGACAAACCTTTTGAGCAATGCCGTCAAGTACAGTACGACCGAAAAGCGCATCAACATCAGAACCTTCCCCGCACGGGAAGGAGCTGTGCGCGTAAATGTCGAAAACTATGGCTTTGTCTCCGAAAAGGACATCGACCGGATATGGGACAGGTATTATAAAACGGGCACGCCTTCCGAAACTCGCCTGCCGAGCGACGGGCTTGGCCTTGAGATCGTTAAAAACATCCTTGTTAAGCATACGAGTGAGTACGGGGTGTACATCGAGGGTCAGAAGATATGCTTCCACTTCACGCTCGCCTGCGCAGACGTTAAGACGGACGGCGGTTGTGTGCAGCCGGACGGAAGCGGCTATAGAATTGAAGAATGATAGGAGATTGAACCATGATCAACGACAATGCGCTTTCGGAATGGTGCGCGCTGCACGAAAGCGAACAGGCGGAACTGCTCAGAACCCTTTGCGCTATTCCGGCCCCATCGCACCATGAGGAGAAACGCGCGGCGTTTATCCGGCAATGGCTGGCGGAAAATGGCGCATGCAGCGCTTATACGGACGAAGTGAACAACGTTGTTCTGCCAATCGGCTGCCAAGGCAAGGCCGATATCGATTTGTATATGGCGCACACGGATGTTGTGTTCCCCGATATGACTCCGCTGCTTGTCCGTGAAGAAGGTGGAAATCTTTACGCGCCCGGCGTCGGCGACGATACGGCGAATGTGGTCGCCCTCATGATGTGCGCGAAGTTCATGTTTGAAACCGGGCATACGCCGGAAAGACCGTCGCTGATCGTTTTTAATGTGTGTGAGGAAGGACTTGGCAACCTCAAGGGCGTGAAAAACATCATGGAGGATTTTGCGGGCAGAATCCGCAGCTTCATTTCCTTTGACGGTGAGATGGGCTCAATCGTCCACAAAGCCGTCGGTTCGGAAAGATGGTCCGTCGTCGCGCGCACGCAGGGCGGGCATTCCTACGGGGATTTCGGCAACCGAAACGCAATCCACGCGCTATCCTCACTCATCGCCACATTGTATACGATGAAAGCGCCGGATCAAAACGGAGGCAGATCAACCTATAACGTCGGCAGGATCGAGGGCGGCACCTCCGTCAACACCATCGCACAGGAAGCCTCCATGCTCTTCGAATACCGTTCGGATGACAAAGAATGTCTGGAGATCATGCATCGGGCGTTTCACGCTGCGGTTGATGCTTATCGCGCCATAGGAACGGATTTTGAGCTTGAGCTTCTGGGCGTCCGCCCGTGCACGGGCAAGGTGGATGATGCCGCGCAGAACGCACATCTTGGCAAATGCGTTAAGGTAATTGAAAAGACGCTTGGCCATACGCCCGAGTTGCGTTCGGGTTCGACCGACGCAAACATCCCGCTTTCCTTAGGTATCCCCTCCGCAGTGTTCGGTTTGTATCGCGGCGGCGGCGCGCATACGCGCGGCGAATGGGTAGAGCTTGCCTCGCTGAACGCCGGGCTTCTTTGCGCGTTGCGGCTGATCCTGCAAACCTGAGGCAGAAGCCATTTATAGTCATCCTTGATGACGCAGTCTCCGTTGCCGCCGCTCATCAGGCTGTTGACGCATGAAATGCAGCCTGTGCAAGGCTTGAGATTCAAATCCAGCAGGCGAACGAATTCGATTTCCGCGCCCTGCTCCTTCGCGCCCATCAATGCCTCTTTAGCCATACAATCATTGCTGCCGTTTTTTGAGCCGCCGGAAATTGCAAGTACCTTCATCGTAATCCTCCTTACGTTATTTTGGGAAACCCTTGCATGTCTTATTGTTTTATGGTTATGAAAGCTATCCGTATGGAAGTAGCATACCCCTTCCTCCTCAAGGTACATGACGACTGCGACGGTGGCCTTATCACAATTGATGGGCTACGAGAAATAGTCGCTCTGTGTGTAAGCTATGTGTTGCGCCGTGCTGTCTGCGATATCCCAACCAACTCGCTGAACAAGACCTTCGCAACTATGAAGAACTCAATAAGACCGGACGATTATCTCAACTCGGTAAAAGCATTCTTTGTTCTACTGGATTCGTACAAGGAATTTCCTGATGACAAGCGGTTTATCGAAACCTTCCTCTCTCGGGATATTTACAATATGAATAGATGCCGCTATATCTTGGCGCGTCTGGAAACATGGGATAATAAGTCTGTCGTGTCGTTAAGCAACCTTACGATTGAACATATTATTCCCGCTGAGCATGGCGGCGGCGCGCTCCCACAGTGTTGGCAGCAGATGCTCGGTGCTGAGTGGATGAACATCTGGAAGCAGTATGTCAACACTATTGGCAACCTTACATTGACGGCATATAACTCAGAAATGAGTGACTCGTCGTTCTCGGAAAAACTCGAAATGAGCGGCGGATTTAAAGAAAGCGCGCTGAGACTTAATAAGTATGTTGTTACTCAGTCGACTTGGGGTGACGCGCAGATTCGTGAACGTGCATCAATGCTTGGTGAAATAGCTAAAAAGGTATGGGCGTATCCAACGCTTACTGCCGATGAGATGGCTCCTTATCGCAAACAGGTCGACGAGGAACAGCAGTATTCGCTTGACAGCTATGATAACATCAATGCCCTTAACCGTATGCTGTTTGAAAAGTTGAACACACGGATTATGAATCTCGGTACCGCTGTTCGCCGAGAATTTAAAAAACTATATGTTGCTTATAAAATGGACACGAATTTCACGGATATAATCATTCAGAAGTCAAGACTTCGCATTTCCGTCAATATGAAATTCTCTGAAATCGTTGACCCAAAGGGGCTGTGCAAGGATGTAACAGGGATCGGCAAATGGGGTAACGGCGATGTAGAGCTGTACTTGGACGGTTTAGACGGGCTGGACGATGTAATGAAGATAATCGAGCAGTCGTTCGCCGCACATGAGAATGATTGAAATCAGAGAGCAAGTCTCGACAATTGCGGATTGGAACGAAAATCGTGTGCTGTTTATGGATGACAGTGTTTATGTAGGGAAAATACTTATAGATGTACGAATGGCTTAACAAGGAGGGTAATAATGTTTGGTAATGGAGCAGAAACCGTATTGGTAGATTTCCATATGCACACTCATCGTGACAAAGAATTCTCTTTTGATGGCGAAGACAATTCCTTCATCGTTGAATTGTTTTGCTCGATATGCGCGAAGACAACGAAATAGTCTCTGTTGTATTTTTCCAACTCTTCAAGCGTGGCAGTAACGTCCGTCTGGCAACGAGTATTTGCATTGTCCCTATTGCGAATATCGCGAAAAACAATATTTAAGAAATTATCGATATGATTACTATCGCCTTCAATCCATTCCTCTGGATTAAAGACAATAAGTGTGTGTAAACCATTACTACCTTCTTTGATGGAAAGCTCAACACCTGGCAAAATGAGGATGTCACGTTTTTTAGCTTCTTTCCGTAAAGCTTTATATTCCCCAATATCGAATTTGTTGTGGTTTGTTATTATTCCGATCCTGATATTGTGTGATTCCATCGCGTTTAGGTATGGATTATTGAAGGAATGTGATGGCGGATTGATTAAATCTCTGGCAATCACACCATATTTCCGCAAGCGTGTACTTGGTGTTCAGAAACTCCGTACATACGATAATGTGCCAAAAATAGCTTCATGGTTAGGATATGCACCAGCTCTATTAGACGGTTCTGACCCAAAGAAAATAGATGACATCGGTAAAGCCCGGGGAGCAACTTTTATAAAACTTGGTGAGCTGTCATATGCTGCACTAAAGTATGCCCTGCTTGACCACGGGAACAGAGTTTTTTTAGAAGAAACACCTGTCAAGCACAGTCACATCCAGTCAATATCATTTCAAGGCGGCAAGTTGGATGGTTGTTTGCTTGGGATATCACCGCGGCTAAATACTTTTATTGGTATCAGAGGTAGTGGCAAGTCTGCCGTGATTGAAGCCCTGCGGTATGGGCTCCAAATCAAGCCTTCATCTGTCGACTATAAATACAAGGATGAATTGGTGAAATTCATCCTTGATTCTGGCGGAAAAGTCGTAATTACAACTGTAGATGAACATGGGAAGCAATATACTATCAGCCGGATTAATGGCGAAAATCCATCGATTATGGATAATGATGGGAATGATTTAGCGATACCTGTTTCGTCTGTCATAAGAAATCCGCTATACTTTGGTCAAAAAGATTTGGCTTATACCGCCCCCGGATATGAATTTGAATTGCTTCATAAGCTTGTTGGAGGACGTGTTTCCACAAAAGAAAGCGCCATTGCTGAACAAGTTGCTACATTGGCTGAAAAAATACGGTTACTAAACAGTGTCACTGAAATACCTGAACAAATAAAAGAGTTGGAAGAAAATGCACGCGACATCGAGCATAAACTAACTGTATTTAAAGAAAAAGGAATCTCCGAGAAGCTCGAAAAACAGACAGCCTGCAATGCTGACGGCGTAAAAGTCGAGGATATTATCAAAGAGGCGAAACGTATTAGTCAGTTACTCACAAACTTCCTTTTGCAGTACGACACATCAGCGGTTTCTCTTTCTGGGTACACATCAAAGTATAACGAAGCCGTATTTGCTAAGTTGCAATCACTTGTGAATTCTTTTGCTGCACATATGGCTGAAATCGCAAAGGCATCAGAAACTGTTGCAGAAGACATTTCCTCAATTGTCGCCGTTCAGAAGGAGCTCTCTGATGCAATCGATGAGTTCAAAGAAGAGTTTGCTCAAATTCGTCGTGAAGTACAAGATGACACGCTCGACATTGAAAGCTTTGGAAAATACGAAAAAGAAAAAGCAAGAATAGAAAATGAGATTGCTCGCCAAAAACGTGAACTCGCAAAAGAAAAAACTGTACGTGACGCGATTGCTACTTGTGTAAGAAAAAGAAACGATATCCTTCTGGAAATTTTTAATGCCTATAAGGCGGAAATTAACCGAATTAATAGTAGCCAAACTGAACTCCAAATTTCTATTGGGTTTAAAGGTGATAAAAATGCTTGGATAGGACAATTGAGGACTGCTTTTAAGGGCACCGGAATAAGCGAAGTTAAGTACGGAACCATTGGTGCTTCCTTTTCTGATATGGTGGCTTTGGTTCAGGATATTATCCTCGATGGCGGCAAACTACTAAGACCGTTAATAACAGAAGCCCAATATGATTCTGTTGCTGCAAAGATACGCGAAAGCTTTGAATCGTTGATAAGCAATGTGACCCCCAATTTGGTGGAGATTTCTTACCACGGGAAGCCTTTGAGTCAACACTCGCTAGGACAACGTGCATCTGCCCTTGTGTTATTTATCCTATCACAAAATGATAACGATGTAGTTATTATCGACCAACCCGAAGATGACCTTGACAATCAAGTCGTTTATACTGAGTTTATCAAAAAGCTAAAGGAAAAAAAGTACGAAACACAGTTTATATTCGCCACACACAATGCGAACATACCTGTGCTGGGAGATGCAGAAAGAATTGTTGCTGCCGATAGCTCAGATGGTATTATGCACATTTCGTCTGGAACAATTGACTCTAAAGAAACTCATCAACAAATTGTTGACATTATGGAAGGTGGCTATGAAGCCTTTAAACGTCGTAATGTGATTTACTCAACATGGGAAAAAAACTAAAATTTTCGGACAGACATGGAGCGCTCTGATACGACAGCTCTTTCATCCTACGTGCTCGTTAACGATACCCTGCTCGTTAACGAAAGCTCGCCGACAGAAGAAAATGGTGCATTGTATCAAAATAGTGCAGGAAACACAAAAAGCATAACGTTATGGATGTTAACCAGAGCGTTGTGCTTTTTTTGTACTGTACAATCTAGTAAAGATTAGATTAATTTCTCACTGTTGCAAGTCCCATGGTAAAATTTAGTTTTTAGGGATAATTGCTTTTTATTTCTGAAAGGAGTCTCTTATGAGAAGTGCCAAAGAATCGGGATATTTTCCATATAGCTCAAAACAAGTGTGTTACATTGAGGTGGACAAGCATGGTAATATTTCACAGGTTGACCATACCGGTTCTGCGATGTTTGCAGCATATCATAATGCTGTTAGTGGCAAAAGCAAAATATACGCTGTGTGGCCTGGTAACTACCGAAGCGATTTGTTCGAAATTGACGATCTCAATGCGCTTGCAGATGCTTTTGGTGTGACTCGGCCCGATTCGCATGTTCATCAGTTAGAATGGGCATTAAGTAATATTGATGACGGAAAATCTCTTTATGCAGATTTGGATATCTGTTTTCACTGCGGTTGTCAGCTGAATTTTGACAACATTAAGAAATTTGCTTTAGATATGAAGGAACAGAAGCATTGGGATGTCGCAACATCAAAGGGAATCAGCGGAACAGGAAACAGGTATACAGTTTCTGTTCGGCGCAATAGCCTGTAGAGCCTGCGGGCTGCCTGCATCTATTTTATCAACATTAAACAAAAAACAGAAGGCACCCTCAAGAGAGTGCCTTCTGTTTTTGGCATTAAGATGGAGGAGTTGAATGGGCCGTATAAAGAAGCCGCAGTGCGGCTTTTTTAGGTCCCAAAATTTCGTGCCACGCCAGCCTGTATAGCGTGGAGCGGCCCTGCGGCGGGGTACGCCGCAGGGCACTAGGTCTGCGGACCGTCGCAAGCAGGGCGTTGCCGATGACCGAAATTCAATCCTCCTCGCCTCCACCAATAGAAAGCAATCTGACATTTCAATCCCTGTAAGGATACTTGCACTTTACCTTGAGTGAGAGATTTTTAGCGTCTATTTCTATCTTGCAAAGTAACAGGGCCTATGAAGTGAAAAAGCTCTTGACACAGCCGACACAACGCAACACAATGACAGTATAATGACCGGTCAGTATTGAACGCATAAGGGGGATAAGATGGGAGCAAAGTCAATTAAAGGCAGCTTAGAGTTTGGCGAATCCATAAGGCTTAGACGAAATGAGCTAAATCTCACTATTGAGGAGGCGGCATCAAAAGCGGGGGTTGGAACAAAAACATGGAGCCGCTACGAATCTGGAGAATCTATAAGGAAAGACAAATGCAGAGGTGTTTGCAAAGCACTAAACTGGCGCAGTTTTCCAGACAGTGAAGAATCCGATACAGATAGCATATTAGATTTAGACAAATATAGAAATCACAAAGCATGGTCGCCATATCTTATGAAATCATTTGGGAGATTTGCTGCTATATCATTTGTGATTGGTAGTGATATCCTTTACGATAATATACAACAAGACTTAGAGGCGCTTTCTTCCATGCCAAGGGGGTCTCATGTTGGAGAAATAGACGTTTCATGGATGGAGGCATCATTACCGCCACAATTTCTCATGAGGTATGATTATGATTTTTTGTATATCCTGCTCGACACAGTTATCCGATTTCGAGCGCAAGCTCCTATGGGAAATCAGATAATAGCCCATAGTGTGATAGAGGAACTAGCGTTATACTTAATTGTTGAAGAGTCTCGATTTCTGATGGAAAGTATCGAACCTGATATTGAAAAAGACGATACTGAAGAAGACAATGTTGAAGACTATGCTGGTTGGGATGAATGGGTATTTGACATCTTTGATGACATGGACGTGGTTACCTGTTTATATTCAGGCATTTATTTAGATAGCGATCATACATATCATTTTGATCATTGGTTGGAAAGGCAATTCTACTGCTAATTGGTTTGAATGACGGTCGAAATCCGAACTCTTTTGTTCGAATTGAGACCGTTGTTTTTGTTAAAAGCCCTAAAGCAGGGCGTTCTCATCAGATGTTCTTACTCTGTTAACCGGACGCGCCATGAATAAAAGTCCATATCATTTAGCGAAAATCAAAATCCACATTATTCGAACTCTATTGTCAATGATAAACAAATCATCAACACCAGTTGATACAACGAAACCCGCTTCGGAATGAGGCGGGTTTTGTTGTATGGAGCGGAAAAGTTGATAGATTCTGGGTTTTTGAGATATAGGGATGCGGATTCTTCGGTGGTTGGCTTGTATCGATATGGCTGTTATCAGGTTGAGGACAGGTTGACGAGGCGCCGTTTTAGAGTTTGAAACTTTGAGGGGGAATCGTTCACTATTATGCAAATCGTTCACGAGTATCATAAATTGACCTTAAGCAAGCGAAACGGAGCGGCCTATATCAGCCCCGTCCCGCTTGCGCAAACTGTATAAGACGTTTTAACAGCTCTTCGGCTTCACCCATCCTCTGTTTAGGCAAGGCAAAAGCGTTCTGCTTGAAGTCTGCCGCCCTTAACCAATACACCTTTTATAACGAAAGCCATTGTGCTACCCAAGGCTTTCTCATTTCTTTTTCCCTCAAACAGAGCTCTCCGCGTTATCATCCTTCCCCTCGGCGCGCAGGCGCCCGGAATATTTCACAAGCCCAAGCAGCGGCAGGAACGCGATGGCGCAGGTGATGATCATCGAATAGAACAGGCTGTTGTAGCTGCCTGTCGCGTCTATGATCCATCCGAGCAGGGGCACGCAGAACAGCGAGGTGCACACGATGACCATCAACGTCGTTGAATAAAGCGTGCCGGTGTTCGTGCCCGTGCTCGGCGCGAAGCTCATGACATACGGGATGGTCATGACGTCCAGCACGCTGGAGGAAGCCCCGATGAAGAAGCAGCAAACGCTCAGGCTGATGAAATCCCTGACGAACAGCAGTATGGCGGCCGCGCCCAGCATCATGCCGACGAGGCCTATGCCGAAGAGGGTTTTTTTGTTCATTTTGTCCGCGATCGCGCCGATGGGGATCGCCATGAGCAGATAGCCGCCGAAGTAAACGGCTGTGGCGATCATCGCGATATTCGGGTCGAGATTCAGGACGGAATACATATAGGAGGAGCCGAAGGTCTGCATGCCGTAAATGCCGAAGTTGGCGAATATCTTGACGAGGAACACCATCAAAATGCACATACGGGCCGCCTTGGGAAGCAGTTTATAGGTTTCAGCGATGACCTTGAAGGGATTGAATTTTCCCTGGTTGCCGGCCGCGCGCTGCTCCTCGATCTTGCGGTTTTTCTCGGCCTCCGCGGGAGAGGTGAGCGCAAAGCCGATGATGACCAGCAGCATGACCGCGCCGCCGATATAGAACGGGAAGCCTTCATTAATATGGTAAAGCGCGCTTCCGGCAAAGGTCATCACGAGGAAGCCGATCCCGCCAAAGAGCACCGAGAAGGAGGACATCTTGTTCTGGTGTTCCTTGGGTACCATGTTGTATTGGTAACCGGAACGGAACTGCCCGCCGACCGCGTCCGAGAACATGCACACGAACACGATTGCCACCGTGGGGACGAGCAGCGGAATGAGGGACTTCGTATCGCCGCTGTGCGCGGGGTTGATCAGCGAAACCAGCAGTGGCAGGCTGATGAACGCGGCCACGCAGACGAAGCCCATGATCACGCCCAACTCGCGGCGCTTGGTCGTGCGGTCTCCCCACGCGCCGAATATCGGGAGGAAAAACGTCGCGAAGAAGTTGTCGATGCTCATAATGAGGCTTGTGGCGAACGCGCTCAGGCCAAAGCCCGCCACGACGCTCGCTCCATCCCCGAATGTGGGGTTGCCCGACTGCAGGATGATCGGGAAGTAGTTGTTGTAAGCGCCCCACATGATGGAAATCGCCATGTTCAACAAGCCATAGAATACGAAGAATTTCACGTATGGCTTCGCGCTCGAGGAAAACCTGGATTTCATACGGCTGATTCCTTTCCTGATTTTGATTTGATGGCTACGGGACCGGAGGAGGATCGGCGAATACGGGCTTGACACTTGGATTAACTTGCGGTAAACTCTTTGCGTAAGTCATTCTAGCATGCGAATTTAACCGCTGTCAACACCAATCCTTAAGCTTTCGAAAAGACTTGAAACGCGATGGAACCAGATTTGAACCGGGCGCGCCCGGTTCGCATCCCGGAGGTATGGATGAATACGCTCAACGAGGCAAAAGCGCTTTCCGCTTGGCTGACCGGCGTCCGCCGGGAACTCCATATGCGCCCCGAGGTGGGGCTGGATCTGCCCGTCACGGCCGCTCTCGTCGCGCACGAGCTGGACGCCATGGGTGTTTCGTATAAACGCATCCTGCCCTCCGGCATCAAAGCCGTAATTGGGAAAGGCGAAAAGCGCATACTCCTTCGCGGCGACATGGACGCGCTGCCGATCAAAGAGGAAACGGGGCTACCCTATTCCTCGCTCAACGAGGGCAACATGCACGCGTGCGGCCATGATATGCACACGGCCATGCTCCTCGGCGCGGCCAGGCTGCTCAAGGCGCACGAGGACGCGCTCGAGGGCGAAGTTGTGCTGATGTTCCAGCCGGGGGAAGAGGGCTACGGCGGCGCGCCGCGCATGATCGAGGCGGGCTTGCTGGAACCCATGCCGGACTGTGCCGTCGCGCTGCATATGGCGCCGATGGCAGGTTATCCCTCCGGCGCGCTCGTCACGATGCCGGGCGCGATCCTCGCCTCCAGCGACACCATCGAAATCACCGTCCGCGGCATCGGCGGACACGGAGCGGAGCCCCACCTGTGCAAAAACCCCATCGCCGCCGCGATGCGGATCGTCGGCGCGCTGGACGACGTGGTCCGCTTCGAGCTCCCGGCAAACGTGCGCTGCGTATTCTCGGTCTGCGAAATCCATGCGGGGACGGCGCCCAACGTCATCCCCGAAACCTGCGCCGTGCGCGGAACCCTGCGCATGATGGATGAGGAAAAGCGCGCATGGCTCATCAAGCGCTTCGCGCAAACCGCCGCAGCCGCGGCAAGGCTCTATGGAACGGAGGCGGAATTTATCGCTTCCGCGGGCATGCCCGTCACATACAACGACGCGGCGTTCACCGAACAGGTGCACGGTTATCTGACCAACGACCTCCCCGGCGCGCTCGTCGGCCCTATCGCGGATTATTCGTCCATGGGCAGCGAGGATTTCTCCTGCATCGCGCAGCGGGTCCCCTCGTGCTACCTCTACGTCGTGTCCCAGTCGCCGCCGGACCAAGACTACGCGGGGCACAGCCCTCACGTCGTGTTCGACGACGAAGCCCTGCCCCACGGCGCGGCGGCATACGCGCAGATCGCCATGAGCTACCTCGGCCGGAAGGGCTCCGGCGCATAAAACCGTTCGGGGAGCAATCCCGATACCGGCCGTATGGCCAAAAGGAGTTCACGATTATGGATCAGCTTCGCGCGCAGAACATCGCAAACAACCTCCTCGTGAAGGGCGAAAACGGGAACCTGAGTGCCCATTCGCTGGCGGATAGGCTCGAATACTACCATACGACGGCCTTTACCCTCGCCTGCATCGACGACTATCAGATCGACAGCACGCTCGCTTTCGGCAAAACCGCGCTGGAGGGCGAGCCCGTGCGCGACGACACGCCCTTCATGGCCGCTTCCGTCTCGAAGGCCGTGACCGCCGTCGGTGCGATGATGCTCGTGCAGCAGGGCGTGATAGACCTCGACCGCGACGTAAACGAATACATGAAGGGCTACGTCATCCCCGCGAAGGAAGGGCTTTCCAACCGGGTCACGCTGCGCCAGATCTTCGGCCACCTGGGCGGATTGAACGTACACGGATTCGGCGGCTATAAGAAGGGCGAGCCGGTGCCCACGCTCCTGCAGGTACTGGGCGGCGAATATCCGGCAAAGAACGAGCGGGTGACGGTCGTTCGCCCGCAGGGAACGCAGACGCCCGTAAGCGAGGACGCGCAGGGCAGCTATTCGGGCGGCGGGCTGTGCGTGGCGCAGAAGGTCATGTGCGACGTGACGGGCCGCGATTTCGCCGAATTGATGGGCGAACTGGTGCTGGCCCCTTTCGGCATGGACGACAGCACGTTCCATCAGGCGGATACGGAGCAGTTCAGGAAAAAGTACGCCGGAAGGACGCTGCCCGTGGGCTACAACGCCACGCGCGGCGGGGAGAGGCTGGATCGTTATGTGCCCGTGGAGGGCGGGCCGCAGGTCTACTGCGAGCTGGCGGCGGGCGGGCTCTGGTCCACCTCGAAAGACCTCGCGAAGTTCGGCCTTCGGCTCCAGAACATATTGAGACAAGACGACTGCCCCGCCTTGTCGAAAAAGAATCTTGAAACGATGCTCGTGCGGCAGGAAAATTCCGAAAACGGGATCGGTTTCTATATCTACCCCACGTTCGACCCGGACGTTTTCATGTTCGCGCACACGGGCTGCAACGACGGCTTCATGAGCATGGCGTATTTCACCAACGACGGGCGCGGCTTCGCGCTGATGTTCAACTCCAACGAAGGACTCAACCTCTATTACGAAGTTCCCCGTGCGATCGCGCGGGAGTACGGCTACCCCATCCCGCCGGAAGCCATATAAGGGAAAGAGCGCATATGCTGGATATTCTCATTAAAAACGGCCTCGTCGCGGACGGCACGGGAAGGTCCGCATACCGGGCGGACGTCGCAATAAAGGATGGAAAAATCCTGCGCATCGCGCCTGTGATCAGCCTCGAAGCCGAAAAAACCATCGACGCGGCGGGCCTCGTCGTCGCGCCCGGGTTCATCGACTTCCACAGCCACGGGGATATGTACGCCATATTCGGTTCCGACGGCTACAACCTCCTCGAGCAGGGCGTTACCACGGAGATCGCGGGGCATTGCGGGGATTCCGCCGCCCCTTCCCGCCCCGGGCAGTACGACAAGCTGAAAAGCTTCCTCCCCCCGGAACTCGTGGACGCGGTGTCGGAAGCGACGCGGGATTTCGATGCGTTCGACGGCTTCATGACCAAGGCCCGGCTCGGCCCCAATATGGCGCTGTTCGTGGGCCATGGCAGCGTCCGCGGCCGCGTGATGGGCTTTAGCGGCGCGCGCCCTTCGCCGGAACAGATGGGAGAGATGAAGGATTGGGTCCAGCGAGCGATGGAATTCGGCTGCGTGGGGGTGTCCTCCGGCCTGATCTATCCGCCTTCCGTCTACGGGGGCCAGCGGGAGCTCACGGAGCTGTGCAGCATCGTCGCGCAATACGGCGGGGTGTACGCCTCCCACATCCGGGGCGAGGGCGACACCGTCGTGGAGGCGGTGTCGGAAGCCATCGCCATCGGCGAGGATAGCGGCTGCGACGTGATCATCTCCCACCATAAAATTTGCGGGAAGCACAACGAGGGCAAGTCTGAAACCACGCTCCGGCTGATCGAGGCGGCGAACGCAAGGGGAAAGATCGTCGTGCGCGCCGATCAGTATCCGTTCCTCGCGGGGCAGAGCGCGCTCGCGGCGGCGCTGCCGCCCGTTTTCGCGACGGAGGGCATCCCCGCGCTCGTAAAGCGCCTGAGCGACCCGGCCTTTCGCGCCGAGGTCACGGCGGAGCTGAAAAAACCATCCACCGGCAGCCTGATCAAAGAGAGCGGCTTCGACGGCGCGCTCGTATTGACCGCGCCCGCGGAGCCTGAACTCGTGGGCAAAACCATCGGAGAGATCGCGCGGGAGCGCGGGGCGGACGAATATGAGGTCATGTACGACATCATCGTGAAGAACAGCTTCGCGCCGTCCATGGCCTATTCCCACATCTGCGAATCCGACATGATGCGCATCCTCGCCAAACCCTACGTCATGGCAGGGGCGGATTCGGGCCACAACATCGAGCGTTTCGCGCGCGGCGCGCGCTGCGGCGCGCATCCGCGGGCCATGAGCACGTTTCCCAAACACCTGCGCCTCGTGCGCGAGAACGGGCTCTTTCCCCTCGAAAAGGCCGTCGAGAGGATCACCGCCATGCCCGCGCGCGCCGCGCACCTCGCCGATACCGGAATGCTGCTCGAAGGATACCGCGCGGACGTCTGCGTTTTTGATTGGAACAACGTCGGAGAAACGAACGATTTCATCCACCCCTATGCGAAAAACAAAGGCATCGGCTGGGTGATCGTCAACGGCGCAATCGCCGTGGAAAACGGGGATTATGACGGCGCGCGGCCAGGGAAGCTGCTCAAAAGGAGATAATCCATGATCGACCACGGGAGGATATCCGCCATCGGGCCGACCGCGCGCGTTGAGCGCCTTCGCGCGGAACTGATCGCGTCCAAACCCATCCTTTGCAGCGAGAGGGCGCTGCTCGTCACGGAAAGCTACAGGCAGGCCGAGAGCGAGCCCGCGCCCATCCGGCGCGCGAAGGCGCTCGCCCACATCCTCGAAAACATGACCCAGAACATATACGACGGGGAATTGATCGTGGGCAGCCACGGCAGCAACGGCAGGCGCTCCGCCCCCGTGTTCCCCGAGTATGCCATCGACTGGCTCATGGAGGAACTGGACGAAACGCTCGAAACGCGGCCGCAAGACACATTCGTCGTGCCCGCGCAGGTGAAGGCCGACCTGCACGCCGTCGCGCCGTACTGGCGCGGCCGCACGGTGCACGAAAAATACCGCGCGCTGCTGCCCGGGGACGCCAGGCGCGCGCGGGACGCGTATCTGTTCACGCGCGACCTCTTCGAACGCAGCGGTTACGGCCACACCTGCTATCAGATGGAAAAGCTGCTCAAGGCGGGCATCCGAGGGCTTCGCGAGGAAGTCAAAGGGAAGCTCGCCGGGCTTTGCCCGCTGACGGCGGAAGATATGGAAAGGCGGCTCTTTTACGAGGGGCTTTTGATCTGCTTCGACGCGGTGACGGCCTACGCGCGAAGATACGCGGACAAGGCCACTTCCTTGGCCGAAACGGAAGCCGACCCCAAACGCCGCGCGGAGCTCGGGAAAATCGCCTCCGTATGCCGCGGCGTGCCCGAGAATCCGGCGATGGACATCTGGGAGGCCATGCAAGCCGTCGCCTTCATGCAGCTCATCATCCAGACCGAAACGAGCGGGGATTCCGTCTCGCCCGGCCGCATGGACCAATATCTCTATCCCTTCTATCAGAAGGATAGGGCGGACGGAACATATGCCGACGAACAGATACAGGAGCTTCTCGACTGCCTGTGGATCAAGTTTAACGAGATCATCAAGGTGCAGGACAGCGAGTCCATCCGCATCCACCCCGGCTTCCCGATGACGCCGAACGTCGCGGCGGGCGGGCAGACCGCAGACGGGAAAGACGCGGTCAACGAGCTGAGCTTTATGATGCTCAACGCGCAATCGCACATCCGCCTCACCTGCCCGCAATTCACGGCGCGCTTTTTTGAAGGGACCCCCGAAGCATTCAAGCTGCGCGCGGCCGAGGTCATCAGCCTCGGCACGGGCATGCCGGCCCTGTTCGGCGACAAGGGCTGCATCGCGGCGATCGAACGGACGCTGCCGGAGCTCCCGGCGGAAAACGCAAGGGATTTTTCCATCGTCGGCTGTGTGGAGCTCGCGCCGAAGGGCTTTCAGGGCAGGGTCAACGGCGGACTTCTCAACGTGGCGCGCGTGGTTGATCTCGCGATCAACCGGGGAATCGACCGGCTGACGGGCGAAAGGCTCGGCGTTGATACCGGGATTCCCAACACATACGCGGAGCTGATGGGGGCCGTCGCGCGCCAGATGGAGCGCATCGTTTCGCTCCAGGTGCAAAACGCGCTCGCGGTGGATATGGCGCAGCGTGAGAATACGCCGCACCTGCTGCTCTCCAGCCTCATAGACGGCTGCATCGAATCGGGCAGGGATATGACGGCGGGCGGCTCGAGGTATGGCGCGACGCCCATCCTTTACGCGGGCCTCGCAACGGCGGCGGACTCCATCTGCGCGATCAAGAAATGCGTATTCGACGAGAAAGCCTTCTCGCTCAAGGAAGTGAACCGCGCGCTGGACGCAGATTTCGCCGGTTTCGCGGACATCCGGAAAAAACTCCTCGCCGCGCCCAAATACGGCGCGGGCGATCCCTACGCCGACGCCGTCATGCGCGAATTGACCGACCTGTTCTTCGGGATCGTGGAGCGGCGCAGGGATATCGACAACAGGCCTTACACCTCCATGGTGCTCACGCTCGGCGGCACGGTGCCGCACGGCTGGAAAACCGGCGCGACCGCGGACGGGAGAAAGGCGAAGACGCCCGTTTCCGATTCCATGTCGCCCTCCAACCTCGCGCGCGGCACCAGCCCCACGGGCACGCTGCTCTCCGCCTCGCGGATCGATCAGACCCACATACTCGAAGGCAACGTGGTGAATCTGAAGTTCAGCCGCGGCGTGCTGTCCTCTCCCGAATCCCGGAAGAAGTTTGTGGATCTGGCGAATGTATACTTCGAGCGCCTCGGAGGCCAGGAACTGCAGGTCAACATGGCCGACGCGGCGATGCTGCGCGACGCGCAGGCGCATCCCGAAAACTATGCGGACCTGATCATTCGCGTGGCGGGCTACAGCGCGCGTTTCGTCGAGCTCGACCGGGAACTGCAGGACGACATCATCGCCCGCGCGGAGTACGCGGCCGTATGATATTCGATATCCAGCGCTACTGCCTGCACGACGGGCCGGGCATCCGCACCGCGGTGTTCTTCAAGGGCTGCCCGCTCCAATGCGCGTGGTGCTCGAATCCGGAATCCCAAAGCGCGCTCCCCGAGCTTCTGGGGGAGGCCCTGTGCGGAACGGACATGACGGCGCAGGAAATCGCGAAGGCCGCGCTCGCCGACAAGCCCTTTTACGACGGCTCGGGCGGCGGCGTGACCTTTACCGGCGGCGAGCCCATATCGCAGGCGGAATTGTGCGAAAAGAGCGCCCGCCTGTTGCTTGCCCAAGGCGTGGACCTCGCGCTGGAAACATGCGGATATGCTCCGTGGGAAGATCTCGAACGCGTGGCGCATCTCTGCCGCACGGTGTGTTTCGACATCAAGGCCGCGGACGGGGAATCGCACAGGCAGGCGACGGGCGCGGACAACCGCGTCATCCTCGAAAACTTCGCGCGGCTCGCCGCCGCGCATGCGGGCGTCGTCGTGCGCACGCCGCTCATACCGGACTTCAACATGGACGAAGGCTCCATTGAAGCCATATGGAGTTTGTCCTCATCCGCGGGGATCAAGGAGATGGAGTTGCTCCCGTATCACGCGCTGGGCGTTCATAAATATGAGCTTCTCGGAAGGCCCGCGCCTCAAATACGGCCTGTCAGGGAAAAGGAGCTGGATGCGATCTCCCGGATCGCGCAACGGCTCTCCGAGAAAGGCACTGTGAAAATCACGATCATTCGATAGGAGAACGGCTATGGATGAACTCAAAAAATACGCTGGGATATTGGCCGGGTACTCGTGCGACGTAAAGCCCGGCGAAAACGTCATGGTGCTCGCGGAGGGCGGCGAGGCGAAGCCGCTGGTGATCGAGCTTGTGAAGGAGATCTACCGCAGGGGCGCGAACCCCTTCGCGGAGCTCGTGGATGCGGACATCCAGAGGGAACTGCTGCTCGGGTGCAACGCGGGGCAGATGGGCGTTTTCGGGGATTACAGCCTAGAAAAGCTCAAGAGGATGCATGCGCTCATCGTCATATCGGCGCTGGATAATCCCTATCAATACGCGGACGTTCCGCTCGGGAACATGCAGCATTACAACTACAATTTCATGCAGCGCTGCTTCTTCGGATACGGGGTTTCCAACACCAAGTGGACTTACGTTAAGTACCCCACGCGGGCCATGGCGCAGCTGTTCGGCCAGAGCTTAGAAGAGTTCTCAAAATACTACTACGCGGTGTGTACAATGGATTACGCGCGCATGTCCAGGCTGATGGACAGGCTTGCCGCGCTGTTCGAGAGGACGGATCGCGTCCGGATCGTCGGGAAAGGAACGGACATCAGCTTCTCCATCAAGGGCATTCCGGCGCAAAAATCGGACGGCAGAAACGGCCTTCCCGACGGCGAGGTGTTCACCGCGCCCGTAAGGGATTCCGCGAACGGAACTGTAAGCTTCAACTGCCCGGTGTATTTCCGGGGCACGCTGTTTGAAAACATCCGCCTTCGCTTTGAGAACGGGCGCGTCGTGGAGGCGTCTGCCAACAAAACCGAAAAGCTCAACCGGATACTCGAACTGGACGAGGCCGCCAAATACCTTGGGGAGTTCGCCATTGCCGTCAACAATCGCATTACGAAACCCATGAAGGACATCCTGTTCGACGAGAAGATCGGCGGGAGCTTCCACTTCGCGCTGGGCAACTCCTACCCCATGACGGACAACGGCAACCATTCCGCCATCCATATGGATATCGTCAACATACAGACGCCAGAATACGGCGGCGGCGAGATCTATTTCGACGGCGCGCTGATCCGCAAGGACGGCAAGTTCCTGCCCGCCGAACTCAAGGAACTCGACGAGCTGGTCTAGGCGCGGGCAATCGCGGTATATGGAGCTGAAATACTACAATTCCTATCTGGAGGTCGATCTCGACGTCATCCGAGAAAACCTCCGGAAAGCCCAAAGGCACCTCGGCCCGGCGGGCATCATACCCGTGTGCAAGGGGGATGCGTTGGGTATGGGCGCCGTGCCCGTCGCGCGCGTGCTGCGCGATGAATTCGGCTTCCGGCTCATCGCGGTGGCGCAGATGTGCGAGGCAATCCGCCTGAGGGAAGCGGGATTCACCGACGTCGGCATCCTGGTCATGGGCGGTGTTCCCGCCCATGCCCTGCCCTATGCCGTATCCTGCGACATACAGACGGCGGCCTTCCGGCCCGAAGCCGTGCGCGCGCTCGACGAATTGGCAATTGCGGCCGGAAAAACGGCCCGCGTGCACGTCAAGCTTGAAACCGGGCTCAACAGGATCGGCGCGCGTCCCGGGAAGGAGTTGGATCGGCTCCTTGCGGCGCTCCGGGCGGCGAAGCGCGTGCATGTCGCGGGCGTATTCACGCAGTATTCCGCATGCGCGGCGAACGGCGATCCGTTCACATATGAGCAATACGGCCGCTTCAAACAGGGCGTGGACCAGCTCCGCGCCGGCGGATTTGACCCGCAATACGTTCACTCGTGCAGCACGGGCGCAGCGGTATGGTTCCGCGAGGGACAGGCCGATGCCGCGTACTGCACCCACGTGCGCTTCGGCTCCCTCTACTTCGGGCAGGGACAATTGGCGGACGGCAACAATCCTCTCGGCGTGGACGAACCGGAATCGTGGAGAGCTTTCGTCACAAACGTGCATGATATCCGCGCAGGCGAATCGGTCGGCTACGGGCGGCATTTCATCGCCCCGGAGGACATGCGCGTCGCGACCATCAGCATAGGCTATGCGGATGGCCTGATCAGAGCGCTCGCCATGGAACAGGGCGCCGTGCTGGTCAACAACGCAAAAACAAGGTACCTTGCGACGTGCATGGACCAAACGTTCGTCGACGTCACCGGCATCGGCTGCGCCATCGGGGACGAGGCCACGATATTCGGCCGGGATCGGACGGGAACGGCGCGTCTCTCCCTGCTCGAGCTGGAAAAGCATACGGGCCAAGCGGTAGGGTATATTATGAGCAGCGTGGGCAGCCGCGTGCTGCGCGTATATAAAAATCAATAGCGCATACAGCAAAAGCCCGCCGTCGATATGAACGGCGGACTTTCTTGCACCGCTTTACTCCGTAAGAAGCCGATACACCGCCCTCGTCGCGAGGGTCAGCATCTTTTGCAGATGATCCAGTTTTTCCGCGTTCACAAAGGGGATCGTCCTGAGGAAATAACTCAGATACGTACCCCGGAGCGCGCCGGAAATCAGCTCGTACATTTCTTCAGCGGGGCGGTCAACCGTGACGGTTCCGTCCGCCCTGCCTTTTTCGTAAGCGGCGAGAAAATACGGGCGGATGATGGAGTCGATGCTTTCGTAGAGCCGCTCGACTTTGCCGCCCAAGGGTTCGTGTCGGAGCAGATAGATGTTGTAATCCACGAACAGGGCGTAGAACGTCGGATCGTCCTTGGTGGCGTGCGCGTAGGAGTCGAGTATGGCCCTGAGCTGCTCCGCGCCGGAAAGCCGGCCGTAGCTTTCGGTGAAGATATTCGCCCTGTAATCCTCGGATACGGCTTCCACGAGATCGTGGAAGAGCCTGCTCGCGATATCGCACTTGGATTCGAAATGCTTGTATATGGATACCTTGCTCACGCCGGACGCGGCGGCGATTTCATTCATGGTCGTCGCCTCGATGCCCTTTTCAAAGAACAATCTGGCTGAAGCCTCAAGCACCCGGTTTAGGTTCTGCCGTTTGATCTCTTCGTTCTTCATCTATCTGCGCCAAGCCTTTCATTTCGCTTTACCGGCGGTTAATGCATTCGATAATTATCATACAATCTCCGGGAGTAAGTGTCAACGAATTGAACGACGGCCATAGGCCGCTTACGCTGAAACGCTTTGCGCGGCATCCTTATACCACGGGCGGAGGGTATGGGATGTGGCTGCCCGTGGAATGCAGCAGATCGAAATCTATCACGCTTTGCCTAAGAATGCATTGACTCACCAACGAGGAAGCTATCACGCAGATAGTGGAGGATAATACCAATCAGCGTGAAAATATCCTGCCGAGCGAACGGGCCAAAGCTTTGCAAATGCAGTTGGAAGCTATCAAAAAGCAAGGGGCGCGAACCGGCGACGCTCAACGCTACAATGAGATTGTAGCCGAGCGCAATAAAATGACCGTCAGGCAGGTGCAACGGTATATCAAGCTCAACGGTTTTATGCCCACCCTTATCAAGATGGTGGACGAAAAGAAAATCTCGTTCACTCCCGCCGCGGAAATGTCGTATATTACGCCCTAGGGGTTCTTTAAGAGACCGAACCGGAAACAGCGTTCGGTTCCGGTTCGATATTGCGCAGGGAAAAGCTGTTTTCCGTCTGGCTCAGCCTCAGCGCGATTGCAGGTAATCGGCGACGATCAATCCGCATTCCAGTTGGACGCCGACAAGGTTTCGGATCGGGACGACCTGATAGTTCATGTTCTCCTCGAGGAAGGAGGTGATTTTCCGAAAACCCTCCATCGATTTTTCAACGCCCTTCTCGAGCGCTTCGCGCTTCTTCGGGTCATTTTCTTCCTGTTCGTCCATGAGGGCAAGCTCGCTTTCGTTCGCCCGAAGCAGCATAGCGTAGACGATGGCCTTATAGAACTTGGAAACGAGCAGATTATCGAATTTCTCCGCCACGGTGGCGGTTTTTTCGTACCTGGGATCGGCGTCGAGGCGTTTTTGCTCGGCGCCCGTATCCTCCTGCGTGTGGCGCGTGAAGGCTTCCACCGCCAGCAGGAAATGGTTATCCCGCGAAAGGTATTCGTGCGATACCTCGAGGATCGAGAGGATTTCCGCGTTCATGCGGATGTCGTCCTCCATGCGCTGGAGCGCCGCCTGCTTGCGCGTGATGTCGGACGGCCTGCAGTCGTCGATGCGGGGGTCGTAGAAATAAGGCAGCTCCGTGAGCAGGGTGAACGAGTTGTAGCGTTCCCGGGCATAGCTCGCGCTGCAGTCCCCGCTCGAGAAGTTCTTGACGATCTCCTTCATGTCGCCGCCGCAGTATTTCTCCTTGAAGTCGTATTCCGCGCTGACGCCCAGATTCGCATAGATCGCCGTGGCGTACTCCTCGCACGCGGGGCTTTCCGGCTCGCCCCTGTGGAGCGGCACGCCGTATTTCTCCGGCACGCCGTGCAGCTCGTTGAAAATCTCGGGCAGCGGCCAGGAGATATACCAGTATGCGCCGCCGAAGCCCGCGTTGTGCAGCGAATAGATGAAGTGCGGCTTTATTTCGTCGATCAGCTTCATCATGGCGGTCGTTTCGGGGATGCTGTCGTGGAAATGCAGCTGCTTATAATCTATCGGGAAAGTCCAGTCCACCTGTTCGAAACCGGCGGGCCTGAAGAAATTGCGCATATAGTTTGTGATGGTGAAAGGGCCCTTGAACCATTTTTCGTTCTTCTTGGTCCCGTCGGCGTCCCACGCCTTTACGATGTACCAAGTGTAATCCAGCTCCCGGCGGAGCTCCTCGTTTTTTGCGAGCTGCCACGAGAAATGCTCGAGCAGCATGGTGCCGATGGGTTCGTTCGGATGCGGCAGGCCGAACATGAGCGCGTTTTTGCTGCCGCTGCCTATTTTTAAACAGTAGAGCGGGTGGTTTTCCCGCGTTTTTCCGATTTCAAACAGGGATACGACGCCGGGGAACTGCCGGGCGAGCTGCTTGGAGCTTTCGTCCATCTCATCCACGGTGAGGAATTTCTGATAATCGGGAATCTGCTCGAGAAGCTGCTCAAATACTTTTTTCATACACAACCGTCCTAATCATTTGATCGGCGTGAGACCCGGGCAGGCGGGTCATGCCGCCTGCCCGGATTCCAGCTAAGTTGAAAGGGGATTATTCGAAGTAAGCGAAGGTGAACTCGCCCCAGCTGCCTACGCCCGCGTTCTGGCAAGGCGCGCCCACGAGGTTGGACGGGAAGCAGACGTATTCGGCGTACGAAATGATGGGGATGATCGCCATCTCGTCATGCATGATCTGCTGGACGCGGAAGTAGCGCTCCTGCCGGTACGCCTCGTCGCCGTTGGCGTTGGCCTCTGCGAGCAGCTGGTCGATTTCCGCGTTCGAATACTCGCCGAGGTTCGACATGCCGCCGGTGCCGATGCGGCTCGCGAGCGCCGAGGGGTCGGGGCCCTGGAAGCCGCCCATGAGCGCCATGCTGAAAGTGCCGGGCGCGCCGGAAAGCTCGTTGACGGTCTGATCCCACGCGAGGTATTCCTGCGCGTTGACGGTGAGCTCAATGCCGGCCTCCTTGCAGGCGGCGGCGATCAGCCTTCCGACGTCGGGCGCGTTGTCAAGGTTGTATACCTCAAGCTGCAGCCCGCGCACATAGTAACCGTCCGCATCCTTGGTGTAGCCCGCTGCCTCAAGGGCGGCGACGGCGGCCTGGATGTCGTACTCGGGCGCGGCCGCCGCGGAGTTGGAGGCCCACTCGATGATGGAGGGATAGAAGTTATACTCGGGCGAACGCACGCCCGCGAAGACCTTGTTGTTGATGTCCGCGCGGTTGATGCAGTACGCGAGCGCCTGGCGCACGGCGAGCGGGGTTTCGTAGCCTGCGCGGAAATTGAACAGGATGTACATCGGCGAGGGGTAGACGTTCAGAACAGCCGCGTAGCCTTCCGACTGGAGGCTGGCGACGTCGGTGTTGGGAGCCGCGTCGAGATAGTCGATCTCGCCGGTGCGCAGCGCCTGCACAGCGGTGGTGGTGTCCGGGATGATCTTGAAGATCAGCTTGTCGATCCTGACTTCGGTTTCCCAGTAATTCTCGTTCTTCGCAAGGTCGATGCTCACCGACGGGGTATAGCTGACGAACTTGAACGGGCCGGTGCCGACGGGCGACTCGCTGGCGGGGTTCTCGCCCCAGGGCTGCCCGTTGTCGAACAAGTGCTTGGGCAGCACGAACGTGCCGTACCAGCCGAGGTAGCCGAGAATGCCCATGTCGGGGCTCTTCATGACGAAGACGGCGGTATTCTCATCGGGGCATTCGACGTGGTCGAGGTTCCTCAGGAGGTAGTTCGCGATCAGCGCGGAATCCGCGGCGATCGTCTCGAAAGTATACTTCACGTCCGCGGAGGTGAACTTCTCGCCGTCATGCCAGAAGGCGTTTTCAGCGAGGTGGAAGGTGATCCTTAGACCGTCGTCGCTCGTCTCCCAGCTCCTTGCGAGGTCGGGGATGAGCTGCTTGTTGGCGTCGAGCTTCAAAAGGCGGTTGTAGACGTTCTGCGCCACCGCGTAGTTGAAATCGTCGCCCGTGGTGTTGGGGTTGAGCGTCAGGGGATCGCCGTAGCTGCGGACCACGAGGGTCTGCTCCTCGGCGGGAGCGGGGGGTGCGGTTTCTCCGGCGCCGTCGGTTTTGTTCGGGCTGCCGGCGTTCGTGGGGGTGCCCGTTTCGGACGCGGGACCTCCGCACGCGGCCAGGGACGCAAGCACGAGCATGGCCATTAACAGTGCGAGCGCTTTTTTCATGGCTTTTCCTCCTAAATGTCATTTATTTGATGCGCGCGAAACGCGCGGCAATCAAACCTTAAAGCAGGCGACGCGATGACCGCCCTCATGCGTCGTGGTCGGCGGGTATTCCTTCAGGCATTCCGCTCCCGCGACGGGGCAGCGGTCGGCGAAGAAGCAGCCGGGGCCGGGGTCGATCGGGGTGGGCGGTTCGCCGTCTATGCGGATCGGCTCGGTTTTATCGAAAATATCGATTGAAGCGCAGTTCGAAATCAGTGCCTGCGTGTACGGGTGCAGCGGGCTGTCGATGATCGCGTCCGCGGCGCCGTATTCGACGACGCGGCCGAGGTACATCACCGCGATGTTGTCGGCGACATGGCGCGTCAGGGCGATGTCGTGACTGATGAAAACGACCGTCACCTTCTTCTCGACGCTCTGTTCGAGCAGCATATTGATGATATCCGCGCGCACGGAAACGTCGAGCATGGAAACGGGCTCGTCCGCCACGATGACGGCGGGGTCCAGCGACATGGCGCGCAGGATCGCGATGCGCTGAAGCTGTCCTCCGGAAAGCTCGTGCGGATACCGCTTGAGGATATCGTCGGCGGGCCGGAGGTTGCCGGATTCGAGCAGCTCCACGCAGCGCCTGCGGCGCGCGGCCTTATCCGGACAGATGCCGTGGTTTTTCAGCGGGCGGCTCAGGAGCTGCTCGATGGTATCCCGCGGGGTGAACGCATCGTATGGGTTCTGGAAAACGATCTGCACGGTACGGTAGAATTTCTTCGCGTCCTCCTCGATCATCTTCCCGGTCGATACGCCGCCGATGAACACATCCCCCGCGCTCGGCGCCTCAAGCCTCGTGAGCAGCCTTGCGAGCGTCGATTTCCCGCAGCCGGATTCGCCGATGACGCCGAGCACCTCGCCCTGCGCCATGCCGATGCTCACGCCGTTGACCGCCTTGACGAGCTTGCGGCTCCGCCTGCCGCCAAACAGCGTGCCAGACCCCTTGACGGGGTAAAATTTCGAAATATCCTGAATTTCAATATAGCTGCCGCTCATTGCTTTTCCACCTCGATCAGATGGCAAGACACAAAGTGGTCGTTGCCCAGGTTGGTCCGCGCGGGCGCGGCCGTTTTGCATTTCTCCATCGCCTCGGGGCAGCGGCCGGCGAATATGCAGCCTTCGTGGCGAACGGACATATCCGGCAAAAACCCGGGGATGCTCTCGAGCACGATCCTTCTGCTGCGAAGCGGCGGGAACGCGGCGAGCAGGCCTTTCGTATACGGATGGGCGGGGCGCGCGAGCACGTCCGAAACGTGCCCGGACTCGAGGAGCGCGCCCGCGTACATGACGGCGACCTTGTTGCATGAGCTTGACACCACCGAGATATCGTGCGTGATGATGATGCGGCTCGTCTTAAGCTCGCTCTCCATCTTCCGGAGCTCGAGGAGAATCTGCCCTTGCGTCACCACGTCGAGCGCGGTGGTCGCCTCGTCCATGATGAGGAGCTCCGGCTCGTGCAGCAGGCTCACGGCGATCATCACGCGCTGGAGCATGCCGCCCGAGAGCTCGTGCGGGTAGAGCCGGTAGACGCGTTCGTTGAGGTTGACGAGCGAGAGCATTTTCGCGGCCTGCTCGTGCGCCTGCTTCCTTGTGGCGTCGGGCTCGTGGATGCGGTAGATATCCTCGATCTGGTCGCCGATGCGGTGGACGGGGCTGAAGGAGTTCATCGCCTTTTGGAAGACGACCGAAAGGTTCTTCCAGCGCAGCTTGTTGAGCTGTTCGTCCGGCATATTCAGCAAGTCCTGCCCGAGGAAAACGGCCTCGCCCTCCACGGCGGTCTTTTTCGCGGGCAGCAGCCTTAGGAGAGCCATCGCCATCGTGGATTTGCCGGAGCCGCTCTCCCCCACGATCCCCATCGAATCGCCCTGATCGATCGAGAAGGAAGCGCCGTTCACCGCGTAAACGCTCCTATTCTTGTTTTTATAGGTAACGGACAGGTTCCTTACGTCGAGTACGCGCGCCATTTACCTTTCCCCCCTTTGCAGCTTCTGCGGGTTCAGGATGTGGTTGAGACCGTCCCCGAGAAGGTTGAAAACAAGCACCGTGAACACCACTGCGAGCCCCGCCAGAACCGATACCCAGGGCGCGTAGGTGATGTAGTTGCGCCCGTCGTTGATCATCTGCCCCCAGCTGATCACGTTGGGGTCGCCGAGGCCCATGAACGAGAGCGCGGCCTCGGTGAGCACCGCGTACGCCATGCTCATGGTCGTGTTGGAGATGACGGGGTACATGCCGTTGGGGATGATGTATTTAAATAGGATCTGGCCCCGCGTTTCGCCCATGGCGTGCGCGCCCATGACGAACACGCGCTCCTTGAGCGAAAGCGTCTGCGCGCGCATGAGCTTAGCGTTGCGCGGCCATGTGGTGAGGCCGATGATCACCATCACGTTCGTGAGGCTGTTTCCGAAAAGCGCCACCACGAGCATAATGAGGAACAGATCGGGAATCATCATGAAGATATTGATGATTTCCGAGATGACCATATCCACCTTGCCGCCGAAAAATCCCGCGATTCCGCCGACGAGAAGCCCGATGCTGCCCGAGATGAACGCCGCCACGATGGCCACCCATAGGGACGTGCGCGTGCCGTATACCAGCATGGACCAGATATCCTGCCCCATGTGGTTCGTGCCCAGCCAGTGCCCCGGCGAACCCGGCTCCGCGAGGCTGTCCGGCCCGTAAAAATCGGCCGGATATTTCGTGATGAGCGGCGCGGACACGACGAGCAGCAGCAGGATCGCGACGCCGATGAGGCCGGCGAAAAACTGCCTGTCCTGCGTTATGGCCGAAAGAGTTTTCAACAGCTTTTTCATTCTATCCATCCAACCTTCGCGCATTAGTAGCGGATCCTGGGATCGAGCACCGCGTAGATGACATCGATGATGATCATGGTGACGCACACCGTGATCGACATGATGAGATAGATGCCCATCAGCACGGGGTAGTCGCGCTGGCTGATGGCGGTAAGCATGACGCGCCCCGTGCCCGGCCACGCGAACACGACTTCAATGAGCGCGACGCCGGCGATCAGGTACGCGAGGGTGATGCCGAATATGGTCACCACGGGCAATATGGCGTTTTTCAATACGTATTTGCGAAAAATACGCTTTTCGCTCATCCCCGCGGCGCGGTATGTCATGATGTAATCCTCGTTATTGACCTGGATAACGGAGGATTTGGCGATGCGGAAGTAATAGGGGATATCGATGAGGACCAGGGTAAGCATGGGCAGGAACATATGCTTCGCCACGTCGAGCACGCGCTTGATGCCCGTATAGTTGGCGCGCACATCCTCCATGCCCGAGGAGGGGAACCAGCCGAGCTTGACCGCGAGGACGATGATCAGCATGAGCGCGAGCCAGAAGCCGGGCATGGCGTTGAGGAAATACGCCCCGCCCGAGTACAGCGCGTCCACGACGGAGCCCTCCTTGCGCGCGGCCACGATGCCCGCGGCCGTGCCGAGGACGAGGCCGATCACCGAGGCGACGCCCACCAGCAGCAGCGTAGGTCCGAGCTTTTCGCCGATGATATCTACAACAGGCCTTCCGAAAATGATGGAGTCTCCCAGATCGCCCCGGAGAAGCTGCCCGAAATAACGGAAATACTGAACGTGCAGCGGTTTATCGAGGCCGTATTTCGCCGCGAGCACCGCTTTCAACTCGGGGTTTGCGACGTTCCTGCCAAGAAGAATCGTGGTCGGATCGCCGGGGGCGATGTGCATGAGCACGAAGTTCAGGGTCATCACCAATACGATGGTGATGATGCTGATGAGCAGTTTTTTGACGATGTATTTTTTCATTGGCTTTTCCGCTCCCGGTTTTCTATTGATTCGTGGATGGCCTTGGATTTTGTATGCCGCGCGGCCTTCCGCGAAAGCGGCATGCGGCATATGGTAAAACGATCGCCTGCGGTTTGCTTTGCTGGCCAAACGCGCGGGCGCGGGAATCCGTGCCGGATGCTCCGGCCTGATCGCGAGGATAAGGCTGTTCCTGGAATTGCGCGGCTGACCGTTTTTGTCATAATGTAGCATATGCTACATTATCGTGTAAAATGTAGCGTTTACTCATAAAGCATTATAAGACCATACTTATACGTTGTCAACTTACAGATTCTGCGCATGCATACGATCACTGTCCCGGACGGACGCGCTTTTTTTATATAGAGAAGATTTTTCAGATTCGGCTTATGCGCGCGGCGCGCTGTTTTTCATTGACATCGGCGCGTCTGCGCCGTACAATCCCCATTGACGATTATGTATACTTGGGCGCATCGGGGCGCGGCGTAATTCATTTAGCAAAGGATTTAGATTATGGATACGATGGGAAGGATTGCCGCGGAATACGGCGGCATGACCAAATCGCAGCAGAAAATCGTTCACTTCATGCAGCTCAACGAGTACGACATGCTCGTCGATCCGCTCGCGGCCATTTCGCAGAAGATCGGCTGCAGCGAGGCGACGGTGGTGCGATTCGCGAGGCTGCTTGGCTATTCCGGCTATGCCGAAATGCAAAGGGCGCTTTATGACGAGCTGCTCGCCAGGATGAACCGTTCCCATTCCTCCCCGGAAGAAGCCATGGCGGACAACCCGTATCTGCCGCTCGCAAGCGGCGGGGCGCGGCGCATCAGGGATATGTACGGCGCGCTCGACACGGCCGAGTTCGATGTTTTCTGCCGCGTGCTGATGGAAGCGGAAAGCGTTTTGCTGATCGGCTACATGGATTCCTTCGGCGTCGCCGCGCACGCGCTGCATCTGTTCGACGACATCCGGCCCAACGTGGATTTCGCGCGATTGCTGTTTGAAACGAACGAGATCTATCGCCATCTGCATAAAAACGCCACAGTGCTTGTGGTTTCCTTCGCCCCGCATTACAAGCCCACCCACGACATGCTCGAATTGGCCGTTCAACGCGGCAGCACCACGCTGCTCATCACCGACAGCAAGCTCAACCCGCTCGCGCAGATGGCCTCGCACGTGATCTGCGCCAAGCCGTTTTTCGATGCCGAAACCGGTTGCATGGACATCAGCGCGCCCGTGCACCTGATCTACGCGATGGCGCGCAAGATGGCGCTTGACAATCCCGTGCGGGTCGAAAGCTATCGCAAGTCCAGCCTGAGAAGGTTCGAGGAATATATCGGGTAGGCTTGAATGACAGGCAACCAGGATTTTCACATCTTTGGGAAGCAGCGGGCAGGGGTTCATTCCATAATCAGTTCTTGAAACTGCTATCTCCTTCGTTCATTTGTATCACCCGCGTGTTCTTTAGACACCTTATCAACATCGGTTGATACAATGAAACCCGCTTCGGAGTGAGGCGGGTTTTGATATATGAGGCGGAAATAGGCTAGATATCTAGGGACTCTTGAGGTTTATGGTATTTGAAGCGCTTGATGCTGGTGCGTTTTATGAGAGTGTTTCGGGTTTACAATGGGTTGATGAAGCGTTGTCTTGGAGTTTGAAACTTTGAGGGAGAAACGTTCACTCCACGAGTATCATATATTACCGGCCAAACAGCTTTCCCAAACCCACAAACCCCACGCGGCGCTTGGGTCGCTCTCCGGCGCGGCCCTGCCCTCCGCCGGATAAAGCAAAAATATCATACCTGAAAGCAGTTACCATGAGCGGCAACCCTTTCAAATTGTCCTTGACAAGGGGTATATATTAGATAGGTCTATTAGGCGTTTGGCGTGGCAACCTATGCACATAGGTACAAGTGGTCGGCGGAATCGGTTTTCCATGCGCAGGCTAGCTATCGGATGGCCACCCCCCGCATAATTAGAGGCATAAAATACTTAAAAATTAGTCTTGTGCCCAGCTTTTCTGAAGCGTTCCGGCGGAATAGCGCTTTGCGATATCTGTAAGGATCCGTGCAATTTCTTCAATTCGGTCAAAGCGCCCGCCGCAGATGAGTGTTTTATCACATAGCTCGCCGCCTATGCCCGCGCCTGTCATGCCAAGCGCGAGGAAAGAGTCGAGGTTATCGGCGCTGATTCCACCGGTCGCTATGAGCTTCGCGTCGTTTAACGGCGCCATAACGGCCTTGATATAGGCTGTGCCGAGCTGCCCGCTGGGAAAGAGCTTGACGAAATCCGCGCCGGCACGCTGAGCCAGAACAATCTCCGTGGGCGTCATGGCGCCCGGTATAGACACGAGGCCCTTACGCTTGGTTTGCGCGATGATAAAGGAATCGACATTTGGCGAAACGATGAAGGAGGCTCCGGCCGTTGTGGCCGCATCGAGTTGCTCCGGCCTGACGACTGTGCCGGCGCCGACGGCCATTTCGGGGAAGGAAGCGGAGAGCATGGAGATCGCCTCCGAGGTTTTGCGTAGATTGTCTCCGTCCGCTTGGTCGAATGTCACCTCGATCAGGCCTACACCGCCTCTGAGCAGCGCACCGGCCAACGCGACCAACTCGCCGCCATATATGCTGCGACAGATGGCAATAATCTTTTTGTTCGAAATGAGATCGCATACTCTTGCTGCGCCATATCCGTGTTCAGATTCACACATCGCAACGCTCCTGATGATCGGATCGTGCCTGCAGGCCGTAACGGAAGACTTTCATCCCCGCCTCGTATTGAGTCCGATAATTCGTAATACAACTTATTCCCAATTATAAAATATCACAGTCGTTGGGGCCCGTCAATACGCTTTTTTGCAGCAAATGGATACGCGAGATTTTTTGACGAATTAACCGGTTCAAGTTTCGCAGTATAAACCACGTCGCATCGCCGGAAAGTCAGCACAAAATGGAAGACGTCCTTGACGCTTCGGCACGCGTATGGTATATTTTCTGTATTGGTATTACAAGTAGATAATCATTGAAAACAATCATGCGAGGGGAAATCGATGAGCATTATATGGCCCAACGGCGGCACGACCGCCTTTGCCTTCGGATTCGATCTGGACGGCGACACGATTTGGGAAAACAAGACCCGGCGCCTGCCCAACGGTGACCGGTACATCAAGGGCCGCTCCATCGGCCTGTACGGGCCGAACAAGGGTGCGTTGCGCGTGCTGGAGATCCTTGATGAGTTCAACATGAAGGCGACCTGGTTCATCCCGGCCGACATCGTCGAGGAGCACGCGGGACTCGTGAACCTCATTCTGAAGGCGGGCCACGAAATCGCGCACCACGGCTGGGACCATCGCGAGGATTACGGCGCCACGTTCGAGGAGCAGATGGCTTACCTCGAGGGCTGCCAACAGATTTTTGAGCGCAATACCGGCGTGCGCGCCGTCGGCTTCCGCCCGTGCGGGCCCCTGCTGCCCCGGACCGAGGAGTGGCTCTATACGAAAGGCGGCGGCATCTACAACAGCTCCGACCTAATAGGGGACGACTGCGCGTATTACACCGTAAACGGCACCAAGACGCGCGCCGTCACCATCCCCTGCCGCGCGGAGATGGACGACTACATACTCACGGTTTTCAACTCCTATCCGCCCGTGCTCGCGGGGATGCCCCGCATCGCCCCGTATACGCACACGCTCAGGAACTTCATCCGCGAGGTCGAGGGGGCCGTGCGCTTCGGCAACACGGTGAGCACCGCGTTCCATCCCCAGGTTGCGGGTTCGCCGGGCCGGGCGCTGATGCTCCGGAATTTCTGCGAATACCTCGCGTCCAACCCCCGGGTATGGGTGGCTACCTGCGAGGAGATCGCCATGCACTACAGAGCGACTGTGGAGGGTTGAGAAATGTATATCGAGAAATTCAAATGGCCGGAAGGGAAAACATGCGCCGCGATGCTCAGCGTGAACCTGGACGCGGAATACTTCGGCCGCATCTACTATCCCGACGCCGACGTGGATCAGGGTCCCTTCAAGCTGATGGGGAGCCTCGGAATCAAGTATGGCCTGCCCCGGCTCCTGGACGTGTTCGACGCCTACGGCGTGAAGGCCACTTTCTTCATCCCCGGCGCGGTCGCCAGGCGTTACCCTGAGGATGTGAAAAGCATCGCCGCCCGCGGCCACGAAATCGGCTGCCACGGCAACGAGCACGAGAACCTCGCCCTGCTCGCCGCTGCTCAGCAGCGCGAGGCCCTCATGGAGGCTAAGCGGATCCTCACGGAGATCAGCGGCGCAACGCCCGTCGGCTTCCGCATGCCCGAGGGCGAGATCACCGAGGAAACCCTTTGCATCGTAAAATCCCTCGGCTTCGCCTATTCGAGCTCCCTCAACGACGACGACGTGCCCTACGTGCGCCAGCCCGCCGGGCTGCTCGAGCTGCCGCTCAACTGGGGCCTGTACGATTTGCCCTATTTCGTGTTCAACTTCGATCCGCCGGTGCCCTATGGCCAATCGCGCGTCGCCTGCATCGACAAGGTTCTGGAAAACTGGAAGATCGAGCTCGAGGCCGCGCACAGATGGGGCACGCTGTATACGCTGCAGCTTGACCCGCAGGCAACGGGCGAGCAGGGAAAGCTCTTCATGCTCGAGGAACTGCTCGACGAGGTGAAGGCCAAGGGAGACATATGGATCGCGACCGGCAGGGAGATCGCGGAATACTGCGCCGAAAGCGCCTTTCACACCGCGTAAGCCGCGCGCACGGGCAGAGCGGTTTCTTCCATACGGCGGACGCGCCCGCAAGTTCATGCGGTTGCTTGCCAATCAAGCCGCAAATACATGATACGAGGAGTTGCCAACCATGACCGAAGCCACCTTGAACACCTTTGCCGAAGCGTACGTTAACCTCGCGCTGTGCAAGACGAGATATGACCTTTGGGATATCTACTGGTATGCCGAAGGCCCGTTCTGGAGAAGGACGTCGATGCGCTTCAGCAGGGACTATAAGATCATACCGGATTACGAGATCGCGGACCGCAAGCACGGCAAGACGCTGGAGGATATCCGAGACGAATCGCGCCACCTGCTGGCCTGCCTGGGGCTTTATAAAAAAACGGCCGAAGCCGCGGAGATGCAGCGCGTGGATTACCTCATCGATCACGTGAACCACCTCAACGTCCGCACGCGCATGATGCTCGGAGAGGCGTTCTCCTTCGACGAAATGACCAGGGAACTGTACTGCCTCGTCGCGCCTGAATACGATTACGGCAGATTCGACGACGCCGTGCGGGAAATGGGGCAGGCCCTGCCGGGCGGCGGCTCGCATACGCAGAAAATCCAGGCGTTCCTCAACAGGGTGCGCATCCCGCGCGAAACCCTATTGGCGACGATCACCGACACGACTAAGGCGTTCCACGACATGACGCTCAAGCGCATGCCCGAGGTGCCGCCCTATAGTCTGCTCCGCACCCGCGTCAGGGACCTGCCGGACAATATGGCATTTTTATCGATTCTCTTCGGGTACGACTACGAGCGTGTCGAATATGAGCGCAACTACAACCTCAGCTATGACTGGACAGTCGACAAGATCGTCGAGTGCGTCGGCCACGAATGCGAGCCGGGGCACGTCACTCATTTCCTCAAGCGCACTCAGACCTTGGTCGATACCTGCTGGCCCGAGATGGCGATCATTTCCCAGTATTCCTCTTCCTCAGCCTATTGGGAGGGCGCGGCGCGCTGCTCCGTATATATGTGCTTCGACAACAACGTCGAAGAACTTGCGAATTTCGAGCGCGACGTGGTATTCGCCGCAGCGAAGCTCGACCGTGGTCTCGCGGAGCTTATGCCGCTCTGGCACAAATTCTGCGACGCGGCCGGTTATGCCAAGCTTGAGGCAAGCCGCAAGGTTTGGGACGGCAAATGGAGCGAACAGCAGGCGGGCGATTTCCTTGAGCGATATATGTTTGCCGAGCCTGGCGCGGGACTCGCCATGGCGAAGTCCTTCGCGAATATGGACAGCGGCCACTTTGTAGCCCACGACTATGCGCGCGACGTGGTAAAGGAATACTACAGGCATATGGCTCCCGGGATTAGCGATCAGTGGCGCCTGTACAGCAAGCTGTGCAACGCCCATATGTCCATGGAAGGCATCAGGGACAAAACCTACCGCGTCGAATTCTGAGCTTCGCCCACCCGTCCCCTATCCCATTCAGCCAAGGATCAACGAGGCGCTGGCCGGTACGGCAAGCGCCTCGTTCGTGCAACCGCCGAGCGGGCGCGGCGGTTATACGAGCATCCGCTTGCCGCCGTTGGGCGCGAGGATCTGGCCCGTCACGAAAGAGGCGGCGTCCGAGAGCAGGTACATCGTCGCGTTCGCGATGTCGTCGGTCGTGGCGATCCGCTTGAGCGGCGTGGCGGCGATCTCCTCCTCGATCTGCTCGGGGGTGTCGCAGGCGCGCATCGCCGGGGTGTCGGTCGTCGGCACGGGGATCACGTTGCATGTGATGTTATAGGGGGCGCCTTCCTTGGCGATGGAAGTCGTAAAGCCGATGACGCCGGCCTTGGCGGAAGCGTACGCCGCGCACCAGTCCCCCCCGCCGATGGCGTAGCCGGTGCTGATGTTGACGATCCTGCCATACCGCTGCTTCATCATGTGGGGGAAGCAGGCGCGTGTCACATAGAACTGGCTGTACAAGTTGAACCGGATCATATAGTCCCAATCCTCGTCGGAAAGGTCATAGAACTCCCGGGAGGGCGCGCCGCCGCCGGCGTTGTTGACCAGCAGGTCGACGCGGCCGAAGCAGTCGAGCGTATATCGTATCAGCGCGTCCACCTGCTTCGAGTCCATCACGTCGCAGCGGAAGTATTCGGCGGCGCCGCCCGCGTCCTCGATCCGCTTCTTGACGTCGCAGCCGTTTTTTTCGGTCCGGCAGCAAAGCATGACCTTCGCGCCGTACTCCGCGAGCTTGATGGCGATATCCATGCCGATGCCGCTGCCGCTGCCGGTCACGATCGCGACCCTGCCGCCGAGTTTCAAAAAATCCTTCGTCATAAAAAATCCTCCGCTGGATGTTATTGCGCAGCTCTTGCTTTCTTCTTGCCCAGGTACGCGTCGATCACCGCCTGATCCCGCGCCAGCTCGTCCCCGGTGCCGGTTTTTACGATGCGGCCGAGCTCCATCACGCTCGCCGAATGGGCGATGGCGAGCGCCTTGCGCGCGTTTTGTTCCACCAGCAGCACGGAGACGCCCATGCCGTTGATGTCGTCTATGATGGCCATCACGTCGTTGACGATCAGCGGCGCGAGCCCCAGGGACGGTTCGTCCAGCAAAAGCACCTTCGGGTCCGACATCAGGCCGCGCGCGATCGCCAGCATCTGCTGCTCTCCGCCGGAAAGTGTGCCCGCGCGCTGGTTGCGCCGCTCCTTCAGGCGCGGGAACATCTCGAACGAGCGCAGGAGCCCCGGCTTGCGGTCCCTCACCAGGTAGCCGCCCATGAGCAGGTTCTCCTCCACCGACAGGTTCGGAAAAATGCGCCTGCCCTCCGGCACGAGGGAAACGCCCATTCCCACCACGATGTGGGTTTGAGAGGGGATCGGCGCGCCGTTTAGGCGGATCGCGCCTTTCTGCGTCGGCAGGATGCCGGCGATGCAGCGCAGCAGCGTCGATTTGCCGGCGCCGTTCGCGCCGATGACGGCGTGGATCTCGCCGTCCTTCAACTCCAGGTCGATCCCCCTGAGCGCCTGTATTTTGCCGTATGAGAACTGCAAATCCTCAATTTTCAGCATGTTTCTTCCACCCCCAGATAAGCGTCGATGACGGCCTGGTTGGTCTGGATTTCATCGGTCGTGCCCGTCGCGAGCAACTGGCCGAAATTCAAAACCGAGATGCGCTCGCAGACGTTCATGATGACTTCCATATGATGGTCGATGATCACGATCGTCAAACCGTACTCGTCCCGGATGTCCCGGATGATTTCCATGAGCGCGGCGGACTCCTCCTCGTTCATGCCGGCGGAAGGTTCGTCGAGCAGCAGCACCTTGGGCCTTGTCGCGAGCGCGCGCACGATTTCAAGGCGGCGCTGCAAGCCGTAGGGCAGGTTGTGGGCGAGCTGGTCCTTCGCCTCCAGCAGGCCTATGCTCTCGAGCAGCTTCAGGCAGAACTCGCCCGCCGCTTTTTCCTGCTCGCGGTATTTCTTCGTTTTGAAAATGCCGCCCGCAAACGTATAATTCAGGTTTTGCTGGCAGGACGTCAGCACGTTCTGATAGATGCTCAGGTCGTTGAAAAGGCGGATGTTCTGGAACGTGCGCGCGATGCCCAGATTGGCGATCTCATGCGTCGGCTTGCCCGCGATGGACCTGCCGAACAGCTTGATATCGCCGGAGGAGGGCACGTAGACGCCGGTGATCATGTTGAACATCGTGGTTTTTCCCGCCCCGTTCGGACCGATGACGCCGTAGATCCGGCCCGCCTCGATCTGTATGCTGATATCGTCGGCCGCCACGATGCCGCTGAAATTCTTTGTCAGATTGATTAGTTCCAACGCATATGCGCTCGCGCTCATGTTCGTCTTCGCCCTTGCCCTTCCATTGAAATGAAAGCCTGAAAGTCAGCCGCTTATGGCACGGTTTTACCGGCTCCGCCTTCCGCCTTCCCTCCCGCCGCCGAACAGCCTGTTCAAGAGGCGTTTCACGGCCAATGCGCCGTTCTTGATATCCCGCCGGGTCAATTCCCGCGTGCCCATCAGCCCGGAAGGGCGGAACAATATGACCAGCACGACCAGCACGCCGTAGAGGACCATGCGCCATTCCTGCGCGAAACCGAAGCGCAGATATTCTGGCAGGGGCACGAGCAGGAGCGTCGCCAGGATCGTGCCGGTCAGGCTCCCCCGCCCTCCCAGGATGACGGTGATGATGAGCTCGTCCGATTTGACATACGTGAACATGTTGGGCTGCAGGTAATGCATGTAATGCGCCAGAAGGCCGCCCGCAAGGCCGCACAGCGCGCAACTGATCGTCATGGCCAGCTTTTTATGTTGGAACGCGCTGATCCCCACGGAAGTGGCGGCCAGCTCGTTTTCCCGGATGGCCACGCAGTTGCGCCCGTGCTTCGTCTTTAAAAACGCCGTAATGAACACCACGACCAAAACCACGAGGCCGCACACGATCCACAGCTGCCACTTCACAGGCAGCGGCTCGATGCCGGTGAGGCCGCGGGCGCCGCCCGTCACATTGGGCAGGTTCTGGATGATGAGCTTGATGGCCTCGCCGATGCCCAGCGTCGCGATGATGAAATAGTCGTCCCGCAGGCGCAGCGTAGGATAGCTCAGCAGCATGCCCACGAAGCCGGACGCGACGGTGCCCCCGATCAGGCCGACGGCGATGGGCACATGAAGATGCATCACCAGCAGCGCCGAAACATATCCGCCGATGGCCATAAAGCCGGCATGCCCCATGGAAAACAGGCCCGTGAAGCCGCACAGCACGGACACGCCCAGGATCGCGATCATATAGATGCCGGTCAGCGTCGCAACGCCACTCCAATACGATAGCACTTACGGCACCCCCCTACGCTTTGTCTTCGCTCGACTTGCCGAGCAAGCCGGACGGTTTTATCAGGAGCATGATGATGAGAAACAGATAGGAAAACAAATCCCTGTACGAGGTGGAGACGTAAGCCGAAACCATCGACTCGGACACCCCCAGGAGCAGCGCGCCGAGCACCGCGCCGGGCAGGCTGCCCAAGCCGCCCACGACGGATGCGATGAACGCCTTCGTCGTGTAGAAGCCGCCCAGGGTCGGATACGTCGTATACTTGGAGCCGAGCATGGCGCCCGCGATGCCCGCCAGAGCGCCGGCAATGATGAACACATACAGGATCAGCTTCAAGGAGTTCACGCCCATGATGGACGCGGTTTCCAAATCGAAGGACGCGGCGCGAATCGCAAGGCCCAGGCGGGTTTTACGGATAATCAGCTCAACGAGCGCCAGCGCCACGACGCTGATCGCGAAAATCATGATATCGATCGTGCCGATGTTGCGGCCGAACAGCGAGATGGTGTCCGCGGCGAAGTTCACGGGAAAAACGCGCAGCTTGCCCGTAAACGCGATGACGGTGAGGTTTTCGCCCAGCACCGAAATGCCGAGCCCCACGATCATAAAATAGGTTCTCCGCGCTTTTTTTTGCAGGAGCGGGCGATACGCAAACGTTTCGATCACCATGCCCAGCGCGATCGCGCCCAATATGCCGGCGACGATGCCCATATAGATGTTTTCCATCACAAGGGTCAGGAGCCAGAAAACGCCGTACGCACCGATCGTGACGGCGATGCTGTGCGCGAAGTTCGTGAAGTTCAACACGCTGTAGATCAATGCGTAGCCGACGGCGATCAGCGCGTACACGCTGCCGACAGACAAACCGTTTATAAGCTGCTGCAAAAACAATGTCGTTGCCTCCTTGCGATTTGAAACCGGCCGGCTCCGCCTGAAGCGTTGCCCCGCCCGCTTTCATCGTCTTCCCCGGGCTTGACTTTGGAGGGGAGCCTCCTCCCGGACAGGGAGGAGGCTTCGTCACGCGCGTTTCACTTTATTCCTTGGGCATGAACAGGTCGACCTGGACGTAATCCTGGTTTTCGATGTGGTAGATCGGAACCTCGCGCAGGGTCTTGTGCGTTTCGGCCACCATGGTGATGTTGCCGGTGACGCCGGAGATCGTGCCGAGCTTCTCAAGCCCGCTGCGGATCGACTCCGCGTCGGCGGCGCCCTGCGCCTTGATCGCCGCGAAGATCATCTCGATCGCGTCGTTGGCGAGGAATGCATCGGCCGCCGCGTTCTCGGTGGGGTCCCAATCCCACGCGTCGATGTAGCGCTGCACGAAAGCGGCGCTGTTCTCGTTATGGATGTCGACCGACGTGGGGAAATACAGGCCCTCGCAGTTCACGCCGGCCAGCGTGAAGATATCGGGCGCCATCGCGCCGTCGGAAGTCACGACTTCATAGTCCATGCCCAGCTCCGCCATCTGGTTGCAGATCAGCCCGATCTCCTTATAGTAGCCGGAGGCGATATAGACCGCGTCGAACTGGCCTTCGTATTCCTTGATCTTGGTAAGCACCGAGCGGAAATCCACGTCGCCGTTGTTGAACGCTTCCTCGGCCACAATCGCGCCGCCGGCCGCCTCGAACGCCTTGGTGAACTCCTGCCGGATCCCCATGGAATAGTCCTGGCCGATGTTGTAGATGATCGCCATCGTCTTGAAGCCCAGCACGGAAACCGCGTACTGCGCCATGACCTCGCCCAGCTGCGGGTCGTTCAAGCCGCTGCGGAAGGAATACGGGCGGGTCGCGCCGTCTTCGGTGATGGTGATCTTGAGGTTCGAGGCGCAGGTCGCCACGAACGGGACGCCCAGCTCCTCGCAGACCTCAGCAAGCGCCAGGGTCGTCGTGGAGGATTCCGTGCCCACGAAGGCCACCACGCCGTCCTGCTGGATCGCCTTGCGGGCCGCGTTGGTGGTTTCCACCGCGTCGTCGCGCGTATCGTAACGGATGATCTCGATCTTTTTGCCCAGAAGGCCTCCGCTCTCGTTGATCTCGTTCGCGCGCATCTCGCAGGTTTCGGCGAGGATCTGCCCCCAAAGGGTGTTTTCTCCGGTGAGCGGAGCGATCGCGCCAATGCGGATCGTGTCCGATTTGCCCGCGGCCGGGGAGCCGCATGCAAAGAAGCAGCCGGCAGCGAGTGCCACAACCAGAAATAGTCCAACTGTTCTGACGAGCTTCTTCATTTTCGCTTGTTCCTTCCTGTTATTTTATTTTGCGTTGATTGGGTGCGGTTTCAGCCTGCGTGGCGCGCTGCCGGCTCCGCCGGATCAATATGTCCAGGAGCCGCCGCACGGGCAGACCACATGCCCGGTGATATAATCCGCGGCTTCGCTGCAGAGGAACGCGGCCGCCGCCGCCTGATCGTAGGGCAGGCCGACGCGGTACCACCTGAGGTTGCGCAACTCGTCCTCCATGCTGCGGCCCTCGAAGTGCAGCGCCTCGGTATCGGTGGGGCCGACCGCGAGCGCGTTCACGTTGATACGGTAGGGCATGAGCTCCGAGGCGAGGTCGTACGCGAGTCCGATCATCCCGCCCTTGGAAGCGGCATAATGCGGATCGCTGAAATCGTCCCCCAGCGCGGAGCCGGAACTGATCATAAGGATCTTACCCTTCTTTTTCCGGGTCATATAGGGCAGGCACTCGTTCGTGACATAATACGTGCCCGTGAGGTTGACGTGCACCACGCGGTCCCACTCCTCATAGCTCATTTTATCGAAGGTCGTGCCGCCGCCGAAGGCGGCCGCGTTGTTCACGAGGATGTCGATGTCGCCGAACGCCTCGATTGTCTTGGCAACGAGGTTCTTCACGTCCTTCAGAACGCCGATGTCGCACTTGACCGCGATAGCCCGGCCGCCGTTGTCCACTATTTTTTTCGCAACCGCCTCGACCTTATCGAGCCTCCTGCCGCACAGTACTATATTCGCGCCCAGATCGCCGAACAAGGTGGCAATACCCTCGCCGATACCCGAGCCGCTGCCTGTCACGACGGCCGTCTTCCCCTCAAACCCGAAATACCTGTTCATCGCGTCAACGGTAACCTGTCTCATCGCTTTTTCTCCTGTTCGTTCATTTGATCGATCATCGGTGCGGCTGTCCCGCTACTCGCACGCCGGCAAAGGGGTGCGCGCCTAATACATCGGATTTCCGCCGCTCGTACAAATGACGTGGCCGGTGATGTAGTCCGCGGCTTCGCTGCACAGGAACGCCGCGGCGGCCGCCTGATCGTAGGGCGTGCCGATCCGGTACCACCTGTGCCCCTTAAGCTCGTCCTCTAGGGTGCGGCCTCCGTAGGTGAGCATTTCGGTCTGTGTGCTGCCCACAACCAGAGAATTGACGTTGATGCGGTAGGGCATGAGCTCGGAGGCAAGCTCGTATGCCAAGCTGAGCATGCCGTACTTGCTCGCGGCGTAATGCGGATCCGCAAAATCCTTGCCCAACGCGGACGTGGAGCTGATCATGACGATCTTGCCCTTCTTTTTCCGGGTCATATACGGCAGGCACTCGTTGGTCATATAGTAGGTACCCGTGAGGTTCACATGCACGACGCGGTCCCATTCCTCGTAGGTCATCTTGTCAAACGTCCGCGTCCCGCCGAACGCCGCCGCGTTGTTGACGAGGAAATCGATGTCTCCGAATGCTTCGATTGTTTTCATGACGAGGTTCCTGACATCGTCCAGCACGCCAATGTCGCAGCGCACGGCGATGGCGCTGCCGCCCTCCTCCACAATGCGCTGCGTGACGGATTGGATTTTATCCTCGCGTCTGCCGCAAAGAACGACGTTCGCACCAAGCTGTCCGAACAGGATGGCGATCCCCTCGCCAATACCTGAGCCGGCACCGCTTATGACGGCAGTTTTTCCACGAAAGCCGAAATATGTTGCCATCGCGTCAATGGTGATCTGCCTCACGCTGCTCTCCCCCTCATTTACCGCATTTGTGTTATGTACTTGGTCCGCTTGATGGAGCTTCGTTGTGAAACCGATGATGTTGTAATACAACATTTAACATACGAATCTTGTTTTGTCAACGGAGTTTCTTCTTTTCGTATCCTCCGGGCATTCGCGTTTTCCGTGATTTCTTGCGTCGATGATCAATTGATTTCTCATGAAAAGATTTCGCCATCAGCCTTATGAACGGTTGGAGAGCATCACTCTGTCAATTCGGAAAGTTTAATTAAGCATACAACTTATGGGATTATTTCGGCAGGTACCCAAGCTCTTGGCTGATGCTCCGTTGCGTAGCGAGGATCGTTTCCGCGAGGGCCTCCACGCGCTCGTCCGGCAGGCGCGAAACCGGCGCGGAAATGCTGAACGCCGCAGAGCATTGCCGCGAATAGTCATGGATTGCGGCGCCGATGCAGCGCACGCCGCACTCGTTTTCCTCGTTATCCAACGCGTAGCCACGCAGCCGGATGGCGGCGAGCTCCTCCCGGAGCGGCTCGAGCGCGACGATGGTGTTTTCCGTATAGGCACGGATTTCGCTTTCCTTCCAGATCTGCGCGACTTCGCCGTCGGTAAGCGTGGCCAGGATGCTCTTGCCCGTCGCAGTACAGTAGAGAGGCCGGCGCATCCCGGCGTATGAAGCCATGCGGATGCCCATATGCGTACACTCCGCCTTGTAAAGATAAATAATGCTGTTCCCGTCGCGCAAAACAAGGTGCACCGTTTCATCCGTCAGATCTCGCAAGTAGTCGAGATGGGGCCTCGCGACGGCCCAAATATCCATATCCTCCACAACGCGGCCGGCGATGTTGTACAGCTTCATTGTGAGTTGATAGCACTGCGTAGCCTGGTTTTTGCGGATATACCCGAGATTTCCGAGAGTGAGGAGTAAGCGGTGGACGGAGCTTTTGTGCAGTCCGGTTGCCTCTGAAAGCTCCACCAGGTGCATGCCCGCGGATTTTTGAGACAGCAGCTCCAGCAAGTTGAGCGCGCGCTCGATGGATTGAACCGTACTTTTCTGTTCCATATAGATAGGCTCCCTTGCCGGCCGCAGGGCCGACGATCGTTCCATTCGCGATTTTTATGTTAGCAGCAAAATAATCGTTTGCAAGTTTCCCGGAAATTTGTATAATATGATTGCGATTAATGAAACCCGGTTTCGCATTGCGGTACTAATAGCATATCACCAATACAACTTCCACGCAAGGGGATGTTTATGAAAAAAGTCGTTGCATTCGGCGAAATTATGCTGCGCCTGGCGCCGGAAGGCTACCACCGCTTTTTGCAGGCACAGACCTTCGAGGTTGCCTTTGGCGGAAGCGAGGCGAACGTCGCCATGTCGCTTGCGAACTATGGCGTGAACGCGGCATTCGTAACCAAGCTGCCCGAGCATGAAATCGGTCAGGCCGCAATCAACAAGCTGCGCCAATACGGCGTGAATACCTCCGAGATCGTGCGCGGTGGCAGACGCATCGGCGTATATTATCTAGAAAAGGGCGCGGCGCAACGCCCTTCGAAGGTGATTTACGACCGCGTCGGATCTGCGATCGCCGCGGCCGGGCGCGAGGAATTCGATTGGGAAAAGATTTTATCGGATGCGGACTGGTTCCATTTCACCGGCATCACGCCGGCGTTGAGCAAAAACGTTGCGAAACTGTGTATGGATGCCTGCAAGGCAGCCAAGGCAAAAGGCATCCCTGTCTCCTGCGATCTCAACTATCGCCAAAATCTATGGACGCGCGAGCAGGCGCGCAGTGTTATGACCGCACTTGCGCCTTATATCGACGTGTGCATCGCCAACGAAGAGGACGCTAAGGATGTGTTCGGCATCGAAGCGGCCGATAGCGACATTGGCTATGGCAGATTGAGTTACGCCGGGTATCGGGACGTGGCCAAGCAACTGACGGAGCGCTTTGGCTTTTCCAGAGTGGCTATCACGCTGCGCGTTTCGCTTTCCGCTAGCGATAACGAATGGAGCGCCATGCTTTGCGAAGGCGGAGAATACTATTTTTCCCGTAAATACCAGATCCACATCGTCGATCGCGTCGGCGCGGGGGACAGCTTTGCCGCAGGCTTGATCTATGGCTTGATCAACGGGTTTGACGCGCAGAACGCCATCGATTTCGCGGCCGCGGCCTCCTGCCTGAAGCATAGCATCGAGGGCGACTTCAATATGGTATCTGTCGAGGAGGTCGAAAAGCTTATAGCCGGGGATAGTTCCGGGCGCGTGCAGCGTTAGGTGACCCGTATGAAGGGAAAAACGACGCAGGTTCTGATTACACCGCGCTCCTTCGGCTCCACAGATCCGGCCGTCTTCAACATGTTGGAGGATGCGGGCTTTTCCATCGCGTGCAATGATACAGGCAAGGTGTTCGACAAAGCCACGATGATCAAGAAACTCGCCGACTGCGAGGGCGTGATCTTGGGGGTCGATCCCATGGATGCGGATGTCATCGGCGCAGCGCCGAAGCTCAAGGCGATCTCGCGCTACGGCGTAGGCTTGGATAACGTCGATTTAGAGGCGGCCGCACGGCATGGGATCCGGGTTTCCCATGCCGCTGGGGCGAACAGCGAGGCCGTAGCGGACTACGCGTTCGCGCTGATGCTCGCCGTCGCCCGCAGAGTTCCGTTTATCGACCGAAACTGCCGTGCGGGGAAGTGGATGAAGCTTGTCAGCGTAGATGTGAACCACGCCAAACTGGGAATATTGGGCCTTGGAGCGATCGGCAGGCAGGTCGCCAAGCGCGCGCGGGGCTTCGACATGGACGTGATAGCGTATGATCTGATCTGGGATGAAGCTTTCGCGCAGGCGAACGGCGTCAAGCGTGCTTTGCCGGAGGAAATCTACCGGACGTGCGATTTTATCTCGATGCACCTCCCCCTCACGAATGAAACGAAGAATTTCATCGGCGCCGCACAGATTGCTATGATGAAGCCGAACGCGATCCTCATCAATACGGCACGCGGCGGCCTGATCGACGAGGAAGCCCTCCTTGTCGCTTTGCGGGACGGCCGGATCTACGGTGCAGGAATCGATACGTTTTCGCACGAGCCGCCTAACGACGCATGGTATGGCCCCAATAACGTAGTGATCGGTTCCCACTGTTCCTCATCCACCATATGCGCGGAGCGTAACATGAGTTGGGCCGCAGCGCGCAACCTCATCAAGGATCTGCGCGGAGGCGAAATCGGAGCGCGCCGGTGATTTTTCCTCTATTGGGCGGCTGTCCCGAAAGGTTGTGGGCAGGCTGTGATAAACGCTTTCGGCAAAGAGCGTACCTGCAAAACGTTGAAAACGCCATCCCGGAACGAAGGCGTTTCGGGATCTTTTCGGGCTGACAATCCGCGCCTTTGAGCGGCACTTTTTACACGTTGCCCGCTCGCTCGGGATCCAGTCCGGCAGTAATGATCTCTCGCGCCGTGTTATTCAGATGCTCAAGCATATATCGCTGGGCAGTTTCCGCATCGCGCATCTCGATTGCGGTCAGAATCTTTTTATGGTACTCTGTTCCCTTCTTTCCCATATAGGAAACGTTGTCATCGAATAGCCTCAAGTAGGATTCCCCGAGAATTTCGTACACGCTTTGGATGAAGGGGTTCTGCGTCGCCTCGGCGATCAGCCAATGAAACTGATAATCCGCCGCCGCGATTTCCCCGGCATCCTGCGCATTGTCCATGTCGAATATACTCTCAGCCAAAACCGGCGGCAACCTCTACGAGACCGCCATCAGCTACGTCTGCAAAAACGGCCAGCTCAAGGACACGGCGAGCGATCTTTTCCAGCACATCAACACCATCCGCTATCGCATCAATAAAATGAAGAGCCTGCTGCACTACAAGGATTCCGATTACGTCTTCTACGCGGACATCTCGCTTGCGGTGCGGATCCACCTGCTCCAGCAGATTCCATAAATTTCACCCGGCCGCGGCGTTTGTAAATTGTCTAAATGCCCGGCTGCATATTTGGAGCATCCACAGCCCATCCAATGATAAAATCAATGTACCGGCCGACCCTGTGCGGCGCCCGCACGGATGGCGGCCGGCACTTCCTTTCTGGACGGCGTTGCGGGCGCAATGCGCGTCCAATCTTAAAAATCGCGCAAACGGCACGCAGTTTGAACCATGACTCTATATTTTGGGGAGGAAATCCATGTATACCAACCAGGTATTCAATCAGACGTTCCATTTCAGCTTCGCAAGCAAAGACCAGCTTTACCGGCTGCACAACGCCTCTCTGGAAATCCTGGAGCGCGTCGGCGTCGTCGTCTACGAGCCGGAGGCGCTCAGGCTCTTCCGGGAGGGCGGCGCCTATGTGAAGGAGAATCTGGTGCGCATCCCGGCCCACATGGTGGAGGAGGCCATCCGCAGCGCCCCCAGCCGCATCGCAGTCGCCTCCCCTTCCGGGAAGAGGACGATGTTCCTCGAGCGCAACAACGTCTATTTCGGCACGGGCACCGACCTGCCCATGCACAGGGATATCAACACCCTCGAGGTGCGCCCCGCGGTATACGCCGACCTTGAGAACTCCGCCAAAGTCATCGCGGAGTGCGAGCATTTCAGCTTCATCGCCAACAACGGCCTCGCCAGCGACGTTTCGCAGGAGCTGCACGACTTGTTCAGCCTGAAGGCGATGCGCTCCTATTGCGACAAGCCCAACCTCGTGACGGCGACGGGCTACGGCAACCTGAAGGCCATGATCGACATCTGCGCGGAGCTTGCCGGCGGCTACGAGGAACTGCGCCGCAACCCCACGATGCTTCTCTACAACGAGCCGGTTTCCCCGCTGATGAACAGCACGGAGGCCATCCAGAAACTGCTCTTGTGCGCCGAGTACGGCATCCCCACCACGTATGCCGCGGGCGGCGTTTCGGGCGGCACGTCGCCCGTCACCCTCTCGGGCAGCTTCGTGCAGGGGAACGCCGAAGGCCTTGCCGGGCTCGTGCTGCACCAGCTTAAAAAGAAGGGCGCGCCCTTTATCTACGGCTATGTTTACGGCGCCATGGACATGCGCACCACCACCAACATCTACGGCGGCCCGGAGCTCGGGATGATGCACGCGCTCGTCGCCGAAATGGGCAAGTTCTACGATTTACCCGTATACGGCACGGCCGGCTGCACCGACGCGCTTCGCGTGGACGCGCAGGCGGGGCTCGACGCGGGCTACAGCGTCCTCTGCGCGCTGCTGAGCGGGCAGAACCTCGTGCACGACTGCGGCTACACCGGCTCGGGGCTGGTGGGCAACCTCGAAATGACGCTGTTCGTCGACGAGACGATCGGCTACATGAAGCGCTTCGTCAAGGGCGTCCAGTATGACGACGAGTCGCTCGCGCTCGATTTGATCGAATCCGTCGGCCCGGGCGGGGATTTCGTCTCGCAGAAGCACACCTTCTCCCATTTCCGCGAGGAGCTGTTCTATCCCAAATACATGAACCGCAAGCAGTACGCCGCCTGGCACGAGGAGGGGCGCCCGAGCCCCGAGGATAAGCTCAACAAAAAGGCGCGGACGATCCTCGCAAAAGACCACGCGGTGCTTTTGAGCGAAGCGCAGCTCAAAGTTTTCAACGAAATCATCGCCGGGCGTCAAAAGGCGCTCGAGCTTGGGAACAAATAATTAAGGAGGCTACATTCATGAGTGAACTTTTCCGTAAAATGGCCGAGGCCGTCATCGACGGCGACGAATCGTCCGTCGCCAGCTATGTTGCGCAGGCGCTGGCCCAGGCCGTACCGGCTGAGGAGATATTGAACTCCGGCCTCATGAAGGGCATGGACCAGGTGGCCGTCTACTTCGGCGCGGGCGAGTTCTTCGTGCCCGAGGTGCTCATGTCGGCCAAGGCCATGCAGGCGGGCAACAGCCTGTTGAAGCCCTATCTCATGAGGGACGGCGCGAGCCGGAAGGGCAAGGTCATCATCGGGACCGTCGAGGGCGACCTGCACGACATCGGCAAGAAGATCGTCGCCATGATGCTCGAGGGAGACGGCTTCAACGTGATCGACCTCGGCATAAACGTCACGACAGAGGCTTTCATGGAGGCCATTGAAAAAGAGCAGCCGCAGATACTGGGCATGTCCGCCATGCTGACCACTACCATGACCGCCATGCAGAGCGTCGTCGAGCGGCTCGCGCAGCTGGGCTACGGCGACAAGGTCAAGGTGATGGTGGGCGGCGCCCCGCTTTCGGAAGCCTTCGCCCAGAAGATCGGCGCGCACTACTCCCACGACGCCACCTCGGCCATCGCCCTCGCCAACCGCCTGATCGGCTGAAAAATCCGCATCCTACATTCCATTGCTGAAGGAGGCATTGCGCATGAGCACGAATCCATGGATCCTCGATGTCATCGGAACCCAGAAGAAGAAAGCCTTCCCGATCCTCTCTTTCCCGTCCGTCCACCTGATGAACGTTTCGGTCGCGAAGCTTCTGAGCAGCAGCGAGCTTCAGGCTGAGGGCATGAAAGCCGTGGCCGAGCGTTGCGCCTCGCTCGCGAGCGTGAGCATGATGGACCTTTCCATCGAGGCGGAAGCGTTCGGCGCGCGGCTCAACGCCTCCGAAAACGAGGTGCCGACCATCGTGGGCGTCACCGTCGCGGACGAGGAGCAGGCGGCGGCGCTGCGCATCCCCGCGGTCGGCGAAGGCCGCACGGGCCGCAGCATCGACGCGGTCACAAAAGCGTGCAAGCTCATCACCGACAGGCCGGTGTTCGCCGGCGTGATCGGGCCCTTTTCGCTCGCGGGCAGGCTCGCGGACGTCGGGGAGATCATGATGCACTGCTTCCGCAAGCCCGAAATGGTGCATTGCCTCATGGAGAAGACGACGGATTTCCTGATCCGGTACATCAACGCGTATAAGGACACCGGCGCGAGCGGCGTGGTCCTCGCGGAGCCGCTCACGGGGCTGCTTTCGCCGCGGCTCGCCGTGAAGTTCTCGGAGCCGTACGTCCAGAAGCTCGTCGCCGCGACGAAAGCGGACGACTTCGTCTTCCTCTATCACAACTGCGGCAACAGCACCTACCACATGATCGATTCCATCCTGCGCGTGGACGCGGACGCCTACCATTTCGGCAACGCCGTAAAAATGGAGGACATGCTCGCGAAGATGCCCCCGGACGTGCTGGGCCTGGGCAACATCGACCCCGCCTCGCAGTTCTGCTTCGGCACGCCCGAATCCATGAAGGTTGAGACGAAGCGCGTGATGGAAGCCTGCTGCAAGTATCCGAACTACGTCGTCTCCTCGGGATGCGATATTCCGAGCGGCTCGAGCTGGGACAATATCGACGCGTTCTTCGAGGCGGTCGAGGAGTTTTACGCGGAAAAGACGTAATGTCCAGCCGGCCGAAAGGTTTGCCGCAAAGTTTTACCTATGAACAGAGGCCGATTGCAGGAAGCAGTCGGCCTTTTTCTGCGCGGGAATGCAGCTTGGCGCGTTTGAGCATGGCGGACGGGCAATACTAGAACCGATCGCGGCGCGGGCGGCAAACGCCGCCGCGCGAGGAAGGGTAAAATCCAAAACGGCGGAAGCAATGAAAAAGGAAAGATTTCTCGGCTGGTACTTCAAGCACCAGCGGGACGGCGAAACGGTCGCCTTCATCCCCGGCAGCGCCGCGTGCGGCGCGTTCATCCAAATGATCTACGGCGGCGGCTCCCGCCAGTTCGACGTTTCGGGCCTCACCGTGCGCGACGGCGCGATCCGCGCCGGCAACTGCGTCTTTTCAGAACGCGGGGTAAAAATCGACTTGCCCGGCGTGCGGGGGGAAATCCGGTACGGCCCGCTGACGCGTCTGAAAACGGACATCATGGGGCCTTTCCGGCACCTGCCGATGGAGTGCCGCCACGGCGTGATCAGCATGGGGCACGCGCTCGAGGGCTCCGTCATAATCGACGGACAAACCATATCCTTCGACGGCGGCACGGGCTATATCGAATGCGACGGCGGGACTTCCTTCCCCCGATCATACCAGTGGGTGCAGTGCAACGTCTTTCCCGAGCCGTGCAGCGTCATAGCGTCCATCGCGGAGATCCCCTTCCTCGGGCTGCGCTTCACGGGCTGCATCTGCGCAATCGTATACCAGGGGAAAGAATACCGCATCGCCACCTACCGGGGCGCGCGCATACGCGCCGCGACGCCGGAGCACATCCGCCTTTCTCAGGGCAGGCTGCTATTGGAGGTCAACATCGTGAACGGCGCCCCGGGCCATCCACTCAAATCCCCCGTGCGCGGCCGCATGACGGGGATCATCCGCGAGAGCAACTGCGCCTCGGCCCGTTTCCGGCTCTGGGAGGGCGGCAGGCAGGTCTTCGACCTCACGGGCGAAAACGTCGGGTACGAGTATGTGCGCTAGGAACCGATCCGTCATCTGCGTGCGGGGGTCCGGCTGGAGCAATAGCGAAATTGATGCGGTCCATATCGCTATTTTGCGCACAGCATAAGATACGAAGAAGTAAGCTGCAGATAACCGCGCTCGTTGTGCGCGATATCCGCCCAATCAAGAACCGCGGCAAGCACAAACACGGGATCAAACACCGATTGACCCTTGCTTTTGCCGGCGTAGTTTTTTGCGACGGCCCCCACCACAGTCGTTTCCTCACAGCCGCCTTCACCCAATCGATAATTGCGTCCATTCCCTTTATATGCTTTACCGCCGTTTTGCTTAAGCAAATCCACGATAACGTCAAATACCGCAAACTCATAGGGCGGCGTAATGGGCAACTGATCGCAGAGAAAGCTCTTCCCGTCCCTTTCCATGCGTATTTCATATAGCTTGCCATTAATAGAACGCACCTCCGCTTTGCCGCCCGCCTGGATAAGCTTTGCCTTGATGATTTCCGACGCCTTTGAACTGGTTGCATCCATTTTCACGTTCAGCATGTTAGCTTCCTCCATTTCCACATTTTCCGTTTCTGTTGTCAGGCGCAATTTTACGAGTATTTGGTTAAGCGCCTTCTTCGCATAGGGATATGAGATACCGAGTTCGTCCTGCACGGCTTTTAAATTGCCTTCGTTTCGAAGGAATACAAGTAAAAAATACAGTTGTTCCTGCGCTAAAAAATCAAATCGCGATCGTTCAAAGCGATTCTTGAGTTCCAGCCCGCACTGATCACAAACGAGTACTCTTACAGAAAGCTCTTCTCCGCATGCAGGGCAGCATCCGATCATTTTTGCCATTCTCCCACCTCACTTTCTGTATGTATAATAATACTAATCTAATAATATATCAATATTAGAATTAATATTATTTATCCTAATTCTGTTTTAGATTATTTTTTCTTTTCCATTATTACTGCGATGCCACCCTTGCCGTCGGCAGCAGCCTCAAGGCTTCAAAACACCGCGCCCGCGTTGCGCTGGAGGCGCGTATGCTCCACGGCGCGAAAGAAACCCGCCATGCGGCCGGCTAAGCGGGGCGCAGAACGTTGTACGCAGCGCAGCACGTATGTTATCATTCTAATCAATTACCCTGTGCCGATCCGCGCGAAGCGGCGGCAAGGGCTTTCCGAGGCGAATATGCAGTGCAGAACCTATCCCCTCAACGAGCTGGAATCCTATAAATTCGTGGTCGTATTATCCCGATGCGGCGGAAAGATCATGCTGAGCCGGCGCCGGGGAAGGAAAACCTGGGAAACGCAGGGCGGGCATATCGAAGCGGGCGAGACGCCCATCGGCGCGGCGAGACGGGAGCTCTATGAGGAGTCCGGCGCGGTAAAATACCGCATCGCGCCGGCGTTCGATTACCGGGCGGGGGACGAAACCTCCGAGGCGAACGGCATGGTGTTCACGGCCGAAATCGAGGAGCTTGCGGCGCTGCCCGCAAGCGAGATGGCGGAAATCGCGTTCTTCGACGCGCTCCCGGAAAACCTCACCTATCCGGACATCACGCCCGTGCTGTTCCAGAGGGCGGAGGAGCTATTTTAGCGGGCGCGAAAGATGGAATAAATTGCAATTGCGCGAGGGTAGTCGCGCTCCTCCACGCTGGAAGCGAAGCATGTGCGACAGGTGAGGCGCCCAATCCATATGAATTTCAATCCACGCCCCCCGCGAGGGGAGCGACGACACGTTGGATGCGGCGATCGCTGCGCTGCACGAAATTTCAATCCACGCCCCCCGCGAGGGGAGCGACCGTAGTTCAATCCGTGCAGCCGGGATTCCACGGATTTCAATCCACGCTCCCCGCGAGGGGAGCGACCGCTAGGTTATGTGTGCTATACGGATTATACACCAATCCATTGACTCGTGCGCGTTATTATTATGACTTTCTTTGAGAAAAAACTGAAAACACCGTATAAATCCGGTGCGAACACGCCGGGGTTTTTATGCGCGCTTGTAGGTCGCACCGACGCCGCGTTTCGGCATCATACGATGAATGGACCTCCAGGGTCATAGCCGGCTTTCGCGCCGAAATGCTGGATTTTATTTTTATAATTGTTGCCCAGATTATAGAACCTCAGACTGTCACGCTCCCGATCGATGAGCGCAACCAGCGCGGCCTGCAATCGCGCCGCCTGGACGGCATCCAACGAGCATTCGAAAACGGAATTCTGGACTCTCTGCCCGTAGTCGACGCACTTTTTCGCGACTTGCCGCAGGCGGCGTCTCCCCTCCGCCGTTTCCGTATTGACATCGTATGTTATCAACAGGATCATTTCCGCCTCACTTCCAGAAAAACGGGGGATATGCGTCCAGGTCGCCCCTAAGATATCGCGCAAGCAGCAGCGCCTGTGCATACGGAACCAAGCCCCACTGCATTTTCTCATTCAGATAAGGATGGGTGATGGTTTCCTGTTTTTTATTCTGCCACGCATTGAGTACGGTCCTGCGGGCGGCATCCTTCAAAAGGATCGCCCCGTTTTCCTTGCGGTCAAAATCGGACGCTTTCAAGGCGCGCAGGTTTACGAGCGAGAGCGCGAGCCGATCCGCGAAAACGCACCGGAACTCCTCCATGAGATCGAGCGCGAGAGAAACGCGCCCCGGCCTATCTTTATGCAAGAAACCGACATATGGGTCCAGCCCGACCTCCCTGAGCGCACCGGCGCAATCGCCGGCAAGCAGCGAGTAGAGAAAAGAGACCAGCGCGTTCATCCGATCTTTGGGCGGTCTGCGACTCCTGCCCTCAAAGCGAAAGCCAGGATCGTCTGCGAGAATCAGCTCGTTAAAATGCGAAAAGTAGCGTTCGGAGGCCACGCCCTCCAGCCCGCGCAGGCTGCCGGCGTCAGCGCAAGCTGCGGTCTCGCGTGTTTTCTCGGCGAGGAACCTGCAGCTTTCCTTCATTCCGGGCACATCGACGCGCATGGGATGATCCCGCGTGAATCTCTCCAGCATCCAACGGGTATTGTGGAGTTTCGCCGTTATGAAAGACCGAGCGATCCGCACGCTCTGATCTTCATCGTCCGCGATGCGATATTGCGTTCTGCGCAGCAGCACGTTGCCGTTCTCATTGCCGCAAACGGCTGCCATAAACCTTCCCGAGACGGAAAAGAAGCTCATCCTCCTCCGTCTTCGCGCGGGGATCTAGGAACTCCATGAAAGCGTCCTGATAGGCGGCCTCGCCGTTTTCCGCCCAGAAGACCACCGTGTCCCCGTTCATGATGAGACGATGCTCGGGGTCTCCCAAAAGGTGATTGAGAGCAGAAGTGTACGCGAACGCCGCGTATTCCGAAACGGGGGCGTTCAGGCTCTGCTCCTTGCCGTAGGACTCGTAAGCGGGCGCGTTGAAGCTGACCAGCGAGGCCCCGCTCGACTGCGCCCCGCGCACGCCCTTGACTTTGGGATGGGTTGCGGCGAGAGGCTGCCCCTCCCGCCCCGTGACGAGGCATTGGCCGGTCGTCTCGCTTTGGTTGCAGGAACGGTAACTCTCCCACGCGGCGCGGATATCGGGATCCTCGAAGGCAAAGCGCCCGTCCGGCGACAGGAACGCGAGGTTCGCTCCGGAGACGAGCTCCTCCCAATAGAGCTTCAATGCCGGATGTCCCGCGGCCTGTAAGGGGCGCCAGCTTTCAAAAAATGCCCGCACGGCGGCCGCAGCCTCCCCGGACGCGCCACCCAAAACCTCGAGATGGAGCGCGCGCGCCGCCTCAAAACAAACCTGAGAGCGCTCGGGCCTGCCCTTCTCGTCGACGCCCAGCAGATACGACGAGTTGTCGCAAAGAAAATTCGCCGCGACGCCCGAAGAGCGAACGACCGGCTCCGGCACGGGGAAGGATTGCGGCCTCTCGTAGGTCCTGTTGCCCTGCTGCACGCTCTGTTTGAGCGTGACAATATTGTCTATCCCGCCGTCCCGGGAGAGCCAGAGGCCGAACGAGACGCCCAATTTCGCGTAGTTCAGCGGCGCGATCTCGCCCCGCTCGGCAAGGGTCTCGTAATAACGCGCCAAAGCCTGCAGGATCATACCGTCACCCCGCATTCCCGAAGGTCCAGGAGGCCGTCGACGAGCTTCGCGCGAAAGAACACGGGCCTGAGGTCCTCCGGGTCGGAATAATCCATCCCGAAGAGCATATAGCCCAACTCCCGCGTACCCTGAAGCTCCTCGTGAGGCGGCGGCAGCGCACCCTCGTACGGCCGTACGTTTGCGGGGAACTCCCGACATCCAAAATAGGGCTGCATGAAGGTCTTCCCGCGCTTGAGGCGCTCCATCGTCTGCGCATAAAACTTCTCGGGCGTGTCCCCGGGGTTCGCCTTGTCTGTCATGTCGAAGTGGGCGGAGATGATGTACCGCACGTCCGTCAGCACCGTCGAGGCGCGCTGCTGGATTTCCCTGGACGCGTCGATGTACAGCGCTCGGGCGTCCCCGCCGTACGCCGCCTTGAGGTCGCCTGCGAGCACCTTCGCCTTGACCTCGTTTCTGCGGATGTTCGTGAAGCGTATGGGGTTGCACACGAATATGCTGTCCACCACCCAGCGCATGCCGGGATGAAAGAAGACAGCCTCGACCAGCCCGCGCGCCGCGCTCGGCGTCATCACTTCGTAGGACGCCCTTTCGGTCTTGAGCTCCGGCCTCGAGAACAGCGCGTAATCGCCCCACGCCTCCAAGCGTATGCCATAAGCCATTTCATCGCCTTCCTTTCATAGCTGTTATATCAATCCGAACAACGCGCCCGTTCAGGCATAGATACCGACGCCCGCGGAATCCGGAATTCGCAGACCGATTTCATTTGAGTACAGGGAAGTATCGCGCAGTACCGCAATCCCTTCGCCCACCAACTCGAGCGCGCCGAGCGCGCGCAGCGCGTTGAACTGCCCTTCATAGAGCGAGACGGAGTGCCTCGCCGCCTCCCGCATGAGGCGGCGGGAGGCGACGCCCCGTTTCAGCGCCTCCGCGATGCCCCGCGCGCCGTCGTCCAGCGCGACGAGTACGGGGCGCGTGGGCGCGTCTATGACGCGGAACTGCCGGGCGACCTGCGCGAAGGGGATCATCAGTCCGTTCCGGGCGCATGCGTCCAGCGCGTGAACGATGCGCTGCGCGTCCAGCGCCTCTCCCCTGAACGCGTACAGCGCCGTGAAATACTTCTGGATCGCCTCGGGCGAGGCGATGTCAACACAATCCTTTGCGACGCTGCGCGCGACGTCCACCGGCTGCCTGAGCGACGCGGCGCGCCTTGAGACATAGCGCTCCTCCGGCCGGAAAACATACACGACGGCGTCGTCAGGCGAAAGCCTGCCCTCGCGGTTGCAGCGCCCGGCCGCCTGCACAATCGAATCGATGCCCGCCTCCTCGCGGAAAACGCAAGGAAAATCCACATCCACGCCCGCCTCGATGAGGCTTGTAGAAACCACGCGGCATGGCAGGCCCTCGATCAGCCGCGCACGGATCACTTCCAGCACCGCTTTTCGATGCTCCGGCGTCATCAGTGTGGAAAGGTGGAATCTACCATCGCCGGCAAGCCCGTGATAGAGCGCCTGCGCCTGCGCGCGGGTATTGACGATGCAAAGCGCGCGATCCGTCGCATTGAGGCGTCCGATCAGTTCCGCGTCCGTCATTTCCCCCGCGAATGCGAAGCGCACCCGGCGGAGCGCAGCATACAAGGCCTTATGGTCCGCGCAGATCTCCCGCGGGCGGAGCGGGGGATCGAAGAGACCATCAAGCGCGGGTTGCGTGGCGCTGCAGAGCACGGCGGTGCAGCGGTAATTGCGCACAAGCTCTTCAATGGCGCGGATGCACGGCAGCATCAGATCTATGGGGAACATCTGCGCCTCGTCGAAGATTACGACGCTGTTGGCGATGTTGTGCAACTTGCGGCAGCTTGAAGGCGAGTGGCCGAAGAGCGATTCGAAGAATTGCACGTTGGTGGTCACAACTATGGGCAAGTCCCAGTTTTCCGCGGCGAGGCGGTAAACGTTCCTGTCCTCGTCGCCGCCGTCATACCGGGCGTTGCTGTGATGCTCCAGCACGTTTTCCGGTCCGAGCGCTTCCCGGAACACCTTCGCCGTCTGGTCGATGATCGAAGTGTATGGTATGACGTAAATGACGCGCCGAAGCCCGTTTTGCACCGCATGGTTGAGCGCGAAGGCGAGCGAGGAGAGCGTCTTCCCCCCGCCTGTGGGCACGGTGAGGGAGAACAGCCCGCGCGGCTGCGCTGCGCGCGTCATGCAAGCCTCGAGAACCTCTTTTCTTTTAACCGCCAGCGCGTCTTTCGGCCCGCCAAACAGGCCGAGCCGCGCTTCAAGCCGCCCGAGAAGCGTCCGCAGGTCGGCCTGGGGCAGCGTGCGCAAGGGCTCGTCCCGCATGAACGCTTCGGTGTCGAGGTAGTCCGCGTCCACCAGACACGAGAATACCATCCGCGTCCAGAACGCATAAGAAAAACCTTTGTGCTGCGGCGCATGGTCGAGCGCGGGCAGGCTGGGATTCAACTCTATTTCACCGATGGCATCCGCGTATGCTAGATAATTTCCCTCTCGCCCGAGCTGCCGCTTGAGCTTGCCCATCAGCGTGGGCATATCCTCGGCGTCGCTTGACGCGCCGCCGTCCGGCAGGCCGCGTGATGCCCTGCCGCGCAGTACGCAAGCAGGCGCGCCGCCGGACGATGCGCTGATTCATAAAGCTCCGCGGCTGCCGCCGAATGTTCCACCCGGATCGGCTCGCCGTGCAAGCGCCTCTGTCCGTCAGGTGCGCATTTCCCCACGTCATGCGCAAGGCCGACCGAAAACGCCTGAGCCTGCGCCCCGAACTCCGAGGCGAAATCCGCTGCAAGCCGAGCGACGTTCCGGGCATGCTCCTCAAAAGGCTGCTCGCGCCCGTCCTCACTCGTATGCGCGATTAAATCCATATGATGCTCCTTTTACGTTGTATGCTTATGAAGGCGTCCCTGTTTCCGATACCGCTATTATCCGGCATGATCTGTACAATAAAAAGGACCGGAGATGCCGATGTACGCTTTTTTACAAGATTAGATTATCATATTTTATCATATTACGAAAAAAACAGGTATATCTGCGTTTGATTTCGACATAATCCGATAAGCGCCCTCTATCGGGAAGCAGCATCCCTCAACGCGCGTCGCCGTATGAAAAAAGCCGATGTCCTCGGCTTTTATCTCCAGACGATGCGGTTATGCCGCAGAGCGCCCCCTACAACGTCTCCAGCCCGCCGTCCGCCGGGCCGTAATAGACCTTCTGCCCCGCCTCGACGGAATGCGTGAGCCACACGTTGCCGCCGATGACGGCGCGCGCGCCGATCTTCGTCCGCCCGCCGAGTATGGTCGCCCCGGCGTAGATGACGACGTGGTCGCCGATGTCCGGATGCCGCTTGGTGCCCTTGATGGGGTGGCCGTCCTCATCGAGATCGAAGCTCTTCGCGCCGAGCGTCACGCCCTGATAAAGCTTGACGTGCGCGCCGATGGTGCAGGTTTCCCCGATGACGACGCCCGTGCCGTGGTCGATGAAGAAATAATCTCCGATCCCGGCGCCGGGGTGAATGTCTATGCCCGTGATCTGGTGTGCGTACTCGGTCATCATGCGCGGGATGAGCGGCACTTTGAGCTCGTAGAGCCTGTGGGCGAGGCGGAAGATGCTGACCGCCTCGAAGGCGGGGTACGCGAGCATGATCTCATCCTTGGATTTGGCCGCGGGGTCCCCCTCGTAGGCCGCGGCGATGTCCGTCTCGAGCGTTTTGGCGATGGCGGGCAGGCTGCCGATGAAGGCGTTGATGCAGTCGTCCGCGCCGCCGCAGCCGGGGTCGACCGCGTGGATCATCTCCCCGAGGACCAGCGCCGCCTGGTTGAGGTAGTTGCTGATGACGCTCTGCGCGTCCGCGCCGGTGACATCCGCGCCGAAAATCTGCGGATACATCGCGCTTCGGACAAGCAGTATCAGCTTTACGACCTTCTCCTTGAGGCCGGGCCGGTTGATCGAGCCCGCGCGGAAGGAGGCGTGTATCGAAGCGAGCTCCTTCGAGGCGTTGTAGATGCAGCTCGCGCGCCTGTCGGCTTTGTCTTCCATGTTGGTCACCGTCATATATCGGCCTTCATTTCCTACTAAATTAATAAGAATTATAGTTCAATAAACATATGCAGTCAATAGGTTTATTGAGCGGATAATATTTAATATGACATGCGATTCGAATTGCTACTACAAATATATAAAAAGCGGCGCAGGCGCGCCGCTCCTGGCTGTCGAAAACCCGGGGATTGTCAAGGGGGCGCGCCCCTTGACTTTAATCCGGCTTTGACGAACAAGGTGAATTGCCGCAAAGCGGCAAGAGAAGATGCCCTGGGGCACATGTGCGTCAAAACGGATGAAAGCCGTAGGCTTTCGAACTTTTCACGCTTTGCCGCCCGGAAATGCGAAGCATTTTAGGCGAAGCGTGTAATCTCAAAGAAGTGGCAAGGCCACTTCTTTGACAAGCTGAAGCGGCGCAGGCGCGCCGCTCCGGCTTTGTAATCCCAAGAATAGTTCATTCCGCGAACAGCGGCGAGGAAAGATACCGTTCGCCCGTGTCGGGCAGAATCACGACGATGGTCTTGCCCCTGTTCTCCGGTCGCCTGGCGAGCTCGATCGCCGCCCATGCCGCGGCGCCCGAGGAAATTCCCACGAGCACGCCTTCGGCCCTGCCGATCGCGCGGCTTGCGGCGAATGCGTCCTCGTTCGTGACGGCGATGACCTCGTCATAGATATTCGTGTTGAGCACCTCGGGCACGAAGCCCGCGCCGATGCCCTGTATTTTGTGCGGACCCGCGACGCCCGCGGAGAGCACCGGGGACGCGGCGGGTTCCACCGCCACGATCCTGATCGCCGGGTTCATCGCCTTCAGGTATTCGCCCGCGCCCGTGATGGTGCCGCCCGTGCCGACGCCCGCGACGAAGATGTCGACCTTTCCCCCGGTATCCTCCCAGATCTCGGGGCCCGTGGTCCTGCGGTGCACCTCCGGGTTGGCGGGGTTCGTGAACTGGCCGGGGAGGAAGCTTCCCGGCGTTTCCCGCGCGAGCTCGTCGGCCTTGGCGATGGCGCCCTTCATGCCCTTCGCTCCCTCGGTGAGAACGAGCTCCGCGCCGTACGCCTTCATGATCTGGCGGCGCTCGACGGACATGGTCTCCGGCATGACGATGATGATCCTGTATCCCCGCGCCGCCGCGACCGACGCGAGGCCGATGCCCGTGTTGCCTGAGGTCGGCTCGATGATGACGGAGCCTTCCCGGAGAAGCCCTTTCTCCTCCGCGTCGTCGATCATCGCCTTGGCGATGCGGTCCTTGACGCTGCCCGCCGGGTTGCAGTATTCGAGCTTGGCGATCAGTTTCGCCCCGAGCCTGTGCTGCCTCTGTGTGTTCGTCAACTCAAGCAGCGGGGTTTTCCCGATGAGCTGATCGGCGGATGTATAAACGTGCGCCATGATGCAATCTCCTTATCGATATTTTCTATTCTTCCATGTCCTTTTAGTCTGGTTACGTTATTATATGCCAATTAACATATAAAATCAATATGTTTATATGTTTTATGTTCGGATTACCTTGAAGCCCCATAAGCCTTATGGTAAACTGTGTTTATCAAACGAGGCGGTGTGCACGATGATCGTTTCCACGAAGGGAAGGTACGCCCTGAGCGTCATGATGGACCTCGCGGAGCGCGGCGCGGACGAAGGCGGATACGCGCTTCTGATGGACATCGCGGTGCGGCAGGGCATCTCGGAAAAATACCTCGAGGGCATCATGTCGGTTTTGAGCAAGAGCGGCCTCGTGCTCGCCCAGCGCGGTAGAGGCGGCGGCTATAAGCTCGCCAAAGCCCCTGCGGAGTACACGGTGGGCGGCATCCTGAAGCTGACGGAAGGCTCCCTCTCCCCCGTGTCCTGCACGGACGGCAAGGGCTCCGGTTGCTTCAAGGCGTCCGAATGCCGCATGTATCCCATGTGGGCGAAGCTCGAGCAAATGATCGGGGACTATTTCGAGGGAATCACCATCGCAGATTTGATCAACGAGGGCGGCGGCGCGGACAATTATATGATTTGACTTACAGCTGCGGAAATTCGTCATGATACGGGTTGACAGCGCGGACGGCGGTGTTTATAATAGGCCGTAATTGATCGAACATGAGATTTGAAGAGAGGAGACGCGTCATATGGCAGGGATAAGGAGCACGAACGTCGGTTCCATGATGATGTGCATGGACATGTGCATGAGCATGAGCATGCGCATGTTCCCGCGCGCCCCGACATGGGACTCGTCTTGTTCTATCAGCTGATATTCGCTCGAAAGAGCGCAATGATGCGGGCAGGAAACAACGCGGGTTTCCTGCCCTGATTTTATGTTCAGAGAAGACGGAGAAGCGAGCATGATCGAGATTCGGCACCTGACAAAGACCTTCCCCATGGCCACCGGGCCCATCACGGCGCTGTCGGACGTCAGCCTTACGATAGACGACGGGGAGGTTTTCGGCATCATCGGCCTTTCCGGCGCGGGCAAGAGCACGCTCGTGCGCTGCATCAACCTGCTCGAGCGGCCGACGGAGGGCGCCGTGCTGCTCGACGGGAACGACCTGACCAAACTTCCCAAGAAGGAGCTTCTTCGCGTGCGCCGCATGATCGGCATGATCTTCCAGGGCTTCAACCTGCTCGAGCAGCGGACCGCGCTGGGGAACGTGCTCTTTCCCCTCGAGATCGCGGGCATGCCGAAAAAGGAGGCGCGGGAGCGCGCGGAAAGCCTCCTCGCGCTCGTGGGGCTCTCCGAGCGGGCGAAGGCGTATCCCTCTCAGCTCTCCGGCGGGCAGAAGCAGCGCGTGGCCATCGCCCGCGCGCTGGCGACGAAGCCCAAATACCTTTTATGCGACGAGGCGACGAGCGCGCTCGACCCCAACACCACGCGCTCCATACTGGAATTGCTGCGCGAGATCAACAAAAGCCTCGGCGTGACGATCGTGGTCATCACGCACGAGATGAGCGTCATTGAGCGCATCTGCGACCGGGTCGCCGTCATCGACAACAGCCGCATCGCGGAAATCGGCCGCGTGAGCGACATATTCACCGACCCGCAGTCCGATATCGCAAAGGAGCTCGTGCTTCCCCGCGCGAAGGCCGTGGAGCGCATCGCGAGCGACGGCGCAAGGCTTCGGCTCGTGTTCAACGGGGAGGCCTCCACGCGGCCCGTCGTCTCGAACCTCGTGCTCGAATGCCGGGCGCACGTCAACATCCTCTTCGCCGACATGAAGGACATCGACGGCAGGAACTACGGCCACATGCTCCTGCAGCTTCCCGACGACCCGCGCCAGACCGAGCGCGTGACGGCGTGGCTTTCGGCAAACGGCGTATCTTTTTCAAGGGAGGCGTAACCATGTTTTCGGATATGCTCCAAAAGCTCTGGGAGAGCGGCATCCTGCAGCTCGGGATCTGGGAGACGCTGTACATGACCTTCCTCTCGAGCGCGTTCGCCTACCTCATCGGCCTGCCCCTCGGCCTCGTGCTCTCCGTCACCGACAAGGGGGGCATACGGCCGATCCCCGCCCTCAACCGCGCGCTCGGCATCCTCGTGAACGCGTTTCGCAGCGTCCCCTTCATCATCCTGATGGTGGCGCTGCTCCCCGTCGCTAAGTTCGTGGTGGGCACGAGCCTCGGCAACAGGGCGATGATCGTCACCCTCGTCATCGCCGCCGCGCCCTACGTCGCAAGGATGGTGGAATCCTCCATCAAGGAGGTGGACGCCGGCGTCATCGAGGCCGCGCAGGCCATGGGCGCCTCCTCTTTGCGGATCGTATTCAGGGTGCTCATCCCCGAGGCGAAGCCCGCGCTCGTCATCGGCGCCGTCATCTCGAGCGTGACGATCCTCGGCTATTCCGCCATGGCGGGCACCATCGGCGGCGGCGGCCTCGGCAAGATCGCCATCACCTACGGCTACCAGCGCTTCGAGGACGACATCATCTGGGTTTGCGTCGCGCTCACGATCCTCATCGTGCAGCTCATTCAGGAATTCGGCATGCGCCTCGCGCACCGCATCGACAAGCGCGTGCGCCAGTAGCGTATACAAACTTCGCGTGCATCCGGGAGACCGGCCAGCATAGATTTTATCTCTTCAGGGAAAGGACGGCGCATCATGAAAATCAAGAGTCCGAACGGCGCGTTTTTGGTTTTCGCCTATCCCCGGCACATGCGAATGCCCGCGCGGGCGACCGCAATCGATCGACCGCATCCGGAGCCCGGGAATGACAAAACCAATCATTTTTAAAGGAGATAAACCATGAAAAAGCTGTTCACCATCCTCGTTTCCGCCATACTCATCCTGACGCTCGCGGCGTCTTTCGCGGGCTGCGGCACGGCCGGCAACGCCGGCGGCGCAACCCCCAAGGCGCAGGGAACGCCCGACGCGGAGCACACCGTCACCGTGGGCGCGAGTTCCACGCCGCACGCGGAGATCCTCGAGCAGGTCAAGGACGCGCTCGCGGCCGAGGGCTACTCGCTCGTGATCGTCGTCTACGACGATTACGTGCTGCCCAACCAGGCGCTCGCGGACGGCACGCTCGACGCGAACTACTTCCAGCACGTCCCCTACCTCGACAGCTATAACGCCGCAAACGGCACGGACCTCGTCCCCGCGGCCTCCGTCCATTACGAGCCCTTCGGCATCTACGGCAACGGCGTCGCGAGCCTCGCGGAGCTCCCGGCCGGCGCCACCATCATCATCCCCGCCGACGACAGCAACGAGACGCGCGCGCTGCTCCTGCTCCGGCAGGAGGGCCTCATCGTTTTGCCCGAGGGCGCGAACGCGGCGGACGGCGTGACCACGCTTGACATTGCGGACAGCAAAGGGTACAATATCGTCACCGTGCAGGCGGATACGGTCGCCGCGCAGCTCAACAACAGCGACGCGGGCACCATCGCCGTCATCAACGGCAATTACGCGCTCGGCGCGGGGCTGAAGATCGCGGACGCGCTCGCCATCGAGGACGCCTCGGGCGACGCGGCCCAGACCTACGCCAACATCATCGCGGTGCGCGCGGGCGGCGAAAACAGCGCAAAAATCCAGGCGCTCGTCGCGGCGCTGCAGACGGCCGCCGTCAGGGATTACATCAATTCCGCATACAACGGCGCGGTCGTCCCCCTGTTCTGATCACCCCTTTTATTTGTTTGCCCCAAGCGAAGCCCGCGCAAAAGCGCGGGCTTCGCACATCACAAAGCCTCCGGCTTTCATCCGTTCCGGCGTACACGCCGCCGCAGCCGGAATGAAGTCAAGGGGCGCGGTTCCTTGACAATCCCCGGGGTCTGTAGCCTACTCTCGCTCCCGTTGTGTTTTCCCAGAAGAAGTGCTATCATGCAGCGGTGAGGTCATGGCAATGAGGCGTTATGCGATAAAAATCAGCGGCATCGTGCAGGGCGTGGGCTTCCGGCCCTTCCTGTTCAGAGAGGCCGCCAGGCTTTCCCTTCGCGGCTTCGCGCGCAACACGAGCTACGGCGTCTACGCCGAAGTCGAGGGCGAGGAGGCCGCGTGCGAGCGGTTCATCGAAGCCCTTCGCGAAAGCCCGCCCCCGCTCGCGCGCGTCACGGCAGTCGCGGCCGTCCCCATGGAATGGAAGGGGGACGCGGCTTTCGCCATCGTCGAGAGCGAACCCGGCGCGCACGCCGCGCTCGTCTCGCCCGACGTGGGGATCTGCGAGGCGTGCTGGCGTGAAATATTCGACCCCAAAGACCGGCGCTACCGCTATCCCTTCACCAACTGCACGGACTGCGGGCCGCGCTTCACCATCATAAACGACATCCCCTACGACCGCCAAAGCACCTCCATGGCGCGTTTTACCCAGTGCCCGGAGTGTCAGGGCGAATACGACGATCCCCTGTGCCGTCGCTTCCACGCGCAGCCCAACGCCTGTTCCGCCTGCGGGCCGAGGCTCTCCTTCCTCATAAACGGAAAGGAGGCCGAAGGCGATCCGTTCGCGCTGTTCGAGGAATTCGTCCGCTCCGGCAAAACCGTGGCGGTCAAGGGCCTCGGCGGCTTCCACCTCGCCTGCGACGCGAAAAACGAGGAAGCGGTCGCCCGCCTTCGCCACAACAAGGCGCGCTACGAGAAGCCCCTCGCCGTCATGCTGCGCGATGTGGAAACCGTCCGCCTGCACTGCGAGCTGTCCTTCGAGGAGGAAGCGCTCCTGACGAGCCGCAGAAAGCCCATCGTGCTCCTAAAAAAGCGGCCGGACTGCGCCATCGCCCCCTCCGTCGCGCCGGGGAACGCGCGGCTCGGCGCCATGCTCCCCTATACGCCGCTGCACTGCCTTTTGATGGAAAATCGCGAGGCGCTCGTGATGACGAGCGGCAACGTTTCCGATCGCCCCATGCTTTTTCGCGACGGGGACGCAGTCGCGGGCTTATCGTCCCTCGCGGACGCCATTTTGACGCACGACCGGGGGATCGTGCGGCGCGTGGACGACAGCGTGATGATTGTTTCCCAAGGCAGGCCGCGCTTCCTCCGCCGCGCGCGGGGGTATGCGCCGGAGCCCGTGTCTATCAAAGGGTGCGGCCGCGCCATATTCGCCGCGGGCGCGCAGCAGAAGAACATTTTCTGCCTCGTCAAAGGGAACGACGCGTTTTTGAGCGGCCACATCGGAGACCTCGACGACCCGGAGACGGAGCGCAGCTACCGCGAGGAGGCCGCGTCCTACATGCGGCTGTTCGACGCTTCTCCCGAAATCGCGGCGTGCGACCTTCATCCGGATTACCTCGCGACGCGCTACGCCAAAAGCCTCGGCTTGCCCGTCGTTCCCGTGCAGCACCACAGGGCGCACTTCGCCTCCGTCCTCGCGGAGCACGGCGTTTCCGAAAGCGCCGTCGGATTCGTCTTCGACGGCGCGGGTCTCGGCGACGACGGGACGATCTGGGGCGGCGAGGCGTTTTATGGGAACATTCAAAAAAGCCGCCGCGCGGGGCACCTTCTGCCCTTCCCCCTCTTGGGCGGGGACGCCGCCGCGCGGGAGCCGTGGCGCCCTGCGCTCGCCCTCGCCGAGATCGCCCTCGGGCGGGAGGAGGCGCTCTCGCTCCATTCCCACAAAAGCGGCGCGGAAATCCTGCTGCGCGCGCGGGACGCGGGCATAAACGCGCCGGTTTCGACGAGCATGGGCCGGCTCTTCGACGCGGTAAGCTCCCTTGCGGGCGTGCGCGACGTTTCCTCCTACGAGGGGCAGGCCGCGGTGGAACTCGAGCAGACGGCGGACATGGGCTTTCCGGGAAGCTACCGGTTCGACATTTTTGAGGAAAGCGAAACGCTCGTCTTCGACTGGCGAAATCTCGTCCGCGCGGCCGTCTTTGACGCGAAAGCGGGCCTCGGCGCGGGCGCGATCTCCGCGAAGTTTCACAGGGCGTGCGCCGCGCTCGTCCGCGATGCGGCGCTGCTCCTTCGCGAAAGGACGGGGTGTTTCACAGTCGCCCTCTCGGGCGGATGCTTCATGAACGAAATCCTGTATCAGGAGAGCGGGAAACTGCTCGAGGCGGAGGGCTTTCGCGTCTATTCCAACGAGGCGGTGCCCGTCAACGACGGGGGCGTCGCCTACGGGCAGGCGGCGGTCGCCGCCGCAAACGATGGAGGGAATTATGTGCCTTGCGATACCGGGAAGGATCGTTGAAATCAAGGAGGGCGAGGCCGTAATCGACTACGGCGGCGTGACGCGCAAAGCTTCCCTCCGGCTCTGCCCGGAGGCGGAGGCGGGCGCCTCGGCGCTCGTGCACGCGGGCTTCGTCATCCAACTGCTCGACGAAGATTCAGCAAAGGAGCTCGCGGATGTTCTTCTGGAAACGGAGGGCCCGTGATGGACTTCCGTTCGCTGCAAAGCGAAATCGAAAACGCCGCTCTCGGGCTGCCGCCCGTGACGCTGATGGAGGTGTGCGGCACGCACACGCACGCCGTACGGCGCCTCGGCATCCGCCAACTGCTGCCGGGGAACGTGCGGCTCATCTCCGGCCCCGGCTGCCCCGTGTGCGTGACGGATGAAAGCGACCTCGCCCGCGCGCTTTATCTCGCGAAGCGGAAGGACGTCGTGTTCTGCTGCTTCGGCGACATGCTGCGCGTGCCCGTGGGAGGCGAAAGCCTCCTTGCGCTTTCCACGGCGGGCGCGGACGTGCGCGCCTGCGTCTCCCCGATGGACGCGCTCCGGCATGCGCGGGAAACGTCCGAAAAAAGCGTCGTTTGGTTCGGCGTGGGGTTTGAGACGACTTCCCCGCATTCCGCGGCGCTCGTCGAGGCAGCCGCAGCCCAGGGGATCAAGAACCTCTCCATGCTTTCGGCGCACAAGACCATGCCGCCGGCGCTGCGCGCGCTTCTGAGGGAGAATAACCGGGTGGACGGGCTCGTCTGCCCCGGCCACGTCGCCGCGGTCGCGGGCGCGGAAGCCTTCCGCTTCGTGCCGGAGGAGTTGCACCTCCCCGCCGCGGTGGCGGGGTTCGGCGCGGAAGAGATCCTCCTCGCCATCCTCGCGCTCGTCCGCATGGTGAGGGGAGGCAGGCCCGCGCTCGTCAACGCATACCCGCGCGCAGTGACGGCGCAGGGCAACGCGACGGCACAGGCGCTCGTCGAAAAGGCGTTCGAGCCCTGCGACGCGCTCTGGCGCGGCCTTGGCAGGATCGAAAACAGCGGCCTTCGGCTGCGCGCGGAATACGGGGAGTTCGACGCGGCCAAGCGCTTTTCCATACCCGACCTCCCCGTATCCGGGGCGCGGGCTTGTCGCTGCGCCGAGATCCTCCGCGGGCTCGTCGAGCCGTTCGACTGTCCGCTCTTCGGCGCCGTCTGCACGCCGGGGGAGCCCGTCGGCGCGTGCATGGTGTCGGCGGAAGGCGCATGCGCCGCATATTATAACTTCGGAGGCGAGAAGCCATGACGGAAACGGTCACTATGGCGCACGGCGCGGGCGGCGCCGCCTATCGCGAGCTCGTGGAGGAGGTGTTCCTCCCCGCGTTCAGCAATGAATTCCTCGCGCCCCTGAGCGACTCCGCCCTCCTGCCCGGCGCGGGGCGGCTCGCCTTCACGACGGACGGATACGTCGTGCGGCCGCTTTTCTTCCCCGGCGGGGACATCGGCAGGCTCGCCGTATCGGGCACGGTCAACGACCTCGCGGTATCCGGCGCGCTGCCGCGCTACATTTCCTCCGCCATGGTCGTCGAGGCGGGCTTTCCCGTGGAAGCGCTCCGCCGCGTCGTCCGCTCCATGGCGGACGCGGCGCGCGAGGCGGGCGTTTCCATCGTCACGGGGGACACGAAGGTCGTCCCCTCCGGCGCGTGCGACGGCCTACACATCACGACCTCGGGCGTGGGAATTTTCCCCGAAGGCGCGTGCGTGCCGCCGCAGCGCGTTGAAATCGGGGACGTCATCCTCATAAGCTCGCCCGTCGCCTCCCACGGCATGGCCGTCATGGCGGCGCGCGGCGACATGGGCTTCGACCCGCCGATCGAAAGCGACGCGCGGCCGATGAACGACGCGGTAAAAAGAGTGCTCGACGCGGGCGTCCGCGTGCGCGCCATGCGCGACCCGACGCGCGGCGGCGTCGCGGCGACGCTGTGCGAGTGGGCAGGCCGAAGCGCGGACATACTTATAGACGAGGCCGCCCTTCCCATCCGGCCGGACGCCGCCGCCGCGTGCGCGATCCTGGGCATCGACCCGCTGTACGTCGCGAACGAGGGGGTTATCCTCTTCTCCGTCGTCCGGGCGGACGCGGAAAAGGCGCTCGCGGCGCTCAGGGCGCTGCCGCACTGCGAAAGCGCGGCCGTTATCGGCGAGGTCGCCGCGGGTGCGGGCGCGGTCGCGGCGAGGACCCGCATCGGGACGCTTCGCCGGGTTTTGCCGCCCTATGGGGAGCTGCTCCCGAGGATCTGCTAGAAAAGGATGCCTTTCGACAGACGCTCTTGACGGAACGCGAAAGACTACCTATAATATACATTCTGAGCAGACCGCCCAAACTTTCAGGCAGCCAGCATGAAAGATGGGCGTTCTTATTTCCCTCTCAGGAGCGGATGGATATGAATGGATTGATTCCCCTGCTGTGCGTCCTCGTCCCGCTGGTCGGCGCGTGCCTGCTGCCCCTTGCCGGGCGCAGGAGCGCGAAGCTGAGAAATGGCCTCGCCCTCGCCCTCGTCGCTTCCGCGTTCGCGCTCTCGCTCGCGGCGCTCCCCGCCGTGTTCGCGGGAAGCCCCCTTTCGCTACGCGCCGCGCTGCCGCTCGGGCTGAGCTTCGGCCTGCGGGCGGACGCGCTTGCGGTCTTCATGGCGCTCGCCTCGTCCTTCGTCGCGATATTCATCGTGATCTACTCCTACGGCTACGTCAGGGAGTACGGGAACCAGAACGAGTATTACATGATGGTCGTGCTCTTCATCGGGGCGATGATGGGCCTCGTGTATTCGACGAACCTCGTCTTCCTCTACATGTTCTGGGAGATCAGCGCCGTGTGCTGCTGGCGGCTCATCGGCTTCTACCGCGAGGAGATCACGATCGTGCGCGCGAACAAAGCCTTCCTCGTGACGGTGATGGGCGCGTTCCTCATGCTCGCGGGTTTCCTCGGCATTTACGCACAAACGGGCACGTTCGAACTCGACGCGATGAAGGGCGTCCCCATCCCGGCGTGGACGGTCGTGCTCATCCTATTCGGCATTCTCTCGAAGTCCGCGACCTTCCCGCTGCACAGCTGGCTGCCGGACGCGGGCGTCGCCCCCTCCCCCGTGACCTCGCTTTTGCACGCGGCGGTGCTCGTGAAGATCGGCGTGTTCGTCTACGTCCGTCTCCTCGTCAAAACCTTCGACATCGACCGGGCGTTTACGCTCGCGGTGCCCGTCGCCGCCGCGGTGAGCGCGCTCGTCTCGGCGGGCATGGCGCTTCGGGCAAACGACATCAAGCGGGTCGTCGCCTACTCGACCATCAGCCAGCTCGCCTTCATTTTGCTTGGCATCTCCTGCGGCACCGAGACGGGGCTCGTGGGCGGCCTTCTCTACATTTTCACCCACAGCATCGCCAAAGGCGGGCTTTTCCTGTGCGCGGGCATCGTGGAGCACAGCCTGCACACCAAGGACATCACGCGGATGGGCGGCCTCGCCAAACGCTTCCCCGTGACCGCCGCCGCCTTCGCGCTGTGCGCCTTCTCGGTGATGGGCATACCGCCTTTCTCGGGCTTTTTCGCGAAATATCTCGTCATCGCGGGCGCCATCGACGCGGGGCACCCGCTGCTCGCGGCCACCTTCCTCCTCGGCGCGGTGATGACTGTCCTCTACCTCGCGCGCGTATTCGCCAAAGTGTTCCTCGGGCCGGAAACCTTCCCCGATAAAAAGGAGGGTACGCCCGTCATGCTCGCGAGCGTTCTGGCGCTCGCCGCCGCGGCGCTCGCGCTCGGCTTCGCGATCGACCTTCCCGGCTCCCTCGCGAAACTGGTTTGGGAGGCGATGTGATATGTTTCAATCCTTCTGTGAATTCCTCAATCATCCCGTAAGGCTCCTTCTGCTCCTTTGCGCGCTGCCGGCGGTTATGGGCGCGCTCGCCTTTTTCCTCCGCGGCAAACGCGCGGGCGCACTGCGCATGGCGCTCGCGCTCGCAACGGGCGCCGCCAACCTCTTTTTCGCGCTCAGCCTCTACCTCGGCGGCGGCGCCGCCGGGACCCTTCCCTTCGCGGGACAGGGTTTCGAGATGCGCCTGATCGTCTCCGGCCTTTCGGCGCTGATGCTGCTCTTCGCGGCGTTCATGTTCCTGCTCACGGCCGTTTACGCGGCCTCGTGGTATGATAAGCGGGAAAAGGGCGGCGCGTATCTCCTGTTCCTGTTCATCAGCCTCGGCATGGTGAACGGGGCCTTGATGTGCGACAACCTCGGCGCGCTGCTCTTCTTCTGGGAAGGGCTTCTATGCACGCTTTTCACGCTGCTGCTTCTAAACGGCAGGGAAAACCCGAAAACAGCGGTGAAGGCGCTCGCGCTCTCCGGCACGGCGGACCTTCTGTTGATGCTCGGCATCGTGACGACCGCGCGCGTCGCGGGCACGCTGAACATGAGCGAGATGAGCCCTCTCCCGGCGGCGGGCCTCGGCGCGCTCGGCTGCGCCTGCATGCTTTTGGGCGCGATGGGCAAGGCGGGCGCAATGCCCTTCCACAGCTGGATTCCCGGCGCGGCGCAGGACGCCCCGACGCCCTTCCTCGCGGCGTTCCCCGGCTCGCTCGAAAAGATCGCGGGGATCTACCTCCTCGTGCGCGTCACGCGGGACGTTTACGCCGTGGAGCACGGCTCCGGCATGAGCGTTTTTATGATGGTCATGGGCGCCGTGACGCTCTTTTTCGGCGTCGCCATGGCGCTCATCCAGAAGGACATGAAGCGCCTGCTCTCCTACCACGCGATCAGCCAGGTGGGGTATATGATACTCGGCATCGGCACGGGGCTTTCGGTAGGCGTCGTCGGGGGCGTGTTCCACATGATGAACAACGTGCTTTATAAATCCGGCCTGTTCATCGCGGCGGGCGCCGTGGAGGACCGCGCGGGCTCGACCGACCTGCATAAGATCGGCGGCCTCGGCAAATTCATGCCCGTCACCGCGGCCTGCTTCATCGTTTTTGCGCTCTCCATCGCGGGTGTGCCCGGCTTCAACGGCTTCTTCTCCAAGGAGCTCATCTTCGACGCGGCGCTCGAGAGCGGCGCGGCCTACTACATCGCGGCGCTCGCCGGCGCGTTCATGACGGCGGCGTCCTTCCTCAAGCTCGGCGGCGCGGCCTTCTTCGGCCCCTTCCGCCTGCCCCAGGGCCACAAGAGCGTCCGGGAAGCGCCGGCGGGCATGCTCGTACCCGCGATCGTCCTCGCCGCGCTTTGCATCCTCTTCGGCGCGTACAACGCCTTCCCGCTCGAAACGCTCATCTCCCCCGCGCTCCGCGATTTCACGGAGCACGCGGGCTGGCCGGAATCGGGCGTTCTCGTTGCGATCTCCTGCGGCGTGCTGCTCCTCGCCCTCCTCGACCACATCTACGGCCGCCGCCGCGACAAGGGCGCGCTCGCCGCCGCGGATCATATCCACTACGCGCCGGGCATCAAACAGCTCTATGCCTTGGCGGAGAAGGGCCGCTTCGACCCGTACAACTGGCTCGCCGGCGCGGCGAACGGTTTCTCCGCCGCGTGCGAATGGGTGGAGAAGGGGGTATCCTACGCGTACGACAAGGCGATCCCCGGGCTCGTGACGGGCGCCGCAAGCGCCCTGAGGCGGTTCTGGAACGGCAGCATCTCGAGATATCTCATCGTCGCGCTCGCGGGAGTCGCCTTCATACTGGCGATCTTCCTCGCCGTGATGCTCTAAGGGGGTGAAAGGCATGGCGTTCATCGATTATCTCCCTTCCCTGTTCATCGCGCTGCCCCTCGCGGCGCTGATCGTCAACAACGCGGTGCCGCGCGCGCGGATGCGCGAGCGCACCATTCTGATGTCCGGCGTCGTGGCGGGCGTGCAGCTCCTTTTCGCGCTCGCGTGCTTCGCGCTGCTCGCCGCTTCCGGCAGGGAGGAGGCGCGCTTCGGCCTCCTTTGGGACATCTCGGCGCCCGCGGCCTCGTATCTGCGCGTGAACCTCGTTTCGCTCTTCCTTCTGATGTGCGCGGGCATGGTGACGCTCGTATCCGTGCTGACCGCACACAAGACCATAGACGATCACCGCTGCTCGTATACGAACCTCCTCATGTCCCTGATGCTCGGCATGAACGGGATGCTCCTCGCCGGCGACCTCTTCACGCTCTACGTGTTCCTCGAGATCACGGGCATTGCGAGCTTCGTGCTCATCGCCATGTACAAGAGCACCAAGGGCCTCGAGGGCGCGTTCAAATACCTGACGATGTCCGCCTTCGCGACCATCATGATCCTCTCCGGCCTCGCGCTCCTGTTCATGAAGACGGGCTCCCTCGCCTACGCCGACCTCAACGCCAAGGTGCTCTCCGGCAGGGAGGATCCCCGCACCTGGCTCTGCTGGGGGGCGATCGTCATCATCATCTCCGGCTTCGCGATCAAGGCGGGCGCCGCGCCCTTCCACAGCTGGCTGCCCGACGCGCACCAGAGCGCGGACACGGCGGTGTCGATCCTCCTCTCGGGCATCGTCATCAAGATCGCGGGCGCGTACGGCTTCATCGTATTGACAGAGCTTTTCGAAGGCGTGTACGCCGTCCGCCTGACGCTCGCCATCCTCGGGATCGTGACGATCGTCTTCGGCGCGCTGCTCGCGCTCGTGCAGACGCATTTCAAGCGCATCGCAGCGTATTCCTCGGTGAGCCAGATGGGCTACATACTGCTCGGCCTCTCGGCCGGCACCCCGCTCGGCCTCATGGGCGCGCTCATGCACATCTTCAGCCACGCGGCGTTCAAGGCGACGCTCTTCTCCAACGCGGCGGCGCTGCACGAGAAGCTCGGCACGCTCGACATCGAGGAGATGGGCGGCTTGCAGAAGCGGATGCCCGTGACGGGGTTTTCCTCGATCACCTCCTTCCTTTCCGCCGCGGGGATCCCCCCGTTCGCGGGCTTCTGGAGCAAGCTTGTGATCCTCATCGCCCTGTGGAAGGCGGGCGCCCCGGGCTTCGCGCCCGCGGCGCTGCTGGCGAGCATATTGACCGCGGCGTATTTTTTGCGGCTCCAGAAAAAGGTGTTCTTCGGGCCGGAGAACCGCCGCTTCGCGGACGTCGCGGAGATCGGCGGCAGCATCCGCACCGCGGAAATCGCGCTCTCGGCGGTTTCCCTCGGCGCGGGCCTGCTCTTCCCGCTGGTTTTACTCTACTTCGAGCGCATCGGGCTCATCTGAGGGGGTGATGGGAATGGAAGCTGCCGTTTACGTATGCCTCGGCTTCATGCTGGTTTCCGGCGTCGCCGCCGTGATGGGCGACCGGCTCATCGGCTCCGCGATCGCCCTCGCCATCACGAGCGCGGCGAGCGGCGTATTGATGTACCTACTCGGCGCGCCCTGGGCCGCGATCTTTGAAATTTCGGTCTGCTCGGGGCTTGTGACCGTGATCTTCATTTCGGCGGTGAGCCTCTCGAGCGGGGACAGGACGCAACTGCCTCCCGAGGGGCAGGATAAAGAGCGCACCAGGCGCCTGCCCGCAATCCTCATCGTCGCGGGCGTGGCGCTGTTCCTCATCGCGGCGTTTTCAGGCTTCTCGGTGGGCGGAGAGGCTGCCGCGCAGAGCGGGGCCTCCTTCAGCGAAACGCTGTGGGAATCCCGTCAGGCGGACATCTGGGGGCAGATGATCGCGCTCATCACGGGCACTGCGGCCATCGTGGTATTTTTCAAGGAGAGTGAGAATCAATGAACTTCCCGACCGTCATCCTCATTGCAGGCCTTCTGATGATCCTCGCGGGCTGCGTGGGCTTAATCCGCACCTGCCACATGCTCAAGATCATCATCGGCCTCGAGGTCGCCATGAAGGCCATCACGGTGTTTATCATACTCGGCGGTTCTCTCAACGGGAACATGGCGCTCGCGCAGGCGTTCGTCGTCACCGTCATCGTCGTCGAGGTGGTGACGGCGGTGGTGCTTTCGGGCATCGCCATCAGCCTCTACCGCAAGCACGGCAGCATGGACATCCGCAAGCTGCGCTCCCTCAAGGGGTAAGGAGGGCATATGGACAAGATACTCGTTTCCGCGCCGGTGGTTTTCCTCTTCTTCGCGCTCCTGATCGCGCTCATTTCGCTGTATCTTGGAAGAAAGGCGGACAAAACGCCCGGCGGCGAGCACGAGCTCGATCCCTACGCCTGCGGGCAGGACGAGAGCACGGTGCGCCACTACGTGAGCCCGAACTATTACAGGATGTTCTCCTACGCGTTCTTCTTCACGGTCATGCACGTGCTCGTTCTGACCGTCGCCACGGCGCCGGCGGGCCATACGCTGCTCCCCGTCGCGTATATCCTCGCGGGCGTGCTGGCCATGCTGATACTGTTCAGGAGGTAACGTATGGGGCTTTTGGATCAAGCGATCGCCTGGGGTAAGAGGAAATCCCCGTGGATCATCCATTTCAACGCGGGCGCGTGCAACGGCTGCGACATCGAGGTCGTCGACGCGCTGACGCCCCGGTTCGATTTGGAGCGGCTGGGCGTATTGCAGCAGGGCAGCCCGCGCCACGCGGACGTGCTCGTCGTGACGGGCGCGGTGACGCTGCAGACGCGCGAGCGGCTCAAGAAAATCTACGACCAGATGTCTTCCCCGAAGTTCGTCATCGCCATCGGGACCTGCGCGTGCAGCGGCGGCATATTCGACGGCTGCTACTGCGTGACGGGCGGCGTGGACGAGGTCATCCCCGTGGACGCGTACATACCGGGCTGCGCGGTGCGCCCCGAGGCCATCATCCACGCGGTCGACGAGCTGCTTAAGACCGTAAAACCCCAAAAAGGCGTGAAGAAGCCCCGGAAGAAAGAGAAGGAGGTTAAGGAAGATGACGGAGCAGGAAGCGGTCAAGAAGATTAACGCGCACTTTCCCTTCGCAAACGCCGTTTCGCCGCGGCGCCTGCGCGTGTTTACGGATTATCTGCCACCCGCGCAGTTCGAGCAGGTGCTGCGCTTCGCGCACGACGAAATGGGCTTCACCCACGGCGAGCACGTCGTGGGCACGGACGAGGGCGAGGACCTCGGCTTCTCCTATATCGTGTCGAACGGGGATTTCATCCTCCTCGTCGTCCGTGAAAAGGTGCCCAAGGCGAACCCCGCCGCGCGCTCCCAGTACGGCCTTTACCCCTCTTTGCTGCTGCACGAACGCGAGCTCGTGGACCTTTTCGGCGCGGACATGAAGAACCTGCCCGAGGGCCCCTCCTTTCCCCTGCCCGACGGCTGGCCCAAGGGCCAGTACCCGCTGCGCAAGGAGTGGAAGCCCGAATACTTCAACCGGAAAACCATGCGCTACGAGCCGCCCACGGAGGGCGAAAACGAGGAGGCAGGCACATGAACGAGCAAAACGACGGCAGGGTCGTGCTGCCCATAGGGCCGCAGCACCCCTCGCTCAAGGAGCCCGGCAGCTTCAAGATCACGCTCGACGGCGAGGTCGTGGAGAAGGCCGTGGTCGAGATCGGCTACAACCACAGGGGGCTCGAGAAGGCCTGCGAGAGCCGCACCTACGTGCGCGATCTGTATATCATCGAGCGCGTGTGCGGCATCTGCTCCCACGCGCACACGTCGGCCTTCTGCCAGTGCGTCGAGGAGATGTGCGGTCTCGAAATCCCGCGCCGCGCCATGTACATCCGCGGCGTCGTGGGCGAGCTGGAAAGGCTCCACAGCCACCTTCTGTGGCTCGGCGTCGCCGCGCACGAAATTGGGTTCGACACGCTCTTCATGTACACCTGGCGCGACCGCGAGCGCGTGCTCGACATGCTCGCCGCCATCGGCGGCAACCGCGTCAACTACGGCGTCAACACCTTCGGCGGCGTGCGGCGCGACCTCGACGCGGACCTGACCGCGGAAATCCTAAAAGTCGTGGCCACGCTCGAGGAGAAGCTCAACTATTACGCGGAGCTCGCCGCGACCGATCCCACGCTCATCGCGCGGCTCTCGGGCATCGGCATCCTGAAGCCCGAGGACGTAAGGCGCTTCAGCGCGGTGGGCCCCGTTGCCCGCGCGGCGGGCATCATGGGCGACATCCGCATCAAGGAGCCTTACGGCGTCTTTAAAGAGATTTCGGTCAACGGCGTCACGGACGACCACGGCGACGTATACGGCCGCACGATCGTGCGCGTGAAGGAGATGCAGGAGAGCGTCCGCCTCATCCGCACGATGATCGCCGAGATGCCGGAAGGGCCGCTCGCGGCGAAGGCGCCGCGCAGGGTGCCCGCGGGCGAAAACCTCTACCGGGTCGAGGCGCCGCGCGGGGAGAACATCCATTACATCCGCGCGAACGGCTCCGACATGCCCGACCGCGTGCGCGTGCGCGCGCCGACCGAGGCGAACTGGCACGGCATGAGCTACATGCTCGAGGGCTTCCACCTCGCGGACGTGCCCATCATCATCGCGGCGATCGACCCCTGCTACTCCTGCGCGGATCGCGCGGTTTCACTTTCGGGCGAAAACGGCGCGGAGACGGTCGATTTCGGGGAACTGCGCCGCCGCGGCATCGAGCATTACAGAAAGCGCGGCATAGACCCCTCCCTCATCCGTTTGAGGGAATTCCCGGCGCGTTGAGCCAAGGAGGCCGAGATGCTCTCTTCGATCCTGAAAATACTGCTGTTTCCGGGCTTCCTGTTTTTAACGGGATACGCCCTGTGCCTCGAATACGTGGACCGCAAGCTCTACGCGCGCATGCAGAACCGCGTGGGGCCGCCGTGGTATCAGCCCGTGGCGGACTTCTTCAAGCTCGTCGGCAAGAAGGTCATCATCCCGCGCAACGCCAAGCAGAGGACCTTCGCGGCGCTGCCGGTCGTGTCCCTCGCCGCGGTCGTCACGGCCTTCATCAGCGTGCCCGTGTGGGGGAAGGGCGCGATCATCAATTACGAGGGCGACCTCGTCGTGGTGCTCTACCTCCTGACGATCCCGACCGTGTGCCTGTTCCTCGCGGGCTTCGGCTCGCACGACGTGTATACCATCATGGGGGCGTTCCGCACGCTCACGCAGATGTTCGCCTACGAGGTGCCCCTCTTCATCGCCTTCCTCTCGCCCGCCATCCTCGCGGGGACGTGGAACCTGTCGGGCATCGTCGGTTTCTATGCGGAGCGTCCTCTGCTCGTGCTCGTGAACCTGCCCGCGTTCTTCATCGCGCTCCTCTCGGCGCAGAGCAAATTGGAGCGCGCGCCCTTCGACGCGCCGGAGGCCGAGACGGAGATCGTCGGCGGCGCGCTCGTGGAATACAGCGGACGGCACCTCGCCTTCATGCGCGTATCGGCGACATGCGAGCTCGCCGTCATCACATCGGTTATCGCGGCGCTGTTCCTGCCCTTCGTGACGGGCGTTGCCGCCGTGGACTTCGGGCTGTATCTCATAAAAACGCTCGGTCTCGTGCTGCTGCTGGCGCTCCTTCGCGCCTCGGTCGCGCGCATCCGCATGGATCAGATGCTCCACTTCTGCTGGATGGTGATGACGCCCGCCGCCATCGCGCAGATTATCGTCAATCTCTTTTTAAGAGGAGGGCTCGGGCTGTGAAAAAGCTGCGCCTGCCGGGCGGGCTCGCGGGAAAGGCCGTCCGGAACATATTCGAAAAGCCCGCCACCATCCGCTTCCCGCGCGGGGATGCGGACATCCCCAAGGGCTACCGCGGCAGGCTCGTCTACGACGCCCCGAAGTGCATCGGCTGCCTGATGTGCATGCGCGATTGCCCCTCCAACGCCATCACCATCACGAACAAGGGCACCAAGGAAAACCCGGAATACCACGCCTACCTCAACGTGGGGCGCTGCGTGTTCTGCTGCCAGTGTGTGGACTCCTGCCCGAAGAAGTGCCTTAGCGCCGGCAACGACATCATGCTCACGCGGCTCAGGCGCGACGAGCTGACGATCGACCTGTGAGCGAGCTTGGCGCATTCCTAAAAGATGCCCTCCGGGACGCGCGCGCGGCGGTGCTGGGCGTCGGCTCCGAGCTGTGCCGGGACGACGCCGCGGGCCTTCTCGCGGTGCGGGAAATCGGAAGGCTGCCCGGAAGCGAAAGGCTCCTGCTCCTGTTGGGCGAGAGCGCGCCCGAGAACTTCACGGGCGTCATCAAGGCCTTCGCGCCGGACGCGCTGTTCATCATCGACGCGGCGTATATGGACATGCCCGCGGGCTCGCTGCAGCTCATCCCCTATGAGAAGGCCGCCGGTCTCTCCTTCTCCACCCACATGCTGCCCCTGCCGCTGATGCTCGACTACCTCGCGCTCGAGTGCGGCTGCCGCTGCCACCTCATCGGCATACAGCCCGAAAGCACGGAGCAGGGCATCGGCGTCAGCCTCCGCGTCAAAAAAGGCGCGAGGCTCCTCGCGAAGCTCTTTGGCGAGGCGTTGCGGAAAAATTAAAACATGAAAAGGATATGGAAAAGCTGAGGCGCGCCCGATCGGGCGCGCCCGTTTCATCTCGCGACGATGTGCTTGACGACGAAGTCCGTGCCGGAGACGATCTCCCCGCCCGCGCTTTTACACGCGGGGCATACGCCGTCCGTTTCCCGAAAAGGATACTCAAAAGAGCAGGCGCGGCAGCGGCACAGGGCGGGCACGCGCTCGATTGTAAGCTTCGCCTCGGCGAGCGGCGTGCCCGCGCACGCCACGGGGAAGCAGCGCGCGAGGTATTCCGGCACGACGGAGGAAAGCTCCCCCACCTCGAGCGCGATCTCCTCGACCCGCGCGAGGCCGTGTTCTTTCAACTCCCGCTGCGCCGTGCGGATGATGTTTTGAAGAAGGCTCAGTTCGTGCACGGGCGGATGAAGGCTTCGGCTTCGTGCCTGAGCCACTCGGCGAAGAGGGAGACCCCCTCGCCCGTTTTCGCGCTGACGGGGAAAATAAAAATATCCGGGTTGCGCATGCGCGCGTATTCCTCGACCCTTCGCATGTCGAAATCGAAGTAGGGCAGCACGTCGGTCTTGTTGATGACGAGCGCGTCGCACACGCGGAACATCAGCGGGTATTTGAGCGGTTTGTCGTGCCCCTCGGGCACGGAGAGGATGGCGACGTTCTTCACGGCGCCGGTATCGAACTCCGCGGGGCAGACGAGGTTGCCCACGTTTTCGAGAAAAACGAGATCGAGATCCGAAAATCCGAGCTCCCTTAAGCCCTGCTCGGTCATGCCCGCGTCGAGGTGGCACATGCCGCCGGTGTGGAGCTGCACCGTGCGCACGCCGAGCGCGGAGATCGCCTTCGCGTCCACGTCGGAATCGATGTCCGCCTCCATGACGCCGATGCGAAAGTCCGCCTTGAGGCGCCCGATGACGCGCGTGAGCAGCGTCGTCTTGCCGCTGCCGGGCGCGCTCATGAGGTTGATAAGGAACGTATGCGCCTCGGCCAGTTCCCCGCGAAGGCGCGCGGCCTCCCTGTCGTTGTCCGCGAAGACGCTTTCTTTCAAATCGATGATCCGGTACTCGTCCATTTCTTGCCTCCGTATATCGGCCGCCCGGGGGCGGCGCTACAGTCCGGAGTTATCATAGCGCACGCGGCGCGGAATTGCAAGCGCGCCTGCAGAATGCGCTCCGCGGCTTGCATTTGCCGGGGCGCGCGGCTATAATTGACTTGTTAATATTTTGCCAGCGGCAGACTGCCTGCAGCGAAAGGAGATCAATGAACATGTTGAAGGAAGAGATCGAAGCGTTGGGCATCGTGGCGCCCAAGGCGATTTACCGCAACCTCGCCCCGGCGAGGCTTGTCGAGATGGCGCTGATGCGCGGCGAGGGCATCCTTTCCGAATCCGGCGCGCTTTCGGTCGCCACGGGCAAGTATACGGGGCGTTCGCCCGAGGACCGTTTCATCGTGGACGTGCCGGAAATACACAACGAGATCGACTGGGGCAAGGTGAACGTGCCCATTTCCCCGGAGAGATACGAGGCCCTGTTCAGCCGCATCACGGCTTACCTCCAGGGCAGGGACGTTTTCGTGTTCGACGGCTTCGCGGGCGCGGACGAGCGGTATCACCTCGCCGTGCGCACCATCAACGAGCTCGCGAGCCAGAACCTTTTCATCCACCAGCTTCTGATCCGCCCGACCGAGGCGCAGCTTGAGAGCTTCGCGCCCGGCTTTACGATCATCGCGGCGCCCGGCTTCAAATGCTCGCCGGAGAGGGACGGCGTCCACAGCGAGGCCGCCATCGTCGTGAACCTTATCAAGCGCACCGTGCTCATCGCGGGTAGCCAGTACGCGGGCGAAATCAAAAAAAGCGTCTTCTCCGTGATGAATTACCTTCTGCCCAAACAGGGCGTGTTCAGCATGCACTGCTCCGCCAACATCGGCGCGGAAGGGGACTGCGCGCTGTTCTTCGGCCTTTCCGGCACGGGCAAGACCACGCTTTCCGCCGATCCGAACCGCAAGCTCATCGGCGACGACGAGCACGGCTGGAGCGCGGAGGGCATCTTCAACATCGAGGGCGGCTGCTACGCCAAGTGCATCAACCTCTCGCGCGAGAACGAGCCGCAGATCTGGGACGCCATCCGCTTCGGCGCGCTCGTGGAAAACGTCGTGATCGACCTTGAGACGCGCGCGTTCGACTTCGCGGACGCGTCGCTCACCGAGAACACGCGCGCGGGCTATCCCGTGGACTTCATCCCCAACTGCGCGATCCCCGGCGTCGGCGCGCACCCGAAGACCGTCGTGTTCCTTACGGCGGACGCGTTCGGCGTGCTGCCGCCCATCAGCAAGCTGAGCGCCGACCAGGCGATGTACCACTTCGTCTCGGGCTATACCTCGAAGCTCGCGGGCACGGAGCGCGGCATCGTCGAGCCGCAGACCACCTTCTCCACCTGCTTCGGCGCGCCCTTCTTGCCGCTGCATCCCTCCGTGTACGCGAACATGCTCGGCGAGCGCATCGAGAAATGCTGCACCAACGTCTACCTCGTGAACACCGGCTGGGCCGGCGGCAAGTACGGCGTGGGCCGCCGCATGAAGCTGCCCTATACGCGCGCCATGGTCACCGCGGCGCTCAACGGGGAGCTTGAGAAGGGCGAGTTCGCGCTCGATCCCATCTTCAACGTGCTCGTGCCCAAAACCTGCCCCGGCGTGCCGGACGAGTTCCTCGACCAGCGCAGGCTCTGGCAGGATAAGGCCGAATACGAGGCCACCGCGAAGGACCTCGCCTCCCGCTTCGTGAAGAACTTCAAGAAGTATACCGATATGCCCAAGAACATCGTCGAGGCGGGGCCGAGGGGATAACGGATAGCGAATAGGGAATAGCTAATGGCGAATCGCCGCTGGTAAGAAGGGATTCCGCGTTGCGGAATCCCTTCTTTTCGCCGTTATTCGCTATTCGCTCTTAGTTATTCACTGAAAAGTCAACGATGCAGTTGCACGGGCAGACCGGCACGCACGCGCCGCAGCGGGTGCATTTTTCGGGGTCGATGCGCGCGCAGTCGTTTTCGATCTCGATCGCGCCGTATCGGCATTCCTTGACGCAGCGGCCGCAGGCGATGCAGGCGGTGATGCACGACGCGCGCGCGACGCGGCCCGCTTCCTCGTTTTTGCACAGCACGATCACCTTCGAATGCGCCGGCTCAAGGCGGATGACGGCGCGCGGGCAGGCGGGTACGCACATGCCGCAGGCGGTGCATTTTTCAGGGGCGATGCGCGCAAGGCCGTTCTCCATGTGAATCGCGCCGAAAACGCAGGCCTTCTCGCAGTCGCCGAGGCCGAGGCACGCGTAGGCGCACAGCTTCGGCCCGCCCGCGATGTTTGCCGCCGCGGCGCAGGAGGGATACCCGTCGTACGCGTACCGTTCCTTCGCGACGCCGTTGTGCCCCTGGCAGATCACGCGGGCGACCGGCTTTGCCTTGTCCTCAACGGGGACGCCCAGCGCCTCGCCGATCGCGACGGCGCTGCCCACGGGGCAGCCGTTGGGGGAAACCTCGCCGCGGACCAGCGCGTCGGCGAACGCGTCGCAGCCCGCGTAGCCGCATGCGCCGCAGTTTGCGCCGCCGAGCACCTCGCGCACGCGCGCGGCGCGGGGGTCCGTTTCGACGGCCAGTTTTTTATCGGCCACGGTGAGCATCACCCCGAAGGCGAGGCCCATCGCGCCGAGCACGCCCAAAGCCCATAATACAGGAATCCAGTCCATTTTCGCCCTCCTTATCCGCCCAGGCCCACGAAGCCCATGAAGGCGATCGACATGAGCCCCGCGATGATCAGCGAGCTTGAGAAGCCCTTGAGGCAGGAGGGAACCTTAGCGGTCTCCAGCCTTTCGCGCACGCCCGCCATGAGAACGATGGCGAGCAGGAAGCCCAGCGCGCCGAATATGCCGTTCAAGATCGAATAGAGCATCCCGAGCTCGCCCGTCATATAGCCGTTGTTGACGTTGAGTATGGTGACGCCCAGCACCGCGCAGTTCGTCGTGATCAGCGGCAGGTAGATGCCCAGCGCCCGGTAGAGCGAGGGGCTGCTCTTTTTAATGAACATCTCGACCAATTGCACCAGACTCGCGATGACGAGTATGAAGGAGATGGTGTCGAGATATTGGAGCTCGAGCGGCATCAAAACATACTTGTAGACGAGGAAGGTGAACATCGAGGCGAGGCCCATGACGAACGTCACGGCGATGCCCATGCCCGCGGCCGTCTCCACCCGGTTCGACACGCCGAGGAACGGGCAGCAGCCGAGGAAGCGCGAGAAGATGAAGTTGTTGGAGAGCACGCAGCTCACCATGAACAGGAGGATTTTAGCGATCTCGCTCACGCGCGGCTCACCCCCTCCCCGCCCGCCTTGCGGCGCGCGGCCTTCTCGGCGAAATAGTTCGATACGCCGAGGATCAGCCCGAACACGATGAAGCCGCCCGGCGCGAGGGTCGCGATGAGCATGGGCTCGAACGACGCGCCGAGGAGGTTGACGCCGAACACCGACCCGCTGCCCAGAAGCTCGCGGATACAGCCCATGACGGTGATGGCGAGGGTGAAGCCTGCGCCCATACCGACGCCGTCCACCGCGGAGGCGAGGACGCCGTTCTTGCTCGCGTACGCTTCCGCGCGGGCGAGTATGATGCAGTTGACGACGATGAGCGGTATGAACATGCCGAGGCTCTCATAGAGCGAGGGCACGAACGCCTGCATGACCATCTGCACGATGGTGACGAACGTGCAAATGACGACGATGAACGCGGGGATGCGCACCTTGTCGGGGATGATGTTGCGAAGAAGGGAGATGACGACGTTCGAGCCGATGAGCACGAACGTCGCCGCGGCGCCCATCCCCACGGCGTTGATGGCGCTCGTGGATGTGGCGAGCGTCGGGCAGGTGCCGAGCACGAGCCGGAGCGTGGGGTTCTCGGTTATGATGCCGTTGAGGAAAACCGAGGAGAGGCTTTTTTTCTCAGGCATTGGCTTTCTCCTCCCCCGCGCGGCCGTAGACGCGCGGCTTGATGTATTTGTCGATGAGAGGGGTCACGACGTTCATGACGAGTATGCCGTAGGTGACGCCCTCGGGATACGCGCCGAAGGAGCGGATGACGGCGATGATGAGACCCGCGAACGCGGCGTAGACGAACTGGCCCGCGGGGGTCATGGGGGAGGTGGTATAATCCGTGGCCATAAAGACCGCGCCGAACAGGACGCCGCCCGTGAGCACGCTTGTAAGCGGGTCCGCGCCGAAGAGCAGCATGCACAGCGCGAACACCGCGACGAGCGTCACGGGGATGCGCCAGGAGATCACGCGGCGCAGCAGCAGGTAGAGGAAGCCCAGAAGGATCGCCGCCTTGCACACCTCGCCGATCGCGCCGGGGACATGCCCGAGGAACAGGTCGAGAGCCGTATAGGACCCTTCGCCGGAGAGGGGCGTCGCCATCGCGACGGCGTCCGCGCCGCTCCAGTAGGTCGGGGCGGTGAAGGCGCTCATGCGCGCGGGCCAGCTCGCGACGAGTATGGCGCGGGCGGCGAGCGCAGGGTTGACGAAATTGTCGCCGATGCCGCCGAAGAGCTGCTTGACGAGCACCACGGCGAGGAAGCTGCCGATCACGGGGATCCACCAGGGCGCGGATGCGGGCAGGTTGAGGCCGATGAGCAGCCCCGTCACCGCGGCGGAAAGGTCTTTTACGCGCACGGCCTTATGCGTCAGCTTTTGATACAGAAACTCGAAGAGCACCGCGGAACCTAGGCCGAGCGCCGCGAGGAAGGCGGCCGCGTTGCCGAAATACCAGACGGCGACGGCGCTCGCCGGCAGGAGGGCGATGATCACGTCGAGCATGATGCGATCCGTGCTCTCGGGGCAGCGGATGTGCGGCGCGGGGGAAAGTCGGAGCTTCACGTTCTTTTCCTCCTTTCCGCGGCGGCGATGGCGTCCTTGGCGACCTTGAAGGAAGCGCTCAGCCACCTGCGCGCGGGGCAGATATAGGAGCACGCGCCGCAGAGGATGCAATCGAGCACGTCGCGCTCGCGCGCGCCCTCGAAATCCCCCGCGTCGCAGTCGTATTTCATGAGGTAGGGGCGAAGGCCCGCCGGGCAGACGTCCACGCAGCGCGCGCAGCGGATGCAGGGCTCCTCCTCGAGGCTTTTCGCCTCGCTTTCGTCGAGCGCAACCACGCCGTTGCCCGTTTTCGTGACGGGCAAATTGTCGTCCGGCGCGCAAAGGCCGGTCAGGCCGCCGCCGATGACGAGCTTGCCCGGCTCGCGGGAATAGCCGCCGCATTCGCCGACGAGGTCGCCGATCGAGGTGCCGATGCGCGCGCGCAGGTTCGAGGGGCGCGCGACGCAGCCGGTCACGGTCGTCACGCGCTCGACGAGGGGCTTGCCGTCGATGAGCGCGTCCGCGATGGCGTTGGCCGTGGCGACGTTGAGCACGATCGCGTGCGCGTCGACGGGCAGCTTGCCGCTTGGCACCTGCCGCCCCGTGACGGCCTCGATGAGCTGCTTTTCGCCGCCCTGCGGGTACTTGGTGCGAAGGGTTATGACCTCGACGCCCTCGCGCCCGGAGGCGGCCTTTCGCATGGCCTCGACGGCCTCGGGCTTGTTGTCCTCTATGGCGACGACGCCGCGCCCGACGCGCAGCGCGCGCATCGCCGCGCGCAGCCCGTCCACGATCCTCCCGGATTTCTCGAGCATGAGGTGAAAGTCCGCCGTCAGGAAGGTTTCGCATTCCGCGCCGTTGAGGATGATCGTATCGCAGCGCTTCCCCTCCGGGATCGTCAGCTTGACGTGCGTGGGGAAGCCCGCGCCGCCCATGCCGCAGATGCCCGCGTTCCGGATGGCGGGGAGGATGAGCACGGGATCGAGCGACTCCACGCTGCCGCAGCCCTGAAGCTCCGCCCATTCCTCGGCGAAATCGTTGCGGATGCACACGCACATGACGGGCGCCGCGCCGAGGAGGAGCCTTTCCTCCACGGCCGTGACCTCGCCGGACACGCTCGCGTGCACGGGCAGGCCGAGCGCGCCCACGGGCTCGCCGACGACTTGTCCGATTTTCACGCGCGCGCCCTTTTCCACGCAGGGTTTCGAAGGCGCGCCGAAGTGCATGTTCATGGGTAGAACCACGGCGTCGGGTATGGAATCCCGAATCGGTTCGTCCCTGGTGGGCAGCTTGCCCTCCCCCGTTGCTCTTAGAGGGTGTATGCCGCCCTTAAAGGAATGCCTGGGCAAACAGAAACACCTGCCTTTCGTTCTGTTGGATGATTATGCAAAAAACGCGATATGGATCATGCCAAGGCGTATTATATCACAGAATTTGCGCGTGCGCATATGTTATAAAAGTATCAGGCGATTTCATCGTTATGCTTGATCTGCACGCCCTCCGCCACCGGGATTGTCATGGAGCGCACGAGGCTTTCGACGTGCGCCCGCCGCATCTCGGGCAGCATGCGCTTGATGTAGGCGACCTGCGAGATGCCCACGAGCTCGAAGAGCATATCGACCACCCGGTCGAGAGAGGGCATCTGCTCGAAGACGACGCTGAGCCTGTTCTGCCTGATTTCTATGGAGAACATGCGCGTATCCGGCGTTTCGAGAAAAGAACAGAGCACGAAGAGCCGTATTTCGCCCGGCGCGAGTTTCCAGAGGGCGCGCGTGCCGGTCAACTGCACCTCGCCCTTCATGCTCGCCCAGCCGTCCGCGATTTGCCCGTCCCCGCGGATGAGCAGGGCGTTTCGCTCGTCCCGCTCATAGAAATAGACCAGCAGGCCCTGCTCGCGCTTTTCGAAGCGCAGCAGGTTCGTGCCCGCCGTGTAGTTGCCGTGCACCGTCTGCAGCGTCTGCGGGAAAAGGCCGCCCGTGTTGTTGTCGAGCGCGTACTCCCGGCCGTCGAGCAGCTCGACGATGCGGCGGAACTCCTCCCCGTCGCAGCCGAGATTGCCGGGCACGGAGGGCTCGAAGCGCAGTTCCGCGAGCGTCCTTTGCAGCGAGGCGTACGCCTCGGGGTTCGCGGGCAGCGGCGCGGGGGACGCTTTTTGAAACAGCCGCGCGATGTGCGCGCCAAGCGTGCCCTGCGAAAAGAGGTTCGCGCTGCCGCTGAAGACAGCGACGAGCGCGTCGTATTTGGGCATGCACACGACGTACTGCCCGAACGCGCCGTTGAACTGGAAGGAGCCCCCGGCGTCCGCCATCCAGATCTGATAGCCGTAGCCGTGCTTCAGTTCGCCGCCCGGCGTCTTCACGCGCGGGGTTGTGGCGCTCTCGCACCATTTGGCGCTGAGGATCCGCCTGCCGTTCCACATGCCGCGGTTAAGGTAGAGCTGGCCGAGCTTCGCGGCGTCCTCGAGCGTCGTCGAAAGCCCCCAGCCGCCCTTCTCGATGCCCTGGGGGCATTTCTCCCATTCGTAATGCGCGATGCCCAAAGGATCGTAGAGCCGGGGCTTCAGGAACTCCGTGACGCTCATGCCCGTGCGCCGCCTGAGGATGGCGGCGAGCATGTAAGAGTTCATGGAATTGTATTCGAACGCGCTGCCCGCCTCGAACTTGGGGACGGATTCCATGAACATCTTCTCCCAGTTCTCGTCGAGCATGGAGCCGACCTCGTTGAAGCGGCTGCCCGCGCTCATGGTGAGCAGGTGCCACACCGTGTGCGCGCGCAGGATCTTCGATTGCGCGGTACTGGTATATTCCGGAAAAATGTCGATGAGGCGCTCGTCCACGGAGAGGAAACCCTCGTCCACCGCCATGCCGACGGCCGTGCCGACGAAGCTTTTGGACATGGAATAGAGCATGTGCGGCACATCCGCGCGGTACGGGGCAAAGTAGCCCGCCGCGACCATCCTGCCGTGCCGCATGACGAGCGCGCCGTGCACGGCGAGGGTGTCCGCCTCCGCGCCAATGTCGCGGAAAAACCGCTCGAGCGCCGCGCTGTCCAACCCCTGCTCCTCCGGAACGCTCCGGGGAAGGGGGACGCCGGCCAACGGACCGACGCAGCGTTCCTTTTGCAGCTTATAGCCGTAGGGCGAGATGTTCGCGACGTCGTGCTTGAGGAACTTCACGAGCATCTCGACGCTGCGCATCTGAATCGCAAGATCCATGCTTCCTGCCTCCGTGCAGGCGATCAGAGCCTTTCGGGACCGTTATACTGGAATTCGGGGCCGTCGTCCGCGAAGCCCGCGCCCGCCTGCTCCCCCATGAGGTCGAGATAGAACGCCGCGTCCGCCGCGCTCATATACGGGTTGAGCCAAAGCGCGCCGATGCCCAGCGTGAACGCGCAGAGGATCCCCCAGCCGATGAAGCTCAGGTTCAGAAGGAACCACCTCCCCTTGTGGCCCATCGTAAGGCGCTTGCTCTCCTCCACCGCTTCGCGGATGCCCATTTCGGGATGCTCCGCCATCAGGTAGGGCGCCATCCGGTAGCGATAGCTCGCGACGATGCCCGGTATGATCAGCAGAAGCGACCAAAGCAGGATAAAAAGCGTCATGTAAAGCCGAAGGCCCAGCGCCTTGAGGAATATCCCGAAGCGCGAGAAGAGGGAATCTATCCCCGCATCCTCGCCGCGCACGAGCCTTAAATAATACATGCTGTGGCCGAGCTCCACCGCGCCGCCGACGACGAGCTGCGCGATGCCCACGAGGCCCAACGCGCCCGCGACCGAGGCGAACACGCTGCCGAGCGAACCGAAGGGCACCCCCAGCCAGGCGAAAATCGCGGCCAAATTCAACCCGTCCGACGTGAGCACGGTCGACACGTCGTTGACGTTGAACGTAAAGTCCATCGTTCCAAATCCGCCGCTGTATCCGCCCAGCAGCGCCGCCACGAGCGTCACCGCAAGCGAAATTCCCCATCTGCCCGCGAGCGCGGCCCTCGCCTGCTGCCTGAAATCCGCAGAAGTTCTCATATGCCTCACCATCCTTTAGGGAAAAGTATAGCAAATATGACGCGCGAAATAAAGGGCGCAAAGAAAAACGGCGGATCGCGCCACGCGGGGGACGGAACCCCTCGTCCCCCGGCTGCCGCTTTTTATATATAGAAGTCCTCCGCGCGGAATATGAAAACGGCCCGAAGGCCGTTTTAGCTGATCTAAGGGCAAAGCCGCCTGTCTGAAGTTACTGCCTCGGCACGCGCTTCGTGTTCCCCGACTGCTGCTGCGGCACGCGCGGGGCGCCCTCGGGGAGATAGCCCGGGTCCCCGCCCTCAAGCTGGGCGCGCATCTGCCGCTCCCGCATGGCCCTGCGGCGCGCGATGCGGCGGCGCTCCTCCTTCTCGAGCGAGGTCAGCGCGATGAGCGCGATGCCCGCGATCACCGTGAGCACGATGAGGACGATCAGCACCGTGCGAAGCGCGCTCGATATGGAACCGCCGACCTCCGACACGAGGTCGCCCCCTTCCACCCGCACGTCGGGCGTGGCGGTCGCCTCCGGTTCCACGCCGACATAGCCCGCCGTGATATAGGCGTTGTAGACGTACTGGTTGCCGGAGGGGTCCTCGAGGGTGAGGGTGAAGCTCATATCGCGCGGGGAGCCGACGCTGATGCGCTGGTTGATGGTCTGCGTCCCCTGCGGCACGACGCCGAGCTGATACAGCACGCCGTACTGCGCCTCGCCCAAAACGAGGTTCTTCATTTCGAGGCTGCCGTTGTTCTCGACATAGAAGTTGATGGAGATGGAGCCCGACGCGTCGAGCGGCTCGGAAACCTCCGCGCTAAAATTGATGCCGATGAGCGCGGGGTCGATGTATTTGCGCACCGTGTAGGTGCCGGTATGGTCGGAATAGGCGGTGCCCGTCGCGTCCATGCCGGATATGTGGAAAACCACGTTGCGCTCCGCGTCGGTGGGCACGGTATAGCTGTAGCTCACGCTCTCGCCGATGGCGAGGGCGAAAGCTTCCGCCGTGACGGCGTTGCCCAATTCATCCGTGATCTTGATCTTGCTGATTTTCTGGTTGCCGTTGTTGGTGAGGATGAGCTTGAAAGCCTGTCCCTCGGCCGTGGGAGTCCCCTGCTGCACCTCGACGCTTATCTTGCTCTTGACCATGCCGAGCGTCTTATCCTCGATGGTGACGGTGCCCGTGGTGCCGTCCGCCTGCAGGAAGGTAACGACGGGCGAGCTCGTGACCGTGGCGCGGCCCATGGTGTACTGATAGGTATAGACATAGGGCACGCCGGGCATCACGGTGACGTCCTTCACCATGGGCTCGCGGCCCGCGATTTCTTTATCCGTGATGGAAACGCCCGCGACGGGCGCCACGCCGTTGTTGACGATGGTGTAGGTGAGCGTGATGGTCTCGCCCTGCGAGGCCTGCGGGGAGCTCGCCGTGCGCGTCGCCGTGATGAGCGAGGAGACCGTGCCTCCCCCGCCGCCGTTGAGGACGGTGACGGCGAACGTGCCCGACTTGGGCTCCCCGTTCTCCGTCCAGGCGACGTCGAAGCTCAGCGGCGACCCGACGAGGGACGCGGGAACCGTCACGGTCTGCTGAAACGTGATGGATTCCTCGGCCTTGATGACGGCGCCGCCCGTCCCGGGGAAGAGCGAGGTGCCGTTGTGCGAGATGGAGATGTTCTCCATGGCGTTGGCGCTGTCGTTGTAGATGGTGACCGAGAGCGTGACGGAGCCGCCCTCCGCGGGCACCGCCGTCGGGGTTGAGGAGGCTGTGAACTGCGCCGCGAGCGCCCACGACGGCAGGAGCGCCGTGAGCAGGAGGAACGAGACGGCGAGCGCCGCGATTTTTTGTTTTTTCATCCCAAAGGCCCCTTTATTTGCACAAAAAGCGGTATATTCCACATGTGATTATACCTTATACGCGCCCGACATTCCATACCGGGCGCGCAATTGTTCGGCAATTGTTAAAATTCGCGCTCGAGATAGCCTTCTCCCGCGCGCCGGACTAAGGCGCGCCCGGAGCTCCTCTCGGCGATCTCGCGGATGAAATTTTCCGCTTCCCCATCGGGAACCCGCGCGCGGACGAGAACGAGATCGGTATATTCGGCGCCGTCGATCGCCGCGGTTTTTCGCAAATACGCCTCGAGCGCGGAGAAGCGCGCATAGTCGAGGGAGATTTCCAGAAGCGCCGCGGGGATCTTTTCCACCCGGCCCGCGAGCCGGAGCGCCTCCGCCGCGCCGCCGCCGTACGCCCGCGCGAGGCCGCCCGTGCCCAGCAGCGTCCCGCCGAAATACCGCGCGACGGCGACGAGCGCGTTTGTGACGCCTTGCGCGCGCAGCGCCTCGAGTATGGGCATGCCCGCCGTGCCGGAGGGCTCCCCCGCGTCGGAGAAGCGCGCGGTCTCCCCGCGCGCTCCCGCGCGGTACGCGTAACAGACGTGGCTCGCGTCCGGATACTTCGCGCGCGCGGCAACTAAAAGAGCCAACGCCTCCTCCTCGCCGGAGATCGGGAAGCATTGGCTGATGAACCGCGAGCGGCTGATGACGGCCTCGGCATGCGAAGCCTGCTTAACCGTTACATACCGTTCCATAATTGTCCATTGTCAATCGTCAATGATTACCCGCACATACCCCTTCTTGCCCTTGCGCAGGATGATCCCTTCGGGGAGCTTCGCCGCGTCCGCCGCGGCGTAAACGTCCGTGACCTTCTCGTCGTCCATAAAAACGCCGCCGCCCTCGATGGTGCGCCGCGCGTCGCTCTTGCTCTGGCAGAGCGAGCAGAGCACCAGAAGGTCGGTCACGCGAAGTCCGCATCGCGCGGCTTCCTCGGCCGTGAGGCGGACGGTGGGCATGTGCTCGATGCTGCCGCCGCCGCCGAAGAGCGCCTCGGCCGCGAGCTTCGCCTTTTCGGCCTCCGCCTCGCCGTGCACCTGCGCGGTGAGCGTGAGGGCGAGCGTCTTTTTCGCCGCGTTGATGTCCGCTCCGGACGCCGTGAGCGCCGAAATCTCCTCGAGCGGCAGGAAGGTCAGAAGCTTCATGCAGTTGGCGACGTCCGCGTCGTCCACGTTGCGCCAGTACTGGTAGAAATCGTACACGCTGGTCCTCGCCGGGTCGAGCCAGAGCGCGCCCTTCTCGGTCTTGCCCATCTTCTTGCCCTCGCTGGTGGCGAGAAGCGTCGTCGTGAGCGCGTAGGCGGGCTTCTGCTCCTTGCGGCGGATGAGGTCCGCGCCGCTCAGGATGTTGCTCCACTGGTCGTCGCCCCCCATCTGGAGGCAGCAATTGTACTTGCGGTGGAGCACGAGGAAATCGTAGCTCTGCATGAGCATATAGCCCATCTCGAAGAAGGTGAGGCCGCGCTCCATGCGCTGGCGGTAGCAGTCGGCCGTCAGCATGCGGTTGACGGAGAAATGCACGCCGATGTCCCGCATGAATTCGAGGAAGTTGAGGCTGCGAAGCCAGGTGGCGTTGTTGTCGACGATGGCGGCGTTCTCCCCTCCGAAGTCGAGCAGGCGCGCCATCTGCCTCTGGAAGCAGGCGGCGTTGTGGTCGAGCTCCTCCGAGGTCATCATGCGGCGCATGTCCGTTTTGCCCGAGGGGTCGCCGATCTCCGCGGTGCCCGCGCCGAGCAGCACGATGGGCCTGTGGCCCGCGCGCTGCATATGCGCCATGGTCATAAGGGCGACGTAGTGGCCGATGTGCAGGCTGTCCGCCGTCGGGTCATAGCCGATATAGAAGGTCACCTTTTCCCGGCCCATCAGCTCGCGCAGCTCCTCCGGGTGGGAGCACTGTTTCAAAAAGCCGCGCTCGGCGAGTATGTCGTATGCGTTCTTCATCTTCCCTAACCCCCGCAACTTATCGCTTGATCGTAATATAGCGCTTTTGGCCCAGCCTCTCCGCGAGGCGGCGGCGAAGATCCCCCGCCGTGCCCTGCGTGAAGCCCGCCTTCGACACGATGAACGCCTGCCCCTTGTTGAAGTAAAGGTAAAAAGCGTCGGGCGTCTCATAGCAGGCGCGCACCTCCTCGTAGCGGCGCTTGAGCTCCTCCCCGTCTGCGGAGACGGAGAAGCCCTGCTTGCGGAAGGCGTAAGCCTGCGCGGCATCCTTGAAGGAGGCCTTGTCGAACTTCCTCGCGGGCGCGATAAAAAGAAAATACGCCCTGCGCGCGAACACGAATATGCCCAGCGCGATGACGCCGAGGTAAATCCAGCCGCGGATGACGATGGAAAAGACAAGGCCCAACGCGAGCATGGCGAAGAGCAGCGCGAAGAGGGCGTATGTGCTCCACGGAACCTTCTTTACGAGCCGCGCGTTGAAGCGCTGGAACGCGAGCACCGTATCCCTCGTGTATGCCGTTGTGTTGAAAATCTCCATGCGGGGCGCCTTTCATCGGTCAATGGCGATAGTTTACCATCTTTTGTGCCTTTCCGCAAGACAAACGGCCCTCCGCAGGGGAAGGCCGCCGGGCAAACAACGGATTGTATCCGCGCCTACTTGGTGCTGTTGATGCGGGGGTCGTCGTCCGGGATCAGGTCCGCGACCACCACGCAGCGCTGCTTGGAGGTGCCGACCTTCTTGTCGAACTCCCCGTAGCAGGTGATGAGGGTGATGCGCGGCGTCTCGCTGTCCATATCCATCACCTCACTCGGCACCGCGTTATAAGGATAGAATTCCACGCTCGCGACCGCGAAGTAGCGCACGCTCCCGTTATCCAACGCAACGGCGATCAGCTCGCCTTCCTTCATGTTCCACAGAACCGAGAAGCGGCCAATCTTGCCGTTCAGGCTTTTGTGGCCGTTCAGGAGGGCGTTGCCCGGTTCGCCCGGAGAGGGGCCGTGCTCGTACCACGCGGCGAGGTCGGGATCCTCGACCGTGTCCATCTGCCCCGCCTTTTCGCCTTCCTCGATGCGGCCGACGGGCACGATGTCGCACATGACCTCGGCGTCTATAAAATAGATGCGCAAGGGGATAGGTTGCACATAGGGCGTTTCCTCGGGCGTATTGCCCGGCGTAGCGCTCGGCTGCGCGCCGGTGTCCCAGGGAGAAGTCGCCCCGGGCGTCGCCGTCGGCGCGGGCGAGGCGATCGCGTCCACGTCCGGCGGCACGTATTCCCCGGGGATCAGCACGTACTGGCGGATCACGAGAAAAACGCCCGAGGCAAGCAAAAGGGCGCTGAGCACATATAGGAGAATGTTGATTTTTTTCCTTCCCATGGAAGTATTATAGCATTCCCCCCGCGCGCTGGCAAATGGACATATCGTGAAATAAGCGTGAAGCCTGCGGCGTCTTCCTCTACGCGCGCCGTTCAGGGCGCGTCCGTCCTCCCGTAAATATAGGCCATGCGGCGTATTTTTTTCGCGAGTTCCGCCGTGCACTGGCCGGGGAGCAGGCGCCACTTCCAGTTTCCCCCGAGCGTGCTCGGCGCGTTCATGCGGCTCTTGGCGCCGAGGCCGAGGTAATCCTGCATCTGCGCGATGAAGAGGTCCGCGGCGCTCGCCATGCCCCCGCGGATCATGCCCATGTGGAATTCCTCCCCGCAGCCGACGCCGAGGTATTCGGCCGCGAACGCCGCGTCCTCCGGCGCGGCCTCGCGCCGCCACGCCATGACGGGCATGTTGTCGTGCGTGCCGACGTAGCAGACGCAGTTTTTCGGATACGCGTGGGGCAAATAGCTGCTCTGCTCCCGCGCGTCGAACGCGAACGCGAGCACCTTCATGCCGGGGAGCCCGGAGGCTTCGAGCAGCGCGCGCGCCGCGTCGTCCAACTCGCCCAGATCCTCCGCGACGAGCTCCATCCCCGGCGCGGCCTCCCTGAGCGCATTGACGAGGGGAAGCCCCGGCCCTTTGACCCAGCTTCCGGCGATCGCGGTCGTTTCTCCCGCCGGCACGCTCCAGTAGCTCTCGAAGCCGCGGAAATGGTCGATGCGCAGCGCGTCGTAAATCCGCGCGGCGCCCGCCATGCGCGCCCGCCACCAGGAGAAGCCGTCCTTTGCCATCTCGTCCCAGCGGTAGAGCGGGTTGCCCCAGAGCTGGCCGGTCGAGGAGAAATAATCCGGCGGCACGCCCGCGACGGCGACGGGTTTCAATCCCGCGCCGAGCTGGAAAAGCTCCGGGCGCGTCCAGACGTCCGCAGAGTCGAGCGCGACATAGATGGGCATATCGCCCATGATGCGGATGCCAAGGCCCCGCGCGTAGGCGCGAAGCGCGTCCCACTGCCGGAAGAACAAATATTGGACATAGGAAAAGAAGCCGATGTCCTCCGCGAGGAGTTCTTTATACTTTTCGAGCGCCTCGGGCCGCCTTTCGCGGATGTCCTCATCCTCCCATTCGGTCCACGGGCGCATATGGAAATGCCGCTTGAGCGCCATGAAGAGCGCGTAATCCGGCAGCCACGCGGCGTTTTCATCGGAAAAACGCGCAAGCGCCGCCGCGTCCCTCTCCCGGCCGCGCGCGTACGCGGCGCGCAGCAGATCGAAGCGCCTTTCGTAGATCGCGGCATAATCCACGCTCCCGGGCGCGCCCTTGGGCGCATGCGCATCCATTTCTTCCTTCGTGAGAAGGCCTTCTTCGACGAGGAGCGTGGGGTCGACGAAGTACGGGTTGCCCGCGTAGGCCGAGAACGACTGATAGGGCGAATCCCCGTAACCCGTCGGCCCGAGCGGGAGCATCTGCCAGTAGCGCTGGCCCGCCGCCGCGAGAAAATCCACGAAATCGTATGCCGCCCTGCCGAGCGTCCCGATGCCGCCCTCGGAGGGGAGGGAAAAGACGGGCAGAAGTATGCCGCTGCTGCGTTCCATAAGCCTATGATACCCCGTTTGCCGCGTCCCGCGGCACGCCTTCCGTTTTCATCGCCGGGCAGGTGTCCGCCCGATCCCATTCATTTTAGACGCGCGATGCGTTTAAGTCAAATGCCGGCGGGTTATCGGCAGTTTACATAGGGGATAAGATTAAGAACCATTCCTGTTGACAGCTTAAAACCGAGGTGCTACCATACGGTGAGAGGCGTATTGTTTGAGGAGGGGAAGCGTTATGGCACAGTACAGATGCACTGTTTGCGGCTTTATTTACGATGAGGAAAAGGAGGGCAAGCCCTTCGCGGCGCTCGAGAAGTGCCCCGTCTGCATGCAGCCGGCCTCCGTTTTCGTAAAGCTCGAAGAAGAAGCGGAACCGCGGGAAAGCGCGCCCGATCCCGTGCCGAAGGCCCTCGAATACCCGAAGGAGTACGCGCGGCGCGACGAGAAGTGCCGCTACATGGCGGAGATCCACGAGATGGCGGTCACGGGCAAGCCGCTCTCCGGCTCGATGGGCACGCTCCTGCCCATGCCGGACTGGGACGACATCCTCCTCCTCGGCGCGCAGCTCGACCCCCTGCCGCTCGACGACGGCGCGCCCGTCAACACGACGACCGTCATCGGCAGGAGGGCCAAACAGCCCATGGCGCTCGAAAGCCCGATCTATATCTCCCACATGTCCTTCGGCGCGCTCTCGCGCGAGGCGAAAGTGGCGCTCGCGCGCGGCAGCGCCCTGGCGAAGACCGCCACGTGCAGCGGCGAGGGAGGCGTCCTCCCCGAGGAGAGGGACGCGGCCTATAAATACATCTTCGAATACGTCCCCAACAAATACGGCGCCACGCAAGAGAACTTCCGCCGCGCGGACGCGATTGAAATCAAGATCGGGCAGGGCACCAAGCCCGGCATGGGCGGCCACCTGCCCGCGGAAAAGGTGACGCGCGAGATCGCGGAGATCCGCGGCAGAAAGGCGGGCGAGGACATACAATCCCCCTCGCGCTTCCCCGAGATCCAGTCGAAGGACGACCTCAAGAGGATGGTGGGCATGCTCCGCAGCGAGTCCGGCGGCCGGCCCGTCGGCATCAAGCTCGCGGCCGGGCGCATCGAGCGCGACCTCGCCTGGTGCGTGCACGCCGGGGCGGATTTCGTGACGATCGACGGGCGCGGCGGCGCCACCGGCTCGAGCCCGCTCCTGCTTCGCGAGGCGACGACCCTCCCTACGGTATACGCCCTTTACCGCGCGCGCAAGTTCCTCGACGCGGCGGGGGCGGACATATCGCTCGTCGTCACGGGCGGGCTTCGCGTATCGGCGGATTTTATCAAGGCGCTCGCCATGGGCGCGGACGCCGTCGCCATCGCCTCCGCGGCGCTCATCGCCGCCGCGTGCCAGCAATACCGCATCTGCGGCAGCGGCAACTGCCCCGTGGGCGTCGCCACGCAGAACGCGGAACTTCGCGCGCGTCTCGATATCGACGCCGCCTCCCGCCGCGTGGCGAACTTCCTCAACGTCTCCACCGACGAGCTTCGCATGTTCGCGCGCATCTCGGGGCACGACGACGTGCACAATCTCACCGTCGAGGACCTCGTCACCACGAGCCGGGAGATCGCGGAGCACACGAACATCCGGCACGCTTAAGGCAATTGACAATTGATAATTGACAATTGACAAACAAGAACGCCCGCTGCGGCGGGGATCGCTTCCCTTCGGATCGGCGGGGACGGTTCTGCAAGCATGAGGGTGATGTGGGCCGGGATTCGCATCGGGCTGTCGGGGCAACGGGTAAATGGAACCGCGCAGAACCGTCCCCAACGCACAAAAAACGAAAAATCATACGGGCTTGCCGCTTCGGGGACAGTCCTGCGGCGATTTTCGCCGCCTGCTGTTCCCTTACATACAGCCTTATCGTTTAGGGCGCGCATCTCCCTCACGCGCGCAGAACCGTCCCCGGAACGCATACGAAAACGGCCTCCGCGCTGCAAGCGGAGGCCGTATTCTTAATTGTCAATTATCAATTGTCAATTTCCTATGGATCGCCTCGGCCGCGACCTTGCCCGCGCCCATGGCGAGGATCACGGTCGCCGCGCCCGAAACGGCGTCCCCGCCGGCGTAGACGTATTCGCGGCTCGTCTCGCCGTTCTCGTCGACGATGATGCCGCCCCACTTCTCGGTCTTAAGTCCGGGGGTGGTGTTGCGGATGAGCGGGTTGGGCGACTGGCCGATGGCGATGACCACCGTGTCGACCGGCAGGTTGAACTCGCTGTCCTTTTTGACGACGGGGCGGCGGCGGCCGGAGGCGTCCGGCTCGCCGAGCTCCATCTCGACGCAGTCGATGGAGGAGACGAAGCCCTTCTCGTCCCCGTGGATGGCGACGGGGTTGCACAGCAGGCGGAAGTCGATCCCCTCCTCTTTCGCGTGATGCACCTCCTCGCGGCGGGCGGGCATTTCATTTTCACTTCGACGGTAGACGATGTAAACATGCTCCGCGCCCATGCGCTTGGCGCAGCGCGCGGCGTCCATGGCGACGTTGCCCCCGCCCACGACCGCGACGGATTTGCCCACGCGCACCGGCGTGTCCGTCTCGGGGAACTGATAGGCCTTCATGAGATTGATGCGGGTGAGGAACTCGTTCGCGCTGTACACGCCCGAGAGGTTCTCGCCCGGGATGTGCATGAAGCTGGGCAGCCCCGCGCCCGTGCCGATGAAGATGGCGCTGTACCCCTCCTCCTGCATGAGCTCGTCGAGCGAGCAGCACTTGCCGACGACCATGTTGGTCTGAAGCTCGACGCCGAGCTTGCACACGCCCTCGATCTCGCGGCGGACGAGCTCCTTGGGAAGGCGGAACTCCGGTATGCCGTAGGAGAGCACGCCGCCGGGCGCGTGGAGCGCCTCGAACATGGTGACCTTATAGCCGAGCTTGGCGAGGTCCCCCGCGCAGGTGACGCCCGCGGGGCCGGAGCCGATGACGGCGACCTTTTTGCCGTTGGGCGGCGCGGTCTCGACGGGGGTTTCCCCTTGCGCCATCGCGTAGTCCGAAACGAAGCGCTCGAGGCGGCCGATCGCGACCGGCTCGCCCTTGATGCCGCGCACGCAGCGCTCCTCGCACTGGGTCTCCTGGGGGCAGACGCGCCCGCAGATGGCGGGGAGGGAGTTCGTCTCGCGGATTTTCAAATAGGCGCCGATGAAATCGCCCTTTTTCACGAGCTCGATGAACGCGGGGATCTGCACGTTGACGGGGCAGCCCGCCACGCAGGGCATATGCTTGCAGTTGATGCAGCGCGAAGCCTCCTCGAGCGCGAGCGCCTCGTCGTAGCCGAGGGCGACCTCCCTGAAATTCCGGGCGCGCTCGACGGGATCCTGCTCGGGCATCGCGGTCTTTTTCAAAGTCATGTTAGGCATTGCGCACCTCCCCGGTCAGGCGGCAGATATGTTTCTCGAGGCTCGCGGCCTCCTCCTTGCGGTACATCGCGCCGCGGCGGATGGCCTCGTCGAAATCGACGAGATGGCCGTCGAAATCCGGCCCGTCGACGCAGGCGAACTTCGTTTCGCCCCCCACCGTCACGCGGCAGCAGCCGCACATGCCGGTGCCGTCGACCATGGTGGAGTTCATGGAGACGACGGTGTGGATGTTATAAGGCCGCGTCAGATCGCAGACGACCTTCATCATCATCACGGGTCCTATGGCGACCACAAGGTCGTAGGTTTCGCCCGCCTCGAGCAATTCGCGCAGCACGTCGGACACGAAGCCCTTCCTGCCGTTGCTGCCGTCGTCGGTCGTGATGAAGAGCCTGTCCGACGCGGCGGCGAACTCCTCCTCGAGCATGATGAGCTCCTTGTTCCGAAAGCCCACGATCATATCGACGTGCGCGCCGTGCTCCTTCAAAGCCTTCGCCTGCGGATAGGCGATGGCCGTGCCGAGGCCGCCGCCGATGACGGCCGCGCGCTTCACGCCCTCAAAGTGCGAGGCAACGCCGAGGGGCCCCACGAAGTCCGTAAGGAAGTCCCCCTCCTCGAGAAGCCCGAGGTGCTTCGTGGTCTTGCCGACCTCCTGGAAAATGATCGTCACCTCGCCGGTATTCCGGTCGTAATCGGCGATGGTGAGCGGGATGCGCTCCCCATTCTCATCGATGCGCAGCATGATGAACTGGCCCGCGAGCGCCCTTTTCGCAACGTGGGGCGCATCGACGACCATCAGTTTGACGTTCGAACTGAGCACGCGCTTTTTTAGGATTTTATACATCGCGTGGACTCCTTTCCGGTTTTGATAAATGTCGCAAAGATGATTTTATCATCGAACGCCGCGTTCTGTACACCCCTTCGGGCGAGAAAAAGCGCGTTTTTTCGCGGTTATTTTTACGCGCGCGGCATATTGTCTGCAAAACCCCGCGGATGCTTTTTATGCCACTCCCACGCGGAGGCGATCATGTCGCGCATGCTCGTAACCTGCGGCGCGAAGCCCAGCACGCGCTGCGCCTTCGCGTTCGAGGCGACGAGCGCCGCGGGGTCCCCTCCCCGCCGCGCCCCGATTTTATATGGGATGGGCTTCCCCACGACCTCCCCGGCCGCCGCGAGGATCTCCAGGTTCGTGAAGCCTTCGCCGCTGCCGAGGTTCACGATCTCGCTCTCCCCGCCGCGAAGGAGATACTCCGCCGCGCGCGCGTGCGCGCGCGCGAGGTCCATGACGTGGATGTAGTCGCGCACGCAGGTGCCGTCCCGCGTGGGGTAATCGTCTCCGAAGACCGTGAGCTCCGCGCCTCCCTCGAGGGCCGCGCGCAGCACGAGGGGGATGAGGTGCGTTTCGGGGGCGTGGTCCTCGCCGATCTCCCCGCCGGGGAGCGCCCCGCAGGCGTTGAAGTAGCGAAGCGACACGTATTTCATGCCGTAGGCGCGATCGCACCAGGCCATCATCTGCTCCATCGTGAGCTTGCTCGCGCCGTAAGGGCTCGTCGGACGGCAGGGCGCGTCCTCGGGGATGGGGATGCGCTCCGGCTCGCCGTACACCGCGGCGGAGGAGGAGAAGACGATCTTCCCGACCCCGTGCGCCGCCATCGAGGAGAGCACGGCGCGCGTGCCGCCCACGTTGTTGTCGTAATACTTCAAGGGGTCGCCCACGCTCTCCCCCACGAGGGAATAGGCCGCGAAGTGGACGACGCAGCCGACGTCGAACTCCTCGAACAAAGAATCCATAAACGCGGAATCGCGGATATCCCCCGCGCGGAAGGCGGCTTTGGGATGCACCGCGGCGCGGTGGCCCTTCTCGAGATTGTCCGCGACGACGACGTCAAACCCGTTTTCGATGAGCGCATGGACCGTGTGCGAGCCGATGTAGCCCGCCCCGCCGAGCACAAGAAGCTTTTTCATGTCATTTCCCTCCCTTGAGCGCGTAGCCCCCGACCGGCCGGATGCCGAGGCGGAGGCAGGCGCGCAGATCGCCCAAAAGTCTGTTCATCGTTGCCATATATTCCTCCGCGGCGCCCTCGGGCACGAGCGCCTGCATGGTGCCCGCGAAGCCCCCGCCGTGCACGCGCCACGCGCCGCCCGTTTTTTCGAGCACGCGCCCCGACGCGGCGAGCGCGAAGGCGACGCTCCGCTCCTGCCCGCTGTCCCCCGGCCAGATGTTCTCGAGCATCAGCTCGGAGGACGCGCCGCTCGCGCGCATGAGGGATGCGAACTCTTTCATGTCGCCGCGTTTGAGCGCCTCGGCCTCGAGATAGGCTCTGCGGTTCTCGTCGAAGAAATGCATGGCGCGCAGCGCCGCCCGGTCCCCGACCTCGCGCCGGAGCCGGGGCAGCTTATCGTAGAATTCCCGCTCATCCGCGAGGCGCAAGACCTCCGCGCCGAGCGCCGAAGCCACGGCGCGCATCTCGCGCGGGATCGAAGCGTATTCGTCGGTCAAACCCGCGTGGCTGCCGCCCGCGTTCACGATGAAGAGCCGGTAGCCGTAAGCGCTGAAGTCGCAGGCGATGCGCTCGATCTCGGGCGCGTCGGGATCGAAAAAGTCGATGGCGACGACCCCGCCCTCGGCGCAGGCCGTCTGGTCCATCATGCCGCAGGGCTTTTTGAAATAGACGTTCTCCGCCATGTGGCCGGCGCGCGCGAGCTGCACGGAGGTGAGCGCGTTTTCGTTATACAGCGCGTTGAATATCGTGCCCACAAGGATTTCATACGCCGCGGAGGACGAAAGCCCCGCGCCCACGGGGATGGAGGAGGTCAGCGCCGCGTCGAAGCCGCCCGTATTGCCGCCGAACCCCGCGATGCCCGCCGCCACGCCGCGCACGAGCGCGGCCGAGGTGCCCTCCTCCCCCTGCTTCGGGGAAAGATCGGTCAGGTCGATGTCCACGCGCGGCATCCCCTGCGAGAAGACGCGCGCGCGGTTATCCCCGTTGGGCGCGACCGCCGCGACCATGTCGAGCGTGACCGCCGCCGCGAGCACGCGCCCGCGCTGGTGGTCGGTATGGTTGCCGCCGAGCTCCGTGCGCCCCGGGGCGCTGAAGAGCATCAAAGGCCTCTCCGCCCCGAAAAAGCGCGAGAAGGCCTCCAGCGCGAATAAATACGGATCGCGAAAACGCGCTTCGCCCGGATAGAGCGCCGAAAGCTCCCCGTCCAGCGCGCCGCGCGCGAGGGATTTCGCCCATTCCGGAACCGTACTTGTCCTCATGAAAAATACCCCCGGATCATACTTTAATAAAGATATCATAGCGCGCCCCGTTTGTAAACGCGGGGCGGGGACGGCATGCCCGGACTCATTACCGATTGAGCATCGTCGAAAATTGTAGTAAAATAAGAGCAAGAACGGATGGAGGTAAACAAATGCAGGACTACATCATCTGGGGATCGGCGGCGGCGATCGCGCTGCTGCTGCTCTTCATCGGCTATCTCAAGGCGCCGCCGGACACAGCCTATATCATCTCGGGCCTCGGCAAAAAGCGCATCCTCATCGGCAAGGCGGGCTGGCGGGTGCCCTTCTTCGAGCGGGTCGACAAGCTCTCGCTGCGCGTGATGCAGGTGGACGTCAAGACCAGCGAAGCCGTGCCGACCAACGAGTTCATCAACGTCATGGTCGACGGCGTGGCGAACGTCAAAATCTCCTCCGACTCGGAGCTTTTAAAGCGCGCCGCGGAATCCCTCCTCGGCATGCGCCAGCCCGAGATGATCGGCCTCATCACGCAGGTGCTCGAGGGCAATATGCGAGAGATCGTGGGCTCCGTAGGCCTGAAGGAGATGGTGCAGGACCGCCAGGGCGTCGCCAAGAAGATCACGGAGAACGTGGTGCCCGACATGGATAAGCTGGGCATCGAGGTCGTCAACTTCAACATACAGAACTTCAAGGACAACGCCGGCACCATCGAGAACATGGGCATCGACAACGTCGAGCAGATCCGGAAAAACGCCGCCATCGCCAAGGCCAACGCGCAGAGGGACATCGCCATCGCCGCGGCCAACGCGCAGCAGGAGGCGAACGCCGTGAAGGTCTCCGCCGAGAAGAAGATGGCGGAGCAGAACGCCGAGCTCGCCGTGCAGCAGGCTGAGATGCAGGTCCGCGCCGACACGAAGAAGGCCGAGGCCGACGCCGCCTATTCCATCCAGCAGGAGGCGCAGCGCAAGACCATCGAGGTCGCGCGCACGAACGCGGACATCGCGCGCAAGGAGAAGGAGGCCGAGCTCGCCGACAAGGAGATCGCCCTCAAGGAGCGCCAGCTCGACGCGGAGATCAGGAAGCAGGCCGACGCCATGAAGTACAAGGCCGAGAAGGAGGCCGAGGCCTACCTCGTCAAGAGGCAGAAGGACGCGGAAGCGGTTGCCTTCGAGGCCGTCAAGGCCGCCGAGGCGACGAAGGCCGAGGCCGAGGCCATGCGCTACGCCATGGAGCAGGAGGCCGCCGGCATCCGCGCCAAGGGCCTTGCCGAAGCGGAGGCCATTGAGAAGAAGGCCGAAGCCCAGAAGAAGATGGGCGAGGCGTCCGTGCTCGAAATGTACCTGACCGCGCTGCCCGAGGTCGTGAAGAACGCCGCGGCGCCGCTCGCGCAGACGGAGAAGATCGTCATGTACGGCGAGGGAAATTCCACCAAGATCGTGCGCGACGTGATGGAGAGCACCTCCCAGATCATGGAGGGCATGAAGGAATCGACGGGCATCGACCTCCAGTCCCTGCTGCTCGGCGTGATGGCCGGGAAGGCGGGAAAAGCTGAGGATCCCTCCAACGGGTAAACCAGTCCACAGAAGCAAGGGACGCTTTCGCCGCGGCGGAGGCGTCTCTTTATCGTGAGGTGATGATATGAATACCGTAACGGCGATCCGGAACCGGATACTTCAGTTGTGCGGGGAACGCGGCATCAGCATCAATAAGCTGGCGAACCTGTCCGCGCTGCCGCCGTCCTCCGTCAAGAACATTCTGTACGGCAAAAGCCAAAACCCGAAGATCGAAACGATTAAAACGATCTGCGACGGGCTCGGCATCACGCTCGGCGAGTTTTTCTCGACGGACGAGTTCGACGGGCTGGAGCAGACGATTCAATAAAGAGGCCGACGATTTCAGCCGGCGGAACATCAAATAGACGTGCCGCGGTTGCGCGAAAGCTCCCCGCATCCTGTTTTCCAGCATTCATAGAAACGCAATTTGTCCGCGCATATAGGCGATACCGGCCCGGGAAAGCCCGAGTCGGTATCTTTGCAGGAAGGTATCACATTGCGGAAGAGGATCGCTGCTTCCGACGATGCCATGATAACCGAGGAATGTGACGCGCGTGCGTCCTGCCAATGAAGATTCGGTATCCGTTCTGTGAACAAATTCCCACGCTTGAGCATATGCCAAAAAGCGGCGCGTGATCACCTTTTTTGCGCGAAATACTTGGCGAGAATCGCCCGGGATTCCTCCTCGAGCACGCCGCCGCAACATTCAACGGCATGCAGGAACATCGCGTCCGTCAGGTCGAGCACGGAGCCGCAGCAGCCCGTTTTCTCCTCGTGCGCGCCGAAGACGAGCCGCGAGAGCCGGGCGGAGACGGCCGCGCCCGCGCACATGGCGCACGGCTCGAGCGTCACATACAGCGCGCAGCCCGAAAGCCGCCAAGTGCCGAGCTTTCTTGCGCCCTCGCGCAGGGCGAGCATCTCCGCATGCGCGGTGGGGTCGCCCGTCTGCTCCACGCGGTTGTGCGCGCGCGCGAGGATCTTTCCATCCTTCACGAGCACCGCGCCCACGGGCACTTCGTCCTCGCGGGCGGCGGATTCCGCCTCCTCGAGCGCCATACGCATATACGCCAATTCCTCTGCCATGGACATCGTGCTCCCTCCAAAACAAACCGCTTAACTTTTGCTTGCCGTAATGTTATCATATCCCCATGGGTCAAGTCGAACAAAAAGCAAAAAAACGGCCGCCCCCGGCGGCATACGGGATGCTGCTGGTGGCGGAGTGCCTCGTCTGGGGCTTTTCGAACGCGTTCTCCAAACTGGGGTTCGACCAGATCACCCCCATCTGGTGCCTCGTTTTTCGTTATATCATATCGCTGCTGCTTTTCCTCGCGTTCTTCGGAAAACGCTTTATCAGGAAATATAAGAAGGCCGACCTTTGGCCCTGCGTCGTCGTGTCGCTCTTCACGGCCGGGGCGTTCATACTCGGCTTTGCGGGGCTCGCGTACACGAGCGCCACGAACTGCGGCTTCCTCATGAGCCTCGCCGCGGTGTTCGCGCCGCTGCTCGCCATCCCCATCCTCAAAACGAAGTTTCAATGGAAGCTCATTTTCCCCATGCTCATTGCGGTCTTGGGGCTTTTCCTTTTTACCGGCGGGAACCTCACGCGCCTTGCCTTAGGCGACATCCTCGCGCTGCTCTGCTCCGTGTTGGGCGCGTTCATGCTCGTCACGAGCAGCAAGTACCTGAAATCGATCGACGCCATCGTGCTGTGCGTCATCCAGTGCGCGGTGTGCCTCGTCGCGTGCGTCGCGGCGGCGCTCCTCTTCGAGCCGCTGCCGCGGGTCGCAAGCTTCACGCCCATCGTGTGGTATATCGTCGCCTACAGCGCGATCTTCTGCACCTTCCTCGCCTATCTCTTCCAGAACATCGCGCTCGCGCGCGTCTCCCCGACGTTCGGGGCGATGGTGTTTTGCACGGAACCCATCTTCACGGCGGTCGCCGCCTACTTTTTGCTCGGCGAGCGGCTGAGCCTCCCCGGCTTCGCCGGAGCCGCGCTGATCCTCGCCGGCATCGTGCTCGCAAGCCTTTTCGAGGGGCGCGGCAAACCCGTTTCGGCTGAAAATCCTCCCGATTCCGCCGAAGCGCCGTCCGTTCGCGACGAAACGATTTTTCCCGCATAACGCCTTGACAAGGCAAGTCCTTTGCGCTACAATATCAAAGCGCGTTAAAACGAGCGCGGGAGTAGCTCATTCGGTAGAGCGCTGCCTTGCCAAGGCAGAGGTGGCGGGTTCGAGCCCCGTCTCCCGCTCCAAACAAGCACCCTTAGCTCAGCTGGTAGAGCACCTGACTCTTAATCAGGGTGTCCAGGGTTCGAGTCCCTGAGGGTGTACCAAAGTACCCACCGTCAATTGATAAACTCGGTTGATGGTGGGTTTGTTTTTAGTAAAATGGCAGTGTAGATTCTTCATATTTAACGGAGGGTAGAAAATGAAGTATTATAAAAAAATTATTGGTACACGCATATATCTATCTCCTATAAATGCAGACGATGTAGATACTTATATCAAATGGATGAACGAAACCGTAGCGCAAAGTTTTGGGCAGTATCCTTTGGTAGTCTCATCGATAAATGACTTGAAATGGCTTTTTGAGCCGCCTACCGACATGCAACGTTATGCAATAGTACTTGTTGATGGTGATGTAATGATTGGTAGCATTAGCATACACAATATCGACCACCTCAACCAAAATGCATTCCTTGGCATTTTTATCGGGGAGGCCGAACACCGTGGCAAGGGCTATGGTTCTGAAGCCATTCGTTTGATTCTTGACTATGGATTTAACACATTAAACCTTCACAATATTATGCTATCAGTCAACGCGGACAATGCGGAGGGTATTTCCTGCTATAGAAAGGTCGGCTTCCGAGAGGCCGGAAGGCGGCGTGACTGGAAATTCAAAGACGGAAAGTACATTGATGTAATTTATATGGATTTACTGGCGTGTGAGTTCGGAAGCCAAATCACCCCACCCTACGGCACTATAAAATGAGTATTAAAAGAAACACTTCCAATCATTGACCGATTGCCCTGTTAAGGGGTGTGCAAAAGCGGTGCAAGTTTGGAACAAAAAGTTGAACGTTCCAAATAACGGCCTTTTTCACACGCCAAAAACACCTGCACACGGGCATTTTTTTAGTTTATCTTTTTCACATACTTCCCGGCTTCATAGAGGCCATGGAAAAATCCTTCTGCTTATACATTACTTACACATGGTTTCACAAACTCCGAACATGTTAGAATCGTACTATCAAATCGGGGAGTGATCGCCATGTATTTTAAAACAAAACCGGTAGCTGCGCTCATAGCGGCGTTTCTGTTTCTGCTGTGCTTCGCGTTTGAAGGGCAACGTGCGCTCGCCGCGGGAAACGGGCAGGAGCAGGGCACCATCATAAACTGCAAGCAGGCGGTCAACGTGCGAAGCGGGCCGGGCACCGGCTACAAAAAGCTCGGCACGGCGCCTCTGGGCGGGGTTTATCCCGTGCTTCAGACCCTGAGCGGCTGGTACAAAATCAGCTATCAGGGGAAAATCGGGTATGTAAGCAAGAGCTATATGACGGTTTCCGCCGTTTCGGGCGGCGATTCCCCTGCGGGCGACGCGTCCGGCGTGACCGGTACGGTCGTAAATTGCAACAGCGCCGTGAATGTGAGAAGCGGGCCCGGAACCGGGTACCAAAAGCTTGGCACAGCGAAAAAGGGCGCAAACTATTCCGTGCTCGCCTGGGAGGGAGACTGGTACAAAATCAGCTATTCCCCAAAAACGGGCTACATACACGCGTCGTATCTATCCCTCCGCGCGGATGCCGCGCAGCCGAACGCGGATACACGCCCGGTGATAAGCGGATATTACGCCTCATGGGCCGCATACTCCGGCTTTACGCCGCTCGATCTCCAAAATGCGGGTCAACTGACGCACATTTTCTACGCGTTTGCAAACATCAATTCCGATTTCAAGGTGACGATGGGCGACCCGAAGGCGGACCCGGCTAACTTTCAGGAGCTTTCAGCGCTCAAGCAGCGGAATCCGCAGCTGAAAACCATCCTCTCCGTAGGCGGCTGGACGTGGTCGGCCCGGTTTTCGGACGCCGCTTCCACGCAGGCGCGCAGGGAAGCGTTTGCCGACAGCGCCGTCGCGTTCATGGTAAAATACGGATTCGACGGCATCGACATCGACTGGGAATTCCCCGTTTCCGGCGGCCTTTCCACAAATAAAACGCGTGCCGCCGACAAGGGGAATTTCACTTTGCTCATGAAGACGCTGCGCGAAAAACTAACCGCGCGCGGAATTTTAGAGGGCAAAGAGTATCTCCTGACGTTTGCGGGGCCCAGCGACGCGGCCTGCCTGAAAAATATGGAGCTCCAGAAGGTGGCGCCCTATGTGGATTTTGCGCTTGCCATGACCTACGACATGCACGGCGGCGCGGGAAAATATACGGATTTCAACGCGCCCCTGTATACGCCCTCGGAGAGCTCGCCGCAGTTTCAATGGAGCTGCGACGACGCCGTAAACGCCTGGCTCGGCGCGGGTTTCCCAAAAGAAAAACTCATTTTGGGGATTCCGTTCTACGGCAGGCAGTTCACAAAGGCGACCGCGGGAGGGGACGGGCTGTATCAAACCTTCTCCAAGGCTTCCTCGGTGAACTACGACGCGATCGTCGCGCAATATTTGAGCGATTCCTCGTACACGCGGTATTTGCATCCCGACGCGCGCGTGCCGTGGCTTTATAACGGCAGCACGTTCCTCTCCTACGACGACGCGCAGTCGATTGCGGAAAAGGGCGCGTACATTAAAGCAAAAGGGCTTCGCGGCGCGGGCATCTGGGAACTTTCGCAAAACGCGGATGGAACGCTTCTCAACGCGCTGTACGGCGGAATGAACGAGTGAACGGAGATCGGAATCCGAATATGCTCATGGACCAGATTTCAATAAATGGCAAAACGCTTGCCGGGGTATTTCATATAATTGAAAACGCGGCAGGCTGCCCTGCGGCGAAACGCGCGGCGGGGGCGATCCCTACTCCAAAGCCGCGTTCTGCCGTTCCATGTAATGATGCGCCTGTTCGAGCACCATGTCCTTCACCTTCATCAGGCGGATCTGGGTGCTGCGCTCGTTCTCGTCGAGCTTCATGGAAATGTACTTGATGCTTTCCTGCATCTGGGGAATCAGAACGTATTCGAGCGCGTTGACGCGCCTGCGGGTCTTTTCGATTTCGGCCGCCATCAGCTGGCAGCCCCTTTCGGTTTCCGCCAGCAGGATCATGTCCTGAAGGATGTCGGAAAGACTTTTTACGGCGTCGTCCAGATCCCCCGAGGTGAAGCTCAGGCCATAGGAGTAGATGCCGCTCTGATCCGCGTTCCTGAACTTGTATGTGAATTTGGGGATATTGACGCTCATGACGTTGCGCTCTCCGGCCTCGAGCAGGATCTCCTGCCCGGGCACGAGCAGCGCGGTATCGAGCGCCGCATCCTGCATGGCGGCCCGCGCCAGCGCGAAGTTCCCCGAAGCAACGTTTATGCCCGCCTCCACCTTTTCGCGAAGCGCCATGTTTTTGCGCACGAGTTCCAGGAACTGGCGCATCAGTTCGTCGCGCTTATCCTTGAGCAGCTTGTGGCCGCGCAGGGCGGTGGCGAGCTTGCGCTTGAGCCGGGTCAGCTCCATGCGGGTCGGGTTGATCTGCCGTTTCGCCATTGAGAATCTCCTAACCCCCGTAATACGCGTCGAGATACTCGTCCTTGATGCGCTTGAGCTCGGCGCGCGGAAGGATGCGCAGCAGCTTCCAGCCGATCGAGAGCGTCTGCTCGATGTCCCGGTTCGTCTGGTATCCCTGATTGACGTATTCGCTCTCGAATTCGTCCGCGAAGCGGGCGTACAGAAGGTCGATGTCCGTTAGGGCGGCTTCGCCCAGAATCGTCATCAGCTCCTTGGCGTTCTTGCCCCTCGAGTAAGCGGCGAAGAGCTGGTTCATCGTGTTGGCGTGGTCGGCGCGGGTCTTGCCCTGCCCGATGCCCTTGTCCTTGAGGCGGGAGAGGCTCGGCAGCACGTCGATGGGCGGCTGTATGTTCCTGCGGTGCAGGTCGCGTGCGAGTATGATCTGCCCTTCGGTGATATAGCCGGTCAGGTCGGGGATGGGGTGGGTCTTATCGTCCTCCGGCATGCTCAGGATCGGAATGAGCGTGATGGAGCCCGCCTTGCCCTTAAGGCGCCCCGCGCGCTCGTACAGGCTCGCGAGGTCGGTGTACATATATCCGGGATATCCGCGGCGGCCGGGCACCTCCTTGCGGGCGGCCGAGACCTCGCGCAAAGCGTCCGCATAGTTGGTAATATCGGTCATGATGACGAGCACGTGCATGCCCCTGTCAAACGCCAGATATTCCGCGGCCGTAAGGCCCATGCGCGGGGTGGCGATGCGCTCGACCGCCGGGTCGTTGGCCAGGTTGATGAACATGACCGCGCGGTCGATCGCGCCCGACTCCCTGAAGGAGTTCACGAAGAAGTTGGATTCCTCGAACGTGATGCCCATGGCGACGAACACCACGGCGAAGGGTTCGCTCGCGCCGAGCACCTTTGCCTGGCGGGCGATTTGCGCCGCAAGCTGCGCATGGGGCAGGCCCGAGGCCGAAAAGATAGGCAGCTTCTGCCCGCGCACGAGCGTGTTGAGCCCGTCGATGGCGGACACGCCCGTCTGGATGAACTCCTGCGGGTAGTTGCGCGAGGCGGGGTTCATCGGCAGGCCGTTGACGTCGCGCCGGAATTCCGGCAGAATCTCGGGGCCGCCGTCGATCGGGCGGCCGAGCCCGTCGAACACGCGCGAGAGCATATCCTCCGAAACGCCCAGCTCCATGCTGCGCCCCAGGAAGCGCACCTTGCTGTTTTGCAGGTTGATCCCGGCGGAGCTCTCGAAAAGCTGCACGAGCGCGTTGTTCCCGTCGATCTCCAGCACCTTGCAGCGGCGGCGCTCCCCATCGGCAAGCTCGATTTCCCCAAGCTCGTCGTAGGTGACCCCCGATACGCCGCGCACCATCATCAGCGGCCCGGCGACTTCCTGTATCGTTCGATATTCCCTGGGCATTACGCGTTCTCCTCCTTCAGCTTCGCGATCAGGCCGTCTATTTCCACATTCAGCTGGCGGGAAATGGCGTCGTATTCCGCTTGCGCCCGGTCGCCCGGCGTATACTTGAAGCGCCCGATCGCCTCGCGCACGGGCAGCTTCACGAGCGCGTTGATGGAAACGCCCTGCTCGAGCGCCTCCCGGCAGGAATCATAGTACGCCAGCACCAGTTCCAGTATGGTATGTTGCTTCTCGAGCGGCGAATACGTGTCCACCTCGTGGAAGGCGTCCTGATGCAGAAAGTCCTCGCGGATGCTGCGCGCGGCCTCCAGCTTCAGGCGGTCCGACGGGGAGAGGGCGTCCATGCCGACCAACTGCACGATTTCCTCCAATTCGCTCTCCTCCTGGAGCAGCAGCATGACGCGCCCGCGCTTTTTTGTCCAATCCTCTTTGACGTTCGCATTGAGCCAGCCTCCCACGTCGTCCGCATAGAGCGAATAGCTCGTCAGCCAGTTGATGGCCGGAAAGTGGCGGGAATACGCGAGCTGCGCGTCGAGGCTCCAGAACACCTTCACGATGCGAAGCGTCGCCTGGCTCACGGGCTCGGAAATATCGCCGCCGGCGGGAGAAACCGCCCCGATCACGCTCAGCGCCCCCTCGCGCCCTTCACTGCCGAGCGCGACGACGCGCCCCGCGCGCTCATAGAACTGCGCGAGCCGGCTGCCGAGGTAGGCGGGATAGCCTTCCTCGCCCGGCATCTCCTCCAGCCGCCCGCTCATTTCGCGCAGGGCCTCGGCCCAGCGGGAGGTGGAGTCCGCCATCAGCGCCACGGAGTAGCCCATGTCCCTGAAATACTCGGCGATCGTGATGCCGGTATAGATGGACGCCTCTCGCGCCGCCACCGGCATGTCGGAGGTGTTGGCGATGAGCACCGTGCGCTCCATCAGGCTCTCGCCCGTTTTGGGATCCTTAAGCTCGGGGAATTCGTTAAGAACGTCCGTCATCTCGTTGCCGCGTTCGCCGCAGCCGATATATACGATGATGTCGGCGTCGGCCCATTTGGCAAGCTGATGCTGCACGACCGTCTTCCCGGAGCCGAACGGCCCCGGAACGGCCGCAGTGCCCCCCTTCGCAAGCGGGAACAGCGCGTCGATCACCCGCTGGCCCGTCACGAGCGGCTCGGAAGGGCTCAGCTTGCGGGCGTAGGGCCTGCCGCGGCGCACGGGCCATTTCTGCATCAGCGTCAGGGGGATCTCCTCCCCTTTCTCCGATACGAGCGCGGCGACGGTCTGCTCGATCGTATAGTCTCCTTCGGCGATCTCCTTTACGGTTCCGCCGACGCCCGGCGGCACCATGATCTTGTGCAAAACGATGTCCGTCTCCCGCACGGTTCCGAGCACGTCGCCCGCGCCGACCTGTTCGCCCGCCCGCACGCGCGGCGTGAAATGCCATTTCTTCTCCCGGGAAAGGCTGGGCACCTCCGCGCCGCGGATCAGGCGATCTCCGGTCAAATCGCGAATCGCGTCAAGGGGACGCTGTATGCCGTCGTAGATGCTCGCGATCAGCCCGGGCCCAAGCTCCACGCTCATGGGCACGCCCGTGGACTCCACCGGTTCCCCGGGCCCGAGGCCGCTGGTTTCCTCATATACCTGAATGGACGCGCGGTCGCCGCGTATTTCGATGATCTCGCCGATCAGGCGGCTTTGGGACACCCTTACGACGTCGAACATATTTGCGTCCCGCATTCCCTCGGCGATCACCAGCGGTCCCGCCACCTTTACGATCGTACCCTTGCTGCTCATTCGTGCGTCACCATTCCTTATTAGAATCGGAGTCCTCCGTTTATTGCTGATTGCTGAAAAGTATATCCGAACCCACGGCCTGCTCGACGAACTTCCTCACGCGCGCGACGCCGAGCCCCGTATTGCCCGCCACCCCGGGGATCGGGATGACGGCGGGCAGGGAATGCTCCCGATGGCCGCCCTCCTCTTTGGACAGCTGCGCGTAAAGCGCCTCGGTCACGTATACGACCGCGTACCCGCTTTCAGCAAGCGTTTTCAGCTGCTTTCCCGCGTGGGCGGCGTCCGTCACGGGATAGACGTCCATGCCGATCGCGGCAAAGCCGTAGATGCTGTCCCTGTCGCCCATCGCCGCGATCTTATACATACAGAAGCCTCCATCTTTTTCGCACGACCGCCTCGTCCAGCCGGTTGATCTTCGCCGTCAGGATCAGCCGCACCATCGCGATTTCGGTTTCTCTCGCCAGTATATACGCCGCCAGCGGCTCTATCGTGAAATACTGGTATCTTTGCGGGCGGATGCGTTCCATAAGACGGTTGCCGCAATAGCGCTCAAACGCCGAGAGCGAATCCCGCAGCGCCTCGATCGCGCCCGCGTATTCCGTTTCGGACAGATACGCGCAGATTTCATCGAAGGATTTCGCCGCCGCGTCGATGAGCGCTTCGGCGTCCAGGCTCCCGGCGGGGGCGACGGCGCGTTCGAGGAACCCCCTGTCTTTTCCCATGCGGCAGCCGCGCACCGCGGCCTTGATGTTTGCCGTATCCACCCTCTGCCGCGCGTAAAAGCGCATCAGCTCGCCGTCCGAGCTTTTTCCCGCGGCGTCGAGGGCCATCAGCGCGGCGCGGTCCAGCACCATTTCGCAGGCCTGCCCGTCCGCCGTATGGATCAACACGTCGTATGCGCCGCGGCCCGCCTCGGCCATAACGGGCGGTAGCTCGTCGAAATCATGCCGTTGGGCCGCCTGCAAAACGAGCTGCGCGTCCACCGTGCCGAAGCGCTGGAAATACCGGCCCGCGTTTTCACGGTCCAGCCCCGAATAGACCAGCTTGATCGCCGCTTTCAGGTTGTGGAAATCGCGCTCATGGCGAAAAACGTCGAACGGCGTCAGATCGCCGGCGAACTCGCGGACCAGTTCCCATGTTTTTTCCGCTTCGCGGGCGAAAAGCGCGTCGGGATCGTTTTGCGGGATATCGGGGGCGCCCCAGCCTTTGTCCGCCAGCAGGCGGTAGCATTCGGATGCGTTTTGCATGGAGAGCAGCCGCTCCATATCCTGCCCGTCCAGCAGGTTCCGCTCCTCCGTATGGATGCGCGTTACCGCGTAGATATACTCCTTCTGCAATGGACCGCCTCCTCCCCGGGCTTGATTGATACCGTATTACGAAAACAGAATGTCGCGCATCCTGTCGGTCAATTCCTCCCGCCGGGCGTCGAAAATCGCCCGGAAAGAGCAGTTGTGCTCGATCTCCCCGTATTTCAGGATGAAACCGCCGTCGATCGGCCGGGGCTCGTCGGAAACCGCGAGCGCCGCGCCCTCAGGCAGCGCCTGCGCGAGCCGCCGCGCAAAGTCCTGCGGGCGGCGCGGCAGATCCCTTTCGCAGAGCAGCAGCTCGCCCTCGGCCCGCTCCGCGCAGGCGGTCGCCATTTTGATCAGAAGGTTGAAATACTCTTCGCCCGGCAGCGCGTAAAGCCGCTCCAATGCCTGTTCCAGCGTGCGCGCCAGAATTTCCTGCTTCGCCTCGAGGAGATTCCGCCGTCGCTGCAACCGCGCCGCGGAAACCGAGGCGCGCTCGATCTCGGCCGCCTGCTGTCCGGCGGCCGCCTCAATTTCGGCGCACAGCGCGTCGCTCCCGGATTTTCCATCGGATCGTATGCGCGTCGCCTCGGCCTTCGCCTGATCGATCAGCGCCTGCGCCTCGGCCTGCGCCTCCTGCCGGATCGCGGCTACGATTTTCTCCAGACCGGTCATCGGCCGTATCCCCCTAGATGGCGAGGTTCGCCACGTTCATCACGGCGAGCAGGCTGATCAGCAGCGCCAGTATCGCGTAGGTTTCGACCATCGCCGGAAAAATCATCGCCTTGCCGAACTGCTCCGGCCGCTTGGAAACGAGATTGATGCTGGCGATGGACGCCCTCGCCTGGTGGAGCGCCGAGAGCCAGCCGACGATCGCCATGGGGAGACAGGCGGCGAAAAAGCACAGGCCCTTCATCAGGCTCATCTCGGAGGTGCCTCCGAGCAGCCCGGTGTTGAGCATGGTGACGAACGCGATCAAGAGCCCGTAGATCCCCTGCGTGCCGGGCAGGAGCTGCAGCACCAGAACCTTGCTGAACTTAGAGGGGTCGTCGGTGACCACGGCCGCGGCCGCCTGTCCGGCGATGCCGACGCCCTTGGCAGAGCCGATGCCGGGCAGAAGCGCGGCCAGCGCCATCCCCAATACCGCGAGTACGATTCCCATCTCAGACATTACAGTCTTCCTCCTGAATCAGATAATATTTGGTATGCATTCCATAGGGCAGGAATTTCCGGCTGCCACCCTCATAGAACTTTCCGAAGAACTCCACGAATTCCAATCGATTCGAGTGCACGTACGCGCCCAGCACGTTGATCCCGAAGTTCATCGCGTGGCCGATCGCGAACACGACGACGAACATCAAAAACCCCACGATGCCCGAGCCGGACATCGCCCCCAGCGCGTTGATCACCGAGGCGATGACGCCCGTGGCGAGGCCCAGCGCCAGCAGGCGCGAGTAGGAAAGGATGTCCCCCAGCCACCCCGCCAACACGTTATAGAGCGCGTAGAGGCCCTTGAGGATTCGTTTGAACCAGCTTTTGCTCTCCCTGCCGCCCGTGAGCACGACGCCGGCCATGCAGAGCGCGGCCACCCCGAGCAAGGCGTTGACCGCGGCCGCGCCGAGGAAAATCCGAAAACCCGCCATGCCGAGGAACATCTCGCTGTTCATCAGCAGCGCGAGCAGGCAAAAGAGGATCGCGACCGGGAACGCGACGTCGTAGACGATATCGATATACTGCCCGCTTTTCGCGTAGTTGCATGCCTTCATGACATAGCCGGCGATCAGGTGCGTGATGCCGATCCCAAGGCAGAATACCAGCAGCTTCATGGGGCTGTCCAGCGGCGCGAACCAAACCGGGGGGATTCCCGTTTCGCGCCCGAAAAACGTCCGCGTCACGACGTTGACGACGTCCCCGAAATAGCTGGAGAACAAAACGCCCCAAAAAACGGTCGAGACGCCGCACCAGAAGAAAAGGCGCAGGTTTTTTTTCATGCTGTGCTTCATATCCTTAAAGAACAGCAGGCAGGCCCCGCATACCCCGGCCATGATGAGGCCGTAACCCGCGTCCGAGAACATGAGCCCGAACATGATATAGTAGAACACGCTCATGACGGGCGTAGGGTCGATTTCTCCTTTGCCGGGCATGCTGTAGCTCTCCAGCACCGATTCGACGGGCTCCGTGAAGCGGCTGTTCTGCAGCGCGACCGGGGCGTCCGCGTCGTCTGCCGGCTCGAGCTCGACGACGCAGTCGAAGCGCTCGTTGAGCGCCTGCCGCAGCCCTTCGGCGTCCCTCTGCGGGATATATCCCGTGAGGACGAAAGCGTGCCTTGACTGCAGGAGGCGTTCGATGACCTCGTACTTTTCCTCCCGCATTCTCATATGGTCTTCGAGAAAACGGAAATCCTCGCGCATGGATTCGTAGCTTTTGATTTCCCGCTCCGCCTGTTCGATCAGATTCTCCGTCTCTTTTTTTTGCCTGAGCAGGCGCTCCTTTTCCACTTCCGGCATATGGCGGCCGGGATTGGAGGGGGAGGCGAAGCCGACGGCACGAAGCGCTTCCTCGGCCGCCTTGGCGTCCTTCTTCAGGACGATCATATAAAAGCAGGTCTGTTCCTTCGAGCCATAGACGATTTCAATATGAAGGTCGTCCAGTTCCGCCGAAGCTCCGCTCAGCCGCGCGCGCAGCGCGTCGGGCGTATACTCCCCTCCCAGGGAACCGATAAAAACGGTCGTTTTTTTCGTCCCCCGGAACGCCTGCGGCACGGGAAGCTTCATCCAGGGGATAAGGGCCTCCTGCAGCGCGTCGAGCCGCAAAAGCTCCGCCTCCGCCTCCCGGATGCCGCGCTCCAGCGAAACGACGCGCGCGGCGGCGCTCAATACATCGTTCCTTCTCGCGCAAAAATCTTTGTTTTCCCCTACGGTGGCGCGCGCGCGCCCTTTGAGAACATCGGTGACAGACCGCTTTCTAGGGCAATACCGGTCCAGGATCTCGCCGCAGGCCCGCGCGGTTTCGGAAGCCCTGTTCAGCGTCGAGCAGACGGACGAGGTGTCCGTTCTGGCGAATACGCCGTCCTCCCCCGTGGCGTCGCCGACTTCCACGCAGCCCTGACGCTGCAGGAACTCGAGAATTTCCTTTCGGTCCTTATTCCCCGCGCTGATGCAGATTCTGTTCATTTGCAGCACTGCCATGAACCAGTCAAATCCCCTTTAAACAGTGATAATGCCCATTCGTCAAACAAGCGCCGCGATAACCGCCTCGATCGCCTGTTCGCGGCGGCTTTCAGCCGTCCGGCGCAGCGCTTCCAACTCATCCTGCAGGGACGCCTCGGATTCGCGCAGAGCGCCGAGGCTTTTTTCCCTGGCGGCTAAAACGGCTTCGGCAGCCGCGGCTTTTGCGGCGGCTTCGGCGCGTTCGCCGGCCTGCGCGGCCTCGGCGGCCGCTTCATTTTTTATGCGGACGCTCTCCTGCGCCGCGTGGAGCAGGATTTGTTCCGCTTCAGTTTCCGCTTTTCGAATCAGGTCAATCGCGCCGTCAGCCATGGTTTCTTCCAATCTTCATCCGTGATAGTACAGTCTAAAAAGAGCCTTGCCCGCCGCGACGGCGGATATGCGCGCAATGGTGGAAACGGGGACGGGAGCGGCCGGCGCGGTTTTCGCCTTCAGGCCGCAAATCCTAAAAATCAGGCGATTGCACGGACGGCGTCCGCCCGGCCGGAACCGGTGTCGCATCTTCCACAGACTACTATGTTTGCAATAAAAAGTCAAGGCGTCTTCCCGCTTCGCCGGCGTGTCCGCGGCAATTTAAGACCGCGGCGCGGCCTTATGCGCGTCGTTCTTGTTCACCCTGCCGCGGGCCGCCGTCGACGCCGAACGGGGCCGACCGCCCTTGCGGTCAGCCCCGTGGCTCCGGCCCGGCCCGGCGTGCGCCGGGCCAGGCCGCTTGTCGGCTTTCGCCCTTTATGCGGTTTTGGAGGCCTTTTTATCGTTCGACTTGGCGAGCATGCGCTTGATGACATACAGCGCGCCGACGGTGCAGGCAAGGCCGAGCAGCGTGACGATGAAGCTCTGCCAGAAGCCGGCGATGATGTAGAACACGAAGCAGATCGCGCCCGCCGTCAAGGCATAGGGAAGCTGGGTGGTAACGTGATTGATGTGGTTGGACTGCGCGCCCGCGGAGGCCATGATCGTGGTGTCGGAGATGGGCGAGCAGTGGTCGCCGAAGACCGAACCCGCGAGGCAGGCGGCAACGCTCACGACGAGCAGCGGGTTGCCCACGGGGAACACCTCGATGACGATGGGGAGCAGGATGCCGAAGGTCCCCCAGGAGGTGCCGGTCGCGAACGACAGGCCGCAGGCGATCAGGAAGACGATCGCGGGCAGGAAGTTCACGAAGCCGCGGGCCGAGCCGTGCACCAGTTCGGCGACATAGACGTCCGCGCCGAGCAGACCGGTGATGGTGGAAAGCGTCCACGCGAAGATGAGGATGAGGACCGCCGGAACCATGTTGCGGAAGCCCTGCGGGATGCAGTCCATGAATTCCTTGAAGTTCATCACCTTGCGCAGCATATAGTACACAAACATGATGAGCAGCGCGACGAGCGAGCCGTACACGAGGCCGAGGGAAGGATCGCAGTTGGCGAACGCGTCGACGAAGCTCGTCCCCTCGAAGATACCGCCGGTATAAACGAGGCCGAGGATGCAGAAGGGAACCAGAATGGCGAAAATGGGGATCACAAGGTCGATGACCTTGCCGTTCTTATTGGGCAACTCGTTCGCCGCGTCGGCATAGGGCCTGTCGGGCGTGGTATAGAGGTCGCCCTTGCGCGCGTTTTCCTCATGCAGCTTCATCGGGCCGTAGTCGAAGTCCATGAGGCTGATGGTGATCATCATCGCAATGGTGAACAGCGCGTAGAAGTTGAACGGGATGGAGTCCATGAAGAGAGCGTAGGGACTGTCGCCGTAGCCCTGCGCGAAACCGGTGACGGCCGCCGCCCAGGAACTGATGGGCGCGATGATGCACACCGGGGCCGCGGTGGCGTCCACGATGTAGGCGAGCTTCGCGCGCGAAATCTGGTGGCTGTCCGTCACGGGGCGCATGACGCTGCCGACGGTGAGGCAGTTGAAATAGTCGTCGACGAAGATCAGGCAGCCGAGCGCAACGGTCGCCAGCTGCGCGCCGATGCGGTTCTTGATCCTCTTGCGCGCCCACTCGCCGTAAGCGACCGTGCCGCCCGCCTTGAAGGAGAGCGCGCTGATTGCGCCGAGCAGAACCGTGAAGATCAGGATGCCCACGTTCCAGCCGTCGGACAGAACGCTGACGAACCCATCGTCAACGACGACGTGCATCGCGCCTTCCAGGTTGAAGTTGGCGGCGAAGAGGCCGCCGACAACGATGCCGGCAAACAGGGAGGAATAGACTTCCTTGGTGATGAGCGCGAGCGCGATGGCGACGATGGGCGGCACCAGCGACCAGAAGCTGTTGACAAAGGCGTTGCCTTCCCCCTCCTGCTGCGCGGCGAATGCCGTGGCGGCAATGAGGACAACTGCGAGGACCAGCGCAAATACAAGCGCTTTCCTCTTGAAGGACAGATGTTTCATGTACGATGCCTCCTGTTTTATTAGCGGCGAGAGCCCCGCCGCCTATTCCCCGGAGGGGAAAATGAGTCATGTTTTTAAAAAATATAGGGTTGTGATGGTTTGTAAATAGTCTATCAAATAATAGATGAAATGTAAACAGAGCGTGAAACGATTCTTCTCAATACGAGCAATATATTAAATATACGCGAACGGAGAGCTTCCCGGCCATCCAAATCCATGCTCTCGGGCATGCCCGGAAGCGAGATTCCGGGAACGCCGCAGGCCGACTCGACGGCTCTATCCCCGCGATGGGCGAGAGGCCGGATACAGTTTACACGCCGCGCGCCCGGGCTGTATAATGTCAACCAGGACAGCATTCAAACTTATGATCGGGAGGAAGAGAAATGATCGCGGAAAAACTAAAAAAGGGCGACGTCATAGGCATCGTGTGCCCGAGCCATATCGCGGGGGAGGAATACGAGCGGATCGTCCGGGGCGTCGAGCAGGTCGGCTTTCGCGTGAAGCTCGGCGAGAACATCTATAAGAACACGTACGGCTACCTTGCGAGCGAGCAGGAGCGGGCCGACGACTTCAACAGCATGCTCGCAGACGACGAAGTGAAGATGGTCCTCTTCAGCGGCGGCTGGGGCGCGAACGAAATCCTTCCGCTGATCGATTACGACAACATCGCCCGCCGCCCCAAGCTCTTTAGCAGCTACAGCGACGGCACGAGCATACTCAGCGCCATCCACTCGAAAACGGGGCTCGTCACCTATTACGGCATCGGCGCGGGCGAATTCTGGGACCTCGCGCCTTACGACCGCGCGCAGTTCGAAGCGCATTTCATCGAGGGGAACCGCGCGGACGCCCTAAATGGGGACGGCGCGTGGCGCGTGATACGCCCGGGCGCCTGCGAGGGCATCCTGACCGGCGGGTACACGGCGATCGTCGCGTGCAAGCTCGGCGGGGAGTATTTCACCTACGACCCCGCGCAAAAGTACATCCTGTTTTTGGAGGACCATGAGAAATTCAGCCCCGTCGCAGCGGTCAGCGCATACCTTTCGCACATCGAGCAGCAGCCCTTCATCCGAAACGTCGCGGGCCTGATTTTCGGCCATTATGCGGACGACGTGCCCAAGGACCTCTTCGACCGGCTCGGGCGCTTCGGCGAAAAGCACGGCGTCCCCGTCGTCTATTCCGACGACTTCGGCCACTACGGCAGGCACGCCATATTGCCCATCGGCGTCCGGGCGCGCCTCGACGCGGAGGGACAGGCGCTGCGGTTCCTGTAATCGCCAAAAGGGCAAACCGCCGCGCGGCATCCCCTTCACATCAGCCCTCGAGCGCCGAAAAACGCCGCGAGGGCCTTTTTGCGCGCGGCGCGGCCCTTGCAGACAGCCGAATCGGCCCACGGGCGCTCGCGCTTGCCATCCCCGTACTCGTCCGGAGAGGCGCCGCCGTTTTCCTCCGCCGCGCGGGCGAGGGCGCGAAGGAGTTTTATGCAAACCTCCCGCCCGCTCTCATCCCGCGGGGCGAGGGACATGTGCAGCACGTTTTCAAGCAGGTGGCCGTAGAGCGCGCCGGGAAGCCCGCTTTCCGTCAATCCCTTCTCATAGATCTCCAAACAATCGGCAAACCGCTCCGGCGCGGCCGAAAAGCAGGCGGAAAGCTTCCCCCCGCCGTCCGGCGCGCAGGGCTCCGCGCCGATGCGCTCTACAAGCCTGTGCCGCATATCGCGCAGCTTCCGGACGCCCGGGCCGTTTTCCGCCCAGGTGCAATCGTCGCCCCCGCCGACCTCTATGAACATCCCCAACTGGGCCTCGAGCGCGCAGAGCAGCTCCTCCGGGTCGTCCCCCCGGATTTCCACGTAAAGCGCGCTTTTCGCGCCCTTTGGGAAGCCGGGAAGCGCCGACGCCTTCCCGCTCCTTTCGTTGCCGCCCGCGATGAATTCCAGCGCGCGTTCGTTAAAGTATTCGGCGGCGTAGAGAAGCTCCGCGTGCGCCCGGCGCCAGCCGTAGAGCGCGCGCGCGAAGGCGCGCGCCGCGTCGTCTTCCCTGAAAAAGAATACGGCGCCCCAGCAATCCCGGGGTTCGGGCAAAAGCAAAAGGCGGAACTCCGCCGCGGCGCCCAGGCGGCCCTCGTTTCCCGCGAGAAAGTCGACGAGATCGCGCCCTTCCTCCGCCCCGGCGAGGCTCCTCTCCAGCAGCCGCCCGTCGGGCAACGCGCAGCCCTTTTTGGAAAAGAGGCGCTCTCCTCTGCGGACGCCCCAGATTTCGCCCGCAAGCGTAACCCAGGTTAAATCCTCAACATAGCGGCTCATCTCCCCAAAGCGGACTCCGCTTATGCCCGAGGCGCCGGTCGCGTACATACCGCCGATCGTCGCCGTTTTCTCGGAAGGGTTCGGCGGGAAAAACAGGCCGTGCTGCGCGGCCTCCGCTTCGATCCGCTCCAGCGTAACGCCCGCCTGAACATGAAGCAGCGCGCGGTCCCCGGACGGACCGAGCCCGTTTATCCCGTTTATCCCGTTCATCCGGGAGAGATTGACGACGAGGCCGCCCCGCGGCACGGCGCCGCCCGAAAGCCCCGTGCACGCGCCCTGAAGCGTTACGGGCATGCCGCTTTGCGACGCGGACCTGAGCGTTGCCGCAAGCTCCCCGGCGTCTTTTGGAAAGACGATCGCGTCCGCATGTCCCTTCAGGCGCGACTCGTCGCTCAGATACCGCTCGTATTGCGGAAAAATCGGCTCGGGCTTCACGCTGCGGCCTCCGTTCCTATGGATTTATCGATATATGATATGATGGCCATCGGGCTTCGACGGCCGGACCGTCCCGATGATCTATTTTATCACAGAATGGCTTCCCATGCAGGCCGTGGTATAATCGTGTTACCGGGGCGCGGCGTTTATCCGCATTGATAAGGAGGAAAACCCATGTCGAATTATGTTGTGATCGCCCGCTTTTCGCAGGATAAAACGGAACAGATCATGAGGCTGCGCGAAAAGCTGTCCTTAAACGGGTATGGCGCGGCGATATCCGAGTGGCCGCCGCACATAACGCTTGCCGCATACGAAAGCATAGGCGAAACCGAGTTGTGCGACTGGGTGGAGCGCTATGCCGGTCTGCATCGTCCATTCGACATCGTTCTTCCCTCCCTTGCCGTACTGCCGCCCGGCGGAGAGCATGCCGAAACCGCCGTGCTTTGTTTCGCCCCCGCTTCGTCGAAATCCTTGATCGATTTCTACTTCGGGCTGCATGAACGGTTTGATTCGCATTGCGGAAACCTCGGTTTTTTCTATTCGGCCCAATTCGGATATCCTGCCATTCATTCCACCATCGGAAAATTCAAGATCTCAACCATGCAGCAGGCGCTTGAAATCATTTTTGAGGAAAACGTATTCGGCAAAACGCAGATTACGGCCCTGGAAGTCTATACGTATCCGATGAAGCTGATCAAGCGTTTCGAATTGCGAAGCCCGGAGTAAACAAGCGCAGCTCCGGATGTCCGGAGGACCGGCGATCCGCCCATAAATCCTAATGATATGAGGTTACATACCGCCATGCGCACGGAAAAGGAAATGTTCGACGTCATCCTCGCGATCGCCGAAGCGGACGAGCGCGTCCGCGCCGTTTACATGAACGGCTCGCGCGCAAACCCAAACGTGCCCAAAGACCGATATCGGGACTACGACATCGTGTTCGTCGTGGCGGAAACGGCGTCCTTTTTGAAAAACAAAGGTTGGATTTCCGCCTTCGGCGAAACAGCGATGGTGCAGGAGCCCGATTCCAACGACCTCGGCTGGGGCGTGGGCCTCGACTTTTCCTGCTCCTACACTTGGCTGATGCTCTTCAAGGACGGCAGCCGCGTCGACCTGCACATCGAAACGAGGGAGGCGACGCGGGAGGCTTACACAAAAGACAGCCTGACCGTTCCGCTTTTGGACAAGGACGGCATTTTACCCGAAATTCCCCCGCCGAGCGACAGGGACTATTGGATTCAAGCGCCCGCGAAGCCCCAATACGACGGCTGCTGCAACGAGTTCTGGTGGTGCCTGAACAACGTCGCCAAGGGAATCGCGCGCGACCAGTTGCCCTACGCGATGCGCATGTATCACGGGATTGTGCATGTGGAACTCGACCGGATGCTCGAATGGTATATCGGCGTGAACGCGGGGTTTTCCGTAACCGCCGGGATGTGGGGGAAGTATTTTAAGAAATACCTGCCGGAGGAATATTATCATCTCTATACGAAAACCTTCTCCGACGGGGATTATCAAAACCTCTGGGCCGCGCTGTTCGCGGCGTGCGCGCTTTTTCGAAAGGTCGCGCCCGAGGTCGGGGAGCGTCTCGGCTACCCCTACAACCGAAGCGACGACGAGAACATGACGGAATATCTCTTGAGGGTGAAAGGCGGGCAGCTTTAAGGATCTCCCGCAAATCCATAGCAAAGGCGCGGAATCGCTCGTTTCAGGGCGCCTGCAGGTTGATGGCGCCGTCCTTCATTCTGTAAACCGTGTCGGAAGCGTCAGCGACAGCGGGATCGTGCGTCACGATGACGATGCAATATCCGTCCTCGTGCGCAAGGCGGCGGAGGATTTCCATGACTTTTCCTCCGTTTTCGGAATCGAGATTGCCCGTGGGTTCATCCGCCAAAAGCACCCGCGCGCCGCTTGAAAGCGCGCGCGCAATCGCCACGCGCTGCTGTTCGCCGCCCGAAAGGTTGGATGGATAGCGCTTGTGCTTGTCTGCTTGGATGCCTACATCCGCAAGAAACTTCAGTGCGCGCTCCTTTGCGCTTTCCCTTGTGACGCCGTTCATCTCCATGGGGTAGCACACATTCTCGAGCGCCGTAAGGAGAGGGAAAAGCTGAAACGCTTGAAATATCATTGCCACGCGTTCGCGGCGGTACAGGTCGAGATCGAGGCCGCTCAGATTCTCCCCGTCGATATACACGCTGCCGCCCGAGGGCTTGTCGAGCCCCGCCATAATGGAAAGCAGCGTGGTCTTGCCGCTGCCGGAGGGACCCACGACGGCGTTTACGCTGCCGCCCTGAAAGGCGCAGGTAATGCCGTCGAGCGCGTTGCGTCCGCTGTTCTTATATTGATAGGTCACGTTTTCAAGCTTCAATTCCGACATATACGGCCTCCCTATTCTTTCACTTGCAGCATTTCAAGCGGCATGCGGTTGGTGATCAATATGACGCCAAGCACCGCGCCGAACACGGACCCCGCAAAGTACAGCGCAGCGTAGATGAAGTAGGCAAGCGTAATCGGCGCCGCCCCCTCGCGCGTAAGCGCCAGCGCGGCGACCCCAAGGGTTATACCGAACCAGCATAGAAGAAGCTGCTCCGCGCCGAGCATGGCGCGCACCTTGCGACGCGTTGCGCCGAGCACGCGCATGATCGCGGCCTCCTTTGCGGTTTGCAGCACCATCAAAAGTGAAAGCCCTGCCGCGATCAGCACCGATACCGCAACGGTTACGGGATACAGCACGGCCATGAGCCGCAGGTTCTTTTCCAACGGTTCTACCACCTGCTTAAGCTCTTCGTCCCAGAAGATGCATCTTAATTCCGTGCGACCCGCGCGGGAAGCTTCCACAATGGCTTTCATTTCCTCGCGAAACGTGTCCAGTTCCCTATTCTTTGCGGGGTCAATGGAAAACCGCGCGGCGGCATAGCTAAGCGTTCGGCTGCTTGTATTTTCCATCGCCTTAAGTGCGGAGAGCGAAAGTAATATCGTATCACTTCCCCCATCACAAATGACCTGCCCGTCATATTCTCCTGCAACGATGCATTCAGTCGGCATACCTGATTGCCTTTCGTCCAAAAGGTAAACAACATCGCCATATGTAACGCCGATTGCTTCCATGATATGGGGCGGGAGCAGCAAACGCGGCCTGTCTCCGGCGTATAATCTCTGCGGCGTCCATTCTTCTGCAAACAGCTCGACGCCGTAGCCTTTACTGTATTCCAGCGTCACATTTCTGCCCGAACCCGCAAAGAATGCTTCCGCATTTTCAATGCCGTACAGGGCAAAGCCTTCGTAGGCACTTCTGTACTGTCGTTCTTCATCCCACGGTTTTCTTGCGCTCACCCGTTTGTCGATAGGCGCTATGGCCATGCGCGGCGCCATCCCCTCCAGCACATAGCTTTGTATATAACCGGTATCCATTATCGCCTCTATCGTATCAAGGAAAATCATACCATTAGGGCCGAAACTGCTCGTAATGTCTTTTACTGTGATCTCCGCTTCCACGACAACGGTCGCATACTGATGGTCAACCTGCGCCTCATTGCGCGCGATGGTGCGGTTGAGCCAGCCCAACGCGAGCATGAAGCACAGCGCCACGACGGTGATAAGGACGGATTTTACGGCGGATCGCCCGATATGGCGCAGCACATACCTTGCCGAGGCAGCAAAGCGGCCGCCCATATGGGGAGCGGGAACGCCAGCGCTTGCGGGAGCATAAGCCTCCGTGCCCTTTTTCGCCGCGGCAATGATAGGAGCCTGCACGCGTTCCGATCCCGCCTGCGTGTGGTCATTTTGTGGGTTCCTTTTCGCCACGCCCTGCAAAAGTTCGAGCACGGGCCGGCGCGCCACGATCCACGCGCTGAGCGCCGTAAAGAGCACAAGCAGGCCGAATATGCCCGCGCACAGCAAAACAAGCCATGCGACAGGGAGCGCGGCCGAGGTCTCAATGCCCTCCGGCCTCTGTATCGAAGAAAGCGTATCCGCAGCCTTTTCCAGCGTAAAGCGCCACGCAAGCGCCCCGCCCGTGCCTACTCCCAAAATCCCCATGGCAGTCATGGGGGCCATGAACTGAAGCGCCGCCTTGCGTTTGGGTATGCCGAGCGCGCGCTGTATGGCAAACTCGCGCTGCCCACGGTAAAAGTTTAGCGCCACGGCAAGCACGGATGCCAGACTGAGTACCACGGCGAAAACCACGGCATTTGCCAAAGTGGATTGCTGGAGGGGCTCTACAGATGACCAATAGGCTTCTGCGCCGCTGTTGAGGAAGGAAATGTTAAACCCAAGCGTATGGAGCGCCTCCTCGTTTTCCGCGAGGAAGGCATCCTGATCCCGCGAGGAATTTAAAACGAAGCTATAACTGTAGGTATTAAGCGGGGCATAGCCATACGAACCATACGATACGGGCAGGCACGAATCGGGAATGTACATGATCCGGCTGCTGCTGGTGTTAGGGTTTTCCTGCAGCTTTTCGTAAATGCCCACAATCTCAAGGACGAGCGTGGCAGTGGGGCTTTTGCGCCATGCCGCCTTGTTTTCCTCGCTTGAGATATAGCCGCCAATATCGTAGGTGGGCAGGTCGCGCAGCGTCAGCGTAAGCATATCACCCAGCTGAAAGCCGCGCATGCTTGCAAATTCGCTGTGTACAACGCAAACTTTACGCTCATTCAAGTCGTCGCTTCGGTCGAGCCAGCGCCCTTCGGCGAGAAGATAACTACGCGCTTCCTCCTGAAAATCCGGCATGGCCGTCATGTCCTTCGTGGCAATCACGGTCATAGCGCTCTGGTTTTCGCGCGTCACGTCGAGCAGGTTCTTCACCTCCGCCAAAGCGGGATCGTCAAAATCAGCATCCTCGCCAGGTTTCACAGGCAAATACCAAAGATCGGCATCATCGAGAGGCTTTGCGACCAATGCCCTATGCGCGAGGCTCACTCCTCCGCGCCCCGGGACGTAAAAAGGATCGTAATAGGCTCTGAAGAGATACCTCCGCCCTTCCTCAAGGCCGTCAAGCATGCTTTTCTCGTTTTCCGCGCCCGTTAAAAAGTATTTGAACGTGCGGGCCTTCCCCTCGCCGACGTACTCGGGGTACCCCGCCGCGACGCGGTCGATCATTACCGTAAGGAGATACCCCTTCGTATTTTCGGGGGACGAGGCGGGAGGATAGCCGTCGAACAGATCGCTGCTGAATTCTTTCTTTGTGAGCGTTCCGTAAACCCAGACGTCGCTTACGGTCACGCCTCTCGGTATTATCTTGCCATAGTAGTCGCTTGAGTGGCCGTCCACATCCGCGTTGTAAAGCCCTTGCAGAAAGCCCAAGTTGGCACGCCGCCTGTCCTCATAATCCAAGTACGTACTTTTGCCAATCAAGTCCGCGCCGGCGGTAACTTCATCGTATTCCTGCACGGGGTCAAGCGACAGGATCGTGCCGATCGAGCGGTAATACGTTCCAATCCTTTCCGTTTCCCGCGACACGATGATATACTCCGCCGCCCGTCCAACGAATGCGAAGGCGACCGCTCCAATGAAAACGAACAAGAGTAGTGTTACGAGCGGGCGACGCAGGTTGATCGCCCAGTAGACATTCCGTTTCATCGGCACCTCCAGTATGCTTCGTTCCGCCCGTACCCGAATGCCGGACAAACCGTCAGCACGTCCCGCCCGCGTCGCTTTTCGCCGCGCCCCTGACGTGCGGGAAGAACTTGCTGTCCTCCTTCTCAAGGTGCCCGACGACCACGTCGTCCACGATGAACGAGAAGAAGGCGGACTGCCGGACGTTGCCTGCGAGATAGCCTTCCTTCAGACTCAGCGACTTGGCGGTCAGGTCCCGGTGCAGCGCCTTGTGCTCCTCGACGTCGGGATACCCGATGTCGGAGAGAATCTCCTCCTCGTTTTCAAAATGGCTGACGATGTGCGCGAGCAGCGCCTCCAGCTTCCCCATGACCTTGTCGGAGCTTTTGCCCGAGAGGGAAACGTTGATGAGCTCGTTGCCGAGCTCGAGCAGCTTTCGGTGTTCCCCGTCGATCTGCTCGTGCGTGCTGACCCATTCGCTCTTCCATTCGAAATGCACGCTGGCCATCGGCACGCCGTCCCTCCCGCCGCAGGCCACGACCTGGTTCCTGCCGTTGCTCTTCGCCCGATAGAGCGCGACGTCCGCGCGCGTAAACCAGTCCTCGAAGGACTCGCCGGGCAGGTATTCGGCCGCGCCGATGCTGATGGTGACCTTGCCGCAGAACGGCCAATCGGTCCTCTCCATCAGCGCGCGTATCCTCTCGGCCGCGTTCGCCGCCTGGCGGACGGTGGTGTTGGGCAGCAGCACGACGAACTCCTCCCCGCCGTACCGCGCGACGATGTCCGTGCCGCGCGTGGTTTCCGCGAGCACTCTGGCGCAATGCCGGAGCACCCCGTCGCCCGCGAGGTGGCCGAAGCCGTCGTTCACCTGCTTGAAATGATCGATGTCGAGCATGAGCATGGCGATGGGCGCGTGATAGCGGTCCGCGCGGCTCATTTCGTGCAGGATGATCTTGTGGATGAAGGCGCGGTTGTAGAGACCCGTCAGCGAATCGTAAGCGTTGAGCTGCATCAGCCTCAGTTGCGACTCGATCAGGTCGCGCATGCGCTCCATCAGCTCGACGATGGTCGGGGTAAAGCTGTTTTCCTTGTCGTCGAGCACGCAGATTGTGCCAAAAGGGCTGCCGTCGGGCAGATGGATGGGGAACCCCAGGTAGCACAGCATGCCGTATTTCAGATCCGGATTGTTTTCCCACCCGGCGGTTTCAAGGGCGTTGGAAACGAGCAGCATCTTGTCGTTCCGGATGACCCGCTCGCAGTAGAGGCCGGAGCCGAACAGCTCCTCCGCGTCCCCCACCCTGTAAGGATTGCCCTGCGAATCGCTCACGGTGAGGGCTGAGATCTCGCCCTCCTCGACGCGCATAATGAGGCCTGCGCGGGCCCCCGCGACCCGCGCGACGAGGTCGACGATCGCCTGGAAGGCGTTCAACTCGCTCTCGGGGATTTCCAGGCGGCTGATCGCATGCGGCCCGGTTTTGCCGTTCGTTCGGTTATTTTCAGCATCGTTCATCATATTCCACCCCCGCGTTTGGTGATAATTGTCGGTTTCCCTTTATCATATCATTCATTTCGTACAAATTGCCACATTTATTGCGCATGTGTCGCCGTAACCCCGAACAAAAGTTGCAGACAGGGGACAAAGGAACGGCTGCCGCGCCGAAATGCGGCTGCCGCGTTGTTTTCTTCGCCGGCGGATGTTAAACTATTTGTATACTGATCATGGGAGGAACGCGCATGTCCGACACGCTCTCGCTCGCGAAAAAGCTCTTCAATGAGACCTGGGATCTTCTGGATAAAACGGACCGCACGGCGGAGGATGACATCGCCATGCTCCACAAGGCGCATACCTCATGCTTTCTCTGGCGGGAAGCGGAAAGCCCCGTCAACAACGCCCGCGGCGAATGGCAGGCCTCGCGCGTGTACAGCGCGCTCGGCATGGGCGCGCCCGCGCTGCTGCACGGGGAATATTCCCTCTCGCTCTGCCTCAAAAACGGGGTCAACGGCTTCGACCTCGCATTCGGATACGAGGCCGTCGCCCGCGCGCATCATGTGCTGGGCGACCATGAAAAGGCCGCCGCATATAAGGCGCTCGGCCTTGCCGCGTGCGCGGATATCGCGGACCCGGGCGACCGGGACTATACGCTATCGAACTTTGGGGATCTGTAAACGCCCCCGTTACGCATACAAAGCGGCGCCCGAAAGGGCGCCGCTTATTTCGAGATTCACAGGAGATACCTGCGCCTGCGTCATGGCCGGTACTTCCTGAAAAGAAAGTCTCCGGGGGCCGCGGCCCCCGAATTCCCGCCGAAGGAATCACCCCTTTGGAATTCCCGTCGGCGGAACATCTGGATTCCAAGGGCCTCCGGCCCTTGGCCGGGGTTTGGGGACGGAGTCCCCAACGTTCCCGGGTATTGCCGGTCATCTAAAGCGGCGCCCCGAAAGGGCGCCGCTTGCGATTCCGTCTGTTCAGCAGCCGACCGCGCGCTCGCGGGCGAGCTTGATGCGGAAACGCCGCTCGAGATCCTGTATCCTGCCGCGCTCCTGCGGGGCGACCAGCGTGCACGCGCGTCCCGCGCGCCCCGCGCGGCCCGTCCTGCCGATGCGGTGGACGTAATACTCCATCCGGTCGGGGATATCGTAGTTGATGACGAGGTCTATGTCCTTCACATCGATGCCGCGCGCGGCGACGTCCGTCGCCACGAGCACGGTGGTTTCGCCTTTGCGGAATGCCTCCATGATGGCGTCGCGCTGCCTCTGGCTCAGATCGCCGTGCAGGCAGCAGACGGGCATCCCCTGCTCCGAAAGCCGCTGCTGCAGGAACTTCACCTTCCTTCGCGTGTTGCAGAAGACGAGCGCGAGGCGCGGCGCTTCCCGGCTGATGAGGCCTTTGACGGCGCCGGGCTTCTGCCTCTCCCCCGCGTCGAGGTACGACTGGCGCACGGTTTCGATGGGTTCGTTGCGGGCGCCGACCTCCACGCGGACGGGTTCATTCTGGAACTGCCGCGCGATGTCCATAACGTCCTTGTTCATGGTCGCTGAGAACAGCAGCGTCTGATGCGCGCCTGTCACGTTTTCAAGGATGCTCCTGATGTCCGGATAAAAGCCGAAGTCGAGCATTTCATCCGCCTCGTCGAGCACGACCGTACGCACGTTTTGAAGCTTGAGCACGTTGCGGCCGATCAGGTCCTTGATCCGGCCCGGCGTGCCCACGACGATGTGCGCGCCCGCGCGCAGCGCGCGGATCTGCACGCTCGCCGCCTGGCCGCCATACACGCTGACGGTGCGAAGCCTCTTATCCGCGGTAAGCCTGCGGAAGACCTCCGTGGTCTGCAGCGCGAGCTCGCGGGTCGGGCAGAGCACGAGCGCCTGCGTTTTATTGCTGTCCCTGAAAACCCTTTCGATGATGGGGACGGCGAACGCGGCGGTTTTGCCCGTGCCGGTCTGGGCGATGCCCATGACGTCCTTTTTGCCCAGGATCAGTTCCAGGGTCTTTTCCTGAATGGGAGTCGGGTTCGCGTAGCCGACCTCCCGAAGCGTCGCCCTCATGTTTTCCGAAAGCAGTTCAAAGTAGTGCATGATGTTTTCTTTCTTTTCCGGAGTTTCAGCATAAAAATAAGGCTTTGCAAAAAAGCAAAGTCTTTCGAATTTGTTCGTTCGCAACAAGTTCCAGCATTTATACCCGGGGCCGGAAAGCCCCGTTGCGGCGCGCGCGTATAGATTCATGCGCGTCGGTATTATAAATACGGCTTGCGAAAAGCGCCCGATGCGGGCTGCCGGAGCATCGTCCGGCGTTTATTTACAATACCGATCTAGTATACACGCGTTAATGGCAAATGTAAAGCGGCATATCGCCTTTTCGGATTCTATATTTTGCCGAAGCGGATTTATCCCCGTTCCCGCTCAGGCGCGGCCTTGTTAAGCAGCGGCGTGAGCTCTCCCGCGTAATAGACGCGCAGCGCGTGCAGCGCGCGCGTCAAAACGGTATAAAGCAGCTTTCGCTCCTCCTCGCAGGCGTAGTTGCCGCCGCCCGCGTCATAGACGATCACGGCGTCGAACTCGAGCCCTTTGGCGAGGTACGAGGGCATGACGACCGCGCCGCCGTCGAACCCGTCCTCAGGATCTAAGATCGCCCTGACTTTTGTTTTTCCCTTGAGAGAGCGGTACACCCCCTCCGCCTCCCGCCGCGTGCGCGCCAATATACCGATGGAGCGGTACCCCCGCTCGAGATACGCTTCGATGTCCGAAACGAGCCTGCGGTGGATCGCCCTTCTATCGGGCAGGCCGATCACTTCGGGCGCGTCCCCGTGCCGCTCCACCGGTTCGGCGCCCTCCTCGCCGGGCAGGAGGGTTTTTGCGAAAGCGGAGATTTCCAGCGTGGAGCGGTAGCTCTTGGTAAGGCGCATCAGAAGCGTGTTCTCCCCGGGGAAAATGCCAAAAAGCTCCCCGAAGCCGCCCGCGTTCATATGCGGGTTGATCGCCTGGTCCGGGTCGCCCAGCAAGGTGATGTTCGCGTGGCGGAAATGCTGGCGGAGGATGCGGTACTGCAGCGGGGTATAGTCCTGCGCCTCATCGATGATGACGAACTTCGTTTCCGCCGTTTTCGGCGCGCCGCCGAATGCCCCCTCGAGATAGAGCAGCGGCGCCTGGTCCTCGTAAAAGAGCTGCCCCGCGTCGAGGTTCTCCAAAGTATAGGCGCGCATCTCGTCCAGTTCGCCCGCGGCGCCCGCGTTTTTAAAAAGCTCCCGCGCGTCGAAGATGCGCCGGTAGTGCGATAAAAGATCGAACGCGGTCAGCTCCTCGATCCGCGCGCGCAGCGCCGAAGATTCCCTTTTGACGGCGGCGAGGCCGTCGCGCCGAAGGCGCGCTTTATCGGAATACGCGCCCGTGTCCCGCAGTTCCGAAATGATCTCGCGCACGCGCTCGTCCTCGCGGGCCTTGAGAAGGAAGAGCATCCGCGCGCGCGTCCTCTCGAGCTTCCTTTTCAGCGGGAGCGCGCGGTATTCCCCGTTGTAGAGTTCATCGAGCTCCGCCGCGGAGGCGACGGGTTTGCCGTTCAATACGAGATCCGGAAAACGCCTTTCCTCCCGGTTCAGCCCTTCCGCGTACTTTTCGAGGACTTCCATAAAGACGGCGGACGACTTGAAGCGGATGTTCGCGACGCGCGCGGGATAGGTCGACCGATCGCGCCCCTCGAGCAGATACTCCATCATGCCCGCGTAGCTCTCCTTCCTCATGCCGACGTCGAGCGCCTTTTGCATGTACGCGGCGAAGGTGGTCTGCATGAGGTTTTCCTCGCCCAGCTCGGGGAGCACGTTTGAAATATAGTCGTTGAAGATTTCGTTGGGGGAGAAGATGAGTATGTTGCGCGAGGCCACCTTGTCCCTGTGCTTATAGAGCAGATACGCCGCCCTGTGCAGCGCGACGGAGGTTTTGCCGCTGCCCGCGGGCCCCGCAACGATGAGGTGCTGATACCGCTCGTTGCGGATGGCGCGGTTCTGCTCGCGCTGGATGGAGGTCACGATGGCTTTCATCCTGTTTTCGGTGTTTTTGCTTAAAATCTGCTGGAGCATCTCGTCGTCGATTTTAAGGCTGCTGTCGAACATGTATTCAATTTTGCCCGCGGCGATTTTATACTGCCGCTTGAGCGTCAGTTCGCCGGAAATCGTCCCGTTGGGGCACTCGTAGGAGGCGGGTCCCGTCTCAAAATCATAGAACATGCCGGAAACGGGCGCGCGCCAGTCGCAGACGAGCACCTTGTAGTTCTCGTCGAGCAGGTTGGAGAGGCCGATATAGTGCCTTTGCGCGCCGTCGCTCCCCTCGCGCCGGAAGTCGATGCGCCCGAAGTACGGGGAGAGGAGCATCCGCGCGTACTTGTCGCGCAGCTTCTCATGAAAAACGTGGCCGCGCTTCTGGCGCTTCATGGCGTCGATATACTCCATGAAGGTGATGAGCTTGGTCATGCCGTCCCCCGCGGAGATGGGACCCAAATCCTCCCACATGTCCTTTTGGGTTTCGAGCGCGTCCTCCCTGAGTTTTTCGTCGTTCTGAATGTTCTCGTCGAAAAGCCGCTTCGCCTCGACGAGCACTCGCCCGAGCCACGCTTCCTCTTCCCGCCGGATCAAATCGTCCACCGCAACATGCTCCTTTGCTTCTATGGGCGTCTTGACGCCGCCCCGCGGATATGATATAATGAGAATAGAGAAATATTTTCATATATATTCCGCATCGACATTGAATTTAATTTACCATAACGGCGTTGTTCTGTCAAGCCCGCGCACCTTGTAAGCCGCCCGCATGCGAAAGCGAAAGCTGCTCGCCGGGCGTTTTATTCTATTCCGCCCGACCTTGTGATAGGCGCCGCGCGCCAAGGAGAAGCAGATGGAAGCCTGGAAAAGCGTTCTGAAGGACGACCCGACCGACTGGCTGCTCGGGGAGGACAACCCTTCCGTGCGGTATTTCGCGCTGCGCGATCTCATGGGCAGGCCCGAGAGCAATCCCGCGGTCGTATCGGCGCGGGAGGAGATCATGCGGCGCGGCCCGGTGCCGGAGCTCCTCGAAAAGCAGAGGGACCCTTCGTATCTCGCGGGCTTCCCGCGGTTCTATACGAGCAAATACGCGGGGCTCGTCTGGTCGCTGATCGCGCTCGCGGAATTGGGCGCGACGCCGAACGCGCAGATCCGGGAGCAGTGCGAATACCTTTTTCGCCATTCTCAGGATCTGCTCGAGGGCGGCTTTTCGCAGTCGGCCGCCGCGAGAACCGGAGGAGGCCGCCTCAGGGAGGTCATCCCCTGCCTGACGGGGAATATGGCGTGGTGCCTCATCCGCATGGGCTACCTCGACGACCCGCGGCTGCAAAAAGGGATATCCTGGCTCGACCGCCATCTGCGCTTCAACGACGGGGAGGAGCTTTCCCCGCAGGACGAAGTTTACGACAATTACGAGATGTGCTGGGGCAAGCACAGCTGCCACATGGGGGTCGTAAAGGCTTTAAAGGCGTATTCGGCGATCCCCGGGGACAGGCGCTCGCCCGAAACGAGGGAGACCCTCGGCCGGGCCGTGGAGTTCATGCTGATTCACCATATCCACAAGCGCAGCCATAACCTCGGCAAACTCTCAAAGCCGGGCTGGAAGAAGTTCGGCTTCCCATTGATGTACCAGACCGACGCGCTGGAGGTGCTCGACATCCTCTCGGCGCTCGGCGTACGCGACCCGCGCATGGGAGAGGCGCTCTCGCTCGTGTTGGACAAGCAGGGCGAGAACGGCAGATGGCGCCTTGAAAACGCGTACGCCGGGGAAAGGGCGCTCGTGCCCTTTGAAGCGGAGGGCGATGAGAGCAAATGGCTCACGCTGCGGGCGCTGCGGGTAATCCGGGCGCAGTTCGGCTGAGCGGATTTTAAAAAGCGCAAACTCCCTCTGCCCCCGGCGGCTCCGGCCGTGCGGGGCTATTCGTCGTTCTTGCTCGTCTTTTCCCGGATTTCGTGGCCCTGCACGCTGCGCGTGTCGTCCTTGGTGCGCATATACCGCATCCGAAGCGCCGAGGTGCGCCTGCTAAAGAGGAACGTGCGCTTGAAGTCATACCGGTTGAAGGGCGCGAACGGCGCGAAGAAGGGCACGCCGAAGCTGTCGATGGAGACGAGGTTGGTCAGTATCATGCTCAATGCCAGAACGAAGCCATAAAACCCCATAAAGCCCGTCATGAGGATCACGAAGAACTTCAAGATCCGGATCGGGTACATGGAGAAATAATCCGGCAGGGCGAAGGAGGAAAGAAGGGACGCGCAGACCAGGATCAGCACGAGCGCGTCGAAAATGCCTGCGGTGATGGCCGCGTCGCCGATGATGATGGCGCCGACGATGCCGATCGCCGTGCCGATTTTCGACGGCACGCGCAGCAACGCCTCCCGCACGAGCTCCACGATGAACTCGACGATGAGCACCTCGAGCAGCGCGGGGAAGAGCACGCTCTGGCGCATTTGCGCGAGGAGGATCGCATAGCTGCTGGGCAGCGCGTCGGTATGGTAAGCCACGAGCGCTATGTAGATGGCGGTGCCGCAGAGCGTGACCAAAACCGCGAGATATCGGATGATTTTTGAAAAAAGCGCGAAAAATTTATTGTCGAACCGGTCGTCCGCGGCGGTGAACGACTCGCTGAACGTGCAGGGCGCGATCAGCGCGATATGGCCGCCGTCGCAAAGGATAACCACCTTTCCTTCGACCAAAGCCTCGCAGCACCACGTCGGGCTCTCGCTCGCCCGGACCCGGGAGAACAAATCATGGTCCGTGTCGCAGAGGAAGCCCTGGATTTCGCCCGAACCCAGCACCGCGTCGGTGTCGATCTGCCGAATCCGATCCTTGATCTCGCTGACCATCTCCGGGCGCGCGATATCCTTAATATAGATCGCCGCGACGCTCGTTTTCGACCTCCTGCCCAATTCGAACATATCGATCTCAAGCTTGGGATCCTTGATCCGCGCGCGGATCAGGGAGAGGTTGACGTCGAGATTTTCGACGAAGCTGTCCTTCGGGGCGCGGATCGAATAGGCGATCTCGGGCGCGTCGACGGACCGGTGCTCCACCTGCTTCACGTTCACGACGATGTATTCGTCGTCGCAGGCGAAGAGCAGCACCGTCATCCCCTTTAAAACGTGGCCCTCGATCGCCGACGCGTCGTTCTCCGTTTTGCAGTCCGCAGCCGCGATCACGCACTGCATGACCCGGCACGCCTTCGGGCGCGCGAGAGCGCCCTCGTAATAGCTCATTAGCGGCCTTAGCACGAACTGCGAAAGGGCCGCCGTGTCGACGAGCTGCTTGATGTAGATGATCCACGCGTCCGTGCCCGCAAGCGTCATCTTGCGCACGGTGAACGACGGGTTCTTCGCGCTGAGGCTTTCAACCAGCTCGTCGCTTTTGCGCTTGCCTGAAAACATGCTCCTCCTTAAAACTCGTACTGCGGGATGAAGTCCACCCCGCCCGTCGTGTCGAGGTTGATCGCGACCTCTATGGTGAAATCCGCATCGGAGAACGCCCCGTGCCAGTCCATGCTCCGGAATTCCACCGGAAATTTGATGCGAAACGGCGTGCAGAAAGTCAGATAGTCCGCTTTGAAGACCTTCTGCGAAGCGTAGACGGCTCCCGCGATGTCATCGGCGATCTTCTTTTCGAGGTCGCGCTTGAGCTCCTCGCTGAGCTGGTCGTTAAACACGAGGTCGTCGCTGACGTAGGCGAGTATCGCGTCGAACTCCCCGCTCAGAAGAAAGCTGACCTTCCCGTCGGCAAACGAGGGCTCGATCTTCTTCTTTTTCGGCATGATTTTCACCGTCGCCTCCGTCTCTTCCACGTTCGCCGTATAGTACAATTCGGCCCGTTTCTCGCGGATGAGCTGTATCCCCCGGCTTTCCTCCGGGGGGATGGTGCCGATGCAGAGCCCGTTGTGGAACACGTAATAGCCCGCGACGGTGATGTTGTTGTCCTCGATGCCCACATGGGGCAGCAGAAAGCTTTTGCAGGGGCCCGCGAGGGACTCGAGTATAGCCCCGAGATGGGAGCCTTCGCACATCTGGCCGGATGCGATGAGCGACTGCATCGTATCCTCGATCATCTTGCCCACGCTGGACTTCCCCTCGCCGACGGCGCTGAACTCCTCCGGCGCGCAGTCGGTGATGAAGATGTCCACCACCTTGCGGTAGTCGGTGATCTCGCGCAGGCGGTACATATACTCCTTAATCCCGTAGTAGGCCATGCTCTCCGTGAGCACGACCGCGTTGACCGCGCCGAGGTAAATGGGATTGTCCGCCTTGTTGTCGAGCGCCTGGCGCGCTTCCGCGAGGGTCGGGCCGCCCGCCTCATAGAACGCGTACTTGCCGCCGCCCGCGCCTGGCTCGGACGAGCTCCCGCCGCCCTCCGCGAACTCGACGTAGAAGCTGTACCCCTCCTCGGTCTTGTCGAGCGTGACGAGCGTCGCGATGTCGCGCTCCTCGATATCCTGCGCGTCCCAGCAGCCCGTTATGACGAGCGCGGGCAGGAGCGTGAACGCGAGGAGCTTTTTACTGAGTTTTTTCCTGATCTTTTTCCTGAGTTTTTGCACCATAACCCTTCACCTTCGCAATAATCAAGAGTATCCCCGGTATGCCGAACGCCGCGAAAAGCCCCGCGGTGAGGCAAAACGGCTCGAAAAAATCCCCGAAATGCCCGAGGCTGAAGAAGTACAGGTCGCTCGCGAGCACCGCGGTCATGACCGCGAGCACCACATAGATGCGCTTTACCTTGGAGAAAACCTTGCAGGCGTACTCCGTCGCCGCGAGCATCACGATGGTTTTCGCCGCGAACAGCCCCGAAAAGCCGATCGTGAGATAAAGAAGGTCCATGCGCTCGAAGAAGCTCAGCGCGGGGATCTGAATCTGGCGGATGGCGGAAATCAGCGCGTTGTTCTCGTTTTTAACCTCGTTCATACCGTTCATCATGATGGTGCTCTCCACGTTGAGCACGAAGAAAAGGCCTACGCCGATCACCGCGAGAAACGCCACCAGCGGCGCGCGCTTCCTGCTCTTCTCGGAGAGCGGGAAGAGCGTCAGAATCTCCACCCCGAGGAACGAGGTGACCGTGCCTTTGACCGCCTTGACGTATTTCATCACGTCCTCGGCCACAAAGAAAGGTTGAACGTGCTCTACTTTGCCCTGTATGATCATCATGGCGAAGGAGGACAGCGTGACGATGAGGAAAATGCTGCCGATCACCTCGCTCAGCCGGGCCACGGAAATGACGCCCTTATAGGCGGAATAGCCGTAGAACGGGATGCTCACGAGCACCACGAACCAGGGCGGCGTGTGCAAAAAGAAGTTGCTCACGAGGATGTTCGTCATGTTCGCGCAAAGATAGGCGGAAATCGTCAGGAAATACAGCATGTAGAACACGCCCAGCGCGACCGAGCCGAACCTGCCCACAAGCTTCGCGCTGTAATCGAAGAGCACCTCGCCGCTGAAGATTCCATTCAGCGACACGATCATCAGCGCCGCGAGCCCGAAGCCCACGGAGGCGAGTATCAGCGTGAACCAGCTTCCGTACCCGGCGGTCTCCGCCATGGTTCTCGGCAGGCCGATGATGGTGACCGCCGTCAGCGTGAGCAGTATGATAAAGACCATTTGCCGGTTGTTTATGCCGTATTTCATCCAGGAAACTCCAACGCATATTTGCTGTATTTTGCCACAGCGGAGGGAATCATATGCGCTTTCCTTTCCGGGGCGCCGGTGTGAAAAGCGATCCCCCGGCAAAGCAGGGGGGGTTCATAAGCCAAAGAGCCGGCGGCGCCCGTTCGGCGCCGCCGGCCTCCAACTCTGTTCGCCTTGTTTCGCGGCGCTTCTACCGCGTCACTGCATGTCGTTGAGCTTCTTATAGTATTCGTACTTCTCCTTGGCCTCCTGCTCGGCCCGCTCGAAGAGCTGGTCGGCGACCTCGGGGAAGAACTGCGTCAGGGAGGAGTAGCGCGTCTCGCTCATGATGAAGTCGCGGTACGAGCTCGTCGCGGGCCTGCTGTCGAGCGTGAAGGGGTTCTTGCCCGCGGCGGCGAGGTCGGGGTTGTATCTGTACAGCTGCCAGTAGCCGGACTCGACCGCACGCTTGGCCTCGGCCTGGGACCTGCCCATGTTGATGCCGTGGTTGATGCAGGGCGCGTAGGCGATGATGAGGGAGGGCCCCTTATAGGCCTCGGCCTCGGTCACGGCCTTGATGAGCTGGTTCTGGTTGGCGCCCATGGAGACCTTGGCGACGTAGACGTAGCCGTAGGACATGGCCATCATGCCGAGGTCCTTTTTCTTGGTGCGCTTGCCGGCGGCGGCGAACTTCGCCACGGAACCCGTGGGCGTCGCCTTGCTGGACTGGCCGCCGGTGTTGGAGTAAACCTCGGTGTCGAGCACGAGCACGTTGACGTCCTCGCCCATGGCGAGCACGTGGTCGAGCCCGCCGTAGCCGATGTCGTACGCCCAGCCGTCGCCGCCGAAGATCCAGACGGACTTCTTGACGAGCAGGTCGGCGCCCTCGATGACCTCGCGCGCGAGCGCGCACGCCTCGCAGGTGCAGACCTTGCCGTTCTTGAGCCACTCCTCTTCCCACTCGGTGCCGGTGAGGTCCACGTCCACGCCGTCCCTGCAGGCGGTGAGCAGCTTCTCGGCGGCCTTCTTGGAGCCTTCGGCGTCGTCCATGCTCTCGAGCCACTCCGCGCCCGCGGCCTTGACGGCCTCCTCGGCGTAATCGACCGCGATGAGCTTTCTCACGGTGTCGGCGAGCTTGGCGCGGCGCTGCGTGACGCCGAGGTTCATGCCGTAGCCGAATTCCGCGTTATCCTCGAAGAGGGAGTTGGCCCAGGCGGGGCCGTGGCCCTTTTCGTTGACGGTATAGGGGCAGGTCGGGGCGCTGCCGCCGTAGATGGAGGTGCAGCCCGTGGCGTTGGCAATCATCATCCGGTCGCCGTAGAGCTGGGTGACGAGCTTGATATAAGGCGTCTCGCCGCAGCCCGCGCACGCGCCGGAGAACTCGAACAGGGGCTGCAGGAACTGGCTGCCCTTGACGGTTTTTACGTTGGTTGCGACATCCTTCTTGGGCACGCCGAGCGCGAACTCCCAGTTCGCCTCCTGCGCCTTGACGGCCTCGGCGAGCGGCACGAACTTGAGCGCCTTCTCTTTGGCGGGGCAGACCTCGATGCAGTTGCCGCAGCCCGTGCAGTCGAGCGGGGAGATCTGAATGCGGAAGTTCAAACCCGCGAACTCGCGGCCGACGGCGGGCTTCGTGACGAAGGATTCGGGCGCGTTGTCGGAAGCGTCCGTCAGGACCGGGCGGATGACGGCGTGCGGACACACGTAGGAGCACTGGTTGCACTGGATGCAGTTTTGGGGGATCCAGTCCGGCACATCCACGGCGATGCCGCGCTTCTCATACTTGGTGGTGCCGGTGGGCACGGTGCCGTCGGGGTTGAACATGGAGACGGGCAGCTTGTCGCCGTTCTGGGCGAGGATCGGATGGATGAAGTTCCGGAAATAGGGATCGTCCGTCGTGTAGACGGGCTCGGCCCCCTCGATCGTGGTGGCCCAGCTCTCGGGGTACGTGATCTCGACCACGCTTTGCGCGCCCGCGTCGATGGCGGCATAGTTCTGCTGGACGACCTCGTCGCCCTTCCTCGCGTAGCTCTTCTTCGCCGCGTCCTTCATGTAGGCGATGGCCTCGTCGGCGGGGATGATGTTCGCGAGCTTGAAGAACGCGCTCTGCATGATGGTGTTGATGCGGTTGCCCATGCCCACCTCGCGGGCGAGCTTGATGGCGTCGATGTTGTAGAACCTGAGATGGTTCTTCGCGATGGCGTTCTTCATCTTGGCGGGGAGTTCCCGCTCCATCTCCTCGAGCGTCCACTCGGAGTTGAGCAGGAACGTGCCGCCTTCCTTGATGCCCTCGGCCACGTCGTAGCGCGTGACGTAGGAGGGGTTGTGGCACGCGGCGAAGTCGGCCGCGTCGATCAGATACGGGCTCTTGATGAGCTTCTTGCCGAAGCGCAGGTGGGAAACCGTAAAGCCGCCGGACTTCTTCGAGTCGTAGGCGAAGTAGCCCTGGGCGTACATGCCGGTATGGTCGCCGATGATCTTAATGGAGTTCTTGTTGGCGCCGACCGTGCCGTCGGACCCGAGGCCGTAGAACTTGCAGGCGATGGTGCCCTCGGGCGCGGCGTTGACCTGCTCCGTGACGGGCAGGGAGAGGTTCGTCACGTCGTCCGTGATGCCCACGGTGAAGCGCGCTTTGGGCGAAGCCTCGGCGAGGCTGTCGTAGACCGCCTTGACCATGCTGGGCGTGAAGTCCTTGGAGCCGAGGCCGTAGCGGCCGCCGTAGACGCGCACGTCGCACATGCCGGCTTCGGCGAACGCGTTGACCACGTCCTGATAGAGCGGCTCGCCCTGCGAGCCGGCTTCCTTCGTGCGGTCGAGCACCGCGACCTTTTTGCAGGTCTTGGGCAGAAGGGAAACGAACCGGTCGGCCGCGAAGGGCCTGTAGAGGCGGACCTTGATGAGGCCGAGCTTGGCGCCTTTTTTGTTGAGGTGCTCGACGGTCTCCTCGACGACCTCCGCGCCGGAACCCATGACGACGATCACGCGCTCCGCGTCGGGCGCGCCCACGTAGTCGAACAGGTTGTAGCTGCGGCCGGTCAGCTTGCCGATCTCGTCCATGTAGGACTGCACGATGCCGGGCACCGCCGTATAATATTTGTTGGCCGCCTCGCGGTTCTGGAAGTAGATGTCCGGGTTCTGCGCGGAACCGGCGAGGTGGGGGTGCTCGGGGTTGAGCGCGCGCTGGCGGAATTTCGCGACCGCGTCGAAATCGCAGAGCTTTTCCATGTCCTCATACCCGATGATCTCGATCTTCTGGACCTCGTGGGAAGTGCGGAAGCCATCGAAGAAATGGAGGAAGGGGACGGAGCTTTTGAGCGTGGAAAGGTGGGCGACCGTGGCAAGGTCCATGACCTCCTGCACGGAGGCCGCGGCGAGCATCGCGAAGCCCGTCTGGCGGCAGCTCATGACGTCGCTGTGGTCGCCGAAGATGGAGAGCGCGTGGTAGGCGAGCGCGCGGGCGGAGACATGGAACACGCAGGGAAGCAGTTCTCCGGAAATTTTGAACATATTGGGGATCATCAAGAGCAGGCCCTGGGAGGCGGTGAAGGTGGAAGTCAGCGCGCCCGCCGAGAGGGAGCCGTGCACGGCCCCGGCCGCGCCGCCCTCGGACTGCATTTCTGCGATCCTTACCTGCTGGCCGAACAGGTTGGTCCTGCCGTTGGCAGCCCACTCGTCAGCCACCTCCGCCATGGGCGAGGAAGGCGTGATGGGGTAGATCGCCGCCACATCCGAGAACGCGTATGCGACGTGCGCCGCGGCGGTGTTGCCGTCGATGGTCATGGTCTTTGCCATTTTATGGTTCCTCCTGTGATTTTTACCGATTCTTTCCTATATCAAAAAGGAATTTGGTCCTCGGTAATTATAGTATAGAAGAAATGGCATGTCAACCGAAGCATGAATCAAAAATTGCCGAAGCCGCGCGCGCTGCAAGTAAAATTGCGCAATAAAGACTCTAACGAAAAAATGAAAATTTCACATTTTGCGCATTGAAAAGAATTACGAAATACTGTATGCTATTAAAGTACGAATTATTGTATAGTTATTACCCCCCCCTAATAGCTGGCGCGGCCCTGGCCGATGCGGTAAATCGTACAAAAAAACGCAAAGGAGATCCGGATATGCCCGCAAAAATGAAAATTCGCTCAGCGTACGCCACGCTCTCCTCCGCCGAAAGGAAGGTCGCCGACTTTATCCTTGAAAACCCGGAGCGCGCGATGCATATGGTCATCAACGAAATCGCCGACGCCGCGGGCGTCAGCGTACCGTCCGTCACGAGGCTCGCGCGCAAGTTGGGCTATAAGGGCTTTCTCGATTTCCGGGTCGCTCTCGCCAGCGGCGCCGCCATCAGCGCGGAGGCGCACAAGCTCAGCCCGGTCGAGGAGACGGACAGCGACGAGACGGTCGTCGAGAAGCTCTACCACGCCTCCATCCGCGCGCTCGAGGACACGTACCGCGCGCTCGACAAGGAAAAGGTCTGCGAGCTCGCGCGCGTCATCGCCAGTGCGGAGCGCGTGTTCGTCTGCGGCGGCGGCGGGTCCGCGCTGCTCGCGCAGGACGTCGCCTATCAGCTCGCCAAGCTCGGCGTGCAGGCGATCCCCGTCACCTCCCAGGCGGTGCTCACGATGTTCAAAACGCGCTTCTGCGAGAAGGACGTGTTCATCGGCCTCTCCCGCGCGGGCAGGAACAAGCTGCTCACCGAGGCCGTCCGTCAGGCGAAAAAGCAGGGCAGCGCGTGCGTGTTCATGAGCAATTACGTCAACGCCCAGGGCGCGCAGGCCGCGGACTATTTCTTCTGCACCTCGCGGCTGGACGACATGAAGAAAATACTCGGCACCGAGAGCAACAACGCCATGATCGCGCTCACGAACCTGCTCGTGCTCCTCGTCGCGCGCAACCTCAAGCGCCGCATCGAGGATGAGCCCGAGATGGATCCGTGAGAAATCCCGGCAAAAAAACGTTTTGCGCCGAAACCGAATAGGATCGAGCCATGGAACAGGCGCGGATCGTCAGCGATTTGCACACGCATACCGCATATAGCCACGGCAGGGGCACTCCTGAGGAGAATGTCCTTGCCGCGTTGCGTCGCGGGCTTCGCCGCGTCGCGATAAGCGAGCATGCGGCGGCCCATCTTTTTTACGGCGTGCGCGGGGAAAAACTTTTGCGCCTTCGCCGCGAGATCGACCGGCTCCAGAAAAAGTACGCGCGAGAGATCGAGGTGCTCCTGGGATACGAGTGCAACCTCACGGCCTTCGGGGAATGCGACGCGCCCAAAGACCGCGCGATGTTCGACGTGCTCCTGCTCGCCTACCACAAGGGCGTCTATCCCCGCGACGCGCTCGCCCGTTCCGCCGCGCGCGAGGCGTTCGGCCTTCGCCGCGCGGACCCAATCGCCGTCGCAAACGCGCTGCTTTCGGCCGCGGAAAAATATCGAATCGACATCCTCGCGCATCCCCTGGCCTACGTCCGCGCGGATGTCGCGACGCTCGCCCGCGGCGCGGCGGAGCTCGGCGTGATGCTCGAAGTCAACTCCTCCCGCGTCACCTTCGCGCCGGAGGAACTGCGCTTCGCCCACAGCCTCGGCGCGCGCTTTGTCGCCGGCAGCGACGCGCATACCCCCGCGCGCGTGGGGGATTTCGCCGCGGCTATGGAGGCCGCCGAGCGCGCGGGCGTCCCCCTCGCGGAATGGCAAATCTGAAGCAAAGCAACCCGTTTCCGTCTTTTTCGTCATATTCCCGGCCCTCATCGGTATATTTCTTGTAGGAGCGCGCGGTCTGCCGCGCACTGCTTTTTGCTGCTTTTGCCGCCGCATCGGGAAGATCCGCGTGAAGGGAGTGAAGTGGACGCATGGACGTTTTTTCGGCGATCGTCTTCGTCGGGGGCTTAGCCCTGCTCATCCACGGGATGCACGGCATGTCGACCGCGCTGGAGGCGCTCGCGGGAGACAGGCTCCGTTCCGCCCTCGGCAAAATGACCGCGACGACCTTCCGGGGCGCCGTTTTCGGCACGGCGGTGACGGCGGCGATCCAGTCCTCCTCGGCGCTCACCGTGATGCTCGTGGGGCTCGTCAACGCGGGGGTGATGGAGCTTCGACAGACGGTGGGCGTCATCCTCGGCGCCAACATCGGGACGACGCTGACCCCGTGGATCCTCTCCTTCGCGGGCGTCGGGGGCGACGCGCCCCTCCTCCGGCTCCTCGCGCCGGAAACCATCGCGCCCGTCGCGGCGTTCGTCGGGATGCTTCTTTCCATGCTCGCGAAAAAACCGAAAAAGAAGGAGTTCGGCGCGGCGCTCGTGGGCTTCGCGCTGCTGCTGCTGGGCATGCGGATCATGGGCGACGCCGTGTCCCCCCTGGCGCGGCTCCCGGGCTTCGCGCGGATGCTCACGGCGTTTCACAACCCGCTTCTCGGGGTGCTCGCAGGCACGGCCTTCACGGCGCTCATCCAATGCTCCGCCGCCTCCGTGGGCGTGCTGCAGGCGCTCTCGCTCGCGGGCGGCGTCACATACGGCATGGCGATCCCCGTCGTGATGGGCCAGAACATCGGCACCTGCTTCACGGCGCTCCTCTCGGGCATCGGCACGAGCCGCAACGCGCGGCGCGTGGGCATGATCCACATCCTCTACAACATCATCGGAAGCGTCGCGTTCCTGCTGGGCTTTTATCTGTTCGACCGCCTCGCCGGGGCCGCGTTCGGGAAGCGCCCGGTCGGCCCGGCCGGGATCGCGCTCATCCACAGCGTCTTCAACGTCGCCTCCGCGATCGTCTTTTTGCCTTTTTCCGGACAGCTCGAGGCGCTCTCGAAAAAGATCATCCCGAACGCCGCGGGCAAAGGCCGCGTCCGGGGCGCCCCCCGAAGGAAAGCCGCGGAGAAAACCACGCAATAAAACCGCCCGGGCAACCGCCGCCGAAAGCGGAATATTGTTTCACGGTGGAAAGTATGGTATCCTTCGAATAGGCGGGCGCGCCGCCCGCGCATTTCGGGGATATTCTATTTTTATTCGGAAGGGATGGGCTTCCTATGGAGTCGAATATGGCCGCGCTGTCCGCGCAGGAAGCGGAGCGCCTGAGAAAGCAGCAGTTCGAAAAGAACAAGTGGTTTTTTACGACCAGCGGCGTCGGGCGCGACCTGTGCTACAACCTGATTTCCTCGTTCCTGCTCGTCTATATCCAGTTCGGCGTTTCCCTCACGCTCGTGCAGTTCACGACGCTCAGCTTCGTCATCGGCGTCGGCGGCAGGGTGTGGGACGCCCTCAACGACCCGCTCATGGGGGCCATCATCGAAGGCTCACACCTGAAGGCGGGCAAGTTCCGCCCGTGGATATTGCTGGGCGCCATCGCCTGCGGCCTCGTCGTGATGGCGATGTTCGGCATACAGAGCATGACGGGCTGGAAGTTCGTGGTGTTCATGTGCGTGATGTATCTCCTGTGGGAGTCGACCTTCACCATCAACGACATCAGCTACTGGGCGATGCTGCCGAGCCTCTCGAGCGTCAAGGAGGAAAGGAATTCCGCCACGGCGCTCACGGTGCTCTTCGCGGGCATCGGCGCCATCATCTCGCAGGGCGTCGTGCCCATGGTCACGGTGGGCGACGCGCGCGCGGGGTACCGGATGGTCGCCATCGTCACGGCGCTCGTGTTTATCGGCAGCCAGGTCATGACCTTCCTCGGCGTGAAGGAGCCGCCGCGCCGCGACTCCGAAAAGCAGGAGAAGATCTCCCTCAAAAAGATGTGGAAGACCATCGCCAAGAACGACCAGATCCTCTGGATGACGCTTTCGCAGCTCTATTACAACATCGCGAGCAACATGCTCGTCGCCCTCTCGGCGAACCTCGTGTACCTCGAGATCGGCTATAACGGCACGCTGTATTTCTACGTCGTCGTGGCCTACGGCGTCACGACCGTGGCGGTCAACATCCTTTACCCGTGGCTCGCGGGCAAGCTCGGAAGGAGAAAGCTGCAGGAGTGGAGCATCCTCGCCGCGATCGTGGGGTATGTCTTCATCGGACTCATGGGCTGGGGCAGCTTCTTTCCGTTCAACATCGCGCTGCTGTGCGCCTTCTGCGTGCTCATCTCCGCCGGACAGTCGCTCTTCTACATGGCCTCCATCGTCAACATGACCAACTGCGTCGAGTATAACGACTATAAATACGGCGAGCGCAACGAAGCGGTCGTGTCCACCCTTCGCCCGTTCATGGCGAAGTTCGCCTCGGCGATGCACACGCTCATCGTGACCATCGTGCTCGCCATCTCCGGCACCTTCCTTTTGAGCCAGTCCATCAGCACGCTCGAGACGCAGCGCGACTTTTTCGCGCGCATGGACGACCCCGCCGCGCAGGCGCACTACGTCGCCCGCGTGCAGGACTACATCGGGGAATTCGAGGGCCTTGAGATCGGCACCGAGGCGTACGACGCCGCCGCCGCGCGCGTCGCGCAGCGGATCGAGGCCGACGAGGTGATGAACAAGCTCCAACTCGACGCGCAGTACGTGCCCTCTCTCGCCGAGGCGATGATCCTCCGCGCGCCGCTTTCCGCCTCCGGCCCCGCCGCGGGGGCAGCCGAGGAGGTCGGCAGGCTCGGCGAGATAGACGCTTCCGCCCTCGCGTCCGACGGCTACGCCTACACGCTCGAGGTGGGCGACCTCAAGAGCGGCAGGGAGAGCGCCGCGAACCTCAGCTTCCGCGACAAGGGCACGCTCACCATGCGCGTCTGGCTGCGCGTGGCGGTCTCCGTCGTGCCCATTCTCCTTCTGATCCTCGCCCTCGACACGCAAAAGAAGAAGTTCATCATCGACGAGGATTATTACGACATGATGGTCGCCACCATAAAGGGGAGGGAAGAGGCGAGGAATAATTGACAATTATCTACGGACTGGGGCGGTCCCCGCTTGAACGGCGTTCGGCGGGGACCGTTCCTTTGTATGGTCCGGGGATTCGCATCTATGTAGGGACGGATTCCATATCCGCCCGGCGGCTTGAGGCGCTCCGGGGACGGTTCTGCGCGCACGAGGGCAACGAGGGCTGGAATTCGTTTGACGCCGTCGGGCGATGGGCAAACGGAAACGGGCAGAACTGTCCCCGCCGACCTGAGAGGAAGATGCGGCGCGGGAACAGTCCTGCGGCGGTTTTCATCGCTTGTTGCCGCTTCCTTATGGGCGACGCTCTCGTTCGGAGGAATATCACCCTCCGTCGCGCAGAACCGTCCCCGGCTCCCGGAAAGAATCGGGCGGATATGGAATCCGCCCCTACGCACATTACGCGCACGCGAAAAACGGCCCCCGCCTTTCGGCGGGGGCCGTTCGTGCCAATCGGGTGCCCCAACAGGGGGATTAATTACGCACGGACCTTCTTGACGGTCACGGCGGCGGCTGCGACGAGCGCGAGAGCGATCATCACGAAGCCAACCACGGTGGAAGCGTCACCGGTCTGCGGGGGCTTCACGGTCGGGTCCACGATGGACTGATAGCCGGCCGGGAAGGTGGCGGAAGCGGAGCCCGAAGCGCCCTTAACAAGGTTGTCAACGATCAGGTCTTCGTTCATGTACTTCGCGGTGCCGTCCCAGGCAAAGCCGAGGGCGCCCATGAAGAAGTCATAGCGGCCCTTGAGCGTGGCATAGGCGGGGAGGGTCTCGGTCGCGGGATCGCCAACCTGGATGGAAGCGTTGCCGTCCTTGAAGCTGATGACGCCGTTCACATCGACGAGCACCTGGTAATAGACGCCGCCGTTAAGCAGGAACACGCGCTGAATCTTATCGGCGCTGTCCACATCGAAGAGCAGAGCGTCTTGATCTGTGGTCTTGAAGATGAAGTCGCAGCCGTTCAGCGTGGTCGCGTCCGCGGTAACCACTACCTTGCTGTAAACGAAGGTGGCAGCCAACTCATCGTCGCCGGCGGAGATGGTCATGGTCGCAACGACGTCGGCAGCGCTCGCGGCCGCGAAGACGAACATGTACTCGCCCTCGATCTCGGCAGTACCAAGGGTGTACGTCAGTTCACCCGTGTACTGATTCTTCGAGCTGCTGAAGAAAGAAGGATCCGTCGAGAGGGTAGGATAGAAATTCGCGGAAGTCGCGTTCTGAACACCCTTGATGTTGGTGATCTTGAAGTTGACGGTCACAGGCTGGGTGAAATCAACGCCCGGGTAGAGAGCCTGGGCGTCAGCAAGCTTGGGCAGAACAAAGCTGAACACGACGCGGCCGAGGGTATCCTTCACGATGCCCTTCTTGTCGTCCCAATTGGGGAAGTAGACGCCGTTGGCGCCGTAGCCGCCAGCGGAAGCAGAGTAATACTCATACTTGTCGACAGCCATCTCGAAATCGTCATAGGTCGGGGGGGTCGTGGCGGGCTTATCCCAGCCGGTGGCCGCAAGGGTCGGCATCGCGATGGCGAACGCCATGGCGAGGACCATTACGAGGGCAAACAGTTTCTTCATGCGAAAAAACTCCTTTCAAATTCTTTGTGTTCGCCGGGGTGTTCCCCGGCCGGCACAATTGCCGTTGTTGGGTACTATCCCGCTTTGCACGCTTACATATTAACACCCGTTCATATACTTGTCAATAACATTATTACGCAAAATTAATATTGTTAACAATTATTTTAATGGCGAGCGGAGGTGTCATCGCTTCCTCCACGGCGGCCTTTGCGGATCGGGGAAGACGTGGTAAACTATATACGGCTTTGAATCGAAAATCTGTCCAAACGGGGTGATCTCGCGATGAACGAGCAGGAAGCGAGGCGGACGGTGGCCGAGGCGGGGCGCCGGCTCCTCCACGACGGCCTTGTCGCCCGCACATGGGGCAACGTGAGCTGCCGCGTCGACGGACACCGCTTCGCCGTCACGCCCAGCGGCCTCGGGTACGAGGTTATGACAGCGGACGACGTCGCCGTATACGACATGGCGGACGGCACGTGGCGGGGAAACCGCAGGCCCTCCTCCGAGAAGGGCGTGCACATCGCGGCGTACAGGCGCTTCCCCGACGCGGGCTTCGTCATCCACACGCATCAGGCTTACGCCTCCGCGCTCGGGCTCGCGGGCTTCCCCAACCTCGCGCCGACAGCGGAAGAAAGGGAAGCGCTTCGCGGCGTCGCCTTGGCGGAATACGGCATCCCGGGCACCAGGCGCCTCTGGGCGCATGTGGACGCGGCGCTCGCAACGGGCGCACGCTGCGTGCTCATGGCGCAGCACGGCGCGCTCGTCGTGGGCGGCGGCCCGGAGGATGCCCTTTCCCGCGCGAGGCTGCTCGAAACCGTTTGCCGCCGCGCGTGCCGGGGCCAACCGTGCGAGGGAACCGACCCCGCCGGCGAAGCGGCGCTCGCCGCCCTCGCGCGGCGGATGGAGGGCGCGTTCCCCTGCGTTTCGTATACGGCCTCGCCCGGCGCGCGTGAGGCTTCCCGCGCGCCGCGCGGCATCCGCGCGCAGCTCGACGACATGGCGCAGATGATCGGCCCGCGCTTCGCCTGCGTCCCGCCGGAGGAAGGCGCCGTTGGAAAGGCGCTGCAAAAGCGCGACGCCGTGCTCGTCACGGGCCTCGGCGCGCTCTGCCGGGCGGAAACGGAGGGCGACTGCGCGGCGCTCGTCCTCCTCGCCGAAAAGGCCGCGATCTGCCATCTTCACGCGCGCGCGCTCGGCGTCAGGGCGGAACTCTCGCCCCTGGACGCGGCGCTGATGCGCTACGTCTACCGGAAGAAATACGCCGCCAAAATCAGGGGTTGACACAGGCGGACGAATGCGGATCATGCGATGAACGGCCCCCCTCGTTCCAGCGGGGGCCGTTCCCGATTCACTCCATTGTCAATTCTCCATTGTCAATTGTCAATTATCCTCTCCCCCGGATACCACATCCCCCAATCGTGGCGGATCCTATCCATCAGCTCCATGACGTGGAGGATGTCGCCGTGGGGCGCCTCGGGGCATTCGACTTCGCCGCGGCGGATGGCGTCCACGGCGGACTGGACCTCGTACTCGAAGCCCGTGATCTGCGCGGGTCGCTCGATTTCCTCGACGAGGTTGTGCGCCTCGTCGTAGACGCGCAGATGCTCGAAGTTGTTGATGTTGCCCACGAGCGCGTAGCCCTTCTCCCCGAAGAGCGCGCCCGTGCGGTCGGTGTGTCCGAGCACGGTGTAGAAGAGGGAGGCCATGCGGCCGTCCTCATACGTCAGCGCGACGGAACCCTGCAGGTCGACGCCCCTGTCGCTCAAAAGCGCCGCGCTGGCGACGTCCTTTATGGCGTTGCCCATGACGAGCGAGGCGAAATGGAGGGTGTACACGCCCACGTCGAGCAGGCCGCCGCCCGCGAGGGCCGGCTCCCGCAGGCGTTCGACATGGGACACCGGATAGCCGAGGTTACAGGCGAGGCCGTGGATTTTTCCGATCTTCCCGCTCGCGCAGAAGTCGCGAAGGGTCTTCGCCATGGGCATGTAGCGCGGCCAGATGGCTTCGGCCGCGAGCAGCCCCTTCTCCCGCGCGAGCGCGAGGACTTTTTTCGCCTCATCCGCCGTCTTGGTGAACGCCTTCTCGCACAGGACGTGCTTGCCGCCCTCGAGGCATTGGAGCATCTGCTCGGCGTGGAAGGCGTGCGGCGTCGCGATGTAGACGAGGTCGACCGCGGGGTCGTCGATCATCTCCCGATAGGAGCCGTACGCTTTCTCAAAGCCGTACCGCGCGGCGAACTCCCGCGCGCGGGAGATTTCGCGGGAGGCGACGGCATAGGGCGCGACGGAATCCATCGCCCGGACGGTCGCGGCCATGTTGCGCGCGATGCTTCCGGGGCCGAGTATCGCAAAATTCAGCTTGTTCATCGTCCGCCCTCCCGGGGCGCTTTCGCGCCCAAACGATCAATAGTTCTTCGTCAGCTTGTTCACCATCGACTCCGCGTCCGAGGCGTAGACGAGCGCGTTCTGCAGCGTGATGCGCCCCTGCCGGTACAGCGCCATGATGCTCGTGTCCATGCTCACCATGTTTTCGGGGTTGGCGTAGATGACGTTGTCGATCTGGTGCGCCTTGCCCTCGCGGATGAGGTTGCGGATGGCGGGGTTCACGACCATGATTTCAAAGGCGGGCACGATCCCGCCGTCCACCGCGGGGATGAGCTGCTGCGAGACGACCGCCTGCAGCACCATGGAGAGCTGCAGGCGCACCTGCTGCTGCTGGCCCGTGGGGAACACGTCGATGATGCGGTCGATGGTCTTCGCCGCGCCCACCGTGTGGAGGGTCGAGAGGATGTACTGCCCCGTTTCCGCCGCGGTCATGGCGATGCTGACGGTCTCGTAATCCCGCATTTCGCCCACGAGTATGGCGTTGGGCGCCTGCCTCAGGGCATAGCGCAGCGCGCTCTTGAAGCCCTCGGTATCCGCGTTCACCTCGCGCTGGCTGATGATGCTCTTATCGTTCTTATAGATGAATTCGATCGGGTCCTCGATGGTGATGACGTGGTAGGGCAGGTTCTTGTTGATCTGGTCGACGATGCAGGAAAGCGTCGTCGACTTGCCGCTGCCCGCGGGGCCCGTGATGAGCACGAGGCCTTTGTTGATCCGATAAAGGTCGATCACGCCCTGGGGGATGTTCAAAAGCGCGGGGTTCGGCAGCTCGAAGCGCACGATGCGGATCACGACCGTCAGCGAGCCCCTCTGGCGGAACGCCGCCGCGCGGAACCTTCCCGCCCCGGGGATGGAGAAGGAAAAGTCGTCGTCCCCCGTCTTGAGCAGGCGCTCGAGGCTCCTTTGGCCGGAAAGCGCATAGAGCTCGCGGATGATCGCCTCGGTGTCGGCGCTCGTCAGCGGCGCATCCCCGCGGCTGGAAATCACGCCCGCGATTTTGTAGGCGAGCGGGGACCCCGCCGCCACGATGACGTCCGACACGTTTTCCCGGACAGCGTCGCGCAAAATGTTCTCGATCATCGGCCATCCCTCCGTTCAGGCAATCTGTTTTCAATCATTGGGCATCTCTCCATTCCATATAAAAGGTAGTTCCGTGTATTTCAACTCCCCGGTGACGACGGTCCTGTTCGCCGTGAGCGTGAAGCCCGCGCCGCCCTCCGCAAGCCGCACCCTGGTTTCAAGCGCCGTGTATTCGGTGATCTGCGTATAGAAGAAGACGTATGCTTCGCCCTCCTCCTCGGCGTAGAGGTACCGCTCCGCCGCGAGCGCTTCCGCGGGCGAGGCTTCGGAGAGGACGCCACCGGCGATCAACTCGTCGAGGCGCTTGAGCCGCGCCTGCGCTTCGGCGTCCGCCGCGTACCAGGCGGCGGTGTTGGCGCCAAGGCGCGCCGCAAGGCGCATCTCGGCGTTGGCGCTCGCAAGCGAGAGCTCGGCGAAGCACGTCAGGCACAGGATGACGAAGATCATGATGACGCTGGGCGCGCCGACCACCGTGAACGCCTGCCCCGCGCTTCGAAGCTCCTTCCCTCTCATGCGCCGCCTCCCGGATAGCTCGCGCAGGCGAGGGAATAGATCGCCTCGCCGTCCTCATGCGCGACGGTGACGGTCATCGCGTAAAGCCCGCCGTCCTCAACGCAATCGAGCCGTATGAGATACTCCTCGAGCCCGCCGGGCCGAAAGCTCGGATCGAGCCACGCCTCGTACCCCCCGTCCGCCTCGACGGCCCCGTAGCGCACGACGAAATCCGCGGCGGGATCCTTCGACGCGCGCACGATCTCCGCCGCGTCCACGGCCGCCGTGATCGCGCCGGAAAGCTCGGCAGCCTCCCGCGCGCGCCTGTCCGCGGCGAGGAAGAGGGTGACGACGACTGTCGCCGAGACGGCGAAGACGAGGATCACCGCCATGATTTCAACGAGGAACGCGTAGCCCCCGCCGTCCCGACCGCTTTTCAAGGCGCCTCACCTCCCATCGCGCGAAGGCGCACGGAGACGCTTCGCATGGTGCCCTCGAAGGTGCAGGCCGTGAAGGCGAAGCCGCCCTCCTCCTCAAAGAAGGTGAAATCCGCAAGCTCCGTTATGACCTGCCCCGCCCTGGGGAGAAAAACCGTCTCCACGGAGAGGTACTGCTCCATGAGCGCGCCGGCGTAAAAATAAATGCAGATGACGTTCTCCTCCGCCGCATCCCACAGGCAGAGCACGGGAAGCCCGTCCGGATGCTCGATTTCCGCCTCGCCCGCCCCGTCGTGCGCGTGCAGCTTGTTGACGACATAGGAGAGCGACGCGCGCAGCGCGTACCCGTCGTCCATGCGGGACACGATCCGCCTGTAGACCCGCGCGCCGTAGAGCACCTGCAGCAGCGAGAGGATGGCGAAAGCCGCAAAGAGCATGAGCATCGCCGCATTCGAGGCGACGCCGCGCTTCGGATTGCCCGTCATGCGCGTCACCTCCTCACGACCCAGACGGTCGGATAGATATTGGGCGCGAACGCCTCGTGGTGGACATAGTACTTCGAAAGGTCGACATTAAGGCCGTAATTCTCGATGAGATAATCGATATTCGGGGGATAGAAGCCCTCCATGGCGTAGCAGCTGACCACCGCGCGGTTCACCGCGCGCTCGACGATCTGAAGCTCCAGCCGCCGCGCGCCCCGCTCGGCGTTTTCGACGCCCAAGAGGAGCAGCGTGACCAGGCAGGTAAAGATGGCCGCCGTCGCAAGCAGGCTGCCCCACCACGGGAACGCCCTATGTCTTTTTGAAGAAAGCCTTGGCATGGTCGTTCGCCCTCAGCCGATGCTGGTCATGATTTCCATCAGCGGCAGCATGACGCTCAGAAGGATGGCGCCGATGGCGGCGCAGAGCAGCGCGACGAGCGCGGGCTCCACCACGCTCACGAGCCGCGCGACGGAACGGTCGATCTCGCCCTCATAGATGTCGGCGACCTTCGATGTGACGCTGTCGAGCGCGCCCGCGCGAAAGCCCACGCCGAGTATGTGCGCGTACATGCCGGAGAAGAGGCCGCTCTCCTCGACCGCCCGGGAGAAGGAGGCTCCCCCGGCCATCGCCTCGCGGCAGGCGAGTATCCGCGTTCCGTACGCGAGGTTGTCGACGATCTGGGGCAGCGTCTCGAGCGCCGCGTCGATGGCGTGTCCGCTCTCGAGCAGCATCGAGAGCGCGAAGGCGAAGCGCCCCGCGGCGATCTTCTCGGCGAGCTTTTTCGTAAAGCCGAGGCGCAGGAAGGTTTTCATCAGTTTCGCGTAGCCCTCGGCGCTCCTGAGCCGGAACGAGAGGAAGGCGCAGAAGGCGAGCATCAAACACGCGACGCCGAGCGCGACGTAACCCGCGGCGGCACCGAACGCGGCGATGTCGGGCGAGACCGCGCCCGCCGCGCCGCCGAGGTCCGCGAACACGTCCGCGAACACGGGCAGCACCTTGATGAGCAGCACCGCGATCACGACGATCATGATGCCCACGAGCATCATCGGATAGAACACCGCGGATTTCAGTTGGTTCTTCACGGCGTGCTCGCGTTCATAATAGGATGAGAGCGATTCCATGACCTGCTCGAGCTTGCCCGCGGCTTCGCCGAGGGAAACCATGTTCACCATATAATCCGGGAACATGGCCGCCTCCTTCATGGCGGCGGCGAGCTTGCCCCCTCCCTGCACGGAGAGGTTCAGCTTCATCAAAACGGGATCCCCGCTCTCCTTGGCCATGGCGGCGACGCCGTCGGGCAGGAACATGCCTGAGCGCAGCACGAGGGCGAGCTGCGCCGAAAATACGGAAAGCTCCTGCGCCGAATAGGGCCGCGCGCCGTTTTTCTCCGCCATAGGCTACCTCCCCGCGTAGATCAGTCGATTGACTGTATTTTATTGTATAATAGCTTTTTGTCGCTTACAAGGGATGTTGCGATGTAATGTCCGATTCCTGTCGAATTTCTGCGTTCGCCGTAGCGATGAAATCGACGTTTGTGCCGCAAACGCCCGCTAAAACCGTGTCGCCGATGCGCACGGGCGGCTCCACAGCTATGTTTTTCAGCGCCGCGAGCGCGTCGAAAACCAGCTTCCTGTCAATCGGCTGATCGGTCTTCACGGGGAGGGGCGCCTCGCGTCCCTTGACGCGCACGAGCGCCGTCACCATGCGAACGGGGCGCGTCAATTCCTCCTTGGCGTAGGTTTCGCCGCGCTTGCAGGCAAAGCCCGCCACCGAGACGACCGCGCCGTTTTCGACCCTTGCCGTCATGCGGCAGCCCATGGGGCAGTTGATGCAGATGAGTTCCTTTTCCATGTCACACCTCGACGCGCACGAGAAGCGGCGTGCTTTCGCCCGAAAGCCTCTCCGGCGCGAGCGTCACGCTCGCCATCTCGCCCGGAACGAGTATCTTTTCCTTGCGGGAGAAAATCTCTTGCCCGCCGCGCTCGACGACGACGCGCGCGCCCCTATACACCCCGCGCGGGCGGAACATCAACTTGACGGGCTCCCCGGGGCTTTCGCCGACGAACTGCGGCACGACGCCGGACACGCCGAAGCCCGCCTCGACGGGGACGCCCCCGCGCGCTCTCCTGTCGCCCGCGGCGTACCGCGCGGCGTTCCTCCCCGCGCGCGCCGCCTCCTCGGAGACGAAATCCACGAGGTCGTGCACGTGCAGCACGTTCCCGCAGGAGAAGACGCCGGGCACCGCCGTCTGGAGCGCCTCGTCCACCTCCGCGCCGCCCGTCGCCGGGGAAAGGGTCACGCCCGCCAGGGCGGAGAGCTCGTTTTCGGGCAGAAGCCCTACGGAGAGCAGAAGCGTGTCGCACGAAAGCGTCCGCTCCGTGCCGGGGATAGGGCGAAGCTTGTCGTCCACCCGCGCGATGACGACGGCCTCGAGCCGCTCCTCCCCCCGGATATCCACGACCGTGTGCGAGAGGTGGAGCGGAATATCGAAATCGTCGAGGCACTGCACGATGTTGCGCGTCAGCCCCGCCGAATAGGGCATCAGCTCCACGCAGGCGAGCACCTGCGCGCCCACGAAGGTCATCCTTCGCGCCATGATGAGGCCGATGTCGCCCGAGCCGAGGATCACCACGCGCTTCCCCGGCATGAGCCCCTTCCTGTTGACGAGCTTCTGCGCGTTGCCCGCGGTATATACGCCCGCGCAGCGCGTGCCCGGGGTGCCGAGCGCCCCGCGCGGCCTCTCGCGGCAGCCCATGGCGAGCACGACCGCGTCCGCGCGGATGAATTCCAGCCCGCGCGCGCGGCTGGCGACGGCGGCGGTTTTATCCGGAGTCAGGTCGATCGCCATCGCGCCGCACCGGATTTCTATATTAAGCGCCCGCGCTTTTTCGATATACCGATCGGCGTACTCGGGGCCGGTCAATTCCTCTTTGAACGTATGCAGGCCGAAGCCGTTGTGGATGCACTGCTTGAGGATGCCGCCGGGCGCGTCCTCGCGCTCGACCACGAGCACGTCCGCGCAGCCCGCCTCCTTCGCGGCGACGGCCGCGGCGAGTCCCGCGGGCCCTCCGCCGATGACGAGCACGCCGACCTTTCTCTTTGGCATGTTTGCCATGTCCGTCACGCGCCCTCGCCCCCTTCCCCGAAGATGCGGCCGAAGACGAGCTTCGACCCGCCGCCGGACTTGGTGATTTCCGTCTCGGGAACGCCGAGCTCTTCCGACAGGATCTCCATGACGCGCGTGAGGCAGAAGCCGCTTTGGCAGCGCCCCATGCCCGCGCGCGTGCGGAACTTGACCCCGTCCACCGTGCGCGCGCCGACGGGCCGGCGGATGCTCTCGCGGATCTCGGCCTCGGTCACCGTTTCGCAGCGGCAGACGACGTTCGCGTAGTCCGGGTTTTCGGCGATCATCCTCGCACGCTCTGCTGCCGCCATCATGCGAAACTTCGGGATGCCGCGCCGCACGGGATCGAACGCCGGGTTCTCCTGCGCCCTGAGCCTCTGCGCGACGCTCTCGGCGAGATACACCGCGATCGCGGGGGCGGCCGTGAGCCCCGGGGATTCCACGCCCGCGGCGTTGAAGAAGAACGGCGTGTCGCCCGGCTCGCCCAAGACGAAATCGTCCTGAACTAAGTGCGCGCGGATGCCGGAGAAGGCCGTGATGAAGCCGCGCGCGGGGATGTTCTCCCACGAGAGCGCGGCGTGCGCGAGCACCCGGGCAAGGCCCTCGGCCGTGGTGCGCTTGTCCTCGCGCGCGTCGATATCCTCGGCGGTGGGGCCGAGGAGGATGGTGTCCTCCACCGTGCGCGCGACGAGCACGCCCTTGCCCATGGCGGTGGGAAGCTGGAAGATGGAGCGCCTGAAGAGGCCGCCGTAATTCTTATCGACGATGTAATACTCCCCGCGCCGGGGCGCGATGGAGAGCGTTTCGGCGCTGACCATGTTGTTGATCTCATCGGAGTGGACGCCCGCGCAGTTGACGACGGCGCGCGCGGAAAACGCCCTCTTGCCGGAATGGACGACATAGCCGCCGCCCTCCCCGCGCCGGACGGACGTGACGGGCGCATCCCGAAAGAACGACGCGCCGTTTTTCACAGCGTTCTCCGCGTAGGCGAAGGTGAGCTCGTACGGGCAGACGATGCCGCCCGAGGGCGCGTAGAGCGCGGCCGCGGCCTTTTCCCCGAGGTTCGGCTCCATGGCGCGAAGTTCCTCCCGCATCACGACGCGAAGTCCCTTGACCCCGTTCGTCTCCCCGCGCCAGACGAGGGACCGGAGCGCGGGTATCCCCTCCTCGGAGAAAGCGACAACGAGCGAGCCGTTCCGCTCGAAGGGCACGTCGAGCTCCTCCGTGAGGCGGTCGAACATCGCGTTGCCGAGGACGTTGAAGCGGGCCTTGTTCGTGCCCGGCTTCGCGTCGTATCCCGCGTGGACGATGGCCGTGTTGGCCTTGGACTGGCCGGAGCAGATATCGGCCGCGCCCTCGAGCACGGCGACCCCGAGCCTGTATCGCGTCAGTTCCCGCGCGACACCGCAGCCCACCACGCCGCCGCCGATGATTACGACATCGTATTTTTCCATGCAAACTTCCCTTAATTCAGCCGGGCGGATATGGAATCCGCCCCTACGGCATTCCCGCCGCAGCGGCATTTCCTGATTGTCAATTGTTCATTGTCAATTGTCAATTGCTTCCTCCCCCCACGCACGCGCGCAGCACACGGCGCGTTATGGACGGCCGGGCGGATATGGAATCCGCCCCTACGGCATTCCCGCCGCAGCGGCGTTTCCTGATTGTCAACTGTCCATTATCAATTGTCAATTGCTTCCTCCCTCCACGCACGCGCGCAGCGCACGGCGCGTTATGGGCGGCCGGGCGGATATGGAATCCGCCCCTACAACATTCCCGCCGCAGCGGCGTTTCCCGATTGTCAATTGTCCATTGTCAATTGTCAATTGCTTCCTCCCCCCACGCACGCGCGCAGCGCACGGCGCGCTTCCACCCCAAGAGTTTCTCCCGGCGCGCGGTTTCGTCCATGTTCGGCATAAAACGCGCGGGCTCCGACACGCGGCGGGAAAGCTCATCCCGGTCCCGCCAGAAGCCGCAGGCAAGCCCCGCGAGATACGCCGCGCCGAGAGCGGTCGTCTCCACGCACGGGGGGCGCAGCACCGGCGCGCCGATGATGTCCGCCTGGAACTGCATGAGGAAATCGTTCGCGCTCGCGCCGCCGTCGGCCCTCAGGGAAGAAAGGCGTATGCCCGAATCCTCCTCCATGGCGCGGAGCACGTCGACCGTCTGATAGGCGAGGGATTCGAGCGTCGCCCGCACGATGTGCGCGCGGTTCACCCCGCGCGTGATGCCGACGATCGCCCCGCGCGCGTACGGGTCCCAATAGGGCGCGCCGAGCCCCACGAAGGCGGGCACGACGTAGCAGCCGTTCGTGTCGGGCACCTCGCGGGCGAGCTTCTCGCTCTCCGCGGCGTTGGGGATGAGTCGCACCTCGTCCCGAAGCCACTGGACAGCCGCGCCCGCGACGAAGACGGAGCCCTCGAGCGCATATTCGACCCTTCCGCCGTAGCCCCAGGCGACGGTCGTCAGGAGCCCGTTCGCGCTCGCGACGGGCTTTTCTCCCGTGTTCATCAAAAGGAAGCAGCCCGTGCCGTAGGTGTTCTTCGCCTCGCCCGGCGAGAAGCACCTCTGCCCGAAGAGCGCCGCCTGCTGGTCCCCCGCCGCGCCAGAGATGGGGATCGCCGCGCCGAGGAGCGCGGGGTCGGTATACCCGTACGGATGGCTTGAAGGCAGCGCTTCCGGCAGCATTTCCCGGGGAATATCGAATAAAGTCAATATATCCTCATCCCATTCGAGAGAATGGATGTTGAAGAGCATCGTGCGCGAGGCGTTGGAATAATCCGTGACGTGCGCCTTCCCGCCCGTGAGCTTCCAGATGAGCCAGGTATCCACCGTGCCGAAGAGGAGCTCCCCGCGCCGCGCGCGCTCCCGGGCGCCAGGGATGGAATCGAGCATCCATTTGAGCTTCGTGCCGGAAAAGTACGCGTCGATGATGAGGCCCGTCTTTTCCCGAAACAGGTCGGAAAGCCCCTGCGCCTTGAGCGCATCGCAATACTGCGCCGTGCGGCGGCACTGCCAGACGATGGCGTTGCAGACGGGTTCGCCCGTCGCCCTGTCCCAGACGACGGTCGTTTCGCGCTGGTTCGCGATGCCGATGGCCGCGATGTCCTCCGCCTTCGCGCCCACGCGCGCCAGAGCCTCGCTCGCCGCGCCGAGCTGCGTCGCCCAAATTTCCATGGCGTCGTGCTCCACCCAGCCGGGCCGGGGGTAGATCTGCGCGAACTCGTTCTGCGCGGAGCTTACGGCATGCCCCGCGGCATCAAAGAGCATCGCGCGGTTGCTGGTGGTGCCGGCGTCGAGCGCCAGGACGTACTTTGGCATAGAAACCTCCGGGTTCGGTCAATTGACAATTGTCAATTGCCCGTAAAGATCCCGGGCCGATATGGAATCGGCCCCTGCGCCCGCAGAACCGTCCCCGGCTCGATGGCGAGGCGTTATTCCCCGCCGCGGCGGGCGTTTCCTTCATTGTCAATCGTCAATTGTCAATTGTCAATTGCCCGTAAAGCGCCTCGTAGTCCTTCACCCGCACGTCCCAGGAGAAGTCCTCCGCCATCGCGCGGCGCATGAGGCGCGCCCAGAGCGCGGGGTCGTTGCGGTAATAGTCCACGGCGTGCTGCACGGTATAGAGAAGCTCGTGCGCGTTGTAGTTCAGGAAGGCGAAGCCCGTGCCGGTATCCTCATATTTATTGTAGGGCGCGACGCTGTCCTTGAGGCCGCCCGTCTCGCGCACGATGGGGATGGTCCCGTAGCGCATGGCGATCATCTGCGCGAGGCCGCACGGCTCGAAGAGCGAGGGCATGAGGAACATGTCCGCGCCCGCGTAGATGCGCCGGGCGAGCCCTTCGTTATACTCGATGCGCGCCGCGGCGCGCCCCGGAAAGCGCTTCTGCACCCAAGAGAAGAAGCCCTCGTAATGCGCTTCGCCAGTGCCGAGCACGGCGAGCTGCACGCCCGCGTCCATCATTTCAAAGAGCACGCGCTCGACGAGGTCGAGCCCCTTCTGCCCCGTGAGGCGCGAGACGACGGCGAGCATGGGCGCGTCTTCCCGTTTTTCGAGCCCGAGCTCCGCCTGGAGCGCGGCCTTGCACAGGCGCTTGCCCGCGGTGTCCTCGATGGAGAAGTGCGCGGGGAGGTGTTTGTCGACCGCGGGGTCGTACTCCGCGGCGTCTATGCCGTTGAGTATGCCGTAGAGCGCGCCGGAGCGCGCGCGCAAAAGCCCGTCGAGCGTTTCGCCGAAGAAGGAGGTCTGTATCTCCCCGGCGTAAGTGGGGCTCACGGTGTTGACGGCGTCCGCGAAGGCGAGGCCGCCCTTCATATAGCTCACGCTGCCGCAGTATTCGAGCGCGGCGGGGTCGAAGGCGATCTCCCCCAGGGAGAGCAACTCGTCGGTGAAAGCCCGGTCGAACACGCCCTGGAAACGGAGGTTGTGGACGGTGAAAAGGGTCTTGACCGCCGCGTACGCGGGCTTGTCCGCGTACTGCGTTTTGAGCAGCGCCGCCGCCATGCCCGTCTGCCAGTCGTTGAGATGGAGGACGTCGGGGAAAAAACCGAGCCCCTCCATCAGTTCGAGGATGGCCTTCGAGAAGAAGCCGAAGCGCTCCGCCTCGTCGCAGTTGAACACGCCGTAGATATACTCCCGATCGAAATAGAACTCGTTGTCGATAAAATAGTACGTGACACCGCCCTCCTCGAGGGACTCTATCCCGAGGAACTGCTCGCGCCAGCCAAGGCGGATGCGCCCGTCGTAGACGTGGGCGAAGCGCTCGCCGTACTTGCGGCGGATCTGCTGATAGCAGGGGAGCACGACGCGCACGTCGTGTCCGACCCGCGCGAGCGCCGCGGGCAAAGCGCCCGCGACATCCGCGAGACCGCCGGTTTTGACGAAGGGCGCGCACTCGGAGGCGGCGAAGAGAACTTTCAGTTTTCGGCTTTCCGTCGTCATATCGTGCTGCCCTTGCGGATGATGACGGGGAAGCTGTCGTACCCCGCGAGCTTGCGCCCGTTGCGCACGGTGACCCCCTTATCCAAAATGACGTGGTCGAGCGAGCAGTTCTCGCGGATGTCGCCCGCCTGCATGACGATGCTGTTTCGAAGCGCGCTACCCGCGCCCACGTGCACGCCGCGAAAAAGGATGCAGTTCTCGATGCTGCCCTCGACGATGCAGCCGTCCGCCACGAGGGAGTTTGAAACGCGCGCGGCGGGGCCGTATTCCGCGGGGGCCTCGTCCTTGACCTTGGTGTAGATGGGGTGCTGCGGGTTGAAAAGGTCGCTGCGCACGCCCCGGTCGAGCACCGCCATGTTGTGCGAGAAATAGCTCGAGAGCGAATTGAGGCGCGCCACGTACCCGTCGTACCGGTAGCCGAAGAGCTTGAGCGTGCTGACGTTCTTCACGAGCACGTCGCGCACGAAATCGGTCAAAGCGTGCGCCGCCGCCTCCTCGATGAGGTATTCGAGCAGCGTCTTTTCCATGACGAACGCGTCGCAGCTCTGGCTGGGCGTGAGCGGGCGGAAGGGATCGATCTGCAAATCGTACACGCGGCCCTTCTCGTCGAGCGTGAGGCGCAGGTCGTCGAACTGGTCGGACGGGTTGAACGCCGTCACGTCGTTATACATGATGGTGATGTCCGCGCCCGTCTTGATATGGCGCGCGATCATATCGGTATAGGTGGTGTTGTAGACGGTGTGGCTGCCCATGAGCACCACGTAGCGCTGGGAGCTCCTTCGCACATAGCCCATGACGGAGCGGATGGCGTCCACGGTGCCGTTGTAGATGCCGGTATTGTCCCGCGTGACGAAGGGCGGCAGTATGAAAAGCCCGTCCCGCTTGCGGTGGAGGTCCCATTCCTTGCCGGAGCCGAGGTGGTCCATCAGCGAATGGTAGTTCTTCTGCGCGATGACGCCCACGTTCGTGATGCCTGTGTTGACGAGGTTGCTGAGGATGAAGTCGATGCAGCGGTACCGCCCCGCGAAGGGCACCGCCGCGACGGAGCGCGAGTAGGTGAGCTCGCGCAGCTGCAGGTTCGCTTCCCCCGTGTAGATGAGGCCAAAGGCGTTATCCGTCATTTTCCGCATCCTCCTCCCCGGTATAGTCGTTGTTGACGATCATGCCCGCGGGCACGCGCGCGAGCGGCGCGATGCTCGTGCAGCTCGCGATCAAAGCGATGTCGCCCGTGAGCGACGTGTCGTAGGGCGCGTCCTCCGGGCAGGGCGCGTCGCCGATGACGGCGCCCGCGCCGACGATGGCGTCCTCCCCGAGGATCGCCTTTTTGACGACGGCGTTCGCGCCGATGCGCGCGCCCGGCATCAGGATGGAATCGCGGACGACGGCCCCCGCGCCCACGCGGACGCCCGTGAAGAGCACGCTGTTTTCAATTTGCCCGTCGATCTCGCACCCCTCGCTGACGAGGGAACTCACCGCCGAGGCGGAGGGTCCTATGTAATGCGCGGGCATGACGGGGCTGCGGCTGTAGATGCGCCACTCGCGGTCGTTGAGGTTGAGGCGCGCCTTGTCGCCGATGAGGTCCATGTTCGCCTCCCAGAGGCTCTGCACCGTCCCCACGTCCTTCCAATACCCGCGGAAGGCGTAGGCAGAGAGGCGCATGCCCGCCGACAACAGCTTGGGGATCACGTCCTTGCCGAAGTCGTGCGAGGAGGTCTCGTCGGCCTCGTCCTCGACGAGGTATTTTTTTAGCGCGTCCGTGGTGAAGATATAAATGCCCATGGAGGCCTTGTTGCTTCTGGGCTCCTTGGGCTTCTCGGTAAAATGGGTGATGATGCCCTCCGCGTCCGTCTCCATGATGCCGAAGCGGTGCGCCTCCTCGATGGGCACCTCGAGCACGGCGATGGTCGCGTCCGCGTTCTTCTCGACGTGGTGGCGCAGCATCGCCGCGTAGTCCATCTTATAGATATGATCTCCCGAGAGCACGAGGACGTATTCCGGCTGGTAGCGCTCGATGAAGGCGAGGTTCTGGAAGATGGCGTTTGCCGTGCCGGAATACCACTCGCCCCGGCTGCCCGTGACATAGGGCGGGAGCACGTAGACGCCCCCCGTGTTGCGGTCGAGGTCCCACGCGCTGCCGTTTCCGAGGTATCCGTTGAGTTCCAAAGGCTCGTACTGCGTGAGCACGCCGACCGTGTCGATGTCGGAGTTCACGCAGTTGGAAAGCGGGAAGTCGATGATCCTGTACTTCCCGCCGAACGGCACCGCAGGCTTTGCGGTGCGGTTCGTCAGCACGCCGAGCCTGGAGCCCTGACCGCCTGCGAGCAGCATGGCGATCATTTTCTTTTTCATCATCGCTCAACCTCCTTTTATGTTTTAGGGGCCAAAGGCTGTATGTCAACGAAATACCATGCGGCCTCATAGGGGGAAAGCGGGATGAGCGCGGTCGACCCGCCCGCGTCCTCCAGCACCTCCACGCGCTCCTCCGCCCCCTCGACGCTCGACATCGCGCGGCGAAGCGCCGCCCGGTACGGCAGGCGCACGGGATACGCGCCGTGCGAAACGGGCGTGAAGTTATAGACGCATAAGAGCTCGCGCCCCGAAGCGTCCCTGCGGCAGAAGGCGAGGACGCTGTGCGCGGGATCGTCCACGGCGCGCCACTCGAAGCCTTCCCAGCCGTAATCCCGCTCGTAGAGCGCGGGCTCTTTGCGATAGAAGGCGTTGAGCGCTTTGACGAACTCCCGAAGCGCCGCGTGCTGCGGATAGCCGAGCAGCATCCAGTCGAGCGAGCGGCGGAAGTTCCACTCCGAGAACTGGCCGAACTCGCCCCCCATGAACAGGAGCTTCTTCCCCGGGTGCGCGTACTGGTACATATAAAGCAGGCGAAGCTGGGCGAACATCTCGTCGTAAGTGCCGGGGAAGCGGCCGATAAGCGAGTTTTTGAGGTGCACGACCTCGTCGTGCGAGAGGGGCAGTATGTAATTCTCCGAAAACGCGTAGCACATGGAGAAGGTGAGCTTGTCGTGGTTGAACCTGCGAAAGTGGCTGTCCATCTTGCAGTAGGAGAGCGTGTCGTTCATCCAGCCCATGTTCCACTTGAAGTTGAAGCCGAGGCCGCCGTCCTCCGGCGGGGCGGTGACGAGCGGGAAGGCCGTGCTCTCCTCCGCGATGAGCAGCGCGCCGGGGCATTCCCGATTGACGGCATGCGCGAGCTCCCGGAAAAAGTCGATGGCGGCGAGGTTTTCGTTGCCCCCGAAGCGGTTGGGCAGCCACTCGTCCTCCCGCCTGCCGTAATCGTAGTAGAGCATGCAGCTCACCGCGTCCACGCGCAAGCCGTCGATGTGGTATTCCTTCAAAAGATACACGGCGTTGGAGATGAGGAAGCTCCTCACCTCGCTGCGCTCGAAATTGAAGAGCAGCGTGCCCCACTGGGGCTGCTCCGCCCGCTTGGGGTCGGGATGCTCGTAGAGCGCGCTGCCGTCGAAGCGGCGAAGGCCGTGCGCGTCCTTTGTAAAATGCGCGGGCACCCAGTCGACGAACACGCCGACGCCCGCGCGGTGGCAGGCGTTGACGAGCGTTTTGAACTGTTCCGGCGTGCCGTAGCGCGAGGTGACGGAATAGTACCCCGTGACCTGATAGCCCCAGCTGTCGTCGAGCGGATGCTCGCACACGGGCATGAGCTCGATGTGCGTGTAGCCCATATCCACGATGTAATCGACGAGCTCGGAGGCGAGGCGCTCGTAATCGAGTCCGGCCTTCCAAGAGCCGAGGTGCACCTCGTAGACGCTCATGGGCGCCTCGTACACGGGCCTGTCCGGGCGGCGGCGCTTTTCCATGTGCACGTCGTCCGTCCAGGCGAAATCCGCGGCGTCCCAGACGACGGAGGCCGTCTCGGGGCGAAGCTGGCTGTAAAACGCAAAGGGGTCGGCCTTGTAGATGAGCTCCCCTTTCCTTGTGACGATGGCGTATTTATAAAAGTCGCCGCGGCGGGCGATGCCCACGTGCGCCTGCCAGACGCCCGTCGTCCCGCAGGGCTTCATGGGGTCCGCGCGCAGGTTCCATCCGTTGAAGCTGCCCACCACGCTCACCGCCCGCGCGTCCGGCGCCCAGACGGCGAAGCGGAACGCCTCGTGCCCCTCGGGCATCGCGACGCGGTGGCAGCCGAGGGCGCGGTAAGCATAGGCGTTTTTGCCCGTGTTGAACAGATAAAGCTCGTTCTCGTCAAGGTATGCTTTCATTTGCCCTCCCGGTCGCGCATCTGCCCGCATACTTATTTTAACTCAAACGGCGGATATTTGGTAGAAGAATCTTACGATCCTTCGCTTCGCCTCCCACATGGAGACGCGGCCCGGCCCGCGCTCCTCCCCCCCTCCTCCGCCGCGAGCGCGGCCCGGGTGAGGCGCTCGAGCTCCCCGCCGCTCATGACGGTGGTCCGCCCCGTCAGGTAGAGCGCGTCGACGGCCTCCTTCACGCGCGCGACCACGGGCGATTTCTTGTCGAGCTTCAGGTTGAAACGGCGGTTGATCCAATAGGCGATGCCCGCGAGCCCGCTGTGCGCGTCGACGAGCACCTCGTTTTCCCGCCCGAGGAGAGCGCGCGTATCGAACGCCGTGTAGATCCGCTCGTTCTTCAAAAGCCCGTCCGCGTGGATGCCCGCGCGCGTGGTGAGGCAGGAATCCCCGACGAAGGGCGTCTGCGGCGGGATGTCGTAGCCGATCTTTTCCCTGAAGTATTCCGCGATGCGCGTGATGGCGTTGAGGCGCATGCCGCCGTCCTGCCCGCGCAGCGCGCAGTATTCCATCGCCATCGCCTCGAGCGGCACGTTGCCCGCCCGCTCCCCGATGCCCAAAAGCGAGCAGTTGACGCTCGCCGCGCCGTACAGCCAGGCCGCGGAGGCGTTGACCACGCCCTTGTGGAAGTCGTTATGGCCGTGCCACTCGAGCATGTCGCTCGAGATGCCCGCGTCGCGCCGCAGCGCGTGGAGGAGGCCCGGCACGCCGCGCGGCAGCGCCGCCTCGGGATAGGGCACGCCGAGGCCCAGCGTATCGCAGCAGCGGATCTTGACCGGAACGCCCGCCTCGTCCCCGAGGCGCCTGAGCGCCGAGGCGAAGGGGATCACGAAACCATAGATGTCCGCGCGGGTGATGTCCTCGAAATGGCAGCGCGGCCGTATCCCCCGCTCCAGCGCCATTTCCACCACAGAGAGGTATTTTTCCATCGCCCCGGCGCGCGTAAGCTTCATTTTATGGAAGATGTGGTAGTCCGAGCAGGAGACGAGTATGCCCGTTTCGCCGATCCCGAGCTGCCGCACGATCTCGAAATCCTCCTTCGCGGCGCGGATCCAGGTCGTGATCTCCGGAAAGGCGTAGCCGCGCGCGCGGCAGAGTTCGAGGGCCTTTCTGTCGCGCTCCGTGTAGACGAAAAACTCGCTCTGGCGGACGACGCCCCGCTCCCCGCCCAGCTCGTGCAGGAGATCGAACAAGCCCACGATCTGCTCGTGCGTGAACGGCGCGCGGGCCTGCTGCCCGTCGCGGAATGTGGTGTCGGTGATGAAGATTTCCCCGGGCATGCGCATGGGGATGCCGCCGCCCCCGAAGGCGACCTTGGGCACCTGGTCGAACGCGTAGATTTCGGGAAACAGGTTCGCCTCGGGCGCGTCGCACAAGGTCGCGGCGCCCCCGGGCGTTTCGCGCAGCAGCCGGGTGTCCTCGTCGAATACGAGCGTGTTCATCGGGTACCTCCTGTTTTGTATCCTCGTATTATTGTATACATGTATACATTGTATTATATTCGGGAGCGCGCGTTTGTCAACCCCTGAAAGCGGCATATTGCGCGCGCAAAGGGAGGATGTTAAGATATGCGCATGAATAGATTGTTTTTCGGCGACTCTTTCGACCCGTGGCGCAACCTCTCGGCTGAGGAGGCGATGTTCGACGCCCCGGGAGACGCTATGACGCTTTACCTCTGGCAGAACGCGAACACGGTCGTGATCGGCAGGCACCAGAACGCGTGGAAGGAATGCCGCGCCTCCCTGCTCGAACAGGAGGGCGGCAGGCTCGCGCGGCGCACGACGGGCGGCGGCGCGGTCTATCACGATTTGGGCAACCTGAATTTCACATTCGTCTGCCCCCGGGAAGCCTACGACCTCGCGCGGCAGACCTCGGTCATCCTCGAGGCGGTGCGCGCGCTGGGCGTCCCCGCGCAGTTCACCGGGCGAAACGACCTCGTAACTTCCGAGGGCGCGAAATTCTCGGGCAACGCCTTTCGCATGACGAAAACCTCCGCCATGCAGCACGGCACGCTGCTCATCGACGTCGACATGGAAAAGCTTTCGCGCTACCTCGCGCCCTCGAAGGAAAAGCTGCGCGCCAAGGGCGTGGAGAGCGTGCGCGCGCGCGTGGTCAACCTCCGGGAATACGGGGAGCATATCACGGTCGATTCGGCGCGCGCGGCCGTAGCGCGGGCGTTCGCGGCGGAATACGGCGCGCATGAGACGCATCGCGTCGGCGACCTCGGCGAGGCGCGCATCGCCGCATGCTATGAAAAGCACGCCTCGTGGGACTGGCGCATGGGCGCGACGCCGCAGTTCGACATAGAGCTCGAGACGCGCTTCCCCTGGGGCTCGATCGAGCTGCAGCTCGACGTGGACCGCGGCTTCGTCCGCCGCGCCGCCGTCTATTCGGACGCGATGGACGAGGCGTTCGTTTCGCGCATCGCACCGGCGCTCGCGGGCGCGCGGCTCGAGGGCAAAGAGCTTGCGGAACGCGTCAAAACGCTTGAAAACCAGAATATGGAACTCGCGTCGGATATTGGCTTTTGGATTGGCGGCTGCGCGTTCTGACGCGCCGCATATTGCTTCGCGCCACGGGCAAACTAAAGGCAGTCAATGAAAAGGAGGGTGCGATATGGCCGGATCCAAAGCAGGAACCCAAACCATTGGCTGCCGCGTTTCCAGTTGTCGCTATCACAGCGAGGGGGACGGGTGTTCCCTTTCGAGGATCCAAGTGGAGCCTGTGCCGGGCTGCGACAACGGCAAGCCCGGTGACGAAAGCCTATGCGGAAGCTACAAATCTCACGACTGACGCGGTAAAAAAAGGAGGGCTGGTGCCCTCCTTTTTTATTGGACGAACAGGTAATAATAGTGAATAGTGAATAGTGAATAAGTGCCGGACGAAGGGATTCCGCGAGCGGAATCCCTTGCGGTCGTTATTCACAATTTACTGTCGGTTGTTGGCCGAATGCCCGTCAATCGGGGATTGACAGGAATTCCACGGGCAGCATCGCGCGCACGGTGAGCAGCGGGTCGACGATCTGGCAGACCGCCACGTCGCACCTCATCGAGAGCAGATGCCCCGCCTCGACGCGGTCCATGCCCCGCTCGAGCAGAAGCTCGTAGAGCGCCTGCACGGCGAGGTCCGTGGCCTCGTCGAGCGTTTTCGCGGAGGCGATCACCATGGCCCTGCCGCCCTCGACGAGGAGGGGGTGCGCGAGCTTCAGGCCCTTGACGGCGCTGACGCGGACGGTCACCTCCCCCGCCGTCTCAAGGCCGTAACCGAACACCTCGCCGTCTCCCATGAGCGCGTGGAGGTCGCCCATGCCGAGCAGCGCGCCTTCGCAGGCGACCGGGAAATAGATCGTCGCGCCCTCGACGATACGCGAGCAGTCCATATTGCCGCCGTGCGGCCCCGGGGTGACGGTGGGCACCGCCTCGCCCGCGGGCGCCACGCCGATGACGCCGATCATGGTCTCCACGGGGATTTTATGCCCCGCGATATGCACGAAGCCGTCGGGATACTCAAAGACGCGAATCGCGTATTCGCCGGGATATTTCTCGAACGCGCCCTCGCCGAAATAGGTGCCCATGGCGCCCCAGCCGCGCGTCTTAATGGAGAGGACCTCCACCCTGAGCGCGTCGCCCGGCATCGCGCCCTCGACGAAGAGGGGCCCCGTCGCGGGGTTCGCCATGCGCTCGTCGTAGGAGCGCGCGCCCGCGCGCGAGACGGCGCCGTCGTAGCAGTCCATCGTTTCGAAAACGACGGCGTCCCCGCTCGCGCAGCGCGCGGCGGGCGGGTTGTCTCGGGAGAGGGTATCCGTCTTTTGGGTCGAAGGGATTCTAAGCATGTTTTCCAACCTCCTTCTGATTCGCTCCGGCCGCGAAGCCGGAAGAGATCGCCCCGTGGGGGCAGACGTGTTTGCATTCGTTGCAGCGGATGCACTCGAGCCCGTCGAGGTCGTGCGGCGGATCGATGTTCATGGGGCATTTTTTCACGCACAGGCCGCAGCGGGTGCATTTATGCTCGTCGAACTTCATGCGGTAGAAGCTGACCCGGTTGAAAAAGGAATAAATCGCGCCCAAGGGGCAGAGGAACTTGCAGAAGGGGCGCGAAACGAACAGGCAGAGCAGCAAGATGAACAGAAGAAGCCCGGTCTTCCACGCGAAGAGCCCGCCCGTCGCCGCGCGCAAATCCCCGTTGGCGAGGACGAGGGGCACACCGCCCTCGAGCGTCCCCGCAGGGCAGATGAGCTTGCAGAACCACGGCGTGCTCAGCCCGTACGCGTCCACGAGGAAGATAGGGAGCAGGATCACGAACACCGCCAGCACCGCGTATTTCAAATAGCGCAGCGCTGCATCCGTCCTCTTTGGGATGTGGAGCTTCTTCGTGCGCACGCGGTTCAATAAATCCTGTATGAAGCCGAACGGGCAGAGGAAGCCGCACACGAGCCTGCCGAAGACGGCGCCGAAGAAGATGAGAAGCCCCGCGGTATAGAACGCGAAGCCGTGCTTCCATCCGCCAAGTTGCGCCTGCAGCGCGCCGACGGGGCAGGCACCCACCGCTCCGGGGCAGGAATAGCAGTTGAGCCCGGGGACGCAGACGCTCTTGAGCTTGCCCGTATAGATGGCGCCCTGCGCGAAGTTCTCGAGGCGCGGGTTGGTGAAAAGCGCGAAGAGCGCCTGGATGACGTGGCGTTTTTTCAGGAAGTTCCAAACGCTTCTCATGCGCTCACCCGATGCCGATGCACTCGAGGCAGATCATGACGGCCTTCTTGAGCACGACGAGATACTCCCCGCGAAGGACGCCCACGGCGATGAACGCCGCCCCGAGCAGCAAAAGCGCGTATTTGAGATAAGGCCGAAGCGTTTTCATATTCGGATTATATCATCCCCCGGGCGCGCGTTCCAATACGCGCGCACATTTATCGCAGCGCCGTCGCGCGCGCGGCCCGGCGCTGGGTATGTTCGGTCGAAAAAACCAGGATGCCGAAGAGCAAAAGCAGATAGAACGGCCACGCCCCAAGGCCGATGGCCGGCGAGAGCCAGCCGAAGAGCGGGCAGAGCAGCGTGCCGCCCGCGTAGGCCGAGGCGAACTGCAGTCCCATGACGCCCTGCGAATGCTCCTCGCCGAAGAGCCGCGGCGTCTCGCCGAGGAGCGAGGGGAAGATGGGCGCGCAGCCGAGGCCGATGAGGCTGAGCGCGACGACCGGCACGTATCCGCCGGCGGGGAGCATGAGCGCCGCCGTGCCCGCGAGGATCAGCCCGAGGCCCGCGCGCACGAGCGTTTTGCCCGAAAGCTTCAGCGCGGCAAAACCGGAGAGAAACCGCCCCGCCGTGATGCCCAGATAATACATGGCGGCCCAGCTTGCCGCCGTGTCGGGCGAAACGCCCTTAACGTTCACGAAATAGCTGCTCGCCCAGAGCCCGGCCGTATACTCCGCGCCGCAGTAGGCGAAAAAGGAGAGGCAGGCGGTGGGTGCTCCGGGGAGCGCGAGAAGGCCGCGCATCGGCACGCGAGGGTGCTCCTTCGCCTCGCCCGCGGGCTTCGAAAACCGCCGCCAGAGCGGGAAGGAGGCGAACATGAGCGATGCGATGCACAAAAGGGCGAGCGACACCGCGCGGTACGCGCCGTGCCAGTTGAGCTTCGCGAGGTACAGCGACATGACCATGGGCCCCGCCGTCGCGCCGATGCCCCAGAAGCAGTGGAGCCAGTTCATGTGGCTCGATTTATAGTGGAGCGCCACGAAGTTGTTGAGCGCCGAGTCCACCGTGCCCGCGCCGAAGCCGAGCGGCAGCGTCAGGAGCATCAGCGCCCAGAAGCGCGAGATGAAGCTGACGCTCATGAGGGCGACGGAGGTCATGAGGATGCTCGCCGCGGTGACGGCGGCCGTGCCGAAGCGGCGGATCAGCCGCTCGGAAAGAAGGCTCGAGGCGACCGTGCCCACCGCCCCCACGACGTTCACCATACCCGCCACGGAGATGGGCACGCCGAGATCCACGTGGGCGACGGGCCAGGCGGAGCCGAGCAGGGAATCCGGAAGGCCCAGGCCGATGAATGCGATATAGATGATGACGAGGAGCAGCGTCGCCATATTCAGCCCCTACGCGCCAAGAAGCGGAATCGCTTCATGGAGGGAGCCGACGAGCGCGAACAGCCCCTGAAGGTCGGTTTCGTCCGGCGCGCGCAGGTCGGGCACCATGACGGTCTTCATCCCCGCGGCTTTCGCCGCGGCGACGCCGCTTGGCGAATCCTCGAGCGCCATGCAGCATGCGGGGGCGACGTCGAGCGCCCTCGCCGCCGCGAGGAAGATATCTGGCGCGGGCTTGCCGAGGGCGACGTCGTCCCCGCAGACGACGGCGTCGAACCGCCCGGAAAGGCCCGCCATCTCGAGGTTGCGCAAGATCCTTTTCATGGGGCTCGAGGAGGCGACGGCGCGCGGGAGGCGCGACTCGTCGAGCCTGTCGAGAAGCTCGAAAAGGCCGGGCTTCACGGGGGTGCCGCGGCGCGTCACATAGTCCTCGATATACGCGTCCATGCCCCGCATGGCCGCGGCGAAGTCGAGCCTGTCGCCGAACGCCCCGAAAAGCGCCTGCCGCGTGCTCTCGGTGTTGAGGCCGAGGAGCCGGAAAAACAGCGCCTCGTCGCCCGCAAGGCCCTGCTTTTCGAGGGCCTCCATCATGCCGAGGGCGGCCACGCGCTCCGTGTCGAACATGAGGCCGTCCATGTCGAAAATAACCGCTTTGATATCCATACGGATGATTATACCGTAAAAATCCGCCCCGGGGAAGTTCTATTAAAAAAGCGGCGATCGCCGCTTTTTTAAAAATCCGTTATTCCGTCACGAGGTACGGCCTGAGCCGGTCGAAATCGGAGGGGTCGCTCACGACCAGCTCCACCGAGGAGATGCGCTCATCCTGGAACATCTGCGTGAGCGCGATGTACTGGCAAAGGGTCGACTTCAGGTTGAGCCTGTCCCCCTCCTGCGTGACGAGCTCCACGCGGCCCGGGCAGGCGTTGACCGCCGCGAAAAACTGCTTGGGTTCCGTGATGTTGACGATTTTCATCCGCTTACTCCCATTCTATGGCGCCCACCGAGGCGAGGTATTCCTCGGCGAAGTCCATGTAATCCTCCGTCAGGCGCATGGCGTACATCCTGTACTGCGCGAAGCGCCGCTGCATCCCCGCGAAGATGGCTTCATAGGCCGCGTCGTCGTCGTAGACCGCGCCGCTGTCCGCGCCGGACTCGCGCATGTACGCGTCGTCCAGCTCGAGCATAACGTCCACCATCTGGGGCAGTTCCCCTTCCTTGAGGAAGTCGTAATCCCCCTCGGCGACGAACTTGTCGAGGATATACTTTTTCAGTTCATTGACGTCCACATCGGCGTACATGATCACATCTCCTTCATCTGCGCTTCAAAGTCGTCGAGCGTCGCGGCGAACACGTCGAGCGCGGAGAGCACCGCCTCGGGCTTCGTCAAGTCGACGCCCGCGATCTTCAGTTCCTCGAGCGGGTAGTCGCTGCCGCCGGTCGTGAGGAACTTCAGGTAATTCGCGGCGTCCCCGGTCTTTAAGATGTTGTCCGCGATGGCGACAGCGCTGCAGAAGCCCGTCGCATACTGGTAAACGTAGAACGCGTTGTAGAAGTGCGGGATGCGCGCCCACTCGACGTCCTGGAAATCGTCCACGACGGCGCCCTCGTAATACAGCTCGTTGAGGGAGCGGTAGAGCGAATTGAGGCCCTCCGCCGTGAGCGGCTCGCCCGCCTCGTACTTCTCGTGCGCCTTCCTCTCGAACTCGGCGAAGAGCGTCTGCCGGAACACGGTCGTGCGGAAGCCCTCGAGGAAGTGGTTGAGCACGTACGCGCGCCGCGCCGGGTCCTTCTCCGTTTCGAGCAGGTATTTGCATAAAAGCACCTCGTTGACGGTCGAGGCGACCTCGGCGACGAGTATGTGGTAATCGTGGTTGACGAAGTCCTGCGCCTCGTTGGATTTGTAGGAGTGCATGGCGTGGCCGAGCTCATGCGCCAAAGTGAAGGCGTCGTCCAGCGTGTCGGTGAAGTTCAAAAGGACGTAGGGGTGCACGCCGTACACGCCGCAGGAGAACGCGCCCGTCGTCTTGCCGCGGTTCTCGTAAACGTCCATCCAGCTGTTCTCGTACGCCCTGTCGAGCAGCTTCGCGTATCCCTCGCCGAGCGGCGCGAGCGCCTTTTTAACGAGCGCCTTGCTCTCCTCATAGCCGATATGGAAATCCACCTCGGACATCAGCGGGCAGTAGAGGTCGTACATGTGCAGCTCGTCGAGATTGAGGACGCGCCGTCTGACGGAAAGGTACTGCCTCATCGTGTTAAGGCGCGCGTGGATGGCCTCCGTGAGGCTGTCGAGCACGCTCACGGGCACGTTGCTGCGAAAGAGCGCCGCCTCGCAGGCGTTCTTATGGCCGCGGACGGACGCGTTGTAACAGTCGAACTTGACGCTGCCCGCGTAGAGCGCGGCGAAGGTGTTGATATACTTGTTGAACTCGCCGAAATACTTCTCGAACGCCTCGCGGCGCACGCTCCTGACGTTGCTCTCGCGGTAGACGCCGAAGTTGCCGTGCGTGAGCTGCGCCTGTTCGCCCTTTTCATCGGCGATCGTCGGGAAGGTCATATCGACGCTCGAGAGCATCGTAAAGGCGTTGTCCGGCGTCTGCGCGGCGTCCCCGAGCTTCGCGAGCATCAGCTCGCGCTTCGCGTCGAGCGTGTGCGCGCGGGCGCGGCAGACATCCTCCACCATGTGGCGGTAGGTTTGAAGCCCCGGGGCTTTCATGTATGCGGCGAGCGTCTCCTCCGGGATGGCGAGAAGCTCAGGCGTCAAAAAGGAGGACGCGGAACGCGCGGACACGAGAAGGCTCACCGCGCGCGCCTCCATCTTCTGATATTCCGGGTCGGAATTGTCGCCCGCCTTGTGCAGCATGGCGTAAAGATACACGAGCTCAAGCTTCTCGCCGAGCGCCGCGTCCATGTCGAGTGCGCGCTGCAGCGCCTCCGCGCTCCCGCCGAGCGTCCCCTCGAGGGCGGGGATGCCCTTGATCAGTTCCTCCGTTTCGGCAAACGCCTTCTCCCACGCCTCCCGCGAGGGGAACATGTGGGTGAAATCCCACATAAAGCGCGGGTCCATTTCCTTCCTTTTCTTAAGCTCCATCCTGTCCTCCGTTCTGTTTTTCTTCGGTATGCACGCCGTAAAAATCGTTTCCGTTTTGCGGTTCCGCCGGCGCTTCGAAATGCGCCTCCTCCGCAGGCTCGCGGAAGGTTTCGCCCTCCCCCTCGCCTTCATCCATGCCGAGCCACGCGCGGCCCTCGAGGCGCACGCGCGCGTCGTAATAGAGCACGGTGTCGAGCGCGATGGAGAAGAGCGTGCCCAGCACGGCCGCGACGGTCATCGCGAGCGCGGACAGCGCCGCCAACAGGATGAGGGCGGCGAGGGTGAAGCCGTCGGGAGGCGCCGGCGCCGCGCTGAACACGATCGCAAGCGCGAGAAGCGCGCCGAGCACGGTCTGCGCGGCCATGTTCACCAGCGTCAGGAGCGCCCTGCAGCCGAGCACGCGGCCGAAGCGCTTCCAGACGAGCTTGATGCTCCTGCCCACGGCGTCGAAGTTGAAGACGCCCTCGTTCGCGGCGACGGGATAGACGAAGCAGACGAGGCACTGCCCGCACAGGGTGATCGCCATGCTCAGAACCCCCGTTAAAACGGTGAAGACGATGACGCCCGCGCCGATGCCCGAGAACATGTCGAGGGGCGAGCTCCAGGCCGCGGAGCCGAGCGTCGCAGGCAGCACCGAGACGAAGCTGACCACGCCGAGCACCCCGCTTGCGATGCCCGAGACGATGGACTGGACGATGCCGACGGCCATCATGCACACGAGAAGGCACAGCGTCGTCGTGAAATACCGCTTGAGCGAGTGCCTGCCCCTTTTAAACAGCATCCCGCAGGAAGCGCCGTGGGAATACATGCGCGAGGAGAATTCCCCGTAGAGCGTGCCCGTGAAGATCGGCTGGAACAGGAGGATGCTCCCCGCCGAGACCAGCAGAACGAGCAAAATCGCCGTGACGATGCCCAGCGCGAAGCGCCAGTTCTCGGTGTCGCCCGAGATGACGGCGCCGAGGATCGGGGAGGCCGCGGCGAGCATGACCAGCAGCAGAATGAGCTGCATCGCGAGCGTGTAGAGGAAGACACCGCCGAAGTTGCGGCGGATGAGCTTCCAGGAGATGCCGAACACGCCGCGCACGGTCAGCGGGCGGATACGGATGGGTCCTTCGAATCGCATGGGGGCTCCTTTCCAAAGCGCTTTATAAGAGCTTCCTTGTCTGTATGTACACGTCGCCGCTGCCCACGGTGAGCACGAGGTCGCCGGGGCGCGCGTTTTTCTCAAGATAGAGAGCGATCTCCTCGAAGGTCGGCAGGTATACGGCTTTCGTGCCGCCCTCCAGGATGGCGCACGCCATGTCCCGCGCGTGGACGGTGCCGTCGTCCTTCTCCCGCCCGGGATAGATGTCGGGCACGAGCACCTCGTCCGCGTCGGCAAAGCAGGTCACGTCACGGACGAACAGCGTTTTGGCGCGGGTGTAGGAATTGCACTGGAACACGCAGTAAAGCTTCCCGTGCCGGACGCGCTTCGCGGCGGCGAGCGTCGCCGCGATCTCGGCGGGGTGGTGCGCGTAGTCGTGGTAGATCAGGACGCCGTTTTTCTCGCCATAGAATTCAAAGCGCCTGCGCGTGTTTTGAAAGCGCGCGAGCGCGTCGGCGATTTTCGCCATGTCCGCGCCCGCGTCGAGCGCGACGGCCGCGGCCGCGACGGCGTTGACGACGTTATGCTCGCCCGGCACGTTGAGCTTTATTCCGCCGAGGGTTTCGCCCGAAAACACCAGGTCGAAGGAGGGGCAGCCGCCTTCGTCGAAGACGACGTTGGCGGGCACATAGTCCGCGTCGCGGCGCCCGTAGGAAAGCTTCCTCCCCCTGTGCTCCGCGAGGAGCCCTCTGACGCGCGGGTCGTCCGCGCAGCCGAGGAAGAGCCCGTCCTCGGGCAGGAGCGCCACGAAGCGGCGGAACGCGTCCGTGATATGCTCCATGTCGCCGTAATAGTCGAGGTGGTCGTTGTCGATGTTGTTGACGAGGGCGACGGTGGGCCGCAGCGTCAGGAAGCTCTCGACATACTCGCACGCCTCGGTGATGAACATCTCGTGCGAGCCGAGGCGCACGCCGCCCTGGAGGTAATCCACGAAGCCGCCGATGTGCACCGTGGCGTCCATGGCGCCCGTGTCGCAGATGAGCGCGAGCATGGAGGTGATGGTGGTCTTCCCGTGGCAGCCCGCGATGCCCACGACCTTTTTATAGCCCTCGGTCAGTTGGCCGAGCGCCGCGCTGCGCTCGATCTCGGGGATGCCTCTCTCCCTGGCCGCGACGCGCTCGACGTTGTCGGGCTTCACCGCGGCGGAATAGAGCACGAGGTCCGCGCCGCCGAGGTTCTTTTCGTCGTGGCCGATCGTCACCGGGATGCCGAGCTCCGCGAGCCTTTGGGTAAACGGGGAAACGCTTTTATCCGAGCCCTGCACCTCATACTCGCGCGCGCGCAGAATCTGCGCGAGGCCGCTCATGGAGCAGCCGCCGATGCCGATGAGGTGGATGCGTTTGTGTCCTTCGATATGCGCCATGTCCTTCCTTCTCCGCCCGCTTTCTTATTTTCAGAATAGAATTATACCATATTATAGAACGCGCTGCACGAAACGGCGAAGGGTTCGTCCGAAAAGGCCGCCTTCGCGCGCAGCGTCGCGGCTTCATCCTCAAAGACGCCGAACACCGCGCTGCCGCTGCCCGTCATGGACGCGGCGAGCGCGCCCGCCCTTTTCATGCGCGAGAGGAGGGATGAAATCTCAGGCACGAGGGAAGAGGCCGCCGGCAAAAGCGCGTTGCCGATGTGGGGGAGGAGCGCGGCGCGGTCGGAGCGCCTTATGGCGAAGACCGCGCCCCCCGTCGTCCCCGCGGCATACGGGGGAGCGAGCGCGCGGAACACCTCCCGCGTGGAAGCGCCGCGCTCCGGCTTCACGACGAGGAGGTTGAGCGGGAGCGGCGGGAGCGGCGTTATGACCTCTCCCCTGCCCTCGCACAGCGCGATTCCGCCCTCCATCAGGAAGGGAACGTCGGACCCGATTTCCAGCGCGAGCGCGCGAAGCTCCGCCCCGCCGAGCGCGCCGCAATGCGCCTGCAGCGCGCGAAGCACCGCCGCCGCGTCCGCCGACGAGCCGCCGAGCCCCGCCTCGGGCGGGATGCGCCGGATGATCCGCGCGCGCACGCCCGATACGCCGCCCCGCGCGCAGTATTTCTGCGCGGCTAAAAACGCCGCGCTCCCCAGCGGCAGCGGAGGTTCCGCCTCTATAACTATGCCCCGCGTATCGAATTCAAGCGCGATTTCGTCAAAAATGTCGACGGCGAGCATGACGGAGCTGAGCTCGTGATAGCCATCCGCCCGTTTGCCCAAAACGTCGAGCGTGAGATTCACCTTCGCGCACGCTTTGATTCGTTCCATACCAGCATTATATACGCCTTCGGCATAAAAATCACGATGGATGTCAATGCTCATGCTAACAATCGGTTTCAGTTCGGAGGGTATACGATGATCAAACGCATTCTTGCAACCGTACTTTTAGCCGCGCTCTGCCTCGGGGCGGTCTCGCCGGGCAACGAAAACATACTTCGGCTGCACGTCGTCGCCAACAGCGACAGCGCGAAGGACCAGGCCGTGAAGCTCGCCGTGCGCGACGCGATACTCGCCCATGAGGCGGATATGGCGGCCTGCCGCGACAGCGAACAGGCGAAGGCAACGCTCATGGCGGACGGCGGGGAGCTGCTCGCCCTCGTGGAACAAACGCTCGCCGAGGAGGGCGCGGACTACGGCGCGCAGCTGGTGCTCGGCATATACGATTTCCCGGATCGATCCTACGGGGACGCGTTTTACCCCGCCGGGGAATACGAGGCGCTGCGCGTCGTGCTCGGCGAGGGCGGCGGCCAAAACTGGTGGTGCGTGATGTTTCCCCCTCTATGCATATTGGAGCTTCCCGACGGGAAAATTGATTATGAGGAGTTGGACGCGGATTTCGAGCTCGACGGGCTCAAATTCAACAGCTTCCTCATCAGGCTCATAAAAAGCATAGACGGAGGAAAGCTATGGCAAAGGATACAAGCAATCGTAAATACGCAATAGCGCTTGCGCTGACGCTGGCGCTTTGCCTGATCCTGCAGAACGCGGCCTACGCGGCGGCGACCCTGAAGGTCGGCTCGTCGGGGGACGAGGTCGTTTCGCTGCAGACGAAGCTCAAGCGCTGGGGCTACTATTCCGGGGCGATCGACGGCAAGTTCGGCGCGAAAACCAGAAGCGCCGTCATCTACTTCCAGCAGAAGAACGGCCTCGTGGCCGACGGCGTCGTGGGCCCCGCGACGGCAAGGGCGCTGGGGCTGGTGCTCAAGACCTCGAGCTCGGGCTCCGGCAGTTCATCGAACAGCAAGGACGGCGACCTGTATCTCCTCGCGCGGGTCGTCTACGGGGAGGCGCGCGGCGAGCCCTACAAGGGGCAGGTCGCCGTGGCCGCCGTTGTGCTCAACCGCGTCAAGAGCAGCGAGTTCCCCAACTCCATCAGCGGCGTGGTCTACCAGAGCGGCGCGTTCGACGCGGTCAAGGACGGGCAGGTCAACCTGTCGCCGGACGAGACGGCCATCAAAGCCGCCACGGACGCCATGAACGGCTGGGACCCCACGAACGGATGCCTCTACTATTACAACCCGGCGACGAGCACGAACAAGTGGATGCTCTCGCTCCCCGTCACGCTGTCCATCGGGCGGCACAACTTCGCATTGGGTAAATGAATATGAGCGAGAAAACGAAAGACATCATCACAAAGGTCATCATCCCGCTGGCGCTCGTCGTCGCGGTCGTGGCCCTCGCCTTCTGGGGCACGCAGCAGCGCGCGCTCGCGGACGAATACAAGTATACGGCGAGCACCATGTACCGCCGCTCGTTCACGGAGCTGTGCGACAACATGAGCCAGCTCCAGATGGCGCTGGGCAAGCTGCGCGTGGTGACAAGCCCCACGCAGAACGTGCTGCTGCTCGACGACATCTGGCGGCTCTCCGGCTCGTGCGTGAGCCTTCTAAGCCAGCTCCCCACCTCCCACCTCGACACGGGCGAGCTGACCCAGTTCATCACGCGCGTGGGCGATTACGCCCACATCCTCACGAAGAAAGCCCTCTCGGGCGAGACGGCCTCCGAGGAGGACTCGAGCCAGCTCGAGCAGCTCTACGCCCGCTGCGGGGAGATCGCGGACAACCTCAACGAGAGGCTCGCGATCGGCGACATCCCTATGGCCGCCATCACCAACGACGAATACTACACGCAGAGCGACGGCACCTATACGAGCACCGAGGACGAGAGCAAGTTCCCCACGCTCATCTACGACGGGCCGTTCTCCGAGAGCGCGGAAAAGCAGGAGGCGCGCGGCGTTTCGGGGGACGAGGTCACCGAGGAAAAGGCGCGCGAGATCGCGATGAAGCTCGCCGAGGTCAGCGAGTTCGACACGTCGGGCTCCTCCGACGGCAGGATCCCCGCGTTCGACTTCCACGGCACGTATGAGGACGGGCGCGAGGTGGACGTTTCCATCACGAAAAAGGGCGGCATGCTGCTCTGGCTCATGTCCTCCGCGACGGGGACCGCCTCCGGCATCCCCGACGAGGACAAGATCGACAAGCTCGTTCAGGCGGGGCTCGACTGGCTCACCAAGCAGGGCTACGAGAGCATGAGGCCGACCTACGCGCAGTATTACGCGGGCTCGGCGCTCATCAACTACGCCTATATCGAGAACGACGCCATCGTCTACAACGACCTCATCAAGGTCTGGATCGACGTGGAGACGTTTGAAATCATCGGCGCGGACGCGCGCAACTACCTGTTCAGCCATACCGAGAGGGATATTTCCGAACCCGCGATCTCCGCCGAGGAGGCCGAGGCGAAGGTGTCCGTCAACCTCGACATCGAGAGCCGCGAGCTCGCGCTCATCCCCGTCTCGCCCACGCTGGAGCGCCTGTGCTACGAGTTCAAGGGCAAATGCGAGAACGGGGACGAGTACATCGTCTACGTCGACGCGGAAACGGGTGAGGAGCAGCAGGTGTTCATGGTGATCCACACCGAAAACGGGCAGCTCACGCTGTGAGTTGATTGACAAGCACAAAAGAATACTCTATGATGAATCAAATCGCACAGTTCCCTATCGACCGTGCGATTTATTCAACCCGGAGGCGCGCATGGAGGAGACCGACCGCCTGACGGAGGCGCTGTGCGTCCCCGCATGGCGCAAAAAGCCGCCCGCGCTCGATTACGCGGCGCTCGTCCGCCGCGTGCTGGAAACCCTCCCCGAGGCGGGCGAGGCGGACATTTCGACCCGGGAGGGCTACGCCCTCGCCAAGCTGAAAACCCTTTCGAAAAAACCCCGTCGCGGCTGCCCGGACGACAGGCGGGTGCATGAGGCGCTTTGGCTGTGCGTCGGCGCGGTCTGTTTCCCGAAGGATGAAAGGCGCAGGGGGGCGCGGCTTCGCGAGGCGTGCGAGGCCGCCCTCGCGCTGACCCGCGGCGTGCCCCCGCGCGAGCGCGAGGCGTTCCGCGCGCGCCTTAGCGAACCGGCGGACGCCATGGCGCGGCTCATCAGCCGCGCGATCACACGAAAAGGAGAATGAAGATATGGACATCAAATGGTATGGCCACAGCTGTTTTCTGATAACGGCCGACGCGGGCACGCGGATCCTCACGGACCCTTACGACCCGAGCGTGGGCTATCCCATGCATAAAATCGCGTGCGACGCCGTCACCGCGAGCCACGCGCATTTTGACCACGCCTATTTCGACATGTGCGCGGGCGAGCCCATGCGCATCACGGAGCCCGGGGAATACGAGTTGGGCGGCGTTTCCATCCTGGGCGTTTCGACCTATCACGACGCGGACGGCGGCGCGCGGCGCGGGAAAAACATCGTGTTCGTCTATGAAATCGAGGGCATGCGCGTGGTGCACGCGGGCGACCTCGGCGAAATCCCGGATGAGGCAACGCTCGCCCGCATCGGCTCCGCGGACGTGCTGCTCGTGCCCGTGGGCGGCTACTACACGATCGACCACAACGGCGCGCGGGAGCTTGCCAACAAGCTGCGCCCCAAGGTCGTCATCCCAATGCACTATAAAACAAATGCCGTCGACGAGCGCTTCCAGATCAGCGACCTCACGCCCTTCCTCTCCTCGCTGAGCGGCTGCGCGATACACAGGCTGCGCCAGAGCGACTGCGTGCTCACCAGAGAAAGCCTCGGCGCGGACCGCGTCATCACGCTCGAGTACGCGAAGGAGTAAGCCATGCGCCTCTCAGGTTTCCCAAAAGGGTTTGAAAGCGCCGTGGCGCTCATCGAGGGGGAATGCGCCGTCGCCGTCTGCCGCGACGGGGAGGTCGTCCATTCGTCCTCCGGGCGCGGCATCGCACCGCTTATCGCGCTTTACGACGCGCAGCCGGCGCTTCTCTCGGGCGCCGCCGTCGCGGACAAGGTCATCGGCAAGGCCGCGGCGATGATTCTCGTTAAGGCGGGAACGAGCGCCGCCTACGGCGCCGTCATGAGCGAAACGGGGCGCGATTACCTCCTCTCCCGCGGCGTGACCACGGGCTGCGGCTGCCTCGTCGCGCGCATCGCCAACCGCAGCGGGGACGGGCTCTGCCCCATCGAGCAGAGCGTGCTCGACGAATTCGACCCGGACGCGGGCCTTGAAAAGATCCGGGCACGGATCGCGGAATTGCAAAGGGCGATGGGCAGCTGACAATTGACAATTGACAATGGATAATTGACAATTACGAGAATAAAGGACGGCCTCCGCTTGAACGATGTTCGGCGGGGGCTGCTTTTCGCATGGGTCGGGGATTCGCGCCCCTACGGCAAAATCGAAACCCAGGGCACGATCAGGAAATCATAGACGCCGTGGGCGACGATCAGCGAGAGGAGCGTGCAGCCCCTGACCTTTTCCCGAAACGCGCAGAAGGCGAAGCCGAGGGCGGCGGTCGTCAGAACCTGAACGAGGCTGCCGCCAAATACGTGGAACAGCCCGAACAGCGCGGAGGACAGGGCGGCCGCGAACCAGCGGCAATCCCGGATTTCGAGCAACTTGTGGAAAACATAGCCGCGAAAGACGAACTCCTCGACGAGCGACACGGCGAAGAGCGCATGGGCGAATTCGAAAACGAATTTCCACGGCACCGCATACGCGGTGTTTCCGACGAGACCCCGGAAGCCCAGGAGGATGGGAAGCACGGTCAAAACCGCGGACAGGGCCAGCGCGAACAGCGTGCCGACGGCTATCTGCCGCGGGATCCCTTCTTTGCGAAAGCCGACGTCGCTCAGGCGCTTTTTTCCGCGCAGCATCATGACGCCCGGCGGAAGCATGATCGACCAGTAGGTCAGGAACATCAGCGCCATGCGCAGCGGCAGGGCGAAGCGCATCAAGAGATGCCTGTTGAACAGCACGACCCCGTATAAAGCCGCAAAAACGCCCAGCACCGCGACGGTGAGCTCTAAAACGGGCTTTCGGATTTTCGCCATAACCAACCTCCCGAACCGCCGGTCGGAGCCGCGCTTAGCCCGGCGGCCGATCATTGTAAGATGCCGTAAGCAAAGTTCCTGTAAAAAACACGCATTGCATATACAGAACCTGTTCCGCTCCCCCATAATTGTCAATTTTCAATTGTCAATTACCGACTGCCCCCATCGCCCAAAGCGCGGAAAAGAGGATGAAGTCGTGGTCGGCGGCGAGGCCGCCCTCGCCCGGCTTCCCGTACGGGGCAGGTCGCGCGCCGAGGCCGTCGCAGACGACGCGCGCGCGGCACTCGATGCGCGCGGGGCCGGCGAGCGTGACGCGGTAGGTCTCGGCATGCGCGCTCCGCGCCTCGCGGACGATCCCCTCCACGGCGAACAGCGCGGCGTCGGCGGCGTCGTCCCCCGCGGCGAAGCGGAGGCGCTCCGGCGGCGCCACGGCGTAATATCCGGTCGAGATGACGCGGGTGCGCGGGTCGCGCCCGACGGTTCCAAAGGCGCCGAATTGCCGAAACGGCAGGCCGGCGATGTTTGTTTCCTCCATAAGCTCGCGCGCGGCCGCGTGCTCGAGCTCCTCGTCGAATTCCACGAAGCCGCCGGGCAGCGCCCACTCCCCGATATAGGGGTGATTGCGCCTTTTGATCAAAAGCACCGAAAGCCGCGGATTTCTTGTGAAAACCGCCACGTCGACGGTCGCGGACGGGCGGCGGTAAATATTCTCATCGTACGCGGCGAGAAACTCTTGCAGCGTGCGCCCTTCTTCATCGCGCGTTTCCGGCATTTTCAAATACCTCCGCTTTTTTGGCTCTTTCGATTATATCATAACCGTTGAAAGGCAATATATATAATATGAAATACGCTTGGGGGATGATATAATGCGGAGTCAGAAGCTTTTCGCTTTGCAGGGCGAGGTGCGCGGCGCGGCGCGCCTCGTTTATGGGGATATGGGCGGCACGCTCGCGGTGGAGCTCGTCCCGCGCGAGGCGGACGGATACGAGGCGTGGCTGATTGCGGGCCGCGGGCCCGTTTTCCACGCGCTGCTCGGCCCCGCGATGACGGCCTCCGTCCCCGCGAACCTGCCCGACGCCGCCGGGGTGTTCATCTCCCGCGCGGGCAGGATCATCGCCAGCGGAAACAGCGGCCTCCCGCGCGCGGACATGGAAGCCGCCGCGCTGCGCGTGCAGCTCGCGCTCGCCGAGAGCGCAAAAATTCCGCGAGAAGCCGCGGGTACAGAGGCTCCTCCTCGCGCCGCGGATGCGGGGACGAACGCAAACGCCGCTGTGAAACCGGAAGCCACAGCCGACGCAAAACCCGCCGCCAACGCGGCGGCGGCGCCCGCGCACAAAACGCCCCCCGCCGCGGGGAGGAAAAACACCATACCGGCGCATACGGTCGCAAAGACGCCTTTCTCCGTGCCGAGCGTGCAGGCGCCGGTCGAATCCCGCGACGCGCACGCGGCGCGCGTGCTGCGCGACGCGCACGCGGCGCGCGTGCTGCGCGAGGCGCACGCGGGGCCCGCGGTCAAAAGCGAGGCCGCGCTCTCGATCGTATCGACGGCGAACCGGCTCTTCAACCCGCGGGAGGCGGAGGAGTCGCAGAACGCCTTCGTGCAAGGCCGTGCGCCGGTGCAGAAGCCGTCCCAGCAGGGCGCGGGCCCGGGCATGAAGCGAAACATGGCCAACGCGCGGCAGCCCATGCAGCCCGCTCGAAAAAACGCGCCCGTTCCCCCGTTCGGTCCGCCGCGCTCGAAGGGGCCGCGCAACCGTTCCGGAAGGCCGCGCTGAGCCACCACCAGATATGGTTGCCGCGCCGGAACCGGGGCACAACGGCGCCGGAATTGCCTGAAAAAACCAAGCTTTTTCGATGACTTTTCGTTGACATCCGGAAACCTGTGTGGTAGATTATTGAAGGTATCCCCCGCGAGGGGGGTTTATTTAGGTACGTAGTTTGCGAAAGCGGCGGCAGCGTGCCGTGAAATACAGGAGGTTACCCAAATGCGCGTCAAGATCACATTGGCCTGCACCGAGTGCAAGCAGAGGAACTACAATACTTTCAAGAACAAGAAAAACGACCCCGACCGGATCGAGTTCAGCAAGTATTGCCGCTTCTGCCGCAAGCACACCCCCCACCGGGAAGCCAAGTAAGCGGAGGGAAGCAGAATGGCTAAGGAAAAGGAAAAGAGCAAGATATCCAACCTCTTCAAGCGCTGGGGCAAGTTCTTCCGCGAGGTTTTCGGCGAGCTCAAGAAGGTCACGTGGCCGACCACCAAGGAGCTTGTTTCGTACACCGCGACGGTGCTCGCCTTCATCGCGGTCGTCGCGATCCTCATCGGGGTGCTCGACTTCGCCTTCAGCAACGGCTTCAAGGCGCTCAGCACGCTCGACCTCGGCGCCGGCAGCACGCCCGCCGTGACCGCGAGCGCGACCCCCGCCGCGACTCCCACCCCTGCGGCCGACGCCACGAGCACGCCCGCCGGGACCGAATAAGGAGAGGCTATGTCCGAGGAAGCCAAATGGTATGTAGTCCATACCTATTCGGGCTACGAGAATAAGGTCAAGGAAGATCTCGAAAAGACCGTGGAGAACCGCAACCTGCAGGATCTGATCCTGGAGGTGAAGTACCCCACGGAGGAAGTCGTGGAAATGAAGGACTCCAAGAAAAAGGTGGTCCAGCGCAAGCTCTTCCCGGGTTACGTGATGGTCAAGATGATCATGAACGACAACACCTGGTATGTGGTGCGCAACACCCGCGGCGTCACGGGATTCGTCGGGCCGGGCTCGAAGCCCATCCCCCTCACCGACGAGGAAGTAACGGCGATGGGCGTGGAGCACATCCCCATCGAGCTCGACATCGTCGTGGGCGAGAGCGTGCGCGTGGTTTCCGGGCCCCTCGAGAACTTCATCGGCACCGTGGAGGCGCTCGATCCCGAGAGGCAGAAGGTCAAACTGGTCGTGTCGATGTTCGGCAGGAACACGCCGGTTGAATTGGATTACATCCAGGTGCAAAAACTTTAAGCGATTGACAATTGATAATTGACAATGGCTTATTCCGCAGGAAGAAAATCAACCTCATAATAGCTATTCACTATTCACTATTAGCTATTCGTTGATTCATCCCTCGAAGGCAAGTTAGGTGTATGCCCTTGTTACCAAGGGTTTACATAGTGGGAGGCTCAAGAAAAAAGCCGCTCGCACCACATTATATTTAGGAGGAAATTTCAATGGCAAAGAAGATCACCGGCTTTGTAAAGCTGCAGATCCCTGCCGGCAAAGCAACGCCAGCGCCGCCGGTCGGTCCGGCGCTGGGCCAGCACCAGGTCAACATCATGGGCTTCTGCAAGGAGTTCAACGAGCGCACCGCCAAGGACATGGGCCTCATCATCCCCGTCGTCATCACGGTGTATCAGGACCGCACCTTCACCTTCGTGACCAAGACCCCGCCCGCCTCCGTGCTCATCAAGAAGTACTCCGGCGTGCAGTCCGGCTCCGGCCGTCCCAATGTGGACAAGGTCGCCAAGATCACCAAGGCGCAGGTCCACGAGATCGCCGCCCTGAAGATGCCCGACCTCAACGCCGCGAGCATCGAAGCCGCGGAGAGCATGGTGGCCGGTACCGCCCGCAGCATGGGCGTCACCGTCGTCGACTAAGGCCGATAGATGTGGGAGGCCAAAGGCCGCTATTACCACAGGAAGGAAAATAATTATGAAGCATGGCAAAAAGTATCAGGAAAGCGCAAAGCTGGTCGACCGCCAGAAGTTTTACGATCCGCGCGAGGGCATGGAAGTGGTGATCTCCACCTCCAAGGCCAAGTTTGACGAAACGGTCGAGGCGAGCATCCGCCTCGGCGTCGACCCCCGCCACGCCGACCAGCAGGTCCGCGGCACGGTGGTCCTCCCGCACGGCACGGGCAAAACCGTCCGCGTGCTGGTCTTCGCCAAGGGCGAGAAAGCCAAGGAAGCGCAGGACGCCGGCGCGGATTTCGTGGGCGACGACGACCTGATCCGCAAGATCCAGACCGAGAACTGGTTCGACTTCGACGTGTGCGTCGCGACCCCGGACATGATGGGTTCGATCGGCAAGATCGCCCGCATGCTCGGCCCCAAGGGCCTCATGCCCAACCCCAAGAGCGGCACCGTGACGATGGACATCGCCAAGGCCCTCGCGGACATCAAGGCCGGTAAGGTCGAGTACCGCGTGGACAAGACCTCCATCATCCACGTCCCCGTGGGCAAGGTTTCCTTCGGCCCCGACAAGCTGGCGGAGAACCTCTCCGCGCTGATGGACGCCGTCATCAAGGCGAAGCCTGCCTCCTCCAAGGGCACTTACATCAAAAGCCTCGTGATCTCGGCGACGATGGGCCCGGGCGTGAAGTTCAACAGCCTCAAGTTTTAAGCTTTTGTTGACAAGAAGCGGGGCGGTGTGATACACTGCCCCGTGGAAAATCAAATACGGTTCAGCCGAAGACAGCAGGTGCCGCGACGCGGCTTAATATCCCGCCGAGGTGGATTCGATGCGTATCAGCGCGTCCTTCATCCTTTGTCTTAGGCAAAGGATTTTATTTTGCAAGGAGGTGAAACAATGGCAAACATCAAGAACATCGAGATGAAAGCCAAGCAGGTCGAGGAGATCCGCGAAAAGATCGAAAAAGCCCAGTCCATGGTCGTGTTCGATTACCGCGGCCTCACGGTCGAGGAAGTGACCAATCTCCGCCGCGAAATGCGCGGAGCCAACGTCGAGTACGTGGTGCTCAAGAATGGGCTTGTGGAGCGCGCGGCCGAGGCGCTGGGCATCAGCTCCTCCCTCGCCGAGCATCTCAAGGGGCCCTCCGCGTTCGCGTTCGGGTATAACGATCCCGTCGCGCCCGCGCGGATTCTGCGCGATTCCATCAAGAAATTCAAGAAGTGCGAGATCAAGGGCGGCCTCATCAACGGCGTCGTATCGGACGCGGCCGCGATGGAAACCCTGGCGGATCTGCCCTCGCGCGAACAGCTCATCGCAAGGCTTTTGGGCAGCATGATGCGGCCCGTATCCGGCCTCGCCATCGTGCTCGACCAGATCGCCAAGAAGATGGGCGGCGGCGAGCAAGCGGCTGCCGAGTAAACTAGGCAAAACGAACAATCCAAACTATTACAGGAGGAGAAGAAAATGAATAAAGAGCAGCTGATTGCCGACATCAAGGCTATGACCGTTCTGGAGCTCGCAGAGCTCGTTAAGGCACTCGAGGAGGAGTTCGGCGTATCCGCCGCCGCGGCCGCCGTTGCCGTCGCCGGCCCCGCCGCCGCAGCCGCCGTCGAGGTCGAGGAGAAGACCGAGTTCGACGCCATCCTCAAGGAAATCGGGCCCGAGAAGATCAAGGTCATCAAGGCCGTGCGCGAACTGACCGGCCTGGGCCTCAAGGAAGCCAAGGACCTCGTCGAGGGCGCGCCCAAGCCCCTCAAGGAAGGCGCCACCAAGGAAGAGTGCGAGAAGATCGCCGCCATGTTCAAGGAAGTCGGCGCGACCGTCGAAATCAAGTAAGGCGTTTGCAGGAATCGAAAACGGCCCCGATCGGAAGATGGGGGCCGTTTTGCCGTCTCCGAAAGACGGGGCGCATCGGCGATGCGGCGGGGACGGTTGGGTTTGTTCTTATGATGCGGCGGGGACAGTTCTGCCGGCCGGCGGAAATGCGCCTGGCAAGCGGAACCGTCCCCTGTTTTCCAAGAAAGGGCGGGTATGAAATCCGCCTATATATAGATGCATATCCCCGGCCCATACGAAAAGAAACCCCGCCGAACATCGTTCAGGCGGAGGCCGTTTCTTATTCCTAATAATGTCAGTTGTCAGTTTTCAATTGTCAATTGCCCGAAGTACAGCGCCACTTCCCCCTCCGTCATGTCGAAGACATCGACCGCGTCCGCCGCGAGGAGCCCCGCGCGGTCCGCCGCGCGGCCCGCGCCGTTTCGGACGAAATCGCGCAGCCTCTCCACCTGCTCGCGCCAGCCGTCCATGCTCCTTCGCCAGCGGGCGCACTCGTAGGGCATGTCGGCCTCGAGCTCCCTCTCCATTTCATCGATGCGGGCGAGCACGTTTTCGCTTGCGAAGGCGGTCGAAAGCGCGTACCCGACGCGCGCGAGGAAGCGCGCGCGGAAGGACGCGTTCGTCAGGAGCGCGCGCATGACGACGTTGTTGTGCCCGCGCAGGTTTTTGCGCGCGCCGAGAAGTATGGTAAACGGGTTTCTCGCGGGAGGCTCGGTGAACGCCCAGTCGAGGTCGAAAAACACCACGCGCCACTTGCCGTCCCCCTCGGACGAGCGGATGTGGCGGATGTTCGCGAAATCGTGGTCCCCGCCGTATGCGCGGGCGATGTAGTAATCCATGAGGCTGTTCTCGTCGATGCGCGCGAGCGCGTAGGCGCACTTCCCGTCGTCCGACAGGTCGCCGTTTTTTCGGCAGTAATCGAGCAGCTCGAACCAGGTTTCCCCGTCGCCGCGGATGGCGTAATCCCAGCCCTCGATGACCGACACGGACTCGGGGGATGTGTTCAAGTGGGAGGCGACGTAGCCTTCCCGCACCCATTCGCGCACGAAGTAGATGCCGAAGTATTGCTCGTTGATGTAGAGGTCGACCGGCCGGTACGCCTGCACGTGGAGCGTATCCATATCGGCACGGCCGACGAGGGAGGTCATGAGCTCATCCCGGAAAAGGGCGCGCGCCTGGTCCTCGCTGCCGGAGCGCAGCACGAGCGCGTCGAAGGCGGAGACGCCGAGCCCCGGAAACATGTCGTACTCGAGCGAGCCTGCCCCGTAGATCTTCCTGAACTTCACGCGAAACGACTTCTTGGGGAGTTCCCGGCTGCCCGCGCCGAAGATGGACACGCCGCAGTTGATCGAGAATTCCTCCCGCCCGTCGATGAAAAGCGAGAGGTTTGCCCGCACCTCGCGGCTGCCAAGGTAGTTTTCATAGATGCTCCCGCCGCCCGTGATTGTTCCCCGCGGGGCCGTGAGCTTCAATACGGGGAGCGCGTAATCCGGCTCCCCGATGAAGTAGTTGAACGCGACGGGCGCGGAGGCCGCCTCCCCGTCGTAGGCGCGGGCGCGCACGGCCAAGGTCGCGGCGATTTGAATGGGCGTCCCGTCGTAGCGCCTGCCGCGCGTCCGCGAAGGCTCGGCGCCGTTGAGGGTATAGTAGATCTCCCCCTCGCCCGAAAGGGTCAGTTCGACGGGGCCTTCGTACATGCCGGGCGCCACGGAGGCTTCGGGCGCCTGAAGCGGCGCGCTCCGGCCCTCCGCATTGTCTGCGCCGATGCTCGGCGGCTGGAAGACGGCGTAAAACTCCCCCGCGCGCCCGTAGCTGACGTTCGATTCGAGCGGCGGCACGAGGAGCGCGTCGGCGATCCTTCCGTCCGCCCCGGTGAGGTAGAGCGCCTCCCCGTCCGCGCCGATTTTAAAGCACGCGCCGGAGGAATCCCCCGTCGCGGGGACGACGTAGACGCCGCCGGGTTCGAGCGCGATTTCCGGCAACCGCCAGAGAAAAAGGTCGTCGGCATCGTCCGAAAGATAATAATCCGAAAGGTCGATCGTCTCTCCTGAGAGGTTTTTCAATTCGATCGCGTCGGGCAGCGCGCCGTTATAGGAAAACGCGCCGCCGTTTTTCGAGAGCACCTCGTTGATGACGAGCCCGCGCGGCAGCGAGGCGCGGTACGCGGCGTACCCCTCCTCCGTGTTGGGGAAGCCGGGCGTCATAAAGGCGCAAACGCCCTCCGCGGCGTACGATTCGTTTGGCGCGAGCGCGGGATAGGAAAGCAGATCGGAGGTTTGCCCGCCCGCGAGCGTGACGACCACCTCTCCCCCCTCCTTGGGCAGGTTGAAGGGGATTTCCTCCCCGCAGTCGAGCACGAGGAAGCCACCCGCTTCGAGGGTCAGCCCGGGCAGCCGGCATTCGTAAGGGTGGAAGCGGTCGCGCGAAATGTAATAATCGGAAAGGTCGACTTCCCCGTCCGAGGTGTTGAACAGCTCGATCCAGTCCGAGAAGCCCGCGTTCGGATGCGTTTCGTTGTCCGCAGAAAGCTCGCTGATCATGAGGCTGGCTTCCGCTTCCGGGGCGAACTCCTGCGCCGGGGAAGCGGCGTTTGCCGGGGAAGCGGACGGCATGGGGGATTGCGCGGCTTCCTCCGCGGCCGCCGCGCAGCCGCACAGCGCGCAAACGAAAAGCCCTCCCGCGAAAAGCAGGGCGAAAGGGAGCAAAAGGCGGCGGATCCGGCGTGCAGGCATAGGCGCTCCGACAGGAAGGATTTACATCATCATACCACAGGCGACGTTTTCCGACAAATCCCGAAAACTTGACAAACCGGCGGCCCGAAAGGATAATATACCTAAACTTGGAACGATTTTAATGCATATCCATAGGAGGAGGCAATCAATGGGCATCATCAAGGCAATCACCGGCGCCATAGGCGGCGCGCTCGCCGATTCGTGGCTCGAGGTCGTCGAATGCGGCGACATGGGCAGCGGCACCGTTTTCGCCGGCGGCGTGAAGGTGCGCCAGGGCGACAGGCGCAACCAGAACGTCAAGGGCACGGCGGACACGGTATCCAACGGCTCCATCATCCACGTCTACGACAACCAGTTCATGATGCTGGTCGACGGAGGCAAGGTGGTGGACTACACGGCGGAGCCCGGCTACTTCAAGGTGGACAATTCCTCCATGCCTTCCCTCTTCAACGGCCAGTTCGGCGACTCCCTCAAGGAAACCTTCCAGCGCATCAAGTATGGCGGCACGCCTTCCTCGGCACAGAGGGTGTTCTTCGTCAACCTGCAGGAGATCAAGGGCATCCGCTTCGGCACGCGGAACCCCATCAACTATTTCGACAGCTTTTATAATTCCGAGCTTTTCCTGCGCGCGCACGGCACCTATTCCATCAAGGTGACCGATCCGCTCAAGTTCTACGCGGAGGCGATCCCCCGCAACGCCGGGAACGTGGACATCAACGACATCAACGAGCAGTACCTCAACGAGTTCCTCGAAGCGCTGCAGAGCGCCATCAACCAGATGAGCGCGGACGGCATCCGCATCAGCTTCGTCTCGAGCAAGACGCGCGAGCTCTCGAAGTACATGGCCGACACGCTCGACGCGGACTGGAACCAGCTGCGCGGCATGCAGGTGCAGGCCGTGGGCATCGGCTCCCTCTCCTACGACGAGGAGAGCCAGAAGCTCATCAACATGCGAAACGCGGGCGCCATGCTCTCCGACCCCTCCGTGCGCGAGGGCTATGTGCAGGGCGCGATGGCGCGCGGCATCGAGAACGCCGGCAGCAACGAGGCGGGCGCGGGCGCGGCCTTCATGGGCGTGGGCCTCGCGATGAACGCCTCGGGCAATGTGGCGGGCGCGTTCTCCAGCGCCAACCAGCAGCAGATGCAGAATCAGCAGCAACAGGCGCAGCAGGCGGGCGGCTGGAAGTGCGCCTGCGGCGCGGACAACGGCGCCAATATGGCCTTCTGCCCGAGCTGCGGCGGCAAGAAGCCCGCGCAGAGCGCGGCGGCGTTCTGCTCCGACTGCGGCACGAAGTTTGAGCCAAGCGCGCGCTTCTGCCCCGGATGCGGGAGGAAGCTGCAATAACTGACGATTGACAAAGAAGACCTCCGCCGCGGCGGAGGTCTTCTCCCGTAAAACGGGCGACCGATCATCAAGGCTGAAAGGGGCGCGGGCGCTCAAAATATCCGTTCGATTTGGGCCCTTTGTTCAACGATATATCGGAACATTTTGCGGTTTGTTTTTGCGAGCTGTTTGTATTCCTCCCGGCTTTCAAAGTAGGCGGCGCAAATCATTTCGATCGAGCAGATCACATAGAACACCGCCTGTTTTTCGTGCGGGGTCAGCCTGCACACGCTGTCATAGCCGTGCAGTATGCCGCCGAGGATGTCGAGCCAGCAGCCATATCCCTCGTCGCCGGACTCGCACAATATGCCGGTCGCGCAATAACAGGGGTCCCACAGGCGAACGTTCACCTCGCTCAAATCGAAGTCGATAAACCCGCTCACCTCGCCCCCGTCGAACAGGATATTGCTCGGGTTGGGATCGCGGTGAATAAGCTGCTTTGGCAGTTCGTCATGCAGCTTTCCGAAGGCCGCGGCGTAATCCTCAAAAAAAGCTTCGTCGAACCCCATGTTCCATTGGACGTTTTGCTGCCGCACGTTCGCAAGCGCCCAATTGGAGACGCTTTGATACAGGTTGACCTCGTCGGGCAGAATCTCCTTTTGCACCTTCAAAAGCGCCTTATGGAGGCGGGCGATGCTTTCGCCGTATTGTTCAGCGAAGCCGATCCGGTTCGCACCGAATCTGTCCGCTTTGGGGAGCGGGCCGCCCTTCAGTTTGCGGGTCAATACGAAAAGCTCCTCGCCCTCCAGGTACTCCTCCCCCGCTTTCGTCGATACGGGCAGGGGCGAATGAAAGCCCTGGCCGGACAGCGCTTTGATGATTTTCAGGTTTTTCATCATCGTTTCCCGTTTTCCGGTTTTCAGGATCAGCTCGCAGCCCACGGTCCAGACGTTTCCTGAAACCCTCGTTCCGTCCATGACGTAAACATCGCCGATCGGCAGGTCTTTTTCGATCTCCCAGTTCGCGAGGATATTCCTCAGTTCCCTTTCGGTATACACGTTTGCCACCTCCGGTTTATTGGGTTTATGACGGTGATAAATCGAGAGATACTTGCGCGGAGAGCAGCCGTAGAGCTTTACGAACGCCTTATAAAACCCGGCATAGGTATCAAAACCGTACTCCAGCACGACGTCGATCGCCTTCCTCCCATCGGCGATTTCACCGAGCGCATGGTCGAGCCGCCGTTTTAGGATATACCCGAGCACGGACGAACCCATCGCCGCGGAAAACAGGCGGCAATAATGAAAGGTCGAATAGTTCGCCATGCGCGCCAGCTCGTCGGCGGTCATGTCGGTTTTAAGGTTTTGCTCGATGTAATCGAGGCTCGTTTGGATGATTCCGGGCGTTTGCATGGGCGTCTCCCCTCCGTACGGCAGCTTCAGTATACCGCGGAAGGCTTGCGGGAACATTTCCTGTTTGGTTGTTCTTTACAAATAGTTCGTTCAGAAGTTTGATCTGATTGATGCGAGCTGGCGAAGAGGCGTACGAACCGATTAATCCCCGAAGCGGAGCCGGACGACGAACGAGGGCGTCCCGTCGGGCAGCACCGCGCCGCGAAGCAGAAGCGCGCCATCCTTTTCGGCGCGCTCCAGGACGAGCGCGTCGCCGAGCTTCAGCTCGCGCATGAAATAGACGTCGAGCCTGCGGAGCCTGTCCATCGCCGCGCGCTCGCCTTCCGACATGGCGTCGTAGGCGATTTCGCCGTACCGCCTGTTGTTGACGTGGCCGAGGCCGTCGAGCCAGCTCGGGCGGACGCGGCGCTCCTCCACGGGCCGGAAGGCGAGCCCTTCATCTGAAAAGCGGCTTTCGGCATCGAGGAGCTTTTTCCCCTCGGGAAGGGAGAAACGCGCGTGCACGGAGGAATCCAGGCAGAGCCTTCGCGATTTGACGTCGAGCAGCGCGAAGAAGCCCGCGCCGCGCATCGCTTCGGTTCCGCTTTCGTCGCGCGCGGTGAAATCGCGCCGGTAGACGGGACCGTGCCTCGCGGCGTGCCACGTTTGGGCCGTCAGCCTCTCCCCGGCCCTCACCGCCCGGTCGAGGGAAAGGTTCATCGCGATCATCACCCACGCCACGCCGTAGCGCGGCACGATGGTGGGCATGTCCATGTCGACGGCCGCCAGGTGCTTCTCGAACAAGGCGGAGAACACCTGCTGGTACGAGGCGATCATGAGCGCGCCGCGCTCGTTGAAGAGCGAGGTGTCCAGCGTCAGGGGATAGGAATAATCAAGCTCGTTGAGGGAAACGATCAAATTCTGCCTCCTGAAAACCCGCGGCGGCCGCCGGATGAAAGAGGCCCGGGAGAGCCCCGGGCCGCCTGTTATTTAAGCTTTCTTCTTCGTGGCCCGGTTGAGTATCGCGACGAACACCCAGATGATGGCGATCACGATGAATATGCCGAGCATCCCCCTGAGCATGACCATGAGGGATTGGAGCAGCGTTTCAGGCGCCCACTTGAGGGCGATTGCAGAGAGCGAAACGGAAAACATGGCGTTACCTCCTTAGAGCAAGGGTTGTATGAGCGAGATGATGAGCCCGCCCGCGATGACGGACGCGATCTGGCCCGAAACGTTGGCGCCGGCCGCGTGCATGAGAAGGAAGTTGTCCGGATCCTCCTTGCGGCCCATCTTATGCACCACGCGCGAGGCCATGGGGAACGCCGAGATGCCCGCCGCGCCGATCATGGGGTTGACCTTCTCCTTGGCGAAGAGGTTCATCAGCTTCGCGAACATCACGCCGCCCACCGTATCGAACACGAAGGCGAAAAGCCCGAGGCCGATGATGGCGAGCGTTTCCACCGTGACGAACATGTGGGCCTGCATCTTGAAGGCGACCGAGAGGCCGAGCAGCAGCGTGATGAGGTTCGCAAGCTCCTTCTGCGCCGTGGCGGAAAGCCCGCCCAGCACGCCGCACTCGCGGATGAGGTTGCCGAACATCAAAAAGCCGATCAGCTCCGCGGACTTGGGCGCGATGGTGCCCGCGACGAACGTGACGAAGATCGGGAAGAGCACGCGCGTGGTCGCCGTGACGTCCTTGGGACGGTAGGGCATACGGATCATGCGCTCCTTCTTCGTGGTGATGGCCTTGATGACCGGCGGCTGGATGATGGGCACGAGCGCCATGTACGAATACGCGGCGACCATGATGGGCCCCTGATAATGCGAGTTGAAGAACTGCGAAACGAAGATGGCCGTGGGGCCGTCCGCCGCGCCGATGATGGCGATGGAACCCGCGTCGTTGAGCGCGAAGCCGATGAGGCGCGCGAGCAGCAGCGTGATGAAGATGCCGAACTGCGCCGCCGCCCCGAAGAGGAACATCTTGGGGTTGGAGAGCAGGGGGCCGAAGTCGATCATCGCGCCGATGCCGATGAAGAGCAGGAGCGGGAACAGCTCCGTCGCGATGCCCGCGTTGAACAGGGTCGTGATCGCCTCAAGGTTGATGCCCGGCAGGTTGACCAGCACCGCGCCGAAGCCCATGGGCAGGAGCAGCGCGGGCTCCATGTCCTTCCTGATGGCGAGATAGATGAGCGCGCAGCCCACCGCGATCATAACGCCCTGCTGCCAGGTAAAGCCGAGCGCATTGGAAAAAAGGTCGGTAAAGATCTCCAAATCGATAAACCTCCTCCCGTAATAAAAAAGCCCTTACCGCAAAGCGAGCGGTAAAGCCTAACCGATCTTGGCGGAGCCGGCTAATGGCGGCCGATGCGCTCCGCTGGCGCGCCAAAGCGCGCCGGTTGCTCCCTTTTTACCGGTAATTATAGCAAACGGGGCATGCGCTGTAAAGAGCATAGCGCTTCGCCCGGCAACAAGATTCGCAATGTCGATCCGGAGGATTCCGTGCGTTTTTTTCGCTTCTTTTTCGCTCTTTGCTGTCGTTTTGCAAGGCTTTTTCCCCATTTTTCGCCCTCGCCTCCCCCGCGCGTTCCGCGCGCTTTTCCTGCTCCTATATTGCCCTTTTTCTGCGCTTGAATTCTTGTTTGCGATCGGTTATACTTTTTATGGTGGGAGGAGCGGCATGCTCCTCCCATAATCTTTGGTCCGTGCCTGCCGCAAAAGGCACCGGCGCGCGCATCCCGACGGGGTGCGTTTTTTCTTTTTGGCGATCGCGGAATCGGGGCCCGCGAGCGCCTGGGATACGCGCCGCAAGGAGACGGGATGAACATGAACAGGGCAAGGCCCGCGGCGGGGGCGCAAAAGGCGCTTGCCGTCCCGGGCGGAAACGCGGGCGCGGAAGCCATCCGCGCGGAATACGAGAACAGCCCGGAGTACAGGCTGGGCTGCGAGATCATCGATGAGCTCACCGAGGCGCTCGGCATCGGCGCGGACGAGGTCGCCGCGATGCTCAGCGCGAAAACGCGCCCCCCGGGCTTCGACATGCTCGGGATGCAGGCGGCAAGCGCGCTCGAGGCGATGGAGAAGAACGGCCAGCTTTCGCGCGGCGTCGAGGAATACCTCTCTGACGCGAACTTCGTCAAACTCCTCAGGGAAGTGCCCGCGCAGGTGGCCGTGCGCCTTTCCGACGCGGAAGCCTCGACCAAAAAGGCGAACGAGCGCGTGGGCGCGGAGCGAAGCGCCGGCATCCAGGAGGTGCTCGAGAAACTCCGGGCGCGCCGCTCCCTCCCCGCGCAGACGCGCGCGGGCGCGACCGCTTCTGCCAAGCCGGATTTCTCCAACATGAGCACGGAGGAGTTCAACGCGTTTAAGCGCCGCTTCTTCGGCCACCGCTGAAAACCGCGCGGGCGCCGCGGCGAGCAAGCAACGCAACAGCCAATAAGAAAAGCAAGAAAGGGAAAAAACATGAGCAACATCAACACGGTCCAAAACACCGCGTCCACGACGCATCTCGGCAAGGACTACTACGACCGCGCGATCCTCGAGGGCGCCCGGACGCGCTTCGTCCACGCCAAATACGGCCAGAAGCGCAGCATCCCCCTCAACAACGGCAAGCGGGTGGAGTTTCGCAGGTGGAACCTGTTCGACGTCAACGAGGACATGTGCAAGCTCGAGGAGGGCGTAACGCCCGCCGGGCAGAGCCTCTCGCAGAGCAGCGTCGAGGCCGAGGTGGAGCAGTACGGCGCGTACGTCGAGCTCTCCGACCTTCTGGAAGACACGGCCTACGACCAGGTTTCCTCCGACAGCGCGGAACTTCTGGGCGAGCAGCTCGGCACGGTCGTCGAGTGGGTGACGCGCGACGCCATGTGCGGCGGCAACAACGTGCAGCGCGCGGGCGGCAAGGCTTCGCGCGCGCTCATCGCGGCGGCGGACACCCTCACGACCACGGAGGTGCGCAAAGCCGTGCGCACGCTCAAGAAAGCCAAGGCACGCCCGTTCGCCGGCGAGGGGAACCGCAGGCCGCATTTCATCTGCATCTGCTCCCCCGACGCCACCTACGATTTGCAGAACGACACGCTCTGGCAGGACGTTTCCAAATACTCCGGCTCGGAGCAGATCTATTCCGGCGAGATCGGCCGCATATTCGGCGTGGTGTTCGTGGAATCCACGGAGTCGAAGGTCATCCGCCAGGCGGTGCACACGCAGGTCGCGAGCCACAGCGCGGGCAGCGCCAACGTCGTGGTGGACGAGATTACGGACGCCGCGTTCGCCTTCCTCTCCCGCGCGGGCGCGAAGGTCACCATCGGCGCGACGGAATACACGGCTTCCTCCGTCGATCAGGGGACGAAGACCATCGCGCTCTCCGCCCCCGTCGGCTCCGCCATCGCCGCGGACACCTATGTGTACAGCACAGAAGCGGGCGCCGTCAACGCGACGGACAAGACCGCCGCCGACGTGCACTTCTCCCTCGTGTTCGGCAAGGACGCCTACGGCGTCGTCGACCTCGAGGGGCGCGGCGCGATGCAGAGCATCGTCAAGCCCCGCGGCTCCGCCGGCGCGGACGACCCGCTCGATCAGCGCTCCACCGTGGGCGCGAAGGTGCCCGCCTACGCGGCCATCATACTCAACGACCTGTGGCTCGTGCGAATCGAGCACGGCGCGAGCGCGTAAAATCGATTTTTCGCCACATCCCTTCGTTTGCGGGAGGCGGGCATTTGCCCGCCTCCCGCGCCCTTCGGCGCGAAGCACCCGGAACCGTCCCCGCGAATGCAACGGAAACATAATAGAAAGGAAACGCCATACATGAAAAACCTGATTTACCACAGCGCGCCCAAGGGCGTACGGACGAGGGAGGAATTGAAGGAGCTCCAGAAGAACATCGGCGTCGCGCCCGACGGCGTGTGGAGCGCCGCCTCGGAAGCGGCCTACGAAAAGTACCTCGAGAGGTTCAGGGAGCCGATGACCGCCGCCTATCAGGTGGAAGGCTATTACGCGCCCGGCATGGTGCGCAACCAGAAGGACGTGAAGATGATGCAGGAGCTCCTCGGCAACGTGGCCGTCGACGGCGTCTGGGGCCCGGAGACCGACTCCGCCTACTGGCAGCGCATCGCGCTCGAGGAGGCGCGGGACAGCGGGAGCGTGCCGGAGGTATCCGCAACGCTCGCTTCCAGAATCTCAGCGGCGATAGCAAACACCAAGCCCGTGCCGGAAAACGGCATGCTTTTTCCGGCAAAGGCCGCAAGCGGATTGTCTGGAAGCAGATCGTCTGGATATACCGACAAGCCCCCCATGACTCAATCTTCACCTAACTCCGGGACAGGGCTTGCAGGAAGGATTGCGCAGGGAACAATGCCCAACAACGTTGATATGGGCGCGGTTTCGGGCGCGAGCAACAACAAACCTGCAAGTGAAGAGAGCCTGCCGTTTTTCGCCACTCTTGACGCCGTCGATCAATATTACAACCCGCAAATCGATGATCTATTAAAGAAGTATCTTTCCCTAAGAGCCGATGCGGGCCTTCGCGGCAAGCCTAAAGGTATCGGGGAGACGGACGACATCAGAGAAGCTTTACTCGACTATGAGCAGCTCATGGAACAACGTGATATGGCATATACCGGGGTTAAAAACCGCCAGAGAGAGGAGGCTCCTTATAACCCACGCCACAAGCCGCAGAAAAAGCGCAGCCGTTCTACGGGTGCGAATGAGCCAACGCTGACGGAACAGTTTCTTGAGTCCGAAACGCCGCCGCAAGATTTCATTGATTACATTTTTGAGTATGCTGATGACAACTACAGGCTTAAGAAAGACTTGATTGATGAATTCTACAACGTTTTCATTCCAACATATGCAGAAGTTTTAAAGGAGAAGACGAATTATGTTTTGCCCGAATGGAATCCTTATCCCTATAAAAAACGAGCCATAGTCGTGGTGGACAAGAATAATGATCCTTGGGAGGTGCTAACTTTTAATAATCCCGACTATGACGAAATTCTCGATGTGTATTTAGCTATAGAAAATGGGGAAACGCCGAAATTTACATCCTTCGAGTCAGCGACATATCGGCCGCATTTTCACAGAACACCAGCTAAGCAATATGGCGAGTTTTCGTATAGTCCATATTTCCTAACAGCATCTGGATATTGTTTCAGTGTATACATGAATGGAGAATATACAAAGACTGCATATGTGGGTAATGAAATACCTTATGACGTTCAAATCGATGTAGATAAGAGAAAAATCTCAACATATCTTGAAGATATTGAAAAAAACTATCTTTTCGAAGTGTTGCCTCAAGCGGTGCTTTCTTTTACAACAAATGCAGCGCTTGAGTATGCCGGCATGAGCGAGTATGATGTCGAGCGTTTTAACAATGTCATGGAACTATATGAAATGTCGCAGCCTGAGCCAGCTTTTCCAGAGATACAATACAAAGCCGAGTACGAAATATACGTGTCAGTTAAAGTATACAATAGTCGGCATCCTAACGGCAAGTGGGTGGAAGGGTTTGGCATAGAATAAAATCAATTCGGATATGTAAAAGCCCTCGTATACCCATGAGAAAGGCGCGAATATATAACCGTGCGCACCTGAAGGCCAGTTTTATTTGTTACATCGCCAAACGACAGCCGGTTAAGATATCTATAATCCAGAAAAAAGACACTGAAGGAGTCTTCCGTCCATGTGAATGGTTCCAACTCATAGACACTATGTTCACGTTCATCCTTCGATGCATATTTGAAAAAAGCGCTGTAGAGATACTCGTTTATTGCAATTAGCCTCGTAGGCTCACTATATACGCTTACCGTTTCATCTATGCGGATTGCGTAAACTATGCCATCCCGCTCACGGCTGTAAACACGAAAGCAAATATCCTCATCGCCTATTACCGGCACGATACGGCACACAATGCCGTTACTGATACAAAATGAATTGTCGGTGATAGTATCATCCAGTTCAATGCCATCGGGAGAATTCCCCGCATTGAAACGCTCGATAAACTCGGAAGAATTCTTTATACCGGGCAGTACCTGGTCAAAGTATGTGGAGAGCAGCAACCACATAAGTCCCAGAATTATTGTTGCGCCAGCAATCCACCAAAAGAGCTTTTTGCGCATATCTTCATCCCCCTGTGAGCAAAGGATATATGCGCTGCCGAAAAATGTCAACGGGAAGGATCTCGCGAACCCCTTTCCTCTGAACTGCATCTCGGAACTCGATCGCGCAATAAGCCGAAAGACAACTGAGATGCAGTTCATTTTGCTGATATCTATTATATACATGTAGGCAAGCAGAAGGCCGATGCGCGCTTGCCCCTCCGTTGACAAATTAGTTGGGACAACAGTATACTCATGGCAACACCACGCCCAAACCCCAACTCCATCAGGAAACGATCCTCCTGGCATTGATGAGGCCCATGGCGAGCGCAACAAACCGGCCGACCGTGCGCCCGGAACCACAGCCGTACTTTGGCAAAGGAAACCGCAGCCCCCGAAAAGACGCCGATCCAGGCCGATTACGAGGCGCTGAAGCGCTTTTCCTACCGGGACATCAGCGACAAGCCCTCCGTCTACGAGGAACCCGGCACGGGAAGGACGAGGCCGCCGAAGGAAGGAGATACGTCGAAAGGCAGCGACGGCCGGTCTGATTTCTCTACCAATAAGGACGCTGTGATTGTATACGCGAGCAACCTGCTCAATCTGACGACCGCGAGAGAGAACAAAGAGGCGTGCTGTAACCTGTACTCGGTGATGGTCGATGGGAAAAGATATTACTTTACTGGTGAGGTTTTTATAGGCGAATATGGCAACGTGGTTACTCCATATTTAGCCGATTCATTATGGGAACGGTTGTATGTTTACCTAGTGGGGCTGTCCTATTTCAATCCAGTTAAATACGAAGGATTTATGCACTCACATCCATACTCTAGCAGTTCTGAAAGTTTTTCTAATCCGGACAGCGTTGTTGCATTTCTTTCGGGCGATATTTACCTTACAACACAAAGCGGTCGGATTAAAAAATTAACCGCAAAAGAGGCATGGGATAGCAAGTTCTCGAACCCGCCATCCAAATCCTATAATGGCCTTTCCAGTATTGACACTACCTATGTGAGGAATATAAACGAAGGCTATATTCCAAATGACAATGATGTTATCGTAGCTCAAGTAAAACAACGATACGATGAGGAACTTTCTTCTTTTCTGGAACTGCTTTTACAGGGTATGATTGAGGCTTCAGAAGATAGATATGAAAAACTTAGTGAAGAAGGTAAAAGATATGATTACAACAAATAAAGCACCAAAACACAGTAAGATCATTTTTTTATGTATCCTTCTCGCCTTGTTGTTCTCAGGTTGTATGATTGATGCCGATGATAGGCTAACGTCAATGATGTTAATCAAGCCTCCCGATAAGATCATTTATTCCGTCGGACAGGATGATAAAATTGACGTTGGGGGCGCGGTTGTGCGAACGCATCAGGATGTCATAAATCCTGAGGGCTTTTATCTTGAAAGAATCCTTTCTCATTTTGAGCAGAGCTATATACATACCAATACAGATTTTCAAAAAGCGGGCGTATATACGGTATTCGTCGCCCATAAGCGGTGGTTTTTCTTCTGGAAGGTTTATTTTCAATACACCATACAGGTCGTTTCTTTGGAAACCTATAGCCCTCAACCGGCAACGGAATTAGACTTTTATGCAAGAGATGCCGAATCAACCAAGTGTATAAATACCAGCGCCTATATGCTTGTTCCTCCACTCAACATCATTTACCCTGTTGGTTATACAGGCGAAATCGACCTGTCGGGCATAGTAGTAAAACCGGCAAAAGGCTTATTCCCGAAGGAATATAACATCACAGATCTCGACTACACGCTCGAGAGCGACGTGGACTTCAACACGCCGGGGAATTACATTGTGAAGGTGTTTTTCACGGACGACAGGGGGCGGGATTTATGGTTCTGCTTCACCGTGGCGGTCGCGGAGCCGGTGGAGAGGTAAGCGTGGATGGATGTAGATACGGCAGCCTTGGGAAACCGGGGCTGCCGAATCCCAACTCCATCAGGAAACGATCCTCCCGGCATTGATGCGCCCCATGGCGGGCGCATCAAACCGGCCGACCGTGCGCCCGGAGGCGCAGCCGTACTTTGGCAAGGAAACCGCAGCCCTCGAAAAGACGCCGATCCAGGCCGATTACGAGGCGCTCAAGCGCTTTTCCTACCGGGATATCAGCGACAGGCCCTCCGTCTACGAGGAACCCGGCACGGGAAGGACGAGGCCGCCGAAGGAAGGAGATACGTCGAAAGGCAGCGACGGCCGGCCTGATTTCTCTACCAATAAGGACGCTGTGATTGTATATGCCAGCAACCTGCTCAACCTGACGACCGCGAGAGAAAACAAAGAGGCGTGCTGTAATCTGTACTCGGTGATGATCGACGGGAAAAGGCACTATTTCACTGGCGAAATCTTCGTAGGCGAGTTGGACAATGTGATCGTACCATATCTATCGGATGCTTTATGGGAATGGGAAAATACTTTTCTTAATGGACTTCTCGATTCCAAACGGATTACCTATGAAGGGTTTATGCACTCGCATCCATATGATAATGTTTCCGATACGTACTCGGGAGGAATCGGAGATACCGCTGTTGCGATGCTTTCCGGTAATATCTATCTCACAACACCTAAGGGGCATATCTACGACTTGGTACGGCCGGAAGAGATTATAAATGAATTGCTTAGAGCCAAGGGCGGGATTATGAGTTCTGCATTAACGCAAGCCCCGGCGAACGCCAAAGATGTCAAGGATTATCAGGACGCCCTGATCGCTTTAAAAGGATGGTTTAAGAATCCGCCGGAAGTGCCGTATAACAACCTTCACAGCGTTGATACTACTGGTATTAGCATCTATAATCAAGTATATGATCGCAACATGCCTAAGGTTATCATAAATCTAGTCCAGCGTTACTGGGAAAAAGAACATGGGCCCCTCGGCTTTGACTTATATGAAGCATATAAAAACCCAGGTTACCTTTTTGATGAACTCCGGCAGCAGCTCGGCCTTTTTGCAGAAGAAGCGGAACGGCAATACTACGAAAACGGAGGATCTCTAGATTATGGCAGCAAATAAGCCTATAGTACGTTTCTTAGTTGTTTTAATAAGCGTTCTTCTAGCCTTGCTGCTCACAAGCTGCTCCGTACTTCCCGATTATCGTATGCAAGCCTTAATGTTGGTGAAACCTCCCGATAAACTGATTTATGTGATTAGACAGGATCAGAAACTGAACGCAAGCGGTGGGAGAATTATAGAGTACGCTGATTTTAATGGCGGTCGCCATGTGAAAATCAGCCTAGAATCATATGACTATGATGCTTATGACGGGAAGTACTTTCACACAAACGCAAATCTCATTAGAGAGGGGACGTATATAGTCTCAATCGCCAAAAGGCATCTGTTTTTCTTCTGGAAGCGTTACTTCCAATTTACGATTCAGGTTGTTTCCCCAGGAAAATACAATGTCGATTCCTGTGTTCCCGAAGATGACTTCACATACGAGGAACTCGAGCCGACATATTGTGAAAACGCCACCGCCTACATGCTTACTCCTCCCTCAAACATTATTTATCCGGTAGGACATGAAGGTGCAATCGACCTTTCTGGTCTCGTAGTAAAGCCGGTAGAGGGAATGTTCGTGGAACCTTATAACATCACAGATCTCGACTACACGCTCGAAGGCGACGTGGACTTCAACACGCCCGGGAATTACATTGTGAAGGTGTTTTTCACGGACGACAGGGGGCGGGATTTATGGTTCTGCTTCACCGTGGCGGTAGCGGAGCCGGTGGAGGAGTAAGTGCCTTATCCATTCCTAAGGCAACCGCCCAAAATAGAATACGCGATCCGGTAAGGACGGCTCCGCAGGGGGCCGTTTTTATATGCCCGCATCCGCCGGCCCCGACACGGGCGGAAACGGCAAAAAAACGGGGAAACCCGAAACGAGGAGGATTCCATGGATTATCTCAACGAGAACGAGATCGACAAGATCTCCGGGGACACGGGACGCGCGCTCGCCGCGCAGAGGAAGGTGAGCATCGTTATCGCACAATCGCCCGACGGCGCGCCGTGGGAGGGCTGCCTCAACGGCTACTTCTTCCGCATCCGGCGCGGGGTGCCCGTGGAGGTGCCGGAGGCCATCGCGGAATTGATCGGCGAGAACGCGCGCGTCACGGAGCTTGCCAAAGCCGCGATCCGCGAATACAGGGCCGGGCGCGGCAAAAAGCTCTCGGCGTAAGGAGGGATTGGAATGACGCTCAACGACATCATCGTCTCCGCCCTCGCGCAGCTCGACCGCGGACACGACGCGCAGACGCTCGACGTGTGGCGCGACAAGCTCACGCGCTTCGCCAACGACGCTTTGATCGACCTCGCATCCGCGGCGCAGCCGCGAAGAACCGAAACCGCAACGATCGCGGGCGGGCGGCTCGACATCGGTGCGCTCGATCGGCCTTGCCTCAAGGTGCTTTTTGTCAGAAAAGACGGAAAAGCCCTCCCCTTCCGCCGCGGGGAGAACCCGGGCGAGCTCTTTGTCGAAAACGCGGCGGACGGCGAAATTAAAATCACCTACGCCTTCGCGCCGAGGGAGCTTTCCGCCGCGACCGACGTTCCGGAACTGCCCCTCCCCTGCCACGCGCTGATCGTGACCTACGTCGTGGGGCGCGAGCGCGCCTCGGGCGACGTCTCCGTGCAGCGCGGCGGCAACGTCTACTTCCAGATGTACGAGGCCGGAAAGCACATGCTTCGCCCCGGCCTCGGCAGCCCCGACGAATACAAAATCGTCAACAGGTGGTGAGGGCGATGTCGGTGAAGATTTTCAGGATCGACGAGTTCTACGGCATCGACCAGTCCCGCGACGAGAACGCGATCCCCTTCTCCATGCGCCCCGACGCCTGCAACATGGACACGGAAAACGGCGCGCTCGCCGTCGCGAAAGGCTATGCGCGTCACATCCCCGCGCCCGTCCCCGGGGAGGGAGAAATCCACGCGCTGTGCGTCTACGCGAGAAGCGCGGGCGACATGTTCGTATGCGCCGCGGGCGAGAGCCTCTGCGCGTGGGACGGCGAAAGCTGGCGGGAGGTCTATACCTACGAAGGCGGCCTCGCCCTGCACCGCTTCGACTTCGAGCAGGCGCAGATCGGCGGCACGGACTACCTCGTCGTCGGTTGCGGGGAGAGGCGGCTCGTCAAGTTCGACGGGACCTCGGCGACGCTTTTCGGCAGCAGCGAGGAGGCGAGCGACATCCACGCGCTGTACCTTTCGATGTACCGGGGAAGGCTCTTCGCGGCGGGCGACCCCGATAACCCCAACCGGCTCTATTGGAGCCAGCTTCCCGGCAGCGGAAGGAGCATCGAATCCTGGGGGCCGGTCGAGGCTTCCCCCAACGTGGAGGGCGGGCACGCGGAAGTGGGCAGCATCGCGAGCGATCCCATATTGGGCCTCGCCGCGCTCTCCAACCAGCTCGTCATCTTCAAGAAGCACAGCATCTACCGGCTCCTCGGCGACAGGCCCGGCAACTTCACCATCGAGGAGGTCGATTCCCGCGCCGAGCGCACGGCGAACACGGCCGTGGTCAAATGCGGGGACGCGCTCTATTTCATGACGGCGGGCGGCATGTGTTGCTTCAACGGCGTGACAGCCGAACCCATGCGGGACGCGCGGCGCATCCGGAACATCCTCGCGGCGGCGGACGTTTCCCGCTCGATGGGCGCGCTGTGCCGCGACAGGCTATATTTTTCGCTTGAGGACGCGCAGGGCGGCGCGCTCGTGGAATACGACCTCGTGCGCGGGACCTACATGCTGCGGCGCGGCTTTCACGTACGGGGCCTCGCCGCGCGGGATGGGAAACTCTACCTCGTCGACGCCGCGCGGCACGTCTGCCGCTTCAACGAGGGGGGCACCTACGACGGCGCGCCGATTTCCGCCTGGTGGCGTACGCCGGAAAGCGACCTTCGCGAGAAAAGCGCCGTCAAGGGAATGCGCGCGCTGTACCTGCGCGGCAATTCCGACGCGCGCGCGTCCGCGACGCTCGTGGACGTCAAAACGGGCAACATCACGGAAACGCACAGGCTGCTTCTGCCCGAGGGCGGGAGCGCGGTGCTCGAGGTGCCCCTGAAGAACGAGGGGCGCACGTTCAGCCTTCGCTTCTACAACGAAGCGGGCGGGCATTTTTCCATCAACTCGGGCGCCGAAATCGAATTCGAACAGAAAAGGAGGACCATCTGATGGCGCTTGACATGCGCGCGCTCTATTACATCGCGCTCGCCGCGCTCGCCGCGGATGCGAACGGCGGGCAGGAATACGAGAAAAACCGGGCGATCGAAAACTGCCTCAATCAGAACTTCACGATCATGGCGCAGAAGATCGCCGAGCTGGAGGCGCGCCTCAGTTCGGTTGAAAACGCGCTGGGCTCCCTGTGAGCGAAAGGAGGAACTATGGCAAGCTATTCTCTCAAAGGTTACGCGACGCCTTCGGGCGTCGACAGCCGCGAGAAGGTCAAGGACTACCAAAGGATGCTCGGCGTCACGGCGGACGGCATCTGGGGCCCCGTCACGCAGGCGGCGTACGAGAGGTATAACGCGGGCATATACGGCATGTCCAGCCCGTTCGGCGCCGCGGGAGACGCGTTCCCGAAATATTACGAGGCCATCCGCGGGATGATCGCCGCGCCGGGCGTTTCGGTGAGCGTCCCCTCCCGCGAGGAGATCGCGCGGGATTACGCGGAGGCCCTGCGCCCCGGCGTGGACCTCGCGATCCAAACCCGGCGAAGGCGCGGCGAGGAGGCGATGGCCGAGATCGACGCGGACGCGGCCTCCCGCGGGATGGCGGCCTCCACCTACGTGAGCTCCATGAAGGAGCGCGAGGGGGACGACGTCGAGGGGGACGTGTCCATGATGGAGGCGCAGTATACGGCGACGCTCGCGGAGCGCATCGCCGCCGCGCTCGAGCATTATTCTTCGCTCGAGTTCGAGGCGGCGCGCACGAACGCGCAGATGGCGCAGAGCGCAGGCAGCGCCGCGGCGGGCATCGCCATGCAGTGGTACCAGAGCTATCTTAACGGCATGGGCGTCGCGGGCGTCGCGCCCTCGGGCACCTGGGAAGAACCGCGGCTCTCCCCCGAGGATTATCTCGAATATGTGGCGCTGCTCGGCGCCGCGGGCAGGCGGGAACTGTTCTATTCCCCGTCGGAGGAGTGGGCGAAAAGGCGGGAGGAGCTCATCGAGGCGCTCGGGCGAGAGCGCTACGAGGCGCTCAAACGCCAGTACGCATACGCGACCGGTTCGGGCGCGACGAGCGCGGGAGGTAGGCTATGGCAGAACAGCACGAAGTGAAGAAGCGCTTTGAAATCGCGCTCGACATCAGCCGCCCCATCTCCAACCGCGCGTTCACGCTCGTCGAGGGGGATACGGGGAACGAGCTGATCATCTCCCTCGCCGACGACGGCGAGCCCGTGGACCTCGCGGGCTGCCGCGTGATGGCGCTCTTCTCCAAATCGGACGGGACGACCGTTTCGCAGGACAGCGGCACCGAACAGAACGGCATAACGCTCGGCGGGGACGCGGGCAACGTGATTTCGATCGATCTTTTCGCCTCCTCTTTCGCGCCCGGCATGGTGGAGTGCGAGATACAGATCTACTCGGGCGCGGCGCTCGCGACCCTCGTCACAAGCGCGAAGTTCAACTTCCGCTGCCGCAGGAGCATACTCAACGCGGACACCATCGCGGCCGTGCCCGAATACCCGCTGTTGACCTCGCTGCTCGCGGACACGATAGCGCTCTCGGCCCAAACCGCCCTGGCGCTGAACGAGGCGCAGGCGGCCATCGATGCCGCCGGGACGGGCGAGGCCGCGCGGAACGCCGCGGAAGCCGCCCGCGCCGGCGCCGAAGACGCGAGAGGCGCGGCGGAAACGGCGCGCATCGGCGCGGAAACGGCGCGCGCGGGGGCGGAAATCGCACGCGCGTCGGCCGAGCTTGCGCGCGCGCAAGGCTATCTCGCGCTCGAGAACCGGCTCGACGCAGCCATCGGCGACGCGGACGGGCTCGTGGCGGAGCTGGAAGCGGCCGTGGAGACCCTCCCCGAGATCGCGGAAATCTCCGGCATACTCATGGGGGACGGCGCGGGCAACGTGCGCGCCGCCGCGGCGAACGCGGATTACTACGAGCCGCCGCTTCGCGCGCATGATCTCAGCGTCGCGACCGGCGCGTGGGCCGACGACGCGACCTACGCGGCCTACCCCAAGCGCGCCGCGGTTTTTGTCGCGGGGGCCGCGGCGGACATGGTGCCGGAGGTGACGTTCGCGCTCGCGGACGCCGTGTCCGGTCTTTTGGCGCCGGTCGCCGAAACGTACGCGGGCGGCGTATATCTCTACGCCGCGGAAACCCCGGCGGCGGTCGTGACGATCAGGACCCTGACCTTCTGGAAGGCGGTGGGCGCATGATCGGCAGGACGAACGCGACTTCGGGCGGCTCCTCCCTGGTAAAGGGGGGAGCCGTCCTCGCCTCCCACAGCGCGGGCGCTCCCGGCATGACCGACCGCGGCGTCGTGACGCTCGGCGACGGGAAGCAGTACCGCCTGCTGGAAATCAAGCAGAGCGGGACGCTGAGCTTCAACGCCGCGCAGCTTAAAAAAGGCATCCGCGCGGATGTCTGCGTCGTAAGCGGCGGGCAGGGCGGCGGACGCGGCGGAGCGAATCACGGCGGCTACGGCGGAAGGATGCTCAATCTGTACGGGCTGCTTCTGGACGATTTGAGCGTGGTGATCGGAGCCGGGGGCGCGGGCGCCGCTTCCAGCAATTATGGATCGCTGGGAGGTCAGTCCACGCTCAGGCGCGCTTCCGACGCGGGCGCCATGGGGCCGATCCCCGGCGTCGGCACAGGCGGCGGCCGGGGAGGCTACTCTTCATCGCAGGGCGCGTATCAATTTGGCGACGCAATCGGCAAAAAGCCTTTCGACGACGCGTCCTATTTCAGCCCGCATTGCGGCGGCGGAGGCGGCGGCGCGTACAGCCCCGGAGGCGGCGGCAACTACACGGGCGGCGCGGGCGGGACGAACGGCGGAGACGGCGCGCATCGCATCTCCGTGGGTTCCCCGCAGGGGCAGCCTGGGCCGGCGGGCGACGCAAGCGCCGGCGCGGGCGGGGCCTACAACGCCGCCGGAGCGGCCGCCTCTTACTATGGCGGCGGCGGAGGCGGCGGCGGATCGAACGGCACCACGGACCGGAACGGCGGCAACGGCTATCAGGGCGTCGTCTGGGTCCGGATTCCGGCGTAAGGAGGGAATATGAAAGCGGCGGTTATCAAAGAAAGTGCGGTCACGAACATCATCGTCGCAAAGGAGGAGGTGTACGCCGAGTTGGAAACGGCGCTCGGCGCGCGCCTCGTTTGCGTGGACGGGACGGAGTGCGGCATCGGCTGGACGACGGAGGACGGCGGGGCGAGCTTCACCGCCCCCGCGTCGGAGCCGGAGGCCGATTATGAACAGATCATCGACATATTGACCGGGGAGGTGGAGTAGATGCCCATCCGCACGACCGACGCGGCGCGCGCGTGGCGCGCGGAGCAGCAGCGGGCGTTCGCGGCGCTTCGCGCGCTGCTCGCGCTGCCCGCCTGGGCGGAGCTCGATTCGGGCGCCGCGATCCCCCTCGGCATGAAGGCGCGCTTTCGCCTGAAAACCTACGAATGCGTGAGCGCGCACGCGAAGGCGCTCGCGAGGTCCCCGCTCAACGCGGAATTCTGGAAGGAGGTTGCCGAATGAGCAGAACATCGGATTTCATCGCCTGGCTCACGGCGCGGCGGGGCGCGGCCTACGTGTGGGGCGCGCAGGGGCAGGAGGCGCGTCCCGACGGGAGCGTTATCCTCGACGGGAAGCGCGTTTCCGCCTCGTGGGAAAGCTGGGTGGACGCCCGCGAGAACAGCGGCGAGAACGCGAGGCGCGCGAAGGAGTATATCAGAAAGCGGCTTGAAGCGGGGGACGGCAACGTCCCCTGCTTCGACTGCAGCGGCCTTCTCATGCGCTACCTCAAGGACGTCAAGGGCTATTTCCCCGAAGACAAAAGCGCGGCGGGGCTCCTCGCCGCGTGCAAAGAGATCGCAAGGGGCGCGCTCACGCCCGGGCATCTCCTGTTTCGCCACAACGGCAAAAAGGCGCATCACGTGGGCGTCTACCTCGGGGACGGCCTGGCGATCGAGGCGCAGGGAAGGAGCGCGGGCGTCGTGATCCGCCCGCTCGACGCGTCCGGCGCAAACTACTGGAACCGCTTCGGCGCGCTCCCCTGCCTCGCTGAAGACGGCGCAAAAGCCGCCCCGAGGCAGACCCGCTTCGCCGTATGCGCGGGGGGAAGCGTCAACGTGCGCAAAGCTCCCGGCACGGAACACGCGGCGTTGGCGGTCGCGCACAAGGGCGATCCCATGCTCTTCCTCCCTTCGGCGGAGAAGGACTGGGGGCAGGTCGCAATTTTCCATGCGGGAGGGCTTGTCACAGGTTACATGCATGTGAAATATATTGATTGTATAGAGGGAGGCATTGAACAATGACTGCAAAAACACTCGAATGGATCAAAGCGGCTTTCGCAACCCTTGGCGGCATCGCCGCGTACCTGTGGGGTCCGTGGGACTCCCTGTGCATGACGCTCGTCGCCTTCGTGGCGATCGATTACATCACCGGCATCACCAAAGCTGCCGTCCTCAAACAGCTGGACAGCTCCGTGGGCTTTCAGGGGCTGCTCAAAAAGCTCTTCATATTCGCCCTCGTTGCGCTCGCCACGATGATCGACCGGATCATCCCCGAGGCGAACAGCGCCATACGCTCCGCGGTAATGGTGTTCTACATCGCGAACGAAGGGCTGAGCATCCTCGAAAACGCCGGGGAAATGGGGCTTCCGCTGCCCAAAGTGCTCAAGAACGCGCTTCATAAGCTGGGCGGCTCCGACGAAACGAAGCCCGGTGAAACCGAAGACGCGAAGGCCGGCGAAAACGAGAACAACCAAAACGACGAAAACAAAACGTAAGCCGACACCGCCTCAAAACCCGCGCCGTGATCCTTGTCCGGCGCGGGTTTTTCGTTTATAATGATATATCCAAGGGATTACGCGCGGAGGGAACATGCTGCGAAAAGAGCTTACCGCCTACTACGCGGCGGCGCGCGCGCGCGCGCTGCAAAAATACGACGCGCGAAGGAGCGAAACGCACGCCGCCATCCCCCGCCTCGCTGAAATCGAGATTGAGATGCGGGAAGCCGCGTTCCACCTCGCCATCGGCCTGCGCTCCGCGCCGGATAAGGCGGCTTACCGTCAAACGGTGGACGAAAAGCTGAAAAGCCTTTCTATGGAGCGCGCGCGGCTGCTCGCGGACCACGGGCACGCGCCGGATTATCTTGAAATTCCCTACGAATGCCCCCGCTGCAGCGACACGGGCTGCCTGCCCGACGGTGCGCTCTGCCCCTGCGCGCGGGAAAAGCTGCTTTCGCTCAAATACGCCTCCTCCGGCCTCGCGCCGGACGCGCGCTTCGAGCTGTTCAGCGCCTCGATCTATAAAAACGCCGAGCAGAAGCGGCGCAGCCTGCGCGCGAGGGAGCTCTGCGAGCTGTTCGCGGGCGAGCTCGCGCTCAACGGCGCGCCGGGCCTCATCCTCATGGGCGAGACGGGCGTGGGCAAAACGTATCTCCTCGACTGCATCGGCCGCCGCGCGCTCGAGCGCGGGCGGAGCGTGCAGAAGTACACGGCTTACAACATCGTCGACATGATGCTGCGCGCCGTGCGCGAGCGCGCCTCCGCCGCCGACCTGTGCGAGCCGGAGCTTCTGTTGATCGACGACCTCGGCACCGAGCCGATGATCCCCTCCATCACCTTCGAGGCGCTCTTCGCCGCCATCAACGAGCGCGGCAACGCCGGGCGGGCGACGGTCGTCGCGACCAACCTCGACCGCGCGGAGATCCTCGACAATTACGGGGAGCGCATCTTCTCCCGCCTCTTTTCGCAGAAGGGATACAGCGTGATCGAGCTTAAAGGGCATGACCTTCGGGTCAATTGACGCGCTGCGCCAACTGGCTTAGCGAATAACTGCTGCACGAAGGGATTCCGCAAGCGGAATCCCCGATTTTATGCGCTTTTCCCCGCCGCAGCGGAAAGCTATTCACGATTCACTATTCGCTATTCGCTATTCGCTAGAGAATTGACAAATTCATTGTCAGTTCTCCATGATCGGCCCTCCGCGGCGGACGACGGGCGAATCCCAGTAGCGCAGTTCGCCGCCGTACTTTTCGGCGATGCGGATGGCGCGCGTGGTCAGGGCGTCGATCTCGGCCTTCTCGAGCGTCGCGAGGCGCACGATGGCGACGCCGTAGGCGAGCTCATGGTCCGGCTCATAGACGGGTTTCGCGATGGCGAAGCCCGAAAGCCGCGCCTGCTCGGAAAAGAGCAGCATGATGCTCTCCGTCGCGAAGAACAGCGAGAGGGTGACGCGGCGAAGGCTCGCGGCATTGTCCCCGTTCTTGCGCAGAAGGGCGATCTGGTCCCCGTTGCGCTCGGTCTGGAGCTTGGCGGCGTCCGGATAGAGCAGCGAGCGGTAGGTCACCCACTCCGGCTCCTCCGCGCCGCCCGCGCGACAGAGCAATATGCGCTCGCGGTCCGCGATTTCGTCGAGGAGCTTCTTTAGCCGCCTCTCCTGCGCGTAGAAATAGAACTGCCTTTGCGCGCCGATCCCGATCGATCCCGCGTACAGGCACGCGCTTTGCTTGAGGAAGCCCTTTTTCAGGCTCTCCGCGCGCGCGGATTCGATGGCGCTCAGGGAGTGCGCCTCGCGGCGACGGCTTTCGCAGCTCAGGTACAGAAGCACCGGCCATTCCGCAGAGGGAATGTCCGCAAGCTCCATATCGACCTCGAAGCGCGCCATAGCGCCCTCGATGGGCCAATCATACCCGAACCACTGCGCCATTTTTACTCAAGCACGGCCTTGATCCTGCGCACGCCGGCGCTGGAGGCCTCCTCTTTCTTGATTTTAAAGCTGCCGAGCTCGCCCGTGCGGGAAGCGTGCGGCCCGCCGCAGATTTCCTTGGAGAAGTTGCCCATGGTGTATACCTTGACGCGCTCGCTGTACTTGTCGCCGAAAAGGCCCATGGCGCCCTCGGCGCGGGCCTCTTCCACGGACATCTCGACGCAGGTGATCTCAGCGTCCTCCCTGATGGCGGCGTTGACGAGGCGCTCGACCTCTAAGAGCTCCTCCTCGGTCAGCTTGCGCTCGAAGCTGAAGTCGAAGCGCAGCCTCTCCGCCGTGATGTTGCTGCCCTTCTGCGCGACGCTGTCGCCCAGCACTTTGCGAAGCGCGGCCTGCAAAAGGTGCGTCGCCGTGTGCAGGCGCGCCGTCTGCTCGCCCGTGTCGGCAAGGCCGCCCTTGAAGCGCTGCTCCGCGCCCGCCTGCGACTTCCTCTGGTGCTCGGCGAACGCCTCCTCGAAGCCCTTCGCGTCGACCGAAAGGCCGTTTTCCGCGGCCATCTCCTCTGTAAACTCGATGGGGAAGCCGTAGGTGTCGTAAAGATGGAAGGCGGTGACGCCGTCGATGACGCCGCCGGGGAAGTTGGCCTTCACGCGCTCGAACTCGCGCATGCCGTTTTTGAGCGTGCGCTGGAAGCGGGCCTCCTCGCGGGAAAGCTCCTCGGTGATTTTATTGCGGTTCTGCTCCAGCTCGGGATACACCTTGCCGTAGCGTTCGATCACGGCCTCAGCGACGTGCTTCAGGCTGTCCTGCGGCATGTCGAGCTGCATGGCGTAGCGGATGGCGCGGCGGATGAGCCGCCTTAGGATATACCCCTGGTCGATGTTCGAGGGCGTGACGCCGCGCGGGTCGCCGATGATGAAGCTCGCGCAGCGGACATGGTCCGCGATGATGCGAAAGGCGCGGACGGTCGCGTCGCTGTCCTTATAATTCTTCCGGGAAAGCTCCGCGATCCTCGCGATGATGCCGGTAAACGCGTCCGTATCGAACACGCTCTCGGCGCCCTGCAACGTGGCGATCGTGCGGTCGAGCCCCATGCCGGTGTCGACGTTCTTCTGGGAGAGCGGCTCGAACCTGCCCTCGCCCAGCTTGTTGTATTCCATAAAGACGTTGTTCCAGATTTCAAGGTACTTCCCGCAGGAGCACGAGGGGTTGCACTCCGCGCAGCACGCGGGCTTGCCCGTGTCGTAGAAGATCTCCGTATCCGGCCCGCAGGGGCCCGTCATGCCCGCGGGGCCCCACCAGTTATCCTTCTTGCCGAGGAAGAAGATATGCGCGGGGTCCGCGCCCATCTCGACCCAGCGGTCGTGCGCCGCGACGTCGCGCGGCGCGTCCGCGTCGCCCGCGAAGCAGGTGAAATAGAGCTTTTCCTTCGGGATGCCGAGCCACTTCTCATCCGTGAGGAACTCCCAGCTCCACGCGATGGACTCGCGCTTGAAGTAGTCCCCGAGAGACCAGTTGCCGAGCATCTCGAAGAAGGTGCAGTGCGAGGAATCGCCCACCTCGTCGATGTCGCACGTGCGCACGCACTTCTGCACGTCCGCGAGCCTCCTGCCCGCGGGATGCTTCTCGCCCATCAGGTACGGCACGAGGGGGTGCATGCCCGCGGTCGTGAACAGCACCGTGGGGTCGTTTTCCGGTATGAGCGAAGCCGAGGGGATGATGGCGTGCCCCCGCTCGGCAAAGAATTTAAGGTAGAGCTCGCGAAGCCCGTCCGAGGTCAAGTTGCGCATACGTCGTTCTTCTCCTTGATAATTCACACTTTGTTCGTGATTATTCAGTATATCCCAATCGCCCGCGCCTTGTCAACGCGCGCCGGCGCGGGTATAATGAGCCATGATATCCCCACGCCATTGGATCGTCGAGCGATATTCAGCGAAGGCGAAGAACGAATGAAAGTACGCGCATACAGGGGCTTTCGCAGCCCCAAGGACAGGAAAAAACGCAGGTTCAGCCCCATCACCTTCCGCGGAGAGGAGGGCAGGACGCCCCGGCGGGTGCTCTTCACCGCGCTCGGCGCCGCGTTGCTGCTCGTCGTGCTCATCGCGACGCGCTCCGAGCCCGCGCTGATGAACAGCGCGGAGGTCGCGACGGTTTGGGACAGGGGCGTGCTGCGCGTGGGCGTGCGCGCGGACATGCCCGGCATGGCCATGGACGGCGAGGGGCTTGAAATCGAGCTCGCGCGCCTGCTCGCCGAGCGGATCATGCGCGCGGACAATTCCTGGCCGGGCGGGCAGCCGGTGGAACTCGTGCCTGTGAACGCCATGAGCGTCGCGGCGAAGCTCTCCGACGGCAGCATAGACGCCGCCGTCTGCCTCATGCCCGCAAACGCGTATTCCGGATACGCGTACTCCCGCGCGTACTATACGGACACGATCCATTTCCTCACGCGCGCGGGCGAGAAGGGGACGCCGATCCAAAACATCAAAATCGGCTGCCTCCAGTCGGCGAGCGGCACGAGCCTGTACGTCCCCTCGGGCGCCGTCTACAACGCGCTCGCGGCCTACGTCGAGGCGCACCCGGACGACGGGCTTGCGGAAAGCATCGTCGCATACGCCTCCTACGAGGATCTGTTCCGCGGTCTTCTCGCGGGCGAAGTCGCGGCCGTCGCGCTCGACGGGCTGACGCTTGGGAAATACAGGGACAGCTACGCCTTCGAGGTGAGCCCCGCAACCGTCGGCAGCGTCAGCTACGCGATCGCCTGCCTCAACGAGGCCTCCGCGATCGCCTCCATCGCCGACATGATGCTCTCCGACATGGAATCGGACGGCACGCTCGCCTCGCTGAAAGAAAAATACGGATTGAACTGATCTATTGGCTTAAAATTTACACGGCGCCCAAAATGCAAAAATCGAATTTGAATCCCGAAAACGGTACTTAGGTGCCGTTTTCGCCTTTTTGGCCGTTGCCCGGGCCCGTCCGGCGTGATAGAATGCGCCTACAAACACGAACATATATTCTATTTTTAGGAGGAAACAGAAGATGAAAAGAAAGGATTACGGCATCGAGAACATGATGGTGCTGCCGGAGACGCGCTCCGCGCGCGGGCGGAACAGCCATGTGGTCACGCGCGAGGAGGCGCGCTCGGCCGCCTACGCCGCGACGGAACGCCGCCTCCATCAGATGAAGCTCATCCGCGCCCGCATCGAGGACGCGAAGGAGGAGCTTGCGGAACTGGAGAACCTGGGCGTCGAGGCGCTGCGGGAGCACTCCTCGTCGCTCGTGCGCCTCCTCCGCCCCGGCATGCGCCTCGATCCCGAGGAGGTGCACGCCGCGCAGATGGCCTACCTGCGCTCCCGCCTCGCGGCGGACGAGCGCGAGATCCGCAAGATGACCGTGGCCATGGAGTGCGTCAAGGACGACCCGTACTTCCCAGCCCTCGACATGCGCTACGCGCGCGGCATGACGGACGCAGAGATCGCCGAAAAGCTCGCCTGCGACAAGACCACCGTCGCCCGCCACAGGAAGATGCTCGTCAGGGACCTCTCCGTGCGGCTCTACGGGGTGATCTAGCATGTGCGCGACGCTCCTTCTTCGCGGCGCGCCCAACCCGCGGCAGGCGGAGTTCTTCGTCTCGGGCGCGCGGCACACGGCCTACGGCGGCGCGCGCGGCGGCGGCAAAAGCTGGGCCATGCGAAGGAAGCTCGTGCTCCTTGCGCTGGCGACGCCGGAGTTGAACGCGCTGCTCATCCGGCGCACGCTCCCGGAGCTTCGCGAGAACCATTTAATCCCGCTCATGCGGGAGCTTGCGGGCGCCGCCCGCTACAACGCGAGCGAGCGCGTGTTCCGCTTCCCCAACGGCGCGCGGCTGCGCCTTGGCTACTGCGACGGGCAAAACGACGTCTATCAGTATCAGGGGCAGGAGTACGACGCCATCGGCATGGAGGAGGCCACGCACTTCACCGAGGAGCAGATGCGCTTCCTCACCACCTGCAACCGCACCGTCAAACACGGTTTCCGCCCCAGGATGTACTACACCTGCAACCCCGGCAACGTGGGCCACGGCTGGGTCAAGCGGCTGTTCATCGACCGCCTCTACGAGAACGGCGAGCGCCCCGAGGACTACCGCTTCATCCCCGCGCGGGTGTGGGACAACAAAGTTCTTCTCGCGGCCGACCCGGACTACGTCCGCGCGCTCGAGAGCCTGCCGGAGGATTTGCGCCGCGCCTACCTCGACGGGGACTGGGACGTACACGCGGGTCAGTATTTCAGGGAGTTCTCGCGGCAGAGGCACGTCGTCGAGCCCTTCGAGCTCCCGCTATGGTGGAAGCGCTTCCGCTCCATGGACTGGGGCTACAACGACCCCTGCTGCGTGCTGTGGCACGCCGCGGACGGCGACGGACGCGTCTATACCTACCGCGAGCTGTATGTGCGCGCCGTGCGGGCGGACGAGGTCGCCGCGCGCGTGCGCGCCCTCTCGGAGGGCGAGAAGATCGCCTACACCGTGGCGAGCCCGGACATGTGGCAGAAGCGCGGCGCGGTGCTGAAGGCGGAGGGGGGCTTCGAAGGGGAGAGCATCGCGGAGCTGTTCGCGAAGTCCGGCGTGCCCCTCACGCCCGCGGACAACGCGCGCGTGGCGGGCTGGCAGCGGGTGAGGAGCTACCTCGCTTTGGCACAGGACGGCCTGCCGCTCTGGCAGGTGTTTGCCGGCTGCGGGGAACTCATCCGCACGCTCCCCATGCTCACCTATTCCCGGCACGACCGCGAGGACGCGGCGGACGGGGACGACCACGCGCCGGAGGCGCTGCGCTACGCGCTCATGTCCCGCCCGCGCCGCAGCGCCGCGCCCGGGGAGGCGGTCAGGCGCGCCTACGACCCACTCTCGATCGGGGCGCAGACAAGGGATTTCATGAATCGGTAAATCATAAAAGGAGGATATTGAAATGAACAAGGCCGAACAGACGCGCGTTGAAAGGCTCTACGCGCTTTTTGAGGAATACCGAAACGCCTACGCCGCGGAGTGGGAGCGGCTCGACAAATGCGAGCGCCTCTACCGCGGCGCGCACTGGGAGGATGTGCCCGTGAAGGACGCGAACGAGCCGCGCCCCGTGACGCCCATCATCCAATCCACGGTGGAGAACATCCGCGCGGACCTCATGGATCAGCTTCCCGAGGCGGTCGTCACCGCCGACGCGCCGGAAAACGGCGCGGTCGCCGAGGCGCTCACGGCGCTCCTCGCCGAAAACCACCGCAGGGGCCGCTTCGAGAAGGAATACGCGAACCTGCTGCACGACCTCGCCGTGGGCGGTTACATGGTGATGGAAACGGGCTACGACGAGAGCGAGAACAACGGCCTCGGCGCGGCGTTCATCCGCCACGCGGACGCGCACAACGTGCTCTTCGACCCGCTTGCGGCGGACATACAGGATTCCCGCGCCGTCTTCAAGCTCGCCCCCTATCCCGAGGAATGGTTCCGCGCGCATTTTTCCAAAAAGTTTGAGGAGATGGTTTCCGATCCCGTGACGATCGTGCCGCGGCGCGACGGATACCTCAACCGCGGCAACGGGAACGAACTGCTCCTTCTCGAGTGCTGGGAGCGCGAGTACGACCCCGAACTTCGCATCCATCGCGTGCACATGGCGAAGCTCGCGGGCGGCGTACTGCTCGAGGACAGCCGGGAGCTGAAGCCCGAGGGCTATTTCGCGCACGGGCGCTACCCGTTCGTCGTGACGCCGCTCTTCACGAGGAAGGGCACCGCGCTCGGCTACGGCTTCGCGGACATGTTCGAAACGCAGCAGCGCTACTCCGACAAGCTCGACCAGATCATTTTAAAAAACGCGCTCATGGCCTCGCACAACAAGCTCCTTGTCACGGGCGCTTCCGGCTTCGACGTGGACGACCTTCGCGACTGGTCGCGCGAGGTGCACCGAGGGGACAGCCTCGGCGGCGTGACGTGGTTCCCCACCCCTCCCCTGCCCGCCTACGTCGCGGGCTTCGCCCGCGCCATCCGCGACGGCGTAAAGGAGGAATCCGGCGCGACGGACTTCTCCCGCGGGGAGACCTACGGCGGCGTGACGGCGGCGGCCGCCATCGCCGCGCTGCAGGAGGCCTCCGGCAAGCGCGCGCGCATGGTGGCGCGCGTGGCGCACGGCGCGTTCGAGGAGGCGGTGCGCATGGAAATCGAGGTGGAGCGCGAGTTCTGCGCCTTCCCGCGGACGGTGAAGCTGCAGAACGGCAAAACGGCCTCCTTCTCGGGCGAGGACATGTACGTTCTCACGGGGCTCAAAAACCGCCTGCCCATCGAATTCGCCGTCACCGTGAAGGCGCAGCGCGAGAACCGCTTCACGGTTGCCGCGCACAACGAAACCGTCATGGGGCTCGTGCGCCTCAATATGATTTCGCCGGACGTCGGCCTCGAGCTCATGATGTTCGAGGGTAAGCGGCAGGCGCTCGACATGATGAAGCGCAGGACGGCCGCAATGGGCAGCCAGTTGACCGCAAACCGGCCGACGGAATCGCCGGGTGCGTTTTAGGTAGGGGCGGATTCCATATCCGCCCGGTTCTTTCCGGATCCGGGGACAGTTCCGCGCGACAGAGGGTGATATTCCTTCGAGCGGGAGCGCCGCTATAAGGAAGCGGCAAGCGACGAAACCCGCCGCAGGACTGTTCCCGCCGCACCGAACCCCGCCGCGGGTGAGGGTTTCATTTCCTCTCGGGTCGCCGGGGACAGTTCTGCCCTTTTTCGCCCATCCATCTTCCTGACGGCGTCTTACGGGTTCCGTCGCACAGCGCCCTCCCGCACGCAGAACCGTCCCCGAAACGCATACGAAAGCGGCCCTCGCTTTTCAGCGGAGGCCGCTCTTGCTGATCGAACGTTCAACGGAGGGATTGCTTACGCGCGGACCTTTTTGACGGTCACGACCGCGGCGGCGGCGAGCGCGAGAACGATCATCGCGAAGCCGACCACGGTGGAAGCGTCACCGGTCTGCGGGGGCGCGACCGACGGGTTTACGACGGCCGGATAGCCCGCTGGGAAGACGACGGTCGCCTTGTTGGAGAATTTCGGGAGAAGGTTCGCGATGATGAGTTCCTCGTTCATATACTTGACGGAGCCGTCCCACTTGAAGCCGAGCGAGCCCATGAAGAAGTCGTACATCTCCTTGAGATCGGCATAATCGTCGTCCCCCTCCTGGACGGAGACGCCGAGGGCTTTAAACGCGATCCTGCCGTTCGCGTCGAGGAACACCTGGTAAGGGGGGGTTTCCTCGAGGAAGGAGAAGAGGCTTCCAAGGAAGATGCGTTGGATCTTATCGTTGTCGTCGACGTCGAAAATCAGCGCGTACGGCTCTTCACCCATAACCAGATACTGACCCATAAACATATACTCGCCGAATTCCGTTAAGTCGGCAAACGTATAGGCCGCTACGAGCACTTTGGACTGATAGATGTAGAGCGGATTGGGGGGTATAACGGCAGAGGCGGCAAGCTGCGGCTGCTCCTGGTTCATGCTCCACAGGCCGGTCTTGAGGGAAACCTCCACGCTCGCGACGACCTCCTTGTCCGACGCGGCGGCGAACACGAACATGGCCTCGATATCCACGGGCTTATCTTCGAGCCAAACCGGGAAACTGACGCTGAACACGTTCTTGTCTGCCGGGTCGAGCGGGTTGAGCGCGGGATAGTAGTTCACATCGTCAGCCAGCAAGTCGACCTCCGCGACGGCCTTCACGTTGGTGATGGTGTAGGTCACCGTCAGCATGATGTACTCGAACAGCACATCCGGGTAGAGCGCCTGTGCGTCGTCGTACGAAGGAAGCGTCACCTGGAAATGCACGCGGCCGAGCGTGTCCTTCACGATGCCCTTCTTATCGTCCCACTTGGCGAAATACCTGCCGTCCGCGGCATAGCCGGAAGAAGCGGAGGCGTAATACTCATACTTCTCGGCGCTGAGGACAAAGTCCTCATAATCCCCGGGTTTGGGCTCGGGCTTGTCCCAGCCGGAGGCGGCGAGCGCGGGCAAAGCGAGCGCGAAGGCCATGGCGAACACCAGGATGGCGGCAAAGATCCTCTTCATAAAAACGGCTCTCCTCGAATTTAAAATGACCGGCGCGCCGCCGGAGGGTTTCGTGGGATGATGTGACAATAACTGCATATTTTTTATATCGTAACATCGCCGGTTTAGGTTGTCAACAATTTGTGAACCCTTTTTCATATGCGAACCGCTGCCCGCCGGCGGAAAGAGAGCGGCCTCCGCCATTCGGCGGGGCCGCTCTTGCCAATCGGGTGATCCCAACAGGGGAATTGCTTACGCGCGGACCTTTTTGACGATCACGACCGCGGCGGCGGCGAGCGCGAGAACGATCATCGCGAAGCCGACCGCGGTGGAAGCGTCACCGGTCTGCGGGGGCGCGACCGACGGATTTACGACGGCCGGATAGCCCGCCGGGAAGACGACGGTCGCCTTGCTGGAGAATTTCGGCAGAAGGTTCGCGATGATGAGCTCCTCGTTCATGTACTTGGTGGTGCCGTCCCACTTGAAGCCGAGCGAACCCATGAAGAAATCGTACATTTTCTTGAGATCGGCATAATCATCATCCCCCTCCTGGACGGAGACGTCGAGGTATTTAAACGCGATCCTGCCGTTCACATCGAGGAACACCTGATAATAATCATAGCCGTATCCGGATCCTGAAACAGGAGAAACGTAAATGCGCTGAATCCTGTCGTCGTCGTCGACATCGAATATCAGGGCGTTGCCCTCTTCATCCACGAACAGAAACTCGCCGTAAGCCGCGTCCGAACCGAACGTATATGCCGCCATGAGCGTCTTAGACTGGTAGATATAGTGCGGATTGGGGGGTATAACGATAGAGGCGGCAAGCTGCGGCTGCTCCTGGTTCATGCTCCACAGGCCGGTCTTGAGGGAAACCTCCACGCTCGCGACGACCTCCTTGTCCAACGCGGCGGCGAACACGAACATGGCCTCGATATCCACGGGCTCTTCTTCAAGCCCAACCGGGAAACTGACGCTGAACACGTTCTTGTCAGCCGGATCGAGAGAATTGAGCGCGGGGTAGTAGTTCACATCGTCGGCGAGCAGGTCGACCTCCGCGACGGCCTTCACGTTGGTGATGGTGTAGGTCACCGTCATGAAGATGCCCTCGAACATCACGTTCGGGTAGAGCGCCTTCGCGTCGTCGTACGAAGGAAGCGTCACCTGGAAATGAACGCGGCCGAGCGTGTCCTTCACGATGCCCTTCTTGTCGTCCCACCTGGCGAAATACCTGCCGTCGGCGGGATAGCCGGAGGAAGCGGAGGCGTAATACTCATACTTCTCGGCGCTGAGGACAAAGTCCTCATAATCCCCGGGTTTGGGCTCGGGCTTGTCCCAGCCGGAGGCGGCGAGCGCGGGCAAAGCGAGCGCGAAGGCCATGGCGAACACCAGGATGGCGGCAAAGATCCTCTTCATAGAAATGACTCCCCTCGAATTTAAAATAACCGGCACGCCGCCGGAGGGTTCCATGCTGATGTGACAAATAATGTATACTTAATATAATCGTAACACCGCGGTTTCGGATTGTCAACAATCTGTGAACTTCGCTTAAAAATCGCGGAGATTGCCGCTGCAGGCCGCATGATGATGCGAAATAGTAGATAATATATACGGTGCGCGGAGCATTGAATCGACCAGCCCGGCGTGATAAAATCAGGCTGGTATCATGGACTTATCTGAAATACGCATTCCGGAGGCACAGGGCGCATGGAAAGAGAAATTATGAGCGGCAACGAGGCCGTCGCGCGCGGCGTGTACGAGGCGGGCTGCAGGGTCGCCTCGGCCTATCCCGGCACGCCGAGTACCGAAATGCTCGAGAACATCGGCGAAAAGTATAAAAACGACATCTACTGCACCTGGGCTTCCAACGAGAAGACCGCGGTGGAGATCGCCTCCGGCGCGTCCATCGGCGGTGCGCGGGCCTTCGCCGCGATGAAGCACGTGGGCATGAACGTCGCCGCCGACCCGATTTTCACCATGGCGTACATGGGCGTCAACGGCGGCTTCGTCTTCGTGAGCGCGGACGATCCCGGCTGCCACAGCTCGCAGAACGAGCAGGACAACCGCCTTTACGCCGCGCACGCGAAGATCGGCATGATGGAGCCTTCCGATTCTCAGGAGTGCAAGGACTATGCGAAGGCCGCGTTTGAACTTTCCGAGCGCTTCGACACGCTCATGATGCTTCGCATGACGACGCGCGTCTGCCATTCCAAGAGCATGGTGACGCTCGAACCGCGCGCGGACGTGCCCGTCAGAAAGTACGAGCGCCGCCCCGAGAAGTTCGCCATGCTGCCCGCCCACGCGCGCGCGCGCCACGTCGCGCGCGAGGCGCTGCTTCAAGAGCTTGAGGAATACGCCGACGACTGCCTCTTCAACCGCGTGGAGGCGGCCGAGGGCGAGAGCGGCATCGGCATCGTCACCTCCGGCGTCTGCTACCAGCACGCGAAGGAAGTGTTCGGCGGCGCGGCGCACTACCTCAAGCTCGGCCTCACCTATCCCCTGCCGCGAAAGCTCATCCGCACATTCTGCGCCAAACATAAAACCATACTTATTATCGAGGAAAACGACCCGTACCTCGAGAACGCCGTGCGCGCCGAGGGCTTCACAGGCTGCATCGGCAAGGAGAGGCTCCCCATCTGCGGCGAGCTCGACGCCCGCGTCATCCGCGACGCGTTTTCGCCGCTTTTTCCTTCTTTATTAAACGAATCTCCCGAGGGGTACGGCAAGGCCGAGGCCGCCGCCCCGCCGCGCCCCCCGGTGCTGTGCGCGGGCTGCCCGCACAGGGGCTTCTTCTACGCGGTGAGCCGCTATGTCAGCAAGCCCGCGGGCATCGTGCCCTGCGGGGACATCGGCTGCTACACGCTGGGCATCAACGCGCCGCTCAACGCGCTCGATACGACGATCTGCATGGGCAGCGGCATCTCCTCCATCATCGGCATGGCGAAGGCGCTCGAGCTGCAGGGGGATAAGCGAAAGGCGCTCGGCTGCCTCGGCGACTCGACCTTCTTCCACAGCGGCATCGTGTCGCTCATCGACGCCGTGCACACGAACGCCAACGTGATCGCCTGCATACTCGACAACTCCATCACCGCCATGACGGGCCACCAGGAGAACCCCGGCACCGAGAGGAACCTCATGGGCGAAGCCTCGCCCGTCGTCGACATCGAGCGCCTCGTGCTCGCCACGGGCATTTCCCCCGAGCGCGTGCGCGTGGTCGATCCGCTCGACCTCGCGGCGGTGCAGCAGGCGCTCGAGGAGGGGCTGAAAACACAAGGTCTTTTCGTCATCATCACCAAGCGGCCCTGCGCGCTCATCAAGGAGGTCATGCGCAGGAACGCGGGCAGGCACTGCCGGGTGGACCGCGACAAGTGCCGCAGTTGCAGGATGTGCCTCAGGATCGGCTGCCCCGCAATCGCCTTCGTGGAGGGCAAATCCGAAATCACGGACCCCGCCTCCTGCACGGGCTGCGGGCTCTGCATCCAGATGTGCAAATTCGACGCGATCGAAAGGGTGGGCGGCTGATATGGCAAAGAGCATACTGCTCGTGGGCGTGGGCGGCCAGGGGACGATCCTCATCTCGAAAATACTCACCGCGGGCCTCATCGAGATGGGCTTTCAGGTGAAGATGAGCGAGATCCACGGCATGAGCCAGCGGGGCGGCAGCGTCACCACGCAGATCAAGTACGGCGACGTTGTTTACGCGCCGAACATCGGCCTCGCCGAGGCGGACACGGTCATTTCCTTCGAGAAGGCTGAGGCGCTGCGCGCGCTGCCTTACCTGAAAAAAGGCGGCACGCTCATTACGGACGAAAGGGAAATCCACCCGATCACCGTCCTCTCGGGCGCGGCGAGCTACCCGCACGACGCGATCGCGGCGCTAAAAAAGGTCGTCGACCCCGGCAAGCTCATCGTCATCCGCGCGGCGGAAACGGCCAAAGCGCTCGGCAACATCCGCGCGCAGAACATCGTGCTGCTCGGCGCGCTCGTCCGGGCATTGAAGCTCGAGGGCGTTGACTGGAAGGGGCTCGTCGCCCGATACGTCCCCGAGAAGGCGAAGGACATGAACCTCGCCGCGTTCGAAGCGGGCTACAACATGGAATAACCCCCCGGCGAGCGGGAGGATTGCGAGGCATCCATGCATTTCAACTCCTATGAGGACATCGTTTCCGCCTGCCGCAAGCGCGCCGAGCGGCGCGTGATGGCCATCGCGGGCGCCGAGGACGCGCCCGTCATCGAGGCCGCGCTCCACGCGTGGGACGAGGGCATCGCGGAGCCCATATTCGTGGGCAACGCGGCGAAGATCAAAGAACTCTTGCGCAGGGCCGGGCGCAACCCTTCGGCGTGCGGCGTCGTGCACGCGGAGGAAGCGCAGGAGGCGCAGCGCGCGGTCGAGCTCGTCAAGGACGGCAGCGCGAACCTGCTGATGAAGGGCTTCATCGAGACGCGGGAGCTTCTTCGCCCCGTGGTCGCCAAGGAGAACGACCTTCGCACCGGCAAGCTCATGAGCCATGTCGTCTTTTTCGGCGGCGTGCCCAACTGCAAGAAGCTCATCATCAGCTCCGACGGCGGCATGGTCATGTATCCGACGCTCGAAGATAAGGTGGGCATCATCGAAAACGCCGTGGACACCCTGATCAAAATGGGCTACGCGAACCCGAGCGTCGCGGTGCTGTGCGCCATAGAGGCCGTGAACCCCAAGATGAAGGAATCGGTCGAGGCGGCCGAGCTTCGCCGGATGAACCTCGAGGGAACCATAAAAAACTGCACGGTGTACGGCCCCATCTCCTACGACATCGCCATGAACGCGGACATCGCGCGGCACAAGGGATACGACTGCCCGCACTGCGGCGATTTCGACGTGCTCATCACGCCCGACATGAACAGCGGCAACATAATGGGCAAATGCCTCATCGTCACCGCGAGCGCGAAGATGGCGGGCGTGATCGTGGGCGCGCGCGCGCCCATCGTGCTCACCTCGCGCGGCTCCTCCGCCGAGGAAAAGTTCAACTCCATCGCCATCGCCGCGCTGATGGCGGCGGGGACGAGGGCAATTGACAATTGATAATTGAGAATACTGAGTTAGCAGACCAAGTGCAACAGCAGTAGGGGAAAAAGGGAGTGACCCAGGAGGCAAGGCCTTGTAAAATGGGAGTTGCAAGACAAACCATAACAAGGAGGCGCCCGATGGATCACTACAGACATCTTAGCACAAAAGAACGAGAGATCACAATGGTTGAGCAAGGGAAAGCGATGAGCGTGCGGGCGATCGCCCGCACGCTTGGGCGCAGCCCGTCGACCATCAGCCGGGAGCTTCGCCGGAATCAAAACCGGGACGGCAGCTACAGCGCGTCCGCTGCAAACATCAGTTATTTGAAGCGGCGCGCTGCCTGCCATCGGCCAAGTATTTTCGCGAACCAAACAGCAAGAGCATATGTAGAAGAACTGATTAAGCGGAAATGGTCGCCGGAACAGATCGCGGGCCGGGCGAAGCTGGACGGATATCCGATACCGTTTTCATACAGCAGCATATATAGAGGGATCGACCACAAGCTCATTGCGCTGACGGACAAGCACGACCTGCGGCTCAAATGGCATTACAAGCGACGAAAGGCGCGTAAGCTGACCAAATGGGAGAACGTTACCGGAATTCACGAACGCCCGGAAGAGGTGAACGCCCGTACCCAGTTCGGGCATTGGGAAAGCGATACCGTGCTTGGCCAAAGGAAAACAGGCGGTTTCGCCACGCATGTTGAGCGGGTTACGGGCTTCTTGATCGCGAGCAGACTCCATGGGGGAAGCGGCGAAGAATATGCCGACGCCATGATTGACGCTTTCCGCGATTTCCCTTCTAGATCAAGGCGTTCTTTCACGGTCGACAGAGGCGGTGAATTTACCCGGCATGCCAGGATTGCCACGCAGCTTAACGCCAAAGTTTACTTCTGCGACCCTTACTCCTCGTGGCAGAAGGGCACAAATGAAAATACCAACGGATTGCTCCGTCAGTATTTTCCTAAAAAATCTTCGTTTCTTCCCATTACTCCGAGCGTCCTGCAGGCTGCCGTTGATTCCCTCAACGACAGACCCCGCAAACGCCTCGGCTGGCTATCCCCTCGTGAGCTCTTTTCTTTTTACCTGTTGCACTTGGTTTGAAAATGTGCCATTGACAATTATGTGAATAAGAAACGGCCTCTGCCTGAACGATGTTCGGCGGGGGCTGTTTTTCGTATGGTTCGGGAATTCGCGTCTATGTAGGGGCGGATTCCATATCCGCCCGACTTGCTGTCCCTGGTGACCCGGAAGAGATGCGGCGGGAACAGTCCTGCGGCGGTTTTCATCGCGTTCGGCTTCCTTACAAATGATCACCGCATATAAAGCGATCATCGCCTTCTGTCGCGCAGGACCGTCCCCCGGCTTTCTAAAGAAGGGTGGATCCCGGTTGCCACAGGACGAAAGCTTTTTCACCAAGAACATAGAATCTTGCGGCAAAATCGGATGTACGCTATCCTAGTATAGGTACACGAATCATTCAGACCGGAGATATGCCCCATGATTCAGGAAGGTTTTCAGAAGGTCGTTGAAGAGACGACGCGAAAATGCCTCGAGCATTTCTCCAATCGATTGCTTGCCGTGTATGTAACGGGAAGCATCAGCGTCAGCGAAGCGATCATGGGCGAGTCCGATCTGGATTATTGGGGTTTTATAACTGATGAATTGAGCGATTCGGATAAAAACTGGATAACAAAAACCGAAGCGGAGATCGATGGCCAATTCGATGTCATCGACGGGGCGCATATCAACATCCGCTCCATAGAGGCTCTTAAAAAGGATAAGTTCACGAGATTTGCTCTAAGACACAATTCTATCTTGTATTTCGGCGGCGATGTCGTTTCCCAACTCGATGCGTCGGGCTGCGATGCATACGCGCCGAACAAATGGCTTGCAAAAGAAAGGCTGCCATTTGCACGAAAATGTTTACATGACGCAACGCAAAACAGGTGCCCGGAATGCATCGATAAATTGCCGGAAAACAACTGTTTGGCGGCAAGAAAATTCGCGCGGTATTTCATTCTGGTAGAGGGCGCGTATTTTCTGATGGCCAGAGGCGTATTCGAATCGTTTAAGCAGGAAGAAGTCATAAAACGGTTAAAGGAAAACAGCGTTGGATTTGATGACGTCCTTGATTTATCCCTCGCAGTTTTGAGGGAGCCACTCGCAACAGGCGGGGCGCACGGCGATTTTATCATACGGGTTCGCCCCTTCGTGGAATGGATGTTTGACGAAATTGAAAAAGCTTAGCTCTCTACGCTTTGAAATAAGGCTCTGGTGAGCTTTTCCGCTACAACCCGTCGTAATACCGCAGAAAAGCTTTATCAGCAATTGGGTAGAAGACGCTCCCTCGCCTGAACGATGTTCGGCGGGACTGTTTTTCGTATGGTTCGTGGATTCGCGTCTATGTAGGGGCGGATTCCATATCCGCCCGACTTGCAATGCTCCGGGGACGGTTCTGCGCGCGCGAGGGCGATGCGGGATAGAATTTCATATTAACGCCGTCGGGAAGATGAGCGAATGGGAAAGGGCAGAACTGTCCCCGACGACGCGCGGAAAAAACAGCCTCGGGAACGGTCCTGCGGCGGTTTTCATCGCGTTCGGCCTCCTTACAAATGATCACCGCATATAAAGCGATCATCGCCTTCTGTCGCGCAGGACCGTCCCCCCGGTCTTCTGAAGAAAAAAGGACGGATATGGAATCCGTCCTAATAAAATCGCTCCCTGCGGCGCCTCAATTGTCAGCTTTCAACCGTCCCCGCATCCCCTCGCCTCCCCATCGCGAGGTTGAAGGCCGCGATGGCGACCTCGAGCATGTCCTCGGTGGGTTCCTTCGTCGTGATGCGCTGAAGGGCGAGGCCCGGCGCGCGGATGACGCGGGTGAGGAGGTTGTCGTACTTGGCGGCGACGCGCAAAAGCTCATAGGAGATGCCCGCGACCACGGGAAGGAAGACGATGCGAAGCAGGAGCCGGACGAAGAAGTTCGCGTTCCAGCCGACCGCCGCGAAAAAGAGGATGGACACCGCCATCACGAGGAAAAGATAGTTCGTGCCGCAGCGCGCGTGCAGCCGCGTGTGCTTCATGGCGTTTTCGGGGGTGATCTCCTCCTCCGCCTCGTAGCAGGCGATGGTCTTATGCTCCGCCCCGTGGTACATGAACACGCGCCGCACGTCCTTGATGGAAGCGCACAGCAGGATGTATCCTACGAAGATCGCGAGGCGGACGAGGCCCTCCGTCAGGCTCTTCCAGATGCCGTGCACCGCGAGCTTGCCGAAAGCGAGCGTGCTCACGAGGTTGGGCAGCACGAAAAAGAGGCCGACGCTCAGGGCGACCGCGAGCACGACCGCGAGGCCGATCACCACGCTCTCCGTCGATTTGCCGAGCTTCTCGCTCAGCCATTTTTCGAATTTGCCGGGCTCCTCGTCGATTTCCTCGCCCGCGAGCTTCGCGCTCTCGGCGAGCGTGCCCATGCCCGTCGAGAGGGACTCGATAAAAACAACGACGCCGCGCACGATCGGCAGCCCGAGGAAGGTGCCCTTCTGCGCTTTGGAGCGCATGGGCGTATATTGGGTGGCGATGGACCCGTCCGGCTTGCGCACGGCCAGGGCGATGCCTTCGCTCGATTTCATCATCACGCCCTCCATGACAGCCTGACCGCCGACGCTGCATACCTTCGACATAGATCATTTCCTTTCGGGTAATGAGGCCATTATATCATATAAGTCCAGGCATAAGTGGGGCGCAATGTGAAAAAAGATTGAAAATGGAAGATGTGGGGCATACTTATGCCGAGGTGATGCTTTTATGAAGCAAAGGTTGCTTTCTCTTTTCGCGGCCGTAAAGACAGGTACGGCGAAATTCCTGCGCGCGAAGGGCATATATGTGGTGATCATGACCTGCGTGGCCGCGGCGGGCCTCGCCGCGGCGCTGCTCATCCCCGGGCCGGGCGGCGAAGAATCCCCCGACGCGACGGACCCGGGCGGCGCCGTGGGCAAGTCGGAGGATGAAACGCTCTACGTGCTGCGCACGCCGCAGCCCTCGCCCACCCCCTCCCCCACGCCCATCCCCGATTTCACGCAGGCGCCCGCCACGGGCAAGCCGACGTCGAAACCCCTGTGGTCCCCGCCCGTGCGCGGCGAGATCATCTGGGGCTACGCGGTCGATCAGCTGATCTATTCGCGCACGCTCAAGCAGTGGATGACCCACGCGGGCGTCGACGTGGCCTCGCCCAAGGGGACCGATGTCTGCGCCGTGTTCGGCGGCACCGTCGAATCGGTCTACACGGACGACCTGCTCGGCTGCTGCGTCGAGGTGACGGGAGAAAACGGCTTTTCCGCCCTCTACGCCAACCTGAAGGAGGAGCCGCCCGTCAACGAGGGCGACAACATCAAGGCGGGCGCGACCGTGGGCTACGTCGGCGACACGGCGGTGTCTGAATGCGGGGACAAGAGCCACGTCCACTTCGAATTGAGGAAGGACGGCGCCTGCGTCGACCCGACCAAGTATGTGAAATTCATCAAGGAATAAGCGTATCCCGGCAAGCGGCGATGCGGAAAAGGCGGCGCTATGCCGCTTTTTCGCGCGCCCGCGCTCCGAGATGGAAGCCCCGCGCGAAGAACATAAGGAGGAATCGTATGACGGATAAACTCGAATCCATGATCAGACGGGGCGCCGCCGAGGGCGTCAAAACGCTGCGCGCCATCTGCGCGGACGGCGGGATGAAGCCCGCGGACAGGATCGCCGCGGCGAAGGCGCTGCTCGAATACGGGCTGAAGCGGGAAAACGCCGGGGAGGAGGGCACCTTGCGCGTGGTGCTCGAGAACGTGCCCGAGGAGTTCCTCGCGTAACACTTATATAGGATATATAATGCCCCGTTTCGTTGAAGCTTCATTTTCGCCAGAGTACAATAAAATAGGAAGTATTTCATCGGTTCTTCACGGCTTCGATCGGAGGGATTTTTCGATATGCCGCAATTTTCCAAAAACCTCGACGGCATCACGGGCAGCGCGATCCGGGAGCTGTTCAAGCTGCTCCAGGCGGGCGACGTCATCTCTTTCGGCGGCGGGAACCCCTCCGCCTCCTCCTTTCCCGTGGATGAGATCCGGGAAATCACCGGCGCTTTGCTGGAAGAAAAAGGCCGCGAGCTGCTCCAGTACGGCCCCACGGAGGGCTACGCGCCGCTTCGCCGCGCCGTATCCCGGCACATGCTCGAGCCGCGCGGCGTAAACGTGCCGGAGGAATGCATACTGCCCACCTCAGGCTCCTCGCAGGCGATCGACCTCATCTGTCGCGTCTATATCGATCCGGGCGACGTCATACTCGTCGAGGCGCCCACCTTCCTCGGCGCGCTGCAGACCATGCGCATCAGCGGCGCGCGGCTCGTGAGCGTCCCCGTCGACGACGAGGGCGTGGACGTCGGCGCGCTCGAGCGGCTCATGCGCGAACACAAACCCAAGCTTTTCTACTGCATCCCCACTTTTCAGAACCCCACGGGCAGGACGCTGCCCCCCGCGCGGCGCCGCCGCATCTCGGAGCTCGCCGAAGAATACGACGTCATGGTCGTCGAGGACGACCCGTATTACGCCCTTCGCTACAGCGGGGAGCCCGTTCCGCCCATCAAATCGTTCGACCGCGGCGGCCGCGTGCTGCTGCTCAACAGCTTCTCCAAAACCATGTCCCCCGGCATGCGCGTGGGCATCGTCGCGGGGCCGGCGGACGCCATACGCAAGATGGTCATCATCAAGCAGGGCGCGGACACCATCACGCCCACCCTTATGCAGGCGACGGCGGCGGAATTCCTCGAGCGCGGGCTCATGCCCGCGCAGCTCGCGCGCATCCGTCCCGAATACGCCCGCCGGCTCAACGTCATGCTCGAAAGCATGGACGAATATTTCCCCCGGGAGTGCGTTTACACGCGGCCCGAGGGCGGCCTGTTCGTCTGGGGCGAGTGCCCGGGGCTCGACATGCTCTCCCTCGTCGGGAAGGCCATGCGCGAGAGGAAGGTCGCCTACGTTCCCGGCGTGCATTTCTTCGCCGAGCCGGGCGACTTCCGCCACACCTTCCGCCTCAACTTCTCCGGCTGCTGCATCGAGGATATCCCGGTGGGGCTGAAACGCCTGGGCGAGCTGATGAAGGAAGAACTTGTAAGGCAATTGACAATTGATAATTGACAATTGACAATCAGGCAAATAATAAACGGCTTCCGCTTGACCGTCGTTCGGCGGGGCCGTTTTCATGTAATACGCGATATTGTGCCTATGTAGGGGCGGATTCCATATCCGCCCGACTTACGGCGCCCCGGGAACGGTTCTGCGCGCATGAGGGCGATGCGGAACGGAACTCGCATGACGCTGTTGGGAAGATGAGCGAACGGAGAAAGGCAGAACTGTCCCCCTGAACGGAAGAAGCGTTTTTCATTTGCGCAAAAGGTGCATTTCCATGCTCAATATGGTACGATAATGGCAATTTACGATAAGGGCAGGTGAGACGGATGGCCATATCCTTTGGCGCCGTGCAGGGCGCGCTCCATGCAAAGTCTAATTGAGACGGCGCTTTGCATGGAGATAAACGCGTAGATCAAACGCCGTTCCAATAGGCTTTGCATCCTTAAACATTTCATTTTAAGGAGCGGAGCTTATGAAGACGATATTGAAGCCTTATAAAAGCACGGACGATTTTTCCTACGCCTCCGGCGCGTACGCGGCCATAGAGCTCGTGAAGGCGCGGCCGGAGAAGGTCAGGGCCGTCTACATCCACCCGGATTATTTCGAGCCGGAAAAGATCAGGCGGCTGTGCAAACGTTATGATATTCCCGCCGTCACGGACGGCCGCGCGTTCGAGCGCATAAAAGAGAAGGAGAACACGTACGTCCTCGGCGTGTTTGAGAAATACGACGCCGCCATATCCCCCGACCGGCCGCACGTCGTGCTCGTGAACCCCCAGGATATGGGCAACCTCGGCACCATCGTCAGGACCATGGTCGGCTTCGGCTTTTTCGACCTGGCGCTCGTCACGCCCGCGGCGGACATCTGCCACCCCAAAACCGTGCGCGCCTCGATGGGGGCGCTGTTCCACATGAACTTCAGCCGGTTCGACGGCTTCGGCGCGTACCGCGCGGCGTTTCCGGACCACGCGCTCTACCCGTTCATGCTGGACGGGCGGCTCGAGCTCCGGCCCGAGAACCGGCCGAGGGAGAAGCTCTTCTCGCTCATCTTCGGCAACGAGGCCACGGGGCTGGACCCCGGCTTCGCCCGAATCGGCGTGAGCGTGAAAATCCCGCAGTCGGAACTCGTAGATTCCCTGAACCTCGCGGCGGCCGCGGCAGTCGGCATGTACGCGTTTTTTGCGTGATTCCCGCGCGGCGGAACCATTTTCAGATGAACGGGCGGCCCCTGAAAAAGGCCGCCCGCTTTTTTGCGTTTTGGAGTATATCCGAAGCCTATTGGATCCCCGCCGCGTATTCCAGCGCGGCGTTGACGGCCTTGACGACCGCGCGCGAGCTGACGGTCGCGGAGGTCACGGCGTCCACCTCGCCGCCGTCCTTTGCGAGCGCCACGGGCGCCTTCAGACCCTCGAACTGGGAGGTGAACTCCTCGTCCTTCACCTTGGAGCCGAGGTCCGGCGTTTCCGCGAATTTCTCGCCGCCGCAGGAGATGCCCGAAATGCCGCCGTCCGGCAAAATGCCAACGATCACCTCGATCTCCGCGCGGTAGCCCTGCACGGAGGTCTTGACGACCTTGCCGGCTTCCGCGCCGCCCTTTAATGCCCTGTAGCAGGCGAGTATCGCCACGTCGCCGACCGCGGCGTTTTCGGCGAGTTCCAACTGCTCAAAATCCTCGGCGCCGCTCATCACGGCGCGCAGGGCTTCCGCGTCCTTCGCGCCCACCCTCTCCTCGATCGCCTTTTTCGTAAACGCGTTCGTGACGCCGAGCGCCAGCCCTGCCACGGCGCAGATGACTAAAAGGATCAGCCATGCGGGTTTTTTCATATGGTTCCCTCGCTTTTTTCTGCTCTAATCTATTCGTTCGCGGTTTCCCTGTGTTTTATCCGGCGTTTTTCGCTGGCGAAGCGTTTCCGGCGGGTGCCGTGACGCGCGCCGGTTTTCGGGTGCGGGAATGCCCGCCGTTTTCCAGTTTACCGCATGCTTTTGCCTTTGGCAAGCGCCCCGGTCAGGATATTTGAAACGCGTACACGGTTGTGCTCGTAAAGCGTTCCCCGGGCCGGACGATGCCGGAAGGGAACGCAGGATGATGCACCGCGTCGGGGCAGAACTCGGTCTCGAGGCAGAACGCGCTGCGCCTGCCGTACGCCTTGTTATCCTTGCCATGGCGCTCGCCGAGGGTATTCGCCGTATAAAGCTGTATGGCCGGCATGTCGGTCGAGACCTCGAGCACGATGCCCGAAGCCCTGCTGTACGCGCGCGCCGCCGTGCGCATGCCCGTGCCGCGAACTAAAAAGCAGGTGTCGTATCCTCCGGGGGTCGCCGCGATGTCGCGGCCGATGGGCTTTTCCCGGATAAAATCATAAGGCGTGCCCGCGACGGGCAGTATTTTCCCCGTGGGGATGAGCGCGGCGTCGGTCTCGAGATAGCGAGCGGAATCGATGCGGAGCCTCGTGTCCGAAACATCCGGCGCGCTGTCGAGCGCGAAATAGCAGTGGTTGGTCGGGTTATAGGGCGTGGGCTTGTCGCTCGTGGCCGCGTACGTCATTTCCAGCGCGCCCTCGTCCGTGAAGCAGTAGATAAGCTCGGCGAACAGCGTCCCGGAAAAGCCGTACTCCCCGTCGGGAGAGACGCGGGAAAGCCGAAGGCTGTCTCCCGCGATTTCCGCGTCCCACACGCCGAAGCTGAACGCGCGGCCGCCGCCGTGGAGGCAATTCTCCCCGTCGTTGGCGATGAGGCGGTGTTCCCGCCCGTCGAGGGCGAAGCGCGCGCCCGCGATGCGGTTGGCGACCCTGCCGCAGATCGCGCCCATGTAGGAGGCGCTGCTCTCATAGCCTGCGACGCTGTCGAACCCCGTCACGACGTCCCGCAGCCTCCCGCTTCTTTCCCGCACGCAAAGGGACTGCACCGTGCAGCCGAAGTCGAGTATGTCCGCCCAGGCGCCCTCCGCGTTCGTCAGGCGAAAGCGCGTTACGCGCGCGCCCTCCGCGGTTTTTCCAAAATCGTATGCCTGAATCATATTTCCCCTATCCGCCTTTGGCGATTTCAATCAGCTTGTTCGCGGCGTACGCGAACCCCCGTCCGCCGCGTCCGGATGCGACGTAGGCGGGACGAAACTCCATTCTTCCGAAAAAATCCCGCACGTTCTCCACGCCGCAGGAGAGCGGGAAAAAGGAAAACATGGGCTCGTCGTTGGGCGAGTCCCCGAAGAAGAGCGCGCGCGCCTTAAGGTCGTCCTCCCCTTCGATTTGCTCAAAATAGAGCCGCGTCATGGAGAGCTTGTCGTACGCGCCGTACCACGCGTTGACGTGGATGGTGGAGAGCTTGCAGGTTGCGCCTTGCGCGCGGCAAACGCGCAGGATGGCCTCGACGGCCTCGTCGGGCAGCCGCGGCTCGTCCTCCGCATAGTCGAAGGCCACGTCGTAAACGCGGCAGAACTGGTCGCGCGCGAGCCGCGCGCCGGGCACGGCGGAAAACACCGCGCGCTTGAGCGCCTCCAGCTTCGGCCCCGGGTCCTTCGCCGCGTCCGGGTGGACGAGGGTTTTGACCGCGCCCGTCCCTTCCCGATAAAGGGCGAACGCGCCGTTCTCGCCGACGACCGCGCGCACGGGCCATTGCCGGAGCATCATGTCGCACCAGCCCGCGGGCCGCCCCGTGACGGGCACGAGCGCGTACCCCGCGCGAAAGAGCGCCCACATGGCGGAATACGCCCCGTCCGTGAGCTTGCCGCCGTCCGTCACCGTGTCGTCGACGTCGAAGAGGATATGCCGGACGCCCCGCGCGGCGGCGGGGGGTATCTCGCCGAAAGGTTTTATGTCCACTCTGTCCATCACGATGATTATACCAGCTTATAGGCGCTTTTGAACAGCGCCGGCGCCGCATTTTACGGGTTGTTGGCCCGCTATTGCGCCGGGGACGGTTCCGCGCGAAGGAGGGTGATGATCGCCCCACATGCGGTGATCGTTTGTAAGGAAGCGGGACGCGATGAAAACCGCCGCGGGACTGTTCCCGCGCCGCATCTCTTCCTGATCGTCGGGGACGGTTCTGCCTTTTTCCGTTTGTTCATCTGCCCGACGGCGCACTGCGGATTCCTGCCGCATCGCCCTCGCGCCTGCAGAACCGTCCCCGGTGCGCCGCAAGCCGCCGGGCGGATATGGAATCCGCCCCTACATAGATGCGAATCCCCGGACCATACGAAAAGAACAGCCCCCGCCGAACATCGTTTAAGCGGAGGCCGTCCCTTATTCGCATAATTGTCAATTATCAATTGTCAATTGTCAATTCCCATCGTACGCCTCCCGAAGGAGCCCTTCCATCTCATCGACCGTGACGGGCTCGGGGTTGGAGCCGGTGCAGGCGTCCTTGACGGCGAGCTCGGCGATGTTATGGAGCTTGAGGTTGAATTCGTCCCGCTCAACGCCGAATTCGCGCAGGCTCCCGGGGATGTCGAGCGACGCGCGCAGCGCCGCGATCTTTTCGCACAAGGCGGTGACGAGCGCGTCCTCATTTTCCTCCTCGCCGCCCGCGAGGCCGAGGCCGCGCGCGATCTCCGCGTACCGCCGCTTCGCCTCGGGGTTCTTCGCGTTAAAGCGAATAACGACGGGGAGATAGATCGCGTTCGCGCAGCCGTGGGGGATGTGCCCCGTCGCGAAGGCCGCGCCCGTCTTGTGCGCCATGGAGTGCGCGATGCCCAGAAGCGCGTTTGAGAACGCCATGCCCGCGATGCTCGAGGCATAGTGCATCTTCTCCCGCGCGGTTTCATCGCCGCCGACGGAGGGCGCGAGATACGCGAACACCATGTAGATGGCCTTTAAGGCGAGCGGGTTCGTAAAATACCCGGCGTTCAGGGAAACATACGCCTCCACCGCGTGCGTGAGCGCGTCCATGCCCGTGTGCGCGGCGAGCATCGCCGGCATGGTCATGGCGATGTCGGGATCGACGATGGCGACGTCGGGCGTGATCTCGTAATCCGCGAGGGGATATTTGACGCCCGTCCCGTAATCCGTAATGACGGAAAAAGCCGTCACCTCCGAGGCGGAGCCGCTCGTCGAGGGGATCGCCGCGAAGCGCGCGCGCTCGCGCAGCTTCGGGAAGTTGAAGGGCACGCAGAGCTGCTCAAAGGTCACCTCCGGATGCTCGTAGAGCGCCCACATGGCCTTGGCGGCGTCGAGCGGGGAGCCTCCGCCGAGCGCCACGATCCAGTCCGGCCGGAAGCGGCGCATCGCCTCCGCGCCGCGCAGGACCGTCTCCACCGAAGGGTCGGGTTCCACGCTGTCGATGATGAGCACGTGCATACCCGCCTCGCGCAAAAGCCCTTCGACCGTATCGAGAAAGCCCGCTTTTTTCATGGAGCCGCCGCCCGTGACGATGACGGCTTTCGCGCCCTCGAAGCTCTTTAAAACCTTGATCGCGCCGCTCCCGTAATAGATATCCCTCGGCAAGGTGAATCTCTTCATAAAATAAAAGCTCTCCCGCGTTTTTGCCTAGTTTGGCATCCGCGGGAGAGAAATATGCTTTTTTTGCCTTCCCTTAGAGGTTTCCGCCGTTCTCGCAAACGACCCTCGCGTACCAGGCGAAGGAATCCTTTGGAATCCGCTCGAAAGTTTGAAAGTCGACGTACACGAGGCCGAAGCGCTCGTCGTAGCCGCTCGCCCACTCGAAATTGTCGAGGAAGCTCCAGTGGAAGTAGCCGCGGATATCCGCCCCGTCGGCGATGCCCCGGCCCAATTCCAGAAGATAGCGGTGCGCGTAGTCGATCCGCTCCGGGTCGTGCACCCGCCCGTCGAGGAACACGCGGTCGTTGCAGGACTGCCCGTTTTCCGTGACGTAGACGGGTTTCCCGTAGCGCCTGTGGATGTGCGCGAGGCCGTAGCGCATCACCTCGGGCGTCACGAGCCATTTGCACGCCGTCAGCGGGAAGCCCGCGGGCTTTTTGACGGGCGCGCCGTTTTCGTCGACGGGGATGCCGTGATAGACGTTGACGCCGAGGAAATCCGGCTTTTCGAGCGAATTAAGCTCCCCTTCGGGCAGCGCCGCCTCGAACTGCCGGATGAACGCGGGCGCGTTTTCTCCCCAGGTGCCGAAGAAGATGGGGTCGAGGTAGACCGCGTGGTTGAACACCCAGCCCCAGTCGGAATCGGGAATCATGCAGTCCGCGCGGTACGCGGCCTCGTTCGCCTTTTCGCCGGGATGGATCGGATAGTGCAGGTCGCCGCAGGTCACGGTGCCGATCTCCGCCGCGGGGTCGATCGCCTTGATTTCCTTTGCGGCGAGGCTGTGCGCGAGGATGGTGTTGTAGAGCGCCGTCAGCTGGTATTCCCTGGGCATCTGAAGCCCCGGCGCGTGCAGGCCGTTGCCGTAGCCGAGGCCCGCCACGCACTGCGGCTCGTTGACGGTCATATAGCGCCGGATTTTGCCCTTCATGCGGCGCGCGAAGACCGCGGCGAACTTCGCGAAGGCCTCCGCCGTCTCCCGCGAGAGCCAGCCGTTTTTCCCGCCCGCGCAAAGGGCGCTCGGGAGCTCCCAATGATAGAGCGTCGCCCAAGGCTCGATGCCCGCGGCGAGCAGCGCGTCGGCGAGTTTTTCATAATAGGCGAGGCCCGCCTCGAGGACTTCCCCCGTGCCTTTTGGCAATATGCGCGGCCAGTTCACCGAGAAGCGGTACGCCTGGACGTTGAGGCGCGCGAGGAGCGCGACGTCCTCCGCGACGCGGTGGTAGCTGTCGCACGCGGCGTCGCCCGTGTCCCCGTTTTTGACGTTGCCCGCGGCGTGGCAGAAGTCGTCCCAGATGCTCCTGCCCTTGCCGTCCGCGTCCCACGCGCCCTCGCACTGGTAGGCCGCGCCCGCGACACCCCAGAGGAACCCCTTTGGGAATAAGCTCATATCGTGACCTCCACCCTGTATTCGCGGACCCCCTCCTCGAAGGGGACGATCTCGCCCGCGACGCGCTTCCCGTTGGAAGAGAGGGAATACGCACCGGTCCTTTTTACAAAGATGTCGTACTGCGCGCCCCGGAAGCGCCGTTGGATGCGCGCCTCGCCGACCTGGGAGGGCAGGCAGGGCTTTACGCGAAGCCCCTCATATTCCGGCGCGACGCCGATGAGGTGCTGCGAGGCGAACGCGAACGCCCACGCCGCGGTGCCGGTGAGCCAGCTGTTCTTCGCCTCCCCCTCCGAGCGGGAGGCGCGCCCCGCCACGGTCTGCGCGTAAACATAAGGCTCCGTGCGGCGCACGCCGCTCTCCTCTTCGAGATAGGTCGGGCAGACGCGGCGGAACAGGTCGAACGCGGCGTCCCCGTCGCCCAGAATCGTCTCCGCGATCCAGACCCACGGGTTGTTGTGGCAGAACACGCTGCCGTTCTCCTTATAGCCCGGCGGGTAGCTCGTAATCTCGCCCAGCTCTTTATGATAGCGCGTGTAGCAGGGCGAGAGCAGCTCGACGCCGTACTTTCCGACGAGCTTTTCCCTTACGCTCGCGAGCGCCGTTTTGGCTTTGCCGTCCGCGAGGCCGATGCCCGCCATGACGGCGAAGCCCTGCGGCTCGATGTAGATCTGCCCTTCCTCGCACGCCTTCGACCCCACCTTGTTGCCGAACGCGTCGTACGCGCGCAGGAACCATTCCCCGTCCCAGCCGGCATCGAGCGCGGCGCGCTGCATAAGCCCGACTTCGCGCAAAACCTCCGCGGCCTCTTCCCCGAGGCCGCGCGTTTCGCAGAGCCGCGCGTATTCCCCGGCGTATTTCACGAACATCGCCGCGATGAAAACGCTCTCGGCGACGCCGCTCTCGAAGTTGGCGGTGGTCTGGAAGCTCTCCCCCGGCGCCGTTGAAAAGCAGTTGAGGTTGAGGCAGTCGTTCCAGTCCGCGCGGCCGATGAGGGGCAGCCCGTGCGGCCCCTTATGGGTCGCGGTGTAGCGGACGGATCTTCTCAAATGCTCCATCAGCGGCGCTTCGCTGCCGGGCCTGTTGTCGAAGGGCACGGGCGCGTCGAGGATCGCGAAGTCGCCCGTTTCCTTGATGTACGCCGCCGTGCAGGCCACGAGCCAGAGGGGGTCGTCGTTGAAGCCGCTGCCGACCTCGCCGTTGCCGCGCTTGGTCAGCGGCTGGTATTGGTGGTAGGTGCTGCCGTCCTCAAACTGGATGGCCGCGATGTCGAGTATCCTCTCCCGCGCGCGCGCGGGCACGAGGTGCACGAAGCCCAAAAGGTCCTGGCAGCCGTCCCGGAAGCCCATGCCGCGGCCGATGCCGCTCTCATAGAGGCTGGCGCTGCGGCTCATGTTGAAGGTGACCATGCACTGATACTGGTTCCAGATGTTGACGGAGCGGTCGAGCTTTTCGTCGCCCGTTTCTACGCGAAAAACGCCGAGGAGCTTATCCCAGTGCAGGCGCAGCGCGAGAAGCGCGCAATCGACGTCCGCGCCGGAGGCGAACGCCTGCGCCGTGCGCCGCTCGTCGTCCTTTCGGATGACGTTGGGGGAAACGAACTTCTCCTCCTCCGCGTTCCTGCCGTACCCGAGGCGGAAGACGAGCGTCTCCTCCCCGCCCGGCGGCAAAACGACGTCGTAGCGCAGCGCCGCGACGGGCGCGCGCCCGCACGCCATGCTCGAAAAGCTCGTTTCGGATAAGACCGCGCGCGGCTCCTTCCAGTCGCCGAAGCGGCCGAGAAACGCGTCCCGGTCGGTATCGAAGCCGGAGGGCGGGACGTTCGCGCCGAAGTAGGCGTAATGGTCGCGCCGCTCGCGGTACTCGGTCTTGTGGTAGACGCAGCCGTTTTCGTATTCGACCTCGCCCGTGTTGAGGTTCCGCTGGAAGTTCGTCATGTCGTCGAGCGCGTTCCACAAACACCACTCGACCGCCGCATAGAGCTTCAGGCGCTTTTCCCGGTTTCCCCGGTTGACGAGCCGCACCCGATGGACTTCGCAGTTCTCCCCGAGGGGGACGAGCATCGCGACCTCGGCAAATAGGCCATCCTTCTCCGCCTCGAAGACCGTATAGCCCAGTCCGTGGCGGCAGACGGAGGAATCGAGCGCTGCGTCGCACGGGTGGAAGGCGGGGCTCCACGCCCCCTTCCCCTCTTCCTTAATATAAAGGAACCTCCCGCCCACGTCGCCCGGCACGCCGTTGTAGCGGTAGCGCACGAGGCGCTGCAGCTTCGCGTCCCGGTAGAAGCAGTATCCGCCGCCGTTGTTGGAAAGAAGCCCAAAGAACTCCTCCGAGCCCAGGTAGTTCAGCCAGGGCAGGGGCGTTTCGGGCGCGGTGATGACGTATTCGCGCTTTTCATCGTCGAAAAAGCCGTATTTCATGGGGGCTTAACCCGCGTTCATCGCGTCGACCAGCGCGAGGAGCTGCTCGCGCGAGACCTTGCCCGCGCCGAAGCTCAAGAGCGCCCGAAGCGGCATGTATTGCAGCATCGCGAGCGCCATATCCTCCGAGATGGCGCTCCTTTCATGTTCGCCGCGCGCCTGCTCGTCTGGGAGGAACTGCCCGAGGATCAACTTCATGTAGGGCTCCATCGCGGCCTTCGCGCGCGGGTTCGCGACGATGTCCATGAACACGCTGTCGAGGTCGAACGTCTCCCGGATCTCTCTGGTGGAGATGACCTTCACGTCCTTCGCGAGCGCGATGTCCCTGCTCGAGCGGCCGATCTCCACGCCGTAGACCCCGCTCTCCGCGTGCCAGTCGTGAATTCGCTCGTTCCAGTAGCTGAAGGCGCGGGAATCGAGCGTGAAGCGGACGGTCTTCGTTTCCCCCGGCGCGAGGGACACCTTCTCGAAGGCGCGAAGCTCCCGAATTGGGCGTATCTCGTCCCCCGCGGCGTTTCTGATATAGAGCTGCACGGTTTCCTTGCCCGCGCGCGCGCCGACGTTCGTCACGTCCACCTCGACGGCGAGCGTTTCGGCATCCCGGATCTCCTCCGCGTTAAGGCGCAAATTCGAATAGGCGAAACGCGTGTAGGAGAGCCCGAAGCCGAACGGGAAGAGCACATCCATCTTCTTTTTATCGTAATAGCGGTAGCCGACGAATACGCCCTCGCGGTATTCGCTGCGCTGTTTATTTCCCGGGAAATACAGATGGGAGGGGTTATCCTCGAGCTTCAAGGGGAAGGTTTCCGCCAGCCTGCCCGAGGGTTCCGCGCGGCCGAAGAGCACGTCCGCCGCCGCGCCGCCCACCGCCTGCCCGCCGAGGTACGCCTCCACGACGGCCCTGACCTCAAAGAGCCAGGGCATCTCCACCGGGGAGCCGTTGTGCAATATGACGACGGTGTTGGGGTTGGCCTCCGCCACGGCGCGGATGAGGGAATTCTGGTTTTCCGGCATGCGCATGTGCGCGCGGTCGTATCCCTCGGACTCGAACACGTCGGGCAAGCCCGCGAAGACGACCGCGAACTGTGCGGCTTTCGCGGCGGCGACCGCCTCCGCCTCGAGCGCGGGGTCGATCTCCTCGCCGTCGGTCCGGTAGCCTTGCGCATAGGTAATTCCCGCCGCGCCGGAGGTGGCGTCGAGGAAGCTCTCGGTTTTAAAGCAGTTGATGTGCGAGCTGCCGCCGCCCTGGAAGCGGGGCTCCCTGGCGAAGAGGCCGATGGCCGCGATCGTCGCGCCCTCGGCGAGGGGCAGTATGCCCCCCTCGTTCTTCAAGAGCACCATGCACTCCGCGGCGAGGGCGCGCGCGAGCCGGTGCTGCGCCTCCTTGTCCCACGGGGTTTCGGGCTTCGCGTTCTCCAGATAGCGGTAGTTGATCGCGAGGACGCGCTCCGCCGTGCGGTCGACGGCGGCTTCGTCGAGCCTGCCTGAACGCACGGCCTCGACGACGAGCTTGTCGTTGACGCCGTTCGAGGCGGGCATCTCGAGGTCGAGCCCCGCGGCGACGCCCGCGACCCGGTCGCTCACGGCGCCCCAGTCGCTCATCACATACCCGTCGAAGCCCCACTCGCCGCGCAAAATATCGTTGAGGTAGAGGGGGTGTTCGGAAGCGTATATCCCGTTGACGCGGTTGTAAGAGCACATGACCGTCCAGGGCTTCGCCTTTTTTACGGCGCGCTCGAACGGCGCGAGGTAGATTTCCCGCATGGTCCGCTCGTCCACTTCCGAACTGACGGACATGCGCCGGTGCTCCTGGTTGTTGGCGGTGAAGTGCTTGATGCTCGCCCCCACGTTCCGGCTCTGAATGCCCTCGATGAGCGCCGCGGCCGCCTCGCCCGCGAGAAGGGGATCCTCGCTTAAATACTCGAAGTTGCGCCCGCACAGGGGGGAGCGCTTGATGTTGACGGCGGGGCCGAGCACCGCGCCGAGCCTCTCGTGCTGGCAGGAGTCGCCGATGGCCTCGCCGATTGTTCGGATCAGCTCCCGGTCGAACGAGGAGGCGCTCGCGCAGCCCGCCGGGAAGCACACGGCCTCTATGGAGTCGTTGACGGCGTCCTCCTTGGCCTCGTCCCGCTGCTTGCGAAGGCCGTGCGGGCCGTCGCTCATCATGACGGCGGGCACGCCGAGGCGCCCGACGGGCTTCGTGTGCCAGAAGTCGAGCCCCGAGAGCAGGGACGCCTTCTCCTCGAGCGTCATTTCCGAAACCAGCTTCTTCACGTCCATACGCGTCCTCCTTATCCAACCGTTGAAAGGTCCCACTCCTCGTGGATCTTGGGCACGTCGCTGATGAGGCGCTTCGTATAGGCGGCCTTCGGCGCGAGGATCACCTCGTCCGCCGTGCCGCTCTCCACGAACCTGCCGCGTTCCATTATATATACCTTATCCGAGATGTAATACGCAAGCCCTATGTCGTGGGTGATGAAAATAACCGTCATCCCCGTCTCGTTGCGAAGGTTCAAAAGCATCTCGAGGATCGTCGCGCGCGAGCAGGCGTCGATCATGCTCGTGGGTTCGTCCGCGAGCAGTATGCTCGGCTTCAACAGGAAGATGCGCGCGATCATAAGTCGCTGCATCTGCCCGCCCGAGAGCTCGAACGGGTATTTGTTGGTCAGCTCCGCGAACTTCAGGTTCACGAAGCCGCACGCCTCCTCCATCATCTCAATCTTCTTCGCCCTGGGGAGGTTCCTCCCGCCGCGCAGGTTGATGCAGTCGAGCAGGACCGTGTCGATCTTGTTGAACACGTTGTAGCTCGAGAACGGGTCCTGGAAGATGGCCTGTATGCTCTTCCAATATTCACGGCGCTTCTTCTGGGTGGAAATGTCCCTCTTTTTGCCCTCGAAGTAGATTTCCCCGTCGGAAAGGCCCGTGAGGCCGAGCAGAAGCTTCGCGAGCGTGGTCTTGCCGGAGCCGGATTCGCCCACGATGGAGACCAGCTCGCCCTTCCTGAACTCGAAATCCACGTGGTCGACGGCGACGGTGCGCCTCTCGCCGAAACCGTAGATCTTCGTCACGCCCTTGCCTGAAAGGCACAGGGGCCTCATCTCCTCACTCACGCGCGTACACCTCCCTGAGCGCCTCCGCGCCCAACCTGCAGCGGTAGGCGCGGCCCTCGCCGAAATCGCGCAGCGACTGCGCGTTATACCTGCATTCCGCCTCGACGAACCTGCAGCGCTCCGCGAAGCGGCAGCCCGCGGGCAGCTTCTTGAGGTTGGGCGGCGTGCCGGGGATCGCCTCGAGCCGATATTCGCGCACGCCCTCCTCCGGCACGATGATGGAGCCCATAAGCCCCTTGGAGTAGGGGTGGACGGGGTCGAACACCATCTCGCGCGCGGTGCCTTTTTCCACGATCTGCCCCGCGTACATGACCATGATGTCGTCGGTGACGTTATAAAGCAGCGGCAGCTCGTGCGTGATGAAGATCATGGACTTGATGTAGCCCTTCTCCATCAGCTCGCGCAGCATTTTGATGACCATCTTCTGGCTCGTGACGTCGAGCGCGCTCGAGGGTTCGTCCGCGATGAGCACCTTGGGGGAGAGGATGGTCGTCACCGCGATGACGGTCCTCTGCTTCATGCCGCCGGAGAGCTCCACGGGGTATTTTTCTAAAACCTCCGGCGGGAGGCCGAGCACGCGGAAGCGCTCCACGGCGCGCGCGTAGATTTCCTTCTTGTCGGCCCTGGGCTCGTGCGCGCGGATGACGTCCTCCACGAAGCGGATGATCTTGCGCGTGGGGTTGAGCGCGTTCATCGCCGCCTGCGGGATATACGCGATCTCGGTGCCGAGAATCTGCTTTCGAACGGCGTCCGGGTCCATGCCGGAGATGTTCCGCCCGTCGATGATGATCTCCCCGCTCGTGTAATGGAGGGGCGCGAAATAATAGCCCATGAGGCTCAGGGCGAGCGTGGACTTGCCGCAGCCCGATTCGCCCGCGATGCCCAAAGACTTCCCCTCCTCCACCCGGAGGGAAACGTCGTCCACGGCGTAGATGTCCTCGCCGAAGCGCGTCACGTATTTCGTGGTGAGGCCGTTGACCTCAAGCATCGTTTTATCCATATACGGCCTCCTCAATCCCTTAAGGTCGGGTTGAACACCTGATCGAGCCCCGTATTCATGAGATTGAGCGAGAAGCTGATCAGGGCGATCGTCAAGAGCACCGGGAAGTACGCCCACCACGACCCGTTGAGGTGCGCGGCGTAGAGCATCGCCCAGTTCATCATGATGCCGAGCGTGGCCTCCTCGGTGGTCTTCGAGCCGAGGCCGATCATCGAGAGCTGCGCCTCGGCGAGTATGGCGGAGCTGATTTGCAGGATAAACGCCATCACCACGTACGAGGCGATGTAGGGCAAAATGTCGGTGAGGATAATCCGAAACAGGCTGTGGCCGGAGATCTTCGAAAGGTTCACGTGGTCGCGGTGGCGAAGCGACATCACCTGCGAGCGCACCGCGCGCGTGGTCCAGACCCAGCTCGTCATGCCGATGACGAGCGCCACCGTGTTTGCGCCGCGCTGGTCCTGCGTGATGCTGTAGGAGATGAGAAGGAGCAGCACGAACGAGGGCACCACCGTGAACAGGTTCGTGAAGAACATGATGATCTCGTCGCACACGCCGCCGACGTACCCCGCGAGCAGGCCGAGCGTGAGGCCGAGGAGGGTCGCGATGGCCCCCGCGATGAGGCCGATGCGGATCGACGTGCCGCAGGCGGAGACGAGCTGCTTTAGCATGTCTCGCCCGAAATTGTCCGTGCCGAGCGGCAGGCGCTTGACGTTGGCCACGTCGTTGACGTTGACGTAGTCCGTGTCGGTCACCTTGCGCTTTTCAACGAGCCCGCCCGTCGCCTCGTCCGTGTCGGAAACGGTGAGGGTGTCCGTCAACTTGGCGCTCTCGAGGGCCTTGCTCAGGCGGTTGTAGTAGTTGCGCAGCGCCTTGGTCATGCCCTCGGGCCGTATGGCCGGGTCGTAATGCTCCCACCAGAGGGCGAGCAGCGCGTCCGTGTCGGCGAGGTCGAGGCCCTCCGTGTCGACGCCCACGGCGGAAAACCAGTTGAGCATGGAAACGCGGTCCTCGTCCGTGAGCATCTTGTCGATGCGATTGTCCGCGGCGTCCGGCAGCTTGATGACCTCGCTCTTCGTGTCGAGCGCGTCGTAGAGCGAAACGTAGATGCCGGGCTTCAAAAAGGAGCCGAGGCCGATCATCTTCAGGGGGTCGCCGGGGTTGATGAGCGGGTAGATGAGCATGGTGAGCAGTATCCCGGCCATGATGACGAAGCCCACGAGGAACTTCGGGGAGCGGAACACCTGTTTGAGCGTGCTTTTCATGCGCTTCTCCCTCCCCTCACTCGAACTGCGCGGCCTTGACGCGCGGATCGATGAAGCCGTAGATGATGTCTATGGCGAACGTCGCTAAAAGCACCATGACGGTGACGATCAGCGTCGTCGCCGAGAGCAGCGGGTAGTCGCTCATGCTGACCGCCGTGAGTATGGTGGAGCCGAGGCCGGGGTAGCTGAAGATGATCTCCGCCACGAGCGCCCCGCCGACCATGGTGCCGATGGAGAGCGCGAGGCCCGTCACCTGCGGCAGCATGGCGTTGCGGAACACATACCCGACGATCTTCCGGTCCTTGATGCCGAGGAAGCGGCTGTATTTGACATAATCCGCGTTGAGCTCGTAGATGGACATGGAGCGCATGCCGATCGCCTGCCCGCCGATGGCCACGATCACGATCGACCAGAACGGCAGCCGGTAATGCTCGATCACGGATTTGATGAATTTCCAGGAGAAGTTGGGGATGAGGTCGAAGCCGTAGCCGCCCGCGGTCGGCGAGACCTTGAAATTGATGGCGAATATCACGAGCAGTGTGACCGCCATGCCGAAAGCGGGGACGCTGCTCGCGAACAGGCAGGCCGGCATGATGACCCTGTCGAAGCCTTTCCTGATATAGGCGGCGAGCGCGCCGAGGATGTTGCCGATGAGCCAGCCGACGATGATCGCCGGGAACTGGAGCCCTATGGTCCACCAGATGGCCTTGCCGATGATGTCCGAAACGGCCCTTGGATACTGGCTGAACGAGAGCCCGAAGTCGCCCCTGAGGGCGTTTTTGCAGAAGGTGACGAACTGCTGGAACACGGGTTTGTTCGTGCCGAACTTCTCCGCGTATTCCTCGTAGATATGCTTCACGGCGTTCGCGTCGGAGATGCCCTTGGCGGTCTTCGCCGTGATGGCCGCCACGGGGTCGCCCGGCAGCAGGCGCGGCAGAATGAAGTTGAGCAGCACCGCGCACACGAACGTGATCACGAACCACATCGCCTTCTTGCCGAAGTATTTGCGATATCCTTTCATGGTTTTCCCTCCCGAATCAGGTCAAAGCGCCTCCGCGGCTTCAAAATGGCTTCGCCCTTTTGGTCATTGAAGCGCTCCTTAAGAGAAACAGCCATGTTTCTCAGTTGTCCTTGAAACATGGCCGTTTCATCGCTTCAGGGGTTACGGATTGACCAGCTCGAGGCCGTAGAGGGCCGCGATGCCGTAGCCGTCGGTGCAGTCCATCGGCGGGATGTTCCTGCCGTCGTCGGCCGCCGGGAAGTTGGTCCAGATGGTCTCGTTGACCGCGTGGAACTTGTCGGGGCGATACATGAGCGAGAAGGAGGGAACCTCGGTGAGGTAGATCTCAACCGCCTCGGTGAAGTACGCGATGACCTGCGCGGGGTCGGCTTCCAGCGGGATGAGCTTGATGAGCTCGTCGATGCGCGCGTTGGAGTAATGGCCCCAGTTGCCGCTCCAGTTGTTCTCGACGCCGTTATATTCGGAGCTCATGAGCATGCGCATACGGCCCCAGGGCTGCGCGGGCGTGGCGGAGTCGGTCCACATCATGAAGATGTCGTACTCGGTCTGGGCGGCGGAGGTGACCACGGTCTGGTAGACGCCCCAGTCGGGGAACTCGGTCACGATCTCGATGCCGATCTTCTCGCCCGCGGCGGCGACGATCTCCATGCTGGCCTGCCAGTCGGTCCAGCCGTACGGGCAGCACGCGTTGTAGGAGAGCTTCACGCCGTCGAGCTCGCGGTAGCCGTCCCCGTCGGTGTCGACGATGCCGGCCGCGTCGAGCAGCGCCTTGGCGCCCTCGATGTCGTTGCCCGCCCACTGCAGGCCCTTCGAGGCGATGTATTCCTTGTCGTACATGGCCTGCTCGCCCGCGGTCGGGTTCATGAGGCTGCGCGGCACGGCCTGGAAGGTGGGGCTCTGGCCGGTCATGGCGTTCTGGTTGATGGCGTCGTAGTCGACCGCCAGGGCGATGGCTTTCCTGATTGCGACGTTGTCGAGGCCGTAGGAGCTCAGATTATACCAGGCGGTGGGCATGTTGACGCACACGCCGTAGGGGGGCTCCTCAAGATAGGTCGAGATGGGCAGCTTCCACTTCTCCCAGAGCTCGTTGACGTTGGAGATGAACTGCTGGCAGACGTCCACCTGGCCGAGCGCGAGCGCGACCTGGCCGGCGGCGTTGTCCGCGAAGATGGTGTGCGCGAGGTACTTGGGTACCGGCAGCGCGCCCCACATGGAGGCGTCCTTGCCCCAATAGTTGTCGTCGCGCACGAGCACGACCTTCTGCTCGTCGGAGAAGTACTTGGTGTACGGGCCGCTCCACACGATGTCGTCCGCGGGATCCTGCTTGATGGTGTCGGGCGTGTTGCGCGCCTCGAGCTTCTCGAGCCACGCCTTCTGCATGATGTAGGGCTGCACGAGGAAGCAGGCGAGCTGCAGCGGGTTGGTGGGCTTGCCGTCGGTCATGGTCGAAGTGACCTTGATCGTATGCTCGTCGATGGCTTCGACCGAGGCGATGTAGGGGGAATAGCCCGTGCCCATGGAGTTGGCGTACTTGACGTCGCACGCCCAGGTATAGGCTACGTCCTCGGCGGTGACGGGGGTGCCGTCGCTCCAGTGCGCCGCCGGGTTGAGCTTGACGGTGACGCTGCTCTTGTCCGCGGCCCATTCGGGCTCGCCCAGCGCCAGAAGCGGAGTCATCGAGCCGTCGAGCATGTTGTACATGTAGAGCGTCTCAAACATGGTGGTGCGGCTGCCGCCGGCGGACGACGCGATGCACATAGCGTTGTTCATGTCGTCGCTCAGGGGGTTCCAGCCGACGACGGGGTTCCACTGCTGGCCCGCGAAGTAGAGCGTCTCGTCGCGCGGAAGCTCGGCGGAGGGTTCCGTCACTTTGGGGGGCTCGGTGGGGGCCTCCGTCTTTACGGGCGCTTCCGTTGGCGTGGACGTATCTACCGGCTCCTTTTCCTCGCACCCGACGAACACGCCAATGGCCATCAGGGCCGCAAGCGCGAGCGCCAGGAACTTCCATAGTCTGGTTTTCATGGTTTTTCCTCCTTGATTATTTTCATGCGGACCGAGCACCGGCTTCGGTCAACTCTTACTTCGGTTTTGATCGTTCAGATGCGCTTGACGGATTCGCCCACGATCAGCTCGCAGGGCACCACAATGCGGTGCGGGAGGAAGGTTTTTCCGGATTCGATCGCCTCCGCCAGCATGGCGGACGCCTCGGAGCCCAATTGCTCGGTCTTCTGGCGCACGGTCGTCAGCCTCGGGCGGAGCACCTGGGAGAGGTGGATTCCGTCGAAGCCGCACACGCTGATGTCGTCCGGTATGGAAAGCCCGGCGCTCTCGATCTCGTTCATGCCGCCGAGGAACGAGTAATCGTCCGGGTAGAGGATGCAGGTGGGCCGCTCCGGGAGGGAGAGAAGCTCCCGCGTGGCCCGCGCGCTGGCCGAGGGCTCGTGGAACGCGCCCTCGATCACATATTCGTCCGGGATTTTCAATCCCAGCTCATCGCAGGTCCGGTGGAAGCTCGCAAGGCGCATCTTGGTGACGGCGGTCCGGTCGCCGTGGATGAAGGCGATCTTCCTGTGCCCCATGGAGTAGACGTATTTCACGAGGTCCCGCATCCCCTGCACGTTGTCGGAGAGCACGGAACCCCTGTTGTCGAACACATAGTCGATTGCGACCAGCGGGATGTCGCTCTGCGCGAGCTCGGTTACCTGCGGGTCCGTCCAGTCGAGCACGGTCGCGATGACCACGCCGTCGCACCTGCGGTAGCGGCAGTGTTCGAGATAGCTCATGTTCGTGAGGCCGATGTCCCGGCTGATGAAGGTGACGTCGTACCCGTGGCGCTCCGCCTCCTCCTTCAGGCTGTTGAGCACGAGCGAGAAGAACTCGTGCGCGAGGCCGCTGTTGGTGGCGTCCGCGAAGAGAAGGCCGATGTTATGGGAGCGGTTCGTCTTGAGCGCCCGCGCGGCCGCGTTGGGGAAATAGCCCATGGAGCGGGCCGCGTTCCTGACGCGTTGCGCCGTATCGGCGCCCACGTCGGAGGCGTTGTTGAGGGCTTTGCTCACGGTGGCAGCGGATACGCCGCACGCCAATGCAATTTCTTTAATTGTCGCCATGTTTGCCTGCCAATCGCTTTGAAATATGCCGAGGTGTTTACTTAATCGTTTTCGTAAACTCATTATATTGCTGTCACCGCTCTTTGTCAACCGCCGATCGCGCAAGTCGCCAAATTTTTCTCGGCGCTTCGCAAACATCCCGGTTTTTCTGGATTCCCTTCCTTCTTCTTTAATATATATGCCGCGTTCCGCGCGCGATTCGGGCGGCGCGGTTTTCGCTTTTGTTTTAGCAAAAACTAAATCGTTTTCGCACAAGCGCTTGACAGCGCCGCAAAAAGGCATAACATATATTGTGTGCGCATCCGGTTTCTGCCGATCGAAAGGAGTGTCTTTCTTATGAAAACCCTTCCGCTCAACGGGGAATGGACCCTCGGATTTCCAGGAAATTCCGGCATTTGCGAACATTTTCGCGCGGCGGTGCCCGGCTCCGTCTACGCGGCGCTGCTCGACGCGGACGCGATGGAGGACCCGTATTACCGCGACAACGAAACGAAAGCGCTCGCGCTCGCTGAAAACGATTTCGTATTCTCCCGCGCCTTTATGGCGGGCGCGGAGCTCCTCTCCTGCGAGCGGGTGCTCCTGCGCTTCGAGGGGATCGACACCGTGGCGGACGTCCTCCTCAACGGCGCGCTCCTGGGGCATGCGGACAACATGCACATCGCGTGGGAGTTCGACGTGACAGGCAAACTGCGGGAGGGCGGGAACGCGCTCGCGGTGAAGATTTACTCCCCGACGCGTTATATCCGCGAGGCGTACCAAAAGAACCGCGCGGACGGCTCCTCCGACGCGATGCGGGGTTTCCCGCTGCTTCGAAAGGCCCACTGCATGTTCGGCTGGGATTGGGGCGCGCGGTTGCCGGACGCCGGCATCTGGCGCGGCGTGTCGCTCATAGGCGTCGAGGGCGCGCGGATCGCGGACGTGCTCGTGGGGCAGACGCACGCGGACGGCAAAGTGACGCTGAATATCCAAACGGCGCTCGACGCGGCGCGGGACGGCGCGTATGAAATCAGGGTGCGCGTCGTATCCCCCGACGGGCGGGAATACGAGGCACAAGGCGCGGAGTGCGAGGTCGCGATTGAAACCCCCGCGCTGTGGTGGCCGAACGGCCTTGGCGCGCAGCCGCTATACGGCATTGAAGCCGTGCTGCTTGAGGGCGATAAGGAGCTTGACCGCTGGGCGCGGCGCGTCGGCCTTCGCACGCTCACCGTCCGCCGCGGGAAGGACGAGTGGGGCGAGGGCTTCCGCTTTTGCGTCAACGGGCGCGACGTGTTCGCCATGGGCGCGGACTACATCCCGGAGGACAGCATATTCCCCCGCATCAGCCCGGAGCGCACGCGAAGGCTCCTTATGGACGCGAAGGCCGCCAACCACAACTGCGTGCGCGTCTGGGGCGGCGGGTATTATCCGGACGATTATTTCTTCGACATCTGCGACGAATTGGGCCTCATCGTCTGGCAGGATCTGATGTTCGCCTGCGCGGTCTACAACCTGACGCCGGAATTCGAAAAAAGCGTCTCCCGCGAGGTTGAAGAGAACGCGAGAAGGATCCGCCACCACGCCTGCCTCGGCCTCATCTGCGGCAACAACGAGATGGAGCAGCTCATCGACGAGGCGGGCTGGCTTTCCTCCCCGCGGCAGAAGGCAGACTACATCAAGATGTACGAGTATCTCTTCCCGAAGATACTCGAGAAGGCCGCGCCGCATACGTTCTACTGGCCGGCAAGCCCCTCCTCCGGCGGCAGCTTCGACCACCCAAACGACGAGAACCGGGGCGACGTGCATTACTGGGCGGTATGGCACGGGCTTTTGCCCTTCACGGACTACCGCAACCACCTCTTTCGCTTCGTGTCGGAGTTCGGCTTCCAGTCCTTCCCCTGCATGAAGACCATAGAATCCTTCACGCTGCCGGAGGACCGCAATCCCTTCTCCTACGTGATGGAGAAGCACCAGCGCAACGCCTCCGCCAACGGAAGGATCCTCTCCTACCTCTCGCAGCTCTACCGCTACCCCGCCGACATGGATACCCTCGCCTACGCCTCGCAGCTTCTGCAGGCGCAGGCCATCCAATACGGCACGGAGCATTGGCGGCGGCACCGCGGGCGCTGCATGGGCGCCGTCGTGTGGCAACTGAACGACTGCTGGCCGGTCGCGAGCTGGTCGAGCATCGATTATTTCGGCCGCTGGAAGGCGCTGCACTATTTTGAAAAGCGCTTCTTCGCGCCGGTGCTGATCTCCTGCGCGGAGGAGGGCGTGCTTTCGCAGGACACCAACGTCAACTCCGAATGTCCCGCGCCGTGGTTTAAGCGCGCGCGCCTCAACGTCTCCAACGAAACGCTCTCCCCCTTCTCCGGCACGGCGAAATGGGAGCTGCGCCGCCCGGACGCGTCCGTCATAAGCTTTGGCAGCGCGAAAGTCGAGGTGCCCGCGCTCTCGGCCCTGTGGCTCGACCCGCTCGATTATTCGGACGAGGACACCTACGAAAGCTATTTCTCCTTCCGGCTCGAGGACGGGGGCGGCGGCATCGTCGGCTCCGGCAGCGCGCTGTTCTGCCCGCCCAAACACTTCCGCTTCCTCGACCCGAAGCTCGAGGCCCGCATCGAGGGAGACGAGGTGGTCGTTTCAGCCGGCGCCTACGCGCGCGGCGTGGAACTCCTCTTCGACGACGACACAATCCCCGAGGACAACTATTTCGATCTGGACGGCGGCGAAAAACGGGTAAAAATCATGCGGGGATCCCCCCGGGCTGTGCGCGCGAGGAGCGTGTACGATATCGGGCGATGAAACAATTGACAATGGCACATTTTCAAACCAAGTGCAACAGGTAAAAAGAAAAGAGCTCACGAGGGGATAGCCAGCCGAGGCGTTTGCGGGGTCTGTCGTTGAGGGAATCAACGGCAGCCTGCAGGACGCTCGGAGTAATGGGAAGAAACGAAGATTTTTTAGGAAAATACTGACGGAGCAATCCGTTGGTATTTTCATTTGTGCCCTTCTGCCACGAGGAGTAAGGGTCGCAGAAGTAAACTTTGGCGTTAAGCTGCGTGGCAATCCTGGCATGCCGGGTAAATTCACCGCCTCTGTCGACCGTGAAAGAACGCCTTGATCTAGAAGGGAAATCGCGGAAAGCGTCAATCATGGCGTCGGCATATTCTTCGCCGCTTCCCCCATGGAGTCTGCTCGCGATCAAGAAGCCCGTAACCCGCTCAACATGCGTGGCGAAACCGCCTGTTTTCCTTTGGCCAAGCACGGTATCGCTTTCCCAATGCCCGAACTGGGTACGGGCGTTCACCTCTTCCGGGCGTTCGTGAATTCCGGTAACGTTCTCCCATTTGGTCAGCTTACGCGCCTTTCGTCGCTTGTAATGCCATTTGAGCCGCAGGTCGTGCTTGTCCGTCAGCGCAATGAGCTTGTGGTCGATCCCTCTATATATGCTGCTGTATGAAAACGGTATCGGATATCCGTCCAGCTTCGCCCGGCCCGCGATCTGTTCCGGCGACCATTTCCGCTTAATCAGTTCTTCTACATATGCTCTTGCTGTTTGGTTCGCGAAAATACTTGGCCGATGGCAGGCAGCGCGCCGCTTCAAATAACTGATGTTTGCAGCGGACGCGCTGTAGCTGCCGTCCCGGTTTTGATTCCGGCGAAGCTCCCGGCTGATGGTCGACGGGCTGCGCCCAAGCGTGCGGGCGATCGCCCGCACGCTCATCGCTTTCCCTTGCTCAACCATTGTGATCTCTCGTTCTTTTGTGCTAAGATGTCTGTAGTGATCCATCGGGCGCCTCCTTGTTATGGTTTGTCTTGCAACTCCCATTTTACAAGGCCTTGCCTCCTGGGTCACTCCCTTTTTCCCCTACTGCTGTTGCACTTGGTCTGCTAACTCAGTATTGTCAATTTTCAATTGTCAATTACCTTCGTCGCTCTGATCACGGCGTCCCGGATGAAAGCGATGTTGCGCTCGTCGAACACCGTGTCGCGGTCGGTGTGGAGCCGGTCCATATAGAGGAGGCCCCGCCTGGTTTTCTTGATGGCGGCGATGCCCACGCCGTGGCGGAAGTTCATATGGTCCGAGGGATAGAAGGTATCCCGGGCGCTCGTGAGGAGGACCTCCTTGCCGTTTCCGGGGACGAAGCTTTCGGAAAGGAGGCGCTCGAGCTCCGCGGGGCATTTTTTCGGGAGCACGAGCATGATGATGTCCCCGTCCGACACGCAGTCGAGGTTGAGCAGGCACGCGCGCTTTTTGACCTCCGGGTGCATGTGGGCGAAGCCCGCGGAGCCGAGCACGCCGAGCTCCTCGTTGTCGAAGAGCACGAAGGCGACCTTCTCCCGGAGCTCCTCCGGCAGCGCGAGGGCGGTTTCGACGACGCCGATCACGCCCGAGGTGTTGTCGTTGGCGGTGTGGCGGTTGGCGGGGCCGAACACTAAAAGCCAGGAGCACGCGAGCATGATGATGGAAAACAGCGGCAGGCGGAAGCCGTCCAGCCAGCCGAAGAGCACGGGCAGGTACGCCGCGCCGAGCGCCAGGAGGATGATGAGCCCCGCGAGCCCGAATTGGTACGCGAGATACACGGGCACGTTCTTGGGCGTGATGAAGTTGGGCAGCGGCATCGCGGCGCAGGTATCGTAATGCGCGGCGAGGATGAGCTTCGCCCTCTCAGGGTCGCCGATGACGACGTTGCGGGAGCGGGCAAAGGCGCGCGCTTCCTCCACGCGCGCGGGGACGCCGGACCCCTCGAGCCCTTCAAGCAGGAAATCGACGAAGGCGCGCTTGCGGCGCTTGCCCTTCCGGATCTGGTATTCCTTCAAAATGCGCCGCGAAAGCTCCGTCATGCGCCCGCCTTTTTTACCTCCGTCAGATGGCGGGCGAGCTGGTCGCCGCACGAGGTGTCGTGCGCGCCGCAGCGCAGTCCGCCGAGCTTCTCGATGAGTTCGTCCACCGCCATCCCCTCCGCGAGGGTGGCGAGCGCTTTGAGGTTTCCGCTGCAGCCTTTGGTGTAAACGATGTTCCTGACCTTGCCGTCCTCCACGTCGAACTCGACTTTGGAGGAGCATGTGCCGTCGTTGTCGAATGTGTAGTGCATGTTCCGTTTCATCCCATCCATCTTGTCGTTTATTCTTTTATCCAGCGCCCGGAAGCGCCGCAGGGCAGCACGAGCCCGCCCCTTACGATCGGCAATCCCACCTCGGCGGCCTCGGCGCGCCCGCCGCGCCCGATGAGCGCCGTGCGCAGCACGTTGGTCAAAACGCTCGGCGCGAGGCCCGTGGTGTAGGAGTTGATGAGGAAGAAGCGCGCCTCCTCTGAAAGGAGCTTCGCGCATTCCGCGACGAGGGGGTAGAGGTCGTCCTCGATCTTCCACATCTCGCCCGAGGGGCCGCGCCCGTAGCTGGGCGGATCCATGAGGATGCCCTCGTAGGTTTTCCCCCGCCTGCCCTCGCGCAAAACGAACTTCATCGCGTCGTCCACGATGAAGCGCACGGGGCTGTCTGCGAGGCCCGAGGCCGCGAGGTTGTCCTTCGCCCAGGCGACCATCCCCTTGGCGGCGTCCACATGCGTGACCTCCGCCCCCGCGCGGGCGAGCGCCGCCGTCGCCCCGCCCGTATAGGCAAAAAGGTTCAGCACGCGAAGCGGTTTTTCCGCGCGGCGGACGATGTCGCCCATCCAGTCCCAGTTGACCGCCTGCTCGGGAAAAAGCCCCGTGTGCTTGAAGCCCGTGGGCCGCACGACGAACGTGAGCTCCCCGTAGCGCACGCGCCAGCTCTCGGGCAGGCTTTTCTTAAATTCCCAATAGCCGCCGCCCGCGGCGGAGCGGATGTAGACGGCGTCCGCCTTTTCCGCGGCGCCCTCGCCCATCGGCCAGAGCGCCTGCGGGTCGGGCCGAAGCAGCGTCACGCCGCCCCAGCGCTCCAGCTTGTTCCCCCCGCCCGCGTCGAGCAGCTCATAATCCTTCCACGAATCGGCTAAATACATTTTATCTCCATTTACGGGCGTTGGGGACAATTCTGTTTGTTCGAAGGCCCCGCGCGCTCTGCGTCCGTTTTTTCGCCCCGTGTTATGCGGGACTCGCGAACAATCAGAACCGTCCCCCGCGCAACCCCATTGTCAATTGTCAATTTGTTAAGTCCCCGGCATCATGCTCAAAAGGAAGTTCGAGCGGTAGAAGAAGTTCGCGAAAAGCGAGCCCTCGATCATCTCCGTCACGAAGGCGAGCTTGCCCGCGAGCACGACCAGCACGAGCGGCACGAGCATGAAGATCAGAAACACCGCGAGTATGCCGCGCACGAGGCCGAGGCCCGCCGCGAGCAATTTATCTCCGGAGCGCAGCTGCGGCAGCGCCCAGGCGTAATCGACGCCGTTGATGAGGAACGAGAGCAGCGCGCGGAAGACCGCAAAAAACAGCAGGAACGCGATGATGTTGATGAACACGCACACGATCGTCTGGTTGAAATAATCGCCGAGCGTGACGACGCCCTCCTTTGCGAACGCCTCCTCGGCCATGTTCTTGGCGATCTGCTTGGCCATGGGATAGGGGAGGTCCGCGTCGGCGAGTATTTCCGAAAGCTCCTCCGCGCCGATCTGGGAAATATCGGTCTTGGCGAGCTCCACGTCCGAAACGTACTCGCTGCCCTCTGTGTAGTAGAGCATCTGGTTGTAGAGCGACGCGTTGCCCTTGATGGCATTCGCCCCCGCTGAGAGGAAGATGAGCGCGAGCAGCCACGAGAGGATGTAGGCCGCGATGGCGAGCAGCGTCGCGAGGAAGCCCTTATAAACTCCCGAGAGCACGAAGAACGCGAACACCGCGAGTATCGCGAGGTCCAAGAGGTTCATACAGGCGCCTCCTTTCCTTCAACCTTATTCCTTATTTCAGGACGATGAGCTTCATTTCGCCCGCTGATTCCACGACGACGCGCTTCTCGTCGAGCCTGGCCGCCCCGTCGCAGGGAAAGCCGAGCTCGTAGCTCGTCTCGAGCGCTCCGGACGCGTTGTAGACGTACATGGCGTCGGCGGTAAAGGCGTAAAAACGGCCGTTGGCGGCGAGGAAGTCGACCGTCCCCTCCGGCAGGTTCACTTCGCGCGCGTGCGCCTCGGCAACGTCGCCCTCCGCCGCGCTGTAGAGCTTCACGCGGCGGGCGTCCTCCCCGTCGCGCCCGACGTAGACGAACAGGGGCACGGAACCCGCCGTCGTCACGTCCGCGAGGCGGTAGCCGTAGGTGAGAAGCCGGTACGCCTCGCCGCTCACCCCCGCGTCGCAGCGGATGAGGTGGCTCGTGCCCGCGATGAAGATGCTCTTCTGCGTGAACACCACGCGGTCGACCAACTGCCCCTGCACGCTCAGAACCCCGCTCATCGAGGCGCGCGGCACGCCCGCGCCGTCCACCTCATAGGTATAGGTCGTGATGGTGTTGACGGGAACGCTGCCCGAGGAATCGAGCATGAGCGTCCAGAGCACGTCGCCCGCGGAGGTCTGGCGCAGCCCGCAGTCCACGAGCAGTTCCGCGCCCTGCTCGATCATATCGATGAAGTTCCCCGCGGCGTCGTACACGAGCACCGCCGCGTTTCCCGCGGCGTCCTGGCGCATGACGGCCGTGTGGGAAGTGCCGCAGCGGATGCCCAGCACCGTTCCGCCCGCGTCGATGATTTCGTTTACGCCGAGGATCTGCACGCTGTTGCCGGAATAAAGCGCCGCGAGCGCCGGGGAGGCGCACATGGTGACGTTGGTCGTGCCGAGCTTCATTTTCTTCGAAGCGTCCTCGGGGTCGGCGAGGTCGTAATAGTTGAGGGTGTCGCCTGCGATATAGTAGAAGCCCGCCCCGGTATAGACATAGGGCGACGCGCTGTCGAAGGGCAGGTCCGAGAGCGTGCCGTAGGAATCGCGCACGCGCACGAGCGCGGCGATCCCCAGCGCCACGCCGACGAGCAGCGCCGCCGCGAGCGCCATCAGCCCGACGCGCCGGAAGGTCAGCGCCTTATTCTTGGAATGGAACCTTCTTCTTGCCATCAGTCCCCCGTCAGTATATGGAGCGCGCCGGGCCTAATTGAAAACACGGCCGGCGTATGGCCGACGAGCTCCCCGTCGAGCTCGAGCGGCGTCTCCGCCGCGCTTTGCGCCCGGACGCTTTTCGCCTTGAAGTACACGAAGTATTTCTTATGCTTCAGGTGCTTCCCCTTGATGCACTGGGGCAGCAGGTAGAGGAACACGGGGCGCGACACGGATTTCAGGATGCACACGTTGAAAAGGCCGTCCGCGGGGTCCGCGTCGGGCGCGAGGCGGATGCCGCCCCCGAAGCGGTTGCCGTTGCAGACCGAGAAAAGCGTGGAAACTATCGTGAAGCGCTCCCCGGAATCGGTCTCGAGCGAAACCTCCGTGCGCGACAGGCGTTTTAGCGACTGCAGGATGCCCAAAAGGTAGGGCAGCATGCCGTTGAGCTTCTTTTTATATTTTTCGGTGTGGCGCACCACGTCTACGTCGAAGCCGAAGCCCGCCACGTTCAGGAAGAATTCGCCGTTGACGTCCCCCGCGTCGAACGGGCGCGCGCTTCCCGAAAGAAGGATGTCCGCGAGCGTTTTTAGATCGTCCGGCAGGCCGATGCCGCGCGCGAAATCGTTGCCCGTGCCGAAGGGGAGTATGCCGAGCTCCACGCCTTGTTCACCGGCGAGGACGCTCGCGATTTCTCGGAGCGTGCCGTCCCCGCCGACGGAGACGACGCGGCGCTCCCCCGCCGCGAGCGCGGCCTTTGCGAGCGATACGGCATGTCCCGCGTATTGCGTAAACGCAAAACCGTAATCCGCTTCGCGCGCGTCGAGCAGCGCGCGGATTTCCGCGAAGCGCCTCTCCCCCCGCCCGGAGCCGGAGATGGGGTTGACGATGAAATAGAGCCGCCTCATGCGCCCTCCCCCTCCCTCCGGGGGACGATCACCCGGAGCGCGCCGGGCAGCACCCGGAAGGTGACGGGCGCGCCCGATTTCAAATCGCCGTCGTAATCGAGCACGCAGTCCTCCGCGGTCGAAACGGTCAGTTCCTTCGTGCGGAAATGGTGCACGGCGGGGTTGCCGATGTGCCTCCCCTTGAGGAAGCCCGGCAGGAGCGCGAGGAATTTCAGGACGCCGAGCTTATCCACGTACACGCAGTCGAAGTATCCGTCGAACGGGTCGCCCATGGGCACGGCGCGCATGCCGCCGCCGAAATACTGTCCGTTGCCCACGGTGAGCAGGATGCTCTCGCATTCGATCCTCTCCCCGTCGTGCTCGATGGTCATATGGAGCGCGCGCAGGTGCTTGAGCGCGTCGAGTATGCCGAGGAAGTACGGCGTCATGCCGCGCGGGTATTTATCCTTATATTTCAGCGTGCGCGCGAGCACCTCGACGTCGAATCCGAGGCCCGCCACGTTGACGAAACAGAGCCCGTTCGCCTCGCCCGCGTCCATCTTGACGACGTTTCCCTCGAGGAGCGCCGCGACGCCCTTCTCCGCGTTTGTGGGGAATCCTGCGGCGCGCGCGAGGTCGTTGCCCGTGCCGAAGGGCAGCACGCCGAGCGCCGTCTCCTTGTAGATGAGGGCGGAGGCCGCCTCGTTGACGGTGCCGTCCCCCCCGACGGCGACGACGACGGGATACCCCGAGTTTGCCGCGTCCGCGGCGAGCTTCGCCGCGTGGGAGGGATATTCCGAACAGGCGAAAGCGTACCCGGCGCCTTTCGCGTCGAGCAGCGCCCGTACTTTTTCAAACTCGGCCCGGGCCCTGCCGGAGCCCGAAACCGGGTTCACGATGAAAAAGAAACGTTCCATCCCGCCCTCCGTCCGCCTTCGCGCGCGGATTTATTGTTAATGATAATCCAAATCCGCATTCTTGTACAGGTTGCGCGTGTAAAAAAGCTGTGACGCATGATATAATACGCCTGAAGAATGCAGTTTCGGAGGTTTTTTATGCGCTTTACGAAGGCCCACGGGCTGGGCAACGATTTCGTGATCGTCGACGGGCGCGGCGGCGCTTATCTGGAGGAGCTCCCCGAACTGGCGCGCAGGGTCTGCCACAGGCGCACGGGCGTCGGCGCGGACGGGCTGATCCTCGTGCGCGAGAGCGCGGAGTGCGATACCCAAATGCAGATATTCAACAGCGACGGCAGCGAGGCGGAGATGTGCGGCAACGGCGTGCGCTGCTTCGCGAAATACGTATACGACAAGGGCGTCGTCGATAAGGATGCCTTCTCGGTCGAGACCATCGCCGGGAAGCAGCTCATCGAGCTGACGGTTGAAAACGGGCGCGCGGTTGCGGCGCGCGTGAACCTCGGCAAGCCGGAGCGCAAGAAGGCGCTCATCCCCATGCTCGGCGAGGGCGAGTGCGTGCTCGAAAAGCTCACCGCGAACGGGAAGGTGCTCACCTTCTCGGCCATCCTGCTCGGCGTGCCGCACGCGGTCGTGTTCGTGGAGGAAATGCCCTCCTACGAGGAGCTTTGCCGCATGGGGCGCGAGATCGAGCATATGTCCCTCTTCCCGAGAAAAGCGAACGTCAACTTCACGCGCGTGATCGACGCCGCGAATATCGAGGTGCGCACCTGGGAGCGCGGCTGCGGCGCGACCTACGCCTGCGGCACGGGCTCCTCCTCCGCCGCGGTGTGCAGCGCCATCGCGGGCTTCACGGGAAGGCAGGTCCGCGTGCATCTCGCGCTCGGCGCGCTCGACATCCTCTATGACGCGGACGGCAGCGTCTTTATGACGGGCCCCGCGGAATTCGCCTTTGAGGGCGAGATATGATCAACGTCCTCTATGAGGACAACCACATACTCGTCGCGGAAAAGCCCGCCAACCTCCCCGTGCAGGCGGATTCCTCCGGGGACGCGGACATGCTCACCCTCCTCAAGGCCTATGTGAAGGAAAAATACGAGAAGCCGGGCGAGGTTTATCTTGGCCTCGTGCACAGGCTCGACCGCCCCGCGGGGGGCGCCATGGTGTTCGCGCGCACCTCGAAGGCGGCCGCGCGGCTCTCGGCGCAGTTCGCCGGGCGCGGCGCGGAGAAACGCTACGCGGCGCTCGTCTGCGGCGCGCCCCCGGCGCGCGGGAGGCTCTCGGGCTTCCTTTTGAAAGACGAAGCCACGGGCACCTCCCGCATGGTTTTGGAAAATACCCCGGGCGCGAAGGCTGCGGCGCTCGAATATGAAAGGCTGACGCAGAGGGGCGATAAAACCCTCCTCGATGTGACGCTCATGACCGGGCGGCACCACCAGATCCGCTGCCAGCTCGCGGACGCGGGTTTTTCCCTCTACGGCGACCAGCGTTACAACGAGGACGCGCGCCCCGGGCAGCAGCTCGCGCTCTGGGCGTACCGGCTCGGCTTCGAGCACCCGGTGAAGCGCGAACGGATGGAGTTTTCCTCCCCGCCGCGCGGGAAGGCGTGGGAGCCGTTCTCGGAAGAGCTCGCGGCGCTCCTCTCGGGCGTGCGGCTCGTCTACCTCGACGGGGACATCCTGTGCGCCGACAAGGACGCGGGCATGAGCGTATGCGAGGCGGACGGCGGGGATTCCATCGAGGCGCGGCTCAAGGCGGCGCTCGGGGAGGAAATCCATCCCGCGCACCGGCTCGACGTCGCGACCTCCGGCCTCGTGCTGTTCGCGCGAAACGCCGAGGCGGCGGCGGCGCTCGAGGAAGCGATAAAAGCGCGCGCCATCCGGAAATTCTACCGCTGCGAGGTGCACGGGCGCCCCAAAAAGAACGAGGCGGAGCTTACGGCCTGGCTCGAAAAGGACGCGGACGGCGCGCGGGTGCGCGTTTTTCGCGATAAAAAGCCCGGCGCGAAGGAAATCATAACGAAGTACCGCGTGCTCGAGCATAGGGAGCAGACGAGCGTGCTCGAGGTGGAGCTCGTCACGGGACGCACGCACCAGATCCGCGCGCATATGGCGTTCATGGGGCATCCCGTCGTAGGGGACGACCGTTACGGCGATCGGGAAAAGGACAGGCGCCTCCCCGCGCGCGGCCTCGCGCTTCGCGCGACCCGCCTGGAGCTTTCCTTCCCCAAGGGCAGCCGCCTTTCGCGGCTCGACGGGAAGACGATTTCCATCGAGGACGCGTGAGCGCGCGGCGGGGACAATATTAAAGGAGTCACGATGCAGAACTACGGCGTATTCGATATCATCGGCCCGCGCATGGTGGGCCCGTCGAGCTCGCACACGGCGGGCGCGGCGAAGCTGGGCAAAATGGCGCACCGCATCGCGGGGGGCGCCGCCAAAAAGGCGCGCATCACGCTCTACGGCTCGTTCGCGACCACGGGGCGCGGCCACGGCACGGACAAGGCCATCGTCGCGGGCATACTCGGCTTCGAGCCGGACGACCCGCGCCTTCGCTACTCGATGCTGCTCGCCAGGGAGGCGGAGATGGACGTTTCGGTCGAATTCTCGGACGAGCCGCCCGACCACCCCAACACGGCGAAAATCGAGCTCGAAGGGGAGGACGGCAGGCGCACCGAACTCGTCGGCGCGTCCGTCGGCGGGGGCAACATCCGCGTGACGGGAATCAACAGCCTCGAGGTGGAGGTGACGGGCGAATACCCGACGCTCATCGTCCGCCACACGGACATGCCGGGCGTCATCAACATGGTGACGCTGATCCTCGCCAAGGAGCAGATCAATGTCGCCTTCATGCGCGTGTTCCGCCAGGGGAAGCGCGGCGGCGCGTGCATGGTGATCGAGACGGACACGCCGGTGAGCGAGCGCGTGCGCGAATTGATCGTGAACTGGTGCGATCAGGTGACGGAGGTGTTCACGGTATGATGGATTACGCGTTCAAAAAAGGGAGCGAGCTCATCGCCCTCTGCGCGCGCGAAAAATGCGCGATCAGCGAAATCATGCTCAGGCGCGAAATCGAGGGGAGCGAGCGGAGCCGCGAGGACATCCTCGGGGAGATGAAGAAGAACCTCGAGACCATGCGCGCCTCCGTTGAGGACGGCCTCACGGGAGAACGGCGGAGCGTTTCGGGCCTCACGGGCGGGGAAGCGCATCTGCTGCTCGCCCGCGCGGAGGGCGCGAAGACGCTTTCCGGAAAAGGGATGCTCGAGGCCGTGGCGGCCTCGATGGCGGTCGTCGAGGTGAACGCCTCGATGGGGCGCATCGTCGCCGCGCCGACCGCGGGCGCGAGCGGGATCCTCCCCGGCACGCTCATCACGGCGGCTGAAGCGCACGGCTGGGACGACGACGCGCTGCTGCTCGGCCTCGTCAACGCGGGCGCCGCGGGCCTCGTCATCGCCATAAACGCCAGCATCTCCGGAGCGGAGGGCGGCTGCCAGGCGGAGACCGGCGCCGCGGCCGCCATGGCGGCGTCCGCGCTGGTGGAGCTCTCGGGCGGTTCTCCGGAACAATGCCTCCACGCCGCCGCCATCGCCCTCAAGAACGTGATGGGCCTCGTGTGCGACCCGGTCGCGGGGCTCGTCGAGTGCCCCTGCATCAAAAGGAACGCCATCGGCGCCGCGAACGCGCTCGTCTCGGCGGACTTGGCGCTCGCGGGCATCGAAAGCATCATCCCCTTCGACGAGGTGGTGACGGCGATGAAGAGCGTGGGCAGGCTCATGAGCCCGGACCTTCGCGAAACCGCCAGAGGCGGCCTCGCGGCGACCCCGACCGCGCGCGCCATCAACAGGCGCATGGAGGAGTAGGATGCGGCGCTTTGCGTTTGCCTTAAGCTTCATCGCCTCCCTGCTTCTGATCCTCGCGCTGCTGTTCACCGCGCTCCAGCTCTGCGCGAACGACGCCGGCTGGTTCTACCGCACGTACGAGCGGCTGCGCCTCGATGAGGAGATCGGCATCTCCAACGAGGACAGCGCGCGCGCCGTGATGCGGCTCATCGACTATATGGAAGGGCGCGTGGACTCGATCCAGCTCACCGTCACGGAGGACGGCGTCCCCGTCTCCATGTACAACGAGCGCGAAACGCTCCACATGATCGACGTCAGGGAGCTCTATCAGGCCTTCCGCGCCGTCAGGGATTACGGCCTCGCCGCCGCGGCGGTCCTCCTGTTCGCCGCGCTTTTGCTCGTCAAAAAGGGCGAGCGGCTCCGCCTCGTCTCGCGCGCGTTCCTGTGGGCCTCCGCCGCCTTCGGCGCGCTGCTCCTCGGCCTTGCCGCCTTCGCCGCGATCGACTTCAACGCGTTCTGGACGGAGTTCCACCACGTCTTCTTCGACAACGACCTGTGGCTCCTTTCTTATGAGACGGACAGGATGATCCGCATCTGCCCGCTGGAACTCTTCAGCGGCATCATACTGCGCTTCGCGCTCCTCTTCCTCATCCCCTTCGTGGCGCTGCTCGCGGCCGCGTTCTTCGCGAGGAAGCCGCGTGCGGCAAAAACCCGCCGGGGGGAGAACGGCCATGGGCTATGAGGAAAGCGCGCGCGCCCTCTGGCGCGCCTATCAGAAGAAGGCGTCGCCGATCACGCTCGCGATAGAAAGCTCCTGCGACGAGACGGCGGCGGCGGTTTTGCGCGGCGCGCGCGAGCCGCTTTCGATGAGCGTCTATACGCAGATCCCCCTCCACAGGAAATACGGCGGCGTGGTGCCGGAACTCGCCTCGAGGAACCACGTCGAACAAATCGGCGCGGTCGTCCGGGACGCGCTCGAAGAGGCGGGCGTCGCACTCGCCGACGTGGACGCGATCGCCGTGACGAACGGCCCCGGCCTCGTGGGCGCGCTGCTCGTGGGGGTAAGCTACGCCAAGGGCCTCGCCTTTGCCACTGGCAAACCCCTCGTCGGCGTCGACCACATCGCGGGGCACATCGCCGCGAACTATCTGACCGATCCCGACCTCAAGCCGCCCTTCGCCTGCCTCGTCGCCTCCGGCGGGCACAGCCACATCGCGCTCGTCGAGGATTACTGCCGCTTTTCGCTTTTGGGCAAAACGCGGGACGACGCCGCGGGCGAGGCGTTCGACAAGGCGGCGCGCGCGCTCGGCCTGCCCTATCCCGGGGGACCCGCGCTCGAGGCGCTCGCCCGGGAGGGCGACCCCGAGGCCTACCGCTTCCGCGCGGGCCTTAGCGACGCGGACACCTTCGATTTCAGCTTTTCCGGCGTCAAGACCGCCGTGGTCAACCTCCTCCACACGGCCGCGCAGAAGGGCGAGGAGATCGCGCGCGCAAACGTCGCGGCCTCCTTCCAGAAGGCGGTCGTAGACGCGCTGTGCGACAAGTCCGTGCGCGCGGCGAAGGCGGCGGGCGTTTCGACCCTCGCGCTCGCGGGGGGCGTCTCGGCGAACGGCGCGCTGCGCGAGGCGCTCAGGGCCCGCGCGGAGGCCGCGGGGCTTCGCTTCTGCGTGCCGGAGATGCGCTTCTGCACCGACAACGCCGCCATGATCGCCTGCGCGGGGCATTACGCGCTGCTTTCGGGGGAACCGGACGCGCTTTCGCTCAACGCGTACCCCTCCCGCGCGCTTGCATAATCCAAAGGAATTTGCATAAAGCGAACCGAACGGCGCATAGAACCGCGCCGTTATGCATGTCTGCGCCCCGGGTGGATAATGTGGAAAATTGGCAGAAAAGCCCCCGCGCAAGCCCGAAAAATGTGGATAACCATGTGGGTAACGTGGAAAAGTCCGTTTATTCGCCCGCGAATATTCGTGCAGGAGCCGGTTGAACAAGCGCCCAAAGGCATCCAAAAGCGCCCAAAATGGGCGTTTTTTCTATCATAAGCGGGGATAATGCGCAATATCTTCATTATGAGGTGATTTTATGGCCCGCGGCGTTCCGGATATCCTTGTGAAGAAACTCATGGGCATACTGCCCGCCATCGCCGTCATCGTCGGCGTGGGGATGCTTGCCTCCTCCATCCTCGGCGCGAAAAACGCGCTGCCCGCGTCGGGCGCGGTGACCCCGGGCGACGACCCGCCCAAGCTCGTCGTCGTCGTCGACGCGGGACACGGCGGGGTGGACGGGGGCGCCGTGGGCGTCAACACGGGCGTCGTCGAAAAGGAGCTCAACCTCCTCTACGCCTACGCCCTCAAGGAGGAACTCGAGGCGCGGGGTATGACGGTCGTTCTGACGCGCACGGGGGACGACGCGCTCGCCTCGGGCAAGAAGGCGGACATGGCCGCGCGGCGCGACATCATGAACGGCTGCGGCGCGGACATCATGGTGAGCATCCACATGAACAAGTTCCGCGACAGGACGGCCAACGGCCCCATGGCGTTTTATATGAAGGGCTCGGACGAGGGGAAGCGGCTCGCCACCTGCGTCATAACGGCAGTCTGCGCGGCGCTCGAGCGGCCGGTGCGCCTCGCCGCCGCCGCGGACTATTACGTCATCCGCGAGAGCGACATGCCGGGCGTGCTCGTCGAGTGCGGCTTCCTCTCCAACGCCAAGGACGAGGCGCTGCTGCAGACCAAGGAGCACATGCAATCGCTCGTCCGCGCCGTCGCGGACGGGATAGAAGCCTATTTCGGAATACCGGCGAAGGACGGCGCGGCCTAAGCGCGGCGCGTTTTTCCGCACGCATTTGAAAACTTGCCATGAACTGTTCCGCCGCCGCGTTGACGCGCGTTCTGCGCGGCGTTATGATAATTTATGTCAAAATCCCCCTAACAAATGATGCCAGGCAAAAGGCCGCTTCGACGCGGCGCATTCGCAGGAAGGGCTCTCATGAAAGCAAACCGGATTTTGGCGTCCGCGCTCGCGCTGCTGCTGGTTTTTTCCGCGGCGCCGGCGCGCGCCGCCTCGTATCACACGCAGATACGGGTGCTGCTCTCCGTGGGCGCGAAAAGTTCCCTCGCCTTCACGCCGGTTGGGGAATATTACCTCAAGGAAGCGCCGGAGATCGCGCTCAGCGGCGGGGAGCTCACCGTCTCCGCAATCGGCAGCAGGCCGTCCGTCACCGTGGGCGGAAAAACCGTCACCGCGGCGTCGCTCACCTTCGTCAGCCGCGATTACGGCGGCAGGGGCGCGTACATCCGCCTCGTCAACAGCGAGCACGGCACCTGCACGTATCTGGGCAACCTGACCTTCGATGTGAAAGCCGGCGCGATCCGCGCCGTCAACACCCTTCCCCTCGAGCAGTATCTCTACGGCGTCGTGCCGCACGAGATGAGCAATTCCTTCCCCATGGACGCGCTCAAGGCGCAGGCCGTCTGCGCGCGCAGCTACGCCATGGCGAAGTGCTCGCGCTATACTTCGCGCGATTACGACATCCGCGACACCTCGAGCGACCAGGTCTACTGCGGCTACGCCAGCAAGAACGTCCGCGCCATCGCCGCGGTGGACGCCACGGCCGGGCAGGTGCTCACCTACGGGGGCGATATCATCGAAGCCTTCTATTCCTCCTCCAACGGCGGGCAGACCGAGCGCACGGCGAACGTCTGGTCGGAGGATTATCCTTATTACATCAATCTGGACGACCCCTACGACCTGGCGAACCCCTCGAGCATGGAATATGCGGCGTTCATCCCCGCGCGCTTCGCGGAGGAAACCGTCCGCGCGATGGACAGGGACGTGTACGCGGCGCTCCTTCGCGGCGCGTACGAGGCGGCGGGCGAGGAAGTCGCCCTCCTCTCGACCGTGCGGGTCAAGCCGGGCGCACCCCTGTACGACGCGCCGAGCCGCTGCTATACGCTCGCGGACGTCACGCTGAACGTGAAGAAACAGGACGGGAGCGCTGGGCAGGTCACAGTGACGCTCCCGCTCGACGCGCTCCTCTACGACGAGGCGGAAAACACGCTCGGCGCGTTCGGCGCGCGCACGTACACGCTGCGCATGCGCGGCGCGGAGCGCGCGCGGGTCAACATCGGCGGCGCCTTCTATGACGGCTGGAACCTCACCATGCGCCGCTACGGGCACGGGGTGGGATTGAGCCAGCGCGGCGCGCAGCAGCGCGCGCGGATGGGGCAAAGCTACGCGGAGATCCTCGCGTTCTACTATGCGGATACGACCCTCTCCACGGCGGGCACGTGGGAGAGCGCGCCGCGCATAACAAGCGAAAAATACAAGGTGAAATCCTCCGGCGTGAGCGGGATCAAGCTTGGCACGACCCCCGCGGAGCTGATCGGGCGGCTTACGTGCGAGGGCGCGCTCTCGCTCGTCACCGCGCGGGGGGAAGAGAAGGCCGAGGGCGTCGCCGCGACGGGCAACTATGTGCGCGTCGCCTATGAAGGGGGCAAATGCTTCTTCGACCTGCCCGTCGTGATCTACGGCGACCTCGACGGGGACGGAAGCATCGGCGAGAAGGATATCGCGGCGCTCGCCGGGCATTTGATGCGCGCGAGCCTCCTTTCGGGGGCGTATCTCGCGGCGGCGGACGTCAACCACGACGGCGGCGCGGACGCGCGGGACCTCGTCGCGCTCATCCGGAGCGTCCGGGGCGACGGAACAATCGCGCAGGAGGGGTAAGGAATATGGGAAGCAAAAGAGAATTTACGCGAAGATCGGCGGCGCTTCTTCTGGCGCTGTGCCTGCTTCTTCTTGGCTCCGCGGCGCTTGCGGATATCGAGGCCGAGGCGGATCAAACGGGCGTGCAGGCCGGGGACGTCCTCGCCGTCACGCTGACCATCACGGGAAAGAACCTCTCGGTGGCGGAAGGGCTCTTTACCTACGACCCCGCGCTCCTCGCCTTCCAGGAGAGCGACGGAAGCGCGACGGACGGCTTCTTCACCCTCTACTCCGCCGAGAAGAACGGCTCCTCCACGTTGAGCGCGCGCGTCGTGTTCACGGCGCTCGCCGCGGGCGAGGCGAAAATCACATTCACGCTCGAGACCCTCCTCGACTACAAGGGCAAGGCGCTCGACACGGGCAGCGCGAGCGTCGCCGTCGCGATCGCCGCGGCTCCCGCCACACCTTCGCCGCCGCCCGTCGACTACGGCGACCCCGCGCGCAGCGTCAAGGCCGAAAACGTCGCCGGCGCGACGGGCGACATGTACGTCTGGCGCAGCATCGAGAACGTGACCATCCCCTCGCGCTACGGCGAAGCGGACGTCGTCTACCGCGGCGAAACCGTGAAGGGCGCCGCCGTCAAGGACTCGGACGCGCCCACGCTCCTCTACCTCTCCGACGCGGCGGGGAACAGCGCGAGCTATTACATCTACGACGCCGAAAGGGACGCGCTCTACCCCTACCGCACGATCTCCTCCGTGAGCAAATCCTACATCCTCCTCGAGCCGGACGGGAGCGTTTCCGCGCCCGAGGGCTTCGCGGAGACGACGTTGGAGCTCGACGGCGGCGCGGTGCGCGCCTGGGTCAGGGAGGACGCGCAGGGCAGCCTCTACCTGCTCTACGCGCGCAACCCCGACGGGGAGACCGGCTTCTACCTCTACAACCTGGAGGACGCGTCGCTGCAGCGCTTTGCGGTCTTGCCCGCGCGGCCGGCCGTGACGCCGCCCGCGAGCCCCGCGACCCCCGCGCCCGCGACGGAGCCCGTCCCGCAGGAAACGGCGTTCGTGAAAGACCCCGCGCCGGGAGAGATCGTCCTCCCCCGGGCGCTGTTCTACGCCGTATGCGGCGCGGCGGCGCTGTTCCTCGGCCTGTTTGTCGCGGGCATCGTCCTGCGCTCCGCGGAGGACGCGCGGCGCAGGAAACGCGCCGCCGAGCGCCGCAGGGCGCGGGAAAAAGCCGAGGAGGAGACCCGGCAGATCAGTTCCTAACCGTACCAAATATTAAAAACCGGCTGCACGCCGGTTTTTTGATCGATCCGTTGGGAGCCGCGCTGGGCGTTCATTTCTCCGGCGGCACAAACTCCAGCAAATCTCCGATTTCGCAATTCAGGACCGTGCACATCCGGGCGAGGACGTCGATATCCAGCCTGCTGATGCTGTTGCTGCAATAATGGTTGATTTGGGAGCGCTGCATTTCCGCCCTATGACTCAGTTTGTTCTTGCTGATGCCTTCTCTTTCAATCAGTTCGTTCAGCTTGATTTTGATTGTTCCGTAATCCATTCGGGGGCTTTCTCCTGCTGATGATCCACAACATTGACATACATAGTATGGACTTAGTAGAATCATTATGTAAGTTCTATTATATCTGATATAACATCTTACACATGCATGTGAGGAGGGGCGCGAATGGGCACCCGGAGGGCGAAAAAGGCGCTGGAGGAGCTTGCCAGGCAAAAGGGCGTGAGCATCGGGGCGATACGCCGCGAAATCGAGCGCGCGATCGCGGAGGCGATGAAGAATCCCGACCCGGAGGCGCGGGCGTTCTGGGCCGCCGCGTCCCATTCAGGGAAAGCTCCGACGCCCGAGGAATTCATCGCCTATCTCGCGCGCAAATAAAAACGGATGCCTCTCGCATCCGTTCTGTGCCGGACGGATAAGAACAGGGCGGATATGGAATCCGCCCCTGCAAAATCCCCGCCGAAGCGGCGTTCTTGATTTTCAATTATCCATTGTCAATTGTCAATTACTTATGTCTCGTCACCCGGATGCTGATGTCCACGCCGTCCTCGCGGTCGGCCTGCTCGACCTCGACCACCATGCCGGATTCGCGCAGCGCCTTCACCGCGTCGTTGATGGTGTTCATGAAGATGCGGTAGTCCCGCACGAGGCGGATGATCATGGGCCGGGGCTTCGCGCCGTCGGCTTTTTCATCGTAAAGGCGGTTGAGCGTCTTTTCGACGTACTGCTCGGTCTCCTTGACCGAAAGCCCCTTCTGGGCGATTTTGTCCACGAGCTCGAGGCGCGCGCGGTCGTCCGCGAGCTTCAGGAGCGCGCGGGCGTGGCGCTCCGTGAGGCGCGCGTCCACCATGGCGCTCTTCACGTCGTCCGAAAGCTTCAGAAGGCGCAGCTTGTTGGCGATGGAGGACTGGCTTTTGCCGAGCCGCTCCGCGAGCTGCTCCTGCGTGAGGTTGTAGGTTTCAAGCAGGGACGCGTAGCACTGCGCCTCCTCGAGGAAGTGCAGGTCCTCGCGCTGCAGGTTCTCGATGAGCGCCATGACCGCCGAGGTCTCGTCCATGATTTCCTGCTGGATGATGCAGCTCACCGTCTCCATCCCGAGGCTCGTCGCCGCGCGCAGGCGGCGCTCCCCCGCGACCAGCTCGTACTCGTCGCCCACCCGCCTGACGAGCAAAGGCTGCAGCAGGCCCACCTGCCGGATGGACTGCGCGAGCTCCGCGATGCTCTCCTCGTCGAAGGTTGTCCGGGGTTGATAGGGGTTCGGGCGGATCTTTGCGACGGGCAGCTCCACGAGCAGCTTGACTGCCTCGGGGCTCCTGTTTTCCTTTAAGAAGTCGAATACGGGCATATGTGCGTCCTCCCTGATTGCGTGTTCTCCAACGGCCGTGATATTCCTGCCCTGCGGCGATATTCGCGCTTTTTCCCGAAAAGAAGTGATTTTCTTTTTCCGCGGCGCTCACAGGGGATTTTTCGCGGCGGCTCCCGCCTTTCGCGGATATTCCTTCGGCGTGGGCGCAAGCTTTTTCGCCTCGATCACATGGCGCTCGCCCCACGGAACTTCAAATTTGAGCGTCTGCGCCTCGAGGCGCAGAATCTTCGCGGCGCGCGCGGCCGACGCGAGTTCCTCGTCCGCCTTCGGCCCTTTGTACATGAGGGAAACGCCGCCTGTTTTCAGGAGGGGCGCCGTCCACTCCATCAGGGCGGACGCTCCCGCGACCGCGCGCGTGAGGGCAACGTCGTATTGCCCGCGGTGCGCGGGGTCCCGCCCCGCGTCCTCCGCCCGCGCGTGCACGAGCGCCGCCTGAAGGTTCAATTCCTCCAGCAGGGCCTTTAGGAAAACGAGGCGCTTATTGAGCGAGTCGAGCAGCGTCATCGAGAGGTCGCCCCGCATGATGAGCAGGGGCACGCCCGGGAAGCCCGCGCCCGTGCCCACGTCGATGCAGCGCGCGCCCTCTTTGACGCGCGCCACGGGCAAAAGGCTGTCCGCGAAGTGCTTGGCGACAACTTCCTCCGCGCCCGTGATGGCGGTGAGGTTCATCCTTTCGTTCCAGGCGGCGAGCAGCGTGAAGTAGCGCGCGAATTTTCCAATTTGCGCCCCGTCCGCCTCCGGTATGTATCGATGGATCAGGCCTTCTATCTCCATTTCGTCAATTCCGCATTTCCTATATTGTTTTTCGGGGAAGGGACGCCGGCGGTTTCGCGGGCGGATATGGAATCCGCCCTGCTGTCCCCGACAAGGCGGAGAGAGGCGTCCTTAAGGGTTCCGGGAACGGTCCCACCCTTTCCCCTTCCTTCATCGCCCCATGCAGCGTTCTGTACGGCGCGCCCACATCGCCCTCCTGCCCGCGGAACCGTCCCCGGGCGCGGATTCCCTCCCGCGGCGGCGTTCCCCGATTGTCAATTGTCAATTCTCAATTGTCAATTTCCCCTTCCCGCCCGCGGCGGCGTTCCCCGATTGTCAATTGTCAATTCTCAATTGTCATTTTCCTCAAGTAAATCGTCAGCACCGCGATGTCCGAAGGCGACACGCCCGAGATGCGCCCCGCGCGGCCGAGGCTCTCGGGCTTCCTTGCCGCGAGCTTCTGGCGCGCCTCAAGGCGCAAGCCTTCCATCGCCATGTAGTCGAGGTCCGGGGGGAGGGGGGTGTCCTCCAGCTCGCGAAAGCGGCCGACGAGCGCCTTCTCCTTCTCGATGTAGCCCTCGTAGCGCGCGTCGAGCGTGACGGCCTCCGCCGCCTCGCGGCCGATGTTCGGCAGAAGATCCGGATAGAGCGCGAGGAGGTCCGTGTAGCCGACGCCGCGCCTTCGAAGCAGATCGAACAGCCTGACGCCCGAGGCGGGCGCGGACTCGCCCCGCGCCTCGAGCAGCCGCCGCAGCGCCTCCCCGGGCGCGACGGACGCGCCGAGCGCGGCCTTCGCCCGGGCGGCCTCCTCCCGCTTTCGCATCAGGCGGGAATAGCGCTCGTCGGAAACAAGCCCCGTCCGCCTGGAAAGCTCGGTCAGCCGCTCGTCCGCGTTGTCCTGCCGGAGCAGCAGCCGGTATTCCGCGCGGGAGGTCATCATCCGGTAGGGTTCGTTGGTGCCTTTGCCCGTGAGGTCGTCGCACAGCACGCCGATGTACGCGTCCGCGCGCGAGAGGAGAAGGGGCGGCTCGCCCCGAAGGTACAGGGCGGCGTTGATCCCCGCGTAAAGCCCCTGCGCCGCGGCCTCCTCATAGCCGGAGCTGCCGTTGATCTGCCCCGCGAAGTAAAGGCCCTCTATCTCGCGGGAACGAAGCGCAGCGTCGAGCGCCGTGGGGTCGATGCAGTCGTACTCGATGGCGTAGCCGTAGCGCGTGACCTGGCAACGTTCAAGCCCTGGTATCGTATGGAGCATGTCCCTCTGCACGTCGGCGGGGAGCGAGGTGCTCATGCCCTGCACGTATTTCTCGTCGGTCGAGCGCCCTTCCGGCTCGATGAAGAGCTGGTGGCGCTCCTTGTCGGCGAAACGGGTGATCTTATCCTCGATGGAGGGGCAGTAGCGCGTGCCCGTCGCGCGGATGAGGCCGGAGTACATGGCGCTGCGCGCGATATTCGCGCGGATGACCGCGTGGGTCGCCTCGTTCGTATAGGTGAGGTAGCACGGGACCTGCTCCCGTTCAAGCTCCCCCGTGAGGAAGGAGAAGCGCGGCTGCGGCTCGTCCCCGAACTGCGGCTCCATTTTTGCATAATCGAGCGTGCGGCCGAGCACGCGCGCAGGCGTGCCCGTCTTGAAGCGGCGAAGCGCGAAGCCGATCTTTGCGAGCGCCGCGGAAAGCCCTTCCGCGCGCATCAGGCCGGAGGGCCCGCTCTCCCATACGCAATCGCCGATGAGCACGCGGCTCTTTAAATACACGCCCGTCGCGACGACGACGGCGCGGCAGGGGATCCTCTCCCCCGCGCTCTTCATGCCGCCCGAGAGGCGTATGCCGATGACGCGGCCGTTTTCCACGTCGATATGGGCGCACTCGCCCTGCATCAGGGTCAGGCGCTCCTCGGTTTCGAGCGCGCGCTTCATGCGCGCGTGATATTCCCGCTTGTCGATCTGCGCGCGAAGGGAGTGCACGGCGGGGCCCTTGCCCGTGTTGAGCATGCGCACCTGAAGGCAGGTGTCGTCCGCGGCGAGGCCCATCTCGCCGCCGAGCGCGTCGATTTCGCGCACGAGGTGCCCCTTCGACGTGCCGCCCACCGAGGGGTTGCACGCCATGAGGGCGACCGCGTCGAGGTTGAGCGTCAGGCACAGCGCAGTAAGCCCCATGCGCGATGCGGCAAGCGCGGCCTCAAGCCCTGCGTGCCCTGCTCCCAGTATCGCGATGTCGTATCCCGTTTCCGCCACAGCCTCAATCCCTCCGATGAACGCAAGGTCGATTATACCAAAACCGGAAGCATCTTGAAAGGGGGTATTTCCCGTTAGGAGAATTATTTCCCAAAGAACGGATTTCTACCCTCCCGCGCGCGGAACTTGCGTCAAGATTGTGGAAAATTTCCCCAGAAACAGGCATATTTCGCGCGGATCGCGCCGATTTGCGCAGGACCGCTTTACAGGAGGGCCATGCGTCTGTATAATGAGTTGCTGTGAACCGCGCAGAACGCGCGCGCTTCTAGAAATTCTTAGACAGGCGGAAAAGAATATGTGGTTTCCATTGTCGCTTGCCGCTCTCATCTGCTGGAGCGGGTCCGATCTTTTTGCCAAAATCGGCTGCCAGGACCCCAAGGAAAAACACAGCCACCTGAAGATGGTCATCGCCGTGGGCGCCGTGATGGGCCTTCACGCGGCGTATGAGATGCTCTTCGGCGGCGTCGTGATGACGGGCGAGGTCTTCTTGAAGTATCTGCCCGTGTCGATGCTCTACATCCTCTCGATGGCGCTCGGGTACCTCGGCCTTCGCTACATCGAGCTCTCGATCTCCTCCCCCATCTGCAACACCTCGGGCGCGGTGGTGGCGCTCATCTACCTCCTCTCGGGCGAGCCGGTCGAAACGCCGCAGCTGATCGCGATCGGCCTCATCGGCGTGGGCGTACTGATGCTCGGCGTCGTGCAGATGACGGAGGACGAGCAGTTGCGCCTCGCCCGGCAGGAAGCCTCGAACATGAAGTATTCGAAGAGCCTCCTCGCGCTTTTCATCCCGGTCGTCTACTGCCTGCTCGACGCGGCGGGCACCTACGCGGACAGCCTCGTGCTCGAAACCCTCGACGAGAACGCCGCCAACGTCGCCTATGAGCTGACGTTCCTCCTGTGCGGCGCCGTCAGCTTCCTCTATGTGAAGCTCGTCAAAAAAGAGAAGTTCACACTGAAGCTGGAGGCGCCCAAATACGTCGGCGCCGTGTTTGAAACGGCGGGCCAGTTCGCCTATATCTTCGCCCTTGGCGCGAACGCCATGTTCGCGGCGCCCGTGATCTCCTGCTACTGCGCGCTCTCGGTCGTGTGGAGCCGCGTGTTCCTCAAGGAAAAGCTCGGCTGGAAGCACTACGTCTGCATCGCGGGCATCATCGCCGGCATCGCCATTTTAGGCGCGTACGACGCTTAGAGCCGCCTTTCGCCCTCGCTCCACACGGCCGTCACCGCGCGGGGATCGTCCGCGTAGACGAGCCGCTCGAGCCGTTCCGCGCTCGAAAGCGTCCTCGAGGGGGGGAGCATCGTGTCGGAGAGGACGACGGCGTGGAGCCTGTCTCCCGCGGCGAAGCCCGGGCCCGCGCCGAAGTAGCGCGCGCCCGCGGAGGTCGCGAGGTAAAACGCCTCGGCGACGGTGAGGAATTTCTCCTCCTCCCGTTTGCCGGAGTAATAGTAGCGCAGCTTCGAGACGCGGATCGCCTCCGCCATGCAGTGGAACAGCGAAAGCTTCGCGCCGCCCGCGATGTCCGACCCGAGCGCGACGTTGATGCCCTCGCTGAGCATCAGCCGCACCGGCGCGACGCCGGAATAGATGTTCGTATTGGAATCCGGGCAGTGTGCGACCCACACGCCCGTTTTTTTGATGCCCTCGCGCTCGCGCGCGTCGCTGTGGACGCAGTGCGCCATGACGGTCTTTTCGCGCCAGAGGCCGCGCTTATCGTAGCTGTCCCAATACTGCGGGCATTCGGGGCAGAGCCGCCTGACCCATTCGATCTCCACGTCGTTCTCCGAAAGGTGGGATTGGATGGGCACGCCGTATTCGTCGGCGATTTTCGAGAGGCCCTCCATGAGCGCGTCCGAGCACGAGGGCGTGAAGCGCGGCGTGATGATGGGCGCGAGGTTTTTGAACCTTCCGCGGCTCTCCTCGATGAAACGGCGCGTTTCAAGAAGCGACCCCTCCGTCGTCTCCAGGAGCTCGGGCGGGGTGTTCCTGTCCATGTTGACCTTGCCGACAAAGCCGGAAACCCCCGCGCGCTCCAGCTCCTCCATGAGGATGAGCGCGCTCTCCCGATGGATGCTCGCGTAGACGCACGCGCGCGTCGTACCGAGGCGGATGAGTTCGTCCGCGAGCGCGGAATAGACCTTCCTCGCGAAAACCGGATCGGCGAACAGCGCCTCGGTCTTGAACGTGTAGGCGTTGAGCCACTCGATGAGCGGCAGGTCCATGCCGAGGCCCAGCATCGCGTACTGCGGCGCGTGCAGGTGCAGGTCCGAAAACGCGGGGATGACGAGCATGCCCGAGAAGTCGTGCGTCCGCTCGGGGACGCAGCCCTCGGGCAGGCTATGATAAATTCCCTCGATCGCGCCGTCCCGAAGGAGCAGGCAGCCGTCCTCGACGGCCTCCAATTCCCCCATGCGCGGCGCGTGGACGAAGGTGGACTTGATCGCTTCTAACATCGTTTTCCCTCCTTTCGGGTCATGTGCGGGGGGACGGGGGTAATTGACAATTGACAATTGATAATTGACAATCGGGGAACGCCGCCGCGGGCGGGGACGGGGGTAATTGACAATTGACAATTGATAATTGACAATCGGGAACGCCGCCGCGAGCGGGAAATTTTGTAGGGGCGGATTCCATATCCGCCCGCCGTCCTTTCCCCGACGCGGGCGGGGGCAGTTCTGCTTGTTCGGGGTTCCGGATCTGTCGGCGCTTGCGGCTCCAGCGCCCCCTGCGCCCAAAATTCATTGTCAATTGTCAATTATCAATTGCTTCAGCTCTTCCGCGCCGTCCACGTCGGCGAGCTCGCCCGGGTCGGCGACCTGGTGAAGGGCGAGGGCGTCCTCGTGCCTTCTTATGACCTCGCTGCCGCCGCTGTCCCCCGCAAGGGCGCAGAGCTCGTCGAAGAAACGCCCGGGGAAGATCGCGGGGTTGCCGCGCCTCTGCCCGTTCCCCAGCGCGCGGATGACATGGGGATCCTTCTCAAACGCGTCGACGAGGGCCAAGACGCTCTCCCGCGTGAGCCGCGGCTGATCCGCCACCATGAACATGGCGGCGTCTGCGCCGAGCGCCCTCGCGCGCTCAAGCCCCATGCGGATCGTACGGGAGACGCCCTCCTCCGGGCGGTCGTTCTTCACGGCGAAAAAGCCGCGCCTCTCGGCCTCCGCGAGGATCTCCCCGCTGCCGGAGACGACGATGGTCGCGCGAAGCTTCTCCGCAGGCACGGCGTCGAGCGCGCGCGCGTAGAGCGGCTTCCCCCGGTAGGGCGCGAGGAGCTTGTTCGAGCCGAAGCGCCTCCCGGCGCCCGCGGCCATCAATATGCATACGAGATTCATCGCGTGTGTATGCAGCCCTTCCTGTGGAGGTACTTCCCCGCGCCGGAGATCGTGAAAACGCCGTTCTCCACGACGCGCGCGCCGTTGACGAACACGTCCCGCGCGCGGCCATGTACGGCAAAACCGGCGAACGGGGAGTTATCGCAATGATGCGCCGTACCCGCGTCGCTTATGCAAGAAACGGCGTCCGGGTCCCACACGACGAGGTCCGCGGCGAAGCCCGGCGCGACGGCGCCCCTGTCCTCCATGCCGAAAAGGCGGGAGGGCGCGTAGGAGAGCAGCTCCACCATGCGCTCGAGCGTGATCCTCCCCGCGCGCACGCCGTAGTTGTAAAGGAGCTCGCCCCTGTGCTGCACGCCGGCGCCCCCGTTGGGGATGAGGGAGAAATCGCCCTTTCCCCGCGCCTTCTGCGCCAGGGTGAAGGAGCAGTGGTCGGTGCCGACGAAATCGATCCCGCCCGAGGCGAGGCCGCCCCAGAGCGCCTCGCAGTCCGAGGCTTTGCGCAGCGGCGGGGACATCACGAACTTCGCGCCGTCCTCCCGTTTGTAGCATTCGTCCGTTAAGAGCAGGTATTGCGGGCAGGTCTCGAGATAAACCTCCTGCCCCCGCTCGCGCGCGCGAAGCGCCTCGCGGTAGCCCTCCTCCGTGGACAGATGCACGACGTAGACGGGCGCGCCCGCAAGCTCGGCGATGCGAAGATACCTTGCCACCGCCTCCGCCTCGACGGGCGACGGGCGGGAGAGCGGATGCCCTTCCGGCCCCGTGACGTCCGCGGCCTTGACCTCCGAAATCATGCGCCTTAGCACGTCCCAGTTTTCGCAGTGCGCGCCGAGAAGGGCGTTTTCTTTTTTTATGGCCTTGACGGCCGCATAGATGCTGCCGTCGTCCACGCGCAGCTTGTCGTACACCATGTACATCTTATATGAGGTCACGCCCGCCTCCGTCATGCGCGGAAGCTCGGCCTCGGTTTTTTCATCCCACCGGGCGACGGCCATGTGGAAGCCGTAGTTGCAGGAGCTGCCTCTCGCCTTCTCGTGCCAGGCGCAAAGCGCGTCCTCGAGCGTGCCGTCTATGTCCTGCGTCGCGAAGTCGAGCACCGCCGTCGTGCCGCCGAGCACGGCCGCGCGGCTGCCGGTCGTAAAATCGTCCGCCGTCTTCGTATAGCCCAAATCGAGGTCGAAGTGCGTGTGCGTGTCGATGAAGCCGGGCAAAACGAACATGCCCCGCGCGTCGAGCTCCCGCGCCCCGGCGCAGCGGAGGGAAGGGCCGACGTCTGCGATGCTTTCGCCCTCGACGAGCACGTCCGCGGCGAGCCTTCCGTTCCAATTGACGATCGTTGCGTTTTTGATGAGCGTTTTCATGCTTTCCTCGCGTCTGTTTTTCCAATGGGATTGCGGCGCGCGGGCCGGGGCCCGGCGGCGGGCGCCCCGCTCACGCGGGGAGGATGGCCTCATACTCGCGCAAAAACGCGCGCCCGTCGATATCCGAGGGCATTTCGAGCACCGAGGGGGCGATCGAAAGGCAGATCAGCGGCGCCTCGGGCGCGCAGTTGCGCTTGAACTGCTGCTGGAAGAAGCGCCGGAGGAAGATGCCCAGCACCCGGTGGATCTCCTCCTTCGGGAAGTCGAGCCGCGCAGAGGCTTCCTCATAAATGCGCTTCGGGCGCATCCCCCGCATGAAATGGTAGAGGAAGAAATCGTGCAGCTCGTACGCGCCCACGAGCTCCTCTGTCTTCTGCGAGATCGCGCCGTCCACGGGGGGCAGAAGCTCCGGACTCACGGGCGTCGCGAGGATGTCCTCGAGCGTCGCCGCGGCCTCGGGGAAACGCCGGCACGCCTCCTTCACGACGCGGCGGATGACGGTCTTTGGGATGGAGGCGTTGACGCCGTACTGCGCGAGGTGGTCGCCGCCGAAGGTCGTCCAGCCGAGCGCAGCTTCCGAAAGATCGCCCGTGCCCACGTCGAGCAGGTTTTCGGCGTTGGAGATGGAGAGCAGGATCTGCGTCCTCTCGCGCGCCTGCGCGTTCTCAAAGACGCAGTCGTGCACGCTCTCGTCCCGCCCGAGGTCTATAAAATGCTGCCGGCACGCGGGCACGACGCTGATTTCCCGATAAGAGCAGCCGAGCGCTTTGACGAGCGCCTCCGCGTTGTTCTTCGTCCTGCCCGAGGTGCCGAAGCCCGGCATGGACACGCCGAGGATGTCCGCGCGCGGCCTGCCCGTTTTATCCATGGCAGCGCAGCACGCGATCAGGGCGAGCGCGCTGTCGAGCCCGCCGGACACACCCACGACGAAGCCCCGGCTGCCGATGTGGGACATGCGCCGCACGAGCGCCGCGGCCTGGAGGTCGAGTATGCGCCCGAGCTGCTCGCGCGCGTGGGCGGGATTGTCGGAAACGTACATGCCCTCGTCCCCCGCGGCAGAGTACGGCTCGAAGGAGGAAAGCCTGTCCGGCTGCACGTCGGCGTAGACGAAGGGCTCCTCCTCGAGCGGCTCGGACAAGGCGAGCACCTCCCCCTGCGCGGCGATGGCCGAAAGCCCGTCGAACACGAAACTCGTCGTGCTCTCCCCCGCGCCGGGCGAGGCGTAGGCGACGGCCATGCCCGTCCTGGCGGTGAAGGCGCAAAGCGCGTCCCGTGTGATATGATAGCTCTTCGCCGTGGCGTTGAGCGCGCTGGAAAGCAGCATCACGTAACCCTCGCGCGGCTCGTGGCCCGCGCGGAAAAGCTCGTTGCCAAAACCCGCGGCGAGCTTCGATACCGGCGTGAGCGGCTGGCGCGCGGGGATGGTCCTGTCCATGGCGGGGATGAAGCCAAAAGGGTTCTCGTCGCTCGAGGAGGGGAGTATGGCGATCACGCGCGCGCCGCGGATGAGCGCGATGCAACTCCTCGGCATGCCGCCGATCACATACGGCAATCCCACAGCCGAGGTCACGCCGCACTGGCGCGTCGCCTCGCAGATGCGCGTGAGCGCCGCCTTCGAGGCTTCGAGCACCACCTCGCTCTTGAGCAGGGAGCCGAGCGTGGCCCCCGTAAGGCAAAGCTCCGGCAGCGCGAGATAGTCCGCGCCGATTTCCTCCGCCCGCTTGATCATGCGTATGACGGCCTCGGCGTTGGCGGCCGGATCCCCCGGCGCGATGGCCGGGGACGCCGCGCAGATGCGCACGGGCGTCGCGTACCCCATGGCGAGCATCGTGTTTGTCATATCCTCACCTCCGCTTGATGATCCGATGAAATCCACGGCTGTCAAAGAAGATTATAGCGCTTTTTGCCTGTATCTACCATGTTTTTTTCGATATAGGCGCTTTAGAAGCCTTTCGACAGGATTATGCCCGGCGCTTCGACAATGTATGCTCTCAGGACAAGCTATAATGAATCCACTTATTGTGGAAGGGGACAGTTCGCCGTGCAGCTCTTCGCGTCAGGCAGCAAATCGCATCTCTCCGCCGCCGCCCTGCGCGCGGCGCCCAAGAAGGCCATGCGCATCGGGGCGGGCTTCATCTGCGGCGCGGCGGGCATGTTCGGGTTTTCGCCCCTGGCGCTGCCCGCCGTCGCCGCGGCGTGGCTGTGCCTGGACGACGCCTGCTATGTGCTCGTCGGCGCCCTAATGGGCACGCTCGTGTCGGAAAGCTTCGCATCCTTTTCGGCATGCGCGCTCTTTGGCGGGGCCGAGCTGCTGCTGGCGCTCTGGCGCGCGCCGCGGGGAAGGAACGCCGCGCTCCTGCGGGCGTTCCTCGTGATGGCCGCGGCGCAGGCGGCGCTGCTCCCCTTTATATATCCGCTCTGGGGGAACGAGTTTTTCGTGGGCATGGGCTGCCTTTTCATATCGCCTGCGGCGAGCGCCGTCATTGCGCGCGGCGTGCGCGCGCTCGCGGGCTATATGGACGGCAGGCGCCTCGCGCGCGCGGACGCTCTCACCCTGTTGATTCTCCTGTTGCTGCTCGTGGGGGCGCTGCTGCTCGCTCCCCCCGCCGCCGCGGCTGCCGGACTCGTCGCCATGCTCCTTGCGGCCTTCGCCGTGTGCCGGGAGCGGGCGGGCGCGGCCGGCGCGTTGAGAAAGACCCGCCGCAACCTCATCGACGCCGCAGGCGTCGCAAAGGGCATCGCCCAGTATATCGGAGGGAGCGCCGGCGGGGATTTACTGGCGCGAAGCCAGCTCGAGGGCATGGGGGGCGCCATGGAAAAGCTCGCCGCAGGGAGCGCGGCATTGATGCGGTGCCGCATCCGCCTGCGTACGGGGACGGCGGGCGTGCCCATGCAAGGCAGCGCCCTCACGGGGGACGCGATCGCCATGCGCCGCGCGGGGGATACGGCGATATTCATCCTGAGCGACGGCATGGGGACCGGGGAGGCGGCGCACCGCGAGAGCGCGATGGCGGCGGCGCTCCTCGGGGACATGCTCTCGGTCGGGTACGACGAGGACGCGGCGCAGCGGGGCGTGAACGATCTGATGCTCCTCTCCGGGGAGGAGACCTACGCCACGCTCGACGCCGCGCTCATCGACCTGATGACGGGGGAAATGCGCATGCTCAAGTTCGGCGCGCCCCCCTCCTACATCCTGCGCGAGGGCCGCGTGCGCGCCGTGGAAAGCCCTGCGCCGCCCGCAGGCATCCTCGAAGGGGCGCGGGCGGGCGCGGGCAGCGCCCAGCTCAAGCGGGGCGACGCGCTCGTGATGATGACGGACGGCCTCATGGACGCGCTGGGCATGGAGCTTTTCGCCTCCATCGTGGAGCTCGTGGGCGGCGCCAACACGCCCGAGGACGCGGCCGAGGCGCTCGTCGCCCGCGCGCTCGAGCGCGGCTACAACGACGACATGAGCGTCCTCGTGGCGCGCGTCGAGGGTGAGCCGCTCGCGATCCGGCGGGAAAGGATTGAGGAAGCCGCCGAAGCGCCCGCATAAAAACTGCATAATAATTATTCGCGCGCCGCGGCCGACAACGCCGGGCGGCGCTTTTTTTGCGCAAAATCGGCTGTGCCGTATTTTTATATTCGCATTATGCATTTCTCATTCGGTAATATACTATATATTTTGCATAAATATTTATAAATATGCTTGACAGCCCGCCTCAACAGGCGTATGCTGAACGGCATATTGATGCGTTGGAGGATACATAATCATGAAGAAATCTTGCATGGCAATAGCGCTCGCGCTCGTCCTCTCCCTGGCGCTCCTCGGCTGCTCCGCCGGGGAAACCGGTTCCGGCGACGCCTACAAGCTCGTGGAAAAAGGCAAGCTGCTCGTGGCGCTCAGCCCCGACTTCGCGCCGATGGAGTTTGTGGACACCTCGAAAACCGGCCAGGAGCAGTACGTCGGCTTCGACGTGACGCTCGCGAACTTCATCGCCGAGGAGATGGGCCTCGAGCTCGTGATCAAGCCCATGTCCTTCGAGGCCTGCCAGACCGCCGTGCAGCTTGGGGCGGTCGACATGTCCATCTCCGGCTTCTCCTGGACGGAGGAGCGCGCGGAAAATTTCAGCCTTTCGGATTACTACTACGCGGGCGACAACGAGACGGAGCAGACCGTCATCACGCTCGCCGACAAAGCCGGGACCTTCTTTGAGCCCGCCGACTTTACCGGGCTGAAGATCGCCGCGCAGGCGGCCTCGCTGCAGGAGAACCTGTGCAACGAGCAGCTCAAGGAATACGCGGCTTCCATCGAGCTTTATAAGTCCATAGACGACGCGGTGCTCGCGCTGAAGACGGGCAAGGTGGACGCCGTCGCGGTGGCGTACGGAAACGGCGAGGCCATCATCGCCAACAACCCCGACATCGGCATGTCCGGCTTCGAGTTCACGATCGACGAGGCCGCCGCCAACAACCTCATTCTGCTCAACAAAAGCGCCGCCGACCTGACCGAGGCCGTGAACGCGATCCTCGCCAAGGCCTACGACGCGGGTTATTACGGGCAGTGGTACGAGAAGGCCAAGGAGCTCGCGGGCATCCCGACGGCCGCGGACGTCAGCTACGACGACGAGGGCAACGCCGCGCCGCAGGGCTGAGGAAACACCCGCCCGCCCGCAGCCGGCAGCACTCCCCCGCTGCCGGCTGTCCGCGCGACGTGAGGCACAGAGCGTAACGACACGGAGCGCGAACCGCTCTTTCTAAGATACAGAAACGAATCCGCCGGCCCGGCGGGGAGGTACTGCATGGACCTTGCGACGATCCTACAAAACATCGTAAAAATCCTGGCCAAATACTGGGACGTGTTCCTGATCAAGGGCGTGAGCGTCACGCTCTCCCTCGCGGCGATCACCGTCTTCTTCGGGGCGATCATCGGCGCGCTGCTGGCGCTGGCGCATCTCTCGCGCTCCCGGGTGCTGCGGTTTTTCGTGAGCGCGTTCGTCGAGGTGATCCGCGGGACGCCGATTCTGCTGCAGCTGTATTTCGGCTATTTCATCCTCCCGCTGATGTTCCCCGCGCTCGGGCTCAACGACTATTCGAGCATCGCGGTGGCGCTCGTCATCAACAGCTCCGCCTATGTTTCCGAGGTCATCCGTTCCGGCATACAGGCCGTGGACAAGGGGCAGAGCGAAGCCGCGCGCAGCCTGGGGCTCAACAAGACACACACGATGCTGCGCGTCGTGCTGCCGCAGGCCGTCAAGAACATACTGCCCGCGCTGGGCAACGAGTTCGTGATGATCATCAAGGAAACGTCCCTGGCCTCCACCTTCTTCGTGGGCGATCTCATGACCTCCTACCTCATCGTCAAGGGCGCGACCTTCCTCGCCTTCGAGGGGCTGGTGATCGTCGGCGTGATCTACTTCATCCTCACGTTCAGCCTAAGCAAGCTCATCGGCGTATACGAGCGCAAGCTCAAGAGCCGCGATTGATTTTTTATAGAAACAGGAGGCGCGTTTGCCATGAATGCATCCGATACGATAACGGCGGCCAAGGCCGCGGGTTATGAGGAGCCCATGATCCGCACGGTGGGGCTCGCCAAGAGCTTCGGCAAACTCGAGGTGCTTCGCGGCGTCGACGAGCAGGTCGCGCGCGGCGAGGTCGTCTCCGTCATCGGCCCGTCGGGCGGCGGAAAAAGCACGTTTTTGCGCTGCCTGAACCTGCTCGAGGAGCCGACGGGCGGCAGGATCTTCTTCGAGGGCGTCGACATCACCGGCAAAGGGGTGGACATCAACCTGCACAGGCAGAAAATGGGCATGGTGTTTCAGCAGTTCAACGTCTTTGCGAACCTGTCCGTGAAGGAGAACATCACCTTGGCGCCGGTGCTGCTCAAAAAGAAAACGAAACCCGAGGCCGACGAGCTGGCCCGGGAGCTGCTCGCCCGCGTCGGCCTCACCGACAAGATTGACGAGCGGCCGGGCCGCCTCTCCGGCGGGCAGAAGCAGCGCCTCGCCATCGTGCGCGCGCTCGCGATGGAACCGGACGTGATGCTTTTCGACGAGCCCACGAGCTCCCTCGACCCCGAGATGGTGGGCGAGGTGCTCGCGGTCATCCGCGACCTCGTCGCCGAGGGCATGACGACCGTCATCGTCACGCACGAGATGGGCTTCGCGCGCGAAGTCTCCGACCGCGTACTCTTCATGGACGAGGGTCTCATCGTCGAGAGCGGCCCGCCCGCGGAGCTGTTCTTCCGCCCAAGGATGGAGAGGACAAAGGAGTTTTTGAGCAAAGTATTATAAACAATTGACAATTGACAATGGATAATTGACAATCAGAAACGCCGCTTTGCGGGGATTTTGCAGGGGCGGATTCCATATCCGCCCCGTTCAACAATTGACAATGGATAATTGACAATCAGGAACGCCGCTTCGGCGGGGATTTTGCAGGGGCGGATTCCATATCCGCCCCGTTCAACAATTGACAATGGATAATTGACAATCAGGAACGCCGCTTCGGCGGGGATTCTGTAGGGGCGGATTCCATATCCGCCCTGTTCAACAATTGACAATGGATAATTGACAATCAGGAACGCCGCTTCGGCCGGGATTTTACAGGGGCGGATTCCATATCCGCCTTGTTCTGTCCCCGCGAAATGATTGACGGCAGGCATCGGCAGGGACGGCTTTCGCGTTAAGGGCGAAGGCCGTATTTGGCCGTTTTTTCCCTCGCCCCTTGCATTCCTCCCATAACTTCTATATACTGGTTGAAATTTCCGCACGGACGAGTTTGGGGGAAGCATGATGCAGCTTAAAACGGAACGCCTCATCCTGCGCGCCTTTCGCATGGACGACTTCGCCGCCGTCCACGCTTACGCGAGCACCATCGAAAACACCGTCTACATGCCCTTCGGGCCGAACAGCGAGGGGGACACGCGCGCCTTCCTCGAGAAGGCGGTCGCTTGCGGCATGGAGGAGCCTTGCCGCCAATATGAATTCGCCGTGACGCTGCGCGATTCGGGGGAAGTGATCGGCGGCTGCGACCTCATCCTCACCTCCCCGGGGACGGGCGAAATCGGCTGGATCCTGCGCCGCGACTTCTGGCGGCAGGGCTACGGCGCGGAGCTCGGCCGCGCGCTCCTGCAGTTCGGGTTCGACGAATTGCGCCTGCATCGCATCACCGCCGTGTGCGACGCGGAAAACGCCCCCTCCTGGGGGCTGATGGAGAAGCTCGGCATGCGCCGCGAGGCGTGTTTCCTCGACGCGCGGCGCGGGAACAAGCTTTCCGATAAGCCGTACGGAGACGAGCTGCGTTATGCGATCCTGCGGGACGAGTGGGAAATTCAAAGGGAGGTCGCCTATTACAACGCGCTGCCGTGCGCGTTTTTTGGCTTCGTCGAGGTGCCCGAACTTGCGGGCGGGGACATCTACCTCGTCTGCACGCAGAAGAAGCCCGCCGATCCCGAAAAGAAATACGTGCCCGCCTATCAGTTCGCCATTTGCCGCAGCGGGGAGAAGATCGGCAACATCGGCCTTCGCGTCGGCTACACGGACGGCCTGTATTACGGCGGGCAGATCGGCTACGACGTCTACGAGCCCTTCCGGGGGCGCGGCTACGCGGCGGAAGCCTGCCGCCTGGTCCTTCCCATCGCGCGGGCGCACAAAATGGAGAAACTCCTCATCACCAACGCGGAGGCCAACGCGGCCTCGCGGCGCGTGTGCGAGAAGCTCGGCGCGCGGCGCGTCCGCCTCGCGCGGCTGCCGGAATGGACCGAGCTTTATCGGGACGGACTGAGGTACGTCAACATATTCGAGCTCGAGGTCCCGTAAGCGCGGACTCCGTGTCGCTCACGCATCCCCTGCCTGGCAGCCTTTCATCTCCGCTTCCATCTCCCGAAGGAAACCCTCCAGCCGCCCGGCCAGGTTATGCATCCATTCCGGCCCGTTTTCCAGGCGGCCCCGCATGCAATAGAGCACGCGCGCATAAGCGAACGCCGTCTGGAACCTGCGCATCAGCGGGAACAGCGCCTCGGTTTCGGCCGCAATCGGGACGACGGAATCATATCCCTGGAGGAAAGCCTTTTTCGCAACCTCGGGGTCGGCTCCGTCGATCTCCCGCGCCTCCTCCTCGATGGCGGCGAGCGCCTTGGCGAGATCGAGCGCGTAAAAGTGATACATGCCGTCCTCGAAGTCGATGGCGGTGCATGTTCTTGTCGTTTCGTCAAAAAAGAGGTTGTCCGGCTCGAAATCGAAATGCACGAGGCCGAAATTGGCGCGCGTTTTTTCCGCCGCGTTAAGCCCGTTTCGCACCCCGTCGAGCGCGGCGTACGCGTGCGGCGGCGCCCCGCTCGCGTCGAACTCGGCCAGCGCCCAGTCGAGCGCGTCCGCATAGCCCCATTTGCGCGCCTTCGGTTCGTATGCTTGCGAAAGCAGGTGCAGCCGCGCGAGCGTTTCGCCGCAGACGCGCAGGATGTCGCCGCGCATGTCCGTTCTGTCCACGCGGACGCCGGGCGCGCCCTCAAACGCGCAGGCGAAGTGTTCGCCCCATTGCGTGGGCAGGCGAAGGAGCGTTTCCCCGGAGCAGGCCGGAATGTTCCCCGCCGCGGGGAAGCCGCGCGCGTTCAGATACGCGATATATTCCAGTTCGCCCCGCACGTTCGATTCCAGCTTTTCCTCAGCCGGCGCGAGGCGCAAAAAGCACACTTTGCCTTCCCGCCGGAAGGGGTAGATGGCGTTCGAGGAGATGCGGAACCGGGCGAGCAGCTCGTCCAGCCCTTCCTCGTCGTGCTCCCAGTGGGAAAGCGCTTCCTTTGCAAGATCGAAGTTTTCAAAAAGATATTTCAGCTTGAGCATGTCGAATCCCCTAACCCGCTCGTTCCGTTATTATATAGAGTATACCATAAAAGGGGATGACCCGGAAATCGAGGGACGGCGCGCCCGAGCGCGCGTCCGGGCAAGCGAAAAGGAGCGGCGCGTGCCGCTCCTTAGTGCGTTGAAAGCCGGTTTTACTTATGCTCCTCGATCCACGCGTCCATGACGGGCATGATGAGGTTGAAGTAGGTCGGCCCGAGGTCGAGGAAGGTCTTGTTGTAATCGAGCCGGTCGAAGTTGTAGCCGCAGGCGGTCTGCGCCTTTCGGAGCTCCTGCTGGAACATCGTGAAGCCCATGGCGTACTTGAGGAAGTAGAACGGGTTTTCCACGGCGTACTGGTAATAGATGGGCGCGAGTTCCGCCGCGGTCTCCTCGGCATAATACTGGGCGATGCGCGCTTCAAGATCCTGCTCGGAAGCGCCGAAGTAGTTGACCTCGATGCTGAAGAGCGCCGGCAAAAGCAGGTTGCTCAAATTCGAATTCGCGCTCATGAAGCGGCAGTAATTGCTGCTAAAGCGCGTGTTGTACGTGTCGAAGAACACCTCGGCGGCCTGCGACCAGCACTCGTAATAGCCCGTCAGGTCGAACACCTGGCGCGCGTAGCCCGTCTGTTTCACAAGCGTGCGGATGTACTGGTAATGGTACATGTGGCCGGGATAGCCCTCGTGCGCGAGCGTGTCGAGGAAGCGCGTCTCGGTGCCGAGCGTCTTCTGGTTGAGGATGATGATGTTCTCGCTCGCGTCGTCCACGGGTGGCACGAGGTAGGCCGCGGGGCTGAACTGATCCTCGAGGTCCTCCGGGCAGTCCATGAAAGTGACCGCGTGTTCGGGCAGCTCCGGGAAATAGCGGTACATGAGCGCCTCGAGGTAATCGAGGTTCTCCTCGGTGCTGCCGAGGCTCAGCGTGATTTTATCGAAATTCTCGGAGATGCTGGGCTCCTTCGCCATGCACTCCTGGATGACGCTGATCTGATCGGCGATCTCGTCGTTGAGGATGCGCCGCGCCTCCTCGGGCGTCACGGTGGAGCAGGAATTATAGTTGAGCTCCTGCTCGAAGTAGCGGAGGCCTTCCTCGCCGTAGGCATAGAGCCCTTCTTCGTTGGTCGCCGTGCCGCGCAGCGCCTCCAGCCCGTCGTAGAGCGTCTGGTAGGAGTCGACGAGCGCGAACACGAGCGTCTCGTTGCGCGTTTCAAAATCCGCGCGCTGCGCGTCCGTCATGTCGATGTCGGCGATCATCTCGCCGAACGTGGCGTGGAGGAAGAGCGTGTCGCGCGCGTCGATGACGTCCTGGAGCTGATCGAGCACCTGATCGAGCGCGGCGTCCGTCATGAAGAGGCCCGCCGCCGACTTCTCCTGTTCGAATGTGAGCACGAGCCCCATGATGCGCGGCGTGTCCGCCAGAAGCGCGAGGTAGCCCTCGACGTCCTCGAGGGTGTCCATCTCATAGAACACCATGTTGAGCGGCAGGTTGGAATGGAGGCCCACGAGCGTGTCGAGCACCTCACCGTAGTAATAATAATCGAAGCTCGCGATGTTCCACTCGAGGTATTGCGCGAGCGTGTCGTAGGTGAGCCGCTCGCTCTCGTTCAGCTTCTCCCGGTCGATGGCGCGCAGGCTGTCAAGCCAGGCCTTCTCCTGTTCGGTGGACGCCGCCGCCTCCTCGTACGTGAACGGGCCCCAGCCCGTTTCTGGCCTCGCGAGCTCGGGGAAGTTCTCCGGATGGGCGATGGTGAGGTGGTAGGTCAGCGCGTCGCTCGTGGCGTATTCCGCAAAGATCTCCCGGTCGATCGTGGCGATGGCAAGGCTTTCCTGCGAAAGCGGCTCTTCGCCGGACGCGTCCGTTTGGGAGGGCGTGGCCGCCGCCGTGGGCGCCGGCGTAGCCGCGGGCTTCGCGGTGCCTCCAGGGAAGAGGAGCGAACAGCCGGACACAAGGGGCAGAGCAAGAGACAGAACCAGCAGCAGCGCAAAGAGGCGCTTCAATAGACGCATCGTGGTCTCCTTTCGATCGCGGCGGCCCCATAGAGGGGCCGTATGTTACCATCAATATGCATAACACTACCACAAATGCGGCCGGGAAACAAGCAAATCCAGCGATCCCCTGCCGTTTTCGAGCCCGGTTTTCCCGTTGACAAAAGAAAGCGCTTGAATTAGAATAGTAATGCTGTATTGTTGAAAAAACAATGCGATCCCGCTGCGCTTGCGGGTGTAGCTCAGTGGCAGAGCTTCGGCTTCCCAAGCCGACTATGTGGGTTCGATTCCCATCACCCGCTCCAGCACGATCCCGTGTCATGCGGGAAACATACAGCGACAGATTTTTAGGAGGATGTCAAACGATGGCAAAGGCGAAATTTGAACGCACGAAACCGCATGTAAACATCGGGACGATCGGGCACGTGGACCACGGGAAGACGACGTTGACGGCGGCGATCACGATGGCATTGAGCCAGGAAGGCCATGCCGCGGCGATGCGGTACGATGAAATCGACAAGGCGCCGGAAGAGAAGGCGCGCGGGATCACGATCAACACGGCGCACGTGGAGTACGAGTCGGACAACCGGCATTACGCGCACGTGGACTGCCCGGGGCACGCGGACTACGTGAAGAACATGATAACGGGCGCGGCGCAGATGGACGGGGCGATCCTGGTGGTGAGCGCGGCGGACGGCCCGATGCCGCAGACGCGCGAGCACATTCTTTTGGCGCGCCAGGTGGGCGTGCCGTACATCGTGGTGTTCCTCAACAAGGTGGACCAGGTGGACGACGAGGAACTGCTGGAACTGGTCGAGATGGAAGTGCGCGACCTGCTCTCGAGCTATGAATTCCCGGGAGACGACATCCCGATCGTGAAGGGAAGCGCTCTGAAGGCGCTCGAGGCGCTGCAGAGCGGCGCGAAGGCGAAGGAGAGCGCGGACTGCAAGTGCCTGTTCGAGCTGATGGACGCGGTGGACAGCTACATTCCGACGCCGCAGCGCGAGAGCGACAAGCCGTTCCTGATGCCGGTCGAGGACGTGTTCTCGATCACGGGACGCGGGACGGTGGCGACGGGCCGCGTGGAGCGCGGCACGATCAAGGTGCAGGAGAGCGTGGAGATCATCGGCCTCGCGCACGAGACGAGGACGACGGTGGTGACGGGCGTGGAGATGTTCCGAAAGCTGCTCGACCAGGCGATCGCGGGCGACAACATCGGGATCCTTCTTCGCGGCGTGCAGAGGACGGACATCGAGCGCGGGCAGGTCGTCGCGAAGCCGGGCTCCATCAAGCCGCACACGCATTTCACGAGCCAGGTGTACGTGCTGAAGAAGGAAGAGGGCGGCCGTCATACGCCGTTCTTCCCGGGCTACCGCCCGCAGTTCTACTTCAGGACGACGGACGTGACGGGCGTCATCAAGCTGCCGGAAGGCGTGGAGATGGTGATGCCGGGCGACCACATCGACATGGAGATCACGCTGATCACGCCGATCGCCATCGAGAAGGGTCTTCGTTTCGCGATCCGCGAGGGCGGCCGCACGGTGGGCGCGGGCGCGGTGAGCGACGTCATCGAGTAATTGGCAATCAAACGAATAAGCGACGGCCTCCGCGTCAAGCGGAGGCCGTTTTTGACGCCTTACAAATGAGATTATTGCATAAAATAAAGGCGGATATGGAATCCGCCCTTGTAATACCCCCGCCGCAGCGGCGTTCTTTTTATTGTCAATTGTCAATTGTCAATTGTTAATTAATTTACTTCGTCCCGAACAGCCTGTCGCCCGCGTCGCCGAGGCCCGGCACGATGTAGCCGTGGGAGTTGAGGTGGTCGTCGATGGCCGCGACGAAGATGTCCACGTCCGGGTGCGCCTTCTGCACCGCGGCGATGCCCTCGGGCGCGGCGATGATGTTGACGAGCTTGACGTTCTTGCAGCCCGCCTTCTTCACGATATCGATGCCCTCCACGGCGGAGCCGCCCGTCGCCAGCATGGGATCGACGATGATGATGTCGCGCTCGCTGACGTCCGGCGGGAGCTTGCAGTAATAATCCACGGGAGCGAGCGTTTCCGGGTCGCGGTAGAGGCCGATATGGCCCACCTTCGCGGCGGGGATGAGGTTGAGCATGCCGTCGACCATGCCGAGGCCCGCGCGCAAAATGGGGACGATGCCGAGCTTTTTGCCCGCGAGCACCTTGGTCGTCGCGGGGCCGATGGGCGTTTCCACCTGCGTTTCCTCGAGGGGGAGATCGCGCGTCGCCTCGTAGGTTAGAAGCGTCGCAAGCTCCTCGACAAGCTCCCGGAACTCCTTGGAGCCGGTGGACTTGTCCCGCAGATGCGTCAGCTTGTGCTGCACGAGGGGATGGTTGATGACGTGTACGTTGTTCATAAAAACTCCTTTCGCGGTATCGGAAGATTGCAAAAATAAAGAGGCTTACGCCTCATATCCGCCTATTTTGGAAATTCGCTTCGCGTGCCGTTCGGCGCCCGAGAAATCGGACGAAAGGAACGTTTTTGCGATGGATTTCGCAAGCTCCTCCCCGATGATGCGCCCGCCCAGCGCGAGGATGTTCGCGTCGTTGTGCTCGCGCGTGAGGCGCGCGGTGGTTTCTTCCGAGCAGAGCGCGCAGCGCGCGCCGCGGACCTTGTTCGCGCTGATGCAAACGCCCACGCCCGTGCCGCAGATGAGCACGCCGCGCTCGTATTCCCCGCGCACGACCGCCTCCGCCACGGGGAAGGCGATGTCCGGGTAATCCACGCTGCAGGTGTCGGCGCAGCCGAAGTCGGCGACGGTGTGGCCGAGCGATTCGAGAAAGGGGATCAGCGCCGCCTTGAGCGCGAAGCCGCCGTGGTCGCTGCCGATTGCGATGTTCATCCGGTTCTCCTTACATCGTGTTGAAGCCCGCCGCGCGCAAAAGTCGGTTCATGTACGCGAGGCCCAGTTCCCCTTCGGGCAAAGCCTCCGCGAACACCACGTCCACCTTGTCCGAATACTCGCGCAGCCTTGCGAAAAGCTGCGCGCAAATGGTCGCGGGCTCATTTCTGTCGCCTATTATAACACAGCGTCGGTCGCGGTAAAAGGGTTGCGTTTGCTCCGTCGCGAAAATTATCGCTGTTTCCCCCAGGGAAACGCGGCGGTCGTACTCCCGGCAGATCTTGTATGCCGCGCCGCGCGCTTCCCCGCGGGCGACGATGACCTCGCATTCCGGCGCGTAATGGCGGTACTTCATGCCGGGCGAGGCCGCGACCTCGCCCTCCCCCATCGGGGAGAGGATGGAGGGCGCGAGCTTCACGGCGCCCCACGCGGCCTCGAGCATCTCCTTGGTGACCGCGCCGGGGCGGAGGATCGTCGGCTCCCCCACGAGCGACAGAACCGTGGACTCGAGCCCGAAACGGCAGGGCCCGCCGTCTATGATGAGGTCGGCCTTGCCCTCCATGTCCTCGCGCACGTGCTGCGCGGTCGTGGGGCTGGGCTTTCCCGAGGCGTTGGCGCTGGGCGCCGCGACGGGCACGCCCGCCTCGCGGATGAGGGCGAGCGCGGTCTTGTTGTCCGGCATGCGCACGGCGAGCGTGGGAAGGCCCGCCGTGACCTCGTCGGGCACGAGCGAGCTTTTGTTGAACACGAGCGTCAGCGGGCCGGGCCAGAAGGTATCCATCAACACGCGCGCGCTCTCCGGGATGCGCGCCCAGAGCCTTTTCACGTCGTTTTTCTTGGCGACGTGAAGGATGAGCGGGTTGTCGGCCGGGCGGCCCTTCGCCTCGAAGATGCGGCGCACGGCCTCCCCGTCGAGCCCGTTCGCGCCGAGGCCGTACACCGTTTCCGTGGGGAACGCCACAAGCCCGCCCTCGCGGAGGATCTTTCCGCCGAGCACGGTTCCGTTTTCCTTCTGGGTGGTGGCGTTCGCGTATTGGGTCATTTTTCCTCTTTCTTTTCGCCGAAAGGACGGTTCTGCCGAAAGGCGGGCGGATATGGAATCCGCCCCTACAAAAACCCCGCCGCAGCGGCGTCTCTTTATTGTCAATTGTCAATTATCAATTGTCAATTGCTCATTCCGCGTTCGATAATTTCTCACTCTGCTCCTTGAGGATAAGCGCCTCGATGACCTCGTCCATGTCCCCGTCGAGAAAGGCCTCGAGCTTGTAGAGCGTGACGCCCACGCGGTGGTCGCTCACGCGCCCCTGCGGGAAGTTGTAGGTGCGGATGCGCTCGCTGCGGTCTCCGCTGCCCACCTGCGCGCGGCGCGCGCCCGCCTCGGCCTCCGCCGCGCGGGCCTGATAGAGCTCGAGAAGGCGGCTTTTGAGCACGCGCATGGCCTTCTCCCTGTTCTTGTGCTGGCTCCGCTCGTCCTGGCACTGCACGATGAGGCCCGTAGGGAGGTGCGTGATGCGTATGGCGCTCTCGGTTTTGTTGACGTGCTGGCCGCCCGCGCCGCCGCTGCGGTAGGTGTCGATCGAAAGCTCGTCGGGGTTGATGTCCACCTCGACGTCCTCGGCCTCCGGCAGCACCGCGACCGTGGCCGCGCTCGTATGGATGCGCCCCTGGGACTCCGTCTCCGGCACGCGCTGCACGCGGTGAACGCCGCTCTCGTATTTCATGCGGGAGTAGGCGCCGCGCCCCTGCAGGCTCAGCACGACCTCCTTCACGCCGCCGATTTCGGTGTAGTTCTCGTACATCAATTCGCTTTTGTAGCCGTGGCGCTCCGCGTAGCGCTGGTACATGCGAAGCAGGTCCGCGCCGAAGAGGGAGGCTTCCTCGCCGCCCGTGCCCGCGCGGATTTCGATCATCACGTCCCTCTCGTCGTTGGGGTCCTTCGGGAGGAGCATCAGGCGGAGCTTTTCCACAAGCGCCTTCTCCTTCCCCTGGAGCGCGTCGAGCTCCTCGCGCGCGAGTTCCCGCAGTTCGGGCTCGAGCTTGCCCTCGAGCAGGGCGCGGCACTCCCCGATGTCACGCGTCAGCGCCGCGTATTCGTCGTACGCCCCAGCGATATCTATAAGCCCCGCGTGCTCGCGCGCGAACGCGCGGAACCTCTGCTGGTCCGCGATCACCTCGCTTTGGGACATGAGCCGCGCGAGCTCGTCGCTGCGCGCCTTAATCGATTGGAGTTTCTCCAGCATATTCGGATGCGTCTCCCCGTTTGATCAGCGCAACGCCTTCCCCCGCGCAGATTTTCACGACGTGCGAGAAGGCTTTCTTGGATGCGCCCGCCTCGTCCCCGAAGCAGGGTTTCACCCTGTGCACTCCGTCACGATAGCACAACAGGGGCAGATACGCAAGCTCTTCGCATTTGACCTCGCCCGAGGGGGATTTGACGAGCGTGAGGCGCGCGAACACGCCGTAATTGACGTTGGGCTGCGCCATGTTGGAGATGAAGTTGCCCAGCGAGTAGGCGACGGGCACCGCCACGGGTTTTCCGTCCCGCTCGCCCGCCCGCCATTCCATGGGCTGCGCGACGTGCGGGTGCGCGCCGATGATGGCGTCCGCGCCGATTTCGATGAGCGCGTCCGCCGCCTTCCGCTGCGCCGCGCTCTCGGCGTTGCTGTGCTCCGCGCCCCAGTGGACGATGGCGACGACGAACTCCGCGCCCGCCTCCCTGCACGCGGCGATCTGCGCGGCGAGCAGGTCCGTGTCCGAGAGCATGGCGATCGCGTAGGCCTTCTCCTCTTTCGACAGGGAGGGCACGCCGCTGTTGAGGAAGCCCGCCGCCGCGACGAAGCCCACCTTGATGCCGTTGATCGCGGCGACGCGCGGGGTCAGGGCGTCCGCCGCGTCCGTATAGGTGCCCACCTGCAGCATGCCCGCCTCGCGGAGGCGAAGCGCCGTGCGGTAGAGCCCTTCGGCGCCCTTGTCCATGCTGTGGTTGTTCGCCGTGGAGAGCAGATCGAAGCCCGCCTCAAAAAGGTCTCGCGCGAGCTCGTCCGGCGCGTTGAAGCGCTGGAAGGGCGCCTTGGGCGTGGGGTTCTCCTCCGTCGCGGGCGGGGGCGTCTGCCGGGGCAGGGAATAGCCCGCGTCTTCCCCCGCGAGCGTGCACTCGAAGTTGCCGCAGAGGAAGTCCACCGAGGAAAAAACCTCCTCCATTTCGGCGAAGCTTCGCGAAAAATCGTAGCCGTCCCCGGTTTTCGCGCCCGCGATCTGCAAGCTCATAATTAAAATGTCCCCTACGAAACCGAGCGTGGCGGTCTGCACGGCGGGCGTGCTTTCCGCCGTGGGCGCCGGAAAAGGCGTCGCGGCGGGTGCGCTCGCGGGGGTCTCCTCGGGCGTGCTCGCCGCCGTCGCCGCGGGCGTCGCCGCTTTCGTCGGGATGGGGGTGATGTCGATGCCGGGCGGCGTGCCGCGCGGCGCGGAACAGGCGGAGGCGAAGATGCAGATGCAGCAAAACAGAAGGGGCAGCGCCCATACGAAAACGCGCTTCATCGGTATGCCGTCACCACCCTCTCGATCCCGTTGAGGTCGCGCGCGATGGCTGTCGCGCAGAACATCGCCGCGACCGCCCGCGCCTGGCCGAAGCCGACCTCCATCAACAGCGCGCCGCCGGGGGCGATATGGTTCATCGCGTCCCTCGCGAGGACGCGGTAGAAATCCAAACCGTCCTCCCCGCCGTAGAGCGCGTTTTCCGGCTCGAAGGTCAATTCCTTCTGGAGGGAGCGCATATCCTCCTTTGAGAGATACGGCGGGTTGCAGACGACGAGGTCGTACCGCCCGCGGATGTTTGAAAACATGTCCGTCAACAGGAATTCCGCCTGAACGCCGTTTTTTTTCGCGTTCTCCCGCGCGAGCGAGAGCGCCGCCGCGTCGCAGTCGGCGAGCGTCACGCCGACGCCCGCGAGCTTCGCGAGCGCTATGCCGACGCAGCCCGTGCCGCAGCACAAATCGAGGCAGGCGCGGTACGCCTTTTTTTCGATGAGCCGGAGGGCCTCCTCGCAGAGCGTTTCGGTATCCTGCCGCGGAATGAGCGCGCGCGCGTCCGTTTGAAAGGGCAGGCCCATGAACTCCCATTCGCCCAGCACATATTGCAGCGGCTTCCCGCTGAGCCGCTCGGCCGTGAGGCGCGCGAGGGCGTCCCCCTGCCCCTGCGTCAGTTCCTTTTCGCGGTTCTGAGCGAGCGTTTGATGGGGGATACCCGCCGCGCGCGCGACGATAAGCCCCGCCTCGAAGCGGGCGTCGTCCGGCGCGATTTCTCTTAGCGTTTCAGCCGTTTTCGTTACGGCGCAACCGATAGTCAGTCGATTCATGGTCAGTTGGTTTCCTTTATTTCCACGGCCTGTTTGGCGTGGAACAGATAGATCCAGCGCTCCGCGACGGGGACGCCCGTGAGCCGCGCGAGCGCGTCGGCGTATAGGTTCACCTGGCGCGCGTGCCGTGCGGCGGCAGCCTCAATATCCGCCCCCGGCGCGACGGAATCGGTCTTATAATCGAGGAGCACCCACGCGCCGTTTTCCATAAAACAGCAGTCGATGACGCCCTGGAGCACCACGGGCGCGTCGGAATCGGCGAGGCCGAGAGAACGCGCGCCAAGGCTGATGGCGAACTCCATCTCGCGGCGGACGCGTTCCGCCCGGACGAGCCTTTGCCCGATGTCCGCCGCGAAGAACGCGGCGATCTCGTCCGGCAGAATCGCCTCCGCCTGCAGCCCTGATAAATAGCCTTCCCCGACGAGGCGCGAAATTTCCTTCGCGACGCCCGCTTCGTCGTGCGCCGCAAGCGGGATGCGCTGCATGAGCGCGTGGTAGGCGCTGCCGCGGTCCGCGGGGGTCATGCGGCGCTCGAGCAGGAAGTCCGGCGCCTCCGCCATGTTGATCTCGTGCCCGGCAAGCCGCGTCACGCTGAGCTTGCTGGGCAGGTTCGTATCCGCGAGATGGGGGTAGGAGCGGCAGAACAGCCTTTCGTCCGGGGGAAGCGCCAGCGCCTCGCGGCGAAAGCGCTCGAAGGCGGCCTCGCCCATGCGCCCCGTCCCCGGGAGCGGAGAGGCGCAAAGCTCCGTCGATACGGCGACGCCGAGGCTCTCCTTTGCGCCGCACGGGGGCAGCCCGTAGCGGGCGCGGAGCGCCTCGCCCTCCTTCGCGTGGAGGACGCAGCGGAGCAGCCACCCCGCGAAGCTCGTGTCCTGCGCGATTTGGGCGGGCTCCCCGGGCAGCGCGGCCCTCGCGACGAGCTTATCCCCGTGCGTCGAGGCCGCGAGCATCACGAGCTTTTCTCGGGCGCGCGTCATGGCGACGTAGAATACGCGCATCTCCTCGGCGACGCTCTTGTTCTCCAGGCGGCAGGTGATGGCGCGCGCGTAAAGGGACTGCGTGCGGATGCCCGCCAGGTTGAAGCGCGCGGCGAGGCCGAGGTCCGGATCGTAAACGAGCTTTTTCCTCGTGAAGTCGATGTTGAACCTCCTGGCGAGGCCCGCGAGGATCACGTACGGAAATTCCAGCCCCTTGCTGCCGTGAATGCTCATGAGCCGGACGACGTCCGCCCCGACGGACTGCGCGGAGCCCGCGGCGCCCATGCTCCTGAGCCTGTCCGCGTAGGTCAAAAACGCGTGGAGGCCCGCGGCGCCCGTCGCCTCGAACAGGCGCGCCTTCTCGCACAGCGCGTCGAGGTTCGCCTCGCGCTGCCTTCCGCCGGGGAGCGCGCGGCAGAAGAGCGCGTAATCCGTCTCATCCATGAGAAGGCCGATGAGGGACTGCACGCTCATCAGGTTCGCCATGCGCTGCCAGCGCCCGAGCTTTAATAGAAATTCCCTTGCCTTACAGCCGAGCTCCGTATCCTCCTTTGCGGCGGCTTTCAGCGAATCGAAGCAGCGCCACGGGCCTTCTCCCGCAACCTCGCGGCCATAGGCCGTGCGAAGCTCGATCAGTTCCTCCGTCGTGAAGTTGCCGATGGGGGAACGCAGCACCGCGGCCATGGGGATGTCCTGCAGGCGGTTGTCGATGACGCGCAGAAGCTCCATGAAGACCCTGACCTCGACCGCCTCGAAAAAGCCGCCCGCGATCTCGCCGTAGGCGGGGACGCCCTCTAGGCTCAGCGCCGAAAGCCAGTCCTCCGCGACGTTTTTATAAGAGCGCAGGAGGATCGCGAAGTCGGAATAGCGCGGCTTGCGCGTCTCGCCCGTGCGGGGGTCGCAGATCGTTTCCGTCTCCATGATTTCGCGGATGCGCATTGCCGCGAGCGCCGCCTCGACCTCCGCCGCGCCGCGCGCCTCGCGGGGTTCGTCCTCAACTCCGCCCGCGCCCGCGCCCTCGTCCTCGTCCTCCCCGTCCGGCTCGTCGATTTCGTCTTCCGCGGCGCTCTCGGCGAGCAGGTCGGCGAAGACGAACTCCGCGGCGGGGGAGGCGGAAAACTCCTCCCGCTCCGCGCGCCCGTGCACGAGCGCGGCCCGCCCGTCGTACTCGAGCTCGGCGACCTCCTCTCGCATCAGGCGGGAAAAGACGGCGTTGACCGCGCCGATCACGCCCGGGGAGCTGCGGAAGTTCGCGTTGAGGTCGATGCGCGCGCCCTTTTCGGGGTCGGAATAGGCGAGATAGCGCCGCAGGAACAGCCGCGGCTCCGCGAGCCGGAAGCGGTAGATGGACTGCTTCACGTCGCCCACGAGGAAGAGCGCGCCCGGGTTCGCGACAGCGCGGATGATCTCCTCCTGCACGGCGTTGCAGTCCTGATACTCGTCCATAAAAACATATCGGAAGCGGCGGCGGTATTCGTCCGCGATCTGCTCCTTTTTTAAGAGCGCGAGGCAGAACTGCTCCATGTCCCCGTAGTCGATGACGGAGCGCTCGCGCTTTTCCGCCGCGAAGCGCCCGGCAAAGCCGCGCACGGCGGCGCAAAGCTCCGAGATGAGCGGAGCCTGCCTGCGAAGGAGCGCGGCCTCCGCCTCGGCGTCCCGCCGCCAGGCGTCCGCTTCCTTCTCAAGCGCCTTTTTGAGCTTCTTTCTGGCGTCGTCGGCCGCCTGTTTGACCTCCCCGCCGCATTTTCCCCAGGAGATCTTTTTGCCGGGGTGGGGCTTCGTCGCGAGCGCCGCCATGAGGCCGCCCGCCGTTTTCTGCATCGCGATCATGCGCGCGTGGAGGATCTCCTCGTCGAGGAACGCCGCGACGGCGGGGAACTCCTTTGCGACCGCGTCCCGCGCCGCTTCGAGCGGGCCGACCGCCCCGCGGATACGCTGCTGCGCGCGGCGGATGAGCTCCTCCATTTCCTCGGAGGCCGCAAGCTCGTCCGCCGTCGCGCGATACTTGCGCTCGGCCCTCTCAAGGAAGCCGAAGGGGTCGGGCAGGGAGCGGCAGAAGTCATAAAGCTCGCTCACCGCGTGGAACGCCTCCTCGTCGCCGCCCATCGCCTCGAGGAGCGCGGCGAACCCCCCGCCGTCCGAGGAGAGGCGCGCCTCGGAGAATTCGTCCCACACGGCCTCGCGCATCAGCGCGGCCTCGCTCTCGTCCGCCACGCGGAAATCCGGGTCGAGCTCCGCCTCGTTGAAATGGCGGCGCAGCACCTGCGTGCAGAAGGAATGCAGGGTCGATATGGAGGCCGAGGCGCTCTCGCGTGCGGCGTCGTTGAGCCGCGCGGCCTCGTTTTCGCTCCCGGCGTTCGCCGCGGCATCGTAGAGCGCGCGCTCGATGCGCTTTTTCATCTCGTTGGCAGCCGCGATGGTGAACGTCACGCAGAGGAGCTCCTTCACGTCGAGCCCCTCGCGCACGAGGCGCACGATGCGCTCCGTGAGCACCGCGGTCTTGCCGGAGCCCGCGCCCGCGCTCACGAGGATGTCGCCTTTTTCCTCTATGGCGCGGCGCTGCTCATTCGTCCAGTTCGCCATCGGCTGGAACCTCCCGGAAGAAATCGGCCGGCTTCATGTTGCGCACGTTCCTGTACGCGCAGCCCGCGAGCGCGGGGTCGAACCCGCACACGGTCGGAAAATCACAAAGGCCGCAGGCGCTGCGGTTCCTCCCCTTGCGGTAGGGAAGGGTTTCGGCGCGCCCCTCAAAAATCGCGCCCGCGGTGTTCGCCGCCTTTTCGAGCGCGTAGCGCGAGGCCATGTGAAAGCGGGCCTCGTCGAGCGCGTACCGGCTGCCCGCGCCCGGTATCGCCACGCCCGCGCCGCCCGCCGCCATCAGCTCCGGATCTTTGAGCGTGAGCCCTGCCATGCGAAACTCCTTTTCGAGGGCTTTTACGAGGTCGGCTTCGCTCCCCTCGGGGAGCGCGATCTCCGCCACGGGCTGGTAGTACATGCCGGCGGCCCGGGCGGACCGCGCCTCCGCGCGGGAGGTCGCCGCGATGGCGCCGGCGTAGAGCGGGAGCTGCAGCCGGATGCCCTCGTAGAGGTCCCCCAGGGGGAGCGCCGCCTGCCCCGTCTTATAGTCGACGACGCGGACGAATTTCTCGCCCGACTGCGCCGTGTAGCCGTCGATCCGGTCGATGCGGCCGGAAACTTCGTACGTGCCTCCGCCCGGGATTTCGAGCAGGAGGGGAGGATACGCCCGGTCGCGGCCGAAGGCCACCTCGCAACCCTCGGGGCGGAAGTTCCCCGCGGCGAGCTGGCGCACGACCGCCTTCGCCGTCGCCGCGATCTTTCGCGTGAGGCGCGCGAGCAGCGCGCGGCTGCGCGCCGTGTCGAGCAGAATGCCCCCGTTGTGCGACGCCGCGAGCGGGGGGAGGATTTCCGACAAGAGCGCGTCGATCTCCTCCTCCGCGAACGCGCCGGGCGCGCGCCCGGAGTCGATGAGCGCCCGCGTGAAGGCGCACAGCGCGTCGTGGCAGAAGACGCCCTCCTCGAGCTTTCTTTCGCGGTATTCCCTGCGCGGCTCGAGCCGCAACCCATAGCGCGCGAAGTGGCGGAACGGGCAGGCGTTGAACGCCTCGAGGCGGCTCGCGCTGCCGCGAAGCGGCGCGCCGTACAGGAGGGAGGCGAGCTCCCGCCCGAAGGGTTCGGGCGAGGCGTTGTGAAACAGCGCGCGCTCGATGGTTTCCAACCGGGGGAGGTAGCCCTCGCAGGCGTCCCGCGCGGCGAAGGCGGCGTAGATGGCCGCGGCGTCCAGGGGCATCTCGCCCGCGTCCGCCCCCGCGCGAAGGCCCGCCGCGAGGCGGCGAAGCGCGCTTGCCGGGGAAACGGGAAACCCGGGCGTTATGTCCGTTTCCGGAACGACGTCGGGGAAAAGCTCCCGGATGCGGTCGACGAGCGCGCAGGGCGCGCCGTCCGCGCCCGAGAGGGAATAAGAGAGGTATAAAAGCTTTTTCGGCTTGGTGACGGCGCCGTACACGTCGGAAAGCTCCTTGTCGGAGCGCATGCCCGTGTCGGGCAGCTCCGAGAGGCCGAGGCGGGCGAGGGAGGCGATCTCCTCGTCGCTGATCATGCCGTCGTCCGCGACGGAGGCGGGGAACGCCCCCTGCGACGCGCCGAGTACGAACAGCGCCTCGAGGTCGCGCGCGCGGCTCCTGCCGAGGCTGCCGAAGAGCAGCTGGTCCGCGTTGGAGGGGATGGCGCCCACCTCGTAGGAGGAGACGCCCTCCTCGAAGATGTCGATGAAGCGCGCCGTGGAGAGCGGCGTGTCGCCCATGATGGCGTGAAGCTGGCTGATGAGCTCGAGCAGCATGTTGAAGACCTGCGCGGTCTCCTCCATCAGTTCGAGCCGCCCCTCGAGCCGCAGCTCCTCCGTGAGCTCTATGAGCTGGTCGCGCAGCGAGAGGGAGAGCATGTAGTCATAAATCGCGGCCGCCTTGCCCGAAGCCGTGCGCGAGGAGGAGAGCCCCGCGCGCAGCGCGAGCAGGAGCTGGGCGAGCTTTTCCCGCGCCGCCTCCGCCGCCTCCGGCGCTTCCTTCGGGAAGGGTTTTGTGAACATGGAGCCGCGGGCGTTCTTTTCGATAAGATAGTTTTCAAGCGCCTCCGCCTCCTCGCGCGAGACGCCCGCGAGGCCCGTTTTGGCGAGCTTTAAGATTTCCTCGCCCGGGAAGCCGCGCGCGGCCGCGCGCAGCGCGGAAACCGCCAGCACCGCGGCGGGATAGGAGGAAAGCGGGTGTTTCGCGTCCGTGAAGAAGGGGATTCCCCGCGCGCGCAGCGCCCGGCTCACCGGCTCGATGTACTTCTCCATGTCCGCCGCGATGACGGCCATGTCCCGGTAACGCACGCCCGCGTCCGCCGCAGCCAGCGCCGCGTCCGCCGCGGCCTCCGCCTCGGCGCGCACGTCCGTGCCCGCGAAGACGCGGATGGAGCCGCGCGCCTCCCCGTCGAACGGATGATACGGATAGGCGAAGCCCTCGCGCTCGAGATGGGCGAGCGCCGCCGCCTTTTCGCTTTCCCCGGCTTTCTTTTCGCCCTCGCGGGGCAGGTAGAGATACTCGATCGACTTGCCCTTTTCCTTCGCGATGCGCCGGATGCGCGCGTGCACGCGCTCCTCTATGGAAAACACGCGCGCGTCCCGGCAGCGGGAGGAGAAATCCGCCCTGAGCGCCACCGTGACGCGCGGGGAAACGTCCATGAGCGCGGATATGATGTCGAAAAGCTGCTCGCTGATGAGGTCGAACCCGTCTATGATGATCTCCGCGCCGCAAACGGACGAGGCGGGGAGTTTCTCGCAGAGCGCGAAAAACGCGTCCTCGGCGTCCATGTTCCGCCCGGTGAGGTGCGCGGCGTACGCCGAATAGACGAGGGAAAGGTCCTCGAGCTTCGCGCGGAAGGGCGATCCCTCGGGGAGTTTTCCCGCAGCGTCCGCAAGCGAGTCGGGAAAAATGTCGAAGCGCTTGCAGAGGGTGAAAAAATCGTCGCACTTGGCGGAGAAGCCGGGGCGGTCGTACACGCGGGAGAAGGGGACGAGCTTTTTTGCGTTGTCCTCCGCGCATTTGCGGATGACCATGCGCCTCCCCTGCCGCGTGAGGAACACGCGCCGCTCGCCCGCTTCGCGCAGCACCCTCTCGGCGAGCGTCGTGAACGAGCACACCTTGATGTCGACGAGGCCGCCGAGGCTTTCGCACAGCGCGCGCTCCGTTTCGAATGTGAACTGCTCGGGCACGATATAATAGGCCCGCGCGCCCGCTTCGGCGAGCGAGGCCGCGTAGGCCCTCAGCGCCCTGCTTTTCCCCGCGCCGGCGCGCCCGACGACGAAGGTGACCTCCGCCATGTCAGAACACCTCTTTGTGAAGCTGCCTGTAGACCATGCGCCCTTCCTGCCTGACGCTCTCGAAGAGCGTGATGCCGAATACCGTCATGCTGGCGTTGGGGGAGAGGGCCTTCATTTCCGCGTCCGTCAATTCGTCGTGCTCGACGTTGCGCCCGAGCGTGATGTGCGGCGTGAAGCGCTTCATGTCCCGCGAGAAGCCGTTGTCGTAAAGCGCGCTCTCGAGGGATTCGTGCAGCGCGTTGAGCTCCTTGAGTTCGCCCTTCACCTCGACGACGGAAGTGCGCGCGCTGCCCCGCGCGAAGCTCGTATACTTACCCAAATGCAGCGTGAAGGGGCGCATACCCCGCGCCGCCTCGCGCATGGAGGCCGCGGCGCCGGAAAGGTCGCCGCTCTCTCCGATAAAGTGGAGCGTGATGTGGAAGCTGTCCTCCGGCACGAAGCGCCCGCCGCAGCTTAATATCTTGAGCTGCTTCTGGATGCGGGAAAGCTCCGCTTTGAAGGATTTGGGCAGTTCGATCGCGATAAATAATCTCATCGGCGCCTCCGTGCTTTTGCTGGTTTTTATTATAGCATGCCCGGGGGCGTTCCCGCATCCGCAAATCGCGGCGCGGGGAAAATGCGCGAAGCGTGTCGCGCGGCCGCCAGCCTGACACTTCTTAACAATGTTTTATCGCAATCGCGGGGGGGAAACATGTTATAATATCATCAGCATACTCCGGAGGTAGAGAAATGGGCGCACCCGTGCTCCTCATCATGGCTGCCGGCATGGGCAGCCGCTACGGCGGACTGAAGCAGATGGACCCCGTCGACGCGTACGGCAACCTCATCATCGATTTCTCCATCTACGACGCGCTGCGCGCGGGCTTCGGGGAGATCGTGTTCCTCATCAAGCGCGAAATCGAGCGGGACTTCCGCGAGGGGGTCGGCAATCGGGCCGCCCGACGCGCGAAGATCGGCTACGCTTTTCAGGAGCTCGACAAGGTCCCTTCGGGCGTCAGGATCCCGGAGGGGCGCGTGAAGCCCCTCGGCACCACGCACGCCGTACTCTGCGCGAGGGAGGCCGTGGCGGGGCGGCCGTTCGCCGTCGTCAACGCGGACGATTTTTACGGCGCGGAGGCGTTTTCCATCCTCGCGGGCTTCCTTAGGGAGCCGCGCGACAAAAACGAGCACGCGGCCGTGGGCTACCGGGTCGAGAACACGCTCACCGACTTCGGCGCGGTCACGCGCGGCGTGTGCGAGGTGGACGGAAACGGGTACCTCACCGACATCGCGGAGCGCATGAAGATCATTCGGACCGGAAACGGAGCGGCCTACATCGGCGAGGACGGGAAGGAAGTGCCTATCCCGCGCGGCACGACGGTTTCTATGAACTGCTGGGCGTTCAACGAGGGCATATTCGACAAATTCCAAAACCGCTTCGAGCGCGATCTCGCGCCCGGGCTTGAAAGAAACCCGCTCAAGTACGAGGACCTCCTGCCCATGGCCGTGTGCGAAGCGATCCAAGGCGGGGAAACGAGCGTCAAAGTCATCCCCACGCGCGAGAGCTGGTTCGGCGTGACCTACCGGGAGGATAAGCCGGGGGTCGAGGCGAGTCTCGCGGCGCTCAAGGCGCGGGGGCTTTATCCCGAGAAGCTTTGGGAATAGGCGCGTACAAAGCGCGCAATCGCAAAAAAGCGGCGCGGCCGTTTTGTGAATCCCTATCGGATGAAAGGAGTATTTGGTATGGAAGCATCGTCCGTGCGCAAACGCGAACCTCTCACCCCGGGGCAGAGAAGGAAGCGCCTGAGGAGGATCCTCATTTCTTTGGGCCTGTTGGTCGCGCTCACGCTGATCGTATGGCTGGGGGGCAACTACCTGTGGAACTACTATTTGCAGCCGCGCGCCTCGCAGAAGGAGGCCTACGAGAGGGCGCAGCTCGCGCTTGAAGGGAACGACGCCGCGGCCGCCATCGAGGCGCTCGCGCACGCGGGGGAACGCGAAGCGCTCGGCAGCTTTTTCCTCTCGCCGCGCGGCGGCCTCGCGCAATACCAGGGTGCGGACGACCAGCGCCTCGCGCTGCAGCTGGAACTCCTCCAAAGCGCCGCAGTGGGCGACGTCGTCTACTGGGGACGCTACGAGCAGAACACCAACCCGCTCGACGGACGCGAGGCGATCGCCTGGCGGGTGGTCGCGCGGGAGGGGAACGCGCTCACGCTCATCTCGCTCTACGGGCTCGACTGCAAGCCGTTTCAGAACACCCATCTGCCCGTGAGCTGGGCGACCTGCACGCTGCGGGAATGGCTCAACGAGGCGTTCTACCAGGCCGCCTTCCTCGGCTCCGAGCGGCTGATGATGGCGCAGCACGAGAACGCGGACGAGGCGAACCCCGTTTTCGGCACCACGGGCGGCAAGACCGTGCGGGACATGGTTTATGTGCCGAGCATTTCGGAAGCGCTCGCGTGGTTTTCAAGCGACGCGGATCGGATCACCAGGAGCACCGCCTACGCCAAGGCCTGGGGCGCCAACTACCGCGAGGAAACCTGCTGGTACTGGCTGCGCAACCCGGGGGACAACGAATTCCGCAAGGCCATCGTGCACAACGACGGCTCGATCTATTACGAGGGATATATGGTGACGCTCTCCACCACGGCGACCATACGCCCCGTCGTCAACGTCGACCTTTCGGGCAAGGTCAAAGGCTAAGGCAGCGCATCACACAACCGGAGGAAACCGCTTGAGGACCATACTGTGCTACGGCGACTCGCTCACCTGGGGCTATACCCCCGTTTCGGGCGCGCGCTATCCGAGGGACGTCCGCTGGACGGGCGTGCTCGCGCGCGAGCTTGGGGCCTGCTATGAGATCATCGAGGAAGGACTCAACGGCCGCACCACCGCCTTCGACGTTTTCTATAACCCCAACCTCAACGGCGCGGCGCATCTGGAGACGGAGCTTCTGACGCACGCGCCGCTCGACCTCGTGATCCTCATGCTCGGCACCAACGACCTCGTGCTCAGGCGTACCGCGTGGGAGGCTTCGCGCGGCGCGTCACGGCTCGTTTCCATCGTCCGGGGGAACCCCGGCTGCTTTTTGGATGGGGAGCCGCGCGCGCTGCTCGTCGCCCCGCCGCACATCGGCGAGAACATCGCCCGGGTGGACATGTCCCCCCTCGCCGAAACCGGCTGTGAGGAGGCGAAGAAGTTCGCCCCTCTGTACCTGCTCGTCGCCCGGAAGAACGACTGCCATTTCCTCGACGCGGGCGCCATCGCGGAGCCCGGCAAGCTCGACGCGGTACATTTCGATGAAGCCGGCCACCGCCTTTTCGGCGAGGCCGTTGCAAAAAAAGTGAGGAGCATATTCAAATGAACTACGACATTGCCGCGCTCGACGCGGCGCTCGAGGCCCGCATCCTGAAAAAGAAGCTCCCCGGCGTTTCAGTTTCGATCCGCGGGCGGGAAGGCGTCATCTTCGAGAAGGGCTACGGCTTCGCGGACGTCGAGGCCGGCCGCGCCATCAACGAGCACACCGTGATGGGCATCGCCTCCATGAGCAAGTCCATGGTGACGCTTTGCCTCGCCATCCTCGGGGCGGAGGGGAAATTCAGCTTCGACGACCCCGTCGTGAAGTATTTCCCCAAATTCCGCGTGCCCGGCAACCCCGCGGAGGACGTCACCTGCCGCCACCTCGCGATGCACACCTCGGGCATACCGCCCATGGAGCCGCTCGAGTGGTCCATCGTGATGAACACGCCCCCGGGGCGCGAGAGCGAATGGCGCAACGAGCTCATGCGCAGCGCCCCCAACAAAATGGAAACCATCGACGAGATCGTCGACTACATCGCCGAGGGGCGGCACAAGACGCTCGGCCAGGCGGGCGAGTACATGAGCTACTCGAACGAGGGCTACGCCATCCTTTCCTACATCGTCGACATGGCCTCGGGCACGACGCTCGAGGAGTTTTTGAAAGAGCGCGTGTTCGGCCCCCTCGGCATGACGCGCAGCGTGCTCGACGTGGACGCCTCCGAAGCGAAGAGGATCGCTTCCGACGGCAACATCACGCGCCTCTACGGCGCGGACGAGAAGGGCAACCTCACCGTGGACGACATCTGGTCCGTGCTGCCCCCGTTCCGCGGCTGCGGCTGCGTCAAGAGCACGGCGCACGACATGGCGCGCTATTACCAGTGCCTTTCGGACGGCGGCAGGATCGACGGCAGGCAGGCCATCCCCGAAACGGCGGTGGAGCTTCTGATTGGCGCGGGCTTCCCCGAGCAGGAGAAGGCGTTCTACTGCTGCGGCCTCAACAAGCGCGTGAAGCACGGCCACGTGTTCTGCGAGCACGCGGGCGGGCTGCACGGCGTCTCCACCTTCGGCGGGCTTATAAAGGGCGAGGGCTTCGGCGTGAGCGCTTTGTGCAACAAGGGCGACGAGGATACGGACGACCTCGCGTGGATGATGTACAACATGCTCATCGGGAGGCCGCTCGGGGAGGACCACCGCTGGCTCTATCCCGCGGGCCGCGATTTCTCCGAGCCGGAGATGATCCTCGGCAGCTATATCTGCTACGAGGGGCAGCCCGTCGTGGTCGAGGTCTATCTCCGGGACGGCAAGCTCAAGGCGCATAACCCCTACGGCGAGGGCGACATGGTCTATTGCGGCGGCACGTGGTTCACCATCTACCGGGAGGGCAAATACGCCGGCCGTGTGCGCTTCCTCATCCGCGACGGCAAGGCGTGGGGCGCCATGTTCTATACGCGGATTTACGAAAGGCTGGAGAATTGAGCCGAAGGGGCGGCTCCCGCGGCGCTTAAAACAGCGTCGCCCGTCGCCGGGCGGATATGGAATCCGCCCCTAAATGGACACCGACATGGGCGCGAACATCAAAACGGGGGTGGATATGGTATCCGCCCCCGCCGGTTTTATCCTGAGTTGCCTCAATTATCTCAATTCCCGCTCGTAGACCACCCTGCCGTCCACCATGGTCATGACCGGGAGGATATCCCGTATTTTTTCCACGTCGCAGGTGAAGATGTCTTCGTCCAGCACGATGAGGTCGGCGCAGTGGCCGGGCCTGATGCGGCCTTTGACATTCTCCAGGAACTGCGCGTAAGCCGAGCCCTCGGTGAAAAGGTCGATCGCGAGCGGCACGTCGAGGCATTCCTCCGGGAAGAAGCCGGCCTCGGGCGCGCCCGTGGTGTCCTTGCGGGTGACGGCGCAGTAGATGCCGAGGAACGGGTTGATCTCCTCCACAGGCCCGTCGGAGCCGAATGCCATGCCCACGCCCTTCTCGTGCATGGTTTTAAAGGGGAGGAACCAGCGGTTCATCTCCATCGGGAAGCGCGCCGCGACGGTGTAGGGGTCGGTGTTCAGGAAGATCGGCTGCACGTGGGTGATGACGCCCAGTTGCGCCGTGCGCTCGATGAGGGGCACGTCGAGGCACTGGTAATGGACGACGGCGTGGCGCAGGCGGTTTTCGCCGTCCGTCAAAACTTTTTCATAGGAATCGAGCACCATTTCGATGGCGCGGTCGCCCAGCGCGTGCGTGATGACCTGCATGCCGTTCCCGACGGCCAAGCCGACCATGGAGTCGATCAGCTCGTTGCTCATCGTCTCGGTGCCATAGTTGCCGGGATCGTCGAGATAGCCCCCGCGCACCACGGCCGTGCGGCCGCCGAGAGAGCCGTCCTTGAAAAGCTTCAAGGGGCCGCGCGTGAGCATGCCGCCGTATTTGCCGGTTTTGTGCTCGCCCTTAAGATACGCCCTGAATTCGTCGGGGCTGTGGAAGCAGAGCTGGTGCTCGTAGCGAACGGGGGCCTTTCCCTCGTCGTAGATCTCGTGCATGAGGCGGAAGAACTCCGCGTCCTCCATATAGGGGTTCATGCCGATGTCGTTGGACTGCACGGAGGTCAGGCCGTGCGAGACGGCGAACTCCATCGCCCGGAGGATCCACGCCTTGAATTCCTCGCGCTCGGGCGGCTTCACCGCGCCCTGGATCGGATAGATGGCGCCTTCCGCGAAATAGCCGCTGGGGAAGCCGTCCTCCTCGATCCCGAAAAAGCCGTCCTTGTACTGGGGGGCGCCCGGGCCGAGGCCGACGGCCTCGATAACTTTGGTGTTGGCGGCGGCGACGTGGACGCAGGCCCGGATCAGGACCACCGGGATTTCCGTGGAAATGCGGTCGACGTCGTGCCGGTTGGGGTAACGCTTCTCCCCCGGGGGAAAGAGGTCCTGGTTCCAGCCGGAGGCGATCATGCCGTTTTTGACCGCGGCGGGATGCTCTTCGATGAACCTGCGGCAGCGCGCCACGATTTCGTCGATGGAACGGCAGCCGCGAAGGTCCGCCTGGTTGAGGCGCTGTGCCACCATCGAGAGGTGCAGGTGGGAATCGTTCAGGCCGGGGATCACGGTCCTGCCTCCGCAGTCGTAAACGTCGCATCCGCCCGCGCGCGCGAGAATCTCCTCGTCGGAACCCACGCTTTTGATGACGCCGTCCTCGATCAGCATCGCCTCGGCGAACCGGTCGCGGCCGAGATAGACCTTCCCGTTGATGATTGCCCTCTTCATTGTTCTTGTTCCTCGCGATCGTCCTGGAAAAGTTTGTTTTGCCCGCCGCCTGCAGGAGCCGGGCGCCGCACTTGCGGGAAGACGCCCCGCCCTTTTCGGCCACGTGCATCATATCACAGCGCCTTGCGCGGCGCAATCCTCCCGGCCGCCAAAAAATAGCTCTGATTTCCGCGCTGTAAGATGAAAAAGAGGAGCGGCGGCCCGCTCTCCCGCTTCCGCCGTCGCCGCGCCGGGGAATGTGACGCCATGCAGGGGAGGAAATATAGCTTGCAATTCTCAAAGCGCTATGTATAATAGAGTCATGTTGCGGCCGAAATATGGTACATGCGTTTCGGCGGCGCACCCATCGGGCTTATAGCCATCTGAGAGCCGGCGAACGGCACCCCGAAAAACTGTTTTTTAGACATATGCGGTAAATGATCGTTTTGCGGCAAACTGCGGAATGTATGCGACGGCGAGAAGCATCCGGATGGAATGCTTCTGAGAGGCGCGGAGCTTCGCCTTATGACCGACTGATTGCGCGTTTTTAGATATCACAAAAAAGGAGGAAAACCAATGAACAGAAAAGTTACGGCCGTTGCACTCGCGTGTATGATCCTGCTCTCCCTGACGGTGTGGGGCTGCGGCACGAAGACCGGCGGAGAAGACACGATTAAAATCGGATGGTACGGCCCTCTGACCGGCCCGCAGGCCGTGTGGGGCACGGCCGAATTGAACGGCGCGAAGATGGCCGCCGAGGAGATCAACGACGCCGGCGGCGTGCTCGGCAAGAAGATCGAGATCATCGGCTACGACACGAAGGCCGAGTCTCAGGAAGCGGTCAACGCCGTCAAGCGCCTGGTCGGGCAGGATAAGGTCGTCGCGATCCTCGGGCCGAACTCGAGCGGAAGCGCCATCGCGGCCAACCCCATCCTGGAGGAGTACAAGATCCCCGCCGTTGCGACGGTCGCGACCAACCCCAAGGTGACGGTGCTCGATGGGAAGGTCAACCCCTTCCACTTCCGGGTCTGCTTCATCGATCCCTATCAAGGCGCTGTCGCTGCCGGCTTCTCGTACGACGTGCTGCAGGGGAAAACCGCCGCCATCATGTATGACGTGAGCAGCGAGGGCTCCGAGGGCATCGTGGAGTTTTTCGAGGCCGCCTTCATCAAGAAGGGCGGCACCATCGTCGCCAAGGAAGTGTTCCGCGGCGGTGATGTCGACTTCAGACCCCAGCTGAGCAAAATCAAGGAAGCCAACCCCGACGTCATCTTCCTGCCGGTCGCCTACAAGGAAGTCGCCCTGTGCACGACGCAGGCGAGGGACCTCGGGATCACGGTGCCGTTCATGGGAACCGACCTGTGGCCTTCCGAAGATCTGCTGACCATGGCGGGCGCCGCCGTGGAGGGATGCTATTTTGTTAACCACATGGATCTTGACGACCCGTCGGTGGCAGAATACAGGGAGAAGTACGAAGAGAAGTACGGCATACCGGCGGAGGTCAACATCTTCCTCGTCCACGACGCGCTGCACATGGTGGTCGACGCGATCAAGCGGGCGGGCGTCGCCGATCCGGTGAAGATCGCCGAGGCGCTCGAAACGACCGACATTCCCGGGCTGACCGGAAGGATCGTCATCAACAAGGACACCCACGACCCCGAGGGGAAAGAGGCGGCCATCATTAAAATCGAAAACGGAAAGTTCGTTTTCACGCAGAGGTATTCGCCCGAGGATGTCCAGTGATTAGTTGCTAAACGGTTCTTTGAAGCAGGGAAGACTACATCCTTAGTTTTCCCTGCTTCAATCATAACGGTGAGGAGGAGAACACCATGTCCCAGTTTTTACAGCAGCTGGTAAACGGCCTGTCGATCGGCAGTGTCTACGCGCTCATGGCGGTCGGCTATTCGCTCGTTTACAGCATCATGAACTTCAGCAATTTCGCCCACGGCGGCGTCATCATGCTCGGCGCCTACTTCGGCTATTTTTATCTCACCACGATAAAGCTGCCTTTTTCATTCGCATTTATCGTTGCGGCGCTGACGACGTGCCTCGTGGCGGTCATCATCGAAAGCTTCGCCTACAGGCCGCTTCGGGCGAGAAAGGCCCCGTTCCTGTATTTCATCATTTCCGCCATGGGGGTTTCGATTTTCCTCGAGAATCTCATAATCGCCATTCCTTCCATCGGCCCGAATTTCAGGACCTACCCCGCGATCTTCCCGCCCGAGCCCATCTCGCTGGGAAGCGTCACCATCGGAAGGATTGATTTCGTTATGTTCATCATATCCGCCGTCTGCCTCCTCTTCCTGATCTTCTTCATCGACCACACGAAGATCGGCAAGGCGATCCAGGCGACCGCCTACAATCCCAAGGCCAGCGCCCTGATGGGGATCAACACCAACCTCGTCGTCGTGATCGTCTTCGCGCTCGGCGGCTTTTTCGCCGGCATCGCGGGCGTGCTGTTCGGCATGAAATACACGGTCTATCCCCAGATCGGCCTTATCACGAACAAATCCTTCATCGCAGCGGTGTTCGGCGGGCTCGGGAGCCTGCCGGGGGCGGTAGTCGGCTCGGTGCTGCTGGGGATCATTGAGACCCTGACGGCCGGATACCTGTCCTCCCAGTTCCGGGACCTGATCGCGTTCGTGTTGCTTCTGGGCATACTGATCGTGCGTCCCACGGGGCTGATGGGCAAGGCCACCGAAGACAAGGCTTAAGAAAAAGGGGCGAACATATGGATTCTATGTATCTTCAAGGCATACTGATCCTGGTGGGGATCAACCTCATGGCCGTGCTGGGGTTGTGCCTGCTCACCGGCTTCACCGGCCTTTTCTCCTTCGGGCACGCGGGCTTCATGGCCATCGGCGCGTACGCGTCGGCCTTCATGACGGTGAAACTGGGCTGGCCCTTCATCCCCGCCCTTTTGGTGGGCGCCCTGGCGGCGGCCCTCATCAGCGCCCTCATCGGCAAGGTGACGCTGAACTTAAAGGGCGACTACTTCTGCATCGCGACGCTGGGCTTCGGCGAGGCGATGCGGCTCATCCTCGAAAACGTCCGGTATTTCGGCGGCGCGCGCGGATGGCCCGGCATCCCTTCGCACACGTCGCTTCTCAACGTGGTCCTCATCAACATCGTCGCCGTATTCCTTCTTGCGAACCTCAAGCGCTCGCGGCACGGCAGGAACATGATCGCCGTGCGGGAGGAGGAACTCGCCTCGCAGGTGGTGGGGATCGACGTGTTCCGCTACAAGCTGATTTCGCTCATGATCAGCGCCGCCTACGCGGGCGTCGCCGGCGGCCTCATGGGGCATTACATGACCTTCCTCCAGCCCGCCATGTTCAGCCTGGTGAAATCCACCGAGCTGACCATCATCGTCATCTTCGGCGGCCTAGGCAGCATATCGGGCAGCATCCTCGGGACGCTCGTGCTCACGGCCCTGCCGGAAGCGCTCCGGACCTTCTCGAACTGGCGCCTCGTCATCTACGGCCTGTCCGTCGTCGTCATCATGATCTCCCGGCCCAGCGGCCTCATGGGCGGGTACGAGCTGACCCTGGGCAGCATGAGAAAGCTCATCGCCAAATTGAGGCGCAAAAGAACAGGCTCTCCCGAGGACGGGGAGGGAGGTGAAACCGCGTGAATAAGCTTGAGTTGAAAAACCTGACGAAGACTTTCGGCGGCCTCACTGCGGTGGGCAACGTCGATTTTGAGGTGCCCGCGGACCGCATCAGCGGGCTCATCGGCCCGAACGGCGCCGGGAAGACCACGATTTTCAACCTGATCACCGGCGTATATAAGGTGACGGAAGGCCAGGTCCTCTTCGAGGAGCAGGACATCACCGACAAGCCCCCCTATATGATCGCCCAGCACGGCATCACGCGGACCTTTCAGAATATCCGGCTCTTCAAGAAGCTGACCGTTTATGAAAACGTGCTGGTCGCCTGCCACGACAACGCGAACTATACGCTCGCGGAATCCCTGCTCCGGCTGCCGCGCTGCAGCAGGCAGGAAAAGCTGCTCAAAGAGAAGAGCGAAACCCTCCTCGAGATCATGGGGCTGCAGAACAGGAAGGATCTCGTCGCCAACAACCTTCCGTACGGTCTGCAGCGGCGGCTTGAAATCGCCCGGGCGCTCGCGCTCAACCCAAGGCTCCTTCTGCTCGACGAGCCCGCCGCCGGCATGAACCCGGACGAGACGGCGCAGCTCATGCGGCTCATCCTCGAAATCAAGGAGAAGTTCGGGCTCACCATACTCATCATCGACCACCATATGGACCTGGTGATGGGCGTGTGCGAGAAGATCATGGTGCTCAACTTCGGGTGCAAACTGGCTGAAGGCACCCCCCAGGAAGTGCAGAACAACCCGAAGGTTGTCGAGGCCTATCTGGGAGTGGAGGGATAAGCGATGTTAAAGATTGAGAATCTGAACATTTACTACGGCGGCATCCACGCCATACGCGGGGTCGACCTCGAGATCAACCAGGGCGAGATCGTGACCATCATCGGCTCCAACGGCGCCGGGAAGTCCACGCTGCTCAACGCGATCTCCGGCTTTTTGAAGAGCAAGCAGGGTTCGATTTCCTATAAGGGAGAGAAACTGCCGCTGAGCCCCAGCAGGGTCGTGAAGAAGGGCATCTGCCAGATCCCCGAGGGGAGGCTGGTGTTCGCGAACCTGAGCGTCGCGGAGAACCTGATGCTCGGCGCGTTCCTTCGAAAGGACCACAAGAAGATCAGGGAGGATCTCGAGGGCGTGTATTCCCTGTTCCCCAGGCTGAAGGAGAGGGAAAAGCAGCCCGCGGGCACCTTGAGCGGGGGCGAGCAGCAGATGCTCGCCATCGGCCGCGGCCTGATGAGCGATCCCGAGCTGATGCTACTCGATGAACCCTCGCTCGGCCTTTCCCCCATCCTGATCCAGACGGTGTTCGAGATCATCGTCAACATCCGGGAGATGGGCAAAACCATCCTCCTCGTCGAGCAGAACGCCTACAAGGCGCTCTCGGTCGCGGACCGGGCGTACGTGCTCGAGCAGGGCAAGATCATCCTCGAGGGCAACGCCCGCGACATTTCCAACGATCCGAGCATCAAGCAGGCGTATCTCGGCGCCGGCAAATAATCTTCATTCCTGCCGTTTCCGGGCTTGCCCGGGGACGGCATCCGTCTGCCCCGGCGCGCAAGCGGCCCGGCGGCGCCCACTAACCACAGGGGAGGAGAACTATGCCCATTCGCGCATTCGACGAGATCCGGTCCATTACCGAAAAGCTGGTGGCCATCCCCAGCGTCGTCCGGGAGCCGGGCGGAGAGACCAAATGCGCCGAGGCCATCGCCGGCTACTATCGGCAATTGCCGTATTTTCAGCGGCACCCCGAGCGGGTGCGCGTTTTCAAGACCCACGAGGAGGCGTTCCTTCGCCACTCGACCTACGCCTACGTCAAGGGGACCGGCGCGCCTTCGGCTTCCGCGCGGACGGTGATTCTGATCGGCCACATCGACACGGTGGGCGTCGAGGATTACGGCAAGGACCCGACCCTCGCCTTCGATCCCGCGCGCATCCCGGAAGTCCTCCGGCGGATGCGGGTTTCCCCGGAGGTCCTTTCCGACATCGAGAGCGGGGAATACCTGTTCGGCCGGGGCGTGCTCGACATGAAGTCCGGCGTCGCGGTGCACATGTACCTGATCAAATACTTTTCCGAGCACCCGGAGGAACTCTGCGGCAACCTGATCGCCGTCGCCGCGTGCGACGAGGAGGAGGGCTCCGCGGGCATCATCTCCGCGCTGGACGAATTGAACGAGCTTCGCCTGCGCGAGGGCTTCGAGTATGTGGCCTGCGTCAACGCCGACTATACGACCGGCTATTATCCCGGCGACCCGGGGCGCTATGTGTATTTGGGGAGCGTGGGAAAGCAGCTTCCCGCGGCCTACGTGCTGGGCAAGGAGACGCACGTGGGCCAGCCCTTCGGCGGGTTCGACCCCAACCTGCTCACGGCGGAAATCACGCTCCGCACCTCCCTCAACGCCGAACTCTGCGACAGCGCGCACGGCGAAACGAGCGTACCCCCCGTTTCCCTCAAGCAGGCCGACTTCAAGGACGAATACACGGTGCAAACGCCGCTCAACGCCTACGCCTACTATAACGTCTTCAGCTATGTTTCCTCCCCCGTGCAGGTCATGGAGCGCTTCCTGCGGATCGTGGAGGAGGCCTTCGACGCGACGATCGGGCGCATGAACGCGCAGTACCAGAGCTACTGCGACAAGGTGGGCATCCCCTTCGCCCCGCTGCCCTGGAAGCGCAGGGTCTATACATGGGAGCGCCTTTGCCGCGAGCTTGCGGCGGAGCACCCGGGGTTCGAAGAACATATCGCCGGCTTCGCCGCCGAACTCAACCGGCGCAACCCGAAGATGGACCTTCGCCTGTTCAGCGTGCGGGTCATCGAGGAGGCGTGGGGCTTCATGGCCGACAAGAGCCCCGCCGCGGTGCTGTTCTTCGGCTCGAGCTTCTGCTCGAGGGTCGAGGTTTCCGGCAGGAACGCGCGCGAGCGGGAGCTGATGGAGGCGCTGCGCCTTGCGGTGGACGAGGTTTCTCCCGCGTGCCCCGATCCCATCCAGATCAAGATGTTCTATCCGTATATCGCCGACGCGAGTTTCCTCGCCCTCAGCGACAGCCCGGAGGACATTTCCGCCATGCTGCGCAACATGCCCGCGCACGGCACGAAATACCGTTTCCCCATGGAAAAAATCCTGGCGATCAACGTACCTACGGTCAACATCGGCGCGCAGGGCTGGGACGGGCACCAGGTAGCCGAGCGGGTGCACATGCGCTACACCTTCGAGACCGTGCCCGAACTCTCTTACCGCGTGATCCGCCGCCTGCTCTCCCCAAGGGATTAGGGGACGGGATTCGTTTGCTTGCGGGGCAGCGGGGACGGTCCTGCCCTTCTCCCTGTGGGCAGCCGGGCGGATATGGAATCCGCCCCTACATAGGGCGCAATATCCCCGTCACATGAAAACGGCCTCCGCTTGAAGCGTCGGCCGTTTGTTTCTTCGCATGATTCGGATTGTCGATCGCTCAGCGGTTCAGCATCCGCGCGACGAACGTCCTGTGCACGCGCATGGCGCCTTTGGGGCAGAACTCCTGGCAGCAGAAGCAGCGGATGCATTTCTTTTTATCAATAATGGGCAGGCGGTTTTTCATGACGATGGCCTTGGCGGGGCAGAGCTTCGCGCACTCCGCGCAGCCGATGCATAGGGGTTTTTCAACCCTGGGCCTGCGCTTGAGGAGCATCATCATCAGCGAGCGCGTGACCCCGCGCGTGTTCTTGACCGAGGTGATCTCCACCTGCGGCAGGCGCTCGCAATCGGGGATTTCAAAGGCCCTGGGGTCGCCGTAAACGGCGGCTTTCGCGAGGTCGAGGTTCACGAGCCCGCGCGCCGCGGCGCGCTCCATGGTGGGGATCTCGGAGGGATTCGCGCCGATCATGGCGCAGGCGGCGAGGTCCGCCTCGTACGGGGAGGTCGAGGCGATGACGGCGTACGCCTTGCGCGGCCTGCCGGAGGTCGGGCCGTTGCCGTCCATGGCGACGACGGCGTCGATGAGCGAGAGCCGCGGCGCGGTGTAGGCGCAAAGATCGACCAGCATGTCGGCGAACTCCGCGTGGTTCGCGTGGAGGTAATGGTATTCGAGCTTGACGGTGCCGGGCACTGTGCCATAAAGGTTCTTGACCGCGCCGGTCAGGCCCATCATGCCATGGGTTTTCAGCTTCGAGAAGTTGATGACGGCGTCCGCGTCCCTGAGCCACGCCGTGCGCGCGAACCGCTTGGCGACGGCGGCCTCGGGATACGCGGCCTCGTACTGGGAAACGTCTAAATTGAGCTGCGCGCCGGTTTCCAGCACGCGGTCCATCCCCGTCATGGCGTAGCTGCGCTCGAGATGCGCCTGGCTGAAGATGCCGGCGGGGCTGTCCCCCACGGTGACGGACGCGCCGCGCGCGACGAGCATGCGGCAGAGCGCCGACACCGCCGCGGGGTCCGTGCAGACCGCGAACTCCGGCGCCTTGGGCGCGGCGAGGTTGACCTTGAGGGCGATCTTCATGCCGGGCGCGACCCAATCGAGCCCGCCGACGGCCTCTATGGCCTCGGCGAGCGCCGCGTCGAGCGCGGAGGGCGAATAATCCTCACAGCGGACGATGGCTGTGGTATAAGCGTTCATTGCGTATCGCGCGCGGACTTTTTCATCCGCATCTCCTTACTGAGGATGCGCTTGCGCATCCGGATATTCCTGGGCGTCACCTCGACGAGTTCGTCGTCCTCGATGAACTCGAGGCACTGCTCGAGCGAGAGCACGGTGGGCGGCGTGAGGCGCAGCGCCTCGTCCGAACCGGACGCGCGCATGTTGGTGACGTGCTTCTTCTTGCAGACGTTGACCACGATGTCCTCTCCGCGCGAACATTCGCCCACGACCTGCCCTTCGTATACGGGCACGCCGGGGCCGATGAAGAGCCTGCCGCGCTCCTGCGTGTTGTAGAGGCCGTAGCTCGAGGATTCCCCCGTCTCGCTGCAGACGAGCGAGCCGTGCTCGCGCTCGTCGATCTCTCCCTTATAGGGCTCGTAGCCGTGGAAGATGTGGCTCATCACGCCGTTGCCGCGCGTGTCGGTCAACAGCTCGCTGCGGTAGCCCATCAGCCCCCGCGCGGGGATGTTGAAAAGGATGCGCACGCTCCCCTCGGTCTCGGAATGCATGTCGACGAGCTCGGCCTTTCTCGAGCCGAGTTTTTCCATGACGGCGCCGACATATTCCGCGGGAACGTCGATGGTCAACTCCTCGATGGGCTCGAGCAGCGTACCGTCCTCCTCCCGGCGGAGGATGGCCTTCGGGCGGGAAACCGCGAATTCGTAGCCCTGCCGCCGCATCTGCTCGATGAGGATCGAGAGGTGCAATTCGCCGCGGCCGGACACCTTGAAGGTATCGGTCGACTCCGTCTCCTCCACGCGCATGGAGACGTTGGTCTCCACCTCCTTCATGAGGCGGTCGCGCAGGTTCCTGGAGGTGACGTACTTTCCCTCGCGCCCCGCGAAGGGCGAGTCGTTGACGAGGAACATCATCGAGACCGTCGGCTCGTCGATGTGCACGAAGGGCATGGGATCTATATGCTCGGGGTCGCAGGCGGTCTCGCCCACGGCGAGGCCCGTGACGCCCGCGACGGCGACGATATCCCCCGCGCAGGCCGCATCCACCTCGACGCGCCGCAATCCCTCGAACCGGTAGAGCCGCGTGAGCTTCACCGTACGCACGTTGTTCTCCTGCCCGCCGCAGAGCGCCAGCTGCTGCCCGCACCGGGCCGTGCCGCGCTCGATGCGGCCGATGCCGATCCTGCCCACGTACTCGTCGTAATCGATCGTGGAAAAGAGGATTTGCAGAGGCGCTTCCGCGTCGCACTCCGGCGCGGGGATGGCCGAAAGGATCGTATCGAACAGCGCGCCCATGTCCTCCCCCAAAACGTCCGGTTCCATGCCGGAGACGCCCTCGCGCGCCGAGGCGTACACGACGGGAAAGTCGATCTGCTCCGCCGTCGCGCCAAGCTCCATGAAAAGCTCCAGCGCCTCGTCCACGACCTCCATGGGACGCGCGCCGGGCCGGTCGACCTTGTTGACGACGACGATTGGGATTTTCTTCAGTTCGAGCGCCTTTCGAAGCACGAAGCGCGTCTGCGGCATGCAGCCCTCGAACGCGTCCACGAGGAGCAGTACGCCGTCCACCATCTGGAGGATGCGCTCCACCTCGCCGCCGAAATCCGCGTGGCCGGGCGTGTCGATGATGTTGATTCGGTACCCTTTATAGGACACCGCCGTGTTCTTGGAAAGTATGGTGATGCCGCGCTCCCGCTCGAGGTCGCCGGAATCGAGCACGCGCTCCTGCACGACCTCGTTGGCGCGGAAAACGCCGCTCTGCCTCAAAAGGCAGTCGACGAGCGTGGTCTTGCCGTGGTCGACGTGCGCGATGATGGCGATGTTGCGGATCTTGTCGTTCATGCTTTAATCTCCTTCGTGAAACCGATCTATTATACTCTGATTTGATCTGCATAGCAAGTTTTCCGTCCAAAGCCCGCCCGCGCCGTTGACAAAGCCGCCGCGCGATGCTACCATAAGGGCGAACGGAATACCGCCCGCTGGGGGAGCCGACGCGCATGCGTTCGTGCTGAGAGATACCCTTGGAACCTGTCCGGGTAATGCCGACGAAGGGAAGCGGAGGACAAATACATCAAACCGCCTTCGGCGTTTGACTGTCCCCGCAAAAGCGCGGGGATTTTTGTTCGGAAAGGATTCGTTCCATGAAATTCGTGCTGTTTGAAAAGCTCGCGGAGCTTTCGGGCAAAGAATGGGCGATGCTCATCGCGGCGCTCGTGATAGCCGCCGCGCTCATCGCCCTTTTGGCGCGGCTCAACAAGCGCCGCAAGGCAGAGGCCGCCGCGAAACCCGGCATCCCCACGCGCGTGCTCGTGCAGGGCGCGCTCTGCCTTTCCATGGCGTTCGCCTTAAGCTACGTCAAGCTCTTCTCGATGCCGCTCGGCGGCTCTGTGACGCTCTGCTCCATGCTGCCCATCGTGGTCTTCGGCTATCTGTACGGCCCGGCCTACGGCTTCTCCGTGGCGTTCGCGTACAGCATCCTCCAGATCGTGCAGGGCGCGTGGATCGTCCACCCCGTGCAGTTCGCGCTCGACTATTTCATCGCCTTCACGGCGCTGGGCCTCGGCTCCCTCTTCCCGAGAAGCTTGCCCTTGGGCATGGCGGTTTCCGGCCTCGCCCGCCTTTTGTGCAGCGTCGTCTCCGGCACGGTGTTCTTCGCGGAATACGCGACGGAGGCCGGCTACGCGAGCGCGCTGTGGTATTCCGTCGTCTACAACGCCTCGACCATCGGCGTGGAAACCGCGCTGTGCGCCGTCGTCGCGGCGCTGCCGCCCGTCGCGCGCGCGATAGAGCGGATCAGGAAAGCGTAACAAGCCCCTCAAAGCCGGTTGCCCGCCGGCTTTTTTATCCCCGTACATAGAAAATTCACTCGCCAGAACGGGGCTTCGGCGGTATAATTTAGGACATGAGGAAAAACGCGAACATCGTGTCGGACGAAGCGGAGCGGCTTGAGCGGGAGGAACGGCGCACGCAGGGCCGCCGTCGCGCGTTGCTCTATGCCTTCGCGCTGCTGATGGGGGGCGCCATCGCCGGCGCCTATTTCGCGCGCGGCGCGAGCTTCGCGCCCGTCTGGGCGCTCGCGACGCCCGCTCCCTCCCCCTCTCCCTCCGCCATGCCCGCATCCTCGCCCTCCCCGGGGGCGGCAAAGGACACGCCGGGCCCTTCGCCGGACGATACGAAGCCATTCTCCCCGACGGCCATCTATGTGGACGGGGCGCTCGCGGGCGTCATCGCCAGCCGGGAGGCCGCCGAGGCGCTGCTGGCCGACGTTTCCTCTTACTTCCAGATGAAGGTGGACGGCATCGGCGTCCTTGTGACGAGCGTCGAGAGCGAGATCGAGTTGAAGGACGCGCCGCCCGACGAAATTGCCGGGCTTTCCACCTACGAGTCGCTCTTCGCGCGCTTCACGGCGGAGGACACGCCCCTTACCGTCGTCACTTTGCTCAGCTCGGAGAGCTTTTCCTCTGTTTCATGCGAAACAAAAACGGGAACCACAAAATATCTCCTCCGGGGCACGCGGCTCATCGCCAGCATGGGGCGGGACGGCAGCACGCACACGGTGAGCGTTTCCCGCTACGTCAACGGCAGGCCCGACGGCAAGCCGGAGGAGGTGAGCGCGAGCGTCGTCGCGCCGGTCGACGCCGTCGTATTCGAGGGGACGAAAGCCGTCGATAAAGACGCGGAACCCGGCAAAAGCGAGGGGCAGAAAGGCCCGGACGCGGGAGAACTTTCCTTCATACGGCCTGCGCGCGGTGCGGACATTGTGGTGAACTTCGGGCAGTACCGCGGCGTGCTGCACCTCGGCCTCGATTTCGGCGTCGCCGCGGGCGATCCGGTGCTCGCCTCGTGCGCGGGGGTCGTCGTCTGCGCGATGGAGCGCGGCGGCTACGGATTGATGATCGAGATCGACCACGGAAACGGCTTCGTCACGCGCTACGCGCACCTTCAGAGCGCCGCGGTGGATCTCGGGCAGACGGTTGCCCAGGGGGACGTGATCGGCGCGGCGGGCATGAGCGGCAACTGCAAAAATCCCGTGCTGCATTTTGAACTCCGCGTCGACGGCATCGCCTACAACCCGCGCTTTTATCTCGATTGACGGCGCGGTGCGGCGCGCTTGCAAAGAAGGCCCGTTTAGTGGTAAGATACAAAGGCTGACGATTTGAAGGAGGCTTTTTTAGACATGCCTTTTTTGAAATTCCGCTGCAAAAAGTGCGGCAAGGTGTTTGACGAGCTGGTGGCGCTCTTAGCCATGGACAAGGTCAGATGCCCCGAATGCGCGGGCGAAACCGAGAGGGCTTACGAAGGGAAATGCGCGGGCGGCAAGGGATGCTGCGGCGACGGGTGCGGGGGCGACTGCTGCACCTGCGGCGGCTGCTCCCACTGAGCGCTGAAAGAACGGATATGGCTTATTACATCATCAACGGCGGCAACAGGCTCGAAGGCAGCGTGACGGTGAGCGGCGCGAAGAACGCCGCGCTCGCCATCGTCCCGGCGACGATCCTCGCGGGAGAGAGCTGCAGGCTCGAAAACCTCCCCCGCATCGAGGACGTCCACATGCTCGAGCAGATCCTTCTGAAGATCGGCGCGACGGTGGAGTCGACCGAGGACGGGAGCATGCGCATCGACCCGCGCGGCATCAACAACTACCACGTCACCTTCGACATGGTGACGAAGATGCGCGCGTCTTACTATCTCCTGGGCGCGCTGCTCGGCCGCTACGGCCACGCGGAGGTGGCGCTCCCCGGCGGGTGCTCCATCGGGCAGCGCCCCATCGACCAGCACATCAAGGGGCTTCGCGCGCTGGGCGCGGAGGTCTCGATCGAGCGCGGCATCGTCAAGGCGAAGGCGAAGGAGCTCGTCGGCGCGGACATCTACCTCGACGTGGTCTCCGTGGGCGCGACGATCAACATCATGCTCGCGGCGGTCGCCGCGCGCGGGCAGACCATCATCTCCAACGCGGCGAAGGAGCCGCACGTGGTCGACACGGCGAACTTCCTCAACATGATGGGCGCGCAGGTCAAGGGCGCGGGCACGGACCTCATCCGCGTCAACGGCGGCATGAAGCTGCACGGCTGCACCTACGCCATCATCCCCGACCAGATCGAGGCCGGCACCTACATGATCGCCGCCGCCGCGACGCGGGGCGACGTCGTTTTAAACAACATCATCCCCACCCACCTCGAGGCCATCTCCGCGAAGCTGATGGAGAGCGGCGTGCACGTCTACGAGGGGGACGACGGGCGCGAGTTCTACATGCGCGTGAGCTGCGACGGCCGCCCCCGCGCCGTAAACATCAAGACGCTGCCGTACCCCGGCTTCCCCACCGATTTGCAGCAGCCCATGATGGCGCTCCTTACAAAGGCGGAGGGCAACAGCTTCATCGTGGAGAACATCTTCGAGTCGCGCTACAACCACGTGAGCGAGTTGCAGCGGATGGGCGCGGCTATCCTCATCAACGGCCGCACAGCGATGGTCGAGGGCGTGCCCTCGCTTTCCGGCGCGCCCCTCTACGCGAGCGACCTGCGCGCGGGCGCGGCGCTCATCGTCGCCGCCCTCTCGGCCGAGGGGCGCAGCGAAATCCACAACATCGAATATATCGACCGCGGATACGAGTTCCTCGAGCAGAAGCTGCGCGCGCTCGGCGCGGACATCACGAGAATAGAGGAATAAAAGAACTTATAAAAGCCGGAAACGGCTTTTTTTACGGAGAAACGGAGCCGTTATGCAGATCCTGTCCGTCCGCAAAGCTCCCGGGCGCGCCGAAGAATTCGTCGCGTATTTTCAGAAGCGCTGGGCGAGCGAAAAAGGCAAGCCGGTCTATGAGGACTGCATCAAGAACTGCCTCACTTCCCCGTCCCCCCTGCCGCAGTGGTACCTGCTTTTTGAAAACGGCAGGATCGCAGGCTGCGCGGGGCTGATCCCCAACGATTTTATCAGCCGGATGGACCTCTGGCCGTGGCTGTGCGCGCTGTATGTCGAGGAGGATTGCCGCGGGCGCGGCCTCGGCGCGCTTCTCATAGAGCGCTGCAAGCAGGATGCGAAGAAGCTCGGCTTTCCCGCGCTCTACCTCTGCACGGATCACATCGGCTATTACGAGCGGTATGGCTTTGAATACTTGGCCCAAGGCTATCATCCCTGGGGCGAGAGCTCGAGGATATACGAAGTACAAGTATAATGCAGGTTTATGGGAAAACCGCGCGGCCGATATAACCGCGCGGTCGTTTCATGTCAAATTGTGGGGAATCCTATTCCGCCGCCCCCTGCATCAATATTTCATACAGCCATTCGAGGTTTTCCCGCGTGTAATACTCGATGGTGATCCTGCCGCGCTTCTCGGTGCCTTCTATGGAAACCTTGGTGCCCAATTGCTCGCGCAGTTTCTCCTGCGCGGCGAACATGTCTCCCGTCTGCTTCGGGCGCTTTTCGGGCTTCTCCTCCCGCGCGTTGGGGAAAAGCTCCGCGTTGTTGACGGACGCGGCCTTGTTCTCCACCTCGCGCACCGACCAGCCGAACTTCACGGCGTCGGTCGCGAGCGTTTTTTGCCTGTTCTCATCCCTGACGCCCGCGATGGCGCGCGCGTGGCCGGAGGAAAGCTCCCCCTCGCGCACGAGCTTCTGCACGTCCTCCGGCAGGTTCAAGAGGCGCAGCGCGTTGGCGATGACCGGGCGGGATTTTCCCAAGCGCTGCGAGACCTCCTCCTGCGTGAGGTCGTGCTGGAGCATCAAAAACCGGATCGCCGCCGCCTCCTCGATGGGGTTCAGGTTCTCGCGCTGGAGGTTTTCCACGAGCGCCACCTCGTGCACCTCGGCGTCGTCGAACTCCTTAACGATGACGGGCACCTTCTGCATCCCGGCGAGCCTCGCCGCGCGGTAGCGCCGCTCGCCCGCGACGATGCTGTACCGCTCGCCGACGCGCCGGACGATGATCGGCTGTACCATGCCGTGCCGCTCGATGCTCGAGGCGAGCTCGCGCAGCCTTTCCTCGTCGAACGTCTTTCGCGGCTGCTCCGCGTTGGTGTCGATGAGGTAAATATCCGCCTGCACGACGCCCTCGGGCGGCTCCGTCGAAAAGTCCCCCAAAAGCGCGTCCAGCCCCCGGCCGAGTCCCTTCTTGTTCACAGCCATTACGCCTTCCCTCCGTCGTTCGCGATGACCTCTTCCGCAAGCGCCTGATAGGCCTTCGCGCCGACGCAGCGCGGGTCATACTGGTTGATGGGCAGCCCGAAGCTCGGCGCCTCCCCGAGGCGGATCGAGCGCGGGATGATGGTCCTGTATACTTTATTCTTGAAGAACTTCTTGACCTCGAGCACCACCTGCTCGGAGAGGTTCGTGCGCGCGTCGAACATGGTGAGCACCACGCCTTCCACGTCGAGCATGGGATTGAGGTGCGTGCGCACGAGCTTCACCGTGTTCATCAGATCCGAAAGGCCCTCGAGCGCATAGTATTCGCACTGGATGGGGGCGAGCAGCGTGTCCGCCGCGGTCAGGGCGTTCACCGTCAGAAGCCCGAGCGAGGGCGGGCAGTCGATGAAGATGAAGTCGTATTCCTCGCGCAGCGGCGCGAGCGCGCGCTTTAAGACCGTTTCCCGGGCGAGCGCGCTCACGAGCTCCACCTCCGCGCCGGAAAGCTCCTTCCTCGAGCAAAGCAGGTCCAGGTTGTCCGCCACGGTCTTCACGATGGCGTCCTTCGCCGGGACGCCGTTGATGAGCACGTCGTAAACGCTGTGCTCCGGCTCGTCCTTGTTGACGCCCACGCCCGTCGTCGAATTGCCCTGCGGGTCGATGTCCACGCAGAGCACCTTTTTGCCCTTCTCCGCGATGCAGGCGGAGAGGTTCACGGTCGTCGTCGTCTTGCCCACGCCGCCCTTCTGGTTGGCGACGGCTATCACTCTTGCCATCGTTTTCCTCCGAATCAAAGATAGAGATCCATCATGATCTCGTCGTGGTAGGCCCCGCCCACGAAAAAGCGTCCCTTATGCCTGCCGACCTCCTCGAAGCCGAAGCGCCTGTAGAGCGCCCGCGCCCGCGCGTTGTCGGCGTATACGCCAAGCTCGATGGTCTTGACCCCCTGCTCCCTTGCGAGCGCGATCAGCGTTTCCATGATGGCGCTCCCCACGCCGATGCCCCAGAACTTCCTCTGCACGGCCACGGCGATTTCCGCCACGTGCTTGAGGCGCTCCCGCCCGTAGCAGGAGATGTTACACGTGCAGGCGATCTCCCCGTCGATGCGGCCGGCGAAGAAGCCGCCGCGCGGCGCTTTCTTGTAGTTCTCCATCACTTCCGCTTCCTGCTCGACGGTATAGGGCAGCCCGGTCGCGTCGAAAAGCAGGAAATCCGTCTCCCCGCCGACGATCTTCAGGTATTCCAGCAGCTCCGCGGCATCCTCTTTGCCCGGGCGGTACAGGCGCAGCGTGCGGCCGTCCTTTAACACAACGTTGCGTTCCATGTTTCCTCCATTTGTCATTTCCTGTGTCATTATACTGTATGGGGCGCTCAAAAACAATGCATTGTTTCACATGAAACATCCGCGCCGCGCTTGAAGCGATGTTTCACGTGAAACATCCGCAATGCGCTCCGAAGAACATTGTTTCACGTGAAACAAGCCTCGCTTTCCCCTTCTTTCCCGTCATTGCCCGGGAAATTGACAGGATTCGCCCTCCGCGCGGCGGGTTATTGCCCCTCATTCTCGGCCGCGCGGCCTAAAACGAAAAAGCGTCGCGTCTGGGCGGCGTTCATAGAACCGGACGCACCGGAAACGTTGGAGACTCCGTCCCCAGGCCCTTGGAACCCATATGCGGCCATGTGTACAGGATAAGCAGAAGCGCCGCATTCCGCGGCGCTTCTGTGGAGATTGTCTTTATTTCGCTGCCCCGTTCTTGTCATCCCTGCCCTTCGGGGCGACGACCACGCGGCGGTTGGGCTCCTCGCCCTCGCTGTAGGTCGTAACGTACGGGTGGCTCTGGAGCGTGGCGTGCATCACGCGCCTCTCGTAGGGGTTCATCGGCTCCATCGTACGGGAGCGCCCGGTGCTCCTGACCTGCGAGGCGACCTTGCGCGCGAGGCGGACGAGGGTCTCCTCGCGCTTGTCGCGATACCCTTCCGTGTCGATGGTGACGCGCGTGTAACCCGTTTCCTTGCGCGCGCGGTTGACGTGCAGCGAGGCGAGGTACTGGATGGCGTCGAGCGTTTCCCCCCTGTGGCCGATGAGGATGCCCATGGCGGCGCTGTCGATGCGAAGCCGGATGCCCTCCTCGGAGACGTTGGCGAGCACCGTGGCGTCGATGCCCATAAGACCGAGCATGCCTTTCAGGAACTCCGCTGCCGCGTTGCCCTCCGCGGCGTCGAGCGAGTAGTCGATCTTGGGCCTTTCGGGCGCCGGGGCATAGTCCTCCCTGCGGCGCGGCCTCTCGGCCTCGTGGCGGTCGTCGCGCCGCCCGTCGCGGGGGGGCCTGTTCCCCTCGCGCCTCTGCGGCGGGCGCGGGCCCTGGCCCTGCGGCCTCTGGCTCTGGTCCTGCTGCGGGCGCGGCCGGTCGTCCCGGCGCGGGGGCCGCGCGGGCCGCTCGCTGCGGGGGCCGCTGCGCTCGCCCGGGCGCATGCGCTCGGCGTCGGTCAGGTATTCGGGAATCACGATCTGCTCGGGTTCGCGCTCGATGAGCCGCACGATGGCGGGCCGCGCGCCGATGCCGAGCACGCCCTTTGTTTCATGCTGCACGATATCGATCTCAACTTCGTCGATGGAAAGATCCAACTCGTGCAGGCCGTTGAAAATGGCCTCGTCTATGGTCTTGCCTATGGCTTCGAACGTTCTCATTTTTTTGTTTCCTCCTGCAGGTCGGCCGTGCGCGGATATTTCCTGTTGAGTATGACGTTGACGATCACCATCAAAACGCTGCTGAACGTCCAGTAAATAGCGAAGGCGGCGTTGTTCGAAAGGCAGAAGACGAAGGACATCACCGGGAACATGTAGTTCATCCACTTGGTGGACTTCGCCGCCTGCTCGTTGGCCCCGGTCTGCGGCTGGCTCTTCTGCATCAGCCAGGCTGAAAGGAAGTTCGAGCCGCCCGCGAACACGGACATCAGGAACCAGCCGTTATTATATCCGGCGTAAACGTCCTTATATACCTGCATGGCGTTGTTGAACGCGGCGACGGACGCCTCGGTGTTGATGATCCTGTAGCCGACCTCCCCGCCGGCCACGCTCTTGAGCGCGATGCCGAGTTCCACCAGCTTCTCCCACACGCCGGGGTTGTTGTGCAGATAAAGGAGGTTGGAGAGGTTCGCCGTCGCGAGGAAGGTCGAACCTTCCGCCACGACGGGCATGAGGCCGTTGTCCGGCTGCCAGATGTTGTTGATCCAGAGAAATTTGAAGGAGCGGAAAAGCCCCATGGCGTTTTCGTCGACGAGCAGGCGCAGCGTCATCTCGTGGCCCCAATACCGGAACGCCGCGAAGAAGCAGAAGAACAGGGGCATCGTGATGAGCATGGGCAGGCAACTGCCCCACATGCTAACGCCGCGCTCCTTCATGAGCTTGTTCTGCTCGAGCTGGGCCTTTCTCGGGTCGTTGGCGTATTTCTTCTGAATTTTCTGTATCTCGGGCTGTATGCGCGCCATGTCGGCGGAGGACTTGCGCGTTTTGATGTCCGAATAAAGCGTCGCGAGCTTGAGCAGCGCCGTGCAGAGCACGATGGTCAGCACGATGCTCCCGAACCCTCCGGGCAGTATGCTGATCGTCAGGTTGTACACCCAGCGCAGCATTTCAAGAAACCAGTTTGTAAGGAAAAAATCGCCTCGCACGGTCGTTCTCTCTTTCTTGTGTTATTGTGCCGTCTTTTTGCGGCGCGGCGCCGGCCAGATTTCCGGCACGGGGTCGTAGCCGCCGCGGGAGAAGGGATTGCAGCGCAAAACGCGCCATATGCTGATGAAGCCGCCTTTCCACGCGCCGTGCTTTTCCAGCGCCTCGAGCGCATAGGTCGAGCAGGTCGGCGTATAACGGCAGCACGGCGCGTGCACCGGCGATATCCAGGCGCGATAGCCGCGGATAAGGTAGAGCAGCAAGCGCTTCACAGTCGCGTTTCTTCCTTTTTCAGCAGGTCGGCGCGGTTTAAAAGGTTCCATACCGCGCTCTGTAGGGAGGTGAACTTAGCATCCACAACCGGCTCTCTGGCAATGAAGATGAGGTCGTATCCGTCTTTCACGCGCGGTATCGCAGGGCCGAAAGATTCCCTCAACCGGCGTTTGACGCGATTGCGGACGACGCTGTTGCCGAGTTTTTTGCTTGCGGAAAACCCAACGTGCACCCCCGTCCCGCGGGACTTCGTCCAGATCAGGACCAGCATGGGATTCGCCTTGGAGTTCCCCTTGCGGTATACATGGCGGAAATCCTTGTTCCGCTTCAAAGAAAAACAGCGTTTCACCTATAATCGATTCAAAGTACGTTTTTTGTCCCTCCCGCACGGATACGATGGCGGGATGCGTTCGTTTGTGCCGCCGCGGCGCCGCCATGCAAATATGCAAATATGCAAAAATGCGAAAGCATCGGCGGCGCGCGGTCATCCGCTCCGGGCTTGCCGGGCGGTTCTACCGTCTCAGGCGGATATGGTCTTGCGGCCCTTGAGCCTTCTGCGGGCGAGCACCTTGCGGCCGTTGCGGGTCTTCATGCGCTGGCGGAACCCGTGGACCTTGCTGCGCTGCCTCTTCTTGGGTTGATACGTACCGAGCATCTCTTGCACCTCTTTCCGGTATAGATTGGGGATGCGCTTTTAGGACGCCATTCCCTCGTTTGCCTTTTCCATCAGTCTATGATTATATAAGAAACGCGCGAGCTCTGTCAAGGAAATCATCCCGCCCGAAAGGCTGAAAAAGCCCGCATACCATATCTTGCACACGGCGCCCGGCCCGCCTACAAGCGCGCAAAAATTTCAGCGCGCGCGCCGCGCGATTCAGTTGCGAAATCCGAATCGATTTGTTATCATATATGCACGGTGAAAAGGGCGCGTCGGCATGGTCGGGCGGCTCTTTTCATATACGGCCTTATTATCCACATAGTTATCCACATTCTTTCCAAACTTTCAACATCGCCCTTGTCTGGAGGAATGGAATCCGGAGGAAAGCATGAAATCCGCCCTGTCTGCCTGGCAGAAGTCGCTCCCCGAACTGCGCGCCGCGATGACGCCCATCAGCTTCAGCACCTGGATAGAGCCCATGGCCTCCGTCTGCTTCAAGGAGGACACCCTCGTTTTGCAGGCGAAGGACGAAACGGCCAAGAGCACGCTGAAAAACATCTATAAGGATATCGTCACCGACTGCGTCAACCGCGCGAACGGTTCGTCCTACACCTTGCGCTTCATCGACGAATCGGAGCTTCCTCTCTACATGGCGCTTCGAGAGGACCGCGCGGTCTATTCGAGCGACTTCAATCTCGACCCGAAGTATACCTTCGAGTCCTTCGTGGTGGGCAACGGCAACAACCTCGCGCACGCCGCCGCCAAGGCTGTGGCGGACAATCCGAGCGCAGCGTACAACCCTCTTTTCATCTACGGCGGCGTGGGCCTGGGCAAAACGCACCTGATGCACGCCATCGGCCACCGCACGCTCGAAAGGAATCGCAACGCCAGGATCGTCTACATCACGAGCGAGACTTTCACAAACGACCTCATCCAGTCCATACAGGACAAGACCAACGTGCAGTTCCGCAACAAATACCGCACGGTGGACGTGCTGATGATCGACGACATCCAGTTCCTCACAGGTCGCGACCGCACGCAGGAGGAGTTCTACAACACGTTCAACGCCCTTCGCGGCGCGAACAAGCAGATCATCATCACGTCCGACAAGCCCCCAAAGGAGCTTTTCAATCTGGAGGACCGCCTCGTCTCCCGCTTCGAGGGCGGGCTCGTGGCGGACATACAGCCGCCGGACCTCGAGACGCGCGTCGCCATCCTGAAGCGCCGCGCCATCATGGACAACATCGACATCGACGAGTCCGTCGTCACCTTCATCGCGGAGAAGGTCTATTCCAACATCCGCCAGCTCGAGGGCGCGTTCACGCGCGTCGTCGCCTACGCGAGCCTCTCGAAGCTTCCTCTCGATGTGACGACGGCGGACGCCGCCCTGAAGGACATCATACCCAACTACGACAACACGCGCATCACGACGGGCTATATCCAGCAGGTCGTCGTTGATTTCTACGGGGTCGAGATAGACACGCTGCTCTCCTCCCGCCGCTCGAAGGACATCACCTACCCCCGCCAAGTCGCGATGTACCTGTGCAAAAACCTGACGACGGAGACCTTCAATTCCATCGGCGCTTCCTTCGGCGGCAGGCATTACTCCACCGTCATCGACGCGTGCAACAAGGTCGAGGAGGACATGAAGGCGAATCGACAGCTTTCGCTCGAAATCGAGGACCTGACCAAAAGGATAAAGGTCGCCAAACGGAACTGAATGTTATATACTGATTATAATATGGCAACATGTGGATAAGCCTGTGGAATCCACAGATGGAAAAAGTGGGTAACTCGGACAAAGCGGAAAGCGTTGGTAACCCTTATAAAATCCCATCGAAAACCCACGCGTTTCCAACGGCGAAAAGCAAGCTCCCGGACGGGCAAACGGCACTTTCCCGCTTTTTCCACGCCACTATGACGACTACTGCTAAAACATATATACCATCACTCTTACGCTTCGGGAGGTCCTTATGAGATTTTTTGTGGATACAAGCGAACTCAACGCGGGCATATCGACCGTCACAAAAGCGCTCCCCGCGCGCACGACCGTGAGCATTCTGGAAGGCATCTATATGAAAGCCGCGGGAAGTACGCTGCTTTTGCGCTGCTCCGACCTCAACATCCAGATCGAAACCGTCATCGCCGCGACCGTCGAGGAGGAAGGGTCCATCGTGCTTCCCGGCAGGCTCTTCGCGGAAATGGTGCGAAAGCTCACGGGCGAGATGACCTCCTTCGACGTCAAAAAGAACACCGCCTCCATAGAGAGCGGCAGGTTCAGGACGACGCTGCAGGGCGAAAACGGCGCCGATTTCCACACGATGTCGAGCGTAAGCCGCGAACTGACCGTGTCGATGAAGCCGGACGCGCTGCGCCGCATGGTGCGCGGATGCATCTTCGCCGCGGCGCAGGACGATTCAAAGCCCATCCTCACGGGGGCCCTGCTGGAGGTGGACGGCGCTTCGGCGACGCTCGTCGCGCTCGACGGATACCGCCTGGCGCTTCGACGGGAAACCGCGCAGGGCGCACAGGGAAGCCCTTCAAGCATGATCATCCCCGCCCGTTCCCTGGTCGAGATCGCGCGCGTGCTGCCGGACGAGGGAGAAAACGTCACGATGGTGTTTTCCCGCACGCACATCATGACGGACATCGGCCAGACGAACATCACGGCGCGCCTCATGGAGGGCGAATTCATCAAGTATAAGCAGATATTGCCCGATTCCCACGCCACGCGCGTGCGCGTCAACAGGAAGGAACTCATGGAGGGCATCGAGCGCGTCGCGCTCATGGCCCGGGAGAGCAAGAGCAACCTCATCAAATTCACCATCGCAAACTCGCTCATCAACATCACCGCCAACAGCGAGATCGGAAGGAGTTCCGAGGACGTCGAGGCCTCCATCATGGGCAGCGACATCGAGATCGCCTTCAACGCGCGCTATTTCACGGACGTGTTGCGCGTGCTCGACGAGGAGGAGATCTACCTCGACATGACCAACAACATCAGCCCCTGCGTGGTCCGCCCCGTTCAAGGGGAGAGCTTCTATTACCTCATCCTCCCGGTAAGGATCTTTTCGGGAATGTAGATCAATTGATAATTGACAATGGACAATTGAGAATCAAGACCGCTGCTGCGGCGGGAGTTTTATAAGGGCGGATTCCATATCCGCCCGGGATTCTTTTGATTGAAGATGAACCAATGCTGAAATAATTATTTATCGATATAAAGATCAATATCTATTTCCGTTCCAGTCAAATAGCAAAATTCAATTATTTCTCTGCCGGGCGCCAGGGCTGGCGTTGGTTCGCCGGCATAAATATGAGGGACCGCTTCCAATATGAATGAAACATCGTATTTTTGCTTGATCTCCCGCAGCAATGAGACTTTTGATTTTAAATTTGAAATTGTAATCATCATTTGATTTTCGGTAATTACATCATAAATTTCGTTTCTGCCATATTCCCATAAAGCAAAATCATAATGGCCGTTTCCAAATTTGCGCTTGTCGCCGATTTTCCAGGTTTGAGAAGGAATCAATCCCAAAATCTCCGTAATTTCATTCGGATTAAAGATCCCTTTGATTGCGAAATACGTATAACAGCGATTGACTTTCCTTCTCATAATTTAATCATCGTCACCGAGAGTGTCCAATCAGCATAATATTATCTTTCATATCATTCGAAAATAGAGAAATATCTATTCGATTTTATTATCCCTGCGTTCTTCGTTCGCGCGTATGACGGCGCGGCAGGTGATCCCGGCGGCGCCGAACAGAACCGCCAGCGCGAGGTAAAACAGCCTGTACGCGAGCTGCTCCGCATCATAGGAATTCGGCATCATGAAGTTATACAGCTCCATGCAGAAAAACAGCCCGCAAAGGATGTTCCAGAAGAGCTTGAGCCTCTTGAGCGCTTTCATTTCCGCCGCCTCCTGAAAAAAGGGATGGCTTATTATAGCACGGCTCTCCCTCCCCCGCGGCCTATAAAATCATTTTATGGTAAAAGCGCTCAGTAAATAGTTCCTATCAAATGATTGAATCGCGCGAAGAAAGGGCGTTCTTTGGCGTTTCTGGCGGACGGTTTTTCCCACGCGGGGCATCGTTAATTTCTATAGGCGTTGCCAAAAGGTATCATTTGATTTGATGGACGGTTTCTCCCGAAGGAAAAACGACCTTCCATTAAAACTGGAAGATCGTTTTCTCTCCTTGCGGCGCGCGGCCCTCGTCCGTACGGAACGCGCCGCGTCCGGAATGATCTTTACTGTTCCTCGCCTTCCGCTTCCTCCTCCTCGTGCGGCAGCAGCGCCACGCCGACCACGCGGCTGTCGTCGTCCACGCGCATGAGGCGTACGCCCTGCGTGTTTCTGGAGATGAGGCTGATCTGCTCGACCGGCACGCGGATGACGGTGCCGTCGTCGCGGATCATCATGACGTCCTCGTCCCCGCGGCAGATCTTCATGCAGGCGAGAGGGCCCGTCTTCTCTGTGATGGCCATGGCGATGACGCCCTTGCCTCCCCTGCCCTGGAGGGGATACTGGTCTTCCGGCGTCCTCTTGCCCATGCCTCCCTCCGTGATGGAGAGCACGGTCGAGCCCTTCTCGATGAGGTTTACGTCCACGACCTCGTCGCCCTCGTCGAGCAAAATGCTCCTGACGCCCGTCGCCGTGCGGCCCATGGCGCGCACGTCGTCCTCGTGGAAGCGGATGCACTTGCCGTTTTTCGTGCCCACGAGGAACTCGTCGTTCCCGCGGGAGAGCATGACGCCGATGAGCTCGTCCCCCTCGCGAAGGCCGAGCGCGATGATGCCGGTTTTCCTGATGTTGTCGAAGTCGCTCATGGGCGTCTTCTTGATGACGCCGTAGCGCGTGGCGAGCACGAGGTATTCGCCCTCCTCCTCGCGGCCTACGGGGAACATGGCGGTGATCTTCTCACCGCCCGCGAGCTGCAGCAGGTTCACGATGGCCATGCCCTTTGCGGTGCGCCCCGCCTCCGGCAGGTTGTAGCACTTAATCTTGAAGGCGCGGCCGGTGTTCGTAAAGAACATGATGTTGTTGTGCGTGCTCGTCACGAACAGATGCTCCACGAAGTCCTCCTCGCGCGTCGCCTGCCCGATGATGCCCTTGCCTCCGCGGTTTTGCGCGCGGTAGGTGCCGGGCGTGATGCGCTTGACATAGCCGAGGTGGGTCATGGTGACGGCCATGTCCTCCTCCTGGATGATGTCGTCAAGGTCGATGTCGTCGCTCGCGGGCGCGATCTCCGTGCGGCGGGGGTCGGCGTACTTGCGGCGGATTTCCAGGATTTCCGCGCGGATGATGGCGAGGAGCTTGTTTTCGTCCGCCAGCACGCCCTCGTAGTATTCGACGGTCTTTTTCAGTTCGTCCCTCTCCTCGGTGATCTTGTCCCGCTCGAGACCCGTGAGCCGCGCGAGGCGCATGTCGAGGATCGCCTGCGCCTGCTTCTCGGAGAGGCCGAAGCGCGCGCAGAGCGCCTCCTTGGCGGCAGGCACGCTCGGGGAGCGCTTGATGAGCTCCACGACCTCGTCGATGTTGTCGAGCGCGATGAGAAGGCCCTCGAGGATGTGGAGGCGCTCCTTGGCGCGGTCGAGGTCGTACTGCGTGCGCCGCGTGACGACCTGCCGCTGGAAACGCAGGTAATGATGAAGCATTTCCCGCAGGTTCAATACCTTCGGCTCCCCGTCGACGAGGCAGAGCATGATGACGCCGAAGGTATCCTGCATCTGCGTGTGCTTGTAGAGCTGGTTTAAGATGACGTTGGCGTTGACGTCGCGCTTCAGTTCGACGACGATGCGCATTCCGTGGCGGTCGGTCTCGTCCCGGAGGGCCGCGATGCCCTCGACGCGCTTTTCGTGCACGAGCTCGGCGATCTTCTCAACAAGGCGCGCCTTGTTGACCTGATAGGGGATCTCCGTCACGACGATGCGGCTCCTGCCGCCGCCCATCTCCTCGATTTCGGCCTTTGCGCGCACAATGACGCGCCCGCGCCCCGTGCGGTACGCCTGGCGGATGCCCGCGTTGCCCATGATGGTGGCGGCCGTGGGGAAGTCCGGGCCGGGAATGTAGGCCATCAGCTCCTCGACGGAAATGTCGCGGTTGTCGATCATGGCGACGTACGCGTCGATCACTTCGCCGAGGTTATGCGGCGGTATGTTGGTCGCCATGCCCACGGCGATGCCGCCCGAGCCGTTGACGAGGAGGTTCGGGTAGCGGCTGGGGAGCACCGAGGGCTGCATGAGCGTCTCGTCGAAGTTGGGGTAGAAGTCGACCGTGTTCTTGCCGATGTCCGCCATCATGTCGTCCGCGAGCTTCGAGAGGCGCGCCTCGGTATAGCGCATGGCGGCGGCGCTGTCCCCGTCGACGGAGCCGAAGTTGCCCTGTCCCTCGACGAGCATATAGCGCGTGTTGAAGTCCTGCGCGAGGCGCACCATGGCGTCGTACACGGAGGAATCGCCGTGCGGGTGGTATTTGCCCAGCACGTCGCCCACGATGCGCGCGCTCTTGTGGAAGGGCTTGTCGGCGGTGAAGCCCTGCTCGTCCATCGAGTAGAGGATGCGCCTGTGCACGGGCTTGAGGCCGTCGCGCACGTCGGGCAGCGCGCGGTCGATGATGACGGCCATGGCGTAGGAGATGAAGCTGCGCTTCATTTCCGCTTCGATGTCTAAGGGGAGTATACGGGATACCTGCTTTTCGTCCATTACATTACCTCTGGGTAATTGACAATTGACAATTGACAATTGACAATCAAATTTTGTCCTTGGTTGATTTGACGATCGCCGTGAGCAACCTTACAAGCTCGTTGCAATCCGTCCATATGCCGCTGAATTCCTTATCCGTCAAATAATCCGATTCATGGAGCAGCTCAAGCCAATATTCGGTCTCGACGGCCTCTTTGAGCGCGATGTTCATTTTGGAAAGGAAGTCCTTCCCGCTCTGACCCTGCACCGCCTCGCGCACGTTCGCGCCGATGCTTGTGCCGCTCCTGACCAATTGCTTTGAGAGCACGAATTCATGCCGGTCTTTTAAAAGGAACTGATAGAGCTTGATCGTCCGCAGGGCAAACGTCTTGCTTTTCTCGACGATGACGTTGCTTCCTTCCTTCATGCTTCCTCCCAAATGCTCAATTGACCTTCGCCGGGCTTTTATCCGATATGAATCGGTCCCTGCGGCGTCCCGCGTTTTATTGCTCCTTTTGCTTATATTGCGGGCCGATATGGAATCGGCCCCTACAAGCCCCGCCGCGTTCTCCGATTTTCAATTGTCCATTATCAATTGTCAATTGCCCAATCCCGCCGCAGCGGCCGGTCCCCGATTGTCAATTGTCCATTATCAATTGTCAATTGCCCAATCCCGCCGCAGCGGCCGGTCCCCGATTGTCAATTGTCAATTATCAATTGTCAATTGCCTAAACGTCCAGGTCGGCGACGAGTTTGCTGTTCTGCTCGATAAACTCGCGCCGCGGGTCGACCTTGTCGCCCATCAGTACGGTGAATATCTCGTCCGCGCGGATGGCGTCCTCGAGGTTCACGCGCAGCATGATGCGGCGCTCCGGGTCCATGGTGGTCTCCCACAGCTGCTCGGGGTTCATCTCGCCGAGACCCTTGTAGCGGTTGATGAGGGGCTTTGGCTCGCGGCCGACCTTCTCGAGCAGGGAATTGAGCTCCTCGTCCGAGTAGGCGTACCACATGTTGCCGCCGCGCGCGACGCGGTAGAGCGGCGGCTGCGCGATGTAGACGTAGCCCTGCTCGATCAAGGGGCGCATGTGGCGGAAGAAGAACGTCAGCATCAAAATGCGGATGTGGCTTCCGTCCACGTCCGCGTCCGTCATGCAGACGATCTTGTGGTAACGCAGCTTACTTACGTCGAACTCGTCGTCTATGCCCGCGCCGAAGGCCGTGATCATGGATTTGATCTCGTTGTTGCCGAGGATTCGGTCCATGCGCGCCTTCTCGACGTTGAGGATTTTGCCGCGAAGCGGCAGGATCGCCTGGAAGGCGGGGTTCCTGCCCTGCTTGGCGCTGCCGCCGGCGCTGTCCCCCTCGACGAGGAAGATCTCGCACTTGGCGGGGTCGGTTTCCGTGCAGTCGGCGAGCTTGCCGGGGAGGGAGGTCGCGTCGAGCGCGGTCTTGCGGCGCGTGAGTTCCCGCGCTTTGCGCGCGGCGTCGCGCGCGCGCGCGGCGGTGATGCATTTGTCGATGAGGAGGCGCGCGATCTGCGGATGCTCCTCGAGGTAGACCGTCAGCCCGTCGTTCACGGCGGAATCGACCATGGAGCGGATGTAGGCGTTGCCGAGCTTGGTCTTCGTCTGCCCCTCGAACTGGGGCTCCTCGAGCTTGACGCTGACGATGGCGGAAAGCCCCTCGCGGATGTCTTCCCCCTTCAGGGGTTCGTCCGTCTCCTTAAGGTATTTATACTTCTTGGCGTACTCGTTGACGGCGCGCGTCATGGCGCTGCGAAAGCCCACCAGGTGGCTGCCGCCCTCGGCGGTGTTGATGTTGTTCGCGAAGGTAAACACGTTCTCGTTGTAATCGTCGTTGTACTGGATGGCGACCTCGAGCGTGGCGTGCTCCCCCTTCTCGTCGTTGTCCCGCGAGGCGACGATGAAGATGGGCTCGTCGTGCAGCACGGTCTTTTTCCGGTTGATGTGCTTGACGAAGCTCACGATGCCGCCCTCATAGCAAAAGCTGCGCGCGATCCTCTCCTCCCCCTCGGGGACGCGCTCGTCCGCCACCGTGATGCGAAGGCCCGCGTTTAAAAAGGCGAGCTCGCGCATGCGGTCGGCGAGGGCCTCGAAATTATAGTTGACCTCGTCGAAAATGTCGGCGTTCGCGAGGTAGGTGATGCTCGTGCCGCTCTCCTCCCCCTCGTAGGCCCCCTCGGCGCGCACCGGGGCGAGGGGCTCGCCGTTCGCGTACTCCTGCACGTAGAGGGTGTTGTCGCGCCTGACCTCGACGCGCAGGCTTGAGGCGAGGGCGTTGACCACGCTCAGCCCCACGCCGTGCAGCCCGCCCGAGACCTTGTAGCCCGTGCCGCCGAACTTGCCGCCCGCGTGCAGCACCGTGAGCGCCACCTCGAGCGCGGACTTCTGCATCTTCTCGTGCATGCCCACGGGGATGCCGCGGCCGTTGTCCGTGACGGTGACGGAATTGTCCTTATGGATCGTGATCTCGATGTGATCGCAGTAGCCGCCCATGGCCTCGTCTATGGCGTTGTCCACAAGCTCCTTGACCAGGTGGTGCAGCCCGCGCACGTCGGTCGAGCCGATGTACATGCCCGGGCGGCGCTTGACCGCCTCGAGGCCCTCGAGGACCTGTATCTGAGACGCGTCGTAATCGGTGTGGTTGCTCATCTTCTCTTCGTTCTCTCCGTTCTGTGCTGTATCAAACTCGCTATACGGCCGTCAGCGTGCCGTTCTCGCAACGGAAGGCCGGTATATCGTCCATGTTCACGTCCGCGCGCCTGAGCCCCGCGAGGCTCGTGCAGGTGAGGAAGCTCTGGCAGCCGCCCATCGCCTCGAGCAGCGCCCTCTGGCGAAGCTCGTCGAGCTCGCTCAAAACGTCGTCGAGCAGAAGAACCGGCGGCTCCCCCCTGTCCTCATTGAGAAGCTCCAGTTCCGAGAGCTTCATCGAAAGCGCGGCCGTCCTCTGCTGCCCCTGCGAGCCGAAGGTGCGCACCGCCGCCCCCGAGAGGACGATCTCGATATCGTCCCTGTGCGGGCCGCAGGTCGTGTACCCGCGCCGGATGTCCTCCGCGACGCTGCCGTAGAGCGCGTCCGCGAAGGAATCCTCCACGCTCCCCCCGTCCATGCGGATGTCGGGGTCGTAGCGCAGCGCGAGGCTCTCGCGGTTTCCGGAAATCTCCCTGTGCAGCCTCGCCGCGATGGCGGCGAGTTTCCCGACGAATTCCGCGCGCCGCCGCATGATGTCCGCGCCGAGGGAAATGAGCTGCTCGTCCCACACGTAGAGCTCGCGGCGAAGCGTTTCTCCCGGGCGCTCCTTCACGGCCTCGGGGCGCAAAAGGGCGTTTCGCTCGCGAAGCGCCTTGCCGTAGCGCTGCAGCGCCATGTAGTAGGCCGGGCGCAGCTGGCTCAACTCCATGTCGAGGAAGCGACGCCTCTCGGCGGGGCCGCCCTTGACGAGCTCGAGGTCCTCGGGCGAGAACATCACCACGTTCAATACGCCCATCAGTTCCCCGCTGCGGGAGCATTCGAGCCTGTCCACGAAGAGCTGCTTTCTTTCCCCGTCGCGCAGCTTGATTTCAATCGCGCGCACGCCCGCGCGGGTTTTCACATCGAGCCCCACGTACGCGCCGCTCATGCCGGTCCGGATGAGCTCCGCGTCTCGCGGCGTCCTGTGGGAGCGGCCGAAGGCGCATAAAAAAACCGCTTCGACAGCGTTGGTCTTCCCCTGCGCGTTCTCGCCGAAGATGACGTTGAGACCGCGTCCGGGCGCGAGCCGGAGCGATTCGTAGTTGCGGTAGTCATTCAGTTTCAGCCGCTCAACCTGCATTCCGCGCCCTTTCTCCTAGGTTACATTTTACCACGGGAAACACCCGTTTTCAAGAGATTGTTTATTATTATAAGAAGGAAGTACGGAAAAAGCGCCTTTTTGGCCGCGCCGCGCCCCGCTTTTGAAAGCGGTTGACATTTCGCGGGCGGAACATAATAATTAGGCTATGAAAGAATTTCCCGTAAGCGAAAAACTGCGCGCGCTCGCCTTCGCGTTCAAGGCCGCGGGCAAGCCGCTCTACGCCGTGGGCGGCATGGTGCGAAACCCGCTCTTGGGCCTGCCCGTGAGCGACGCGGACGTCTGCTCCGCCATGACCCCGGACGGGGTCGCGGCGCTCTGCGCGCGCCTTAACATCGGCTGTTTCCCCAAGGGCGCGGCGTTCGGCACGCTCGACCTTGTCGTCGGCGAGGGCGCGGCGCGGGAGAAGTACGAATACGCGTGCTTCCGGAGCGAGCGCTACGCGCGCGGCGGCGCGCACAGGCCGGAGCGCGTGGCCTATTCCGAATCCCTCGCGGAGGACGCCTTCCGCCGCGACTTCACGGTGAACGCCATCTATCTCGACATCGCGGAGAACCGCCTCGCCGACCCTACGGGCGGCCTCGCCGACCTTGAAAAGAAGCGCATCCGCGCCACCTCCCCCGACCCCAACGTCATCATGGGGGACGACGCGCTTCGCATCCTCCGCATGGCGCGCTTCGCGGCGCAGCTCAACTTCACGATCGACGAGGCGACCGTCGCCGCCGCGCGGGCAAACGCCCCGGGCCTTCGCGACATTTCCCCCGAGCGGATCTTCGACGAGCTGCATAAACTTCTCCTCGCGGACGCGCGCTACGGCGCGCCGAAGGAGAGCCTTTTCTACGGGCTTGAGGCGCTGTACCGCGCCGGCGCGTACGCGGTCTTCCTGCCGGAGCTCGAGGCCTGCGCGGGCGTCGCGCAGAAGAAACAGTATCACGCCCACGACGTGCTCCGCCACATCCTCCACGCGACGGCGGAGGCGCCGCCCGACCCCGCGATCCGCTTCGCGATGCTCCTGCACGACGTCGGCAAGCCCGCGGCGCTCGCCGGCCACGGCAAGATGCACGGGCACGAGCTTCTGGGAGAGGAGATGGCGGATGAAATCCTAAAGCGCCTGCGCGCGCCCAACGCCCTCCGGCGGGAGGTCGCGACGCTCGTGCGCTGGCATATGTACGATCTCAACGGGGAGGCGCGCGAGTGCAAGGTGAAAAAGCGCTTCGTGGAGCTCGGGCGGGAGACGGCGCATAAGCTCTGCGCCGTGCGCGAGGCGGACGTCAACGGCAGCGGCCTGTACGAAGGCCCCGTCCGAACGGCCGAAAAATGGCGCGAAATCCTCCGGTCGATGGAAAAGGAAAACGCGCCCTTCACCGAGGCGGAGCTCGCCTGTACGGGCGCGGACATCGCCGAGTGGCTCGGCATTCCGCCCGGCGCGCGCATCGGCGAGATCAAGCGCGCGCTCCTGATGCACTGCGCCTGCAAGCCTTCCGACAACGCGCGGGAGAAACTCAGGCTTCTCGCGCGCGACATGCACAGGGGAGGAGGCTTTCCCTCATGACGGACACCATTTTCGCCCCGGCGACGCCCTTCGGCGGCGCGATCGCGATCATCCGCGTCAGCGGGCCGGGGGCGCTCCCCGCGCTGCAGGCGGTTTTTTCGGCAAAAGACGACGCTTTTATTCCCCGGGAAATAAAATACGGCCGTTTGATGGACGAGGGCGAGGCGATCGACGACGTCATGGCCTGCTTCTTCGAAGGACCGAAGAGCTACACGGGCGAGGACATGGCGGAGCTCTACCTCCACGGCTCGCAGGCGGTCGGCAGGCGCGCTCTCGCGCTTCTCGCGAAAAAGGGCCTCCGGCCCGCGGAGCCCGGAGAATTCACGAAAAGGGCCTTCCTCAACGGCAAGCTCTCCCTCTCCCGCGCGGAGGCCGTGATGGACATGATCAATTCCGTCACCGAGCGCGGATCGAAGAGCGCGCTCGAGCAGCTCGAGGGCAGCGTGGGCCGCGCCGTGGGCGCAATCGAGGAGGAACTTCTCGACCTCATCGCGGGCGTGGACGCGGCGCTCGACTATCCCGACGAACTGGAGGAGGACACCGTAAGCGGCGCGCCGCCGCGCATTTTGGAAATCCAAAGAAAGCTCGACGCGTTCATCGTTTCGGGCGAGAAGGGGCGCTATATCCGCGAGGGCGCGCGCGTGGCCATACTCGGGCTGCCCAACGCGGGCAAATCCTCGCTCTTCAACGCGCTGCTCGGGCGCGAGCGGGCGATCGTCACCCCCGTGCCGGGCACCACGCGCGACACCATCGAGGAGATCCTCTCCATCGACGGCGTGCCCGTGCGCCTCGTCGACACGGCGGGGCTGCGGGAGGCGTTGGACGAGGCGGAGCGCGTCGGCGTTTCCCGCGCGAAGGACGCGGCTTCGTTCGCGGACGCGCTCGTCCTGGCGTTCGACGCGGCGGCGGCGCTCACAAACGACGATCTGGAGCTGATCCGATCGACCAAGGGCCGCCCGCGCGTCGCGGCGCTCTGCAAGGGGGACCTCCCCGCGCGGACCGACGCCGCCGCGCTCCAATCGCACGGCCTTGAAACGGTGACGGTGAGCTCGCTTACGGGCGAGGGCGTCGACGCGCTCCGGCGCGCGCTCGCCGCGCGCCTCATCCCCGAGGGGGAGAGCGCGCTCATCACCAACGCCCGCCACGTCGCGGCGCTCGTCCGCGCGCGCGAGGCGCTCGAGAGCGTCGACTTCGCGGACGGCGCGGATTGCGCGGCGGTCATCCTCCACACGGCCCTTTCGGCTTTGGGCGAAATCACGGGCCGCGACGTTTCGGAGGACGTGATCGCGCGCATCTTCGAAAAGTTCTGCGTGGGAAAATAGGGACGGGGCGGGGATAATTGACAATTGATAATTGACAATGGGTTTAGGATGAAACGGCTTCCGCTTGAACGGTGTTCTGCGGGGGCTGCTTTTCATATGGGCGAGGATTCGCATTCCCGTAGGGGCGAATTCCCTCCCAAAACAAAACGGCCTCCGCCGAACGTCGTTCAAGCGGAGGCTGTTTCTTAGTTCAGTTCATTGTCAATTGTCAATTATCAATTGTCAATTGCCTTAATTGCCTTAATTGCCTTAGTTCGTCGCCTTGAGCAGCATGTACATCCTCTGGTAGCTGTCGCCGGAGCTGTCGGCGCAGGTGACGAGCACCATGATCTTGTCGCTGGAACTCATGGAACCGAGCGTCGCGCCCTTGTAGGCCGAGGTGCAGTAGCTCATCATGGTGTCGATCCACTGCTGCTTTTCGGAGCCGGTGCGATAGGACTGCATGGCCGCGAACAGCTCGAGGTTCTTGCGCGTGGTGGAGGACTTGACGGTCGAGGTCGTGGTTTCGAAGAAGCCGACAAGTTCCCATTTGGTGGAACCGTTGTAGCTGATGTTGAACACGCTCGTCCGCGCGCCCGAGCAGTCGCGCTTGCAGTATTCGCAGCTGGACTTGCCGAGCCACGCGTTCTGGACGTGGTGCAGCTCGTGGAAGCCGAGGTTGGTCGTCTGCTTGAGCGCGGACTTCCTCATGTTGTGGCCGTAGATGACCGCGATTGGGTTGGTGAGGTAGCTCAGCGCGTAGATGTAGTTCTTGCTCGAGGAATACGCGTTGTAGTAGAAATTGCCCTTCTTGTCGATGGCGTTGCAATAGATGTAGGTGTTGATGTTGGTGCCGTCGATCTGGATGGAGCCCCAGACGTCGGCGGAGGTGCCGGTGTACGACGCGTAGACGAGCTTGCCCGCGGTCGTTCCGCCGGAGCCGCTGCCGCCGCTCTGCATCTTGACGTAGGAGGCGTAGATCCAGCCGACGTAGCCGTTATAGCCGACCTTCCAGTACTTGCTGCTCGAGGTGTTGTCGAGGATGGTCACCTGCTTGCCGGAGGGGATCTGCTTGCAGCCGGAAACCTGGGCGCTGCTCGTGTCCGGGCCAGTGCGGAAGTTGCACTTCGCGGTCGTGACGCCCCATACCGTTGAAGTCTGCGAGGAGCCGCCGGAGCTGTTTCCGCCGGAGAGGCCGCCGCCCGATGTGGAGGAGCCGCCGGAAGAATCCGAACCGGTGCCTCCGGTAATGGTGAGCCCGTTCATCGTGTGCGCCGCGAGCGAGGATGCGGGAACGAGCGCGAAGAGCATCAGGAGCGTCAGCGCAACTGCCAATACGCGAGTGGTTTTTTTCATATCTGTCGTCCTTTCCTTTTGGGAGCAAAGTTTGGGAGCAAAGCTTACTCTGGTCAATCCTGACTGCTTCCGGATCCGCCGCCGCCCTCCTTGGGCGCCGCCGCGCCGTCCTTCTCATCCTCCTCGTCGAACACGAACGCCGCGCGCAGGCGGTCGCCGCCGCCGTGCCCGGAACGCGCCGCTTCCTGCTTTTTGCGCGCTTCCTCGAGCGCCTTGCGGTCGGTGAGGACGATGTTCACCACGATGAGCGCGAGCATCGCCACGAGGCCGATAGCCCAGAGTACGGTGTTGATCGTGGCGTACTGAGCCGCCGTCAGGGCAAGCGCTTCGCCGTAGGCCGTGTCCGCGAGGAACTCGAAGGCGCTGTTGGCGAGGATGACGATGGATGCGAACGCGCACAACAGGCGCATCACGAGGCGGTAGGTCTCCGGCTTGCACTTGGGGAACTCGTTGTGGATGAGCCGGCCCTTGCCCCGGATCGCCCCCACCATCAGGTAGACGGCGATGAGGGCCTTGAAGAGCACCATCACCAGGTTGGTTGAGCCTGCGGCGGCCTCCTCTGCCGTTGTGGACGCCGCGTCCATCGCGAGCCATGCGGATGTCAGGTATTCCATATTGCTTCTCCGTTTCCAAGTATTGATTATCATACCATTCCGGAGGGCTTAATAAACCCCCCGGCGGCAAAATTCAAACAATGTTAACCAGTCATTCACAGGCGCTTGAGCTTCGCGCCTTCCTTGCCGTCCTCCACGGCGAAGCCCATGGCCTTGAGCGCCTCGCGGATCTCGTCCGCGCGCGCCCAGTTCTTCGCGGCGCGGGCCGCTTTCCTCTCCTCGAGAAGGTCGAGCGCCTCCTTCGGGAACGCCTCTTCCTTCTTATGCCGGAGGATGCCCATGACGGAGCAGACGTCCCGCAGGAGGGCGTCCGCCGCCCTGAGCGAAGCCTCGCCGCGCGGCTCGCTGATGAAGCCGTTCGCGGCGCGCGTAAAGTCGAACAGCACGCCGATGGCGTCCGCGGTGTTGAGGTCGTCCTCCATCGCCTCCTCCCAGCGCCCGCGGAACTCCGCGACGGAGGCGATGAACGCCTCGTCCTCCGCGGTGGACGAGGGCGCGGGTTTCGCGAGCGCCTCGTCGAGCCGCTCGCGCGCGTTGCGGATGCGCAGGAGCGCGGCGTCGGCCTGTTCCACGAGCTCGCGGGAGAAGTTGACGGGGTTCCTGTACTGCGCGCTCAAAAGGAAGAAGCGCACGGCCTCGAGGTCGAATTCCTTAGCGATGTCGCGCACGAGCATGAAGTTGCCGAGGGACTTGGACATCTTCTCGTTGTTGATGTTGATGTAGCCGTTGTGCATCCAGTAGCGCGCGAAGGGTTTTCCGGTCGCGGCCTCGCTCTGCGCGATCTCGTTCTCGTGATGCGGGAAGACGAGGTCCTGCCCGCCCGCGTGGATGTCGAAGGTTTCGCCCAGAATGTTCATGCTCATGGCGGAGCACTCGATGTGCCAGCCGGGGCGGCCGCGGCCCCAGGGCGTCTCCCAGCTCGGCTCGCCGGGCTTCGCGCCTTTCCAGAGGGCGAAGTCGAGCGGGTCGCGCTTGTGCTCGGTCGGGTCGATGCGCGCGCCGCTCTCGAGGTCCTCGATCGACTGGCCGGAGAGCTTGCCGTAGGCCGGGTAGCTCCTGACGGAGAAGTACACGTCCCCGTTGTCGGCGGCGTAGGCGTGGCCCTTGTCGATGAGGGTTTGGACGAGGGCGACGATCTCGCCGATGTGCTCCGTCGCGCGGGGGTTGACGCTCGAGCGCTCGACGCCCAGCGCGTCCGCGTCGGTATAGTATTCCTGAATGTAGCGCTCGGCGACCTCGGGGACGGTGATGCCCTCCTCGCCGGCGCGGCGGATGAGCTTGTCGTCGATGTCCGTGAAGTTCTGCGCGAAGACGACGTTGAAGCCCTTATACTCGAGGTAGCGGCGCAGCGTGTCGAACACCACGAAGGGGCGCGCGTTGCCGATGTGGAAGAAGTTATAGACCGTCGGCCCGCACACGTACATGCGGATCACGCCGGGGGTGAGGGGGACGAGCTCCTCCTTCCTGCGGGTCATGGTATTGTATATCTGCATAAAGCTTAAAATCCTTTCTCAGTGCCTGTGCGAGGCCTTATATTGGTGGGCGAGGGTCACCGCGGCGGTCATGGTGAGCTTTTCGTGCGCGTCCACCTGGAAGTCGACGCACGCGTTTCTCACCTCCGTCCGCTCGAAGGGGACGTCCTCGGCCTCGAGCAGCTCGCACACGATGTCGATGAAATCCGCGATGCGCGGGTATCTCATCTCGACCGTCAGGGGGAACACCCCGGGCGAGCCGGCATCCCTTGCGGTAGCGGCGAGCAGCACGTTCTGCGGCAGCCCGCCGCGACTACACGCGCACAGGAGCACCTTCGATGCGTACGAGTCGGCCTCGACGCCGTCGAGCAGCAGCAAAAAGCGCAGCGGCTGGCGGCGGAGCGTTTCGATGAGACTTTGGACGTCCGTCCCCTCCGGACGGGAAAAAACCACGACGCGCAGCTCGGGCAAATCCTCCGCGAGGTTGAGCGCGAGGGCGGTTTTTCCGCTGCCCTCCGGGCCGTAAATGAGCGCGTGGGAGGCGCTCTCCCCCCGCATGAAGGAGATGACGCTGTCGGTAAGCGCGGCCCTTTGTTCATCATAGTATGAGACGGGGCAAACGGAGGGCACGCTCTCGGTCGGGACGAGCGCGCCGCCCTCGGCGAAGAAGACGCGCGCGCGCAGGAAGGAGCCCGCGCCGTAGACCGCGAACAGGTTCCAGATATCCTCGAACGCGCCGCGCCAGTCCGGCGATTTCAAAAGGCGCAGGTAGATCTCCTCAAGCGCCTCGTCCGCGGCCCATTCGCCGCGAAGCGCCTGCTCCCCGTAATGCCAGGGCAGCCACTCGTGCTCCGGCGGAAGGGGAAGGATCGCGCCCTGCCCGTTCCCCGAGGCCGGGGCGGGCTTAACGTCCGCCGGGGGCGCGGGGCGCGGGGTCGAGCCGCTCCAGAGCGCCGTGGACATGAGGGAGATGTCGTCCTTCGCGTAGCGCGGGCGAAGCTGCAATTCGCGGTGCTTCTCCGTCGCCATGCGCACGAGGTCGGCGCTCGAGAGCGAGGCGAGCTCGCCCAGCGCCGCGAGGTCCGCCTTCATGGCGAGCTGCTCGGGCTCGTCGAGCCTGCCCGCGGCGGCCATGAGCGCGAAGGAATGCTCCCGCTCGAAGATGAGCGAGAGGAGATAATCCATAAAAAGGTCCCCGCTGACCCTGCGCGCGCCCGAACGGAGCAGCGCGCGGGCGAGGTCGTGGTAAATGCGGTAAGCCGCGTGCGTATCCCCCAAATAGAGCGCGAACGCATATTCGCGCAGCACGTCGAGCGGGCCCCCGGGCTCGTCGTAGAGCACCGTGAGCCGCGATGTGAGCACGGCGATTCGCTGCGCGCCTTCCGCGGCGCCGCAATCCCTGAAATCGCGCATCAAGACCTCCATGAACCGGCGCAATCATTTCCAAAGCAGATTCCAACACGATAATAATAGCATAAAAGTATTCCAAGTGATATAATAATTTCCGCTTTATTGAGCTCAAAAAGCGGCGAAGCCGCGGTTGAACGCGAAGAGGTATTCATGAGAAAAACGGTTCTGTTCACGGGCGGGGGCTCCGCCGGGCACGTCACGCCCAACGTCGCGCTCTTCCCCAGGCTTCTCGAAGAGGGCTGCGACATCCATTATATCGGCACGGCCGAGGGCATCGAGCGCGCCATCATCGAGGGGCGCGCGGGCATAACGTACCACGCGATCTCCTCGGGGAAGCTCCGGCGCTACTTCTCGTGGAAAAACTTCACGGACCCCTTTCGCGTGCTCGCGGGCGTCGCGCAGGCGGAGAGGATCATAAAGAACATCCGGCCCGACGCCGTGTTCAGCAAGGGCGGCTTCGTCAGCGTGCCCGTGGTGGTCGCGGCCAAACGGCTGAAAATCCCCGTCGTCACGCACGAGTCGGACTACAGCCCGGGCCTCGCCAACCGCATCAACGCGCGCTTCGCGGACAAGGTCTGCGTCACCTTCGAGGATACGCTCAAGCAAGTCGGCGAAAAGGGAATCCACACGGGCACGCCCATCCGCCCGGAACTCTATTTCGGCAAGCGAGAAAAAGGGCTTTCCTTCCTCGGCTTTTCGGGCGAAAAGCCCGTGCTGCTCGCCATGGGCGGCAGTCTCGGCGCGGCGGCCGTCAACGAGGCGCTGCGCGGCGCGCTGAGCGCTTTAATCGAAACCTTCGACGTCGTCCACCTCTGCGGCAAGGATAAATTGGACGAGGCGCTCCTCGACATCAAGGGCTACCGCCAGTTCGCGTACGTCGACCGGGAGCTGCCGGACGTTTTCGCCGCCGTCGATCTGATCGTTTCCCGCGCGGGCGCGAACGCCGTGTTCGAGTTCCTCGCGCTCTCGAAGCCCGCGCTCCTGATCCCCTTGCCGCGCAGCGCGAGCCGGGGCGACCAGATATTGAACGCGGCGTATTTCGCGCGAAAAGGCTATTCGATGATGCTCGAGCAGGAGAACCTCTCCCCCGGGACGCTGCTCGAGGCCGTAAACGAACTTTATGCCGGCAGGCAGTCCTATATTTCCACCATGGGCCGCGAGCCGCTCGCCGACGGCACGGAGGAGGTGCTCTGTGTCCTCCGCGGCGTCCTGTACGAGGAGCGCAGGCGCAAGGCAAAGGAGAACGCGCGCGGCGATTGATTTTTATTTTTCTCGTTTCTTGAAAACATACTAAAACATGCCCGCGCTTTTTGTGCGGGCATGAATTTCGTTTCGATCGTTTCGATCAGTTTTTCGTAAAATGCAAAATCGCCTCGAGCACGGCGCCGCCGACGGCGCGCGCCTTGTCCGAGACCGTGAAGCACGAAGCGGCGTTCCCGCGCGGGTCGATGTCCCCGCTCTTCATGCCGCGTTTGACGATCGCGCCGTCCGGCAGCAGGCCGCGCAGCACCCCCGCGATCCGGGCCGCGAGGGGCACGCCGTCCACCAGAGCGACAATCTCCCCCGCTTCGACGAAATCCCCGATCTGCTTTTTTCCGGTAAAGACGCCGTCCGCGGGCGCGCGCAGCAGCCGCTCGGGCCCTTTGCCCGCGATCTCGCCCGGCGTGCCGGTGTTCGCAAGCGGCGAGCCCGCGTAGTAGACCCGCCCGAGGTCGTGGCCGCGCATGGTTTCAATCGCCGCGTGGCAGTCCGCTCCCGCCGTGAAGCCGGGGCCGAGCGCGACGACGATGGGCGCGTCCGCGATGCGCGTGCCGGTGTTCCGTTTCGCCATGATGGCGTCGACGAGCGCGTCCGGGCGGAGCTCCTCCCGGCACGCCGCGTCCGGGTCGACGAGGAGCGCGATCGATCCCTCCCGCGCGAGGCGAAGCGCGTCCGAGGCGCCTTCGGCGAGCTTCGCCGTCACGCCCTCGACCGCCGTTTCCCCGAGCGTCACCGCCTCGGAGAAGGAAACCGTGCGGCGGATGGCCGTGGGGCGCGGGACGTCGGTCATCACGACCTCCATGCCCGCCAGGAACAGCCGCATGGCGACGCCCGTCGCAAGATCCCCCGCCCCGCGGATCAAAACGAGCATATCATTCCCTCCAGATCGCCTTGACGGCGGATTCGTCCCTGAGCGCCGCGGCGACGACGGTGCCTGCGCCCCAGACAGAAGCGAAGCGCTCCGCCAAGGCGAGCGCGGCCGCGCAGTCGACCTGGTTGACGAGCACGGTCTTCGCGGGGAAGCGCGCTTTCATCGCTTGTGCGGCGAGCTCGGGCGTGACGAGGGCGTTGACGTCCGTTTCCAGCGCCCGGGCGTAGAGCTCCGGCCTGTGCGCGGCCTCGGCGATGGGGCGGTTGAAGCCCGACGCGCCGACGACCGCGACGACCCGCGCGCCCTCAGGGACGACCGGCTCGTGCGCCGCGTGCGCTTTCAGGGGGAGCCCCTTGGCGCCGTCCGCCTCGACGAGCACGTAGTCCGCGAGCTCCGCGAGCCGCGGGAAGGCGACCTGCGGCGCGGCGAGCTTGCCGTCCTCGGCGTTTGTCCCCGCGCACACGAGCGGGGAGAGGATCAGCGCGGCCTCGATCGCCCCCGCGGTGCCCGCCACGAGGGGGATCCCTTCCGGCGGGTACATGCGCGTGGACGTCGAAACGACGACGCGGCCCTTTTTTACGAGCTCGCGCGCGAGCCGCAGCACGAGGGACGTCTTCCCGCCCGAACCGATGACGGCCGTGATCCCCGGCGCTACGCCAAGCGCCCGAAAGAGCGGAATATCGCTTGAAAAATCGATGCGTTTCATCATAAACCCCCGTTATTCCAGAATGAGTATAACACATGCGCCCGCCGTGTCAACCGCGCCGAAAGTATGATATAATAACCGCAATAACCGCAATAACCGCAATAACCGCAATAACCGCAAATAACCGCGAGGATAAGCCGGAGGTGCGTCGTGGAGGGGAACATGAGCTATAAGCTGAACCTGCGCCTGTTTCGGGAGGGGAAGTGCTTCGGGCCGGGCATCGCGGAGCTGCTGCGCCGCGTGGAGGGCACGCATTCGCTGCGCGCGGCGGCCGCGGGGATGGAAATGGCCTATTCGAAGGCCTGGCGCATCATGAAGGAGACCGAGGCCGCGCTGGGCTTCCGCCTCATCCACTCCACGACGGGCGGGCACGGCGGCGGCGGCGCGGAGCTGACCCCCGAGGGGCGGGACATGCTCCGGAAATACGACGCCATGGTCGCCGCGCTGCACAAAGAGGCGGACAGGCTGCTTTCGGAATTATATAACTAACAAGTAAGAGTGAATCGCGCATAACTGCTGCACGAAGGGATTCCACATTGCGGAATCGCTGATTTTATTCGCTTTTTCCGCCGCGGCGGAAAGCGATTCATTATTACTTATTCCCTAATTACTTATTCCCTATTGGCTGATATGAAAGAGCCTCTTCGCGTTCTCCAGCGTGAGGGAGGCGATGCGCTCGGGATCGTCGTTCCGAAGCGCGGCGAGGCGGCGGACGATGTGGGGGATGTTCGAGGGGTCGTTGCGGCGGCCGCGCACGGGCACGGGCGCGAGGTACGGGCAGTCCGTTTCGACGAGGAGGCGGTCGTCCGGTACGTATTTGGCGACGTCGAGGAGCCGCCTGGCGTTCTCGAAGGTGACCGCGCCGCCGAGCGCGATGTAGAGGCCGAGGTCCAGGCATTCCCGCACCGTCTCGACCGAGCCGGAATAGCAGTGCATCTCGCCCGAAAGGCCGTCCCTGTGCGCGCGAAGGATGTCGAGGGCGTCCCCGAACGCCTCGCGCACGTGCAGCTGCACGGGGAGGTTCCCTTCCCTCGCCATCTCGAGCTGGCGGATGAACACGCGCTTCTGATCGGGCTTTTCCGAAAAATCATAGTGGTAGTCGAGGCCGATCTCCCCGAGGGAGACGGCCTTTTCGTCCGCGAGCGCGCGAAAGAGCTTCCCCTCCCAATCCGCGCCGGGGCTGGAGGCGACGTGCGGGTGGATGCCGTAGGCGGCGTAGATGAAGGGATAGCGCCGCGTCATCTCGCGCGTGACGTCGAACTCGTCCGCCTCGCAGGCGACGTTGATGACATACGAAAGCCCTTTGCCGGGCAGGGAGGCGATGAGCGCCTCGCGGTCGGAATCGAATTTTTCATCGCACAGATGCGCGTGCGTGTCGAAGCAGTTCACAGCATCAGCTCCATGAGGATTTCGTCATAGTATTGCCCGCGGATGCACATATGCTCCCTGCGCCGCCCGCATTCCGTGAAGCCGAAGCGGCGGTACAGCGCGAGCGCCCGCGCATTGTCGGCGCGCGCCTCGAGCATGAGCTTATGGTAGCCCCATTCCCGCGCCATGTCGACGGCGAGCGTCATCGCGACGGAGCCGATGCCGAGATGCCAGCAGCTCTCGCGCAAGGCGATGCCGAAGACGGCGTTGTGCCTGATGCGCTGCCGGGTGGAGAAGGGATTCACGGAGAACATCCCCGCGATCTCGCTGTCGACCAGCGCGAGGAACGTGCCCTGCCTCGGATTGATGAGCGAGGCCGCGAGCTTCTCAGCCTCCTCCTCGGCGGTGACCTGCCAGCCGCTTTCATCGGTGTTGAGGAAATCCGTCTCCCGCCCGACGATTTTGGAAAACGCGATTAAGGCGGCGGAGTCTTCCGGCTCCGCCTCCCTGACGACGAGCAGTTTTCCGTTTTTGAGGGGGACGCGCTCCATCAGCAGACCTCGCTGCCCCCGGGCATCCCCTCTCCCGTTTCCAACAGGCAGAGCTTTTCGCCCTCATCCGTTTCCGTGACGGCGGAGAGCAGCATGCCGCAGCTCTCCACGCCGCACATCTTGCGGGGCTTGAGGTTGACGCAGGCGATGAGGCGGCGGCCGACGAGCTTCTCCGGCTCGGGATACCAGCCGCGGATGCCCGAGAGGATCACGCGGTCCTCTCCCTCGCCCGTGTCGAGCGTGAACTTCAGGAGCTTGTCGCTCTTGGGCACGAACTCGCAGCTCTTCACGACCGCGACGCGCAGCTTGACCTTCTCAAATTCATCGAACCCGATATAGGAAGGCGCGGCGGGCTTTTCCTCCGCGGCGGACGCTTCCCCGGCGGGCTCTGCGGGGGTAGCGGCGCACGCCTGCGCCGTCGCTTCCTTTTCGGCCTGCATGGCCTCGAGTTCGGCGAGCTCCTTCTTAAGGTCGATGCGCGGGAAGAGCGCGTCTCCCTTTGAGACCTTCGCGCATTCGGGCAGCGCGCCCCACTCGCCCGCCCTCTCCCACGCGCCGAGCGCGCCCGCGGCGCCGATCTGCGAAAAGCCCTTATCGCAGGATTCGGGCATGAAGGGCACGAGCAGCGAGAGCGCGATGCGCAGCACCTCGAGCAGGTTGTAGAGGACGCTCGCGAGGCGGGGCCTGTCCTCGATGGCTTTGGCGAGCACCCAGGGCGCCGTCTCGTCGATATACTTGTTGGCACGGGAGACGACGCGGAAGATTTCCTCCAGCGCGGATTGCGTGTTGTAGGAATCCATCTGCTTCTCGTACTTGCCCTTCAGGGCCGAGGCGAGCGCGACGAGCTCCGCGTCCATGGGTTCCGCCCGGCGCTCGGGGATGAGCGTTCCCTCAAAGTATTTTTCAACCATCGCGACCGTGCGGGAAAGCAGGTTCCCAAGGTCGTTGGCAAGGTCGGTATTGATGCGGGAAATCAGAAGCTCGTTGGAGAAGCTGCCGTCCGTGCCGAGCGGGAACTCCCGCATGAGGTAGAAGCGCAGCGCGTCCACGCCGTACCGGTTGGCGAGGATGACGGGGTCCACCACGTTGCCCTTCGACTTGCTCATCTTGCCGCCGCCTAACAAAAGCCAGCCGTGGCCGAACACCTTTTTGGGGACGGGCTCGTCGAGGGACATGAGCATCGCGGGCCAGATGATCGAATGGAAGCGGACGATCTCCTTGCCCACCATGTGCACGTCCGCGGGCCAGTACCGATGATAATCGCCATAGCGGTCATTTTCGTAGCCGAGGGCCGTAATGTAGTTGGAGAGCGCGTCGATCCACACGTAGACCACGTGGCCGGGGTCGAAATCGACCGGCACGCCCCAGGTGAAGGACGTGCGCGACACGCATAAATCCTCGAGGCCGGGGTCGATGAAGTTCTTGACCATCTCGTTGACGCGGGAGGCGGGCTCGAGGAATTCGCCCGTAAGCAGCAGCGCGCGCACCTTGTTTGCGTATTTCGAGAGGCGGAAGAAATACGCCTCCTCCTCCGCGTAGCGCACCTCGCGCCCGCAGTCGGGGCACTTGCCCTCGACGAGCTGGCTCTCCGTCCAGAAGCTCTCGCACGGCGTGCAGTACATGCCGGCGTATTTGCCCTTGTAGATATCCCCGTTCTCATACATCTTCTTGAAGATGCGCTGTATGGCCGAAACGTGGTAATCGTCCGTCGTGCGGATGAAGCGGTCGTTCGAGATGTTCATCAGCTTCCACAGATCGCGGATGCCGTCCTTCCCGTCCACGATATTGTCCACAAAGCGCTGCGGGGAAACGCCCGCGGCCTTCGCCTTCTCCTCTATCTTCTGGCCGTGCTCGTCGGTTCCCGTGAGGAACATGACGTCGTAGCCGCACATCCTCTTGTAGCGGGCGATGACGTCGGTGGCGACGGTGCAGTACGTGTGGCCGATGTGCAGCTTGTCGCTCGGGTAATAGATGGGGGTCGTGATGTAAAAGGTTTTCCGCTCCTGCATTCCTAACTCCTTAAGGGGCCTTCCCCTCCTAATTAATAATAGAAAGTGTACTTTCGCAGGGTGTTTTTGTCAACTGCGGATTGTGGTAGAATAGTCAGGGACGAGGGGCAATTGACAATTGGGAATTGACAATTGACAATGAAAGGCGGCGTTCGGAGGCGGGGATCGCCCGGCCCGAGGCGCCCGGCCGACGTTCCGGGCGGATATGGAATCCGCCCCTACAACATTCTAAGAAGGTTTCTATGCCCATCGTGACCGACGACCTGCAATATGACGGCCTCGTGATCCTGCGGGATACGGAGCGCTTCGCCTACGGGCACGACGCTGTGCTGCTCGCGAACTTCGTGCGCATGAAGCGCGGCGAGAAGCTTTGCGACCTCGGCACGGGCACGGGGATCATCGCGATACTCGCCCACGCTAAAACGGGCGCGGACGTGCTCGCCGTGGACATCGACCCGGACTGCTGCGCGCTCGCGAAACAAAGCGTGGAGCTGAACGGCCTTTCCCCGCGCATCGAGGTGCTCCGCGCGGACATGCGGGAGATGCGCATTGCGCAATACGGGACGTTCGACGCCGCCGTCTGCAACCCGCCCTACCGCGCGGGGGGAACCGAAAGCGCCGACCCCTCGCGCAGGCGCAGCGCGTTCCAGGAGGACTGCACGCTCCACGACGCGGTTTCCGCCGCGGGGAGGCTTTTGAAAAACGGGGGCAGGTTCTTCGTCTGCTATCCGGCGGAATTGGTCGCGCCGCTGTGCGCCGCGCTCGACCGGGAACGCCTCGCGGTGAAGCGGCTTTGCTTCGTCCGTTCCAAAGCGGACAGGCCCCCCTACCTCGCGCTCGTCGAGGCGAAAAAGAACGCGCGGCACGGCGCCGTCATCGAGGAAATCACGCTGGAGGACAGCCATGGAAATTGAAGAAAGCGCCCCTCTTTCTCCCATGCTCTACCTGTGCGCCACGCCCATCGGCAACATGGAGGACATCACCCTTCGCGCCGTCCGCGTGCTCGGCGCGGTGTCCGCCGTCTACTGCGAGGACACGCGAAGGACGGGCGCGCTTCTCTCGAGGCTCGGCATCAAAAAGCCCCTCGTGAGCTGCCGCGCGCAGAACGAGAACGCGCGGGCGGCGGAGATCGTCTCCCGCGTAAAAGCCGGCGAAGCCGTGGCCTACGCGAGCGACGCGGGCATGCCCGGCATCAGCGACCCCGGGGAGCGGCTCGTCGCCGCGTGCGTCGCGGCGGGGGTCCCCTACACGGTCGTCCCCGGCGCGTCCGCCCTGACGACGGCGCTCGTCCTCTCCGGCTTTCCTTCAAAGAACGCGTGCTTCGTCGGCTTCCTTCCGCGCGAGGGGAAGGAGAGGCGCGAGGCGATCGGCGCCGTCAAAAGCCACAGGGGGACGCTCGTTTTTTACGAAAGCCCGCTTCGCGTGTCCGCCACGGCGAAGGAGCTTGCCGAAGAGCTGGGCGAGCGGGACTGCGCGCTCTGCCGGGAGCTCACCAAGCTCCACGAGCAGGTCGTGCGCGGGACGCTCTCCTCCCTCGCGGAACGGTACGCCGAAACCCCGCCCAAAGGGGAATGCGCGCTCGTCGTCGCGGGCGCGGGGGAGGAAGCGGCCATGCCCGATGAGGATGCGCGCGCTCTTGCCCAAGCGCTTGTGAGGGAAGGGCTGAGCGCGAAGGACGCGGCGCGAGAGCTCGCGGAGCGCGCGGGAATGTCAAAAAACGAGGCGTACGCCATCGTGAAAACGCTGCTATAACGCTTTTAAGGAGATATGTATGGGAGAATTCAGGAAATATGCGGACATGGCGCTTGAACTGGGCGCGCCGCACGCGGTGGAGTTCACGACCGGCCAGATCGCGTTCGACACGAGGACGCTTCTCAAGTGCATGTTCGGCTGCGACGACTGGGGGCAGAACCACACCTGCCCCTCGCGCGCGAACAACGCGCGCATTTCGGAATATCATGAGATGCTCTCGCGCTACCGCGGCGGGGTCATCATCCACGCCAACGACAAGGCGCTCTCGCAGAAGGTCTCCCTCGCCATAGAGGGAAGCGCGTTTCGCGACGGGTATTATTTCGCCTTCTCCCTCTCGGACTGCGGGCTCTGCCGCTCCTGCGCCGCAAAGGAGTGCGATCATTGCCGGTTTCCCAAAAAGGCGCGCCCCGCGTTCCACAGCGTGGGCATCGACGTGTTTAAGACCGTGCGCGGCTTCGGCCTGCCCATCTCCACCCTCTCGGACCCGGAGCACGAGGAGCAGAACTGGTACAGCGCCGTGTTCATCGACTGAGGATTCTGTGGACAACATGTCGGAAACCCGCGCATATCTCGCCGCGCACGCAACAAAGCATCCCGCCATGCGGCCGCAGGACGTCGTAAAGCTGTGCTATCAGGCGGCGTTCGGCGCGGAGCATCTTCTCCCGGATATCCCCGCCGCGCGCGCGTGCTTCATGGAGGAGTTCGACGCGGCCGGGGCGGAACGCGGGGAACGGATGGAGCCCGTGTCGGACGCGTTCTGCCGGGTGGATTTTCGCGCGTGGAAGACCGATGGGCTCCCTTCGGAATGGCTGTTCAACTGCTTCGCGCTTTCCGCAAAGGCGGAGCCGGGCGCGGAAGAAGCTCTCCTGCAAAGCCTCGCCGCGGCGCAAACGCTCGCGAATGAGGGCGCGTTTTCGTTTTCATCGGGCGAGTTTCGGGCGTATGTCGAGCGCTATCTGAAAGAGGGTGCGCGCCCCGTGCGCCACAGCCCGGAATTTCGGGCGGCGGAGCGCCCCTCCTACCGGCTCGTGCGCCGGGAGCTCGCGCGGCTCTTCCCGCTGTTTGTACGCATGGCTGCTTTTTCCGAAACCGGGGAGGCGAAGGTTGTCGCCGTAGACGGGCGCGCGGCCTCGGGAAAAACAACCCTTGCGGCGCGGCTCGCCGCCGTCGCGGGCGCGGGCGTCGCGCACATGGACGATTTCTTCCTGCCGCCGGAGCTTCGCACGAAGGAGCGCCTCGCCCTGCCCGGAGGCAACGCGCATTACGAGCGCTTCCTCGCGGAGGTGCTCCCGCGCCTCCGCTCCAAAGAGGCGTTCTCCTACGGCGTGTTCGACTGCGGGAAGATGGCGCTTTCGGGCAGGCGGGAGGTCGCCACCTCGCCCTGGCGCGTCGTCGAGGGCGCGTACTGCTGCCACCCGAGGCTCGGCGATTACGCGGACATCCGGGTTTTCTCAGACATAGATAAGGAAGAGCAGCTTGCGCGCGTCCGCGCGCGGGAGGGCAAGGAGGGCGCGCTTGCGTATCTTTCCCGCTGGATCCCGCTGGAGGAAGCGTATTTCGCGGCCTTCGGCATCCGGGAGAGGGCGGATATCGTCCTCTAGTTCCGGCGAAGCTTACCCTATCACGAGACGAAAGGCGAAACGCATCCATGGAGAAGCCCGATCGATGAAGCGCGGCGCGGTATCGCTGATCCTTTCCTTCCTCCTGACGCTCGGCGCGTTCACGCTGGGCGCGGCTTCGGGCCTCGACGCGCGGGACGCCAAAACGGCGGCGCTGCTGCTTTCGGGCGCGCTCGGCCTCTGCGCCGCCGGGAGCGCGCTTTTGTATCTTTATGAAAAGCGGCGGCTCGCGCGCATGAGGGTCGCGGAAGCCAACGCGCTGGCGCTCGCGGCGGGGCGGCGCGCCGAGGAAGACCTCGACGCCGAGGTTGCCTCCCTGATAAAAAAGCTCCTGCCGGTCCGCATCTGGCTCTGGCTCCTGGCCGCGGCGCTAATCTTCGCCGCTTTCCTCTGCGGCGCGGCGAGCCCCGTTTTCGAATATATCCCCGTGCTGCTGCTTGCGCTCTACGCGCTCTGGGGGATCGTCCACATCAGGCTCCAGCCCTTCTTTATGGAAAAGCCCGAGGGCGTTCTGCCAAGGGAGGAATTCCCCGAGTTCTACGCGCTCGCAGGCGAAGCGCAGCGCGCCGCGGGCGGGAAAAGGCGCGTGCTCGTCGCTTTGCGGGAGGACGGCAACGTCGGCGTGTCCGCGCTCCGGTCCGGGGACTGCATCGCGCTCGACGCGCGGCTCGCGAAACTTCTGACGCGCGGGGAACTGTATCAGGTGCTGCTGCACGAGTTCGCGCACCTCTATATGGGCGTCGCGCGCAAAATCGCCGTTGTGCAGCGGTGGGACGGCCTCCTTCGCGGCATCGACCTTCGCGCTTTGCGGCTGCCCGGAGCCGCGCTGATGCTGTATCCCGCCTTTTGCGCGTTGTGCCGCTACGACCTCTTCGAGGCGGCCGCGGCGCGCGAGGTGGAGAAGCGCGCGGACGCGTTCGCCATGGAACGCGGGGACGCGCGGGCCTACGCGGACGCGCTGGGCAAAATCAAAATGCTCTACCTGTTCAATACGGAGCGCTGCCCCGAACTGAGCGTAGACGCGTACGCCGGGGAAGCGTTTACGCGGCGCTATTATACGGAGTCCGTTTCGCTGTTCGAACGGTATCTCGCCCGCGAGGAAGCCCGCTGGCGGGAGCTCGCGGCGCGCGAAATCACGGCGCAGATCGATTCCCACCCGACGCTCAAAACGCGGCTTGCCGCCCTCGGCGCCGCGGAATACGGCGTTTGCTCCCGCGAGGCGGGCACGCCCTTCGCCCTCGAGCAGGACAGGCTCCTCGCCCGTGCCGACGGCGAGATATATAAGAGGGTTTCGCCCGATTACGAGCGCATGCGCGGGGAAATTTATGTGGACCGGCTTGCCGCCATAGAGGCTTACGAGGCGGCGGCGGACGTTCGCGCGCTTTCCGCGAAGGCGCGCCTCGACGCGGCCCACGCCTACGCCGACGTCGACAACGCTAAGGCGCTCGCCGCCTATCGAAGTCTCGCCGCGGACGAGCCGGAGAACTGCTACGCGCATTTCGCTCTGGGCGAATTTCTCCTCTCCCTCTACCGCGACGAAGGGATCGGGTCGCTCTATCGCGCGGCGGAGCTCAACGGCAGCATGGCCGAGCAGGCGTGTGAACGCATCGGCTCGTACTGCGTGAGAACGGGCAACGAGGCGGAGCTCGCGCGCTACCGCGCGCGCGTCGCGGACGCCATGCAGTCCGCGGCGGACAGGAGCCGCGCGCTTCGCGCGGCGCTTTCCAAGGGTGCGCTCGCGCCGAGCCCGCTTCCGGAGGCGGTTCGGGAGGAGGCTGTCCGCGCGGTCGCCGAACGCTGCGGCGAGGTCTGCGCGCGCGTCTATCTCGCGGCGCGGCGAGTCCCCGGCGGCGGGGAGACGAACGTGTTTCTGCTCTCGGCGAAGGAAGGCGCCGACCCCGAGGAATTCGAGGCGGCCGCGCAGAGCGCGTTCGAGTATCTCGACATGCGCCCGGAGCAGTTTGCGCTCGTCCCGGCCGCGGGAAGGCGGGCGAAGCGGCAGGAGAGGCTCTTTTTGAAGCGTGTGCCGGACAGCCTCGTCTGGCGCGCGGAGCCCCGGGCTTGAACGGCGCGCCCCGACGGCCTATAATACGCATATGATCTACCTGACGCGCTTTGAAAAGCAAAAAACGCCCGAATTTTTGGAATATCCCTTCACGGTGCCGCTCATCGCGTCCTTCGAGGCGGTGCCCTTCGCGGCGCCCGTCACGATCTTCGCGGGGGATAACGGCAGCGGCAAGACGACGCTCATCGAGCTCATGGCCGCGAAGCTTTCCGCCGTGCGCATCGGCTCCGGCAACCGGGGCGAGAGGCGCGCGCGCATCGAGCGGGCGGCGAAATACTTCCTCGCGGTGCGCGCGCGCACGCAAAGGCTCTGCTTTTATTTCACGGCGGAGGATTTCAGCCGCGAGATCGAGGCGCGCACGGCCATGCGCGAGGACGCGGAAACGGCGCTGCGGGGGATCGAGCGGGAGTATGAACACCGCTCGGCCGCCGCGAAAGGGCTCGCATCGATGCCCTTCGCGCGCACCATCGGCGAGATGGACGGGCAGTACAGGACGGAATTGACCGAGCGGAGCCACGGGGAGGGCTTCCTCGACTTCTTCGGGCGGCGGCTCGTGCCCGGCGGGCTCTACTTCCTCGACGAGCCGGAGGCGGCGCTGACGTACTTCAACCAGCTCGTGCTGCTCAACATGATCCGGGACGCGGCGGAAAAGGGCTGCCAGTTCATCCTCTCCACCCACTCCCCCGTGCTGTGCGCCTGCCCGGGAGCGGAGATCTACGAGCTCACGGAGGACGGGCCGAAACGGACGGAATATGACGCGCTTTCCAACGTGCAGTTTTTGAAGATGTTCCTTTCCGAGCGGGAGAGGCTTTTGCGATAGGAGGATGGCTATGGGATACGTCGCGGGCGTGGGCGCGCTCAACGCGGACCTCGTGGGCAGGAGCCGCGCCCCCCTCGTCATGCGGGATTCGAACCCCGGCTTCGCGCGCCTCGGCGCGGGCGGCGTGACGCGCAACATCCTCGAGAACGCCGCGCGCATGGGGCTTGCCTGCCGCCTCCTCTCCGCCGTCGGGGACGACGCGTTGGGGAAAATGACGCTCTCCATGACCGCGGAGTCCGGCGTGGACGTTTCCCGCGTGCGCGTGCTTCCGGGTGTGGCGACCTCCTCCTACTGCGCGATCCTCGAGCCGGAGGGCGACATGCTGCTCGCCCTCTCCGACATGCGCATCCTCGGGGAGGTGACGGACGAATACCTTGAGGAACACGCGGCGCTCCTCTCGGGGGCGGACGCGGTCGTGCTCGACCCGAGCCTGCCCGAGCGCGCGATCGACAAAGTCCTCGCGCTCGCCTCGGATGTCCCTGTGTTCGCCGACCCGGTGTCGACGACCTACGCGAAAAAGCTCCTCGGCCGCGCGGGGAGGTTCTTTGCCCTGAAGCCCAACCGCATGGAGCTCGAGATCCTCTCCGGCATGCGGGCCGACACCGAAGAAAGCCTTCGCCTCGCCGCCGAAAAGCTCGTCGCGCAGGGCTGCCAAAGGGTGTATGTGACGCTCGGCGGCCGGGGCTGCGCCTACGCGGACGGCGAAGGGCGCTACGTTCGCATGATGCTCTCCCGCCCCGCCGCGCAAATGGAGAACGCCACCGGCGCGGGGGACGCGTTCACGGCGGCGACGGTGTTCGGTTTCGTCCAAGGCTATTCCCCGGAGCGGACGCTTTCTTTCGCGCTCGCCGCGGGGCTTGCGGCAATCCTTTCGCCGGCGACCGTCGAGCCGCGCGTCGGCGAGGCTTTCCTCGAAGGAATCCTGGCTGAAAACCCGCCCGTTTTCTGTTGACAAGCGGTTGAACTTGCGTTAAAATAACGGAGCGTCTTTAAACGGGACGCATGCGCCCATAGCTCAGCGGATAGAGTGCCCGGCTACGAACCGGTAGGTCGCAGGTTCAAATCCTGCTGGGCGCGCCAAGGAAAAGCGCAGTCAATCCTGAATGACTGCGCTTTTCCAATGATGTTTGGCTGCGCCGGATGCCGCACCGGCGCGAGGCGTGCTCCGCAAACGATCGCTCATGAAGATTGACTTCAATCCGGCGCGTGATATTATAATTGTAATATTCATGTCTTGCGCGGGGTTCCTGAACGCTTGCCGCTTGGATTTGATAACGTGTATTAGCTGCTATTAGCTGCTATTGGCTGCACGAAAGGAAGGCGGAAAAAATGAGATTGGCGATGGCTCCATGCGGAATAGACTGCAACGATTGCGAATTATACAGGGCGGCGTTCGACATGGACCAGGCGGCGTCGCTGGTCCCGTGGTTTAAAAGCAAAGGATGGATCAAAGCCGGGGAAGGGGCCGGGGAAATCATGGCGAAAGCCCCTTTCTGCATGGGGTGCTGCGGAGACCGCGCCGTGCAATGGAGCGGGGACTGCGCCATCAGGCTCTGCTGCGCGGATGAAAAAGGCCTCGCGCATTGCGGGGCGTGCGCGGATTTTCCGTGCGCGCAGCTGAACGACTGGGCGCTGGACGCGGAGCATCACGCCGCGGCGCTGAAGAAGCTCAGGGAGATCAGAGCGCAGGAAGAATAGGATTACGGAAGGCGGCGCAGCCTTATGGCGATCGAACTCGTTTTGCCGGATATGGAACATAAAGCGCTTTATGAAGCCATGATGGACGAATGGCTCTCCTTCGGCGGCCGGTTGAACCCGGGTGCCCTGCGCAGCCACGGGGAGCCTTATGAAACCTGGCTTCAGTGGATGCGGGATGACCGGGACCCGCTTACCTGCCCGGAAGGGTCTCCCCCGCAGACCTTATATTTTTTAATGGAAAACGGGGAATTGATCGGGGCCGTTACCGTGCGGCACTGCCTGAACGGGAGGACCTTGATCGACGGCGGGCACATCGGCCTTGGGATCAGGCCGTCGAAGCGCCGCATGGGCAAGGGGGCGGAAGCGCTGGCCCTCGCCGTGGGGAAGGCGCGCGAAATGGGCGCCGGCGCGGTCCTCCTGACGTGCGCGGAAGACAACATGGCGTCCGAAAAAACGATGCTGAAACTCGGCGCCGTTTATGAAAACACGCTGCCTAACGAGGACGGCGAACCCGTCAAGCGCTTCTGGATCCGGGGCGAATGACGCGGTTGCGGCCTTCCCCTCATAATCCCTCCTGCTATATCATCATTCCGGCGCGACACGAACGATTTTTGAAGATGAGGAGCAAAACGCATGACAAACGCGATATTCTCCGGCGTGCGGGCGAAATGGCTGCCGCTGTACGAGCGGCTTTACGGTATGGCGCGAGAAAAACTCGGCGCGTTCGATGTGAAGGAGACGCCGGGCGCGGTCCTTTGGCGGCACAATTCAACGTTCGCCGAGATCGGCGCGAGGAAGGACTGCATGGTGGTCGCCTTCGCCTCAAACGCCGCGCACGACGCGTGGGAGCCCGCGAAGGTGCTGCGGACCTCAAAAAACCGCGTGGTCCATTATTTTGAGGCGACGGACGACGCGCGCTTTTCGGAGCTCGTCGCGCGCATCGCGGAGGCGTACGCCCTGACCCAATCGAACCGCGCGCCGAAAAAGCCCGCGGAAAAGCCGGGCTACGCCACCGTCGACGAATATATCGCGCTCTTCCCGCCCGAGGCGCGGGCCGTCATGGAAAAGGCCAGGGCGGCCATCCGCGAGGCCGCGCCCGACGCGGCGGAGAAGATCAGCTGGGGGATGCCGACGTTCTACCTCAACGGCAACCTCGTGCATTTCGCCGCGGCGCAAAAGCACCTCGGCTTCTACCCGGGCGAGAGCGGCATCAGCGCTTTTGCCGGAAAGCTCGGCGGCTATCGGTTCTCCAAGGGGGCGGCGCAGTTCCCGTTCGACAAGCCGGTTCCGTACGAGCTGATCGCGGAAATCACGCGTTTCCGCGCGCAGGAGCAGAGAGCCGTCCGCGACCGCGCGCGCGGATGACGCGATCGAGGAAGGGAGTGCAGATGGAAGCAGTATTTGAAAAAGCGCGGGGATTCGTCTGCCGCAACGCGCGCCCGCTGGACCTCGCGCGCTGGCAATGCCACTTCGAGGGCGGCGGCAAGGAGGCGGTCCTCCAAGCGCTCGCCCACTATCAGAATGGGGACGGCGGCTTCGGCCACGCGCTGGAGCCGGACGCGTGGAACCCGGCGTCCGCGCCGATACAGACCTGGGCGGCGACGGAAATCCTGCGCGAAATCGATTTTGCCGACGGGGAGCATCCGCTGATCCGGGGCATCCTTCGCTATCTTGCGAGCGGGCGGGATTTCGAGGGGCATTTCTGGTATAACACCGTCAGGAGCAACAACGATCATCCGCACGCGCCCTGGTGGCACACCGAGAGCGACAGCACCTGCCACAACGATTATAACCCCACCGCCTGCCTCGCGGGCTTTATCCTCCGCTTTGCGGATGAAAAAAGCGAGTTATATGGTTTGGGCCGCCGCGTCGCGGGGGAGGCTTTCGACGCGTATATGGGACAAGGGCTGTTGGGCGACATGCACACGGCGTTCTGCTTCGTACGCCTGCTGCAATACTGCGAGGAGGCGGGCGCGCGCGGCGCAATCGACCTCCCCGCGCTCCGGGAAAAGCTCCGCCTGCAGGTTAGCGCCAGCATCACGCGGAACACCGCGGAATGGGAAACAGGCTATGTCTGCAAGCCCTCGCAGTTTTTCAACGCGCCGGAGAGCATGTTCTATCCCGACAACCGGGACATCGCCGCATACGAGTGCGAATACATCCTAAGGACGCAACTGGACGACGGCGCGTGGAACATCCCCTGGAACTGGAAGGAGTATCCCGCGGAATGGGCCATCAGCAAAAACTGGTGGAAATCGAACGGCGCCATCCTGAACCTGCTCTATCTCAGGGGATTCGGGCGGTTGTGAGAAACAGGGCGAGCGGACGCCTTCCGGGTTTGATTTATTCTAAATATCTCATGAGGTAACGCATGTATCAGGACATGAAATCCCGCTTCACGCAGGAAGCGGTTTCTCTCGCCGCCGCGCGCTTCGGCGTCGGGGCGGAGGAGCTTGAACCCCTGGGATTTTGGCAAAACGCCGTGTTCGGCTTTGAGAAGGACGGCGAGAAACGCATCCTCCGCGTCGCGCACGACTCCCACCGCGGCGAAAAGCTCATCGCGGACGAAATCGACTTCCTTTTATATTTGAGCGAACGCGGCGCGCGCGTGAGCCCGCCTCTCCCCTCCCCCTCGGGCCGGTATGTGGAGAGCATACGGATGGGCGGGGACATCTTCCACGCGGCCTGCTTCCGCCGCGCCTTCGGGCGGGAGTGGGAGTTCAGCGAGAAAAGCACCGAGGCCATCGGGGAGGCGACGGGGCTCATCCACAGCCTCTCGCGGCAATACGGGCGCCCCGCGCGCTACCACTGGTTTGACAACGGGTACATCAAAGCGCGCGCGCTGTATATTCCCCAAAGATACGGCCCCGTTTTGGAGAACGCGCGGAAGCTGCTCCGGGAAATCCATGCGCTGCCGCGGACGGAGGAAGACTACGGCCTCATCCACGGGGACATCAACGGCAGAAACTACCTGGTCGGCGACGACGACGAGGTGACCCTCTTCGACTTCGACGAGTGCCAGATGGACTGGTACGCGAACGACGTCGCCATACAGCTTTTCTACTATACTTATGTGTTCGAGGACGTCGCGGAAAGGGCGGAGTTCTTCCTGCAAAATTTCCTTCGGGGATATCGGAAGCACGCCGAACTTTCCGCGGCGGATTTCGACCGGCTGCCCCTCTTTCTCCGGCTGCGCGAATTGATCGTATTCACGGGCGTGTGCCGCGGGCTCGACCTTGAGAATCTTAACCCGTATACGCGGCGCTTCGTCGACCGGCTGAGCCTGATGGGGAAGCCGCTCTATCTCGATGTGGAAAAGCTCAGGGGACTTTAAGCGCACAAAGGGCGGAGTGCCCACTTCATTGAGCATCAAACACCGCCGGCCCGTTGAAGGGCCCGGCGGTTTTTTCTTTTCTTTCTATTCCTTTCTTTCTATATCCTTATGGGCGCATCCCGGCGACGGGCGCGTGGTGGCACGCCGCCTTATGGCCGGGGAAAACCTCGCGAAGCGGGGGCGCCTCCTTTTCGCACAGCGCCGTCCTGTAGGGGCAGCGCGGGTGGAGCGGGCAGCCCTCCGGCACGCGGATGGCGCTGGGCGGCTCCCCGGGGAGGAGGAACTTTTCCAAGTTTCGAAGCCGCGGGGAGAGCACGGGCGCGGCGGAGATCAGCCCGTAGGTATACGGGTGGAGCGGGCGCCGATAAACTTCGTCCGCCGGGCCGACCTCGACGATGCGGCCGAGGTACATCACGCCGATCCTGTCGCTGATGTAGCGCACCACGTGCAGGTTGTGGGTGATGAAGAAGTAGGTCAGGCGATACGCCTGCTGGATGTCGAGGAGGAGGTTCAGTATCTGCGCCTGGATGGATACGTCCAAGGCCGAGGTCGGCTCGTCGAGGATGAGGAAGTCCGGCTTGAGCAATATGGCGCGCGCGATGCTCGCCCGCTGCTGCTCGCCCCCGCTGAGCTGGTGCGGATAGCGCGAAAGGTAGGTTTCGTCGAGGCCGATGTCGCGCATGGCCTCGCGCAGCCGCTTTTCCGTTTCCTCGCGCGGGACGCCGTTCACCTTGAGCTGCCGCGCCAGCGCTTGGCCGACGGTGAAGCGCGGGTTCAAAGAGAGCGCCGGGTCCTGAAACACCATGGCGGCCTTCCTGCGGTAGCTGAGAAGCTCCGCGGGGGACATGGAGAAAATATCCCGCCCGCGGTAGAGGATGCGGTTTTCCGTGGGCTCCTCGAGGCGCATCAGGAGTCGCGCGAGCGTGCTTTTGCCGCAGCCGCTCTCGCCCACGATGCCGAACACCTCGCCCTGCCCAACGGCGAGATTGACGTCGTCCACGGCCTTGATCCGGTATTTCCGCGTGCCGAGGATCCCCCTCTGGAAGGAGTAATACTTCTTCAGCCCGTCGATCTTGATCAGCTCTTCCATGCGCCCTCCCCTTCCCCCGCCCGCACGCGGGCGCACGCGGCGAAATGGCCAGGCCCGACCTCGGCGAGCGCGGGAATCCCCTCCCGGCACGCGTCGCTTTTTTCGGGGCAGCGCGCGAAGAACTTGCAGCAGCCCGGGGGAGAGCCCGCGTGGACGCTGCCCGGTATGGACTGCAATTTTCCCTCGCGCTTGGTGATGGTGGGCAGCGCCGCGAGCAGCAGGCGCGTATAGGGGTGCCGCGGGTTTTCGAAGATGTCGAACACGCCGCCGACTTCCACGATGCTCCCCGCGTACATGATGGCCACGCGGTCGGCCATCTCCGCCACGACGCCGAAATCGTGCGTGATGAGGAGCATGGAATTGTCGAGCCGCTGCTGCTCCTCGCGAAGCAGCCGCAGGATCTGCGCCTGTATGGTCACGTCGAGCGCGGTCGTCGGCTCGTCCGCGATGAGGAGCTTCGGGTTTCGAAGGCTCATCATGGCGATCATGGCGCGCTGGCGCATGCCCCCGCTGTACTCGAAGGGATAGTCGCGCGCGCGCTGCTGCGCGTCCTGTATCTTCACCTCGCGAAGCCGGTTCACCGCTTCCTTCCACGCCCTTTGCCGGGGCACGCGGTCGAGCATGGCGGCCTCGGCGAGCTGCTTGCCGACCCGCTGCACGGGGTTGAACGAGTCGAGCGGGTTCTGGAACACCATCCCGATCTCCCTGCCACGCACCCGCTCGACCTCCCTGCGGCCCATTTTGATCAGATCCCTGCCCTCGAGGAGGACGCTGCCCCCCGCGATTGTGCCGGGCGCGCGCACGAGCCGCATGACGGCGGCCGCCACGGTGGACTTCCCGCAGCCGGATTCCCCGACGAGCGCGAAGATCTCGCCCCGGCGGATGTCGAAGCTGATCCCGTCGACCGCGGTCACGCCGCCGCCTGTCCGGTATTCGACGCGAAGGTCGCGCGCCTCGATGAGAGTTTCCCTTGCCATATGCCTCCCCTCCTATACCCGGAGCGTCGGGTCCAGCACGTCCCGGAGCCCTTCGCCGAGGAGATTGAAACCGATGATGGTGTACGACAGCACCGCGCCCGGGAAGAGGCTGATCCACGGATGGGTCACGATGGCGTCGAGCCCGGCGGAGACCATGGCCCCCCATTCGGGCTCCGGAATCTGCGCGCCGATGCCCATGAAGCTGACGGCGGAGGCGAGAAGGAGCGAGGCCGGCATTGCCATGAACATCAGGATGATGATGATGGGCGAGATGTTCGGCAGAATATAGCGGAAGATGATGGCGGCGTCGCTCTCGCCGAAGGCCTTGGCGGCCTCGACGTAGGGCAGGCTCCTGACGGCCATGGTCTTGACGGTCACAAGCCGCGTCATGCCCGCCCAGGCGACGAGCGAGATGGCGATGATGGCGTTCGCGAGGCTCGGGCCGAGCAGCGTGATGAGCGCGATGATGACGACCAGCGCCGGCAGCGAGAGGACGAGGTATGTGAAAAAGCTGATGATTTTCTCAACCGTTTTGCCGAAGTAGCCCGCGACAAGGCCGAGGCCGATGCCGATGGCACACTGGATGGCCATGGCGACGAACGCGACGGCGAGCGCGAGGCGCGTGCCGTGCAGCACGCGCGAGAAGATATCCCGCCCCATGTTGTCCGTGCCGAACAGGTGCGCGGCGCTCGGCGGCAGAAGCCGGTCCGGAACGTTGACCGCGTCGTAGGGATAGGGGGCGAGCCAGCCCGCGAAGGCCGCGGCGAAGAGCACGGAGAGCACCATGACGAGCCCCACCGCGAACGTTTTATATTTGAAGATGCGCCGGAATATCTTCACGGGCGGCCTCCCTTCATGGCGAGCTTGATGCGCGGGTCCAGCGCGGCCGAGGCGAGCTCGCCCAATACGTTGCACACGGTTGTCAGCGCCGCGATGATGAGGAAGATGCCCTGCACGACCGGGTAGTCGTGCCCCATGACGGAGCTTAATACGAGCGAGCCCATGCCGGGCAGCGCGAAGAGGATTTCGATGATGACGGCGCCCGTGATAAGGCCGGGCAGTTGGAGGAAGATCCGGATCGTCACGGGGATGAGGGAATTGCGCAGCACGTGCCGGAAGAGCACCTGGGAGGTGCTGAGGCCCTTGGCGTACGCGGTCTCCACGAAGCGCGAGGAGGTCACCTCCAGCACCTCGGAGCGCACGAGGCGCAAAATCGAGGCCACCTCGATGACGACGAGCACCGCGACGGGCAGCACGAGCGAGAGCGGGCCGGAAAAGCCCGAAATGGGGAGCCAGCCGAGCTTGATGCTGAACAGGCGGATGAGGAAGACGCCGAGTATGAAGTTCGGGATGGAAAAGAGGATGAGCGAGAGCGTGACGATGCCCTTGTCGATATAGGTGCTTTTCTTATACGCGGTCAGAAGCCCGAGCGGGACCGAGATCGTGTAGGAAAGGAACATCGCGGGCAGCATCAAGAGGAGCGTATACGGCAACCGCTCCGCGATGAGGCGGGAGACGGGCGCGCCCAGCGAGATGGAGGTGCCGAGGTCGCCCTTTAGGAGGTTGGACGCCCACACGAAGAACCGGACGGGCGCGGGCTTGTCGAGCCCCCACTTGGCGCGAAGCTCCGCCTTGACGTCCTCCGTCACCATGGGGTTGGTGATGAGGCTGATGGGATCCCCCCCGGGCAGCACCTGCAGGAGGATGAAGAGGATCACGGTGGACAGGACGATGATCGCCAGCCCCGTTATGAGCCTGCGGATCGCATATCGTAGCATGCGGCTTCTCCAAATATAGAAAGATGTGCCTCGCGGTACGACGGCGGCGGGACCGGTATCGACCCAGTCCCGCCGACCCTCGTGTAGAGTATAAGGGGGATGCGCTTTCGCGTAAAGCCTATTTCGATTTCGTCGCGTCGTTGAGGTAGATGACGCCGTTGACGAACTTGATGCCCGTGACGGCGTTGCGGTAGGCGAGGTACGCCGTCGGGTTGTAGAGGCTGATCATGGGCACGAAGCCGTACACGAGGTCCGCGGCGGCGGCGTATTTCGCCTGGCGCGTGGGGATGTCGTTGTTGAAGTCGGCCTCGGCGGTCAATTGCAGGAGCTGCTGGTAATCCGGGCTGTTGTCCATCATGCGGAAGGGCTCCTGCGTGAAGGTGAATGTGAATATGTTGGCGTCGGACCAGCCGCAGCTCCAGATGAACAGGTCGTATTCGCCCTTCTGCTGGATCTCGACCGCCATGGCGATGTCGATGCTCTTGACGACGAGCTCGACGCCCGCCTTCTTGTACTGCGCCTGCAGCACGGTCGCGGCGGTCTCGACGTCGGGCTGCCCGCTCACGATGCACAGCGTGAGCGAGAGGGGCGCGCCGTCCTTTTCGAGCATGCCGTCCCCGTTCGCGTCTGCGTAGCCCGCGCCGGCGAGCAGCGCTTTCGCCTTTTCAAGGTCGTAGGAGAACGCGGCTTTGAACTTGTCCTCCACCGCCTGCGTGCCGCCGACCCATTGGGGGAGCAGCGGGCCGTAGACCGGCTGGGCCGCGCCGCTGAGCGCCGCCACGATCTCGTCCCTGTCCGTGATGAGGTTGAGCGCCGTCCTCACGTTGACGTCGGGGATGGTGTTGGAGTTGAGCGCCGCGTAGAACATGGCGGTCGTCCTGTTCTCCTCCACCGTGACGTCCGGGTTGGCGCGGAGGCTCTCGAGGCTTTCCGTGGGCACGTCGAAGATGAGGTCCACGTTCCCGGCCTCAAGCTCGCTCACGCGCGTGAAGGCGCTGGGGATATAGCGGATGCGGATGGTGTCGAAGTCATACGCGCCGTGGTTCTGGACGAGGGGGTTGTTGGTTTTGAAGTCCTCGTTCGCCTTGAGGAGCATGAAGTTGCCGCGGTTCCATTCGGCGACGGTATAGGGGCCGTAGCCGACGGGGCTCGTCATGAAGGCCGCGTCCCCCGCGGAGGAGGCCGCCGCCGCGTTCATGATCGCCGAGAGCGGGCTCGCGATCACGGACATCATGGCGCTGGGCTGCATCATGCAGTTGAAGACGACGGTCTTACTGTCGGGCGCCTCGATGCTCATGATGGCCATGTAGAGGAACTTCAGGGGCGCGATTTCCCGAAGCCGCTCGAAGGAGGCCTTGACGGCCGCGGCGTCGAGCGGATCCCCGTTGGGGAAGGTGAGCCCTTCGGGCAAGGTGAAAGTGATGGTCTTTCCGTCCTCAGAATAGGAGAGGCCTTCGCACAGCGCGGGCACGTAGGCGGAGTTGTCCGCGTTGGCGACGATCAGGGGCTCGTAGAGCATGTTCACGTCGAAGCCGAAGCCCGGCATCTGCTGGGGGTCGAGGCCGAGCGAGTCCCCCGTGATGCCCACGACCAGCTCGATTGGCTCGTCGGGCGCGCCGCCCTGCTTCGAGCCGGTGCAGCCCGCAAAGAGCGCCAGGAGCATCGCGGCGCACAGCAGAAGAGAGATCTTTTTGCGCATAAATGATCTTGACATTTCAGCATCTCCTCATTACTATTTACTTGTGGTTAATTAACTTACAGTGAACTTACGGTATCATTATATAATAAACAGCCTATTTGTCAACGGCATTTTTTCGGCGTTTTGCCCGATAAACCGCCGGGTTTCCACCCGGCCGGCGACGCGGGGAACCGCATGCCGCACGCGGGGAGCCGCAGGCCGCACGCGGGGGAGGATTGGGGGAATCTATGGAATATAAAATCGGAAGGCACATCCGGGAGCTGCCCAAGATCAGCTATATCAAGGAGAGCGGGGACGAGGCCGCACCTGCGCCCGCCCCTGTCCCCGCCCCGGAGAAATTCATCGACTGCGCGCTGGGCGTAAACCCGTTCGGCTGTCCGCCGGCGGCGGCGCGGGCCGTGCAAAGCCTCTCCGCTTCGGAGCTGGCGCGCTACCCCGCGTTCCCCTACGCGGCGCTTCGCGGGCGGATCGCCGATCTCTGGCGCGAAACGGCGGACGTTCCCGCGGAATGCGTCCGCCTCGGCAGCGGCGCCATGTGCATCCTCAACCACATCAACAAGCTCTTCCTCGGCGCGGGCAGCCGCGTGCTCGGCTACTGTCCGCAGTTCACGGATTACGTCACCAACGTCTACGGGTACGGCGGAAGCTATGACTTCTACCTGCTGCCGCGGGAGAAGAATTACGCGTTCGACCCGGAGGCCTTCCTCGCCCTCATGAAGCGCGGGCACGCGCTCGTCTACCTCGACAACCCCAACAACCCCACGGGGCAGGTGATCCCCGTGGACGCCGTACGCGCGATCGCCGCGCGCGCGCGAAAGCTCGGCGCCTGCGTGATCGTCGACGAGGCCTACGGGGACTATATGCCGCCCGCCAACTCCGCGGCGACGCTCGTGCCGGAATTCGACAACCTCTTCGTCGTGAAAAGCTTCTCCAAGGGCTACGGCCTCGCGGGGCTGCGCGCGGGCTACCTTATTGCATGCGGGCGGCTGATGGAGTATTATCAGAGGGTGGACATCCCCTTTAGCATCGGCGCCTGCGCCGAGGCGGCGCTCGGCGCGGCGCTTTCGGACGGCGCGTTCCTCGCGGAGTCCGTCCGGCGCATCGGGGAAATCAAGGCGGAGGTGATGCGCGCGTGCGAAAAGCTCGCCTGCGCGGCCACCGGAAAGACGACCTCGATTTTGCTTCTCAGCCACCCGGAGGAAACCGCGGACCTGTTCGCGCTCTTCCTCGCGCGCGGCGTCGTCACGGAGGCGGGCGACGGGTTTTTCGGCCTCTCGCGCAGCGCGGTGCGGCTTCGCGTGCCCGCGGATCCCGCGCCGCTGATCGACGCCATCCGGGGGATCGAGCATGCTCTATAACCTGAAGGAGGACGGATATTTGAATCCGGACATCATCAAGAAGAAGCGGCTGGAAAAGGGCTATACGCTGGCCCATATGAGCCGTGAACTGGGCTTTACGGCGAGCTTCCTCTCCCAATTGGAGCGCGGGCTGAAAAAGCCCTCGCTGGATTCGCTGCGCAAGATCTCCGACTTCCTCGAGCTGCCCATGATCTACTTTTTCTTCGACGAGCACAGGGAGCAGGCGGCTGAGGCGGAAAACGCCGGCGGCGCGTGCCATGTCATACGAAGGGGCGAGCGCCAGAAGATCGTTCTGCCCGAGATACAGACCGAGTACGAGATGCTCACCCCCTCCTCCGCCGACGTGGCGACGGAGCTCAACGGGAGCTATTGCGAGATCCGCCCCGGCTCCTCCATGTCTGAAAAAATGGTCACGCACAACTGCGACGAGAGCCTCGTCGTGCTCAGCGGCCAGATGCGCGCCTTCGTGGGCGACGCCGTCTACGAGCTTTCGGACGGGGACAGCATCTATATCGAAAAGCGCGTGCCGCACAACATCTGGAACGCCGGACAGGAGAAACTCCGCGTCATCACCTATATGATCAACGCGTAATCAGCGCGCGCAAATCAAAAAGGAGCGGCGGCTCCTTTTTTTGACGGTCGTTCATTTTACTTCGAACGCTATAATTTCGCGTACCGGATCATCGCGCCCGTCGCGGGCTCGAAGTCGACGTCCGCATAAACGACGCGCCCGCGCGCGTCGCGCCCGAACTGCACGGGCACGGCGAGGAACTTCTCCTCGTCGAGCAGGAGGAAGTTGCCGTGGCCGAGGGGGCGAAGCGGAACCTTCAGCTTGCGCGCCTCGAAAAAGAGTTCGACGCCCTCTAAGCTGAAATCGATCTTCCCGTAGCCCGCGTGCGCGTAAGCGCCCGCGTATTCCGCGAGCTCCCCGGTCGAGGGGTGCGCGGCCCGCCCGGCGGGGTTGAAGGATTCCACGTGCTTTTGAAACTGCGCCTTCCCCGCCGCCCGCATTTCGCGGAAGCGCCCCGCCCAGTCTGCGGGCTCGCAGTCAAGGAGCATGTCGATGAGCGTCAACTGCACGATGGCGGGCGCGAAGTTGCCATCGAGGTTCGATAAAATCACGACGCCCGCGTCCAGTTCGGGGAGCATGGCCATCTCGGCGATGAAGCCGTCGATGCCGCCCCCGTGGCGGACGACCTGATGCCCGCGGTAGAACTCGGCGAACCAGCCGAGGCCGTAGGACTGGAACTGCATTTCCCCGCGGAAAATGGGCGCGCGCTCCGGGATGACGATGTGCGGGCTGTGGCAGTCCCGCAGGCGGGCGGCGGAGACGAGCCGGCTCTCCCCCGCGCGTCCCTCCTCGAGGTGGAAGCGGAGATAGCGGAGCATATCCGTCACGGTGGAGTTCATCGCGCCCGCGGGCGACGCGGCCTTGATGTCCTCCGGCGGCATTCGGATGATTTTGTCCTTCTCAAAGCAATAGGGCAGAGCCCTGTTCTCAAGCAATTGGTTCTCGGCGACGGAGAAGTTCGTCCTTTTCATGCCGAGCGGCCCGAGGAACCGCGCCCGGATGAAATCATCCCACTTTTCCCCGCAAACGCGCTCGAGAAGGTACCCCGCCAGCGTGAACATCAGGTTGGAATACTGCATCTTCGCGCGCACGGGCGCGCCCGCCTTGAGGTAGCGCAGCCTCCGGACATATTCCGCGGCGTCGAACGCGTCGATGTTGAGCTGCATCATGAATTCGTGCCGCGCGAGGCCCGTCCTGTGGCTGAGCATGTCGCGGACGCTCAGCGTCTCCGTAAGATACCCGTCCTCCATGGCGAATTCCGGGATATAGTCGCGGATGGGCCGGTCGAAATCGAGGCGGCCCTCGTCGGCAAGCAGCGCCAGCGCCGTGGAGACGAAGCTCTTCGTCTGCGAGCCGATGGCGAAGGTCGTGCTTTCATCGGCGGGGAGGCCGTTTTCCACATCCCGAAGGCCCGAGCCGCCGAGGTAGACGGTCTCTCCCCCGCGCACGACGCCGATGCGGATCGCGGGCACATGATATTCCTCGCGCAGAATTTCGATGAGGGGTTCGATCGCTTTCATGGCAGATCCTTTCTAAGGCTTAAGACTGTTCAGCGCCTTTTGAGCAGTTTTCCCGCGCGCGCGCCGGTGACGGCGTCGTCCTTGAGCGCAATCATACCATGGACGAGCACGTATTTCACGCCCTCGTTGGGCGCGAGCGGGCGGACGAAGTCCGAGGTGGCGCAAAGCCTGCCGTAATCGAAGAGCACGATGTCCGCGTCGAACCCCGCGGCGAGCCTTCCCTTGGACGCGAGGCCGAACATGTCCGCGGGGAGCGAGGTGAGCTTTCGCACGGCCTCGGGCAGGGAAAGCGCCTTTTTATCCCGCGCGTACTCGGCGAGGATCTTGATGAAAGACCCCATGAAGCGCGGGTGGTCGGCGGAAACATAGTCGTTTACGAAGTACGAGTCCGTGCCGCCCATGGCGTACGGGCTCTGCATGATGCGGCGGATGTCCTCCTCCCCCATCGAGAAGAAGGCCGAAGGGACGCTGCCGTCGTTTTCAACGAGAAGGTCGAAGACGACCTCGTCCGGCTCCGCGCCGCGCTCCGTTGCGATTTCCTCGATGGTCTTCCCCCGCGCGTTTGGGGTCATGGGCGCGGCGAGCACGAGCGCGCCGCCGTAGCCGCAGGAGCGGATGAGGTTGTCGAACCCCGCGTCGTCGCGGGCAAGCTGCGCGCGAATCTCGCGCCGTATGCCGCGATCCCGGAGCTTTTTGACGTATTCGAGCTGGCCGTTTGCGGCGAACGCGGGCGGCAGCGCGCTTAAGAGGTTGGTCGCGCCCGCCTGGTAGGGATACTGGTCGAGGCGCACCTTCAACCCCCTGCGGTTCGCCTCGTCGATCTGCGCGAGTGTCGCCCGCGACTTGCCCCAGTTCTTCCTGCCCGCGATCTTGTGGTGCGAGACGACGGCGGGGAGCCCCGCCCGTTCCGCGACGCGTATGGTTTCCGCGACGGAATCTTCCACATAATCGGACTCGTTGCGCATATGCGAGGCGTAGACGCCGCCCCGCGCCGCGACGGTTTTGCACAACTCGGTCAGTTCCTCCTCCCCCGCGTATACGCCGGGGGGATAGATCAGGCCCGACGTCAGGCCGAACGCGCCCGCCTCCATCGCCTCCGCGAGCAGCGCCTTCATCGCGTCCATCTCTCGGGCAGTCGGCGGCCGGTCGTCGTACCCCATGACCGCGTAGCGGAGGGTGCCGTGGCCCGCCATCAGCGCCACGTTGACGCCGAGGGCGATTTTTTCGATATGCTCCGTCATGGAGCCGGGATCCCTTTTCAATTTGGAGATTTCCTCATAGGTTTCCGCGGGGAGGAACGATTTCATGTCCGCGAGCGCCGCGTCCGTGAGGGGCGCGATCGAATCCCCGCAGTTGCCCGCGATTTGCGTCGTGATGCCCTGGGAGAGCATGTTGACGCCCCGATGCTCAAAGAGCAGCACAATATCGCTGTGGCTGTGGGTGTCGATGAAGCCGGGGGCGGCGTACAGGCCGGCGGCGTCGATGACTTCCCCGGCGCGGGCGTCCGTGAGCGCGCCGACCGCCTCGATTTTGCCGTCCCTGACGCCGATGCTCGCGGGATAGGCGTCCTCGCCCGTGCCGTCGAGAATAAGCGCGTCCCGAATCAGTAAGTCGAACATTTCAACCTCGTATCATGATGGCGGATGATTGTTTTACGCAAAGTTAATTAACTGTGGGTTAATCATGATTAAATATATGCCATCGCGAGGGATCTGTCAAGGCTCGGCGGACGGGCGGGACCGGGCGAATTCGGCCGATTTTTTTCCCGGTCGCGCGCACATGCTTGACATATATAGGGTTCCTATATATAATTCATATATAGAATGCCGATATATGAAAGGAGGAACGCGGTTTGGGCATCGACAAAAGCCTGGTGACGCGCAGCACATCCCTTCTTCTCCTGCATCTTCTCGAGGAGGAGGACATGTACGGCTACCGGATGATCGAGGAGCTCGCCAAGCGCTCCGACGAGACGTTTCGCCTGAAGGCGGGCACGCTCTATCCGCTCCTGCACGATTTGCAGGCGGCGGGCATGGTCGAAGTGTATGAAAAAGTCGCGGAAACGGGGCGCCTTCGCAAGTATTACAGCCTGACCAAGGACGGGCGCGGCGCCCTTGGGGAGAAGCGCTCCGAGTGGCGGGAATTCTACCTTGCCGTCAATAAGGTGCTGGAAGGGGGTGCGCGCCTTGCAGCCGAATAAAGAGGCCGCCGCTTACCTCGACGCGGTGCTTTCCCACGTGCGCTGGAAGCAGGCGCATGGAACCATCCGCGCCGATCTTTCGGCGCATATCGAGGACCTGGCGGAGGCTTCCGCTTCGCGGGGCGACTCGCCCGACGAGGCGTATGCGCGCGCCGTTTTGGAAATGGGCGATTCCGCGGAGGTCGGCATGCGGCTGGACGCTTCCTACCGCCCGCGCCTTGCGGGCGGCGTGCTGGCCCCGCTCGGCGTGCTGGTTCTGCTGGGCGTCCTGTGCCGCGTTTTCCTGTATAACATGAACGACGGCGAGCAGGAATGGCTGCGTTTCGCCGCGGCCGTCCTGCTGGGCGGCGGGTGCTTCGCCCTGCTGTATCATATGAACCTGTACGCGCTGATCCGCTGGTCGCCCGCGCTCTACGGCGTTTGCATGGCCGTTTTGACGGCGCTTCTGGCGCTGCAGGTACTCTGGGCGCTGGACGCCGCGCTGTACCTGTCCCCCTTCCTGCCGGCCCTTCTCGCGGGCACCGTGTACGCGGCGCGCAAGAGGGGAACGGCGGCGCTTCTGCTGTGCGCGGCGTCCTTCCTCCCCGCCGTCGCACTGCTGTTTTATTATCTGCAGAACGACAGCGCGCTCGCTCTGGCGATCGCGCTGTCCGCCGTGCCCGCGGCGGCGGCGCTCATGGGCGCATACGGAAAGCGCAGGCTGCCGCTGTTTGCCGCAACCCTCCTGCCGGCCGCGGGCGCCGCCCTCTGGAGCGCGCTCTTCGGGCAGCCCTACCTTGAGAAGCTCCTTTCCGGCGAAATCCGCGCGGCCGATTTTATTGCGCGGAGGGGCCACGATCAGGGCATCATCATTCTATGGAAAAACGTGCGGCCTTTCGGCCGGGACGAGCTGGCGGGCGCGGTGGGCAGGATGCTGCCCGACGGCAGGCTGAATTTCAATTACAACTTCGGGGTGAACAACTATATGCTCGTGGCCTTGGCGCAGAAGTACGGCTGGGTGCCCGTCGCCCTCGTCGCGCTCGTGTTTTTCGCGTTCCTCGCGCTGGGGTTTCGCCGCGCGCTGCGCCTCACTAGCGCCTTTGGCCGCCTCGCGGGCTTCGCGGCCATGGCGGGCTTCGCGGTGCAAACCGTTGTTTACCTGCTCGCGAACCTCGGGGTGGCCGCGGGCGGCAGAGGGCTGCCCCTGCCCTTCGTTTCCTATGGGAATACGGCCCTTGTGCTGAACCTCGCGCTGGCGGGACTGCTGTTTTCGCTCTTCCGCACGGACGGCCTCCACGCGGACGGAGCGACTGGAAAAATCCCGAAATTGCGCGGCCGTTTCGATTGGGCGCGGTAAACGGCGTCGAGGGGGGCTGTCTCAGGTTTTTTCCTGCTGGGACAGCCCCTTATTGTTCACAAAGCTTCCCCGGCGCTTTTGGCGCCGTTTACTATTATTTACATTTATGTTCCATAAAGAGTATAATAACCGTGTTAACCCCTATTAAGCATTGGAGGTAAATACTATGAAAAAGACAATCGCAGTAAGCATCGTCGTATTTCAATTGCTGTTGTTTGCATCATGTAGCCCTCTTTCCGGGGGAGCACAGGGAGCGGCATTGCCGTATTATTCTCAAACGGGCGAGGATTATGACGAGCCGGAGTATAACACGGAAGAATACAATTACATTCTGGAAAACGAATTTCTTTCCGCAACCAACCGGCCGCTTTCCACCTTCGCGGCGGATGTGGACACGGCTTCTTACGCAAACGTGCGTCGCATGCTGAATGAAGGAAAAACACCCCCGGCGGATGCGGTGCGCATCGAGGAGATGATCAACTACTTCTATTATGATTATCCCGCGCCGCGGGAAGGCGAGCCGTTCTCGGTTACGCTGGAAATTGCCCCCTGCCCCTGGAATTCGAAAACCAAACTGCTTTTGATCGGTTTGCAGGCCGCAAAGATAGACGCCGAGCATCTGCCCGCGTCGAATCTCGTATTTCTGATCGACGTATCCGGCTCCATGGATTCGCCGAATAAGCTGCCTCTCGTCCAGCGGGCGTTTTTGCTGCTCTGCGAGAGTTTGACGGAAAACGACACCGTATCCATCGTCACTTACGCCTCTTCCGATCGCGTGGTGATCGACGGCGCCCGCGGCGACCAAAAGGAAAAGATCATGGCCGCGATCGAGGATTTGCGCGCGGGCGGCAGCACCGCGGGCTCCAAGGGGATCGAAACCGCGTATAGCCTCGCGCAAGAACACTTCATCCCCGGGGGCAACAACAGGGTCATCCTGGCCACGGACGGCGACCTCAACGTGGGGGTGACCAGCGAGGGCGAATTGACGAGGCTCATTGAAAAAAAGCGCGAGGAAGGGGTATTCCTTTCCGTCATGGGCTTTGGGACGGGCAACATCAAGGACAATAAAATGGAAGCGCTGGCCGACCACGGAAACGGCAACTATTCCTATATCGACAGCATACAGGAAGCGCGCCGCGTGCTGGTGGAAGAAATGGGAGGGACGCTGTTTACCGTGGCGAAGGACGTGAAATTCCAGGTCGAATTCAACCCGGCGAAAATCAAAGGCTACCGGTTGATCGGCTATGAGAACAGGCGCATGGAAGACGCGGACTTTGACGACGACACGAAGGACGGCGGGGAGATCGGCGCCGGGCACCGGGTCACCGTGCTGTACGAGATTGCGGAATTGACTTCCGAGCAGGAAATAGAGGGCGCCCCGCTGAAATATCAGCAAACGGAATCCACCGGCAGCGACGAATGGCTTACGGTCAATATCCGATATAAACAGCCCGACGGGAACAAGAGCATCTTGCTGAGCTATCCCGTGGATGATTCCGCGGTTTTGGAAACCATGTCTTCCAACATGGCTTTTTCGTCCGCGGTCGCGCAGGTGGGGATGCTTCTGCGCGAATCGGCATACGCCGGCTCCGCGAGCTATGCGGATGTTGTAAAACAGCTTCAGGGGATTCCCGGGATCGCCGACGACCCGTACAAAGACGAATTTCTCTATCTGGTGAAGAAGCTGGCAAGAAACGGTTAAAAGACGCGGGGATAATTCCGCGGCGAACAACATACTTCGGGAAAAGGGCTGTCGCCTAGCGCGGCAGCCCGCGCTATGTTTGTCCCTTTCGCGCGGCCGCGCGCTCGAGGAGCACGTCCGCCGCGAGGCCCGCGGCGACGAGCGCGCCGCCGACGAGGAGGCGCAAAGAGAACAGGCCGAGCAGCAGGACGTCGATGAGCATGCCGGCGAACACCTGCCCGATGAAGAGCGAGAGCGACAGGCTGAACGCGGACACCCGCGCGACGGTGTAGTTCAACAGCAGCACCACGCACACGCCCACCATGCCGCCGAAATAAATATAGACGCGCGGCGAGAAGGCGAAGGAGGCGAGCGCGGGCTCGTTCCGTCCCAACAGCAGGCAGACGGGGACCGCCACCGCGAGGCCGATGAGATAGTTGAAAAGCGTGCTCGCGCGAAGGCTCGTCGCCTCGGCGAGGCGCGCGTTCAGCGTGCGCGCGATGAGAAGCAGCAGCCCCGCGAACAGGGACGCGGAGACGGCGAGGGCGTCGAACCCGTCGAGCATGGCGGCAATGCCCGCGAGCGTGAGCGTGATGCCGACGAGCTTATATCTGTGAAACGGCCTCCTGGGGAGGCCGAACAGGCCGTAATGGTCCATAGCGGCGCCGCCGACGCTCTGCGCGAAAAGGCCGAGCGCGAGGAGGGCCGACACGCTGATGCGCCCGAAGGAGAGGTTATTGCAGACGGTGAGGACCACGCCCAGCGCGCCGCCTAGATAGAGGTACCACGGCGCGCGCTTTAAAAAGGGCTTTTCCTTCGCCAGAAGACAGATCACGCCGATGAGCAGCAGCCCCGCCACATGGATCAGGGCCGTGGAGGAATAAACGCCGTACTCCTCCATCAGCGCGCCGTTGAGCGCCACCATCCCGGCGATCAGGACGCCCGTGAACAGGGCTAAAAGGGAATGCAACTCGCCCACCTCCCGCTTCTATTATAGCATATCCCCCGGTATGGCATATCTTCCGGCTCGGAGCGCGCATGCCCGTTCGGGGAGGAACGGCCCGCCCGCCGCTTCCTGAAAAGAAAGCCCCCGCGATAACACGGGGGCGGCCTTGCCGGTTTACCGTCAAACGGATTACTTGATGATCTCGATCTTGCCGATGATGGGCAGGGGCTTCATCTGGCCGTTGCAGACCGCGATGAGCGCCATGATCCAGAACACGAGCTCCACGACATAGAGCAGGAAGCCGATGATGATGGCGGTGGTGACGCCCGCGAGGATTCCCAAGAGGAACAGGAGCAGCGCCTGGTTGGCCCAGAACTTGTCAAACTCCGTCTTGTCGCCCGCGACGAGCGGGAGGAAGAACAGCACCGGGAACACGACCGCGAGTATCGCCATCGTCTTGTTGCCGGCGGCGGCGTTCGCCTGGGGCTGAGCCTGCTGGTAGGTCGTCTGCTGCTGATAGGCGTTCGCCTGATACTCCTGCTGGACGGGCGGTTCGCTCGGAGCGCCGCAGGAGGGGCAGAACCTTACGCCTTCGTCATACTGCTGGCCGCATTTGGCGCAAAAAGGCATGATGGAATCCTCCTATAATAATATATGTGCACATGGAATGCAGATTTATTATACAGCACCGCCGCCCTTTTGACAATGCGCGAAGCCGCAAAACCTCAGGGATAATTCTAATTAATTAACGGGGTACACCGGTTTCCCCGCCCGAGGAAAACGTCACACGCTGCCCCGCGCCGTGTAGTACGCGTCGCTCAGATAGCATTTGGAGAAACGCGCCGCGGTTTTGTTGCCCTTGCAGACGGCGAGGGTCAGGTCGATCGTGTACCACCGGTCGGTTTTGGAATCGTACACGCTGTTCCACGCGTGGTAGCCGTTTATTTTGGTGCTGTAGCCCTTGACCAGCTTGCACGGGATGCCCTGCGCGCGGCACATCGCCGCGAAGAGCGAGGCGAAGTCGTAGCAGACGCCCTTCTTGTTGGACAGGATGCTCGCGGGGTTCGGCGTGTAGCTCGTGATCTGGCCCGAGATGACCTTGTTGGCGAAGTCGTAATCGTATTTGAAGTTCTTGGCGACGTAGTTGTAGAGGGCGAGTATCTTCGCCTGGTCGCTCCGAAGGTCCTTGCACAGGGAGGCCGCCTTTTTGGAGACGGAGTCGTTCGCGCTGAAGGAAATCTCCCCGACGCTGCGCAGGTACTGCGGATACGCCGCCCCGGCCGCGCCCGCGGCCGGGCCCGCCGGCGTCGCGGGGCCGATCATCGCCGTGAAGGACGCCTGCGCGACGGTTACATAGCTGCCGCCCGCCTTCTTGAACAGCGCCGCCGTATATGAGCCGCTGCCCCCGGAAAGCTCGAGCGTGAGGGTTTTGCCCATGGTGTAGCTGTAGTAGGACCAGCTCCCGCCGTTGAAGCAGATTCCCGCGCGCATCGCGGCGGACGTGCCGTCGCTGTACCGGAGGGTGATGTATCCCTGGGAGGCCGTCGCGTAGTCGATGTAGTTTCCGCCGCTGCCGCTTCCGCTCCCGGCTCCCGAAGCTTCCCCGCCCGAGACCGTGAGGTTCGCGGCCAGCGCGCCCTGCGGCGCGGCGAGCGAGAGCGTGAGGACGAGCGCGAGCAGCAGCGCGCTTCTTTTGATGAGTTTTTTCACAGGGTAAATTCCTTTCTCCAAATTCGGCAGCTGGCTGTCCTGCGCCCTAAGGCGTTTAGACCCTGTAGCTTTGCGGCGCCGCCTTTCGGCGGCTGTGCCCTTTCGTCCGGGGAAATCCCCCGCGCTGTCCGGAACCTTCCTTAATTTTGAGATAACAAAAAGGACCTCGTTTCGGCAACTGGCTGTCCTGCGCACTAAGGCGTTTAGACCCTGTAGCTTTGCGACGCCGCCTTTCGGCGGGTGTGCCGGTTCGTCGGGCTTCTCCGAACGGTTCGTTTATTCCAATCACATTATAGTTACATTCTCCATTATTTGTCAACATATATTATGTAATATTATAGGAAATGTGTGGAAAAACGGCGATAAGTTTAAAAAAAACGCGCCGGTTTTAAAAAAGCCGAAAAAAAATCCGTTCGGGGGGTATTTTTGTAACTGCGGTGTAACTCGGCCTTGTTATAATCTGAGCATAAAGTACGGGAAAAATGGTTTAACGCGTAAAACAAGAACCAAAGACATGTGCAAATCTAGCAAGGGGGATAGAATATGAACACCAGGAGCTTTTCTACGAAACTGCTCGCGCTCGTCATCGCCTTTTTAATGGTGATGTCGGTTGCGAGTGTTGCGTTTGCGGAGCGGTCAGAGACCACCACGGACGTTCGATATTTTCTTACGGATGACGCTTACGACGACGGGGACGGGAGCCCATACGGTTCTGCCCAGATCCAGTTGGCGGACGAGGGAACCAGCATAACGCGTACGATAACCATGCCCGCCGCGCCCACGAGAAGCGGGTATGCGTTTAACGGCTTCCATGTTTATATGAATGGAAGCCGGCAGCACAGCAACGTGCCGGCGGGAGCCAGCGTAAGCGTTACGATCACAAGAAGGTACACCAGCAGCGATTGGCGCTATGTCGATGCCGTCGCCCAATGGACGCAACTGCCTGCCGTGGACACCACGGCTTCGGTCAGCTTCTACAACAACGGCACGTCGTCCTCCCCGTATACCACCGGCGGCGGCACGTCGTCCGTCACCCCCGGCACCGGCACGAGCGCGACGGTGAGCGTCACGATGAAATCGGCACCTAGCCGCAGCGGGTATACGTTCAGGGGATTCAACGTGTATCTCGGCAGCAAGACGGGCACGCAAGTCGCGGCTCTCGTGGCCGCCGGCGCAACCATTCAGGTGACGCTGACCAGGAGCAGCACGAGCGTCAATTGGCCGGACATTTTTGTGGTCGGCCAGTGGCTCTACAACAGCTACGATCATATCGATATCCGCATCAACGGAAACTTCAGCGTGACTGTCGGCGGAAGTCAGATGAACATCCGCGGCGAGGTGCAGACGCCGATTTCGGTCACGCATCCCGGCGGGACGATCAGCATCTCCGGCTCGGCGAGCAGCACGAGCGGCGAGTATGAATACAGAAGGACGAATTATAACATTTCCAATTCTTATTCGCCCTCCCAGTTCAAGATCACCGCGACCGTCGTTCTGAACGCTGCGGACCTCGCCGCCGTATGTACGGCTGCGGGCATCACGCTCGAGCAGCTCGTCGCGGCGAATACCAACCTCACGCTCACTTCCTCGCGGTATGTGCTGAGCGTGCAGAATTATATCCCCACCGCCAACGTCTGCACGGGCGGCCAGGGCGCGGGCGGCACCGCGACTGGCTACGACTTCGAGATCAGCTCGACCGACGTGCTCAACGTTCTCACGCATGATGTGATCTTCCATACCGTGCTTGACGGCGAAGGCAAGGGCGGCAAGCTTGCCAAGGCGGGCGACCCCTTTGTTGGTTATGAGAATGTCGAATACCTACATAACCTCCCCTCCGTCGCCTTCCCCGCGCGTCCCTCGACGAGCGCGGATGCGGGCTACACCTTCCGCGGGTGGTCTTCCTCGGAGACCGTATTTACCCCGGTAACCACGTGGCCTTCGACGATCAATCAGGACTACCACTTCTATGCGTGGTGGACGAAGAACACTTCGGCCGTCACACACTATACCGTCAACTACAGCGTGACGAACACGTTCGGCGCGACGCTCGGCACGTTTGACGCCCAGCAAACGGGAAGCGCTCCGCTAAACGCGCAGAACCTGCCCAGCGTACCTGCGGGTTACACGATCACCGGATGGACGGTCGGCAGCTCGAACTACGCGGGCGGCGCGGCGCTGCCTTGGGGCACGGAGCCCGACAGCAGCGAGGAGAAGCTCGAGGGTGGGGTGTATGTGACCCATAGCTACTACACGCTCAGCGCGAGCGCAGTGGTGGCGAAGAACGGCTCCGTCACCACCTATGTCTTCAACGTGGATTACTATGTTGACGGCGTCAAGAGCGGCGCTACGGACACCCAGGCCTTGACCAGCAACAATCCCACGCTGGAACTTCGCGGCAATCCCACCGTCGATTCCGGCCGTGAATTCCTCGGATGGGATGCAACGACCCTGGACTGGGCGAACCCCGACGCGACCGGGTCTGCAGGCCCGTTCGTGAACGCCCAGGGACTGTGGGAGACCCGCATCACAAAGAATCTGCGCATCGACGGCGAAACCGCGCGGATTGAAGAAGTAAACGTCTACACGCTGACCTTCGAAAAAGGTTCCTATGCGGCTGCTTCCGTGCCCGGTCCGATAACGCTGACCGGCGCCGAACCGGCGGTTGGAACCAACGTGGCGACGCTTGCGGATTATCACTTCACCGGCTGGACGCCGAGCACCCTCGTTTATGAAAAAGTGGGCGCGCCCGCGCGTGTCGTTTCCGGCACAACCGGGAACAAAGTTGTGACCTATACCCAGCAGTGGGCCGAGTCGGTTACGCCGCTGTTTATCCCCGTCGAGAACAGGTACCTGTTCAACGTGACCTATACGGTGGACGGCACTGATCAGCTTGATCTGAAACAGGAGAACGTATCGGGCAGCAGCGCCAACGACGGTCCGGCGATCGCGGCGAAGCTCGCAAACACTGCGAGCGCGATCTTCTTCGGATGGTATAAGGACAGCGCTTTGGTCAGCAGCATCGACTGGAGCGCGGTGACCGGCAGCACCGACAGCGGCGCGCTGATCGACGGCAAGTGGGTGATCACCACCACCAAGAGCGTGGCGCTCACGGGCAGCTTCTCCACAATCCGGTACGCGAACGTCTACAAGTACAATCTCTCCTTCGTGAGCCCCATCCCCGGCGCGACGCTGCCCTTCAGCATCGTCAGAGCGGATGCCGCGCCCGGCATCCCCGGAGCGGGCAGCGTAACCGCGCCTTCGGGCTACCGGTTCACGGGGTGGAACCCGTCGACCATCGACTGGGGCACCGCGGTGCTGTACGATACGGTCACCTCGGAAGACGGAACGCTGGTCACCTCCTATTATGAGTACACGGCGATCCTGACCGCCCAGTTCGTCCAGACCGACACCGCGTCGGTGTACACGCTGCACTATGACATCACCCCCGCGGTCGACGGCCAGCCCGAAGATCCGGCGGATCAGACCGGCAGCGCGGAGATTATCCCGAACGCCGTCGTCTCCCTCGAGAACTACAACTTCTCCGGCTGGACGCTCGCGGGCCAAGGCTGGGTGAAGGTCAACGAGGCGACCAACACGGTCGACGGCATTGAGGTCACGACTTCCTACTACGAAGCCACGGCGGTCGGCTATTTCACCCAGATGCAGATCAACGAGACGACGCTCTACAGCCTCATCTACGAGGGCTATGTCAGCGGCTGCATCTTCTGGCCGGACAACGTGATCGGATCCGGGACGCAGCCCACCCTCGCGGGCGCGCCTTACCTCTCCGGCTACCTCTTCACGGGCTGGACTCCCGGCACGCTGGATTGGAGCAAGGGCACCGTAACCGTGGTCGATGTGGTCATCACTCCCGAGGAGGGTGCGCCCTACATCCAGAGGACCATCACCAACACGATCACTGTCCGAGGCAGCTTCGTACCGGAGAACGTGCCCATCCCGACCCCGACCCCCGAGATCCCGCTGGGTTCCCCCTCGACGGGCGGGAACGACCTTGCCGGCTTTGCGGCGGTGCTCGCGGCCCTCGGCGCGGTGATCGGAACCGCTGCGGCAGGCCTGAAGCGCAGGAGCCGCCGGCAGGAGGAAGAATAAACTTCTAAAAGCAACTCAACAGCAGATGGGAGCGGCCGAAAGGTCGCTCCCCCTTTTTCCGCGAAGGAATGCACTGCCGCGCAACAAAACAAGGTCACCACCCGGAAGAAAGCCGCATGCGGCGGCCTTCCCTGAAAATATTACGTTTGGAATAAAAAAGCGAAAAATAAGCCGTTTTGTAACCGTCGCGTAACTGCCAGCTGCTATACTTGCGCTGTAGCGTTTGAAAACGATTGATACGAACTTTTCTCAACTGCCTTTCCCGGCCGACCTGACAGGCGCATGCCTGAAGACAGAAAACACAAAAGGGGGAACAGAATTATGAGATCGAGGAGCATCATTACCAAGATTGCCGCGCTTGCCGTCATCTTTATCCTGATGATGTCCATAGCGGGGGTGGCGCTTGCCGCCGGTACGCAGTCGACCGTACATTACCTGCTGGACGGCGGGACCCTGGCGGGCGACGACAGCCAGGATATCGCCGTGGAAAACATCAAGACTGCCGCTCCGTTTACGCAATCGGGTACGATCACGTTCACGCTGCCCGGCTCCGGCTCCGTGACGAAGCACGGCTTCGCCCTTTCGGGATGGCTGATCGGCGATGAGGTTTACCCGGCCGGCACGACCGTCACGATCACCGTATACAGGATCTGGGCGCTCCAGTGGACCGACTGGAACGACGTCCTCGCGCTCGCGGTGTGGCTGCCCGCTTCAAGCAGCTATAAGTACAGCCTCTCCTTCTCGAGCGCCGTCCCCGGCGCGACGCTTCCCGCCGACATCGTCCGGGCCGATTCCGCGCCCGGCATCCCGGATGCGGCGGACGTGAGCGCGCCCGAGAACTATCTATTTAGCGGCTGGGGAGTCGAGAGCATCGACTGGGGTTCGCCGGTCTGGTACGAAACCGCAATCGCGCCGGACTACCGCTCCGCCACCTTATACTATGAGTACAGCGCGACGCTGGTTGCGCAGTTCTTGCCGATCCAGAGCAGGGCGGTCTATACGCTGCACTACGATATCCTAGACGAGTCCGACGATCCCGCCTCCGAGGGGCCGAGCGACAGCCCGATCATCCCGAGCGCTTCCGTATTTTGCCCCGACGACTGCTATTTTTCCGGCTGGAGCCTGAGAGAGCCCGGCTGGGAAAAGGTCGATGAAAAGAATGAAACCATCGAGGGCGTTGTGGTTGTCACCTCCTACTATGAGGCCACGGCCGAAGGCTTTTTCTCCGACATACCGGTCGAGACGAGGGCGCTCTACAACCTTCGCTATGTGGGCTATTATGCCGACGGCGCGCTCTTCTGGCCCGATGACGTGGTTGATTCCGGAACGCAGCCTGCGCTCGCGGGCACACCTTATCGCGAGGGATACGTCTTTAGCGGCTGGAAGCCCGGCACGCTCGACTGGTCCAAGGCCGTCGTCCAGGTAAGCTCCGAGACGATCGGGGAAGGGAGCCAGGCTTACATCCTTCTCACCACGCGTTATACGATCACGGTCGAGGGGAGCTTCTCGCCGGAGGGTGAGCTTCCGGTCGGAGCGCCCCAGACGGGCGGGGAAAGCCTTGCCGGCTTCGCGGCTGCGCTCGCGCTTCTCGGCGCGGCGGCAGCGGCCTGCGCGGCCTTCAGGCGCAGGACGACCGGCAGGTAAACATCGTGAAACAGCAACGCGGGAGCGGCCGAAAGGCCGCTCCCTTTTTATCCGGATTTGCTCCCAGCCTGCCGCGTGTGCCGCAAAAAAACTAGTTCTGTCGAATCCTAACATATTATTAAAAAGCCGTAATAATTTTAATAGCATGAGAAATACTCAATGCTGTGATGTGGCTGTTTGGAAACCGACGGCGGCGTCACCCGCCGGGGAATGCCCGGCGAACACGCGTGAACTGAAAGGAGTTAGGAAAATGAAGAAACTGTTTGCACTCGTCATGGTATGCGCGATGGCGCTCGCCCTCGCGGCGCCGACTCTGGCTGCCACCGGCTGGGATAAACCCCAGACGACGCCGCCGAACTACGGCGATTTCGCGATGACCGCCGAGAAGTATGAGTGGTATTCCGCCACGGTGGGCGGATACGGCGCCAACGGCATCTACTTCCCCGTCTGGAACGACAGCAGGGGCGTCGTGCAGGATACCCTCGGCCGCGTTTACTTCACGGCGACCCTCCCCACCGCTGCCGACGCCGCGGCGCTCTATCCGGGCGTCAGCTTCCAGAACCTCACCATCAACATCAAGATCACCAACGTGAAAGCCGTCCGCGAGGTGGACCTCGAAACCAGCCCCGTCGTGTATGATCCCATGCTCGGCACGAGCGGCGTCGACAACAAGAACGTGTTCACCGACTCGAAGTCCGTCGCGCTCGGCGCGTCCGCGCAGACCCTGAAGTACATGTTCGTGTTCCGCGCAGCCAGCGCGGGCGACATCGTCGCCTCCATCAACATCTCCGCCGGCGCGACCGCTCTGCCCACGACCTTCCTTTATAAGGGCTATCAGGTGACGGCCGGCGCGGACGCGTCCACGCTCGGCGACTGGGCGTTCAGCTACAGCGGCGGCGCGATCGTATTCGACACCGACGGAGCGGATAAGATCCAGCGCGTCTTCCTCTACAACGGCGCGAACTATTATCAGGTTTTCCTTGATCTGAACAACAACATCGCTTTCAAGGACGGCCTCGCCTCCACCCAGTACGGAGATCCGGGCTACGCCGCGCTCAAAACGCTCTTCGACTTCTTCATGGGTGCGCTCGGCTTCGCCTGGGACGGCAGCACGAAGTACATGAACGCGAAGCTCATCATCGACAACCTGATCAAGAGCGCCTCCGGCACCGTCTCCACCGTTCTGCCGGGCGGCTATCAGTCGATCGTGCAGCCCGGCCCGGTCCAGCCTCCGCAGACCGGCGACGCTTCCACCGTGATCGGCTTCGCGATGATCGCGATCGCCTTCATCGCAGCCGCCGCCGCGACCGTCAGGAAGGTCCGCGCGTAATCGATTTTACCGATCCTGATCGGCGCGAACGGCCCTCGTGGAAGCGAGGGCCGTTCGCGCTTTCCCGGATGGACGTCTTCCTCCGTTCGATGGTATACTCAGAAAAAAGAAGATTCCGGAGGGAACGTTATGGCGTATGCGTATGAGGATTATGTCCGCGCGGCGGAAGCCGTCCGCGCCAGGACGGATGTGGAGCCGGAGTTTCTCCTGATACTCGGCTCGGGACTCGGCTTCATCGGAGAGCTTGTAAAGGACGCAACGGTCGTCCCGTATGCGGACATCCCGGGCTTCAAGGCATCGACCGCGCCGGGCCACAAGGGGATGCTCGTGCTCGGCGCGCTTTGCGGAAAGCGGGTCATGATCATGCAGGGGCGCATGCACCGTTACGAGGGCTATGAGCCCGCGGAGATCGGCTTCCCGGTGCGCGTGGCGAGGCTGCTTGGCGCGAGTTCCATGCTCGTCACCAACGCCGCGGGCATACTCAACACGGAGTTCAACATCGGCGAGTTGATGCTCCTTTCGGATTTCCTCAATTTCTCGCAGGCAAGCCCGCTCGCGGGGCCCAACATCCCCGAGTTCGGCGTGCGCTTCCCCGACGTGGGGAACGTTTTCGACAAAAGTTACCGCGCGCTCGCGAAGGAAGCGGCGGCGGCGCTCGACCTTACCCTGCGCGAAGGCGTCTACTGCCACGCGCTCGGCCCGCAATACGAATCCCACGCGGAAATCCGCGCCTTTCGCATGCTCGGCGGGGACGCGGTGGGCATGTCCACCGTGCCCGAGAGCATCACGGCCGCGCACTGCGGCATGAGGACGCTCGGCATATCCCTTCTTTGCAACTACGCCGCGGGCATCACGGAAAACCCCGTCACCGAGGAGGAGGTGCTCGAGGCCGCGGAGCGCGCCAAACCCTATTTCTCGGCGCTCGTCATGGAATTTTTAAAGCTGGCGTAAAGGGCGCTCTTTTTGGAACGAACCCTTCGATGAACGTTTCGCCGCGCGCGAGGGGGAGGAATACGTCCCGCGTCCACCCGTCGAGCGCGTCGGGGAACCAGTCCCATTCCTTCGCGGCGGGGTAGCGCTGCGATAGGAAAAGCATGATGACGAGGGCGCAGTAAGGCTCCGCGAGCCGAAGCAGCGCCCTTTTGCCATACCCGTCCTCCCAGCCCGCGCATAGGCCGTCCCGCACGCGTCCCCGCGTGAAGTTCGTGAGCAGGGAGGCGAGGTCGAGGTACGGGCTCGCAATCCCCGCGAGCGAGAAGTCGATGAGCGTCGCCGCATCCCCGTCCCAGACGAGGTTGCCGGCGGAGATGTCCGCGTGGCAGAGGGAAAGGCCCGTTTCAGCCTCCGCCCCGCGCATCAGCGGCCCCATGCGCCCAAGTGCGGCGCGCATGACGATAAGCTGCTCCCGATTGACCACCTCCGCGTCATGCGCCGCGCGGAGCCTCTCATCGACGATGGGAAGCACCCCTTTCCCGTAACGCGGGCGGAAACGGGCGAAGTTTTGCGTTGTTCCGCGCGCCAGCGCGTTGAGCCTGCCCGCTGCGAAGCCCGCGGCATAGGCGGCGCTTTCCGGCAGGTCCGCGTCGCCCCAGAGCGCGTCGTAGCTGTCCCCCGCGGCCCATTCGAGCAGCGTCGCGGGGGTCCCGTCGTCGAGGCGCTGCACGGCATCGCCGTCGAGCCCCGGGACGGGCGTTTGCGCGCGAAGGCCGCCTTCTTTGAGGAAGCGGAGCAGATCCATCTCGGCTTTGCGCTGCCGGAGGGAATCCGCATCGCACAGCGGCAGCGGCTCGAAGCCGGGCGCAGGCGCGTGGATGCGAAGGACGTACCGTTTCCCATCCGCGCGCACGTCGTAGACGGCGTTTTCGTTGTGGCGGATAAGCGAAAAATCCGCGCCCGAAAGCGCGAAGCGCGCGAGCGCGGATTGTCCCCTCAAAACAGCCTCCGGCGCGGGTGCGCCCTGTCCCGGCACGGTCACAGCCCCTCGCCGCCGATGACGAAGCGGTCCTTGCCCGCGCTCTTGGCGCGGTACAGCGCGTGGTCGGCCTCGGCGTAGATCTGCTCGAAACCGCGCCCGTCCCCGCGATAGATCGCGACGCCCACGCTCGCCGAAACCGGCGCGGAGGCGTCCCCAGCCCCGCAGGGGAAGCGCAGCGCGTCGACGAGCTCGCGCGCCTTTTTATCCACAAAGCCCATATCGGGCACGTTCTTCACCAGCACCATGAATTCGTCCCCGCCCACGCGGCCCACGATGTCGCTCGCGCGGAACGCGCCGCGGATGGCGGAGGCGATCCCCCGGATGGCGGCGTCGCCCATCTGGTGGCCGAGCGTGTCGTTGACCTGCTTAAAGTCGTCGATGTCGATCATGAACAGAGCGTGCGTGTCGGCCGCGCCCTCGCCTCTCAGATAGCGCTTGATGTGGCTGAAGGTCGCGGCGTGGTTGAGGAGCCCCGTCATCGAATCGCTCTCCGCCCGGATGGAGAGTTCGTCGAGCCTGCGCTTGTCGGCGTATTCCGCGGTGACGTCCTCCCCCATGCCGATGGCGAGATAGGGCGCGCCCTTCTCGTCGAACAGGTTCGTGTAGCGGATGTGCTCGTAGCGCCACGTTTCGCGGCCGGCGTCGCTTAAAAGGATCACGCCCTCCGTCGTCGGATCGCCCGCGGCGAGCCGAGCGTGCAGCGCGCGCAGTTCCTCCGCGCTGTCCGGATGCACATAGCCCGAGGAGATGAGCGACTCCGGCACATCCTCGAGGATTTCCGCGTCCGCGCCGAGCAATTTCATCGAGCGCGCGTCCAGCGTGATGCGGCGGCGCGCGATGTCATAATCCCAGATGGCGACGGTCGTGTTCTCGATGGCCATGCGGTAGCGCGCGTCGCTCTCGGTTAAAAGCGCCTGGTCGTGCAGCATGCGCAGCGTGCCCTGCCGGGACACCCACGCGAAGAGCAGCACGAACGCCGCCGAGATGATCATGATCGACGTGATGATGAGATAGCCCGAGCGCACGGTCTGCGTGACCTCCGCGCTGATGCTTGCCGCGGGCACGGCGGAAGAGACCATCCAGCCGTTCAGGCCGAGCGGGGCGTAGGCGACGTAGGTTTCGCCGTCCTCCGCCGCCGTGTAGCGCGCGACGCCCGGGCGGCCGCTTCTAAAGTCTTCCCGCACGGCCTCAAGCGCGCCCCCGTCCATGGCGCCCTCGAACGCGCTGAACAGGTTTTCTAAGGGAGCGGAGCCGCTGCCGTAGCCCGCGAGGATGCGCGTGCCGTCCGCTTCGCAGAGGATCGTGTAGCTGTGCCCGCCGCCCGCGCCCGCGCGCAGAAGGTCCGCGAGCGCCTCCTCGTTGCAGGCGGCGAAAAGCACGTAGGCGACCTCTCCGTCCCGCATGACCGGCACGGAGATGATGAAGCGGCGCGCGCCGTCTATGCGGCTCACGACGGATTCGACCCCGCGGCTTCCCCGGAGCGCGGTTTGGAAATACCGCCTGTCGGAAACATCGATGGCTTCTCCGTCGTCCGCGACGGCGCCGCCGTCGGGATAGGCGAGGTAGAGGCGCATATAATCCGTCTGCTCCGCGAGCGGGCGCAGCGCCGCAAGCAGGGCTTCCGCCTCGTCGCCGTCCTTTCCCGACAGGCCCGCGGCGACGGTTTCGAGCGAAAGGTACTGCCACTCGAGCGCGGCGAGGAAAATTTCCCGCTCCTTCCCGACGCTCTCGACGAGCGCGTTGTACGCCTTTGTGCGGATGCGCGTGACCGACGCGTGCTGGTAGAGGAACATGGAGAACAGCGTCGCCGCCACGAGCAGCACGATCATGGCGGTGAGCACGAGATTGTCGCGCCTGTTCTGCGGCAGCGCCATAAGCGCCGTTCCCCCTTCCCTGGCGCCGCTATGCGGCGCTTTTGCATTTATTACGGTCATTATATTGCAATCCGGTTGCGAAATACAACAGATTACAATGTAACCTGGCTACTTTTCCTGCTTTTTCGGCCCAAAAAACTCTTTTTTGAACAATTTTGACACCGGTTTATAAATAAGATACGTCACAACGGAGTTGATGCCCGCCTTCGCGGCGTTGAAGGCGACGAAGCTCCAGATGATGCCCCAGATCATCTCCTGCGCCTGCCGGTAGCCGATCGCGTCGCTCATTAAAAAAAGCGGCGAGAGGAAATAGTTGAGCGGCACCATGATGAGGATCATCGCGGCGGAGCCGAAGATCAGCCCCTCGATGGCTCCCTTGAGGTCATGCCTCCTGCGGTAGAGGATGCCCGCCACGGCGGCGTACGCGCCCGTGGCGAAAAAGTGCATCATGCCGCCGATCCAGCCCGACCCGGCGGAGACCGTCACCGCCTGCAGGAAGCTCACGATCGCCGTGAGCGCGAGCCCCGCGAGCGGGCCGTAGAGGAACGTGCCGATCAAAATGGGCACGTCCGCCATGTCGTACTCGAGGTACGGCAGTATCAGCGGGAAACGCACGACGTACATCAGCGCGAGCGACATGGCGCACAGCAGCGCCATCTTGACGAGCTTTTCAACCTTTGGATTTCTCATTCCGTTCACCCCACATAAAAAAATACCCCCGCCTCAAAGCGGGGGGACGCAGCAAAAAGCCCTGCCTCTCTCATCCGGACTGTACCGTCGGCCCCGGGATCTCACCGGCTCGGCCGGCGCGAAAGCGCCGGTTCGCGGGCTCGTCGGCTCTCGCCGCATCACCGCCGGTGTGGAATCGCACCACCCCCCGAAGCGATATTATTATATGTCGAGCGCGCGGGATATGCAAGCCCCGCCTTTACGCGCCGTAGGAAAAGGGCTCCGTGCAGGCGAAGCGATAGGTTCCCTCCTGCAGCGCGTCGTACGCGCGCGCGAAATCCTCGAGGATGCGCGCGAGGATGTCCTCCACGCTCTCGCGGCAGGGCCCCGCGGGCGAGAGCCATTCCTCCCGCCTGTCGTTCATGACGCGCGCGTCGGCCTTGGGCCTGAAATGCGCGAGGGCGGCCTCCGGCTTTCCGGCGAGCTTTCCGATGCGCGCCGCAAACTTCACCGTGCCGGGCTTCGCGCGGGAAAAAACCTTCGTCAGATAGGCCATAGTGTCGAGGCAGCGCCGCACGTAGGAAAGGCGCAGCGCGCCGCCCAGACGCCTGCTCCAGAAATCGCGCGCGGCAAGGGCGAGCGCGCGGTCGCGCCGGAACGCCGCGTCGTAATTGAATTGCCAGATGGGCGCGCCGAACTCGCGCTCGTACACGCACGCGTCGATGGCGCTTTCAAAGAACGCGTGGACGTAGGGCGAGGGGTTTTTTCTGCAATGGTCGCCCACGTAGGGGTGGATGTTCCGATCGCCGAAATAATGCAGCAGCACGCCCAGCGCGTAGCCCCGGTAAAGCTCGCTCTCGTTTGCGATGTCCTCCATGAGGTCGGAAAACAGCGCCGCGGGGCTGCCGTCGTGTATGGCGCAGGCGAACACATAGCTCTTGCGCGTGCCGCCGAAAAAGAAGAGGTCCGGCCCCTGCGAGCCGAACAGAAGCCCCCGCGCGAAATCGCGCGGAAAACCCGGGCGCGCCTTTAAGAAGCGCAGCGCCGTGATGTAATGCGTGATGACGTCCGCCATGCTATTAGATTGACGCCTGCGGGCGCAAATATGCTAGCGAAGCGCCCGGAGCTTTTCGTCTAATTTCGCGATATACTTCGGGTTCGTGCCGCAGCAGCCGCCCACGTAGGTCGCGCCCGCCTCCGCGGCGGCGAGAACGTCCGCGGCGAAGGTCTCCGCGTCGAACTCCGCGTTCCCCTCCTCCGAGGGCAGGCCCGCGTTGGGCTTGAAGATGAGCGGCAGGTCCGTGCATTCGGCGAAGCGGCGGATGACGGGCAGCGCCGCGTCCGGCCCGAGGGAGCAGTTGAGCCCCACGGCGAACGCGCCCCCGGCCTTGAGCCGTTCGGAGATCTTTTCGACGGAATTGCCCATCATGGTTTTGCCGAACTTCGTAAAGCTCATCGAGCAGAAGACGGGCAGGTCGTACCGCCGCGCCTGTGCGAGCGCGAGGGAGATCATCTCGAGGTCCATGAAGGTCTCGAGGAAAACGCAGTCGGGTTTTTCTTGCATGCCCGCCTCGATCTGCTCGGCGAACAGCGCCGAGGCTTCCTCGCGCGACACTTCGCCAAAAGGCTGAAGCAGCGCCGTGAGCGGCCCCACGTCGAGCGCAACCTTGACGTCCTTCCCCGAGGCGGCCTCTTTGGCGAGGCGTACGCCCGCGGATACGACCTCCTTGGCGGCGTAGCCCGAGGATTTTACGGCCATCTCGTTGGCGCAGAAGGTGTTGGACTGGATAATCCGCGCGCCCGCCGCGACGTATTCCTCGTGCAGCTCCCTAACGATTTCCGGCTTCTCGAGGTTGTAGAGCCACACGGGCCTCGAATCGCCCGCCTTCTCCCACAGGCCCGTTCCCATAGCGCCGTCCAGGAGCACGATTTCCCGCGCCATACGTCCACCTCCCTGTTGAAATTACGTTCATTATAATATCGGCCCGCCGCCTTGGCAAGCGCGGCCATAAAGCGGAATTCCCGGCGAAAGCCGTGCCGAATCTCCTCGATTTGGTGTATAATAGTCTATGTAAAACAACGAGGAATTTGGAGAAGTAAAATGAGCGAAAACTGCAGCCACGATTGTTCCTCCTGCACGCTGAACTGCCCCTCGCGGGAGAAGACGGACTTTCTCGAGAAACCGCACCGGATGAGCCGTATCCGCCGCGTGATCGGCGTCGTGAGCGGAAAGGGCGGCGTGGGCAAATCCATGGTGACCTCGCTGCTTGCGGTCACAATGAAGCGCCGCGGCTACAAGAGCGCCGTGCTCGACGCGGACGTCACGGGCCCTTCCATCCCCAGGATCTTCCATGTGACGAAGAAGGCCGAGGGCAGCGAGGACGGCCTCTTTCCCGTGCTGACGAAAACCGGCATCCCCGTGATGAGCATCAATCTGCTCCTCGAGGAGGATACGGCACCCGTCGTCTGGCGCGGCCCCATCCTCGCGGGCGCGGTCAAGCAGTTCTGGACGGACGTCGTCTGGGGCGACGTGGACGTGATGTTCATCGACATGCCCCCGGGGACGGGCGACGTGCCGCTGACGGTGTTCCAGTCCATCCCGATAGACGGCGTCGTGATCGTGACCACGCCGCAGGAGCTCGTGGGCATGATCGTCGAGAAGGCGGTCAACATGGCCGGCATGATGAATATCCCCGTGCTCGCGCTCGTGGAGAACATGAGCTATGTCGCGTGCCCGGACTGCGGCAAAATCATCAAGCCCTTCGGCGAAAGCCGCCTCGAGGAGACCGCCGGGCGCCTTTCGATCGCGAAAACCGCGCGGCTTCCCATCGATCCCAGGCTCGCGGAGGCTTCCGACGCGGGCGAGATCGAGGCGTTCGATGGCGACTGGCTCGACCCGATCGCCGATCTCATCGAGGGGAAGATCCAATGCGGGAAGTGAGCCGGCATTGCCTTTCTTTCAGATAACATACTCGATCAAACACTCCGCGAAAGGTGGGAGTCTGTCGCGAAACACCGCAGGTCAGAACCGCATCGCTACCAAAAGCGATACGGTTCTTCCTTTTTATTTATACGAGCAAAAAAAGAATAACTGCTTGAAAATATTCTAAGTATAGTTTGAATATTTATTGACAAAGATAAAAACAAATGCTATTCTATTTGCGAAAGAAGGTGATTCCGTGGCGATTACGACCAAAGAAGGGATTCTGAAGGTTTTAACAGCCTATAATCCGTGGTGGAAAACGGGGCTGGTGAATCCGAAAATGGCCAAAACATATAAAAGGTTTGCTTTTTACGAAGCGACGAAACGCCTGGAGCAGACAAGCATCCGACGCTCCGTTGTTCTGACCGGCACGAGGCGCGTCGGCAAGACGACGATACAGTATCAGCTCATCGAGCGACTGCTGTTGGGGGGGATGGATCCTGCCGGGATTCTTTATATTTCGTTGGATCACCCGATGCTGAAGCTGGGCGCGTTCAGCGAAATCCTGGAAGCCTATCACGAAAATATCTATGCCGGGAAGGACTGTTACTATTTCTTTGATGAAGTGCAATATGCGCAGGATTGGGATAAATGGCTGAAAACGATCTATGACATTCAGCCCGACACAAAAATAATAGCGACCGGCTCCGCCAGCCCGGCATTGATGAAAGGGGCGAATGAAAGCGGCGCGGGCCGCTGGTCCGTGATTCAGGTTCCAACCATGTCCTTTTATGAGTATTGCGAACTCATGAATATCGACCGGCCCGCCCTGGCTTCTTCCGTGAACATAACGTCTTTATTGCACAAGTCGCAGCAGGAGCGGACGCAAATCATGCTGCAGCTTTCAAAGGTGAACAATCATTTTATCCGCTATTTGCAGGTGGGTGGATTCCCGGAGCTGGCGCTGGCGGACAATGACTTAATGGCGCAGCAAATCCTGAGAGAAGACGTTGTGGATAAGGTGCTTAAGCGAGATTTACCCTCGCTCTATCCCATCCGCAACTCGACGGAGTTGGAACGGATTTTCCTGTATCTTTGCAATGTGTCATCCTCCGTTGTATCCATAGAGGCCATAGCCAAAGAGCTGCAGGGCGTTTCCCGCCCTACCGTGGAGAACTATATCCGCTATTTGGAAAGCGCCAACCTGATCTATCAGAGCTGGCCAATCGATATGGCTGGAAAAAAAGTCCTCAAGGCCAGCCCGAAGATCTATATCGCGGATGCGGCCATCCGCAACGCGGTGCTGATGGACGATTCGATTTTGACCGATCCAACAGAGATGGGAAAGGTGGTTGAAACTTCCGTTTATAAGCATGTGGCGGCGTTTTATTATCAAAAGGCTACATCGGTCGGCTATTACCGCGGAGGGCGCAAGGATAAGGAAGTCGATATCGTCGTGGAGTATTCCAGTGGCAAGAACATTCTGATTGAAGTGAAATACCGTGAAGGCGCGCCGGTTGCGGATGATGACGCAATCTGCCGGTTATGCAAAGAAGCTTCCGCGTCGATCATTGTAACCAAGAGCGCCGGCGATTACGGCGCTCATACGACCGCTTCCGGCGACGAATTGCTTCGCATCCCCGCCTTTGCCTTCCTGTATTTGCTTGGTCATGCGGAAAAGAACGGATATAAGGGGATCGAGTAAACAGGAACCGCCGCGCAGCGCGACGTGACAGGCGCCTGTTTCACCTCCTCACGCCCCGATGTTCGGGCGGTACGCGCCGCAGAGCGCTTCGATTTCCTCGCGTTTGGCGAGCGCCGCGAGCCAGTCGGCCGGGATGCCGGAAAGCCCGTAATAAATGCCCGCGAGCCCGCCCGCGACGGCAGCGGTGGTGTCCGTGTCCTCGCCGAGGTTCACGGCGCGCAGCACGCACGCGCGGTAGGTTTCGGTCGTGATGAGGCACCAGAGCGCCGCCAGCAGCGTGTGGACCACATAGCCGTCGCTCTTGATATCCTCCTCGCTCAACTCGCGCACGTTTGCGAGCCGCGCGAATTTAAAAAGCGCCGGGGCGAATTCCTCCCGCGCCTCGTAGAGAGAGCGCGCGCGGGCGATGCTGTCCGCGACCGCATCCTCCTTCCCCATGCCGGAAAGGAGGTTCACGGCGACTAAGACGTATATCCCGCAGGCGACGAAGCACACGGGATGCGCGTGCGTCAGGCGGGAAATGTCGTGTACGAGGGAGAGTTCCTCCCACGCGACTTCGCTGGCGTTTTTCGCCTTCCCCGCGATGAGGTAGGCGGCGGGCAGTATGCGCATCAGCGAGCCGTTGCCGCACGCGCGCTCCTGCGCGCCGCCGCAGGCGAGCGCGGATTTTCCGCTAAGATGGCAGCGGATGGCGGCGCGCGTCGTCGTGCCGATGTCGAACGCCTTGCCGCGCGCGGCAAGCTCCCCCCGGTTGAGCCAGGACGCGAAGCGGCGCATGATGTCCTCGTAATCGACAAAGCTCTTTTCCGCGACGGACGCCATCAGGCACAGCGTCAGGCTCGTGTCGTCCGACCAGGTGCCCGCGGGCTGCATGTGCGTGCCGTAGGCGCGCATGCCCGTCACGGGATTGGCCCGAAGGCCGTCCCTGCCCATGAATTCCACCGGCACGCCCAGCGCGTCCCCGACGGCAAGCCCTAGGATGCCCGATAAAACGGAATTCCCCATCGTTTCCTCCTTTCCGCCTTTCCGCCCGGTTAAAACCCGTCGCCGTCGTCGCAGAAGCACTCGCATTGGTCGTAATCGTCCAAGAGCGTCATCAGCGTCGTCATGCCAACGGCGCCGTCGTCGAAGCCGGTGTCGAAATCCTCGTATCGCCCGAAGGGGTCGTCAAAGTCTCTCATCGCGCGCCTCCCGAAACCTTTCTCCCGCTAGTATTCCACTTTGCGCGCCCGGTCAACCGGCGTTCGGCAAAACCGCATGCGGCGGTGCCGCCGCCTTACGGCTGGAAGCGCCTGCGGTCGTTCGGATCGCTGTCCCCGAGGAGGCTCGCCTTATAGGCGGAGGGCGAAACGCCCGTCATTTTGTGGAAGCTGCGATAAAACGTTGAAAAATCCTGATAGCCCACGTCCTCGGCGATGCGCCCGAGCGGAAGCTCTCCCCCGTGGATGAGCTTCAACGCCTCGTGCATGCGCTTTTCCGTAATATACCTTTTGGGCGGCACGCCCGCGATCTCCTGGAACTTCCTGCAGAAAAAGGACTTGGAGAGCCCCGCGCTCTTGGCGACGCCGTCCACGGAAATGTCTTCGAAAAAATGCCTGTCGATGTACCGGACGGCCGCGTGCACGGCGGCGTCCGCGTCGGGGGCGGATTCGCCCTTGGCGTTCGCGCTCACATGCGCGCGGGCTAAGGCGAACGCCCGGGAGAGCGCCGCGGCGGCGAGATATTCCGAGGGTTCGCCCGCCATGCCGTTGAGGATATCCCCCTCGAGGAGCGCCGCGTCGAACGACGCGCGGATGAAGGCCGCCGCGCGCGCGTCCGCGCGCAGCATGGGCGGGAAGTTCGAAAAATCGGGCGAAAGCTCCGGATACTGCGCGAGCAGGGGCTTCGCGATTTCCTGCGTATACGAGAGGCAGTAATAGCTGATGCCGCCGCCGAAGAAGAACAGGCTGTGCTCGCATTTGGGCGGGGTGAAGAACAGATCGTCCGGCGTCTGGCGGTATTTCGTGCCGCCCTGCATGAAGGAGATGTGCCCGCTGTTGAGCAGCAGGAGCTGATAGAAGTCGTGGCTGTGCGGCTGCGAATAGCCGCTGTAATCGTTGTCGAGGTAGAGGTGGAACGTGCCGCCGGTGCGGAAGAGGAAGCGCCTTTCTCGGTCGTTCATACGCGCGCGCGAAGGAGGCGGCGCCGCTTTGGCGCGGTGCGGATTTTGCATGTTTTAGCGTTTTCCATGCCGCGATTCACCTCTCTTTCCTGGTTTTCATTATAAGGCGTTTGAGCATAAAACGCAATGTAATTCGCGCGCCGCCATACGCGTTCTGCAATGGCCGCGCCCGGAAGGGCGGGATATAATCAGTTTAACCATCCGCGCGTTTCTGAATCGTCCGCGTCCATACGCCCAAAAGCCGAGAGAGGTGAACGCCCCCGTGTTGAAATTTATCGCAAAGAGGCTGCTCAGCGGGCTTCTGCTGATCGCCATCGTGTCCGTGCTCGTCTTTAGCATGCTGCACCTGATGCCGGGCGACCCGGTCGATTTGATGGTGGACAGGAAGGTCTCCCAGGAGAGGCGCGCGCTGCTGCGCCATGAGTACGGGCTCGACCGCCCGCTCGTCGTGCAGTATTTCGACTGGATCGGCAAAATCGTGCTCCGCGGGGACTTCGGCACCTCCCTTCGCGTCAAGCAGCCCGTCAACGAGATGATGCGCTTCCGCGTGCCGCTGAGCCTTCGCCTGTGCGGCTGGACGCTTTTCTTCGAGATGCTCATCGCCCTCCCGCTCGGGCTCCTGTGCGCGTACAGGAAGGACAGCTTCCTCGACCGCCTCATCGTCAACTCCACCCTCGTGATGACGGCGGTGCCGCAGTTCTGGCTCTACGTGCTCCTGATCCTCCTCTTCGGCGTAACGCTCGGCTGGCTGCCGGTTTCGGGTTATGAAACGCCGATGAACTGGATACTGCCCATCGGCGGCGGGGTGCTGAGCGGCGTCGCGGGCACCATCCGTCTCACGAAAAGCGAGGTGCTCGACGTGTTCCGCGAGCGCTATGTGCTCACGGCCTACGCGAAGGGGCTTTCGCGGCGCGCCGTGCTCGTCCGGCATATCCTGCGCAACGCGCTCGTCGTCATCACGGTGCTCGTCTTCATGAGCATCCCGTGGCTCATCTCGGGCGCGGTCATCACGGAGCGCATCTTCGGCATCCCCGGCATGGGGAACCTCCTCGTCAACTCGATCATTTTGCAGGATTACGCGGTCGTGCAGAGCTGCGTGCTCGTCATTTCCGCGCTGACGGTCGTCTTCAACACGCTCAGCGACATCGTCGTGGGCCTTCTCGACCCGCGCATCCGCATCTCCATGACGGGAGGGGCAAACGGATGAACCATTCGCCGCTTCGGGAGTTCCTCTCCTCCTGCTGGAAGAACGCGAACTTCGTCATAGGCTTTTTGATCCTGTCGAGCATCGTCGTCCTCGCGCTCTTCGCGAAGGGCATCGCGCCTTATGGCTACGACGAGTTCCATAAGGACGCGGTTTTGCAGCCGCCCAGCGCGCAGTACGTCTTCGGCACGGACGAGTTCGGGCGGGATATGTTCAGCAAGATCGTCTACGGCACGCGCATCACGCTGCGCGTCGCGCTGCTGGGCACGGCCATCCAGCTCGCGCTCGGCCTCGTCGCGGGGCTCCTGGCGGGATATTTCGGCGGGTGGGTCGACCGGGCGCTGATGTTCCTCGCGGACGTCACCTGGTGCGTCCCGGGGCTCATCCTCGCGCTCGCGGTGGTGACGATACTCGGCAAGGGCCTCACCAACTCCATCATCGCCATTGCGCTCGTCAACTGGGCGAGCTACGCGCGCACCGTGCGCGCGAAGACCATGGCCATCAAGAACATGGCGTTCGTCGAGACGGGCGTCGCGTTCGGCGAGAACGCGCTCTCGCTGATCCTGCGCTACATTTTCCCCAACGTGGTTCCCGCGCTCATCGTGCTCGTGTCGATGAACCTGCCCGGCATGATCATGTCGACCACGACGCTGAGCTTCCTCGGCCTCGGCTCGCAGCCGCCCTCGCCCGACTGGGGGCTCGCCATATCGCACGGCATGAGCTATATCCGAAACGGCCAGTGGCTGAGCATTTTCCCCGGCCTCGCGCTCGTCTACACGGTGTTCGGCTTCAACCTTTTGGGCGAAGGGCTGCGCGACCTGCTCGACCCGCGGCTCAAGGGCCTGTAAGGAGGCGGCATGGCACAGGAACTCTTAAAACTCGAAAACCTGAGCGTCGATTACCGCGTGCGCGGCGGATACCTCTCCGCCGTCCGGAACGTCAGCCTCGCGATCGGCAGGGGGGAAATCATGGCGCTCGTGGGCGAGAGCGGCTGCGGCAAGAGCACCGTCGCCCATACGGTCATGCGCCTTCTGATGAGCGGCAACGAGCGCGTCACGGGCAAGATCCTCCTCGACGGGGAGGACATCAGCCACGCGGGCGAGCGCAGGCTCGAGGCGCTGCGCGGCAAGCGCATGGGCATGATCTTCCAGAACCCGCTCGATTCGCTCAACCCCGTTTACCGCACGGGCAGCCAGGTCGCGGAGGCGATGCTGCTCGACGTGAAGGACAGGCGCGCGGTATGGGAGGGCGTCGTCCGGCTCTATAAGGACGTGCGCATGCCGGACGCCGAAAAGCGCGCCCTGAGCTTCCCGCACGAGCTCTCGGGCGGCATGCGCCAGCGCGTGATGATCGCCATGATGCTCTCGAGGAACCCGGAGCTGCTCATCGCGGACGAACCCACGACCGCGCTCGACGTCACCATCGAGGCGCAGATCCTCGAGATCATCAAGGATCTGCGCGATTCCCACGGCGCGTCGATACTCCTCATCACCCACAACTTCGGCCTCGTCGCCGAGGTCGCCGACAGGATCGGCGTCATGTACGCGGGCGAGATCGTCGAGCAGGGCGACGTGTTCTCGGTGTTCGACGACCCCGTGCACCCGTATACGAAGCTCCTCATGCGCGCGCTCCCCAAAACCACCAAGGACGAGGGCAGGCTGCAGGTCATCGAAGGCACGGTGCCGCGCATTCTCGGCGCGAAGCCGGGCTGCCGCTTCGCCAACCGCTGCCCCATCGCGCAGGGAATCTGCACCGATACCGACCCGCCGGAGCGCGAGGCGGGGCGCGGGCATACCTACCGCTGCCACTTGACGGAGGAGGCGAAAACGATCTGATGGAGCAGGCAAAACGCGAAGCGCGGGAAATACCCGTCATCGAAATGAAAGAACTTAAAAAATACTTCCCGCTCTCGGGCGGGCAGCTTGTGGGCAAAAGCCCCGCGGTCCGGGCGGTCGACGGCGTGACCCTCTCCATCCACCGCGGCGAGATCGTGGGACTCGTGGGGGAGAGCGGCAGCGGCAAGACCACGCTCGCCCGCGTGATTTTAAACCTCGCGCGTCCCACGGAGAGCGCGGTTCTCTTCGACGGGGCGGACGCGGGGAAGCTGCGCGGCGGAGAGTTGAAGAAATTCCGGCGCAACATCGCGGCGGTGTTCCAGGACCCGGCCGCGAACCTCAACCCGCGCCAGACGGTCGAGAGCTCCATCATGCGGCCCATGGTGCTGCACGGCGTGCCGAAGGTTGAGGCGCGCGAGAAGGCGCGCGGCGCCATGAGCCTCGTGAAGATGGATGAGCGCTATCTCTACAGCTATCCGCACCAGCTTTCGGGAGGGCAGCTCCAGCGCATCGCCATCGCGCGCGCGCTCGTGCTCGAGCCGAAGATCATGGTGCTCGACGAGCCGACGAGCGCGCTCGACGTTTCCGTGCAGGCGCAGATATTGAACCTGCTCCTCGACCTTCAGGAAAAGCTGCATTTGACCTATCTCGTCATCACGCACGACCTCAACGTCATCCGCTACATTTCCGACAGGGTGGCGGTGATGTACCTCGGCAGGCTCATGGAGTACGGCCCGACGAAGGAGGTCACCGGGAACCCGAAGCACCCGTATACGAGGGGGCTCATGGCGGCCTCGCCCATCCTCGACCCGCGGCAGAGAAACCGCGAGAAGCATCTCATGGCGGGCGACCCGGGCAGCCTCATCGACCTGCCGCCGGGCTGCCGCTTCGCCGCGCGCTGCCCCGAGGCCACGGAGCGCTGCCGTAAGGAGATGCCGCACGACGCGACGGTCGGCAAAAACCACGTCGCGAGCTGCTTTTTATACGAATAAAAGGATTCAGTTTGCTTTCGTTTTTTGCGAAAGCCTTAAAAGAGAAACAATAAACGCTTCAAGGAGGAACAAAAATGAAAAAGAGATTCATCGCCCTGTTCATCGCGCTCGCGATGATCGTCTCCGCGGCGGCGGGCTGCGGGACGAAACAGGTCTCCGCCGAGGAGAACTCCCTCACGCTCTACGACGGGGAATGGCTGGGCACCGACCTTTACCGCTGCGCGAACTGGACGGGACTGCAGGACCTCATCTCGGATTCGTTCTTCATCCAGGATCCAAACGACCCCACGAAGATACTGCCCAACATCTGCACGGGCATGGAGGTCAGCGAGGACGGGCTGACCATCAAGCTGCTCTTCCCGAGCGACCTCAAGTTCTACGACGGCACGCCCGTCACGCCCGAGGACGTCATCGCCTCCATCGAGTACGGCCAGGAGTACAGCGACTGGGGTTACGGCTACTCCAACATCGAGAGCATGGAGGCCGACGGCAGCAACGTCATCCTGCACCTCTCCAACTACCGCACGGACCTCATCTACTTCCTCAGCCACGCCTTCATGGGCATCCTCAAGGCGGACGGCATCAACAACCTCTCTCAGGACGAGATGCAGTGGGGCGCCATCCCCTACGGGCAGTTCTATGTCGAGGAATATGTCGCGGGCTCGCACATCACCCTGAAGCCCAACCCGCACTACAAGACCAGCAACCCGCTCGTCAAGAACCAGGGTCCCTCGAAGCTCGACCACATCACGATTAAAATCGCCGAGACCGAGACGTTCACCCTCAACACCATGCTCGGGAACGGGGAGCTCGACATGCTCTCGGGCATCGACATGGAGCAGTACGCGGAGCTCCAGGGGGTCGAGAACGTGGTCGTATTGAACAGCACGTTCCCCAACATCGAATACTGCGAGCTCAACACCGACTCTCCGCACCTCGACGATTACAACGTGCGCAAGGCCATTTTCCTCGCGCTCGACCGCGACGCGATGGAGGTCATGTGCAAGGGCTCCTTCAAGCCCGAGTATTCCATGATCACCTCCGGCATGCAGTATTACACCACGGACGCCGCGGACTGGTTCAAGGCCAACCTCGCCAACGACGTGGAGGAGGCCAAGCGGCTTCTCGCCGAATCCGGCTACGCCATGAACGCCGAGGGATACCTTGAAAAGAACGGCAGCGTGCTCGAGTTCACGTTCCTCGCGCGCTCCTCGGGCACGAGCGTCACCGTCGCGCAGGAGATGCAGCAGCAGCTCAAGGCGATCGGCATCAGGATGAATATCGAGACCATCGACTGGAACTACATCTACGACCGCATCAACGAGGACGATTACGACATGGGCATCGAGTGCCTCGGCTGGGGCGAGCCCATACTCGTGCTCAACTACTGCTACTACGACCTCAACGGCAGGACGCAGGAGGAGACCGACGCGTACAACGCCAAGGTGGAGCTTTGCGCGACCACCGCGGACGTCGGGGAGATGTCGCGGCTCGTCACCGAGATCCAGATGGACATTTTCGAGAGCTGCTCCATGCTGCCCCTCTACTCCGACGTGGAGTACTGCGCCTACCGCGCGGACATCCCGAACCTCGTCGTGACCGCGAACGGCGGCATCTTCTTCAACGACGTGGTCTTCACGGGCAAGTAAGCGAGTTCCGGCAGTCCAACGCGCTTTCTGACAGGCGAAAGCCCTCGAGCGACCGGGGGCTTTGCTAAACATGCCTTTTGTGGCAAATATATCGCGAACGAGGTGTTGATATGGCGCAGCAGAAGCGCATCCGCGCATGGATGGAAATCCCCGCAAGGTATGAGCCCGGCGAAAGGAACGCGATCACGGACGTCGCGGGCGTGCTCGTCGGGCACCACACGATGATAAACGACCCCGTCTGCACGGGCGTCACCGTCGTCAGGCCGCACGAAGGGGACCCTTACCGCTTCCCCGTGCCCTGCGCGGTCTATTCCGGCAACGGATACGGCAAGCTCGCGGGCAGCATCCAGGTGGAGGAGCTGGGAAACCTCGAATCGCTCATCGGCCTCACGAACACCTATTCCGTGGCGCAGGTCATACAGGGCATCATGGATTACCAGCTCGCCCTCCTCGGGGAGGACGACTGGTCGATGAACATACTCGTCGGGGAAACCAACGACGGCGGGCTCAACGACATCCGCGCGCGCAGCGTGCGGCCCTGCCACGCGCGCTATGCCATCGAGGCGCTCTCGAAGGATGTGGCGGAGGGCTGCGTCGGCGCGGGGGCGGGCACGCGCTGTTATGACTATAAGGGCGGCATCGGCACCGCCTCGCGCGTCGTGCCGGGGAGCGCTACGGGAGAGGACGAGGAGTATACCGTGGGCGCGCTCGTGCAGACCAACTTCGGCGGTAATCTCAACATCTACGGGCACAGGCTCCCGTTCCGCCCCGCGCGGGAGCGCCCCATGCCGGGGAGCTGCATGGTCGTCGTCGCGACGGACGCGCCGCTCGACGCGCGGCAACTGAAGCGCGTCGCCAAGCGCGGCATACTCGGCCTCGCCTACACGGGCTCCTACCTCGCCCATTCGAGCGGGGATTTCGCGATCGCCTTCTCGAATTATCCCCAAAACCTCGTCGACCGCCACATCCGCCGCAAGGCCGCGTTCGTCCGGCTCGACGACGAGCAGCTCGACCCCCTCTTCGAGGCGGCCGCGGAGGCCGTGCAGGAGGCGGTCTATAATTCCCTCACCATGGCCCTCACGACCCGCTCCAACGGCGCCGTCGCCGAGGCGTTCGACATCGGGCAGTATGCCGACATATTGCCGCTGAAGGACTGAATTCCATAAGCCGCGATTAAAAACGCGCCGGATTCCGGCGCGTTTTGCGGTACGCGAAGTTCCTATTTCAGGGCTGCATCCTTCTTCCTCCAGTAGTTCAGGAAGGAAGCGCCTGCCTTCCCCGGTTCGAATTCGAACCTGCTCCACTTTTCATAAAAGGCGGCTTCCTCTTCGGCGGCGCGGACGGAGAGCGCCGCCATTCCGGAAAGACCGGCGGTTTCCGCCTCGGCGAACCAGCTTTGTTCGAGCGCGTCCCGCCCGGCGTAATACTCCGCGGGGAGCTTTTTGCCGATGAGGTTCCTGTGGAAGCGCTCATGCGCGAGCCAGTATTCCTTCGCCGCGGGATCGTCCCGGGCGAAAACGGGCGGAATCGCGGGATTGCCGGGGGCAAAGGGTTTGAAGAGCGAGACGCAGGGCGTGGAGCCGCCCGTCGCGTATACTTTGATGACGTCGCCCAACTCCACGATCATGCTCGCCGTGGTATGGTCGCCGATTGCGCCGCCCGCGTGCATGCAGACGCTCTTTACGCTGTTGCGGCAGAGGGGGTTCTCCGCCCCCGGCGCGTGGCTGCGCAGCGTCCGGGCAAGGTCGGCTGCGCCCGAGGCGCTTTCCAAAAGGCCGGAAGCTGCGGCGTTCCTCTGCTTCGAGCCGGAGAAGAAGGAATACACGGGCTCGAGATGCGTTTTTTTGAAATCCGCGCCGGGCGGGGTGTCCCTGTCGCATAAAATCGCGTCCGCGCCGATAGAAAGGCGGTTGGAGATGGCCGCGCGCCGGTGGCGCTTGACGGCCCAGCGCTTGCCCGCCGTTTCGAGCGTGAAGAGGTTTTCCCGGTCGATGATGAGGAACGAGTTGTCATAGTAGAACGCGTGGTCGTAGCCGCAGTTGCCGCCCTGCCCGTAACGCTCGAGCAATTCCGTGATGACCGCCACGGCGCCCTTGGCGTCCTCCGCGCGCTCGAGCGCGAGGCGCAGGAGGTCCATGCCCGTCAGCCCGGCTTTGCCGTACGCGCCCTTGGTGAACACCGCCTCGTTGCCGATCGCGAGGCCGCACTCGTTGACGCCCATCTCCGCGCCCCAAAGCCATATCGGCCGGGAGAGCAGCGCGGCATAGGTTTCCTCCGCGTCCTCGATTTCCGCATAGGTCGTCCTGAGCCTGCCCCTCCCCTTCCCCGGGGGATGGTATTCGAGCACCTGCGGCTCGTTCGGGCTGCGGTCGCTGTTCTTGGCGAAAAACGCTTTCCCCTGCGCGAGGAAGCCCATCGTATCGCACATGCGCGCATCCTCCTTCGCTTTTGAGGCTATTATACATCCTCCGGGGCGAGGGCGTCATCCTCCTCCTTTCCCAAGCGAAAACGGACGGCGCCCGCCGTCCGTCCCTTTCTCCCGCGTATTTCGGCATGCGGCCTCCCCGAGCGCGCTAGGCCAGCGGGATCCCGATGTCCGCGTTGACGAGCGCGCCGATGAACTTCTTCGCCTCGCAGGCGAACATGCCTTTTTTATAATAGCCGATGGAAACCGTAAGATCGCTTACGACCGCGAGCCCGGCCTTGCCGGTGTCCCCGTCGAGGCCGCTGTTGATATCCACGCTCACCACATACGCGCCCGAGGCGTTGATGGCGAGGATGGCGTTGCGCGCGAGCCCGCGCACCTCGCCCTTGAAGCCCGTGCCGAAGATGCAGTCCACGATCGTGTCGTAGCGCGCGAGCGTCATATTTTCCTCGAAGGGGAATACGTCTATGCCCAGCTCTTTCGCCCTGTTGAAGAAGATGGCCGCCGTGTCGGAGAGCCTGTCCCCGACCCGGTAGATCGTGGGCAGCATGCCGTGTTTGACGAGGATGCACGCGAGGGCGTACCCGTCCCCGCCGTTGTTGCCTCCCCCGCAGACGATGGCGATCCTCCCGCGCCAGTCGACGGCGTGGAACACCCCCAGCGCCGCCCGGTGCATCAGTTCCTCGCCCGGCACGCCGTGCGCGGCGGCGTGCGCGTCGCTCCTCTTCATCTGCTCGACCGAGACCGCGCTCTCCGCCGTCCCCGCGCGTTTGATTGACTTGTCTTTCATGCCCGCTCCGCCCTTTCGCCTGAATATAAGCCCGCGGCCGCCAGAAGCTGCTCCCGCATGCCCTCGGCGACGGCCTCGGGGCCGAGGATGCGCGCGTCGGTCCCCAGCGCGAAGAGCCAGCCGTAGAACTGCGCGCTCACGGTGACTTCCGCGCGGATCATGAAATGCTCCTCGTCCGTGCGCGTGAAATGCGTATCCTTGCCGAAGCGGTCGATGACGACGCCCGCAAGCCTGTCGGCGAACTCGAGCGCCACGCGCTGCTTCTCGCCCCCGAACATGCCGAAGGTGTGGTTCGTGTAGGCTGCGATGTCGATCCTTTGGAACTGCTCCCCGCCCTCGCGGCGCGCGTCGCAAAGGAGGACCGAATCCATCCGGTCTAAACGGTAATGCTTGATTATCCCGGCCGCCGCATCGTAGGCGAGCAGATAATAGAAGTCGCCGCAAAGCACCAGCGAGAAGGGGCTAACGCAATAGCGCTCTCCCGCGCGCCTGTACTGTTTCTTTTTTTCCGCGTCGAACTCGAAATAGCGAAACGCGATCTGCCTGTCCAGCGAGATGGCGCTGTGGATGCCGTCCACATTGTAGAAGATGCTCTCGTTCATGGTCTTCACGCGGTTGGCGATGTAGACCTGCCTTGAAAGGAGCTGCGCGTCGTATTTGCTGCATTGTTTTTCGAGTTTTTTGATGAGGGAACGCGTCTTTTTCTCCGTCAGGAAGCGGCTCGAAAGCACGCTGTCCACGAGCAGCTTGAGCTCGGCGAGCTCGAAGTCGCGCGCCGCGACGAAATAGCGCGCTTTGGGGTCGCGCACCATCTGCACGTCGATGCCGAAGGTGCGCAGCGCCGCCATGTCGTCATAGAGGCTCTTGCGCTCCGCCTCGACGCCGCGGGCCGCGAGCTCGCGCTTGATCTCCTCGAGCGACATGGGGTGGCGCTCGTCGGTTTTGGTCAAGAGTATCTGCGCCATGTAGAGGAGTTTGAGCTTCTGGTTCGGTGACTTTGGCATTTCATACCTCCATCCATATTTATCGCCGGCGCTCCCATCGCGCGCGCATGCTCCGCAATCGATGCCCGCAAGCAACCATCCATGCCGAAAAAACTTACTTCAGCACCGAAACAATCGTAAATTATATTTTATTGTTTGCCCGTGTTTCCTTAATATAATATCATAATTAACGGGAATTACCATATGCTGCGATGTGAAATTTTAAAGAATTCATGAGGTTCGGCGCAGGTTTTGTCGAGATTTTCTCAAAAGTCGCTCCGCCGCGGCTGAAAACAAAAAAATAAAGCGCAAAAACGACATTCAGGCCGCATGAAGCGCCTGCCGGAAGCGAATCCGGCAACGCTTCCGCCTGCCTCTGAAACGAATCCGGACCGGCCGTTTTCCCTGCGCCCATGCGCGGATACCGGCCGTTTTTCCTGCGGATACTACCTCCAAAGGAGGTGACGCGCGTGCCCAAGGACAGCCAGCCCGACAACAAGGAAGCGAGCCGGGAGAAATGCAACGGGCAGACGCCCATTACCCGGGAGAACCAGAACCAGAACAGGAACGCGAAAAAGCATTCCATTCGGAAAAACGACGTTTAAGGAGGCGCGGATGCCAAAGGCAGGCATGAGGCGGCCCGACCCGAGCGAGCCGCACGGAACGGAAAGCAACCGGAAACAGCATTTCGAAAAGAACATTGCGGAACCTGTGCCCCAAATACAGGGCAAAGCCAAAACGGGCAACAAGAAGGCGGATCCGCGGGAGCGGTGAGGGCGCGCGGCGGACCGCTTCGGCCCGCCGCGCTTTATTTGAAACGCCCTGTGCGAACGGCGTTCGATTTTGGCGTGTCGTTCAAACGATCCGTAGCATATCGGCGCCTGGAAATCATATGATAAAAGAAAAAGTGAAATTTGCAATTTTAATAGTTGCATAATTCATTTTGAGATGGTATGATGGGTCATCAAAAACAGAGCGGAACCGAAAGGCCCGCCTGACGGATGAAATTCCGGTTGAGCCGGACGGCGCCGAGGTCCCGGGGCATTCAGCCATTGCATGTTTTTTGAGGCGCCCGGTCAACCATTCCGATAAAAACATCGTCGCCGCTGAAGGAGGCGCAATTTCAAGCCGCCTCCCTTCTTGAAGTTTTATTAAAATGCCGCATCCGCCGGATGCAGAAAGGGCAAAGCATGAAACACTACTATGTCAACACGAACGAACCGAAGGGCCGCCGCGACGAGCAGGTGCACGCCTCCTGGTGCCCGCTGATCAAGGAAGACGCGGGAAGGAACTATGTCGGGCTGTTCGCGGACGCGCGCAAGGCCGTGTCCGTCGCGCAGGAAATGGGCTACGCCCGCGCCTGCGGCTGCTCGAAATGCTGCCCGGAGACGCTTCTTCATTGAGGGCGCGGACGAAGAAAAAAGAGATTTATGCAGGAACCGAAAAACGGCGCTGCAAAAATACATCAAAGAGCCCGCGCAAAGACGCGCGGGCTCTTTGATTCCGGCCGCCGCTTGCCGGCGAACGGGAAACGGCGAATCCCAGCCGGGATATCGCCGCCCCTCATCGCATGATATAATGAAATAAAGCAAGGGTTCCTTGCTGGCTTTTCGTTTTTCGCTCCCTTATGCTTGATCTGAGGCGATATGATGAACATTGGCGGACAATTGCGGTCCATGAGGAAAAATGCCGGGCTTACCCAGGAAGCTGTCGCGGACGTCATGAACGTCACACGGCAGACGCTCTCCAATTGGGAGCGGGGCGTCAACCTGCCCGACATTTTTGCCGTTTCGCGTTTGGCCGCGGTTTATCATGTTTCCCTGGATGAAATTTTCCTTGGGAAAACGTTTTTTAAGGGAGGAAAAAGCATGAAAACGAATTATAGCGACGCCCAGATTGAAACCCTCATCAAACGGCACTACCCGGACGCATGCGCCGTTCAGGTCCTGAGCGGCGGCCTCGTCTCCCAGACGTTTTCGTTCCGTTCGGGAATGAAGAAATTCATCTTTCAGATTGGCGGGAAGAAGGAAGCGTACGAAAAGGAACGTTATGTCGGCGAACGGTTTCGGGCGCTTCTGCCCGTTCGCGTGGTGCGCGGCGTTCACGTAAATGCGGAGGGCCGCGCCTACTGTTTCTCCGATTACATCGAGGGTTCGAGAATATTCGATTTAAATCATCAGGCGCGAATCGATATCGTTCCCGCCGTGCTGGAGTTCCTGATGAAAACGGCCTGCGTTGCGCTGCCCGGCAATGTGGGCTACGGGCGGTTCGATGAAAGGGGGTTCGCGCGTTTCGATAGCTGGCGCGCATTCGTCTCATCGATTTATAGCGACGGCCTGTATGACTGGCAAGGCCTTGAAGCGAAGAAATTCGACGTCCGCCTCATCCAAAGAGCCGTCGCTTGCTTGCAAAAGAATATGGATGGTATTGATGTGGAGCGGCCGTGCCTCGTCCACGGGGACATCGGCTCATACAACCTTCTCGCCGAGGGCAACCGGGTTTCCGGAGCGCTTGATTGGAGCCTTTCTTTATACGGCGATCCGCTATACGACGTGGCCAACGTGCTATTTTGGAATGAGGATAAGCTCCAGCCCCTGATCGCCGCGCTCGAAGCCCGACACATGCCGGACGAACGCGGCAAAAGGAAACTTTCCTGTTATATGATCCGCATAGGACTCGAGGAGATCTACAACACGGTTCTTTTGGACGAGATCGGGTATGATGTCGCCTGGGTGGCAAACAGGCTTGGCGAGATCACGGATCAATTCTAGCCGGGCGGCCGGGAAAGAGTTGCTTCGGAAATGCCGATCGGATCCGCAATCGCTGTGCGCGTGAAGCTTGTATATGCGAATGACAGCGTCTTTGGCGATGCCATTTTTCGCGGGCCCTCTTCCCTCTTTCGGGCGGAATGATATATGATATAATAAAAGCAGCGTTATCAACCACACCTTAAGAAAAGGCGGACTCGTTATGGGCGGCATTCGTTTCGCGTATCCGGCGCCGCCGGCTTTCGCCGGCGAATCTCGATTGAAAGGAGCTGATGCATAAAAAATAAGGAGTAATTCAATATGAAAGCAACCCATCCCTTATTGCATACCGCGCGCGCGCTCCGGGGAAACCAGCGCGCATGCGTTTTGACCGAACCGCTCTGGGCGGTTCCATACAATCTTTTCGCGCCTTTCGCCTCGGTGTATATGGCGGCGCTCGGCCTGGGGGACGCGCAGATCGGTACGGTCGCGAGCCTCGGGCTTGCCGCGCAGTTGCTTTGGACCCTCCTCTCCGGCGCGGTGATCGACAAGCTCGGCAGGCGCCGCACGATGCTCGTTTTCGGCCTCGCCGCGTGGACGCTCCCCTGCGCGCTTTGGGCGGCGGCGGCGGGATACTGGCATTTCCTGATCGCGGCCGTATTCAACGCCATGTGGCGATTCACGGGGAACTGTTTTAGCTGCATGATCGTCGAGGATGGGGATAACGACAAGCTCATCCACATCTACGCCATATTGAATCTCATCGGCCTGATCGCGGGCTTCATCCTGCCGCTCGTCGGCCTGTGCATCGACCGCTTTACGCTGGTGCCGACCATGCGCGCGATCTATTTCGCGGCCATGCTCGTCATCAGCGCGAAGTATATCCTGCATTATTTCCTTACGCGGGAGAGCGCGATCGGCAAACGGCGCATGGAGGAGTGCAGGGGGCAGCCGCTCCTGTCGATCGCCTTCGGCGGCAGGGGCGCGTTCGCCTCCGCCCTAAAGGTGCCGCGGCTGTTCCTCTATGTGGCGCTCATGGCGCTCATGACCAGCTTCAACACCGTGCAGATGACCTTCTGGCCGCTGTTTGTGACGAGCGCGTACGGCGTGAGCGACTCGATGCTCTCGCTGTTCCCGCTCGTGAAGGCTGTTGTTTCCTTCGCGGCGTACCTGTTCGTCACCGCGCGGCTGAGCCTAAAATCGTTCCGCCTCCCGCTCCTCTCCGGCTTCGGCGCGCAGGCGCTGGGGCAGGCGGCGCTTCTAGTGATGATGCCGTTCGGCGGCGCGGCCCTTTTCGCGGTGTTCCTCTCGGCGATGTGCGACGCGTTCGCGCTCGCCGTACTGAGCCCCTTTTGCGAATCACTCCTGTCCGTAAGCATTCCAGCGGAGGAGAGGGCGCGCGTCAACGGCCTCATCTCCGCGCTCGTGCTTTTGATCAGCATGCCCATGGGTTTTATCGCGGGGCGGCTTTCCCAGGAGAACCGGATGCTGCCTCTGTTGCTCAACGCCTGCCTGCTCGCGGCGGAGATGGTCGTCGCGCTCTTCATCGCGCGCTCCGGTAAGGGGAACGCTGCGGACGCGCCGTAAAAACGCGTCGTTCCCGGGCTGCGTTCTTGTAAATCCCTTCCGGCATGTTATAATGAATACAAGATGGCAATAATAGGATTGCCGCACGCCGCGGCCCCCGGCCTCCGGGCGGCGCAACACGACGAAAAACAGGAGAAACCGCCATGGAAAAGGAAATGAAGCTCGCCGTGCTCATCGACGCGGAGAACATCGCGAGCAAATATATCGGCATCATACTGAGCGAGGCCAACGCGCTGGGCAACGTCATCTACAAGCGCATCTACGGCAACTGGACAAGCACGCAGATGGGTGTCTGGCGCGACGTGGTGCTCGATAATTCCATCACGCCCATCCAGCAGTACAACAACGCCAACGGAAAGAACTCCTCCGACTCCTCGCTCATCATCGACGCGATGGACCTGCTCTACTCCGGCAAGCTCAACGGATTCTGCATCGTCTCGTCGGACAGCGACTTCACGCGTCTCGCGGCGCGTTTGCGCGAGAGCGAGATGTACGTGCTTGGCATGGGGGAGCAGAAGACGCCGCGCTCGTTCATCTCAGCCTGCAACAAGTTCGCCTATCTCGACCTTCTGTATCGGGACAGCGAAACAAACCGCGCGCGGGAAAACAGGCCCGCCCTCGCCGTGAACAAGGCGGCCGGCAACGCCGGCAAGGCTTCTTCGCATAAGAAGCCCGCCGCCGCGAAGGCCGCGCCCAAGGAGGAACCGCACAGGGAAGAGCCGCCCAGGGAAGAGCCCTCCAAGGACGCGGATAAGGAGACGACCGGCTCGAACATCGAGGCGATCACCTCCTCCCTCGTCAATTTCGCGGACGACAAGGCGGACGACGACGGCTGGATCCACGCGGCGCGCCTCGCCGACCTTTTGGGCAAGAAGTTCCCGGATTTCGACACGCGCAACTTCGGCTATAAAACCTTCGTGCCCTTCGTCAACTCCCTCAACGCGTTCGAGATGAAACGGGACAAGGCGAACTCCATGGTCGTCTATTTCAAAAAGAGGTGAGCTTCCCCGCGCCCGAACGGCGCAACGAAAAGCAGAAGGGAGCGTCCCGTGCAGGACGCTCCCTTTTCGCTGCCTTTTGCCGCCAATACGCGCCGCGCTCAAGCCCCGGTCAGTCGAGGAACCACCTGAGTTTGCGCGCGGCCTGCCGTCAGGTTTTCGCTCCGCGCCCAACGCCGGCCTTACGGCTTCCCGAAGTATTCCCGCAAAATCCGCACAGCCTCCCCGCGCAGCACGCCGCCCGTCACTTTTGGCGCCACAGGGCTTAATTTGAAAATGAGGCTGCTGCACTCGTTTGGCGCAAAGCCCCGGATGGCGCAGTAGTCGCTGTCGTACGCGCCGAACACGAGCCGTCCGAGCTTCGCCCAGACGACGGCGCCCGCGCACATGAAGCAGGGCTCGCAGCTCGAGTAGAGCGTGCAATCGGAAAGATCGGCCTTGCCGCTCGCGGCGCAGTAGTCGCGGACGAGCCCGATTTCGGCGTGGTAGGTCGGGTCGCTGTGCGTGTGGATGCGGTTCTTGCCCGCGGCGAGGATTGCCCCGCCCTTCACCAGCACCGCGCCGAAAGGCTCGTCGCCGTCCCGCGCGGCCTTCCCCGCCGCCCGTGCTATAGTGAGCCGTGCATCCGCGCATGAAAACCGACGGGAGGCCTTATGACAACCGAAGAATTCTGGTCCGAATTTTTGCGGAAAACGGGCAGGGACGCCGCCACGCGCTATTTCGAGTGCTTCCATTTTGAATTGAGCGAGAAGTGGGCGAACGAGCTGCTGCGCCTCGTCCTCATCGGGCAAAAGCGGGCGACGGCGAGCAGCCTTTTCGCGTTTGAAAAGGAAAGCGGCAGGCTGCCCAAGGCCGGGGATTTGAGCATCGTGACCGACTGGGAGGGGAACCCGCGCTGCGTGATCGAGACCACGGCCGTGACGATACTGCCGTTTCGCGAGATGACGTTCGACATCTGCAGCCGCGAGGGCGAGGATGAGAACCTCGAATCCTGGCGCGAAGGGCACACGCGTTTTTTCACGAAAGAGGGGGAAGAATTGGGCTACGCGTTCTCCGAAGATATGCCGGTCGTGTTCGAGGACTTCAAGGTGGTCTATTCGGTTTGAGCGGCGTCCGGCCGCTTCGCTTTGACAGCTTTCCGCTCCCGCTGTTCCTTGCGCCGCGCGCGCTGCGTTTCCTTTCTGATTAAGACCTCAGCCTTCCATTTCTCCATGAGGTCGCAGTCGAATTCCCGAAACTCCACCTCGGGCAGGGAGACGGTCAGCTCATCCTCGGCTGCGTCGTCGCGGTTGAGCAGCGGATGCAGCCTGTTGATGTAGTAGATTTCATAGAGGTACATGTCCGCGCAGGTCGCGAATTCCGCGCACTCGATGCGCGTCACGCGGAAAATATCGACGGCCTTGTGCAGCCGTTTCTTGAAGAAGTGCCCGCGCAGCCTGCGCTTGAGCGGCTGCCGCGTGCGACCCAGGTACGCGAGCGCATCGCCGTAATAGATTTTATAGAGCGTGAACAACCTGAATTTCTCCTTCGCCCGAGAGCGCGATCCAGTACCGTTCGAGACAGATGCCTTCCGCTTCGCAAAAAACCGTGCTCTCGTATGCGCCGCCGTTGGCGAGGATCGTCCTTCTGCTGCCCTCGTTCCCCTCGATGCAGGTGACGAGGACGCGATTCATCCCGCGCGCCCCGCAAACCTTCAGGCAATCGGCGAGCATCCTTTTGGCATAGCCTTTTCTTCTTTCCCCCGGCCGCACGGAATAGCCGATATGGCCGCCGCATTGTTCGAGGAACGCGTTGAAGTAATGGCGAAGCTGAATCATGCCCACGATTCGGCCGTCCGCCTCGCGCACGTAGACGAACTGTTCGGAAGTCACCCAGTTTTCGGGAACCGTTTCACGGTCTTCCAGCTTACGGTTGAATTCCAGCCATTCGGCGGCGCTCTCCATGCGCCGTAAAGGGCCCGCGCCGTCCAGGGAGCTTCCCCCGTCCAGCATTTCCTTGCGGAACGAGAGGATTTCCCGCTCAAAAGAAGTATCGGGCTTTATCAGAAAGCATTCGTCCATGCAACCTCCTCGCCGAGCCGATCGGCCGTCTTTCTGCGCGGATTCTTAGTCCGCGCATTCCGGGTCCCCCGCCTCCTCGTTCCCCAAATATACCCGATGCGGCTTCCCTTCATAAAGGTTCATGATCTGCCTGCGAAGCTTCGAGGGATATAGGGGCTGGGCGTTGAGCGTTTTGATATCGAGCCAGTCGAAGCCAATCTGATTCATATCGCCATGCAATGCCGCGCCGGGGATTTCCCCGATATATTCGCACAGGAACACGAGATCCACCCGGTGAAAGCGCTCGCCCCGGACGCCCTCGACGACGAACGCCAGTTCCCCGGGCGCAACCAGGATCCCCAGTTCCTCGGCGACCTCGCGGCAGGCAGCTTCGGGAAGAAGCTCCTCCGCCTCCTGTCCTCCGCCGGGCATGATATACCACGTTTCGCCGTTCTCCCGCACCTTCACCGCGAGCATTTTGCCGTCTTTGATGACTAGGGCTTTCGCGGAATTCCTGATCGGTCGGCTCATCGGCGGCTCTCCTGTTCTGCGTCATGTTCGCCGAAAAAGTTCCGGCTGTTACACAATATGGCTTTCCATGATTATAACACCCTTTTCGGCGGGGAAAAAGACAGGGCTGTTTTTGGCGGGAAGGCATGCCGTATTCGTTCGTTACTGCCGCCCGTCGCGCGCTTGCGATTCCGGCCGCGGCCTCGCCGCGCGATAACGTTAAAAACGATCCGCTTTGCGGATAGATCACCTGCTGCTCGCCAGGAGCTTTTCAATGTGCTCTAAGGGCATATCCGTTTCATGGTCTCGATACCAATCGTTTTCGCGATGCCACCTCACGATGCGCTGCCATGCGTCGATTGCTTCCTGTTTACGCTCCAGCTTTTCCAACAAAAGTGCCGCCGAATACAGGCACGATATTTGTTTTGGGTTATCAACATAAGCTTTCTCCCAATAGACAAAGGCGTCGTCATAAAGACCTAGCTTTCCGCACAGGTCACCGGCAAGCGTAAACGTGCAGCCATTGCCTCCGAACCGATTCAACACCTGCCTGGCGATTTCCCACGCATCCTGTGTTTTGTCGGATTGCATATAGGCCAGAGAAAGCAAATAGTAGCTCCGCCAGTTGCTCGGTTCTTCGTTCACTTTTCGCGCGTACCGGGCAATGCATTCTTCATAACGACCGCGCCAGCACAGCAAGTTGATGAGGTTCGCATGTGCAAAATAATAGTTTTCATCCCGTGTCCGCTCCCCAAACGCCAGCGCATTTTCATATAGCTTTTCTGCTTTTTCAATGCTGCTGATTCCGCGATAAGCAAACAGAACGGCATAATCATGCAGATCTTTTGTCGTCACGCTCCCCGCCAGGATCACCTTGTCATAAGCATCCAGCGCAGCCGCAAAGTCTTCGTCGCGATGAGTGCATGAGTATCGCGTCAGCAATTTTGCGCGGGATTCATACTCATCCGATGTGAACAGCGCATCGATGCTGACCCTGAAACACTGTGCGATAGCGGGTAACAGCTGTATGTCCGGACAGCATACCCCCGCCTCCCACTTCGAAACGGCCTGATTGGACACGCCGATCAATGACGCGAACTTTTCCTGCGTCATGTTGTTTTTCTTGCGCAAATGAGCGATTTGCTCGTTCAGATGAAACCCGTTCATAGGACGATTCTCCTTTTCCGGTTATAGGCACAATTCTATTTTTGCAGATTTTCCATGGACAGGCAACAGCGCATCGGTTTGAAACCATCCAACCTGCCGTTGATAATCGCCATACCTTGACCGTAGCCGACAGGGTACAAAAGGCGTCGGTTTGCGCCGATCTGCCGGAGTGATCGATGGCGTTGCTGCGTATCAACTTTTTGTGCGCAGACATTCAACTTTCCAGCCTTAATAGCCGAATGTCCCATGCGCCGTTTGCTCCCGGCGGAGTCGGCTCTCCCATACTCGTGAATTTTTATGCTGTTTTATAAGTTAAAGCCCAGAAAAACAGATGTTTTTCTGGGCTTCGGCGTTCCCGACGATTCGGGCGCGGCCTTTCGCTTGGGAGGCGGACGCGCTATCCTGCTGAACCGCAAGCGCATCTCAGTTCCCCCTCACGGATTAAGCCGGCGGTCTTTCTTACATAATCAGCGGTTTCTCAGATCCATTTATACCCGCAGCACGGGCAACTCGTCGCTACGGGTCCGTTGGCCGGCAAGTAGTAGAGATACTTGCAGACCGGGCACCGAAAGGGGTCGTCGGCGCCGCCCGCCGCTTTCTCGACGGCTTCATCCGTCAGCTCCACGTTAACGTCCTTTTTTTCTTCGCTCATGGTTTTCCCTCCTTTTTAGTTGCGCTGCGCGCTGCCCGCCGGCGCCCCGGCATCGGCTCGCATGTTATTGGGCGTTTTCCTCTTCTGCTCTCAAGATGCATTATAGCAAATCGCATTCGGGGACGCATATTGTACTTAAGTACATTTTTACACTGTTTCGAAGGTGGATGCGAAGGAACCGCCGGCAGAAATTTTCATCGCATTAGCAAACCGGGAGGGACGCCGAGGAAAAGAAGAACGCCGAAAACCCAGTATAATCAGCCCAATCACCGCAATATGAACTGGCCAAAGGCTAGTGGACAAAAAAGTATGAATCGCCTCTGCGAGTAGAATGGCGTCGCATCGAAATGGGGAGTACCGCGGGATTTCTCATTGTACTCCCTGTTTTGTTTTGCTGTGCAGCTCACGGCCGGGATGTGTCGCCGCTACTCAACACCGGCATAATCGATGACGATCTTTTGGCACGCAGTACAGTGATAGGCCTCCGCCGCACCCCCATCGAATGGGCCGCTGCTCGGCGCCAGCCTAACAGAATGCTGGAATAGCGGGGGGATTGCGGCAACCGCTCTTTTTTTCTCACACCAAAAAACACCGTCGCGGCATTGAACATAGCCCGACGCCATCTCGCGGCCGCAATAAGGGCATTGTTTGCCCATGCTAAGACCTCCCCGTTTTTTTCATGATTATATCATGGCAGAGCTTAATTGTGCATGAAACGAGCGGGCTTTGAATGGGGATTCTTCTTTGCGCAAGCCCAAGGGATTATTATTACATTGCGCAGGCCTCGCAGTTTTCGCCGGTAGCAATGTGTTAGCAAAAGCGCGGCAAAAACCCGCCTGTTAGCAAAGCAGGAAGGGCACACGGAGCGACTGTTAGCAAAAGGGAAGCACTCGATAAAAAATGGAACCGGAAGGGCGAACGATATGGGCTTTAAGCGAGAAACAAACTTCCAAAAGCAAAGAACTGAAAACGCATTAGAAATACTCGATTCCCAAGGTTTTCAGCCCTTTCTGGCGCGCCTGAACGGATTCGAACCGGTGGCCTCACGCTTAGGAGTTAAGCGTGTAGTCTCCCGTTTAGCGCACACGCCTCATGCCATACAAGACAACCCGCTATTTTAGGGACTTTTTGAGGTAGTGAGTCCCACAGCTTCAATCGAAAAACACCTCAACGCAGGCTCTAAAACTCGTCCCGCTTTGCAAGCATTTAGCAAGGGCAATCTGAAAAGGCGAGTGTACTACCACTAAAACAGGACTGTTTCGCCCCACCCAATCGCACAGAAACAAAAGAAGCTCTCATAGTTGGAGCTTCTTTTTGTATATAGAGAATAGTTTTGTTATTTGCCAATATGAAAAGAAACCGTCTGTTATTTCAAACGGTTTCATCTTGATTTATTCAACGTCGGAGACATTCATTAATTGGCTTTGTGATGCTTGTATTCAACCATTTTCCTCGTAAGGTCTGAGCGTACAGCCTGTAATGTGAATCCGAGAAGGTTTTGCCCTTTCCACTTATTTGGGTTTGCGACATCGGGATCAGATATTCCGAGGCCGATACCCCATACTTTGTCAGAGCGAGAACACTCAACGGGTGTTGCTGTTCCGGTGGTTATTAGCCGTCCGCACAAATCTGGGTTTTGACCAAACTTCGCCATGAGCGCATGGTACACGATAAGTTGTTTGCAACCGTCCCATTCGACAGGCGTGAAATTGGCTACCCCGCGTCCTAACACCTGCATTTCCTTTGGATCATTTGTTTGCATGATCTTCTTTGCAGAAGCGAAATCAGCAGACAAGAGCGCTTTATGCTCCATCATATACTGCTCAGCGCAACAATATGTTTTGTCGTCGATCGTAAAATCGCGCATATACCAGTTGCTCATGTATCCATTTTCATCGTTTGGATTATGAAAGTATATGAAGTGAAACATTGCTTGCCTCCTTTGGGCTATATACCTATGCAAGATTACAGTATCATCAGCAAATCTTTCTAATAATTATATGGCTTCTGCCAAAAACAAACAAGATGTTGTCTGTTATGAAATCAAAAATGTAAACATATCCGATTACCAACCATTACATAGGGCTAAATCGCATGAGCATTTATGCGGTATAGCCTGAAAAACGAAAAGGAGGAAAGCCAATGACCAAAGTAATCTCATGCGCCCATGAAAAAGGCGGTGTTGGAAAGACGACGACCACCGTAAACTTGGGTGTAGGTCTTGCAAGACAGGGAAGGAAAGTCTTGCTCATCGACGCTGACCCGCAGGGCGATCTATCAAAATGCCTCGGCATTGAAAATCCCAATGCGGAACGGAATACCCTCGCAACGGCAATGAACGGCATTATCATGGAGGACGATTTCTCGCCTATGGATATGGTGTGTCACCATAATGAGGGCGTGGACTTTGTTCCCGCCAACAGCCAGCTTGCCACGGTTGAAGTGTCGCTCGTCAATTCCATGTCCCGCGAACAGGTCATGCGCCAGTATGTCGGCATGATTAAGAAGCAATACGACTATGTAATTATCGACTGCCGCCCCTCGCTTGGTCTGACTGTCATCAATGCGTTGACGGCATCGGACAGCATCATCATCCCCGTGCAGGCGCATATCCTCGCAGCGGGCGATATGGAGCCGCTGTTCAAAACCATCGGTCGGGTAAAGCGGCAGCTTAATCCCAATCTGAAAATTGACGGTATCGTTATGACTATGGTAGATAACCGTACCAACCTTGGGAGGAATACCGTCAAAGCCGTGCGCGACAATTACGGAAACCTTGTTCGGGTATTCGATACGGAGATACCCTTTGCCGTCCGTGCCGCAGAAGTGCCGGAAAAAGGGCAAAGTATTTATGCGTATGACCCAAACGGAAAGGTCGCACAGGCATACGAAAATCTGACGCGGGAGGTAATCGAAATTGGAGCAAAGCAGAAAACCAAAGATAACGACGCTCGATGAGCTATTTGGCATTACCGAAAGCACACCGAACAGCATACCGAGCGGTGCGGAATATGTGCAGGAGATTCCCATTGACGAAATCAGTGACTTCCCCGACCATCCGTTCAAGGTAAGGCAAGATGAAGCCATGATGAATATGACGGAGAGTATTCGAGAAAACGGCGTCCGTCAACCCGCAATCGTGCGTCCCATGCCGGAGGGCGGGTATCAAATGATTTCGGGGCATAGGCGAAAAGCGGCTTGTACAGCAATCGGCAAGTTGACTATTCCCGCTGTTGTACGCGAAATGACCGATGATGAAGCGGTTATCTGCATGGTGGAGGCAAATCATCAGCGAGAAAACATCTTGCCGAGTGAACGCGCCTTTTCGTACAAAATGCAGCTTGAAGCCATGAAGCGCCGTGCTGGACGACCTTCTAAAAATGCGTCGCCATTGGCGACTAATTCTGCGATTGGACGTTCTGATGAAGAACTGGCGAAGTCTGTGGGCGAGGGCAAAGACAACATTCGCAGGTATATTCGCTTAACGGAGCTTATTCCGCCACTTCTTCAGATGGTCGATGACAGTAAAATTGCTTTCCGCCCCGCTGTTGAACTGTCATATATTCCGCATGAGCTTCAAACCGAACTGCTTGACGTTATCGAATCCAACGAATGCACGCCTTCGCTTTCACAGGCGCAGCGCATGAAACAGGCGGCACAGGAAGGCAAGCTCGATAGGAACGCTATGGAGCTTGTCATGCAGGAGGAAAAGCCGCAGCAGAATAATATCACGATTAAAAGCGATAAGCTCTCCAAATACTTTCCAAAGGAAGCTACTCCCCGAGAAAAGGAAGAAATGATTATTAAGGCGCTCGATTACTACTGCAAGGTGCAGGAGCGCAAGCGGCAAGAGCGCGAATACGAACGGTAATGCCTTTGCTGATGAGCAGGGCGTTATTTTTATGCCCCGAATCACAAGGAGGTGGTCACTATACTTTTCACAAAGGGCAAGCATATACAGTACGAGAGCTTGATGAAGGAGCAGCCGGGGTTTGGCGGCAACCGCCATGCTGGACGCAAAATACAGAAAGACAAGACAATCCAATTTGCGACTGCGGAGAATAAGGACTGTCCGTACTGCCTGTATTACTTGAAGAAAGGTAAGCGGTGTCAATACGACAAGTGCATCGTATTCGATGAATAACATTACCCACCAAGGGGGCAATCCGCCCTTTCATATAAGAACACATCATTGAGCCTATCTCTTTACTATCCGAAAGCAACTTACTACCCGAAAGATTACTGCCCGAGAAGAATGATATTCACTTCTCGGTTAGTAACACTCCCTTGTTGAAAGCGCCGAGAGGCGTTTTTTCACATAGACAAAAAACAAAACGGAGGAAAAAACAACATGAAAACCAAACGACTTATGGCTCTGCTTCTGTGCCTGCTGACCGTCATCGGGCTAATGCCCGGGGTAGCGTCGGCAGCGCAAAGCACCGTCACCATCGAGTCCCAGACCAACAGCGCCTTTGACTATCTGCAATACTACTCGGACGGCGCATGGAAAGACCTCAACACACCCCGCCATTGGATCGAGAGTACGGGCGAGGTCGTGTATTGCGTCGAGCACGCGGCATCCAACCCGCACGGGCAGACCTACACGGCGACCTCCCCCTCATCCGTTTTCTCGGCAAGTACGCTGTCGGGGCTGAATAGCATCCTCATGTATGGCTATCCCAACAACAAGCCCGCAGGCTTTACGGACGATGAAGCGCGGCAGGCAACGGCAAACGCCATTCGTTTTTGGCTTAGTGAGCAGGGCGAAGCGGAATCGTACAGCTTCACCAACCGCAGCGCCAATCCGACCTATATCCGAGCTAAATCGGGATATGAACACGTTTTGGAGTATGCGGATGAGCTGCTTGCAAAGGCTCGCGCAAGGCAGGAGCTTCCCCACAGCATTGGCTTCTCGCCCTCAACCGTACAGCTTACCGCAAGCGGCAGCGGCTTTTCCGGGCAGACGAGCGTTCAACTTACCAACATCAACAGCGGCTATACGCTCAACACCAACGGCCTGCCCGCAGGCGCAAGTGTAAGCGGATATACGGGCAGCCGCAGCGAAACGCTGACCATCACCGTTCCCGCGTCGGCGGCAGGACAGAGCTTTTCCATCTCCGCACAGGGCAGCGACACAAGGAGCGTGGATAACATCACGGCATATGTGCCTGCAAGCGGTGACTATCAAAAAATCTTTCTGTGTGCCACCACAGCGCAGGTCGTCGCCACAGCTTCCTTCAATGTCGGCGTTCCCGCCTACGGACAGGTGCAAATCACCAAGACAGGCACGGGCGGCGCAGCGCTTGCGGGCGTAAAGTTCGGCATCTATTCCGACAGCGGTTGCAGCAGCAAAATCGGTGAACTTACCACGGGCGCGGACGGCACGGCGACCTCCGGCAATCTATCCGTGGGTACGGTGTACATCAAGGAGCTTTCCGCCATCAGCCCATATGTTATGACCGCAGAGGTCAAAAGCGCCGCCATCACCACAAACAATGTGGCAAAGGTAGCGTTCACCAACAGCGTAGCAACGGGCAAAATCCTCATTCAGAAAACGGGCGATGTGCTGACGAGTAAGGAATCCAAAGAAACCGAGTATGGCACGGTGAGCGTTCCCGCTTATTCCGCAAAGGGCTTAAAGGGCGTTGTTTACGAGGTCAAGAACAGCGGAGGCACGGTCGTAGCGACCGTCACCACCAACGATAAGGGCGTTGCGGAAACAGACTCTCTTCCTCTCGGAACTTACACCGTGCAGGAAAAGAGCGCGCCCACGGGCTATATCGTGGATGATACCGTCCATACCGTGACCCTCGCCTACAAGGATCAGAACACCGCTGTTGTGACGGCGACCCTCAATGCCGACAACGAGCTTCGCACGGGCAGCGTGAAGATTCGCAAGATGACCGAGATGTTCAATTACGACAAGATCGACTTCTACAACGCGCTTGCGGAGGGATATGTGTTCGGGCTTTACACGGCGGAGGTCATTGGCGACGTTCCTGCCGATGTGCTTGTGGAGGTGCTGACCACTGACGATCAGGGTATCGCACAGACCTCCGTGCAGCTTCCCTACGGCAAGTATTACTTGAAAGAGCTTGCCGTTCCCACGGAAACCATTGAGATGCTGACGGATAAGCTACCCGTGACCATTTCAAGCGAACTGAACACGGAATACTACGACAAGCCCATCTACAACACCATGTTTAAGGCGAAGATCGGTGTATATAAGCTCGACGCCGCCAACACGGAGCGCGCGCTTACGGGTGCGGTGTTTGAGGTGCGTGACACGGCGGGCAAGCTGTTCGACACCATCACCACCAATAAGGATGGGTATGCGGAAACCATCGACCTCCCCGTGGGCGAGTACAAAGTCAAAGAGGTACAGCCTCCGGCGGGCTTCATTCTTTCCGATGAGGTCAAAACCATTGCTCTTACCACTGAGGACAAGCAAACTGCTGTCTTTGAAATGACGAACAAGGCGAACGCAGCAAAGGTACGCAAGCTCGACAGTCACACGGAACTGCCCCTTGCCAATGCGACCATCAAGGTCACGGACGCAAGCGGTAAGGTGTTCTATGAGGGCAAGACCGCTGCTGACGGGTATATAAGCATGAAGGAGCTTCCCGCGGGCAAATACACATGGCAGGAGGTCATAGCTCCCGAAGCCTACTCCATCGACCCCGCCCTGTATTCCTTCTCGATTGACGCATACGGCAAAGTCAAAGGTGACGTCCAGTTTGCCAACGACCCCATAACGCTCGAAATCTTGAAGATGAACACCTACACCAATGCTCCTATGGCGGGTATTACGTTCACTTTGCAGGATGTTGATGGCAACACCATCAAGACGAAGCTCGTTGAAGGCGGTTATCGCGTCCCCGCCGAGGAAGGCACGGAAACCTTTGTCACCGACGCCAACGGCAAGGCGGTGTTCAAGTATCTCAAAGCGGGCAAATACAAGCTCGTTGAAACTGTGCCTGTCGGGTATATCGCGGACGGGACAACGGAAATCGAACTGACCGACAAGCACAGCGAAACCAACCCCTGCAAGGTGACGGTCAACAACTGTCCCACAGGAATCAAAATCATCAAGGTGGACGCAAAGACCGAAAAGCCCATTACTGGCGCGGGTTTCCGCTTCAAGGTAAAGGACGGTTTGGGCTTTGAAACGCTGACATTCACCAAGCAGGAGGACGGCAAGTACGCCTTTGATGAAAAGGGTACGGTCATGGATTTGATGGTGGACAAGAACGGCGAGGTGTTTATTCACGGTCTGCCGCTTGGGGACGTATGGATCGAGGAATCCGTTGTACCGAACGGCTATTTCCCCGTGGCTGCAAGGAAAATTGAAGTCACATCGGAAATGAGCGCGGTCAAGCCTCTTGAAATCAAGATTCCCAACAGCAAGAGCGTCAAGCTCGGTATGGACACGGATTGGTGGGAGTTCCCCGCCATGATTGCAGGCGCGGTGCTGCTGCTTGGCGGCGCGGCGTTCCTCGTAATCAAGCGCAGAAAGAAACTCAGAGGATCGGAGGAATAAGCAATGGAACTGAAAGCTATTTTGGCAATCGTGCTGTGCCTCGTCATTGTCGGCGGCGCAGTCTTTTTGTATGTAAGGAACAAGAATAAGAGGAAATAGCATATACAGAGGGCTTCGCGCCCTCTTTTACATAACCACGAAGAAAGGAGTTTGACTATGAAAGAGAAAGAAATCAATGCCGGATATGAGATTATTGAACGCTTCCCTGTTGGCGAACAGGGCTTTGCGATAGGACATAGCGAAACAGCGCCCGCGCCCTACGTCACATGGCAGTACCGCACCGCAGACCCCTCCCATTTCTTTTGGGGGCATTACGCAAGCTCCAAAGAAGCAGCGTATGAGGATTATCGGGGCAGGATAAATACAGAGGTTGAATATGTTTCGGAGCGTACTCATAAGCCCCCGCTTCTGCCGCAGTTCTGCTACACGCTCATGCCGTCAAGCGGCGAACTGATACGGATAGAGCGCGGCTGCAAGGGATATGAAAAGACCTCTTACGGCTCTACGGACGACCCCGCTCTGAATCGCAAGACTGCCGACAGCCGCAACCGTGAAATGGGCGTCACGCGGGCGCAGGAGGAAGCCATGCTTGCGGGAAGTCTTTTCGGTTGGCAGACGAAGGCCGCCGACCCCCGCAGCTATGATGAGAACGGACAGCCGAAGCGCATGAAAAAGCGCGATGAGCTGGAGCGATAAGGAGGCAGCGATATGGAAAATAACAAAGAGAAGCGCATGGCGGGCTGTTGGGAGATACTCCATGCCCTCCACATAGGAGATAAGGAGGTCGTGTTCGGTGAAAATCTGACCGACCCCAACGAAGCGCGGTATATGTGCGCCTACTGCACAGCCAATGACATCATGCGCGGATATGATGAGTGCATGGCGAGCGACGATTACCTTGAGATCATGGAGCTATACACCGAGCGAGTCACGGGACAAATCGAAGCGGTGAAAGCGGAAATCGCGGAACGGCAACTGCCCGTCATGACCATTTCCGCCGACCAATGCCACAAGAACGACCTCTCGAAAAGCATTGTCGGCAAGATCGTCGCTATACGCGCCGATGCGTTAAGGCGCGAGTACAGAAGCGCAGGCCATCAGCTTGTGTTGGTCAACGGCGGTTTCGGCGCGGCAGCAAACGCCCGTGGCAGCGCGGTGTATGCCACCAACCTATACAGCGGCAAAGAGAGCCGGTATGAACGCCGCGACATTCAAGGCGAGGTTAAACCAGAGCATATCCCGCATTGGGCGCTTGAAAAGGCGGCGAGGATACGAGAACGCGAGAAAAAGAGGGATGAGTTGGAAAGGTGAGTATGATATAATAGTTGATAGATAAATCGGAAGTTGCGGAGGTGAAACGGTGAAAAAAGCAAGTAGAGTAACAGTGATACTTTACGCTTTGTGTGCAGTTATTTGGTCAATTTGAGCCCTACTGGAAGTGATATATCAAACATATAACGATTCTGTTTTCTTGTTTGTGCTAAATATCCTTTGTGCGGTAATTTGGATTGCGGCATTTATAAAGACTCTAAAGCAATATCGTTCCAGTAAAGAAGATTGACAACTTCCCGTTTGTCGGGTAAATAGCAGCTATTGAGCAGCCAACCACGGCTGCTTTTTCTTTTGCTCCAAAATCAGAAAAGGAGGTCAAAATGGCTACAAAACTTCACATGATGTCCGAGCTTGCGGCGCAGACAACGGAACAGCTTACGCAGTCCGTTGGCAACTGGACGAGATTCCTCGATTCCGCCGCATGGCTCTACAAGTATCCGTTCCACGAACAGGTGCTTATCCATGCCCAGCGTCCCGACGCGACAGCCTGCGCGCCCATAGAGCTTTGGAACGATACGTTCAGGCGGTGGGTAAACAAAGGCGCAAAGGGCATCGCGCTCATCGACGACAGCGGGCAGAAGCCCGCGCTTCGGTATGTGTTCGATATTTCCGATACCAATACGCGCTACAATATTCCGTTCAGATTGTGGCAGGCAAAGCCGGAGCAGTATTCGCAGATCATCGAGGAACTGCAAAACCACTTCGGGGACACGGGAATTGAGGACGCAGACCTATCTACTGCGGTGCTGGGAATCGCTATCAACGCCGTATCGGACAACTACCGCGACTACTATGAGGAACTTCTCAAAGTAGCGGATAACAGCGCACTTACGGATTTAAGCGACGATGAGATAAGCTCCACCTTCATGTTGCAGCTTATGACGAGCGTTTCCCATACGGTATTGGTGCGCTTGGGAATCGACCCCGCCTCCATTTTTCACGGTAACGAGTATGACAGCATATCGCTGTTCAACTCGCCCGACACCATAGCGCAGCTTGGTGCGGCGACAAGCGACATTTCCGAAATGGTCTTGCGGCAGATAGAGCGCAGCGTCCGCAGCATGGAACGGCAGGAGCGCGACACACTTGCAAAATCCCCACAGGTCTTGCAGAATGAAGATAGGAAAAACGAAAGGAGCGACGGATATGGAACTCAATTACAGACAGAACGGGGACTATCTGATTCCCGATATAGAGATGGACGAGCAGCCGAAGGAGCAGATCGGCAAATACGGGATGATGAGGAAAGCGTTTCTCAAAGAGCGTCGGAGTGGAACGTACAACGCTCTGTTGCTTCAGAACAAGCTGACCGAGCATCTCTTGGAGATCGACAGGACGGCGCGGGAGCAGATCGAGCAGACGATGGCGCAGATGATGAGCGCCGAGGGCGTGACGGAGAGCTTGAAAGCATCGGATCAGATGGCTTGGGTGCAGCAGATGAACAGCATCAAGAGCCGAGCCGAGGAGATGGCGATAGCGGATATAGTCCACAGCTAAGTCTTTTTCCATCGGCAGAGGAACAAATCGAACAGATTGAGCAAGCGGAAGCAAAAACGGCTTCCGCTTTTTCTATCTCGCAGGCTGACTTGGACAACGAGCTTGTGCGCGGGACTGGCTTTCAAGATGGAAAATATCGCGTGTATCAGTTCTATCAGACCATTCATACACAGCAGGACGCGCTTACTTTTCTGAAAAAGGAATACGGTATTGGCGGTCACTCTCACAGCTATCTCGATGGCAGCAGCGGTTTTGTAGACCACGATGCGAAAGGCATCCGATTCCGTGTCCGTGGCAACGATGGCGAACAGAACTTCTCGTGGCGAACCATAGACAGCCGATTGAAAGAGCTTATCGCCCTTGACCGTTACCTCACCGAGAAAGAAAAAACGTATCTTCCGACGTATGAGCAGCAAGAAGCAGAACGACGGGAGCGCGTTGCCGAGGAAGTGGCGGTGCGGGAGGCGTTGAAAGCAGCCGCAGCCTCTATGGACGAAACCCGCAGGAACGCCGAATACCGCTTCGCGCTTGGCGATGAGGTGCAGCTTGGCGCACAGACCTATACCGTGCTTGGATATGACGATACAAACGTCATGCTCTCCAACCCTAAATATCCCTTGCTTTCCGAGGATATGCCCCGCGAGGTGTTTGAGCGCCGCTTACGGGAAAGCGAAGTCAACGACCACCTTATTGTTACGGAACAAGCCAAAGAAACCATGTCGGACGAACGCCCGTATCAATATGCCGTAGACGATGTGGTGTATATCAACGACACCGCTTACCGCATTACCGAGGTGCGAGATTCGTCGGTACAGCTTCTCGACCCAACACTCCCTTATCCCATATTCCGTGCAGAAAATCGGGAAACCTTTGAGCATTTTTTGGAGCAGGACGAGCGTAATAGCCGCTATATCATCGGTATGCCGTATCGGGAAACCACGAAATACAATCTTCGTGAGGAGGCTATTGTAGCACCCGATAATCCCGATATATCGCAGCTTGACCGCGAGGAAGCCTTGCAGCTTTTTGACGATGGAGAGGACATTTATCTATACGATAGAGAACTGCAAACCGAGGTCATAGCGGAAACGCGGGAAGATATTGAAACCCATGACGGCATCTTTGCTATTGGCAGCTATTCCGACAAGCCGGAGGAAGAAATCGAGGCCGAGCCGCAGCCCGAACAGCCCCTTGCTCCCGCTTGGGAACAGCCGAAAGAAGTCAAGCTGAAAAGCATCGTCATCGACCTTACGCAGCCCCGTGTTGAAAAGCATAATTTCCGCATTACCGACGACGAGCTTGGCTACGGCGGCGCAAAGGCGAAGTATCAGATGAACGTAGCGGCAATCCGCACCTTGCAGAGCATCGAAGCGGAGCGTCGCCTTGCCACACCCGAGGAACAGGAAATCCTTTCCCGTTATGTCGGCTGGGGCGGCGTCGCTGACGCTTTTGACGAGAGTAAGGATAACTGGCGCGCCGAATACGCTGAACTCAAAGGCTTACTGACCGAGAGCGAATATGAATCCGCCCGTGAATCGACGCTGAACGCCCATTACACAAGCCCCACCGTCATCAAGGCGATATATGAGTGCGTCGCAAACATGGGCTTCACCACAGGCAATGTGTTGGAGCCTGCCTGCGGCGTCGGCAACTTCTTCGGGCTTGTGCCGGAGAGCATGGGAAGGAGTAAGCTCTACGGAATCGAGCTTGACTCCATCACGGGCAGGATCGCCAAACAGCTTTATCAGAACGCGAACATCGCCGTGCAGGGGTATGAGGATTCATCCTTGCCTGACAGCTTCTTCGACCTCGCCGTTGGCAACGTGCCTTTCGGGAATTACGGCATTGCGGATAAGCGGTACGACAAAAACCATTTCATGGTGCATGACTACTTCTTCGCCAAAACGCTCGACAAGGTGCGCCCGGGCGGTATCATCGCGTTCGTGACCTCATCGGGGACGATGGACAAAAAGAACTCCGCTGTACGGAAGTATATCGCACAAAGAGCCGAGCTTCTTGGAGCGGTCAGACTTCCGAACAACGCCTTCCTGCAAAACGCGGGAACACAGGTCGTTGCGGACATTCTGTTCCTGCAAAAGCGTGACAGAGCCGTAATAGGGCTCCCGTCGAATCGAAGATTCGATGGGAAAAGGAGGAGCGACGGAGTGGATGAGCTTTCGGATTTATCCGGAAGCGAAGTATACGGAGTCCGCGACGACGCCGAGCCGGAATGGGTACATCTTGGCAAGAGTGCAGAAGGCTTCACCGTCAACCAATACTTCGTGGATAATCCCGATATGGTATTGGGGCAGCTTACCGAGGAAAGTACGCAATACGGCAGACAGGAATGTACCTGTGCGCCTATCGCGGGAGCAGACCTTTCCGAACAGCTACGCGACGCAATGGCGAACATCCACGGCTCTATCACCGAGTACGAGCGCGAGGAGGATGAGCTTTCCGAAAGCGCGACCGAGAGCATACCCGCCGACACCGATGTGCGGAACTTCTCCTTTACCGTTGTGGACGGGCAAATCTATTACCGTGAGAACAGCCGCATGAACAAGATGGAGGTTTCCGTCACGGCGGCAAACCGCATCAAGGGCATGATAGAGCTTCGGGACTGTACCCGCAGATTGATCGAATATCAGCTTGAAGGCTATCCCGACGAGGACATTTCAAGGGAGCAGCGCAATCTAAATACCCTTTACGACAGATATACCGATAAATACGGTCTGCTGAACAGCCGCGCCAACAACATGGCATTCTCGGACGATTCCGCTTACTGCCTGCTTTGCTCGCTTGAAGTCATTGACGAGAACGGCAATCTGGAGCGCAAAGCGGATATGTTCACGCGCAGGACGATACGGCAGCAGAGCGTAGTTACTTCGGTGGATACCGCGACAGAAGCACTTGCCGTTTCCCTGTCCGAAAAAGCAAAGGTCGATATGCCATATATGGCAGAGCTTACGGGCAAGACTGAGGAACAGCTTGCGGACGAGCTAACGGGAGTAATCTTCCTCAACCCTACGACAAAGCAATATGAAACTGCCGATGAGTACCTTTCGGGCGATGTGCGCTGGAAGCTGCAACTGTTAAAGGAAATCGACGATCCTCAATATGCGTCGAACATGGCGGCGCTTGAAAAGGTGCAGCCCAAAGACCTCTCTGCTTCGGAAATCGACGTGCGCTTGGGCGCAACGTGGCTTCCGCCCGAGGACATTGAACAGTTCGTGCATGAGCTTTTAAGCACCGCCTACTATATCCGAAACCGCATCAAGGTACACTATTCGCCCATCACTGCGGCATGGAACATCGAGAACAAGAACTCGGATTACAACAACGTCGCCGCGGGCGTCACCTACGGCACAAACCGTATCAACGCCTACAAGATCATCGAGGAAACGCTCAACCTCAAAGACGTTCGCATTTTCGATACCAAGCTGGATGAAAACGGTAACGAAGTGCGGGTACTGAACAAGAAGGACACGATATTAGCGCAGCAAAAGCAGCAACTTATCAAGGACGCTTTCCGTGACTGGATATGGAAAGACCCGAATCGCCGCGACAGACTGACAACGCTCTACAACACCAAGTTCAACAGCATACGCCCCCGTGAATACGACGGCAGCCACATCAAGTTTGTGGGCATGAATCCCGAGATAACCTTGCGTCCCCATCAGGTGAACGCTATTGCAAGGACGCTGTATGGAGGCAACACGCTTCTCGCCCATGTTGTAGGCGCGGGCAAGACCTTTGAGATGGTCGCCGCGTCTATGGAGAGCAAACGCTTGGGGCTGTGTCAAAAGAGCCTGTTCGTCGTGCCGAATCATTTGACCGAACAATGGGCGGCGGAGTTTTTGCAGCTATATCCATCCGCAAACATCCTTGTGGCGACGAAAAAGGATTTTGAAACCCGTAACCGCAAGAAGTTTTGCAGCAGGATCGCCACAGGCGATTACGATGCCGTTATCATCGGACACAGCCAGTTCGAGAAGATACCGTTGAGCGTGGAGCGTCAGCGGACTGTGTTGCAGGAGCAGCTTGACGAGATCGTGGACGGGATAGCCGAAGCCAAGAGCGCCCATGCGGAGCGTTTCACGGTCAAGCAGCTTGAAAAGACCAAGAAGCAGATCAAGCTGAAGCTCGACAAGTTGAACGACCAAAGCCGCAAGGATGATGTTGTGACCTTCGAGGAATTGGGCGTTGACCGCCTGTTTGTGGATGAGGCGCATTTTTACAAAAACCTGTTCCTGTTCACCAAAATGCGGAACGTGGCGGGCTTGGCGCAGACCGAAGCGCAGAAATCCTCCGACCTCTTTATGAAGTGCCGCTATCTCGACGAACTGACGGGCGGGCGCGGTATCGTCTTCGCAACAGGTACGCCCATATCCAACAGCATGACCGAGATGTATACCATGCAGCGGTATCTGCAATATGAAACGCTGCAACGGCAAGGTCTGACGCACTTTGACGCTTGGGCTTCCACCTTTGGCGAAACCATCACCTCTATCGAGCTTGCGCCGGAGGGAACGGGCTATCGAGCCAAGACGCGGTTTGCACGGTTTTACAACCTCCCCGAGCTTATATCCATGTTCAAACAGGTGGCGGACATTCAGACCGCCGATATGCTCAATCTTCCCGTTCCTACTGTCAGCTACCACAACGTAGTCATGAAGCCCTCGGAGTATCAGCGGGATATGGTAGCGTCGCTTGCGGAGCGCGCCGAGCGGGTGAGAAACGGCATGGTCGAGCCAACCGAGGACAATATGCTGAAAATCACGAACGACGGCAGAAAACTCGCGCTCGATCAGCGGCTTGTGAACGGTATGCTCCCCGACAACGACGAGAGCAAGGTAAACGCCTGCATGGACAACATCTATCGGGTATGGGAGGCGGGCGAAGCGAAGCAACTCACGCAGCTTGTGTTTTGCGACCTCTCAACACCCCATAACGATGGCTCGTTCAATGTGTACGACGACCTCAAGGCAAAGCTCATGGAGCGCGGCATACCCGCAGAGGAGATCGCTTTTATCCATGACGCAAAGACCGAGGTGCAAAAGGCGGCGCTGTTTACGAGCGTTAGGCGCGGGCTTGTGCGGGTGCTTATCGGCTCAACGGCAAAGATGGGCGCGGGAACGAATGTGCAGCGAAAGCTCGCAGCGGAGCATCACTTGGATATTCCGTGGCGACCCAGCGACATCGAGCAGCGCGAGGGCAGAATGATTCGGCAGGGCAATACCTGTGAAAGCGTGGACGTGTTCCGCTATGTGACCGAAAACACCTTCGACGCCTATATGTGGCAGACTATCGAATCAAAGCAGAAGTTCATATCACAGATTATGACCTCAAAAAGCCCTGTTAGAAGCTGTGAGGACATTGACGAAACCGCCCTCTCGTATGCCGAGGTCAAAGCTCTTGCGACTGGCAATCCGTATATCAAGGAAAAGATGGACTTGGAGATCGACGTTTCCCGGCTGAAGCTCGTAAAGGCGAACTACCAAAGTCAGAAGTACGCTATGGAGGACAGGCTTCTCAAACACTTCCCCCGCGAGGTCAAGCTCGCGGAGGAACGCATTGAGGGCTTCAAGGCGGATATTGCGCTCTACGAACAACATAAGACCGAGGACTTCCCGGGCATGGTGCTTTGCGGCGTGAGCTACGCCGAGAAAAAGGACGCAGGCGCGGCGCTCATTGAAACGTGCAAGGCGCAGACCTCGCCGGAGCTAAAGGAGGTCGGCAGCTTTCGGGGCTTTACGCTCATGCTGTCCTACGACACGTTTAGCAAGGTGTTCAAGCTGACGCTCAAAGGCGCGCTCTTCCACACGATAGACCTCGGCAGCGACATTCACGGCAACATTCAGCGTATCGAAAACGCATTTGATATGCTCCCTACACGGCTCAACGCCTGTGAACAGGCGCTTGCCAACCTTCATACGCAGATGGAGAACGCCAAAGCGGAGGTCGAAAAGCCCTTTGCACAGGAGGACGAGCTACGCACAAAATCGGCGCGGCTTGCGGAGCTTGACGCGAAGCTCAACATGGATAAGCGCGAGAATGATACGCTCGACGCCGAGCCGGAACATGAGGAAGAAAGAACGAAACGGCGATCAGAGCCGGAGTATGAGAGGTAATTATGGAACACAGACGACAGGTATCACAATCAGAGATCGAACGGGCGCGGGAGCTTGACCTATTCACCTATTTGCAGACATTTGAGCCGCACGAACTGGTGCGGCTTTCGTCTGCGGTGTATTCTACCCGCAACCATGACAGCTTGAAGATGAGTAACGGCAAATGGTATCAATGGTCAACGGGTATTGGCGGCGTATCCGCTCTTGATTATCTCGTAAAGGTGCAGGGCATGGATTTTGTCAGCGCCGTTCTGCGGATACTGGAGTGTGAACGATATGCCGCGCCGACAAAGCCCTATACCGTTAAGCGGGCAAAGCCTGTGAGCTTCGTCCTGCCTGCGCCGCATGAGAACAATGACCGCGTTTCCTCGTACCTTATGGGACGGGGACTGTCGGAGGACTTGCTCAATATGTGCTTCAACATGGGCTTGGTGTACGAGGACAAGCGGCACAACTGTGTGTTCGTTGGCTTCGACAAGGACGATATTCCCCGCTACGCCATGCTGCGAAGCAGCGACCCAGCCTCCACATTTTTGCGAGAGGTCGAGGGCAGCGACAAACGGTATTCCTTTTCCATGCCGCACAACAGCCGCGAAACGCTGTATGTGTTTGAGAGCGCCATCGACTGCCTTTCCTTTATAGAATTGCAGCGTATGAAAAAACCGTTATGGAAGCCGGATAACTACCTTTCCCTATCGGGCGTATATCGCCCGCGAAAGGACGAAACAGCGGAACTGCCCGTTGCGCTCAACGAGTACCTTATGAACAACGAGAGTATTCGGCACGTCGCTTTGTGTCTGGATAACGACGATGCAGGCACAAAGGCGGCGATGGCAATATGCGCCGCTATGCCGAAAGGATATACGACAGAGCTGCTGCCGCCGGAGGTCGGCAAGGACTACAATGAGCAGCTCATCTTGCGTAAGCATATCAAAACGTCAGTCAAAACGCGGGGCGCACAGAGCGCCCACCATCACACTATGGAGGAAAAAGAAAGATGATGAACAAGACTTTTGCGTATGTTTGCGCGCCCACTAACCATGCCACGGGCTTTGCCTCGGGCAAACTGAAAGAATACAGCAAGACCCTCTTTGAACTCGGGTATGTGCCTATCTGCCCCTGCATGATGTTCTCCCGATTCCTTTCCGAAGCCGTGCCGGAGCAGCGCGAAGCAAGACGTTCTATGTCGCTGGAGCTTCTGCGCCGCTGCCGCGTCCTCGTCGTTTGTTCCGATGAACTGACCGAGGAAATGGAGGCTGAGATACTGCTTGCCAAGCGCCTCGGCATGGTCGCTACCACGCTTACGGGCATCAAGAAAATCTCGCTGCACACGGCAAGCGGAAGTGACGAAGCATGATACCTTTCTCGGAATGTGCTATATGGACAATGCTCTGCATTGGACAAACGAGCATTGGATTTGATTAACCAAATCCGCTCGTAAGGGTGTCCCCTTAAACCCCATCAACGAAAAAGGAGGTTGATTTATGCGTAAACGCAACATTCAAGTTATGCTTCATCTTGACAGTAAGGAATACCAATCGCTCATGAAAAAGGTTAAGAAAACGGGACTGTCAAGAGAAACCTATCTGCGGCAACTGATAAACGGCTACGCACCAAAGGAACTGCCGCCGCCCGATTATCACGCCATGATGCGCGAACTGAACGCCATCGGCAACAGCATCAATCAGATCGCAGCCCGAGCAAACGCTACGGGCTTTTTTCTTGCCGAGGATTACGCCCGATATATGGACGAGTTTCGCCGCGTGACATTGGACATTCAAAGGGCGGTCACGCTTCCCACGCCCCTGTGATATGGCGACCACGCGAATATGGAAGGTGGATAACAAGCTGCCCCGCGTCCTCGAATATGCCAAGAATCCCGAAAAGACGGAAAACCCGAAATGGAGCAAAACGGATTATCAGACTATGCGCGACGTGATGGATTACGCCATGAACGACTTTAAGACCGAGCAGCAGTATTATGTGAGCGCGCTCAACTGTAACGCCGACTGCGCCCGCGACCAAATGCAGATGACGAAAGCGCAGTTTCAAAAGACGGGCGGGATTCTTGCATGGCACGGGTATCAGAGCTTTGCCGAGGGCGAGGTTGACGCGGACACGGCGCACAAAATCGGCATTGAGCTTGCAAAGGAGCTATGGCCGGATTTCCAAGTTATCGTGGCGACCCATCTTAATACCAAATGCCTGCACAATCATTTCGTACTCAATTCCGTATCGTTTCTGCACGGCGGGAAGTTTAACGGCTGCCGCGAGAGCTACACGAAAATGCGGGCAACCTCCGACAGACTGTGCAAGGAGCATAGCCTATCCGTCATCAAGGAGCATCAAGCATATTATCCCAAGCATTACGCAGAGTGGGACGCGCGGGAAAAGGGGCTACCCACATGGCGCGACGCCATCCGTCCCGATGTGGACGCGGCGATCATGGGGAGCGTCAATTTTCAAGGCTTCATCAAGAATTTGCGCGAGCGTGGGTACGAGGTGGAAAAGCGCGGCAGCATTTGGCGTGTGCGCCCGAACGGGAAAGAGCGTTTTGTGCGCTTGCGCTCATTGGGCGAAGCGTACACCGAGGACGCCATCATCGAGCGCATCATCCGTCAGCGATGGCCGTCGCGCCCGCCCAAGCCGGAACAGCAAAAAAGCATACTCCGTGTTCGGGTATATGGCGACTATCATCTCTCCAAGGTCACATGGAAAGGCTTACGGGCGCTTTACTACTTTTATCGGCGCAAGCTCCGTGAGGCGCGGAGGCATCAGTCAAGCTACACGCCCTATGTACTGCGGGACGATATTCGCAGCCTTGATGCCGTTGATAGGCAGACCCGATTCTTATTCAAGAACAGGATAGATACCGAGGAAGAACTCATTTCATACCGCGACCATGCCGGCCGGAGAATCGTGGCATTATCCACGGAACGAAAGGAACTCAAAAATGAACTGCGGCGCACAGGCGTACCCGAACAGCGTCTTGATGAAATCAAGAGCCGAATCGGGGAATTATCCGCGGAGCTTAAAACGCTCCGACAGGACGTAAAGCTGTGCGACGCCATCGCTGTGCGCTCTTTGGAAATAGCCGAGAAGAACGAGCAGCTTAAACAAATCAAAGAAAAGGAGGTCGAAAAGCAGCATGAGCCAACAGGGAGAAGCGGCAGAACAGATCGTCAATATGGCGACAAACGTGACCGTTAAAGGCGTTGAGTGCCTTACAAACCTTGTGGGCAAGGGCGCGTTGTCCCTTGCCACATTCCTCATTGCGGCGCTCAAAGACGAAAAGCGCACAAGCGGTAAAGCGCGTATGCGGGCTTTTAACGGCAAGCCCACCAAGGTGTTCGCTATCAAGGCGAAGGACTTGAAGCTGTTTGCCGAGGAAGCCAAGAAGTACGGCGTTCTGTATGCGGCGGTTATCAACAAGAAGCAGCCGGACGGAATTGTGGACGTTGTCGTCAACGCCAACGATGCCGCGCGCGTCAACAGGATCACGGAGCGTTTTGCTTTGTCCACCGTCGATGTGGAAAAGATACGCGCCGATATTATGAAAGCCCGTGAGGAAAAGGCGAAGCAAGACGCTGCTCGTGAGCGCACCACCCCGCCCGCCGAAAAGGAGGCGCATACCGTAGACGAGAATACGCTTGACGCTATGATGGCAAAGCCTGTTCAGCAGGCGACGGAGCATAAGCAGCCCGTGGAGGTTTCGGAAAAGGCGGTAAACCCTACACGGGCGAGGACGGAGAGGACAAATCCGTCCGAGCCTTCTTCCGTCACGCACGAGAATACCGTGGCGGATAAATCGGAGCGTCCCTCCGTGCGTAAAAAGATTCAGGAGCTGAAAGCGGAACGGCAAGCTGACAAAACCGCCGAGAAGCAGCCGCAGCGCGACAAAGCGCGGCAGACGACCCATCAGCAGCCGAACAGGACAAAAAAGAAAACGAAATCGAAAGGGAGGTAAGGAGCATGGAAAACTACGACAATCTGTTTGAGCAGCAGCCCGAACAAACGGAACAGCCCTTTGACCGTGAGGCATGGGCGGAGCAAAAGCGGGAGCAGCGACAGGAGCTTTACGACTTGATCGAGGAAATGTCCGAAAAGACGCTTGCCGACCCGTCCGCGCTTTCCGACTATCTCAATATGCAATCAAGGCTCGGCAAGACAAGCGTTGCCAATACGCTGCTTGTGGTCGCGCAGAAGCCCGACGCTACTTTCATCGCCAACTATGACGACTGGCAGAAGCGCGGGCGCAGTGTAAAGCGCGGCGAGAAAGGCACGTTGGTCTTGGAGGCAAACGGCGAGTATGAACGTCCCGACGGTACGATGGGCGTGAACTTCGATGTGAAGCGGGTATTCGATATTTCACAGACCTATGGAAAACCCGTGCGGGAGCGCACCAATCCTCCCATCAAGACCGCGCTGAAAGCCATCACCACGAACGTGCCTGTTCCCGTGAAGCTGTCCGAGAGCGTTTCTCAAAGCGTTGGTGCGATGTATAGCGAAAAGGACAACACCGTGTATGTGGCAAGAGGCGTGGAGGGCAATGAACTGTTCTTTGCCCTTTCCCGTGAGCTTGCAAGGGCGCATAGCGGGCAGGAAACCTTTATCTGCGACTGCGCCGCAAACATCGCCTGCCTGCGGTACGGCGTTCCCGCCAAATACTGCGACAGGATTCCCGATGAGATCGCATCGCTTGAGAGCCGTGAGAAACGCAGCGCACTCAACATCGTGCGCGAAGTCGCTTGTGAGATCACCGAGCGCGTTGACCGTAACCTCTTTGCGGAGCGTCAGCAGAGCCGCAACGAGCCTGTGAGGTGAGGGGCATGGACGAGAAGCGCGTGATAGAGGTTGACGAGTATCAGCATGGGCTTATCATCAATTCCTTGAATGATAAGCGCAACGAGCTTGTGGAGCAAGGCAAGGACACAGAGTTTGTGGACGATACCTTGATTGAGGTCATGGACGCGCCGACGAAGCGCGAGAAGAAACGACACAGAGATGAAAGGGAGCGATGAGTATGTGGCAGTGTATCGAAAGCATGGGTAAAACCGCGACCAAAGCGGAGAACTCCGACGATGAGCAATCCGAGTGAGGACAGAAAGACAAATACAATACTGGCGGCGCTTGGCGTTATCCCCGTGGTGTGGGCGGCCTTAATGGTCGCCCCTTTTCTGTCTGACGGGCTTGCGGGCATCATCGAGGGCTTCACCTCCGGCATGGCAGACCCCATGAAGATAACATGGTGCGCCGATTCGCTCAAAGCTATTCTTATCTTCTTCGTCATCTATGGCTTGGGTATCGGCGTGTACCTATCGACAAAGCGCAACTACCGCAAAGGCGAGGAACACGGCAGCGCCAAATGGGGCAACGCAGCGCAGCTATCCAAGAAGTACGCCGATAAGAACAAATACGAGAACATCATCCTTACGCAAAACACGCGAATAGGGCTTGACGGGCGCAAGCATCGCAGAAATCTCAACGTCCTTGTGTGCGGTGGCAGCGGCGCGGGAAAGACGCGCTTCTATGCCAAGCCGAATGTCATGCAAGCCAACACCTCGTTTGTAGTCCTTGACCCCAAGGGTGAGATACTCCGCGATACGGGCTATATGCTTGAAAAAGAGGGATATGAAATACGGGTGCTTGACCTTATCAATACCGGGCGCAGTCATGGGTATAATCCGTTTGTGTATTTGCGCGACGATAAGGACGTTTTGAAGCTCGTTGCCAACCTTGTGCGGAACACCACGCCCAAGGGCGCACAGTCAAATGACCCGTTTTGGGAGCGCGCCGAAACTGCGCTGTTGGAAGCCCTTATCCTCTACCTTGTCAATGAAGCCCCGCCCGAAGAACAGAACTTCCCGATGGTCATGGAGATGATAAGCGCAGCGGAGGTCAAGGAGGAAGATGAGGGCTATACCTCTATCCTCGACGAACTGTTCAATGCACTCGAACAGCGAAACCCCGCCCACCTTGCTTTGAAACAGTATCGGATTTTTAAGATGGCAGCGGGCAAGACCGCGAAAAGCATATTGATTTCTCTCGGCGTTCGCTTGGAGAAGTTTAACCTCCCGCAGATCGCAAGTGTGGTGAGCCATGACGAATTGAATCTGCCCTCGCTGGGCGATAAGAAAACGGCGCTGTTCGCTGTCATACCCGACAACGATTCATCGCTCAACTATATCATTGGCATGATGTATACGCAGCTTTTTCAAGAACTGTTCTACAAAGCCGACCAACTGCACGGCGGCAGGCTGCCCGTTCACGTTCACTGTGTCATGGACGAGTTTGCCAATGTCGCTTTGCCCGACGAGTTTGACAAGCTGCTTTCGACCATGCGAAGCCGCGAGGTTTCGGTATCCATCATCATTCAGAACTTGGCGCAGCTAAAAGCCCTGTTTGAGAAGCAATGGGAAAGCATCGTCGGCAACTGCGACGAGTTTCTATACTTGGGCGGCAACGAGCAATCAACGCACAAATATGTGTCCGAACTGCTCGGCAAAGCGACCATTGATACGAACACTTACGGGCAGAGCAAGGGACGCAACGGGAGCTATTCGACCAACTGGCAGATCTCCGGCAGAGAGCTTTACACGCCCGATGAAGTCCGTATGCTCGACAACCGCTATGCCTTGCTGTTCATTCGCGGCGAGAGAGCCGTGCAGGACGATAAGTACGACCTCCTGCGCCATCCAAACATCAAGCTGACCGCTGACGGCGGAGCAAAACCGTATATCCACGGACAAGCGCCCAATGCGCTTGATTCCGATTTCATCCTGTTGGACGGCGATATTTCCGACTATGAACTGCTGTCCGAAACCGATGTAGAAGAAATGCTCAAAAAAAGTGAAACGGAGGAACAAAAGAAATGAGAATGTCCAAACGAATGAGGCTGCTTTTTTCGGTATTCTGCGTCACCGTATTGGTGTTTTCCATTACCACAACTGCCTTTGCTACCGATGACCCGCTGCAAGTAATCAACAACCTCTCGGAGTTTGTGTTCGGCTTGATCCGCGCCATTGGTATTATCCTGCTTGCCTTTGGTATCGTACAGGTGGGCCTGAGCTTAAAGAGCCATGACCCGTCGCAGAGGGCGAACGGTTTTCTGACCCTCGCTGGCGGCGTTATCATCACCTTTGCCCGTGAGATTTTGAATCTCATCACGGGCTGATGGGAGGCGCGGTATGTTTACACCTATCACAGAGCCGATGCACATTCACTCTCTGAACGGGCAGTTACGGGACGCGACCATACTCGACAAGGTTGGCGACAACAAGTATATCGCCGAGTATGAGGGCGTGAAATGCACAGCCATCTACAATCCCTTCGTGGGGCGTTTCTATGTAGACGACAAGTACGGCATTATCAAGGACAAAACGCCTGCCCGATATGAGCTGTCCCGCTAACCGCTGTCAAAGGCAAGCCCGCTTTCACGGCGGGCTTGCCTCCCGAAAAAGGAGGTGAACGACTTGGGAACGGGAAACTGGATACTGGACAATTTGTATAGCGCGCTTCAATTCTGGAACGCGAAGCTCGCTGAAATATGGATGCTGATTACCCAATCGCCCCAGTCCTTTAAGGGCGGGGGCATTTGGGACGTTGTCACAGGAATCAATGGCGCATTGAAAGCCATTGGGTACGCGCTGCTTGTGCTTTTTTTCCTTGTGGGCGTCGTGAAAACGTGTGGCTCATTTGCGGAGATAAAGAAACCCGAACACGCGCTGAAGCTGTTTGTTCGCTTTGCGATAGCAAAGGGCGTTATCTCATACGGTCTTGACCTTATGATGGCGCTGTTCAAAATCGTACAGGGCATTGTAACAACGATTATCGGCTCGGGCGGGCTGGACGCAGCGCAGGCGGTCACGCTGCCCGACGGTATGATAACGGCGGTTGAAAACTTGACATTTCTTGAAAGCATACCCGCGTGGGCGGTCAGCCTAATCATGTGCCTTGTGGTGTTCGTGCTTACGCTCGTTATGGTAATGAGCGTGTACGGGCGCTTCTTTCGGCTTTATCTCTATACGGCAATCGCGCCTGTCCCGCTATCGACATTTGCGGGAGAGCCGTCCTCGCATATCGGCAAGAGCTTTCTGAAATCGTATGCCGCCGTCTGCTTAGAGGGGGCGATAATCGTACTCGCGTGCATCATTTTCTCGGTGTTTGCAGCAGCCGAGCCGGTGGTGCCGGAGGGCGCAAACGCCGTGGCAATCGTGTGGGCGTATATGGGCGAGCTTATCTTTAATCTGCTCGTTTTGACGGGCGCAGTCAAAATGTCGGAGCGCGTTGTACGCGAGATGTTTGGATTGTAACTTACTCCTGCAATCCTAACATGAAGCCGAGCGCCTTGCTTCGCTGATCTTTGGTGAGCTTTTTGTATACGGCTACTATTTCAAGCTCGTCAGCAGTGAAGCCTTCTATTGTTAGCTGCGAGATCGGCGTTTGTATCTCTGTTCTTTCAAGCAAGTAATCAACCGACGTGCCAAGAAAATCAGCCATTTTACTAATGGTATCAACGCTTGGCTTTGTCTTTCCTAACTCATACCCACTAATTGTTTCTTGCGCGACACCAACTTCAACGCTCAAACGCAACTGAGTTATGTTTTTCTTTTCTCGAATTAAGCGAAGATGCTCCATATCAAACCTCCGATAGATGTACTACCTATAAGTCTATGCGTTATGCTTGTTTTTATCAGATGACAGGTTTATACTCATAGATGTATTACGCATATTTCGAGAGGTTTCGCACATTATGGGCAAGAAGAATACTTGTTGCTTTACGGGTCACAGACCGCTGAAGTTCCCGTGGGGGTATGATGAGGAATGGGCGGATTGCGTCAAACTGAAGCTAAAGCTCGCTTGCGAGATAGAGGCGATGCGACAGAAAGGTGTGACGACCTTTATTTCCGGCATGGCGATTGGCGTGGATATGTGGGCTGCGGAGATCGTACTTGACTTGAAACGCGCCTATCCGCAGGATACGATAGAGCTCATCGCCGCTATTCCATTCGAGGGACAGGCAAACAAATGGAGCGTCGAGTATCGGGAGCGATACTTTGATATACTGGCGAAAGCCGATCAAGAGTTCATTTTTCAAGAGCATTACACCAAAAGCTGTATGCACGAAAGAAACCGCTTCATGGTAGACAACTCAGCCTATATGATAGCCGTGTTCAACGGCGAAAAGGGCGGCACGGCGAACACACTACACTACGCAGAATCAAAGGGCTTGAATATTGTCATCATCAATCCCCACGACCTCTCGCGTGATGAAAAGCCGCTCTATCGCGGGCTGAAGCTGCTGAAATAGCGAACAACAAAAAACACAAGGCTTCCGAGCAATCGGGAGCTTTTTTGATTGGAGGGAAAACGAATTGGAAGTGAAAATCAACCGTGAGATACGGGACTATCAAGAAAGCATATTCTTCGGGCTGAACTTGCGTCAGCTCGTTTTTTCTATCCTCGCCATCGGCGTCGCCGTTGGCATCTACTTTGGACTGAACAACATTCTCGGCACAGAAACCGTGTCGTGGATGTGTATTCTCGGCGCTGCTCCGTTCGCCGCATTGGGCTTTATCCGCTACAACGGAATGAACGCGGAGGAGTTTATCGGCGCATATATCAAGTCCGAGTGGCTCATGCCGAAGCACCTGTGCTTTGAGGGCGAGAACGTGTATTGCCTTGCGCTTGGCGAAGCGATTGAGAACAGGCGACCCGATATGCAGGACAGCCGCTATCAGAACAAACCGAGAAAGAAGAAAAAGAGAAACGGAGGCAGACGCGATGATTAAAGCACTCTCCCGCATATTGAAGCAGGACAAGGAGCGCATGAATATCCCCAAGTCCGTGCAGCAGGTCATTCCTGTCAAGCGGGTATGGCTCGACGGCATTTGGCTTGTCGGAAACAAGTACAGCAAGTGCTGGCGCTTCACCGACATCAACTATGCGATAGCTTCAAAGGACGACAAGACATCTATGTTCCTTGACTATTCGGAGCTTCTCAATGCGCTCGACAGCAACGCTACGACCAAGATTACGATCTGCAACAAGCAGATGAACAAGCAGGCGTTTGAGGAATCCATACTGCTGCCCTTGCAGGGCGATCATTACGACGGGTATCGCAAGGAATACAACGATATGCTCATGGACAAGGTGACGGACGTATCAAACTCCATCGTACAGGAACGCTACATCACCGTTTCCGTCGCGGTGAAAGACATTGACGAAGCGCGCAACTACTTTAACCGCGTGGGCGCAGACCTTTCCTCACACCTTTCGCAGCTTTCGTCCTCCTGTGAGGAATTGGACAGCGTAGAGCGTTTCCGCATCTTCCACGACTTCTTCCGTGCGGGGGAGGAAGTCAGCTTCAGCATGGATTTGAAGCAGATGATAAGGCAAGGGCGTTCCTTCCGCGACTATATCTGCCCCGACACCTTTGAGTTCAGCAAAGACTGTTTCAAGATGGGCAAGACCTACGGGCGCGTGCTGTTCCTCAAAGATTACGCCTCATATATCAAGGACAGCCTTGTTGCCGAGCTTTGCGAGCTTAATCGCAATCTGTTCTTCTCCACCGATGTTATCCCAATCCCCACGGACGAAGCGGTGCGCGAGGTGGAAAACAAGCTGCTCGGCGTGGAAACGAACATCACCAACTGGCAGCGAAAGCAGAATCAGAACAACAACTTCTCCGCTGTTATCCCATACGACTTGGAACAGCAGCGCAAGGAAGCCAAGGAGTTTCTCGACGACCTTACGACCCGCGACCAGCGCATGATGTTCGGGCTTGTGACTATCGTCCATACAGCAAAAAGCAAGAAGCAGCTTGACCGCGACACCGAAACGCTCCAGAGCATCGCGCGAAAGCACCTGTGTCAGCTTAGCGTCTTGAAGTTTCAGCAGATGGACGGGCTGAACACGGCGCTGCCCTACGGGTTGCGAAAAATCAACGCGCTTCGGACGCTGACTACCGAGAGCATGGCGGTACTCATGCCGTTCCGCGCCCATGAAATCATGGATATTGGCGGGACGTACTGCGGTATGAACGCCATCAGCCACAACCTTATCATTGCCAACAGGAAAAACCTCATCAACGGCAACGGTTTTATACTCGGCGTATCCGGCTCGGGCAAATCCTTCTTCACAAAGCGGGAGATCGTGTCGCTGTTCCTCGGGACAAACGATGAAATCATCATCGCAGACCCGCAGAACGAGTACACGCCGCTTGTGAACGCATTGGGCGGCGCGGCCATCAACCTCTCTCCGACCTCGCCCAATCATATCAACGCTATGGACTTGGCGCTCGGCTACGGCGACAGCGAAAATCCGCTTATCGCAAAGAGCGAGTTTGTGCTTTCGTTCATCGAGCAGATCATGGGCGGCGCGAATAAGCTCGAAGCGGTTGACAAGTCTATCATTGACCGCTGCCTTACCAATATCTACGCGGAATACCTTTCGAGCAACTATACCATTCAGCCCCCGACGCTCTCCGACCTGTACGCAGAGCTAAAGAAACAGAAAGAGAAGCAGGCAAAGGAGCTTGCGCTTGCCATTGAGATGATTTCACAGGGTAACCTCAATATGTTCGCCCATCAGACCAATGTAGACGTGCATAACAGGCTCATCGCCTACGGCATACGCGACCTCGGCAAGCAGCTTCGGACGCCGGGTATGCTCGTTATGACCGACGCCATTCGTAACCGCGTAGCGCGAAACCGTGAGCGCGGCATCCGTACCCACGTTATCCTTGACGAGATGCACATCTTCTTTGCCAACGACCTATCGGCGCAGTTCTTCGCGGAATCGTGGAAACAGTTTCGTAAGGACGGCGCGCTTGCGACGGGTATCACGCAGAACGTGGAGGATTGCTTAAAATCCCTCACCGCCCGCACCATGCTTGCAAACTCCGAGTATCTTGTCATGCTCAACCAAGCTCCGACAGACCGCATCGAGCTTGCCAAGCTCCTGCACATTTCCGACAATCAGCTTTCGTATATCACCAATGTCGGCTTCGGCAAAGGGCTTTTGAAATGCGGAAACTCCATCGTGCCTTTCGTTGACAATTTTCCCAAGAATACAAGGCTATATCAGCTTATGTCAACCAAGCCCGGGGAGATACAGGAAATCCTCGGCTGAATATCGGGCAATCGCTTCGGCGGTTGCCTTTTACATATCCCGATGAAAGGAGAGGTGAAATTGAAAGATGTAAAAACAAGATCGTCAACAAAGACGCCGCGCATATTGACGGAAACGGCAAGAGCGCCAAAGGAGCTTGCGCGTAAATCCATCATTGAATCCAAGGAAAAGGCAAAAGAGGTAGCCGAACGTCAGCAGCCGCAGGATGAATCGCCGGAGCAGTACGCTGAAAACCGCGTAGAGCAAACAGCCGAGGAAACCGTACACCGTGCAGGCGACGAGGTTTCCTATCAAGGCAGACAAATCGTTCAAAAGGCAAAGGACGCAAAGCGGAGCAGGGACAGCTTTGAGCAGCAAAGCAATCCCGCCTCGCGTTCCACAGCGGACGGAGGCGCGGCGCAGCCGAGCAACCCCGCCGCTTCAAGGGGCAACGCCGCCAATCAGACCAATGCCTACCGTGCGGGGCGGGAGCGCGTCATTCGCAACACGCAGACCGCACGGAACACACGCTACACCGCAAGGTCGGCACAGCAGACGGCGCAGAGCGCGGAACGCACAGCGGCAGCTACAAAGAACGCTGTAAAGACCTCGGCGCGCACCGCCGTAAAGACCTCGCAGCAGAGCGTCAAGGTAACAAAGCATACCGTGAAAACGGCTGAGAAAGCCGCAGTCAAGACCGCTGAGGTGAGCGCAAAGCTCTCACAAAAGGCAGCGCTGGCGGCGGCGAAAGCGGCACAGATGGCGGCAAAGGCAGCACAGGCCGCAGCAAAAGCGGCGGCGGCAGCGGCAAAGGCGGCGGCGAAAGCCATAGCTGCCATCATCAAGTGGATCGTCGCAGCGGTCAAGGCTTTGATAGCTGCTATCGCGGCGGGGGGCTGGGTGGCAGTTGTTATTATCGTTGTCGCGGCGTTGATTGCCGTGGTGCTGTGCCTGTGCTTCGGTGTGTTTTCCTCCAACGAGAGCGCGGACGGAACGCCCATGACGGACGCTATCGTTTCTATTGACGATGAGTTTACCGCTTCCATACAGGCACGGATTGACGAACTGACCGCAAGCGCCGACGCCGATGTGGTGGAAATCCTGTTTACGGGGGATATGGAGGACGAGAATAGCTCCGTATCAAATTGGGTGGACGTGCTTGGCGTGTACTCGGTCTATGCTACCACGGGCGAAGATGCAGCGGAGGTCATATCGGTCACGCCCGAGAACATAGAGAAGCTCCGAACGGTTTTCTATGACATGAACAGCTTTTCAGTCACCACAGAAACCGAAACCGTTGAAGAAGTTGAGGTTGATGAGTACGGCGCAATCGTGCTTGACGAGGATGGAGAACCGATAGTAAAAACCACCACGACCCTTTATATCAACATCGAGGTCACAAGCCTTGACTACCGCGACGGCGCGGACATATACGGCTTTGACGAGAGCCAAATGGAGATGCTCAAGGAAATCATGCGCCCCGACTATTACCCCCTGTTTGCCGAGCTTTGCGGGCAAACGCTTGGCGACGGCGGCGAATACGGGCTTGGTCTTGACATCAATCCCGACCTCCCGCCGAATGAACTCGGCGCGCAGATCGTACAGGCTGCAAAGCGTTATATCGGGCGCAGCTATTCGAGCATGGATTGCTCCGGCTTGGTGCGCGCAGCATACCGTGATTGCGGGCTGTCCTCCATGAACGGTCTGAACTCCGCTTCGATGGCGAAGAAGTGCCAAGAGATGGGCGTACTGTTCACCGACCCGTCGCAGTTACAATCGGGCGACATCATCTTCTTTGCCCGCAAGGACGCAAGGCGCGGCGAGGGCTACTGCACAGACCACAGACGATGCGGCAACGGACGCTGTAAGAGATGGATGCAGATTCACCACGTCGCCATCTACATCAACGGTGAGTTCCTTATCGACAGCACAGGCGGCAACAACTCTGTTCAGATCAGAAAGCATTGGGGCAAAAACGGCTCTGAGTGGCAATGGATTTGCTTTGGTCGCCCCACAAACTAAAACAGAAAGAGAGAAAGACTATGAAACACTTTTCCCCTTTACAGAAAGCGGCGCTTGCCGTTCTTACGGTCATCGTTGTTGCACTCGCTATCGTTGCGTTTGCTACGGGCAAAAACCTCGCAATCGACCCCGTAGATATTGCTACGCCGACCTCCACGCCGGAGGTGTTCAAGATAGAGCTTGCGGGTACGCCAACGCCCTCGCCCGTGCCTGTCCCCATGCCAACGGCAACGCCGACAGCTTCTCCCTCGGCAAGTCCATCCGCAAGCGCAAAGCCTTCAAGCGGCAAACAGACCGATACCTTTTGTACGCTCACCATCGGCGGAAAGGACATTCCCGTGCGCTATGGTGTAGATGAAAAGACGCTTGAAAAGTCCCCGGGCTACCTCCCATCCTCGGCTCTGCCGGGGGCGGAGGGTACTTGCGCCATCTACGGACACCGCAACCGCAATCATTTCAAGGTGCTGAAAGACGCGGAAATTGGCGACAGCATCAAGGTGACAATGGCTGACGGAGCAGTCTATACCTACGCCATTACCGACATCACCATCTTTGAAAGCACCTCAGACTGGACGCTGCCCGCAACGGAGGGCAAAACGCTTGTGCTTGTAACGTGCTACCCGTTTCAGTACAGCGGTCATGCGCCCGGGAAGTGTGTGGTGACATCCCAGTATAGAGAAAGACCATAAGCTGTTGGTACTTCTTAAACATTAGCGTGAACGGACTTAACAAAGTAAAAATCTTGGCAGCTGTCTATGGATAGCAGCCTTTTACATATATACAATACTTCTACTAAGGACTGGTCAAGAATTACGCTGATGAAGGGTGATAAGGTTGTCGAGGTTGGTCAAGCATTCGCCAATCTTCTTCTGTTCATCTATATGTGGTAGCGGGATTGGCATTTGAAAGAACAAATCGTCTTTGATAGAAAACCTGTCAGACCTTGCGCCGGAATCTCCGTTAAAGTTCATATAAGCGTGCCAATAGCGACTTTTGAAAAAATGCTCAAGGAAGGTATTATCCACTTCGTGGGGTCTGAAAACCGTATAAAGTGGCGACATTACACCGTTTCTTCCTAATTTGTTTCGGTTTATCGGGCCAACCGGAGCAGTGACAGAAATACGAGGGTTGTAAACAAAGTCCTCGCTTCGCACAATGTAGTACCCACCCAAACTTCCAATTTTCGAAATTGAGTGGTCAAAAAAGTCTTTCTGACTGATGATGCCAAACTCAGCCGAGTTTGTGAATGTTTCTATATATTGTAGTCCTGCGTTTTTCTCCGTAACCTTATCAGATATTTCCCCCAGCTTACGCTGTTCCCAAGGATGAGGGTGCTGGAATAACAGGGTGATTGGCTTGCGGAAGTATACATATCAGCGTTACGCTGATGAAGGGTGATAAGACGGTCAAGGTCGACGAAAAGCTGTCCGATTTGTGACTGCTCCCGCGAAGAAGCCGGATAACATACGGTCGTTTTGGCAAGGTTCGTCCGGCTGATTGAGAGAACTTTGATACCTTGCATGAGCGGTAATAGTTGTCGATGATACGAGGGTGAGTTCATGAAATAACCCAGATAATACTGCTGCATTTTCACCTTCGGTCTGCAAGCAATTGTATGCAAGCCCGACACCACAGGAATGCCTGCAATCCCTGCTATTTCAGTAGCTTTACCCACAGTTTCATCTTCGGCAGCGTCGGCAATCAACACGTCACCGTCTTGGAGAAAAAGGCTCCGATAATCGGAAACTTCGGCTCCTGTAATGAATGGAATCATGTCAGTTTCGCAATCAGTTACAGCACCATACTTGATGAGAATGTCGCCGTAGTGCACGCTCTTTATCTTGCCATCGTCGTAATTTAAATCCGCTCTCGTCAGGGTATTGTTTGGTATCGGGTCAAATACCATATTAAACTTACGCTGTTCCCAAGCATTGTTTTACTGCGTTTATTTCAACTACTTTCGGCATACTTGAAAAACAGTAATTAACTCTGAAATACCGCAAATAATTGTGGATAATCATTATACCCCATGATATAATGATTATCGGTATTTACTTACGATTAAAACAAGAGAAAGGATGAAGAACATGGCTGTCAGTTATAAGAAGCTATGGCATATCCTGTTGGATCGTGATATGAAAAAGAAAGACTTGCAGCAGATGGCTAATCTAACAAGTTATGCGATGAGTAAGTTAAGTCGTGACGAAAACGTCACGACAGAAATACTTGGTAAGATTTGTTTGGCGCTCAACTGTACAACCGATGAAATAATGGAGTTTTTCCCAGATGACCATCAATAAGGCCGTTATTTGGCACAGTATTTCCGTTAGTCTGACGATGATTTTTGCTTGGTAAGTTAAACAAGATATAACAGACTTCGCTTTATGGAGGATACGAATGAATAAGCAACAACTTGCAAATAAAATCTGGGAATCTGCGAACAAAATGCGTTCCAAGATTGAAGCGAATGAATACAAGGACTATATTCTTGGCTTCATATTTTACAAATACCTCTCTGATACAGAGATAAAGTTCCTAAAGGAAAATGACTACACCGACGACTTACTCCCAACCGTGACTGAGGAAAATCCCGATAGAGTAAAATGGGTGCAACAAAACATAGGGTATTTTATTTCCTATACTGACCTCTTTTCGACATGGATCAATATGGGAAAAGACTTTGATGTATCAAATGTGCGTGATGCGTTATCTGCTTTCAGTCGCTTAATCAGCCCATCACATAAGAAGGTGTTTGACGGTGTACTTGACACGCTTCAAACGGGACTGAGCAAACTCGGCGACAGCTCCGGCTCTCAGACAAAATCCATCAGCGGTCTTTTGCAGCTTATCAAGGATATTCCGATGGACGGAAAGCAGGACTATGATGTTCTTGGCTTCATCTATGAGTATCTGATAAGTATGTTTGCTGCAAACGCAGGAAAAAAAGCCGGAGAGTTCTATACGCCCCACGAAGTATCCCTCTTGATGTCAGAAATTGTCGCTAACCATTTGAAGGGGAAAACCGAAATCAAGATTTACGACCCGACAAGCGGCTCCGGTTCCTTACTGATAAACATCGGACGGAGCGTAGCAAAGTATATCAGTGACTCCGACAACATCAAATACTATGCTCAAGAATTGAAAGAAAACACCTATAACCTCACTCGCATGAATCTCGTTATGCGTGGCATTAAGCCTGATAACATCGTAACGCGAAATGGGGATACGCTTGAGGAGGACTGGCCGTATTTCGATGAAAACGACCCGGTAAATACATATAACCCTCTTTATGTGGATGCTGTTGTATCAAATCCTCCATATTCGCAAGTATGGGATCCGACCAACAAAGAGGCTGATCCTCGCTATGCCCGTTTTGGTCTTGCCCCCAAAGGAAAAGCTGACTATGCTTTCCTGCTTCACGACCTGTTCCATATCAGACCGGATGGAATTATGACCATTGTTCTTCCGCACGGTGTCCTTTTCCGTGGCGGTGAAGAAGGTACTATCCGCAAAAACCTGATTGAAAATAACCATATTGACACAATTATCGGGCTTCCCGCCAATATCTTTTTCGGCACAGGCATCCCAACAATCATTGTGGTGTTAAAGCAAAAGCGCGAGAATACCGATGTATTGATTGTTGACGCTTCCAAAGGCTTCATCAAGGAAGGCAAAAACAACAAGCTGAGGGCTTCTGACATTAAGAGAATTGCGGATACCGTAACAGAGCGAATCAGCGTCCCGAAGTTCTCGAGAGTTGTTAGCCGCGAAGAAATACGCGGCAACGAGTACAATTTGAATATCCCTCGCTATGTAGATTCTTCAGAGAGTGCAGAAAGCTGGGACATCTATGCTTCTATGTTTGGAGGAATCCCGAAAAGCGAGATTGATGAGATGTCTGCCTTTTGGACTGCATTTCCCAATTTGAAGGCGGCTTTGTTTGATGATGACGGAACTCCGTATGTAAGTGTTGCCGCAACTGATATAAAGTCGGCTATCAAAACAAACGCTGATGTTGTCAGCTTTGAAAGTGGGTTTAATTCAGCCTTTTCAAGTTTTCCTGCTTTCCTGAAACAGACTTTGATTGACGGAGTTTCTTCGGTGGAGATCAACCGAGCCGAAGCGGTCATCAGCGAAGATATTTTCGCTCGTTTGGCAGGTATTCCGCTTATAGACAGATATGAAGCCTATCAGCTGTTGTACGATGAATGGACACGCATCGCTATCGACTTGGAAATCATTCAGACAGAGGGATTTGCTGCCACGAAAAAGGTTGACCCAAATCTTGTTTTGAAGAAGAAAGATGGCAAAGACCAAGAGGTACAAGAAGGCTGGGTTGGACATATAATGCCATTTGACCTTGTCCAGTCAACTCTCCTGCGTGAAGAAAAAGCCGAGCTGTCACAAATGGAAAGTCGCCTTGCTGAAATACCGTCTGCTTACGAAGAAATTGCCGATACTCTTACCGAAGAAGAAAAAGAGGGCGAATTCTATGCCGATGATTCATTTGTAGGCAAAGAGATTACAAAGAAACTGAAAGAACTGAGAGCAGATAAATCGCCGGAAGCCATTCAGTTGAAAGAAAAACTGAATCGTGTTGATGTGCTTATGCAGGAAGAGAAGGAACTCAAAGCTCTAATCAAGAAAGCCGATGCTGCACTTCAGGCAAAGACGAAAACAACGATTGAGGGGCTAACTGACGATCAGGTTCGTATGTTGCTTGAAAAGAAGTGGATTGATACGCTTGTTTCAAACCTTAAAAAGATGCCGGATACCCTGATTGACACTCTTGTAGCTAAAATTCTGGCACTTGAAAGCAAGTACAACACTACTTTCTTTGAAGTAGAAACTCAGATTCAGGATACGGAAGCACAATTGGCGTCGATGATTGATGAACTGGACGGCAGCGAATTTGATTTGAAAGGACTCGGCGAGTTCAAATCGCTGTTGGCGGGTAAATAATGATGGAAAACACGAAAAAACCTGCTATCAGATTCAAAGGTTATACGGAAGCTTGGGAACAGCGTAAGGTTGGAGAACTGGCTTCTGTGTCGATGAACAGAAGAATATTTAAGGAACAAACGACGGAAGCTGGAGATGTCCCATTCTTCAAAATCGGAACCTTTGGAGGAACGCCCGACGCCTATATTTCAAGAAAACTTTTTGAGGAATACAAAGAGAAATATCCATATCCAAAAGTTGGGGACATCTTAATTTCTGCGTCTGGAAGTATTGGCAGAACCGTTGAATATAGCGGAAAAGACGAGTATTTTCAAGACTCCAACATAGTATGGCTCAATCACGACGAACAAATAGATAACTCTTTTTTGAAATGCTTTTACGCCGTTGTAAAGTGGGCTGGAATTGAAGGCAGTACCATCAAGCGACTGTATAATGACAATATTTTAAGTACGGAAATCTGCTTGCCAACAGTTGAAGAACAGCAGCAAATCGGAACATATTTCAAGCAACTCGACCACCTTATCACCCTTCATCAGCGTAAGAGTGACAGATTGCAGAATGTCAAGAAGTCGATGCTTGAAAAAATGTTTCCAAAATCCGGAAGCATATTTCCTGAAATACGTTTCAAGGGATTTACTGATGCTTGGGAACAGCGTAAGCTATCCGACATAGCAACAGAAGTTAACAGGAATGACCCGGAATCTTCTGCTCCCATAATGATGATAACTGCAAATAATGGGTTTATCGAACAGTCGGAAAGGTATGCTTTTAACAACGCTGGCGAAAGTCTAAAGAAATATATTCTGCTTAAAAGAGGTGAGCTAGCGTATAATCACGGCGCATCCAAGCTCCGCCCTTATGGTTCCTGCTTTTCATTAACAACAGCCGAAAACGCTCGTATCCCCTTTGTTTATCACTGTTTTGCAATAGGAGAAAACGATCCGGAATTTGTATCTACGGAGCTGAATGGTTCGAGAATTGAAGGACAGCTCAGGAAGATTGTTTCCTCCGGTGCGAGGATGGATGGGCTGCTCAATATTTCGTTTGAAGAATACAGCTGTGTTGAACTTATGCTTCCAAGCGTACCCGAACAAGAAATGATTTCAACCTTTTTTCGTAGCATCGACAACCTTATCACCCTTCATCAGCGTAAGTTGGAAAAGCTAAAAAACATCAAAAAGTCAATGCTTGAAAAGATGTTTGTATGACTTGGAAAGGAGAATCACTATGGCATTTACAAAAGAAGCTGATTTTGAAGAAGCTTTAATTAAAATCCTTTCCAACAAAGGATGGGAAAAAGAAGTTCTGAGCCATCCAACGGAGCAGGACTTGATAGATAACTGGGCAAAAATCCTCTACGAGAATAACAGAGGAATTGACAGATTGAACAACTATCCGCTTACAAACAGCGAAATGCAGCAGATTATTGATCAAATCAACACTCTGCGCACTCCCTTGAAGTTGAACAGCTTTATCAACGGTAAAACCGTTTCTATCAAGAGAGATAACCCTGATGATGCTGCCCATTTAGGCAAGGAAGTCAGCCTGAAAATCTATGACCGCAGAGAAATCGCAGCTGGCCAAAGTCGTTATCAAATTGTTCAGCAACCCCTCTTTCCAACGAAGTCAAAGATACTCAATGATCGCCGTGGGGATTTAATTCTCCTGATTAACGGAATGCCTGTCATTCATATCGAACTAAAGAAAAGCGGTATTCCGGTCAGTCAAGCGTGTAATCAGATTGAGAAGTATGCTCACGAGGGTATTTTCACAGGATTGTTTTCGCTTGTGCAAATCTTCGTTGCTATGACACCGGAAAGCAGCAGATACTTTGCAAATCCGGGTCCGGACGGGAAATTCAACGCTGACTATTACTTCAACTGGGCGGATTTTGATAACGAGCCGATAAACGACTGGAAAGTTATTGCCTCCAATCTACTGTCTATCCCGATGGCTCATCAGATGATCGGCTTCTACACGGTTGCCGACAACTCCGATGGGATTTTGAAAGTGATGCGCAGCTATCAGTTCTATGCTGCAAGTGCGATCTCTGATAAGGTATCTAAAACCCACTGGGAAAAAGGAAACCAGCGTGGCGGATACATCTGGCACACTACTGGCTCCGGCAAAACAATGACTTCCTTTAAGTCGGCTCAGTTGATAGCAAACTCCAAAGATGCGGATAAGGTTATCTTTCTTACCGACCGAATCGAGCTTGGCACACAGTCGCTGAAAGAATACAGAGCCTTTGCTGACGAGAACGAAAGTGTTCAGGCTACGGAAAATACATATATCCTCATAACCAAACTAAAGAGTATAGATGCAGCGGACACGCTGATAGTCACCTCTATTCAGAAAATGAGCAACATCAAGAGTGAAGAAGGCGGATTGAACGCTAACGATCTTGAAACCATCAACAAGAAACGGATTGTATTTATTGTTGATGAAGCGCATCGCTCAACTTTTGGAGATATGCTTATTACGATCAAGGAAACATTCTCAAACGCAATCTTCTTTGGTTTTACCGGAACTCCTATTCAGGAGGAAAATCAAAAGAAAGGCAGCATGACGCTGGATGTTTTCGGGGATGAACTACACAGATACAGTATAGCGGATGGTATCAGAGATAAGAATGTCCTTGGATTTGACCCTTACAAGGTTTTGACATTCAAAGATTCCGACATTCGCAGACAAGTGGCATTGGGAAAAGCAAAAGCCGCCAATGTTGACGAAGCATTGAATGACCCCCAAAAAGCATCTGTATACTACAAATACTTGGATACCGCCCATGTCCCGATGGCCTCCTATATCGGAAACGATGGCAAGAAAGTCATAGGAATCGAAGATGAAATACCTTTCTCTCAATATAGAACAGAGGAACATAGAGCAAAGGTTGTTGAGGACATTCTCGATAAATGGCAAGACCTGAGCCACAACAGTAAATTCCATGCTATCTTCGCCACAAGCAGTATTCCGGAAGCCATTGAATACTACCGCGTATTTAAGTCACAGACGCCCAACTTGAAAGTGACTTGTTTGTTTGACCCGAATATCAGTAACGAAGACGGCGACTATAAGGAGTACAAAGGAACGAAGGTTTCTCTGTTCAAGGAAACAGGGTTGGAAGAAATCATTAGCGATTACAATGCTTTGTTTGAACAGGATTTCACCATTGCTTCACACGCTGCCTTTAAGAAGGATATTTCCTTCCGTTTGGCACATAAAGAGCAATACAAATGGATTGACAGATTTCCCGAGAAGCAGTTAAACCTCTTGATCGTTGTTGACCAAATGCTCACGGGTTTTGACTCCAAGTGGGTGAATACTCTTTATTTGGATAAAATGCTTGAGTACGAAAACATCATTCAAGCATTCTCCAGAACCAATCGCTTGTTTGGTCCCGATAAACCGTTTGGTACAATCAGGTATTACCGTAAACCGCATACAATGGAAAAGAACATAGAGGCCGCGGTAAAGCTCTACTCCGGAGATAAGCCAATCGGTTTGTTTGTTGAGAAGCTCGGCTACAACATCAAGAAGATGAATGACGTCTATCAGGAGATTACAAGCCTCTTTGCGAGTGCTGGTGTTCCTGATTTTGAGAAACTTCCTGATGAGCCGTCGGTAAAAGCTAAATTTGCATCTCTGTACAGAGATTTCAACGCATTCCTCGAAGCTGCAAAGGTACAAGGATTCACTTGGGAAGAATACACTTATATAGACGAGAGTACGGGACAAGTAATAACCGTAGCTCCAGACTTTAATGAAACCGATTATCTGATTCTTGCACAGAGGTATAAAGAACTCTCTATGTCTGTTGATCCTACTGAATCGGGTGATGATGATGTTCCGTATGATTTGGTTGGCTATCTAACCGAAATAGACACTGGTAGAATTGATGCCGATTATATGAACAGCAGATTTGATAAATATCTGAAGCTCATACATCAGGACAATGCCTCTGTCGAAGCACAGGAGCAAGCACTGAGTGAGTTGCACAAAACCTTTGCCGCGCTAACACAGGATGAACAGAAGTATGCGAATATCTTTTTGCACGATGTTCAACGTGGAGATGTGGTCGTTGAGGACGGTAAATCCCTGCGTGACTATATAACAGAGTATCAGTATCGAGCAAAGAATGACCAGATTCATCAATTTGCCGTAACCTTCGGAATTGATGAAGATAAACTTCGGAATATGATGAGTTTAAACTTGTCTGAAAACAACATTAATGAGTTTGGACGTTTTGATGAGTTGAAACGCACCTTTGACAAGGCAAAAGCCAAATCATATTTTGAAAACACAGAAGTGATAATCCTTTCACTCCCCGACGTAAACATGAAAATGGATGGTCTTCTTCGAGATTTCATAATAAATGGCGGACGTGAGCTTTAACATGATGTTCTAAGATGTGCCAAATTACTTGTTTTCAACTGAATGATGAATATTATTCAGATATTGCACGAGAGTCAAGGATTTTCCTTGGCTCTTTTCCTTTATCTTGGGAACAGCGTAAGGTTCGAGAAGTTGCCGACAGATATGATATGAGTATTCCGCGCAAGATTGAGCATCGCCACCGGACAAGTTGAGCATCGATTCCGGCGAGATTGAGCATGGGTTCCGCACAGGTTGAGCACTTGGTAAAATGTAGGTATGCATCCCCTTGAGGGCTGTAAATACTTACATGGAGGTTTATGTAACTTAGTACAAAACAAAATTAAAGAAGAGTTTGACAATACTCTCATAGTCTTTGGCATTTGCCGTCATGTTAAGGAAAGAGAGTTGAAAGTGAATGGAGCTGTCAAAGTAATTTAAGAAATCACACCAACTTTCAAAAATGGCGGTCTTATCTTCATTTTGGGCAAGTTGGTAGTTAATATCCTGAAAGCGGATTGTTTCAAAATGGTTTCCCTGCTCATGGCATTGACAAGAGATACTTCCATGCCTGAAAGTTCAATACTTGCAGGGAGTAAATCTACACCCTCTATATGAGGCAAGATACCCTCTTTATTGATAATGGAAGTATCAGTAATTACTTTGCCCATAAGAGTGGAAAGGGTTGTTTCAAGCCGGTCAGGTTGTGGATGTCCTAAACTGATAGACAAGCTACCTTGTGGGTCGCTATCTACTAACAGAACCTTCTTGCCCTCAAGGGCTAAGCCTATGCCCAAGTTGACACAGGTGGTTGTTTTGCCTACGCCACCTTTTTGGTTGGCAATGGCGATGATTTTTGCGTTCAATTCTGTTCCTCCTTACGATTCTTGGGAATAAAAAAGGAGATAGCTATTAAAAGCTGACTCCTTTTTAAAAAGGGCAATATTCAAATTTATCTATAAAAAAAGCTGCCTACTCAAAATAAGAGCAAACAACTTTTTGTCGTAATATCCAACTTAGTAATTTGAAATTAAAAATAGATTTTTTAAAACGTTGATATAATCTTTATACAGGAAATTAGTGATTTAAAATCTTTTATTGCTTGTAACTTAAATTTTTGATTAATTCGCTTTTACAATTGGAACCCATAACTCCATTTCATAGTCAGGACTATCCATGTTCCCTTCGCTGTAAACCTCAAAATCAGGTGTTGAATACGGCGGCTTGGAATTGACAGCGGAGGCGGCGAGATTTTACACCTCTGGGCGGGCCAGATTTACACCTCCGGGCGGCCATATTTTACAGTAGATACCGCTGTAGTAGAATTTGGCTAACGCATCGCAGATGCGAATACGCCAAAGGAGGGTCATAGAAATGACCAACTACAGAGAGATCCTGCGGTTGAGGAGTCTGGGCCTCAACCACAGCAGGATAGCAGAGAGTATGGGAATTTCCCGTCCAACAGTAATTGCAGCACTACAGCGAGCTCAGGCTCAGGAGCTAAACTGGCAGACAGCAGAGTCTCTATCGGATATAGATTTGGCTCAGAGGCTTAATCCAGCCGTTGGAGGTAAGCCCAGCTACAAGCTCCCGGACTACGAGTATATCCATCGCGAATTGGCCAAGCCCGGCATGACACAGCAGTTGCTGTGGTTTGAGTACTGCGACCAATGCCGCGCATCAGGCGAGATCCCGTACCAACTTACCCAGTTCAAGACTCATTACCGCGAGTACGTAGCAAAAACCAAAGCCACGATGCACATCCAGCGCAAGCCCGGAGAACTGATGGAGGTAGACTGGGCGGGGCAGACTGCGCATTTGGTCGATGCCGACACAGGCGAACTGCTCGACGCTTACATCTTTGTCGCAGCGTTGCCGTACAGCGGCTACGCTTATACTGAGGCCTTCATGAACCAGGAGCAGGAGGCGTGGATCACTGCTCACGCCAACGCTTACAGCTTCTTTGGCGGTGTTACCCGCATCCTCACGCCGGACAACCTGAAAACCGGCGTCATCAAGAATACTCGTTCAGAGCTTGTCCTGAACAAAAGCTACCAGGAGCTGGCCGAGCATTATGGCACAGCGATTATTCCAGCCCGTGTAAGGTCCCCGAAGGACAAGGCGACGGTAGAAGGCACAGTTGGCAACATCTCATCGTTCATTCTGGCATCTATTCGAAACCAGACCTTCTTCAGTCTGAAAGAGCTGAACAATGTAATCCGCGAGAAGCTACACGCCTTCAACCATAAGCCGTTTCAGAAGAAGGACGGTAGCCGGGCGACATGGTTTGCTGAGGAACGTTCCTTTTTGCTTCCCTTACCGCGCAACTCCTACGAGCTGTCAGTCTGGAAAACGGCAACGGTGTCTTTCAAGGTACTGTCAATAGTTTTGCGCAAATAGATATTACCGCCTGGTAAGCGTCGGCTATCCGGCAGAAACGGTGGTATTCTGAAGCTCGTTGAGAGCCTTCATACACATGTAACGCTTTGTTCCCCAAACCGTGCTGACGACATGCCGGAGTCTGGCGCAAACCAGCATCAGTGCGGAATGCCCATCAGGGAATGTACCGACCACCTTTGTCCGTCGGCGGATCTCACGGTTTAAGCGTTCCAGCACATTTGTCGTCCGGAGTTTTGTCCAATGGGTAGACGGGAAATCCATGTAGGTCAGCGTTTCTGCAATACCCTTTTCTACCTTATCCGCTGCCTCACGGAGCTTCATTTCCCGCAGCTTGGCAGCAACCGCAGCTGCCTTCTCCAGCGCTGCATCTTTGTCTTCTTGTGCGTGGATTGCTTTGAGCATTGCTGCCACCTGATTCATTTTCCCGCGCGGGACTTTCGAAAATACATTCCGGTAAAAGTGTACGACGCAACGCTGATATTTGGCTTCTGGGAAGACGTCGTTTACCGCTTCCAGAAGGCCCAGGCATCGATCACCAATAAACAGCTGTGTCCCATGCAGACCGCGTTCTTTCAGACCTACGAGGAACGACCGCCAACTTTCCTTATCTTCCTTTATTCCTTCGGCGGTTCCGATCACTTCCCTGTATCCATCCTCATTTACCGCCATGGCTACCAGAATCGCTACGTTCTCATATTCGCCGCCCCAATTGCGTTTTAGGTAGATTCCATCAAGATATACGTAGGGATATTCATACTGGAGCCTACGCGAGCGCCATTCCTCAATATGGCTGTAAACCTTCTTGTTCAGGTTGCTGATCGTTCCGGGAGATACCTTGGTGCCCCACAGTGCTTCGGTGATATCTTCTACTCTTCGTACTGATACCCCGGCCAAGTACATCTCGATCAGGGCTTCCTCAACCGAGGACTCGCGCCGTTGATATCGTTCAATAATCGCTGTTTCAAATGCGACGCCCTTGAGCTTTGGCATTTTAAGCTTCACATCCCCTGACGTCGTCTGAAAGTTTCGCTCGTAATGCCCGGCACGGTAGCCCTGACGATCCTGTGTCCGTTCATACTTCTCGGCATTGGTCAAGGATTTTGCCTCTTCGTCCAGCAGACCGTTGATCGTCTCTTCCACGCTTGTGCGCACCAAATCCTTTAATTCCTGCTTTATCATTCCTTCGTTTAATTGTATAATCTTATCGGTGGACATTGTGTGTTGCCTCCTCTGCAAAGTCTTTGTTTCGCAACTTTTACTTTACCAGACGGCGGCACACTTGTCCTCCTTTTTTCGTGCCTATTTCAATTTGCGCAACTTATTGTACCTTATCTCTTTCAACTACCACATCGCCGTAGATGAGCAATACTATTCCGTTCCATATGAATACATCAAGCGTAAGGTCGATGTCCGCGTGACCCGAAATACAGTTGAGGTGTTCTACGACGGCAGCAGGATATGTTCTCACGTCCGTCTGCATGGCCGTCGCGGTCAATACAGCACGGTGGAAGAACATATGCCGCCTCAGCATCAGCAGTATATACAGTGGAACGGCGAACGCTTCCGGAAATGGGCTTCTCAGATCGGTTCCAATACCGCCACAGTGGTGGACGCAATTCTTACAGGCTACAAAGTGGAGCAGCAGGGCTACCGAGCCTGTATGGCGTTGCTAAAGCTTTCCGAGCAGTACACGAAGGAACGGCTGGAAGCAGCCTGTGCCAAGGCTCTTTTCTACACGCCGCGTCCCAGCTACAAATCCATTCAAACCATACTGAAGTCCGGTCAGGACAAGAAAACGGATGAACATCCTCAGATTTCCTCCCAATACGGCTTTACTCGCGGCGCCGATTACTACAAGGGAGGGCAAGACTGATGCTGAACAATACTACGACCACCAAGCTGCACGAAATGAAGCTGAGCGCAATGGCCACGGCTTTTCGGCATCAGAGTGAAACGGACGGTTTCAGCGAACTCTCCTTTGAGGAGCGTTTCGGCTTGCTCGTGGATGCGGAGTGGACTTCACGGCGAAACAACCGGCTCACACGCCTGCTCAAAAAAGCCGGTTTCTCAGAGCCTGGAGCCTGTCTCGAAGACATTGAGTACCACGCCGACAGAAAGCTGGATAAAGCTTTCATCACCCGGCTCGGCTCCTGCAATTACATCGACGAGAACCACAATGTCATCATCCTCGGAGCCACCGGCAGCGGTAAAACCTACATCGCCAACGCCTTGGGCGTGACCGCCGGGCGTAACTTCTACCCCGTCCGCTATGTACGGCTGCCGGATCTGCTCGCCGAGCTGTCCATAGCGAGGGCTGAGGGCAACTACCGCAAGGTCATGAAGGGATACCGGCAGGCCAGACTTTTGATTCTGGATGAATGGTTGCTCTACCCACTCAAGGACAGTGAGGCCAGAGATTTGCTTGAGCTGACGGAGGCTCGCTACAAAAAAGCCTCGACTATATTCTGCTCACAATTCGACGTAGGCGGATGGCACCAGAAGATCGGAGAGGCGACCCTTGCCGACGCCATCTGCGACCGCATCGTTCACGACTCCTACCGCATCGTCATCGGCGGCGAAGATTCCATGCGAAAACGGAAAGGCATTTCCGAGAACGACTGACGTCGCTTGACGCCTGCGGCGGCAACCCTGTCAAATCCCGCCGCCGCAGGTGTCAAATTTCTCCGCCGCAACTGTAAAACACTGCCGCCGCCGGGTGTAAAATGCGGCCGACATATTCAGGTGTTCCAGCATGCTTGTATCCTTGTTCAGGAAAGAATACCTCTATCACATATTTCCATCCTTCATGAATACAGTTTGGAATTGCCCCTTTTAGCTTTGCAACTGCATATTCTGCCTTAGGCACTTCAAGTATATCAAGTCCTAATTTTTTTGCCATTTTTTCGTCCTTTACATCATAAGCAGCCATATAATTTATGACATCCTCATTGCTAACTTCATAACATACTCCGAAGCTTTGACCATCTCCAAGACTTTCTAAATCTTCATGCGTATTACTTTGGTATAGCATATCCCAAGTTTCTGGACACTGGCTGTTCTCTATACCCTCTGCTTTTATCCCGGCAACCTTGAATGCTTCTTTTTGTTCAATTTTAATATCCATGTTTTTTCCTCCTTGAATAGTTAATGATAATCGAATAGAAGAGAAGACTTTAAATACTGCTCCATTTCTAACATCGCTAGGTGTATAATTATGAAATTTCTTAAAAGCCAATGTAAAAGCATCTGCAGATTCATATCTATATTTGATTGCGATATCAATCACCTTTTCAGTGGTTTCTCTTAAATCCATAGCTGCTTTTGTTAGTTTCCTAAGTCTAATATATTCGCTTAAGGAATAGTCTGCCAGGATTGAAAAAATTCTACTGAACATTGGATATGAATAACCTGATAAGTGTGCTATTCTTTTTTCGTCTATTTCATCATCTAAAACACTTTCAATGTATTCGATTGTTTTATTAAATGCTTGTATCATATCTGTCTCATCCTCCTCTCAAAATTATTATATAACTACAAAGAAATGAATACCCTATAATTGTCGTACAAATATAATAGTATATGTTGAATTTTCTTTGTCCTATGTTCCCATCATCTGTTTTATGGGGTATATTCAAAGATATTATAACATCTGTAATTATGGAATACAATAAACTCTATTAAGCTAATTAACTGGATTTATTATTATTTTTAGGCAATAAAAAGCAAATTGTTAAGAAGTATTCTTTCTTAGATTACTTCAAAATATGTTAGTGCATCCTTGATAGCATCAACTTGAATTGGAGTGGGGTGTTTTCGTTGATTCTTTAATATTTCAACTGCGTTAGGAGCATCGTACATTTGTAGACCTAAACTACGCTTTACTTCAGCAATATATGCTGAATGGACTTTGAAACTGTATTTTTCATTAATGTATTCATTAATCATTTTGTATGTGGTTCGTGGTTTTGGCTTGTATGTCTCTGCTCTTTGAGCTATATTATTAAGTATATGTTTATTATGAATGGTGTCGATATCGTCTAAGGGTATCATTCCATACCCATTACCAAACTCTACAGTTATATTGATGTAGCTGTCGGGTGTCTTGTGGGTCTTTGGGATACACGTTGAGACGGTATGTTTGATGTCAAGGGTCAAAGGAAAATAGCCGCGAAAGTCCAGTAATACTGCGGTTTTCGGGCAATCGGGCAAATTCGGAATCAGCCAGACCAAACGCTCTGCGGTAACTTATCCAAGGGCAAATCCGGTCAAAAAGTGTGAGAGTTGAGTTGCCAAGTTAGATGTCAATAAGTTGAGTTGCCGAGTTAGATGTTGGGGAGTTGTGGCTGTGAGATAGATGTCAGGGAAAGTCGAATGGAGGTGATAGATTGAAGAAATATTTGGCACCGCTTTTTATGCTCATAATCTTTGAAGCTGTTGCAATTACATTATGGCTTACAAAGGATAATATTTTTTACCTCTTCAATTTCAGCTACATCGGGCTTTCGATATCTTTGGGGATTTTTCTGTTTATAAAAAAATATAAGCACGCAAGACGTATCGTTCAGTTGCTTGTTGGCTTATATATGCTGATATACCTGGGGCTTATCTGCAATGAGAATATGCAGATCGAGGGATTCTGGTACTACTTATTCACCGGAGTTTTTGAGGCTGCCACCATTCATTACGCCGTTGCAAAGATTTTCGGGCCACTGTTATTCGGCAGAGGCTGGTGTGGATATGCCTGCTGGACAGCTATGGTCTTGGATTTTCTTCCTTACAAGTCTCCATCACAACCAAGAAAGAAGCTCGGATGGATCAGATACATTACATTTACGGTTTCATTGATATTTGTTGCCTCATTGTTCCTTGCTAAGGTTGGCAATATCGAACGGATTATGTTCTGGGCATTTATTGTCGGCAATCTCGCTTATTATGCTGTGGGCATTGCACTCGCATTTGCGTTTAAGGATAACCGAGCATTTTGTAAATATATATGTCCCATCACTGTATTTTTGAAGCCAATGAGTTACTTCTCGGTTCTCAGGATAAAATGCGACAAAGACAAATGCATCTCATGCGGGAAATGCAAACGAGTATGTCCTATGAATGTAGACGTGACAGATAATTCTCGAAAACGAAAAAATGGAACAGAATGTATTCTATGCATGGAATGTGTTAGAAATTGTCCAAAGGATGCACTTTAGGACAGGCAAAAGGCTCCCACACTGCCATCATCGGCGGCGGGGAGCGCACTTTACCGGACTCAACCAGCGGTAGAGTTGCAGGAAATCAACCTACGGTTCTTGTAACTATATCAAAAATCGTAAAGCCAGAATAGTCCTGTATGTCTTTCGGGGTCAGGTCTTTCAGTTTGACTTTCTTAGCGTAGGCGTCCTTTTTGGAAAGCATTATGCTCATGTTAACACCTTATTGTGGCTTCTGATGTTGAAGAGAACGAACAGCCGCGCCGTTTAAGATCGTGTCCGCGTGGCCCTGGTGGGCGCGGCGGCAGGATAAAACGGCGCGGCTGTCCCTTCGTTTTGATTTATTGTGTTTCCTAGCTAACCGGACGGACAGGCGGCTTTCCTGCTCTCATAGGCGTTGCACCTCCCCCCCATGCTGATGGCGGGCCGTTCTCATTGCCTGCGACGGTTTTTTCGCGCTCGGACTGTGACTGAACGGAAGTTTCATTACATACAGATATTTGCCGCAGGGCCGCCACCGTTCGTTGTACGCTGCCCTGCCTGCGGCGCTGATGGTACTCGCTCCTTTTCCGTTACGCTGAAAAATCACCCTCTCCCGCGTAAAGGAAAGATCATGGCGCACCCGCCGCTCGGCTCCCTGTATGCCGCTACTCGCGGTATGTTCCCGGTTTGCCGTTTTATTCAGTTATCAAGCTGCGCTTGAGGAAAAACTGCGTCCTCACACGCCTGTTCATTTTCAGGCGCAAAGTAAACGGGCAATTAAAAATATTTTTTTAAGAACACCTCCATGTGGCGTAAGCCGCGTTCGATGGAAGCGCCAACAGCGGCCTTGCTTATTCCTTCCGTCTTGGCTATGGCGCTCTTGCTCATGCCTAAAAAGTAGTGGGCATAGATGCGCTTGGCCTGCTTGTCCGGCAAAAAAGCAATCGCAGCGTGGAGCTGTTCCATCGTCACCTTGCGCTCGTAAATCTCGCAGGGGGACAGGGACACGAACAGGATGTCATGCTCGATGCCGTTGCCCCGGTCAAGGGAATAATAGGCTCGGTGCCGGTATGTGCGCAGGCGATAGGCTGCCTCTTGCAGCTCAAAGCCGCGCAGCATGGCGGCAACCTCGTCCGGCACGTCGATGAAGCAGTCGGACGTATAAAACGGGTAATAATCCCGCAGATTGATGGTTTTCATAGGAAATCCTCCGTTTCGATTTTTGAAGTGGGAAAATCGAAACGGAGGCGGCGGGGAGCGGCAGCGGACAGCGCGCGGGGGCTTGTCCGCTATTTGGGCATGGCGAATAAGTCCGGCAATGGCCGGACAATTCGGAAAACGGTGATTTACAAAATGATAGCCGGGTCTACTCGAAAAGGTAAACCCGGCTGTAAAAACTATCGTATCAAGCGGTTCGCTGCCCGCAGAGTCGCCCGTTGGCGGCTTCTGCCCAGTGTGATTACCATTGAACTTCCGTGCTGTTTTTACGTTATGTACGTTGTTGGAACGGGCGTGAACCTGCCTGATATTGCATTGCTAATCGCCCATACAATATCCGCTCCATTCAACGCGGCAACGCCCTGACGCAAGCAGGAAGGCGCTGCTGTGCCGAATTTCCGCTGCCTATGACACCTGTAAAAAACCTTGCTTCCTGTGTGGCTGCAAGCAGCCCCCGCGAATTTTGCCTGTCAATTCCGGACGTCCTTTGAAAAACTGGCGGGGATTATGTCGAAGATAAAAAAATCAGGCGGACTTGATATTTCAAGACCGCCTGACGGGTTATTGATTTAGTTTGTATTTTAAACGGCAGGATCGCTCTATAACATGATTTTGTATCATAATCCACCTCCAACCATACACGGCTATTGAATCTTCCTCGCCCGCTTTCTTTGGTGCAGGAAAACCCATACAGCCACAGCTAAACCTACTGCCGCAAGGCCGATGATGACAACAGGCAGCCAAGTATTATTTGCCGAATTGCCTTGCTGGCCAGCCATATCCGATACCAGCGCGCCTTTGACTGTATCTGTGGTGATCAGGTATTCGGACATCGTGTTGTTTTTGTAAGTCACAACGCCACCTGCACCTACGGCAATATTCCCGGCTATCAAGGTAAATCCGCCTGTCACCGCATCAAAACAATAGACATTTACCGTTGTTCCCTCGGCGATATCTGTCGTAATGGCAAAGGTCGCAACACCAGGTAATTCTCCGTGTCCGATGAATGAGTAAGTAAATGCGCTTTGCCCGTCTACAAGAGCCGATTTCATTTGGGCTTCGTGTTCGGCCATGGGAATGAACCCGAAATCGTACATTGCGCCATCCGCAGCATTTTTTATGTCGCTACCGCGAAATGCAATACTCGCTCCTTCCTGCAGAAAATCAAGACTGGCAGTGGGGTTATTCGCAAGCTCGCTGAAGAATATGCCAGGTACATTTGTACCGTTCGTTCCTCCGAGCTGAACACTGTGGATACCACCCTTTGCTGAATGAATTGCATCCACCGCTCCTCTGTAATCGAAAAGCGTGCTCTCTGCCAGCATGGTCAGACCGGAAATATCAAACGGCGCAAAGCCCGCCTGCAGCCCTGGCAATTGCATTGAGCCCTCATTCATCGGGTTTGTCACATATTGATCTATCTCATTTAGTAAATATTCACCAAGATTGTCCTTAGCATTTTTTATATCCTGAACTCTTTTCCCCATATCGGTTACGATATTTTGCAGTTCTGGATCGGTCATGTCGATATAAATGTGATAGCTGTCGCACATCTGCGCGTCGGGTGAAAACACTACTTCCTCCGAAGAACCCTCAATATTCAGCTTGAAAACGGAGTTCCATCGCACAAACTCCGCGCCGTTGACGTGAGTCCTGTCATAGGTATACCGATCGCAAATATGGTCAACACGTATGGTTGTGCTGTTCACCGATGGTATTTGAGTAATTGGCGGAACAGCAGGCCCTGAGGTTGCGGCTAAGAGTATCACCTGCCCGGCATTGTCAGACGGCATTGAAAGGCCAGGAAGCAACGGCGAGTTTGGAAGCTGCGCTGATATCACTTTCAGCATGCATTCTTGGGTATCAAAGCCGATGTCGTTTTCTGCGCGGACGATGAAGTGATAGGTGCCGGGCTCTACTCCCTCCTTCACCGTAAGCACGCCCGTGTCGGGATCGATTGCGACCTCTTCCGGTATCAAATACCGCTCGTTCTTTTGCTCTAGTGACCAGAAAATAGGCATGCTTCCTGATGCCGTAATCGGAACGGTTAAATCTCCGCCGCCCACGAGTTTGGTAAAGATATAGCCGTGTTCTTCATCGGCAATGATCGGAGCGGTTCGTGCCTGTGTGACGGAAAGAGTACAGTCCTGCGTATCGCTTCCAACATCATTTTCCGCTTTGATCGTAAAGAAATAGGTGCCGGTTGGAACGCTTTTCAGCACCGTCAGACGTCCGCTTTGGGCGTCAATGTTGATCCCTGCCGGAAGCGTACGGCCGGTCGTCGATACGAGCGACCATGTGATGGGCGTGCTTCCAGTGGCGGAAACTGCGATATTCATATCCTCGCTTCCAGCCGTCATGGCAAATCGGTATCCATGCTTCTCCGCTTCAATGTCGGGCGCCGTACGCGCCGGCTCGGGCGGTGCCTTGACAGTGAGCGTAAAGCTCTGCTCGGCGGGGGGAGCCGGGTAATGCCCGATATAATTAACGGGAGGGTCGCCGCTCATTGCGGGATTGCCCATGTTATAACTATAAAAATCTTCGATTGCCTGCAAGTCGGCTTTATTGAATCCAAAGCCAAACGAAGCATTTGACATGGGCGGCACCTGAAGTGATTCCGTTTTGAAGTAATCGGGGTCCTGCTCCAATCGCACCGTAAAGGTATAATCCTGCGCGCTTATATCGTCCGATACAGTGATTTTCCCGGTGGCCGGGTCTATCGTTATTCCCTCTGGCGCACCTGACAGACTCCAAACAAGAGGCCTTATGCCTTTACCCTCGGCCTGAAAGCTTTCGCCTGCGCTTACAGAGGCATGATCCGCGCTGGTTATTTCCGTAGGAAGGGGATGCTCCTGCCACACCCATTCCACAATCACCCGATTGCTTACCGTTACAGAGGATGTAGGATCCCCTGTATCGTCCAATACGGGGGTGACGGTAAAGCCTCCGCCGTTTACCGTTTGTTTAATGACCGGCGCGTCTCCTTCGCTTCCCCAGAACCTGCCGTCCGCGTAGTCGGCAATATCCTGTGTTGTCCAGCCTTCCTCAAAAAACTCGAGCACTTCCTCCTGCGTCACGGCGCGTGTGCCGCCGCCGTTTATGATGTGTATGGTTTCGTTAAACTGCATCTGGTTGACGATCTTGTCACCCTCGTTATAACTGATATCCGAGCCTTCGATAAACGAAAGTGTTCTGGTTAACGAAAGAGGGTTGACGGGGCTTATCATGATCGTATATGCGTTGACATACTCCAATACATTAAACGATACTTTTACCGCCGATATGCTCTTGATATTGCTATAATCAAAATTTCCGTTTCCGAGAACGACCGCACCCGGTCGAATTTGCAGTTCACCGTTAAATACAGGCGTATACTCACCGTCCGGGAGCATTTGCGGGTTTCGGCTATCAAAATTGCCATGCGCGTCCGTCATGATGGTTATGATGCCACCCTGCCCAAACGGCATATACACCTCGCTCTGCATCAGCTCCTGGTTTAGGGGGTTGTGAGCGTTTACGGTCATCATTGTGCCGCTGAGCCCCTGTAAAGAGAGAGAACCGGTATAATAATCCAGTTTATACTGCTCTTCCGGTGGATCGGCCGGATCACCCGGTTTTGCAACCTGCTGTGCGGCGTAGTTGATCACTTTAATTGGAGCAACGCTTCCTGTGACAAAGTCGTTGAAGTAATCGGCTTCCGAGATCGTGATCGTGTTATAGGGGAACAAGGCTTCCACCGGATCGGATTTATAGAGATCGTCGCCTATCATGAATTGCACCGCAACCAGGTCACCCTTTCTGAGCATGGTTCCGGGTTCTTCATAAAAGAATTCACCCTCGTCGCTGGTTTGCTGCCAGCCGCTTTTCGGATAGATGTGAAGATCCGATTCCGACGCCTTTTGCGGATCGATTCCGTTTGGATATACCAGTATACGATAATTCGTGCCTGGCGGAACGCGGACGGCTTTACTGGAGCTCGAATGTGTATCCTCTATATAGCCGCCGACCCGGCCAACTTCAATATACGCTTCCTGAATATGGACGCGGTATCCGCCGGTGTCTTGCTGGCGCTTACGCAGCAGCGAAGGCGTCCAATTGATTAAATTCAACGTCTTTCCGATTATTTTGATGTAAATCTGCAAAGAAGCGTAGAGGTTGACATCCAGTATTTCACCGTCTTTTACCACCCCTAAACCGACGCCGACAAAAGCTCCTGCGCCAATGAGATCAAGGCCGAGAATGGATATGTCGAGCAGCGGTCCCACCTTCACATATCCGTTGATCCGGCCGGCAATATCCACATCGCCCTCTTTGAGGAATTCTTTATCGAATACGCCTTTTGCGGAAACAGGAACCCCAAAATATGTTTTGCCGCGGACACCCATTGTGGCCGATGCATATTCCCGCGCTTCGGCTTCTATCCGAATATCTCCGTCTACGCCTATAATGAGAAAGAGTCCGCCGCTCACGCGTCCGATACCGAAAGGAATATCAATACCGAACAGAGGAATGCGGACTTCTTCCTGTATGGTACCCTGAACTTCGGCAACCAGATAAAACTCTTCCGCCACATTCATGACCAAGTGATAGCCGCCAAACGCGGAATATTTCGCATCAACGTCAATGCCGCTGATACCAAGTCCGCCGCTCAGAGTGACCGTGAGTTGCTTGCCTCCGCTTCCCGCCGCCATCAGCTTGGTATCTGTGAACTGGAGATTGATCAACTTATCCCCGGTCAGATATTTATAGTCCTTGAGCGCGTCTCCGAAGGACATGGTTTTTACCACGCTGTCAGGTACCACACAGGCCTCAACATTGTCGGCGAAGCCGGTAATGTTTCCGCGTGTCAGGCCAACTGTCTCGCCGTCGCTGCCGCCGATAGAGAAATCCTTGAACACCTCATTTATTCGTGGCTGCTCGATCATGTATGTATTTTCGAGCGCTTCTGCCTGTTTATCAAGGCTGACATCGCCATAGCCGGTCGAAAACACCGTGTTGGCGCTTATTTTAAACGATGTGCCCGCCTGCGGATCAATCACGATTGTGCCGGGTTCAGCCGTCCGGCCGCTCTGAGACAAAACCGAGTCCAGCACGCTGCGGTTGATATATCCGCCATCCTGAATGATTTTTTCAGGGGATTTGGCCTGAACAGCGCTGCCCGAAATCAGCTGACCAGCGGAAGCGATCTGATCCGAAATTGTGTTCTCCAGCACAACAACCCCATCGGCCAATTCATACGATACCTCCTTAAAGGTTGCGGGCGCATCGCCTGCCGCTACGGTCTGCCATTTTCCGCCCGCAGGAAGAAATTCAAAATCGAATCCGGGAACAGCGGGCAAATCTCCGATATCCGCTGTTGTGTATTCGAGTGTGGAAAGCCCTTGTATGGTTGGCTCCGCCGCAGCGGCGGCCAGCGCCCCTGAGGGCAAAATTGTGATAAGCAGACAAAATGCCAGCAGTGCTGATAAGAATCGTTTCATGCTTTCTCCCCCTCATCGGATGATTGATTTGTGTTAACCGCATACTGAACAATCAGTTCTGGTTTGCTGTGGACTCTCAGTTTTTTGTAGATTTTTTTTGTGAAAAACCCTACTCCTGAACGACTAATGTCTATCAGCCATTATCCGAACCCTCCTCCGTTATCGCCTCATTTGGTGAATGAAGTGTGTGTAGTTTAAGCTGCGATAAAGTGATAGTCTTTGCACTTCCATTTGGGGCCTGCAAGATATATTGCCGATATACCGCCAGAGCGAAGTCTTCTGCCTCAGCATAGCTTTTGCCCAACATTTTTTTTGCAAGCGTGCTGACTTCCAAACCAAATCTAAAATCCGTCCTTTTCTCAAATGTCGAGAACCATAATTCAAGATTCCTTCTTGACGGTTTATTCAGTTCCAATTTGATTTGAAACCTTCTCCAAGCAGCTTTGTCTAGCAATGCATCATGATTGGTTGCAGCTATAATAACAACATAACTTGGAAGAGCATCAATTTGTAATAGCAGGGAACTTACGACTCTTTTTATTTCGCCAGTCTCGTGTTGGTCCCCTCGTTCTTTTCCCAGCGTCTCAAATTCATCAAAGAACAAAACGCATTGTCTTGTCTTAACATATTCAAAGAGTTTAGCAAGCTTTGATGCGGTCTCTCCCAAGTAGGCTCCTATAATGGCTTCGTATTTTACAACGTACATAGGAACCATTAAGGAGGTAGCGATTGCCTCGGCTAAAGATGTTTTCCCGTTTCCCGGAGGACCGATTAACAAAATCTTGTTTCGCGGTTCCACTCCATAGGAGCGTAATAGATCTGCGCGCATCTGTTCTTCAACAAGTTCTTTGCATGATTGGACCGCCGCATCAGGGAGGATTAGCTGCTCTAGGCGCTTTTCTGGGGTAATCTCTTGAAAGAGATGAACTCCGTTCCCATTGACACTAAAAGCCTGAGGCGGCGTCTCTCTGCGTTGCGGTTGGCGAGAGTATGTCTTTAGAAGCTCTTCAATTTTTTTAGCTAGTATTTCATGCTGCTTGCCTCTTTCTTCCGCACATATTGCTTCGGCAGCCTTGCGAAAATTTTGGTCTTCTCCAGCAAGACCACTTTTAATCAAATCGCAAAGCAAATCTGCTCTTGCCATAATTACCCCTCCAAATCTTTTATTAAGCTTTTATTGAGAATTCAGAGGCGTTTTAACACATCTTCTTCAATAAAGTTATTCTCGCAAAATTCATAAAAAGTCTTTTGTGCAAGATTGCTGGGAGTCACTTTTGAGTTTTCCCAGCGGTTAATTGTCGCAAAACTCACATTTAGCGCATCTGCCAATTGGTTCTGGCTTAACCTCAGTTGCTCACGCACATATTTGACTTGTTTAGCAAAATCCATATTATCACCTCATATAACACATGCTATAACAGTATAGCATGTGTTATAGACTAGTCAATAGGCTTTAGCATCTCGTCAGCAAATTTATCTTTCTTGTTCTCTCTGACGTTTCTTTTGCCACTGCTCCAGCAATTTGAAAATGGTCGCCTCCATCTGCTGCGGGGTATACGATTTGGGGAAATACTTGCGAAGCTTGTCACTCGGCAACGTCACTTTATCCAGCTCGCTTTTCTTTTCCTCCGACATAATTGCCCGCATCACGTCGATGGAGAGCGTACCCTCCTGACTGAACTTTTTAAGCCGCTGGGCCTGTGAGAGCGAAGGGGTCGCCTGTTCGCTGTCCATTGCGTCCAGCAAAAGCGTCTGTTCTTCCGGCTTGAGATAGGACAGTTCCACAGCGGGGTTAAAAGCGATTTTTTTTGTGTCCACCATTTCAAGAATGACGGGAATTAACTCGGTAAGACGGATATACCGCTGTATTTGATTGCGGCTATCAGGGGCATTTTCAGCAATGGTTTCCACACTCCGCTTGCCAAAAGAATTGTGCCCAACTTGGTCACCATTTTCTTTGGATGGTCTGCCAGCCTGTCTCTTGATAGCTTCCAGCTTCAATTTATAGGCAAAAGCCCGTTCGCTGGGGAGCAAACTGTCCCGCTGCAAATTGCTGTCAACCATGATAATTGTAGCTGCGTCGTCATCCAGATCGCGGACAATAACCGGCATAGTATCCTTGCCAGCCAACTCACATCCGCGTTTTCGCCGGTGTCCGGCCACAAGCTCATACCCGCCCTCGGCACGGGGGCGCGCGATGGCCGGAACAAGTACGCCGTATTTTTCAATGCTCTCGGCTGTATCCCGCATGGCCTCATCATCCACAACTCTAAACGGATGGTTTTTAAAGGGATAAAGCTCGGCCAATGGCAGTTCCATGACTTTTTCCCGGTTTGCATCAGTGCGGGATTCTTCCGTGGAAAAAATTTCATCTACCGAGGTCAGCTTTATGTTTTTGGCGCTGCTTTTCAAGCTTTAACACCTCCTTGGTAAGTTCTCGGTACGCCTCGGCTACTTTGCCGTTCGGATCGTGGGCATAGATACTCTTGCCCTCGGCGCTGATTTCGGCGGCCCGGACAGAATGCGGGGTATCTGTACCGAAAACTTTAATTTTGCCGCCATAGGTTTCCCGCAGCAGGGAGCTGATCTCTTTGGCGTAATTGGTGCGGGTATCCACCATGGTCAACAGAATCCCGTCGATCTGGAGCTTGGGGTTGATCTGCCGACGCACCCTGCCCACGGTCTGTAAAAGCTGCTCAAGCCCTTTTGCCGGAAGATACTGTGCCTGCACGGGAATGAGTACGCTGTTTGCAGCGGCCAGCGCGTTGACCGTCAGCATACCCAAAGAGGGCATACAATCCAGAATGATATGGTCGTATTGGCGTTTTACGGTATCCAGGTATTGCCGCAGGATGGTTTCACGGCTCATGGCGTTCACCAGCGAAACCTCCAAACCCGATAGTTCAATGTTGGCGGGCATAAGGTCAACACCCTCTGCATGACGCAGGATTCCCTCCTGTGGAGATATAGGTTCTTCGGACAATACCTTGCCCATGACGGTTGCAAGCGTCACCGGCAGGCTATCCGGCTGAGAGTAGCCAAGGCTGATGGACAGTGAACCTTGTGGATCGCAATCCACCAGCAGCACTTTTTTTCCTTCCAGTGCCAGTCCGATGCCGAGATTGGCACAGGTGGTGGTCTTGCCCACACCGCCTTTTTGATTGGCGCAGGCAATTATGTTTGCATTCAATTTTTCTTTCCTCCTTCTGATTTCTGTGATAAGAACAAGTAACACAAAGCTAATTTGCTATATAAAAAATTGCCTCTTACAGAATATAAGAAGCAATTTCCATATTCATATTCATTTGCTCTATATTATTTCAAAATAAGCAAGTGCATCTTTGATAGCATCTACTTGAACAGGAGTGGGGTGTTTTCTTGGATTTTTTAATGTTTCAACCGCATTGGGAGCATCGTACATTGGCAAACCTAAACTACGTTTCACCTCGGCAATATATGCCGTATGGACTTTGAAGTCGTATTTTTCAACGATATATTCTTTAATCATTTTGTAGGTGAGTATTCCGCGCAAGATTGAGCATCGCCACCGGACAAGTTGAGCATCGATTCCGGCGAGATTGAGCATGGGTTCCGCACAGGTTGAGCACTTGGTAAAATGTAGGTATGCATCCCCTTGAGGGCTGTAAATACTTACATGGAGGTTTGTCGAATGACAACCAATTACCGAGAGATCCTCAGGCTGAAGAGTTTGGGACTCAACAAGACTGAAATCGCAAGCAGCGCACAATGCGCCCGTAACACGGTGTCTGTCACGCTGGAGCGAGCAAAGGCGTGCGGTCTCCAGTGGCCTTTGCCGGAGAGTATGTCAGACAAAGAGCTGACAGAGAAGCTGTTTCCCGGTGCCCCCGGAAAAGCACCCTTCAAGATGCCGGACTACGAGCATGCCCACCGGGAAATGCAGCGAAGCGGTGTAACGCTCACGCTCTTATGGATGGAGTACTGTGACCAATGCAAGGCGGAGGGCGCAATCCCTTACCAGTCTACGCAGTTCAACAAGTATTACAACGACTATCTCAACCGCATCAACGCCACCATGCACTTGAACCACAAGCCTGGAGAAATCATGCAGGTGGACTGGGCGGGAGACACCGCATCCGTCGTAGATACGGATACCGGCGAGATCATTCCGGCCTATGTCTTCGTAGCCACGCTGCCCTACAGCTTATACAGCTATGTGGAAGCCTTCTTCAGCATGAATCAGGAAGCGTGGATCACCGCACACGTCAATGCCTACAGGTACTTTGGCGGCGTCACCAGAATGATTCAATGCGACAACCTGAAAACCGGCGTCGAAAAGCATGGTCGCGATGAAATCATTTTAAACAAGACATACCAAGAGCTGGCGGAGCACTACGCCACCGCCATTGTTCCGGCCAGAGTAAGAGCGCCCAAGGACAAAGCGGCGGTAGAGGGAACGGTCGGCGTCATTTCCACATATATTCTGGCTGCGCTTCGCAACCGGCAGTTTCTGTCATTGTCGGAGCTGAATGAGGCCATTTGGGACCGTCTGGAGAGCTTCAATCACAAGCCGTTTCAGAAGCGAGACGGCAGCAGAGCCAGCGTCTTTGCCGAAGAGCAGACTTTTCTCCGCTCATTGCCTGCCCATCCGTATGAACTGGCAACATGGAAGGTCGCGTCTGTAGGCCCCAACTACCATGTTTCTGTGGAGCGCATGAATTACTCCGTTCCGTTCGAGTACATCAAGCAGAAAGTGGATGTGCGCATTACCCGGTCCACCATCGAGGTCTTCTTTGGCGGCAATCGCATTTGCTCCCACTGCAGGCTTTACGGAAGATTCAACCAGTACAGCACGGTGCAGGAGCATATGCCGCCGGAGCATCAGAAGTATATTGAGTGGAATGGTGAACGCTTTGTACATTGGGCGGAAAAGATTGGAGACCGCACTGAGACGGCGGTAAAAGCGATTCTCAGCAGCTACAAGGTGGAACAGCAGGGTTACAAGGCCTGTATGGGCCTGCTGAAGCTGGCGGACAAGTACACCCCGGAACGACTGGAAAACGCCTGTAGACGCGCATTCGAATACACTCCGCAGCCCTCTTTCAAGAATATTCAGACCATACTCGCTACCGGTCAGGACAGGCTTCCGGACGAACCGGAGCCGCGTTCTTCCTCGCAATATGGCTTTACTCGCGGCGCTGAGTACTACGGTGGGAGGGACGAAAATGCTGACTGAAACAACGATTACCAAGCTGCGCGAGATGCGGCTGGGCGTCATGGCAAATGCACTCAGCGACCAGATGAACGATACTCAGTTCCGCAATATGGCCTTTGAGGATCGGTTAGGGCTTCTTGTTGACGCCGAATGGAACGCTCGAAAGAGTAACCACCTTCGAAAGTTGATCCGGCAGGCAACATTCTCTGACCCGTCAGCATGCCTGGAGAATGTGGAATATCTCCCGGATCGTAAACTGAAACAGGAGGAGCTGCTGCGGCTGGGCTCCTGTAATTACATCCATGAGCATCACAACATTATCCTGCTGGGTGCCACAGGCAGCGGCAAAACATATCTGGCCTGCGCTCTGGGCATGGCGGCGGCGCGGCAACTGTTGGCGGTAAAATACATACGTCTGCCTGACTTGCTGGTAGAGTTCAGCATTGCAAGAGGCAATGGTACCATTCGCAAGCTCATGGCTCAGTACAAGAAGTATGTGTTGCTCATCATTGACGAATGGCTGCTATATCCGCTAAAGGAAAGTGAATGCCGCGATCTGTTGGAGATCACGGAATCCCGATACAAGCGTTCTTCCACAATCCTCTGCTCCCAATTCGACATCCCCGGCTGGAGAGACAAGCTGGCAGACCCGATTTTGGCAGATGCCATCTGCGACCGCATCGTCCACGATTCCTACACGATTATTATTGGCGGGCAGGAATCCATGCGCAAACGTAATGGCCTGAAAGGGCTTTGATAGAGCCTTCGGCTCACCGGGCTCTGCCCGGACCCGAGGTTTTTCGCTTTAAGGTTTTCCAAGGAGAGTGATTGGGATGGTGCAGCGCAAAAAAGAGAGCGATGTCGATAGCATCACTCTCCCCGCCGACCCCGTACCCGGCGCTCGTGTCGCTCCTCAGCGTTGCACTATCCTCCGTTACGGTTAAAAGCAGTTTCATGATACCATCTGATTCAAGCAGGGTCAATGTTCAATCTGCGCGGAGCTCATGCTCAATCTGCACGGAAACCACGCTCAATTACAGCGGAATCGATGCTCAACTTCGCCGGTTTCGCTGTGCAAACTGAACGGCATACGCAATGATAATCTTCGCATTCCAGTAGCAGCCAATTTGAGAATACCCGGTTCAACTCCTTATTATGGAGCAAATGGAATTCAAGATTATGTTGATGGATTTACTCACGATGGTGAGTTTGTTCTCGTGGCAGAGGACGGAGCCAATGACTTAAAGAATTACCCGGTAAAATGCGTAAAAGGGCGTATTTGGGTCAATAATCACGCTCATGTCCTGCAAGGTAAGCAAGATAGCACCGACAATCGTTTTCTTGCCTATGCTATAAGCCAAGCCGACATTGAATCGATTTTGGTCGGTGGCAGTCGTGCGAAACTTAATGCCGAAACTCTTATGGAAGTGTTGTTATTCTTGCCCTCAAAGGAAGAACAATCGCAGATTGGCGATTATATGGTTCACCTCGACAACCTTATCACCCTTCATCAGCGTGAGGATGTATATTGTTTCATTTTATCATATAGCAATCGACTACTCTTATTAAGCCACAATGCAATTACTTGGGAACAGCGTAAGCTGGGGGAACTGTACGATAGGATAAGTGAAAAGAATGATTTGACATACACAAAAGAACAAATCATATCAGTAGCGAATATGTATTTCAAACCTGATTCCTACATTACTGATACAGAGTACCTACGAACTTATAATGTGTTCCACCTCGGTGACATTGCATTTGAGGGCAACAAAAGCAAAAATTTTGCACACGGAAGATTTGTTGAAAACACTATCGGAAGCGGCATTGTATCGCATGTTTTCGATGTTTTTAGACCAAAAACTGATTTTGACTTGCTCTATTGGAAATATGCAATCAACAATGAAAGACTGATGGGAAGCATCTTGATTCGATGCACAAAAGCATCAACCATGATGACGAACTTAGTTGCAACCGATTTTTTGAACGAGTCGATATTGGTTCCTTCTGTTCCAGAGCAAAGAAGAATCGGTGCTTTTCTTTTGCAACTTGACAACCTTATCACCCTTCATCAGCGTAAGCCATTTTTTCTGATAAGGAGGTTATAATATGTTAAGTGAAGTAAAACGGTCAGATTTATTCTGCGAGTACTATGAAAAATGGATTGCGGTGTATAAGAAAGGTGCGATACGAAAGGTCACGATGGATAAGTATTTTATGACGCATCAATGGCTTATCAAACTCGCTCCTGATCTTAGAATTTGTGAACTCAATCGCATTTCATATCAGCAGATTCTGAATGATTATGCTGAACACCATGAGCGTCAAACAACGATGGACTTTCACCATCAGTTAAAAGGAGCTGTTTTAGACGCTGTTGACGAGGGCTTGATTGAAAGAGATCCTACAAGAAAGGCTATTATCAAGGGAAAAGCACCGTGTGCAAAGAAAATCAAGTATATTAACCAGTTTGAACTCCACACATTACTGACAAGACTTGTGCTGAAAGCCGAAGTAAGTTGGGATTGGTTTATTATTCTTGTCGCAAAAACCGGGATGCGGTTCTCAGAGGCATTGGCAATAACACCAAAGGACTTCGATTTTGCCCATCAAACTCTCTCCATCAACAAGACTTGGGATTATAAGGGAGAGGGCGGATTTTTGCCGACAAAAAACAAATCGTCGGTAAGAAAAATCCAAATAGACTGGCAGACGGTCATACAGTTCTCTGAATTGGTCAAAGGTATGCCCGAGAACAAACCTATTTTTGTGACTACAAAGGTATACAATTCTACCGTGAACGATGTGTTAGCGAGATATTGCAGGGATGCAAATATCCCTGTAATATCTGTTCATGGACTTCGTCATACTCATGCGTCACTTCTGTTGTTTGCGGGTGTATCAATAGCAAGTGTTGCCCGTAGGTTAGGCCATGCCAGCATGACTACAACGCAAAAGACGTATCTGCATATCATTCAAGAGCTTGAAAATCAGGATGTGGATTTGGTCATGCGCTCTCTGTCTGGATTGAGCTAACACTATGCGTAATGGCTTGCGCTTGTTGAGTGGTAAGGTGAAAGACCGCAAGCCGAAATAGCTTGCGGTCTTATACTCGTTTCTGATAGCTATATTACAGTTGATAAGAATGCTCGAATGAACTGCTCTACTCCTTATAGCAGAATTACACTCCAAGTAGTTTTATCGCAATCACCCTCTATGCTGCACTCATTCATGGCTCATCCATCCATTTGCTATCATAATCGAGGTCGAAGGTTCTTTCAATGCTCGCCTCGAGGTTTCCACCATCTATTCCAATTCTACCGTCCCTTACGGCGTTTTCTCGCTGTTTCTTTGCTTCTGCCGATTTATCCTCTGCTTTTGTCATAAGCCCCTTGTCAAAATGAAGCTCAATGACTTTTTCGTACTTATACGGATCATGGAATCCCATGTGGACGTATAACTCTTGAATAAAGCCGTCACAGATAATCATGCTGCCCGTGAACGGCAGAGGAAGATCAACGCCACGGTAAACGGTGTTCCCTCCGGCTATCATGTTAAAATCATACTCATTCAGACGATTGTGCTCTATCTTGACTCTATTAGGCAACATACCGTTGATAGCAGGAGCTTTTTCATCCTCTATGTTTACGAACAAATCAGTAAGGAGTAGACGACTATCGCCGTCCAACCCAAACTTTGCGATATAGCCCCGCCAACAAGCCGAACTTGCGGCAATAGGGTGTAACCCGAGCTTCTCGACGTTGAACAAAGCGTTTTTGGACTTGATTGCCGAAATACTGTATTGCCTACCGTCATAATCCATTAAATCGTTCATCTGTGCTGTCATTACATAACCTCCGTTGTTGTGAATATGCTGTGCTGATTTACGCTGTATAGTAATCCAAATCGGAAGCGATTTGCTGAACTACTTCATTGTACGGGTTGCTCGGGGAAAGCCAATCAGAGATTCTATCCTGCGGAATCATGACAGGCATACGGGCGTGTATTGCCTTGATACTCTCGGCTGCATCCATCGTCAAAATGGAGAAGCAGGGAATACGCTCTTTTGAAGAACGAATGTAAAGACCAGCCAAATAAAGCGGCGTAGACTTAGGTTTGATAGCGTATTTGATTTTCCTTCCATCAGCCTTCTGCCATTCAAAATAGCATGAAGCGGGTATCAGACAGCGACGATCCTCAATGCTTGTAGCAAATAACGCTTTCTGCGTCGCTGTTTCACTTCGCGTATTGAATACGAGCATTCCACGGGCAGGGTGGATGAAACCCCACTTCATTGGAAAAGCATCGGGCTTTCGATTCTTCGCGTTGGGCGCGATAACCGTTGCAAAATTCGTTGGACGCACCTCGCCAACTGTAACGAGTGACACGTTCATAGCTTCGGCACGGCGCTGTGCCTCTGCGACATATCCGGGAAGCATAACATCGGAATCATCATCTGCAATGTAGTATCTACCGCACATAATCGTGGAACACCTCCATTTGCCGTGGCAACATCTCTGTTATTGCTTCCATGATGTTCATTGCGCCCGACCTTCTACAAACCATCGTCCAATATTGTTTCCCGTAATGCTTGCATTGCGCTCGAAAAACAGGTATTTCGGTTGACCGCACACGACAATGGTGTACCTATCGCCCTGTCCACCCACTTTCGCGGAGGCTGATTGACGGATGTCTGATACACGGTCAATCTCATAATGATGCCCATCCTCCCATACGATCTCACGCGGGAGCAAAAGACCATCTGATCGAAAAGATGCCGTTACTTCAACGTACACTTTTATATGTTCCATCATGCCCTCCCAACAAGCAACTCCTCATTGGGGAGTATCGTGCGGTTTTTGCCTGCGTAAGGCAAAAACCACCCTTTATCAACTAAAGAATGAACGTGTTTATGCACTGTTGATACCGAGTAAAGACCGACTCCTTCTGCTATTTCACGCATACTTGGAGAGAAGTGCATCTTTTCCCTATAAAGAATTACAAAATCGTAGATAACTTGCTCTTTCCTTGTCATTTTTTCCATTTGATGCACTCCTTTCATTTGGCTTTAGTCAATAGTTCTTTGCTATTTGAGCTTGCTACTCAATTCTAACAGATGCTGTGTCCCATAAAACGGTCATCGAATCGGGTAAACAACTTTTCCGTAAATCCTCGTTTCGCTGTACTCCGTGATCTGCTTCGGCTTATATGCCGAGTTATGCGAAATAAGGAACGCGCCCTTGTCCGTTACGCGGAACTCTTTTACATAGGCGTCGCCGTCAAGAAGGAATATACCTATCTCGCCGTTTTCAAGCGTCGGCTGCTGATGTACCCATATCTCCTCGCCGTCGAACAGGGAAGGCTCCATGCTGTCGCCACATACATGAAGGCCAAACGTGGCGCTGTCCGGCACTTCTTCGGGAACCTCGACCATTTCATACGAATCGCTGTCAAGGAACTGTCCTGTTCCGGCAGAAGCTCCGATGTCATACATAGGTGCTGTACGACGCGGGAATTGAACGACTTTCGCTTGAGTTGGCATGGGAGCATACAGTCCGCTTGCTATTAAAAGCTGTTTGAACTCAGCCAGCTTTTCCGCGCCCTCTTTATTCAATTCATAGATTAGGTCAGAAAAATCCCTCTGCAAAAAGACCTTATAAACATCTCTTACTCCGTAAATCTTACACAGACCAACAAACTGTGAAATGTTCGGATTGTTATGTCCATGCTCCCAGCGGCTAACCTGTTGCTTTGCTGTCTGTATACCCAATTCATTGAGCATTCTCGTGACATCCTGTTGCTGATAGTTGTGCTTCATTCTTAATTCACGAAGAACACTTCCGATAGCAGTATCCATAGTACAACACCTCCTATGCCTCATATTCTACTATGCTGGATAAAAGAACGCAATAGAAAATCCCAAAATAGAACATTTGTTGCCTTATATTCGTTTTAGATTAGGACTATACTGTACGCACAGTAAGGAGGTGAGCGAGAGTGAGAGCGATACTACACAGTGATATGAACAGCTATTATGCAAGCGTGGAAATGATGCTGAATCCAGCCCTGCGTGGAAAAGCCGTTGCTGTATGTGGAAGCACGGAGAATCGCCACGGAATTGTTCTCGCTAAGTCCGAACTGGCGAAAAAGGCAGGCGTGAAAACTGGAATGGCTAATTGGGAGGCGCAGAGGTGTTGCCCCAACCTCATCATGGTGTCACCGCATTACGAGCAGTATATCAAGTATTCGGCGCTTGCAAGAAGCATCTACGGGAGATATACCGACCAAATCGAGCCTTACGGAATGGACGAGTGCTGGTTGGATATTACGGGTAGCAGCAGCATGGGTAGCCCTCTCGCCATAGCTGAAGCTATTCGTGAAGCTACCCGTGAGGAACTCGGACTGACCGTAAGCATTGGCGTGTCTTTCACAAAGATATTTGCCAAATTGGGAAGCGACATGAAAAAGCCGGACGCTATCACTTGCATCACGCCGGAGAGCTATCGAACACAAGTGTGGCCTCTGCCCGCGTCGGAATTGCTGTACGTTGGCAGAGCAACGACGGAGAAGCTGCGTAGGCGTGGAATCGAAACCATCGGCGGCATAGCGCAATGCGATAAGATGCTTCTCAAATCATGGCTTGGTGTCAATGGCATCAAACTGTGGGAGTTTGCCAATGGAGTAGACAACTCACGGGTACGTCCATTCGATTACGAGCCGGTAGCAAAAAGTGTGGGACATGGTATTACCTGTACCGCCGATCTTGAAAACAACAACGAAGTCCTCCAAGTCCTGTTTGAACTGGCACAAGGAGTATCGCTTCGTTTGCGGCAAGCTGAATTGATAGCCACGCGGGTGCAGCTCTACATTCGAGACTGCAATCTCAATTACCGCGAGTTTCAATGCAAGCTGCCGTACCCAACGCAGAGTTGGCGGGAGATGGTGAATTGTGCGATGGAGCTGTTCCGGCTTCGCTACACATGGCAATATCCCATTCGGTCAGTAACTATTAGGGCGGTTGACCTCATCAATACGAAAATGCCGCAGCAGTTGGATTTGTTTGGCGACCATGAGAGGCGTAAACGCAACGATGACTTGGAAATCGCCATTGAGGACATACAACGCCGTTTCGGACGTGATGCGATAAGGATTGCATCTTCCATGAACGGGCTGAAGGTACAAAAGGATAAGTCGCATGAGCAGCTTACAATGCCCGCTGCCATGTACGTTTAAGGAGGAAAACGATGAGAAAGATAATTGATTTTGAGCAGCACAAACCTATTCTGCTGACCCGTGTAACTGACGCCGACCTGTTTCTCGACACTTATGAGGATTCGGACGGACAGAGATATATCGCTATACCAAGCGCACACGGATTGAGTTTCATTCCTCTGTTTGAGGATGGCAGGCAACTCATAGAATACGAGAAGAAATATGGGGGCATCAAGCGCAAATATGCCGTATCACAGGCACAGGCGGTTGGTGTGATGGAATAACGGAGGCGATCACATTGGAAGCAACGAGAAGGACTATCCGCTGTATTAGGAGTGCTGACGGCGGAGCCGCAGACCCGCTTGGAAGGAGCTTTGTTTACATAAACTGCCCCAACTGCAACAAGCGACTGATACAAGCAAGAGCCTCGGCAAGAAAGCCGAGAGCCTACACCGTGGATAAGGCACACCCTGCCGATAAAGCGGAATTGACTATAAAGTGTGATAGATGCAAGAGCATCGTTGCCATAGCAAAATAGGCAATCACGCAAAACTGAATCAAACTTAGTACAGAGCCAAAATCCGGCAACGGCGCACAACTGCGCTGGTACGAGATACTACGAGCCTGACAAGTTAGCTTTTTAAGCTATTTGTCGGGCTTTATTCTTTGCCCGGTGGCGTTGCCATCCCTTTCTGCTTAAAAAGCGGAAAGGGATTTTTCATGTATACAGACGTATGGCAGCAAGCCATAGGACAGTACCCGTAACTCTCCGATTTTTGTTGGAATACCGCACTTCAAACAAAAAATCGGAGGTTACAAAATGGGTTTTAACTACGGCTACGAATGGAAGAAGTTTACAGAAGAACAGAAAAAGTTAGCGAAGCAGTACAAGGCTGCGGGGATGAGTGAAACGGCAATACAGAAGTTATATGAAGACGCACTCGCATGGTTTCATTCGCGCAGAAAAGAGGCGCGCCATTCGGTAAATCCGATGAAAATGATAACGCAAGACCCCGAAACAGGCGATTACCGCTATATGGACATGGACGAGTTCCCCGCGGAGCAGCCGCTTGTCAGGTATGGGAGTCGCTACTCATGGATTGATGAAATCAGCAATCCTGAGTTGCATAATGCGATTGTTGCCATGAAGCCGGACTACATCGAGATCATCACTTTGATGATGGAGGGCTATTTTCAATGTGATATTGCTAAGATAATGCACGTTGATAATGCGGTAATCTGCCGAAAAGTGACGCGGATAAAAAAACTTTGAACAATTTTCTGCAAAAGGTCAATTTTTGAGCGTTCTCGTGGCCTATAGAGTGAGGGGGTTGTCCACGGGAGGACAACAGAAGAAAAGCTCCGGGTGGGACAACCTCCTCAACACAACTGAATACACAGGTCATTAACACGTTCCCAAACCCAAGAGCCGCGAGAGCAGCCGCGCCAAGACCCCTCCATAGAGGGCGAGCGATAAACGGCAGTTTTCAATATCGGGCAGCACCCGATAGGGCCATGACTGGATTGGGGAGATAACACTCCCATCCAGCCATAGCTCGAGCGTGAAAAAACCGTCGCAAGCATTGGGGGTGGCTCGGAGAGAACCTCGGAGGGGCTGAAATGCCCGAGATGCTGATTCGCTGTCAGCTTGTATATGACCTCCCTCGCCTCGGGATGTTGAGAACAAATAGAGGCGTTTGACAGACCGGGCGATATGCCGCTTTGCGGCATATCCCGCTCGGTCATTACATCAAACATAGGAGGTACTCAAAATGGAAAACGAAGTCTTACGCGGTGAAATCTACCTCGCGGATATGCGAAAGGGCGTTCACTCGGAGCAAAACGGTATCCGTCCTGTTCTGATAATTCAGAACGACATTGGCAACGCCCAAAGCCCTACGGTCATCATCGCGTCTATCACAAGCAAGATGGACAAGCCTACGCTGCCGACCCATGTGGCGGTTGATACGTCCTGCGGGCTGCACATGGATTCCATCGTACTCATGGAGCAGCTTCGCACTATCGACAAGCGCCGTCTTGGGAAGTACATCGGCATACTCGACGGAAAGCTGATGAAGACAATCGACAAGGCGATAAGCGCAAGCGTCAGCAACGACATGGTGAAGCGAATGTTCACCGAAAAGGACATTCAAGTCCTTTGCCCCGCCTGTGCCGCCAATCTGCGCGATTCCGGCGAGTATATCGTGCTTCGTGCCGATCCGATCCAAATCGAACGCGAAGCCTGTTCCATCTGCAACAAGCCGGATGGAAGTCCAAACGGCTATGACTATTTCGTCAAGAAAAAGCAGCAGTAATTACTCTGCGCCACGCCTTGTGCGGCGGCGCAATTACATAATCCGCACCTTTGCTATCCACGCTGAAAGCCTCTACACTTTAGGCACAGGCAGTCTTGCGTGGATAGCGGGGAAAATCGAAAGGAGGATAGTAAATGGAAGCATTAGCCACGCAAGCAACAGCCGCAGAAAAGCGCACCTATACGGTAAGGGAAATCTCAAAGATGCTTGGCATCAGCGAGAACGCCTGCTACGCCTTCGTCAAGGAAATGAAAGATGAGTTTCGATCTGTGCGAATTGGAACTTCCATAAGGGTGTCGAAAAAGTCCTTTGATAAGTGGTTGGACGAACAAGAACTATAAATCAAATATCAAAGGAGATATGAATTATGGCTTCGATCATCAAAAGAAAATCCAAGTATTCGGTAATATACTCATACGACGACGAGAACGGCGAAAAGCGGCAGAAATGGGAAACGTGGGGTACTCTTGCAGAAGCGAAGAAACGTAAGGCAGAGATAGAGTTTAAGCAATCCACGAACACCTTTGTCCGTCCGAGCATCAAAACGATTTCCGACCTCATGTACGACTTCGTGGAACTGTACGGAGTGACCAAATGGGCGCTGTCCACCTTTGATGCGAAAAAGGGACTGATTGATAACTACATCAATCCGTACATCGGGAACATCAAGATTTCCGCATTGACCCCGCGTATGGTGGACGAATACTATCAAAAGCTGCTGAAAGTGAAATGCGTATCCCGCAACAGCGGCATGGAAACTGGTGAGTGTGTTTCTCCGAGGAACGTCAAGGAGATTCATAAAATCCTCAACTGCGCTTACAACCAAGCGGTCAGATGGGAATGTGCAGACCACAATCCCATCGCAAAGGCAACGCTCCCGAAGGTCGAGGCGACCACAAGGGAAATATGGACGGCAGACGACCTATTTCATGCGCTTGATGTCTGCGACGATGAACGACTGTCCCTTGCCATCAACCTTGCGTTCTCCTGTTCACTCCGTTTAGGCGAACTGATGGCGCTGACATGGGATTGCGTAGTGATTGACGAAAAGAGCATTGAGCAAAACGACGCCTCCATTTACGTCAACAAGGAGCTTCAGCGCGTTTCCAAGAACTCGCTGCAAAAGCTCAACGACAAGGACGTTATCAAGGTTTTTCCCGCCGTCCTTACGAGCAACAACACCGCGCTGGTGCTGAAAAAGCCTAAGACGAGAACGAGTATCCGCAAGATATGGCTTCCGGCTACCGTAGCCCGTATGCTTGCCGAGTGGAAAAAGCAGCAAGAGGAAAACAAGGAGTTTCTCGGAGCGGAATACATGGATTATGACCTTGTGTTATCGCTCCCGAACGGCAGACCGTTGGAGGGACAGGTCATATCCCGTGCGTTCAAAGACCTTATCCGCAAGAATGACCTCCCTGACGTAGTTTTCCATTCGTTGCGCCACACAAGCACAACATACAAGCTGAAGCTCAACGGAGGCGATATGAAAGCCGTACAGGGCGACACAGGACACGCACAGTTAAAGATGGTATCTGATGTGTACTCGCATATTCTCGACGAGGACAGACGCTTGAACGCCGATAAGTTTGAAAAGGTGTTCTATCAGCATCAGAAGCCCGTTGAAACAACGGTTGAGCGGGAGAGCGTACAGCCTGCGGCAGCCACAAACGATGTTGCAAAGGTGCTGGAACTGCTGAACAAATCGCCGGAGCTAACCTCTCAACTGCTTCAGCTTTTGGGCGGTATGGGAACACAAGGGACTGTATGCGCTGCAAGCGCCAATTAGCAAGAAATTAGCCCCGAAAATCGAGTGATTAGCAAAAAGGGGCATAAAATTAGCAAAACCCCGCCTCTGCAATCTGGCGATTAGCAAGCGGGAGGTTACATAAGGAGTAAAATTGAGGCTCATGGCGAGTGTACTGATTAGCAAATGGGATAGTCAAACGAGAAACGCGGGGACGAAAAAAGCCCCATTTCTGGGGCTTTGTGGCGTTCCCGGGGCGACTCGAACGCCCGGCCTATCGCTTAGGAGGCGATCGCTCTATCCGACTGAGCTACGGGAACACGGACTTTGGGAAGTGGCTCTTGGCGAGTGTACGTCCTCCACCTTAGGAGTTGGGCAATTTAGGCGATTCTCAGAACGCCGAGTATTACCCATTTCGCACATCCCGCATAGAACGGGCGTTTTCCGAAAAGCGGATAGTATCGAGAACGTGTAGGCAGGCAGAAAAACGCTGCGAAAAGATGCCGTTTTTAGCAAGAAATTAGCAGGAACCAAGAAAAAACAGGCAAAAAAGCAAGAGGACTATTCACGGAAGGACTTTTATCCCTTATCACAGCACTCTAACCAAATGTCAAAAAAGAAGCATCTGCGGGTGCTTCTTTTGTATTCCACACATTTGTCAGTCCTATGTGGGGCTTGATATGATAAGAGAAATCCAAATGGAAGGAGTGTTATGGTATGGAAACGGTGATGATAAAAGAGCCTGTCCAAAGAGGAGCGTACACCGTCAAGGAAATCACCACAATCCTCGGCATTAGCGAAAACGCAACTTATACGTTCATCAAGGAAGGTCATTTTAAGGTGCTGCGTATAGGATCAGCTATCAGAATACCGAAGCAGTTTTTTGACCGTTGGCTGCTGGATAACGAGATTATTTGATATGAATTATTCAAACAAGGAGAGAATTGTAGAATCCCGTGGCGATGATATTCGCGTATATACCGTCGATGAGATAGCAAAGATGCTAAGAGTGAGCCGAACTTCTGCATATTGTTTTGCAAAATCGGGCGTGTTCAAAACCTTTTATGTCGGAACTATGCTGCGAATATCCAAGGAATCCTTTGACGAGTGGCGTAAAGCTAATCAGATATGATAATACATACTGAATAAAGAGGAAGCGGAGATATAACGCTTCCTCTTTTGCATTTCAACTCAAACTGCCTTCTTCTCGTTGTTGTGGGGTTTCCTATATGCGTATGGAGAGCGTTTACTCCTTTCCGCTCTCCATTTACATACGTCTGCTTGAAACATCAAACCGGCGATATGAAAAAACGAAGAAGGAGGAAAGCAAAATGACCAAAGTTATAGTATTCGCAAATCAGAAAGGCGGCGTGGCAAAAACCACTTCCGCGATTGCGCTTGCACAGTCTCTTGCCCTTGATGGCAAAAAGGTCTTGTTCTTTGATCTTGACCCGCAGGAAAACGCTTCGAACACGCTGCGTTTGTCAATGGACAAGCCTAATCTCTATGACCTTATGACTGCTCAGGACAATGATAAGAACACATTTCAAAGCTGTCTGCAAGAGGTTGAAGGCTGCAAGAACATCACAGCAATTCGCGGGAACATTCAGCTATCCGCAGCAGACCTCATGTTTAACCGACAAGGGCGTGAGTTCATCATCAAGGAAAGACTTGATGGGAAGATTGATGACTTTGATGCTGTAATCATGGACACGCCACCGGCGTTGGGCGTATTGACGGTTAATGCGCTTACGAGCGCAAATACAGTTGTCGTCCCGATTAGCCCTGACGGGTATTCCTTGCAAGGCTTTTATCAGCTAAACGACAATATCAAGCTCATTAAGAAGTATTCAAACCCGCAGCTCAAGGTCGGCGGCATACTCGTTACGCGCTATGTTCCCAATACCATTATCAGCAAGGAGATTAAAGAGATCGCACATGAGTACGCGGAACTCGCGGACACCAAAGTGTATGAATCAGTAATTCGCCAAACGGTAATGGTGAGCGAAAGCATCAGCGCACAGCAAGGAATCGTCCTGTTTGCACCTGGCAGTACAGCGGCGCAGGACTATCGCGCTTTTGCAAAAGAAATCAAACACGAAGAACTGTCGAAAGGGGGTATGACGCATGGCAACGAAGAAAGCGGACTTTCGGCAAAGCACCGCCGCAATGTTCCTGACCTTGAAAGATGAACCGCAAGAAGCGGCAAATACTGAGGTCGTAGGCGATAATCATGTGACTGATGTGCCAATCTCCGAAATAGATGACTTTCCAGAGCATCCGTTCCACGTTACTGTTGACGATGCAATGAAAGAAATGGTTGAAAGCGTCAAGCAGTTCGGCGTTTTATCACCGGCAATCGTCCGTAAAAAAGATGATGGTAGATATGAGCTTGTAAGCGGTCATCGACGCAAGAAGGCTTGTGAACTTGCAGGCATAGATACCCTCCCTGTTATTGTTCGGGAGATGGACAGAGATGAAGCTATCATCTTCATGGTTGACAGCAATCTGCAAAGGGAAAAACTCTTGCCGAGTGAAAAGGCGTTTTCGTATAAGATGAAAATGGACGCGCTTAAGAGACAAGGCGCGAGAACTGATTTAACTTGTGCACCAGTGGGGCACAAGTTGGACAACGCAAAATCACGCGACATTGTTGCAGAAGCAAGTGGCGACAGCCGCGAACAAGTGCGTCGTTATATTCGGCTTACTGAGCTTGTCGATCCTCTTATGTCTATGGTCGATGATGGGAAAATTGCTTTTCGCCCTGCTGTTGAGCTTTCGTATCTGCCGCAAGCGTTACAAACCGAGCTATTGGACGTGATTGAAACGAACGAGTGTACGCCGTCATTATCCCAGGCACAGCGCATGAAGCAAGCTGCGCAGGACGGAAAGCTCGACAGAAACGGTATGGAGCTTGTCATGCAGGAGGAAAAGCCGCAGCAAAACAACATCACCATTAAGAGCGACAAGCTATCAAAATACTTCTCGAAGGACGCTACCCCCCGAGAAAAGGAAGAATTTATCATAAAGGCGCTGGATTACTACTGCAAGGTGCAGGAGCGAAAGAGACAGGAACGCCAATTAGAACGATAATGCCTTTGCCAAGATGCAAGGCGTTGTTTCTTTGCTCAGACGAGGAGGTGATCTTGTGCTGTTTACGAAAGGTAAAGACAGAGAATATGAGCGCATGATGCAGGAAAAGCCGGGGTTTAGACGCAGACGGCAAAAGGAAAAGAATATCCAGTTTGCTACTTCGGATAACAAGGACTGCCCATACTGCCTGTATTATGATGAAAAGAAGAAAAAGTGCAGCATGAAAAGCTGCATTGTGTTCGATGAATAGCGTTTCACATCAAGGGCGAAGTCTGCCCTTTCACAATTATTGAGCCATTTCTCTCTACTATCCGCGAGTAACTTACTACCCGAGAAACTTACTAACCGAGAAAACGACATTCATTTCTCGGTTAGTAACACACCCATGTCGAAAGCGCCGAGAGGCGTTTTTTCATAAAGACAAAAAAAGAAAAACGGAGGAAAGAACATGAAAGCAAAACGACTTATGGCGTTGCTTCTGTGCCTGCTGACCGTCATAGGCTTGATGCCCGGTGTAGCGTCGGCAGCGGCAAGCACCGTCACCATCGAATCCCAGACCAACGCTGCATTTGACTACTTGCAGTATTATTCGGAAGGCGCATGGAAAGACCTGAACACGCCGAGGCATTGGATCGTAGCGACCGGCGAGGTCGTCTACTGCGTGGAGCACGCGGCGACCAATCCGCACGGGCAGACCTACACTGCTACCTCGCCCAGCAACGTGTTTTCGAGCAGCACGCTGTCGGGCCTGAACAGTATCCTGATGTATGGCTACCCGAACAACAAGCCCGCAGGCTTTACGGACGATGAAGCGCGGCAGGCTACCGCGAACGCCATCCGCTTCTGGCTCTCTGAGCAGGGCGAAGCGGAATCGTACAGCTTCACCAACCGTCGCACAAACCCCACATATATCCGCGCCAAGAGCGGGTATGAACACGTCCTCGAATATGCCGATGAGCTGCTCGCAAAGGCAAGGGCGCGTCAGGAGCTTCCCCATGCGATCAGCTTCTCGCCTTCAACCGTGGAGCTTACCGCAAGCGGCAGCGGCTTTTCTGGGCAGACTTCGGTGCAGCTTACCAACATCAACAGCGGCTACACCATCAACATGGCTGGACTTCCTGCAGGCGCTTCCGTATCGGGCTATACCGGCAGCCGCAGCGAAACGCTGACCATCACCGTACCTGCATCTGCGGCAGGACAGAGCTTCTCCATCGCCGCGCAGGGCAGTGATACGCGCAGCGTCGACAACATCACGGCGTATGTGCCTGCAAGCGGTGACTATCAGAAGATCTTTCTCTGCGCCACCACCGCACAGGTCGTGGCAACGGCTTCTTTCTCGGTCGGTGTTCCCGCCTACGGCAAAGTTCAGGTCGTCAAGACCGGAACGGGCGGCGCGGCACTTGCGGGCGTGAAGTTCGGCATCTATTCCGATTCCGGCTGCTCGAGCAAGATTGCCGAGCTTACCACCGGCGCGGACGGTACCGTTACTTCGGGCAACCTGTCCGTCGGTACGGTGTATCTCAAGGAGCTTTCGACCGTCAGCCCGTATGTTATCACCGCCGAGGTCAAGAGCGCGTCCATCACCACGAACACCGTCGCAAAGGTCACGTTCACCAACACGGCTGCAACGGGTAAGATTCGCGTTCAGAAAACCGGCGATGTGTTGACGAGCAGCGAATCCACCGAAACCGAGTACGGCACGGTGAGCGTCCCCGCATATGCTGCAAAGGGACTTTTGGGCGTGGTATATGAGGTGAAGAACGCGGCAGGCACGGTTGTGGCAACGCTTACGACCAACAGCTCCGGCGTTGCGGAAACCGGTGCGCTGGCGTTCGGCAACTATACTGTGCAGGAGATCAGTGCGCCCGCAGGCTATATCGTGGACGATACCGTTCATACCGTGACGCTTGCCTATAAGGATCAAAACACTCCCGTCGTAACCGTGACCATAAACGCGGATAACGATCTGCAGACCGGCAAGGTCAAGATGCGCAAGATTACCGAGATGTTCAATTATGAGGAGATCGACTTCTACAACGCGCTCGCCGAGGGGTATGTGTTCGGGCTCTATACCGCCGAGGTCATCGGTGATGTGCCTGCCGATGTACTTGTTGAGGTGCTGACCACCGACGATCAGGGTATCGCGGAAACCGAGGCGCAGCTTCCCTACGGCAATTACTACCTGAAAGAGCTTGCTGTTCCCGTTGAAACCATCGAAATGCTGACGGACAAGCTTCCGCTCACCATCGACAGCGCACTCAACGTACAGCATTACGACACACCCATCTACAACACCATGTTCAAGGCGCGCATCGGCGTCTACAAGCTCGATGAGGCTGACAAGGAGCGCACGCTTCCCGACGCGGTGTTCGAGGTGCGCGATACGGCAGGCAAGCTGTTCGACACCATCACCACCAATGACAAGGGCTACGCGGAAACCATCGACCTGCCTGTTAGTGAGTACAAGGTCAAGGAGGTTACCCCGCCCGCGGGCTTCATTCTCTCGGATGAGGTCAAGACCATTACGCTCACTACCGAGGACAAGGAAGTCGCTGTATTTGAGATGACGAACAAGGCTAACGCCGCGGCGGTACGCAAGCTCGACAGCCGCACGCAACAGCCGCTTGCGGGCGCAACCGTCACCGTTACCGATGCAGGCGGCAAGGTATTCTACGAGGGCAAGACCGGTTCGGACGGCTATATCAGAATCAAGGAACTGCCTGCAGGTAAGTACACTTGGCGTGAATCCGCTGCACCCGAAACCTATTCCATCGACACCGCCACTTATTCTTTTACCGTGGATAACTATGGCAAGGTCACGGGCGATGTGCAGTTTGCCAACGACCCCATCACGCTTGAAATCACGAAGATGAACACCTATACCAATGCCCCGTTTGCGGGCATCACGTTCACCCTGCAGGACAGCGAGGGAAAGATGGTCAAGACCAAGCTGACCGAGGGCGGCTACCGCGTACCTGCCGACGACGGTACGGAAACCTTTATCACAGACGCCAACGGCAAGGCGGTGTTTAAGTACCTCAAGGCGGGTAAATACAAACTCGTTGAAACCGTGCCGGCAGGATATATCGCCGACGACGCGACCGAGATCGAACTGACCGATAAGCACAGCGAATCCGCGCCCTGTAAGATCACGGTCAACAACTGTCCCACAGGAATCAAGGTATTGAAGATCGACGCTTCCACCGAGAAGCCCATCTCCGGCGCAGGCTTCCGCTTCAAGGTCAAGGACGGACTGGGCTTTGAAACCCTTACGTTCACGGAGCAGGACAACGGCAAGTATATCTACGATGCCAAAGGCACGGTCATGGATTTGATGGTGGACAATAACGGCGAGGTCTATGTCCACGGTTTGCCGCTTGGCGATGTGTGGATCGAGGAATCCGTCGTGCCTACGGGCTACTTCCCTGTGTCGGCGAGAAAGATTGAGGTCACGTCCGAAATGTCGGCGGTGAAACCGCTTGAAATCAAAATCCCCAACAACAAGAGCGTAAAGCTCGGCATGGACACGGACTGGTGGGAACTGCCCACCATGATTATGGGCGCTGTGCTGCTGCTTGGCGGCGGTGCTTTCCTTGTTATCAAACGCAGAAAGAAACTCAGAGGATCGGAGGAATAAACAATGGAATTAAGGGCGATATTGGCAATCGTGCTGTGCGTCGTCATATTGGGCGGCGCTGTTTTTCTCTATGTGAGGAATAAGCGCAAGAAATAAAGTGGCTGAGATGTGGAAGCGGCGTTTGTCGCTTCCACATACTCATAATAATTTGCCAGAAACGGCACACTGCAAACAGGCTATAAAATGTGCTACCGTTTAGCCAAAAGGAGGTCTTGTGCCATGAAGAACATTTTGCGGGAGCTATACAACGGGGAAATCTATCCGGCTGAACAGATTGGAGATAGAAACGGCGGAATACCGTGCGGCGGCTGCGGCTTACAGCGACGCTCGGCAAGCGTTTAAGGAAAAGCTGCCCCGTGAGCTTGTGAGTGAGTATGAGAAGCTCAAGGATTACGAGGACGATTACGGCAGCGAAAGCGACGTTATCACATTTCGCAAGGGCTTTCAGCTTGGGATGCAGCTAACCGTGGCAGGGCTTGAAAAAGACCGATTGGAAGAAATGCAGACAGAAGAATAACCGCATATTGATACCGAGAACACAGGAGCGCGTGAGAAATCATGCGCTCTTTTGCTATATAAAACACATGAAAAGGAGCGCAAGAATATGAAAGAGAAAGAAATCAATGCAGGATATGAAATCATTGAACGCTTCCCCGTTGGCGAACAGGGCTTTGCATTAGGACATAGCGACACCGCACCCGCACCTTATGTGACTTGGCAGTATCGGACAGCCGACCCCCAGCACTTCTTTTGGGGACACTATGCCGCGACAAAGGAAACCGCGTATGAGGATTACCGAAGCAGGATAACCGCAGAAATCGACTATGTTGCAGAACAGACCCATAATAAGCCACTGCTTCCGCTTTTCTGCTATGCACAGAAGCCGTCAAGCGGTGAAATCATCAAAATCGAGCGCGGATGCAGAGGCTATGAATCAGCATCAATCGTTATTTCTGATGATAACTTCGATAGAAATCGTGCTGCCGTTGACCATTACAACCGTGATATGGGTGTGACCCGCGCACAGGAGAAAGCCATGCTTGCGGGCAGTATGTTCGGTTGGCACACAAAAGCCGCCGACCCTCGCAGCTATGACGAGAACGGACAGCCGAAGCGCGTGAAGAAGCGCGATGAGCCGGAGCGATGAGGTGAGCAGCATGAGAAACGATGAAGAAATCCGCAAGGCGGGAACATGGACGATCACACACTCGCTCCAAATCGGCGATAAAGAGGTCGTGTTCGGGGAAGACAAGGAAAACGCTCAAACGCCGAATATGTGCGGCTTTTGCCAGACCAACGAGCTTATGCGCGGCTATTCTGACTGTATCGGCGGCGACGACTACCTTGAAATCATGCAGCTTTTTGTTGAGCGTATCAATGAACAGATAGAAGCCGTCAAAGAAGAAATCGCAGGAATCCCTTATCCCACAGAGCCAATAACCGCTGACCTTTGTTATCCGAACGACCTTTCAAAAAGCATCAACGGAAAGATCGTTGCGCTGAAAGCTGACGTGCTGCGGAGCGAATATCAAATCGCAACACATCAGATAATGCTCGTAAACGGCGGCTTTGGAGCAAACGCGAACACTCGAGGAAGCGCGGTATTCGTGACAAACCTATATAGCGGTGAGCAGTACCGTGTGGAGCGCCGCGATGTGCTTGGCGAGATAAAGCCCGACCATCTTCCGCATTGGGCGCTTGAAAAGGCAGCACAGATTATGAAGCGCGAAAATGCAAAACGAGAGACTGAAAGATGATTACGTGTATGGTATTATATTCTATGGTAGTTGGAATAACCGTTAGAACTTGCGCAATAACGGAAAGCACATGATAACAGTATGTATGAGAAAAGGAACATGCAATGTTTGATTTATCTTCGAAATTTAGTATTTTCTATAGCAATCATGTTGTTTTACCGCGAGCTGATCAAGTGGAACTATATACGAAAAAAGACTTGAATGTTCAACGGCTCAAAGATGGGCTTAAAGAGTATAATGAAGACAATGGAACAGACTATTCCGTAGTTGAAGTGAGCGTGCAGGGTAGTGTGGCAATAGCAACAGTTGTACAAAATGAAAATTGTGATTATGACATCGATGTCGCAGTCGTTTTTAACAAAAGCAATCTTGACGGTTTAGGTGCACGAGTCACAAGGAATATGGTGGCCGATGCTCTTAAAAGAAAAACAAAGCAATTTAATGCCGACCCGGAAATTAAAACCAGCTGTGTTCGGATTAAGTATGCTGAAGGCTATCACATAGATTTTGCAGTGTACAGGCGATATTATGATGTCACAAGCAACTGTTGGATTTACGAACATGCGGGATCTGATTGGACAAAGCGTGAACTAAATGGTTTAATGGAATGGTTCACAGCACAAAACAAATCAAGTAACGGCAATCTCAGAAAAATAGTACGTTTATCCAAAATGTTCTGCAAATCAAGAGATAGTTGGAAAAACATGCCCAGCGGATTGCTCCAGACTGTGCTATGCGATGAAAAGCTAAAGGAGACCTACGATCGCATTGATGAACTCTTCTATTATACGATGATTGAGATTGTTAATCGACTCGAAACTGATACAGCTGTTGTTGCTCCAGTAGATGACGGTAGGATTCTTACGCCAAGAAAAAGCGATACGCAGAAGATGACCAACTGGAAGAATCGACTTAAAAGCAAGCTGGAAGATTTAGATGTTTTATTTAGGGATGACTGTACGGAAACGGATGCACTTCAAGCGTGGTATGGTTTCTTCAACCATGATTTTTGGATTGAACAAGTTATGGAGTCATCAAGTTATTCCATCTCGCAGGGAAATAAATCTGTATGCTCTTTTGCCGACACAGAGCAGTTCATCGAAGATATGTACCCCGTTATTCTGTCATATTACTGTAAAGTATCTTGTTATGTCAGCGGAGATGGTTGGCGACCGAAACCTCTATTTGAGTTTCTTAATATGCTAAGACGCTTTTTGCCGCACAATTTCGAAATAAAGTGTGAGATGGTAGAAACGAATTGCCCACGACCAGACAAGATACTTTGGAAGGTGAAAAATGTGGGACCAGAAGCTGAGCGAAGAAACCAGATAAGAGGACAAATAGTAGAAAAAGGGAATAGCATTATCGAACATACTAATTTCTTTGGCAACCATTATATCGAATGCTACATTGTAAAGGATGGGGTATGTGTTGCAAGACATAGGACAAACATCCCTATAGGAAGGGGATAATCCGATGAAAGTATTCAAAATTGTTTGCCTTATTATTCTCTCATGTATCTTGCTTGCCACTATTGCCGTCTTCGAAGACAAAGCTTGGCCTGCTGGAAGTAGCATTGCCGGCATTCTTCTTGGCTTCTCACTCCCCGCACTTGTGCATAGATGTCAAGACCTTACAGATACTACTACTTGGAAGACAACTCAAAGGCAATTGGAGCGTGGTGGCTTCATCAACGATGATACTGTTATTCGCGTTTCATTTGCTTATTTATATCGAATTAAGATTTGTGACAAGTATCTTTTAGTAAAAAACGAGCGCGGAACGGAAAAGTATCAACCAGTCGGAGGCGTTTATAAACTGAAGGGAAATGAAAAAATATGGTTGAGGAATTGTTTTCATGTAATGGACGATAACAAGATCTTTATTGATGAGTCATCCCGTGATGATTATCGTCTACGACTAGAAAACAAGTATTTGCGGAAGTTTATAAACCGTTTTAATGGAAAAGCCGAGAGAGAAGGAGTTGGAGATTTGAGTCGAGAGTTCAAAGAAGAACTTGTGACAAAAGGGATTGTTGATTGGAGCCAGATTACTTACCGTTACTGCGGAAGGCATATGACTGAACTGAAGTTTGGAGATCATTTTCGAATTTACGAGTTGCTTCTTGCAGATATCGTAGAGTTGATTCCAACGCAAGATCAGGAAAACGAACTGCGCATGTTGGCGGAAAAGGAATCCGATGCATATCGGTTTGCTTCAGCTGAAGAAATAATGTCGCTTGGTATTGATACAGCAGGTGGAAATCTAATAGAATCCATCGGCAATCATACTCAGAAGATACTTCAAGAAAAGGAAAGCCAACTTATGAAAATTCATAACGTTGGTGAGATATATACTGTGAGATTATAGAATTGCTTGGCAGCACAAGTGCCAAGCCAATCTCCGCTATTGAGAAACTCATAAAGCAGCCTAACCGCTGCTTTTTCTTTTGCACAAAAACAAGAAAAGGAGGTCAGCAATGGCAACAAAACTACAACTCATGTCCGAGCTTGCGGTGCAGACGACAGAACAGCTTACGCAGTCAAAAGATAACTGGACGAGTTTTCTCGATTCCGCCGCATGGCTCTACAAATACCCGTTCCATGAACAGGTGCTTATCCACGCGCAGCGCCCCGACGCAAAAGCCTGTGCGCCCATAGAATTGTGGAACAACACGTTTCACAGATGGGTAAACAAGGGCGCGAAAGGCATTGCTATTTTCGACGACAGCGGACAAAAGCCCGCATTGAGGTATGTGTTCGACATCTCCGACACCAACACCCGCTATAACATTCCCTTCCGGCTTTGGCAGACGAAGCCCGAATACGAAAAGCAGATATGCGAGCAATTGCAAAACCACTTTGGCGACGTAGGCAGCGAGGTCAATGACCTTACAACGACTATCTTGGGCGTTTCCATAAACGCTGTTTCGGATAACTACAACGATTACTTTGAGGAGCTTCTCAAAGCAGCAGACACAAGCGCCCTTACCGAGTTGAGCGATGATGAAATAAGCTCCACCTTTATGTTGCAGCTAATGACTTCTGTTTCCCACACGGTCATGGTACGCTTGGGGCTTGACCCGAAAGAGGTGTTCAAAGGCGCGGAATACGACAGTATCTCGCTCTTTACCTCGCCCGATACCATAGCGCAGCTTGGCGCAGCGACGAGCGACATATCCGAAATGATACTGCGTCAGATCGAGCGCAGCGTCCGCAGCATCGAAAGACAGGAACGCGACACACTTGCATCAACCGAAAAGGTATTGCAGAATGAAGATAGAGAAATTGAAAGGAGTGCTGATTATGGTACTGGCTTACAGAATGAACGGGGATTATTTGATTCCCGATTTGGAAATGGACTCTCAGCCGACGGAGAGCATCGGCAAATACGGCAGGATGAGAAAGAGCTTCTTGAAGGAGCATCGGAGTGGAACGTACAACGCTCTTTTGCTTCAGAACAAGCTGACGGCGCACCTCTTGGAGATCGACAGGACGGCGCGGGAGCAGATCGAGCAAGCGACGGCGCAGATGGCGAAAGCCGAGAACATTACGGAGAACTTGAAAGCGACGGATCAGATGGCTTGGGTGCAGCAGATGAACAACATCCGAGCGAGAGCCGAGGAAGCGGTACTGAACGACCTCGTTCTCAGCTAAACCTATTTCTCTCAGCGGAAGAACAGATAGCAGCTATCGAGCAGGCGGAGGCAGAAAAAGCCCCCGCCTTTTCTATTTCACAAAAAGATATTGATGATGTCCTGTGTACGGGAAGCGGCGTTGAAGAAGGCAAGTTCCGCATATACCATCATTTCCGCAACAACCTTTCATCAAAAGAAAACATTAAATTTCTCAAAAATGAATACGGTTGGGGCGGCGCGTATCCGCGATTAACCGACAGGGACATTGATGAAATGCATGATACGAAAGGCATCCAACTATCTATTGGGTCGATTGTCGAGTCGGATGAAAAGCTGACATTGCCGTGGACAAAGGTTGAACAGCGAATAAAGGAACTGATGGCGCTTGACCGCTACCTTTCCGAGAAAGAGAAGGCGTATCTTCCCGAATGGGAACAGAAGCAGGCTGAACGTGAAGCCGCATGGCAGGAAGAACAGCTTGCCCGCGAAGCGTTGCGGGAAGCAGCGGCAGCGATGGAGGAGAAACGCAAGGACGCGGAGTACCGTTTCACGCTCGGCGACGAGGTTCAGCTTGGAGCGCAGACCTATTCCGTTCTCGGATATGACGAGAATACGGTCATGCTGTCCAACCCCAAATTCCCGCTGTTATATGAGGATATGCCCCGGGATGTGTTTGAGCGCCGCCTACGCGAGAATGAAGCAAACGACCATCTTATTGTAGAAGCTCCAACGGCTGTTGCCGCAGAACACGAAAACGCCGAGCTTGAAGAAGCAAGGCGTCTGATAGACGAATACTGTCAGGCGGAGTTTGGCGAAACCGCTGAATATGAGGACTTGGAACACGTCGGTTTGGCGTTTACCACAATCGGCGAGAACGATGATTACGCCATCGAAGCCGAAGCAGACCTCGTTCATTTTGCCATCAATCGCTCTATTGACGGTGAGCTTATCGAAAGCCGGAAATACGACAGCATGGAGCAGCTCATTTCAAACGAGCTGGAATCCCTTGACTTCTCCGAGCTTACAAGCGTTGACGAACAAACGCTTGCCGAATATGAGCATCGTCAAGCGGCGGAAGAAGAAAAGACCGTTGCTGTCGGACAGATCATCGACTGGCAGGGACGGAAATACGAGGTCGAAAGCATCGGCACATTTGGCGATGTGTCCATGCGCGACATTACCTTTCACAGCGAGGTCGGATTCCCGATCAACCGCGTGGAGAAGCTCGGCATTGTGCAGCGATGGCTGCAAGAACAGCCGCAGCTTTCTGAACAGCCATTATCTCCCGCATGGGAAAAGCCTGCAGAACCGAAGCTAAAAAGCATCGTCATCGACCTGACGCAGCCCCGTGTAGAAAAGCATGATTATCGCATCACCAACGACGAGCTTGGATATGGCGGTGCTAAAACAAAGTACCGCATGAATGTGGACGCGATCCGAACCTTGCAGAACATCGAAGCGGACAGGCGGCTCGCCACGCCCGCGGAACAGGAAATCCTATCCCGATATGTCGGTTGGGGCGGCGTTGCTGATGCTTTCGATGAAAGCAAGGAGAATTGGCGCAACGAGTACGCAGAACTAAAGGGCTTACTGACCGAGAACGAATATGAATCCGCCCGTGCCTCCACCTTGAACGCGCATTACACCTCTCCTACGGTCATCAAGGCTATCTACTCCGCCATCGAGAACATGGGCTTTCGGACGGGAAACATCTTGGAGCCTGCCTGCGGCGTCGGCAATTTCTTCGGACTTGTGCCGGAGAGCATGAGCAAAAGCAAGCTCTACGGCATTGAGCTTGATTCTGTCACGGGCAGGATAGCGCAGCAGCTATATCAGAACGCCAACATCGCTGTGCAGGGATATGAGGACTCCAATCTGCCCGACAGCTTCTTTGATTTAGCTGTTGGCAACGTGCCTTTCGGGGACTACGGCGTTTCGGATAAGCGGTACGACAAGAACCACTTTCTTATCCATGACTACTTCTTAGCAAAGACATTGGATAAGGTACGTCCGGGCGGTGTGATTGCCTTCGTCACTTCATCGGGAACGATGGACAAGAAGAACTCCGCCGTCAGAAAGTACATCGCGCAGCGGGCGGAGCTTATCGGCGCTGTCAGGCTTCCCAACAACGCTTTCCTGCAAAACGCGGGAACGGGCGTCGTTGCGGACATACTCTTTCTGCAAAAGTGCGACAGGGCTATCGACATTGAACCGGAATGGGCACATCTCGGAAAAACCGCCGAGGGTTTCACCGTCAACCAATACTTCATCGACAACCCCGATATGGTGCTTGGGCAATTTACGAGCGAAAGCACGCAGTACGGCAAGCAGGAATGTACCGTAGCGCCCATCGCGGGCGCTGATCTATCCGAGCAGCTTCGGGACGCTATGGCGAACATCCACGCCGAAATCACCGAGTATGAGCGCGAGGACGACGAGCTTTCTGAAAGCACCACCGAATCCATTCCCGCCGACCCCGATGTGCGGAACTTCTCTTTTACCATCGTGGATGGGCAAATCTATTACCGTGAGAACAGCCGCATGAATAAGATGGAGGTTTCCGTAACGGCGGCAAACCGCATCAAGGGCATGATCGAGCTTCGGGACTGTACCCGCAGGCTCATTGAGTATCAACTTGAAGGCTACCCAGATGAGGACATAGCGCGGGAGCAGCGCAACCTAAATACGCTCTATGATAACTACACCAATAAGTACGGGCTTCTCAACAGCCGCGGCAACAACATGGCGTTCTCGGACGATAGCGCCTACTGCCTGCTGTGTTCTCTCGAAGTCATTGATGAAAATGGCAATCTGGAGCGCAAGGCGGACATGTTTACCAAGCGCACCATACGGCAGCAGAGCGTCGTTACCTCCGTCGATACGGCAAGTGAAGCGCTTGCGGTTTCACTATCCGAGAAAGCAAAAGTGGATATGCCGTACATGGCAGAGCTTACGGGCAAGACCGAGGAACAGCTTGCCGAGGAACTGACGGGCATCATCTTCCGTAACCCCTCGACAAAGCAGTTTGAAACCGCGGACGAATACCTGTCCGGCGATGTTCGTTGGAAGCTGCAACTGCTTAAGGAAATCGACGATCCGCAGTATGCGTCTAACGTTGCCGCGCTTGAAAAGGTGCAGCCCAAAGATCTGACCGCAGGCGAGATCGACGTGCGACTTGGCGCTACATGGCTGCCGCCGGAGGACATTGAACAGTTCATGTATGAGCTTCTCAGTACGGCGGTCTATTATCGCAGCCGCATCCGAGTTCATTACTCAAAAGTCACGGCAGCATGGAATATCGAGGGCAAGAGCGCCGACTACAACAACGTGGCGGCAGGCGTCACCTTTGGTACGAACTGCATCAATGCCTTTAAGATCATTGAGGAAACATTGAACCTCAAAGATGTACGCATCTTCGATACCAAACTCGATGAAGCGGGTAACGAGGTGCGGGTGCTGAATAAGAAAGAGACGATTCTTGCGCAGCAGAAGCAGCAGGCTATAAAAGACGCTTTCCGCGATTGGATATGGAAAGACCCAGAACGACGCGACAGACTGACGCGCCAATACAACATCAAGTTCAACAGCGTCCGCCCCCGCGAGTACGACGGCAGCCATATCAAGTTCACGGGCATGAATCCAGAGATAACCTTACGTCCCCACCAGGTGAACGCCATCGCCCGTGTGCTTTACGGCGGCAATACCTTATTGGCGCACGTTGTCGGCGCGGGCAAGACCTTTGAAATGGTGGCGTCAGCTATGGAGCTAAAGCGATTGGGCTTGTGTCAAAAGAGCCTGTTCGTTGTCCCGAATCACTTGACCGAGCAATGGGCGGCAGAGTTCTTGCAGCTTTACCCCTCTGCCAATATCCTTGTTGCTACGAAGAAGGACTTTGAAACGAGAAATCGCAAGAAGTTTTGCTCCCGTATTGCCACCGGCGATTATGATGCGGTTATCATCGGACACTCGCAGTTTGAGAAGATACCCATGAGCATTGAGCGCCAGCGGGCAGTATTACAGGAACAGCTTGACGAGATCGTGGACGGCATCGCGGACGCAAAGAGCGCCCATGCCGAGCGGTTTACGGTCAAACAGCTTGAAAAGACAAAGAAAACCATCAAGCTGAAGCTCGAAAAGCTGAACGACCAAAGCCGCAAGGACGATGTTGTGACATACGAGGAATTGGGCGTGGACAGGCTGTTCGTGGACGAAGCGCATTTTTACAAGAACCTCTTTCTGTTCACGAAAATGCGAAATGTCGCGGGACTGGCACAGACCGAAGCGCAGAAATCCGCCGATCTCTTTATGAAATGCCGCTATCTTGATGACATAACCGGCGGGCGCGGCATTGTGTTTGCCACCGGCACTCCGATTTCCAACAGTATGACCGAGATGTATACCATGCAGCGGTATTTGCAGTATGGGCTATTGAAGCAAAACGACCTGACCCACTTTGACGCATGGGCGTCTACGTTTGGTGAAACCATCACCTCTATCGAGCTTGCGCCGGAGGGTACGGGCTATCGCGCGAAAACACGGTTTGCCCGCTTCTACAACTTGCCCGAGCTAATCTCCATGTTCAAACAGGTCGCGGATATTCAGACCGCCGATATGCTCAACCTCCCCGTGCCGACGGTTGACTACCACAACGTAGCCTTAAAGCCGTCCGAGCATCAGAAAGAAATGGTGGCGTCCCTTGCTGACAGGGCCGAGCGCGTCCGCAGCGGCATGGTCGAGCCAACCGAAGATAATATGCTGAAAATCACCAACGACGGCAGAAAACTCGCACTCGACCAGCGACTTGTGAACGGTATGCTGCCAGACAACGACGACGGCAAGGTCAACGCTTGCATGGACAATATCTACCGCGTTTGGGAAGCGGGCGAAGCGAAGAAGCTCACGCAGCTTGTGTTCTGTGACCTCTCCACACCCCATAACGACGGCACATTCAACGTGTACGACGACCTCAAAGCAAAGCTAATAGAGCGCGGCATACCCGCAGAAGAAATCGCCTTTATCCACGACGCAAAGACCGAGGTGCAAAAAGCGGCGCTCTTTACGAGCGTCCGGCGCGGGCTTGTCCGCGTACTAATTGGTTCTACCGCGAAAATGGGAGCCGGTACTAACGTGCAAAGGAAGCTCACAGCGGAGCATCACTTGGATATTCCGTGGCGACCATCCGACATTGAGCAGCGCGAGGGACGCATGATCCGGCAAGGCAATCTAAATGAAAAGGTAGATGTATTCCGCTATGTGACCGAAAACACCTTTGACGCCTATATGTGGCAGACGATTGAATCAAAACAGAAGTTCATCAGCCAAATCATGACAAGCAAAAGCCCTGTAAGAAGCTGCGAAGACATTGACGAAACCGCGCTCTCCTACGCCGAGGTCAAGGCGCTTGCTACCGGCAATCCCTTTATTAAGGAAAAAATGGATCTCGAAATCGACGTTTCGCGGCTGAAGCTCGTCAAGGCGAACTACCAAAGTCAGAAGTACGCTATGGAAGACAGGCTTCTCAAATACTTCCCCCGCGAGTTGAAAACCACCGAAGAACGCTTGGCGGGCTTTAAGGAGGATATTGCTCTTTACGAGCAGCATAAGACCGAGGACTTCCCGGGCATGGAGATTTGCGGCACGACATACGCTGAGAAGAAAGATGCTGGCGCTGCACTGATAGAAACGTGCAAGGCGCAGACCAATCCCGCAGCGCGGGAGGTCGGCAGCTTCCGAGGCTTCGCGCTTCTGCTTTCCTACGACACATTCAGCAAGGTGTTCAAGCTGACGCTCAAAGGCGCTCTATCCCACACGATAGACCTCGGCAGCGACATTCACGGCAATATCCAACGTATCGAAAACGCATTTGAGATGCTGCCAACGCGCCTTGCAGCTTGTGAACAGGCGCTTACCAATCTCCACACGCAGATCGAGAACGCCAAAGCGGAGGTCGAAAAGCCCTTTGCACAGGAGGAAGAACTTAAAACGAAGTCTGCCCGTCTTGCCGAGCTTGATTCCATGCTCAACATGGATAAGCGCGAGAATGATACGCTCGACGGTGAGCCGGAGCAGGAGGACGAAAGAACAAAACGGCGTTCAGAGCCGGAATACGAGAGGTAACGATGGAACACAGACGACAGGTATCAAAAGCAGAGATAGAGCGGGCGCGAGAGCTTGATCTACTCACATATTTGCAGATGTATGAGCCGCACGAACTTGTGCGTCTTTCGTCTGCCACCTATTCACTTCGCAGCCACGACAGCTTGAAGATTTCAAACGGCAAATGGTATCAATGGTCTACGGGCATCGGCGGGATTTCCGCCCTTGATTATCTTGTTAAGGTACAGGGCATGGATTTTTTGTGCGCCGTTTTGAAGATGCTCGATTGCGGGCGCGGCGTCGAACCGACAAAAACCTATACCATTCAGCGCACGAAGCCTGCTGACTTCAAGCTGCCAACGCCATATACGAACACTGACCGCGTCCGCTCCTATCTTATGGGGCGCGGGCTTTCCGAGGACTTGCTCAATATGTGCTTTGAGATGGGCTTGGTATATGAGGACACGCGCCACAACTGCGTGTTTGTCGGCTTCGACAAGGACGATAATCCCCGATATGCCATGCTGCGGAGTAGTAACCCTGCTTCCGCTTTTCTTTGCGAGGTTGAGGGCAGCGATAAGCGGTATTCCTTTTCTTTGCCGCATAACAGCCGCGAAACGCTCTATTTGTTTGAGAGCGCCATTGACTGTCTCTCTTTCGTGGAAATGCAGCGCATGAAGAAACCGCTATGGAAGCCGGATAACTACCTTTCCCTTTCGGGCGTCTATCAGCCCCGCAAGGAGCAGGCAATAGAACTGCCAGTTGCCTTGAACGAATATCTACAAAACAATCAGAGCATCAGGCACATCACTTTGTGCCTGGACAACGACGACATAGGCAGAAAAGCCGCTGCCGCAATATGTGCCGCGCTGCCTGAACGATACACAACCGAGCTGCTGCCGCCGGAGGTCGGAAAGGATTATAACGAGCAGCTCATGTTGCGAAAGCATATCGACACGCCAGTCAAAACAAGAGGCGCGCATAGCGCCAAATCACATTCTATGGAGGAAAAAGAAAGATGAAGAATAGAACCTTTGCGTATGTATGCGCGCCTATCAACCATGCGACGGGCTTTGCGTCCGGCAAACTGAAAGAATACAGCAAGACTCTTTACGAGCTTGGCTATCTGCCTATTTGTCCCTGCATGATGTTTTCCCGCTTCCTGTCAGATGATGTTCCCGAACAGCGTGACGCACGAAAAGCAATGTCCCATGAACTGCTGCGCCGCTGCCGCGTCCTTGTCCTTTGCTCCAACGAAGTGACCGAGGAAATGGAAGCGGAGATCATGCTTGCCAAGCGCCTCGGCATCGTGTCCACCACGCTCGGCGGCATTAAGAAAATCTCGCTTCAAACGGAGAACGGAGCGGACGAGGAATGAAAAACTCGCGGTGCGCGATGATCCTTTTCTCGGAGCGTGAAGTAGATACAATGCGTCTGCATTGAATTAGCAATGCGTCTGCATTGAATTAGCCAGCACTGAATAAAGCTGGCACTTCTGCCATCTTTATTCGGAATCAGGGGCTTTGCGCCCCTAAGACCCCGCTTATCAACAACAACAAAATCGACAGGAAGGAGTGTGAGCCTATGCTCAAACGCAATGTCAAAGTGACCTTTAGAATGGACAAAGCCGAGTATCAAACGCTGCAAAAATGTGTGAAGAAAACAGGTTATTCGCAGGAGGGATATATCCGTTCCCTAATAGCAGGAAACATACCGAGGGAAATGCCACCGCTTGATTATCAGGCAATTCTCGGTGAGCTTCGCGCAATCGGCAGTAATATGAATCAGATAGCAGTCCGTGCAAATGCAACGGGCTTTTTTCTTGCTGACGAATATGCCGGTAATGTAAAGCGCCTCGTCGCTACCATCTCAACTATCCGCGATGCCGTTATTTTGCCCGAAAGAATAAAGTAATGGCTACCACGGCAATATGGGATGTACGCGGGTATATTGATAATGTTTTGAGCTATACCGTCAATCCCGATAAGACGCGCAACCCCGATTGGAGTGAACAGCAACAGCAAAACATGCTCGACGTTATGGAACAAACCATGCAGGAGGCACAAGCGAGAGGCTTATCAAAAGTCATTGATTATGCCGCCGATGATTTCAAAACGGAACAGCAATACTATGTGACTGGTTTGAACTGCGACCCCTCATCAGCGCGGCATGACATGATTGCGACCAAACGCCAATGGAACAAAGAGGGCGGCATCATCGCATATCACGGGTATCAGAGCTTCAAGACCGGCGAGGTTTCACCTGATGACGCACACCGTATCGGAATAGAGCTTGCTAAGCGGTTGTGGGGCAACAGGTTTGAGGTGCTTGTCTCAACGCACATCAATACGCGCACCGTCCATAACCATTTTGTCATCAACTCCGTTTCATTCGCTGACGGCAAGCGTTACTACGACAACAAGCAGACCCAACGGGAAATGCGGCGGGTATCGGACGAGCTTTGCAGGCTTAATCGCTTGACGGTCATTGATAATCCATCACGGCATAGCAAGTCCCGCGCACAATGGGCCGCGGAGCAGCAAGGCAAGGCAACATGGACGACTGCCGTAAAGATGGATTTGGAGGCAGCTATTATGGGCGCTGTCAACTTTCAGACATTCGTGAAGAACATGAAAGAGCGCGGATATGAAGTGGAAAAGCGTGGCGAGGATTGGCGCATTAAACCTCCTTACCATGACAATTTCAGCCGCCTTCGTACTATTGGCAAGGAATATACCTACGATGCCATCGTCGAGCGCATCATCCGTCAGCGATGGCCGATGCGCCCGCCGAAGCCGGAGCAGCAAACAAGTGTACGGCGCATCCGTGTATATGGCGATTTTCATTTGTCAAAAATCACCTTGAAAGGATTACAGGTGCTCTACTTCTATTACCGCCATAAGCTGCGTGAGGCTTGCCGGCAGCCGTCCAGTTATACCCCGTATGCGCTGCGTGAGGATATTCGCCATCTTGAAGCCATTGATAAACAAACGCGGTTTCTAATCAGACACAAAATTGTAACTGCGGAAGATCTCACCGCGTACCAAGACCACGCAAAGCAGCAAATCGCAGACCTATCAGAAGAACGAAAAGAACTCAAAAATGAACTGCGACGCACAGACATTACCGAGCCGCGTAAGGCTGAGATTAAGAAGCGTTTATCTGAGATAACGACGGAACTCAGACCTCTGCGGCAAGATGTGAAGCTGTGTGAAGCTATCGTTGTGCGCTCGCTCATAATCGCAGAGAAAAAAGCACAGCTAAAACAAATCGAAGCAAAGGAGGTCGAAAAGAAGCACGAGAAAGAGCAAAAACACGGCAAGAACTATATCAGATGATGCTGGTAGGATTCGTACCACAGGCAAGACTTGTATGGTGTGAAACACACAAGTCCACCATACAAGTCGGATGGGCGAAGCGAGGTTGTTTTTTCTGTACTTGTATGTTAGAATAAGATACAAGTTGGAGGTGCAATATGGAGCATGAACAGTATACCCCGCCGTTTTCCATGACGGATACTATTGTAGAAAAAATATCGGAAATCAGCGAGCTTGTCGGACGCATTACAACATGGCAGGATATGAACGCAAACCCAAAACTACGGCGGGATAACAGAATAAAAACGATTCATTCTTCGCTTGCTATCGAAAACAACTCCCTTTCGCTTGACCAAGTTACAGCCATCATTGATGGGAAGCGCATACTCGGCGAACCGCGGGAAATACAAGAAGTCAAGAACGCCTTTGAAGCATACGAGCGTCTGTTGAGCTTTGATCCATATTCCGCTTCGGACTTGCTTAAGGCACACCGTACTCTGATGCACGAACTTGTCCGCGAAGCGGGAGCTTTCAGAAGCGGTGGCGTCGGTGTATATAAGGGCGAACAGCTTGTTCACATGGCTCCGCCTGCCAATATGGTGCAGGAGCTTGTTGGAAATCTGCTTGCTTGGGCGAAAACATCGAAGGTACACCCGCTTGTGAAAAGCTGCGTTTTTCATTACGAGTTTGAGTTCATTCATCCCTTTGCTGATGGCAACGGCAGAATGGGGCGTATGTGGAATACCCTGCTTTTGTATAAGTGGAAGCCCGTGTTTGCATGGTTGCCAATAGAAACGCTGATTCGGAAAAGGCAGGATGCCTACTATGCCGCACTCAGCATGGCGGACAAAGCAGCGGATGCCACTCCGTTTGTTGAGTTCCTGCTGTCTGTCATATATGATACGCTCCATGAAATCTCACAAAATCAACAGAGCGGTCAGGCGGTAACGCCCTCCGTGAAATTGCTTATCGAGAAGCTCGACGGTGATACGCTTTCTGCACAACAAATCATGGAACGACTTGGGCTGAAAAATCGGGCATCCTTTCGCAAGCTCTACCTTGTTCCGGCTTTGGAGCAGGGCTTGATTGAAATGGAACGCCCCGACAAGCCCAACAGCAGTAAACAACGATACAGAAAAAAGAAATAAGAACACTACGCATTATTCAGACGCTTCACGACGGAGCGTCTTTTTTATGCACAAAACAAATCGAAGCAAAGGAGGTCGAAAAGAAGCATGAGCCAACAGGGAGAAGCAGCCGAGCAGATCGTCAACATGGCGACAAACGTGACCGTTAAGGGTGTTGAGTGCGTAAGCAATCTGGCGGGCAAGGGCGCATTGTCCCTTGCCACTTTCCTTATCGCGGCGCTCAAAGATGAAAAACGGACAAGCGGCAAAGCCCGTATGCGGGTGTTCAACGGTAAGCCCACAAAGGTGTTTGCTATCAAGGCAAAGGACTTGAAGCTGTTTGCCGAGGAAGCCAAGAAGTACGGAATCCTATACGCGGCGGTTGTAAATAAGAAGCAGCCGGACGGCATTGTAGATGTTGTCGTCAATGCCAACGATGCTGCAAAGGTCAATCGTATCACCGAGCGCTTTGCGCTTTCGGCGGTTGACGTAGAAAAGATACGCGCCGATATTATGAAAGCTCGTGAGGATAAGGCGAAGCAGGACGCACAAAAAGAACGCACCACCCCGCCTGCCGAAAAGGAGGCACATACCGTGGACGAGAATACGCTCGATCAGATGATTGGAAATCCAACCCCGCAGAAAACGGAGCATAAGCAGCCGGTTGAGGTTTCGGAAAACCCTACGAGGGCGAGGACGGAGAGGACAGAACATCCGTCCGAGCCTTCTTCCGAAAAACGCGAGAATACCGAGGAAGCTAAATCCGAGCGTCCGTCTGTGCGGCAGAAGATTCAGGAGCTGAAAGCGGAACGGGCAGAGAGAACCGCCGAGAAGCAGCCGCAGCGTGAGAAAACGCGGCAGACGCAGCATCAGCAGCCGCAGCGCACCAAGAAAAAAGGAAAATCGAAAGAGAGGTAACGAGTATGGAAAACTATGATGCTTTATTTGATAAGCAGCCTGAAACGGCTGAACAGCCCTTTGACCGCGAGGCATGGGCAACGCAGAAACGAGAGCAGAGACAGGAGCTTTACGAGCTTATCGAGGAAATGTCCGATAAGACGCTTGCAGACCCTGCGGCGCTTTCGGACTATCTCAATATGCAGGCGAAGCTCGGCAAGACGAGTGTGGCGAATACCCTGCTCGTCGTAGCGCAGAAGCCCGACGCGACCTTCATCGCTAACTACGATGATTGGCAGAAGCGGGATCGCAGCGTGAAGCGTGGCGAAAAGGGTGTACTTGTACTGGAAGCCAACGGCGAATATGAGCGCCCCGATGGTACGATGGGTGTCAACTTCGATGTGAAGCGGGTGTTCGATATTTCGCAGACCCACGGCAAGCCCGTCCGAGAACGGCAGAACCCGCCTATCAAGGCGGCGCTCAAAGCCATCACGACCAACGAGCCGGTTCCCATCAAGCTGTCCGAGGAAGTGAACCCGAGCATCGCCGCTCTGTATAGCGAAAAGGACAAGACCGTGTATGTGGCAAAGGGCGTTGAGGGCAACGAGCTTTTCTTTGCACTGTCCCGCGAGCTTGCCCGGGCGCACAGCGGCAAGGACACCTTTGTGTGTGACTGCGCCGCAAACATCGCCTGCCTGCGGTATGGCGTACCCGCCAAATACTGCGACAGGATTCCCGATGAGATCGCGTCCCTCGAAACCCGCGAGAAGCGCAGCGCCCTGAACATCGTCCGCGACGTCGCCTGTGAAATTACCGAGCGCGTTGACCGCAACCTTTTTGCGGAGCGGCAGAAGAACCGCAATCAGCCGGAGAGGTGACGAATATGGACGAGAAACGTGTGATCGAAGTGGACGAGTATCAGCACGGGCTTATCATCAACTCCCTGAACGACAAGCGCAACGAGCTTGTGGAGCAGGGCAAGGACACCGAGTTTGTGGACGATACCTTGATTGAGGTCATGGACGCGCCCACCAAACGCGAGAAGAAAAAGCACCGTGACGAAAGGGAGCGATAAGTATGTGGCAATGTATTGAGAGCTTGGGGAAATCCGTTAAAGAAACGGAGAACACAGACGATGAGCAATCCGACTGAGAACAGAAAGACAAATATCATACTGATGGCGCTTGGCGTTATCCCCGTGGTGTGGGCGGCTGTAATGGTCGCCCCTTTTCTTTCCGATGGGCTTGCCGGTATCATCGAGGGCTTCACCTCCGGCATGGCAGACCCCATGAAGCTGATATGGTGCGCCGACTCGCCCAAAGCCATTCTCATCTTCCTCGTTATCTACGGCTTGGGCATCGGCGTGTACTTTTCCACGAAGCACAATTATCGGAAAGGCGAAGAACACGGCAGCGCCAAATGGGGAACGGCGACGCAGCTTACAAAGAAGTATGCAGATAAGAACAAATCGGAGAACATCATACTCACGCAGAACACTCGCATCGGCTTAGATGGGCGCAAACACAGACGAAACCTTAATGTCCTTGTGTGCGGCGGCAGCGGCGCGGGCAAGACCCGCTTTTACGCCAAACCAAACATCATGCAGGCGAACACCTCTTATGTAGTCCTTGACCCGAAAGGCGAGATTTTAAGGGACACAGGCGAGATGCTGAAAAAGATGGGTTACGAAATCCGTGTGCTTGACCTTATCAATATGGAAAGAAGCCACGGGTACAACCCATTCGTGTATCTGCGGGACGACAAGGACGTGCTGAAGCTCGTTGCCAACCTTGTGCGAAACACCACCCCGAAAGGAGCACAGTCAAACGACCCGTTTTGGGAACGCTCGGAAACGGCATTGTTGGAGGCGCTCATCCTCTACCTTGTGAACGAAGCCCCGCCGGAGGAGCAGAACTTCCCGATGGTTATGGAAATGGTAAGTGAAGCAGAGGTCAAGGAAGAAGATGAGGAATATACCTCTGTTCTCGATCAGCTATTTATGAGCCTTGAAGAGCGCAACCCCGATAGCCTTGCTTTGAAGCAATACCATATTTTCAAAATGGCAGCGGGCAAAACTGCAAAATCCATCTTGATTTCTCTCGGCGTCCGCTTGGAGAAATTCAACCTCCCGCAGATCGCGTCCGTTGTCAACCATGATGAATTGGATTTGCCCTCGTTGGGCGATAAGAAAACGGCGCTCTTTGCCGTCATTCCCGATAACGACAGCAGCCTGAACTATATTATCGGCATGATGTATACGCAGCTTTTTCAAGAGCTGTTCTACAAAGCCGACCATGAACACGGTGGACGGCTGCCCGTTCATGTGCATTGCGTGATGGACGAGTTCGCAAACGTCGCCCTGCCCGACGAGTTTGACAAGCTGCTTTCGACTATGCGAAGCCGAGAGGTTTCCGTGTCCATCATCATTCAGAACCTGGCACAGCTTAAAGCCCTGTTTGAGAAGCAATGGGAATCCATCGTAGGCAACTGTGACGAGTTCCTTTACTTGGGCGGCAACGAGCAATCAACGCATAAATATGTGTCTGAGCTGTTGGGAAAAGCGACCATTGATACGAACACTTACGGACAGTCCAAAGGCAGGAACGGCAATTACTCAACAAACTGGCAGATCAGCGGCAGAGAGCTTTACACCCCCGACGAGGTGCGTATGCTCGATAACCGCTACGCCCTGCTGTTTGTGCGCGGCGAAAGAGCTGTGCAGGACGATAAGTATGACATACTGCGCCACCCCAATGTCAAGCTGACTGCGGACGGCGGCGCAAAGCCGTATATCCACGGGCAAGCGCCCAATGCGTTTGATTCCGATTTCATCCTATTGGACGGCGACATGGACGATTATGAGCTGCTGTCCGAGAACGATGTAGAAGAACTCATCAAGAAAAGCGAAACGGAGGAAGAAAAGAAATGAAAATGTCCAAGAGAATGAAACTGCTGTTTATGGTATTCTGCGTCACCGTACTGGTGTTTTCGATCACTACCACAGCCTTTGCTACCGATGACCCCATCGAGGTCATCAACAACCTGTCCGAGTTTGTGTTCGGACTGATCCGCGCTATCGGTATTATCTTGCTTGCGTTCGGTATCGTACAGGTGGGCTTGTCCCTCAAATCGCACGACCCCTCGCAGCGAGCCAACGGCTTTCTGACCCTTGCAGGCGGCGTTATCATCACCTTTGCCCGTGAGATTTTGAATCTCATCACCGGCTGATGGAGGTGCAGGATATGTTTACACCGATAACGGAACCCATGCACATTCACTCGCTCGGCGGGCAGCTAAAGGACGCGACCATACTCGAAAAGGTCGGAGATAATCAATATGTAGCCGAGTTCAACGGCGTGAAGTGCTCCGCGATCTACAACCCGTTTGTAGGTCGCTTTTATGTTGACGATAAGTACGGAGTGATTAAGGATAAGACCCCGAGGCGATATGAGCCGTCCCGATAAACGCTATCAAGGGCAGGCCCGCATTATGGCGGGCTTGCCCGTTGACAAGGAGGTGAGACGAATTGGGAACGGGTAACTGGATACTTGATAATATTCTAAACGCATTGAACATCTGGAACGCAAAGATAGCGGAGATTTGGGAAATCATCACCCAATCACCGCAGGCATTCAAAGGCGGTGGGATATGGGACATCATCGTTGACATAAACGGCGCGCTCAAAGCCATTGGATATGCGCTACTTGTATTGTTCTTCCTTGTGGGAGTGATAAAGACTTGCGGCTCGTTTGCTGAAATCAAGAAGCCGGAACACGCGCTGAAGCTGTTTGTTCGCTTTGCCATCGCAAAAGCCGTTGTAGGCGGCGGGCTTGAACTGATGATGGCTCTTTTCCGCATCGTACAGGGCGTTATCAGCACAATCATCGGCACAAACGGCTTTGGCAGCACAAGGGTTCTTGTCGTTCCACCGGCTATTACTGAAGCGGTGAATGAACTGACATTTCTGCAATCCATCCCTGTATGGGCGGTGAGCTTAATAACGAGCCTTGCTGTTTTCGTGCTGTCACTTGTTATGGTAATGAGCGTCTACGGCAGATTTTTTAAGCTGTACCTCTACACGGCTATTGCGCCGATTCCGCTATCGACTTTTGCGGGCGAGCCGTCCTCGCACATCGGCAAGAGCTTTCTAAAAAGCTACGCCGCTGTTTGCTTGGAGGGCGCTATCATCGTGCTTGCCTGCATCATATTCTCGGTGTTCACGGCAACGCCGCCCGCACTTGCTGAGGGGGCAAACGCCGCTTCACTCGTTTGGAGTTATATGGGTGAATTGATCTTCAATTTGCTTGTGCTTGTGGGCGCGGTTAAAATGTCCGACAGAGTTGTGCGTGAGATGTTCGGGCTATAAAAAAGCGAATGCCCCCGAAAAGGCATCCGTTTAGTCATTGAAATCAAGGAACTTGTGCGCCGGTACTTCGAGCACCCTTGCAATATCGAACAACGTGTCAAGTGAAATCGTCTTGCTGATATTTGGTGCTTCAACGTGACCGATAAAAGCAGCATTTTTGTCTATTCTCTCTGCTAACTGCTCTTGCGTCATTCCTTTGAGTTTGCGGTAGTATGCGATTTTCAGACCAAGTTTTATGTAGTCTGTCTTGTACTCTGCTTTCATCCCATCACCTCATAACAATTCTATCAATTTGCGTGATGGATTATTATGTGCTATAAAGTATGTAACTATATCTGCAAGATAGGATTTAATATTCTATGGTTATGAATAAAGAGACAACCTGCTGCTTTACAGGACACAGACCGCAGAAGCTGCCGTGGGGATATGACGAGGAATGGGAAGATTGCATCCGTTTGAAAGTCAAAATGGCGGTTGAGATCGAGCAAATGCGGAAGAAGGGCGTTACTACCTTTATCTCCGGAATGGCGATTGGCGTGGATATGTGGGCGGCTGAAATCGTACTCGATTTGAAAAGGGCTTACCCGCAGGACACCATTCAGCTTGTCGCCGCTATTCCTTTCGAGGGACAGGCGAATAAGTGGAGCGGCGATTATCGGGAGCGATACTTCAACATACTGGCGCAGGTGGACGATGAGATTACGTTCTATACCCACTACACGAAAAGCTGTATGCATGAACGAAACCGCTATATGGTAGACAACTCCGCCCACATGATTGCCGTGTTTAACGGCGAAGCGGGCGGTACGGCGAATACGGTCAAATATGCTCAGTCAAAGGGACTGGAGATCGTGACCATAAACCCCAACGACCTGTCACGGGAAGAAAAGCCGCGATATAACGGACTGAAGCTGCAGAAATAGCAGAACAACAAAACTACGAAGCAACCGAATCATCGGGTGCTTTTTTGATTGGAGGGAAAACGAATTGGAAGTGAAAATCAACCGTGAAATACGGGACTATCAAGAGAGTATCTTCTTTGGGCTGAACTTGCGTCAGCTCATTTTTTCTATTCTTGCCATTGGCGTCGCCGTTGGCATCTACTTTGGACTGAACGACATCTTAGGTACGGAAACCGTGTCCTGGATGTGCGTATTGGGCGCAGCGCCATTTGCTGCTATGGGCTTTATCCGCTACAACGGCATGAGCGCCGAGCAGTTTATTGCGGCATATATCAAGTCCGAATGGCTCATGCCAAAGTATTTGTGTTTTGAGGGCGAAAACGTGTACTGCCTTGCCCTTGCAGATTCCATTGAAAACCGCAAGCCCGATATGCAGGACACACGCTTTAAGAACTATCCGAAAAAGAAGAAAAAGAGAAACGGAGGCAGACGCGATGATTAAAGCACTTTCACGCATCACAAAGCAGGATAAAGAGCGCATGAATATCCCGAAGTCCGTGCAGCAGGTCATCCCCGTAAAGCGGATTTGGCTTGACGGCATTTGGCTCGTCGGGAACAAATACAGCAAGTGCTGGCGCTTTACGGATATAAACTATGCGATTGCAAGCAAGGACGATAAGACTTCGATGTTCCTTGATTACTCGGAGCTTTTGAACGCTCTCGACAGCAACGCGACCACAAAAATCACAATCTGCAACAAGCAGATGAACAAGCAGGCTTTTGAGGAATCCATCCTCCTGCCGGTTCAAGGCGATGTGTACGACGGCTACCGCAAGGAATACAACGATATGCTGCTCGACAAGGTGACGGATGTTTCCAACTCCATCGTGCAGGAACGGTATATCACCGTGTCCGTTGCGGTCAAGGACATTGACGAAGCCCGCAGCTATTTCAACCGCGTGGGCGCTGACCTGTCTACGCACCTTGCACAGCTCTCGTCATCCTGCGAGGAACTGGACAGCGTGGAGCGTTTCCGCATCTTCCACGACTTCTTCCGCGTGGGCGAGGAGGTCAATTACAGCATGAATCTCAAACAGATGATGCGGCAGGGACGCTCCTTCCGCGACTATATCTGCCCCGACACCTTTGAGTTCAGCAAGGACTGTTTCAAGATGGGCAAGAAATACGGGCGCGTTCTGTTCCTGAAGGACTACGCCTCGTATATCAAGGACAGCCTTGTTGCAGAGCTTTGCGAGCTGAACCGCAACCTGTTCTTCTCAACGGATATTATCCCGATTCCCACCGACGAAGCCGTGCGCGAGGTGGAGAGCAAATTGCTTGGCGTGGAAACCAACATTACAAATTGGCAGAGAAAACAGAATCAGAATAACAACTTCTCTGCCGTTGTGCCCTACGACCTCGAACAGCAGCGCAAGGAAGCGAAAGAGTTTCTTGACGATCTGACTACCCGCGACCAGCGCATGATGTTCGGGCTTGTCACCATCGTGCATACCGCCAACAACAAGAAGCAGCTTGACCGCGATACCGAAACGCTGCAATCCATCGCTCGCAAGCACTTGTGTCAGCTTACTGTCCTGAAGTTTCAGCAGATGGACGGACTGAACACGGCACTGCCCTACGGCTTGCGAAAGATCAACGCCCTGCGGACGCTGACAACGGAGAGCATGGCGGTACTCATGCCATTCCGCGCTCATGAGATCATGGATGTGGGTGGGACATACTGCGGCATGAACGCGATAAGCCACAACCTCATCATTGCCAATAGAAAGAACCTCATCAACGGAAACGGGTTTATCCTCGGCGTCAGCGGTTCGGGCAAATCGTTCTTTACCAAGCGTGAAATCGTGTCCCTATTTCTCGGAACACAGGACGAAATCATCATTGCAGACCCGCAGAACGAGTACACGCCGCTTGTCAACGCATTGGGCGGCGCTGCCATCAACCTTTCGCCGACCTCGCCCAACCATATCAACGCTATGGACTTGGCGCTCGGTTACGGCGACAGTGAGAACCCGCTCATTGCAAAGAGCGAGTTCGTGCTTTCCTTTATCGAGCAGATCATGGGCGGCACAGGCAAGCTCGAAGCGGTTGACAAATCCATCATTGACCGCTGCCTGACGAACATCTATGCGGACTATCTTGCAAGCAACTATACCATTCAGCCGCCTACGCTCTCCGACCTGTATTCCGAACTGAAAAAGCAGAAAGAAAAGCAGGCAAAAGAACTGGCGCTTGCCATTGAGATGATCTCCCAGGGCAACCTCAATATGTTCGCGCATCAGACCAATGTGGATGTTCATAACCGGCTCATCGCCTATGGCATCCGCGACCTCGGCAAGCAGCTACGGACGCCGGGTATGCTCGTTATGACCGACGCCATCCGTAACCGCGTGGCGCGAAACCGTGAGCGCGGCATCCGTACCCATGTTATCCTCGATGAGATGCACATTTTCTTTGCCAACGACCTTTCGGCGCAGTTCTTCGCGGAATCGTGGAAGCAGTTCAGAAAGGACGGTGCGCTTGCGACAGGTATCACGCAGAACGTGGAGGACTGCTTGAAATCCCTCACAGCCCGTACCATGCTTGCAAACTCGGAATACCTTGTCATGCTGAATCAGGCTCCTACGGACAGGATCGAGCTTGCCAAGCTCCTGCACATTTCCGACAATCAACTCTCCTATATCACCAACGTCGGTTTCGGCAAGGGGCTTCTGAAGTGCGGCAACAGCATCGTGCCTTTCGTGGACAACTTCCCGAAGAACACAAGACTGTATCAGCTTATGAGTACCAAGCCCGGGGAGATACAGGAAATCCTCGGATGATTATTGGGCAATCGCTTCGGCGGTTGCCTTTTACATATTTCAGAGGAAAGGAGAATCGAAATTGAAAGATGTTAAAACAAGGTCGTCTGAAAGGACACCGCGCATATTATCGGGCGCAGCAAGAGCGCCAAAGGAGCTTGCCAAGAAGTCCATCATCGAGGCAAAAGAGAAAGCGAAAGATGTGGCGCAGCGACAGCAGCCGCAGGAAGAATCGCCGGAGCAGTACGCTGAAAACCGCATGGAGCAAACGGCTGAAGAAACCGTCTATCGTGTCGGTGATGAAGTATCCTACCAGGGCAGGCAGACCGTGAATCGAATCAAGGACGCCAAGCGTCAAAAAGACAGATTTGAACAGAAAAACAATACAACCTCCCGTTCATCGCCGGAGGGCAACACAGCGCAGCAAGGCGGTAATCACGGTTCAAGAAGCGGCGCAGCCAAACAGACCAATGCTTACCGTGCTGGGCGTGAGCGCGTTGTTCAAAACGTGCAGACCTCCCGTCAAACCGTTCGCAATACGCAGCAAGCCGCAAGGTCAGCAGAACAGACCGCGAGGGCGACGGAACGCACGGCAAGAGCTACAAAGAACACCATTAAGACCTCGGCTCGAACCACCATCAAGACCTCACAGCAGAGCGTCAAAGCCGCACAGCATACCGTAAAAGCCACAGAGAAAGCAGCCGTAAAGACTGCCGAGGTATCAGCTAAACTTGCCGAGAAAGCTGCACAGGCTACCGCGAAAGCAGCACAAGCCGCTGTAAAGGCGGCGCAGGCGGCAGCCAAAGCAGCAGCAGCGGCAGCAAAGGCGGCGGCAAAAGCCATTGCAGCCATCATTAAATGGATCGTTTCGGCGGTCAAGGCGCTCATCGCGGCAATCACAGCGGGTGGTTGGGTAGCAGTCCTAATTATCGTGGTCGTGGCGCTTGTAGCCGTTATTCTGTGCTTATGCTTCGGCGTGTTTTCCTCCAACGAGAGCGCAGAAGGTACGCCTATGACGGACGCTATTGTGGCAATAGACGATGAGTTCACCGCTTCCATTCAGGTAGAAATCGACAACGCGAAAGCAAGCAATACAGCCGATGTGGTTGAAATCCTGTTTACCGGCGATATGGAGGACGAGAACAGTTCTGTTTCAAATTGGGTGGACGTGCTTGGCGTCTACTCCGTCTATGCAACGACAGGCGAAAACGCTGCCGAAGTCATCACGGTCACGCATGAGAACATTGAGAAACTACGCAAGATTTTCTACGACATGAACAGCTACTCCGTTCATACCGAAACGGAAACGGTTGAAGAAATCGAAGTGGACGAATACGGGGCTATCGTCCTTGACGATGATGGAGAGCCGGTCATCAAGACCACGACTACACTCTATATCTATGTGGATGTGACAAGCCTTGACTACCGCGACGGCGCAGACCTTTATGCTTTCGATGACAGCCAAATGGAGATGCTCAAAGAAATCATGCTGCCCGACTACTACCCCTTGTTCGCAGAGCTATGCGGGCAGACGCTCGGCGATGGTGGCGAATATGGGCTGGGTCTTGACATTAACCCTGATTTACCTGAAAGCGAGGTCGGCGCTCAAATCGTGCAGGCTGCAAAGAAGTACATCGGACGCAGCTATTCGAGCATGGATTGCTCCGGCTTGGTACGCGCAGCATACCGCGATTGCGGCTTATCCTCCATGAACGGGCTTAACTCCGCATCAATGGCGAAGAAGTGTCAGGACATGGGCGTTCTGTTTACAGACCCCTCGCAGCTTCAATCAGGCGACATCATTTTCTTTGCCCGCAAGGACACAAGCCGAGGCGTGGGCTACTGCACCGACCACAGACGCTGCGGCAGCGGCAGGTGTAAACGCTGGATGCAGATCCACCATGTTGCCATCTATATCAACGGTGAGTTTCTCATCGACAGCACAGGCGGCAACAACAGCGTTCAGATACGAAAGCATTGGGGCAAATCCGGCTCCGAATGGGAATGGGTTTGCTTTGGCAGACCGACAAACTAAAACTCGAAAGGAATGAACTGTTATGAAGAACTTTACTCCCTTGCAGATCACGGCTCTTGCCGTTTTGTCCGTTATCGTGGTAGCACTCGCCATTGTTGCGTTTACTACCGCCAACAGCCTTAATACTGAACCCGTTGACATTGCCGCGTCGCAGGCGACGCCGGAGGTGGTTGAAATCCATCTTGCAGGCGATACGAACACACCATCTCCTGTGCCGATACCCATGCCAACAGCAACGCCTACTCCTGCTTCCTCGGTCAGTCCTACGGAAACAGCGAAACCCTCTCCCTCAAAGACCGGCGATAGCTTCTGTACTCTCACAATCGGAAAAACAGATATTCCAATCCGCTACGGTGTGGATGAAGAAACGCTCGAAAAGTCCCCGGGCTTTCTCCCGTCCTCGGCCCTGCCGGGGACGGAGGGAACCTGTGCCATCTATGGACACAGAAACCGCAATCACTTCAAGGTGCTGAAAGATGCCGCTGTTGGCGACAGTATCAAGGTCACAATGGCTGATGGAACGACCTACACTTATTCCATCACCGACATTACGATCTACGAAAGCACCTCTGACTGGACGCTGCCCGTATCAAGCGGCAAAACGCTTGTGCTTGTGACCTGTTACCCGTTCCAATACAGCGGTCATGCGCCTGGAAAGTGTGTAGTCACGGCAACTGCGTGATCTGCAAGGCAAAATGTCACATAAACATATATAATACTTGCTTTTATGTGTAGCGTGCGTTACAATCATATTTGAGGTGAAATACCATGTCATTCTCGGAGAAAGTCAAAGCCATTCGTATCAATGCCGCCCTGTCCCAAGACTCTTTTGCAAAGCTCTTGGGCGTTAGTCGCGCCACGGTCAACAGATGGGAGATGGGTACGCAAGAACCATCTCAGATTGCACTTCATATCTTGAACGAGTATTGCGAAAAGAACGGTATTTCACTCGACGCGGAGAGTTAAATCCGTTTTAACGTACATTACTTGTTGTATGATGGTGTAAGTAGTAATCAGCAGAATGGGTTATCTACCCAGTACATGTAAGGGGGTGGGCTGACTGAACGCTTCTACGCAAGAGATGTTCTTTTCATGGCTGTCACGAAAAGTATCGTCAGCCCAGCTTTCTGATTACTATATCGTTTTTTCAGAGATTGATTCTTTCTGTAAGAGCAGAAACATACTGCGGACTTCTCTTTTCGATATTACAGACGAAAAAGCCATTGGCAAGGTAAAGAACTCGCTTGATTCAAACAAGGCTTTTCGGTTCTTGCATCGGAGCAGCTATGCAAAAATGCAAACTGCTCTTACATACTACAAGAGCTTTCTGCAAGAAAAACAAAGTGCATTTGGCTCACTTATGAACTGGTATGACGCGAAAGAAACGCCTACGGAAACCGATGCCGAAACCGTAAATGATCAGGGTATCCAGCCGAAAAACGAAACAAAGGAAGCATTTCCTGAGACGACCTCCGTTTCAGAGCGGGTATTTGCGTGTGACCAAAGCGAGCGCCAAGTTGAGAGCTCAACAGATAGTGATGAGCTTGTTGTAGAGGAAGAATCTGCCTCATCTGAATCTCACCCTGTTACATACCAAGTGAGTTTTTGGGTTGAGCAGTCCTATGCCTATACACGCCCAACCTCGTTTGAATACTTTGGTGAAACCTATGAAGTGAATAACTGGACGCAAGCATACGTCCAAGTAGTCACTTTGCTATTCGATGACTATCCGAAAGAACTGGAAGGTTTGTTAGGCAAGAACATATCCACAGGCAGGCGCGTTGACCTTGCTCGTCAAGCCCAAATAAATATCATGACAGCACCCAAGCAGATTGCTCCTGACATGTATATTGAGACGAACCTAAGTGCGTCGGATATTGTCGATAAAATGAAGCGATTGCTTGAAATATGCCTAATTGACTACGATAATCTGTGTATTACATACCAAACGATTGATCATAGCGAAGCAATAGCGGCAACGCCTCAACCGCACAAAGCAGCTTCGGACGAAAAAACCGTTCGCAGCGAGTTTATTGGTTGGATGATGGATTCGGGACTGAAGCCTGCGACCATATTTGCGTATCTATCTGCGCTTAATCAAAGCAGCAAGTATGGAGTGGAACACGGGCTAATATCTATCGACTTTTTGAAAATGAGCGATCCCAACAATATCCATGCCGCATACTCAGCCCTAATGGGTGATGACGAGTTTTCGAGATGGAATCAGGATCAGCATAATCGTTTTCGTGCAGCTATTTTGAAATACTACGAATATAGAAGCAGTACGGGGTCAGCTGATGCTATTGAATCCATACCCGATACAGCATTGCGGTCAGATGTGCCTATTCTGTCTGCTGAACTCAAGGACAGATTTGCGATTATCCTGCGTGACTACTTTGAGAACGGTTTTCGTCCGGGGAACGCCATAGACATAAACCGTTTCAAACTTTTTTACTCTGAGAAGTATGGAAGCGAGATTTCTGAAAGCGATGAAAGAATCGGCAAAATGCTTATGGCTGTTGGTGCTTCTCGAAACGGTCGCATCTATGCAAAAGCAGATTCCGAACAACGTGATGTGTTAGTGACCTGCCCCCCAATCCTTGTACCAGTCCCAGAGTT
>JAXGNN010000002.1:0-579210 GCA_040767925.1 Christensenellales bacterium
TTGCCAAACCTCACGCAGCGCTCGGGTCGCTCTCCAGCGTTGCCCTATCCTCTGTGTGAGAAAAAGCAATTTGAGCGTAACATTCGATCAACACGCAGTCAATGTCTAATCTCTCCGACGCAACTGTCCAATTTCACCGACGCGAGTGTCTAACCACGCCGAATCTCGGTGTCTAACGGCACCGACATATTCATCCAATCTTGTGGATCGTGTTGCCAATGGCATCAAGCAAAGCCGTTGAGCCGCCGACCGCATATTCTTTGGATGTGATGGGACGTACCGCACGAATGTCGATGCGGTCATGAAGAAGAACATAGCGATTGTCAAACAGAACGGTGGTTATCAAGCACTCACCGTCAACCTCTTTCTGCTTTTCAAGCATTGAGTTATAGCCGCCGATGGTATCGCTTTCAAGCCCTGCCATAGAACCGCTCTTGTCCAGTATGAAAACAAGCTCCGTTAATCCCTTTTTCATCATCAAGTCCTCCTTGTGCTTTATGACACAAGAATAACCCATGATAGAAGCGTACAGGTCGCTTTCAGAGCGACATCCATTAGCCATCGAGAAGCGGTTGATCGTATTTGAACAGCACTTCGTTGATCTCAAAGATATTGAACATGGCGTTAACGATGAAATACTCGATTATCACGTCAAACTTCTGACTGTGTGATAGCGCAAATCCTGCCCGTTCAAGAAGATCATCCGTCTCGGAAAGTGATAATTCGAGTGCAATGGCAAGAGCCAACGCAGTTCGCTTGCTTGGGGTATATCCTTTGCCTGACCGTATCTTGGAGAACAGTTTACGGTCAATATTGGCTCGTTTGTATATCTCGACATCAGTTTTACCTTTAGCGTCAATGAGACGCAGCAGCGTGGCTGAGAATGGCTCATCAAGGTTTTCGATGGCATCATCCAGTTTGTCGGATGATGCTGGCTTTGCCTCCGTCGCAGCCATAACCGACATTGGAGCGTCATATGCGGTTATCTCTGCCTCTTGTAAAGCGTTTAGCTCTACATCGAGCAGTTGACGTCTGTTGATCTTATGCTCATGGACATAGTTCTCGTCAATGTAGCTTGCCACATCGCCGAGCAGCTTCTCGCTTATGCTGAAAGCAGCCTTGTCAAAGACAGTAAGGTACACTGTCATATCGTGTTCGTGCAAATAGTTTTGAATTGCTTTCGTGGCAATACGCAGAGCTTCTCCTTTCGGGTAGCCATATATTCCGCTTGATATGAGAGGGAAGGCAATGCTTTCGCAGTCCTTTTTTGATGCAAGGATAAGTGATTCTGTGTATGCTGAATACAGCAACCTTTCACTCTGCTCAGCGTTCCAATGCCGATAGACAGGCCCGGCTGCATGAATAATGTACTTGCATGGCAAAGCAAAAGCGGGAGTGACGGCTGCTTCGCCTGTCTTAATCGGCGCTGCTGCATCACAAGCGGCTTGTAGTTCCTGTACGCCTGCCGCCTTAAAAATAGCCCCGCAAACGCCGCCACCCATCGCAAGATCGGTATTGGCAGCGTTTACGATAGCATCTACATCCATTCTTGTTATGTCCTGCCGGACGATTGTAAATGGCATGGAAAACCTCCAAATAGGGTTTGTCAGTTCATCACTTTTGCCATCAAGCTCTCATAGCTATCGACCACATCATATTTGACGGAATCTGTACTAATAGACTTAAAATGCTCTCTTGCACAATGAATCTTCGCATCCTCGATCAAGCGAAGCTGCATGGATGACATAGAACCCTTCGTTTCCGCAACGAAGTAAATATGCTTTACCGATCCCTCATAGAACGCAATCGCCCAATCAGGGTTGTATTTTCCTACGGGTGTAGAGATAAAGAAGCCACTTGGCAGTTTGACATATACGGCTACATCTGCGCTTGTATCAAGCTCTGAGGCAAACTGACGCTTACGGCGCACAGACCAGTGCCGTGATGTACAGCCTGATCGAAACCGCCAAGGAGAACGGGATCAAGCCATACGACTACATTGTTTGGTTGTTGAAGGCGGCGCCGGAGTTGGATCTGGGCACACATCCCGAACGGGCTGAGCTGTTGCTGCCAATGTGCTTTCAGCAGGCGATTGTAATGGACGTTTGACGCTTACGAGATGGTAGCCCTGAAGGCCGCAGACTACTCCAAGTACCAGAAGCGGATGAAGAAGACTTGCGGGGCCGCTCTACTGATTCTGGATGACTTCCTGCTGCACACCATTACGGATGATCGTGAAGTGAAGGTTCTCTTTGAGATCCTGGAAAAACGCAGCGAGATTAACCTGAGCACCATTATTTGCTCGCAGCGGGAACCGGCCAGTTGGAGTTCTATGATCCTCAATGACGAGGTCTCCTCCAACGCCATTATGAAACGTGCCACAAGGCACTACACAGTGGTAATTAAGCCCTTGAATAACGGCTGATTTACCCGGCCGTTTTTAGACCGCACTTGCTCTGCCCCCAGTCTTTGTACCAATCAGTAAGTTAGTAAAGACCGTTCAACGGTAAAGGCATTCCTTCTTCGGCTTGGCCATATTGTAACACATGCAGGCGAAGCGCTCAAGGGCGCGCGCAGCGCGTTCATGGTGAACCGCAGGTTCACCACCCTTGAACGGTGAGACGGCATGTGTTACACTCCATCAAGCCGTCAGAAGGATGCTCTGTGGCGCCGGCGGCCTGCCGCCAAGGCTGCCGTGTGGCCTGATGTTGTTGTAATAGTCCCTCCATCGCTTGGCCAACACCTGCGCCTCATACAGATTGCCAAACAGCTCACCATTCAAAAACTCATCCCGCATCCGGCTGTTGAAGCTCTCGCAATAGCCGTTCTCCCAAGGGCTGCCCGGTTCGATATAGGTTGTGATTACGCCAAGGCTGAAAAGCCACTCCCGCAGTTTTTTCGCAATAAACTCCGGGCCATTGTCGCTGCGGATATACTCCGGGCAGCCTCTTTGTAGCATGATATCCGCTAAGACTTCCATCACATCGGGTCCTTTCCATGAGCGCCGCGGAATACTGGCCAAACACTCCCTGGTGTATTCATCAATGATGTTCAAAAACCTGAGCTTCCTGCCATCCATCGTTCTGTCTTCTACGAAATCATAACTCCATACATGGTTCTTATATTCTGGCCTTAGCCGGATGCAACTGCCGTCATTCAAAAATAAGCGGCGTTTCTTTGGCTGTTTACTCGGCAGCTTCAACCCCTCCTCGCGCCAGATACGCTCCACACGCTTGTGGTTGATCCGCTTGCCCTCATTGCGCATCATGTACGTTACCTTCCGATAGCCTACACGTCCGTAATTCGCAGCTTTTTCAATGACGGACGCGCGCACCTCGTCTTCATCCGGCAAGCGGACAGGCTCATATCGCCAGGCAGTTCGATTGACTTTCAACACCCGGCAAGCCCGTCGTTCTGTGACTTCATGCTGTTCCAGCACATACGCGACGGCTGCCTTCTGCTTCACCGGGCTCAGAAGTTTTTTGAGTTCACATCCTTGAGAATGGCGTTGTCAAGGCTCAGCTCTGCGACGAGTTTCTTCAGGCGGGCATTCTCCTTTTCCAGTTCCTTCATCCGCTTGGCATCGGCTGTGTTCATACCGCCGTACTCTTTTCGCCAACGGTAATATGTCTGCTCAGTAATTCCGGCCTGGCGTGCCGCCTCCGCAATCGTGTTGCCTTGGTTACACAATAACTCAATTTCCCGCAGTTTCACGATAATCTGCTCTACCCCATACTGTTTCCTTGCCATTTTCCCAGCTCCTTTTGTTTTGTTTATTATATCTCAACTAACTCTGGGACTGGTACAAGGATTGGGGGGCAGGTCAGGTGCGTATATGCCGCACACGGCAAGGCGGTACTTGTTCTGCCACGGAAGACCGTCCTGCTCGTCGAGCGTTGCATGGCTCATGGCGTCTATGACGCTTTCGTACACGGCGACCGTATCGCTTTCTCCGTCAGGCAATATGCAGCAGCCGTATGCCTTATCGCTGCCCGCGACGTCGCGCTTATAGTCCTGTCCCAATGTGCCTCGCTTCGTCGCAAAGCGGGGTGTTCCCGCCTTATCTCTTGCCACGAACACAGCGTTGTGGTAGGGCATGTCTTCATATAAAAGATTTTGTTCACGGCAGAAACGCACGACATTTAGGGATATCCCGCGATCACAAAGATATGAGACAGCTCTCGTACAGTCCGGGGCAGCGTCCGGCAGCGCGAACACAACGCTGGGCTTTGCGGGGATCACGACGGGTATGAAAGAGGAGCGTTCCTCGCAGAGCTGCCTCACAGCGTCCAGAAAAGGTACGCCGCGAACATGGATAAGAAAATCGAGGGCGGAAACGCCCCCGATATCCCTTGACTTCCAATGCCATCTGCTGCTTTCTTCATTGATCTTGAAGCTGCCATGGGTGCGAAGCTCGTATTCACCGCGCCCGCAGCGCTTCAGGTCATATCCTTCGTGCCGCTTCAGGTACTCGATAGCGGTCATCTTTCGCGCCTGCTCCACCTGTTCTCTTGAAACGCCGGGCATACATTACCTCCCGAGCGCATCCAGCAGTTCGCCCGCGCGGTCGGTTTCTTCCCACGGCAGAAACTCTTTGCCGAAATGCCCATAATTGGTGGCGTCGGTAAAGATGGGCTGGTACAGCCCCAAATCATCACAGATCACCGCGGGACGGCAGTCGAATACAGTCTGTATAGCCTGCAACAGTTCTTCTTCCGAAACACTCCCCGTGCCATAGGTATCGACGGTGACAGCGACAGGTTCGGCCACACCGATAGCGTATGACAGAGATACAAGACAACGTTTGGCGAGTTTCGCCGCAACGATGTTCTTGGCGATATATCGCGCCATGTACGCCCCGCTTCTGTCGACCTTGCTTGCATCCTTGCCGGAGAATGCGCCGCCACCATGAGGAATGAAACCGCCATAGCTGTCCACCATGAGCTTGCGGCCTGTTACGCCGGTATCCGCTTCAGGTCCGCCGAGGACAAACCGTCCTGATGGGTTCACCATGAGAATAGCGTCCTCCGACAGCTTGACGTCCTTGAGCGCGCCGAATACCACGACGCCCTTTACTTCATTTTCCAGCATGGCAATATCCTTGTCCTCGTCATGCTGTACGGATACGACCACGGCGGTGACTTCCTTGGGAACGCCGTCCTCATATGCGACGGAAACCTGTGCCTTGCCGTCAGGCCGAAGTCCCTTGATAAGTCCTTCAACGCGAGAAACGGTGAGCAGTTTGGTGATCCTGTGCGCCAGCACACAAGGCATGGGCAGCATTTCAGGTGTTTCATCGGTGGCGTAGCCGTACATGACGCCCTGATCGCCTGCGCCCTGTTCGTCGGGATCGACTTCGGCAGGAAAGTTCACGCCGTCTGCGATATCCTCGCTCTGTGCATGAATGAGGACTTCGATGTCGTACTCTTCGGGATTGTAGCCAACAGCCTCCACTGTCTGGAGGACGATGCGCTCAATGTCGGGGAGCTCATTCGTGCTGATTTCTCCCGCGACGACGATCTTGCCTGCCGTCGCCAGCACCTCGCAGGCAACGCGGGCGTTCTCGTCTTCCATAAGGCATTCGTCGAGTATAGCGTCGGCAATGAGATCGCAGAGCTTGTCGGGATGCCCCTCGCAGACGGATTCGGCGGTATAGATGATGCGTTTCATATTGTTTCCTTCCTCCTGTTGATAAGAAATTGGGTACAGAAAAGGCGCTCCCGATCAGAAAGCGCCCGATAATGCTTCTCACCTTTCCGGCGCTTTGAATTTCTTCTGTCGCAGCTTTGGTTCGCGCTGCGGCAGTATCATTTCGCCGCTGAACTTCTCCGTATACTTTTTCTCCAGTGCAGGGGACAGCGAGGCAAAGTCATCATGCTTCAGACCGCACACAAAGAATGTACCCGCTAAATAGTCGTACATCATGCCGCGGTCGTCGCGGAGCGGACGGTTGGGTGGGAGGCCCATGAGCTTGCCCTCGTCGTTGCAGACTACCGCGATCTGGTCTTCCCTCGAGGGGTACACAGCCTGGATGAGTCCGCCGACGACCTCCTGCATACTCCCCAGCGTATGCGGTATTTCCTTTGCATACGGGGCTTTCATGGGTTCAACGATCAGCACGCGCATGGTTCTGTCCTGTGCAGACCTTCTGCCCGCGGTCGGCGGCGTATCCTCCATGAACTCGTCAATGGTTACAACGTCCCCTGAATCGATGAAATCGTCCTCGTCGGAGATGTCGATGTAGTCTTTGCCGCCAAAGTCCAGCGCCTGTGTCATAAGCACAGAGCCGTAATAGTTGACGGTGACCTGCTGTTCCACGGTGCAGGGCTGCCCCCAATCGTTGTCCGTATGGCGGATATCGTACTTGTGGAAACCCTCCGGCACGGTGGCGCTGTCGATGCGTTCCTCCGAGAACAGGCACTCGACGTCCTTTATCCACGCGAGGGTGTATTCCGCTTCATTTGCGTTTTTTGGTATCATCAGTCGTCCTCCAATTCGTCAAACTCGAACAGGGCAATATAGGTGATATTGCTCTTGTTGTACATACAGTTATGGTTTGTGTAGTAGTAAAGGTCCAGTTTCGTATACGTTCCCGCCGCTAGATTGCGCTCAAAGGAGATGCCGTTTTCGGTCGTACCGTAGTCGAGCTGATCCCATTGCCCCGTCAAACGGTTGTAACCGCGAACACGGCCGAAATCCTGCCCGTAATGCCCATCAACAGGCGGCACGACGAATTTGTAATAAATGAGCGTGGCGTCCTCAATGCCGGGTTCGGATATGGAGCTGTCGGGGCCGGTCAGCATGAGATTTCCAGCTCTGTTCGGGTCGCCCATTAGGAACATAATTCGCTTCGTGGGGCTTTCCTCACCGAAGGGGTCTACAGCCTTAACTTTGACGATCTGCCGACCGTCGGGATAGGCATACGTTTCTGCGGGTCGGTTCTCCCACACATAGGTCAGCGCGTCGCCATCGGGGTCAACGGCGCTGGCGGTAATGGTGACATTGTACCCCGGCAGAATGAAGGGTTCGGCAGGTGTGCGGGAGATCGTAGGACGGGCGGGAGCCTGATTGGATACGGTAAAGGAGATGGGCGTCCAGTCGGAGTATGCCCCGAAGGAGTCGCGGGCGCGAACACGCACGGTATGCTCGCCAAGGGCATAATAATCGTTGGCGTCGCGTCCGTCCCATTCCAGCGTGACAGGATCGCCGTCCGGGTCGGAAGCAGATGCGGATATACTGTATTTCACCTTTGCGTTTTGAATATCCGAGCGTACCTCGACAGTCGCAGTCGTATCGATCACCGGCGGCATATTCGGTACTTCAAACACAACGGTTTGCCACAAGGAGTACGCGCCCGCACTGTCCTTTGCGCGGACACGCACGCTGTGGCTGCCAACGGTGTACATGTCGTCGGCATTTCTGCCATCCCATTCCAGCACGGTTTCGTCCTTATCGGGGTCGGAGGCAGTTGCCTTAAACTCCACAAGCGCACGATTCCCGCTGCGTTGATTCGTAACGGTCGCCGCTGCGCTGTCGATCACTGGTGCTTGGTTGATCGCCGTGATCTTTCGGGTTTGGGTAAATACTCTGCCCGTGCGCGGGTCGGTGGCAGATGCGGTAAGCGTGTATGTGCCAAGCTCCGGCAGAGACAGCTTGCCGCCGTCGTTGGTCAGCGCGCCTGCTGGGATCTGCACCGCAGTATCCGCTTTACCCATGCTCCACGCAAGCGTTTGTCCGTTGAGATAGGTTTCGCCCATCGTGACGGTGAATTCGGTATTCCTGTAGGTCGTGGCAGGCAGCGTGAATGGGAAGCGCAGGAGCGAATACACCTGAATGCTGTCCGTATGCGTTTTGTCGGACGCCGTTTTGCCGGTCAGCACATATTTCCCCTCTTTACGAAAGGTCACCATGCCGCCCTTATCGCCGAGCGTTCCGCTATATGCTTCCGCGAGCGTGATCGCGGCGCCGTCTTTCGTTATGCTCCATGTGACGGAGCCGTCTGCGCCGTCCAGAACATCCACGTCCACAACGGTATCGGTGTATGCGTTTTGGGGCAGGCCGAAGGCAAACTTGCCTGATGCAAACACCTCGATGCTGGAGGTTACGGTCACAGCCTTGCCTGCGCTATTTTTGGCAATGGCGGTAAGCGTGTATTTCCCCGCTTTGCTAAACGATATCGTGCCGCCGTTCACGGTGAGCGTGCCTGTCATTTCGCTGGCGTTAGTGGTTAGGCCGAGGACGCCATCCTTGGTCACCGACCATTCTACGGATACGATATTCTTCTGACTCGTCTGCACGGCGATCTGTGTGCCGGTACTTGCAACGGCAGGCAGTCCAAAGTCAAACGCAGGCGCGGTGATGGTTTTCGTACCGCTGCCGGACGGGGATGTTGTCGCTGCGGGTTTCGTTGTCGTACCCGGCTTGGGCATCGGCGTCATGGTCGGGCTTTTCGGCAGCTCCTGCTCAATGGGCTTTGGCGTGGCGGTTGGCACTGCAGTCGCTGTAGGCGTTGATGTCGGGGTTATGCCCTCCGGCAGCGTGATCTCCATCGCCGGCGTGCTTATCAGCGTTGACGCAGGCGTGGGTTCCGGCGTTTCCGCGATAATGTCCGTGGGCGTTGGCGTAGGCTCGGCAGCTTCAGCCGCTTTTTTCCTCGCGCTGCAGGACACGATGAATATCGTGATGAGCACGACAAACACTAGACCACCCACGCCGAGCGCAAGCAGTTTTGTTTTTCTGTCCATATGCTGTATTCCTTTCAAAATAATGAGAGCCGCCCCGATTGGAGCGGCTCGAGTATGAGGTTACTTCCTTTTCCTGCGGATTATGGTGTATGCCGCCAGTCCGCCGCCGATTAGCATGGTCAGCGCGATTGCGATCACCACATTGAACTTGTCGGAATCAATGCCCAGCTTCACGGTCGGGGTATTCACGACCACCACTTCCCTGGGTGCTTCGCTGGTGTTTGCCGCCGTTATCTCTATCTTCTGCGGCACGGCGGGGAAGAAATTCGTCGGCACGACCGTTTCTTCCAACTGATACTTGCCCGCAGGCAGACCGTAAATGAGCGCCTCGGCGTTTTTGTCCATCTCTATGGTCGTGATCGTACCTTTGGTGTCATACCAGAGCACGCCGTCGCTGCCTGCGCGGAAAGTCAGCGGCACGGACAGCGCGGTTTCCGCTTTGAGCTGGAACGCCGCACCTGCAAGCGGCTTCTGCGTCTTGGCATGAACCTTGGATACCTTCAGCGCCAGCGGCAGATTGACCACCGCAAGGCTGGTTTCCGCAAGATAGTTGCCGTCGCTGTCCACGACAAGGCTTGTCGGCGTTGCGACGGCTGCTTCTGAGGTTTTCTCGGTCGTCTTATCGCTGCCGGTTTTTGTTTCTTCATTCTTTTTATCCTCATTGGCAGCTGCAAGCTGCTTTGCGCCAAGGCTGGTGGCGATGACTTTTTCCGTGCCAACCTCCGTGCTGACGGGCGCAGATATGGCGTAGCCGACAGGTCCTGTCAGTTCCGTCACGGTATATGCGCCTGCGGGAAGATAGCAGATGACCACCTGCCCCTTGTCGTTAACGGGGAAGGAATCTACGCCGGTTTCGTTTGCCTTGGCTGGCTGATATGTTTCGTCCTTTTGCAGCGTCAGCTTGACGATCTTGTCGTCCTTATCCTTGAGCTGGAAGGTCGCGCCCGTGAGCAGCGCTTTTGTCACACCACACTGTTTTTCAATGAGGAGACGAGTAGGCACATTGGAAACGGTATAGCGAAGCGGGTAAGCTTTGGTGTGTTCGCTTGTGACCTCAAATTCCAATCCCTCCAGCACAACGTAGCCGCTTTGCTGCTGTTCTTTGAGCTTGTACCTGCCCTGTGAAATGAACTCCACCCGCGCTTTGCCCTGCTCGTCGGTCACAAGGGTATCCGTGGTCTTTACGACATAGAGAGCGTCCTTCGCTTCGCCGTCCGATTTTGCCGGCGCTGTCGTGGGCAGATGCTTGACCGTGTCGGCGGGGCGATAGCTGCCGTCCGAAAGCTGCGCGAGAGATACGACCTTGCCCGCTTCGTCGAGAAGCTGGAAGGAAACGTTCGCAAGCGGCGCACCGGACACACCGTCGCGCTTGAGAAGCTCAAAGGCGAGCGGAGTGTTTTCGACTGTAACTGTCGCCGGATTCTCCGCAGTATTGGTATCTGCCACAACGATATTCTTAGGCGCAGCAATGGCATAGCCTCTGTATTCCTGCTCGGTCAGGGTCAGCGTGCCTGCCGGAACATACAGTATCTTCGCCTTGCCGTTTGCGTCCGTTTCAAAGGTATCCATACCTGTATCGGACACAATGTAGCTGCCGTCCTCCTGCTTGGCGAATTTCAGGCCGTCGTTCTTATCCGACAGCTTGAACGCTACGCCAGATAGAGGTTCTTTGCTTTCCGCGTCGATCTTGGTGACCTCGAACACTAGCGGGAAGTTTTTGAGGCCTACCACGGTGGGCGTGGCGCTCGTGTTCTCATTTCTCACCGTGAACGGCACAGGTTCGACCTTGCCGAAGCCGGGATTGTTCTGCTCCACGAGCGTGTAATCACCCGCGGGCAGGAGCCGTATTGAGGCTTTGCCGTTCGTACCTGTCTCAAACAGCACCGCGCCGTCCTTATCCACAGTATAGCTGCCGTCCGAGAGCTTCTTCATCTTGACCGCAACGCCGTTGGCGTCGAGGATTTCAAGCGATACGCCGGGCAGCGTTTCCCCTGTCAGCCCATCGGTCTTTGTTACTTCAACCATGAGCGCGAAGTTTTCTACCTTGAGTTGCTCCGGCGCAGTATATAGATCGTCGTTGGATACCGCGAAAGAGACAGCCTCCGCGAACACCGCATACCCGTCAGCCGGAGTGACTTCCACAAGCTCGTATTCTCCTTCGGGAAGATAGGCGATGTTTACCGTACCGCTTGCGGGCATGACGAAGGTTTCGGACAAACCGCCAGCCGCGAACCAGCCTGCTTTGCCGGTGATCGGCGAGAGCTTGATGATACTGCCGTCATTATCCATGACCTTGAACACCTGCCCGCCTATGGGCAGTTTGGTGTCGCCGTCGATCTTTGCGACAGAAAGACAGATGGGGCTGTCTACAATGCTTGCCTTTGCCGCGTTCGCAGACACGTTGGCGTCGGTCACGGTGACGGGCACATCTTTTGCTATCGCCATACCGGAGGGTGCTGCCGTTTCGTGTATGGTATATGTGCCGGGGTCGATAGGGCCGATCTTGGCTTTCCCCTCGTAGGTCGTGAAGGTATTGCTTCCCGAAGTGTCGGGCGTATACACGCCGCTTGAAACCTTGCGGAGCCTGATCGCCTTGCCTTCTTTATCCAGCAGAGTAAAAGTGCCGCCGTCCACGGTCTTGTCCGTGAAAGCGTCGGTTTTCGTGAACTCAATCGCCAGCGGCTGATCCTGCATGGCGATCTTGGCGGCGTTGCCTACGTCGTTGGCGGCGGTCACGGTCACATTCTTGGCGGCGTCCGCCTTATATCCTGACGGCGGTGTCACTTCCTCCACGGTATACTGCTGCGGCGTCAAATAGCGGAACACCGCTTCACCGTTTTTGGTCGTGAAGGGTTCCATGCCGTCTGCGTCGGGGCGGTAGCTGCCGGCCTCGATCTCCCTGAGCTTTACGACTGTGCCGTTCGCGTCCTTGAGCCAGAACACGCCGCCGTCCAGAGGTTCTTTGGTGAGCGCGTCGGATTTGTTGAATTCCAACGTGATGGGATCATTTTGAAAGCGCACTGCCGCAGGACTTTCTGAGCCGCTCTCGTTGCTGACCGTTACGGTGACGTCCTTTGCCTTGGCATATCCTGCCGCCGTTGCGGTGGTTTCGCGGAGGGTATATGTTCCCACGGGAATATACAGGATAGCCGCCGTGCCGTCCGCGCCTGTGGTCAGAGTGTCGCTGCCCGCTGCATCGTAATGGAACAGTCCGTTGCCCTTCTTCGTTAGTTTTACGGCGCTGCCGTTCGCGTCCAACAATGTGAATGCAATACCCGCAAGCGTTTTGCCGGTGAAGCTGTCCACCTTGGTGAGCTTCATGGCAAGCGGCTCGTTCTTGACGGCAACGCTGGAGCTTCCGCTGAGATTAACGGTTGCGTCTGCCTGCGGCTTGTATCCCGCAGGTGTATTCTCGCGCAGAGTGTACTTGCCCTTGGGCAGATACATGATCTTGGCTTTGCCGCTGGCGTCAGTGACGACGGTTGTGCTGCCGTTGGCGTCGGGCCGGTATGTGCCGTCAGCAGCTTTGGAGAGCTTGACGGCGTTTTCGCTTGCGTCCAGCAGAGTAAACGTGATATTTGCCATGGCCTCGCCGGTCGCGGCGTTGGTTTTCGTTATACTCAATTCGGTGGGCGCATTTTGCACCTTGACCGAAGCGTTGCTCGTAAGCTGTATACCGCCGCTTGCGGATGCGGTGTAAGCGTTAGACGGTGGCGACACCTCCACAAGCTGATAGCTCCCGCCTGCAAGCCCGGATATAACGGCAGTTCCACCCGAGGTGGTGAACTGCGTTGTATTGCCGCCTGCGGTATATCTTCCTGCCGCAGTCTGCGTCAGCCCTATCGCCGTACCGTTATGCGTGAGCTGGAACACAGCGCCGTCCAGTGCTTCGCCTGTGAAGCTATCCACCTTCTGCACGGTGAGGTCGTAAAACTCGCCGGTGATATGCACATATCCACTGTCGGGCGTGCCGCCGCCGGTGGTCTGCTGTGCTACGACTACGCTCTGCTTGGAGCTGGAGGAGGAAGGCTCGTACCAATAAAGAGTTACGCCCGTTCCGCCACCGCCCTTGCCCTGAAGGAAAAGCGTGACGTCCGTTCCCATGAGGGAGGTGGGTGCGGTGATGGTCAGGCTGTCGTAAGTACCGCCCGTATACCCACTGATCTGTACGCTGGAGTGGCTGGGCTGAATGGTATACCCATCCGGAGCCTGCACGGTCATACTGGTTTGGAGCTGACCGCCCACGAGCTGCCATGTAAGCTGCAGATTAACTGCGCTCACAATGATCTCGCCGCCGGACGAACCGCTGCCAGTGGTCGCACCGCTGCGGGCATATCCCAACAGTTCGTTGAAGAAGCTCCACACGTTTTCGGCGCCGGACTTGGCACGGATGTTGCCGCTCGACACCAGCATGAAGTTGTAGCCCTGCCCGGCAGACTCCCTGATCCATGCGCGGATGGCGTTGGCGGTGGCATAGTGCGCTTCGGCGCTTGAGAGGCCGCCGCTGTTTGCGGGATAGCCATGATCGAGTATGGCTTGGATGCCTGTGATGGTGCTGCCGCCGAATATCTCCGAAGGGTCAAAGTCGTTGTAGGTCGTGCCGCCGGAAGATGGCGGATCCTTTTCATGCTCGATGCAGTATGCAACATTTCCCGATGCGTCGTAGTGGTACGGCGTGTTCAGGTCATGCCAGCCTGTACTGTTCTGATACTCGAAATAATCGTAGCTGTTGTCCTGATTGGTGATGGTGGTGGTAACGGCAAGCGCGGGGAGCGCAATGCCGAGAGCCGTTGTCATCGCCAGTATAAAGGCGAGGATGCGTTTTGCCCTGCTCATGTTTTTCCTCCTGTATAAAATGAGCGCCCACCAGGTCGGAAGGCGCGGTTTGGGTACGCTTTAGCGTTCATATCCCTTGTGCTGATTGCTTTTCTTCGGACGCTCGTTTTGCTTGAGCGTTTGCCAGTAGGCCGCTTCCTGCGTTTCCAGTTCATGCCGGCAGCAGGTGATGGCTTCTTCCAGTCCCTTGGTGGGGATGCGGTTCTGCCCGTACCCCTCGGCTATACCCATAGCGTAGCTTGCGGAGGGCATGGCGACCATCTGCGCGTATTCGGGGGTCATAACGTAAGCCATGACCGTGAACTGCTTGCCGGATCTATCCATGACGGTGATATCCTCTTTGCCATAAAAGCTGGGGAAGCCCTCATAGCAATCGAGACTCCTTTCACAATCCGGCGTCAGCTTCCACAGCAGTCCCTTGACCTGATGAATGGGGCTGGACAGTATCGTGGCTACACCGCAGCCGGGCGTATGACCGCGAAACGCCAGGCGGTAGCCGTTCAGCGTTACGGGTGCAACTACCTCTGCGTTGGGACAGCGGCGCTCCATTTGATCGAGGTTGATGTTGCTGCCGTAGGCAAAGTACAGGCGCTCAGGTTTATCAGGCATATTCCAGTACCTCCGCATATCCAGCTTCCTCCAATATGGCGAACATGGCGCGTATACGCCCGTCAATGCCGGCGTCGGGGAGCGCCATCTCGCGGTTGAATACCTGCTTATATGTGTTTTGGATGTGCTTGATGTAGCTCTCCGTATCCGTAACGTCGGGTTTGTCGAACAGCAGTCTGCGAAGTTCGTTCACGATCCCTGTGGGACTGCCGATGTATGTCGTTTCGTCGATGATTATCTTCAAAGAGTCCTACCTTTCTGGCTCTTGCCTTGAATTGTTCTTTTCATAATGGTCTTTGTCGTACCGCCAAGCCCTGTTGCCAGGCAGAAATGCGAGCAAATGCTCCCGCGTGTTGGCATATTCTTCGCCGATCATGCCCATGCGCAGAAGCCATGTGCGGAACGTGAACGCCGGATTGTCGGACACGGTCTTTCGCATCTGACTTCCGCGCTGTTCCAGAGCCTGGGAAGATATGCCCAGCGCTAGATGGACATACGCTTTGACTCGCCCGGCATGTAGCGTGCTGTTGAACATCCTGTATTCGACTGTGCCTCTGTAAAACACGGAATGAAGATTGAGCGCATGATAGCGTGTCCAGTTGTAATGCTCGCCTGTGCTCACGTTGCCCTGATACCATATGCGCTCCAGCCGGGCGCGGCTGGCATCCGCCGTCATGCGGCGCGCTTGCGTCAGCATACCTTCCCGCACAGGCTTGCACCATTGCTGAACGCGGCTTTCGGGAACCTGCAGCGCCTGAAACAACAGATCTTCCTTGGAGTACATGATGCTCATGAGATTTTTGAGTGATTGGTTATCGAAGCGGGAAGCGTCCACATGCACATGCAGACCGCAGGATTCGTTGACCTTGGCGTGGGCTTTTCTTAACACGCGCACGACCTCCTGCAGCTTGGGTATCTCGTCATATTCAAGCTTGGGCGTTACCATTTCAACCTTATAGGTTCCGTCGCTATATGCTTCATGGCTTGTGCCGTTCCATCGTTCTGCCGAAATGCTTGAGTCGTACATGATCTTCCATTTTTTTCCCGCCGGGTCGATGATCTGCCAATCGTCATATGTGCCGCCGTGATGCAAAGCTGTCGTTTCCCACAGCTTTGCTACGGCCTTCGCCGCCTGTTCACGGGTCAGACCTGTCATCTCGATCTCCACGCCAAAGGGCAGGTCTTTCAGCATGAGGAATCACCGTCCTGGGTATGCAGCTCATTCCAAGCAGCCTTGATTTTCAGCCCTATCGCGTATACCACATTGACGGTCACGCCGTTACCCGCCTGCTTATATGCCTGCGAGTCCGAGGTGACGGCAAGTATCTTGTCGATCTGGTCCTCGCGGTAGCCCTGCAAACGGAAACATTCCCGCGGCGTCAGCCTGCGAATGCGGCCGGAGAGCGTGACGACGCCCTGCGTACTGCCGGTATCCAGCGTATGCGCGATATTCTTTCCGACTCTGCCGCGGCGGGTATTGTTGCCGGCATATGCAAGGTCTACGGAATCATCCGCATTTGCTTCCTTATATCCTTTGTGGGTCGCTTCCTTTATCAAGAGAACGCCGTGCTTGTCCTGCGCGGTCAGCGTAAACATCGGTTCGTCCGCATCCTTGATACGCCGACCTTGCTGCCGCACCTTCTCTCTGTCGGGCGTCAGAACAGCGCAGGCATAAATGCCGGAACGCTCTCCCTTATGTCGGCTGAGCGTCGTTTTCCCGTAATGCGCGGTGACGCATCTTGCGGTATCCGTGAGCTGCGGATGCCCTTCGCACAGGTCGATGAAGCACGCGCCATCCTGCGGCGTATCCTTTACTTCCAGCACTGCGTTCTGCGTCTGGTTGCGGTCGATGCCGCGAAAATTGCTAGCGTTAAGGGCATATGCCTGTTCCAGCTCGTGGGTAATGCCGTCCTTGCGGTTGAAGCCTACTGCATATAAACCCGTTCTCCCGCCGAAGCCGCCGGTCGCGGACTTTAAGGTGCAGGAAGCTCCTTCGGGGTCGTAGACCTTTGATCCTTGCGGGCCGCCGAGGACTTGTACAAGAGCCTTTCCATTTGTGCCGGTGACAGGAAATACTTTTCCGGCACATCGCGCGTCAGTATATCCGATAATGAACAGCCGCTTTCGGGATTGGGGCACGCCGAAGTCCTTGCTGTTAAGCACCTGCCATTCGACGTGATACCCCAGATCAGATAGCGTCCCGAGGATGACGGTGAAGGTCCTGCCTTGGTCATGCGACAGCAGGCCGGGTACGTTTTCAAGCAGAACAAAAGGGGGCTTTCGCGCTCCAAGTATTCGGGCAATCTCGAAAAACATTGTTCCGCGAGTATCCTCAAAGCCTTTTCGCTTTCCGGCAATCGAGAAACTCTGGCAAGGAAATCCGCCGCAAATGAGGTCGAAGTCTGGCAACTGTCCTGTGTCGATTTGTCTTGCGTCACTGCAAAACCACTCTCCTTCCGTAGAGAATAGGGCGCGGTAGCTTTTGTTCGCATGTTCGTCGATCTCGCAATGCCCCATACAGTCCATGCCGGGGATCAGCTCGAAAGCCGCGCGGAAACCGCCTACGCCCGAGAATAGGTCAAGGTATCTCAAGTTATGGTTCACCTTCCTCCTGCAGCGAAAAAAGGAAGCCGAGCATATTCTCAGGAATATCCTCAGCTTCCCGCTGCTTTTGTGTATCGAATCGCGGCTGATAATCCCTGAGCGCACGGAGCGTTTCTCGGTATATGAAGTCGCCGCTGAACTCATATCCTCGCAAGAGCAGCGAAAGGATGTATTGATGCCGCTCTTTGGGCGGCGTCGCCGCGATGCGTTCGATGACCTCCCGCTCCAATGGCATCGTGGGGTCCAGCCATGCCACAACGCGCACTTTTCTTCTACTCACGGGGCCACATCCGCCCAACGACCGCTTCAAATGCTTTTGCGTTTACACATACGTCATCGAGGTAAATAACGCGACACAAGCCATCACGGGGCGCAACGCGGGGCTTGACGAGGCTGGCGCCGCCGCCCATGAATACCACAGGGATGGCCTTGAGATCGAAGCCGCACTCGCCGATCTCGGATAAGAGCCGTTCCACATACAGCCTGCCCTGCCGGGATATAATGGCTTTCGCCTGCTCGGACACGGTGCAGGGCATGTCCGCAAGCACCGCTTCCGCCTGCGCATCGGTGATAGACAGGCCCAAAGCGCGGCGCACCTGCTCCTTTACTTCGTCCATGCAGCGTATCACGCCCATCTCTAAGCTTCGGCAGGTGGCCGTATCCACGCTGCCCCGGTCTATGCGCATAACATCCACCGTCCAACCGCCGATATCCGCTACCACAATGGAGGGCTCGTCACGGAGAATTGCGGGGTTTATCGCTATGGCGCAATAGCCTTGGGGCTGGATGACAGCGTCCGTGATGGTGATCTCATATTCCAGGCCCTCAAAGCGGTATTTTATAGGATTTGTATGCGAGAGCAGGTAGCGCCGGAACGCCGATTTATCTTTGCCGAAGCCGGTCAGCGGCAGACCTGCGGCGATGATGACATCCGCTGTGGTTTCGCCGGTGCGCAGCTTTACTTCCATTGCCAGCGCCGCAAGCGTCAGAAGATAGTAGTTTTCATTTGCCGTCTTATCCTTTAGGAGCGGCTGGCGACCGCTGCCGCAGACAAAAAAGCGGCCCTCGAACTCCAGTAAGCCCTGCTGCACAGGGGGAGGAGAGTCGAAGGCCACTACGCCGGAGGGGAAAACGAAGTTTGCGGTCTTGATGCTTGCGTACCCGTGGTCAATGCCTATAATGAGCGGCGTCATCTTGCATCACCTCGGCTTTTCTTGGGCGCGGTCATCTCCTGTTCGGTTTTCAGCGCGTTGTTCCTGCTGCTGTTCCAAAAGCTGATGTACATATCGCCGTGCGGGGTTTGGATGGCGTTCTGCTCAAATCCTTCGCCCCAGCCGTCGGAGAACTGCCCGATGGCCTCCTCGCGAACTTCGTTGAGTTCTGCCGACGATAGCGGCGCTTTGAGCTGCAAAATACACACGCCCGTAAGTTCGCCGTTTCTTACTTCCACAGCAGGATACATGGAATAGACCTTATCGTTCACCTCGGGACTTCCGTTGTGATAGTCCATGAGACCGCGCGGCGATTCAACCGTCATGGACAGATGGACGGCTTCTGATACATATGCTTCAAAAATGCTGGCGGCGTTACCGGATATTTCATACGGTTCTTCTTCATCCTCGCCCAATTCCATTTGCGGTTCCATGCTGATCACCAGCGGACAGTACAGCTTGAGTTCCGTCAATTCCGGCTCATGACCTTCAATCGTCGTAATGGGCAGCACATCGTAGTTCGCCTCGGCGGGGCTGCGCAGCTCAAAGTATTCGAGAAACGCTGATTGCGCCTCCTTATTGAGATCGCGGAAATAAATGTCAAATCCCATGGTGCTTTGTTCCTTTCTGTCTGCATCGATAAAGAAATACACCGCATGCGCAGGCCGCCGCTGCGATCATGGATACGCCCAACAGCACACCGCCGGGACGGTCTCCGGTCGCAGGCGGCATTATGATCACGGGCGTCAGGGTCGGCGTACATGGAGGACAGGTCGGGCATGGTGTAGGCGTGACGGTTTTCTTGTTGACGATATCCGTCAGCGTACTTACTTTGCCTGCAGCATCGACGGTGAAGGCGTATTTCGTATCGTTCAGCGTATAGCCGCTCGGCGCTTCGGTTTCGTAATATGTGTACTTGGCGTTCGGCGTGAGGTTACTCACGGTTGCAGTGCCGTCCGAGCCGGTCTTGCCCTTGAACACTTCCTTGCCTGCGCTGTCCAGCACGATGATGGTTGCGCCGGCAAGAGCTTTGCCCTGTTCATCAACCTTTTTAATGGTCGCGTTCGCCGTAATGCGCTTGTTAGTGACGGTCGTCGTACCTGTAATAACGCCGGTATCCGAAACAACGAACTGCCTTGTCGTTTTATCCAGCACATAGCCGACGGGCGCAGCTGTTTCGGTATAGCTGTAGGTTCCGGCTTTTAGCTGCGGTATCTTCACCGTGCCGTCTGCGCCGGTCGTGAACACGCCGGTGGCTGCGCCGCTACTGTCTCTGACCTCGAACTTCGCGCCGGGCAGAGCCTGCTTTGTATCGGCGTCTACCTTTTTCAAAACAACGTCCGCAAGAACGGGCGGAACCTCGATGACCGTGAGACGATTAGTCAATCCCCAATACTCGGGGTTACCGCCTGTGCTGCTAATTCGCAGCGTATGCTTGGTGCTGTCCAGATCATAGCCTGCAGGCGGAGTCACTTCGTAGTAGGTATAGTCGGTATCGTAGAGCAGTTTTACATCGGTGGTGATCGTGCCGTCCGGACCTGTCATGCCTTGCCATACCTTTTCGCCAGCCGTGTTGTCAATGCGGATCACGGCATTGGGAAGCACTTTTCCTGATTCCTCGTCCGTTTTCCTGAAGCGCACAACGTCGCCGGTGGGTGCGGGCGGTGCAGGCGGGTTGATGGAGGGCAGGGTCAGGCTGTCGCTTGCACTGACGGTCTTGGGTATGCCGCCAGTGCCTACGGGCTGTACTGCGGAGCCGTCGGTCGGCACATACATGCGCCCGCGATTTGCTTCGAGCGTGACGGCGTTTGCGGTATCCGCCTGTACTGTAATAGTGATAGGTGTTGTTGGTACGCCGTTTGCGCGGACATAGAAGGTCACGCCCTCGCGCACGGAGGACAGCGTCGCGCCGCTTTGATCCGTAAAGCGTACAGCGAGATTTCCTGCGTTGCTTGCCGCAAGTTGTACATCGCCTGCCGAGAGCATATTGTCCGAAATGCTGAACGGGCCGAATACATACTCGCCGCCGTTCTCGCGGGGTGTCATGTCGGCGGGATGTTGTATGGCAATCTCTGCGCCGATGGAGGCCGCGCTGTAATTCGTGTACTCGGCGCGATCTTTGGTCAGATAGCTGTATAACAGCATGGTGTCCTGACTGCCCTGCAGCATCCTTGCGCCGATGTACAATCCGTCCGCTCCCTTGACCGCCGCTGGCTGATGATGCCAGATCGCTTCCTGTATGGTGGCGTATACGACGCTTTCCGCGAGGGCTTCTGCCTCGGCTGCGCCCAACCCCTGATTGGTCTGTATCTCGGACACAAGGCGCTGGAAGCTTGCGCCCGCGTCAGCCATCATGGTATCCATGGGGATTGCGGGATAGGTATGCTCCACGACCCACAGCATTTTGTCATAGCTGGCGCCAGCGGGCCATGCGACGGTAGTAAAGTTCTGCGGGAACTGGCTTATCATACTTTCCTGCGACGCCGCGATTGTGGGCGGATAGGATTCCGCCATGTCCAGGCAATAAGCGGTGAAGGTCTGCCCGTCCGCCGTATGCACCCATATTTTCATGACGTTGTTAAGCCCCTGAATGCCGCCTGACTGTTCAGTGCCGTTTGCGTCCATGACGGAAAAGACGGCGCTGGAAAAGTCGAGTACATAATCATCCTTGGTGTAGGTGGTAACGGCTTCGCCGATGTTCGGCACACGGGTGGGTGTCGACGCGCCGCCTGCGTAGGCGGTCATGGGCAGGATAAAGAAAAGCGCCGCACAAAGCAGCGCAACTATCTTTTTCATATTCGGTTTTCTCCTTTCAGTTCTGTGTGTCTATGGTATCGGGCAGCATGACGTATTCACGGGAGGCAAGCCCCCACAGATACCGGCTTCTGCTGATGCGGCCGCTGATATAAAGCTGCCGCCATTTCACTTTCTTATCCGAAATGAGGCAGCCCTTGATATTGCCCTGTATCTGCCGCTTTGCGCCGTCGAGCGCCATAGCGTCGGTGGAATTGTTGACGATGGAATAGATGGTGTCGTTATCCTGCCGTCCCGTTGCGAACACCTCCCGGTCGCCGTACTGGTCCCGACAGCCTGCAATCAGACCGTGTGCCGCCTGATTCGCTTCCTTTTCACGAAGCTTTCTGACGCTGTCGGGCTTGCCGTATTTCTTGACGAGGTACGCGACCTCGCTCAGCTTCACGGTTTCCTGTTTGAGAATGTGCATCTGGATAACGTCCCGATGCTTTTTATCCAATTTCATTCTGAGTACCTCCTACGAGCTTGGGTTTTGATATTCCTGCTATGATTTCCTTGAGAAGCGCAAGGTTCTCAAGCGCGCCGTCGATTGCGTCCACCTCCAGTACGAGATCGCCGACGCTGATGTGCGCGTATTCCATCCAAATGCGGGCGTTTTCTTCGGACACCTCCATGTGGTACGGCTTACCGATGCCGTCGATATAGCTCTGGGCGATAGCGCCTTCGCCGTCAACGCGCTTGCTGTAACGCTTGAAGTCCTTTTCCATGACCATACGCTCGGCTTCGTCTTCCCGTTCTTCTTCGGGAACGGCTTCGAGGTTTTTCACGGCGTTATATGCCTGATTGACGGAGATATCATTCTTTTCAAGAGCTTTCTTGATGGGCGCGGGAGCAGATTCGTCGATTTGGAGCATTTTCCCCATTGTGACCTCGCCAATGCCGACCGCATCTGCCATTTCTTTTCTTGCAGTGCGCTTTTCACTTTCTGACAACGTTGTCACAAGGTCGTTTCGAGTACCCTGTCTCTCTTTTGCTCGTGATTCAATTTCGTCCTTCAGCTTCAACGCGATCTGCCCAAGCTGGTAGGTGGTGAGGTTGCGCCGACCCTTCTGCGTGTTGACCATCCATTGCATAGCGTCGAGTTTATCCTCAAAATCGAGGATCGCCATGCGGTAGGGTATATCATGCTCGGTGCAGATGTCATATCGGTGATGCCCGTCCACCAGCGTCATGTCCGCCATGCAGATCATTGGGGAATAGCAGCCGTTCTTCAGGATGTCGGCGGTCAGTGCCGCTTTTTCATCGTCCGTAATGGGCGGCAATAAGTCGCGCAGCTCCGGGTCTATGACGGGACTGCGCTCTGTGGAGAGATATTCTCTTTTGTTTTCTTCCATGCAATGCTCTACCTTTCCTGGCTTTTTGACCGTTTTTTGATATGCGGAGGGTTGGCTTTTTCGTATTCCGGCGTGATTACCTTGAAATCGTCCACGCCGGGGATCAGCGCAAGCGATCTGCCGTTATCCCATTTCATGTGGATATCGCCGATATCGTCCACCATATCGACCGTCCCGCGCATACCGGCGGGAATACTTTCGCCCTGCATCTGATCGTTCAGTTCGATGCGCGTGCCGGGCTTATACCGCTCCTTGATCTGCTGGATTTGATAAGGTTTCAGCATTTGACCCATATTCATCGCTCCCTTCCCGCGCGGCTTCGCTGCCGCGCCTCTAAAATATTGAGTATGGCATCCTTGATCTGCTCGGTGGAGTAGCTTTGCGGGAAGAAATCCCTGAGCTCGTCTGCCTTGAAGCTTACGTTGCGCGTTTGGGTTTTCTCGCCGCGAAGCATATCCGAAACGTTGTCTGCGTCCAGCCGTCCTTGTTGGGATAACTGCTTCATGCTTTTCGTTTGGGTAAGCGACGGATATTTGCGTGAATCCTGAATCGCCATATATACGATTTCCTGCTCTGCGGGTTTGAGGTAGGAAAGCTCCACAGCGGGATGAAACTTCAGCTTACCGCTGTCCACAAGCTCCAGCAGCTGCGGCGATAGCTCTGTCAGCCTGATATAGCGCATGACGTTGCGATAATTATCGCCGGTTTCTTCGCCCACGATCTCGGTGGAGCGCCGACCGTCCGAGACGATTAGTCCCGTCTGCCGCTTGTGCTCCAACGCTTCCAGCTTCATCTTGAACGCAAAGGCTTTTTCAGAGGGCAGTATGCTCTCCCTGTGCAGGTTCGCGTCCACCATGCACATGGTGGCGGTATCGTCGTCCATATCGCGGACGGTGACGGGTACTTGCTCCAAGCCTGCCAGCTTACATGCCGCCAGGCGCCGGTGCCCGCTGACGATTTGGTAATCGCCGTTGCCATCGGGACGGCAGAGGATAGGTTCAAGTACGCCGTTCTCTTTTATGCTTTCTGCCAGTTTTGTGAGTTCCTCATCCTCGCGCACCTTGAACGGGTGATTCGGAAACTCTTTTAACCTGTCTGGAGAAAGCGTAACGGGCAGCGTTTCCCGATGCTCGGTCTGTTCCCGCTCTACGGTCGGTTCAAAGAGATCATCTAACGGCCTGATGCTGATGCGTCCTGCGCTGTTGCCTCTCGGCATTGTCCATCACCTCCATCGCCAGATTTGCGTATGCTTCTGCGACCTTGCCCTTAGGGTCGTGTGCGAAGATGCTTTTGCCCTCTGCACCACACTCTATTGCCCGGACGCTCATGGGAATCTCGGCATCGAACACCTTGACGCTGCCGCCGTAGGTAGAACGGATGAGTTCGACAACGTCCCGCGCAAAGTTGGGACGCTTATCCATCATGGTGATAAGAACGCCCTCGACTTTGAGGTCGGGATTCATCTTGCGGCGTACCTTGCTGTAGGTTTGAAACAGCAGCTCCAAGCCCTTTGCAGAAAAGAACTGCGGCTGTGTGGGAATAAGTACGCTGTCTGCAGCGACAAGGGCGTTGATGGTCAAAATGTTTAGACTTGGCTGGCAATCGATGAGGATGTGGTCGTAATAGGGACGGGCTGCATCTACATACTGGCGCAGCATATTTTCTCTGCCGTACTCGTTGATGAGCACGGTTTCGTATCCCGACAGTTGGATGCTGGAAGGCATGAGGTCGATGCCCTCACGATGGTGAATAACGCCCTCGGAAGGGTCGATGGTTTCTTCTGCGATGGCTTTGTCGATAACGTCGGCAATGGTATACGGCAGTTCGTCCGGCGTTTGGCAACCCAGGGACATGGTTAAGTTCGCCTGCGGGTCAAGATCTATGCACAGGACTTTCTCACTTTGCCGGGCGAGGGCGGCGGCGAGGTTGACCGTTGTGGTCGTTTTCGCTACGCCCCCCTTCTGGTTTGCAATTGCGATGACTTGGGACATTTGAAAAAACTCCTTTCGGTGTAGTGTTACTAAGCTGCTTCAGAGCGTAATGTTCTTCTTCCAGCCAAGTAGTTATTTCTATAGGGGGTGGTGTGGAGGGGGAAAACAGACTGCTGCCATTCTCACGGCAGTACCGCGAAAATGCACACATGTAAAAGGACAGACTGCCCCCATGAAGCTTGTGGGATTGAATGGTGCTTATGAGTTTGAGGCTTCCGGCATACAGATCGGATTCCTATATTGGTCAGCGCCTTTCGTAAAATCGCATCCGGCCATGATGCGTTCTTCGAGGCAGCGGCAGGCCGTAAGCAGGCATCCTTTCTTTTTGCCCCCATTGTAAAGGCACCACTTCGCCTCAGCCGGGAGACGGCTTCGGCACTAGGCCTGTGGGCCGTCGCAGCAGCAGTCGGCGGCGGAGTATCCTTTGAACTTGTGAAATCGGCGAGTATTAGCGTTCATGTAATTGACCTCCATATTGAATTGAAAACAAATTGAAAACGGCAAATAATTGATGAAATGACATGCAAAAAAGCCCTTGAAACCAGTTTGATTTTGGCTTCAAGGGCATAATTCAGGCGCGAAGGGAACGCACCCCAAAATGCATCTACGGCGTTTTGAAAAAACGAAAAACGGCTCAAGGCAACAAAAAACCCAGACAACGTCTGGGCTTTTTGCCTCTGCATCTAAATTGACCGAGAATGATGGAGCTGGTGAGCAGATTCGGACTGCCTACCTCCTCATTACCAATGAGGTGCTCTACCTACTGAGCTACACCAGCATACGTCCCTCCGGACGCCGAACGTATAGTATTATACCCAATGTCATGCGGATATGCAAGGATATTTTCTCTCAACTTACCCTCAAGTTACCCTCAGTTTTCGCCGGGGTCGTCCCCGCACTGGCTGAACCAGACGATGCCCTCGCGCGCGCAGCGCATGAGCCCGTCGGGCCCTTCCGGCGGCGCGAAGCCGAAGCGCGGCAGCAGCGGACGGATGGCCGCCGTAGGCTCCACATCGATAAACGCCTGCGGCATGTCCTTTGCCTTATACAAAAGGATCCGCAACGTGAGCTCCTCGTACGGCATCGCGGCGTATGCCTGCGAGGCGACGAGCCTGTCGATGCGGAGCGCGTCGCCCACGGGATAAAGCCTGCCCGCGGCGATGGGCGAGCCGTCCTCGTCCGAAACGAAAACGTGCGCGGCATAGTCGTCCATCGCGTCCACAGGCACGCCGCAGACGCGGCGCAGCGCCTCGATGCCCTCGAAGTCCTCTCTCCCCATGCTCCAGCATGCCTTGAACATAACAGCCCCCGCTTCAAAGATTCCCGTATTATGTTACACCGGAACGGGGATATTGTAAACGGGCAAGATATGTTGTAAAATCAAACCACAGTAACTGAAAGGCGGTACATCCGATGGAAATGGAAGAAAGGGATTTTGTGACCTTCACCGATGACGACGGCAACGAGTTTGAGCTCGACGTCGTCGATTACTTCGAGTATGAGGGCGAGGAATATGCCGTACTCATGGATCTTTCCGATGAGTGCGAGGACGAGGAGTGCGAAGAGGAACATTCGCACGACGTCTATATCATGAAGGTCGTCACCGAGGGGGACGAGGAGAATTTCGTTCCCGCGGACGAGGACAAGTTCGAAATGCTCTCCGCGATCGTCGAGGAGAGGCTCTCCGGCGCGTGCGAGTGCGGCTGCGAGGATGATGATTGCGGCTGCGAGGAGGACGCCTGCGGGCACGACGCGTGCTGCGGCTGCGGCGAGAAGCAGAAATAAGCGAAAGCAAGCGAAATTATGCCTTAGATAACCGATCGGAGCGCCGGGCAGCCGGCGCTCCTTTTTCTGTTAAGCCGGCGCCGTTTTTCGAATCACCCAAAGGCGTTTTAAAGCCCGGCCGGTCCGCAAAAGCGGGCCGGCCGGAATCAAGGAGGAGAAAAGCCGGAATGGGGTTACTTGTTCTTTTTGTTCTGCTCGGCGTAGTAGTTCATCAGGCAGCCGTCGAGGAGGATTTCCTTCTCGTCGGCAGTGAGGCCCTTGACGTAGAGCGCGATGTCCTCGACCGCGCCGTTTTTGCGGATGACCTTGCCCTGCATCTTCTCGACGCCCTCTTCAATGGCGCGCCGCACGCCGGGGACGAACACCATGTCTCCGTCCTCATAATCGAACTTCGCGTCCGCGTCGAGCGTGAAGGGCACGATGCCCCAGTTGATGCAGTTGCTGCGATAGCGCTTGGTGGCATACTCGTAGCAGAGGTTGGCAAGCCCGCCGAGCACCTTCTGGCAGGAGGCGGCCTGCTCGCGCGCGGAACCGTCGCCCGGCTTCCTCGCGAAGATCGCGGAGCCCGTGCTGGTGGTGGCGATCAGCTCTTCGGCGTTGCCGACCTTTGAGAGCGCGTCCATGAGCTTCTCGGGCTTCTTGCCGGCGATGCGCTCCTCCTCCACGGCCTTGATGGCCTTGCTGCGGCCGACATACGCGGGCACGCGGCGGGAGAGGGCGAATTCGGAGAGGCGGATGGGATTCGAGCGGTAGCTCGAGGTTTCTCCCGAGGGGATGAGCTCATCCGTCGTCGTGACGGGGTCCTGTATGACCGCCGCGAGCTCGACGAGGAGGTTCTCCTCGAGGGCGTACATCTTCGGCCAGTCGGCGATGTTGGGGCCGAAGCGGAGCTCCTCCTCCGGCATGGGACGGCCGAAGCCGTTGTAGACGCGGCGCTCGTAGACAGTGGCGTCGAACTGATAATCGATCTCGGGCATGTCGTAGTCGACATCGGTCGCCGCGGTAATGATGCCGTGGTTGCGCGCGGTGGCGGCGATGGAGCGGGCGTCCATGAGGGCGACCGCCGCGACCTGCCCCTCGCCGGGCTTAGAGCCCTCGCGGTTGGGGAAGTTGCGCGTGGCGTGGCGGATGGAGAGGCCGTTGTTGGCGGGCACGTCCCCCGCGCCGAAGCACGGGCCGCAGAAGCAGGGTTTGAGGATGACGCCGGCGGAGAGCAGCTTGTCGCTCGAGCCGTCGCGGTTGATGGCGAGGTTGACGGGCACGCTCATCGGGTAGACGCTCATGCTGAAGTAGTCGTTGCCGACGTCGCTCTTGTCAAGGATGGCCGCGGCCTCGACGATGTTGTCGTAGGTGCCGCCCGCGCAGCCCGCGATGATGCCCTGGTCGGCCAGAACGGAGCCGTCCTTTTGCACTTTGGAGACGAGGTCTGTCTTCGCCTTGGGGAACTGCTTTTTCGCCTCGGCCTCGACCTCGGCGAGCAGTTCACGGGCGCGCTTGTTGAATTCGTGGATCGTAAACGCCTTCGAGGGATGGAAGGGCAGCGCGATCATGGATTCCACCCTGTCGAGGTCGATCGTGATCATGCCGTCGTAATAGGCGACCTTGCCGGGCTTCAATTCCTCGTAACCCTCGGGACGGCCGTGCACCTCGTAGTAACGCTTCACCGCCGCGTCGGTTTCCCAGATGGAGGAGAGGCAGGTGGTCTCTGTCGTCATAACGTCTATGCCGTTGCGGAATTCGACGGGCAGGTTCGCGAGACCGGGGCCTGTAAACTCGAGCACCTTGTTGGTGAGGAAACCGTTCTCAAACGTCGCGCCGACGAGCGCGAGCGCCACGTCGTGCGGGCCGACGCCCTTCTTCGGCGTCCCCTTGAGATACACGAGCACCACCTCGGGCGCGGGCACGTCGTAGGTATTGTTGAGGAGCTGCTTGACGAGTTCCGGCCCGCCCTCGCCCACGCCCATGGTGCCGAGCGCGCCGTAGCGGGTGTGGCTGTCGGAGCCGAGGATCATGCTGCCGCACTTCGTCATCGCCTCGCGGGCGTAGCTGTGGATGACGCTCTGGTTCGGGGGCACGAAAATTCCGCCGTACTTCTTTGCGGCGGAAAGGCCGAAGACGTGGTCGTCCTCGTTGATGGTGCCGCCGACCGCGCAGAGGCTGTTGTGGCAGTTGGTCATCGCGTAGGGCATGGGGAATTCGGTGAGGCCGCTCGCGCGCGCGGTCTGGATGATGCCGACATACGTGATGTCGTGGCTCATGAGGCAATCGAACTTGAGTTGAAGCTTTTTCGGGTCCTTGGAAACGTTGTGGGCGCGCAGTATGCGGTAAGCGATCGTCTGTTCGCGGCCCTCGTCGGGGGTCACGCTCACGGGGGCGTTTTCCTGCACCCGCCCCTCGACAAGATAGACGCCATGCGAGGTCAACTCGATCATATTGCTTGCTCCTTCTAAACGAAAATATTGCCGAATTCTCCATCGGCAAGACAATCTTAGCCCAAACGATTTGCCTTTTCAATAGGCCCGCCGCATATATACTTGTATACATTCCTATGCTATAATTACCGCTATGGAGAACAAAACGCAAACCGCGATCACCGCCGCCGCGTCGGGCGTTCTCGCCGCGCTTTTCCTCTGGAGGGCACTGTCTCAAGGCTTCTCGCTGCTGGGCCTTTTCACGGGCGCGGCGCTTCTGACGCTTTTCGTTTTTTTACTCATTCCATTCGTTCCCTCCGCATTCGGCGCGCTTCAGAAGGACGAGCCTCCCGCGCCCGACGCGCTCGTCGGAGCGCGCAGCCTCCGTTTTGAAAAAAGGCACCCGTGGGCGCGCATCGTCATGTTCATGCTCATCACGCGGCTGCTGCTCTATATCGCGGCGTACGTTTTCTATTGCGCGGCGCGGGAGGCCTATCCCGGCGGCATGCTCGATACGTTGCGGACCGTCTGGCTGCGCTCCGACTCGCCAAGCTACCTCGGCATCTCCGAGCGCTGGTATGTGACCGTGGGCGACCCGCGCTTCCACATCGTGTTTTTTCCGTTCTACCCCGTCGTGATGGCGCTGTTCAACCCCGTCACCGGCAACTCGTTCGCCTCGGCGATGATCGTGTCGAACCTCTCTGCGATCGCCGCCGCAATACTCGCCTACGAGGTCGCCGCGCTCGACATGAGGCGTTCGGACGCGCTGCGCGCCATGAAATACCTCTTCATACTGCCCGCGGCATTCTTCTTCGCGGCGCCCATGACCGAGAGCCTCTTTCTCGCGCTGACGCTCGCGTGCGTTTATTTCGTTCGCAAGAAGCGCTATCTATGGGGCTGCGTGTTCGGCGCGCTCGCGGGCTTCACGCGCAGCGTGGGAGGGCTCATCCTCCTGTTCGTCGCTTTCGAGTGGCTCGCGGAGCTCCTGCGGGACAAACGCGCGGGTCTGCTCCCTCAAAATAAAAAAACGCACATGCTGCGCTTCCTGTGCATGCTCGTCGTGCCGCTGGGGCTCGTCGGGTATCTCGCCGTCAACTACGCCGTCACGGGGGACGCCTTCACCTTCATGCGCTACCAGAGCGACCACTGGGGGCAGGGCTTCGGCTATTTCTTCGAGAGTGCGGCGACGCAGATGGAGCACCTCGTGTACGCCTTGCGCCAAGGCGAAATCAACAAGGCGCTGGGGCTGTGGATCCCGAACCTCGTCTACACCTTCGCGTCCCTCGGCGTCGTCACGGCCGGCGCCAGGAAATTACGCCCGTCCTACACGGCGTTCTTTATCGCCTACTTCGTCGTGGCCTGCGGGGCGACGTGGCTTTTAAGCTCCCCGCGCTACCTCACGGCGGCCTTCCCCCTGTCCTTCGCGCTCGCGCAGATCGCCGACACGAAGAAGAAGGACGGCGTCGTCACCGCCGCGAGCCTCGCGCTGCTGCTCGCCTACCTTTCGATGTACGCGAACGGGCAATACGTGTATTAATTGATAATTGAAAATGGACAATTGACAATCATATTGATATAGAAGCGGCTTCATTCTCTTTGCGGCCGGAATCCGTATTTTTATCGGAGGAATTCCCATGAAATCCTATCGCGTCCTCGCGCTTTTGCTCGCTTTTTTGTCGCTTGTACCGCTCTCCGGCTGCGCGCGGGAGCCCGCGCCCATAACGCTTACCGAAGCGCCCGCGCCAACGCGCGTCGCCACGCCCTCGCCGGCACTCTCCCTTTCGCCCGTTCTTACGCCCTCTCCTTCCCCTTCGCCCCCGCCCACGCCTGAGGACGACGGCAGGATCGCGATCGCCGAGGGGTTCTACTACATGGAGCTGACGGACGCAATCAAGGAGAGGATCACGGGGCTGAGCTACCCCGCGGACGATTCGGGCGCCGCCATCTCCTATGGCGACCTTCGCTACATCGGCCTCCTTTATTACGATTTCGAGGGCAGGGTGCGCGAAGGGGAGTTGATCGTCAACGCCGAAGTGGCAAAGGAGGTGACGGAGATTTTCCACGAGCTGTATCTCGCGAAATACCCCTTCACCTCGATAAAACTGGTGGACGAATACGGCGAGGCGGCAAACGACGACCTTTCCATGGAGGCCAACAACACCTCCTGCTTCAACTACCGCACGGTCGCGGGCACGAACAAGCTTTCGCTGCACAGCTACGGCGCGGCGATCGACATCAACCCGCGGCTCAATCCTTACGTCAAATCGGGCAACGTCTCCCCCGAAAACGGCGCGGAATACGCCGACCGCAGCCGCGATTTCCCGGGCAAGATCGACCACGACGACCTCGCCTACAAGCTCTTCGCCGCGCGCGGCTGGACCTGGGGCGGGGACTGGAAGAGCGTGAAGGATTACCAGCATTTCGAGAAGGACCTGGGATACTGATATTATTGACATCCGCAAATGGTTCAACGAATAGGGAACGGCGAATCGCGAACTGTTTTTATGCGTTAACCATCGGGTCGAACCCGCTTTCGTCAGCGCGTTTTCCCCTTACGCGTCGAGAGCATGCCAAATTAAAGCATAGAGAAAACGGCCCCGTTCAGACGGCGGCCGTTATCGCGCTGGTGATTCAATATTCACTCCTCGCTATTCGCGAAACTCACATAGATCGTCATTTCCCCGTCGGCGAGGGATACGGTGAGGAAGTACTTGCCCTCCTGAAGCTCGGCGGAGACGCTGTAGAGCTTGCAGGAGTCCGTCGCGTCATCGCTCCGCGCGGAATCGGGATACATCTCGCGCACGAGCGTGACGTAAGCCTCGTAATCCTCCTCCGTGGCGCCCGCGACGGTGCAGAGGAACTGCGCCTCGTCCGACTCGACCTTCGCGCTCTTGCCGAAGTCTACGGCGGGGAGCGCCAGCCCGCCCTCATTCCAGATGAGGTAGTTGTCGCCGCAGCTCCCGAGGGTGCAGCCCGGCGGGGGGGTGATGCCTTCATCCGACGTGGCCGCGGGCATGCCGCCCATGCCGCTCTCCGGCGCGCCGTTCGCAGGGTCCTCCTGCGCGCCGGAGTACATGTCGACGTCTTCGGTGCCGCGGCAGCTTTCCGTAAGAATGCCCTCGCGTTCCTGCGGCGCGGCGGATTTGCCCATGAGGTTCGCCCGCCCCCAGATGGAAAGACCCGCGCCGAGGAGCAGCACGAGCGCCGCCGCGACCGAGCCGTAACGGAGCACGTTCGCGCGAAGCGCGCGCTTTTTCGCATCCGCTTTTTTCAAAATGGAAGCGTGCATGGCGGCATAATCCACGCCCGCGTCGGCCCGGTCGGCGACGGCGCGGAGCAGTTCGTCAAATCTTTCAGCCATGCAGCTCACCTCCTTTTAACATCTCGCAGAGCCTGCCTTTGGCCCGCGACATGCGCGATTTTATGGTCCCCTCGCTCACGCCCTGCAGCGCGGCGATCTCTTCATATTGCAGGCCGGAAAAATAATGCAGCATCACCGTTTCGCGATAGATGTCCGGCAGCGCGTCCACGGCGTCCCGGATGAGGCGGACGGTTTCCGCGTTCATCGCGGCGGCCTCGGGCAGCTCATCCTCGCTCGAAACAGGCGTTTCCGGCAACTCGTCCGCGAGCACCTCGCGCTTGAGGCGGCGCTTGCCGTCCACACACAGGTTGACGGTCACGCGGTAAAGCCAGCTTTTGAGCTGCGCCTCGCCCATGTTCTCGAGCTTCTTCATGTGCTTGAGCACGCGGATGAACACTTCCTGAGAAACGTCCATCGCGTCGCTCTCGCTCCTGAGCGCGCCGTAAGCCGTCCAGTACACCATGCGCGAAAAGCTGCTGTAGACGGAATCGAATTCCCACGCGGGCAATCTCATCCCTCCTGTCCATAATACGTTTCAGTCGATGCCGCGGTTCCCTGCGATTATAACATGAAAGTCGATTTTTTTGGATATGATCTTGCAATCGGGCCGAAAAAGTAATAAGATGAATGAGGCGCCAATGCAAGGAATCGGTCTCGTCCCGATTCCTTTGTTTTTTGTTTTTAAATAAACTGAAGATTTGGAGGAAACGATGATACGCGGATTCGACAACGAGAAATACCTTTCCCTGCAGTCCGAAAGGATACGCGAGCGCATCGCCCAGTTCGGCGGCAAGCTTTACCTCGAGTTCGGGGGCAAGCTCTTCGACGATTACCACGCCGCGCGCGTGCTGCCCGGCTTCGCGCCCGACAGCAAGGTCAGGATGCTCCTGCAGCTTGCGGACCAGGCCGAGATCGTCATCGCCATCAACGCGGCGGACATCGAAAAGAACAAGGTGCGCGGCGACATCGGCATCACCTACGACCTCGACGTGCTGCGCCTCATCGACGCGTTCCGCGCCATCGGGCTCTATGTGGGGAGCGTGGTGCTCACGCAGTTCTTCGGCCAGTCCGCCGCAGTCGCCTTCCAGGCGCGGCTCGAGGGCCTCGGCGTGCGCGTATACCGCCATTATCCCATTGAGGGCTATCCCTCGAACGTGGAGCTCATCGTCAGCGCGGAGGGCTACGGAAAGAACGACTATATCGAAACCGCGCGCCCGCTCGTCGTCGTGACCGCGCCCGGCCCCGGCAGCGGCAAGATGGCCACCTGCCTCTCGCAGCTCTACCACGAGCACAAGCGCGGCGTGCTCGCGGGCTACGCGAAGTTCGAAACCTTCCCCATCTGGAACCTGCCGCTCAAGCATCCCGTCAACATCGCCTACGAGGCGGCGACCGCCGACCTCAAGGACGTCAACCTCATAGACCCCTTCCACCTCGAGGCCTACGGCGAAACCACCGTCAACTACAACCGCGACGTGGAGGTGTTCCCCGTGCTGGCGGCGATCTTCACGGAGATCTACGGCAACTGCCCCTATAAATCCCCCACGGACATGGGCGTCAACATGGCGGGACATTGCATCGTGGACGACGAAGCCTGCCGCAAGGCCGCCAAGCAGGAGATCATCCGCCGCTATTACGCGGAGAGCTGCGTCGCGCGGCAGGGCCTTTCGGACGGCTCGGGCGCGTACAAATGCAAGCTCCTCATGAACCAGGCGAGCGTCTCCGAGGCGGACAGGCCCGTCATCGCCCGCGCGCTCGCGAAGGCAGAGGAAACGGGGCAGCCCGCCGCCGCACTCGAACTTCCCGACGGCTCCATCGTGACGGGCAAAACGTCCTCCCTCCTCGGCGCGTCGGCCGCGCTCCTTCTCAACGCCTTAAAGGCGCTCGGCGGCATACAGGACGACATGCACCTCATTTCCCCCATCATCATCGAGCCCATACAGGATTTGAAGATACGCCACCTGGGCAACCACAACCCGCGGCTCCACTCGGACGAAATCCTCATCGCCCTCTCCATCTGCGCGGCGACGAACCCCACGGCGGACCTCGCCATGCGCCAGTTGCCCAAGCTCCGGGGATGCGAGGCGCACTCCACGGTCATCCTCTCCGCCGTGGACAGCGTGACCTACAAGAAGCTCGGCATCAATTTGACCTGCGAGCCGCAGTACCAGTCGAAGAAGTTATTCCATAAGTAATATCGGGGAAAGGGAATTCCTCCAAAGAAGCGTCGGAGATGCTGTGATCGCAGGGCCGATTCCATATCGGCCCTGTTTCATATCCATATGGCCTGTTGATCCGCTCTCCTGCGGAGGCGCCGGGGAGGGTTCTGTTTGCAGGCAAGCGGAACCGCCCCTAGGTTTTAGATCGGTCTTTCCTTCACAGCGTCCGCCGGCCCGATATGCCCGGAGAGGAGGGGCGAAGCCGGATCGTGCGCGGCGCGGTTTCGCGAAACGGCCGCGGGGTTGTAGTTCGCGTAGCAGTATAAGCAGCCGTTCGGGCAGGTGTTGTACGCGCCGACGTCGACGCTCTCGTGGCAGCCGCATTCCTTCCTCTGGTTCCTGTCCCGCGCGGCGTTGAGGCGGCGCCCGGTCAGGCGCTCGAAGAGCGCGCCGTCGACGCAGCGGCCGTGGGATACGCCGCATTCGGAAAGGTCGATCTTCTCCGCGCAGGTCTCAAGGACGATATGACGCTTTGCTGCGGTTTCGGCAAAACGGCGGGCGAGCGCGCGCATCGCCGCCTCGTCCATCGGGAGGACGCCGAGTCCCCGCATGTTGCTTTGCGTGTTGCGGTAGAAATCGATAAAGCTGACGACGCATTTCTCCGTGAAACCCTCGAGCCGCTTTGCGATTTCCCCGAAGTACCGCGCGTGATAATCGGGCGTGTAGCGGCTCGATAAAAAGATGGGGTCGTAGCGCCAGACGACGCGCTCCCGCCCGATCTTTCTCGAAAGCTCCTGAAACGCGGGGATGAGGACTTCTCTTTTCGAGGGGACGTTCCCCTCGACATCCCGCCCGTAGGCGGTCAAAGTGAACTGGAAGTAGTACGGGTACGGCTCGATCTCCCCGAGCCTTGGCAGCATCGGCGCGGGGTTCTTCGTCCAAAATACGATGCCGTCGACCGTGTCCGGCGAGAGCGCGATCCGGCTGATTTGGGCGGGGTTGAAGGGATTGCGGACTAAGACGAACCCCTCCCGAAGCCGGTTGAGAAACCATTCGGAATAGTGCGCCGGGATATCGGTTCTCCTGCTCGCGCTGACGATCATTCGACTCTCCTATCGATCAAAGCTCGATCACCCTTGTCGCGACGTGTTCGACGAAGGCGCGGTCGTGCTCGACAAAGAGCATCGAGGGCCGCCCCTCGCCAAGGAGGGATTCGATCTGCATGCGCGAGAGGACGTCCACATAGTTCAACGGCTCATCCCAGACGTAGAGGTGCGCGCGCTGGCAGAGACTTCGCGCGAGGAGCACCTTCTTCCTCTGCCCGGCGGAGAAGGCGCGCATGTCCTTCTCGAACTGCACGCGCGGGAAATCGAGCTTGCGAAGGATGGTCAGGAACAGGCTCGGGTCGACGCCCTCGTATGCGGCGTACTCCATAAGGCCGCCCGCGAGGAAAGAGGTATCCTGCGGCACATAGGAGATGATAAGGCCGGAAGCGAGGCGCACGAGGCCCGCGTGGGGGATATCCTCCCCCGCGACGAGCTTCACGACGCTCGACTTGCCGCAGCCGTTCGGTCCCGTGAGCGCCACGCGCTCCCCCCGCCTCAAATCTAAGGAAAAGCCGGAAAAGACCTCGCGCCCGGGATAGGCGACGGCGAGGTCGCGGATCTCAAGCAGGCGCTCGCTCCTGTGGAGGAGGGGGTGCACGGCGAGGTTCTCGTTGCGCTCGATGTTCTTTAGGAGCTTGGATTTTTCCTGAACCGCGCTCTCGCGCCGCTTCTCGATGGCCTTGGCGCGCTTCATCATCTTCGCCGCCTTGTGGCCGACATAGCCCCGGTCTCCCGCGCCGGAGCCGATCTTCGTCGCCTCCACCGCGTCCGACCAGCCGGCGGTACGCCGGGCGGCGTCCGTCAGGTGGTGGATTTCGCCCATGAGCTTCTCGTTCTCGGAAAGCTCAAACGCGTCCTGCCGCTGCTTGTTCTCCCACCACTGCGAGAAGTTGCCCTTCATCACCGCGATGTTCGCCCGGTTGATGGAGAGGATGTGGTCCACGCACCCGTCGAGAAAGGCACGGTCGTGGCTCACGAGGATGAAACCCTTCTTCGCGTTGAGGTAGCCGCGCACGATGTCGCGCGCGCGCATATCGAGGTGGTTGGTGGGCTCGTCGATGAGCAGGAAGTTGTTCTCCTTGAGAAACAGCGCCGCGAGCAGCGCCTTGGTGCGCTCCCCGTGGCTCAACGTCGAAAACGGGCGGTAGAGCGCGCCCTCGTCCACCTGCAGGAGGCTGATTTCGCGCACGATGCGCCAGCGCTCACGGCAGAGGCTGATTTCCTCGAGGAGATCGAGCGTGTCCCGCTCCATGTCCGGCACCTCGAAAGGGAAGTAATCGAAGGAAACCGACGCCGAAATCGCCCCGGAATACTCGTACTTCCCCATGAGGAGGTTGAGAAACGTGGTCTTGCCGCGCCCGTTTCTCCCGGTGAAGCCGAGCCTCCAGTCGGTGTCGATCTGGAAGGACACATGCTCGAATATGTTGTCGTAGCTGCCCTCGTAGCAGAAGGTGAGATCGGAAACGGATATCAGCGACATAAACAGAAGACCCCCTTTGGGTTTCACAGAATGCGCGCGACGGAAACGGCGAACGCGGGCACGGCGTCCCGCCATACCCGATTTGCCGAAACAACAGCCGCTTAGTCGCGCATTCCCTTTCTCCCTTACAGACGGTCTTTTTGATAATATAGCATATCCTTTTAGGATTGTCCATTTCACAATTCGTTCAAATTAACATTACAGTGCGTATGTTGCGCCCTTTTATGTGCATGGTAAAATGTTGCTGTGAGAATGAGAACATTGGTTCTTATGGCTGGAGGTAATTTGAATGAACGCCAATAAACTGACGCAGCGCTCCCTGGAGGCGATCCAGGGCGCGCAATCGATCGCCGTGGAGCGCGGCAACCAGCAGGTCGACGAGGAGCACCTGCTGCTTTCGCTCCTCACGCAGGAGGACTCGCTGATTTCATCCCTCGTCGGGCGCATGGGCGCCGACGCGGGGGCGTTCGCGCGCGCCGCCGAGGAGGCGGTGGGGAGGCTCCCGCGCGTCACGGGCGCGGGGCGGGAGGCGGACAAGGTCTACGTGACGCCCCAGCTCGACCGCGCGCTCAACGAGGCCGAAAAGCAGGCCGCGCGCATGAAGGACGAATACACGAGCGTGGAGCACCTCTTCCTCGGCCTGATCGAGGCGCCAAACGACGCCTTGAAAAAGCTCTTTCGCGCCCATAAGATCGAGCAGAACGCCTTCCTCGCGGCCCTCGGGGAGGTGCGCGGCGGCGCGCGCGTCACCTCGGACACCCCGGAGGGCACCTACGACGCGCTGGGCAAATACGCGCAGGACCTCGTGGAACTCGCGCGGCGGCAGAAGCTCGACCCCGTCATCGGGCGGGACGACGAGGTGCGGAACGTCATCCGCATCCTCTCGCGCAAGACCAAGAACAATCCCGTGCTCATCGGCGAGCCGGGCGTGGGCAAGACCGCCATCGCGGAAGGCCTTGCGCAGCGCATCGTGCGCGGGGACGTGCCCTCCTCGCTCAAGGAAAGGAAAATCTTCTCGCTCGACATGGGCGCGCTCATCGCGGGCGCGAAGTTCCGCGGGGAATTCGAGGAACGTCTGAAGGCCGTGCTCAACGAGGTCAAGCGCAGCGAGGGGAGGATCATCCTCTTCATCGACGAGCTGCACAACATCGTGGGCGCGGGCAAAGCCGAAGGCAGCATGGACGCGGGCAACCTGTTAAAACCCATGCTCGCGCGCGGCGAGCTGCACTGCATCGGCGCGACCACGCTCGACGAATACCGAAAGCACATCGAGAAGGACGCGGCGCTCTCCCGCCGCTTCCAGCCCGTGATGGTCGACGAGCCCTCGGTTGAGGACACGATCTCCATCCTTCGCGGCCTCAAGGAGCGCTACGAGGTCTTCCACGGCGTGAAGATCAACGACAACGCGCTCATCGCCGCGGCGACGCTCTCGCACCGCTACATTTCCGACAGGTTCCTGCCCGACAAGGCCATCGACCTCGTGGACGAGGCCTGCGCGCTCATCCGCACGGAGATGGACTCCATGCCCACCGAGCTCGACGAGCTCTCGCGCCGCATTATGCAGCTTGAAATCGAGGAGGCGGCGCTCGTCAAGGAGAGCGACAGGCTCTCGCAGGAGCATCTGAGCGAGATTCGAAAGAACCTCGCCGAGGAGAGGGAGCGCTTAGGCGTCCTCAAGGCAAGGTGGGAAACGGAGAAAGACGCCATCAAGGAAGTCCGGAGCATCCGCGAGGAACTGGAGAAGCTCAATTCCGAAATGGAGAAGGCGGAGCGCGAATACGACCTCAACAGGGCCGCGGAGCTCAAATACGGCAGAATCCCAAAGCTGCGCGCGGAATTGGAGCAGGCTGAAAAGGCGAGTGAGGAGGGCAAAACCTCCGGCCTTTTGCGCGACAGCGTGAGCGAGGACGAGATCGCCCGCATCGTCGCCCGCTGGACGGGAATCCCGGTTTCGAAGCTGATGGAGGGCGAGCGCGAGAAGCTTTTGCATCTCGAGGAGATCCTGCACAGGCGCGTCGTTGGACAGGACGAGGCCGTGCGGACCGTGTCCGACGCGATCCTTCGCACGCGCGCGGGCCTCAAGGACCCGAGGAAGCCCATCGGCTCCTTCCTCTTCCTCGGCCCTACGGGCGTGGGCAAGACGGAGCTTGCCAAGGCGCTCGCGCAGGCGCTCTTCGACGACGAAAACAACCTCGTGCGCATCGACATGAGCGAGTATATGGAAAAATACTCCGTATCCCGCCTCATCGGCGCGCCTCCGGGCTATGTGGGGTACGACGAGGGCGGCCAGCTTACCGAGGCCGTGCGCCGCAAGCCCTACTGCGTGGTTTTATTCGACGAAGTCGAAAAGGCGCACCCGGACGTCTTCAACGTGCTCCTGCAGGTGCTGGACGACGGCAGGCTGACGGACGCGCAGGGCCGCACGGTGGATTTTAAAAACACCGTCATCGTCATGACGAGCAACCTCGGGAGTTCCTATATCCTCGAAGGAATCGAGGACGGGCGCATCGGCGAGGCGGCGAAGAACCGCGTCGAGGCGATGCTCAAGGAGAGCTTCCGGCCGGAGTTCCTCAACCGCATCGACGACATCGTCTTCTACAAGCCGCTTGAACGGGAGGAAATCTACCGCATCATGGAGCTGCAGCTCGACGACATCCGCGCGCGGCTTTCCGAGAGGCGCCTCGGCGTGCACCTTACGGACGCGGCCAAGCGCTACATCGCCGATTTGGGCTACGATCCCCTCTACGGCGCGCGGCCGTTAAAGCGGCTGCTGCAGGCGAAGCTTGAAACGCTGCTCGCCCGGCGCATCATCGAAACCGACCCCGCGCCGGACACGGTCTTTACCGTGGATTACGACGGGGAGGGACTTAACGTGGATAATTGACAATTGACAATGGAAAATTGACAATCCAGGGAACGCCGCCGCGGCGGGGGATTGTAGGGCGGATTCCGGCGGCCGCAGCCTAGTGTCCGAGGGCGTATCCCGCCCGAGGGCCATATCCGCCCTTATTCTTTGCCTCAATAGTAAACTATTGTATTTGTTTTGTATGATATACTTGACATTATGTCGTTTATCGATTATCCTGTACCCGTAGAGAAACCAGGAGTATACTAATAATGAATGCAAACATACTGATCATTGCGGTCATCGTAGCGGGGGTTATCCTCTTTATTGCGGCGGCGGCTGTCGCTTATTCCATGATGCGGCGCAGCCGCGGCGGCGAACAAAAATTTGACGAACGGCAGACCCTCGCGCGTTTCAAAGCCTACCGCGCGGCGTTCTGGACGCTGGTCGCCTATCTTACTCTCAACGCTTTGTACGCAAGCGTATCCGGGCAAAAGTGGGGCGACGCGATCGTGGAGCCGTTGACGGGCATCTGCGCCGCCTTCACGGTGTTCGTAGTGCTGTGCGTATTTTCGGACGCGTACTTCGCGCTCAACGAGAATCGCCGCCTCTATTTAATACTGTTCGCGGTAATCGCAATCGCCAACGGCGCGCTGGTAATCCTCAATGCGGCGTCCGGGGATGGATTCATCACCGACGGCGCGCTCAATTTCCACGTGATGAACATCGTCGTGCTCGCGATGTTCGTGATCCTCTTCATCGCGCTTGCGATCAAGGCGCTCATCGCCCGGCGGGAAGCGAAGGAATAAGCGGGGCGCGTTATGAAAAACCTCAGGCTCAAGGCGGCGCGCGCGGCGCTCGACCTCTCCCAGCAGGAACTGGCCGACGCGGTGGGCGTGTCCCGCCAGACGATCAACGCCATCGAGATGGGGGACTACAACCCCACGATCAACCTCTGCATCGCCGTCTGCCGCGCCCTCCATAAGACGCTCGACGAGCTTTTCTGGGACGGCGGCGAGCGGAGCTGACGCGCTTTCGCTGATGAATCTTCGCCAGATGATCTCTCTATAAGCAAACCAGGCGGCCGAAAGGCCGCCCGGTGCGTTTATCTATTGTTTTTACCTTTCCTTCACCTTCGCGAAGATCATCCTGCCCGCGGAGGTCTGGAGCGCGCTCGTCACGACCACGGCGACCTCCTCGCCGAGGAGCCTTCTCCCGCCGTCGACCACGATCATCGTGCCGTCGGCAAGATACGCCACGCCCTGCCCCGCCTCCTTGCCCTCCTTCATGATGGAGACCGTCATCTCCTCGCCGGGGAGGAGCACGGGCTTGATGGCGTTGGCGAGCTCGTTGATGTTCAATACGGGCACGCGCTGCACGCCCGCGACCTTGTTGAGGTTATAGTCGTTGGTGACGACCACGCCGCCCATATCGTAGGCGAGCTTGATGAGCTTGGCGTCGACCTCGGGAATGTCCTCGTAATCCGTCTCCACGACCTTGATGGGGATATCGAGCTCCTCCTGCATGGTGTTGAGGATGTCGAGTCCGCGCCTGCCGCGGTTGCGCTTTAAGGGGTCCGCGCTATCGGCGATGTGGCGAAGTTCCCGAAGGATGAACGCGGGCACGACCACGTTGCCTTCAATGATTCCCGTACGGCAGATGTCCGCCACGCGCCCGTCGATGATGACGGACGTGTCGAGTATCTTCGGCCGCGCCATCACGCTCGCCTTGCCCGCCTTTTCCCTCCCGCCGCGCTTGAACCAGGAGGGCGTGTTGATTTCGCCCTTCCGCTTCGTGACGACCGTCCACCCGAGATAGCCGAAGGTGAAATACAGCGCCGCGTTGATGATGAACGCGAGCCAGTTGAGCGTCATTTTCATGGTCAGCGTGCTCACGAGAAACGCGATCACAAGCCCCACGATCAGCCCCACCACGCCGAAGAAGATCTCCGCCATGGACATTTCGGAAAGCCTGCTCTCGACCGCGGCGACAAAATGGGTAAAAGTCTCAATCAGCCGCGGGGCAATAAAATAAGTTATGATTGCGAGTAAAAGCGCCCCCGCGATATAGATGAGCACTACGCCCCATTCCAACAGCCTCAGATGCATGTCGATCAGCCCGAAGAAGACCAACAGCTCGTTCACGCCCTCGACCACGGCGACGCCCAGTCCCGCCCCGATGAGCATCAATACAGCTCTTGCAACCTTTTTTGCCAAAGCGGCTTCACCTCTTTATTTGATTATTAAATTCCGATCGTCAGGAACAGCTCTTCCGTATCCCTGCCGCTCGCCGCGGCCAATTCCGTGACGAGCACCTGCCGCGCGGAGGCGAGCATTTTGCGCTCCCCCGCGGAAAGGCCTTTTTCCTCATCCCGTTTCTGCAGGCATTTTACCACGTCCGCCACGTCGTAGATGTTGCCGCCGCGCAGCTTGTCGTAGTTCTCGCGGTAGCGCCTGTTCCAATTGTCGCACTCCGCGAGGGGCTCCTGCCTGAGGAACGCAAGGACATTGTCGCACTCGGCGTCGGTGATGATGTAGCGCAGCCCGACCTTTTCCGCGGTGTCTACGGGCACCATGGCGGTCATTTTGCCCAGGATGAAACGCAGCACATAGTACTTCGAGGTGATCCCGAGGACTTCGCGATCCTCGATCGCCTCGATCACGCCGACGCCGTGCATGGGATAGCAGACTCTGTCTCCCACACGGAACATGGCCGTACCTACCTTTCAAACGGATTTGCACACCTCTGCCGATATTATTACCTATTGTATATTCTAACATCCCTTCGGGCGAACTGTCAAAAGAAAAGGACCGGGGACCGCCGGGGGCGCTTCTCCCCCGACAGTCCCCGGGATTTACCGGTTCTTTCCCCGGCCCGTCACTGGCCCGAAATCATCAGGCTGTCGAAGAGGATGCTCGGGCTGCCAAAGGCGCTGCCGCGTGGTATGCCGAAGAACAAATCGCTCCCCAGCGCGACGACGCCGTTCAACAACTGCATGAACGAGCCGCTCACCGTGATCTGGTCCACGGCGCGGACACGCTTGCCGTTTTCCACGAGCGCGCCGTTCGCCACGAGCGAGAACTCGCCCGACACGGGGTTGAGCCCTGCGTGCAGGCCCGAAACGTCGGCGATGACGAGGCCGGAATCCAACTCCCGCACGAGCTCGTCAAAGCTCCTGTCGCCGGGCGTGATATAGAAGTTCGAGGGCATCACGCTCACGGGGGCGTCCGCGTTCGCGCGGCCGCCGTTGCTCGTGGAGGGGACGCCCGCCTTCTTCGCGGTCTTGAGGTTGTGCAGGAACGCGCGGAGTACGCCGTTTTCCACCACCGCGGTCCTGACGCTGGGCACGCCCTCGTCGTCGAAGGCGCGCTCGTAATCGGGATAAAACGGGTCGTCGAGTATGGTGATCGCCTCCGAGGCGATCCTCTCCCCGAGCTTATCCTTGAAGAGCGTGAGGCCCTTCTGCGCGCTGTCCCCCGAGAACATCGAGGAGAACGCGTCGAGCAGATCGGCCATGGCCTCGTTTTTGATGAGCACCCGGTATTTGCCCGCCTTTACGGGGGATGCGCCGTGCTGCGCCACGGTCTTTTCAACGGCCTCCCTCGCGCACGCGTCGACTTCGAAGATGCCGTCTCCGCTGCGGAAGGCGAAGGCGTTTCGCACGTCCTCCCCCTCCTTGGTGACGGGCATCGCAAAGGAATAAGCCTGGCAGCTGTCGTCCGCTGCGTCGAGCCCGAGGGTGTTGCTGATGCGCACCTCTCCCTTGCCGCTCTGGACCTCGCAGTACATCATGCGCTGCACGCGCGCGTCCGCGGCCTTGGCCGCCTTCTCAAGGGAGAAGGCGAGCTCGATCTTCTCCGCCTCGCCGAGGTGGTATGCTCTCCTATCCTTCTTCTCGAGCGCCGCGTAACCGCATTTGCCCTGCATGGGGTGATCGTCCTCGTTCTCGACGGCGCGGGCGTTGTCCATCGCGCGCGCGACGAGCGCCTCGGGGTCTTCGAGCGTCTGCGTGAACGCGTAGCCGTCCTTGCCCGCGTATTTGACGCGAAGGTTCAGCCCGCCCTTGACGTTGACCTCGTAGGTCTCGATCTCGCCCTCGAGCACGTTCACCGAGAACGACTCGTCCTTGCGGTAATATGCCTCCGCCGCCTCGCAACCCTTCGCGAGCGCCTCTTTAAAAAGGACTTCCTTAAACTCTCTGTATTCCATCACAGCGCGCCTCCTTTCCCGCCCACGACGATGTCCGTGACCCTGATCCTGGGCTGTCCGCAGTTGGTGGGCACGCTGCCGGAGAGCGAACCGCACATGCCCTGTTCCATCCACATGCGCTTGCCGACGCGGTCGATCTTTCTCAAAACGTCCGCGCCCTTGCCGATGAGCGTCGCGCCGCGCACGGGCGAGAATATTTTGCCGTCCTTCACCCAGTACGCCTCGTTGACCGCAAAGTTGAATTCGCCCGTCAGCGGGTTGACGCTGCCGCCGCCCATCGTCACCGCGAAGAGGCCCGTGCCCATGGTGCGGAGCATCTCCTCATCGTCGTCCGTGCCGGGCGCGAAGAAGGTATTGGTCATGCGGGAGGTCGGGGCGAACGCGTAGCTTTCGCGGCGGGAACTGCCCGTGAGGGGATGGTTCATGATGCGGCTGTTGCGGTAATCGACGAGGTAGCTCTTGAGAACGCCGTTCTCGATGAGCACGTTTCGCTGCGCCGGGGTTCCCTCGTCGTCGAAGCGGATGGTGCCCCACTCGCCGGGGAGGGTGCCGTCGTCCACGGCGGTGACGACGGGGGTCGCGATCATTTCGCCGAGTTTGTTGCAGAACTCGCTGTTGCCCTTGGCGACGCTCGTCGCCTCGAGCGAATGGACGCACGCCTCGTGGAGGATGACGCCGCCGAAGCCGCCCTCGATCACCACCGGCACCGCGCCCGCGGGGCACTGCGGCGCGTGCAGCATGGTCACCGCGTTCTTCGCGGCGAGCGCCCCAAGCGCCTCCATATCGTATTTTTTAAATTGCTCGAAGCCTTCCCCGCGGCCGGGCGCCTTATAGCCCACCTGCGCCTCGCCGTCCTTCATGGCGACGGCCTGCACGAACACGCGCCCGCGCGGCCGCCTGTCCTCCGCCCAAACGCCGAGGCTGTTGGCGACCATCACGCGCTGGTCGACGTCGGTATAGCGCGCGACGACCTGCGTGATCTCGTCGGAATACGCCTTGGCGGCCTCCGACGCGCGGCGGATGAGCGCGATGCGCGCGCTGTTTTCCACTTCGCCGTAGGGGACGGCCGGGGCGTAATCCCCGACGCGCGACACGCATATGGGCTTGACCTCATGCTCTCGCGTCCCCTTGAGCGCGGCCGCGGCTGCCTTCGCGGCGTTCATGAGGGATTTTTCGTCGCTGCCCGAGGTGTACGCATAAACGCAGCGCGCGCCCTGTAGCACCCGCACGCCCGCGCCGTTGAGGCGCCGGTAGCCCGCGTTCTCGACCTTGCCGTCGGTCATGGCAATGCTGTTATGCTCGGTATCCTCCGCAAACAGCTCGCTGTAGTCGCCGCCTGTGGCGAGCGCCGCCTCCAGCACGTTTTCCACCACTCTGCTCTCGATCAAACCTTTTTCCTCCTTCATGCTTCATCTATGTTGAACATATGAATCATTCGTCCGTCTTTATCTTGCCGAGGCTGATGCGGTTCTGGCGGATCTTCGCCTCGCTGCCGAGCTCCCCGGGCCTGTAATACACCCTGCCTTTGACGGAGGGGGGCATATACTCCTGCGCGACGACGTGGCCGGGGTAGTCGTGCGGGTATTTATAGCCCTTGCCGTGGCCGAGCTCCTTCGCTCCGGCGAAGGACGTATCGCGCAGGTGGACGGGCACGGGCTCGTCGGGGATGCGCTCCGCATCCTCGAAGGCTGAAACGACGGCGCTCACGACCGCGTTGGACTTGGGGCTCTCGCACAAAAAGATGATCGCCTGGGTGATGGGCAGTTTCGCCTCCGGCATACCGATCATTTCCAGCGCCTGCGCGGCGCTGACCGCCTGCACCATCGCCTGCGGGTTGGCGAGGCCGATGTCCTCCGAGGCGTGCGCGATGAGCCTGCGGCAGATGACGCGCGGGTCTATCCCCGCGTAGACGAGGCGCGCGAACCACGCAACGGCGGCGTCGCTGTCCCCGCCGCGCAGGCTCTTGCAGAAGGCGGAGAGCATGTCGTAGAACTGCTGGTCGTCCACGTTGATGACCTTCTTCTGCACCGACTCGGAGGCGACCATGGCGTCGATATGGACGACGCCATCCGCGGGCGGCGTGGTGAGCACCGCGAGCTCCAGCGCGTTGAGCGCGCAGCGGGCGTCCCCGTTGGCGGTATGAGCGATATGCTCGAAGGCGTCCTCGTCGATTTGGACCTTGTAGTTGCCAAGCCCGCGCTCCCCGTCCGCGAGCGCGAAGCGCATGGTCTTTCGGATATCCTCCACCGTCAGCGGATAGAACTGGAACAGCCTGCACCGGCTTACGACCGCCGCCGTCATCGAGACCATGGGGTTCTCGGTCGTGGAACCGATGAAGCGGATCACGCCCTTCTCAAGCGCGGGCAATATGCTGTCGCTCTGCGTTTTGCTCCAGCGGTGGCACTCGTCGAGCAGCAGATAGGTGGAGACGCCGTACATCGCGAGGTGTTTTTCCGCCTCGTCGATCACGGCGCGCACCTCCTTGACGCCCGCCGCCACGGCGTTGAGCTTCTCGAAGCGCGCGCCCGTCTGATGCGCGACGACATAGGCGAGCGTGGTTTTGCCGCAGCCCGGAGGACCGAAGAAGATGGAGCTTGTGAGCGAATCCGTTTCGATGGCGCGGCGAAGCAGCCGGCCCTTTCCGACGATGTGCTCCTGCCCGATGAATTCATCGAGCGTGCGCGGCCTCATGCGGTCCGCAAGCGGGGCGCGGCGCGCCGCGTTCTGTTGAAACAGATCCATTTATTGTATATGCTCCGCAGATTTACCGGTATATATGGATATTATAATACAAGCCCGCGCTTTACACAATCGCCGCCAGGCCGTATAATGCTGATGGATCGCGTAAACATCATGTAAGGAATCATTATGCCAAGAAACTTCAACCTCATCGACGAAAGCAGGAATCCCCTTCGCGCCATCTGGTTTCTCGCCTGGCCGATCATGCTCGAGCAGATCCTGATCATGCTCATCCACTACGTGGATACGGCCATGGTCGGCGGCATGGGACCGAACGCCACCGCCGCCGTCGCGCTCACCGCGCCCGCGAGCATGCTGCTCAACGGCATTTTCGCGGGCGTCGCCATCGGCTTCTCGGTGCCCGTCGGCCGGTATATCGGCGCGGGCGATATCGAGCGGGCGAAGCGCGTGGTGCGCCAGGCCGTGCTCGCCATAGGCGTCTGCGGCGCGACGATGACCGCCGTCATGCTCCTCATCGCGCCCTACCTGCCCGTGTGGATGGGCGGCGCGCCGGAGATCCTCGAGGATGCGACGGATTTCATCAGCATACTCAGCCTCTCCTATATCTTCAACATGAGCATACAGATCTGCGCGAGCCTGCTGCGTTGCACGGGTGATACGAAAACGCCCCTCGTCTTCAACGTATCGACGAACATCATCAATATGGCGCTCAACTTCCTTTTGATCTATCCCGAGCGCACCATCACGCTGTTCGGCCGTTCCTTCACGATGTGGGGCGCCGACATGGGCGTGAAAGGCTCGGCGCTCGCGTCGGTCATCGCCTTTACCTTCTCGGGCCTCATGCTGCTGCGCGCGCTCTTCGGCGAAAACGCCGTGTGCCGCATCACGCTCAAGGACAGCTTCTGCCCCGACAGGGGCGTCTGGAAGGAAATGATCAAGCTCGGCACTCCCGTGGCGTTCGAGCGCGTGGTCATCGCCCTGGGCCAGGTGATGATGACGGCCTTCGCGACGGCGCTCGGCACGAATTCCCTCGCGGCGCACTCGCTCGCGATCACGGCCGAATCCGTCACCTACATGCCGGCCTTCGGCTTTTCCATGGCGGCGACGACGCTCGTCGCCCAGTCCCTCGGCGCGCGCAAGGCGGACCTCGCCCGGCGCTTCGCCCGTTACTGCACGGTGGGCTGCGTCGCGTTCATGAGCGCCATGGGCTTCGTGCTGTTCTTCGCCGGGGATAAGCTCATTTCCCTCTTCACGCCCTCCATGGCGGTCGTCGCCATCGGCGCCGCAGCGCTCAGGGTCGAAGCGTTCGCGCAGCCCATGTACGCCGTAAGCCAGGTTGCGACCGGCATCCTGCGCGGCGCGAAGCAGACCAAGCTCCCCCTCATCGTCAGCATCATCGGCATGTGGGTGGTGCGCATCCCTATCGCGTTCGTCATGACGCGCTTCGTCCCGAGCCTCGGCCTCACGGGCACATGGATCGGCATGGCGGCCGATTTGACGGTTCGCGGCATCCTGTGCCTCATTCTGCTGCGCGGGGGAGCCTGGGCGAAGGTCGAGCCGGAACCGCTTCCCGAACCCGCGCCGCAAGCCCAAGAAGCCTAAGGATTTCCTCCGCGTCCACCTCGAGCGGGGAGGACCATACGAGCGCCGCGCTTTCCTTCAAGCGCAGCGCTTCTTCTTTTGCGCGCTCGGCGAACATGCCCTCCTCCAGGGTATCGACGCTCAAAACCACGACCGCGGCGCGGCGCGCGCGCCGCTCGTCCGCGCGCCGCCTGGCGATGTATTCGCCGGCCTTGTCGAGCGCCGCGGAGGGATCGCCGATGCCGCTGGGCGGCGCGGCGTACAGGGCCGAGAGGAGTTTCTCCTCATCCCGCGTGAAATTGACGCAGAAGCGCGTGTCGAAAGGCCCGCCCACGCAGCAGAGCGCGACGCGGCAGAGAGGGTCCTCTAAAAGAAACCTTCCAATGAGTTCGCGCGCCAGCGCGCGGGCGAGATCGCTCGCGTAGACGCAGCCGGCGCCCTCCGGATCTTCGATGCGCGCGAGCGCGCCGCTCGCGTCATAGGCGTAATGGTTCTCCCAGGGGCGCCAGCCGACCGCATCCTCCTCGAGAAGAAAGCATGTCCCGAAGCGGTATTCGACGCTCGTATCCACAGCGTCGCCCCGGTTCGCGGGATAGGTCGCGCCGGAGGACGCCGCCTCGAGCGGCTTATAATAGCGATGCGCGGGGTTGAGGCAGGGCGACATGAGCCAGGGCTCGTCCCCCGCCTCCATGGGTTTCATGCCGGAAACGTCCACGACGAGCACGATGTCCTTCGCGCGCGAAGGCTGCGCGCAGAGCAGTTGCCCGAGCGTCAAAGCGGATGCGAGAAGCGCATAGAGCAGGCGCATAACACAAATCCTCCCGTGTGATGGCATTTATGATGCGCCTTCCATGCATGGATTTCACCACCTTCGGCAAAGGAAGTCCTGAATCGCCAAAGGAAGTGCCGAATCGCCGGGGAGGGAAAACCGGGCGCGCCGCGCCGGGCGAGGATTTTTCGTGAGGGTAGAAACAGCGTCCCGGGCGGGGGATTGCCCGGGACGCCGCATACACGCGTATCAATTCGGTTTAGGATTTACTTCTTCGAGCCCAGATCCTTGAGCGAGAGCTGCTGGGAGAAGCTCATCTCAAGCATGCGCTTCGGGGTATGGTCGAAGAGGTTGCTCACGGGTTCGCGGCCGTGTATGGCGCGCACCGCCTCCGCGAACATGGGCGCCGCGGACACGATGCGGATTTTCTTCGAGCCCTCGACCGCGGGGCAATCCACCGTGTCGGTCGAAACGAGCAGCTCGATGGGGCTTTCCTCGATGCGCTGCACGCCCTTCTCCTGGAGCACGATGTGCGAGAGTAAGGCGTATATCTTGTTCGCGCCCTTGTCCTTGAGGCCGTGCGCCACGTCGACGAGCGTGCCGCCGGAGATGGTGAAATCGTCCACCACGATGCAGTCCTTGCCCTTGACGTCGCCGATGATCTCCAAAACCTTGGCGTTCTCGTCGTGGCCCACGCGCATCTTGTCGCCGATGGCGACAGGGCAGCCCAATTCGTCCGCCATAGCGCGCGCGCGCTTGGCGCTGCCCGCGTCGGGCGAGACGACGACGGTGCTGTCGTTCACGATGCCGATATGCCTCGCGTAGGCGCAAAGGAGACTTCTCGCGTAAAGGTGGTCGACGGGTTTCGAGAAAAAGCCCTGCACCTGCGCGGAGTGGAGGTCCATAGCCAAAACGCGGTCGGCCCCCGCCATCTCGATGGCGTCGGCACAGACGCGCGCGCGGATGGAAACGCGGGGCTCGTCCTTCTTATCGCCCTTCGCATAGCTGAAATACGGCATGAGGACGGAAACGGAGTTCGCGCTCGCGCGCTTAAAGGCGTCGATATAGAAAATCAGCTCCATAAACTCGTTGTTCGGGTTGAGTCCTATGGTCTGCACGAGATAGACGTCCTTGTCGCGGATGCATTCGTTGATCCGCACGAACGTGTTGCCTTCGCTGAAAACGATCGTCGTATTATCGCCGATGGGACTGCCCAGATAATCGCACATGCGCTGCGCGAACTTCCTGCTTCCGCTGCCTGCAAATATCCTTATCTGACCGTTACCGCAGTGCATATGCCGGAATCCCCCTTATACATTCTGTTATGATTATAACAAAAATCATGCGGCGGAGCAATGGCGGGGATTCGGAAGAAAAAGACAGGCGCGCCGGGCGATAAGCGGCAGTTATACCGGGTGAAACGCGGCGGCGCTCCCGCTTCATCGCGCCCCGCCCGCGCCCGTTAGGCCGAATCAAAAAGGCCCGAGGGCCTTTGTGAAAACCATATGCGCCGCGTTGTCGGCTCCTGTCGGATTATGCAGGAAAAAGGAGCGCCTTATCGACGCGGCATAACCCTTTTCTATGCCGTATCAGGCTTTCCACGCCGCCTCCCGGATGATTTCCGAGACCGTCGGGTGCGGAAACACGAGGCGCCTGACGGTTTCGACGTCCGCGCCCAGGGAAACGAGCGTCGAAACCTCGGCGATGAACTCGCTCGCGTAGTTCGAAAGCGCCTGCGCGCCGAGGATGCGCCCGGTGGAAGTTTCATAGACGAGCTTCATGACGCCGTCTCCCCCCTCGTTTTCGGCGAGATACCTTCCCGAATAGCGCATGGGCAGCGCCACGACGGAAGCTTCCAGTCCCTTGCCGCGCGCGGTATATTCCGTCTCCCCCGCGCTCGCAAGCTCCGGATTGGTATATAAGACCGCCGGAATGGCGTCGTAGCGCATTTCGTCCTCGATGCCGAGGATATCCCGCACCGCGGCTTCCGCCTCGCGGTAGGCCGTGTGCGCGAGCATGGAGCGTCCGTTGACGTCTCCCGCGGCGTACACGCCCTCGACGTTCGTTCGCATATGGGAGTCCGTCGCGATCGCGCCCCGCTCCAAGTTCACGCCGATGGTTTCAAGGCCGATGCCCGCCGTATTCGGCCTGCGGCCGATGGAGACGAGCGCGCGGTCTGCCTCGATCTCGATCGCCTCTCCATCCTTCTCGCAGCGGACGACGCCCGCGCCGAAGGAGGTCACTTTGGCCGAGAGCAGGAACTTCACGCCCTTTTTCTCAAAGCCCTTCTGCAAAAGCTTCACGAGGTCAGGGTCGTTTTCACCCGCGATGTGGTCGAGCATCTCGACGACGGAGACCTCGCTGCCCGCGGAGCGGAAGTAGCTCGCGAGCTCGAGGCCGATCACCCCGCCGCCGACCACGGCGAGCTTTTGGGGGATTTCCTTCAAATCGAGCAGTTCCCTGCTCGTGAGCGCGAAGCCCGATTGGAGCGCCTCGTCCAGGCCGGGGATGGGCGGCAGCGCGCTCGAGGACCCCGTGGCGATGAGAAGCTTTTTTCCGACGTAGGTTTCGCCGTCCGCCTCCACCGCAAAGCCTTCGCCGCTTTTGCCTGCGATGACGCCGCGCGCGGACACGACCGTGACGCCCGAAGCTTTCAGCGCGGCCCTTACGCCCGCGACGAGCGTGCGCACGACCTTGTTTTTGCGCTCGACGACCTTCGCGTGGTCGAGCGCGAGGGCTTCGGCGGTCACGCCGTACTTTTCGCCGTGGGCCGCGCCGTCGAAGAGCTTGGCCGAATAGAGCAGGGTTTTCGTCGGGATGCAGCCCTCGTTGAGGCAGACGCCGCCGAGGCTGCGCTCCTCAAGTAAAAGCACGCTCAATCCGGCTTCGCCAGCGCGCTCGCCCGCGAGATACCCCGCAGGCCCCCCGCCGAGTATGATGAGATCATAGATCATAAATTACTTCCCTCCGATTTCCTGCGCGGCGGCGAGCCCCATCTGGCTCACCACCATGTCGTAATAGCGGCCTTTCGCGGCCATGAGCTCGGCGTGGTTGCCGCGCTCGACGATCCTCCCCTCGTGGAGCACCATGATCCTGTCCGCGTCGCGTATGGTCGAGAGCCTGTGCGCGATGAGAAAGCTCGTGCGCCCGCTCATGAGGCGGAGCATGGACTTCTGGATGTCCTTCTCCGTTTTGGTGTCGACGGAGCTCGTCGCCTCGTCGAGTATGAGGATGGGGCTCGCGCACAGCGCCGCGCGCGCGATGGCGAGGAGCTGCCTCTGCCCTTCGCTCAGATTGTCCGCGCTGCCGGAAACCGGGGTGGAATACCCCTCCGGCAGCCGCCTTATGAACTTGTCCGCCCGCGCGAGCTTCGCGGCCTCGACGACCTCGGCGTCGGACGCCTCGGGCTTCGAGTAGCGGATGTTATCCATAATCGTGCCCGTAAACAGGCAAGTGTCCTGCAGCACGACGGAAAAACACTCCCTTAGACTGGCGCGTATGATGTTGCGGATGTCCACGCCGTCTATGCTGATGGCGCCGGAATCCGCGTCGTAAAAACGCGTGACGAGGTTGACGATGGTGGTCTTGCCGCTGCCGGTTTCGCCCACGAGCGCCACGACCTCGCCGGGCTGCACGTCGAAGGAAACGTCCTTCAGGACGGGGCGCACCTTGTCGTAGGAGAAGCAGACGTCCTCGAAGCGCACGCTGCCCTTGGGGGAGCCGAGCGCCACGGCGTCTGCGGTGTCGGGCGCCTCCTCGGCGCGGTCGAGGATTTCAAACACGCGCTCCGCGCCGGCGAGCGCCTGCTGGATGGAGTTGAAGAGGGAGGCGATGTTGTTGAGCGGCTGCGCGAACTGCTTGGAATAGTTGAGGAAGCTCACCACCGTGCCGATCGCAAGCCCGTAGGATACGCTCAGGAAGCCCCCCGCGATGGCGGTAAGGGTGAAGGTGAGGTTGTTGATGACGTTCATCAGGGGCATCATGAAGCCCGCCCAGGTCTGCGCGCGGTAGGAGCTGCGATAGAGGCTCTCGTTGATCTCGCGGAACGCCTCCTTCGCCTCCTCCTGCCGGGAGAAGGCCTTGACCATCTTCATGCCGAGTATGTTCTCCTTGATGACGCCGTTGAGCGCGCCGAGGCTGACCTGCTGGGAGAGGAAATAGGCGCGGCTCCTCGCCGCGATGAGCTTCGTGAGAAGGTACACGAGGGGTACGCACACGAGCACCACGAGGGTCAGCCGGACGTCGAGCGCGATCATCAGGCTCAGCGAGCCGAAGAGCGTGAGGGCGCTCGCGACGAGCTGCGTCGTGCTCGAGGCGATGGTGGAACTGATGCTGTCCACGTCGTTGGCGAGGCGGCTCATCGTGTCCCCGTGGGGGGTCGTGTCGAAGAAGCCGAGCGGCAGCCGCTGCATCTTGTTGAAGAACTCGCTTCGGATCACATGGATGAGCTTCTGGCTGACCTTGAGCATCAATACGTCGGACACGGTCGTCACGACGTAACGCGTGACGTGCAGGGACGCAATCACAAGGAGGATCGTCAAAAGCGCGTTCGCGTCGAAGGCCACGCCCTTTATGGCGAACACGTTGAACGCCTTGCCCGTGAAGTACGGCACCGCCACCTGCACGGCGGAAGCGGTCGCCGTGAGCAGCATGGCGATAAAAACCGTCTTCCCCCAGCGAAGGAAGATCTTTAGGATGCGGCGGAACGTCCCGCGCGCGTTTTTGGGCTTCGCGCCCGGCGCGAAGCGGCTTGAGCCGCCCCTGCCGCCGCCCCGGTTGGACATGGAGGGCAGCTTGCTGTCGGTACGAATCGCATTATCCGCCATAGCCCGCCTCCGCCGCCGCCTTGCTGTCGATCTGGGAACGATAGATATCCCTATAAACCTCGCAGTCGCGCATGAGCTCCGCGTGCGTGCCGAAGCCCACCGCGCGCCCCGCGTCGAGCACGAGTATGGCGTTTGCGAACATGGCGGTCGAGCAGCGCTGCGTAATGAGGATGAGCGTGCCCGACCTGTCGTGCGCGAGGCGCCGCCGCACCTTCGCCTCGGTGACGGAGTCGAGCGCGCTCGTCGCGTCGTCGAGTATCAATACGGGCGCGTTCTTGATAAGAGCACGCGCGATGGAGACCCTCTGCTTCTGCCCGCCGGAGATGTTCACGCCGCCGCTGCCGAGGATGCTCTCCATCCCCTCGGGCATGTCCTCTACGAAGCCCGCCTGCGCGGTCGAGAGCGCGGCGCGAAGCTTCTCTTCGGGCGCGTTCTTGTCGCCCCAGAGTAGGTTGTTCTTCACGGAGCCGGAAAAAAGCATGGGCTTCTGCGGCACGAGCGCCACGCTCGCGCGCACGACGGAGGGGTCGGCCTCCCGTATGTCGCGGCCTCCGATCAGGATATGGCCCTCATCCGCGTCGTAGAAGCGCATCAGAAGCCACGCGATGGTGGACTTGCCGCTGCCCGTGGGGCCGATGACGGCGAGCGTCCTCCCCGCGTCGATCGCGAAGGAGAGGTCCTTCAGGACCGGGTCGCCGGAGCTCCCCGGATAGGCGAAGGTGACGTTTCGGAACTCCACGCTTCCGCCGAGCCGCTCATCCGGTATTTTCGAGCCGTCCTTCACGAAATCCTCCGCGCCGTCGAGCACTTCCCTTACGCGCGCGTTGGAGGCCTTCGTGCGGACGAACACGTTGAATATGTTCGTGATCATGAGGAGGGAGGAGAGGATCTGCGCCATATAGATGGTGAAGGCCGAAACGTCGCCTGGTTCGGTCGCGCCCGCGGCGGTCTGCCCCGCGCCGAGCCAGATCGCGAGCGCCGTGCCGAGCCCCACCGCGAGCGTCATGATGGGCGAAATGAAGGTGATGATGAGCTGCGCCGCGACGCCCTTTTTCATGAGGTCGTCGTTCGCCTCGCCGAAGCGCTTCCTCTCGGAATCGTACGTGCCGAAGGCTTTGACGAGCCGCACGCCGATGAGGTATTCCTGCACGACGGAATTGAGCCGATCCATCGCGCGCTGCAACCTCCCGTAGCGCGGGTAGGAGAGCCTCATGCTCACCACGATGCCCAGGGCGACGACGCCGACGACCGCGTACATGATGAACGAAAGCCCCGGGTTCAGGATGCTCGCGAGTACGATGCTGCCGATGCACGTCACGGGCGCCTTAAAGAAGATGCGCATGGAGCCGTTGACGAATTGCGTGATCTGCTGCACGTCGTTTGTGAGGCGCGTGATGAGCGAGCCGCTCTGGATTTCATCCGCGGCGTGCTCCGAGAAGCGCATGATTTTGGAAAACAGGTCGTAGCGCAGATCCGCGCCGAGGCGCTGCGAAACGCGGCTTGCGAGCATGTTGCGCGTAACGGCGAATACCGCGCCGAGGAGGGTCACAAGCAGCATCCAGCGCCCGTTTCGTATGACGTTCTCCACGCTTGAGAGCTCGATGCCCTCGTTGATGATCCGCGCCATGATGGTGGGGCCCAGGAGGTCGCACGTCGCCTCGCAGGCGACGCAGATGACCCCCGCGAAGAAGGGGGTCTTATACCGCCCGAAGTACTTTTGATAGATGTTCATTTACCGCCTGTCATATCGAACGCGTGTATTTGCGCAGCCATTCGCGCTCCTCCCGATCCATGAGAGGCGAGAGCTTCTCAAAGACGAAGGCGTGGTAGGCGTTGAGCTGCTTTTTTTCCATTTCGTTCAGGAGCGCGGGATCGATCGCGTCGAGGTCGATGGGCGCGCAGGTGAGCGTTTCAAAACACATGTACTGGCCGAACTCGTTCTTCTCCGCTTTTCGGCACGCGATCAGGTTCTCGGTTCGGATGCCGTAGCTCCCCTCGAAGTACAGGCCGGGCTCGTCGCTCGTGACCATGCCCTCCTCGAGCACGACGGAGGAAATCTTCTCCCCCTCGAGCTTCCAGGCGAAGTTGTTCGGGCCCTCGTGGACCGCGAGCAGGTAGCCCACGCCGTGGCCCGTGCCGTGCTTATAGTCGAGGCCCTCCTGCCAAAGCGGCGCGCGGCAGAGCGCGTCGAGGTTGGCGCCGCGGCAGCCGTAGCGGAAGCGGGCGTTCGCGAGCGCGAGCATGCCGCGAAGGACGAGCGCGAAGTGCTTTTTCTGCTCCGCGCTCAGTTCGCCCAGGGCGAAGGTGCGCGTCACGTCCGTGGTGCCCTCATAATACTGCCCGCCGGAGTCGACGAGGAGGAAGCCTGCGGGTTCGATCTCCGCCTTCGTTTCCTCCGTCGCCGCGTAATGCGGCAGCGCCGCGTGCGGCCCGTAGGCGCAGATGGTGTTGAAGCTCAGGCCGAGATTGCCTTTCTGCGCGCGGCGGAGAGCATCGAGATGATCGGCGGCGGAGATTTCGTCCATGTCGAGCCTGCCGACGTTCTCCTTGACCCATTTGATGAAGCGCGTCAAGGCGAGGCCGTCCTTGATGTGCGCGCGGCGAAGGTTCTCCATCTCCGTCTCGTTCTTGACGGCTTTGGCAAGGCGCTCGGGGTTCTCGGCGTCGATGACGATGGCGTCCTTGGCGATGATGTCGTAGAGCGCGTCGTTCACCCGGTCGGTCGAGAGCAGCACCGTGGAGCCTTCGTCGTATCGCCCCGCGAACGTATAAACGTCCTCATACGGCAGCACCGTGATGTTGAGCGCGTCAAGATAGCGCTTCACCCCGTCGTCGAGCTTGTCGGAATCGATGAAAAGATACGCCTCCTCGCGCTCGAGAATGAGGTAGCTGAGCGCCACGGGGCAGTACGGGATATCCTCCCCACGGATGTTAAGAAGCCACGCGATGTCGTCGAGGGTCGTGAGCACGTGCGCGTCCGCGTCCTTCCCGGCCATGACCTCGCGCACGTCGCGCAGTTTCTCCGCCGCGCTTTTGCCCGCGTACTCCTCGCCGAGCACCCAGACCTTTCCCTTGGGGAGGGGAGGCCGATCTTCCCAGATTTCGCCCACGAGGTCGAGGTCGGGCACGAGGGTGATCTTCTTCGCGGCGAGCTGCCTCCCCGTGCGCAGCGCCCACTGCGCGGGTACGGTCCGCCCGTCGAAGCCGAGGGAGGAACCTTCGGGAAGCTTATCGAAAAGATAGTCGGCGATGGCCGGTACGCCCTCCTCGCCGATCTGCATGATTTGAATCGGGGTGCCCGCAGTCTGCAGCGCGCTCTGGATGAAATACCGCGAATCCACCCAAAGGCAGGCTTCGTCCCGCGTGACGACGAGCGTGCCCGCGGAGCCGGTGAAGCCCGTGAGGTACACGCGCGCGCGGAAATGCCCGCTGACGTATTCGCTCAGATGGTAATCGTCCGTCGGCACGTAATAGGCCGCGAGGCCGCGCTCCGTCATCAGCGCGCGAAGGCGCGAAAGCCTCTCTCCAATCATCTGTGCGGCAGCTCCTTTTTGGCGAGGCAGGCGCACAACAGCCTCACGGCGTTGTCGAAATCGCGCCTGTCGCAGGTTTCCACGGGGGAATGGATGTAGCGCGTACCGATGGAAATGCAGCCGGCGAGCACGCCGCCGCGGCTCCTTTGCACGGCGCCGGTGTCCGTGCCGCCCGCGCGCAGCACCTCGCGCTGGAAGGGGATGCCCGCTTCGTTCGCCGCGTCCTCCATGAACTTGCGCACGACGGGGGGTACGATCACGGAGGAATCCATGACCTTGACGGTCGGACCCTTCCCGAGCTCCACCGCCATGGGCAGCGCCTCGGGCAGGTCGCCCGTGCCGGTCACGTCGAGGCTGATGCCGAGATCGGGCTCGATCGCGTAAGCCGCGGTGCCCGCGCCGCGAAGGCCGACCTCCTCCTGCACGGTGAACACATAATAGACGTCGTGCTCGCTCCTGGCCTGTTTGATGGCCTCGACCAGCGCGGCGCAGCAGATCCGGTCGTCCAGCGTGGAGCAGGAGATGCGGTTGCCCATTTCCGTGAAGTTGCCCACGAACACGCACACGTCTCCCACGCTGACCTTCTGTTCGGCCTCGGCGCGGCTCTCGGCGCCGATGTCGATGAAAAGGTTGTTCAGTTTGACTTCGCCGATCCCCTTCTCCATCCGCTCGAAATAGACGACGCCGCGCGTGCCGTTCTCAAACACGACCTGATGCGACGCCGAGAGCGGCGCGTTGATGCCGCCGACGTTGGAGACGCGAAGGAACCCCTTCTCGTCGATGGCGACGACGATGAGGCCGATCTGGTCCATGTGGGCGGTGAGAAGGATCTTTTTGCCCGAGGTGCCGCGCTTGACGGCGATGAGATTGCCGAGCTTGTCGTTGTACACCTCATCCGCGTAAGGCGCGACGAGCCCTTTTAGCACATCGCTGATCCTGTCCTCGCGGCCGGTGGGTCCGTAGGTGGTGAGTATGGTCTGAAGCGTCATGTTATCCATATTAAAGCACCTCGTCGAATTTATTCTTTGAAAGGAAAGCGTCCGCAAGCTTCAGCGCGTTCTCGATGTCCCGGACGGACGCGAGGCTCGCGGGGGAATGGATGTAGCGGCAGGGCACGCTGATGCCGCCGACCACGCAGCCGTCGAGCGCCTTGTTGATGGCGCCGCCGTCCGTGCCGCCGCGGTTGCCCTGGCGGATCTGGTAGGGGATGCCCGCCTCCTTGGCGGTCTCCCGCAGGGCGCGGAACATCTTTGGCCGCGTGACGGTGCCGGTATCCATGAAGGTGATCGCGGGGCCGCAGCCCATGCGCGTCACATGCTCGTGCTCCTTGGCCTTGGGCATGTCGTTGGCCGTGGTGCCCTCGAGCACGAGCGCGACGTCAGGCCGCGCCGTGGCGACGGCGGCCTTCGCGCCGCGAAGCCCGACCTCCTCCTGCACGGTGAACACGCCCCAGAAATCGCAGGCGTACTCCTTTGCGAGAAGCTCGAGCAGGATGGCGCAGCCGACGCGGTCGTCGAGCGCCTTCGCCTTGACGGTATCCTCCCCGATGCGCTCGAACTTCGTCGTGAAGCATACGCGATCTCCGAGCTTAACGTATTTCTTCGCGTCGTCCTTATCCTTCGCGCCGATGTCGATAAAAAGCTCGTCGTGCGGCAGCGCGCGCGCGAACTCCGCGCGGCTCTGCAGGTGGATGGCCTTCGCGCCGATGACGCCCTCGACGTCGTCCCGCCCGATGACGACGCGCTTGGAGACGACCACGCGCGGGTCGAGGCCGGCCTGGCTGTACGCGATGAGCCCGTTGTCGAGTATGCCGTGCACGATCATGCCCACCTCGTCCATATGGGCGCAAACCATCACGCGGCGGCCCGGCCCTTCCTTGTGGACGATGAGGTTGCCCATGGTATCCGTCCGATGGGGAAGCCCCATGCCGTCGAGCACGCCCTTGATGTATTTGCGCACGCGACCCTCGTCGCCGGACACGCCATAGATGTTGGTGAGTTCCTCTAATCGTCCAAGCATAGCTTTTCCTCCCAGTCGGCGCCCAGGTTTGCCGCGAACTCCGCGATGACCTTGGCGCAGTTTTTCAGAGTCGTGAGGGAAGCGGACTCCACGCACGTATGGAGATAGCGAAGCGGCAGCGAGATGAGCCCGCAGGGGATGCCGCCGTTTGCGACCTGCAGCTCCCACGCGTCCGTGCCCGTCGCGGCGACGCACACCGAGATATCCCAGGGGATGTTCTGCCCCTCGGCGCTCTCCTTGAGCATGTCGAACAGCTTGGGATGCAGGTTCGCGCCGTATGCGATGGAGACCTTATCGATATCCGTCGTGTCGAACGGCTTGGTGCCGGGGGTCGGCGCGTGGCATCCGTCGACGGCGATGGCGAGGTCGGGCCTGATATTGTACGCGCCCGCCGTCGCGCCGAGGCTTCCGCTTTCCTCCTGTACGGAAGCGCAAAAAACAACCCTGCAGTTGAGTTTGCGGGATTTTAAGATATCCATCGCCTCGAGCATCACGGCGATGCAGGCGCGGTCGTCGAAGGTCTTTCCGGCGACGATGTTGTTCTTGAGCTTCATGGGCGGCACGAGCTTGAAGGTGACGTTATCGCCCACCGCAATAAGCTTGTTCACCTCATCCGCGGGAAGCCCCGTGTCGCACACGAGGTCGTCCGCCGTGTACGCCTTTTCGTTATCCCCCGCCTGCTGCAGGTGCGGCGGCACCGCGCCGATGACGGCGGGAAGCTCCCTTTTCCCGTGCACGACCACCTCGCTGCCCGGCAGCACGCGCGGATCGACGCCCGCGACGGAGCGGATGCGCAGCATCCCGTTCTCCTCGATGTAGGTGACCATCATGCCCACCTCGTCCATGTGCGCCATGACGAGCAGCGTCGGGCCGGTTTCGCCGATGCGCGCGTAGGCGTTGCCCACCGCGTCGGTGAACACATCGTCCGTATAGGTCCTAAAATATCCTTTGACCACCTCGGACACGGCGGCCTCGTTGCCCGTCACGCCCGGCGCTGTGATCATCGCGGATAGCGCCTCGAATACATCCATAGCGTTTTCTCCTTTAGCTGATACTCCATTATAGCATAATTGATCGCCGTCACGGCGGCTTCAGGCCAGGTTCTCCTTCAGCACGCGCAGCGCGTTTTCATGGGTGATCAGATCGACCTCACGCGCGGTGAAAACGCGGCCGAGCGCCTCCTCGATCAGGGGCATGCCGGAGCAATCCCGGAACTCCATCGTGCAGCCGATCCCGTCGAAATCGCTGCCGAGCGCCACCGCCCCGACGCCCGCCTTGTTCGCGATGTAGCGCGCGTGGCGGACAAGGTCCATCAGATACGTGTGCTCGCCGTCCTTGACGAGGAACTCCGCGGAAAAGTTCAGCCCCGTGACGCCGCCCTTGTCCGCGAGCGCGCGGAGCATTTCGTCGGTCAGGTTGCGCATCGAGGGGCAAAGCGCGCGCGCGTCCGAATGCGAGGCGACGAAGGGTTTTTTCGTATGCTTCACAACGTCCCAGAAGCCCGCGTCGGACAGATGCGACACGTCCGCGACGACGCCGAGCTCGTTCATCCTCTCGAGCGCGGCGATGCCGAAGGGCTTCAGCCCTTTATCTGGAAAACCTCTGTTCGGGTAGGCGAGGCTGTTCTCGTAATTCCACGTCAGCGTGATGAGGCGAACGCCCCGGCGGTACATCTCCTCGAGCCTCTCGAGGCTGCCCTCGATGGGCACGCCGTCCTCCACGGTGAGAAGGGAACTGATCTTCCCCGCCCGCGCGTTTTTAGCGATATCATCATATTGGAGCACGGGGGCGAGTATGTCCGAATTGTCCGCGAGCTCGCAATCGTACCAACCCGCGGCGATGGTGAAGAACTCCCACGCTCCGATCTCCGTTTCGGAATAGCCGTGCTTGACGGGTTGCTGCGAGACATACAGCGCGAACGCCTGCAGGAGGGAACCGCTTCTGCGCAGCCGCTCGAGGTCGAGGTGGCCTTCGGGGTTGGAACGCAGCCGCCGTTGCCCGCGGCTCCTCATGACCTCGCACACGATCGTGTCGCAGTGGAGGTCGACGAATCTCATTTTTTGCATGCTTTACGAATCCTTCCCGAGCGCCTTGCGCACGGCCTCGCGGAAATCGTTCATATCTTTATCGTGGAAGCGCCACCAGTGCTCGGGGTCGTGGTGCGCGCTCGCCGTGCCGCGCCGCCAGCCCTCGTCGTGGCTGACGATCTCCTCGACGGCGATGGTCGGGTATTCGCGCATGAGCATCACGCAAAGCTCCACCGCGTCATGGAAGAGCTTGTCAAAATAAGGCTGATAGAACGCAACGTCATAATCGACGATATCGAAATCCGCGGCGTATTTGACGCCCGCCGGCTCGCAGATCTCGATGCCGATATGGTCGTTGTTGTCGCTTCCGCCGGCGTGCCATGCCCTGTGGTCCCAGGGAAGGTACTGCATGACGACCTCGTCGTCCATGAACGCGTGCACGCAGACCTCGCGCCCGCCCTGCTCGCTCGCGGGCTTGTTCCAGCGCTCGTACCACATGGGCGCGCGGACGCCGGGCTCCGCCGTGCTGTGGATGGTGATGCCGCGCGGGGTGATGGTGCGTCCTGCCTTGAAGCAATCGTTCTCGGTCATGATTTGGGTGATGATTTTAAGCATAGATGTTGAACCTCACATAATACTGTTTGAATTATACATCATTTTCACGCCAATAAAAAGATGAAAACGCACGGCCGATATGTTAAAATGAGCGCATGATGAAAAACAAAAGACTACAAAGCAATCTGCTTCTGCTGCTCACGGCAATCATCTGGGGTTCCGCGTTCGTCGCGCAAAGCGTCGCGATGGACAATTTGGGCGCGTTCATGTTCAACGGCGTGCGGTCCTTCGTCGCGGGGCTCGCGCTGCTGCCCGTCATCTATTTCATGGCGCGCGCAAGGAAGAACCGCGGCGAAAGCGCGCCCGAAGCGCAGCCGGGCAGCACAAAGACGCTCATCATCGGCGGCGTCATCTGCGGCGCGGTGCTCTCGGTGGCCTCCGCGCTCCAGCAGATCGGCCTTAAGTATACGACGGTCGGCAAGGCGGGCTTTCTGACGGCGCTGTACATCATCATCGTGCCGATCGTGGGAATCTTTCTCAAAAAGCGCGCGCATTTCACGCTGTGGATCAGCGTCCTCTTCGCGGTGTTCGGCATGTATCTTCTCTGCATCAAGGAAGGGTTCAAAATAGAGCTCGGCGACCTGCTCGAGATCGGCTGCGCCTTCTGCTACTCGGCGCACATACTCGTCATCGACCATTTCTCGCCGAAGGTGGACTGCGTCAAGATGAGCTGCATCCAGTTCTTCGTATGCGGCGCGATTTCAACCATAGCCGCGCTGGCGTTCGAGGGTCCCGCTGCGCCCGCGCTGCTTTTCGCCGCGTGGCTGCCCATCCTCTACTCCGGCGTATTGAGCTCCGGCGTGGGCTACACGCTGCAGATGATCGCGCAGAAGAACACCTCGCCCGCCATGGCCTCCCTCCTGATGAGCCTCGAGGCCGTGTTCGCGGCGCTTGCGGGCTGGCTGCTGCTGAGCCAGAAGCTTTCGGCGCGCGAGCTGATCGGCTGCGCCATCATGTTCGCTGCGATCCTCCTCGCGCAGGCGCCGGACCTCCTCGCGGGCAGGAAGGCGAAGGACGCGCAGGAACCGGAAGAAACCTGCTGCGGCTGAGCCGGATTATTTCCCGCGCAAGTTCAGCCAGACGCATGAAACAAAGCCCCGGCAACGACGCCGGGGCTTTCGCGCGTGATCGCTTTATTTCTTCCTGCGCCGGAGGACGAACAGGAGCAACAGCACGCCCGCGGCAAGCAACAGCCAGGCGAAGGTGAACTCCGCGCCGCCCGTCTGCGGCAAGCCCGCCATGGGCAGCACCACCGCTATGGGCGAAACGAAGCGATCCACCTCGATCGTGACCTTGCCGTCCCTCACGACGCAGGCGACATAGACCGTTTCGCCCTTGTCGTTCTCGTAGAGCACGTATACGGTCCTTCCCTCGTACTTGCGATCGACCGGGATGGAGATCCTGATCTTGCCGCGGTACGGCTCCGCGCCGTAGGCATAAAGCTCGATGTCGTAGCCCGCGAGGAGCTTGTGCCGCTTGACGGCCGTTTGAATCATGCGGATGAGCTCCGAGTCGCCCTCGAGCTTCATCTCGCGCACGCGAAGCTCCGTTGCGGCGTGGATCGCGTCGCCCTCGACGGTGACGCCCGTCTTCTCATCGACGAGCACGCGGTGGTAATAATGCGCGCTGTCGTCCTCGGCAAGCGTGCGGATATAGACCCTGCCGTAGGCGGAGGTCGCCTCCACCTTGCCCGTGATCCGTACGACGAGGGGATGCGCCTCGCTGCCGATGTCGCCCTGCGCCGCTACCGTAAGGTTCTTGCCGCGGATGCCTGTGCCCGCAGGGTCCGTGCCGACGGAACCGTCCGCCGCAACGCCGATATTGCCGCCCGCGATGCCCTCGATGTTGAGATGCGGAGAGTGGTTGTTGATTGTAATATTCCCACCCTGGATGAGCAGGTTGGCAACGTCCGTATCGACGTCCACGTCGCCCTTGGCGACGATTTCAAGCCGGTTCGCCATAAGCGTGCCGCCGCTCGTCGCGACATTGCCCGCAGCGCCGATCACAAGCTCGTTTTCGGCTGAGACGTCCCCGAGCGTGAGGGAGCGGTCGTTGAGGATATACACGTTCCTGCCGGAACCCGTGAAGAAGTCCGCGCTGAGCCGGACGGGATCTGCCTTTTCGCCGACGTCATGCCCGCCCAGCGCGGCGAGGCGCACCTCCGGCGCGACGATATCCGAAGTTCCCTCGGGCGCCGCGCCGCGGATGTTCCCGAGCGTTGTAACGCTGACGGCGCCCTGAGCAACGATGCCGCCGATAACGACGTCCGTTCCGGAGCCGATGTATACGCCGCCCGCGCCGCCGTCGATGGCGAGCGCGCCGCCGACATCCATGCGAAGCATCATCCCCGCGGCGCCGACGCCGTTGCCCGCGCTGATCGCGAGGTTGCCGCCGGTCGTGATCGCGGGCGCGCCGGATTGCGCCGCCGCGATCAGGCCGTCGAGCGCCTGCATCGCCGCCGCGTACTCGTTGAGCCTCATAAAGGCGATGCCAGAGAGCCTGTCGGCCTCCGCGCGCGCGAGCACGGCCGGGGCGTTCGCCTCTTCAAACGCGGCCCGCGCGAGCTCCGCCGCGGCGTGCGCTTGATCGTACGCCGCCTGCGCCAGATCCTCCACGCGCTGCAGTTCCCTCGCCGCGGCGAGCTCGCCGTTGAGGGCGTTGATCTCGTTCCATAAGGTCTCCGCGTTTGCCGCGTAGTCCGGGGCGTACGGGTCGAGCGCGGCGAGCGCGTCGCGCTTCATTTGAATATCCGCCTCGATCTCCGCGACGAGGCGCGCGATGTTTGCCGCAATCGCCGCAAGGAGCGCCGCGAGCGCGTCCGCCTCGATCTCTTCGGCCTTGAGCTTCGCCTGCTCCTTGACGGCGGCCACAGCCTCGAGCCGCGCGGCGTAGAGGTCGTGAACCGCGGCGCCGGCCTGCGCCTTGTCGAAGGCGGCCTTCGCGGCGTTCGCGGCGAGCTGCGCCGCGAGCGCCTCTCCGATGGTGCCGTCGCTGCCAGGGGCCGCCGTAAGCGCGCCCGGCACGATGAGCTTCGCGTCGCCCGAGGTTATGAGTTTCTTCAGGATGACATCGCCCGTAAGCTCCCGCACAAACACGTTCGCGCCCGAGAGCGAGAGCGTGCCGCCCGCGAGGAACATGTTCGTATCCACGTCGAAGGGCATTTCCGCGGAGCCGATGTCCCCCGCGGCCGCGATCGAGATCGAGCCGCCCGCGAAAGCGCCGCCCGAGAGCGCCGCGCCCCCGCGGCTGATGAGCGCAAGGTCCGCCTCCGCCCTGAGTTCAACCTCCCCCGTGCCGCTCGTAAGGTCGAGCATGAGGCTGGTCGCCGCGTCGACATACGCGCCCTTGGCTACGGCGGCGGTCATCCCTCCGCCCGCGCGCACCGCGACGGGGCTGCCGGGCGCGCCTATCGCGCCGGCATCGGACGTGACCGTCAGCGTGCCGTTTGCGGCGATGTTCCTTTGACCGGCGGCCTTTTCATCGGCCGTGCGCGCATCGAGGATGTCTCCTCTTGCGCCGAGCGCGACGTTCCCGCCCACCGCGACGAGGCCCAGCCCGAGGTCTCCGTCGAACTCGCGCACGGCGATGCTCCCGCCCGCCTCGGCGTCGAGCCGCGTGGCGTCTCCGGCGAAGAACTGCCGGATCCATCTGTATTCGATATGGACCGCGAGCCTCCAGCTCCATGTGCCCTCGATGGGGTTGCCGAGGCTGTCGAGGTCCGCGGCGTAGATGACGCTTACGCCGTCGTACCCCGTGTCGGGCGCGGTCTTTTGCGTGGGAGCCGTCACGTTGGCGACGGGGATGATCCTGTTGTCCCTCTGGTCGATGACGAGCGGGACATTCGCGCCGATCGAGCCGGACGCCTTGAGGCTGATGCCGCGCGCTATGATGTTGGCGGGATGCTCCGCGCTCACGGCCGCGCCCTCGATGTCGCCCGACGTTACCGTGACGCTCACGTCGCCGCGGCGGCTCTCGATGGCGCCCGCGGTGAACGTACCGCCGTCCTGCACGATGTTGATGTCGCCTTCGTTGCTCACGTAGGTTGCGCCCGTGCTTTCGCCGATATGGAGGCTGAACTTCCTTGCGGGCGCGTTTGCGGGCGCGCTCGCGGGATAGGTCGCGCCGTCCCACGAAGCGTCGATGAGCTCCTCGATTTCCTCCCCGGTCAGCAGCGTCGCGATAAGGGCGCCGAGTCCGCCCGCGCCGTTTCGCTCGAACGCCTCGCTGCCAATTAATAGCGTCAGCGCGCCGCGGATATCCGCGTCGGCGACGGCGTAGGCCGTGCCTTCCGCGTTCTTCAATTCAAAGGCTCCCTTCAACAGCGCCGCGATCTCGCCCTCCGTCTTCGCGCCGAGCGTTATGAGCGTCCATTGCGCGCCGCCCTGCGGCACCGCGCGGTTGAGGAGCTTCACGAGGTCTTCCTTCGCGATGAGGTCGGGGGACGCAGCCGTCTGCGCCATGACGGCGGCAACGTAGGCTTCAAGGCCCGCGCCGCTCAGGGTCAGGGTCCATTTTGTCCTGTCGTCCGCGCAGCCCGCGAGGAGCCTTTCGGCGAGCTCGGCGGGCGTCTGGTTCTTGAGCGGGACGTCCTGCGTCTCGTCGCCGGCGCTGCCCACGGCGTCTCCGGTGGCCGGATCGCCGTTCTCGTCGCGCCCGCCGTCCTGCGCGGGAGCGGCGGGATATGTCCGCGCGAAGGGCGTGCCGCCCGCGAGCTCCAGCGCGGCGAGATAGAGGTTCGCCGCGTGCTCGATGGTGACGGTGAGCGATTCGGGCACGTCGATGGCGAGGCGCCGCGCGGCCTGGCCAATGTCCTTCGCCGCGCTCAGCACGATGGCGCTGCCAGCCTCCGCGTAGAGATAGCTGTCGTCCCCCGCGTGGCGGATGGCGCCCGCCGCCGTGCGCGCGAAGAATTCCGCTGAATCCGTCAGCTCGATCCTGTCGATCACGATGTCCCCGCCGACGTCTATGTCGAGCGTGCCGCCCGCGAGCTTCACGCCGCCGAGGTCGCCGCTCTCCCCGTTGGTGCCGATGACGACGCCGCTTACGCCGTCGCCCTCGTCCGTGATTTTTACGGTTCCGGAAACCTCCGCGTCGAGGAGGGCGATGTTGGAACCGTTGAACAGATGATACTCGATAAGGCTTCCCGAACCGAGCTTGTTCGCATAGAGGATCAGGTCGTCGTACACGTCGAGGTACGCGCTGCCCGTGTAGGTGGGCACCGTGAGATCGCTCGGGTCGTACCCGAAGATATACATGAGGATGGCTTCGTTGTCCGCGCTGAAGGAGCCGATGGACACGTGGTCCGCGCTCGTGCCGATGGAGCTCAGGCTGCCGTTGACGTAGAAGTATACCTCGTCGGCGTAGATGTCGCGGCGGCCCGCTTCGGCGGAACCGATCCAGGTTTCGCCCTCGCTCTCGACGACGATGACGACCTTCTTGCCCGAGGTCTCCATCGACTCGATGATGCCGTTCATGGCGATTTCCTGCGGCAGCGCGGAGGAGGAGCTCTTCATGAGCACCAGGTCCTCGTAACCGTCGCTGCTGCCGAGCGTATCCCCGTCGGCGAGCACGAAGAACGTGCGCACGATGGGCAGCGCCCGGATCCTCTGGGGCAGCGCCACATCCACGAGGATGGCGAGCATCATCGCGTCCCCGTTGTTCGGGTCGGTGAGCATCACGGCCTTGAAGTAGTCCGTGCCCTCGGCGCCTTCCTCGGGTTTCGCCGGGAGGCGCTTGAACATGTTGTCGATATAGTCGTACCCGTAATACGCGTCGCTCTTCTCGAGCAGCGTCGGGCCGTCCTCGCCATCCGTGAAGTACAGCGCGGCCGCGTAATCCCACCTGCCGGCGGACATATCCGAGATGACGCTGTCGACGGTCGTGTATACGCCCGACATCACCTCGAGGAACTTCACCATCATGCCCCGGCCGTAGCCTACGGCGAGGTCGTTCTTGCCGTCCCGCGTCGCGGGGGCGTAGGTGGACCATGCGGTTTCGGAAGCGTCGTACACGTTCCCGCCCTCGTTGAGCCGGAAGCCCTCGCCGTCATAGGCCGCGCGGACCTCGCCGTCTTCGCCGAGGTAGAGGATTTCAAACTTCGTGTACAGCCCGTTCGCGTCCTTCACCGCCACGAGGCGGGTGTGCTTGTCGATGATGCCGCGACCCAGTTCATCCTTGGGCAGCGCGAAGGGCGCGAGGCCCTCGCCGGAGACATACGTCACATACGCGCCGAGCGCGTCCTCCCCGTCGGGCGAGATGACCACGGTGCCGGGAATGTAATTGTACACGCTCTTATAGACGGGCGTGAACAGGTGTTTGAGCCAGCTTGAGAGCGCGTTGTACTGCGCCTCCGTCAGGTGGTCGTCCACGCCGTAGCCCGAGCCCATGAGCATCACCGAAGCCTGCGTCCGCTCGTAGACGGTCGTCGCGCTGACCTTGTAGTAGTCGAGCTCGCTGTCCGGGTAATCCTTATATACGCTGTAGACCGGCAGGCCGTTGACCATGTCGTACACGGTGAAGTAGTCGTTGCTGCGGAACCAATCGGGCACCTTGTAGACGACCGGCTCGGGCATCTCCGTGGTGTACTCGCTGAACCGGGCGCGGAAGAGGCTTTCCTCCCAGTCGCTCATGAGGAGGCCCATAAGTTCCCACCGCGCGCGTTCGGCCGCGACGGCCGCCTCCAGCTCCGCCTCGCGCTTGATGATATCGGCGAGATACGCGGCGTCGGCCGCCCTGTCCTCCTCGACCCAGGCGAGGTATTGGTCGTAGGTCATTTTGAGGCTCGAGTTGCTCTTGCTGTAGTAGTACGAGACGATCGAGTAGACCAGCTTGCCGTCGGCGTCCTTCTTCTGGGTGAGCGTGGGCGCGATGGCGATCTTCGCCGCGATGTATTCGCGCTCGCCGGTTTCGGGGTTGACCTCGACCGCGCCGCCCTCCACGGCGACGACGCCGACCCTGCCGTCCGGATAGACGGCCACGGCGTCCTGCGTGAGGTAGAGGATCGCCGAGGCGCTTTCGATATCCTCCGCATCGTCTATGAAGCGGTAATTCCCGTTGACGACGACATAGCCGCCGTTCATGCCGGCGATCGTATACTTGCCGTCGCTGCCCTTCGTGGCGTCGGTCTCTCCGGAGCCGGCCTCATTGAGCGTGAAGGCCGCGAGCGCGCTCAAATCCTTGTTCGCGGCGTCGACCGTGACGGCGAAGTACACGACGCCTATGCCCGGGATCGAACAGGAGTAGATCGTCGTGACGCTCGCGATGGCGCCGCCCGCGCCCCGGTTCTCCCTGAACCCGAATTGGGTGAGCGCGACGCTCTTTTCCGGCGTGCGAAGCTCGTAGCTGTCGGGGGTTGGGGACGTCCCCTCGTGGCGGACGACCTTCAGCCCTTCGAGCGCGCCTTCGCCCAGCGCGTAGCCGTATTCGCTGCGCGCGGCCGCTTCGCCCAGACCGCCGAGCGGATCGGACGCATAGTCGTCCGAGTAGCTGAACGCCTGCCCGCTTCCGGAACCGGACTTGATCGCCGTGCCCGTCGTCGCCGGGGTGCCGGAGGGCAGGAGCGCGTCCGTTATGCTGTAATCGACGGAAATCCGCGTCACGGCGAAGTTCGCGCCGTTACCCGTGACCCGGATGGTCAGGCTGAATCCCGTGAGGGAGACGATCAGATTTTCCGTGAGCGTCGAGGCGACGTCCTGGAGCAGCGCCGAGAGGCTGTTCCGCACGGCGGTTCGGTTGGCGTCTCCGAGCGCGCCGTACGTCGCGTCTATGTCGATGACGCTCGTCGGCTCCCCTTCTGAATCGGTCTCATAGACCTTGGCGAAGGCGAGGCCGAGCGAGGCGAGGTTCAGATTGGACACGGCGGCCTCGAGCGCCGCAACCGCCTCGTCGATGATGTCAAAGTAGCTCACCGTGCCGCCGCTGACGAGGGACATGAGCTGCTCCCTCGTATAGAGGTAGGCCGCGACGAACGCGCTCTCCACGCCGCCGGAATGCAACTCAACTACGTGGAAGGAGTCGCGCGCATCGTCGTTGAGGTCCTCGAGCACGTACAGGTCGTTCTGGCCGTGTTTGCCGATCCAGGTCACCTCGACGATCTTGCCGTTCTGCACGAACGCGGACTTGAAGTAGACGATGACGCCGTTGGGCAGTTCCCAGCCAAGGCTGTCCGCCGCGCGGCGGATGTAGATCGTGCCGCCGTTGGAGGCGATCTTCATCATCATCGCGCCCGTGGCCTTGTCGATGGTGACGGCCGTGCCCGTGGCGTCCGCCGCGGTGGCGGGGAGCGTAATGACGAGGTTGCCGTTCGCGTCGAAGCTCGCGGTGAAGTCGCTGAGCTGATAGACCGCGTCCGCACCGTCCGCGCCCGCCGCGAGGTGCGAAACGCTCACGATCTTGCCGGTGGCGTTGAGTATGGTGACGGTCACGTTGTTGGGCAATTGATAGGTGGTATAGTCGTCGCTGACGACCGCCGTGCCGAGCGTGCTCGCGTAATACTGGAAGTTCGAGGCGTTTACGCTGACCATGCCCGTCGCCGGCGAATACCAGTAGTCCGTGCCGGGGACCTGCACGAGCGTGTCCGAAAGGCCCGGACCCGCCGCGGGATAGCACGCCACGAAGGCCATCGACCCGTTGGGGAAGCTGATGGAGGCGACGTCCACGCTCGCGATGCGCGAAACGTCGGTATAGCGGATGCGCGTCTGCTTCTGCTCGATATAGACCTCCCCGCCGCCCTTGACCTTTTCGACGGTGAGCTTGGGCGTCTCGAGATGGAGGGCCGCGACGTACGCCGAGATGGTCGTCCCGGTCAGGTCGATTTCGCCGATGTCCACCACGAGGCAGATGGAGAGGTAGATGGCGCCCGCGGCCTCGACGTCCATCAGGGACGCGCGCGCCGCCTCGCCCAGGCGCACGAGCCGGTTCGTGCCCGGCGCGTACTCCGCGGGCTTCGCGAAGGCGTTGTAGAATTCGACGACGAGCTTATCCGCAGGGCCCTTGCCGACGTTGCGCGCGCCGGAGATCACGAGCATATTCACGCGCAGCGCGCTGCCAGAAGTATCGTGGACCGCGTAGACGTCGCCCGGGTCGTCGCCGGTCATGCGGATCGCGATGGTGCCGCGCAGGTTCTCGACGGTTTTTGTGAACACCACGTCGCCGCGGCCCGCGGAGTTGATGACGATGACGGGCACCTCGTCCGCGTAGGTCTGCACGGGCTGATAGGCGCTGTTCGAGTTGGCCTCCACCTCGGGCGCGATGGCCGCGGGGTTGGCGACCCGCAATTCGTCGAACACCAGGTCGAAGTCGGAATCATTGTTGACGACGACGCTGGGAAGATACGTGTTCCAGTAGGTCGTGAAGGCGCTGGTATTCTTGAGCGCGCCGTTCCGCACGGTTATGCTCATCGTGCCGGGATCGTTGTTGTAGATCGGCCCAAGCTTCAGCTGCCCGTTCTCCAGCGCGTGGAACGCTTCGGGGTTGCCGTCATAGTCGTTGTCGAGGCCGGAGGTCCAGACCGCGCCGTCCGGGCGCACGTCGATCCACATGCCCGCCGCCGCGCCGCCGAGATGCACCTTCGCGCCGGGGGCGATATACACGCCCGCGGCAAGGTCGGATTGCGAATCCAGCGAGCCGTCTTTCGTGCTCACGGAATCGGAATAGGTGATGACCTTGATGACCTCGGTGATCCACTCGACGATCTTATGGACGATCTTCTTGATGAACCAGCCGATGATGGGGATCTTGGAAACCTTCTTCTCGATCCACTCGGAGACCTTCTGTATGGTGCGGGTGACCCAGCTGATGACGGTGTTCGCGACGGCCGTGGCGTCCTTGAAGACGGTGCCCGTCTCGAACGTGGGCGCGTAGGCTTCGATCTTCACCGTCTCCCCCGCGAGCTCCGCCTTGGAGCTTACGGAAACGTCAACATAGGAGTAGCCGTTGATGGTCGAGGTCGCGAAGACCTTGCCCGTGACGCCCGCGCTGATGATCGAGTAGCTCTCGGCGTGCGCGTCGAGCTTGATCTGCTTGGCCTCGATCGTGAGCGCATCCACGCCGCCGACATACGCGTTGCCCACGACCGCGTCCACGTCGTTGCAGACGGAGAGCACGGAGTTGGCCTCGGTCTTCGAGCCCGCCGCGATGGTGTAAGAGTATGCGTAGGTGTAGAGCGTCTGGTCGGTGATGTAGGCCCGAATGAGCGTATTCTTGCCGAGGATGGTGGCCCTGCCCGCCGTATTGCCGCCGTTCGCGTCCGCGCCGAGGACGGTCTTGACGGTCTCCCAGGCGTTGACGTAGGCGCTCGACGTATTGTCGCCCGCGAAGCTCTTCATGTTGCGGTAAGCCGTCGCGGCGATGTTGCTGTAGGAGTCGGCGATGATGTTGAGCGACCCGAAGACCGCCCGGATGGTGGCCGCGCCGACGATGGCATACGTGGTGCTCACGATGTCCGAGGTCGCCTTGGGCCCCGCGCCGATGCTCACGAGCGAGCCGTTCTCATCCCGTGCGCGGGCGTTGATATGCGCGTAATCGGCCTTCGCCTCGATGAACACGCTGCCGTAGCGGGATTCGATGAGCGCGCCGTCGCCGATATTGACCTGCGTATCGCGCTTGACATAGGAGGTTGCGGCGATCTGGCCGCCCGTGGTCAGGCCGGAATAGCTCGTGCTGTAGATGGCGGAATAGACTTTGGACGAGGTGACGGCGCCGACGCTCACGTCGCCCTCGATCGCCACGAGCCGCGCATTCTCGCCCACACCGGCGGACGCCTTCTGGCTGAGCACCTTCGCCTCCGCGGTGGAATTCGCGCTGCCGCTGAAGAGGGAGGCCGCCAGCGCCTCGTAGGAAACGTGGAGCTCCGCGACGTCGCTCGAAGCGGTGAGCGTGATGGAATCATCCGCCTCGACGCTGCCGTCTATGTAAGCCTTCGCCTCGGCCTGCGTGACCTTGGCGAGCAGCGCGTAGCCGCCGAGCTGGATGGCCGAGTAGCTCTCGGAATACGTGCACGACACGCGCGCGCGGATGCTCTGCGCCGCGTCCACCGTCAGGCAGCCGCTCGCATAAACCGTCGTGCCGCTGCCGATATACGCCGCGGTGTAGACGTTCTTGATGTCCGCCGTGCCGTTGACGCTCGTGCCGTTGAGGAGGCTCACCGACGCCTGCGGGGGCATGACGCTCGTATGCGCGCTCGCCGTGCTGTTCGCCTCGACGAGAACGTTGGCGGCGCTGATCGCCGTGCCGCCGCCCGTGAGGTACGCTTTTGTGGTATCCGCGATATCCGAACCTGCGCGCGTCGCGCACAGCTTGACGCCGGAAATGCTGGCGAGGGCATCGTCGAGCACTTCCGCCCTCGCGGCGGAAACGGTCGTCGCGCAGACGCCGAGGCTGCCGGCGGCCGTGATCTTGCTCGAGGAGACATAGGCGAGGTTTTCGGTCTGCGTGCCCGCGTTCACGGAGTTCACGCTGCCACTGAGGAAGGAGAGCGCGAGCCCGTGGGACGTGCCCGTCGAGGCGTAGGCCATGTTGGCGTCCGCCGAAGCGCCGTACGGGTTCAATTTCGAGTCGACGTTGACGTTGCCGCCCGCGGTGAAATCCGCGACGCCGCTGATATAGGCCTTCTGCCTGGCGGCGGCGTCCGCGTCCACGACGTTGATGCCGACGTCCGCGCCCGTTATGCTGATTTGCGCGGCGCCGATGCGCGCGATGGCCTCGAGTTTGCCGTCGACCGCGACGTCCACGTTGCCCGACACGTTGATCTTCGTGTTGCCCGCGGCGGAAATGTGCGCGTCGCCGTTGTACGCGGTGCCCGCGGCGTCGCCCGCCTTGGCGGTGGCCGCGTTGTAGTCGAGCGAGAGGAGGCTGAAGTTCGTGCCGCCGCTGGGCTGGCCCGAAACGGCCTTCGCGCGGAGGGCGTACGTCGCGCCGATCGCGAGCGAGGAGGCGTTCACCTCATCGCCATCCAGAAGCTCCATATACGCCTTGAAGCTGCCGTTCGCCGTCGCGGAGGCGATCAGCACGCCCAGCGCCAGCAGGTTGAATGTGACGTAGCTGCCGCCCTTGTCGGCTACGGCGCGGCTCTCGCCCGAGGCGTCGATCTTGATGGCGCCCGTGCCGGAAAGGAAGCTCGTGCCGCTCGTATAGGCCGAGGCCGAGGATGCGTCGCTCGCGACGAGCGCGTGGCCGCTGCCGCTCACGAGCGCGCAGTCGGCAAGGCTCGCGTAGCTGTTCATATAGGCTGCGGCGCCGGGAGCCGGAGCGTTTTTATTGTATTCGGCGAGCACTTCCGCGCCGCCGGCCGCCCTAATGTCGGAGGATGAGACATACGCCTCGGCCTTGCCGTTTAGCTTGGCGGTGAGCAGGTTGAAGGATAGCTTGATGCCGCTGAGAGAAACGGTGGGGGTCGTGAAGTTCGACACGGCGTACGCGTTTCCCGCGGACTTAACGGTGAGCTTGCCCGAGGAATCGACGTCCACGCTGCTGCCCGAGATGGAGGCGCTCCCCGCCGTGGTCGTCTCCGCCCAGGCGACGTTCGTTTCCACGCTCGCGCCCTGCAGCCCGAAGGCGCCCTGCGTCGTGCTGGCGGAGGATTTCGCGGTGAATATCGTTTCTACCTGGACGGATTTGGCATAGATCGTGCTGTCCGCGACGCTTGCGGAATGCGTACCCTTCGCGTAGGCGTAGAGCGCGTTCGCGCCGAAGCCGACGAGGCCGATGCTGCTGCCCTGCGCCACGTCCGCCAGGGCGATGGCGGTGCCCTTGGCGAGCACCTTCACGCTCGCCGCGCGGGCCGCCGTGCTGCCGATGACCGCGTTCGCGATATAGGCGCTGTTGGTCGCGCTGAAGGTGGCGCTCGCCGTGTTGAGGCCGCCGGAATATATGCCGAGATTCAGGCCGTCCACATCGCTCTTCGCCTTGTTGATGGCGCTGCCGATATAGACGTTCGCGCCCTTGTCCACGGCGCCCTCGTTGAGGGAGGAGACGACTTCGGCGGACGCGCACGCGACCGACTGCGCGCCGACATACGCGCTCTGCGTGACCGCGACGTTCGCGCTCATGACGGTGAGGGCAACCTTGATGTAGCTGATGTTGATGGACGCGGCGAGGTTTTCCGTCCGCGCGTAGGCGCTGCCCGTCGCCTTGACGTTGAGCGCCGCGCCCGAACCGGGATTGCCCGTCGCCCTGAGCGTGCCCTCGCCCGTGACGGCCGCCTTGGCCGTCGTCGCGCTCTCGGCCCAGCCGAGGTTCATCTTGACGTCGAGAAGGGCGGCGTCCACGCTCGCGAGCGCGCCGAGGCCCCCGCTGAGCTGGCCGGTCTGCGCGAGCGCGTTGGTCGTATACACCGTTATGACGTTGATGACGCCGGCCTTTACGGTCTTGCCGGAGGAAGCGGTGATCCTCGCCTCATAGGTGCCCTTCGCCCAGGCGAACATGAAGTTCAGGCCCGCGCTGAGACCGGAGAGCTTCAATGTATCCGCCGCGAGCTTCGCCGTGGCGACGGAGGTCGCCTCCACCTTGACGGCGAGCGTGCCCGCGACGTCGACTTCGGCGTTTTCGATGAACGCCTTCACCGTGTAGTCCGCGGTCGCGACGGCGACGCTGCCCTCGACGGTGAGCCCGTTGAAGCTGACCTTGATGTTGTCCACGCCGGAGCCCGCGCCCTGCATGCCGCCGGAAAGCTCGGCGAGCGCGCCGTCCGCGCCGGTCTTATTGAATTCACTGAGAATGGAGAGGTCGCCTCGGACCGTCGCCTTCACGCCCTTGAGATACGCGTTTTGCGCGCCTGTCAGCGACGCCGTGAGCACGTTGATTGCGATGGCGCCGCCACTGATGGCGACCGTGAGCTCCTCGAAGGCGCTCCACGCCTTGGCGGTGCCCAGCGCCTCAACCGATAGGTCGTCCTCCGTTTCCACCTCGCCCTCGCCCGTGACGGAGGCTTCCGCCTGCGTGGTGACGGACGAATCGGCGATGTTGGCGCTGAGGGAGAAGACGTTCGCGCTGACGCCGTTCACGGCCTGCGCGCTCTTGGCGCTTGCGGCGGAACGGTAGGTGGTGCGCACCGTGACGTTGCGCGCCTTGACCTTCTTGCCGGCCGCGACCTGGATGGAGGAGGTGAACTCGCCCGCGCTCTTCGCGTGAACCTCGACGAGGCCCGCGCTGACGAAGCCCGCGGACGAATCCTGACGGACGCCCGCCGTCGCGTTCGCGCCGCTGTAGTTGAGCGCGTTAAGATCGCCCGCAAGCGCGATGTCCGACGCGGCGATGAGGAGTTTGTTCTTCGCGTCCAAGACGGCGTTCGCGAAGTTCAGTTCGACGCCCACGATCTTGACGGAGACGCCGTCCGCGCCCTTGCCCGTGCCGCCGACGTGCGCGAACGCGCCCGCATCCGCCTTCGGCCCGCTGTTGGCCGGGGTGACGTCGTCCAGCGTATAGTTGAATATGCTCTGAACGGAGATCGAGGCCGCGATGATGGAAACGCCGCTTATATAGGTGTTCTGCACGGCGCCGACCTCGGCGTAAACGCTGTTCGCGGCCACGCTGATGGAGCTGAAGGAGGGTATCTTCTTCAGGAACTCGGGCGCGTCGACGCCGGCCGTCGCCGTGGCGGTGCCGTCCGCGACGATGCTGATGGCGCCCGCCGTTATGCTGCCCGCGCCGGAGATGCCCGTGTTGGCCCTGGAGTTCGCGATGGCGTTCGCGGCGTTCACGCCCACGTCGAGGAGGATGCCGCCCGTCGACGTGAGTATGGCGCAGATTGCCTCGGAAACGTAGGCGTTTTTGATTTGGATCGGGTTGGAGCCGAGATCGACGGCGCCGAGGCTCTCGAAGATCGCCTCGAAGGTGCCGGAGGCGTACGCGAAGCCGACCATCACGCCCACGCTGTATCCGCCGAAGGAGAGGTTGAGGGTTTTCGCGACGGCGGTGGATTCCGCCTCGTTGCGGACGAGCGCGCCGTATGTTCCCGTGATCGTCAGGTCGGCTACGCTGACCTTCGCGCGGCTCACCGCGTTCGCAAGGGCGATGATCGTGTTGCTGGTGATCGAATAGTAGCCCGCGGAGGCGCTGATGACGGCCGCGCTCGCCGCGCCCGTCGCCGTGAAGGAGGAGCGCTTCTCAACGCGCCGCGCCTTGAAGTCCGCGTCGCTCTCACGGATGACGACGCCGGAAGAATCGATGTATTCGCCCTCGCTGTTCCTGTCGTATCCATTAAACAGGCTCAAGAGCTTCGGGGTGAACGGCTCGGTGTTGTGCTCGCTCCACACGTGGAGCCCCGCTGCGCGCAGCTTCGCGCTGCCGTGGACCAGAGCCTCCTGCGCGCTCCTGATGAAGGCGAACGCGAACGACACGTTCGCCGCGACGAGGCCCGCCGAGGCGTTCGCCGCGACGGCGAACGCGTGCGCCTCGCCCTTCGCGCCGACCTCGAGGCGGCCCGTCGCGTCGAGGTTATAGACGTCCGCGGCTTCCGCGCCGCGCGCGCCCCTGACTTCGGCGATGTTCGAGGCTTCGTTGAGGGCGATGGCGAAGTTGATGGCGACGGCGACGGCGCCCGCGGCGCCCGTGACGATCGCGACCGTCGCCTCGGAGGAGTTGACCATCGCGGCGTTGCCCGCCGTGACCGTAATGTTCCTGCCGCGCACGCTCGCGCCCGTCAGGTCGATGAAGGTATGGTTCTCGCTCTTGATCTGCGCGAGGGCGACGGTCGCGCCCACGGCGACCGCGCCGCCGGCGATGGAGGTCGTGACGACGGTGGTGTCGCCCGTGAGGCGGCCACCCAGCGTGATGTCGCCCGTCGTTTCCACGTTCGCGCCGTTGAGGGCGGTGATGTTCCTCATCCGGTTGAAGCCGAGCGCCACCGCGGCGTTGACCGCCACGGCGCCGCCCGCGATGCCGAGCCCCATGACGTCGGTGCTGCCGGTAAGGCTGCCCTCCACGGCGACGCTCCCGGCCTTGACCCTGCCTCCCGTAAGGGAGGTGCCGGGGAGAACGTCCGCGGCTGGGGTGACGCCGATATAGGTATACGCCTCGACGCTGTTGATGGCGATGGCGGCGGTCGCGCCCACTGCGACCGCGCCGCCCGCGATGCTGAGGATCATGGCGATGCAGTTCGAGGCGAACTCCGTCTTAACGCGCACGGAGCCCGCGATGTCGATCGTCACGCCGCGGCCGATGTAAGTATCGACCCTGGTGCGGCTGATGGCGAGCGCCACGCCCGCGTTGACCGCCACCGCGCCGCCCGCGATGCCCGCGGCCGCCGAAACCGTGTTGGTGACGCCGCTCGTCGAGACGAGGACCTCGCCCGCGATATCGTTCAATTTGGCGTTGCCGCCGATGCCCGTTTCGACCGTGCCTTCGAAGTACGCGACGCCCGCCGAAACGTTGACCGCCACCGCGCCGCCGGAAATGCCCAGCGTCGCCGTGAGGACCTGGCCGAAGTTCATTTTCCCTTCCACGCGGACGTTGTCGGCGCGGAGCACGTCGCCCAGGAGCTTCGCCTGGACGTTGGAGAAGACCATGAGCACCGCGACGCTCACGCCCACGCCCACGAAGCCGCCCGAACCCGTCACCGAGATGAGCCGTATCGTGGAGGCGGAGCCGTCGTCCCCCGTCTTTTCCTCGGCGAGCGCGTTGGAATCCCCGGTGGAGACCGCGTTGGGGCTGCCGTCCGCGCCGTTGCTCTTGGAGGAGAGCTGCTCGAGCGGCTTCGCCGCGGAGCCGGAGGAGGCGACGACGTTGACGTCGCCCGCGGCGGAAAGGACCGCGTCGTCCGCGACGACGGCCGCGACGTTGCTCATCAGCACCGCGACCGAGAGGCCCACGCCCACGCCCGCGATGCCGCCGATGGCGATGGTGCCGGAAATCATGTTGGCGTTGACGGTGTCGCCGGCGCGAACATCGATGTCTCCCAGCGTCGCGGTGAGCTTCGACCCGCCATTGACGACGGCGGAGGTGGTGTCCTCGAGCCCTGCGATCCTGCCGCCCTGATAGGTCGTGCCGTTCGCGGTGTCGTCGTATGTCCCGTCGTTCATGCCCGAGTCGCCGCCTTCGCTGCGCGTGGCCTTGTCGAGCTTGTAGTATTCGTAAGTGGACGAGCCGTCCGCGTTCTCCACGAGCCTGCGCGCGTACACGTCGCCGCTGAGGGAGGAGACCGCGTCCTCGTCGAGGAGCTTATATTTCGGCTTGCCGGTCGCATCCGTGCCGTCCTCTACGTAGAAGTCGGCCTTGGCGAACGCGTTGCGTCCTTCGCCGTCCTTCGAGAGCGTATAGCGCTTGGCGAGCGCGCCTTCACTGCGCTCCGGGCGGTAATAGTAGCCGTCGGCGCCGAGCAGCACGCCCGCGGCGCCCGTATCCTCGCCCGCGGCGAGGCGCACATAATACTGTTTCGAAGTGTCCTGGCCGTAGGAGTTATAGTCCTCGCCGCCCACGCGCTGACCGTCGCCCGCGAGCGGGCCGCCGAGGTCGTCCTTGGGCTCGTGGCCGGAAACCGCCTTGCTGTTGCCCGCGGCGAACGCGCCGTCCGTCTGCGCCTGAGGATCGAGGGAGGAATCGTTCGCGTAGATGCCGTCGTGCGCGTCCTGGCTGATCTTCCCGCCCGCGACGACGACCGAAAGGCTCACGCCCACGCCCGCGACGCCGGAGCCCGCCACCGTAGCGACAATGGTGAGGATGTCGCGCTTGGAGGAGGCTTCCACCGCGATCGCGCTCGCGCGGATGACGTTGTTGAGGCCGATTTCCGCGGTGACCGTGTTGAAGGAGAGGCTCACGAGCACCGTGACGCCCACCGCCGCGGTCCCCGAGACCGCCACAGTCACGACCGCCGCGACGAGCGTATACTCGTCCCCCGCCTTTACGGTGAGGGCGCCGCCGGAGGTGATCTTCACCCCGTCCCCGGTGAGCGCCTTGGTGACGACCTTGGTGTAGATGATGTCGAGCGTGCCGCCCACGCCCGCGACGCCGCCGCCGCTGACGCCCGCGGCGTCCGCCGTGACGAGCTCTTTGGAATCCGCGAGCACATTGACCGCGCCGGAGGCCGTGACGTCGCTTCCCGAAACGATTTCGGCGATGGTTTCATTATAGAAGTAGGTGACGACCGCGACCGCCGTGACGCCCGCCGTGCCGCCGAAGCCGAGGCCCGCCGCCACGTTGTAGAGCCCGCTGTCGCTCGAAGCCGCAACGCTGACATCCTTGCCGGACACGGCCGTGCCGCCGAGCTTGGCGTTGGCTTTATTCTCGAAGACGAGCGCGTTCACGCCGCCTGCGACGCCCGCCGTGCCGCCCGCGCCGAAGGCCAGCGCGAGGAGCCAGAGATCGTCCGCCGCGTTTGCCGTGATATTGATGTTGCCGCTCGCGCGCAGCGCCTTCGCGCCGGAGGCGTCCGCGACGACGGTTTTATTGAACACTAGGACGACGACCGTCGCCCCGACGCCCGCCGTGCCGCCCGCCGCGAGCGCGCCCGCGCAGTTGGCGATGCTCGATCGGTCGTCCGCCTCGACGGTGATTTCTCCCTCGTTGCCGGTCGATACCGGCGCGTCGGGCGCGGTTTCGTCCTCGCGATAGCCCGCGTTGAGGCTGCTGCCCGCGCCGACCGAGGCCGTGACGGTATTCTTCGCGACGAGCGTGTTGACGACGCCCGCGACCCCCGCCGTGCCCGCGGCGCCCGCGGAGATGGAGACGAGTATGAGCATTTCGTTTCCGGTCGCGCTGATGAGGATGCCGCGCCGCCTGTCGGAGCGGTTGGGCGTCATGACGCCCGCGCCCGCGGCGCCCGCGTACAGGACGACGTTCTTTCCGACGCTCGCCTCGATTTCGCTCTTATACACCGCGGTGGAGAGGGTCGCCCCCACGCCCGCACTCCCGCCGCCCGCGGCGAGGCCGCCCGCGACGTCTATGGTTTTGCTCGAAAGGTCCGCCGCGACGGCGATGGTGCCGCCCGCGTTGAACTTCGAAGAATCGCCGACCTTGGCCTTGATCTTCGTGCTGCTGACGACGACGGGGATGGTGCCCGCGATCGCGTTTCCGGAGCCTGCCGCGCCGAGCGCCATGTTGACGAGCACCGTGAAGTCCTCGCCCGTCGCGAACGCCGTGATGTCCCCGCCCGCGCGGAACGTCGCGCGCCCGATCTCCACGATGGACTCATGTTCGAACACGTTGACGCTGATGGTCGCGCCGACCGCTGCGGTGCCGCTGCCGGAGCCCGTCGCCGCGAGGCCGATGACGATCATCCAGCTGACGGCGGAGCTTGCGATATGGATGCTGCCGAGATCCGCCGCGACGCTGACGCCGTCCGCGATCTCGACTTTGGATTTGAAGAGCGCGACGAGGACGCTGAGCACGCCCGCGACCGTGACGCCCTGCGGCGCGCCGGATGCGGAGGCGAGCGCGCTGACGAGCCGGTTGGAAACCGAGGAGGCGATGTCCACGTCGCCCGTGTCCGCCGTGATCGCGACGTTCTCGGCGATCCGCGTGAGGGCGCTGCTCTCGTCGACGATGACGGCGACCGTGCCGCCCACCGCGACCTTGCTGTTGCCCGCCGAGACGGAGAGGGAGATGAGCATCATGTCCATCGCGAGGGAGGAACCGATCTTAGCGCCCGCGGCTTCGATCGTGGCGCTTTCTGAAATCTCGGACACGACCGTGTTCTTCGCCGCGACGGCGTTGACGGCGCCGCCCACGCTCGCCGTGCTCTCGGAGCCCGTGCTGATGGAGGCCGCGACCGTGAAGACCTGTATGTTCGCCTTGCCCGAAGCGCTCTGAGTGAACGCGCCGCCCGCCGCGACGCGGGAGCCCGCGCCCGTGCGCGCCAGGACCGAATCTTCATTATAGAGGAAGCCCACCGTCGCGCCGACGCCGACCTTCGCGGGGGATGCCGAGAGGGAGCCCGCGATGATGCGCACCGTCGCGTCGTTTTTCGCCTCGACCTCCACGCTCTCGCCGGAATAGATGCTGACGCCGTCTCCGATGAGGGCGTGGATGGTGTTGTAGAAGAAGATCATCGCAAGCGCGCCCGCGACGGAGGCTTTGGCGTCCTGCCCCGCGCCCGTCGTGATGCTGCCCGCGATCGCCTCGGCGTAATAGTTGCACGAGGAGAGGAAGTTTAAGAGATCGATCGCGCCGATGAGCTTATCCGCCGTGATGTTGACTTCGACCTTATAGGAGTCGCTCTTCTTGCCCGTGGCGGGATCGGTCTCACGGTGGATGTCGATGAGGCCGGTCGTGGCCTGCTCGCGCTCGGCCGCGGTGAGGTCGCTCGTGTCGGTCAAAAGCCGGTCGAGGCCCGCGGCGTTCTCATAGTCGGAGGAATCGAGCCTCTGCTTCTCTGCGACGAGCTTCAGGCTCTTCACATGCAGTTCGGAAGAATCCCCAATCGTCGCGCTGACGGAATTGTGCGCGTAGATGAGCGCGAAGCTCGCGCCCACGCCCACGGCCGCCCCCTTGGAGACGGATACGCCGCCCGCGCGCAGCGCGAGCTTGGTCTTGTCCGTGGCGCCGACGAGGAGGTCCCCGCCGTTATATATGCGGACGTTTTTGCCGATGGAGGCGGAGGTCACCGCGCGGGAGACGATCACCGCGAGCGCGCCGCCGATGCTGACTTTGCCGCCGCTGCCGCTGACCGCGCCTGCGATGGCCTGCGCGCCGAGGTAGCCGCGGTAATCCCCGTCGAGGTTGGCGGTGAGGGAGGCCGTGACGCCGATGTTCCCGTTCCCGTTCGCGCCGGTGTTGGCGATGGTGATGACGGAGCCGTCTGCTATGGCAGCCTGCGCCTCGTTGCGGTTGACGCTGATGGCGACCGCCGCCGCGACGGCGTTGCTGCTCTGCGCGAGGCTCATCGCCGCGCCGGAGGCGACGGTCCTGAAGTTGCCGGAATTATCCGCCGCGAGACTGACCTCGGAGGCCGTGAGGCTGCCCGCGATGAGCGCCTCTATGCCGTGGACGGTGATGTTGACGGCGACCGCCGCCGCGACCTGCACGCTCTGCTTGTTGCTGGCGTTCGGCGTGGTGCCGATGCCCGAGGCGTTCGGCGCGCCGGTGTTGGTGTTGACGGTCGGGTCGGTATTGCTGTTAGCCTGGCTCGTGCCGGTGCCTGTGGTGGAATCGGTCTTCGCCTGGTCCTCCGTGCCCGCGTTCTGGGCGCGAAGCGCGTTGGTGGAGAGCGGCAGGTCGTTGTTCGCCTTTGGCTGCGCGCCGCCCTGCTCGTTGTTGGCGTTGTTGTTGAGGTCCTTGTTGATCTTCCCCGCAGTGCCGTTGGTCGTATTCGCGCCGGTGCCCGTATCGCTGAAATACTTGCCCTGGCTCATGTCGTTGGCGTATTTCTCCGTCTGCTCCTGGCCCTTGGCGAACTTATCGGTATAGCGCTGCAAATCGGCGCCCATGGCGGTGGCGAGCGCGTGGCTGTCGTCCCTGGAGAGCGACTTCGCCTCGAGGACGGCCCTCCCCAGCACGTTGCCCGCGCCGAAGAAGCGCGCCGCCACGTCAGATGTCGCGATGTTGACCGCGACCGCGGCGCCCACTGCCGTTTCCTTGCCTACGGCGAAGCTGCTCGCCTTGACGACGGTCGTCGCGACCTCGTTCGCGTGCATGTAGAACCCTGCCGTGACGGCGGGGGAAGTGACGTTCCCTTCGGCGTCCTTCTTCGCCTCGACGACGGTCACGAGGTTGCCGCCGTTGGTGGTGACGGACGCGCCGGGCCTCACGGTGGCGGCGACGGTGGCGTTCGAGATGGAGACCGCGACGGAGGCGTCGAGCGAAATGTCCTTGGCGCTGCCGTCGGAGCTCTTGGCGAGCGGGTCGCTGCCGGCGACGCTCGAGGTCGTCGTCTTCCTCTCGCCCACGGCCGCAAGCTCCATCGCGCCCGCGACGACGGCGCGGTTTTCGCCGACATAGGCCTCGACGGAAAGCGTGCTGACGGTGAGCGCGAAGGCCGCGCCGACGCCCACGGTCTTGCCGCTGCCGTTGGTGTTCTCCTGCTTGGGCGCGTTCGGATCCGCCAACTTGAACGTAGCGTTCACGACGGCGTTCGCGTTGGGCATGAGGAAGACAAACGTCGTTGCGTTGGCGGAAAGCTCCTTGCTGACGATCTTCTTCGTCTGCCCCTGATAGGTGTAGGTGAGCGTATCGAGCACGTAGCCCGCGGCCGGCGTGACGGCGACGTAGACCTTCTCGCCTTCCTTGGCCGTGGTCGAGGCGCCGGGCGCGGAGTTCGTGTCGCTGTGAAGCTTGATCGCGCCGTTGGCCGTACTGCCCGCGCTCGCGGTGTACGGGTCGGACTGCGCCTTCTTGAAGGTGACGGTGATGGTGATTTCAAGCTCCCCGCCCGCGTTCCTCGAGACGAGGCCGCCCATGGAGAACTTGTATTCCCGGTTGGCGGCGGTCGCCCATACGGTCGGGGCGACGCCCGTGCCCTTCGTGAGGGTGGCGACGATCTCGTCCACCACATAGCCCGGGTCGCAGACGACTTCGACCGTGCACTGGCCGTCGTCCTTATTCTGATAGCCGTAGGCCGTCGCGGTGCCGCCCGCGTTGGTCACGACCTTCAATTTGCCGTTGGTGCTGGTGCCGCCCGCGGTGGGGTCCTCGCTCCCGCCGCCGGAGCCGCCCGTCGTATCGCCCGTATCCGGGTTCGGCTGCGGCGTTGTGTCGCTCGTGCCGCCCGCGCCCGCGCCGAGGTTGGGGTCGGCCTTGCCGTCCCCGCCGACCGCGCCGGAGGCCACGGTATATTCGTTCTGGAGGGCGTACGCCTTGATGGTCGCGATCCTGACGACGGTGATCGTCGCGCCCGCGACCGCCGTTGCCGCGTCGTAATCCGCGACATACGCCTTCGTGCTGCCGTTGACGATGGAGATGGCCGCGCTGCCCGCGACGCCGACCTTGCCCGCGCCCGCGCCCGCGACCGCCTCCGTACGGAAGGTGTTGGTCGGGCGGGTGTCCTTCTCGACTTTGGCGCCCATATAGTAGGTCAGCGTATCGAGCGCCGCCGTGGTCAGCGCCACGCCCGCGGTGGAGAGCGCGGACTTGAGGCTCGTCATCAGGTGAGCCGAAACGTTGGTTTTGAGGTAGTTGGTGAGCGCGGTGACGTCGACGAGGTCGCCGCCGAAGCTTTCCACGAGGTGATCCGCGAGGGAGATGAGGAACTTCGCGCCCTGCGCCTGCGCGGCCGCGGGGAGGCCCGCAAAGTTGATCTTCTCCTTGAGTGTCGCGATGATCTTATCCTTGATGGACTGCTTGTTCTGCTGCTGGTCGGCGGGCGCGGCGTCCGCGCCCTGCTGCTGCTGCGCGCCGCCCTGCTGCGCCATCTGGGTGAAAATGCCGGAGACGAGCGATATGAGGTCCGCGATCGCGATGGTGCGAAGGCGGACGAGCGCCTGCTCGGTCGCCTCGTCGCCCGCGGCGACGTTGAGGATGTTCTCCTTGATGGCCTTGAGCTTATCGGCGATGTCCGCGCTGAGGAGCTTCTCGAGGCCCGTGCCCGCGAGGAGCGCCGCGAGGCCCTTGCCGAGCACCGCGCCGACGACCGTGTCGACGATGCCCTTGAGGGTATATTTTTCATCCACGCCGTTCTCCCCGAAATACTGGGAGAGGCCGAGCTCCCTTTCAAGATCGGCGAGGAATTCCGCGATGGCGTTTTTGACGAGGGTAACGAGTATGTTCGCGTCGTTTGCGGCCGTCGTGGGCGTGACCTTGACGGTCGCGACCTTCTCCTCCATCAGCGCCGTGAGATCGAGATAATCGCAGTTGATGAGGCAGTTGCCGATATACGCGATGTTGTTGTAGGCGACGATGTTGATCGCGACCGCGACGCCCACGCCGATCTCGCTTTTGGTGGCGGAGGCGTTGGCGCTGATCTGCGCGCCCACGAGGCTGTATCCCTGCACGCTGACGGCGCCGTTCCTCTTCGTGACATTGCCGGAAGCGTCCGTTTCATCCGTGCCGTGCACGTCGATCGAGATGCCGTCGTCGAGATAGGCGCGGCAGTCATTTCGCATGATGTTGAGCGCGAAGCCCGCGGCGACGCTGACGCTGCCCTCGCTCGTTTCGCCCTTTTGCCGGTTGAAGCCCTGCTTGCCGACGGAATTGGAGTTGACGCCGTTCGTGCCCGTGAGGTTGGCGAGCTTGCCGCCGGACTTCAGGGCCTTATCCGCTTGCCCGTCGGCTGACCCGTCGCCGGAGGAGTCGCCCGAGGACGAGCCTGCGCCCGATCCGCCCGAGCCCGCGGCGGACGAACCGCCGGAGGACGAGGAAGACGCGCCGTTCGCGCCCGCGCGCGAGGTGGACTTGAGGTTGTTGCGGCTACGCGCGATGACGCTGAGGTTGCCGTTCCTCACGCGCACGCTGCGGGAGAGCCGCGCGACGGCGGCGTCGTTTAAAACGCTGATGGCGAACGCGCCGCCCACGCCCACGGAGGAGCCCGCGGCGGCGGCGTTGGCCGCGATCTCGCGGCTGATCACGCTCGCGGCTTTGACGGAAACGTCCGAACGGACGGTGAACGCGGAACTTTGGCCGGCGGGCGCTTTGCCGAAATACGCCTGCACGTCCGCGCCGGAAATCATGAGCGCCATGACGGGCGTGACGCTCACGCCGCCCGCGGAACCCGCCTTAGCGAGCATGGTCTCGGCGAGGTCATGCTCCGCGGCGATGGAAATGCTCTCGATGTCGGGAGCGCCCGCGGCCTGGGCGATGGCGGTGCCGTCCTCGATTGCGCCGTACACCTCGACGCCGCCCACGCCCACCGCGATGCCCGCGCCGACGCCCACGCTCGTCGAGGCGCCTTTGTTGTTGGAGGCGTCGGCGACGGTCGCGAAGCGCTCGAAGGAGCTGGCGTTCACGTTGACCGTGCCGCCGCCCGCAAGGGTGATGTTCGCGCTGTTGTAAAGAAGCGCGTGCGTTTTGGCGGAGGCGACGTTGATGCCGATCGCGCCGCCGACGCCGATGGTGCCCGCGGCGACGCCCGCCTTGGCGGTGACGCTGGAAAGGACGCGCTCGTCCTTGCTGCCGCTTGCGGCCGTGAGGTTCACGCCGGAGGCCGTGATGTCGGCGTTCTTGATATACGCCTCGTTCGTATGCAGCGTGACGCCTATTGCGACGCCCACGCCGAGGCTGACGGTGTTCGGCTGCGTTTTCGCCTCCGTCCCCTTCTCGAACCGGAGCTGGATTTTGACGGTGCTCGTCAGGCTCCCGTCGCTCTCGAGGATGGGGAGCTTGTAGGTGAAGGTGTATCTCGTGCCGTCGAAGACGAGGTTGTCTATCGTGATGGTGCAGCTCGTGTTCTGCACGCCGTTTTCCGTAATGACCTTGACCGAGCCCGGCGCGAGCTTGCTGCCCGCGTTGGGCGTGATGGTCACGGTGATCTGCTCGAGGCTGTCCACCTTGCCCGGGGCGAGTATGGAGCCCGAGGGCGCGGGCGTATCCGTGCCCGCCGGGGGAAGGATCTCGGTCGCGAGGGAGTAGGTCTTCTCCGCGAGCACGACCTTCACCTTGAAGGTGGCCGTGCCAAGCTCGTTGCTGACGTAGCCCAAAGCGCTCTCGGGGATGACGAAGGTGAAGTCCGCGTTGACCGTGACCTGCACGCTCGCCTGGTACGCGCCGCCGAAGTTGTAGAAGTCGACGGTGACGGAGGTGATCTTCCTGCCCTGCGCGACCGCCTCGTCCGTGAGCGCGACCGCGATCTTGTCGCCGACGTCCGCCTTCGCCGCCGAGAGCTTGACGTACGGGGCGTAAGATGCGGATTCCTCGTCGATGACGACGGCGAACTCCTTCTCGCCGAACTCGACCGTCACGACCGCGTCCTCCGCGGGCATCTTGAAGCTGTACGCGCCGTCGACCGCCGCGATCGCGACGCCGTTGACCTTCACGGACTTGACGCCGCAGCCTTCGCCCGGCGCGAGCGTCAGCGAAACCTTATCCCCCGCCTTGGCGGTGGAGACGGAAGCGCTCGCCGTGCCGGAGCCCGTCGCGCTGACGGTGATCGCGTGCGGGTCGCTCTCGAACGCGGCAAAAAGCGTCACGACGCAGTTGGCGTCGAGCACGCCGCCCGAGGGGTGCTCGATCGTGAAATAGTATTTATTCCCGACCGCGCCGTCCTTGGTGGGCGTGATGACGGCGCTGTGGGTGCCGGTGTCGTCGGTATAGGAGATGGTGCAGGTGAGCGAGCCCTCCTTGAACTTGAAGCCCTCGGCGGGCGTGAGCGTGAAGGAGACCGTGTCGCCGATGCCGCACTCGTTGCCGGAGAGGATGTTGATGGAGCCGTTGACCGTGGCCTTCACGGTGAGGCGGCCCTTCTGCTGGCCGAAGGTGGTGATCGCGTTGGGGTCGCGCGGGGCTTCCCCGGTCGTCGTGTCCGCCTTGATTTCCTCCGCGGCGGGGGAGCCGTCCGCGCCGACGGTGGACTGTGTGACGCCGTAAGCCGCAACGTTGACCTGGCCCGCGGCCGTAACGCTGCCCGTCGCGTCGATGAACGCGGCGTTGGCGTTTTTCACGATGGCGACCGCGAGCGCGCCCGTGAGCTGGTTGCCCGAGGCGCCGCCTGCGCCCGCGCCGGCCGGCGCGGTTCCCTGCTCGAACGCGCAGCTCACCGTCACGTCGAAGTCCGGCATGACGAAGGCGTATTCGCCCTTCGCGTTCGCGCGGATGACGTTGATGAGCTTCTTGCCCGGGTTATCCGGATCGTCGTATGCGAATGTCAGCGAATTCTCGGTGAGCTTGTAGCCCGCGGCCGGGTTGACGGTGACGAGCACCTCGCGCCCCGCGTCCACCTTCGAGACGGCGCACAGGAGCGCGCCGCCCGCGGCGGGCTGCACGAGGGCGAGGTTCTTCGCGGTGGGGAGAGCCGAATCCTTGTCGGCGCGGCCCTCGGCGCCCTGCTGCGCGCCGCCCGTACCCTCGTCGAACATGTCGGATATGCCAAGGTCGCCCTCGTCCCCGTCCTCGTCGCCGAACATGTCGCCGGGCTTCGTGTTGTCGTCGTCCCCGTAGAGGGATCCGGTGTCCTCGTCGGCAGGCGCGCCCTGCACCTTTTTGAACGTTACGACGATCGTCACGTTGAAGGCGGGCATCACGAAGCTGCCGTTTGTGAGGCCGACGGTCGTGTGGCTGCTCTTGCCGGGCTCGAGATATTTGATATAGGCCTGGTCGACCTCGTAGTTCTTCGCCGGGGTGATGACGCACTGCACCGTGTCGCCCGCGTTGGCCTTGCTGACGAGGGAAGACACCGTGCCGTTCGCCGTGGGGTCCGCGTCGATCGCATACTGCGCGCCGGTCATGCCGTCCGCCGCGCCCAGAAGCTTGCCCTTGGCGAGGGCGCCGAGCTTGCCCGCGACCGTGCCGAGAAGCCCCTTGACCTTGGCGATGATCTTATCGAGCGTCGTGCCAGGGCTGGATTCCGAGGGCTTGGCCGAGGTGGCGGCCGTGAGCGCCTTGGCGCTCGCGTCGGACCTGACGTTGACGTTGTCCCCCGCGCTGAGCGCGGCCTCGCCCGACACGGACGCGCCCGCGTCCTGCAGGGCGACCGCGATGGCGAAGTATCCGCCGCTGCTGCCCGTGGCCGCGCCGCCGCGGTTGGCCTTGGTGGTGACGTCCGCCGTCGCCTTGGAGGAGACGTTGATGTCCCCGCCCGCCGTGACGCCGCCCTCGACGCGCGTGTGCGCGTCGTTGACGAGCACGGAGACCGCGAGCGATATGGGCAGCGCGCCCGTCGACGCCTCGGTCGTGATTTTGACGGTGCTGGCGCTCGAGAGGCTCACGCTGCCGCTCGCGCTGATGCTGCCCGTGCCGGTGAGCGTCACGCTCGCGCTCGCGACGCATACGCTCACGGCGAGGGGCACGTAATACGGGGCGAGCGTCGAGTTGCTCGCCGTCATCGCGACGTTCGTCTTGGCGGCGGCGCTGACGAGCGTACCCGCGATCGCTCCCGCGATCGTGATGCGCGCGGAGCCCACCTTGACGCAGATGAAGTTGAGCGCGTTCGTGATGCCGTTGATGAGATCGACGAGCGCGTGCGTCTGCGAGCTCGTCGCCGTGAGGCTCACCGCGCCGGAGGCGATGAGGCGCGCTCCTTCCAATATATTAATATAGGCGTCGGTGACGAAATCGATTAGGCTTCCGTTCACATCGAGCGTCGTGCCCGCGACCGCGCCCGCCACCCCGTCGGGCAGGGGGAGGCTCGAGAGGCTTATTAGGTTTTTCTTATACAGGTCATCCGAATCGAGGGCGCTGATGAGGATGGACGCGGCGTTGATGGTGCCCGTGACGTCCACCTTGCCGGCCTTGACGACGAGCGCGACGCCGGGCAGATTGATGTTGCCCAGCGTGATGTTGTTGTTGACGCCGTTGAAGTCGGTTTCCATGCAGAGGATGACGAGGTTCGCGAGGAACGCGCCGGGGGAAGCGTCGTCGATGCCGGTGACGGTCTCCCCGCTCCTGGCGCCGTAAACATAGTTCGTGAAGGGGTTGAAGGCGATCGGCTGCGTCATCTCCGCGTCGGAATAGAGCCTGCCGTCCGCGCCCACCGCCGCGATCGCGACGGCCGCCTTGTTGTAAAGCTCGTCCGTATAGAACTCGATGCCGGCGAAGGAGATGCCCATCGCCTTGTCGTTGGCGTTGCGCAAGTCGATACGCGCGCTGCTTCCGCTGATGCGGGGGGCGTCCGCGCCGTCTTTGTCCTTGTCGTCCTCATCGAGATAGCCCGTGAGGTTCGCCCTGTCGCTGCCCGCGCCGCCGTTGATTGTGACGAGGCTCGCGCCCTCCGCGAGGGACGCGCCGATGCTGATCGTGTCGTCTCCCGCGCCGCCGTCGACGGCGACGCCCGCGCTCTGCGATTCCGTCGTGGCCGTGCCGGAGACGCTGATCGCGTCCGCGCCGTCGCCCCCGCTGACGGAGACGTCCGCGTTGCCGGTCTTGACGTTGACGTCGATCGCGTCGGCCCCCGCGCCGCCGTCTATGACGACCTTCGTCGCCTCGTCGCCCGCGCCCTCGTTGCCGTCCACGTTGACGGTGTAGGCGTCGCCCGCGGCCGTGCCGTAGACGGTAAGATCCGTGTTCTTGGCGCTGATGGCCTTGCCGACGGACATATAGAGGCCCGCGAGCACCACGTCGAGCCCGTCGACGGTGATGTTGCCGTCCACCTTGGTCTTGCCGTTGGCGTTGGTATATGTGGTCGCGCCGCCCTCGTCCGTGACGGCGGCGTCCTTGGCCATGATGTAGAGCTTGAAGTTGGATGTGTCGACCCCCTGGAGGTTCGCCTTGGTGATCGAGACGTCGCCCGCGTAGGTGCCCTCGGTGAGCTCTATCGTGATGCTGTCCGTGTTCTCCTGGATCTGGGTCAGCGCGTATTCGACGGCCTTCTGCAGCGCGCTCTTTTCCACCTGGGCCGTGGTGGTCTGCCCGTCCGGGGAGGTGGTGGTCTGGCTGACGGGCGCGTTGTCATAAACCTTCTCGGCGCCTTCTGCGACCTGCTCCTCGCCGTTTTCGACGATGCTCTCCACCGCGGCGTTGCCCGGCGTCGTGCCGCCGGAGGTATCCACGTCGCCCGCGCCGGGATCGGACGTCGTCCCCGGCGTTTCCTCCGTGCCGGAAGAACCCTCGGCCAAAGCGGCCGAAGGCATCAGCGCCAGGCAAAGAATTGCGATGAGCGCGAGCAGCACCCCCAGCAAGAATTTCGCTTTGACGCCGATGAGCTTTTTCATAACGCGATCCTTTCCCAACGCCCGCGCCCGGGCGCCCTCCTGTGCCTTCCCCGCTATCTGCCGATCGCCTTGGCGAGTTTATCCCTCAAATCCGCCGCCGAAGCCGTCAGTTCCGCGTCCTCGGAGACGACGATGGCCGAGTGCATGTCCTGATACGCGTTCTCGTAATCCCCGAGGGCGGCGTAGCACACGCCCCTGTTGTAATAGCTGTTCGCGAGGGACTCGCCCCGCGCGATGGACTGCGTAAACGCTAAAATCGCCTGATCGTACTCGTTGAGCGCGACGAGGCAAACGCCCGTGTAATAGTAAAGGTCCGCCCGCGTGCCGTCGAGCGCGGCGCTGCGGGAGAAAAAGTCTGCGGCCTCCCGGTAGGAGCCCTGCGCCAGGGCGATGACGCCCATCCACTGCAAAAGCTCCGCGCTCTCCCCGCCCTCGAGCGAGAGCGCCGTTTCGCCCGCCTTCTTCGCCCCGGCAAGATCGCCCTGCATGTACCGCGCGTACACGAGCGAAGGGTAGAGGCCCGCCGGGTCGGGATAGCCGTTCGCGAGGGCAAGCGCGAAGTTCTCGGCCGCCAGCGCGTAGTTCTCCTCCTGCAGCGCGCACGCCGCGAGGATGTAGCGAACGGCGCCGTTTTCATCCGCGAGCCCCGCCGCGAAGAACGCCTCCGCGTCAGCGCTCGCCCCCGCGTAATCCGCGAGGAGGAGCCGTACCCGCGCCCGGTTCGCGTGAGCCCCGAGATCGGGGATCCCCCCGTCCGGACCGGCGATCAGGGCGGCGTACGCCGCCTCGGCGGCTTCGTAATCGCCCGCGGCCTCGTAGAGAGGCCCCTTGATCGCGGCGAGCGCCGCCGCGTCCCCCGCGAGGGCTTCGTACGAGGCGATGTCGTCGAGCGCGCCCTTCGCGTCCCCGAGCTGGGCGCTCATCTGCGCCCGCAGCAGGTACATCGTCGGGTCGGCATCCGCCTGCCCGATGGAAAGCGCCGTGTCGAGCTCCTCGCGCGCCTTAACGTAATCGCCCAGCAGCGCGTGGAGGCAGGCGAGCTTCGTCCAAAGCTCCGAAAGAGGCTGCTCCTCATCCTGCCAAAGCCGGATGCACGCGGCGCAGTGCTCCGCAGCGGAGGAATACTCCCCTCTCGCGATCGAAACCGACATGCGCAGGTAATGCTCCGCGTACGTCGCAGGTTCGCCCAGATAGGCGTACAGCACGTCCGCCATGCGTACGGCGAGCGGCTCGTCGAGGTATTCCGTGGTATCCCCAAGATAACCGGCGGCGTTCCGCTCGGCCTCGTTCGCGCCCCTCGTTCCGTCGAAAACAACCCGGCTCGCCTCGATCAGCCCTGCGGTAGCCAGAAGGCCTATCGCGAGAATCACCGCCACGATACGCATCCACAGCCGGCGCTTCTTTACCGGCTTTTCAACGGCCGTTTGTTCCATGGCGGCTGATCTCCAAATATAAATTTTGTATGTTCGGGCAGAAAGTGGCAACTATTTTAACGATTTATTATCGCACAGGCGCTCTCAAATTTCAAGAGATCACCATGAAACTTTTCGCGCGAATCCTGCATTCACCAGACGCTTTTCGTCGATGGGGCAATGTTTGAATTCTTGTCACATCTGCGCCCTTGCATTCGATGCCGCGAGGCCGTAAATTATATGTGTTACATGTTGGGCCTGGGGCTTGAAAGGATGGGGAGGATTGCCTCCCCGCGGGGCTGCAAAATGAATTTCAGGGAGCGCATCGCGAGGTTCATGCAGGGGCGGAACGGTCCCGACCCGCTCTCGCGCTTTTTTTCCATAATCTCGATCATCGTGCTTATCGCCGCGAACATCGTGCATGCGCTGGGCGCGAAGGTCGCGGGCTCCGCGCTCTGGTGGCTCGCGCTCGCGCTGATGGTTGTAAGCTGCTTTCGCATCTTCTCAAAAGACGTCACCCGGCGCTACCGGGAGAACGTCCGCTACCTGAACCTGCGCGACAGGGCGCTGGGGTACCTCCGCCGCGAAATCTCCCATTTTAAACAGCTCAAAACGCACCGCTTCTTCAAATGCCCCAAGTGCCGCCAGCGCGTGCGCACGCCGCGCGGCAAAGGCAAAATACGCATTGCCTGCCCGAAATGCGGCGCTTCCTTCATCCGCAAAAGCTGATATGTTCGGTTACGTCACGGCCAACAGGAAGGACCTCGCCCCGGAGCAGGAAACGCGCTACCGGGCCGCCTACTGCGGCCTTTGCGACGCGCTCAGGCGGCGCCACGGCATATTCGCCCGCTTCGCGCTCAGCTACGACATGGCTTTTCTCGTGCTCCTTCTCGATTCGCTCTACGAGCCCGAAAGGACGGCGCGCGCCGCGCGCTGCGCGATGCACCCTTTCTGCGCGCGGCGTCACGAGCAGAGCGCCTTCACAAATTACGCGGCGGATATGACCATCGCGCTCTATTACCACAAGTGCCTCGACGACTGGCGGGACGAGCGCAACCCCGTCCGCCGCACCGAGGCTTCCCTCCTTCGCAGGCGTTATGATTCCATCGCGTCCGCGTGGCCCGGGCAGTGCGCCGCCATCGGCGCGGCGCTCGCGAGGCTTTCGGCGCTCGAGCGCGATGAAAACGCTTCCGCCGACGCGGCAGCCGCCTGCTTCGGCGCGGTGACGGCCGCCGTCTTCGCCCCGCGGGAGGACATCTGGGCGCCGCGCCTTCGCGCGTTCGGCATGGCGCTGGGCAGATTCATCTACGTGATGGACGCGTGGGACGACTGCGAAAAGGACCTCCGGCGCGGCAGTTTCAACCCGCTCAAAGCCGAGTGCGGCACGCCGGATTTCGACCTGCGCTGCCGCGAGATCCTCGAGGTGCTCATGGGCGAGTGCGCGGGGGAATTCGAGAAGCTCCCTCTCGTCGAGGATATCGGGCTGATGCGAAATGTGATATACTCCGGCGTGTGGACGCGCTTTGAAATGAAGCGCGCGAAACGCGCTCATGAAAGGAGGCGTTCGGATGCCGATAACCGATCCGTATAAGGTGCTCGGCGTGCCGACCACCGCCACGGACGACGAGGTGAAAAAGGCCTATCGCCACCTCGCCAAGAAATACCATCCCGACGCGAACCCCGGCAACAGGCTCGCCGAGCAGCGCATGAAGGAGATCAACGCCGCGTACGATCAGATCATCAACGGCGGCGGCGCCTCCTCTCAGAAGGGATACGGCGGAAGTTACGCGGGGAGCGGAAACTACGGCGGGAGCTACGGCGGTTACCGCGGCGCGTGGGAAGGTTTCGGCGAGGAAGGCCAAGGCTCCGATCCGCGCATGAACGCCGCGCGTGCCTACATCGATTTCGGCCGCTATCAGGAGGCGCTCAACGTGCTTGCGGGCGTCCGCGAGCGCGGCGCGCTCTGGTACTACTACAGCGCCGTCGCGAACCAGGGCCTGGGCAGCACGATCGCCGCCATACAGCACGCGCAGCGCGCCGTCGAGCTGGACCCCGGCAACGCGGCCTACCGGGAACTGCTCGAGGAACTGAGGAACCCCGGCAGGCAGTACGCGGACTATGGGCGCAACTTTTCCGTGCCGTTTTTGAACATGAACCGCCTGTGCGGGAGCTTTCTTATCTCGTGGCTCATGTGCATGTACTGCAATTTCTGCTGCCGGTGATGATCATACGGGTTACGGCAAATCGGTTTATTGTTACGTGAAAGGAGTCGGGATATGCCTGATCTCATGAAACTTCAGAACGGGAGCGACATCCGCGGCACCGCGCTCTCCATCGCGGGCGGCAGGGAGGTCGATCTGACGGACGAGGCCGCGCGGCGCATCGGCGGCGCGTTCGCGGCATGGCTTTCGGAAAAACTGAACAAGCTTCCGGAGGAATTGCGGATCGCCGTGGGGCGCGATTCGCGCGTCACCGGCGCGGCGCTTTTCGCGCGTATCGCCGAGGGCCTCGCCGGGGCGGGGGCTGCCGTGGCGGACTTCGGCCTCGCGACGACGCCCGCCATGTTCATGTCGACCGTGGCCGAAGACTGCGCGTTCGACGGCGCCGTCATGATCACGGCGAGCCATCTTCCCTTCGAGAGGAACGGCTTCAAGTTCTTCACGCGCTTCGGCGGGCTCGACAAGAAGGAGATCGCGTCGATCCTCGGCCGGGCGCAATCCGGCGACTACCCTGCGGGGCGGGCCGCCGCGATCGGGAAGGCGGATTTCATGGGGACATACGCGGCTTTGCTGCGCGAGAGGATCATACAAGGCGCACAGCTTGGCGAAAAGCCGCTCGAAGGGCTTCGGATCATCGTCGACGCGGGCAACGGCGCGGGCGGCTTCTTCGCCGCGGACGTGCTCGCGCCCTTGGGCGCGGACACGCGCGGCAGCCTCTTCCTCGAGCCGGACGGGCGCTTCCCCAACCACGCGCCGAATCCCGAGGACGCGCGCGCGATGGAATTCGTCACCAAGGCCGTGCTCGAATCCGGGGCGGACCTCGGCATCATCTTCGACACGGACGTCGACCGCGCGGGCGCCGTGCTGCCCGACGGGCGGGAGCTGAACCGCAACCGGCTCATCGCCATGATCGCGGCGATTGCCCTTCGCGACCATCCGGGCACCGCGATCGTCACCGACTCGATCACCTCGACCGGCCTTGCCGACTTCATCCGCATGCGCGGCGGCGTGCACTGCCGTTTCAAGCGCGGCTACAAGAACGTCATCGACGAGGCGATCCGCCTCAACGCCGCCGGGCAGGACGCCGAGGTCGCCATGGAGACCTCCGGCCACGGGGCGCTGCGCGAGAACTACTTCCTCGACGACGGCGCGTACCTGATGGTGAAGCTCGTCATAGAGCTCGCCCGCGCGAAGAGGGAAGGGCATGCCCTCTCCCACCTCATCGACGGGCTTCGCGAACCGTACGAGAGCCGCGAGTACCGCATGGCCATCGGCGGGGACGATTTTGCGGAATACGGCAAAAAGGTGCTTCGGGAGCTTGAGGAATACGTCGCCTCGGCGGAGGGTTTCTCCGTTGCGCCGGTCAATTTCGAGGGCCTGCGCGTCAACGCGGATCCCGCCCGCGGCGACGGGTGGTTCCTGCTTCGCATGTCGCTGCACGAGCCGCTGATGCCGCTCAACATCGAGAGCGATTCCGAGGGCGGGCTCAGGCTCATGGCACGGACGCTCTATGCCTTCCTCTCGCGCTACGGCCGCCTCGACACCTCGCCCCTCGCGCGGGATTGCGGCTGACCCGGGCGAAACATCCGCTTATTCCCCGGGGAATAGCGCGCGAAAACTACAAACGCGGAGCATTAAAAAGGCTGCCCGGCAAACGGACGGCCTTTCGATTACCGGTTCTCTTTTCGAGGGCTCCTCCCTCGCGCTCCCGCCAGAGGGACGATCCCTTTGGAATCCCGATCGCCGGAATGCCGGATTTCAAGGCAATTGCGCGTCTGGGTTCCGAGGCCCTTCGGCCCTCGGCCTGGGTTTGGAAAGCCCTCAACGTTCCCTCCCCTTTTACAGCATCTTTTCGTACGCGTTGAACCACCACTCGTAGAGGTAGACGCGCCCGAGGCAGGTAAAGCCGAGCTTCTGATAGAGCCGGTTCGCGGCGGGGACGGCCTCGCTCGCGAGCAGGCGCGCGGCCCCGCAGCCTTGCGCGCGGGCGATGTCGAGCGCGCGCGCGACCGCGATCGCGCCAAGGCCCCTCCCGTGCAGGTCCGCGCGCACGCACAGGCGAAAGAGTGAGGCGTGCTTCTCGGCCGGCGTCCATTGGACCGTTGCGGTCTCCTTCTCAAACTCCGCGTCGTCCACGTACATGGCGATGCTGGCGAGGAGTCCCCCGTCCCCCGCGCGCAGCACGTAGAGCGTACCCTGCGCCGCATCTCCTTCGATGTGCTCGCGCGCGGGGTATTCCTCCTCCCAGTCGGTCAGCCCCGCCGCGCGCACGGCTTTGATGTTCCCCATGACGGCGTCCAGATCGGACGCCTTCGCCTTTTCAAAAACGTATTCCATCGAGCTCCTTCTTCCATGACGGCGCAACGGCGGATCGCGCCGGAATCCCCGTCCCCGCAGGGTTTTTCGCGCGCCGCCGTTTTCCGTTTCCGGCGGGCGAACGGTGCCGAAGCGTATTGCCGCGTGGCGCCCGATACAAGAAATTTAACCCTCCGCCGCGCCTTTTGTCAACAGATGGTGGGAATATACCTGCACGAGTCTACATATACCGCAGAAACGGCGCCAAAATGCGCCAAAAGAAGCTATTTTCCTTCCCTTTCATCGCAGAAATTGCGGTGTTATCCTTATGGTGATGACAAAAAACCCCATATATTGGGGAAGAGGAGGGCACAAATGACAAAATACAGGGTTCTTATGGCGGATGGCAACACGCAATTCCAAGGCGCGATGCGCGACTATTTCGCCGCTCAGGAGCAGGTTGCCCAATTCGACACCGCAATCGACGGACAGGCGGCGCTTGAGGCGCTCCACAACGGCAGCTACGACGTCTTGATCACGGAGCTCATCATGCCCCGCGCGGACGGCTTCGAGCTGCTCGAGCGGATCAGCGCGGGCCTCGTGGATAATCCCCCCGCGGTGATGGTGGTCAGCGCCATGCGCCAGGAGGACATGGTCAGGCAGGCGTGCACGCTCGGCGCGAAATACTACATGGTGAAGCCTGCGGATCCCGAGGCGGTCTTCAAGCGGATGCTCGACATGATGGACAACTCCTACGTCAGCCGTTCCCAGTATTGCATGAGCGCGGCGCAGCCCCGCTCCCTCGACGAGAAGATCACCTCCGTTTTCCTCGTGATCGGCATCCCGGCGCACATCAAGGGCTATCATTACCTGCGCGAGGCCATCCGCATGGTCTACTTCCAGCCCGAGCTCATCAACCGCATCACCAAGGAGCTTTACCCCGGCATCGCCAAGCGCTTCTCGACCTCCGCCTCCAAGGTTGAGCGCGCCATCCGCCACTCCATTGAGGTCGCCTGGACGCGCGGCAAGATCGAGAACATCAACCAGCTGTTCGGCTATAACATATATTCGAAAAACGACAAGCCCACCAACGGCGAGTTCATCGCGCTCGTGGCCGACAAGCTCATCATGGAGGACGCGCGCGAGCGCTCCCGCCGCGAGGAGATCGAGAGCGCGGTTTGACGATGGCGCTTCCCGTCGATTGCAGCAAGCGCTGCATTCCGGTTTCATCCGAAAAGGGAAAAACATTGTCAAATTTTTACATTTTATACATTCGGCGCTCTTTTATGCGTTTCTTCATGAACCCCGCGCCCGCGGGGTTCATGGTTTATTCACATAAGCGGGCTGAAAAAAGCCCGGATTGTGGATAACCATGTGGGTAACGTGGGTAAAGTGGAATGCATACGATGATAATTGTCAATATTTGGTCGTATTTTGAGAAATTACACCGAATCCGGACAAGCGAGCGAAAAATGCAGGAGAACCGTTAATACCCTGCATTTACATCGCAATCGTGACAGAGCAATACCGATTTCCTGAAAGAACGCCAAATACCGCCATGAAATCACCTGGAAAATGTAGAACTTCAGATAGTCCGTCCCGGGCACGGGGTTACGCGCCGCCGGAGCGGCGCGGCGCGGACGCCCTGCGGGGCCGTCATCCGCGCGCGAGAACCGGCCGGAGCCTTCTTGCGACCAGCACCGCGACGACGCTCATCGCCGCATCCCCCGGCAGGAAGATCAAAAAGCAGTACAGCAGGATGTTGCCGAACGCGACCGGCATCGCAAGATACAGCGCCTTGACGGCGGCGTAGTAGGCCATGCCGCAGAGATACACCGCGCCGAGGCCCGCGAACGCGGCAAGATACATGCGCCGCGCGGACGGCTCCGCGCCGGCATAAGCGATTTTCCCCGTGATGAACGCGCCGAGCACGAAGCCGACGAGATAGCCGAAGCTCGGCTGGAGCACATAGCCGGGCCCGCCGCCGCCCGCGAACACGGGGAAGCCGAAAAGCCCCACGGCCAGGTAAAGAAGCGCGCTGCACGCGCCGAGGCCGCCCCCGAGCAAAAGGCCCGAAAGCGTCACGAAGAACGTCTGCAGCGTGAAGGGCACGCCCGGCACCGGCACGCGGATGAACGCGCCCACGGCGATGAGCGCGGCGCACAGCGCCGTGAGCGAGATGCGCCGGATTTTTCCAAAAACAAGCGGTTTCACGTTTTCTCCCGTCGTATGGCCGCGCGCGGCCGGTGAACAGACTCTATGATAGGGTCTGCCCCGCGGAATGTCAACGGCGGGCGGAAGCCGCCCAGCGCAAAAAAGCTCCCGCAAGAAGCGGAAGCCGCCGTTTCCTTCATCCTCGATGGTTTTACCTATCCTTGATGTTGAACTTGATGTCGCCCGGCAGCACCAGCCCGAGCTTCTCGCGCGCATACTGGAGGCGGTACTCGTCGCTCTTCGCGTACTCGATCATGTATTCGAGGCGTTGCTCCTCCGCCTTCAGCTCCGCGTAGCGGGCGTCGAGCTCGGCCTGCTTCGCCCGGACCTCGGCGAGCTTGTTTTCCTGCGCCAGGTAAACCGCGCACGCGAAAGCGAAGCACACCAGCATCACCAGTGCGATGAAGCGCGGAGTCGCCTTGAACCTGCGTTTGTGCGCCATGCTGCCTCCGGACGAAAATCGATGGGATATACTTTGACTTATACATATATATACTTCAAAACCCGGAGGATTACAAGGGTTATTTTGGCTCTTTTTCCTTTCTCGCCCGCCTTTCTTTTAGCCGCGCGGCGAAGTCGCGCGCCATGAGCGAAATCGCGTCGTCCACCGTGCGGATATAGGCGAGCGCGCCCGCGGCGAAGCCCGCCAGGGCGTAGAGCCGCGGCGAGCCGCCGTTGAGCTCGTAGAGCGCGAGCGCGAGCATGACGCCCGCCGCCGCGTAGAAGAGCAGGTCGAACGCCGCGTCCCGGAACCTCGACTTGTAAAAAAACAGCCGGAGAAGGCGGAACACGTCGTAGAGCACGCCGGCGGCAAGCCCCGTGACGAAGCAGCCGGCAAGCACGGTGAGCTCGCCGGCGACCCTTCCGCCTGTCATCTGAACATCCTGGAAAAGAGGTTCCCGCGCTGTTCGGCGGATTCGGCGTACTCGAGCGCGAGTATTTCGCCCTCGATGATCACCTGCCCGTCGTCGAGGCTCAGCCGCGTGATGTGGAGCCCGTTGCCCTCGATCCGAAGGTCCCCCGCGTCCGTCACGAGCTGCACCTCCTCGTCGTTGAAGCTCTCCACATCCTTCACGGCGCTGATACTCACAAGCTCCCGCCCGTCTATGTGCACGCTGTGCGTGCGTATCCGCGCGACACCCGATTCAAGCGTTGTACGGTCCATGCGCATCCTCCCTGTCCGTCAATTGTGTATTCAAGGAAATATATGCGTTAACACACTATTAAATGATGGTTTGGCCGCTTGACAAGGCGCGTTTGTTATGGGAAGATATCTACGATCAGTGTGACGGGCGCGCCTGCGCCTCCCCTCCGATTCTAATGTTTTATTTTCCAGAATTAGGGCATAATACTGATAAATAGGCATTCAGCTTCATGCAGCGATTTTTTCTTTGCAATCATTTTTGTGCGTTCTTGAAAGGAGCATCTTAGTGACACGAGAACAGCTTTTAGAAAAAAGCCTCGGCGATCTGCGCGAGATCGCGAAACTCCAGGGGGCGAAATCCCTCACCAAATACCGCAAGGGCGAGCTGGTGGACATCATCATGAACGGCGGCGTGGTGCCCAATTCCTTCTCCGAGGAACCGAAGCCCGAGGACGCGCCTTCGCCTTCGCATTCGCCCGAGCCCGAGGCCGCGCAACCGGCCGCTTCCGGCGCCGACGCGGGCGCGGAACGCCCCCCGGCCGCGCCCGAAACGCGGGACCCGGGCGCGCGGGACGAGGCGTACGAGCAGCGCCCGCGCTACCAACAATCCTACCGGCCGCCCCAGCAGCCGCGGCAGGATTATCAGGGCGGCGGCTACACGCGCCGCTACAACAACCAGAATTATCCCCAGCGCCAGCCGCGGCAGGATTATCAGGGCGGGTACGGCGCGACGGGCGGCCCGCGCGGCGGCTACAACCAGGGCTACGACACGCGCCAGCGCGACGCCGGCTACCGGCAGGATAATTACCAGCAGCCCTACCGGCAGGACAACTATCAGCAGCCGTACCGGCAGGAGAATTTCCAGCAGCCCTACCGGCAGGACGGCTTTGGCGGCTACGCGCCCATGGACATGCCGGACGATTTCCGCCCGCAGAAGCCCGAGGGTTATTATAATAAGGAATACGGAACCTCCAACCCCGCCGTGCCCGAGATGCTCGAGGGCGGCGCCTGCGGGGACTGCGAGGGCGTGCTTGAGGTGCTGCCGGACGGCTACGGCTTCCTGAGGAGCGACAATTACCTCCCCGGCAACCGGGACGTATACGTTTCCATCGCCCAGATACGCCGCTTCGGCCTCAAGACGGGCGATATGGTGACCGGCAAAACGCGTCCCTCCAAGGAGGGCGAGCGCTTCCTCGCGCTTTTATACATCACCGCCATCAACGGCGACGAGCCCGAGAAGGCGCAGACGCGCCGCCCGTTCGAGGAGCTCGTGCCCATCTTCCCCAACGAGAGGCTCACGCTCGAATCCAAGGGCCTCGGCCGCGATCAGAACCTCGCCATCCGCCTCATCGACCTCATCTCCCCCATCGGCAAGGGGCAGCGCGGCATGATCGTCAGCCAGCCCAAGAGCGGCAAGACCACGCTTTTAAAGAACATCGCCCACGGGATATCGACAAATTACCCGGACGTGCACCTGATCGTTTTGTTGATCGACGAGCGCCCCGAGGAAGTCACCGACATGCAGCGCTCCATCAAGGGCGAGGTGCTCTATTCGACGTTCGACGAACTGCCCGAGCACCACACCCGCGTCGCCGAGATGGCGCAGGAGCGCGCGATGCGCCTCGTCGAGCAGGGGCGGGACGTCGTGGTGCTGATGGACTCCATCACGCGCCTTGCGCGCGCGTACAACCTCACCATCCCCGCCACGGGCAAGACCCTCTCCGGCGGCATGGACCCCGGCGCGCTGCATAAGCCCAAGCGCTTTTTCGGCGCGGCGCGCAACATCGAAAACGGCGGCAGCCTCACCATCATCGCGACGGCGCTCATCGAGACCGGCTCGCGCATGGACGACATCGTCTACGAGGAATTCAAGGGCACCGGCAACATGGAAATCCACCTCGACCGCAAGATGAGCGAGAAGCGCATCTTCCCGGCCATCGATATCTACAAGTCCGGCACGCGCCGCGAAGAACTTTTATTGAGCAAGGAAGAGCTCGAGGGCGTGTTCGCAATCCGCCGCACGCTCTCCTCCGGAACCCCCGGCGACGTCACGGAGCAGCTCATCGCCATGCTCGAGAGGACGGAAACCAACGGCGAATTCATTCAGCGCCTGAGCTCGTGGAACAAGATCTACGAAAAAGAGGGTTTTTCCATCGGAAAAAGGATCAATTAACTGAAAAAAGCCTTGCTTTTTCAGGCGCGCGCGGGTTATAATGCTTGCTGTTCGGGTATATCCCGGATGCAGCAGCAGGGCGGCGTTTCGTTCTGCGCCCAGCAATTACCAGAAGGAGAACAACCATGAAGAAGGATATCCATCCGGCTTACGGCGAGTGCGCGGTGCGCTGCGCCTGCGGCGAGACCTTCAAAAGCGGCTCCATCAAGGGCGAGCTCAAGGTCGAAATCTGTTCCAAATGCCATCCGTTCTATACCGGCCGCCAGAAGCTGGTGGATACGGGCGGACGCGTCGACCGCTTCAAGAAGCGCTACGGCATCAACTAAAAACTGTTTGTTCAAAAAAGCGGCTAAGCCGCTTTTTTGCATGAGCGCACTTTTTTGATCCGCTTTCAGGCCGCGCCCCTCTTCCCGCCCGCGCAACCGAATGGCTCCTGTCGAAAGCAATCCATTTTTCGCGTTTACAGTATATTCATATTTTTATCGCCCGATCTATTGGATTTTTCATCCAATATCGTGGTAAACTATTTGAAATCCGCGAAATGTCCGCGAAATACGCATTTCTGAACATGCGATTAACGAATGAAATTATTTCTCATAATAATTCCGTGAAAGGGGGATTTTTATATGTATTGGCAGGAGGAAATCAGGAACAACGTCACCGATATTTCCCAACTCACCTCATCGCTCGGCTTAAGCGATGAGGAAACGCGGAGGCTTTCCGGCCTCTTGGAGCATTATCCCATGTCCATCCCGCGCTATTACCTTTCGCTGATCGATTTTCGCGATCCGGACGATCCCATCCGCAAGATGTGCGTGCCCGGCGCGAGCGAGTTCGACGCCGAGGGAGATTTCGACACGAGCGGGGAGGCGCACAACACGGTCGTTTCCGGCGTGCAGCACAAATATCAGGAAAGCGCGCTCGTATTGACGACGAACCGCTGCGCCATGTACTGCCGCCACTGCTTCCGAAAGCGCCTCGTGGGGCTGACGGACGAGGAGATCCTCTCCCGCCTCGACGACATGGTCCGCTACGTGCGCGAGCACGAGGAGATCACCAACGTCATCCTCTCGGGCGGGGATACGCTCATGCTCCCCACGGCGACGCTCGAGCGCTACTTCAGCGAGCTCACGCAGATCCCGCACATCGACCTCATCCGCATCGCCTCGCGCATGCCGGTCGTATACCCCATGCGCGTCTTCGAGGATGAGGAGCTCCTTTCCCTGTTCAAGCGTTATACGCAGAAAAAGCAGCTCTACCTCGTGACGCAGTTCAACCACCCCAACGAGTTCACCCCGCAATCGCGAACAGCCGTGCAGGCGCTGCTGCGCTGCGGCGTGGTCGTCAAGAACCAGACGGTGCTGCTGCGCGGCGTGAACGATTCGGCGGAGGTGCTCGGGACGCTCCTTCGGCGGCTCACGGCTTACGGCGTGGTGCCTTACTATGTGTTCCAGTGCAGGCCGGTCACGGGGGTGAAGAGCAATTTCCAGGTACCCTTCCTCGAGGGGTATGACATCGTGGAAAAGGCTAAATCCATGCAGAGCGGGCAGGGCAAGTGCTTCAAATACTGCCTCTCGCATCCCACCGGCAAAATCGAGATCGTGGGCAGGCTCGGGGAGAACCGCATGGCCTTCAAATACCACCAGACGAAGGACATGGAGGACGCAGGGCGCATCTTCGTCAAGGAACTTGCCCCGGAGGACGGCTGGCTGGAGGAAATTTAAAAATGACAGCGGCCCCCGTCTGCCGGCGGGGGCTTTTTTGCCTCCCTCCCCCCGTTAAGAATTCCTCTTTGTGTTGCGCCCCGCCCCGCGCGCGTGTACAATGAATCCGAATGTTTGCGCAGGGAGGAAAGAAGCCTTGTACCAGTCCGATTTGCCCATCGTGAAGACCCTCGCCGCCGCGCGGGAGGGCGCGTGGCTCAACCCCAACCTGACGGACGCGGGGAAAGCCCTCGCGAAACTCGACATCCGCGAGGCGGACGTGGAGGACGCGCGCGCGCGCCTTTCGCGCTTCGCGCCTTTTCTCGAAGCGCGCTTTCCCGAAACGCGGGATGCGGGCGGCGTCATCGAGTCGCCGCTTCGGGAAATCCCCGAAATGAAGGCCGCCGTCGGCGCGGATATCCAGGGCAGGCTCTTCGCGAAGCTCGACTGCGACCTCCCCATCGCGGGCTCGGTCAAGGCGCGCGGCGGCATCTACGAGGTGCTGAAGCACGCCGAGGATCTCGCCGTCGCGAAGGGGCTTCTTCGGGAAGGGGAAAGCTATCAAACGCTCGCCTCCGGCGAGGCGCGGGCATTCTTTTCCCAATATGCCGTGCAGGTCGGTTCCACGGGCAACCTCGGCCTCTCCATAGGAATCATGAGCGCGGCGCTCGGCTTCCGCGTCACGGTGCATATGAGCGCGGACGCGAAGCAATGGAAAAAGGACCTTTTGCGCAGCAAGGGCGTCGATGTGATCGAGTACGGCGGGGATTATTCCGCCGCGGTCGAGGAGGGGCGCGCGCGCTCCGACGCGGACCCCATGAGCTACTTCGTGGACGACGAGAACTCAAGGGACCTCTTCATGGGTTACGCGGTCGCCGCAAAGCGCCTCGCGCGCCAACTCGAGGAGGCGGGCGTTGCCGTCGGTCCCGCGCACCCGCTCTTCGTCTACCTCCCCTGCGGGGTTGGCGGCGGGCCGGGGGGCATCGCCTTCGGGCTGAAGCTCCTCTACGGGAACGACGCGCACGTCTTTTTCATAGAACCTGTGCAGGCGCCCTGTGTGACGCTCGGCATGGCGACGGGACTTCACAATGAAATCTCCGTGCAGGACATCGGCCTTACGGGCAAAACGCACGCGGACGGGCTCGCGGTGGGCCGCCCGTCCGGCTTCGTGGGACGCGTGATGGAAGGACTCCTCTCCGGCGCGTTCACGGTGAACGACGCCGCGCTCTACGAGGACATGCGCGCGCTCCTCTCCAGCGAGAACATCTTCGCGGAGCCTTCCGCCTGCGCCGCCTTCGCGGGACCACGGGGCATTTTCCGCACGCCCGAGGGAAAGGAATACATCGAAAAACACGGCCTCGCGCCCTATATGGAAAGCGCCTCGCACATCGCGTGGCTGACGGGCGGCTCGCTCGTGCCCGGGGACGCGCGCCGCGCGTTTCTTGAGACGCGCCTATGATCTGGTATTACGTCCTCGCGTTTGTCGCGCAGGTCATCGAGGGCTTCGCGGGCTTCGGCTCCACGGCGGTGGCGCTCCCCTTCCTCGCGATCGCGCTGGGCACCGCCTCCGCCGTGGCGCTGCTCTCGCTCAACTCGCTCACCTCGGGCGGCGTGATCTTCTTCACGAGCCTGAAGGAGGTCAACTGGAAGGAGTATCTGAAAATCACGCTCTGCGTGCTGCCCTTCATCCCAGCGGGGATCCTCATCTACGCCGCGCTCGCAAAATATGAGGCGGCGCTCAAGCTCATCCTCGGCGTCACGATCGTCTTCGCCGGAGCGCGGGGCACGTGGTACAGCTTTATAAAAAAGCAGGAGCCGCCGGCGATCGGCAAGGCGGCGCAGTACGCGGCGCTCGCGCTGGGCGCGCTCGTGCAGGGCATGTTCTCCGCGGGCGGCCCCCTCATCATCGTCTACGCCAACGAGCAGCTCAGGGACAAAGGTTCCTTTCGCGCGACGATGAGCGCGCTGTGGTTCACGCTCAACAGCCTGAGCCTCGTGCTGCGCATCCTCTGGCTCGACATGTACACGATTGAAACCTTCAAAACCTTCGCCACGTGCCTGCCCGTGCTCGCGGCGGGCATACTCATCGGCACGGCGCTCCATAAGCGCATCGGCAACGCGGGCTTCCGCAAGGCCGTTTACCTCATCATGCTCGCGGGGGGCCTTTCCTCGACGGTTTACTGCGTAGCCTCGCTCCTGTAAGCCTTAATAGGAAAATTCGGGTTAACTTTTTCAGGCCGCTGTGGTATATTAAGTATTCAGACCGAAAAGAGCAAATTTATATACGGGAGAACCTTTATGGACGCGAAACCATCTATCGCAAAGAGCCTCGCCGAGGCGACGGGGCTTTCGGAAACGGAGCTTCTGGGGTACATCGAGACGCCGCCCGAGCGCGCGATGGGGGACTACGCCTTCCCCTGCTTCCGCCTCGCCAAAGCGCTCAAAAAAGCGCCGGCCGCTATCGCCGCGGAGCTTAAGGAAAAGCTCGTCCTGCCCGCGGGCATCGAGCGCGCCGACGCCGCGGGAGGCTACCTCAACTTCTATGCCGACCGGGCCGACCTCGCCAGGAAGGCCATCAGCCGCGTCCTTTTTGAGGGCGATTCTTACGGCGGAAGCGACGTCGGGGGCGGCAAAAACGTGTGCGTGGAGTTCTCCTCCATCAACATCGCGAAAGCCTTCCACATCGGCCACCTTCCCACAACCGCCATCGGCCACGCGCTCAACCGCATCTACAAGGCGCTGGGCTACCACACCATCGCCATCAACCACCTGGGCGACTGGGGCACGCAGTTCGGCAAGATGCTCGTCGCTTATAAGAAATGGGGCGAGGGCAAGCCCATCGAAGGGAGCACGGTGCGCGAGCTCGTGCATCTCTACGTCCGCTTCCACGAGGAGGCCGAGAAGGACGATACCCTCAACGCCGAGGCGCGCGCGTGGTTCCGCAAAATCGAGGAGGGCGACGCGGAGGCGGTCGATCTCTGGCAGCGCATGAAGGACCTCACGCTCAAGGAAGACGGCGAAGTCTATAAGCTCCTCGGCGTTTCCTTCGACAGCTACGCGGGCGAGAGCTTCTATGAGGATAAAATGCAGGCCATCATCGACGAGCTCGACGACAAGGGCTTGCTCGTGACCGACAAGGGCGCGAAGATCGTGGACCTTTCGGCATACGACATGCCCCCCTGCATCATCGTCAAGTCCGACGGGGCGACGCTCTACGCCACGCGCGACCTCGCCGCCGCGTGCTACCGCAAGAAGACCTACGACTTCGTAAAGTCCCTCTACGTCGTCGCCTACCAGCAGAACCTGCACTTCCGCCAGTTCTTCAAGGTGCTGGAGCTCATGGGAAAGGACTGGGTGAAGAACTGCGAGCACGTCAACTTCGGCATGGTCTCCATGGAGGAGGGCACGCTCTCGACGCGCCACGGCAACGTGGTCTACCTCGAGGACGTATTGAAGGCCTCCATCGAAAAGACGCTCGAGATCATCAAGGAAAAGAGCCCCGACCTCGAGAACAAGCAGGAGGCCGCGCGCGCCGTGGGCGTGGGCGCCATCATCTGGGGCGTATTGTACAACAGCCGCATCAAGGACACCTCGTTCTCCTGGGCGAAGGTGCTGAATTTCGACGGTGAAACCGGCCCTTACGCGCAATATACGCACGCGCGCTGCTGCTCGGTGCTGCGCAAGGCCGGCGGCTATGAGAAAGAGGGCGTGGACTACTCCCTCCTCAAGGAGGTTTCCGCCGCGGAGCTCATCCGCGCCATCGCCGCGCTGCCCGAGGCGGTGAAGGCCGCGGCCGAGAAGAACGAGCCGTACCTCGTCGCGCGCTGCGCCATCGACGTCGCCTCCGCGTTCAACAAGTTCTATTTCGAGTGCCGTATACTCGACGAGGTGCCCGGGGTGCGCGCGGCGCGCCTCGCGCTGACCGACGCCGCGCGGCAGACGATCAAGAACGCGCTGTACCTGCTCGGCCTCGAAGCGCCCGAAAGAATGTAATGTAATGATACCAGCATAACGGAGAATCAGCATGATCGACATAAAGCTCATCCGGAACAGCCCCGAGCTCGTGCGGGAGAACATCAAAAAGAAGTTCCAGTTCGACAAGCTGCCCCTCGTGGACGAGGTGGCGGAGCTCGATCGCGAATGGCGCGAATCCCACGCGCGATGCGACTATCTGCGAAACCAGAGGAACGTCCTCTCCAAGCAGATCGGCGCGTTCATGGCCAAGGGTCAGAAGGACGAGGCCGAGGCAGCGAAGCAGCAGGTCAAGTCCATGGCGGACGAGATGGCCGCCCTGGCCGAGCGCGAGGTTGCGCTGGAGGAGGAAATCCGCCAGAGGATGCTCGTCATCCCCAACATCATCGCCCCCTCCGTCCCCATCGGCCGGGACGATTCCGAGAACGTCGAAATCGCGCGCTTCGGCGAGCCGGCGGTTCCGGGTTTTGATGTCCCCTACCATACGGAGATCATGGAGCGCCTTTCGGGGCTCGACCTCGACAGCGCCAGGAAAACCTCCGGCAACGGCTTCTATTTCCTCACGGGGGACGTCGCGCGGCTGCACAGCGCCCTTATTTCTTACGCGCGGGACTTCATGATCGAGCGCGGTTTCACCTACTGCGTGCCGCCCTTCATGATCCGCGCCAACGTGGTGACGGGCGTGATGAGCTTCAAGGAAATGGAAAACATGATGTACAAAATCGAGGGCGAGGACCTCTACCTCATCGGCACGAGCGAGCACTCGATGATCGGCCGCTTCATAGACGCTTTCCTCGAGGAGGAGAAGCTGCCCTACACGCTCACGAGCTATTCGCCGTGCTTCCGCAAGGAGGTGGGCGCGCACGGCATCGAGGAGCGCGGGGTCTACCGCGTGCACCAGTTCGAGAAGCAGGAGATGGTCGTCGTCTGCCGCCCGGAGGAGAGCATGGAGTGGTACGAAAAGCTCTGGGGCTTCACGGTGGAATTCTTCCGCTCCCTCGACATCCCCGTAAGGACGCTCGAGTGCTGCTCGGGCGACCTCGCCGACCTCAAGGTCAAGAGCGTGGACGTGGAGGCCTGGAGCCCGCGCCAGGGAAAATACTTCGAGGTGGGCAGCTGCTCGAACCTCGGGGACGCGCAGGCGAGACGCCTGGGCATCCGCGTCAAGAACAAGGAGAAGGGCAATTACTTCGCGCACACGCTCAACAACACCGTCGTCGCGCCGCCGAGGACGCTCATCGCCTTCCTCGAAAACAACCTCGGCCCGGACGGCACGATCCGCATCCCCGAGGCGCTTCGGATGTACATGGGCGGCAAGGACCGCATCGGCTGATTGCGCCGCTACCCGGTTCCACCGCGGAAAACCTTACTTTTTTCGTGCCGCGCAACCCGGCGCAACCGATAATTGCGCGGCATTTTTCAAATGAAAAGCAGAGTTGGTAGCCAAAACCCCTCGGTTGCGGGTATGCTCAACGCATCAGTCAGGAGCGATTGGGAGGTATTGCCATGAACATCGAAATCGCAAACAGGCTCGTGCAGCTCAGAAAGCAGCACGGCCTCTCGCAGGAGGAACTCGCGGCGAAGCTTGGCATCTCGCGCCAGGCCGTGAGCAAATGGGAGCGCGCGGAGGCTTCCCCCGACACCGACAACCTCATCCTTTTGTCGCGCGTGTACGGCGTGAGCATCGACGAGCTTTTAAGGACCGAGGACCCCGTCCCCGAGCCGGATCCGGAGAAGGGCGTGAAGGTCACCATCAACGGGAAGCCCCTCAAGTTCAACGCGAAGGACGGCTTCTATTTCACCTACGGCGACGACGAGGAGGAATACGAGGCCGAGGAGGACGACGAGGACAACTGCACGTACGAAAACGACAAAAGCGGCGTGCACATCCACGTGAACGCGGATAAGCGCAGGCGCGAACGCCGCGAGGAGGAGGATAAGTCCTTCTGGCTCGTGTTCCCCTATCCCATCTTCGTGACCCTCGTTTACATCCTCATCGGCATCCTCTGGAACCTGTGGCACCCGGGCTGGATCCTCTACATCACCATTCCCGTCTACTACTCGATCGCGAAATGGGCCAAGGGCAGGCGCAGGCGCAGCTTCTGGAAGGCTTTTCCCTATCCCGTGTTCCTCGTGTGCCTGTTCCTGCTGCTGGGTACTGTCTGGCAGCTCTGGCACCCGGCGTGGACGCTGTTCCTTACGATCCCCCTCTACTATCCCATCGCGCATTGGGCGGATCGGCGCTACCGCAGGCGCAGGAACATCGATCGGGACGGCAACGTCATCATCGGCGACAACGTCGTCGTCATCGACGCGGACGAGGACGACGATTAAAGGCTACACAGGAAAGCGGGCCGGTGGCGCACATCGGCCCAAACAAATATGAAGTTGGGGGATATGTCTATGCAGGAAACCGTAAAAAGCTTCAAAACGCTGCTCGCGAAGATCCACGCCTACCAGCACGCGATGGGCACGCTCCAGTACGACGCGGAGACCGTCATGCCCAAGAAGGCCGCCGAGGAGCTCGGGCAGACGATGGGCGTATTGAGCGAGGAAAGCTACAAGCTCTCGACGGGCGGCGAGATGCGCGAATTCTTAGGGAAGCTCGCCCCCGTCAAGGACGAGCTGGACGAGATCACCCGCCGCGAGGTGGAGGAGCTGGGCGAATCCCTCGAGAAGCTCGAGAAGATCCCCATGGAGGAATACGTCCAGTACAACATGGACATCAGCGCCGCCTCGATCTGCTGGCACGAGGCCAAGCCCAACAACGACTTCGCCTCCTTCGCGCCGCACCTCGAGAAGCTCGTCGCCTTCACCCGGCGCATGGCGGGCTATATCCGGCCGGAACTTCCCAAGTATGACGCGCTGCTCAACGAGTATGAAAAAGGCCTCACGATGGAGATGCTCGACCTGTATTTCGCCAACGTGCGAAGCGCGCTCGTGCCCCTCATCCACGAGATAGGGGCGCGCGGCAGGCAGGCCGACCTCACGCCGTTCGAGGCTCCCTTTCCCATCCCGCAGCAGCGGCTTTTGACGGATAAGCTCGTCTCCATCCTCACCATAGACCGCGACCGCTGCGCGCTGGGCGAGGTGGAGCACCCGTTCACGGGCGGAAGCTCCAAGAACAACGTGCGCCTTACGACGCATTATCACGAGAACAACGTGCTCTCGAGCTTTTTCAGCGTCATCCACGAGGGCGGGCACGCGCTGTATGAGCTCAACACCGCGGACGAGCTTCTCGGCTCCCCGCTCGGCACAGGCGCGAGCATGGGCATCCACGAGAGCCAAAGCCGCCTTTTCGAAAACATGATCGGCCGCAGCCGCGCGTTCATCGAGCTGGTCTACCCCGACTTCGCCGCGCTCTTCCCGGAGCGGATGAAGCGGATCTCGCCCGAACTGCTCTACCGCGCCGCCAACTACTCCACGCCCTCGCTCATCCGCATCGAGGCGGACGAGCTGACCTACTCGCTGCACATCATGGTGCGCTACGAGCTCGAGAAGAAGCTCATCGGCGGCGCGCTCGAGGTCGCCGACCTGCCCGAGGCGTGGAGGGCGATGTATAAGGAATACCTCGGCGTGGACGTGCCGGACGACACGCGCGGCGTCTTACAGGATTCCCACTGGTCGGGCGGCGCGTTCGGCTACTTCCCCTCCTACTCGATCGGCAGCGCCTACGCGGCGCAGATCTACGACGCGATGGGAAAGGACGTCGACATCGAGGCGACGGTAAAGAGCGGAAGCCTCGCGCCCATCGTAGCGTGGCTCACGGAGAAGATCTACCGTTTCGGCAGCCTCAAAAAGCCCAACGAGCTGATCCTCAACGCCTGCGGCGCGCCGTTCGACCCCGCGTACTACACGCGCTACCTCGCCTCGAAATACCGCGAAATCTACGCGCTCTAAGGAGAACCGCCGTGCCTGTGTTCATCAAGGGCGCGTCTGTCAAAGGCGCGACGATCGTTGAAAACGCCTTCATCGCCGACTTCATGCCAAGGGCGGAGGGCGAGTATGTGAAGGTGTACCTCTACGGCCTCATGCGCTGCGGCGAACCCTCCTCCGGCGACGAAGATTCGCCCTTCGACGCGGAGACGCTCGCCCGCGCCTACGCCTACTGGCAGAGCGCGGGGCTCGTGCGCGTCGTGACGGATTTCCCGCTCACGGTCGAATATCTTTCCGTGGGCGAGAGGGCGCCCGACGCGCCGAGGAAGTACGCATCGCTCGTCGCCTGCCTCGCGGAAATCGCCGGCACGCGCGCCTTCTCCGGACACGAGCTCGCGGAAATTTACGACTGGATAGAGACTTTCCGCTTTGAGGAAGAGACGGCGGTGCTGTGCGTCGCGGACTGCATTTCCCGCCACGGCGCGCGCGTGAAGCTCTGGCAGATGAACGCCGAGGCGAAGCTCTGGGCGGACAACGGCGTGTTCACGCCCGAGGACGCCCGCGCTTTTATCGAAAAGCGCGACGCGAGAAAGAGCGGCGCGCAGGCGATCCTCAAACGCTGGAAGAAGGGCCGCGCCGCCACGGAGGACGAGCTCGCCCTCTATACCAAGTGGACGGAGGACTGGGGCTTTGCGGAGGGCGTCGTGCTCGACGCGTGCGCGGAGCTCACGGCGGCGGGCCAGCCGAGCTTCAAATACCTCGACACGGTGCTCGAAACCCTGCGCATCAACGGGGCCGTCACGCCCGAGGCCGCGGCGAACGTCCGCCGCGAGCGCGACGCGACCGCCGAGCTCGCGCGGCTCCTCCTCTCTCGCGCGGGCGTCAGGCGCGCGCCCTCGGCCGCGCAGAAGGACGACGTCGCCCTCTGGCGCAACGCCTGGCATATGGACCCGGAACTGCTCCTTCTCGCCGCGGACGCCTCGCGGGAGAACGCCCAGCCCTACGCGAACATCAGGCGGCTCGTCGCCTCCTGGCGCGAGGCGAACATCTCGACGCTCTCGGCCGCGAAGGCCGATCTCGAGAAAAAGGACCGGGACGCCTCCCGCCGCGACGCCGCGAAGCGCTCCCGCGCGCTCGGCCACAGCCAAAGGAAATATTCCGACGAGGAACTGAAGAAAATCGGCATCGATCTTTTGGACGGGTAGGGGCGGATTCCATATCCGCCCGCAATGCGGATTCCTTATTCGCCTTATAGATTCTCCTTTGGGGGGTATATGCGTTTAAAAACGGAGCGGCTGCTCATCCGAAATTACCGGGAGCAGGATTTGCAGGACTTCCACGCGATCTTTTCCAATCCCACGGTCATGCTCCATTGCGAGCCCGCGTACGACATGGAATCCTCTATGCGCACCCTAAAGCATTTCATCGACCACCCCGTCGCCCTCGCCGTTGAAGAAGTGCAATCCGGAAAGCTGATCGGGCACGCGCTCTTTAAGCAGATGCCCGGCGAGGAGGACGGCATCTACGAAATCGGGTGGATTTACAACGAGCGGTTTTGGCGGCGCGGATACGCTTACGAGGCCAGCAAGGCCCTGATCGAATACGGGTTCGGGGAACTGGGCTTGCACAAGGTCGTAGCGGAAACGATCGATCCGGTCAAGTCCGTATCGCTGATGAAAAAGCTCGGCATGAAGGCGGAGGGCGTCCTGCGGCGGCACACGCGGGGCCCGGACGGCGAATGGGCCGATCTGTACTGGTACGGCCTCCTGCGCACGGACGCATAAATCCCGCTTGCTAATTAAAACGCTCCCCGCGCGAACGACGGGGAGCGTTTCTTGCTGTTAATGGTGAAGGGCTTATCCGATGAACATCTGCGTCCAGTAGTGGCCGTCCTTGACATAGCCGACGCCGATCTGCGTAAACGAGGAATTGAGGATGTTGGCGCGGTGGCCGGACGAGTTCATCCATCCGTCCACGACGGCCTGCGGGCTGGTATACCCCTTGGCGATGTTCTCGCCCGCCGTCCGGTAGGAAATGCCGAAGCTCTTCATCATGTCGAACGGGGAGCCGTACGTGGGGCTCTCGTGCGCGAAGTAACCCTTGTCGTGCATATCCTGCGATTTCGCGCGCGCGACATCGGCGAGGTCCGAATTGAGCGATAAAGCGCTCAGCCCGTTTTCAACGCGGATCTCGTTGACGAGCTCCACCACCTGCTCCTCATAGGAGAGGTTCGGGGCATCCGTGGGTTTCGGCGTGGCCGTAGGCTTCGGCGTGGCCGTGGCCTTGGGCGTTTCCGTGGGCTTCGGCGTCGCCGTGGCCTTGGGCGTTTCCGTGGGCTTCGGCGTCGCCGTGGCCGTGGCCTTAGGCGTTTCCGCGGGCTTCGGCGTGACCGTAGCCTTGGGCGTGGCTGTGACCTTCGGGGTATTCGTGACCTTGGGCGTGGCTGTGGCCTTCGGGGTGCTCGTAGCCTTCGGAGCTTCCGTCGCCCGCGCGGTTGCCGCAACCTCCGGGGTTTTTGTGACCTCCGGGGTCGCGGCGGCCTCCGGGGTTTGCACGGGCGTCGCGGCTTCCGTGGGAGCCGGAGCGTCGGAAGCGTTCAGGGTCGCCGCTGGCTCCTGGGTTTCAACGGCATCCGCAGTCTCCGCGACGGGTATTTCGGCGGCGTAGTTGATCGGCGCGCGGCCGTCGGCGCACCCCGAAACGATCAGGAACGCCATAGCCGCCAGGAGCGCCGCTAGCGATAAAACCTTCCTCTTTTTCATTCTGTAACCACGATATCCCCCGCGCCGCTTTTCAGCGCACATACGGGAGATGATCTGCCTTTCCCCCGCGCGGAGCCGCCTCGCGACGAATCGCGTTCCGTCAGGCCCCGTTTTGCGGGTTTTTTTGTGTGAAGAACAGGTTTTCTATGGTAAACGATTATATCGGTTACAACTCTCTTTTGCAACGATTAAAATATCCCAATATTGTAACCATTCTATTACCGCCACTTCAGGCTGCGCCAAAAGCGCCTGCACGGTTAAGGGAACAAGCGCAAAAACGGATATGAATGAAGAATCGGGGCCGTCCGGCCCGGGAGCGTCAGCCGCGCAGGGGGCGGCCATGCGGCGTCACGTCCCGCTCGGGCGGCGGGGATGCAGGTCCTGCAAGTCGGGATCGGCCAGGTCGTTTTCGAGATTGTCCCGCGCGAGATCGGTATCGATGACCGGGTAAATGTCCGCGGGGATCGGATGGTCGATGCTTCCGTCTATGATGAGCTTTCTTACTTTTCGTGCCATATCGTTCACCTCCGGGTTTAGGGTGCCCGGAAAGAATGGGATTCTTGCGCTGTTTGCGCGCAAAGCCGCATCAATGTATGCCGGTTGCATCCCTGCGGCGAGATGCGGGATGCTATAATAATTATATATGCGTTCGCCTTGTCCGCCGCGCGAAGAAGGGGAACGGAGAGTCGACTGGAGGTCAAAGATTATGCGAAGAATCTGTTCGCTCGTTCTGGTTTTCGTTATGCTCGCCACGGGGGCGGCCTGTTCGCAACCTGCCGCGCCGGCGGAAACGCCGGCTCCCGCGCAGACGGAGGCGCAGGATACTGCTATCGTGACATTTGCCGACCCCTTGTTGGAGGAAATGGTGCGCGCCGCCATGAACAAGCCGGAGGGTGACATTACGCTTGCCGGGGCTGAGGCAGTAACGGAATTGAAGCTCGGCATCGATTGGCAACAGGAACCTGCCCCGAACACGCAGATAAAGGATATATCCGGCTTGGAGAATTTCAAAAACCTCGAAAATCTTGAGCTGCATTTCCATGCGATCACAGATATATCGCCTCTTGCGGGGCTTACGAAACTCACCAACCTATCATTGGGCGGGAATCCCGTAGCCGATATAACGCCGCTTGCGGGGCTTACGAGCCTTGGCTCGCTGACGCTTTTCAACTGCCAGGCACAGGACTATACCCCGCTTGCAAACCTGACCGGCTTGGGCATGCTGTTGCTTGAGCATTCAACGATAAGCGACGTCAGTATGCTTTCCGGTTTAACGGAGCTGTGGTGGTTGGGTCTTGCCAACACTCAGGTCAGCGATGTATCGCCGCTTGCGGGGCTTACCAATTTGCGGCAGTTGCAGTTGTCGGGTTGCCCCATCAGTGACTACACTTCGCTTGCCGCAATCTATCCAAATCTTGAGGAAGCGGACTTCTCCATTGTAGCATCATTGAGGGCGCTTGGATTTGCCACGCCAAATAACGCGCCGGAGGTGGAGGGCTATAAAACGGATGAAATGTATGTTTTGGTCAATCGTGTTGAGTGGGGCGAGCGGGAAAACAAGGACGAAGAAAACGCTGTCTTGCTTTGCAAGAATCCCGGGACAGAAAACGAGATCATGGTCATCTATTACCCCGACGAAAAGCGATTCCTTGTTTTAAGCCACTCGCAAGAATTCCGATACACCTTTGACGCCAAAACCGAAGCGTTGAACGTGGAATACGGCGATGAAAAAGCCAGCGCCTTTATAGAGAAAGCGTATGATGAGGTAGACCCGTATCTTTTGCTGACGCCCATCAAGGACTTTGACCGCGTTATGACGGACACCTTCGGGGTTTCCGCCAACACACTGTTTACCCTGCCGCGGGAAACGGAGGCGGCGCAACCGCCCGAACAGCCTGCCGCGTCGGAAAACTCCCTGATCGGCCTGGGCTTTGGCTTCGACGATGCGGGTACCTGCGGCGTGTATGAGCAGCATGAGCCGCACTATATGTCGGTCGCCATCCACAGGCCCGAATGGGGCGAGCATCCCGATGGCTGGAACATCGAATTTATGGATCAGGTAAACGGTTACGGCCTTAGGATCACCTATCACGCGGCCGAGGGCAAGTATCACATATCGGTCGACAAAGATAACACAGGCGCATCCTATGACTACTTCCCCGCCACAGGCGAACACGGCGGGCACCCCGAGAACGTCCCGCAGGTGTTCAATGCTGTTTTCGGCACACAGGGCAACGATTTTTACGGCAAGCCGTTGGCATACTTTGAGCAGTTGGTTCAGGAGCGTTTCGGCATGAGCGTCGACGAGCTTTACGCCCTGCCGATCCGATAACGGCGAAGCCGGTTCGATTTCCGTCCGCGATCCAAAGAGCAGCCTTCGGGCTGTTCTTGATTTCGCCGCCGAAGCTTGGCTTTTCTTTGCCGCGGCGCTTGATTCCGTCCGACAAAATGCTTACAATTAATTCCAGACCACGGCATCGTTCAGGAGGCCAACGTCATGCTGCAAATACAAATCAGGCCCGCCCATATGACGAGCACCCTGCTGCGCAGGCTGTTTAAGGCGCCGAATTTGAAAACTTTCGCAGAAGGCAATGCGGATTTCCTCGATTTGCCCGCCTTCCACGACTATATCCGGCAGCTGTGCGCAGAGGCCGGGGTCGCGCCGGAACAGGCGATCCGGCAAGCCGGGCTCGACCGCACGTACGGCCACCAGCTGTTCAACGGCACGCGCCGCCCGTCGCGGGACAAGGTCATCCAACTCGCGTTCGGATTCGGGCTCGATGTGGACGGCGCCCAGGAACTGCTCAAGCGCGCCTGTAAGAGCGCGTTGTACCCTTATATTTTGCGCGACGCCGCGATCCTGCGCTGCCTGAACGAGCGCCTGAGCGTCATCGAGGCGCAAGCCGTTCTGCACGAGCTCGGGCTGACGCTTTTAGGCGGGGACAGAACCCATGGGTGATAAACCCGATAAAACCGATAAAACCGACAAAACCGAGGGCATCCTTCGCGGCCTGGCCGCGGATTTCGACAGCGAGCGCTACCCTCCGGAATTCAGCGAAACGTACGAAGCGCTGGAATGCCTCTCGCACGGCGGCGCCTGCGAAACCCTGCTCGTGAAGCGGCGGGGAACGGACGCCTATTGCGTGGCAAAATGCTATATGAAAAATGCGCCGCTCTCCCACGTGACCGAGGGGGAGCTCCTCAGCGGCTTTGACCATCCCGGGCTGCCCCGGTACGAGGGGGAGTACCGGAACGAGCGGATGCTGTGCGTCGTGCGCGAATACATCGAGGGCGACCCGCTCGACCGATACGCCGCCCAAAACCCCATATCCAAACAGCAGGCGCTCGCCCTCGGCGAGCAGCTCTCAGACATCCTCATCTATCTGCACGGCCGGATCCCGCCCGTCATCCACCGCGACATCAAGCCGCAAAACACGATCGTCGACCGACAGGGCAGCCTCAGGCTGATCGACTTCGGGATTTCCCGCCTGTACGCCAAAGACGCGCGGCGCGACACCGTCTGCCTGGGCACCATGCATTTCGCCCCGCCCGAGCAGTACGGCTTTTCGCAAACGGACTGCCGGGCCGATATTTTCTCGTTCGGCGTATGGCTGGGCTGGCTTTTGACCGGTGAGACGGAGATCGCGCGGATTTTGCCCAAAATAGACGATCGAAACCTGCGAAGGATCGTGCGCAAGTGCACGGCCTTCGCGCCCTCGGCGCGGTATGCGTCGGCGCGAAAGCTTAAGGCGGCGCTGCTGCGGGCGAGCGGGCGCGGGCCCAAACGCGCCCTGCGCCGGGCGGCGGCCCTCTTCGCCTGCCTGATATGCCTGAGCGCCGGTTTTCTCCTCGGGCGCTATACGGCGGAAATCGCGCCGGCGTACGCGCCCGCCCGGAGCGTCCGGTTTGAGGAGCCGCTCGTCGAGCAGGCGGTCCGCGCGATGCTCGGCAAGACCGAGGGAGAGCCGATCAGCGAGGACGATCTGCTCAGCGTCACCGAGCTTTATATCTACGGCGATCAGGCGGCCGCAAACGCCCGGGCGTTCGGCGAGCTGGACGATCGCATGGCCGCAAACGACGGCACGCTGAAAAACGGCGGTATGCGCTCATTGGCCGACATGACGAAATTCCCGAACCTGAAAGTGCTGCGCGCCGCGCTGGAGAACGTCTCCGACCTTTCGCCTCTGAGCGGCCTTGAGAGGCTGGAAGAGCTCGACCTCAGGCACAATCCCGTCGCGGATGTCTCGCCTTTGGCCGCGCTGACCTTTCTCAGGGAAGTATGCCTTTTCAATACGCGCGTGACGGACCTGTCGGCGCTCTCCGCCTGCCCCCTATTGGAGCGGATCGACGCGGGCAAAACCGGGATCGCGTCGCCGGCGGCGTTCGAAGGGATCGCCGGTTTAAAGTCCCTCACAATCAGGCAAACCCCGCTTAAAACCCTGTTTGGAATCGAGGCGTTCGGAAATCTGGAGCAAATCGCGCTCAGCCACGTCGCGGACGGCGACCTGACGCCCCTTGCGGCGCTGCCGCGCCTGCAAACCGCGCATCTGGACGAATCGCTTCGCGAGGAGGCGGAAAGGGATCTGAAGGAGGCGGCGTTTCGCATCGTCTATCCGTGAGCGGCAATTGAGATAGGCCGTGCGCGGCCGGGATCTTCAGGAGCGGCGCCGGCTTCACGCCCGCAGGGAAAACGACGGGGCGACGCAAACATCACTGCAGCAAAAAAACGCGAATCAACGGCCCTCCCAATGCTCTAAAAGAGTCTAAAACACGGCGCTAGTTTGAATACAGTTAAAATATGTAAAAGCGACGAGCTTTTAAAGGCTTTCCAGCCGGCCGTATTATAAAATAGCACAAAGACAAGCGCTGTTTTTTATTTTGGGTCACAGCGTAAGCTATAATGAATCATGATATTATGATAGCCAAATAGTACCTTGCTTTTCTTCTGAATGTTACCCCAAAAGGGTGGTGAATCGATGAATAATTTTATGCGGAGCATAGACAAAACGGCGGAACGATTATCACTTGGAGGGGAAATCATGTGGTAATAACCATATAATAATTAAGTTAAAAGGAGAATCAATAATGGAACCTGAGATTATTTTAAAAGAACTACCTGAAAAAATTATTTTCTGCAAGACGATGGTCATAGATGATTATGACAACATTTCAACTTTTACGTCTGAAGCGGGTACTGAATGCTCAAAAGCAAACAACACGATACACCCCGATCTTAAATTGCCGGAAAAAAATCAACAGTACGTTTTTTTAAGATTTCTCGATGGAAAATTCAGCAGAAAAAACTTCCGCGTCGAATTTTGTGAAGCGATCACCCAATGGGGCAACAGCACAGAGACCGTAAGAATAAGATTGCTGGAAAAGGTCCCTGTCGCCGCATGCCTTTGCCATAAAGGATCTACTGATAATATCGGTGAATCCTTCGATAAGCTTTCTAAGTGGATTGAAGATAACGGCTTGATTGCCAGCGATTGCCCGCGGCATGTCTGGATATTTACCAAAGATAAGACAACGGGTGTAAAAGAAGTTTATATCGAAATTCAAGTCCCGCTGCAGGTGGAAAAATTCATAAAAGATTGACCATAGGCGGCAGCATGCGTTAAATAATTGCCGCTGCCGAAAGATGTAAATAAATATAAATGCATGGACAAAGACGATTCTGAGATGTTCATGCATTTTATTGTATGCTTTAGTGTGGTTTTGGGAGCGTAAGGAGATAAAACGAAACAAGCCCCCGGCTATGCCCGGGAAAGAGAGTAAGCTTAAGCTTTAAGAAAAGAGCCTGCGAAGAAAAGGTCTTCAAATTCTATTCAGTCTAATATGACTGTTCAAAATTTGAAGACCGATCCAGTCCCTCAATTCCGCTTATCACGTCGAAGAAGGTTTCATAAGGAACATAATCGCGACCAAGCTTCTCAAGCTCCTGGGCGAGCACATCTCGGGCAAACACAACGTCGGAAGCCGATGCCATGCAAAAATCCGTAAAACTGTCGCCGATGCAGATTTTCTTCTTGGCGGGATACTTTTCCATAATCAGAAGCTTGCTCATATATTCTTGCTTCGCTTCGTACTCAGATGAAAAGTGCATGTATTCCCTGGTTGTGTCCAGATTACAGCCATACATGCCGGTAATTTTATCCGCATAGGGCGCGAGAATATGTTGTTGCATACGAAAGATACCACCGGAAATAACCACCAGAGGAATCTTCCGCTGCCATAGATAATCCACAAACTCCCCAAAACCGCGGCGGACGGTTATCTGCTTCAAGTATTCCTCAATTCGGGCATAGCGAAGACTAGGAACAGTCTTAAACAGTTCACTCCAACAATAGCCCATAGGCGTGCCAGCTTTAAACTGCTCTACCCAGTAGTTGAGTTTATCCTCATCGCAAACGCGCATCATTGCACCAGCAAAAGTTTCTTCTGCGGTAATAGTACCGTCAAAGTCTGAAAAAACTATGATGTCAATCATCTATTTTTCCTTTGCCATTCCTGTAGCAACGATGGCCTGTGCAATACTCTCTTTTCGCCGCATTTCGCCGGCGGTGCGAAGCATGGTCAACTCCTCTTCCGGGAGCGCGCTCTCGCCGCCAAGGTGCTTCACCAAGAACAACATTTGTGCGATCTTTTCTACGGCTTCGGCCACGGAATAAGCAAGCTGCAAGTTATACCCAACGGTCAGCAAGCCGTGGTTTGCTAACAATAGCGCATTGCCGTTGCTCAAATACTTGGGGAAGTCCTTAGTTATAGCGTCAGTTCCAGGCGTGCCATAGGCGGCTAGCGGAATTTCGCCGAACATCAGGTTCATTTCCGTTAGCGCATCGCTTTTAATGGATTTTCCTGCCACAGCGTAAGCGGTAGCGTACAAGCTATGATTGTGCACCACCGCGTTGATATCCGGACGCAGTTTGTAGCATTTCAAGTGCATTCTGTATTCCGAGGAGGGCTTATAATTATCTGAGGGGTTAAGCACGTTTCCCTCCTCGTCCAACTCCACTATCATGTCGGTGGTCATATCTTCTTTGCTTTGTTGAGAAGGGGTAATAAAGAATCGATCCTGAAAGTGGAGGGATATGTTTCCTTCAAACATATTGACCATCCCATTGTGATACATGATCTTGCCATACTTGATCATTTCGAGTTTGGCTTCTTCGACCAACATAAAATTCCCTCCATCATGCTGCTGTGTTCTGTCGGCTTAGGTGCATTTCATCATTCACCACTAGTAAGAGGCGAATTTGACAAAAGCGTACGGGACAGAAAGCTGAACCCACATACCATCTTTTTCCGACGCGTGCGATGCTCTATTCGAATTCGCGCAGAACCTTTTCGTAAACGGCTAACGCATCGTCCACCATGGATACGGTGTCATAACACATATAAGTTTTTCCGCCATTAGCGATGATTAGGCCCTCCGCTGCAAGACCCATGGAAAACTCGATGTTGCCCATGTAAGCGTCAATAGTCTGCTGCCTGATTGCTGGGTCATTCTTGTCAAAGCAATAGGCAATATGCTGCAAGCCGGCAACGTCCACATGCAGGATGGAAGAGTGGTTGAACACGATGGCAGGTACGTCGTACTTTTTGGTGAGGTCCGCCACGCCCTGCATAAAGTAGCTAGCAGCTTTATCCAATTTCTCGTGTACGTTTTCCTTTTGTAGCTCCTTGATAGTAACAATACCGGCAAGAGCCGTGACGGGGTTTGCCGTCAGGGTGCCGCCGACGCGAACTTTTTCCATGGAATCTGCACCTGTACCGGCTTGGAGCATATCCATTATCTCAGCCCTTGCTCCGATGCCTCCGCAGCAGGGATAGCCGCCGCCTATTATCTTGCCGAACACCGTGATGTCGGGCTTGGTTCCCCACATTGCCTGGGCACCGCCCATGCCAAGGCGGAAGCCGGTGACGACCTCATCGTATACTAGCAGTACGCCGTGTTCGCGGCAAAGCTTCTCTGCCCCAACGTGATATTCTCTGGTGGTGGGAACGGCGCCGCTGTCCTGACCGACAGCTTCCATGAAGAACGCAGCCACGCCACCGTCATTCTCATATTTTTTCATCTCCTGTTCCAATATAGCCAAATCGTTGACGGGCACGGAATGGGTGTTTTGAATACAATCCGTAGGGATACCGTGCAGTAAATGGCTGGATCCATTGATGGCATTGGCATTGAACACCACCTGATCACTCCAGCCATGGTAACCACCATTGATGCGAATGATGTGCTTTTTGCCAGTAAACGCCCTAGCAAGACGCAACGCAACGATGTCCGCCTCGGTGCCGCTGCCCATCATGCGGTACATTTCTACCGTGGGGTAGTACTTGCAAACCAACTCGGAAAGCTGCCGTTCATAATCACAGTAAAGGCCGTATACTGAGCCGCGTTTCTGGATTTGCTCCACAATGGCATTGGTAACGGCGGGGTAGTTGTTGCCCAGGATTGTAGGGCCGCCGGCGCACAGGAAGTCGATGTAACGGTTGCCGTCAACATCATATATATATCCGCGATCCACTTTTTCAATCGAGAGGGGGAATGGGTGATTGTTCGCCAAGTTGTGTTGGATACCGCCTGGGATAACTTTCTTAGCTAACTCCGCATGCCGCTTTGATTCCGCACACTTGTTGTCGAAATAATTCATGTAGCGGGCGATGGTGCTGCGCTTGATACGTTTGCGGTGTCTCATTATCTCCTGGGCCTGAGCATGGATGGCTGCATAGTCATTAGCGTCGTAATAATCAGACATGGTTGGCTCCTTTCAATCTTGAACTATTTGTTCTATAATATCTTGCTGATCTTGTAATTATTGAGTCCTTGCTCCGAGGCTGTAGCAAATCTAAGTTTTATAATTTCCCTGCCTGCGTAATCCATTTAACTTTATCATTAGTCTAATATTATACATATGATTTAATTTTGTCAATATGCCTAAGATTTTCATTGATCGTTGTTCTGACATAATTATTATTTGGCGCGTTTTGACAAAGCAGTACCGGATAAAGGAAACGGATCTTCGCGTATATTCGTTTCTATAGGCTCTGCTTTATCCCTGGCAACAAATAGGCGCTGCGGCTTCTTGTTTGTCTAGCCGCAACGCCCTTTTTCCGCCCAGTGTGGCTGAGGCTGCTCAAATTAACGATATTGGAGTTTGGAAGTTTAGTTCATCAACTCAAAATTCTTAACCAGTTCTTCCGGACCAAAGCCCCATACCTTTAACGCAGCCATTAGCTCCTCGTGAGTCTCAGCGTATTCGCGGAGGGAAATACCCTGCAAAGTTGCGTCGATGGCCTGGCGCATACCCTTTGCGCCTGCGCGGCTGCCCATAGGATGTCCGTGCACGCCACCACCTGCCGCAAGACAGATATCCTGCCCCATCATTTTCATGATCGCTGGAACTGCTGGGGGAATGGTGCCGCCACCGGGGAGGGCCAAGGTAGGCTTCAAGCCATACCAATCCTGTGTAAACGCATGAACAACACGGGTCAAAGGCAGGCGTGCAGACGGGAACTTGCCAACAGGATTACCCCAGATATGCATATCCGCACCGGCAAGTCGGGACAGACGGCCAATCATGGTCATGGCGTCCACACCGGTGTAGGGTGCAGCGACCAACACGCCGGAAAAGTCAACGTGGGCCAATACCGGCACGTTGATATTAGGATCCTCAGCGATCATGCGCGCTGCTGGGAATCCTACGGTGTAATAGTTGATCATCAACGCGTTGGCGCCATACTCCAATGCGCGGTAGGCGTTCTCCTTTAGATTCGCTGCATCAGAAGTGATATTTACTGTATATAGGGTGTGCTCACCGGTTTCTTCATAAGCCTGTCGCTCCTTTTCCATGAATTTGGTTATACGCTCCTTCATGGGGCAAAAGGGCATGTCGGCGCTGAGCAATTCGTCATCCTTAACGATGTCCACGCCACCTACAGCCGCTTCATAGAACAATTCCGCACCTTCATCGGGCGTCCAGCTTATGCAGGGCTTGATCATGCAATTCAGCAGAGGACGATCGTGGACATCCAGCAAGTCGCGTATGCCGGGGATGCCGAATTTAGGGCCTTTGAACTTGCTTACGAATTCTTTCGGCAGGGCAAGATCGATAAGCTTCAACTTTCCGGATGAGGCGATGTTACCTATTACAGTGCTGAGCAGCATGGATATATCGCCGGAAAAGTTGTTCATGGGGAAACCGATCTGCACGACATAGATATGTTCTTCCGTGGGGTGGCACAGATCGATGGGGGGCATCTCATAAATGCTCAACACTTTACCGCCGTATTGTTTTTTCTTTTCCTTGGTTTCGTACTTGACCTTTGTCCAAGTGCCTGTGGTTTGCTCGTCGGCAATGGCCATCATGTATCTTTCCACGTCTTTTGTCGCGCAAATGATTTGATAGGTCGCCACGATGTAGCCCTTTTCGAATTCCACCTCGGGGAAGCCATAGAGCATGTTGTAGTCCTGATACGTTTGCATGGTGAATCCTCCGGAATTTAAATGTGAATTAGCGAGTCAACTAGATTATGAAACCCGGACTTTTTTCATTAAGGAGGTTAGAGACGATGAACGGGTTGTCGACCTTTCGATACACCGCGTGGCTCAATCCCCTAAAAAGCGCTTACATATCATAAAGCTTGGCAAATGTATCCTTTAATGCGGGATACAGCTCCTTCCAAAGCTTATAATAGCGCTCATATACGGCCACGTTCTCTGGAATCGGTTCGAAAGTGCGTTCAAATTGAACAAAGCTGTCGATCTCGTCCGCTTTGCAAATGCCCATGCCCACCGCAACGATAGCGGCGGAACCGATGGCACCAGAATGTCTGCAATTGCTTGGACGAACCACCGGCGTGTTCAATACATCTGCCATCATCTGCATCCAGTGATCGCTTTGCGAGCCGCCGCCGATGGAGGCAACCTTATTCGGCCATTTGCCGATGTCTTGCTTATAATAATCCATCTGCATGCGCAGGCTGTAACAGATACTCTCCATCATGGCGTTGACTAGATCCTTGCGCGTGGTCAGGTTAGATACGCCGATGAATACACCTTTCGTCTTTTCATCCATAATCGGGCAGCGTTCACCCATCAGCCATGGTGATGAGAGCACACCGTTGGAGCCGGCCGGAACCTGTTCGACTTCTTTGTTGATCATCTTGAATATGTCGTTTTTCAGTTCTTCTTTTTCCACGTGATAGAACTCATTAATTGTCCAGTTGAAGGCCAAACAGCAGGACTGCACGCATCCTCCGTAGATCAGGGAACTGTTATTCATACTGGGCAGCTGATAGATGCCGGTGCTAACATTAGGGACATATTCGTTGCCGATTATGGCTGTTATCCAACCGGAGGTACCCAAGTAAAGATGAACATCGCCCTCTTTGCAGCAACCGGCGCCTACAGCGGCGCAGGTTACATCCACCACACCCATGTACAGCTTGGTATCCGTGGCAATGCCCAACTCTTTGGCTGCTTTTTCGCTCAGATGACCAACGTAGCCGGTACAGGGGATCAATGGTGCGTATTTGTCCAGATCCATGCCAGCGGTTCTATACATGTTTTCCATGTATTCTTGCATGGCGGGGATGGGTGAATAGGGAGCGTTACCTGTATAGTCTGAGGTCATCATGCCCGTGGCTTTCATGTTTAAAAAGCCCGTGCAATCTAAAATATACTTGGTTTTGGCGTACAGCTCCGGCTCGTTCTGCTTGAACCATAGCATCTTAGGTAGAGTATCGCTTGCATCCATGACGTGGGCACCTATTTTATTGTTGATTTCATCCGCCTGTTCTCTAGCGCGGCTGTCGATCCAAGTGATGTTGTTATACAAAACGTTGCCATCCACATCCACAGGAATAATGCCCATACCCTGGGTTCCGAAGGCCATCCCCGCTATGCTGTCCGCGGGAACGCCCGTCGTCTCAATGACAGCGCGTGTGGCGGAGCAGACTGCGTTCCAATAGGCGTCCGGATCCTGCTCGGCATAACCTGTGGCAACAGAAATCAGAGGATAGCCTTTTTCTTCGTATCCCAACAGGGTACCCTTAAAGTCCACCAACGCCGCTTTTACGCCGCTGGTGCCAAAGTCATAAGCGAGGATATATTTTTTTTCCATACTGGTTTCCTTGTTTGCTATGGCAGGGGCTTATTCGGCTGATCCCAAAGCGGATTTGTCTGCGGCCGCCTCGCGTCGCTTGAGGTCGGCAACAATCGTCTGATATTTCTTATCGTTCAAACCAAAGAACGCCTGAACGCCTGCATGGGCAAAGCATAGTATGGATGGGAACATGACGCCCCAGAAGATTAAGCCACCCTTCAAGCCCTGAGTGAGAGCAACGCCTTCGGAATAGCCAATGCCGCTGAGGGCGAAGCCTAAAAGCGCAGCGCCGAAGGCGGATCCGGCGGTCAGCGTGAAGCCGTTAAGTGAATAGATGAAGCCTGATTGGTTGTAATTGAACTTCCAAACACCGTAGTCAACGGCCATGGGCAACAGTACGGCAGCAAAGTTGTAGTACGCACCTTGAAAGAAGCCGCCCAACATATATAGCCAGAACAACAAGCCCCATTGCAGAGACTTCCGGGCGGATTCAAAAACCATCGTACGGCACAGTATCCAGAATATGACGTACACCATGGCACCGGCAATCGTCCAGATAATGAAAGCGCGGTTGCTGTCCTTTATGAACTTGATGACAGGCTTCATCACCAGGGCGCCAAGTATTGAGGCAATCGTCATTCCAGTCAAAGCGATGGTCTCCATCTCGGGAAGCTCAAAGTAATATTCAAAGATGTAAACGGCGGAGGAATTACGAAACGCTTGGACTATATACATAAACAAGATGCCTAGGACCAGAATGATGGCGGGGCGGTTGGTTAACAGCGTTTTAAACTGCCTCCCAAGCGGTATCTTCTCACCCGACTCGGTTTGCACCTCTAACTCTTTTTTCCAAGTGCCATCCTTGTTCAGTTCGTACTTCTTGCTTATGATGTAGTCGCCTACCAAGCAAGCTACCTGGGGAATCAACATAACAAGAGCGGCAAGGAAGAATCCAGTGTTGCCGCCGCCGAATGCATTTACCATGGGCATGAATACGGCAACTGCGATAACGGAAGCCACATTGCCAGCAACGGCTCTCCATGCGACCAGAGACGCGCGCTCGCTTTCGCTCTTAGTGAGTACGCCCAACTGGCAGCTAGTGGGGATATAGTACAGAGTGCAACCTACGGCACCGAAGCAGCCGTAGCCGATACAGGCAATCACAGTGTTAAGGGTAAGCGCATTGTTGAACGCCATCCAGACCATCGGCCACAGGATGATGTTGGCGGGGATAGCAAAGCGAACCCAAGTGCGAAATTTGCCCCATTTGAAATGCAGGTTGTCAACGCACCAGCCGATAAGCAAATCGGTAAACGCGTCGAATATCCGCGCCGCGAACATGATGGTACCGGCTAAGGCGGCGTTGATCTTCACTGTATCGGTATAAAAATAGAGAAGATAGTAGCCCATGATGACCCATGGCAAGTTAGCGAGAAAACCTGTGCATGCCCATATAAACTTGTCGATTATTGGTACTTTTCCCTCGTTTGTACGAATGTCGTTCATAACTGTTATAACACCTCCATATTATTTACATTCACACGCTGTACATGTGAAGGTATTGCGAATCGATAAGCAGCGAATATACCGCACAAGTCGACATTAGACAATTATTGAGGCACATACTTAGAAGAAAACAGCTATTGAGGGATTTAACATTATACTTGCGATAAAGATTATACTTGATATATTATATTGTACATCCGGTAAATATATGTGTCAACGTTTTTTTGACGCGAGGAAGTAAAAAGCTCAGTGAATATTCTATTCGATAATCCGCTTCCCGTGCACGAAGAAGGCCATTGTTGCTTTGTTGATCCTCGCCCCTACGGGCGCAATTTGCACAGCGGATATATCCGCCGATACGCAATCGCCAAAACGCTTATTCGCAGTGTTATAAATCTTTCTGTATTTTACGATTGATATGTTTTTTGTTTTTGTGTATCATATTTGAAGTAAAGGTCCCTTTTTGAATGATTGCTTTCAAAATAGCTTTGCCGCATGGAAAAGGAGTAAAGGAATTTCAAAGAATGAGAAAAAAAAAGATTCTACCCAATTCAGTCGTCGATGAAGTTGTTGTCACCCGACGGGAAAGAAAAAAGCTAAACTGCAAATATGCTATCATACATGCTGCACAGGATAATTTTGAGGAGAAGGGGATAGAGGGTACATCCATCAACGATATCACGGCTGCCGCTGATATTTCCTATGCTACTTTTTTTAATTACTTTCCAAGCAAGGAAAGTTTGCTTATATCGATATATTTAGAAGAGCTAGTAGACCTCAAGGAGTTTATAGCTGTCAAGCTGCGGGATGAAACCTCCGCTATCAAGAAGTTGCGCGAGTTGTTCTGCGAATGGCTTAAGGACGGCTTAACATACAAGCGTACCAGTCTGCGCGTTCATGAGGTTTCATCGCTTAACGCCGATACTGACACCCTTAAAGATTCCATACAGAATCTCTTTATCGCCTTCATTGACGAAGGGCAGAAGAGCGGGGAGGTCCGCGGAGATCTCTCTGCCCTGCACATAGCTATGGTTCTGGAGGGGTTGTATTACTCCATACTCACTCATCATACTATGCCTAAAAAAGAAATTAATACTTTGTTAGATGTGTACTTTAACAGTTTAAAGGCGAAATAAGTTATTAATCTGTGTTTGCCCCAACGCAGTGACGTATTGCTAAGGGCAGTCTTGAGGATGCTCCTCAGCGTTATGTTGCTTTCAACCTGCGTAAAGCGGCAAAAGACCTGTCAAAGCCAAGTGATCCGGAGGCTGCCAGCGTAGCCGATGTCTGGATAACCTAGGAGCATACAGGCTGATTTTTTTCTTGTACCTTATCTCTATATAAAGTATTTCGCTCTGTTTGGCGCGACGAAGATGCAATAGAGCATTCTAAGTCCCTGAGCATTGGCCATCAATTCCATGCTGCTGGCGGCCAACGCCCGTCCAGAATAGAATCGTTTATTCGGTTTGATGGATATTAATCTATATCATTCTTCATGTTTTACAATCATGCATATAGTCACATCCCATCTCCAATAGCTTTATAAAACAAATTCATCGTCGCGCCAAGATAAATCTTGACAATGAGTTTATATTATAGTACTTAATAAATATATAAATATATGAATAGTATATATTAGTACTCGTACCACAAATTACCAATTTCAGAAGGAGTGGATATGTCATGTCAAAGCAGTTTGTTATCGCTTATGACCTTGGTACTTCTGGCCTCAAAACCATAATCATGGATCAATATGCGCACATTCTCGCCTCTGAAAAACGAAAAATAACACCAACATATCCGCATTCCGGCTGGGCGGAATCCGACCCTGAAGTTTGGTGGCAAGCAGCTTGCTCATCCACCAAAACGTTGCTGAAAGAAGCTTGCCTTCTGCCGAAGGATATCGTTGCCCTCAGTTTTGATACCCCGGCTTGCGGCATCATTCCCATGAGTAAGAAATACGGGAAGCTGCACGACTGTATCATATGGTTGGATGGCCGAGCTTCCGCATATGCTGAAAAAATGAACGAAGCAATTTTGGCTGGCGGCGGCAGCGAAGCAGATGCCAACATAACTGGAAAAGACTGTCTGCCCAAGCTGCTTTGGTTGAAGCATGAGCTCCCGGAAATATGGAATGATATGGATTGCTTCGTCGATGACTGCGGCTATATGCTCTATCGTGCCACCGGTGAATACATCGTTAACGCGGCCGGGGCGGCCTGTTTTACCCACCCGGTATGGAATCCTCAAATGCATCGGCATGATTGGGATAGGGAGCTGATTATTTCATTGGGGCTACAAATAGATAAGTTTGTTCCGGTGGTTGAATGCAGCGATGCCGTTGGCAGCGGACTTTCCTCAAAGGCGGCTGAGGAGTTGGGGCTGCTTCCAGGCACTTGCGTAGCTGGCGGCATGACCGATTTGCAGGCCATCGCCCTGGGCGCAGGTTGCACAAAGGAGGGAGAAAGCGCCCTGTATCTGGGCACTTCTGCCATAGTTCCATATATCAAGGCGGATGTGCCGCAATCTAGCAACTTCGGCGATAAATTACCATCCGCTAATCGGGATCAGGATATGTTCCTATGCACGTCGGATATGGCGGGGGGCTGCAACGAGTGGTTTGTTCACAATCTTTTTGAACATGAATCTATGACCATTCCTGGCATACAGGTTTACGAATTGTTCAATTCCTTGGCTAAGTCAGTTCCGGCAGGTTCTGACAACCTTTTTTTCACCAACTGGATGTGCGGCGAGCGCAATCCCATCAAGGATGAATACGCCCGTTCCTGCTTTATCAACCTTACAGCCACTCATACGCGGGCGCATCTAGTCCGCTCGCTATATGAGGGGTTGGCTTATACCATGCGTTGGAACTACGAGGGTTTGGAATCGTTGGGGCTGCCGGTGAACGAGCTTATCGCTTGCGGAGGTTGCGCCAATTCCGATGAACTGATGCAGATTATGGCGGACGTGATCAACAAGCCAGTTAAGGTGCTTGAGGATGTTGACGATATTGTAGCAAAGGGTGCGGGATTCCTAGCGCTAATTGCCGCGGGGATCATGAAATCGTTCGATGATTCTAAAAAGTTCCTTCGTTACAAGGCTGAGTTCACGCCTAATCCCGTCAATCGGGAAGTTTATGACAGGGGAATGGAAAGCCACAAGGAAATCTATGCTGCGCTAAGAGGGGTTTTTCGCAAGCTCAACACTTAAACTATACTTAACGGTGTCGAACAACTGGATAACAAAACCCATGATACTTTCGCGAGGCCCGCAAGGAGCTATTAGCATTCATCCAACTACTTAAATGGATAACCTCATCATCCCCAACAACTTCGGCCATCACCTTCGATGTATACGGCCATGTTTTCGGAGAAGCTGAAGCAGGATTCCGCCGCACGCATGGAAACCTGTATCAGGATTTAGGTTCAACTCATCTATTTCAAACTGCACATATTTTACTCGTTGTAAGTTCTTATGCGAAGGTAACGTACATAAGTGACCCGTTGATTGTATTCATACGAATGGGACTGCGTGTTTTACTGTCATTGATATCATAGATATACTTTCGTTATATATTCGGCAGTCTTTTCAATAGTTTATCGATAAGCTCAGGTATAATATAGGTTTTTTGTGCTATCGGCATTGAGCATTAAGGCTCCAAGAAGTGGCTGAAGCCAATTCTTTTTCTATGACCTTTTTCATCTACGACCGTATATATTGGAGGCGAGGCGGGATTCCAAAGGGACGTATCCCTTTGGCGGGATAAGGGCGGAGCCCATCATAATTACTCATCTCCCCTTCTTCCCTTCTTCATATAGTGTGATATACTATTTTGGATAATTTAAACTATAAAGATAGGAGTAAAAATGAACGAAGTTATTAAAACAATCAAAGAGCGGCGAAGCGTACGCACGTTCAAGGAGGATGCGCTAAAGAAGGAAATACTGGAGGAGATAGTCGCGGCGGGGATATATGCGCCCACCTCGTCCAACAAGCAGCCGTGGCATTTTTCCATAATTCAGGACAGGGCAGTACTGGATGAGATAAACCGGGAGGCAAAGAAGTTCCTTACGACGACAAAAGAGCCTTATATCAGCTGGGGGCATGACCCAAAACTCGACCTTACTCACGGTGCTCCTGTTTTGATAATGGTATCGGCAAAAATAGCGAAGAGCAGCGATAGTAAATCCGGAATCATCGACAGCAGCGCGGCGATGATGAACATGATGTTAGCTGCGAAGAGCTTGGGGGTTGACTCCTGCTGGCTCGGCATTATTTCTTCCGTTTACAGCAACGCGGAGATGATGGAAAGGCTGGGAGTACCAAATGGCTATCAGGCCCATTGCTCGGCTGTGTTCGGCTACGGCGCGATCATTCCCGAGGCTCCGGAGAGAAAGACGGACGTAGTCAATTATATCGGACGTTTCTAGGAGAACATACCGCCAAAGGATGCTGCCCTTGGAAATCCCGCTCAATGGACAAGCCCCTTAGGAATCCCTTCGATGCAGCAGTGCTTTGCACTGCTGCCAGTCTGTCAAAGAACCCCGTTTTCAGGAAATGAAAGCGGGGTTCTTTGACAGACTGAACCATCCTCTCGGATGGTCTTCGTTTCATGCTGAGGGACGAAATGATAGATATGGAGAAACAAAAAGACCACCCTCTCGGATGGTCTTTGCCCGCCCTATGGTGGACGAAAATGGCGGAGAAGGAGGGATTTGAACCCTCGCACCGGTACACCCAGTCTACTCCCTTAGCAGGGGAGCCCCTTACAGCCGCTTGGGTACTTCTCCAGGCATGGCGCCGACAAAAGAGGTCATGGGGAAGAATCTTGAGATCCGTTTCCGTCAAATATGACGACATACCGCGCGGCATATCCCCATATTTGGCGGAGAGAGAGGGATTCGAACCCCCGGTGCCTCGCGGCATCACCGGTTTTCAAGACCGGCTCCATAAACCACTCGGACATCTCTCCCCATCGGCTTGTGTATTATAGCAAACGCGCGCGCCGGGTGTCAAGCAAAAGCGGGCGTTCGCAAAGCCATGCATCCTATTGTGGGCGCTCTTTCGCGCATTATGCGAATCGATCTTCGTTTCCGGAATCAAACGCCTTTTTCTAGAATTTCGTAAATCAACTTCATATCGAGGTTTCGGCGCACGCCGTCCGCGAGCGCGTCGAACTGCTTTTCGCGATATTGCTTGAAATCGAAAGCCTTTTCAGCGATCGATATGCCTTTTTCGGCGCAGAGCGCGGCGAGGAGGCCGTCCCGGCAGGCGGCCGTGTCGAAAAAGCCGTGCAGGTAGCAGCCGTACACGTTGCCCGCCTGGCAGCCGTCCAATTCGCCCCCCTCAAGGCGAAGGAGCGGCTTCGCGCCCTCGTCGAGCGCGGTGCGGCCCATGTGGATCTCATACCCTTCGATCGCGGCGCGAGAGATGGGCGCGAGGATCCCTTCGATTGCGAGTGCGCTTGCCCTGACGCGCGTGCGGCGCTTTTCGTTCGCGAATTCCGTTTCGACGGGCAGCAGGTCCATCCCGGCCACCGCGCCGCCGCCTTCCGCGCCGACCGCATCCCGCACGGCGCGCCCGAGCATTTGATACCCGCCACAGATGCCGAAAATCGCCTTCCCGCGCGCGGCGAGCGCCTTAATCGCGGCCTCGACGCCGCTCCCGCGCATCCACAAAAGGTCGCCGATCGTGTTCTTCACGCCGGGGAGGATGACGAGGTCGGGCTCGCCCAGGTCGAAAGCCTCGCGCACATAGCGCACGCCGACGCCCGGCGTCGCCTCGAGCGCCGCGAAGTCCGTGAAGTTCGAGATGTGCGGGAAGCGGATGACCGCGATGTCGAGCACGGCGTCCCGCCGCCTGCGCTCCAGCCTTGAGGAAAGGCTGTCCTCGTCGTCGATGTCGACGGGAAGCATGGGCAGCACGCCCGCAACGGGCCTTTTCGTGATTTCCTCGAGCATGGCGAGCCCTGGGCGGAGCAACTCCGCGTCCCCGCGAAACTTGTTGACGATCAGGGCCTTCACAAACGCCCTCTCCGCCTCGTCCAAGAGGGCGATCGTGCCGTAGAGCTGGGCGAACACTCCCCCGCGGTCGATGTCCCCGACGAGCAGCACGGGCGCCTTGGCGCGCTTCGCCATGCCCATGTTGACGATGTCGTCCCGCTTGAGGTTGATTTCGGCCGGGCTGCCCGCGCCCTCGATGACGACGATGTCGTTCTCCCGGCATAGCGACTCGTACGCTTCCATGATCTTCGGCACGAGCGAAAGCCTGTATTTGAAGTATTCCCCCGCGCGCATGTTGCCGACGACTTCGCCGTTCACGATGACCTGCGAGCCCATGTCGGAGACAGGTTTCAGTAAAACGGGATTCATGCGCGCGCTCGGCTCGATCCCCGCGGCCTCGGCCTGCACCGCCTGCGCGCGCCCCATCTCGAGGCCCTCGTCGGTGATGAAGGAGTTGAGCGCCATGTTCTGGCTTTTAAACGGCGCGACCCTGTACCCGTCCTGCCGAAACACGCGGCAAAGCCCCGCGCAGACGAGGCTCTTGCCCGCGTTGCTCATGGTGCCCTGTATCATGATCGCCTTAGCCATATAAAACCTCCCCGATCGCCCGTATCAGTTCTTCGTTTTCCCTGCGCGTCCGGACGCCCACGCGGATGAAGCGTTCGTCCAGACCCGCGAAGTTGGCGCAGTTCCTTACGAGTATGCCGCGCGCAAGCAGCTTTTCATACAGCGGCGTTTCGCTTTTTATGAGCAGGAAATTCGAGTCGCTCGGATATACCCGAAGGCCGAGCGCGGGGAGAGACTCCGCCAGAAACGCGCGCTCCGCCTCGACGAGAAGCCGCGTTCTTTCGAGAAAGCCGGCGTCCGCAAGCGCCGCGAGCCCCGCGGCCTGCGCGGGGCCGGACACGCCCCACGTCTGGCCGAACGCCCGGAGCCTTTCCATGAACCCCTCATCGGCGCACAGCGCGTATCCGAGGCGGAGGCCCGCCAGGGCGTAGCTCTTCGTAAACGCGCGAAGGAGCACGAGGTTGGGATAATCGTTTAGCCAGGGAAGCATGCTTTCCCCGCGCGTGAAGTCGATGAAGCATTCGTCGAGCACGAGGAGGACGCCCTTTTTTGCACACCTGTTCGCGGCCTTACGGATGAGCGCCGCGTCCGCGAGCCTCCCCGTGGGGTTGTTGGGGTTGCACAGGAAGAGCATGTCGACGTCGTCCGTAATCCGGCCGGGCAGATCCTCCCCGGGGGCGAAGCCCTCCGCCTCCGCGAGGCGGTGCTCCACGGCCAGCCCGCCGAAGAGCGCGACGGCGCGCCCGTATTCCGAGAAGGTCGGCGCAAGGACAAGCGCCTTTTTCGGGCGGAGCATCGCGCACAGGCGGAAGATGAGGTCCGCGGCGCCGCTGCTGAAGGCCAGCATCCCCTCTTCGACGCCGTGGCGCGCGGCAAGGGCAGACGCGAGCGCACGGCAGCGCGGGTCGGGGTAGCGCGCGAAGCCCTCGACCCCTTCTTCAAGCGCCCGCTTCGCGCCCTCCGGCATGCCAAGCGGGTTCGTGTTGATCGAGAAATCGAGCCTCACGCCGGGATTTCCATAAACGTCGCCCCCGTGCTCATAGCGCAGCATAAACGATCCCCCTAAAGGTCAGCGCAAGCAGCAGAAACAGGTGCGCCGTCGCGTACAGCAGCCTGTGCGCGAGGAGGATATCCCGCGCCTCGACGGGGCGGATATCGTCCCCGATGTACGGTTTTTCGTGCAGCTTGCCGAAATAATACGCGTCGCCCGCGAGGCGGACGCCCAGCGCCCCCGCCATGACGGCTTCCGTCTGCGCGGAATTCGGGCTCGCGTGGTTTCGCCTGTCGCGCCGCCAGATGCAAAATGCCCGTCGCGCGTCCATGCCGCTGAGCCCGGCTGCCGATATCATCGCGAGCGCGCACAGGCGCGCGGGGAGGTAATTCAAGGCGTCGTCGAGCTTCGCCGCCGCGCGACCGAAGTCGAGGTAGCGCTCGTTCTTGTAGCCGATCATGGAATCCATGGTGTTCGCGGCCTTGTAGAGGCAGCCGAGCGCCGCGCCGCCGAGCGCGAGGTAGAAAAGAGGCGCCGCGACCCCGTCGGACGCGTTTTCGGCGACGGTCTCCACCGCCGCGCGCGCCACGCCCGCCGCGTCGAGCCTTTGGGTATCCCTGCCCACGATCATGGAGACGTTTCTGCGCGCCCGATCGAGATCCCCCGCGGCGAGCGCATCGTACACAGCGCGGCTCTCGACCCTGAGGCTCTTCAGCGCGAGGAGCTGCCAGACGAGGAGGCTTTCCAGCGCAAGATACAGCCAGGGCGACGCCCGAAAGGCGAAATACTGAACCGCCGCGGGAATGCCCGCGCAGACGAGGAGCGTCAAAAAGGCGAGCAGCGCGCCCGCGGGGCGCTTTTTGCGTAGCGGGTAGAGCAGCCGCTCGAGCGCCGCGATGAGCGCCCCCATGCCGCGCACGACGTGCGGCCAATTGCGCGGATCCCCCAGGACCAGGTCGAGCGCGAAGCCCAGCGCGAGCGCCGCCGTTGAAAAGAGCAGGTATTCCCGAAAAGCGCTCACGCGTCCTCCCTCCCCCCTTCCGCCGCGCTTTTTAGCCTTTTCGCGCCCGACGAAGCGCTTAAACTTAAAAAAGCGGCGGTCGCCACTTTTCGATAAACTCAGCCTGCATATCCTTCGGTGGCCGCAAAGGGATATGGTTCATGGCGATCCGGCTGTCACGGCAACGCACTTGCGCGGGAATTTCACCCGGCTTCCCCATCTGTGTTGTGCTACCATCATAACGTCGGGGGCGGAGCAAGTCAAGAAAGCGCTGGTGCGCGGGATAATAAAGTATGATATGCTTTAACCGGATCATAATTTGAAGGGGTAGTTCTGATGAAAACGGTTCTCGTGATCGACGGGCAGGGCGGCAGGATCGGCAAGCTCCTCATCGAGGGCATCCGCGCGCAGGCGCTCGGCGCGGAACTCCTCGCCGTGGGGACGAACAGCATCGCGACCTCCGCCATGCTGAAGGCGGGCGCGGACCGGGGCGCGACGGGCGAAAACGCCGTCCTCGTCAACTGCAGGTGTGCGGACATCATCGCGGGGCCGCTCGGCATCGTCGTCGCGGACGCGCTCATGGGGGAAATTTCGCCCGCCATGGCCGCCGCGGTCGGCCAAAGCCCCGCCGTGAAGCTGCTCATTCCGATCAACCTGTGCAACAACGTCGTCATCGGGGCGAGCGAAAAGTCCATCCGGGAGCTCGTCGCCCTCGCCGTAGCGGAAATCGCGAAAGCCTGCGCTTGACAGGCCGCGCCGCCGTCCGCTAAAATCAATCCGTAAGGCCCGCCACGAAGGCGGGCGGCATCCCGCGCAACGCGCGTACGCATGGTTAATACGGCCACGAAGGCTCCTGTCCGGCCCAGCCGGGCGCGCTTTCGCGGCCTTATTCTATTTTCAGGAGGTATTAAGCTATGTCCAGAACCCTTCGGCTCGTGTTCGCCGCGCTCTGCCTCGCGCTGTGCGTGGTGCTCCCCCTCGCGTTCCACGCGATCGCCAACGCGGGCAGCATCTTCCTGCCCATGCACATCCCGGTGCTCCTGTGCGGGCTCGTGTGCGGCTGGCCCTTCGGCCTCGCCTGCGGCGTGCTCGGGCCTGTGATTTCAAGCCTCGTCACGGGGATGCCCCCCGCGGCGTACCTACCCTCGATGGCGATCGAACTCGCGGTGTACGGCCTCGTCTCCGGCCTCATGATGCAGCATGTTCGCACGGGTAAAACCCTGTGGGACACCGCGCTCTCGCTCGTCGCGTCCATGCTCGCCGGGCGCGTGGTCTTCGGCCTGCTCAACGCGCTGATCTTCCGGGCGGGCGCGTATTCGCTTTCCGTCTGGCTCACCGCCGCGTTCGCGACGGGGCTCCCCGGCATCGCGATACAGCTCGCGCTCATCCCGGCGCTGGTCTTCGCGCTCGAGCGCGCGAAGCTCATCCCCAGGCGATACCCCAAGGCGCCCGCAGGGGCATGACGGGGGTTGACAATTACACGGAGCGGTGAAATAATAGATGCGCAAATGAATAGCGTGCGTTTATGCGCTCGATGCGCCGGCGGCTTGCCGCCGAGGGAACCGGATGCAATTTCCGGGCTATCCCAGTAACCGTGAAGCGGACGAAAGGGTTTATGGCCACTGTCGCAAGATGGGAAGGCGCCCGAGTAGGATGAAGCTAAGCCGGGAGACCTGTTTACGCATGATACACTTCTGGGATTGAGTGATACGGCGCGGGTTTGGGTCCCGTGCGTTTGGAGTTGCTCCTCAATCCGAGGGAGCAGCTCCTTTTTTGCTCCTTCCCTATTCATTTGAACATCAGGAAAGGGGCGAAAAGCCAAATGAAAACCCTCAAGAACACCCTGTTGACCCTCGTGCTGGCGCTGCTGATCGCGTTCTCGGCAGCCTGCGGGGGAACCGTCGAGCCGAGCGCCACGCCGCAGCCGACCGCCGCGCCCACCGTGGAACCCACCGCGGAGGCGACCGTCGCGCCGCCCGACACCTCGATCGCCTTCACCGACATGACGGGCACCGAGGTCACGCTCGACGCGCCCGCGACGCGCATCGTCGCCCTGACCGCGTCCGACTGCGAGATCCTCTACGCGCTCGGCGCGGGCGACACGCTCGTGGGCCGCGGGGAATACTGCGACTATCCCGCCGAGGTGCTGGACGTGCCCTCGGTGCAGAGCGGCATGGACACCAACATCGAGCAGATCATCGCGCTCGGGCCGCAGGTGGTCGTCATGAGCACCATGGCGCAGACCGAGGAACAGATCGCGCAGCTCGAGGCCGCCGGCATCAAAACCGTCGTGAGCGACGCGAAGGACATCGCGGGCGTGTACGCCGCCGTCGGGATGATCGGCAAACTCCTTGGCAAGGACGCCGAGGCCGCAGCCGTGATCGATTCCATGAAGGCGACCTTCGACCAGGTCGCCGCGGACGCGGCCGCCGCCGGCGCGGACGGCGCAAAGACCGTCTACTTTGAGGTATCCCCCCTGCAATACGGCCTCTGGACCGCGGGCAGGGGCACATTCATGAACGAGATCGCGGAGCTTCTCGGCCTTAAGAACATCTTCGACGACGTGGACGGCTGGGCCGAGGTCTCCGAGGAGCAGGTGCTCCAGCGCAACCCCGACTATATCGTGACCATTTCCATGTATTTCGGCGAGGGCCCCACCCCGGAGGAGGAGATCCTCTCCCGCGCGGGCTGGGGGGACGTCGCCGCCGTGAAGAGCGGCGCGATACTCAACCTGCAGAACAACGAGCTTTCCCGCCCCGCGCCGCGCCTCGCGGACGGCGCGCAGATGCTCTTCGAGTTCGTGTTTGTAGAAATGGCGCGGCAGGACGCCGCGTAAACGCCGTTTACGGGAGGGGCGAAAGCCGCCCCTCCATCCTTGCACCAACAGAAGGAGGACCAGATTTGAAGGGAAAGCGCGAAGGGTTCCGGCCGCATGAATACCTGCTCTTCGGCGCGGCGACGCTCGCGGCGCTCGCGCTGTGCGTGTGCGCGGGCAGCGTGAACATCCCCCTTAGGGATACCGCGACGGTCGTATGGAACGCGATCTGGAAGCTCCCCATGCCGGAGGGCATATCGGATTCCATCATCCTCTCGGTCAGGCTGCCGCGCGTCCTCTGCGTGGCGCTCGCGGGCGCGTCGCTCTCGCTGTGCGGCGCGGCCATGCAGGGGCTTTTGAAGAACCCGCTCGCGGACGGTTCCACGCTGGGCGTCTCCTCGGGCGCGTCGCTCGGCGCGGTCATCGCCATCGCATTCGGCGTGACCATTCCCGGCGTCCCTTTCGCGGGCACGGTCGTTCTCGCGATGCTCTTCGCGTTCGCCTCTCTCCTCATCATCCTCGCGCTCGCCTACAAGCTCGATTTCTCGCTCTCCACCAACACCATCATCCTCATCGGCATCATCTACTCGATGTTCGTCTCGAGCATCATGAGCCTCGTCATCACGTTTGCCTCGGACAGGATCAAGCACATCACCTTCTGGACGATGGGCAGCCTGCAGGGCACGAGCTACGGCAACGCGCTGATGCTCCTCCTGGCGCTCGCGGCGTTCGGCGGCGTCGTCTTCGCCCGCGCGCGGGAGCTCAACGCCTTCGCCGTCGGCGAAAACAACGCGCGCAGCGTCGGCGTGGACGTGCGGCGCGTGAAGCTGACGATCCTCGTGTGCGTATCCGCGCTCATCGGCGTGTGCGTGTCCATCGGCGGCACGATCGGTTTCGTGGGGCTCGTCACGCCGCACATGGTGCGCCTGATCGTGGGGCCGAACCACAGGAGGCTCCTCCCCGCCTCGCTCTTCGCGGGCGCGGTCTTCCTGCTGCTCGCCGACCTCGCAGCAAGGGTGCTGCTCAATCCCATCGAGCTTCCCATAGGCGTCGTCACCTCGCTCATAGGCTCCGCCGTGTTCGTCTATATCTATTACGCGTCAAGGAAGGTGAAGTAGCCATGCTTGCAGTGAAAAACCTCTCCGTGCGCTACGGCAGCCTCGTCATCGTGGACGGCGTGAGCTTTCAGGTGAATCCCGGCGACTGGCTCATGATCGTGGGGCCGAACGGCGCGGGCAAGTCCACCATCATCAACGCGATCTCCCAGGCGATCCCCTACGAAGGGGAGATCCTCTTCGAGGGGAAGGACGTCGCCAAAATGAAGCCCTCCCCGCGCGCGCGGGAGATCGGCGTGCTCGCGCAGAGCCACTCCGTCGGCTACTCCTTCAGCGTGGGCGAGATCGTCCGCCTCGGGCGCTACGCCTACGCGCCGGGCATCTTCTCGCGCAGCGGCGGGGAGGACGAAACGCGCGTCGCCGAGGCGCTCGAGAAGACCGGCATGGCGCCCTTCGTCAACCAGTCCGTGCTGACGCTTTCCGGCGGCGAGCTGCAGCGCGCTTTCCTCGCGCAGCTCTTCGCGCAGAACCCGCGGCTCCTTCTCCTGGACGAGCCGACCAACCACCTCGACCTCGTTTTCCAAAAGCAGGTTTTTGCGCTCATCGGGGAATGGCTCCGCGGCGCGGGGCGCGCGGTGGTGAGCGTCGTGCACGACCTCTCGCTCGCCCGCGCCTACGGCACGCGCGCGATGCTCATCGACCGCGGCAAGATCGTCTCCTTCGGCGAAAGCAAAGAGGTCCTCACGCGGGAGAACCTCGAGACGGTCTATTCGATGGACGTTTACGCCTGGATGCGGGAATTGCTCGCCCAGTGGGAAAATTGAGTCACGCGGGCTCGGCTTGAAGCTCCGTTACGGCGGCGTCCATCGCGGACGCCGCTTCCTTCACGCCGCCGCGAAGCCACGCCTCGTGCGCGTGTTCGGGGAGGATCACGGGCATCCTGTCGTGCACATGGGCGACGCTCTCCGCCGCAGGCCGCGTCAAAATGACGAAGTGCGGCACGTCGTCCCCATAATCCTTGGCGATCCCCGCGAAATAGAGAGCCGGGGAGCAGGGGACGAACAGGCGGTATTTCTGCTTTCTCCCCTCCTCCTTCCGCCACTCGAAATAGGAACTCGCGGGCAGCAAGCAGCGAAAGTTCGCGAATGGCTCCGCGAACATGGGCTTTACCGCTATCGTTTCCGCGCGCGCGTTGATGAGGATGCCCTTGCCGTCGAAGCGCGGGAAGCCCCACCGCATCAGGGCGAACCCTTCGGCGGTGAGCACCGGGACGGTGTCCGAGGGGAAGATTTCGCCCCGCTTGAGGGTTTCCGCGAGCGCGTCCGAGACGCGCCGGTAAGCGGGACCGTCCGCGTCGATGAAATACCTGCCGCACATCAGCCCAACACCCTCCCCACGACGCCCGGCGCGTCCTCCTCCCCGACGGGGATGGGCGCGTAGGCCGGATTGAAGGAGACAAGCTCCGTTCTCCCCTGGTTGCCGGGCTTTTTCAAGTACGCCTCGCCGTTCAATACGAATATGCCGATTTCACCCTTTTCGGGAGGAGGCCGCTTTTCAATGTAAACCACATCCCCGTCGCGAAAGCAGGGCGGCACGCTGTCCCCCGGCACGCGATAGAGTTCGAGCGGTATCAGGAATTGATCCATGTCGGGCTGCGCGTCGCCCCGCTCCCACTTGGAGACGGCGCGGTGGGTCACGGGGCAGCCGCGGCCGGTCGGGTATGCCGCCGCCTCGGCCTGCGAGAGGTCCGCGTCCTTTCTCAGTTTTGCCAGCGCCGTGTGCGTCTGCATGAGTCTTCCTCCCAAGGGATGCCGCGCGGGATGCGCCCCGCTTCCCGCCGATTCCATTATTATAAAGGGCGCGTGCGCATCGGCCGCGGCACGACCTGCCTCCTTCTTGAGGGAAACAGGTGGTTCGTGGAGCGCGAGGGCAATTGACCGGCGGATCGCGCTTACAGCTCGCCCGCGTTGAGGCCCAGGGCGTTGATCACGTGGCGGATGTGGATGCTCATGGCGCTCTTGGCTCCCGCGCCGTCCCTCAAGCGCAGGAAATTGCACATGTCCCGGTTGTCGTTGATGACGATTTCCTTGAGCGCTTCGGCGTTGTCCGTCACCTCCATGGCCTCGTTCACCGCGGCGTTGATGATGGGGAACAGCCGTATGATGAACTCGTTGTGCGAGGCCGCGGCGATCATCTCGTGGAACCTCTGGTCCGCGCCGGGCCAGTCCCCGTCCTCGGCGATGAGCCGATTCGTCAGCCGCGCCTGATCAAAGATCCCCTGCAGTTCCTCCTCGGTCGCGCGGAAGCAGGCGAGCATCATGCACTGCGGCTCGAACATCAGGCGTATCTCGTACATGTCGCTCAGGCGGGTATGGCTCAGGTTGCCCAAATCGTATCTGTTGAAGGCGGAGATGTCGTCGCTGATGTAGGTGCCGCGCCCGCGCTGCACGCTCAGGACGCCCTTGGCCACAAGGTAGCGCACCGCCTCGCGCAGCGTCGTGCGGCTGACGCCGAGGCTCTCCGAGAGGTCGTTCTCGTTGGGGAGCTTATGCCCCGGCGCGAACTCCCTGTGCAGCACGATCATGTTATAGAGCTCGCTCGCCGTGCGCTCCGACAGGCTGCGGTTCTCGTTTGCCATCTGCAGCGTCCTCCGCTTTTTCTGATTTTTACTAATATATGCTTGGCATTATACATCATATATTCTTTTGTTTCAATGCCGTCCGTGCCCCCGCTGTATTGACAGGGCGCCGCGCATCATGTAATCTGTTGTCATACATTCAGGCGATACATCATACATCTTAGCAGGCGTATTAGGAGCGGAATATGAAGCTGAATCTGGACGCCCTCACGCGCGCGCGTTATCCCGAAAGGCCGGTCGTCGCCGTCGCCGTCGCGGAGGATGACGCCGTGCTTTTGGCGCTTCGCAGGGCCGCGGACCTGGGGCTCTGCCGCGCCGTGCTCATCGGCGACGCAGACGCGATCAGGGCGCTCGCCGCGCGGAAAAACATCGATCTCGCGGACATGGAGATCCTCCCCTGCGCCGACCACGCGGAATGCTGCAAAAAGGCGGTCTCGCTCGTGCGGGAAAAACGGGCGCAGGCCGTGATGAAGGGCCTCGTCGGCACCGCCGCGCTGATGCGGGAAGTGCTCAACTCGGAGCACGGATTGAAGCGGAGCATGCTTCTCTCCTACGTGGGCGTGTTCGAGCTGCCCGGTTTCGACAGGCTCGTCTACCTCACCGACCCCGCCGTCAACATGTATCCCGACCTTTCGGCAAAAAGGCACATCATTGAAAACTCCCTGCAGGTGGCCAAAGCCCTGGGCAACGACAAGCCCGTCGTGGCCTGTCTTTGCGCCGTGGAGACCGTGAACCCCAAAATGCCGCCCACGCTGGACGCGGCGGAGCTCGTGCGCATGAACCGCGAGGGCGTCATCGAAAACTGCATCGTCACGGGCCCGCTCGCGCTCGACAACTGCCTTTATCGCGAGGCCGCTTTGCACAAGGGCATCGAGGATCCCCACGCCGGGCTCGCGGACATTTTGCTCGCGCCCGAAATCGAAACCGGGAACGCCCTGCACAAGGCCTTCGCGTTTGTGGCGAAAGCGCCGCACGCGGGGGTGCTCGTCGGCGCGTCCGCGCCGGTGATCATCGCCAGCCGCGCGGACGACGAGGAGGCGAAGCTCCGTTCCATCGCGCTCGCCGTGCGCCTCGCCGAAGCGCCTAAGACGTGACCGGCGCGCCGCCCGCCATCCTTTTGAAGGGAAGATACCGCATGAAACCGCGCATACTCGCCATCAACCCGGGTTCCACCTCCACCAAAATCGCCGTATACGAGGGCGGCGCGCCCCTGTTCGAAAAAACGCTGCAGCACGCGCCGGAGGAACTCTCCCGCGCCGGCGCCGACGGCTCGCTGGCGTTCCGAAGGGGGGTCATCGAGCGGGCGCTCGAGGAACACGGCGTCGCCGCCGCCTCCCTCGACGCGGTGATCGGCCGGGGCGGGATGCTGCGGCCCATCGCCGGAGGCGTATACGCCGTAAACGAAAGGATGCTTGGCGACCTCCAAGGCCGCGCGTACGGCGAGCACGCCTCCAACCTCGGGGCGATGCTCGCGCACGAAATCGCTTCCGCCGCAGGGCTGCCCGCCTTCATCGCGGACCCGGTCGTGACGGACGAACTGTCCGGCCTCGCGCGGCTCTCCGGCCATCCGGAGATTTCCCGCAGGTCGGTTTTCCACGCGCTCAACCAGAAGGCCGTGGCGAAGCGCTTCTCGGCGCAGCGCGGCCTTCGTTATGAGGGGATCAACCTCATCGTCGCGCACATGGGAGGCGGCATCACCGTGGGCGCGCACGAAAAGGGACGCGTCGTCGACGTGAACGACGGGCTCGGCGGGGACGGCCCTTACAGCGCGCAGCGCTGCGGCGGGCTGCCCGTGAATGCGCTCGTGAAGCTGTGCCAAAGGGAGAACCTACCCGCCGCGGAGATGATCCGGCTGCTCAACACGCGCGGGGGCCTGTTGGGCTATCTCGGCACCGACGACGGCCGCGAGGTCAACCGCCGCGTGCGGGAGGGCGACGAAAAGGCCCGCCTCGTCTACGAGGGCATGGCCTATCAGGTCGCAAAGGAAATCGGCGCATGCGCCGCCGCGCTGCGGGGGGAGGTGGCCGCGATCATCCTCACGGGCGGCCTCGCCAACGACGCGCTTTTGACGGGCTGGATCGCGGAGCGCGTCCGCTTCATTGCCGAGGTCGTCCTCATGCCCGGCGAGGACGAGCTGCGCGCGCTGTGCGAAGCGGCGACCCGGGCGTTGAGCGGCGAAGAGCTGCCCGGGGAATATTGATGATGCGCGTTTTTGATGCAAATAAGGACGCGGGCGATCGCCTCGTCATCGTCACGGGTCATTACGGCAGCGGCAAGACGGAGTTCGCCGTGAACTACGCCTTCGCCGTCGCCCGCGCCGGGCGCGCGGTGACGCTCGCCGATCTCGACATCGTGAACCCCTATTTCTGCTCGCGCGAGCGGAAGGACGCGCTCGAACGTTCGGGCGTGCGCGTGATCCTCTCCGCGGGCGGGAACGCCGACCTGCCCGCGCTCAACGCCGCCGTCTACTCTCTCATAGAGCCCGGGGTCACGGGCATTATGGACGTGGGGGGAGACGCCGCGGGCGCGCGCGTGCTCGGGCGGTTCGCCCAAAAAATCCGGGAGATCGAGCACGAACTATACTGCGTCGTCAACGCCAACCGGCCCGAGACCGCCACGAAGGAGCGCGCCGCGAAATACATCGACGAGATCGGGCAGAGCGCGGGGCTCACCGTCACGGGCATCGTCAACAACACCCACCTGTGCGGCGAAACGACGGCGGAGGATATCCTTCGCGGCGCAGGGCTCGCAGAGGAAGTCTCGGCGATCACGGGCATCCCCGTAGTCTACCACGCCGTCGAGAGGCGGCTTATGCATGAAATCGACCTTCCGTCGGGCATTTTGTTCCCGATGGAGATCCATATGAAGAAACCCTGGGAAATCGACTCGATGGAGGTTCATCCGCAATGGCAGGAAAAGTGACGTTTGAAAGAAACCGCTGCAAGGGCTGCGAGCTCTGCGTGGCCGTGTGCCCCAAGCACATCATCCTCATGGATACGGCCACCAACACCAAGGGGTATCACCCCGCGAAGGTGGAGCGCATGGAGGAGTGCACCGGCTGCGCCGCGTGCGCGCGCATGTGCCCGGACAGCGCCATCACCGTGGAAAGGTTGTGAGACTATGGCAAAGGAACTTTGGAAGGGCAACGAGGCGGTCGCGGAAGCCGCCATACGGGCGGGCTGCCGCTACTTCTTCGGCTACCCCATCACCCCGCAGAACGAAATTCCCGAATACCTCTCCCGGCATCTGCCGGAGCACGGCGGCTGCTTCGTGCAGGCGGAGAGCGAGGTCGCGGCCATCAACATGGTCTACGGCGCGGCGGGCGCGGGCGCGCGCGTGATGACCTCCTCGTCCTCCCCGGGCATCAGCCTCAAGCAGGAGGGCATCACCTACATCGCCTGCGCGGAATTACCGGCCGTGATCGTCAACATGATGCGCGGGGGCCCGGGCCTCGGCAACATCGCCCCCTCCCAGGCGGATTACTTCCAGGCGACGCGCGGCGGAGGCAACGGGGATTACCGAACCGTGGTCCTCGCGCCGGCGACTATCCAGGAGGCCGCGGACTTCACGCAGGAAGCGTTCGACATCGCGGATTGCTACCGCGTCCCCGTCGTGGTACTCGCCGACGGCATGATCGGCCAGATGATGGAGGCCATCGAGTGGCGAAAGCCCAAAGAGCGCGACCTGCCGCCCAAGGACTGGGCGACGGACGGCTCGAAGGGCAGGCGGCCCCACAACGTGGTCAACTCCCTTTTCATCGACGCGAAGGACTGCGCCGTGCAGAACAAAAAGCTGCAGGCGAAGTACGACCGCATAACGGAAAACGAGATCCGCTATGAGGAGTTCATGGCAGAAGACGCCGAAATCCTGTTCGTTTCCTACGGCACGACCGCGCGGATTTCCCGCGCCGCCGTGTTGAGGCTGCGCAAGGAAGGCGTGAGGGCGGGGCTGTTCCGCCCCATCACCCTCTGGCCTTTTCCCGAGAAGGCGCTTTACGACTGCGCCGCGCGGGAGGATGTAAAAGCCGTCGTCACGGTGGAAATGAGCATGGGCCAGATGATCGACGACGTGAAAATCGCCGTAAACGGCTTAAAGCCCGTCCGCTTCGTGGGCACGGGCGGCGGCACCATCCCCGTGCCGCAGGAACTCGTCGAGGAAGCGTACAAGGCGCTTGGGAGGAAGGAAGCATGAGCATCGTATATCAGCGCTCCAAGGGGCTTACCGACGCGGAAATGCATTACTGCCCCGGCTGCACGCACGGCGTGGTGCACAAGCTGGTGGCCGAAACGCTCGAAGAACTCGATCTGGTGGGCTCCGCCGTGGGCATCGCCCCGGTCGGCTGCTCGGTGTTCGCATACAATTATTTCGCGTGCGACATGCAGGAGGCCGCCCACGGCCGGGCGCCCGCCGTCGCCACGGGCATCAAGCGGGTGCATCCCGGGCTCGCGGTGTTCACCTATCAGGGGGACGGGGACCTTGCCGCCATCGGCACCGCGGAAATCGTGCACGCGGCCATGCGCGGCGAGAAGTTCACGACCATCTTCGTCAACAACGCCATCTACGGCATGACGGGCGGGCAGATGGCCCCGACGACGCTCGTCGGCCAGAAGGCCACGACCGCGCCCTTCGGGCGGCAGAAGGAGCATTACGGCTCCCCCCTGCGCATGGCGGAGCTGCTCTCGACCATAGACGGCTGCGTCTATGCGGAGCGCGTCGCGGCGGTGGACGTCCCGAACATCCTCAAAGCAAAAAAGGCGATCAAAAAAGCGTTCCAGCTCCAGTTGGCGGGGGCAGGCTTCACGTTCATTGAAGTTCTCTCCACCTGCCCCACCAACTGGGGAATGACGCCCATCGAGGCCGTCGGCTGGCTCAAGGCCAACATGATCCCCTATTTTCCCCTCGGCGTCTACGCCGAGCGTGCGGAGGTGAAGTGACATGACCCACGAGATCATCATTTCCGGCTTCGGGGGACAGGGCGTGATGGCCATCGGAAAGACCCTCGCCGAGGCGGGCATGAAGGAGGGCCTCTCCGTGAGCTGGCTCCCGAGTTACGGCCCCGAGATGCGCGGCGGCACCGCCAACTGCTCCGTGGTGTTGAGCGAAGAGGAGATCATCTCCCCCATGGTGCTGAACCCCACCGAGCTCATCGCCATGAACAAGCCCTCTCTCGTCAAGTTCGAGCCCCTGACGGTTCCGGGCGGGACGCTCTTTATCAACAGCAGCATCATCGAAATCAAAGCCTCGCGCGGCGACGTCGCCGCCCACTACGTCCCCTGCCTCGACATCGCGGGGGAGCTCGGCAACATGAAGGTGGCCAACATGGTGATGCTCGGCGCCTACATCGAGGCCACGAAGCTGCTGAAAACGGACACCATCCGCGAGATGCTCGCGCACATGTTCACCGGCCCCAAGGCGGCGCTGGTGGAGCTCAACATCGAGGCGCTGCGCCGCGGCGCGAACTGCATTTCCAGGGAGGCGTAAGGAATGGACATTTCGATCGTAAAAACAACCGCCCCGAAGGCGAAATACGCCGACGAAGGCACGCTCGGCTTCGGCAACGTGTTCACCGACCATATGTTCATCGTCAACCACGACGAGGAGCGCGGCTGGCACGACGCGTGCATCGCCCCCTACGGGCCGCTCTCGCTCGACCCGGCCTCGCCCGTGCTGCACTACTCCATCGAGATATTCGAGGGGCTTAAGGCCTACCGCTACGAAAACGGCGAGGTCGGCCTGTTCCGCCCCGAACAGAACGCGGCGCGCATGAACCGCAGCGCCCGCCGCATGTGCATGCCCCAAATCGACGAGGAGCTGCAGCTCAGGGCCCTCGACCTCCTGGTGGATCTGGAGCGGGAGTGGGTTCCCCGCTCGCCCGGCACCGCGCTTTACCTGCGCCCCACGATGATCGGCGATGGGAGTAAGCTCGGCGTGCGCTCGGCCTTAAAGCACGTCTATTTCATCATCTGCTCCCCCTCGGGCCATTTCTACCCGAACGGCGTCAAGCCCGTACGCATCCACATCGAGGACGCGTACGTGCGCGCGGTGCGCGGCGGCACGGGCGACGCGAAGACCGGAGGCAACTACGCCTCGAGCCTGCTGGCGGCGGAAATCGCCCAACAGAAAGGCTACGACCAGGTGCTCTGGCTAGACGGGCGCGAGAACCGCTACATCGAGGAGGTCGGCGCCATGAACACCATGTTCATGATCGACGGCACGCTCGTGACCCCCGCGCTCAACGGCAGCATACTCGACGGCATCACGCGAAGGAGCGTGCTGGAGCTCGCGAAGAACTTCGGCATACCGGTGTGCGAGCGCGCCATCCCGGTCGGCGAGCTGTTCGAGGCGTTTAAAGCCGGCGCGCTCACAGAAGCGTTCGGCACAGGCACCGCGGCGGTCATTTCCCCCATCGGAGAGCTCGCGTATCAGGGTGAATCCATCGTGCTCGGCGAGGAGATCGGCCCCGTCGCAAGGCGGATGTACGACACGCTCACGGGCATACAGTCCGGCCGCCTGCCCGACCCCTACGGCTGGACGCGCATCGTGCCCCACAAGGGATTTTAAGGCCGCGGGATTCGGATCTCATAAAAAGAACAAGCCAAGGCCGGTGCGGCAAACGCCGTACCGGCCTGATTCATGCGCCCATTCCGCAGGCTTCAGCAATGTCCCGGCGCGGATCCGGCAAATCGCTAAATCGTCTCGACCTTGATGAGGTTGGTGTTTCCGGAACTGCCGTTCACGAGGCCGCCGGTGATGACGATGCTGTCGCCCGGCTTGAGATCGAAGGTTTTCTTCGCGGTCGCCTTGGCGTGGTAAAAGAGCACGTCGGTCGAGGTGAAGGCCTCGCTCATCACGGGCGTCACGCCCCAGGAGAGCGAGAGCTTGTACCACGCCTTTTCGCTGGTCGTCATGCCGATGATGTCCACGGGAGAGCGGAAGCGCGAAACCATGCGCGCAGTGATGCCGGAAAGCGTGCACGCGACGATCGCCTTCGCGTCAAGATCGACGGCCATGCCGCAGGTCGCGTGGGAGATGGCGTCGATCCTGTTTTTGATCCTGAATTCGGAGCTCGCGAAGCGCTTGCCGTAACCGACATGCTTCTCCGTCTCCTCGGCGATGCGCGCCATGACCTTTACCGTCTCGACGGGATATTTGCCCGCGGCAGTCTCGCCCGAGAGCATCACGGCGCTCGTGCCGTCGTACACCGCGTTGGCCACGTCGGATATTTCCGCCCGCGTCGGCCGCGGGTTGTGTATCATCGATTCGAGCATCTCCGTCGCCGTGATCACGCGCTTGCCCAGGAGCCTGCATTTGGTGATGAGGTATTTCTGGATGTACGGTAGCTCCTCGAAGGGGATCTCCACCCCGAGGTCGCCCCGTCCGATCATGATGCCGTCGCACTCCTCGCAGATTTCCTCGATGTTGTCCACCCCCGCGCGGTTCTCGATCTTCGCGATGATGTCGATGTCCTCCCCGCCGTTTTCGCGCAGGAACGCCCTTAATTCCACCAGGTCCTTCTTGGAGGAGACGAAGGACGCCGCGATGAAATCGACGTCGTTTCGAATTCCAAAGAGCAGATCCTCCCTGTCCTGATCGCTCAGGTAGACCTCGGAGACGACCTTGTTCGGAAAACTCATGCTCTTGTTGTTGGATAATTCCCCGCCGGTCACGACGCGGCAGACCGCGTCCGTATCCGTCAGCGCCTCCACCTCGAAGACGACGAGGCCGTTGTTGACGAGTATCCTGTCCCCGACGGCGAGCACGCGCATCAGATCCTTGTAGTTGACCGAAACCCGCTCCCGCGTCCCCTCGATTTCCTCGGTGGTAAACGCGAAGGTATCCCCGTCCCTCAAGGTGATACTGCCCGCGCCGAACGTCCTGATGCGGTACTCGGGGCCCTTCGTGTCGAGCATGACGGCGATGGGCACAGAGAGCCTTTCGCGCACGCTCTTGACGAGGTCGATGCGCCTTTGCTGCTCCTCATGCGTGCCATGGGAGAAGTTGAGCCGCGCGGTGTTCATGCCCGCAAGGCACATCCCGGTGATGATCTCCTCGCTATCGCTCGCGGGGCCTATCGTGCAGACGATTTTCGTTTTTCTCATATTCGCACCTCGTTTACGAGGTGCATTTTACTACAACGCGGCCTTCCTTTTCAAGCGCCGCGCGAATTGCCCGCTCGCAGTCGCGCATATCCTTCATTTTGCGGCAAGATGCCCCACGGAATGCCGCGCGCCCTCTGTTTCCCGGCGCCGCTCGGGAATGAGCTTTCGCGCCAGGTTCACCAAAAAATCCTGCACGTTCGTCACGAGGCTCTTCGCGCTGAGGCTGCCGCGGTCGCACAGCTTGTTGACCGCGAACTCCGAAATGTCCACGGTGTAGAAATAGACCGGGCGGGGCGTTCCCTCCTCGAGCTGCCAGGAGGGCGTCAGGTTGCCCGTGGCGATGGTATGCAGCTGCGTCGCGAGGCCGATGACGGTCGTCGCCCGCGCCGTGTGCGCGCGCATAGCCTCCTGCGCCTCATAGACGTCGCAGATGACGCCGGGCAGCGGCCCGTCGTCCCGGATGGAGCCGGCGAGCACGAAGGGCACGTTTTTCGCGACGCAGGCGGCGAGGATGCCGTCCTCGATCCCCTCCTCGGCGATGAGCTTCCCGATGGAGCCGGCGCGCCGCGCGCGGTTGATGGCGTCGAGGTGGTGGTAATGGCCGTTGTAGACGAGCTCCTTCGTATAGATGTCCTGCCCGAGCCCCGTCCGGAAGAGCGCGGCCTCGAGGTCGTGCGTCGCGAGCGCGTTGCCCGCGAAGATGGCGTCGACGAAGCCGTTTCGCACGAGCTCCGCCATGGCGCGGCGGGCGTTGCGGTCGAAATCCACGGCGGGGCCGAGCACCCAGACGACGTAGCCCTTGTCCCTGTCGTGCCTGAGTATGTCATAGAGCGCGTCGTAATCCCGGGAGCTCGACGATTCGCGCGAGTGGCTGGTGCGGAAGGCGAACGCCTGCGCGGCCTCCTCCCGCTCCTCCCGGAACGCGTCGCTGTGGATGAATACGCCGTTGCTCAAATCCTCCGCGCGGCCCACGACGACCGCGTCGCCCCGGCGGACGCGCCGCGCCTCCACGGCGACGGGCTTCCCGTCCCGGACGACGGCGCAGCAGTCCATGCGCGCGCGCTCGATGAGCTTCCACTCCCCGGCGATCTTGAAATACTCGGGATAGATGGTGGTCGCGTAAAAATCATCCGGCAGCACGCCGTCCGCCTGCGCGGGGACGGTGCGCACAGAGGGCGCGGAAACATATCTTGAGTCGGAAAAATCCGGCGCGTTGTACTTTGGCAGCTTAAACATTGAAAATCATGCCTCCCATGTCGCCTTTCGGCTTCAATGAGTGACATGATAGCATATAAAATAACAGGATGAAACACAGAACGAATTCCGTATGTTTTTTGGTTATTATTAATTAATAAAAGACTTTACCTTAGTTATTTGCCGTACTCTATAATGAACTCTTCTTATGCAAGATAATATATTATTCCGTTTTCCCGCATGGGCGCGGCCGCAAACGGGCCGACAGGGCGCGGCGTTGCCGCGCCCTGTCGGTTGAAACATCCGTCAGCACATGACGAGGCCGAACACCAGGTAGCAGACCGCCGCGACGGCAAAGGGGATCGCGACCAGGGGCGCGGAGGTCTTGAAATACTCGGCCGGGGTCGTCTGCGTGGAGGCCGAGGTCAGTATGACCGTGTCGGAATAGATGCAGATGTGGCCGCCGAAGCAAACCGCGGAGATGAGCGCGCCCGCCGCCAGCGCGTAAGGGATGTTCATGGAGGTCGCAAGCGGCCCGATGATGGGGAACGCGATGATCGCAAGCCCCCAGAACGAGCCGGAAGCGAAACTTAAGAGGCCGATCACGACGAAGATCAATAGCGGCAGCATCGTCGCGGGCACGTTGCCGGAGACGATCGCGATCACCTTGTCGATCAGGCCGAGCCCCTTGTTGGCGTCGACGAACATATAGGAGAGGATGATGAGGATCACGAGGCCGAACATGCTCGTGAAGCCGCGCATGAGGGAGCCCATGAACTCCCTGAAGGTCATGAGCTTGCGGGGGAGATAGAGCAGGAAGCAGCAGACGATCGCCAGCAGCAGGCCGATGACGATATCCTCCGTCACGATGCAGAATACGGCGACCACGACGATGGGGATGATGAAATCCCACATGGTGATCTTCTTGCCCTCGAACCTGGTTTCATCCTCGGGCAGGGAAATCATGGCGGCCTTGGCGTCCTCCGACTGGACCTCGCCGGTCTCCATGGCGCGCTTTTCGGCCTTCTTCATGGGCCCGAAGAGCGGGATGACGCCGAGGATCACGAGCACCGTCGTGAGAAGCGCGAGCCAGCCGTAGGTGATGAAGGGCATCGCCCGCACATAGGCGCCGATGACGGAGGTGCCGAGGGGGACCATGCCGGCCTCGAGCATCAGCGCGCCCATGAACGCGCCCCAGGTGGAGAAGGGCCAGAAGGAGCAGTCCGTCACGCCCGTGGAGTTGACCACGTAGGCCAGCATCTCGCGGGAAACGCGGTGCTTATCCGTGGTGTCGCGCACGGCGGCGCCCACGGCGAGGCAGTTGAGATAATCGTCAATCCAGATGATGATGCCGAGCAGCCACGCGCCGATCAGGGAGGATTTGCGGGTCTTGAAGAGCTTGCCCCACACGCGCGCGAAGCCCAGCACGCCGCCCGCGTCCTGCATGACGCCGATGAGGCCGCCGAAGAGCACCACGACCAACAGCACCCACATGGTGTCCTCGCTGCAGGCGGTGGCATAGAAGCCCTCCAGGAGCCCGTTGAACGCGTCGACCGGGTGGAAGTTGAAGAGCATCGCGTAGGCGACGATCACCCCCGCGAGAATGGAAACGAACGTATCCTTGAGCCAGAGCGCCAGCACAAGGACGACCGCGATGGGAATGAAGATCAGGATTCCGTACTCCATCGAATTTCTCCTCTCTGTGTATTCATTTCGGGCAAAGCCCGCAATGCGTCACTTGAAGCTCTCGGGAGACAGGGCGATGGCGGCGATCGCCTGCGCGTAGACGGAGGCGCAATCCCTGAGCGCGTCGAGGCGGATGTGCTCGTTTGCCTCATGGCAGGTGTCCTCGTCCCCGGGGAACAGGGGTCCCCACGCCACCACGTTGGGCATCGCCTTGGCGTAGGAGCCGCCGTACGCCAGCGTGAATTCGTTTTTAAAGGGTGTCATCGCCTCGTACGCGTCGGCAAACGCGCGAAGGAACGGGCGGCCGCTGTGCACGAACACGGCGGGCAAAAGATCCCGCGCGCGGCTCGTGCCCCCGAACTCCCGGGCGAGGCGCTCGAACGCGCCGGTCAGATCCTCCCGCGCGGTTCCATAGGGGAAGCGGACGTCGAAGCAGACCGTCAGGACGCCGCCCTCCGTGCGCGCGAACGTCGGCGTGACGGTGTTGCGGTGGACGAATTCGCCCTCGTAATACTCGCTCTCGCTGTAAAGGCCGATCCCCTCTCCATACACGCTCCGGAAGCGCGTGGCGAGCATGCACATGAAGTCCAGCGCGGCGTTCGGCTGAATTTCGCCCGCGCCGCGCATCCCCCGGAGCAGCTCCGCCATGCGCACGAGCGCGTTGACGCCCTTCTCCGGCTGGCTGGCATGGGTGGCGCGGCCTTCAGTGCGCAATACCCTGCCGTCGGAAAGAACGGCCCTGGAGGAGGCCGGCACCGCGTTGGGCGCCTCCCCCGCCGCGACGGAGGCGAGGAATACGCCGCCCGCGGGCAGGTCGAAAGGTATTTTCAGCTCAACCGCGCCGCAGCCCTTCTCGATGTTGCAGATGGGAAACGCGTCGTCCGGCGTGAAGCCGTAATCCGGCAAAGGGTACGCGGAAACGTAGGCGTCCATATCCGTCCAGACGACCTCCTCCTGCGTGCCGAGAATCATTTGCACCTTTTTATAAAAGGGCAGCCCGAGCTCCCTGACGGCCTTCATCGCGTACAGGCAGGAGACGACGGGCCCTTTGTCGTCGATGGCGCCGCGCCCGAAGAGCCTGCCGTCCCTTATTTCCGCCCGATAAGGGTCCGTATGCCACAGCGCCCGCTCGCCGGCGGGCACCACGTCCACATGGGCGAGTATGCCAAGCGTCTCCGGCCCATCCCCGCATTCGATCACGCCGACGCGGCCGTCCAGCTCGCTGCGCGCCGCGAAGCCCATGTCCCGGGCCAGATTTAAAATGAATGCAAGGGCTCTTCCGACCTCCGCGCGGTTTTCCGATTCGCTCGGGATGGCGATGAACGCCGCGAGGTCCGCGATCATGTCGTCCAGATGCGAAGCGACGAACTCTCCGATTCTCTCGCGATACATAACCCGCCTCCAAGCATTGAATCACAATATCATATCACGGTGCCGCTGTAGAAATGCCATGATTAGAGTAGCGCTTTTTCTGTCGTTTTGCAAGCACATATGGAGCTTTGTGGATAAAAAATTCCCGTCGGACACGGCGAACGGTGCTTAATTTATTCTCGAAAAAGGAGCTTGCCCGGGCGTTGAAACGCGCGGAAACCGCAAAAGGAGGCGGCGTGAGCCGCCTCCGGATTTATACGCGCGTTGAAACCCCGTTACATCTCCTTATTGTATTTCGCGCCGTAATACACGGAGCTGCACACGACGAACAGATAGGCGAACGCCAATAGCAGCACCGCCGCCATATCGACACCCATGAGCGCGAAGGCCAGCTGCAGCGCCCCGAAAACGGGGATCACCAGGTCGAACGCCCTGGCCTTGGCGCGGTTGGAGACCATGACGTTGCGCTCGTCCTTCAGTTCGATTTCCTTTTGCCTTTGCAGCTCCGGGTTTTTCCCAAAAGCGCGGCGGGCGATCAGCTCGCCCCCGCCCTGGCCGATGAGGCCGCAGCCGATGCCCACGCACACATAGGGCAGCGCCCGCATGATCCCCTGCGGGTCACCCTGCGTTTTCATAAGGACCAGCCCGCCGCCAAAGAGCAATAGGCCCAAGGCAAGCAGCACATATGGAGTCGCTTTCTTCTTCATGTTTTCTCATCCTCCTCATAGACGAAAATATCCTCGATGCTCTTCCCAAAGTAGCGCGCCAGCTTGAACGCCAGCGCGATCGAGGGATTGTAGCGCCCGTTCTCCAGCGAGCCGATCGTCTGGCGCGACACCTCGAGCGCCGCGGCCAGCTCCTCCTGCGTGACGCCGCGCTCCCGGCGCAGCGCCTCGATGCGGTTATTCATGCGATCGTCCTCCCGTATGGAAAGTCCGCTTTCCATGTACAGAATACCACAATCGAGGAAAATGTCAAGCGTACTTTCCATCGTTTCGCAAAAAAAGCGCCCGGGCTTCGCTCCGCCTCGTTCCGGCGGCGCGGGCCTGCGGGCGCTCAAGCGCGGGTGCCCTTTTAGAGGGGATCGGACAGCGCGTCCTCCCGCCCCTCGAGGATCCAGTAAAACGGATAGGAAAAGTGGACGAACGCGAGCTTCCATCCCGTCCCGTTCGCCTCCGCCGCCGCGGTGAGGCGGATGGGCCATGTGAAGGACGCGCCGGAGGAGGCTTCCATCAAAGCCTCCGCGGCGAGCGCGTGCGCCCGCATGAGCTTTTCGCCGTCCGCGCAGTCCGACTCCATGACGGCGCGAAGGGCTTCCATCTCGCGGCGCGCGAGCTCCCCGGCGTCCATCTCCCTGTGAAGCATGCCGTTTGCGACGATAAAGAGCAAATCCCCGGCGCGGTTCGCGAGCGCATGCTCCTTTTCAAATGAAAGCTTCGCGCCCTCAAAGCCCGCGAGGCACGCGCGAAGGCCTTCTATGCCGTCGAAAACGCGGGGCCCGGGGCCCATCGCGCAGGTCTGAGCGGAGAAGACTTCCCGCAGGGCAGCATCCCCGCCGCCGGCGAGCCGCTCGAGCGCGGCGAGCAGTTCCCCCGCCTCGGCGGCGCGGTTGCCCTCATATTCCAGTGCGTGGGCGTTCTGCGCGTCAAAATCCGCGCGGTGGGCTTCGGTATGCTCGACGCGCTCGTCCGGAAAGCTCTCCCGCGGCATCGAGAACTGTATCGAGGCGAATTTCCACCCCGCGCCCGTCCTTTCAAGCGCGCCGCTCAAATGCATCGGCAGCCAGCAGGAGCGCGCGTTCTCCTCCCTTTGATGGAGGGCGTGGGAAAGCACGAGGTTGACGAGCGCGAGCCGGTTGAGCGGCGCGCGCGCCTCGTCCGCGAGCGCGGAGCGCACGAAGCCGCACAGGCTGCCGTCCACGGACGCGCCGTTCTCGAACGCGTAGCGCACCGCGCCGGGCACGGCAACCCAGGCGCTTTTTTCAGTAATCCCGATCCGCGCCTGCGCGAGATCGAGGCGCATATCTCCCCAGGAGCGGAAGTCGCTCCGGATCAGGCCTTCGATCTCATCGGCGCCGAGGAAGAGCTCCCCCGTGCCCGTGCCGAGCACGACGGGCGTTTTCCCGGGGAGAAAGAACTCCCCGACGAGGCGAGAAACGCCCTCGAGATCCCGCTTCGCGTACGCGGCCTCGAAGCGCCCGAGCAGCGCGCGGATCTCCCCGGCGGCCCCGCCGGAAGGTTGATCGACGTTGTTCATATTCCCTCCCGAATGATCGCGGTTTCCGCGACGCGGCCCTTCCCTCCGGCGGCCGCCCTCGCGTCCGCGCTATCATACCACCGCGGCAAACGCCGCGCAAGCGTTCCCCCGCTGTGTTACAATAATATAAGCATATGTTGCGCTTGAACCCTCTTGCAGGGGTGTGCCGCGCCCGCATCCGCGGAGCGAAAATCTTTTTTCGGTCGTATGCAATAAACAACGCTTTTCCCCGTCTACCTTATCGTAAACGTTCGAAGGGATTGGATGCGCGTGGCGGGTGTTGCCGGATGAAAAACACAAAAAGCGATATCGCCGATTTCTATGAAAAGGAACGCCCCGGGCTAATTCGCTTTCTGCGAAGGAGGCTTTCAGGCGCGGGCGACATGGACGCGGAGGACGTTTTGCAGGAGGTGTTCGTCAACCTGTTCAACCGGGCGGACGTATCGGCTCCCGTGGAAAACCTCGCCGCCTATGTCTACGGCTGCCTGCGCAACCGCGTCGCGGACATCGCCCGCGCGCGCAAAAGCGCGCTTTCGCTCGACGAGATGGAGGAGAACGGCAACGCGCCACCTGCCATGACCGGCGAAAACCTCCGCTTCGACCCTGTCGCGCGGTTTGAGGAGCGGGCGTTCATGGAAGCGCTTCAGGCGGCCTTGAACGCTCTGGAGCCGCGGCAGCGGGAAGTTTGGGTAGCCACCGAATTGAGGCGCATTCCGTTTCAGGAGCTTTCCCAAAGATGGGGCGAGCCCGTGGGCACGCTTCTATCCCGAAAGAGCCGGGCAAACCGCAAGCTGCGCGAGGCTTTGAACGAATACGGCATTCGATTTTGAAAGGGGAAAAGATATGGACGGCATGGAAAAAACACAGAACAAGCTCCCAAAGGGCGCGCGCATCGCGCTCATGGTGTGCGGCGGCATTGGTTTGGCGGTGCTCTTCGCGTTCGTCTTCGGCATATTCGTCCGGCTGCTTTGGAACTGGCTGATGCCCGGGCTGTTCGGGCTTGCGACGATCACCTATTGGCAGGCTTGCGGGATCGTGCTCCTGGCAAGGCTGATCTTCGGCTCGCACGATTTTGGCGGGGACGACGGGCACGGCCGCAAAAAGGCGAAGCATGCGCACGCGTGCGGCGAGGACGGCCGCGCGAACGGGCGGCACTATCGCGCGTGGTGGGAGAGCGAGGGCCGCGAAGCCTTCCAAAGCTATGTGGAAAACCTTGGGGAAGCGCCGCCCGACAACGACGAGGAAGGCGAATAACAGGCTGCTCCGGCGCGTTTCGCGACGGCTTAAAAAGAAAACGGCGGGAAGCGTTCGGCTTCCCGCCGTTTTTAGTTCTTTGTGGCACCCTGCCAACGCGGCATTATTACGCTTGCGCGGATTTATTCCTTTAGCTTCGCCGGCTTCTCGCCGGTATTCACGTCGCGATAGGAAACCACCTTGCAGCCCGCGTCCTCGACGAGCTTGCGCGTGCCCGCGCCGCTCTCATCCGACCCGCCGCCGCCGTTGCAGAGGAACAGCTCGACCTCCTTGCCGGGAGGGAGGAGCCTCACGATTGCGTTGAACGCGGGCGCGGGATATCCCGCCCAGATCGGCGCGCCGACGACGATGCGCTCGTAATCGGAAAGATCGATCCCGATCGGCCCGATAACGGACGCCTTTCGTTTCATCGCCTGCAGGCAGCCGGGGATGAAGGAACCGACCAGGCTGCGGTTCCGCTTTTCCCGCACGCGCACGGCCTCGCAGCCCATCTCTGCGGCAAGCTTTTCGGCCTCTTTCTTCGTCGCCCCGCCGAAGGTGTAATACAGTATCACGGTTTTCATATGCTGCTCTCCTAACAATCGCGTTTATGGAATCCGCATTCAGTATAGCAGCGAAAACGGCATTCGTAAACGGCGTTTCCAGCATGGCGCCGAAGCCGGGTGCGCGTGGATCACAGGCTCTCGCCGAAATCCTTCCTGAACTGCCGCGCGAGCTTCTCCTGCCAGTCGCCCACGGGCGCGAGCCTGCCGAAGAAGAAGCGGAGGATCTCGGGCTCCTCGACGAACTTCAGGCCGCCCACCATGTCCCTGTGCTCATGGAGCCATACGATGCGGTCGATCGTGTACTCGACCTGCGAGAGCGTGAACACGCGGCGGGGCAAAGCGAGGCGGAGAAGTTCCATTTCGGCGAACCGCTCGCTGCCGTCCGGCTCGCGCTGCTCGGAAATGGTGCCGCGCTCCATGCCGCGGATGCCGCCCGCGATGTACATCGCCACGGCGAGCGCGCCCGCGGGGTACTGATCCTGGCCGACGTGGGGCAGGAAGCGCAGCGCGTCGAGATGGCAGCCGAGCCCGCCCGGCGGGGTGACGACGGGCACGTTCTTTTTGATGAGCTCGTTGCACATGTATTCGATGAACTGCGGTCCCTGGGAGATGATCTCCTCGTCCATGGTCTCCTCGAGGCCGACGGTGATGGCCTCCATCTCCCGCACGCTCATGCCGCCGTAGGTGAGGAAGCCCTCGAACATGGGGACGAGCACCTTCATCTTCTCGCACAGCTCGCGGGAGCGCGTGCAGATGCCGCCGCCGCGCGCGAAGCCGAGCTTCCGCGCCGAGAAGTAGATGATGTCCACGGCGTCCGCCATGGCGCGGGTGATCTCACGCGTGGTCATCAGCTTGCAGGCCTCCTCGCGCTGTTTGATGAAGAAGAGGTTGTCCTGCCAGAGCGAGGCATCAAGCACCGTGAGGATGCCGTTTTCACGCGCGATCTTCGAGACCGCGAGCGCGTTTTCCAGCGAGAACGGCTGGCCGCCGATGAGGTTGGTGCCCGCCTCGAGCCGGATGAAGGCGACGTTGTCCGCTCCCTCCTCGTCGATGAGCGTGCGGAGCTTTTCAAGGTCGAAGTTGCCCTTGAACGGATGGTCGCCCACGGGGTTCCTGCCCTCTTCGATGACGAGCTCCTCCACCCGGCCGCCCACGTTTGTGACGTGCGCTTTGGCGGTCGTGAAGTGGAAGTTCATGGGCACGACGCTGCCGGGCTTCACGAAGACCTGCGAGAGGATGTGCTCGCACGCGCGGCCCTGGTGCGCGGGGAGGAAGAACTCCGTGCCGAAAATATCCCTGATCTTTTCCTCAAGGCGCGTGAAGGTGGCGCTGCCCGCGTAGCTGTCGTCCGCGGTCATCATGGCGGCGAGCTGGTTGTCGCTCATGGCGTTGACGCCGCTGTCGCTGAGCATGTCGAGGAAGATGTCCGTGTTCTTGAGAAGGAAGGTGTTGTTGCCCGCCTCCGCGATTGCCTCAAGCCTGCGCTCGACCGGGGGAAGGCTCAGCTTCTGCACGATGCGCACCTTGTGCATCTCGAGGGGAAGCTGTCTGCCGGACGCGAATCGGATCGTTTCCATGGTGTTTTCTCCTTACAAAAAATATTTTTGTTGGGAGGCACCCTTTGGCCCGATGCCTTCGCGAGGGAAGGAATATAAAAACGCTCCTCCTCCGTTTCCCAGAGGACGAGCGCCAAATCCCGTGTTACCACCTCAATTCGCCTGCGCCTCGCGGCGCACGCCTTTTCAAGTACGGCGGATGACTCCGCGATACTCTACCGCGATAACGGGCGAATCCGTTCCAGCCTACCGGGCGCTTTTCCGCCTTTCGATGGACTGCTCTCGCGTGTATTCCCGGGCCGTACCTGCCGCCTTGCACCATCCGGCGGCTCTCTGAAAGGCCCATCGGGCGCCTGCCCCTCCCGGTACTCTTTCGCTGTCGAAGCATTTGAGTATGAAATTAGCTGTGATTATACACAGAAGGAATCGCTTTGTCAACACGCGGAACAAAGTTTTTTGTCGCCCGAAAAGCGGCGCATCGTGTCGGTCGCCGCCGAAGCATGCAGCAAAAGCGCTGGAAACACAGCCTTTCCCATGCTATAATGCTCGATAATGCTTCCCCGCCGTTATCTACTGTTATCCGCCGTTATTATAAAGGAGCGCGCCCGATGGACAAACCTTCCTCCAAAAAAAGCATATTGATGCTGCACCTCGCGGTGATGCTCTTCGGCCTCTCCGGGGTCGCGGCGAAGTACATCGGCGCGTCCGCGCTGCTTCTGACCTTCGGCCGCTCCGCCGTTTCGGCCTGCCTGCTCCTCTTTGTGCTGCTCTTCAAAAAGGAGCGCCTGCGCCTGCGCTCGTTTGGCGACGCGCTGCTGCTCGTCGCGGCGGGGCTCGTGCTCGCGCTGCACTGGGTTGCCTTCTTCCAATCGATCAAGCTCGCGACGGTCGCCGTCGGCACCATGACCTTCTCGACCTTCCCGCTGTTTCTGACCTTCCTCGAGCCGCTGTTTTTCCGCGAGAAGTTCAAAAAAACCAGCCTCGTCTTATCCGTGCTGCTGCTCGCGGGCGTGCTCGTCATGGTTCCGGAATTCTCCATCGGCAACGACATGACGTTGGGCGTCCTCTGGGGCATGGCGGGGAGCCTCGCCTACGCCGCGCTCAGCCTCATGAACAGGCGGCTTTCCGCGCGCTATCCCGCCGCGAAGCTCTGCTTCTACGAGCAGGCGACGGCCGCCCTAGCCCTCCTGCCGCTCGTTATAAAAGCGGGGGAAATCCCCTCGGCGCACGACGCCGCGATCATCGCCGTCGTGGGCGCCGTGTGCACGGCCTTCGCTTTCTCGCTCTTCGTCGGCGCACAAAAAAACGTCAAGGCGCAGATCGCGGGCATCGTTTCCGGCATGGAGACGGTGTACGGCATCCTCTTCGCGCTGCTGCTGCTCGGCGCCGTGCCGGGCACGCGCGAAATCGTCGGCGGCGCGGTGATATTCGTCGCCGCCCTCGCCGCGGCGGCAAAGGGATGAGGGTCACTCGCTGACCCTCTTTTTAGCGATGAGCTTCTTTCGCGTTTTCCGCACCGGAATAACGACGATCTGCACGAAGGCGAGCGCCGCGATCAACAGGACGAGCGCGGGGACGGTGAACGGGAGGATATACGGCATATACGCCATATACGCCCCGCTTTGCACGGACTCGGCGTACCGGATAAAGGCGGCGATAAGCTGCGTGGCGATCGTGACGAGCAGCGCGGCGCTCACGCCCGTCGATATGCCGATGATGCGCCCGCAGTGCGCGATTTTCGATTCCAGGTCCGAGTAAACCTCAAACGCGCCCTCCCCCGCCTTCCTGCGAAGATATACCCAGCGGTGGTACGAGGCGACCTGCTCGACACCCGTTTCCTCGAGGAAGCGCAGGTACATGACGCTCTCCGGATGCGAGGGGAGATGCGGGAGCAGCTCCAGCCGGTAGACGTATTCCCCCCTGCCGCCCTCCTCAAACTCCATCCGTATGCCGTTGGCGGCGATGAGCTGCAGGCCTCTGGCGGACATCTCGTTGAGCCATTTCTCCTCCTTCTCATACGCGCCGATCGTGAAGAATTTATAGACGACATGCCTCATATGCGGCCTCCCAAAATCGTTTCCCCGTTTCGCACGAGCTCTTTGAGCCGGTTAAGCTCCGCCCGAAGCGCCTCCCTGCCCGCGTCCGTGACGACGTACTCTTTCTTCCTCTCAAGCGCGCCCCCCTCGACCGAGCGGATCCACCCGCGCTCGAGCAGCGCCGTGAGCGCGCCGTAAAGCGTGCCCGCGGCGAGTTTCACCCGGCCCGCGCTCAATCGTTCCGCGTTCTGCATGATGCCGTAGCCGTGCAGCGGCTCCAGGAGCGACAGAAGGATGTAGTAGACCGCCTCGGTCAGCGCCGCGTATTCCTGCCCCATCGATGGATCAACCTCCTTTATATCATGTAACGTTATATCGCCTTCCGTTATATTTGTATTATATCGGGGGACGATATATTTGTCAACCGCTTTTTAGAAATTCGATGGTTTCTCCCCGCCGCGCTTGACAGGGCGGGAAAGCATGATACCATATCTATTAGATATATAAGGAGAGGACGTGCGCGATGAAAAAGACGGACTACGTGATCCTCGGCCTGCTCTCGGAGACGCCCATGACGGGCTATGACATCAAGCGCTTCATCGACATCCGCTTCCGCTTCTTCTGGAGCGAGAGCTACGGCCAGCTCTATCCCGCGCTGCGCGCGCTGCGCGCGACGGGCTATATCGCGCAGGAAGCGCCGACGGAAAAAACGCCCCGCGCGAAGAGGCGATACCGGCTCCTCCCCGAAGGCATGGAGGCGCTGCGGGAATGGCTGACGCAGCCGGTCGAGAAGGAGTCGATGCGCTTTGAAATCCTGCTTCGCATGTACTTTTCCCACCTCGCCCCGGCTGAGGTCATGCTCGCGCACGTCGCGCGCTTCCGTCAGGAGCACGCGCGCGATTTGCAAATCCTAAACGCGTTCGAGCGCGAGCTCCGGCCCATCGAACACGAGGATCCCGCGCATCCGGCGATCCTGCGCGTGATCGATTTCGGACAGAAGGCCAACCGCGCGTATCTTATGTGGTGCGATGAAACCGTGGAATTTTTGAAAGGCAGGTGCGGGCAATGAGGCAGAAGGTCAGGCGCCTGATCGTATACGCGGCGTTGTTTTTGTTTCCGCTCACGTTCAACTATTTTTCCCCGTATGTATCCATAGACGGGGCGATGGCGGGCATCGTCTCGGGCAGCGTGCTGCTCTTTCTCCTGCAGTTCCTCTCGGGCGTCTTTTTCGGGCGCGCGTGGTGCGGCTGGCTCTGCCCCGTCGCGGGCTTAGGCGAAATCGGCGCGACGGTCAACGACAGGCGCGTTTCTGTCAAAAAGCTCGCCGTCGTGCGGTATTGCGTCTTCGGCGTCTGGTTCGCGGCGCTCGCGGGCGCGTTCGTGCTCGCGGGCGGCATAAAGGGGGTCGACCCGCTGCACCTGACGGAGCGCTATGTCTCCATCGACGAGCCGTGGAAGTTCGCCACCTATTACGCCGTGCTCGCGCTGCTCTTCATCCTGACCGTTTCCATCGGGCGGCGCGGCGCGTGCCACGCCATCTGCTGGATGGCGCCGTTCTTGAGCGCCGGGGAGGTCCTCGGCCGCGCGCTCCATATGCCGCAACTCCACATCCGCTCCGACCCGGAACGCTGCGTCGATTGCGGCCTTTGCACGCAAAAATGCCCCATGAGCATCGACGTGGCGCAGGAGATCAAAACGGGGCGCGTGCGCTCCCTCGCCTGCGCCCGCTGCGGGGAGTGCGCGGACGGATGCCCGGCAAAAGCGCTGCGCTTCGGGATGCGCTAAAGCGTCCCCTGCGGCTTATAGACGAACGCGCGGCTGTCCTTCGCGCGCATGGTCGCGAGGATGCCGTCGAGGTGATCGTATTCGTGCTGCAAAAGCTCCGAGAGGTCGCCCTCGAATTCGAGCGTGCGCGGGGTCCAGTTTTCGTCGCGATAATCGACGCGGCAGCGCTTATACCGCATCACGCGCACGAGAAGATGCGGAAAGGACATGCAGTCGTCGAGCACCTCCATCATTTCCCCTTCGGGAAAGCGCAAAACAGGGTTGACGAAGGCGAAAGGCCGGTCGATCTCCATATAGATGAGCCTTTTGGCGACGCCGATCTGCGGCGCGGCGATGGCGCGCCCGCAGGCGTATTTCTCCCGGAAGGCGAAAAGCGTATCCCGCAGATCCGCGACGACGGGGCGCAGAAAGGGAAGCTCCTCCCGCGCGACCTCCGCGCTTCTCTCATACAGCCTCGGATCGCCGAGAAGAAGTATATCCCGCACCATAAAATCCCCCCTTTCCCATGATTGTAGCATGGGGAAGAGGGCGATGGAAAGCGCGCCGCGATATTGCAACATTTATGCCCGGATACCTACGATAATCCCTAAAACCTGTCATTTACTCCAACGCGCAAACGTGTTAAATTTATCAGGTTGGATTTCGAAACTGAAATTACCATTTCGAGGACCCCGTATGAAAGCAATGGATTTTTGCCGGTTCAAGCTCATATGCGCGCTGTTTGAGCACGCGTCGCTTCCGGCCTTTTTTATCATGCCCGACGGAACGTTGCGCATCAACGGCAAACTGCGGGAAAAGCTGCGCGCGAAACACGTCCTCATCCAAAGCAGCCCGGACGGGCGGATCGTTTTGATCGGCGCCGCGGACGGCGCCGCGCCGGAAGCCTGCCGCGTCTCGTGGGACGGAAAGGCGCGCGCCGGCGCGCTGGCGGAGATCCTCAGGGCTTCGGGCGTCGCCCTTCCCGCGCGCTATATCGCCGAATGGGACGAAGCCGCGTCGCTGTGGCAGTGCGAGCGCGGCGCGGCCTCCCCGGCGCGCGCACGCCCGGCCAAGGCGCTTTCCGCGCTCGGCGGAGCGAAGGCCGACGACGAAAGATCCCCGGCGGACGGCCTTTTATTGGAGGAAACCTTCCTCCTCGGGCGAAGCGGCTTTCTCCAGCGTGCGGCCGTCCCGCAACGCTTATCGACCGGAGCGGAAGCGCCGGAGGGGTCCGCGCAGGCACGGCGCACGTGGCTGAAAGGGCGTCGCGACGCGGACAGCCGCGGTGTGCGCTACTCCCGGGAAACGCATGCGGCCAAAAAAGGCGTCCCGGGCACCGGCGGCCTCCCCGCCGGCAAAGCGCCGCTCGACATGCTGCTTGCCGGAAAGAAACGGATCATCCGGGAATTTCCCGCCGCGAGGGATGACGGCGCGGAGAGCGCGCAGCTCTCCATGCTCTTCGACGAGCTGGCAAAAACGCTGCAGAACGCCTGCGCGGTCTGCCGGGAGCAGCCGTTCGTCTCCCTCCCCGCCGCCCGTGAAGGCATCGGATAACGAACAAAGAACCCGGAACATGGGCATCAGCCCTCGATCATCCCGAGGGCTTGCGCCCAAGACTGGCCCTTTTTCAGGCCGCTATTTCAGCTTGGTTCCGGCGTACTTGATGAGGTCGTACCCCCCGTTGGCGGCGAGGCTCACGACGACCCCGTTGACGAGGGAGAGCGCCGCGCTCGCCCAGTTCAGGGCGTCGGTGAAATAAAGGGCTGCGATGAGCACCACGGACGCGACCATCCACGAGAACAGCCGCGTGGGGATCTTCTCTATGAAGCCGACCCCCTTGAAGATCTGCGTGACGGCCATCGTGGCCCCGAGCGCGCCCGCGTAGGTCGCGAGCGTGGACCAGGCGAAGAACTCTTCCATGGGCTACCTCCTTTCGGGCGGCTATTATCTTATATGCGCGACGAGGGGGAGGAGATTCCCCGTTTTTTGTAAAGAAGTATTTACGGCATGACGCAAAGCGCCGCGGGACCAAGAGGCCCGCGGCGTTCTGATCGCGTGATTCCTCAATAGGTCAGGTAATCCCCGTAGGCGGCCTTGAGCTTTTCGAGCATCTCCTTCTCGTACTTCTTCTGCGCGGCGGTAAATTCCGGGAAGCCGCTGCCTATGAAATCGACGATGCGATTCCCGTCCCGATAGCGCAGGTGGTAGGGGCCGTCGGGAATCCAGGGGGAAAGCTTCCTCCCGGCGATCTCCCGAAGCTGCGCCTTCGCCTGCGCGTCGGTATCGTAGACGAATACGTGCATCCCGAAGCAGGAAAGGCCGCCCTTGAGCCGCACCGTCACGATGCGCCTCGCCGTGACCTTGACGCGCATGTCCGCGGGGGGCGCGTAATATCCCTTGAGGTCGATGGCCCCCGCCGGGCTGAAATCGAAATACACGGGGTCGCCGATTCCGTCCAGCTCGATCACCTCGATCTTATCGATGTTCTTCTTCCCCAAAAGGCCGACGGCAGGGTCGTTATACCAGCCCTCAACGGCGGAATCCGTCAGATATTTGCCGAACACATACGCCTTTTTCCCCTGCCATGCGATTTCACACCAGTTTCCGATCACGCCCGTGCAGGAGACCTTCTCGCCCGCGCTCAACTCATACAGCACCGCGGATTCCGCCCGGCTCGCGGGGAGCGCGCGGACGTTGACCGGCTCCGTCGCGTAGAGCGCGACGGGCGCGTACTGCTCCTGCCTGGCGGGCGCCTCGAAGAGATACGCGTCATACGCGTAGGCGAGCGCGCCCTCGTATTCGAGGATGGCCCAGTCCCCCTGGATGCCGACCTTTGTGACGCATTGGCCGCTCGCGAGCACCGCGATCCCCTCATAGGAGGTGCCCGGTCCCCTCCTCACGAATAGGTCGCCCACGAGCGGGTAGACTTCCACCGGCTTGATCGATACCGCCTCGCCCTTCTTCCCCGAGACAGCGTTCGGATTCCTGTCGCTCCCGAATTTCGTGCCGTACAGGAAAACCACGATGCGCGGCCCCTCGTCCCCGCCGGGCGAAACCTTCAAAGCCGTATACTGGTTGGTGTTTGCAAGCTGCAGGAGCGTGGGAGCTTCCTCCGCGTCCAGCCGATGGGTGACGCCGTCGACCTTCACCCGGTTGTTGAAGGCGACGTAGGTTTCCCCGTCCACCACAACGGTCTGCGCGAGCGCCGGGACCGCGATGAGCGCCGCGAGCAGCGCGGCAGCCGGGATCAGCGCAAAGCGCAGGCGCGGCGCGCGGCGCGTGGGCTTTTTAGCGTCGCCCTTTTCGCGGACGCGTGCGTAAATCGCCTCCAGCAGGGCGGGAAAGCCCGCCCTTTCGCTTTCGCTTCGCGCCGTCGCGCGAAGGAGCGCGTCCAGGTTCCTTTGATGGTTCTTATCGTTCTTGTCGTATGATTCACTCATTTGCCATGACCTCGCTTTCCAGCATCTTCTCCAACAGGCTCCTCGCGCGAGAGAGCCGCGAGCGGTACGTGCCATGGGGGATGCGCAGCGCGCGCGCCGCCTCCCCGGTGGAAAGCTCCGCGAAATAGTGCAGGACGACGGGTTCCCGGTAAAGGGCGGGCAGCGACTCGATCCTTTGCCAGACGAGCCGCGTCAGCTCCTTCTCCTCGAGCGCCTCCTCCATCCCCGGCGCGGCGCCGGCAGCCGGGGATTCGGGGATTTCTCCGGGAAGGGAGATGCGGTTTTCCCGCCTGAGCTGATTGAAAACGAGGTTCCGGCAGGTTTTGTAAAGCCAGCCCCGCCGCTGCGCCGCGTGCAGCTTCATCAAAGCGCCCCAGTTCTCGTATGCCCTGAGGAAGGTGGATTGCGTCGCGTCCGCGGCCGCGTCCCTGTCGTGCGTCAAGCCGTATGCCGTCCAGTACACCATGGCTGCATGGGCGCCATACATCGCGTCGAATTCGTCCAAACCCCGTTACCCCCTGCGCGTTTGCCTGTCTGATACTATAACAAATATCGGGTGGGATTTGTTGCGGCGGCCCGCAATTATTTCCAAAATAAAAACGGAGCCGAAAGGCCCCGCGCGTCTGTCCGATGAGTGCTGAATGATCCAATCAATACCGCTTTTTGCGCCGTTTGGGGATGCCCATGCCCGCGAGCTCCTGCAGCGCCTCGTATTCCTCGGGCGTACGGGGAAGCGAGGGCATCATGCCCGTGGTCTCGTTCGCGGAGGCGGTGGTCGCCATGTCGAGATATTCCTCGTCGGTTTTGATTTTCTTCGGCATAATGAAAGCTCCTTTTTTCTTAGCTTTTATTTTCGCCGCGGATATTATGCGAAAAAGTCCACCGGGCATCGGCGGCGGTTTCCCCGGGCAAGCTAGAAACGGAGGTGAACTTCATGGGACCCAAATTCGACAACATGTATCTCCTGTTCGAGGGCGATCCCGAGGCGCGGCGCTATTTCGAGGACCTGCCGGATTATGTGCGCGATCAGATCAAATCCCGCGCGGACAACGTCAATTCGATCGACAGCCTGAGGGATTACGCCGAAAACCTTCTGCGCGGCGACGACTGACGCCGCAAAGCGGGAAAAGCGCCCCGCTCTTTCCGAACGAGGCGCTTGTCTTTTTTGCCGGCGCGGCTGCAGCTTCGACGAACGCGCCGCGCTCACTCCCCCTTCATGCCGATGGCCTTGGCGCGGCCGTCGAGTATGTCGACCGAGAGCCGGATCGACTCGCCGATGGCGGCCTCGATGTTGTCCTCGGTGACGCCCAGCGGATCGCAGCCGAGGGCCTTGTCGATGAAAAGCTCCGCGCACTGGAGGTCGGCGAACTTCACCATGTCGAGACCCGGCTCGTGGCCCGCCTTCTTCTGTTCCCTCATGATCTTCCTGCCGCCGAGCACATACATCCACCTGGGGATGGTCTTGATCTTCTTTTCGGGGCAGCCCATGTACTTATGGACGATTTTCAGGAATTTCACCCACGTGAGGTTGAAATACCCGATCGGGTAGCATTTGGCGCCCCGGCTTTGCTCGAGCGCGCCCACGATCGCCTGGGCGACCTGGCGCACCGTCACCATCGTGGTGCCGCCCTCGGGGTACATGGTGGCCTTCTTCATGCCGCGGATTATTTCGACCAAAAACACCCACACGGGCTTCCTGCCCGGCTGCGCGCCGAAGATATAGGGCAATTCGAGCATCGCGACGTCGAAATCCTCATCGGAGAGCGCGAGCGCGACATGCTCCTGGTCGATCCTGCTGCGGATGTAGGGATGCCACTTGGCAAGCTCCTTCTCCGGCCATATTTTGGCGAAATACGAAAAATACGAGCCGCAGACGACCGCGTGCTTGACGCCCGAGGCCTTCGCGACGCGAAGGAGCTTCTCCAGGGGCGTGATGTTGTAGCGCTTGAACATCTCGTAGATGGGCGCGGGGCCTTCCACGCGCTCGTCCACGCCCGCCGCGAACACGAACCCATCGCAGCCCTTGAAGTGCCCCGCCAATTCCGCGTCGCTCATCTCCACATAATTTCCGAACGTCAGATTCATCTCGGGCGGAAGATACGCGCCCTCCGGGACGGGCGGCAGCGCGAGCGCGGACACCTCGTGCCCCTTCCGGATGAGTTCCTTCGCCGCCGCGCTCCCGAGAAGGCCCGTGCCGCCGATTATAAACACCTTCATCGCCATTCGCTCCTTTCGTCATTCGTTCTAGTATTTGAACCGTGCCGTCGCGGTAACCGCGCAAAATGCGCCCGGCGCTCAAAGCCGCTTCGCGTACAGGCGGTACCCGCCTCTTATCGAAAAGCCGCAGGCTGTCGCCGCGCAGACGTTCGCCCGCGCGCCCTCATCCTCGAAATAGACGACCTCCGCGATGCTTTCATTCTCCTCGAGCACCGCCGCGAGCGCGCCCGAGAGCAGCGTTTCGGCGTGGCGGCCGTCCCGCCCCGCCGCCATGCCGAAAACCTCCGCCACATTTCCGTAAACGGAGATAAAAATGCCGCCCGCGATTTTCCCGCCTTCCCGGACGGCGAAGATGCGCCAGTTCCCGAGCTTCTCGCCCAAACGTCGGGCGTTCCAGAAAACATCCGGAAAATGCGCGTCGTGAAAGGCCGCGTATTCGTCGAACGTTTCGCGCCGGACGCGCTCGACAGGAAAGAACTCGCCCGTTGAAGGCGCAAACCGCGCCCTCCCGAGGCGCATGTCCGCGCTCGCCTCGCCGAGCGCGAAGCCGAAGGACGTCAGCGCGCAAATCGCGCGCTCGTTCTCCTTTGCGACGCCGACGTTCGCCTCGTACCCGGCGAAATTTTCCTTCAGGTGCAAAAGGAACGCCTCGAAGGCCGCGCAACCCTCCTCCGCGACGAACGCGGTCGACTGCAGGTAGCCTTCCCCGGGGAGATGAAACAGGGCGAGCACCCCCGCCAATCGCCCGTCCCCTTCATAATAGCCGAGCAGGGAGGAGTTCGCGTCCGCCGCGCGGAAGCGGTATTCCTCAGCGATCTCCCCCGCGCCGGAAAGCAGCGGGTAGCTCCTGCCGCGCGGTCGCTTGAACAGCCACTCCGTCAGCTCGGCGGCGGCGTTTATTTCGTTTTCTCCGATGGGCCTGAGCATCGTTTCCTTCCCCATTATCGTCTTTATCGCTTTTATCGCCTATTCGCCCTTTTGCTTTGGACGATCATCCTGATGGTCATGCCGGCCAGGAGCATCCAGCCGGTCGCCGCAATGGGGGCGACGTTGATAGGATCCGCGCCGAAAACGCCGAAAAGCGAAAGAACCGTTTGCAGCACGGAGAGCGCCAGTACAAGGACGAGATAGGTCCTCCATTCCTTTCCATTCGATTCGTTCATATCCTCCCCTCCTCCTTCCAGCATTTACTATATGATAATACATCGGGGGCGTTTTCGCACTTGATGTTTTAAACGTGCGCGCAGAAAAGCGCCCGCGCGAGCGGGCGCTCGACGAGCGCGATATTCGTTTATTTCGAATTCCCCTCCTCGGGAACCCGCGTGCCGCAGTTTCCGCAGAACACGGTTCCGGGCAGGAGTTCCCCGCCGCAGACGCCGCAGAAGCGCGCCGCGTTTTTACCGCTTTTCCCGTTGTTATCGCCGTCTTTGCCTCCCAGGCTGGAGAGCCGCGCGTCCAATCGCGCGCTATACGCTTCGGGCGGCGCCGAAGTCTCCCGCGCGCCGGCGTCCCCGGCGAACGCGGGCGCTTGCGCCGCCTTCGCCTTTTTGCCGTTCGCGAACAGCTTGATGATCTCAAACATGCCGCCCGTGACCGCCGCGCCGATGAGCGAGCCGCCACGCCCCGTTTTGACCGCGATCACGACGACGGCCGCGATCGCCGCGAGCGCATAGGCGATGCCCAGTATCGTTACCGTCCTCGTCGGTATGGGCGTGTTTTTCGTCACGCGCCTGAAGACGAGTACCGGGACCATCAGCGCCAGCAGCACGATGGCGAAGCTCAGTACGGAATCGAGCGAGCCGACGCCCGTGATGTTCAAAAGCGCGCCGCCCCCGAAGGTCTGCTTCTTCGGCTCCTCGGTGAACCGCATGCCGTCGACGACGGTCTTCATGACCGCCTCCTGGGCGCGCGTGATCTCGCCGAGATACGAATGCAGCGTCACGTTAACGGCGCGGTTGTTGTAAATGGTGTAATACTGCAGCCCGAAGGTCGTATAATTGTCCTCGGTGTAATCGAAGCGCAGCTCGAGGAAGCGCGACTGGCCGTGCCCGTATTCGACGCAGCCCGTGAGCTTCGCGCCGACGTCCGCAAAGCCCTTCTCCATCTCCTCCATGCTTTGCCGGAATTCCTCCTCGCTCAGCCCGCTCATCGAGACGACCGGGCTTTTGGATACCGTGAGCACGATCTCGTACTCCCCGTTTTCCTCGAGGGCGTTGAGGTAAATTTCCTGCTCCTCCATGATGTCGAGGAGTTCCCCGCGCGTCATCTCGATGAGCGCGAGGTCGGGGTCGTCCTCGGTGACGTCGCGCGTGAAGACGAGCAGATTCGCCGGCATGGTGATTTCGACGCCCACCTCGTCGAGCGCGTACAGCCCGCCCCCGGCGGCGAGCGCCGGGCGAAACGCCGCAAGGCAGAGGAGCGCCGCGGCAGTCAACGTAAGAATCTTTTTCATCATAACCCAATACCCCCAAATTCCGGCCGACCGAGCCCGTTTGTCCCATGATAAGCATATATCGGAAAAAACGCGTCGTTCCTTGTCGATTGTACCAAAGCGCGCCGCGTGCAGTCAAACGGAAGATTGCGCCAGAGCTGACACGAATAACAAGATATCGTATGTAATGAATTTTCCTGTTGATATTTGTAAACGGCTATTGTATAATAAACCAGCTTGAAGTTTTTAAGCTTGGTACAGAGATGCCGGCAAAACGCGAAGCGCAGGATACCTTTATAGGTTGATTCGTGCCTTGCCGGAATCGGCAGGGTTTTTTTGTGCGGAAAGGGGATTTATGCTCACCTTCAAGGCGGAACTGATGGACGCGAGCGCGATGGGGCGGGCCCTCATGCGCATCGCCCACGAGATCACCGAGAAGAACAAGGGCACCGACGGGCTTTGCCTCGTGGGCATCCGCCGCCGCGGCGAGCCGCTCGCCGAAATTGTCCGAAATAACATCAAAAAGATCGAGGGCGTCGACGTGCCCTGCGACAGCGTCGACATCAAGTATTACCGCGACGACCTTTCCCTCATGAACGAATCCCCCATATGGAGGAAGCCCGACCTTACTTTCGACGTCACGGGCAAAAGCATCGTCCTCGTGGACGATGTTCTTTATACCGGCCGCACGGCGCGCGCCGCGATGGAGGCGGTCATCGCCTGCGGGCGGCCGCGGGTCATACGGCTCGCGGTGCTCATCGACCGCGGCCACAGGGAGCTGCCCATCCGCGCGGACTACGTGGGCAAGAACATACCGACCTCGCGCAACGAGCTCATCGAGGTGCGCATGCCGCCTTACGACCAGGACATGCAGGTATGCTTAATGGATATCAATTGATATGCAATAAATCAAAACCAAAGAAAAGAGAGGACAAAACAGTGGAAAAAGACACGCAGAAAATCGGTTACCTCCCTGATGAAAAGCCGCCGGTAGGCAAGCTGCTGCTCTACGCGCTGCAGCAGGTCATCGTCATGTTCCCGGCCACCATCGCCGTGGCGCTCATCACAGGTTTCCAGGTCTCCACCACCATCTTCGCGAGCGGCATCGCGACCATCTGCTTCATCTTCATCACCGGCAAGAAGATCCCCCTCTACTACGGCTCCAGCTTCGCATACCTCGCGGCCATCGCGGGTCTGACCGCCGCGCAGGGATTTTCAAAGGTCAACGGCATACTCCCCACCGAGGCGATCCAGATCGCGCAGTTCGGCATCATCGCCTCCGGCCTCGTGTCCGTCGCGGCCGGCTTCCTCGTGCGCTTCGCGGGACGCGGCGCGGTCGAGAAGATACTGCCCCCGGCCGTCACCGGCCCCGTCGCGATGATCATCGGCCTCTCGCTCGCGGGCGTCGCGATGGGCGACGCTTCCCCCAACGGCGGCTCCAACTGGGTCTGGGTCGTCTCCCTTTCCACGCTCCTCTCCACGATCCTCTTCTCGAAATACCTCAAGGGCTTCCTCGGCCAGCTTCCCCTGCTGCTCGGCGCGGGCGTGGGCTGCCTCGTGGCGCTCGTGATCTACCTCCTGGGCGGCGACAACCTGTTTAGGAGCCTGCCTGCGGAAGTGCTCGCCGCCTCCACCTGGAAGCTCGGCGACGGCAGCTTCTTCGCGCTGCCCGCCTTCTCCCTGCCCAAGGTTTCGTGGGCCGCGGTCGCCGCGATCATGCCCATCGCCATCGCGACCATACCCGAATCCACCGCGCATATCTACCAGCTTGACATCTACGTCAACGACGTGGCGCGCAAGAAGGGCGCGAAGGCCTACGACATGGCCGGCCTGCTGGATCGCAACCTCATCGGCGACGGCCTGTGCGACATGATCTCCGGCTTCGTGGGCGGCCCCGCCGGCACGAACTACGGCGAGAACATCAGCACCATGGCGATCACCCGCGTGTTCAGCGTGCCCGTACTCATGGTTGCCTCCATCATCGCGATGGTCGTCGCCTGCTTCACGCCGCTCATCAGCGCGATCTACGCCATCCCCACCGCGGTCATCGGCGGGCTTGAAATCTACCTCTTCGGCGCCATCGCCGCGCAGGGCGTCGCGATCCTCATCGACAAGAAGTGCGACATGTTCAGCGCGAAGAACATCGCCGTCATCGCGTGCATCATGGTCATCGGCCTCGGCACGGGCGGCTCGTTCGACTTCTTCGGCCTGCAGGTGCCCTCCATCGCGGGCGCCGCGATCTTCGGCATCGCGCTCAACCTCCTCCTCGGCCTCGGCGAGAAGAAGGGCAAAGAGGCCAAGTAAACGGACCGACAATCGGCAATCGGCAATAGCAGCGCGCCGCCGCGAATTTTCGCGGCGGCGCTCCGTTTCTCTTTGGAAATTCGCCATGATAGCGGCGGCGGGCGCGCAGAATACTAAATAAGGCGCGAAGATGACAAAAGGGCAACAAAGCCTTCCCGCTTCTTGACTTCGCCCGCGGGAAGCATATAATTCCAATTAATATTTGCTTTTGCGCCACATTTTCCCGCGGCGGGCGTTTCGGGCGGGAGCGGAAGGATGAGTATGGAAATCAGGAAGAAAAAAAGGAAAATCTGGCCGTGGATCGTCGGCGCGGTCGCGCTTGCGCTCATTTTGGCCGTTCTCGCGCTCGTTAGGCGCGCGCGCCTCGCGGCGGAGGCGGTCGCATACGAAACGTATACCGTGAAAACGGGCAGCGTCACCTCCACCATCACGGGCAGCGGCAGGCTCGCGAGCGCGGACGAACTGAACATCGAGCTGCCGGACGGCGTCAAGGTGGCCGACGTGTTCGTTTCGTCGGGGGACAGCGTCAAGGCGGGCGACGCGCTCGCCCTGTTCGACGCGGATTCCCTGAGCGAGAGCGCGGCCGCGCTCGTCAGCCAGCTCGCCATGCTCGACGCGGAGCTCTCAAGGATGGGCAGCGCGAAAACCGTGGAAACCATACTCGCCCCGCTCGCGGGGCGGATCAAATACCTGCCCGTATCCGCGGGGGACGACGTGCTCGGGAGCATATCGCAATACGGCGCGCTCGCGCTCCTCTCGACCGACGGGCTCATGCAAATCCGGATCGTTTCGGATGACGCGCCAGAACCCGGGACCGAGGTGACCGTTCGCTGGGCGGACGGCTCCGATGCGGGCACGGTCGCCCAGAGGACCGCCGACGGCTGCCTCGTCACGCTCGACGACGACAAGGCGCCCTGCGGCGTTTCCGCCGAGGTCTATGACGGGGAGGCGCGCGTCGGCGAAGGCACGCTCGAAATCCACGCCCCCGCGGCCGTGCTCTCCAACGGGGGGACGATCTCCAAGGTCAACTGCAAATTGAACGACAAAGTCGGCCTTACCACAAAGCTCTTCACCATCGATAACGGGCCGTTCACCGCGAGCTACCAGCTCAAATACGCCGAGCGGCAGGAGGTCGCCGAAAAGCTCGAGAACGTGCTGCGCTTCATTCGGGCCCCGCGCGTGCTCGCGCCGGAGTCGGGCGTCGTCGGGACGGTCAACGTCATAAAAGGGAAAGAGACCGGCGCGTCCTCCTCCCTGTCCGCATCGTCCGCGTCGGGCGGCTCGGGCATGAGCACGGCCTTCGTGCTCCACACGGGCGGCGCGGTGAAGATGACGGTTTCCGTGGACGAAATGGACATCACCTCCGTCTCGCTCGGCCAGGACGCCGCGGTGACGCTCGACGCGTTCCCCGGCGAGAAGTTCGCGGCGAAGGTCACGCGCATCTCCAAGCTCGGCGAGACGGCGCGAAGCGTCGCCTCCTTCGCGGTGGAACTGACGCTCGAGGCGGACGCGCGCCTTTTGCAGGGCATGAACGGCAACGCGACGATCCTCGTCAACCAGGCGGACGACGTGCTCATACTCCCCATCGCGGCCATCAGCGAGGATTCCTCGGGAGCGTTCGTCTACGTGGGCGACGAGCTCGCCAAGACTTATATCACGACGGGCCTTTCCGACGGGGAGTACGCAGCCGTGACCTCCGGCCTCTCCGAGGGCGACGTGGTCAAATACGCGGGCGCCATGACCATGATGGACATGATTTACGGCTTCGGAGGCCCGTTCGGGAATTCCTCAAACCGCGGGAGAACGGCGAACGATGGAAACTGAAGTTATTCCCGTCATCTCGATGCGGGACATCACGAAGATCTACCATGTCGGCGGCGAGGAGGTGCGCGCGCTCGACCATGCGAACATGAGCGTCGCCGAGGGCGAGTTCGTGAGCGTCGTAGGTCCCTCGGGCAGCGGCAAGTCCACGCTGATGAACATCATCGGCTGTCTCGACGTCGCCGACAGCGGCACGTACGTGCTCGACGGGCAGGATATTTTGCAGTATTCCGAGCAGCAGCTCGCGCGCATCCGCAACCGAAAGATCGGCTTCATCTTCCAGAGCTTCAACCTGCTCTCCAAAATGACGGCGGAGGAAAACGTGGAACTCCCCCTCATCTACCAGGGACTGCACTTCGCCGAGCGCAAGGAGCGCACGCGCGAGGCGCTCGAGCGCGTGGGGCTCTCCGACAGGAGCAGGCACAAGCCCGCGGAGCTTTCCGGCGGGCAGCAGCAGCGCGTGGCGGTCGCCCGCGCGCTCGCCACAAACCCGGCGATCCTTCTTGCGGACGAACCCACGGGCAACCTCGACTCCAAAACGGGCGCGGACATCATGCGGCTCTTCCGCGAACTGCACGAGGCGGGCAACACGATCCTGCTCATCACGCACGACGAGCGGATCGCCCAGCTCGCGCAGCGAAGCGTGCGCATCATGGACGGCCGCGTCGAGGAGGATGCATGATGGTGCTGCAATCGCTTAAAATGGCGCTCGACGCGATCTTCGCGAGCAAGATGCGCTCCTTCCTCACGATGCTCGGCATCATCATCGGCGTGACGGCGCTGGTCGTCATGGTCTCCCTCGTGAGCGGCGCGACGGGCGCCGTGACGAACGAAATCACGTCGCTTGGCAACGACATGCTCATCGTTTCCGTATCGGACGACAAGGGGAACCCGCTGCGGCTCGAGGAACTGCGCGAGATCGAAGCGCTGGACGCCATCGGCAGGGTCGCGCCCTCCGGCTCCATGAGCGCCTCGGCGAAGTACGCGTACACGGAGGCCGCCGTGTCCGTGACGGGAACGACCGCCGCTTATTACGACATACGCGGGCTCGCGCTCGAATCCGGCCGGTTCATCAAAACCACGGACGTGGACAACAGCTCGTATGTGGCCGTCCTCTCGAACGACGCCGCCACGGAGCTTTTCGGCAGGACGGACGTTCTGGACGAAACGCTCAAAATCGGCGGGCGCTCCTTCCTCGTCGTGGGCGTGCTCGAGGCGGACGACTCGATGATGGCGGGCATGATGTCGGGCCTCGCGGTCTACGTGCCCTTCACGGTGGAGGCGAGCATGGCGGGCATGCCCTACGTGACCTCTCTCTACGCTTCCGCCGTAGAGGCGGGCGGCACGGACGCCGCCGAGGAGGCGATGCGGCAATACATGATGAAGCGCCTCTCTCAGGATGAGGACGCGTTCTCCCTCATCAACATGTCCTCCATTACGGACGCGCTCGACGCGGTCACGGGGACGCTGACGCTGCTTTTGGGCGGCATCGCCGCCATCTCGCTCCTGGTGGGCGGCGTGGGGATCATGAACATCATGCTGGTGTCGGTGACGGAGCGCACGAAGGAAATCGGCATCCGCAAGGCCATCGGCGCGGGGCGAGGCAGCATCATGATGCAGTTCCTCATCGAGGCGCTGCTTCTGAGCCTCTTTGGCTGCGTGTTCGGTCTGCTGTTCTCGTGGCTCATCCTCGAGATCGTGACCGTCATCGCGGGGGAGATCTCGTTCACGATGTCCCTCTCGACGGTAATTCTCGCGGTGAGCTTCGCCTCGGCGATCGGCCTCATCTTCGGCCTCTATCCCGCCAACAAGGCGGCGAAGAAACATCCCATCGAGGCGCTGCGGTACGACGGATGAATTTCAGTTAACAGCTAACAGTGAATAGTGAATAACGGAATACAGAATGCGTAGATAAAGGAGCCATATCAGGATGAAAAGAGCGCTTGAACGGGCATTCCGCCGGCTTCTTGCGGGGGCGTTGGTCCTGGCGCTTCCAACGCTGCCCGCGTGCGCGAAAAAGGATTATGCCGCGGCGATCGAGACGAATTGGGGAATTCGGCTTCCGGAGGGCTGCGAGGAAATCTACAAAAAGCAAAGCGAGCCGGCTTTCAACGGGGACAGCGAGCGCTACCACGTGTTCGATTGCGGCGAAGCGGAGGGGATGCCCGATCTCGTCGCGTGGTACGACGGCCTGGTGACGGACGACGCCTCCTACCGCCTCCTGGACGAGTTGGGAGTCACGAAAGAAGACTACCCGCAGCCGGGCAAGTATAAGAAATATACATGCAAAAAAACGAACGGTTCGACGCTCGTGATGCTCTATTCGCCCGACACAAAACTGCTTTATGTGCTGGAGGATTTTTACTGAGCGGGAACCATAATCAATATCAACAGGACGGGCTTCCGCCGGCGGCGGAAGCCCTTCTTTCCGCAATTATTCACTATCAATTATTCGTTATTAGTTATTGATCAACCCGGCCTTTTGCCGCCTCCCGGGTTCCCGCCGGGATTGCCTCCCGGGTTGCCGCCGGGGAAACCGCCCTGCCCTCCGGGGTTGAAGCCGCCGCCGCCGTAGCGCACGGCGAGGGCGCTCTGCTCAATCGCGGCGAAAGCCGTGCCGCCCGCGAGCGTGCCCGAGGCGGCGTACCCGTTCGCGTCGGAGCCTTCGACCGCGCCGCCGGTATAGACGGTGTACGTTTCGCCCTCGCGCATGGAGGGCGCGCTGACGACGACCGAGGCGTAGTTTTTCGCGGGCACGAAGCTGACGACGACGTTACCCTGCGCGTCGCACAGCGTGACGCGCGTGCCGCCCGCGGCCGAGAGACCGTTTACGAGCAGGGAGCACTGCGAGGAGCCGGCTTCATCGAACCCCTCGGCCATTCCGCTGCTCCCCGCGGCGACGAGCACGCCGCTCAAGATAGTCCCGCCCGTCATGGAATCGATGGCGCCGTTGCCGTCGTTGACGGGGCCGCTCACGAGCGTCACGCCGCCCGTGACCGAGAGCGTGCCGTTGGAGTCGAGGCCGTCGCCCGAGGCGTCTATAAGAAGATAGCCGCCCGAGACGACCACCTCGTAATCCCCCGCCCCGGCGAACATGTCGCCGCCGAAGCCTCCGCCGAAGCCCGAGGAATCCGCGCCGCCCGCTGCGTTGAGCCCGTCGTCCTGCGCGACGATCGAGATATTGCCGCCGGAAACATAGATGTTCGCGCCCTCTATGCCCTCGTAGCTCTTCGCGATGTCGATCGTGCCGCCCGCGATGGAAACGTCCGCGTCGGCGTGCATGCCGTCGTCGCCGGAGGAGAGCGCGATCTCCCCATCCAAAATGACCATGCTGCCGTTCGTGTGCAGCGCGTCGTCCGCGCTCACAACATCGAGCATGCCGCCCGTAATTTCGAGCGCGGCGTAGCCCACGACGCCCTTGCCGCCCGCGCGGATGGTGAAATCGCCGCCCGCGATATAGACGTAGCCGAGCTTGCCGTCCTCGTCGTTATCGGACTTGATACCCGCGCTCCCCGCCTCGAGCGCGAAGGCGCCGCCGGAGATCTTCACGCAATCTTTGCCCGATATGGCGGTGGCAACGCTCGTCACCGTGATGTCGCCGCCCGTGACGACGAGGTCGTCCTTGCCGACGATGCCGTGCTTGTAGTTGCCCGTGACGGAAAGCCGGCCGGCGCCGTTGATCGTCAGGTCCGCGCGGGAAAAGATCGCGCCGTCGGCGTTCGCATCCTCTCCGGAAACGGCGTAGGTCGCGGAATCCTCGAGCGCGTTCCCGCTGCCCTCGGCGAGGGTGAGGAACACCTTGTCGGCCGAGCGGATGAAGAACGCCGGACCGGACGAGGATCGTATCGAGGCGCCGTCGAGCACGATCTGCAGCTTGGCGTCCTCCGGCGCGTCGACGGCGACGTAGCCCGCGAAGCTGCCCGAGAGGATGTAAACTCCCGCCTGCACGATGCTGAGGCAACCCTCCGAAACGGACGCGCCCGGCCCGTCGATTTCGGCAAACGCGCCCGAGAGCGCGATGACCGTCGCGGATGACGAGTCGTAGTTCGTGTCCGAATCGCGCTCGGTGAAGGAGAGCTCCTCCGCGGTGAGAGCCAGGGATGGGGCCGGGGTCGAAGCGTCGGCCGTCTCCGTCTGCTCCGCGTCCCCGGCGAAGCCGCCCGCGCAGCCCGCGAAGAGCAGCATGGAGAGCGCGAGCGCCGTGATGATGCATGCGAATCTTCTCATATCCGTCTCCTTAAAAATCTTCCTTTTGCACGGGCAGGCCCAAAGAGATCTCGAGGTTGCCGTTCAGGCAGCGCAGCGCGTCGATGAAGCGCTTCTCGTTCATATCCTTTTTCGGCACGACGCTGTATTTGAGCTTGAAGAGGCTGCCCATCGCGGCGGTCTTGACCTGCACGAGCTCGGCCTTCTCGGCATATTCGGCGAACGCCGCGTCGAATGCGCCCGCGTAATCCATGCCCTCGGGCACGGTGATGCGAAGTTCCCGCCCCGCCTGCTTCGGCTCGCCGAAACGCAGCCTGTCGAGCAGCAGCGCCGCCAGGCAGGAGAGGAGCGTCAGCAGCGCCGCCACGGCGAGGTACCCCATGCCCGAGGCGAGCCCCACCGCCATCGCGACAAACACGGCTAAGATCTCCTTCGCGCTGCCCTGCGCGCTTCGAAAGCGAACGAGGCTGAACGCGCCCGCCACGGCGACGCCCGCGCCGAGGTTGCCGTTGACAAGCAGGATGACCACCTGCACCGCGAGGGGAAGGATCGCGAGCGTAACCGCGAAGCCCTTCGTGTGCGGCGTTTTATGCGTGAACACCGCGGCGACGACGGCGCCCAGGAGGAGTGAGGCCCCGCTGCAAAGGAGGAATTCTAACAGCGTGAAAGCGCTCGCCTGCGCGTTCTCGAGTATGCTTCCCAGCAGATCAGGCACAGCGGTCGACCTCCTTTGTTCTTTCTTCCGCCCGCGCGGCGAAGCGCGCCCCGTAGGCCGCGCCGTACTTCGAGAACGACGCGGGGTAAATCCCCTGCGCGTCGAGCGTGTGCGCGAGCCAGAGCGGCATGCCGCCCGGAGGCGGCAGCTTCACCTCCATCAGGCATTCGCGGCGGCCCATGAGGGGCGTCCCGCCCGCGCCGAGCGTCGGATCGAGCGCATCCATGCGGCAGCGGATATCGCAGTCGAACGTGACGCGAAGGCCCTTCTCCTCCCCGCGGCCGAAGTACGCCTCCCTTTCGCAGCAGATGAGCGCCGCGGGCCGTATGCCGGGGTAGCGCGCGAGGAAGGCCGCTATCTCGCGCCCGATCTGGGTTTGCGGCGCTTCCTCCCCGGCGAGGAAGTGCGCGGCCTCGGCAAGCGCCATGCCGGTCCTTCGCTTATAGACGACGCCGTTTACCTTGTTTTTCATTTCGACATAGATCCGGCTCCCCGCGTCCGGCACGCCGTAGCAGCGCAGCCTGAGCTTTTCCTTATACGCGGGCTTCTCGAGAGAGCGCCGGATGAGCCGGAAATCCGGCGTGTCGTAATAGAGGCTCAGCACGGTGTGCGCGCCGAAGGCGTCCTCGTCCATGCGCGCCCAAAGCGTTTCGAGCAGCGCCTCGCGCTGCCGCCGCGACACGCGGTATTTGATCTCGTATCGTTCGAATACGCCCAAGTCCATTGAAGCATTCCTCCCGTTTCGATGCGCTTAGCATAGACCTGAAATTTGGCAGAAGATTGTTCGCCGGATGTATTTCTATGGCAAACCGGAAAAAACGCCGCCTTATTTCGCCTGAACAGATAAGAATACCCAAATTTACCGCGTTTGTGTTATAATACGGAGGCGGGCGCCGACGCGCCCGGATGGAGGTTTGTATGCTGAGAATCGAAAGCCTGACGAAAACTTACGGAAACAAAAAGGCGGTGGATGATCTGACGCTGCATATCTCAAAGGGCGAGATATACGGCTTCATCGGCCACAACGGCGCCGGAAAGACCACCACGCTCAAATCCTGCGCGGGCATACTGCGCTTTGACAAGGGCGAGATATACATCGACGGGCTGTCCATCAGGGAGAACCCCATCGAGTGCAAAAAACGCATCGCCTACATCCCCGACAACCCGGACCTCTACGAGTTCCTTTCGGGCGTCCAGTATCTGAACTTCATCGCGGACGTCTACGGCATCGGCAAGGCGGAGCGCGAGGAGAGGATCCACAAATACGCGGCGCTCTTCGAGTTGACCGACGACCTCGCGCAGCCCGTGAACGCCTACTCCCACGGCATGAAGCAGAAACTCGCTTTGATCTCCGCGCTCATCCACACGCCGAAGCTCATGGTCATGGACGAGCCCTTCGTGGGCCTCGACCCCGTCGCGAGCCACACACTGAAGGGCATCATGCGGGAAATCTGCAACGCGGGCGGCGCGATCTTCTTCTCCACGCACGTGCTCGAGGTCGCGGAGAAGCTGTGCGACAAGATCGCCATCATCAAGGAAGGCCGCCTGATCACCGCGGGCCCCACGAGCGAAGTGCGCGGCAACAGCTCGCTGGAGTCCGTATTCCTCGAACTGGAGGCAGAAGATGCTTAAGGCGCTGTTCAGAACGCGCCTCGCCGCGCTGTTCTATTCGCTCTTCCGCGGCTCGAGGCGGAAAAAGCCCCTCTCGCCCCTCGCAAAGGTCGGCGTGGGCTTCTTCGCCCTGTATGTGATCGGCTGCATGTTCTGGCTCTTCGGCATGCTCTGGGTCAGCGTGTGCGAGCCGTTCTACCGCATCGACCTCTCCTGGCTCTACTTCGCGCTGGTTGCTGTGGTGTCGGTCGCCGTGTGCTTCGTGGGCAGCGTCTTCATGGCGCAGACGCAGCTCTTCGCCGCCAGGGACAACGACCTTCTGCTCTCGATGCCCATACCTCCCTACGCCATCATCGCGAGCCGCGTGGGAATGCTGCTCCTGTTCAACTATATGCTCGCCTCCGTGGTCGTGCTGCCCGCGGCGTTCGTGTGGTGCTACAGCCTGCCCGTCGACCTGCTCGGCGCGGTCATCTTCGCCGTCGCCTTCCTGCTGCTGCCCCTCATCCCGCTCACGCTCTCGTGCCTGTTCGGCTGGCTGCTCGAGGCCGTCTCCTCCCGGCTTCCCCGGGGGAGGAACGCGCTCGTGCTGCTGCTTTCCCTGGCGTTCCTCGCGGCGTACTTCATCGTCTACTCGAGGCTGCAGGAATACCTGGCGCTGCTCATCTCAAACGGCGCGGCCGTGGCCGCCGCCATGGAGAAGGCCGCGCCCCCGTTCTATTGGCTGGGCGTCGCCATCGCCGCGCGCGACGGGCTTTCCCTCCTCCTCTTCGCCCTGTGCTGCATCGTGCCCTTCGCCCTCGTGTGCTACGTCATTTCCAAAAGCTTCATCTCCATCGCGACCCGCCGCGTGAGCGGAGCAAAACGCGTTTACCGCAGGACGGAAATGAAGGTGGCGGACGCCGACCGCGCGCTTTTCAACCGCGGGGCGAGGCATTTCTTCTCCAACGCCATGTACATGCTCAACGCGGGCATCGGCCTCGTGATGCTGCTCGGAGCCTCCGTCGCGCTGGTGCTGAAAAAGGACATGGTCTACGCCGCGCTCGGCCAGATGTTCGCCCTGGCCGGGGACATGCCGGCGCTCCTGTGCGTGATGCAGTGCTTCATCCTCTCGATGGTGTACATCTCGGCCCCGAGCATATCGCTCGAGGGGAAAACGCTCTGGATCGCCCAGAGCATCCCCGTGCCGACCTATTCCATCCTGCGCGCGAAGGTCAGGATGCACGCGTTCTTCTGCCTGCCCTTCTCGCTCATAAGCTCCGTCATCCTCTGCGCCGTCACGGGCGCGACCAGGCTGATGCTCCCCGTCGTCTACATACTGCCGGCGCTTCTCTGCCTCGTCTTCGCGCAGCTCGGCGTGATCATCAACCTGCGCTTCCCCAAGTTCGACTGGACGAGCGAGGTGGTGGCCGTCAAGCAGAGCATGTCCGTCATCGTCGCGATGCTCGTCAACTGGGGCGTGATCGCGCTGCCCATCATCCTCTACGTCACGCTGCCGCCCAAGATGGGCGCGGACGTCTACATGGCGCTCATAACGGCGCTGCTCGTCCCCGTCGCGATCGGGCTCGACCGGCTTTTAAGGACCTGGGGCGTCAGGACGTTTCTGGAGCTTACGGCGTAAGGAATCCAGTCGTATCGCACGCAACCGGGGGACGGCGCCAGCCGTCCCCCGGTTTTATCATGCACGCGACATACGCCGCAGGCCCTTTTTAAAACATGCTTACTCGATCTCCAGCCTCTTGGCGGAGGGCAGCTTGGCTTCCTGCTTCGGCATCACGAGCTTCAACACGCCGTCCTTATAGGCCGCGCTGATTTTTTCCACGTCCACGCCGCTGATGTCGAAGCTGCGGCTAAAGGAGCCGTAGTAGCGCTCGCGGCGGATGTAGTTGCCCTTGCCGTCCTTCTCGTCCTTCTCCTGCCGGCGCTCGGCGCTGACGGTGAGATAGTCGCCCTGAATGTCGATCTTGATGTCCTCTTTCGCGAAGCCGGGCAGCTCGGCTTCCAATTCATACGCCCCGCCGATGTCCCGAATATCGGTGCGGAAGCGCATGTTTTCGCCGCTGCCGAAGAAATCCTTCTCGATCTTCTCCAACTCCCTGAACGGGTCGAAGGAAAAGACGTTCTGCCTGCGCACAAACGGTACCAGTTCAAACATATCGATAACCTCCTCATGCTTTATTTTTCTCGTTTGGCGGGATTTTTTATTCCCTTTCCACGTTACATATCGTAGCAGAAAAATATTGAGTAAAAACATAGGAATTGTAGAAGAAATGTTAAAATTAGCACTCTCCAGTCAAGAGTGCTAAACAGTCTCCATAGCTTGTGCTTAAAAAAGGACGAAGACGGTCCGATTGAACCAGGTATAGCCAAGGTCGATATACGGGAGATAGCGCATGCTCATCAGGATGCCGGAAAGCAGCCACAGCGCCAAGAGGGCGCACAGCGCGAGGAGCAGCGTCATGAGCGCCTGGGCGGCGCGCGGCCTGCGTCCTGGCCTGGCGCAGCCCGCGCCCGGGACGCGGGAAGGTTCCCGCTCGGCGCTTTCGACGATGCGCGAGACCGTTTCCCCGGTTTTCCTGCGCGCGGCCTCGACGAGCTCCGCGTCGATGCGCCGGGACAGCGCGGCCTCGTCGATCTTCTCCTCCGGGAAGGCGCGCAAATGGCCTACGGCGTTTCGGAACGCTTCCGCGGAGAGGGCGCGCGCCACGGATTTATTCCCGTCCGCGAACGCGAGGGCATGCGCGAGGACCTCGGCGCCGCGCGAACGGATCAGTTCGCGCACGGCGTCCTCGTCGTTGTCGCGTATGCCTTGTACGAGCGCCTCGATATCCATATACCGGCATTATACCACAGCCGGCTCGAAAACAAGATGCCCTTCCTGAAATCTTTGCAAAGAGAGCGCGGAAACATCGACGGTAGGCGGGATGCCGAGCACCATCTCGCTCACGGCCGCACCCGTCACGGGCCCGAACATGAAGCCGTGGCCCGAGAAGCCCGCTGCGAAATAGAGCCCCTCGACCTCCTCCGCGCGCCCGTAGATGGGCTGGCGGTCCGGGCTCATGACGTATAGCCCCGCCCACTGGCGCACGGCGCGCAGCTTCGCGAGCCTGGGCAGGACGAGCTCCACGGTTCTTGCCATCTCCTCGAGGAAGCGCCAGGAGGCGCGCACGTTGCCGTCCCGCGGCTCGTTTTCATCCCCCCGGCCCATGATGAAGGAGCCGTGCGGGGACTGCTGCACATAGAGGTTGAGCGAGAAGCCCATCACCATGGGATCCTGCATGGGCTCGACGGGCTCGGTCACGAGGATGTGGTGCCGCTCGCGATAAACCGGCAGCTCCGCGCCCGCGAGCGCGGCCAAATCGCCCGCCGCGCCGCCCGCGGCGACGACGACGCATTCGGTCTCGATATCCCCTTTGTCGGCGCGCACGCGCCGCACGCGGCCCCGCGCGACGTCGATGCCCGTCACGGCCGTATAGGAATTGAACTCCACCCCGAGCCGCTTCGCCGCGCGGCAAAACGCGTCCGTGGTCTTGAAGGGGTTGAGGAAGCCGTCCTTTTCGCAGAACGCGCCGCCTAAGAGGATCTCCGTATTGAGGTGCGGCACGATCTCCTTCATCTCGGCGCAGTCCACCATGCGCGAAGGGATGCCGTTTCGGTGCTGCACGGCGATGTTCTTTTTGAACTGCTCCATCTCGCGCTCCGTGTCCGCGATTAAGAGATAGCCCTTCTGCTTGAATTCCACATCCCCTGGATATTCGAGGATTTCGTTCGCGCGCTCGTAGAATTCGATGCTGTATTTGCTAAGACGGCAGTTCATTTCCGTCCCCCACTGCATGCGAACGCCCGCCCCGCAGCGCCCGGTCGAGCCGGAGCAGACGTAGCCCTGCTCGAGCACGACCACGTCCCTCATGCCGCGCCTGGCGAGGTTCCACGCGATGGAGCAGCCGCTGATGCCGCCGCCGATGATGACGACCGCCGCCTTATTCTTCATTCCGCTTCGCCTCCCGCGCGATCGCCTCGAGCGTCACGCCCACGACGGGCGGGCGCGAGGTCTGGGAAATCAGTTCGCTCACGGGCTTCCCCGTCCTTTGGGAAAGCTCCCGGAGCACGAGCTGGGAGCAGGTTTTCCCTTGGCAGGGCCCCATGCCCACGCGCGCGAGGCGCTTGATTTCATCGAAGCCGGTGTAGCCCTCGTCGATCAATTGCCTCACCCGCTCGAGCGTCACGTCCGAACAGCGGCAGATGATGGTATCCCTCGCGTCGTTCACGCCTTTGCCCCTTTCCGCACACGGATCGCGCGCGCGCTGAAAAGATATGCCTTATCCGTCCGGAAGCGCACCACGGGCGTCCTGTCGAAGGAAGCCGGGTTGAGCACCTGCGTCACGACGCCCGAGGAGACCACCTCGCCCGCGCGGTCCGCAACGTCCACCACATCGCCCTTTTCGGGCAGCGGCAAAAACTCGTGGGGCACGCTGAACTCCACCGCGCCGTCGCCCGCCGAGGCGTCCACGAGCAGTATGGCGAGCCCCGGGCATCTCGAGAGGCAGAGCCCGCAGCCGGTGCATCTGTCGTGATCGACGACGGGGATCTCGTTGATGTCGCTCCCCACGACGATCGCGCCCGCGGGGCACGCCGTCTCGCAGGGGTTGCAGGGGATGCGCCTGAAGCACTCCACGACCGCCACGCGGCCCCTTTTCATCCGCTCGAACGAGGGGAACTTCTCCATGACCATGTCCGGCGTGGGGATGCCGGTTTTTTCAAACAGATCGGCCATTGCCCGCCTCCTTCCTCAGCAGCTCGAGCCCGCTTAGAATATGCCTGCCCGCCTCGCCCGCGCGGAGGGCGGAGAGCTGCGCGCGAAGGCGCGCGTCGAGCGCCGCCTCGTCGGGATGCGAAAAGCCCGCGCGCTTCGCGGCGTACAGCCCCGCGATCGCGCCCTCCACCATGGCGGCGGAAGCTTCCTCGATGCCCGAGGCGTCCCCCGCGACGAATATGCCGGGCACGCTCGTTTCATACTGTTCGTTCCGCTCCGGCACGCTGCCGCCGAGCTGCGGGATATAGCGCATGGCGCAGCCCGCCATGGCGACGAGCTCCGTGAGCGGCGTAAGGCCGACGGAGATGCACATCACGTCCGTCTCGACGGTCTGCTCCGTGCCGGGGATGGGGACGAAGCGTTCGTCCACCTTGGCGACGACCGCCCGCTCGAGGCGGCCCCTACCCTGCGCGCGCACCACCGTGCGGGAGGTATAGATCGGCACGCCGAGCCTTCGGATCTTCGCGGCGTGCACGAGATAGCCGCCGATGCGCGGCGCGGCGTCTATGATCATCGCGACCTCGACCCCCGCCTGCATGAGCTGATAGCTCACGATGAGGCCGATGTTGCCGGCGCCCACCATCAGCACGCGGCGGCCGGGTTTGACGCCGCAGACGTTCATAAGCGTCTGCACCGCCCCCGCGCCGTAGATGCCGGGCAGGTCGTTGTTGGGAAACGCGAGCGTCTTCTCATGCGCGCCCGTCGCGATGACGGTGCTCTTCGGGAGGAACTTAGAATATTCCCCGCCCCTGAGCGTTGTGACGACGCCGTCCTCATAGATGCCCAGCGCCGTGCAGCCGGGGAGGAGCTCGACCCGCCCGCCAAACGCGGCGAGCTGTGAGATCAGCTTTTCCGGGATATCGATGCCGCGCACGGAGGCGTGCTGCTCCCTCGAGCCGAAAAACATGTGCGTCTGCTTGACGAGCTGCCCGCCCATGCGCGCCGCGCGGTCGAGGACCGTCACCCGCGCCCCGGCCTCCGCGGCCGAGAGCGCCGCGCAAAGCCCCGCCGGGCCCCCGCCGATCACGAGCACATCGGTCGCGTTCATCCGAGCACCCCCTTGCCCTGCTGCGTGCGCACGTCCATGCCCTCGCGCAGCTCCGTCACGCAGGTTTTTACGTTCGCAACGCCGTCCACCGTCATCATGCAGGAGGAGCAGTTGCCGATGGCGCAGTAAAACCCGCGCGGGCGGTGCAGCTCCTGGCTGTAGGCGAGCGTCAAAACGCCGTTCGCGTGCAGCGCGGACTGAATCGTGTCCCCCTCGAGGCCTTCCAGGGGCTTGCCGTCATAGGTGAAGCGCAGCTTTTTCCGTTCGGGGAAGTCGAGTATCGGATGGGATGAAATCCTTTCCATTTCCGCCTCCATGCTTGCGTTTGCTGAAAATGCGTACGAAATACCCGCCCTCCGCCGCCGCATGCCCGGCGAGGGAAGGTCCTGTTCGGGCGATTTTATTGCGCCCTTTTACTTTTCGCTCATGTATGGGTAATCCGCGGCCTTCGCGGGGACAAACGTTTCCTTGATCGTGCGGGGGCTGACCCAGCGGATGAGGTTCAGCTCGCTCCCCGCCTTGTCGTTGGTGCCGGACGCGCGCGCGCCGCCGAAGGGCTGCTGGCCGACCACCGCGCCCGTGGGCTTGTCGTTGATGTAGAAGTTGCCCGCCGCGTTCGAGAGCGCCGCCTCCATGCGCAGTACGGCGTTCCTGTCGTCGGCGAAGATGGCGCCCGTGAGCGCGTAGGCCGTGGAGGAATCGCACAGGGCGAGCGTCTCCTCGAGCTTTTCATCCTCGTAGACGTAGACCGTCAGCACGGGGCCGAACAGCTCCGTGACCATGGTCGGGAAGTCCGGCTTCTTCGCGCGGATGAGCGTGGGGTGGATGAAATAGCCTTTCGAGCCGTCGTACCCGCCGCAGATGAACTCCGCGTCGGGCGAGGCCTTGGCCATGTCGATGTAGGAGGCGATCTTGTTGAAGGACGCCTCGTCGATGACCGCGCCCATGAAGTTCGTGAAGTCCGCGACGTCCCCGACCTTGAGGGGCTTGAGAAGCGCAAGGGTTTTCTCCTTCACACCCTCCCAGAGGGACGCCGGGACATACGCGCGGGAGGCCGCGGAGCACTTCTGCCCCTGATACTCGTACGCGCCGCGCACCATCGCCGCGGCGAGCGCGCCGACGTCGGCGCTCGGGTGCGCGAAGATGAAATCCTTGCCGCCCGTTTCGCCCACGAGCCGGGGATAGGAACGATAACTCTGGATGTTCGCGCCGACGGCGCTCCACACGCCGGAAAAAACCTCCGTGGAGCCCGTGAAGTGGAAGCCCGCCATGCGCGGGTCCGCGACGAGCACGCGGGAAACCTCTCCCCCGCGCGCGGGGAGGAAGTTGACGACGCCCGCGGGAAGCCCGGCTTCCATGAGAAGGCGCATCACGTAATAGTTCGATAAAACCGCCGTCGACGCCGGCTTCCAGACGACCGCGTTCCCCATGAGGGCGGGCGCCGCGGGCAGGTTGCCGCCGATGGAGGTGAAGTTGAACGGCGTGATGGCGAGGACGAACCCGTCGAGCGGGCGGTATTCCACGCGGTTCCACACGCCCCTGGCGTTCTCGGGCTGGCGGCTGTAGATACCCGCGGCGAAATGGGCGTTGTAGCGGAAGAAGTCGCACAGCTCGCACGCGGCGTCGATCTCCGCCTGATAGGCGGTCTTGCTCTGGCCGAGCATGGTGGCCGCGTTGATCTTCGCGCGCCACGGGCCCGCGAGCAGCTCCGCCGCCTTTAGGAAAACGGACGCGCGGTGCTCGAAGGGCATCCCCGCCCAGGCGTCCCGCGCCGCGCACGCGGCGTCCGCCGCCATGCGAAGCTCCTTCTCCCCGGCGATGCAGTAGCGCGCGAGCACGTGCCGGTGGTCGTGCGGCATGACGACCTCGCCGAACCTGTCCGTCCAGACCTCCCTGCCGCCGATGACGAGGGGGATCTCGGCCACGGCCTTGGACTGCCTTTCGATTTCCGCCTTGAGCTCGGCGCGCTCGGGACTCCCGGGAAGATACGCCTTCACCGGCTCGTTGTACGGTTGGGGGAGAGTGAAAAATCCGTTCGCCATAAAGATATGCCCTCCTAGTACGATTGCAGCCTTAGTATATTATGCCGCTTTTGCCTTGTCAATCGCCGGAACGGACGAAATTCTAGAACGCGTTCTTGTTATTTTTCTGTCGAGGCCGGCCCGCCAAAAGGCGCCCCGTTTCGGGTTTGTTCAAGCCTCGCATCTCATGCCGTATGCCGGGTCATATCGATCACTTCGTCAAAACGGCCGACGTTTGTCTCGCTGAACTGATGCGAGATCACGAGCAGCGTTCTCCCCTCGAGCGTCAGGAGAAATTCCTCCACCGCGCGCGCCGTGGCCTCGTCCAGATTGGCGAGCGGCTCGTCCGCAATGAGAACCTCCGTATCCCGAAGCAGCGCCCGCGCGAGGCAGATGCGCCGCCGTTCGCCGCCCGAAAGGTTCACCCCGTCCTGCGCGACGACAGCGTCGAGCAGGGGTTTTTGCGCAAAGCGAAAAAGCCCCAATCGGTTCAGCACGTCCGTCAACCGCGCGTCGTCGACCTCGCGGTACATGGTGAGGTTGTTGCGCAGCGTGTCGTTGAACACGAACGCCTCCTGCCGGGCGACGGTGATCAGCGAATAGGTGACGGCATATCGGTCGATGGGAATCCCGTCGATCAGGATGCGCCCCGCGCCCGCCTCGAAGTAGCGAAGCAGCAGGTTGGCCGCCGTCGTCTTCCCGCAGCCGCTGCGGCCTTTCAGGAGATACCGTTTGCCTTTTTCAAGAACGAGGTTGAAATCCGCGAGGACGGGTCTCTCCCCGTCGTAGGAAAAGCTGACGCCCTCAAAGCGGATATCCCGCTCCAGCCCGGGCGCGGTTTCACGGCCCGCCGCGCCCGTTCCCGCGGCGAGAAAGTCTTCCATGGCGCGGCACACCGGGCGGATCGCCACCAGCTCGCGGATGATTCCCGAAAGCGCGATCAGCGGATATGAAAGCTGATCGATCATGCCGATCGCCACGAAGAAGTCCCCGGCGGAAAAATCGCCCGCGAGCACGAGCCGGGCCGCATAAGCCAGTATGGCAAAGTAAGAGAGATAGGAAATCAGCGTCGTGATCAACCGCGCGAGGATGCCGACCTGCGCGTTTTGGAGCATCTTCCTCGCCGCCTCGCCGTTAACCGGGGCAAAGCGCTCGAGCACGCGGCGCTCGGCCGAAAAGTTCTTGATGACCTCGAAGCCGGAAAGCCAATCGTCCACCCGGGCGACGGCCGTCTCGAGCGCCCTGAGGGAATCCTCCTGCGCCTTCTGCAGGCGCGCTTCGATCAGTTTGGGCACATACAGGGGCGTTGTGAGAAGCAGCAACGTCAGGATCGCGACGCGCCAGTCCAAAAGGAAAAGAGCGCCGCTTACGAAAAGAATCTTAAAGCCGATCTCCCAGATCATCGGCAGCATCGCGAAGCGCCTCTGACAGATCGTGTCGGCCTCGTTGGTATACTTCGCGATATATTCGCCCTGCGGGCGTTCCCTGAATCGCACGTAGTCGCGCGCGAGAATGCTTGCGAATATGTCCGCCTTGAGCTCGCGTGCGCAGCCTGCCGTAAAGCGGGCGCTCAGGCGGTCATACAGGTAAAACAGAGCCACCTCGGCAAGGATGAATCCAAAGAGCAGCAGCGCATGGCGCAGCGTCCCGCGAATATTTCCCGCGAGGGCGCTGTCCAGCACATCCCCTTTGAAAAACTGAAGAACGACCGCAAAAGCCGTGCTGAAGAAGACGCAAACCAGAGCGCCGTAATACGCGGCGCGGTTTAATCGTATGTATTTTTTCATGTGGTTCCTCCCTTTCGCGAACGGGCGACAGAAGGAGGAAAAAAGAATTTCCTTCTATCGCTTAGAAGGAAGCCCGGCGCCGAACCATAAAAACCTCCGTTTTGATCGGATGTTTCATCATATCATGCGCGCATGTTTCTGACAATCGATTTCCATGGAAACGAAACGGAGGCTGCCCAGGTCTTCTCCCTGAGACAGCCTCCGTTTCGGGTGTTTCGCTTAGAATATCCTGTACGCGCAATAGAAGTATTTGCGCCAGTAATCGGTCTTGTAGCTGCGGCGCACGACCTCGCCGTTGCCGCTCGAGGCGTCCACCATCTCGGTGCCGTTGATGACGATGCCCACGTGGCCCTTGCTGGAGGACATCTTGAACACCAGCACGTCGCCCTTCTTGCAGTCGTCGATGTCGTCGATCCTGCGGTACTTGGTGACGTCGCGCCAGGTTTTGCTCGTCATATAGCCCTGCTTGACGCCCGCCTCGTTGAGGCACCAGTAGACGAAGCCGGAGCAGTCGAACGAGCTCGGGCCCTTCGCGCCGGTCCGATAGGGCCTGCCGAGCTTCGAGAGGGCAATCTCGACGAAGCGGTCCGCCGTGGCGCCGTCGCTCACGCTGCCGCCGGGCTTGGGCGTCGCGGTGGAGCCGCCGCCCGGGGTCGCCGCGGGCTGGCCGGGGGAGGCCTTCACGGCGTCGTCTGAAAGGAGCTTCGCCATGGTCTTGCGGCCGACCTTGCCGTCGACCGAGAGACCGTTGTTCTTCTGGAAGGCGCGCACCGCGGCCTCCGTGCCGGAGCCGTAGTAGCCGTCCGCGCCATCGAGGTAGCCGAGCGACTTGAGCTTTTTCTGCACGCTCTTGACGGTGTCGCCGCTCATGCCGATCGTGAGGGCGTTCGCCTGCGCGTCGTCCGACATGAGGATCTCGCGCGTCATGGGGCCGATGTGCCCGTCCGCGATGAGGCCGTTGAGCTCCTGGAAGAGCTTGACCGCCGCGAGCGTATCCTTGCCGAACGTGCCGTCCGGCTCCGTGGTGAGGTAGCCGAGCTTGAACAAGCGCTTCTGGAAGGTCAGCACCTCAGGTCCGCTCTCGCCATAGGCGAGGAATCGGGCGACGACGTCCTCGCTGTAGAGCGCCTCGCGCGTGAGCGTGCCGATCATGCCGTCCACATCGAGGTCGTTGCGGCTCTGGAACTCCTTTACGGCCGCCGCGGTCTCGTCGCCGAAATAACCCGTGGCTTTATCCATGTAGTCGAGCTCGACCAAGCGCTTCTGAAGTTCCTCCACGTCCGTGCCCGAGTCGCCGATGGTCACCATATAGGGAAGCGCGTCCTCGCGCATGAGCCTGTCGTAGGTTTCCTCGCCGACATAGCCGTCTATCACGAGCCCGTGCCGCCTCTGGAAGGCCTCGACGCCCATTTTAGTGATGGAGCCGTAATATTCTGTGGGCTCGTCGTAGTCCATATAGCCCAGTTCCATCAGCCTTTCCTGGACGGCCTTCACGCGCTCTCCCGTCATGCCCTTGCCGAGGAATATGGGCGTGGGCGTGGGTTCCGGCGTGAGGGAGGGCTTGGGCGTGGGCGAAGGCGAGGGCGTGATCTCCGCGGCGAGATCAACCAGGGAAGGCGCCTCGGGGGTTGTCCGGACGCTCGAGGGCGCGTTCCGCTCGCCCGGGAGCACCGCGAGCAGCACGATCCCCGCCACGACAGCGAGCGCGCCCATCACGAACGCGACGGCGCGCGGCGAGCGCGCGCGCAGCGAGGAAACGAAGCGCTTTCGAAGCGCGTTGAAACCGCCCGCGCGCCTGAACGCGGCGAGCAGACGGTTGCGGCGCGCCCGCCTCCTCGCGATCGCGCCCTTGATCCGGGAAATCAGTTTTCCAATGCGCTCCTTCATCATCACGGCCTATCCATTGCAATTGTTGACATCTTTGATGGATTATATCATACGCTTTCGCTCCCGTGTTTGAAAATTCGATGAACACGCCCCGCTTTCGCCCGAGATCGCCGGAAACCGCCGCAATGCGGGCGTTTCGTAACGGAAAATTCACACGACCGGATTTGCTTTTCAGGAAAAAATATGTATAATAGGTATTGTTGCCGCGACGGCGGCTTATTTTGTTTGCCCCCGCCGAAGAGACCGGCACGGCGGACCGGCGGATGCGGAGGTGTCGCTTGGAAAGGTTCATGAACATCATTTCGTCTTTCTTTCAGGGAACGGCGTTCATCGTCTACGTATGCATTTTCCTCGGCAAGATACTCGAGGTTTCCTTGGGCACGCTGCGCATTGTGCTCATCAACCGGGGCGAGCGCATCATCGGCGCTTGCATCGCGCTCATCGAGATCACGCTGTGGCTCGTCATCGCGGGCAGCGTGCTCGCCGACTATCAGGCGGCGCCTCTCAAGATGCTCACCTACGCCTTCGCGTTCGCGCTGGGCAACTTCATGGGAAGCTGGCTCGAGGAGCAGCTCGCCTTCGGCCTGTGCTCGGTGCAGGTGGTCGTGATGACCCGCGAGAAGAGCGAGAGCGTGTGCAACGAGCTTCGCAAGAACGGCTTCGGCGTGACGCAATTAACCACGCGCGGCATGGACGACACGGATCGCTATCTCATCCTGTGCACGCTGCGCCGCAAGCTCTCCCACGAGGCGATCGCGATCATACAGCGCGTGGCGGACGACGCCGTCATCACCGTGAGCGACGTGAAGAGCCAGCGCGGCGGATACCTTCGCCAGGCGCCCTCGCACCGCAGGCGCAAGAGCAAATAAGATCGGCGTTTCCGATAAAACCGGCGTCGCCGGTTTTTTTATTGCGCCTCATCGGGGCAAAGCTTCGCATTTTCTTCCGTTTTGTGGAAAAGGCTCTAAACTTGACGCGCGGCGCGTATCGTTATAGTATAAACGTATACATTCTAAACCGGCGGTGGAATCATGAAAAAACGGCATATTTTCTTCTATAGGCTCCTGTGGCTGCCCGTGACGGTCTTCTTGAAGCTCAAGTTCGGGTATCGCTTCACCATCGCGAAAAACCTGCCCGAAACGTACATCGTGCTCGCCAACCACAACACGGACTACGACCCCATGCTCGTCGGCGTGAGCTTCCCGAGGCAGATGTACTTCGTGGCGAGCGAGCACATCCTTCGCTGGAAGAACGCCGCGAAGTTTTTGCGCTACGCCTTCTCCCCCATCGCGCGCTACAAGGGGAGCACCGCCTCCTCGACCGTGATGGAGATCATCCGCACCGTGCGCGCGGGCAGGAACGTGTGCGTCTTCGCCGAGGGCAACCGCTCGTGGGACGGCATCACCAACCCCATCCTTCCCTCCACGGGCAAGATGGTCAAAAGCGCGCGCTGCGCGCTCGTGACCTACCGCATCGAGGGCGGGTACTTCGTGAGCCCCAACTGGAGCGAGAGGAACACGCGCCGCGGCTGGCTCCGGGGCGCGCCCGTCAACGTCTATACGAAAGAACAGCTCGCGGGCATGAGCGTCGAGGAAATCAACGCGGCCATCGCCGGCGACCTTTACGAGGACGCCTACGCGCGGCAGCTCGCCTCCCCCAGGCGCTACCGCGGCAAAGACCTCGCCGAAAAGTTCGAGAACCTGCTCTTCACGTGCCCGGAATGCGGCGCGATCGACTCCATCCGCTCAAAGGGCGACACGGTCCGCTGCGAAAAATGCAATTTGGAATTCCGCTATACCGAATACGGCATGCTCGAGGGCCTGCGCTTCACGACCGTCAGGGAGCTCGCCGCCTGGCAGAAGGGCGAGGTTGAGAAAGCGGTCTGCAGCGGCGAGGCGCGCTATACGGCGCCCGAGGCGAAGCTCGTCTCCGTCGCGCGCCACGAGGAAACGCCCGTCGACGAAGGCCCCCTTTCGATGGATACGGAAAGCCTCGTCTGCGGCGGCACCGCCATTCCGATCGCCGCCATCTCCGACATGGCCATGCACGGCCGCCGCACGATCGTGTTCACCACGCCCGACAACTATTACGAACTGGCCATCCCCGGCGAATCGAACACGCTCAAATTCCAGCTCCTCTACGAGACCCTCAGGCAGCGCGAAGCGCGGGAGTAGGCTGAAAGGACGTTGAATGTCCTCAAAGGGCCCTCGCCCGGCGCGCGGGCCTTTTTCATTATTTGGGGGATACACGATCCGCCGTGCCGGATGTCCGGCACGGCGGATTCATATGAAGCCGCATCGGCCGCGCGCATCCCCGCGGCGGCCGCCTGTCAGATTTCTTCGCGCGCGGGGGATATATCAGGCGAGAGCTCTCAAACAAACGAGGAGGTTCGGGCATGGACGCAATCGCCCAGATGCTGCAAAGCGCGCCGGAAAAAGCGCTTGAAAAAATGCTATCCGCTTATACGGGCCTCGTTTACCACGCGGCGGCCGCCGTGCTTGGACGGGACGCGCGCGAGGAAGTCGAGGAGTGCGCCAGCGACGCGTTTTTCTCCGTCTACGCGCGGCGGGGCGAGCTGGATTTCAGCAAAGGCTCCGTCAAAGCGTACCTTTGCGCGACCGCGCGCAACATGGCGATCGACCGCCTCAGGCGGCGGCGAAAGCTCGAGGCGGTCCCGCTCGACGATAAGGCGCCGGCGGCCGAGGAGACCGACGTTATGGCGCTCGCGCAGATGGAAAGCGACGCGCTGATCGAAAGCGTCCGCGCGCTCGGCGAGCCGGACAGCACGATCATCGTCTGCCGCTACTATTTCGGGATGCGCACGAAGGAAATTGCGCGCAGGGTCGGCATGAAGGAAAACACGGTCGACCAGCGGCTCCGCCGCGCGCTCGTCAAATTAAGAAATTTTGAGAAAGGAGAATTCCACGATGTCGAATGAACCGGATTTCACCCGGAACGCCCTCTGCGCGGCGCAGACCGACGCGCTCCTTACGGGGTTCGATTCCCTGCCGTCTCCCGGCGCGGCCGCGCGCCGCATCCGCCGCAATGTCGAACGGGCGGTTTTGCCCAATCGCCCGCGCTTTCGCGCCGCCCGCATCCTCGTGCCCGTCGCGGCCTTCCTCATGGCGCTCGCGTTCGTATTCGTCTGCTTTCCGCAGGCGGCGCAGGCGGTCGCCTCGTTTTTCGGCTTCGATTTCAGGGCGAGCAAATATATGGGCGAAGACCCCGACACGCGCTCCCCCGCGCCCTCAATCGAGGAAGCCATCGCGAAGGCCGCGTGCGAGGACGTCGGCTATTCCGTCGCGCTGCTCAACGAGTGGGCGGACGCGGCGAGCTATGAAGCCTGCCGCGCGCAGCTCGGCCTCGCGCCGTTTTCCGAGGAGGAATGGGAATACCTGCGCGCCGTCCGGCCCTCGGTCGCCGAGGTGCTCTACGACGGCAACACGCTCATCTGGAACACGAACCTGTACGCGGACGAGAAGGGGATGCGCGCCTTCTGCGGCGGCGATCTCGACGCGCTGATCGGCGAGATCACCTATACTGTGGAAGGCGACCCGACGGTCCATTCGCTTTATGTGGACGCCCACGGACTGCTGCGTCTCCCGGATGAAGCGGCGGACCACGCCGTGCTGTATGCCCAGGATAGCGCGCTCCCCGGCGAAAAGCTGTTGCCGGACGGCGTGATCACCCTGACGCAGACGATACGGCTCGCCGAAGGGGACGCGATGAGTTACGGCGCGGCGGTCGCGCTGCTCACGCACACGTTCACCTTCGACGCCACGCCCGGCAACGCGGAAGCTTGCGGCTCCACCGCGTTTGAGGTCGCGCTCTCCGGCGAAATCGACCTCACGATGAACCACATGGATCCCGAGGGCGGCGCGCTGAAGAGCTGGACGATCGATACGCAAAGGATATCGCTGGAAGGCGTTATCCTTGATGTGGAAACCTCATACCTCCCCACGGGCATCTATGTGCGCATCACTCTCGCGCAGGTTCCCGAGGGCTGGACGCGTGATATGACGGACGGGCTGCTCAGCATGACGGAAGGCGACGACGACGGCGCAGTCCATACCCCGGGCGTCGCGGGCGAAGTGTATGTGGACGGCGAGCGCGTCTGCGGGGCGTCTTTTCCGGGCGCCTCCTACACGGGCGAACTCGCGTTCGTGCTGCCCGTGTTCCCGCAGGATTACGCAAGCATCGGCGCGCTTGAGCTGCGCCTGAGCTACACCTGCTACACGGAGCTCAACGGCGCGGACCTCATCGGCGGGGAGATCTACGAAGTGCCCAGGGGCGACACCGGGATCCGCGGCGCGACGAAAACGGTCCATCTGGCGACGCTCTCCATCCCCCTCCCGTAAGGGCGAAAACGCGCGAAGCTTTCGGGGCGGCCTGACGGCCGCCCCACTGTTATAACGCTATGGCTTTATGCTTTCACTCGTGCCCGTGCTTGTAGAGCTGCCTGTTGTCGAGCGCCCACTGCCGCTCGGTGAAGCCGCCGTCGGCGACGCCCGTGAGCGCGTCGAACATCTCATACATGCGCGAGTCGAGGAGGTCGATCTGGCTCACGAGCTCCGCCTCCGGAAACATCGGCGGGCGGGGCGAGCCGAACTCCGGCACGCCGTGGTGCGAAAGGAGCATGTGCTGCACGAGCATGGTCGTCTCCGGATTGGTCATCAGCTCCGCCGCGGCGCGCTCCACCATGGCGGCGCCGATGTTGATGTGGCCGAGGAGCTGCCCCTCCGGGCTGTACGCGCAGGCGAGGCCGAGGTTGCCCACGACGAGCTCGCGCGTCTTCGCGATGTCGTGCAGGATGACGCCCGCGTAGACGAGATCGCACGAGAGCGCGGGATACATGGGCTTATACGTGGCGCAGAGCTTCTCCGCCACCTCGAGCATGGTCAGCGTGTGATAGAGTAGGCCGCCCCGCACCGCGTGGTGCAGCTTGAGCGCCGCGGGGAAGCGGACGAGGTCGTCCCTGCTCTCGCGAAGAAGGTACTGCGTGAGCGCGCGCAGGTCGTCGTCCCGGAAGGCGGAGGCGCAGGCATAAAGCCTGTCGTACATCTCCTCTCCGCGCATGGGCGCGCAGGGCACAAGCTCGCCCATGTCGGCGGCGGCAAGCTCGTCGGGTTTCAGGTTGCGGATGCGGTCGATCTTTAACTGCTCCTCGTCCTTCCACATGTTGATGGTCGCGCGCACCTTGACGACGGTGTCCGCCTCATACGCGCCGTGCTGCTCGATCGAATAGTCCCAAAGCTTCGCCGCGCACTCGCCGCCCGCGTCCGCGAGCACGAGGTCGAGATACGGCGCGCCCTTGACGTTGCTCTTGATGGCGGCGCTTTTGATGATCGCGAGCCCTTCCACCTGATTCGCCGCGGCGTTGAGAACCTTTTCGAGTAGCTTCATCCTGCCCATGCGTTACCTCCAAACCCTGTATAAGCCATTATAACACAGTTCGGGGCGGAGGGGATACCCTCTCCGCCCCGCACGCATCCGGTGAAGGGAAAAGCGTCCGCCTCAGTCGAGCTTTCTCCACAGGCTCGGGGAGAAGAGCAGCACGAGCGGAAAAATTTCCAGCCTGCCAAGCAGCATATCCGCCGAGAGGACGAGCTTGCTGAAGTCGGACAGCACGCCGAAATTGCCCAGCGGCCCCAACACGCTCAAGCCGGGGCCGATGTTGCCCATGCAGGAGAACACGGCGGAGACGGTGGTGTCCATGTCGAAATCATCGAGTGAAACCAGCACGATCGAGAGCGCCAGAATGAGGATGTACGCGACCGAGAAGGCGAATACGCCGCGCAGCACGTTCCCCTCGAGCCGCTTGCCGTCCATCATGAGCACCTTGACGGAGCGGGGGCGGAGCATGCGCATGGTCTCCGCCTTGAGCGCCTTCCAGAGGATCACGATGCGCGCGACCTTCATGCCGCCGCCCGTAGAGCCCGCCGACGCGCCGACGACCATGAGCCCGAGCAGCAGCAGCCTTGAGAGCTGCGGCCACTTGTCGAAGTTCGCCGTGGCGTAGCCCGTCGTCGTCATGATCGAGGATACCTGGAAGAAGCTGTGGTGCAGCGCGTCGCGCGCGTTGCCGTAGACGCCGTAGATGTTGAGGGCGATGACGAGCGTCGCCGCCGCCATGATGCCCACGTACGCGCGGAACTCCTCGTTGCGCAGAGCCAGCATGCGCTTGCCCGTGATCAGGTAATAATACTGGTTGAAGTTGACGCCGAAGAGCGCCATGAAAAGCGCGATCACAAACTGCAGGTAATGGCTCGGATAGGCCGCGATACTGAGGTTTTTAATTGAAAAACCACCCGTGCCCGCGGTGCCGTAGGCGTGGACAACGCTGTCGAACAGCGGCATGCCGCCCGCGAGCAGCAGCCCGATGAGCACGAGCGTGAGGACGATGTAGATGAGGTAGAGCGTGCGCGCCGTGTGCCGCATGGTCGGGGTGAGCTTGCCCACGTCCGGGCCGGGGCTCTCCGCGCGCAGCAAATGCAGGCTCTCCCCGTTGCCCCTGTTGAGCGGGGCGATCGCCAGCACGAACACCAATACGCCCATCCCCCCGATCCAGTGCGAGAAGGAGCGCCAGTAAAGCAGGCTCCTGGGCAGCGCCTCGACGTCCGCCAGGATGGTGGCGCCCGTCGTCGTGAAGCCGGAGACGATTTCGAAGAAAGCGTCCACGAAGCGCGGGATATACCCGCTCGCGATGAAGGGCAGCGCGCCGAACAGGGAAATGAATATCCAGCCGAGCGCCACCGTGACGTAACCCTCGCGCGGCCGTATCCCGCCCACGTCCGGCCTGCGGCAGATGAGCAACAGGAGCCCGGCGGCGAGCGTCGAAGCCACGGCGACGCCGAAGCCGAAAACCGCCGCATGCTCGCCGAGGAACAGCGCGATCAAGAGCGGAGGGATCATGAGCACCGCGAGCGACCTCAGGATATACCCGAGATAAAAACCGATCGTCTTGATATTCATGCTTCTTCCCTGATCATGTCCTTCAAATCGCGAATGGAATGGTCCGCCGCCGTGACGAGGATGACCGTGTCCCCCTTCTGCAGCACGTCGCCGCCCGAGGGGATGATGACCTTGCGCGCGCGGATGATGCACGCGATGAGTACGCCGTCCTTAAGCTGCAGGCGGTGGAGCGGCGTATCGAGGAAGGCGCAGTCCCCCTTGACGGAGAACTCGAGCGCCTCGGCCTTGCCATCGACGATGCGATAAAGCGTGACCACGCTGCCGCCCGAGGTGTTTTCCATCGCGCGCACGTAGCGCACGATCTCGTTCGCGGTCAGGAGCTTGGGGCTCACGATGCTCTCGATCCCCATGCCCGCGTAGACCTCGCTGTATTCCGTGCGGCTGATCTTGGTGACGCTCTTGGGGACGCCGATGTAGTTCGCGAACATGGAAATGATGAGGTTCTCCTCATCCATGCCCGTGAGCGTGACGACCGCGTCCATGGAGCGGATGCCCTCGGAAAGCAAAAGCTCCTTCTCGGTGCCGTTGCCGTTGATGACGGTGGCGTCGGGTACGCTCTGCGAGAGCGCCTTGCAGCGCTCCAGCTCCTTTTCGATGACGACGGGCTTCGCCTTGCTCTTTAAAAGCAGTTGCGCGAGGTATTCCGCGGTCCTGCTGCCGCCCACGATCATCACGCGCTGCGCCTTGGGCGCGTAAACGCCCAGGTGCTTGATGAGGCGCACGAGATCGGCGGCGTCGGCCGCGATGGTGATCTTATCGCCCGCCTGGAGCGTGAAGTCGCCCTTGGGAATGGTGATTTCGCCCTCGCGCTCCACGGCGCAGACGAGCGCGTTCACGTTGGCGATCGCCCGGAACTGGCCGAGCGACTTGCCGGAGAGCGGGTTGTTCTGTTTGAGCTTGAGCTCCACCAGCTCCACGCTGCCCTTGGCGAACGAGTCGCGCTTGAGGAACGTGGGGAACTGCAGCAGCCGGAAGATCTCCAGCGCCGCGGCCTTCTCGGGATTGATGACCATGGAGAGGCCCAGTTCGTCCTTTAAAAAGCGGATCTGCTGATCGTACTGGGGGTTGCGCACGCGCGCGATGGTGCGCCGGCAGCCGAGCTTCTTCGCCACGATGCAGCAAAGCAGGTTGATTTCGTCGCCCGAGGTGGCGGCGATGAGAAGGTCGCTCGTGCCCACGCCCGCCTCGCGCTGCACCTCCACGCTCACGCCGTTGCCGTCCACCACGGCGACGTCGAGCGCTTCCTGGCTTTCCATGAGGATGCGCCTGTTGGAATCGATCACGACGATGTCGTGCCCCTCTTCGGAAAGCTGTTTTGTAAGGGTATATCCCACCTTGCCGTCGCCAACGATGACGATTTTCATATGTTTCCTCTGTTTCTTCTCGCTCTTCTTGCGGTATTTGCGTACATTATACTATGTCGCAGGGATTTGGCAATCCCCCGCGGCCTTCGCTAGAATTCGCGCAGCACAAGCTCCGTAACGCCCGGGTTGAGGCCCGTTTCGACGCGCAGCACGCGCGGGGCGCCCGCGAACTCGGCGCGCACCATGTCGCGCAGCTCCGTGCCGCGGTTATAGCCGTGGACGACGCGTATGCGAAAAACGGACCCGTCGCATTTTCTGAGCGCCGCGAGAATCGCGAGCCGCGCCTGCGCCTTGGTTTTTCCGTGGACGTCCACGCGTACAATGCCGGAATTTACCATCCCCCGTCCCTCCGCCGGGGGATTATATCACAAAGAAATAAATCCCGATAGCTTATTTTCTAAAATGTGATAGAATATATTCGCCGCGCCGCAGACGGCGCGTGAAGAGCGGATCGCGCCCGGGAACGAAGCGCTTTTTTTCGGCGCCGGGGCAGCCGCGCGGAGGGATATGGCCGCCAGAAACTACGAGATGGATATGACGGAGGGGCCGCTGTTCAATCAGCTCATGCGCTTCTCCCTGCCCGTGATACTCACAGGCTTGCTCCAATTCCTTTACAGCGCGGCGGACATGATCGTCGCGGGAAAATTCGCGGGCAAGGAGGCGCTCGCGGCGGTCGGCTCGACGGGCTCGATCATCAACCTGACCGTGGCGCTCTTCCTCGGCGTGTCGGTGGGGGTCAGCGTCGCCGTGGCGCAGCATTACGGCGCGAAGGACTTCGACAAGGTCTCGAAAACCGTGCACACGGCGATCCTCATCGCGCTCATCGGCGGCGTGGCGCTCGGCGCGTTCGGCTTTTTCATGAGCCGCACTTTCCTTATCTGGATGGACTCCCCCGCGGACGTCATCGACCAGGCGGCGCTCTACATGCGCATCTATTTCCTGGGTCTTCCCATGCTCATGCTCTATAACTTCGGCAGCTCGGTGCTGCGCGCGGTGGGCGACACAAAGCGTCCCATGTACTTCCTCATCATCGCGAGCGTCGTGCATATCGGCCTCAATCTGCTGATGGTCATCGGCTTCGGCCTCGGCGTGGCGGGCGTCGCCATCGCGACGGTCGCGTCCCAGGCGCTCTCGGCGGCGCTCGTCTTCAACTGCCTCATGCACACGCAGGGCCCGTGCCGGCTTTATCCGAAAAAGCTCGCCGTCGACTGGAACCGGCTTGGCGAGATGATGCGCATCGGCCTCCCCGCGGGGCTGCAGAGCGCCATCTTCTCCGTCTCCAACGTGCTCATACAGTCCTCGATCAACTCGTTCGGCTCCATCGCCATGGCGGGCAATTCCGCCGCGGCGAACCTCGAGAACTTCATCTATATCTCCATGAACAGCGTGTCTCAGTCCGCCCTCACGTTCGTGAGCCAGAACGTCGGCGCGAAGAAATATGGGCGCATCGGGGCGTCCGTGCGCTACTGCAACCTGCTCGTGTTCGCGGTGGCGGCCGTCACGGGCGCCGTCATCCTCCTGTTCCGGACGGGCCTGCTCTCGCTCTATAACGCGGACGCGAGCGTCATCGCCTACGGCGGCACGAGGCTGCTCATCATCGGCCCGGCGTATTTCCTCTGCGGCATCATGGAGGTCTATACGGGCGGCCTTCGCGGCATGGGGCGCTCTCTCACGCCCATGCTCGTGTCCATCTTCGGCGCGTGCGTGCTGCGCATCGCCTGGCTGATGACGGTGTTCGCCCATTTTCAGACGATCGCCTCGATCTATATCTCCTACCCCGTCTCCTGGCTCGTGACGCTCACGATCCAGATGATCTGCTTCAATATCGTCAAAAAACGCGTCGTCGCCGCGGGGGAGATCGCCCCGATCGTCGCGGCGTAAGCCGGGAAAGGCGGCCAAGAGGCTGCGTCGCATCCCCGCGCGGGGAGCGCTCAGTATATCGGCTCGAATTTCAGCGCGAAGGCATACGAGCGCGGCCTCCAATCGCCGATTTCAAGCGCGTCCTGCCGCTGCGTAGGCATCTCGAAGCAAAGCTGGATTTCCTCATTCAGGATTTCGTTCGCATGATAGGGCATCCCCATTTCCCAGCAGGCGCTGTACACGCGTTCCTCCCCGAAGGCGAACCATGTCGGCAAAACGCGCGTCACAGAGAGGTCCACCCCGATATGATGCGCTTTCCCGCGGATGACGAGGCGGATGTCGGATAGATCGCTGCGCTGCTCCAAAGCCGCGTCAAATCCTTCCTCGAGGATGAAATCCCCCGCGACCCGAAGGATGTTCCCTTTCACGGTAAGCTCCGTAAGCGCAAACGTCAAACCGTCCAAGGTTGTTTTCGTGTCGCCGACGCTGCGGCAGGCGTATCCCGCGGGAAGCGCTTCGCGAAGCGCCTGCGCCTCGAGGAGCCATTCTTCAGCCTCCTCGTCTGTTTGCGGGAAGGTCGGCGCCCAGGAATCCCAGCGCGTGCGGAATACGAAGTTCGCGTCGTCGAGCCTGATCTCCACGAGCGACTCCTCCGGGAGCCCTGTCCGGCTGCGCGAAAGCATCACGGTGTAGATGCCGTACTGCTCGTTTTTGTCCTGCTCGAGCGGATATGTATTGAGGAAAACATCCTCGGGATAACCGTCGTAATAAACTTTGATCTCGCGCTGTGAAAACGGCGTCTTCCCGGGCGCGGCGAAGCCGAGCATCATTTCCTCGCCACCTCTGTGCAATACGCAATCGGAAAAGATGATGCCCTCGCTTTCCATGCAGGCGCGCGTGCCGCCCTGCGGGAGGAACCTCTTCGCGATGAAACTGTAATAGGTCCACAGAAAATCGCTGTAGGTATCGTCTTCCCCCGCTTCCCCCTCGCCCGCGGCGTCTTCCCGCACAAACGCCGCGAACTCCGCGTAGATGGCTGCGGCGGCGTTGCCGAAAACGTTGCGGAATTTTCGCCCGTCCGGCGCGGAAAGCGGGGCGATGGGCAGCTCGGGGACATCCTCCATGGCGGCGGGCCAAGCGGTCTCCGGCAGGGGCGTCGTCGGCGCGGGCGTATGCGGCGCGGGCGCCTCCGATACCGCCGTAAACTGCGGCGTCGGAGACGGCTGCAAAGTCTCCGGCAGCGTCGGCGACGGCGTCGTGTTGATCGCGGCGGGTTCCGGCGAATGCGCCTCAACATCCAAAGGCGCCGCACAACCCGCGAGCAGGGTCACGGCCAAACATATGGCAAGCAAACGTACAAACGGCTTTCCCATAACAGCGTTCCTCCCCGCGGATGACTCCGCTTCCCGATACGGCCTATTTGATTTCGCAGAATCTGAACGGCGGCAGATCGGCCGCCCTTATCATTATAGTTGATAATTTATGGAAATGAAGTTCATTTTCATTGCGGAGCCGTAAATATTCTGTAAATAACCTCCACCCAAACGAAAGCGGCGCTCCCGCGCCGCCCGGCAAATCGATTGATTTCACGCCCGCACGAGCCTCTCCAACCGCTTCTCCGGCGCGCCGGGGCAGAGTTCCCGCGCGCGGGAGAGGATGCGCGCCTTCGCCTCCAGGGGCGGGATTTTTCCGGCCTCCTCCACGAAGTCCGCGCCGAACACCTGCTCGGTGAGCGCGTAGGTCGCGAGGCCCCAGCCGTAGGGCCTGCCGAAGCGGTCGATCGCGTAGCCGAAGCTCGCGGTCGTGACGAAGGTCGTCATCTGCAGCCTGGCGATTTCCGCGTCGAAGCCGCCGCCCTCCCCCTTGCCGCCGAAGCCGCAGAGGCGCTTCAGCTCCGTGCTTACCATGGGGCCGCGCTCCGCGAGCGCGTCGTAGATGCGCCTCGCCTTGTACGAGGCGCGGCCATCCTCGTAATAGCCCTCGAAATCGTACCCGTCCCGGCGGAAACCGATGAAATCGGGCAGCCACGCCCGGCTCACGAAGCCCGCGAGCCGGTTGAACAGCTTGCCGTAGGCGTAGCGGCCGATCCCCTGCCCCTTCCACTCCCACGGGCCGTCGACGCCCTCCGAAAACCAGCGCTCGCGCGGTACGTATTTCTTGAGTGTGAACCCTTCTACGGGGCTTTCGAGGAAGGGGACGAACCCGAGCTCGTCCACGAGGTCCGCGAGCTCCGCCGCGGACGCGATCTGCTTTACTTCCATTTCTTCATGCCTTTTTGTCTTTATCGTCGCGCCGAAAGCCCTCCGCCGGACGGCCGGAGCCCGCGTTTCCCATCAATCATACCGCAAAACCGCCAAAAAGCGCAACGGGCGCGCCGAAACGCCGCCTTCCGGCGAAAATGCGTATTTCAATCCGGCCTTTGGGAATGTTATAATAAATTGGAAGAATACGTAAGCTTCATTGAGGGGGATCGATGCGTCGGGTATGCATTTTCGCGGCCTCGTCGGCCACGCTGGACCGGGTCTATACGGACGCCGCGTTCGAATTGGGCGCTCTGTTCGCGGATCATGGGATCGAGCTGGTGTTCGGCGGAGGGCGCACGGGCCTGATGGGTGCCTGCGCGCGTGGGGTCAAAAGCCGCGGCGGGCGCGTGACGGGCGTGATCCCCGAAAAGCTCAACGTGGCCGGCATCGCGTTTGAAGGGTGCGACGAACTGATCGTCACCCCCGACATGCACGCCAGGAAGGCTACCATGGAGCGCATCAGCGACGCCTTCGTCGCGCTGCCCGGCGGCATGGGCACGCTCGAGGAGCTGATGGAAGTGCTCACGCTCAACCAGCTCGGTTACTTATGCGCCCCGGTGGTGATACTCAACCTCGAAGGCTTTTACGACGCGCTCACGGCGCAGCTTACAACCTTCGTCGAACGCGGCTTCATGGATGAAAGGTGCCTCTGCCTCTATACGGGCGCCCGTACGCCCCGGGAGGCGCTCGACAAGCTGCTCGCCTTCCAGGCGCCGCAGCTCCCCGACAAGATAAGGGATGCGATAAAGAACGATGAAAAAGGCGAAGAACGCGATTGATATCATGGTCTGCGTGACGGGCCAGCGCTCGTGCGACCGGCTCATGGCGCGCGGCGCGGAGCGCGCGGCGGAGGCGGGCGGCGGCGCGCGCCTGCACGTCGTCCACTGCGTGGAGACCGGGCGCAAATTCATGAACGCAACCTTCGAATCGGACGCGATCGAATACCTGTTCACGGCGGCGCAGCTTGCGGGCGCGGACCTCTCGCTGCTGCGCGCCGAAAACGTGGACGACGCGCTCGTAACCTACGCGACAGAGCACGACGTGGACCTCATCATACTCGGCGAGGGCTCAGCCGGCATGCCCATGAAGGACCACATCGCCATGCGGCTGCAAAGGCGCCTCCCCGGCGTGCGGTTCGACATCGTCCCGTCCAAATAACAGTAAAAAAAGGGACGAAGCCGCTTTTTTGACAGCGGATACATTCGGCATACAAAGGAGAAGCGCAAGGCATGATAATCGTGGGCATCTGCGGCGCGAGCGGGAGCGGAAAGAGCACCCTTGCAAGGGAGATTTCCGAGTCCCTCACGTGCGAGACCGTCATCGTCGGGCAGGACTGCTATTACAGGAACCACAGCGAACTGCCCTTCGAGGAGCGCGTCCACATCAATTATGACGAGCCGGACGCGTTCGATTACGACGAACTGATGCGCGACGTGACGGCGCTTTCCGAAGGCCGCCCCGTCGCCCGCAAGGGCTACGATTACGCCAACCACCAGCGCGCCGACACGGAGGAGCTGATACGGCCGCCGGACGTGCTCATCCTCGAGGGCATCCACATGTTCCGCGACCCGCGGCTCAACCGCGCGATGAGCCTCAAGGTCTACATGCACGTGGACAAGGACATTTGCCTGCTTCGCCGCATCAAGCGCGACATCCGCGCGCGCGGGCGCTCGATCGAGAACATCTCCGAGCAGTACCTCGCGACGGTGAAGCCCATGTACGAGGAATACATCAGCAAATACATCAACGACGCCGACTTCGCCGTCATGCGCGGCGGAAAAAACCGCATGGCGATCGACGCCATCAGCGCGTACATTTCGGCCAAGCTCCTCGCCGAGAAGTTCGAGCGGGAGAACGGCCGCAGCAGCGAACTGCCGGGGGGTAGATGATGCAGGACATGAATCGAGACAGGGAAAGGGAAGCCCCGAAAAAGAAGTTCAACGAGCTTTGGAGCAACTCCAGGCGCGTTCTCTTGGTCGTGGCCTTCGGCGTCGGCCTGTTCGTGGCGCTCGAGCACCTCAGCGAGGTGATGGCGGCGATCCGGAAGTTCTTGGGCATCCTCGAGCCGGTGTTCCTCGGCATCGTCGTGGCGTTTCTGGCGAACATGCCGCTGACCTTTTTGGAGAAGCGCGTCTTCCATAAATGGAAGCGGCAGAAGCTGCGCCGCCTGCTCTCTACGCTGCTTTCGTTTTTGCTGATCGTCGCGATCCTCTCAGCGTTCTTCGTTTTGATCATCCCGCGCGTCGCCGGCAGCGTCGTTTCCCTGGCGGACGGCTTCGACGGCTACATCGGCTCCCTCACCGTCTGGGCGGACGACCTGTGGCAGCGGATCAACCTCTCCCCCGACACGGAAGAAAAGATCCGCGCGTTCGCGGAGCGCTTCCTCTCCGGGTTCGACGAGTTCCTCTCGGGCGCGGTCAGCGCCGTCGTCAAAGCGACGATCAGCGTGCTCTCCTTCGCCGTGGACCTTCTCATCGCCTTCATCATCGGCTTCTACGCCTTGTATAACAAGGAGAAGCTGACTTTCGGCTGCAAGAAGTTCGTCGTCGCCGCTTTCAACGAGGAGCGCGCGGAGCACATCATGGAAGTGAGCGAGCGCACCTATAAATCGCTGCACGACTATTTCTTCGGCATGATCGCGGAATGCAGCATACTCGGCTTGATGACGTACCTGATGATGGTGATCTTCGGCTTCCCCTACGCCGTGCTCATCAGCGTGATCGTGGGTATGTCGCAGATGATCCCCATACTCGGCCCCTGGTTTTCCGGAGCGGTGGGCGTGTTCATCATCTTTGTGACGAATCCGCCGCAGGCGCTCTGGTTCGCGCTCGCGATGTTCACGGTGCAGCAGATCGACGACAACGTGGTCTATCCCCGCGTGGTGGGCAAGGCCGTGGGCCTCTCGGCCATCTGGGTGATGATCGCGGTCATACTCGGCGGCGGGCTCTTCGGGGTGGTGGGCATCATCCTGTGCGTGCCCATTATGGCCGTCGTCTACACGCTCGTGTCCGAATGGGTCAACCGCCGCGTGGAGGACAAGCGCTACGAAAAGGGCATGCGCAACACGCCCCCCACGGACGAGGAGATCAAGCGCATGACGGAACCGTAAGATTCCATCGCAGCCGATTCGAATACGCAGCCGCCCGACGGAGAAAAATAGCACCGAAGGGCGGTGATTTTATGCCGAAGAAAAAGAAAACCAAAACGAAAAAGGCCGCCGAGGCCATGCGCAGGCAAGGCAGGGGCGACATCCCTTCCGACGTACTGGGGAGCTACACGGGCACCGGACAGACGGACGACGCGCCCGTACAGGACGCGGACGATCTCTAGGCGGTCCGGGGATTCGGGCGGCCCCGCGCCGAAGCCGCCGCGGCGTCAACCGCCGACGGCGAGCTTCCTTTCGAACCACTGCGCCATATCGAGGCCCGTGGCCGCCGAGAACGCCCCGATGAGATCCTCCCCGTCGGCGATCCGATAGCGGTTCGCTTCATAATATTGGCTTAAAGCGCCGTAGAACGCGGCGCGCCCGATCTTCGCATACAGCTCGTCATACATCTGATAGCCGCAGGCGTAGACCACATAGAAATAGTCGTACCCGGTGAAATCATGAAGCGGCGCGTCGATGCGCACGGCGCGGCGGTAGCTTTCAAGCTGCGCGTAGCGCACATCCCGCCGCCTGTCGGCCGCCTCGTCGCCCATGTAGGCACGGAGGAAGTCGAACCCGAGGAATTCGACGAGGGATTCGTCCAGCCAGGGCGCGCCGATCTGGTCGCTGCCCACCACGGCATAGAACCACTGGTGCGCCGCCTCGTGGCCGATCACGAGCGCCGCATCCGACAGATCGTCCTTGCGCATGCCGTCTTCGTCGATCATGATCAGGCCCGGATACTCCATCCCCCCGCTCATGCTGAAGGGCACCACGAAGAACGTGTCGTAAGGGTATTCCCCGATGTTCGCCTCGAAATGGTTGAGCGCGGCCATGGCGGTCAACGCCTCGAACTCCGCGTGCTTGCGGTTGGTCCCGAAGGCGTACACGGTCGTGTTGCCCCAGGCGGTCTGCCGCGTTTCGATGGCGGGGTTCTTCATGAGCGCCATGGCGAAGTCGCGCACGTTCTCCGCCGCGATATACCAGGTGGTCGCTTCCGCCGCGCCTATGACCGTCCGCTCGACGAGGCTCCCGGTATGGGCGAGCTCCCACGCCGCGGGCGCGCTTACCGCCACCTTGTAGTCCGCGCATTCGCTGTAGAAAGCGTCCCCCTCATCCGTATACGCGTCCGCGCGCCACGCGCCGTTCTCGTAAACCGCGGCGATGGGCAGCGCGTTGCCGAGCATGATGCCCGTCCTGTTGACCCCGAAGCGGTTGTTCGTCTCGGGCAGCTCGATGCGGAAATTAAAAAACAGCTCCGCGCTCTCCCCCGGAAAAAGCTCCCTGGAAAGCGGAATAGCCAAAATGCTCTTGCTCGTCCCCTCGAAGGCGTAAAACGCGGCCTCGTCGTCGACGGCGACGCCGTCGACGGTCATACAGCCCGGGCTCACGTCGTTGGGATGCAGGCGAAGCTTAACCTCATAGAGCACATCTTCGCTGCCGTTGACATAGGTGATGCGGATCGCGCCCTCCACGCGGGGCGAGGTCGAATCCGCAAACACGGTCAGCGCGGCTTCGTAGAGGCTCCGCGCGCGCCGCGCGGGCGCCGTGGCCCCGGTCGTCTCCGGCGTCGTTTCCGGCGTCGTTTCCGGCGTCGTTTCCGGCGTCGTTTCCGGCGTCGTTTCCGGCGTCGTTTCCGGCGTCGTTTCCGGCGCCGGTGCCGTTTCAGGCGCCGCGCTTACCGGCGCGTAGGTCGCCGCAGGCGGAGTATATCCGCTCTGCCGCGGCAGGAAAGCGCCAAAGAGGTCGGTCGCGAAAAACAGAATCGCCCCGGTCGCGAGAACGATCGCCGCGCAGGCGGCGATCAACAGCCCGATGCGTTTTTTTCTGCGCCTTCTCGCGATCATAAACGCCCTCTCAGCCGCGGCCTCCGTCGAGCGTCAGGCCCGAGCCGCCGCCCGGCGTGCTTCCCGGGGTCGCCCCGCCCGCCGTGCCGCTCTCAAGGCCCGTTCCGGAGTTGCCCGGTGAGCCCGCGTCCGTCGGCGCGGGCGTTTCAAACGACGGATAGACGTAGCTCGTCGCAACGCTGACGTATTTGGCGCGGATATAACCCGAGACGCCCTCATACGTTCCGTACCACCAGGAATCGTTCACCCGGTACGCGATCGAAAGCGGCGCGCCCGCCGGGACGCGCGCGAGCGTCTTCGCGCCCGTGCTCGCGCTCATATAGACATACGTCCTGCCCTTGGCGGCGTAGCTGGTGACGGCGGTCGATTCCGCGTCGGGATAGGCGAGTATGTACTGCGATTTGACGTAGCCGATTTCGCCCTTCGCGGTGCGCACCTTGCACCAGTCGAGCGCGATCTGCAGGAGCAGCACCTTGTCGCCCGCCTTGAGCGTGGCGATGGTCTTATCCTTGGAGGCCGAGAAGCCCGTGCGAAGCGGCGTCCCGTCGAAGCGGATCAGCGCGGGAACCTCCTGCGGATAGGGCTTGTCGTCCGTCGGCTGGACGTATTTGTCAAAGGAGGGGATGGTCTTTTTCAGCGCGGCGACGAGGTTCGGGTCGGCCGCTTTTTTGACGATCTTGCAGGTCGTGCCCGGCGGGCAGTTATAGAAGATCCAGCGGGCGACCTCGGGGAGCGCGCGCACGCACCCGTGGGAAACGTTTTTGCCAAGGTCCCTGTACGCGGATCTGGACATGCTCGTCAGCTTCGATGAGTTATAGAGCACGGAGTGGATATACACGCCGCGGACCACCTGCGACCAGTACTGCGCATACTGCCCGAACGCGACGAAATAACCGAAGCGCTCCTTGAGCGCGCCCATTTTATACGTGCCCGTGCCGGTGGGAAACTCCGCGCTCCCCGTGGTGCAAAGGCTCTGGAGCACGATGGTCCCGCCCATATAACCCTCGTAGACCGTGATGACCTGATTCGTCAAATCGATCTCGACGAAATAGCGGTTCGGGTCGGTGTTCTCATAATCGACCTTGCTGTTCCATCCGGAAAGCACCTCGGCCCGCGCCGCGCACGGCAGCGCGGAAGCGCACAGCAGAAACGCCAGAATGAGCGCGAAGAACCTTTTTGGCATAACGTACCCCCTGCGTATTTATCGTAAACGACCGCATCGGATCGTTTTCTTCATTCGTTATTCGGTTACCCGGACTCGTCCGGGCTCCGTTACGGCCCGACGCCGTCCTTCCCGAGCTTCCCCCGCGCTGCGAACAAATCCTCCGTCAGCGAGGGCTCCTGCGAGAGCTTGCAAAGGAAGAATGTGGCGACAAAACACGCGGCGAACAGCGCAAAGTCAAATAAGATCCACCAGCCCGTGCCGAAGCCCGGGAAGATGAGCGCCACGGAGACCGCGAGCAGTCCCAGCGCGCCGTAATACGCGTACCCGTGATGCCGATCGAAAAGGCGCTTCACGAGCGTCACAAGCCCCGCGACCGCGGCGAGCGCGCCAAGCCCCGCGCAGAACATGACGCCGATTTCAAAGCGGTTGAACGCCGCGAGGAAGGGCTCGTACACGCCGAGGTACATGAGGATGAACGACGTGCTGACCCCCGGGATCACCATGCCAAGTCCGATGAGCGCGCCGCTGAGCGCAGCCGTCCAGCCGTTGAGAGGGAGCGCTCCCCCGCCGCCCGAGAGCTCCTGCGCGAGGGCAACCCCGCCGATGACCGCAGCGCCGATCACGGCGCCCAGGAGGTATCTTTTCTTAAAGCCCTTCTCGTTCGCCTCGCGGACGAGCGAGGGCAACCCGCCCAGCACCATGCCGACGAGGGCCCACATCACCTGCCGCTTGCAGTTGGTCATGAGCCATTCCACGATGCGGCTTGTGCCGAAAAGGCCGATCAGCCCGCCGACGCCGAGGGGAATCAGATAAACGACGCTTTTTTTGAAATTCTTAAAAACCCTCGTCACGGCGTCGAGCACGGGACGGTAAACCCCCATCGCCACGGCGAGCACGCCGCCGCTCGCGCCGGGGAGGATCGCGGCGATTCCTATGACGATGCCCTTGACCAGCCTTATGAAGAAACTGCCGGCTTTATTCATGGGACCTCCTTTGCGGCGAAATGCCGCATGCAGTTTTATTCTATCAGATGCCGCCCCCGATTTCACTAATCGCGCCAAACATTTACATTTACTTAATCTGTCGAGTTTTTGTATTGCAAAGAGAACCGAAATGAGGTATCATATCTAAGCGCGAATTTTCGCTGCGCGTCATCGCGGAGAGATGGCTGAGCTGGTCTAAGGCGCACGACTGGAAAACATCTTTCCCGCACCCTGAAAACTGAATATTGTTTACCATGGAAAGGTGGCTGAGCTGGTCTAAGGCGCACGACTGGAAATCGTGTGTGCCCTATAAAGGCACCGAGGGTTCGAATCCCTCCCTTTCCGCCAAACCCTTGAGAACCCCTGTTTTCAAGGGTTTTTGTATTCCCCGGCTTTTAATCTCGGCGAAAACAGCGTGTCGGATACCAAAACCATCCTCCGGGGAAATGTTTTTATTTTTCATGATTTGAAGGCTTGTTTTTGCATGCGAATTTTCGGCGCCTTAACGGGTTCTAACATGGAATTCTAACATTGGTGCAATTTATCCCTAATTTTAAGGATTTTTTCAGATTTATGTTCCATATTTCGGACTCAAGCAATCCGTAAGTGTAAAAAAAGCCGGAAACGGCTCCTTGTTTCCGGCTTATTCATCCAGATCCCCGCCCTCAAAAGGGCATGTCTTCCTCCTGCAACTCGGCGTAATAGGCCGTCATTATGAGATGCGTTATCCCGTGCTCGCAGTCGTCCATCGCTTGCAGAATCAGCAGGGCGGCTTTCATGGCGACGAAGGCTTCCTTCGTCATGCTGTCGCTGCGATAGATCAACGCAGCTTCACCGTTTCGCGTGCTGACGTCGGCATCGTCGTGCCGCCTCAAGCGCGCGCCCGGTTCCAGCTTGACGATGTTGTCGGCGATAATTGGGAGCAGCTCCTTTACGCGCCGCGTCGAATAAAGCTTTTGCAACACGTCGGCCGAGGCTTTGAATCGTATCGGGCGGCGGCACATGCATAGGTTGAACACATCCGTCAGGTTCGTCTCCGTCAGCTCAAACGAGCGTAAGCATTGCATCCGCTGGATGCCATACAGGTCCGTATCTCCGTAATTTGAAAGCCTGAGGTGCCGCAGCTTATGGAACCTCCTGATCTCATCCATTTGCAGGGAACCCGTTCCCTTAACGCTCAGCGTGTTCAGCTTCTTAAGCTCCAGATATCCGTCATGCGGCGCGCAGACAACATCGATCAAATGCAGTTCCCTGAGCAGGGGCAGGGACTCCAGCGCCGCAAGATCGCGGTAATTCCCCCTTTCCAGCGTCAGCTTCGTGATATTGGGCATCCGCCGGATTTCCGAAAGGTCGTCGGCGCTCAGGATTTCAAGCTCGGTCACCTCCTCCAGCATCGACGCGTTGTAGGAACAATACGAAATTCCGCCTCCCTTGAACAGGAAGAACTCGTTCACCGCAACGCGCACCGAATCATCCCGAAACGCATAGCTGTCGTCCGTTCGCGTTTTCATTGTCAATACTTTGAAATCACTCATGCTTATCCGCCTCCTCGTCCTTAAGCGCGTCGTTGATTTTCACGGCGTCTTTCCTTTTTGACTCAGCGTCCAAGTGGACGTAGATGTTTGCGGTCACCCCGATGTCGCTGTGCCCGAGCCATGTTTGGGCATTTTTCAGAGCCATCCCTGTCCTGATCATGAGACTGGCCGCGCTATGGCGCAAATCGTGAAAGCGAATGATCTTCAGCCCCGCCTTGCCGATGATTCTCTTGAAAGCATGGTCGACGGAATTCGTGCCAATCGGCGTTCCGTCCGCGTTTCTTATCACATAATCGTTCGCCGCATATCCTTTGCCGAACGCTTTTTTCTCCGCAGCCTGCCTTTCCCTGATCTCGAGCAGGTGCTTTTCCACCTCGTCCATCATAGGCAGCGTGCGGATGCTGGAGGACGTTTTCGGCGCTTTGACAATATCTGTTGCGACCCGCGTGCGCGAATTCCTGATCCTGATTTCCTTCGAGAAGAAATCGACATCCTGCCAGCGAAGCCCGAGGGTCTCCCCGCGCCGCAACCCATAGTAGCAAGCCAATATCACCGCCGTTTCGATGATCGAACCCTTCGCGGCTCTCATGAGGGCCTTCATTTCCGCCGCGTTGTAGTATTCGGGGATATACTGCGGCATTCTCGGCAATATCACGTTATCAAGCGGGCTCTTGAAAATATAACCCTCCCTGACCGCGTAATCGAGAGCCTTCTTCATGTTGAAATACTGCTTTTTGAGGTAGCAGGCTGATAAACCGCCCTCTCCTTTCATTTTTCCGTCCTCGTATTTTCTGTCGAAGTATTCTTGCAGGTCAAGGGACGTGAGCTTCTTGAGCCTGATCCCTCTCTTCTCAAAATAGGGTACGATGTGGCCTAGGTTTAACTGATATCCCTCGTAGGTCGTGATCTCCACCGTCCTTTTGCAGACGCTCTCCAACCAGAATCGCATGAAAGCTGCGAAGGTCATGTTCCTATCGCCGCTGCATATTTCTTTCCCCCGATTTTCGTATAAGATTTGCTGTAATTTCAGAGATGCTTCCGTCTTGTTCCCCTCCACCGTCAGGCCCAGCGGCACCCACTTCTGTTTGCGATGCCCGTATTTATCCTTCAGGTTTAGGACCGCATAGAACTTTCCCTTTTTCCGTTGTAAACTACCTGTCATTTTTTTCTCCTTTCACACTCTTTATACTTTGTAATAAACTCGATCACGTTCATTTTAGGTATCCGATGTTTTCCGCCTACGATCACGCTGCGGATACTTCCTCTGCTGAGCAAGCTGTACACTCTCCTTCTGGTGATTCTCAAAATCTCGGCCAAGTCATCCGGCGTCAGCACATCCGGATAGGCTGCGAAAAAATTTGATTTTTCCAGCGAGAAGTTCTTATCTTTTAGCAGGGGTGGTATCATTACCGGCCTTCCCATGTTTTTTCGTTTCGCTCCTTTCGTTTTCATCTGAGGCCTTCTGATTTGCCCTGTATTCATTGACAAGGCGGTAGAAGGTATTCGGCTTCAACGACAGCTCTCTCATCGCCTGAACTGCCGTAACGGCTCCCTGCTGCCATTTTTTATAGACCGGCAAAAAATTCTTGGGGAACCCGATTTTTGGCCGCCCCATGCGCTGCCCACGCTTCATAGCTGAGGCGATCCCCTCCATCTGCCGCTTATGGATGTTGTTCCTCTCGGTTTCGGCGACGTAGGCCAAGAGCTGCAGCACAATATCGGCGATCAGGGTTCCCGTCGGATCGTTGCAGCCGTTTTTGCGCCGCGTATCCAATAGGGGCATGTCCAGCACAACGATGCTGCAATTTCTTTGTTTTGTGATATCCCTCCACTCGTTCAGTATTTCTGCGTAATTCCTTCCCAGGCGGTCTATGCTCGCGACCATCACGGTATCCCCCGCGCGCAGGCAGGACTTCATCCGCTGATATTCCGGGCGGTTAAAGTCCTTGCCGCTCTGCTCGTCGATAAATAGGTCCCTCTCGCTTTGAATGTGCGTGGCCAAAGCATCGAGCTGCCGGGCCGTGTTCTGGTCTGCTGTGGACACCCTCGCATAGGCAAAGGTTTTGTTCGTGTTCTCCATATCCTCGGTCACCCCTTTCGTGTTGACCGATTGTACGGATGCGTTTGAAAAAGTCAATCCGAGATAGGAAATATTTATCAACCCGTTTTCGACCTTCCGACATAATAGGAAGGCCCGTTTTGGGGGCCTTCCGCAGTCGTTTCACAAGGTACGATTTTTCACATGGCTAAAACAATATCCCCATCACCTTTCGGCCCTGCCGACCTGAATCACAAGCAGAACCTTTACGGCCAGCCAGCCTTATTCGTATTTTTTATATTTCTTCGAATAGGGATGGTGCTTGTAATACGCGATGCGTAGGAGGAACCCTTCGTCTTTCCAGCGCCCTAATTTGATCGATCGAAAAATCGCTATATTTAGGTATCTTCTCACGGTGCTCTGGCTTATTTTGTAGCCGCACGCGATTTCGGCGATTGATTTGAATTTAGGTTCAAGATAATCGGTGAGCACCGCTACAATCTTCTCTTTCGTAGGCCGGCCTCCCATCCGGCCGTTTGCCTGACTGGCGGCATATCTTCGGTCAGTGGCCTTCATAGAGCCGATGATCACCTGCATGCTGCTCTTAACAATAGGATCGCTGTCGTCATAGGAGCCGTATATCCCGTATGAGGCGATAGCGTTCAGCAAGCGGGTGGACTGGGGCTCCGGCAGGGCCTCTAGGGCGGCGCGCCAATCCCCCCTGAAACAGAATAGGCGTTTATTATAATAGGGTTTCATAAGTATCCTCCTAAAATAGATATAGTGATTGAGCTGGGTTGGCTTTAGGGCGAAACCCCGCTTGCGGGGTTAGGGTGCGGAGCGCAGCTTCGCGCCCGTTCGCCCTAAAACAACCCTGCGAAACACTACGAGCACACCGGCGCTTTCTTTCTTTTTTGTATTGCATACTAATCCTGTAAGGATTAGTATGCAATTGAGTTTTATTAAGCTATAAGGTTGTGCGCGCCATTGACGGAATCTCGGAAAGGTTATGCTCGCTACTGCATTTCCGCCAAGCGCTCCTTCAGATACTCGATCTCACCTTGAAGATCTTCCAATGTTAACGTATATACGGGCGCGGAGCCTGGATACTTATAGCACTTGTCTCGGATCAACCGCTCATCGGCTGTGATGCGCTGCTGAATCTTTTCCGGCGTCAACTCATCAAGCATCTTTACATGGGGAAGTTTCCTGATTCTTGGATCGATGCCTTTGGTCCCCTTTTTCTGGCTCGTATTTCCTTTCTGATCAAGGGCAGTCAATTTTTCAGATCCTCTATTTTCTTGACTATGCTTAAGCTTGTATTTGACCTTGTTAAGCTCTTTCCATTGCTGGCCTTCTTTATAGCGTTCATGGCTTTTATCGATTAAAGGCCGCATGATCGCCAATAAAGCATTTTCAGTTGGTGTCCCGCCAGTTATCTTGTCTTCTATCCCGTATTCAACCAGCTTAATAACGAACGGGCCGCGCTCAGCCTCAGGCAGGCATTTTATTGAGCGCCAGAAAGATTCGTAAAACGTAAAAGCTCCGTGTGTTTTATCATCTTTGTTATTCATTTTTTAAAATTCCCCCTTTTGATTTTTCTCGTTATGCTTTCCCACGTGTTTAAAGTATCCGCTCCCGGTAGCCATAGCAGGCTCTCGAACAGTTCCTCAATTTCTTCGCTGGTTATTTTCATCTCTCCGCCGGTCTTATAGACCATCAGCTTCCAAAGGAGCTTGTCCCGCTCAAGAGCCGGAAGCTTGTTTGCCGTTTCGAGATAGTCTTCATAAAATATGAAGTCCCGGTATTTTAACCGCTCCCGGGCTGGCTCATGGTTATTGTTGTCCCCGATAGTTGCACACACGATGTTTCCTCCTTTTTTCGGTATTGCATTTTTGGTTTCGATCAGCTATAATGTTTTACGGTTCATGGGTCATGTGTCTCCGCGGCTTTCTTACCTCCAAACATTTATGTGCTAAGCTCCGTCTTCCGGCACGCCACGGCATGACCTATTCAGTTTTCAAGGTGCGCGTCCACCAACAACAAAAAGAGACAGTATATAATACGGAATAGTTGTAACTAACTCGATTGTGGTTTTCGCCAGAATCTGATTTGTTTGCAGTTTCGCCGCGCTTCCGTCACGCTATCGACACAATTTGCGTTTTTTCGCATATTTTTGAGTCTGGGCTGCTTTAAACATCGCAAAGCGATGAAAGGTCGGCTTTTCCAGCCGACCTTTCATCGCTTTGCAATATTGGACCACACTTTTCTATCGATTTCTGAAAATATCTTTCGACTGGTATAGGATAAATAGAGGAATAGCCCGGAGTCATACCACAGGATTTTAAATGGGCATGAAAAAGCCGCTCTTGTAGGCGGCTTATTTCGCGCATTCAGTTATTTGATATTCTCGACGGCTGGCGCCTTTATAGGGAGCTTGAGATTATCAACCCCATCCCGGTTAGTCGGATATCATCCCATATTTTTAAATAGGGATGCTAAGCTTTGCCAGTTGACGATCACTAAAACGACCAGTACCGCAACTATCGCTATAGCGATCGATGCAATCAACAACGTTTTACGCTTCCGCTTGATCTCCTTAGGAGATACTCCCGTGGCAGCGCCGGACACAGCCGGTATGGTATACTCCCCGTGCAAAGGCAAGTATCCTTTCTCCTGTCCATCATTTCTGGCATTGACATCAGACAACCCGGTTTCATCGATTTCCTTCCCGCAGTACGGACAAATCATGCTGTTAACCCCCTTTATATTTGCTTTCTAAATGGTTATCATTTGATCCCTCTGACGAAGCTTGCTGCGGAGAATGTTACGGCCGTGCTCGCGGCTTCCGCTGCTTTCTTTGTGTTGGCGGCGGTTTCTTTCTGTAGGCGGAGCATCTCGGCATTATACATGTCGGTCTCCATGCTATGAATCGCTTCTTTTATACTGTCCGCCTTGCCGGACTGTACGGTGCTGATGAGCGTCTGGATTACCTTTGGGTCGGAATACTTATACGCGACAAGGCAGGGACCGTAAGCGGCGTGATATTGTTTCAGGGCTTGTTCAATATCGTTTATTCTCGCTTGACGCGCCTCCTGCTGCTGTTCAAACGCAGCCATTGGCTTGTTCCCTTTGAGCTCGCGCACAATACCGATAACTATCATAACTAGGCCAACCGCAAGTCCGATAATAAGGAACATGACTCCCAAAATCATCATGATAATTGAACCGATCGTAGTGGTAAGACCGGACACAAAAATTTGCGTACCGGTTTTCGGAGGCTTTGCATTTATTTTTTCGTTTGTAATCCGGATGATTTCATCATAATCTGTGATGCGCGCGGCGAAGTATTGTTGTTCTCGTGTTAATTCCGCAAGCAACTCTGCTTTATTACGATACGCAAGCCCGTCAGTATAAACAGGTCTTTGCGGCTCGGCTTTCTGCTCAACCCGAATCGGGCTGCCGCATGAAGTGCAGAATTTACTTCCTTCTTTAATCGGGCTTCCGCACTTTTCACAAACCCATTCCATGCCTTCGTCTCCTTTATAAGCTAAACATAGGTATAGATGCGCTTCATGCACTTGCTGCTCGCGAACTCTGCGATTTTTCTACATTGTATCGTAAAGTAGTATTAAAATCAATATTTGTTAATTCGTGGATTCATTTATCTATTTAAACCCATGTGTCAAAATTATCCCCTACACTTATTGAAATACTGGTTATACAGGGGATTATAGCAATGATTGGTGAAAGGCTCTTGGATTTACGGAAGGACGCGGGGCTTACGCAGGACGAGCTGGCCGCCATCCTCAAGATAAATAAGCACTCTATTTCTTCTTATGAGCGGGATAAGAGCGAACCGCCCGACGCGATCAAGATTGCAATCGCGCGGTATTTTAATGTTTCCGTTGACTACCTCGTTGGCTTAACCGATAACCCCAAACCCCACACCGCAGCGGATCAGTATATTCGAATCCCGAGCGATTTGAGTAAAGAGGCGCTTCGTGAGCTCAAGAGCTATATCGATTACTTAAGGCATAGGGGGCAGGGGAAATAAACCGGTGAGCGCGTGTAAAAGTTCGCTGATGCGGCTTCATGTGGCACAGACTAATTATTTTCTGATAATCCTAGGAAACTCCAGATCGATAGTAAAGGAAGTAGCTGCATAGCTTGATGGCTGTGGCTGGGTACACGTTGTTTATTGATGAATATACATAGGCGAAGATCTATCGTTTTATTATAGATTATCTTCTTGTACCTTTAGAATGCATTGGCAACTTCTGAAAATAAATGTCGAACGAAGGTCAAAATTCTCCTAGATCACTTAGACTTATATTCCTCCTGAGTTTTTCAACTTCGGAAAGATACTCTTTAATATCGGGAGTTCTAAGTACGAGCGTTAAGTCTATAAATTCTAAAGTCTCCGGCGTCGCCGATAAAAGACTTTTTTCCGTATGAGATTTAAGCTTTTTCATACCGTTCTTATATTTAATCATGTAATCATCTAGGTCGGTTATAGGCAATTCCCACATTTTCGCTATTGTATTCACTATGCCGCTCCATTTCTCGTCTATAGAAAGAATCTTAAATTCTAAACCCCACTTCACTAGACTTTCATAAACTGCGCCAAGTCTTTCCCCGACATATATAATCTTTTCTTCATCGCCTGGTTCGCCCGGAGCGCCAAATGCTTCAGGGATTGCGCTTTTAAATAAGATATTCATGTTATCAATAATTCGTTGTAGTCCATCTATCTTTGCAGAAAGATAATCTAGCAGGTCCTGTAGTTTGGTTATTTTTATTATGCTCCCCAAAGACAGCCCATATATCAAGTCTCTTTTTAGTTCAATATACCGATTCAAATTTTGTTCTAAGATTTCGCCAAAGAAAAGGTATTCCCATCCGACAGGCTTCTCAATAGCTATTTTTAAGGCGTTCCCCTCTAATTGCTGTACTCTATAAGGAAGTCTATTTAAACGCATTTTTTCTCTTGTTTTTAGTGAGTCATAGAACAAATACCCTAACTGCTTACGAAGTGCTCTGGTTATATCCTGAGCGTTTTCAAACTCGTACATCCAAATATTCTCTTTCCTGCGAAGTTCGGCAACAAATCTAAATAATTCTGTACTATCAACGATATTACTAAAATCGGCATCAGGGTTCCTTTCCCATACTGGTAATATGGAAAGCACAGCTTTCTCCACAAATGCATATATAGGTATTCCTTTTGCCCTTGCATTTATGTATTCTAAATTTGTTACGGACTTTCCGCTATCGGCGATGCTACCATATCTACCGCCTATTATTAAGCAAAAAATATCTGCTCGTTGTTTAACGGCGCGAATACAGTTATCAACGGCTGTTATTTCCGGGTCAAGGGGAAACGAATCGAATTCAGATAAAATAGCCTCATAACCCAAATGCCCATGAATAAAGTCTCTTATATCATTTCTAATTTGTTTTAAATCATAACAGGTCGAACTAACAAATACGGCTGGTGTTCTTCCAAGCTCTGTTTGCGTCATAATTATACCTCCTAATACCCCATAAAGTTTTAGAGAGTTAAACGTTTCCCGACAGTTGCTGTAATTCTCTTCATAAGGCGATTATATAGGTCTGCTTCATCTTCCCAGAAAATAGTGTTTTTTTGCTGGACATCAAAATGTGTCTTTTCATCACTTGTTTTTCGGCAACAAAGTATTACGGGTATGTCTGAAGCCTCAGCATACCCCGCCTCATAATATACGCCACCTCGTTGTCCTGTCAAATCTGCAATGATAAAGCTGCTATGTTTTATTTCGTAAAATATCTCAGGGACAATTTGATTGTTATGCTCTTTCGTATCAATTATCATTTCCGAATAACCACAATCATTTATAGCCCTGATTATTTGCTCGCGGGCTGATTTCATACTTATATCAAACCACATTGCTACAAAAGCTTGCTTTGATGTTGCTTCTGTTGATAAATACTGCTGAACAACCATCCAGCCATTTGCAGTAAGGACATAGGTCGGAGGGGCATCTAAATTAGTTTTTATCTGATCGATAATGTTCGATGCTTTTAGTATTTTAAGCAAATAATCCATCTGCTGTTCTTTGCAATCCGTGTCATCAAAAGAGTCATCAATAAAAAATAAATGGTATTGTTCTGGCAACAGTCGTGGAGAGAGCATCAATTGGGCGCCTATGTATTTACATTTATGCGCTAAATTCACGCAAATCATTTTTATTTGTTCTTCTATATTTGTGGGGAATAAATTCATTATGGATTTCAGGGAAATGATTTGATGATTATTTTGCTCAACCGTAATATTATCCCCCCAGTTGGCATTACTGTGGAAGTGGGGAATTGCCTTTATATTTCTAGGTTTTTTTTGAGTAAGGTAATAGTAAAAGCAACTCCTCCTTTTTGTTGGCATTTTAATGATGCCGTTCTCTTCCTTATAAAGTTCGGATTCTAAAAAGAACTTGCCGCAGTCAGGACAACTAATATATACTCCAAAGTACCCGCTTGCATTATTAATATAAGCGTTTCTACAACAGACCGGACAATAAGGTTTATATTCGCTCATAATTCTTGCTCGCCTCTCACTACGATACCATTATAGCGATGAAATATATTCGAGTTAGGTTATTCTTTTTAGTTTACCTTTGCCTGCCCATAATTTAATTATATCCACATTCCCACTCTTGGGACGATCACATTCTGGCAAAATGTCGATTCGCACAAGGACTGGAAAGTTTATTGCAGTCCTGATGCTCACATTATAGCAATAAGCATCAAATTTTGCCACAATTCTACTTTGTCATTTTAGAAATTCATCCACGTAGTACGATATTGCTATCTGCTTCCGGCGGATTCTGCTCAATTCTAGCTTCGACTTTTCCAACAGTCCGTTCCATGCCGTTTCAGCGACAACCAATTTGCCTTTCTCCTTCGTCTTGAACGGCATAAAATAGGTCTGATTTTTTAATCAAGCCAGTAGGGATGGTGAAGACACTCCCTTTCTTATGGGATTATATAAAAGATGCGGCTTTCCGATGAGCCGCCAAAGCGTGAAAAGTCAGGGATACACCAAAATAGTATCCTTGTCGATAAGAGATTTAGGGGTATAACCCTAAACATTGCTTGTATAATCCTCTTAGATCGTGGTATAATTCAAAAAAGGCGGTGATTATCATGATCCAAAGAGAATTGTATTTAAAGCAAATCAGGCCGTTCATAGATAAACCCTTTGTCAAGGTGCTCACGGGTATCCGGCGTTGCGGAAAGTCCTCGATCTTGATGATGGTGAGGGATGAGCTTGAACAAAGCGGCGTCGCGCCGGAGAAGATCGTTTATATCAATTTTGAAAACCTCGACTTTGCCGACCTCGATACGGCGGAGAAACTGCATAAGTATGTGAAAGCCCGCATGACCGGCGAAGGGCGCTGCTATGTCCTCTTGGACGAGATTCAGGAGGTGAAGCATTGGGAGAAGGCTGTCAACTCCCTGCTTTCAAGCACCAATGCCGATCTGTATATCACAGGCTCCAATTCGCGCCTGCTGTCCTCCGAGCTTGCGACCTACATCGCGGGACGCTATGTGGAAATTAAAATCAGCACGCTGTCCTTCCGGGAATACCTGCTGTTCAAGGAAGTGCGCACAGGCGAAAAGCCGACCGACATTCGTGAGGAAATCCGCGCCTATATCCGGCTTGGCGGTTTTCCCGCCGTTCATATCGGCGACTACGATGAAGACGTGGCCCACCGCATCGTGAACGACATCTATTCGTCGGCCATCCTCCGCGATACGATACAGCGTCATAATATCCGAAACATTGAACTCTTGGAGCGTGTGGTGAAGTTTGTGTTCGATAACATCGGCAACACCTTTTCCGCAAAAAACGTTGCCGATTATTTCAAGAGCCAGCAGCGCAAGGTCGATCTGAACACCGTCTATAACTACTTAAGCGCCCTTGAAAGCGCCTATATCATACGCAAGATTCCCCGGTACGATATCAAGGGCAGGGAGATTTTGCAGACCAACGAAAAGTATTATATCGGGGACCAGTCGTTGGCCTACGCGGTCATGGGGTACAAGGACAGGATGATCTCCGGCATTCTGGAAAACATCGTGATGCTGGAGCTCGAACGCCGCGGATATCGAGTTTGCGTCGGTAAGCTCGATACCAAAGAGGTTGACTTTATTGCCGAGCGGAAAAACGAAAAGGTATACGTTCAGGTTTCGTATACGCCCACTGTTTCGCAGGAAACCGTTGACCGCGAATTCGCTCCGCTGCTTGCCGTTAGGGACCATTACCCCAAATACGTCGTCACGATGGATGATTTCTGGCGGGACAACGTGGAGGGCGTGAAGCATAAGCACCTTGCGGAATTCCTGCTGATGGATGAGTATTAAGGATAATAGATATGGCTATATTAAAAAGCGTTCTGGCTATGTCCGTGCGTATGCCGTTCAGTTTGCACAGCGAAACCGGCGAAGTTGAGCATCGATTCCGCTGTAATTGAGCGTGGTTTCCGTGCAGATTGAGCATGAGCTCCGCGCAGATTGAACATTGACCCTGCTTGAATCAGATGGTATCATGAAACTGCTTTTAACCGTAACGGAGGATAGTGCAACGCTGAGGAGCGACACGAGCGCCGGGTACGGGGTCGGCGGGGAGAGTGATGCTATCGACATCGCTCTCTTTTTTGCGCTGCACCATCCCAATCACTCTCCTTGGAAAACCTTAAAGCGAAAAACCTCGGGTCCGGGCAGAGCCCGGTGAGCCGAAGGCTCTATCAAAGCCCTTTCAGGCCATTACGTTTGCGCATGGATTCCTGCCCGCCAATAATAATCGTGTAGGAATCGTGGACGATGCGGTCGCAGATGGCATCTGCCAAAATCGGGTCTGCCAGCTTGTCTCTCCAGCCGGGGATGTCGAATTGGGAGCAGAGGATTGTGGAAGAACGCTTGTATCGGGATTCCGTGATCTCCAACAGATCGCGGCATTCACTTTCCTTTAGCGGATATAGCAGCCATTCGTCAATGATGAGCAACACATACTTCTTGTACTGAGCCATGAGCTTGCGAATGGTACCATTGCCTCTTGCAATGCTGAACTCTACCAGCAAGTCAGGCAGACGTATGTATTTTACCGCCAACAGTTGCCGCGCCGCCGCCATGCCCAGAGCGCAGGCCAGATATGTTTTGCCGCTGCCTGTGGCACCCAGCAGGATAATGTTGTGATGCTCATGGATGTAATTACAGGAGCCCAGCCGCAGCAGCTCCTCCTGTTTCAGTTTACGATCCGGGAGATATTCCACATTCTCCAGGCATGCTGACGGGTCAGAGAATGTTGCCTGCCGGATCAACTTTCGAAGGTGGTTACTCTTTCGAGCGTTCCATTCGGCGTCAACAAGAAGCCCTAACCGATCCTCAAAGGCCATATTGCGGAACTGAGTATCGTTCATCTGGTCGCTGAGTGCATTTGCCATGACGCCCAGCCGCATCTCGCGCAGCTTGGTAATCGTTGTTTCAGTCAGCATTTTCGTCCCTCCCACCGTAGTACTCAGCGCCGCGAGTAAAGCCATATTGCGAGGAAGAACGCGGCTCCGGTTCGTCCGGAAGCCTGTCCTGACCGGTAGCGAGTATGGTCTGAATATTCTTGAAAGAGGGCTGCGGAGTGTATTCGAATGCGCGTCTACAGGCGTTTTCCAGTCGTTCCGGGGTGTACTTGTCCGCCAGCTTCAGCAGGCCCATACAGGCCTTGTAACCCTGCTGTTCCACCTTGTAGCTGCTGAGAATCGCTTTTACCGCCGTCTCAGTGCGGTCTCCAATCTTTTCCGCCCAATGTACAAAGCGTTCACCATTCCACTCAATATACTTCTGATGCTCCGGCGGCATATGCTCCTGCACCGTGCTGTACTGGTTGAATCTTCCGTAAAGCCTGCAGTGGGAGCAAATGCGATTGCCGCCAAAGAAGACCTCGATGGTGGACCGGGTAATGCGCACATCCACTTTCTGCTTGATGTACTCGAACGGAACGGAGTAATTCATGCGCTCCACAGAAACATGGTAGTTGGGGCCTACAGACGCGACCTTCCATGTTGCCAGTTCATACGGATGGGCAGGCAATGAGCGGAGAAAAGTCTGCTCTTCGGCAAAGACGCTGGCTCTGCTGCCGTCTCGCTTCTGAAACGGCTTGTGATTGAAGCTCTCCAGACGGTCCCAAATGGCCTCATTCAGCTCCGACAATGACAGAAACTGCCGGTTGCGAAGCGCAGCCAGAATATATGTGGAAATGACGCCGACCGTTCCCTCTACCGCCGCTTTGTCCTTGGGCGCTCTTACTCTGGCCGGAACAATGGCGGTGGCGTAGTGCTCCGCCAGCTCTTGGTATGTCTTGTTTAAAATGATTTCATCGCGACCATGCTTTTCGACGCCGGTTTTCAGGTTGTCGCATTGAATCATTCTGGTGACGCCGCCAAAGTACCTGTAGGCATTGACGTGTGCGGTGATCCACGCTTCCTGATTCATGCTGAAGAAGGCTTCCACATAGCTGTATAAGCTGTAGGGCAGCGTGGCTACGAAGACATAGGCCGGAATGATCTCGCCGGTATCCGTATCTACGACGGATGCGGTGTCTCCCGCCCAGTCCACCTGCATGATTTCTCCAGGCTTGTGGTTCAAGTGCATGGTGGCGTTGATGCGGTTGAGATAGTCGTTGTAATACTTGTTGAACTGCGTAGACTGGTAAGGGATTGCGCCCTCCGCCTTGCATTGGTCACAGTACTCCATCCATAAGAGCGTGAGCGTTACACCGCTTCGCTGCATTTCCCGGTGGGCATGCTCGTAGTCCGGCATCTTGAAGGGTGCTTTTCCGGGGGCACCGGGAAACAGCTTCTCTGTCAGCTCTTTGTCTGACATACTCTCCGGCAAAGGCCACTGGAGACCGCACGCCTTTGCTCGCTCCAGCGTGACAGACACCGTGTTACGGGCGCATTGTGCGCTGCTTGCGATTTCAGTCTTGTTGAGTCCCAAACTCTTCAGCCTGAGGATCTCTCGGTAATTGGTTGTCATTCGACAAACCTCCATGTAAGTATTTACAGCCCTCAAGGGGATGCATACCTACATTTTACCAAGTGCTCAACCTGTGCGGAACCCATGCTCAATCTCGCCGGAATCGATGCTCAACTTGTCCGGTGGCGATGCTCAATCTTGCGCGGAATACTCAGTCCGGAGCATTTTCGAACTTGTATACCAACTATTCTCTTTCCTGCGAAGTTCCACAAGCTCGATTTTAAGATTGATGAATTTTATTGGAAGACGGTTTATGAATTACTATTTATTAGCCTAAATATCCTTCCTTTTCTTAAAATATGAATAAAAAAAGAGAAAAAGTATATAATTAGTGGCGTAGTATCGCCGTCAGCATGGCAAGATGACATGCATATATATTGTTTCAGCAGTTGAGCTGTAATCTCTGAAACAAAAACGGCTAAGTTGGGGCGGGACCAACACGGCGATACTATTCTCGTGCAAAGGAAGATAACAGCATCTCTTTTTGAGCATCCTTTCCAAAAAACTTATCTACTATCTGCTGACGTTTATAATATGGTAATTCCGGATTACATAATAAGTGTTTCCTCACCACAAGCTTAATCAAATGATTATATGTGTCATCTTTTGAAGCTTTTATAATCCATTCTGCCTCCTTCATAAATGCTTCGGTATCTCCAGAGTTCTCAATTATCATTAATCTTTCCAATTGCCTATTTGTTTCTATAAAACGCTGTTCTTTTAGAAGGTCAATTGTTTTAGGACTTGTACAAAGTTCGGAAAAATGGTCATAGGTACTTAAAAGCATAGCATTACTATGTGATACAATCATATTGAGAATATCACTTTTACTGTATGGAACCCGTTTTTTCTTATCGGCCTTAATTTCCTTAGCGTACTTTAGCAATTCATCACATAACATCTCTATATTATCATCAATAGGTTTTAGTAATGCATACACGATTTTGTGCGGATATGAGTAGATAGATTCGATTAAATGTTTTTTTTGTGACAGTTTTAAGCTACTATTAAATGCTGGTAAAGCCTTACATATCATCTCTGTATATTTAAATGCTCGAATTAATCTAAAAGGATATTTGTCAATATCACTCTCGTCATATTCGAATAAACCTGTTGCTTCAACGATAATTTCGTTGTGCTGAATTTCTTCGGCTTCCTCCTGGTGCTCTTTTAGTCTCTCGTGGTCTTTTTTGCTAGGTGCTGCGATTTGGTCTAGCTCGCCTGTTCTTAAAAATGTAATGTTATTGGTACTAAAGTCAATTTCATCCCATAAGGAAAGAAGCTCACCAGCTTGAGCTGCAATAGACATAACTGTTCTTGTATTACTTGACAAATAAGAAATAAAGAGAATGATATCCGAGTTGATCCCGAAGCATATGTTTTTTAGGGCATATTGAATCCCTGTATAATCCGGCTCATCATTTTGTGATATCCTTAAAAGATATTTAGCTATGAAATATGCTAAATAATTCTTATTAGCAAAATAGACTGATAAATCACCCGTTTCTTTAAATAGCTTAGACCTCTTTCCAATTTCTAATACAACGGCTGGATTAACTTTAGTTCCATATTCTTTATTATAACTTTCTATGACGTTGCGTACCTCCTCAATCCTCAGTGTGTCATTGCGTTGAATGTACATATAACCCGCTATTTCTTCAAATATAGTTAAAACTTCATCTACATCTGATTTCTTTGTGAATTCGATAATAGATCGTTGCAATTCATACTCAAAAACCTTACTAAAAACAGCCTCCCCCTTCGTATAGTCGTAGTAACGATCTTTAAGAAAATAATCGGTATATCTAATAATAAATCCTGGATTCAATGAAAATAAATTGCAGTTATTAAGCACCAAGCTATCAATTAAACCGTTGACTCTTTCAATATCTTCATCGTTGTATGGACTATTGAGCAAGCAAATGTTTCTAACAAGCTCCCTCCGCTTTTCTGTAAAAAATGGCTTAATAAGCAGCTCGTGGAATGCATGCTCCTTATTAATTTCATCTTTAATTGTTTCTACAACATTCTGCTGTTCGTTATTTATCGAGAAGATGATGTATTCAAATTCGTCTTGTATTATATTTAAAATATGATCTTTGCTTGCATATAAATACTCCCATCCATCAACAATTAAAACCTTCTTCTTTTTCTCGGTTTGCTGATACTTTTCAAACAAGATGGGATTATCCCCATATTGATCTTCGAATAGACGTTTGATAAAGTTTTTCGGCTTTATTCTTGTTGTTGAATCGACAGATAATAATAAAGGTATTTTTGTGCTAGTAAGAGCACAATATAAATATTTAAGCAAAGTGGATTTTCCTGAGTTGGATGGACCGGAAATTATTAGCCTCTTTCGTGCTTCTATATTTTCAATAAGTTTTTCGATGGTTTTAATTTCTTCATGTTTACCAAATTCATTTTTTCGCTCGCTAATAAGCTTTGGAAAAACAAAATACCTAGTAAAATCTTCTGATGAATTATATGTATCCTCCTTCAGATCTTTAATAAAGCTGGGTAAGGACTTTAATTGTCCCAACCTACTCTGAAGCGGCTTATTTTCTAATACAGGTTTGTGCACATATATTTTTTCTCTGAGATCCCAGTCAAATATGTATCCACAGAAAGTATTAGTATCTGTATTTATAACAATAGCATTAAAAGAATCTTGGAAACTCAAATCAGAAAACTTCATTTGGCCTGCACATGAAATCCAAGTATCCAGATTATTCTCTATTGTAATAGTTTTAGTCTCATCACAATGGTCATGGCCTGATAAAAGTATTTCTGAATTATTTATTATGGTTTTCTCCAAGTCAGATTTATACATCCAATTAAACCACTCGCAGTTATGATGCATTACTGTAACACAAAGATTTATGTTTTCAGACTTCTGAAGATATTGCATTTTTTGTTGTGGGAAGTAATGAAGCTCTTTATCATCTGGTTCTAGCGTAGAAAATAGAGAAGTATTGATTAAATTGAACTGGATTCGATAATCATCATAAGAACAAAACCGTCGATTAATAATCTTATCGTTTGGCACCTGACCATTAGCATGAGAATAAGCATAAAAATTATTAAGTAAATCAATCTCATTATCAACAATCGAATCAATGCTATTGTCATCATAATGCTGTTGTATGTATGCTCTATCTCTTGATTGCTTTGATAATGTTAAATCATGATTTCCCGGTACGATAAATACATTGACAAACTTGTTATTGTTTTTTTGTTTGATACCATCGATGATTTTACCGATTATATATCTCGAACATTTATATTCATTAATTAACCCAGCGTGCGCTAAATCCCCAGAAAAAACAACAGCATATTCATCGATATTACCCAAAGCATTGAGTGATTCCAGAAATCTTTTGATTTTTGTATCATTAAAATGCTCGTTTGCTTTTATGTGAAAATCGCTGATATGAACAATTGCTACTTTCATAATATTGTCTCGCTTTCAAGTTATATTATTAAATGAAATATACCTTACTTTATTATGATCTTGAGAATTCGGGGTAAAAGAACCCAAACTTAAGCCTTTATTTCTTATTCGATTTCTTTATTTAGTTTTAATGAGCGCCACCCCGTATTCCTCAAATTTTCTGGAAATGATTATTTTTCCGTTTCCCAGGATGCTACGGGCTGTTGAGGAGATCCCATTTTCTTACCCAGCATCTCCTGGGTAAGATCATTTTGTTTTCTTAACGACCTAATTCGCCCTGAAAACCTTAATTTCATAATTGCATTTTATCATTACATTTAATATTTGTAAAACTGATATAATCGATATTGCCATTAATAATACCAATTTAACCAGTACGACATACTAGTATGGTCGGTTAATAAAAAGGAGGGTTTTAATGCGTAAATGACTCCTGAAGCACATGACGAACACAAGCAGGAGCTGCTCCATATCACAGCGGATGTATTCGGCTATTGAATACGGCATCGCTGAAGTGCTCCGGTTATGTCCGGAGCATTTTCAAACTCGTGCACCAAATATTCTCGGTTGATGAATTCGTTCTAACGTTTCTTCTAACGCCCGACCCGATTCTTGTGCCAACTTCTGATATATTTATGATATAAAAAATATTTAGATCTGATATATCAATTATATCATTTTTCAGCATATTTATAAGATATTTTGAGGATATTTTTATAAAAATAAGAATTTCATATAATCAGAACTTATATTTCAAAAACTGGCTTTCTCTTTTTGACATTACCCAATTTTCTGGAAATCGTGTTTACGGGGAACCGTAACGAGAGTTCGAATCTCTCTCTCTCCGCCAAAGCCGCATAAACTAAGGGTTTATGCGGTTTTTACTTTGTCATTTTACTGTCGCCTTTATGTTTTTCGAAAATCGATCCCCGGTCAAGGTAGGATAGAGACGTTTATTCATTATTTTGCCGCAAAGTCACGAGGGAAAAAGCAATGCAAGGTCTCATGGAGGAATAGCTTGCGTGAAGCTATCTCCACGTTTCTTTGGTCGGGATATGCCCATAATTGTGACGAATTCCATAATCGGCTGCGGTTTGCAGCTTCAAATCATCCTCGCAAACAGCTTGTATATTGCTAGCCAAGCCGCTTGAAGAAGGGATTATGCTGGCGAAATACGCAGAGGCTTTACGTGATAACCGTTTTCTGTTTCAAGCCTTTCTGAGGAAACAAGCTTCTCTCCAAGAATTTTCTTTGTTTTTACGCATGCGTTGTTTACCAAATGGACTGCGGTAAAAAATGGGCTATATAAAATGGCAATTACTTCAAACCACACAGATCTATTCCCTTCCGTTTGCAGCTTGATGGAAGAATTAATTGCCGAAGAAACCAGCACCGCCAGACTATTTGCAGCCTCCGTCGAGAAATACTAGCGACAGAGCTCATAGGCGCCTAGAGGTGCTCACGGGTATCCGGCGTTGCAGAAAGTTCTCGATCTTGATGATGGCGAGGGGTGAGCTTGAACAAGGCGGCGTTGCGCCAGAGAACATCGTTTATATCAATTTCAAAAACCTTGCCTTTGCTTCCCCGATATTCGTAAACGCCAAATGAGGGCGAGTACGTCTGAAATTTATGCGCGCCGGCGGGGCGGACTCGCTTCCTGAAACGCGCGGCATATGGTATTCTTTTATTGACAAGGCCAGCAAGCATCGTAAAAGAGGCCCCATATGCGAAAGATGACCAAAGAGGACATCGGCAAGATCCGGCTGATCAAGAACCTCTTCCTCTCCCCGGACGGCAAAAGGCTGGGGTTCTGCGATTACTGCCTTCCCGTAGCGCAGAGCATGGAGCTCTACACCGCCCTGCATCAGCTGGGCGTCCCCTCCCGCATGGTCCTATTCGGGGGCGACAGCCACACCTTCCACCTGACCGGCAAGCTCAGCCATCGGGTGCGCCGCCAGCAGGAGATCCTCAGCTGGCTCTCCGCCTAGCTCGGCTAAGGGCGGACGAATTCCCGCCCGGTTGCGGCTGCGTCGGCCCCGACGCGGTTTTTCGGTTTCTTGACGACATGAAAGCATCATCGCTGGGAGGTCTCCAATGAGCATCACAATCGCCGAAATCCTCAAGCTGCCGTCCCTGCGGGGCGCCCGGGTCGTCGCCGGGGAGGCGGGGCTTAGCCAGTGGGTCTCCACGATCAGCGTCCTCGAATACGGCCATATCGGCCAGTTCAAGGACGTGTATACCGACTATTTGGGCAACGAGATCATCATCAGCGCCTTCTACAACCTCCAGGACAACCCCGAACACCAATGCAGCATCATCAACGCGCTGATCAAGAAAAAAGTGGCGGGTCTCATCCTGTTTTACATGGGGGTCGTGCTCTCGCACGTGGACGAAATGCTCATAGAGCTTGCGAACCGGCTGGATTTTCCCATCATCGTCATGCCAGAAAACCGACCCGACCTGCGCTACGGCGAGGTGATCTACGAGGTGATGGAAGCCATCCTCAAAAGCCAGTTCATCGGATACGATTTCAAAAACGATATCCTCGAGCAGGTTTCCCGTTTCCCGGAGAACCAGCGCAGCATCAGCCTCGTCATGCGCATCCTCAGCGACAAACTCCACTCGAGCATCGTGCTCGCGAACGCCGCGGGAGAGCCCGTCAACATATCCCTGTGGCCGAGGAACATGACGCTCGAGAGCTTTTTAACCGGCGGCAAGGTACCCCTCGACGTCCAGCACGCCACGCTCAACGACGAGGAATACCAGCTCGTGAACTGCCCCGTACGCTCCTCGGGCACCATCCCTCTCCAGGCAGTCATCTACAAGCGTGGGGAAGCACTGGCTACCGATGTCGTCAGACAGGTGGGGGAGACTCTGCAGATCGCCATGAATCTCTGGGAACGTCAGGGAGAAAACCCGCTTTCCGAACTGGTGGGCGCCATACTTAAGGACGAACCATACAGGGTCTGCCGCATCGCGGCGCCGTTCGGCATCAACGTAGCCGATATTCGTGACATGTGGGTCATCACGCCGCGGGAGTGCGAGCTCGAGAGTCTATTCAAGCGCATGCCCGAACTGATATCCGAGGAACTGACGCACCTGTGCAGGACGGCGGTGTTCGACGCCTACGACGGCAGCATCGTCGTTATGATGAACATGCCGCAGGACGGCAGCTGCCCGATCGAAGCCGCGCGAAGCTTCTGCACAGCGCTCGAGCAGCACGGTCTGGACGCTACCCTTATCGCATGCCGCCATCTGACGAGCCCGGACCATTTTCGAAAAGCTTATCTGCTGTGCAAGGAGAACCTTGCCACGCTCCGGGAGATCTACCCGCACAGGACGCTCTTTTCCCTTTCCGAAGTGCAGTTTGCGGACCAGTGCAGGAAGATCATCGACAGCGGCGAGACCGCCATCCTGCAGTATACGGAGATACTCAAGGCGATCCCGCGGGACGAAGGCGTTTCATATGAGGATATGCTCAAGACGCTCTCCACATATTATTTGGACGCGAACAGCAGCGCCTCCCAGGCCGGCGAAATGCTCTTTTTGCATAAAAATACGATCAAATACCGGATCCGCAAATTCAAGGAGAACGCAGCCGACAGGATGGAAGGGCTGCCCTCCGTGATCGGGCTGTATACGGCCCTCGCGCTCAAGCGCATCCTCGAAGGCTACGAGAACTGCGGCTGACCAGCGGCGTGCCAGCGCCCTCTTGCGTTTGACCTTTGGTACAAACGCGGGAGGGCTTTTTTTAACCGGGAAAATAACAGCTTTTATTCGATCGTATGATACCATTTTGGTAGTACGGCGAAACACATCGGATCTATTGTGCACAAAAACAAAAAAGAGGAGAGAATTCTATGAAGCGCAGTATGAAACAATCCCTCGCTCTGTTCGTGGTTCTTTTGATTTCGCTTAGCGTTGCAGGCTGCAAGGGCGGAAGCGAAGCCAACATGCAGACCGCAACCCCCGCCCCGACCGCCGTGCAAACCGCGGCCGGCACCGATGCAACGGCCGCGCCCGCAGTCGACCAGAACATCGGCACGGCGCTGGCTGTCCGGGCGGACAAATCCATCATCGTCGCAGCCGGCTGGCCCACCTACATCGATCCGGCCGTGGGCAGCAAGGCTTCGGACTCGACGGCGTTCACCAACATGTACGATTCACTGGTCTTCCCCAAGACCGACGGCACGAGCGAACCCCTGGTCGCCACGAGCTGGGAAGCGAACGCGGACAGTTCCGTCTACACCTTCCATCTGCGCGACGACGTCGTCTTCCACAGCGGCAACAAGCTGACCGCCCACGATGTCAAGTTCAGCATGGACCGCCTCCTGACCATAGGCGAGGGCTACGCATACATCTTCACGGGCATCGTGGCGTCCACCGAGGTCGTAGACGACTACACGGTCCGCTTCAACCTCACCAAACCTACCGGCAACCTGGCCGGGATGCTCATCCGCCTCTATATCCTCGACGAAAAGCTGGTCCGGGAGAACATCGACCCCTCGGGCAACTACGGGGAAAACGGCGACTATGCCAAGAGCTGGCTGCTGACCCATGACGCGGGCTCCGGGCCCTACAAGGTCAAGGAGATGAAGACCGAGGAATACCTGATCATGGAGCAATTCGAGGATTACTGGCAGGGCTGGGAGGAAGGCGCGCCTAAGTTGATCAAAATGCTGGGCGGCATCGATGCCGTCACCGGCCGCACCATGCTCGAGAGGGGCGAACTCGAGTTCAGCGACGACGGTCAGACCGCCGAAACTCTGGCCGCGCTCTCCCAGGTCGAAGGCCTCAAGCTGGTCCGCATCCCGCTGAGCACCAATTTCAACATCGCGCTCAACACCAAGCTCGCCCCCACGGACGACGTGCATGTGCGCCGGGCCATGGCGTACGTGCTCGATTATCAGGCCGTCATCGACAACATCTATATGGGAAGCACGAAGCCCACGGGGCCCATCGTCAAGGGCCTGGCCGCGGCTGCTCTGTCCGAGGCGGATATGCCGTATGAGTATAGCCTGGATAAGGCCTTGGCAGAGCTCAAACTCTCCCCTTACTACGACGCGCTCATGGCGGGGACCATGCCCCTGACGCTTACCTACTGCACGGACGGCGGCTCCCGGCAGGAGAAGCTAGCGCTTCTGATGCAGGCCGGTATGCAGGCGCTGGGCGTCAAGATCGAAATCACGGGCAAGCCCTTCGCCAACATGATGACCGACGCCCAAACCGTCGAGACCACCCCCAACGCCTCCTTCGTGGTGTTCGCGCCCCCATATCTGGATGGCGGCGGCTACCTCAAAGCCCGCTATCACTCGTCTTCCGTCGGCTCGTGGGAGCAGATGGAGTGGCTCCAGGATGCCGAGATCGACGCCATGATCGAGCAGGCCATGACCATTTCCGACGAGGCCACCCGCAACGAGATGTTTAAAGAGATCGCCCGCAAGCTCGTGGACCTGTGCCCGACGATCTGGGTGGCCGACCTGGCGAGCAGCTTCGTCTACCGCGCGGAGTACATCACGACCCTGCCCAGCGCGGTGATGTACGAGTCCGGCGAGAACTTCATCTACCCCACGGGCTATTCCTCCTACTACCGCAATTTCAGATTGAAATAAGCTTCTGTGCGGGATATGCGCGCGGCAGCGCGCATATCCCGCCCGTTGGCACGAACGTACCCGTCCGTTCCGGCGGACGGAGAGAGGATGTTGCGCTATGATCCTGAAGATTCTCAAACGCATCGCCACCTATGCGCTGGTTCTCCTGGGGCTCTCGATCCTGATATTCATCATCGTGCGCGTAATGCCGGGCGATACGGCCCGCATGGCCCTTGGGCCGCGCACGCCTGAGGAAACCGTCCAGGCGCTGCGCGTGAGCATGCATTTGGATAAACCCCTCTACGTCCAGTATTATTATTGGATTACCAGCATGCTCCAGGGGGATTTCGGAACCTCTGTCATCTCAAAGAGGCCGGTCCTGGATGACATCAAGAGCTACCTCCCGGCTACGATTGAACTCGCCGTGCTGGCGGCATCTTTTTTGGTTTGCAACGGCATTCTGCTGGGAGTCATCTCCACCAAATATTCGGGCAAATGGCCCGATGCAATCATCCGCATCGTGTCTTATTTCGGCGTCGTAGCGCCCGGGTTCCTGTGGGCCGTGCTGGCCATGCTGCTTTTCGCCCTCATTTTTCCCATATTGCCGGTCGCGGGGCGCATCAGCGCCAACGTTACCGCGCCGCCAGCCATCACGAAGCTATACATCGTTGACTTTTTATTGGCCGGGAATCCCGCCGGGGCCTGGGATGCCTTCAAACATCTGATCCTGCCCGCCGTGGTGCTCTCGTTCGGCGGCACCAGTCAGTCGGCGCGCATCACGCGCTCGAGCATGGTGGGCAATATGGAAAAGCCCTACGCTGCGGCCGAGCGAGCCTACGGCATCCCGGAGAATAAGATCCTGTTTAAATATCTGCTCAAGCCGTCCCTCAACTCCACCATCTCGGTCATGGCCATGGACATCGCGGGCCTTTTCGGCGGAGCGTATATCATCGAGAGCGTGTTCGGATATCCGGGGCTCGGCCGTTATACCATGCAGGCCATGCTCAACAAAGACGTCTTTGCGGTATCGGCCGTCATCCTGGTCCAGGGAACGATCATCGCCGTATTCAACCTCGCGACCGACATCTTCATCAGTTTCTTGGACCCCCGGATCCGCTACAGCAAATTAACCTGAAGGCTTACGGGAGGAATGAAGCAGGCTTATGAACAGCATACAATATACGATCGATATTTCCGACGTGGATCTCGCCCGGCTCCCCAAGCGCAACCGGCTGGAGGATGTCCGGAAGCTTTGGTACAAGTTTTCCCGCAACAAGCTCTCGGTGGCCGGCCTTTGCGTAATCATTCTGGTGGTGCTGGCCGCCATATTCTATAAGTCCCTGGCCCCGTATCCGGACCATATCGGCGCCGTGGTGGATTTTTCCCACGCAAGCCTTCCTCCCTCGGGCGATTATCCGCTGGGTACGGACACGGTTGGCCGCGACATATTAAGCCGCATCCTCTACGCCTTCCGGGGAGCGCTCCAGATGGGCGTGGGCGCGCTGAGCGTCGTGGTTCCCATAGGCGGCATGCTCGGCCTGGTGGCCGGATATTGGAACGGGCGCTGGATCTCCACCTCCATCATGCGCATCGCCGACGTGTTCCAGGCCCTGCCGACGCTGATCCTGATCATGTGCGTTTCCTCTATCATGGAACCCAGCATGCGCAACGCGGTGCTCGCCATGTGCGTCACGTGGTGGCCATGGTACACGCGCCTGGTATACGGCATCGTTGTATCGGTCCGCCATGAGATCTACGTCAGCGCCGCGGAGGTGCTGGGCGCCAGCACCGGTCACATTTTGATTAAGGAAATACTGCCCAACGCCCTGGGCCCCATCCTCACCAAAATAACGCTGGACATGGGCTGGGCCGTGCTGGCCGGGGCAACCCTCAGCTATGTGGGCATGGGCGAACAGGCCCCCATCCCGTCGCTGGGCGCGATGGTTTCCGACGGGGTCAAGTATCTGCCCGACCAATGGTGGATGTCCATTTTCCCCGCCCTGGCCATCATGCTGATCGTGCTGGGCTTCAACCTGACCGGGGACGGCATCAAGGATATGCTGTCCGATATGGAGTGACGCGTATGCAGAGCCAACAAGACAACTACATCGTCGATATGCGGAACCTGTTCGTCTCCTTCCGCACGTTCAAGGGCTACGCGCGGGTGCTCAACGGCATCGATCTCAACCTGCGCCCCAGGGAGAAGATCAGTATCGTGGGCGAAACCGGCTGCGGCAAGACCACGACGGTCAACGCGATCGCCTGTATTCTGGCCAAGCAGGCCGTGATCGATTCGGGCCAGGTCTTTTTCCAGGGCCGGGATATCCTGAAAATGCCCGAACGCGAGATCAAAACCCTGCGCGCCCGCGGTGTGTCGGTCATCTTTCAGGACCCGATTGCCTCCCTCAACCCCGTGTTCACCGTCGGGGACCAGATGAAGGAGGTCATCCGCTACTCGGGCATCGAGAACGCGCGGGACGACAAGGTCCAGACGGAGCGCACCATCAACGCGCTCCAGGAGACTTCCCTGCCCGACCCGGAACGGATTATGAACAATTACCCGTTCCAATTGTCGGGCGGCATGCGCCAGCGCATCTGCATTGCCATGGCCCTGTCCACGCCGCGGGATCTCGTCATCGCGGACGAACCCACCACCAACCTCGACGTCACGATACAGGACCAGGTGCTCAAGATCCTGCGCCAGCGCGTGGAGGACAAGGGAAGCGCCCTCATCCTCATCACCCACTCCCTGGGCGTTGCCCGGGAGGTGGCCGACCGCATCTATGTGATGTACGCGGGCAACATGGTGGAAACCGCCCCTTCCCAGGAGCTGTTCAAAGCCCCCCTGCACCCGTATACGAAGGGCCTTATCAGCTGTATCCCCAAGCTTTCCGGGGGAGGCGTCGCCGAGGGCATCCCCGGCCGCATCGTCAACTACATGGATCCGCCTCCGGGCTGCCGCTTTGAACCGCGTTGCCCCCACGCGATGCCCCGCTGCCGGGAGAAGATGCCGCCCATGTTCGAGGCCGCGCCGAGCCACTTCGTGGCCTGCTATCTTTATCACGCACAGGGAGGTATGCCCGATGAGCAATGAGCTTTTACGGGTCCGCGGACTCAAGAAGTATTTCCCCATCAGGGCCGAAGGCCGCAAAGGCCTTTCGGTAAAAGCCGTGGACGGCATCGATTTTGAGCTGGCCGCAGGGGAGACGCTGGGCCTTGTGGGGGAGTCGGGCTCGGGCAAGAGCACGACGGCCTACAACGTGGTCGGCATGCAGGGCATTACCGAAGGGGAGCTTACCTTCGCGGGGCAGGATATCAGCATGCCCCTGAAGGCCCGGCCGCAGGACCTGAAAAAACAGATCCAGATCGTTTTTCAGGATCCCGGAACCTCCCTCAACCCCCAGCGGACGGTCTATAAAATACTCGAGCTCCCTCTGAAGATCCATAAGGTCTGCGCGCCCGGCGATTTTCTCAAGTATATCGCCCGGCTCATGGACATGGTGGAGCTGCCCTATGACTATATGCACAAGTACCCTTCCATGCTGGGGGGCGGCGAGAAGCAACTCGTGGCCATCGCCCGCGCGCTGGCCACGAATCCCCGCCTGATCGTGCTGGACGAGCCCACGAGCGCCCTGGATGTCTCGGTTCAGGCGAAGATCATCAACACGCTCATCCGGTTGCAGAAGAACATGAACCTGTCCTACCTGTTCATCACACACGATTTGAGCCTGATGCGCAATGTGGCCGACCGGGTCGCGATCATGTACCTGGGGAAAATCGCCGAGATTGCGCCCGCGGAACGCTTCTTCAATGCGCCCCGGCACCCGTACACGCAGATGCTGCTCTCCTCGATCCCCGTGGTCAGTGAGGAGGAGGAAACGTATAAACCGCGGAAGGTACGCTCCCAGGGCGAGATCCCGAGCCCTGTCCACGTGCCTCCCGGCTGCAGCTTCCACACGCGTTGCCCCATGGCGTTCGAGCGTTGTCTCGTCGAGGACCCGAACATGATTACGTTGGAAGGCGCGCAGAGCGTGCGCTGCCATCTATTTGCAGAGAAAGGATAAGCAATGAGCAAGTTTTTATCAGTTTCGCAGGATATCGAGGATTTTCTCACCGGGTGCGCATTTTTCGGCACCGGCGGCGGAGGAGACGTCAAGGCCGGCCGGGCCAGCCTCAACGATTGCCTTGAGAAAGGCCTTGAGATGGCTCTGTTGGATCCTGCCGAGATCAAGGAGGACGGCCTCTACTGCAGCCCTTTCTTCATGGGCAGCATCGCCCCCAAAACCCCGGAGGTACTGGCAGAGATGGAGCGCAACGGCTTCACCCAACGCAAGTATCCGATCGACAACATGCTCATTGAAGCCGTCCGGCGCATGGAAAAACACATCGGACGCAAGGTAGACGGGCTCATGGTCGCCGAAATGGGCGGCTCCAACTCGGCCTGCTGCATGGCGGCGGCATACAAAATGGGCTTGCCCGTGCTCGATGGCGACCCCGCCGGGCGCGCGATCCCCGAAATGTCCAACGGCATGTTCTCGATCAAGGGCTTCAGTTTCCTGCCCGCCGTATATGTGGATTCCTGGGGCAACAGCAGCATCACCACCGACGCGTCCCACCCCAAGGCGATCGAACGCATCGGCAAATTCTTGAGCCAGGCAGCCTACGGGGAGATGGCCGAAACCGTTTCTCCCCGCAGGGGCGCGGAGATCAAGGAGGTAATCGTGCCCCATTCGCTGTCCAAGGCCAAAGCTGTGGGCGCGGCAATCAACCGCGCGATCGAGCGCGGCGAGGATCCGCTGCCCGTGGCGGCCGATACCGCAGGCGGCCATGTGGTCGCCCGCGGCATCGTGCACGGCGTGCGCGCAGAAAACGCGGGAGGCTACTATCTGGGCACGTACGAGATCCGCGGCTCGGATGAGTATGCAGGGAAAGGCTTCAAGATATGGTTCAAGAACGAAAACCACGTCCTGTGGATCGACGGGGCGCCCCATACGACCAGCCCGGATCTGATCAGCCTCATCAACCTGCAAACCGGGACCCCCCTACTGAACACCTATCTGGCGGACGGCATCCCCGTGGGCGTGATCGTCTCCCCGAGCTGCAAGAACTACCGGGAGCCGAGGGCGATTGCCGCCTTCGGGCCCCGCTCGTTCGGCTTTAATTTTGATTACGTTCCCTTTGCCGGCCGCTGCTCATAAGCCCTGCGAACGGCCGGGAAACCGAAAGTTCCCTCCTTATTGCGCGGATGCAAACGCCGCGGGCAAACGCCTGCGGCGCGCGTTTATCCAAAGCACCGGGCGTTTCGGCGGCCTGAGCAGTACGCTTCTTCGGGCCTCAAAGGTCGATTCGCATCAGGCGGCTCGAGCGGCCGGAGCCGTCCACGATTTTCCTGCCCGCCTCCGCCGCAAAACCCGCGCTTTCCAGTTTGTCGACGATGCGGTACATACAACGGAGCGACCCGCCGTAGACGAGGGCGAGATTGTTGCTGGTGAAGATGTTGTTCGCGTATTGGCCGATGATAGTTTCAATTTGAGGATCGTATGGGTGCTTGGGTTCGTTTTGCCGCGATAGCCGCATACCTGGCGTCGATGGTCTGCTCGGCGCTCGACCTACGGTTTCGGCGCGACCTCCTGCTGTATAGACGGATCGGGCGGCGGCGTTTTCAGCTTTCTCGCCGCCGCAACGACGAGCATCAGCAGCGGAAAAAACACGGTGCACGGGAAGGAGAACACCGGCGCATACTGCGCGCCCCAAACCGTATGCATCACCGCCGAATCCACCTTGACGTAGGCGAACACCACGGCGATGCTGCCAAGCGGCAGTATGAGCGCGTTATAGCGCGGGAGGCGCAACAACTGCGATATCCCCTTAACCGTGGCATAGTAGAGCACGCTGATTTTAATGAAGAAAAAGGCCGTGTAATTGATCGCGATCAGCAGCTCGATACGCGTCAGGAACTCCCCAATGTTGATCAGCCGGATCGCCTCGAACGAATTGTCGCCCAGAACGTTCGCAGCGCCTCCCAGAACGAGCGTATTGCGCAGCACGATCGCAAGCATCAGCAGCGCCGCGACGGCGCCTCCCGCCATCCACGAACGCGTCAGCTTCCGGTTGTCCTTGATCAGCGGCACCACCATCAGCAGCGAAACGATCTCCAGAAACGGAAGCTCCACGACGATTTGCACCGCCTGGACATACCGCCCCAAGGGCTTGTCAAACATGGGAAGCAGATTGGAAAAATCCATGTTCCCGATCAGCATCAGCGTCGTTAAGGCTACCACGGCGATTGCAAGCACCGCCGTAATCCGGCTCACCTTTGCAATCGCCGTAATCCCTCTTTGCACCGCGAACGCGCAAACCAGAGCGAATATGACCAGAAACACCATGTCGGGCGTATCCGGCATCACGTAACCGGTATAAAAGCCCGCGGCGTCGTTGAGATTGAAGGTGAACAGCAGAAAAAAATACGCCACATAGACCACCGATACGACTTTACCGATCACCTTGCCGAATATGATGTCGTTCATTTCGACGAGGCTCTTGCCGGGAAAGCGTTTCGCCAGATGCGCGTAAATCAGCAGGAAGGGCAGGCATATGACAAACCCGGCGATCATGACGATCCACGTATCGGGCGAGGCGATGCCGTCGACCATGGTGATCAGCAGCGTCGACCCCAGGATGAAGCTGGTGGTCAGCGGCGCAAGCTGTGATGTTTTCATTTCACCGTTCATCGTCCGCCCCCTTTCACGCGGGATAATGCAGCCCGAGAACATCGAGCCATCCCATGATCAGCTTGATGGGGCCGGGTATTTTCACATTCGCACAGAGCAGCAGCAAAAGCGTGAAGCCGACCGCGGAAAAGACGCAGAACCAGACGAGTTCCTTGATTCTCTTTGCCCGCGCCAGCCTTGGGATCTCCATCAAGGCGGTCAGGCCGAAAAATGCAATGATCAATAGCGCCATGCCTTTATCCCCGCTCGTCTCAAACCGTCTTACCTCTCATTCTGCTTTTCCCACGCCGGCCTTTCCAGAGAACCTACCGATTTGATCGAGACGTCGACGCTGATGTCCAGCGTAATCTCGGCGAACAGCCCGTCCCAGTCCGGCTCCATCTCGCGCCAGCTCGCCGCGTCCTGCCGGTGAATCATCTCGCCGAAGCCGAACACATCCGCTTTCAGCGCCGCCGCTTTTTGATAGGCCAGCAGAATTTCGCTGCGGATCGCCTCGCCCACAAGCGTCTGCAGCTCTTTCAGGCTGTCCTGGTTCGCCAGATTCTCTTCGCAGGTCTGCTCCGCAAGCTCGACGGATGCGGCAACCTCGATCTTCATGATTGCCTTTCCATCGGAAACGACCGGGGATACGCTGCTTCTCGCCCCGAGCACCTCAAACGAGGCGATGCCGCCCGCGATCTCCACGTTGATCACCGTGCTTTGGATTTCCCCCAGAACCCACAGCACGCCGCGCGTTTCATCCCCGCTGAGCTCCCCCACCATCTTGTCCTCTTTGAATACCGCCATTCCGCTTACCAAGAGCACCTGCTTGCCGTCTTTTTCCTCGATCCGCAGGACGGGCGCGATCAACGAGGAGGTCGTGCTCTGCATGGCTTTCACATAATCCACCAGCGTTGTTTCTTTGGATTGCGAGTTAACCGCCTGCCCCTCTACGAGTTGGGCGATGTGGATCGCGGGGAGCATCTCTTTTTGAGGCTTAACGCCGAGCACCTCGCCGGCGGTCGTATCCGATATCACGATTTTAGCGGTGGGGCGCGTTTCCTTCGCGCGCATGAAAAAATCAAAATGCGGCGCGATGCCAGCCTTGGCCAATTCGCGGCCGATGACAAAAACCTGCGCATGCGCGGTATAGAGTTTGCCCGCCACCATGTGCGTATACCCGCGCACGGCTTCGAACGTGTTCTTCTCGGAGCTGTCGAGATTATAATACGGACCTTCAGAATCGGGCGAGGATCCCCCGCCCTCCTGAGACGAGGAAATCTTCTCGGGCAGCACGATCTGCGCGGTAAGCTTGATGTTTTCCGGGTTCTCCCGGTCGCTGTCCATGCCGATGCCCATCACGATGACAAGATCGCCCAGCTCGCGCGCGCTCTGGCAGCCCGAGCCCTGCAGCATCAGCATCGCGAGGACCGCGCAGGCAGCCGTTTTCAGCTTCTTATGCACGCCGCGTCAACCTCCTTTCCGCTCCGAAAAAGTTTCGCGCGGCCTTCGGCGCACGTCGTTCTCCGATATTGGGGTAAAGGGGCGCTTCACCATCTTCCAGAGCGGCATGCGCACAAAGCAGTCCTTCATGCCCTCGGCGTTGAGCGGCGCAATCGGCGCAAGATAGAACACGCCGAAAGACTTCAGCGAAACGAGGTAGACCAGCACAAAAAGAAGGCCCATGATGATCCCAAAGCCGCCGAGGAATCCTGCGAGCAGCAAAAATATGTAGCGCAGCAACGACAGGGAGTCCGTCTGCGCGGGAACCACGAAGCTGGATATGGCGGTGATGGAGACCACGATGATCATAAACGGCCCGATAAGCCCCGCCGAAACCGCGGATTGGCCGATGACGAGCGCGCCGACGATGCTGATTGCGCTGCCGACCGGCTTGGGGAGCCGAATGCCCGCTTCTTTGAGGATATCGAACAGGACCATCATGATCAGCGCTTCCACCAGGGCGGGAAAAGGGACCCCCGAAAGCCCCGCGGTCATCGTAAAGAGCAGCTTTGTCGGAATGAGCTCCTGATGGAACGTCGTGACGGCGACGTACAGCGCGGGCGCGAGGATCGTGATGAGGAAGCTGAACACACGGATGAGCCGCAGCACGGACGCGTAATACGTCCGGATATAGTAGTCCTCGGGCGATTGAAAATACTCGATGTATACCGCGGGCACCGTCAATACGAAGGGCGAGCCGTCCACGAGAATCGCCGCGCGGCCTTCCAGCAGCCTGCCCGCGATCGTATCCGGCCGCTCGCTGTTGCCCACGGTCGGGAAAAGGGAGTACGGCGCGTCCTCGATATACGCCTCGACATAGCCCGAATCGAGCACGGAGTCGGTGTTGATCGCGCGGAGCCGCACCTTCAGCTCATCGATTAAGTCGGGCTTGACGATGCCTTCGATATATGCGATGCAGACGTCCGTATTGGTCTGCCGCCCGATCTTCATCGCCTCCAGGCGCAGGTTCGCGTTTTTGATCTTGCGGCGCAGCAGCGACGTATTCGTGCGCAGCGTCTCGGTGAAGCCCTCTCTCGGGCCGCGCACCACCGTTTCGGTCTGCGGCTCGTCGACGCCGCGTTTCTCCCACTTCCGAAGGCCGATGGAGAGCGCCTCTTTCGCCCCGTCGACGAGCAGTATGGTCTGGCCGGAAAACAGATCGCCCAGCGCGTCATCCAGCGCGCTTAAAAGCTTCACTTCCCCCGCGGACAAGAACTCCCGGCTAAGGTCGGCGATATCGGGGCCGCCGGCGCGGTCAATCTTCATTTTCAGCCCCGCCTCGTACATCATGGGCTTCAGTATGCTCAGATTGACGTTCTCCTGGTCGACCAAACCGTCGATCAGGATGAGCGCGCAGCGCGGCCCCCTAGCTCCGTCGAGCTGAAATTCCTTGATGACGACATCCGAGCTGTTCCCCAGCCGCCGCTTAAAGAACGCGAGGTTTTGCTCCAGCGAAATTTCAAAATCCTGGGAGGCGGGCGCCGCCCGGGCTTGTTCCTGCTGCTCCGTCTCTTTTTTTATTTTCAATATTCTGAATAGTTTTCTAAAGTATTCCAACATGGCGCGTTTCCTTCCAAGTATTGCGCTTCCGCTGGCCTTAGTTTATCAACAATAAAAATTGATTATACAACCGTATTTGGATTGCGGTTGCAGCCCGATCGCTCCCCGGTAGTTTACAATAGGTTTTATTCTAGGCGTCGGAAGCTACGACAATCGCCACTTTGCACACGTCCTCCCGGGCTTCCGCGGCCTTGAGAATGGCCTCGGGATATTGATCCAGCGCGTACCGGTGCGTGCACAGCACCTCGGGATGCAAGGTCCCTTCCGCGAACATGCGGATGATGCGCGGGAAGTCGTTGTAGCTGTTCCTAGTGCCGACGATTGTGGCTTCTTTATTGCAAAAGAGCATTCCGGTAAATTGCACGGGATGATCCGTGACGCCCGCGATGCAGATCCGGCCGCCGTTTGCGACATATTCCTGCGCGCTCTGCATGACCGCCGGAACGCCGGTGGCCTCCAGAATCGCGGCAAAGCCGCTCCCGCCCGTGAACGCATACACGCGCCGCCCGATGTCTTCCCGGGCGGGATTGACGGTCATATCCGGACCCAGCCGTTCCGCGAGCGCCAGCCTTTTATCATACACGTCGCTGATCATCACCCGGCAGCCCATGCTCTTGGCAACGTCCAGCGCCGCCATGCCGATCGGCCCCGCGCCGAGGATTAAAAGGTTTTCCTGCGCCTCAAGCCGGAGCCTGTTGAGCGCGTGCAGCGCAATCCCGTACGGCTCCACCATGAAGGCGATATCGGGCGGAACCTTCGCGGGCAGCCGCACGACCCGGTCGCTTTTGACCGCGATAAATTCGGCGAAGCACCCGTTTACATGGACGCCCAGCACCTTCAGGTTGGAGCAGCAGTTGGGCTTATGAATGGCGCACGCGTAGCATTGGCCGCAGGGGATGATCGGCTCGGCGGTGACATAGTCGCCCTTGCGGAAGGCGGTCGCGCCCTCCCCGGTTTCCTCCACAACGCCGCAAAACTCGTGCCCGTTGATGATGGGGTAGTTCAGATAGGGGAATGTTCCGTCGAAAACCCGTACGTCGCCTCCGCAAATGCCCGCCGATAGCACCTTGATGAGCACCTCGTCCCTGCGGGGAACGGGCTTTTCCACTTCCTCAACTCCGACATCGCGGATGCCGCAGGTGACCGCCGCCTTCATTCCATTCTCCTCCCGTTCGATTCATTAAGTTCGTCCCTGATGCGCGCGGCGATGGCGTTTGCGGAAATCCGATGCCGGCACGCGAGGTAATCGAGCTTCGCTCCGACGCAAAACTCGTCGTCCACGCCGAGCCGGATGACCGGCACGGGTTCCTTTTCGCACACGGTTTCGGCAACCGCGCTGCCCAGGCCGCCGATCACGGAATGGTTTTCCGCCACCACGATCTTCCCGGTCTCCCTTGCGGCCTTCAGGATCATGTCGCCGTCGATGGGCTTGATCGTCGGCATATGGATGTGCCGCACGATGATCCCCTGCTCCTTCAACCGCGCGCAAGCGTGAATTCCAAACTCCGTCGTTAGCCCGCAGGTGACGAGCGTCAGATCGCGCCCGTCCTGCATCAGGACGCCTTTTCCAAAGGTAAAGCGATAATCCTCTGGGAAAAGAACGCTCATCGGCCCTTTGGAGATGCGGATGTAGAACGGCCCTTCCGTTTCCGCGGCGCAACGGACGGCCTGATAAAACTCGTTGCCGTCCCCCGGGTCGACGATTCGCATGCCCGGCATGCTCCTAAAAACCGCGACGTCGGCGATGGAAATATGCGTGCCGCCGTTGACCTCGCTCGAAATCCCCGCGTAGATGCCGCAGACCTTGACGTTCAGGTTGTTGTAGCAGACCGTGTTGCAAACCTGGTCCGCCGCCCGCAGCGAAATGAAATTGGAGAACGTGGTCGCGAATACGACCCTTTCCATCAGGGCAAGCCCGGCGGCTACCCCCACCAAATTCTGTTCGGCGATCCCTGCCTGGAAATGCTTTTCCGGGTACGCTTCCCGGAACGCCCCGGTTCCTGAAATGCGCATGAGGTCCGCGTCGACGACGGCGATTTCCCGCCCGGACGCGGCTATGTCCATAAGCGCTCTGCCGAAGGTTGCCTTCATGTCCGCCTTTTCCGTCTTTTCCGTCTTTTCCGACTTTTCAGCCATGGTTCAAGCCTCCAGTTCCCGCATGCCGATTGCGAATTGTTCCTTTGTGACGGCGCCCGCGTGCCATTCCGTCCGGCCCTCCATGTAGGAGATGCCTTTTCCCTTCACCGTATACGCGATGACGACGGTGGGCCTGCCGGAAAACTGTTCAGCCCTTTGAAAGGCGGCCCTCAACTGCGCGACGTCGTGCCCGTCGGCCACCTCCACGTTCCAGCCGAACGCCTCCCATTTCATCCGGAGCGGCTCAATCGGCATGACGTCCTCCGTCTTCCCGTCGAACTCCAGCCGGTTGTTGTCGATGACCGCCGCGAGGTTGTCGAGCTTGTACTTTCCCGCCAGCATCGCGGCTTCCCACACCTGGCCCTCGTTGCACTCCCCGTCGCCGAGGAGCGTATAAACGCGGGCGGTTTTGCGGTCCGCCTTCAGCGCGAGCGCCATGCCGCACGCGATCGACAGGCCCTGCCCGAGGGAGCCCGTGCTCACCTCCACGCCCGCGACATGCGTGCTCGCATGCTTGGGAACCATGACGCCGCAGGCGTCGCCCCCTGCCAGTTCCTCGTAGGATACGAAGCCGAAATGGCACAGCGCCGCGTAAAGGCCGAATCCGCCGTGGCCTTTCGACATGACGAAACGGTCCCTGCCCTCCCACTTGGGGTCTTCCGGTTTCACGCGCAGCACGTCATGGTACAGCACGCTCAGTATTTCAATTTCGGATAAATTGCCGCCGTAATGCCCTCCCCCCACGTCCGCCATCAGCCGGAATGCGATCCGCCTGACGGCGGCCGCCGCTTCGGATGCGTTGCGCTCCATTCGTCCTTCATCTCCTTTGTGTTTTTTATTGCTTTGGGCGCGCGTTGGCGCAGGTGGAACCGCGCACGATCAGCGCGGGTTCGAGCATGATCCTGTTGTCCCTCACCTGCTCGGGTTTTTCGATGGCCTGAATCGTGATCTCGCAAACCCTTTTGCACATTTCCTCGATCGGCTGGCGCACGGTCGTCAGGTTGAAGCTTTTGAGCGCGGAAATGCCGATTCCATCGAAGCTCACGACCGAAAGGTCCTCGGGGATGCGCACGCCTTTTTCGCGGCACGCGTCCATAAAGCCGATCGCCGTCATATCGTTTGCAAGAATTGCCGCCCTCGGCCTGGTTTCCAGATTCTCGACATATTCCAGCCCGGCCGCGTACCCGCGCTGCACGCTCATTTCCCCATAAACGATCCGCCCTTCGTCCACGGGCAAAAACGCGTTGTTGAGCGCCTGCTTATACCCGTCGACGCGCCGCATGCTCGACGCGGACGAACGGTTGCCCGCAATAAACGCGATATCGTGGTGATCCAGATCGATCAGGTGCTTCGCCGCGAGATACCCCGCCTGGAAATTATCCTGAATGACGATGTTGCCCTTGAAGCCCTCTATGACCCTGTCCGTCAGCGTAACCGGGCATGGAATGCCCTGCAACGCCCGTTCCAGGTTTTTGCTGTCCATGGAGGAGAGGAGGATCAGCGCCGCGAGGTCGTATTGCCCCGCGGCTTTTAGCATTTCCATTTCCCGTTCGCTGTCGAACTCGATGCTAAAGGGCGTGACGGCGTACCCATACTCCAGCATGCCGTTTTGCAGGTGATAGAGCATATCGCTGAAGAAGGGGTTGCGCACATCCCCGACCATTAAGCCGATCAGGCGGCTGCGCTTCCTGAAGCCGGCCTTCTTCTGGGAATAGCCCATCTCCTCCAGCGCCCTTTCCACCGCGATCCTCGTCTCCTCCCTCACGCCGGGATATCCGCTCAACACCCGGGAAACCGTGGCGGTCGACACTTCTGCATTCCGTGCGACATCCTCGAGGCGCGCTTTCTTCCGCATTGCAATTCCCCCCCATGAAGAGTCTTGTTGGATATATGATACGGCATTTTTCATATTATTGCAATTCCTATCAAGATCGAAATGCAAATATTACATTTTTATTCGGCGTAATAGCGATAAACCTATTGATTTTTGAGCTTGCGCGCTTTATTATAACATTAAAGCAGACGATATCAATCAGATTTGTTATCCAAACGGTAAATCAAATGTAAGATTTACATTTTGAAGATTGCGAAGCGTCCAACCGATTGCTTGAGCATCGTATGTTGAGACTGGAGGAGGCAGCGCGTGGACCTATTTGATCTGACGGGGAAAAGAGCCGTCATTACCGGGGCGGCCGGCGACCTGGGCAAGGCGATGGCCGAGGGGCTGTACCGCGCCGGCGCCAGGATCGCGATATTGGACATCAGCGACAAACTGGAGCGGGTCGTAAAAGAAATAGACGTTTCCGGAACCCGGGTGCACGGCGTTCGGGTGGATTTGAGCGACCGGCAGGATATCCGCCGCGCTTTTTCAGAAGCGGTGGAACTGCTTGGCGGGGGCGTGGATATCCTCATCAACAACGCGGGCATCCAGAGGCGGCATTCCGTTCTGGACTATCCGCTCGAGGATTGGGACGATATTCTGGAAGTGAACCTGACGGCCGTGTTTATTCTCTGCCAGCTCGCCGGGCGGCTGATGATCGCGCAGAAGCGCGGGAAAATCATCAACATCGCGTCCATGACCGCGTTCGTCGGCGGCTATTCCATCCCCGCCTATACGGCGAGCAAGGCGGGCGTCGCGCAGCTGACAAAGGCCCTGTCCAACGAATGGGCCCAATATGGCCTGAACATCAACGCCATCGCGCCCGGGTATATGCTCACGGAGCTGAGCAGGCCGCTGGTTACGGACAGGGAAAAATCAAAGGAGATCCTCGCAAGGATTCCCGCGGGCCGGCTCGGGGCGCCGTCCGACCTGATCGGAACGGCCGTATTCCTTTCTTCGTCCGCCTCGGACTATCTCAACGGGACCGTCATTCCGGTGGACGGAGGGTATCTGGCAAAGGGCTGACGCCCACGCCCAGCGGTGCGCGAACAAGTATCAGAATGCGGTTTCCCGTCGGTAAAAACAGCGTTTTATTCATCGTTCCATCGCAATCAGCCGATCCGTCGGCTTCATATCCCCTTTCACGTCTGCGCGGGGGATTCCCCCGTTCTGCCGGTTTGAAAAATCCGGATGCGTTTGCCGCCTCGCGCGCGAGATGATACAATAGGCGGGCAGGAGGCGAGCTATGAAGATGAAGTTTGATAAAATCGTTGCGGTGGACAGGACCGCGATCGGGGAATTCGCGCGCGAAGACCTGAAAAAGCTGTGCGGCACGCTGAGGATGTTCGACGACGATCCGCAGTCCGTCCCGGAGCTCCTGGAGCGGGCGAAGGACGCGGACGCTGTTTTGGTTTCGTGGAGAACGCGCCTTTCGGAGGAAGTGCTCCTTGCGCTGCCCAGGCTTCGATATATCGGCATGTGCTGCTCGCTCTACGACGAGGCGTCCGCAAACGTCGATCTGCCGGCGGCGAGGCGGCTCGGCATCCTCGTCAAGGGCGTGCGCGACTACGGCGACAACGGCGTTGTTGAGTTCGTCTTTTGCGAATTGATAAGGCTCGTCAAGGGACTCGGCGAAAACCGGCTGCGCGGCGAGCAGATCGAGCTGGACGGGCTGAAGCTTGGCATCATCGGCCTCGGCACGGTCGGCAGGATGGCGGCCGACATCGGCTCGGCCTTCCGCATGGACGTCCGCTATTACGCCAGGACGCGCCGCGGCGATTCCCCCTATCCTTACATGGATTTGGACGGGCTGCTGCGGGAGTGCGACGTGGTGTCGGCGCATCTTCCCCGAAACGCCGTACTGTTGAAAAGGGAGCAGTTCGCGCTCCTCGGGAGCGGCAAGGTATTCATCAACACCGGGCTCGGCCCTTGCTACGACCCGGACAGCTTCATGGAGTGGATCGCCCTGCCCGACAATTACGCCATATTGGACGCCTGTTCGGTGGACGATACGCTCCGCGCCCTCTATGAGGCGCATCCCAACATCGTCGTCTCAAAAGAGGTCTCCGGCTTCACGCGCAACGCGCGAAAGCGGCTTGCGCAGAAAACGGTCGCAAACGCCGCCGCGGCCCTGCGCGAGTTGGAATCCCGGCTATAATCGCGCCCCGCCGGGTGTTTTCAGCGGGCGCACGGCCGAATATCGACCCGCCCGCAGGCGCATGAGCATCGGGCGGGCAGCTCCTGAGCATCGTTTTTTTTACTGAAACGCCGGCCCACGATTGAAACGCGTCGCAAATGCGACTATAATTAGGTTATCTTTTCGGGGGAAGGAGGTTTCGTGATGCTCTACATGACCGCCGCGGAAGCCTCTGAAACATGGGGCGTTTCCCCGCGGCAGGCGCAGCGCCTGCTCGCCTGCGGCCGGATACCCGGCGCCCAAAAACACGGTAAGACATGGCTGATCCCGCGCGACGCAAAGAAGCCCGCCGACCCGCGCCGAGGGAAAAGGCCGCCGCAAAACGCGCTTTCCCCCGCGCTGGCCCGCGTGGTCGAGGCCTCCTCGGCGCCGCTGCCCGCCGATCATCCCGACGCGATTCTGGACGCCGTAGCGCACGCCGGGGCGCGCCTCTCCTACGAGGCGGAGCTCGCCTACCTGCGGGGCGATTTCGCGCGGGCGCTGGCCTGTTTTCAAAAAACCGAGGGAGACGACGCGGCGCGGCTGCGGGTGTGCGCGGTGGCGGTCGCGGCGGCGATCAGCTTGGGCGATTACCGCGCCTACACGCAGATCGACGCGTATCTTCGGGGATGCGCGAAAGCCCACCCGGGCGGCGACATCGCGGCCGCCGCGGAATTGGCGCTCTCCGCCGCCGCCGTGAGCGTGATCGCCCCGAACATGGCCCCGGAGTGGCTCAAACAGGGGGATTTCAGCGCGCTTTTGCCCAAGCTTCGCCCTCTTGCGCTGTATCTGCGGGCCAAGTACTTCCAGTGCACCGGCCAGCACGAGCTGATGCTGGCCGTGTCGCAGACCGCGCTGGCCCTCGACGCGCCGGAGCACGGGCTTAGCCAGGCCGGCATTTACCTCAGGCTGTGCTGCGCGATGGCCCTATACGCCCTCGGGCAGGCGGACGACGCCCGGCGCTATGTGCTGGAGGCCATGCGGCTCGCGCTGCCCCACGGCTTCGTCACGCCGTTCGCGGAGAACGTGACCACCCTGGGCGGGCTGGTGGAGGAGTGCCTCAGGCGGGAGTTCCCCGCCCATGCCGACGCCGTCCTCAAGCAATGGGAGCGCACCTTCTCAAACTGGGCCGCCTTCCACAACCAGTTCACGAAGGACAACATCACGCTCATCCTGACCCTTCGCGAATACCACATCGCCCGGCTCGTGGCGCAGCGCGTCCCCTACGCGGCCATCGCCAAGCAGCACTGCATTTCGGTCGGAAGGCTGAAAAACATCATGCTGGAGGTGTACGGCAAGCTGTTCATATCCGGCAGGGGCGAGCTGAAACGGTACGTTTTTTAACAAAAAAACGTGACTTTTTCAAGCTGAAAAGTCACTTCCCGGCAGGTAAATTCTTCCCTATGATAGCAGTATAAAGCTACCATAGGGATTTTTCATCCCCGTTTCAGAAAGGGAGCGGCAGCATGCGCCAGGAGGAAAAACAGCCGTACAGAATCATCCGGGCGGGCGGCCGCCGTTTTTCCGTCTACCTCGAGTTCGACGAAGAGCTCGGCGAGAGCTGCCCGACCTACCCCGACTTTGAGGAACGCCCGGAGTATACCGACGAGGGCCGCCCCTTCGCCCTGGCGGCGCAGGAGAGCTGCCCTCACGCCAAACCCAACGCCCCGGGGGAGACCCCGTCCGGCGACTGCGGCGGCTGCGGCTGGTTTCATCGGGACAACACGCCCTACGACCCCATCGGCGTCTGTCTGTGCGACGCGCGGCGGCGCGAACCCGAATCGGAAAAGGAGGAAACGAAATGAAGGCAAAACGTTTTTTGAGCGCGCTGCTGTGCGCGGCGCTGGTGCTCGCGCTGCTGCCCGCGGGAGCGCGGGCGGATGCAGGAATCCAAACGGGGCTGCCGGCCATTGTGCTGGGCACCACCTACAACCCACCTACCGTCGTCGGCTTCGACGGCAGGCAGTGGGTGGCGATCGGGTATAACGGCAGCGGCGTGGCCTCAAGCACAGGCACCATGACCCTGCTGCTGGCAAACGGATATAGCTATGGAGAATCCGAGTTTAGCTACACTTACGAGGATCCACCCAACGGCTACTACAGCAGCGCGCTGCACATGGCGATGCTCGTCGCCGAGTACGAGCTTGACTCACGGGAGCGGGCGTTGATCGCCGGGCGCACGCTGGCGGGCGGCAGCGCCAATGACGGGCAAGAAGGCTACGATCCCGACAAGGTGGCCGGGAATACTGTTCCCGGCGAGCTTTTCTGGCCGCTATCGGTGTATGAAGCCGGCCTGCTTGACTATAGCGTCCGTTCTTTTTCCGACTCGTGGTGGCTGCGGACGCCGGGCTCGGAGGATGACCAGGTGGCGTGCGTCTTCGCAGACGGCTCACGCGGCGGCGGCGGTTTCAAAGTGAACTATGATTTCGCCGTTCGCCCCGCCTTCAATCTGAATTTGGCATCGGTCATTTTCACATCGGACGCGAGCGGAGCGGGCGGCAAATCCTCCGCGACCGCGGGGGGCGGCCTTGTCAGCGCGGCAGCGCCGCTCGGCGCGATAAAACTGACGGTGGCGGACAGCGGCCAGACGCTGAGCGTGACCGCCAACGCAGCGCAAAAAGAGAACAACGAAGGGGCCGAATCCCTCGCCTTTGGCTATCACAACGCCACCACCGGGGATGATCAACATCTCTCCTGCGTGCTGGCCGACGACGGCGGCAATGTAAAATATTACGGCAAGCTGAAAGCCCTGACGGAGGACGCAAGCGGCACGGTTTCCGTTCCCCTCTCCGGTGTGGCAAACGGCGTGTACACCCTTCAACTGTTTAGCGAACAGGTTAACGGCGATAACTGTACCGACTTTGCCAGCGTGCCTGTTTGCGTGGTGGTAAATGTCGCCGATGGCAGCGGCGAGGTGACCGGCTACGGCGACGTAATACCGGACGAGGCCGCGCCCGCGCTGACAGCCGGAGCGGTGAGCCGCACGAGCGGCGCAAACGCCACGGTGAATTTCTCCAGCGATGAAGCGGGAACCTATTACTATCAGCTCGACGGCACGGCTCCCACGGCGGCCGCGCTGGCGGCTGCGGGGACAAACGCGACAGCTTTAGTAGCGGATGAGCAGAGCATCGCCTTTACCGCCCTCTCGGCGGGAGCACACACGGTATATATCGCCGCGAAGGACATTTCCGGCAATGTGAGCAACCTGTTGACGATCACCATCCCGGCATATACGCCCGAGACAAAGGCGTTCGACATCACATTCAAATACTACTACGGCGAGCAGACCAATATCGTGCATACCGGCGGGACGTATACCAGAACTCTTTCTGTGGATAATCAGAGCGCAACGGTAAACGACAGCTGGGGCGGCGACGCCCGGTACAACGGCAACGGCGGCAGCAAAACGGTGAATTTCAGCGATACGGAAACGAGCATAACGGTATTGCTCCCCGTCACCGCCAAGACAAAGGCGTTCGACATCACATTCAAATACTACTTCAGCGAGCAGACCAATATCGTGCATACCGGCGAGACGTATACCAGAACGCTTTCTGTGGATAATCAGAGCGCAACGGTAAGCGACAGCTGGGGCGGCGACGCCTGGTACAACGGCAACGGCGGCAGCAAAACGGTGAATTTCAGCGATGCGGAAACGAGCGTAACGGTATTGCTCCCCGTCACCGCCAAGACGAATACCGTCACATTAAACCAAGCCACAGGCGGCACGGCGGCGGCTTCGCATACGAGCGCATCTGCCGGTGCAACCATCACCCTCGGCATTTCCTCGCTAAACGCGAATTACAGCTTTGTGCGGTGGAATGTGTCGCCGTCCGTAACATGGACGAGCGGCAGCGCCACCAGCCCGAGCGCGGCGTTTGCCATGCCGGGCGGCGGTGTGACCGTAACGCCGGTGTACCAGTACAACGACCCCGGCACAGAGGAACCCACCTATATTCTCCGCACGCTGACCGACAGCGGCAGCGGCGTGCGGGTATCCGGCAGCATCCGCTCCGACGCGCAGCTTCGCGTCACCCCGCTTTCCCTGCACCCGAACGACCCGGCCTGCGACGCCATACGCGACGCGATAGCGCGCGGCGACCTGATACTCGGCTTCAACATCGAGCTGAGCCACGGCTTCATCGGCGAGATCACCCTCTCCCTCCCCGTAGGCAGCCAATACGACGGGCAGACCGTCACCCTGCTCCACTGTGTAAACGGCAGGCTGGAGGCGGTCACGGTCACCGCAGCGAACGGCATGGCGACGTTCACGACGGCGGAGCTCTCGCCGGTCGCGGCGGTCTCCGGGCCGTACGACAAATCCATCGCCCCTCCCCAGACGGGCGGCGGCGTTCCGCCGTGGGGCTTCATGCTCATCGGGCTGGCGCTCGTTTGCGCGGGGCGGCCGGCATGGCGGCGCTTCGCCGCCGCGGGCAGGCGCAAAACGGCGAAATGACGCCTCTCCTCTAAATCGCCGCGACGGCCTCGATCTCCACGAGGCCGTTCGCGGGCAGCGCCGCCACCTGCACGCAGGAGCGCGCGGGGCTTTCGACGCCGAAATACTGCTTATACGCTTCGTTGACCAGCGAAAAGTTCGCGAGGTCGGTCACGAACACCGTCGTCTTCACCACGTTTCCAAGGCTGCTTCCGGCGGCGTCCAGCACCGCCCGGAGGTTATTCAGCGCGCGGGTGGTCTGGGCCGAAATGCCCTCCTCGAGCTTGCCCGTTTCGGGGTTGATGCCGAGCTGGCCCGAGGTATAGACCATGCCGTTGATCGTGCATGCGTGCGAATAGGGCCCTATGGCCGCGGGAGCGGGAATGTTCACTGTGTGTTTCATCGTATCCTCCGTTTGAAAAATAGAATCACTTTGGGATATGCCGCCGGAGCGCAGGCGGCCCGCCGGGCGGGAAGAAGGGCCGCAGAAGGCGGCCCCGGAACGGTATTTCGCGCTTCCCCTCCCATCGGGCGCGCCGGCGCGGGCAGGTCGGCGGCTCTCCGGAACGCGGCGGCGCCGCGCCGGAATTACGGTCGTTCGGGCGGGATAAGGGCGCGGGGAGCCGTCAGCACAGGCCCATTTCGGCGAGCTTTTCGGCGATCTGCACCGCGTTGAGCGCCGCGCCCTTGCGCACCTGGTCGCCGCAGCACCACAGCGTCAGCGCGTTGCCATGCGAGGAAATGTCCTCGCGGATGCGGCCGACGAAGATGAGGTCCTGGCCGGACGTATCCAGCGGCATGGGATAAACCTTATGGGCGGGATCGTCCGCCAGCTTCACGCCGGGCGCCTTTTGGAGGAGCTCCCGCGCTTTTTCCGGCGTGATCCGCCTTTCCGTTTCGATCGTGATGGACTCGGAGTGGCTCCGGAACACGGGCACCCTGACGCAGGTGCAATTGACCATCAAATCGGGGCAGCCCAGTATCTTGCGGCCCTCGTGGAGCATCTTCATCTCCTCGTGCGTATATCCGTTCTCCTCGAACGCGTCGATGTGCGGGATGAGGTTGAACGCGATCGGATGGGCGAAGGCGGAAGGCCGGATCGGCTGGCCGTCCAAAACCTGCCGCGTCTGCGTGCGAAGCTCGTCGATGCCCGCAACCCCGGCGCCCGAAACCGCCTGGTAGGTGGAGGCGACGATCCGTTTGATGCCGGCATAGTCGTGCAGCGGCTTGAGCGGCACGAGCGCGATGATCGTCGAGCAGTTCGGGTTGGCGATGATGCCGCGGTGCCGCCGGAGGTCCTCGGGGTTCACCTCGGGCACCACCAGGGGGACGTCGTCGTCCATGCGCCACGCGCTGGAATTGTCGATCACGACCGCGCCTTCCCCGGAGGCGAGGGGCGCGAGAAAACGGCTGACCTCGGCGCCGACGGCGAAGAGCGCGAAATCCGCATCCCGGAACGCGCCCGCGCCGGATTCCTCGACCGGAACGGGTTCGCCCCTGAAAAGAATTTGTTTGCCGACGCTTTCCCCGACGTCCAGGGGTTTGATTTTCGAGACGGGGAAATCCCTCTGCTCGAGGATTTTCAGCATTTCGGAGCCGACCGCGCCCATCGCGCCGACGACCGCCACGGAATATGACTTCATCCTGTTCACCTCGTATTTCATTATAGGCCGCCCAGATAAGCGGCTTTTACCTTCTCGTCGATTGCGAGCTCCGCGCCCGCGCCGGAGAGCACGATGTTGCCGGTTTCGAGCACATAGCCCCGGTCGGAGATGGAAAGCGCCATGCGCGCGTTCTGCTCGACCAGCAGGATCGTCGTGCCCATGCTGTTGATGCGCCGGATGAGCTTGAAGATATCCGACACGATGATCGGCGCGAGCCCCAAGGACGGCTCGTCGAGCATCAGAAGCCGCGGCTTGGACATGAGCGCGCGCGCGACCGCGAGCATCTGCTGTTCGCCGCCGGAGAGCGTGCCCGCCTGTTGTTTCCTGCGCTCGTACAGCCTGGGGAAGAGCGTGTAGGCGTTGTTCTGCTCCTCCTCCCGCACCGCCTTGTCCGCCGTATAGGCGCCCATGCGAAGGTTCCCCTCCACCGTGAGCTCGGGGAACACCTGCCTCCCCTCCGGCGAGAGGGTGATGCCCTTGCGGACCCGGTCGTGGCATTCCGTCCTGGTGATGTTGACGCCCTCGAACCAGATTTCGCCCGAAAAGATGGGCACGAGGCCCGCGATGGTGTTGAGCGTGGTGCTCTTGCCCGCGCCGTTAGAGCCGATCAGCGTCACGATCTCGCCTTCGTTCACCTCGAAGGAAATGCCCTTGACGGCCTTGATCGCGCCGTAATGGGTGTGCATGTCTTTGACTTCAAGAAGCGCCATCTTCAAACCTCCTTGCCGAGATACGCCGTGATGACCTGCTCGTTCGTCCGGATTTCGCCGGCCGTCCCGTTTGCGATCAGTTCGCCGTGGTCGAGCACGTAGATGCGGTCGCAGAGGTTCATCACGAGGCGCATGTCGTGCTCGATCAGGATGATCGTGTTCCCCATCTCCTTGAGCGAGCGGATGAACTGGAGCAGATCCGTCGTCTCCTGCTCGTTCATGCCCGCCGCGGGCTCGTCGAGAAGGATCAGCTTGGGGTGCGAGGCCAGCGCGCGCGCGATCTCCAGCCTGCGCTGCAATCCGTAGGCGAGGCTGTTCGCGTAATGGTACCTGTAATCATACAGGCCCGTCATTTGGAGGACCTCGTCGGCGCGCTCGTGGCTGCGCTTTTCTTCCTTCCTGTGCCGCGTCAGGCGGAGCATCGACTCGATGATGCTCGTTTTCGTGCTGGTGTGCATGCCCACGAGCACGTTGTCGACGACCATCATGTTGTTGAAGAGGCGGATATTTTGGAAGGTGCGCGTCATGCCCTTCGCGGTCACCTTGTGCGGGGGAAGGCCCGTGATGTCCTCGCCGTCGAACACGATCCTGCCCTCCGTGGGCGTATAGATGCCCGTGATGTCGTTGAACAGCGTGGTCTTCCCGGCGCCGTTGGGGCCGATGATGCCGACGATCTCGTTCTCATAGACGTCCAGCGAAACGTCGCTCACCGCGACAAGGCCCGAAAAACGCTGGGTCACGCTTTCGCAATGCAAAATCACCCTGCTCATTTCGCCCTGCCCTCCGCTTCCTTTTCTTTGTGAAGCTTATTGTAAAGGTGAATCTGCCTGAGGTCGAAGCCGCCCAGTATGCCGTCGGACTTGAACATGATCATGACGACGAGGATCACCCCATAGATGATCTGCCTCCACTCGAGGATCCACTCCCCTAAGAAGGTACCCAGCCACCGCAGGAACTCGGGCAGCACGACGAAGAACGCCGCGCCGATGATGCTGCCGGGGATGCTGCCCAGCCCGCCCATGATGGTCATGGAGAGGATCTGGATGGACTGGTTGTAGTTGAACGTGGTGGAGTCCACATAGTTGATGTACGACGCGTAGAACGCGCCCGCGAGGCCCGCGATCGCCGCGCAGATGGCGAAGGCAAACACCTTGTAGCGGAACACGTTGATGCCCATCGCCTGAGCCGCGACGGGGTCCCCCTTGATCGCCTTCCACGCGCGGCCGGGGCGCGAGTGCAGCATGTTGTGCACGCACACGACGACCAGCGCCAATAGGACGAGCAGCAGATAATACTTCCCTAAGGGCGTGGACAGCTTGAGCCCGAAGACGTTATCTATCCCGAAAAGGTTCGGCGCGGGGATCTGTTTGATGCCGAATGGCCCGTTGGTGAGCTGCACCCAGTTGAGTTCCACGATCCGGATGATTTCGCAGAAGCCCAAAGTGACGATCGCGAGGTAGTTGCCCTGTATGCGCAGCGTCGGCAGGCCGATGAGTATTCCCGCGATGAACGCCGTGAGCATCGCGCAGAAGGTCGCGGGCACAAAGGAGAAGCCGAACCGGGTGGAGAGAATCGCTAGGGTATACGCGCCTATGCCGTAAAAGGCCGCCATGCCCAAAACCACGATGCCCGTATAGCCCATGATGAAATTGAGCGCGAGGGAGAGCATGGAGTAAAGCAGGCATTGCAGCGCGATGTTCCTGAGGTAATAGCTCTTGAAAATCAGGGGATATACGATCAGAAAAACCAGGAAAACGAGCGTCACGAGCGCCTGCCGCTTCGCCCAGCCGTTGATCATTTTGCGAAACATGATCAAATCCTCCTTATACCTTGCTCTGGGCTTTTTTCCCAAAGAAGCCGCTGGGGCGGACAATGAGCACCACGATGAGTATGATAAACGCGATCGCGTCCTTATAGCCCGAGCTGATATAGCCCGCCACGAAGGTTTCGAGCAGGCCGATCACAAGGCCGCCCACCAGCGAGCCGTGCAGCACGCCGATGCCGCCCAAAATTGCCGCGGCGAACGTTTTTATGCCGATTGTGAAGGACATCGTCGTGTCGACCGCGGAATAATAGATGCCGATCATGATGCCCGAGAGCGCGGCGCAGACGGTGCCGATGAAAAAGGTGAGCGTGATGATGTTGTTCACGTTGACGCCCATGAGCTTCGCCGCCTGCATGTTCTGCGAAATGGCGCGCATGGCCTCGCCCGTCTTCGTGCCGTAGGTCAGCCACGTGAGCAGCGCCATCATCACGAGCGCCGTGCCGAGTATGATGAGCTGGAAGGGGTCTATCACCGCCCCCCACATGGTGAACGTCTGGAATTTATAAAACGTGGGCACGGAGATCGTCAGCGAGCCGAAGATATCGAGCAGCAAGTTCGTCACGATGGTCGAGTAGCCCACGGTGCAGATCAGCGCCGATATGCCGGGCGCTCCCTTTTTGCGGATGGGATTGAGCGAGGCGCGCTCCATGAACACGGCGCCCGCGCCGCACGCGATCAGAGAAAGCACGACCGAGAGCCAGTACGGCAGCCCAAACCAGGAAAAGAGCAGAATCAACAGGAATGCGCCGCTGACCATGAAGGCGTTGTTCGCGAAGTTTATGAGCTTAAGCACGCCGTAAACCATGCTGTAGCCGACCGCGACGAGCGCATAGATGCTGCCGACCGCGAGGCCGTTGATAACCTGCTGGAAAAACATATGATCCTCCTCTGGGTTCGAAGAGATGAAGGGCGGGTCGTTTGTCGCGGCGAAAGCCGCGCAGGCATCGCCCGCGCGGCCCGGCCGGCCGCAAAAGAGAAGCCGGCTTCGGGAAAAGGGGCTTTTCGACGGCCCGAGCTGCGGAGACATCGCCTCCGCAGCCCCGCCGTATCCATTTTAGGGACCCGTTGTGATCCCTTACTTGCTCCAGGCGACGAACTGGCCGTCCTTGACGACGAACGCGCTGAAGGGCTTGGTCATATCGCCGTTCTCCTCGATGCTGATCATCGTGGTCAGGCCCTGGAAGTCCTTGATGGTGTGCATGGCCTCGACGAACGCTTCGCGGTCGTTGCCCGAAATCTTCATGGCCTCGAACATGACCCAAATGAGGTCCGTGCAGTTGAAGGCGTGGCTGTCGACAGGCTCGCCGAAGCGGGCTTCATACGCGGCCTTCCAGGCTTCGAACTTCTCGGTGTTGCCCGCGGCGCCGTAATAGGAGAGCAGAATCTGCCCTTCGCAGTTTTCGCCGACGTTCTGGATGTAGACCGCGTCCTGCAGAGAGTTGTTGGAGAGGATGGTCTTCTCGATGCCGAGCTTGCGCATCTGGTTGACCAGCAGCGAAGCCTCGTTCAGGTGCGCCACGAGGAAGAACAGGTCGTAGTTGGCGTCGACTTCCTTAAACTTGGAGAGGGAAGCCGTAAAGTCCTTCTGGTCGGTCTGGAACATGTCGAAGTACACGATCTCGCCGCCGAGCGCGGTGAAGGCGGCCGCGAATTCGTCATACATACCCTGGCCCCAGTCGCTCTGCTCATAATACATGGCGACCTTCTTGAGCTGCATGTCGTTGATGATGAAGTTGGCGAAGTAGGTGCACATCTGGCGGGTGGTGGAGTCGCCGCGGAAGAAGCGGCCCTGGCCCATGCCGGACCAATCGGCGTTGGAGACGGAGCCGGAGCACACGGGCATCTCGGCGTTGACGAAGATGTCGACGGTCGCGAGGGCGGAAGTGGTCGTGAAGGGACCAAACACGGTGAGCACATCCTTCTCGTCGCAGACCTTGTAGGCGAGGTTCGCGGTCTCGTTCGGGTCGGACTTGTCGTCGTTCCACTCGATTTCGACCATAGCGCCGTTGATGCCGCCTTCGGCATTGATGGTGTCGACCGCAAGCTCGAGCGCCTGGCGCTGATGCCTGCCGTAGGTTTCATAGTTTCCGGTGAGCGGCCCGATATAGGCGATCTTAATGGGCGCGACGGGCTCGGCCGGAGTCTCCGCGGGCTGAACAGCCTCGGTGGGAGTGCCGGCGTCGGTCTCCGCGGGCGGGGGATTGGTCCCCTGGGCGGGCTTTGTGCCGCAGCCTGCGAGGCTGGCCAGAGCCATCAGAAGCACAAGGGATAATGCGATGAGTTTCTTCATAACGAATTCTCCTCCACATATTGAGCGACTTGTCCATCGCCCTTAGCTTGAATTATTGTACAATATATGGTGAAATAATGCAACAAAATCTTGACTAAAATTTTATCACGTGTTATTCTACACGAGGAGCGAGAGTATTTACTCCGGTCGGAGGGACGCGTCGTGCTTGAAGCAAATCAGATGAAAGATTTCACGTATATATTGGAAAAAGAACTCGTGCCGGCGATGGGGTGCACGGAGCCGATCGCGGTCGCGCTCGCCGGCGCCATCGCGCATAAAACGCTCGGCGAGCCCGTCGTCAGCTTGCGCGTCGGCTGCAGCGGAAAGATCGTCAAAAACGTCAAATCGGTCCGGATACCGGGCACGGAAGGCCTGGCCGGGATCGAGGCCGCGGCGCTCGCCGGCGCCATCGCGGGCGACGCGGAGGCCGGGATGCAGGTGCTCGCCCGCGTTACGGACGCGCAAAAAAAGGAAATCACCGCCGCGGTGCGGCGCGGCGCCTGCGAATCCTATCGGCTCGACACCGCGCACGAACTGCACATATCGCTCGACGCGCGCGGGGAAACCCATTCTGTGAGGGTCGAGGTGCAGGGCGCGCACGACCGGGTGACCCGCCTCGAGCGCGACGGCGAAATTCTGATAAACCTTCCGGAGGAAAGCCCGCGCGGTAATCCCGTTATTTCCAAAGAGCGGGCGGGATTATCCGCGCTGACGATCGCGCGGATCAAGGAATACGCCGACACCGTGGAGCTCGACGCGATACGACCCATACTCGCGCCGCAGATCGACTGCAACATGGCCATCGCGCGCGAGGGCCTTTCGGGCGGCTACGGGCTGAATTACGGCATGACGCTGCTCGGCGCGGACCCCGACGTTTATCAAAAGATGGAAGCGTACGCGGCGGCGGCCTCCGAGGCGCGGATGTCCGGCTGCCCGATGCCCGTGATCATCAATTCCGGCAGCGGCAACCAGGGCATCGCCTCCTCCGTCCCCTCCGTCGTCTACTGCACGCAGATGGGATATTCCGAGGAGCGCATGTTCCGGATGCTGGCCTTCGCCAATCTCGCGACCATCTATCAAAAGCAGTTCATCGGCAAGCTCTCCGCGTTCTGCGGGGCGATCTCTGCGGCCTGCGCCAGCGGCGCGGCGCTTTCCTATATCGAAGGCGGCTCCGTCGAACAGATCGGCAACACCATCTCCAACGCGCTCGCCGTGATGGCGGGGGTGATTTGCGACGGCGCGAAGGCTTCGTGCGGCGCAAAAATCGCCGCGGGGCTGCACGCCGCATTCATCGCCCACAGGCAGGCCATGGCCGGTCTCGCCTACCGGTCGGGCGACGGAATTGTGAGCGCGGACGCGGACGCGACCATCCGCAACGTGGGGCGGATCGCCAGGGAGGGCATGGGCCCCACCGACGAACAGATCATCGAGGTCATGCTCGACAACTAGCCCGGACGCGGCGCGCGGGCGTCGCTTCCATAATATATTTTACAGGACGCTGCCTGGGCAGGTTCAAAATAAAAGGAAAAAGGTGTATAATAATGGCGAAAAAAGACATTCAAGAATTTACGGACAGCCTCGGTTTCGGACAGCCCGTTTCAGAGCAAGAGCTTAAAGCCATCGTCAAAAACGCGTATATGGACCGCTCGCGCCAGGTCTGGTTTATTTACAGAAAAATCAAAGAGTTGTATCCCGAGATCGACGCCGAGCGCATCATACGCGAGGGTTCGTGGGATTTTGGAATCTATCAGGGGAACCAGATCGCGGAGAAATACGGCGCGGAGAACATCGGCCCGAAGGAAGCGCTGCTGGGGCAGACGAGCAAGGGCGGCATGCTCGTGTTCGAGCAGGAGATCGCCGAGGTTGAGGACGACAGGGCCGTCAAGCTGTTCCACGCGTGCCCGCACTGCGAGGCGATCCGGGAGCTCGGGGCGACGCCCGCGGAGATCAAAGCCTTCTGCCGCGATATGATCGGCGCGTGCGATTACGCGATCATCCACCCCTTCCCCCATGTGGCCATCGATTTCCCCACGACCGTGGCCGACGGGGAGGGCGAGCCGTGCCGCATGACCATCACGCGGGCGGACGGCGAGGGCCGTTGAATCACCCAACAGGAAGTCTAAATGAAAAGGGGCAATCACAGATGGGGCGCAATCGTCCGGTCGTAACCTTCACCAAAGCGGATAGGATGATTTTCCACGCATACTGCTGCACGGCGGATGCGGTCGCCAAGCTTGTGGGCAGGCACTGCGAGGTGGTCGTCCACTCGCTCGAGGATCCCGAGCATTCCGCCGTGAAGGTGGTGAACGGGAGCATCTCGGGCCGATCGGTCGGCGCGCCGCTGACGAACCTCTGCTTCGATCTCATCAGGGACAGCGAAAAGACGGGCACCGACATACTCGGCCCGTACTATTCGCTGAGCACGGAGGGCAAAACCATCCGGAGCATCACGACGATCATCCGGGGGGAGAACGGCCGCATCATCGGCCTGCTCTGCTTCAACATGGACCTCTCCTGCCCGTTCGACGGCCTGATGCAGGAATACATGGCGGGCGTGGATCCGCAGGCGGTCGCCGTCTCTGAAATCTACCCGAAGACGGTGGAGGATCTGATCCACCACATGCTCAACGAAGCCGTGTCGGCCGCCAACGAATTGAAGGGCGTATCCCCGCTCGAAAAGAACCTCGCCGCCATACAGGCGATGACGGAAAAAGGGCTCTTTAACTTCAAGGGCGCCGTGGACATCGTGGCGCACGAACTGGGAATCTCCCGCACGACGGTCTATAACTACCTGCGCGATTCGCGCCTCAACTGAAACCGGAAATAAGCTTATCAAAAAAAGCGGCAATGCCGCTTTTTCTGATAAGCTGCGTTTTTTCTCAAGTCCCCAGGTACGCGGCCTTGACCGCCTCGTTGGCTAAAAGCTCCTTGCCGGGACCGGCCATGGTGATGCGCCCGGTTTCGAGCACGTAGCCCGTGTCGGCCGTGGAGAGCGCCATGTTGGCGTTCTGCTCGATCAAAAGGATCGTGACGCCGCGCTTGTTGATCTCCTTGATGATATTGAATATGTCGCGCACGATGAGGGGCGCGAGCCCCAGCGAGGGCTCGTCCATCATCATCAGCTTCGGCCGGCTCATCAGCGCCCTGCCGACCGCGAGCATCTGCTGCTCGCCCCCGGAGAGCGTGCCGCCCGCCTGCCAGGACCTTTCCTTCAGGCGCGGGAAGAGCTCGTAGACCCAGGCGATGTCCTCAGACAGGTCGTCCTTTCGCATATACGCGCCCACGCGCAGATTCTCGATGACCGTGAGGTCCGGGAAAATGCGCCGCCCCTCGGGCACCAAAGTGACGCCTTTCTTGACGATGGAGGTCGTGTCGCGCCCCGCGATGTTCTCGCCTTCGAACTCGATCGCGCCGCCCTTGAGCTTGACGAGCCCGGCGATCGCGCGCAGCGTCGAGCTTTTTCCGGCGCCGTTGGCGCCGATAAGCGTCACGATGTCGCCCTTGGCCACGTCGAAGGAGATGCCTTTCACGGCCTCGATGCCGCCGTAAGTGACTTTCAGATTCTTGATGCTCAGTATCGTCTCGCCCATCAGCCCACCCCCAGATATGCGTTTATGACGCGCGGGTCCGCCTGCACGACGGCGGGCGTCCCGCAGCTGATCAGCCGCCCGAAGTCGATCACATAAATGCGGTCGGAAAAGCGCATGACGAGATCCATATGGTGCTCGATCATGAAGATCGTCAGGTCGTATTTGTTCTTGATCTGCACGATGAACTCCCCGAGCTCCTGCGTTTCCTGCGGGTTCATGCCGGCCGCGGGCTCGTCGAGCAGCAGCAGCGTCGGATCGGTCGCGAGGGCGCGCGCGATCTCCAGCCTGCGCTGGAGGCCGTAGGGCAGGCTCACCGCCAGATCGTCCGCGTACTGCAGGAGGTTCTGTTCCTCGAGCAAAGCGGCCGTCTCCTCGCGCATGCGCCTCTCCTCGGCACGGCTGATGCGCAGCGTCGCCGTCAACACGTTCTGCTTCGCCCGCATGTGCTTGGCCGTCAGCACGTTGTCGAAAACCGTCATGCTCTTCCACAGGCGGATGTTCTGGAACGTGCGCGCGATGCCGAGGCGCGTGATCTGGTCGGGCGTCGGGTCGACCGTGCGCAGGCCGACGTATTTCTTCGCGTTCTCCCCCGCGTAGAGCTTTTTCATTTTGCCGCGCGGGTGGTTCGCGACGATCGTTTTGCCGTTGAAGGTGACGACGCCGTTCGTCGGCTCGTACACGCCGGTGACGCAGTTGAACGCCGTCGTCTTGCCGGCGCCGTTGGGGCCGATAAGCGCGACGATCTCGCCCCGGTTCACCTCGAGAGACAGGTTGTTGACGGCGACGACGCCGCCGAACTGCATCGTCACATCCTCAAGGCACAGCACGTTCTCAGCCATTCGCACCGCCTCCTTTCATCGGATCCGCCGGTTTCGGCCTTTTTTTAAAAAGCCCCGCGAGCCCGCGGAAGGAAATTTCCCTGTCCCCCATCAGACCCTTGGCGAAGAAGAGCACGATCACCATGATGATGAGCGAGAAGATGAATTTGCGGAATCCCGAGCGGAACAGCGTCGCGGAGTCGATGCCGAGGAACCTTCCCATGTCCAGCCCGCGCAGCCACCACTCGGAGCACGCGATATAGAGGAAACTCGCGATGCTGGAGCCGGAAATGGAGCCGATGCCGCCGATGACGACGATCAGAAGGATCTCGTAGGTCATGGCGCTCTTGAACTGCGCCGCCTGCACCGTGTACTGGTACATCGCGAGGAGCGCGCCGGAGACGCCCGCGAAGAAGGAGCTGATCACGAAGCTCATCTCTTTGTGCTTGAAGAGGTTGATGCCCATGGCCTCCGCCGCAATCTCATCATCCCGGATCGCTTTAAACGCGCGGCCGTAGGAGGAGTTGATGAGCAGCACGATCAGCGCGACGCAGGCGCCCGCCGCGAAGAACACGAACAGCGTCGGCGGGAACGGGATGTCCGTAAAGGGGATGGTCACGTCCGTCAGGTCCTTGTACGAGCGCAGGACGTTCGCGCCGTTCGTGACCGGGCCCAGGCTGTCCCACTGGAAGATGGCGCGGATGATCTCCGCGAAGCCCAGAGTGGCGATCGCCAGATAGTCCGATTTCAGGCGCAGCACCGGCAAGCCGATGAGCGCCGCGAAGAACGCCGCGGCAAGCCCTGCGCAGAGGAGGGCGACGAAGATGCCCGTGTCGAACTGGACGGCGCATTCGTAATACTTATAGACCTGCTCGGAGAGCTTCACCGCGACCGGCATGGTGAAGATCGCGTAGGTATACGCGCCGATGAGCATGAAGCCCGCCTGCCCCAGCGAAAAGAGGCCCGTAAAGCCGTTGAGCAGGTTCATCGAAACGGCGACGAGGGAATAGATGGCGCCCTTCTTGAGCACGGTGAAGATGATATGCCCGGGGTTCATCGTCCGCTCCAGGATATAGACCGCTATGTAGATGAGCGCGATGGCGCCAAAGGCGATCCAAAGCTCCAATTTGCTTTTCTTTTTCATGCCTCCCCCTCCTCAGACCTTGTCCGTGGCCTTCTCGCCGAAGAGCCCCGTGGGCTTCACGACAAGGATGATGATGAGCAGCGCAAACGTGAACGCGTCGGAGAAGGTTGTCCAGCCGCTCCCGCCGATGCCGAAGATCGAACTGCCGCCCTTGATGATGTTCTCGCAGATGCCGATAATGAACGCCCCGAGGACCGCGCCCGGTATGCTGCCGATCCCCCCGAACACCGCCGCCACGAAGCACTTAAGGCCCGGCATGCCGCCGGAAATCGGGGTGACGGACGCGTAGTTCGTGAAATACAGCAGGGAGCCCACCGCCGCCAGGAACGAGCCGATCACGAAGGTGACGGAGATGACCGCGTCGATCTTGATGCCCATGAGCTGGCTCGTTTCAAAATCCCTGGAGACGGCCCGCATCGCCATGCCGATCTTCGTATGCTTGATCATGAGCGTCAGAAGGATCACGAGCAGAAGCGTGAGAACGGGCGTCACAAGCGTGACCATCTTCGTGGTCGCGCCCCAGATGACGACCGTGTCGGAGAGCCAGGGAATCGCGGGATAGACCTTCGCGAGGCCGCCCGTAAAGTACAGCGCGGCGTTCTGCAAAAGATACGACACGCCGATGGCGCTGATCATCACGGACATGCGCGGCGCGCCGCGCAGGGGCTTATAGGCCGCGCGCTCGATGAGGAAGCCCAGGACGACGGTCATGACGAGCACCATCGGGATGGTCACCGTCACCGGCAGAGAGGCCGAGAGGTAGACCATCATCAAGCCCGCGCCCATGAACACGTCCCCGTGCGCGAAGTTGATGAGGCGGAGTATGCCATAAACCATCGTGTAGCCGATGGCGATGAGCGCGTACTGTCCGCCCACCGAGATGCCCGAGAGGATGTAGGAGAGATTGTCGTGCAGAAACTCAAACATTTCTTTCGCCTCCATATATGCCGCTTGAAAAAGGAACGCCCTGCATTCCCTTTTGAAGCGGCATAAGGCATCGTTGACCCGAAGCGCGATGCCGTCGTTTTTACAAAGCGCGGCGGGGGTAACCGACCCCCGCCGCCCGGCAAACTTCGCGTTATTCGATCGTGACGGCGGGCAGGGCGTCCCACTTGCCCGTCTCGGTGTTGCAGTGCTTGACGTAGGCGGTGTTGCGGATCGCGTCGCCGTTGACCTGGTCGAGCGCGATGGGGCCGGACACGCCCGTATACTCGGTGGACCACAGGGCCTCCATGATGGCGGCGGGATCTGTGCTGCCGGCCTTCTTCATGGCCTCGAGCGCGAAGTAGTACGCGTCGTAGCCCATGGCCGTGACGGCCGCGACCGTGTCGTCCCCGCCGTTGTTGGCAAGGCGGGTGGCGTCGGCCTTGACCCACTCCTTAAAGCCGTTATCGAAATCGGCGTTCGCGCCCTCGGGATAGAAGGTGGTGACGGTGACGTCGACATTCTTGCCCTTGGCGGCCTGCAGGATCACGTTGGAATCCCAGGTATCGCCCGCGAGGATGGGCATCCCGAGGCTCTGCGCCTGCGCCTGGTCGATGATGAGCTGCGCGGCTTCGGTGGAGACGGGCGAGAAGAACACGCCGCAGCCCTCGTTCTTGGCGTTGTTGATGTAGGAGGTGAAGTCGGAGTTGCCGTCAGGGAAGGTATCCTGGACGCATACGCCGCCGAGCCCCTCAAACGCCTCGACAAAGTAGTTCACGAGGCCGCCGGAGTAATCGTCGCCCAGCTTGGAGAGGCAGTACGCCTTCTTGATGCCCAGTTCGTTAAAGGCATAGTTGGCGAGCACGGTGCCCTGGAACGGATCGAGGAAGCAGACGCGGAAATAATGCGTGTTGCCCTCGGTGACCTGGGGGTTCGTGCAGGTGATGCCGACGCAGGGGATGCCCGCGGCCTCGAACGTCGGGGACGCCGCGATGGACACGCCGGAGCCGTAGGAGCCGAGCACCACGCTGACGCCGGCCGAGACAAGCGTCGAGGCGGCGGAAGCCGCCTTGTCGTTGGAGCTCTCGTTGTCGACCTTGACGAGCTGGACGTCGTACGTCTTGCCGCCGATCTCAACGGTGGGGCTCACGAAGTTCGCGTACTCCACGCCGAGGGTTTCCTGCTTTCCGCCGGCGCCGTTATCGCCGGAGGCAGGCTCGAACACGCCGATCTTCACGACGGGATTGCCCGAACCGGACTGGCCGCCGGACCCGGGCTGGTCCGTGTTGGGCTGTCCGCAGGCGCCAAGGGAGAGCACGAGCACGAGCGCCAGGAGAATTGCCAGGATTTTCTTCATTGATGTTTTCCTCCCTGTAAATGATTGGACGCCAGAAGAATCCGTATAAGCGGACGCTGGCATTCCGATATCTTATGCATGATTATAATCTGAAATCCCGATGAATGCAACACTTGCAGTTCACGATGGATACATAATTTGTCCTTATTACAGCCGTATAAAAATCAACAAAAAGCGCGTCGCCAAAAAGCGGCGCCTATACAGGGCCGTTCGGCGGTTTTCCTCGCCGCGGCACGCGGCCGGCCCGGAGGCGGCGGCTTTAAATAAGTTTCAGTTTTTGCCCGGGCCTCAGCGCACCAGCGCCTGCGCCACGCTATGGGGCTTCACCCGCAGGGTCAGGCTGCCCCGCTCCAAGGATACGCCGGCGCTCTTGCCCAGGATCAGCTCGACGCTATTTTGGAACGGATGCCAGAGTTCGCAGCCGCCCTCGATCTCATCGGGCCCGTCGTTGTAGAACGAGTAGATCGAGGCGGTCTCGCGCTCGTTTGTGAACACGTTGCAGTAGAGGTTTTCGCGGGTCGTCGGGTAAAGCGGGATGGGCTTTCCGGTCTGGAAAATATCTTTATATTTCAGGTAAACCGCCTTCCACGCCTTGATCATGGCCTTCTGCTCCTCCGCGAAGGGCATCCAGCGCCCGAAGATATCCTGCCAGATCACGATGGGCGCGCCGCCGAACATGGCGCGGTTGATGAGGCGGGTCTTGTCCTCATAGCGCGCCCAGCGGGAAATCTGCGGTGCGAGGTGGATGGGCAGCAGGAAGCGCAGCACGTCCACCTCCGGCATCGCCTCGCAGCGCCAGTATTCGTCCCACGAGGTCGTGATGAGCTCCACCGGCAGCTTTTTGGTCGGGTGGAACTGCGAGGTCAACACGAGGCCGGGCCGCACTTGATTGAGCTTCTCGCGGAAGGAGGCCGGGATGCTGTACATGGTGTCGAGCTGCCAGCCGTCCGCGTTTGTGTCGGCGGTGATGCGGGCGAACTCGTCCCCCATGGAGTCCTCGCACTCCCGCGGGCCCTGATCCCACGGGATGTAGGGAAGAAACACCGGCACGCCGCGGGCGTGGAATTTCCCCACGGCCTCGCGCAGCGCCTCGCGCCCGCCGGGGAAATCGTCGTAGAAATCCCACTGGGTCCTCTTGTCGATTCCGAGGCGCGGATACTGGTTCCAGATGGTCACCGTGTCGTACCCGCCGAACGCCTCGCCCTGTTCGAGCAGGCCGTCGACGTCGATTTCCATCTTCCGATGGTCGAACCCCTCCTTGCCGAAGAAGAAGACGAAGTTGTGCACGGCGCAGTCGTTGAACCACTTGAGGTCGGGCTTTTCGTATTCCGTGAAGCAGTAGGGCGCCTTCCAGAAATCGCGGTAGCGCGCGAACGCCTCGGGCCAGCCGCGCGTGATGCCCGTGACGATCAATTCCATCGTGTCGTTGAACGAGGCGTCCGGACAGATGCGAACGAAGCTGTTGCGGATTTCCTCCTCGGTTTCCATCGCGGCGAGCAGCTTGTTCACAAGCTGCGAGGAGCCCTCGTTGTTGAGGTCGCTCTGGCTCGGGAACGTGACGGAAAAGCCGGTTTTCCCGTCCGCGCCCAGCACGACCATCGGCGGGCGTATATCCGAGCTATACTGGTAATCGCGAAGCGGCATCAGGATCTTCCTGCCAGCGCGGCTTCGAAAGGGGCAGGCCGGCGGCAGCAGCGTGCTGTACCTGCCGCATTCCAGCTCGTTGAGAACGGGGAGCCTGAAGCGGCTCTCATACGGCACGCCGAATTTATAGCCGTCGTAGACCTGCGCGAGGATGCGGATGGATTGGCGGCGGTCGTTCATGAAATGCAGCCGCACCTTCAATTTTTCGGCCTCGTTTTCAAAGAGCAGGGTCACGAGGTCCTCCGTCGCGTCCTCGAAGCTTATGGCGTCCGTCAGAACGAAATCGCGGCTGGTCAGGTCCTTCCCGTAGATGCGCATCACGAACGCCTCGCGGTCGCGGTTGGCCACAGCGCCGCAGTGGAGGTTGGTCAGCTCCCGGATGAGCGCGCCCTCGGAGAAATCGACCGACAGCCGCAGGGCGTCGTTTTGCATGGTAAACGCGCGCGCGCCTTTATCGAACAGCAGCATCTTAGCTTACCTCCTTCACGCAGCGGAATCCGACCGTCTCGAAGCGGTTCATGGCGTCGCCCAGCAGATGCACCTTGAGGTGGCTGTCGTTCTGCAGCGCGCCGCACTCGGCGTGCCAGTAATACGGCGCGTTATGGCAGCTTCCGCCCTTGAGCGCAATGAAATAATGCGCGTCCCCGTCGTCCGCGTGGGTTTCGGCGGTGAACTCCCACACGTTGCCGCACATGTTGTAGAGCCCGAAGGGCGACTTCCCTTCCGGGCGGCTGTTTACCGGCTCCAAACGGTCGGTATAGACGTTGCACTTCGCGTAGTCCTTCTCGTTGCCCCATGGCCACAAAAGCTTGTTCGGGCCGCCCGCGAGGTACTGCCACTCCGGCTCGGTGGGCAGGCGCTTGCCGTAGAAGGCCGCGTAGGCGCGCGCGTCGTCCTGCGAGACGTTGACGACCGGCAGGTCGGCCTCGTCCGGTCCGTATTTGCCGTTTTCCCAGTGCTTGAGGTAGTTGCGCACGTTTTCGGGGCGGTAGCCGCTCGCCTGGATGAACTCGTAAAACATGGCGTTCGTCACGCAATAGACGTCCGCCTCCAGCGGGCCCACCGTCTCCGGGCGCGGGCCGTGGTCCATCTGGCAGTCGCCCTCCATGATGCGGTGCACGACCCGGAAGATGTAGCTGCCCCGCTCGATCCGCACGGTTTTTTGCTCGATCATGTCCGTTTCTCCGTTTTATTGTTATCGTTATTCTGTAAAGCTTTCGCGGTAGTCGTAGCGGTGCCGGACGCGCTCGTCCAACTCGATTTCGCCGCGCTGGACCAAGAGCGTGCGCCGGGCCAGCTCCTCCACCGCCATGCATTCGAAGCCCGCCACCGAGGAATACAGTTTGCCGTGGAACGCCTCCTTCCAATGGGCGGGGATGCCGCTTCGCCCGGCGATCGCCCCCGCGATTGCGCCCGCGACGGCGCCGTTGGAATCGGTGTCGAAGCCGTCCGACACGGCGAATCCCAACGTTTTCGTAAAGTCCCCCGCGCCGTAGAGGAGCGCCGCCGCAACGAGCATGGCGTTCGGCACCGTGTGGCACCAGTGGTGGAGGTTTCCCTCGTCGTAACGGGCGTGGATTTGGTCGGCGGCAAAGGAGAAAGGCCGCCCCTCCCCGTGCCAGCCGAGCACCTCGCTCACGGCCTCATAGAGGCGCGAGCGCGCGGGGATCTCACGCAGCCCCGCGCGGACCGCCTCCCGCGCATCCGCCGAGGATAACGCCGCCGCGACCATGGCAGCGACGAACAGCTCGCCGTAAACGCCGTTCCTGACGTGCGAAACGCAGGCGTCGCGAAACGCCATTTCCGCCGCCGCCGCGGGATCGCCGGGGTTGACCATGCCGAAAACTTCGGCCCTGATCTGCGCGCCCACCCATTCGCGGTACGGGTTGAGGTGGGTGGCGCTGTGGGGCGCCAGCACGCCGCGGCAGGCGTTCCCATAGGCGACGCGCTCGGCGGTGGCCGTGATGCCGGCGGGCATCCAGTTGATCCACGCGTAGAGCACGTCGTTGGGCTGGAAGTCCCGCCCGAAGGTTTCGAGCAGCTTCAGGTTAAAGACCGTGTAGTTGGTGTCGTCGTCGACGGGCGCGCCGTCGCCGATTTCGTCGATCCACGGCTGCTCCGGCACGCCGGTGCGCAGATTCCATTCCCGCATCATGGCCGGCGTGAACTCGCTTGAGGCCGTATACCGCGCCGCGGGGCAGTTGTTGGTCGCCCGCAGCATGCCCGCGACCTGCGCGCGGCGCATGAACTCCAGGGGTTTTCCCAACAGGCACCCCGCGATGCGCCCCGTCCAGCAGCCCGCGACGCGCTCGGCAAGCAGGCTTTCGTCGAGCGTGCCTTTGAACTTTCCGTTCGCGGCGGCGTCTTTGCGCGCCGCGAGGATGGAGGGGTAATCCGACGGCTCCTCATACGGATAATCCGCCCGGACGGGCGCCGAGAGGAGGCGCTTCCTCAGCTTCAGCGCCAGGCGCTCCGCCGCGAAGGGACCCTCTTCCCCGCCGTCATGTTCCCCCGATTGCAGCGCGCGGCAGCGCGACTCGTATTCCTCCGCCGCGCGGCCCTCGTCCATCGCCTGGCACCACTCGTAATAGACGCGCGCCGCGTAGCGCCCGAACGGGTCTTTAGAGAGAAAATGCTCCGTCATCCCAAGCGGCCCCCTTTATGCTCGATGCCGGGATTCGCTCCGGCCCGGCATCGCGTGCGCTTTATTTACTTCACGAGGACGTGCAGGACCTCTTTGGGCGGGACCTCCACACAAAGGCGCGTCCCGTCGAGCGCGGCCTCGCCGCGGCCCAGGACGATTTCGACGCCGTTCGCGGCGGCAAGCGCCATCGCGCAGCGTTCGGGCGTCCCGGCGTGGTTGTAGAACGAATAGATGCGCGCGCTCCCCGCGTCCTCGACGAACAGGTTGCAGAAGATATCCCTGTGCCCGGTCGGCATGAGCGGGATGGGTTTCCTGCCCTGGTAGACGGCGCGGTGGCGCATATAGGTCTCTTTCCACGCTTTGACGCGCGCCTTCTGCTCCTCGGTATACGGCATCCAGCGGCCGAAGATATCCTGCCAGATCACGATGGGCGCGGCGCCGAACTCGCAGCGTTTGATGAGCGTCCACTTGTCCTCGAGCCTCAGCCAGCGCGAGATCACGGGCGCGATGTGCTGCGGGCACATGAAGCGGAACACGTCCGCCTCCGGCATCGGGTCCACGCGCCAGAACTCGTCCCACGACGAGGTGATGAACTCGACCGGGTGCTTCTTGAGCGGGTGGTGCTGCGTCTGCAGCAGGATGCCCGGCCGGATGCCGTCGAGCTTCTTTCGGTAGCTGAACGGCAAATCGCGCAGCGTGTCGAGCTGGTAGCCGTCGGCGTCGGTGTCGGCGACGATGCGGGCAAACGCGTCGCCCATGGTGTTCGTCGTTTCGTCGTTGCCCCGGTCCCACGGGATGAAGGGCAAAAGCACCTTGACGCCGCGCTCGTGGAACTTTTTGACGGCGGCGCGCAGGGCCTCCCGCCCGCCGGGGAAATCGTCGTAGAAATCCCACTGAGTCCTCTTGTCTATGCCGAGGCGCGGATACTGGTTCCAGATCGCCACCGTGTCGTAGTCGCCGAACGCCTCGCCCTGCGCGAGGAGGCCGTCCACGTCGATTTCCTGCTTCCCGTGGTCGAAGCCCTCCTTGCCGTAGAGGAACACGAAGTTGTGCACGCAGCCCTCCGCGATCCATCGGAGGTCGGGGCGCTCGTACTCGGCGAAATCATAGCGGCTCCGCCACTCGTCGCGATAGCGGTCGAACGCCTCGGCCCAGCCGCCCGCGATGCCAGTGACCTTCAGTTCGACCGTGTCGTTGAAGCTGTCGTCCGGATTGATGCGCACCTGATGGTTCGCGAGCGCGTCCTCGCTGTTGATAGCCGTGAGGAGCTTGTTGACGTTCTGCGTCGCGCCGGTGTCGTTCAGATCGCTTCGCGTGGGGAAGCCGACGCTGAAGCCGTATTTTTCATCTTCGTCGCAGACGACCAGCGGCAGCAGGATGTCCGCGGAGTGGAAATACTCCATCATGGGCTGCATCACGTCGCCCTTGTCGCAGGGCATGACGCCCGCGGGATAATGCTTGCTGTCCCTTTCCGCGCCCGACTCGAAACCCGCGAGCAGCGGCAGGTGCAGGGTCGCCACGGCGGGCGCGCCCAGCTTGTAGCCGTCGCGGAACTGGTAGAGCACGGAAACCGTGTCCTCGCAATCGCTGATGAGGTGGATGCGCGCCGCGAGTTTTTCCTCGGGCTTTTCAAGGAGGAAGGTGACGAGCTCCAGCTTGCTGTCCTTCGCCGTTTTCACCTGCGTGACGGCAAAATCCCCGCTCGCGTATTCCTTTCCGTAGATGCCCAGCACGAAGGCCTCGCGGCCGCGGTTGGCCGGACGGCCGGAAGGGATGTTGGAGAACTCCTCGAATTGGACGCCGTTCGCGTAGCTGAGCGCGACGCGCAGCGATTTGTTTGCAAGCGTCACGCGCTTACTGGCTGCATCGTGATGGATCATCTTACTTTCCCTCCTTCACGCAGCGGAAGCCCACGGTTTCATAGCGGTCCATCGCGGCGCCCAGCATGTGCACCTTGAGGTGGTTGTCGTTGGGCAGCGCCCCGCATTCCACATGCCAGTAGTCCGGCGCGGTGTAGTAGGAGCCGCCGCGCAGCGTGAGGAAATAATGATCGCGCGCGCCGTCGCAATGGACGGGCTCGGTATATTCCCACACGTTGCCGCACATGTGGATAAGGCCGAAGGGGGACGCGCCCTCGGGCCGGCTGTCGACCGGCTCGAGCGTCGTGCCGTACACGTTGCAGCGGGCGTATTCCTTCCGGTTGCCCCAGGGATAGGTCAAATGCTCCGGCCCCGCGGCGAGGTACTGCCATTCGTATTCCGTGGGCAGCCGCATGCCGCAAAACGCGGCGTAGGCGCGCGCGTCGTCGATGGAAACGTTGACGACGGGCAGGTCCTCCTCGCCCGGTTTATACTTGCCGTTTTCCCAGTGCTTGAGGTAATTGCGCGCGTCGGCGGGCCGATAGCCGCTCGCCTGTAGAAAATCATAAAACATGGCGTTGGTGGCGCAGTATTTCTCCGCGATTAGAGGGCCTATTGTGACTTCGATGGGGCCGTGCTCCATCTGGCAGTCGCCCTCCATGACGCGGTGGACGCAGCGGTAGATATAATTCGCGCGCCCCACGGGGACAAGCTCCTGTTTTACCATGGCAAACCAATCCTTTCGTTCGTTGATCGGGCGGGGGGTCAGACGGTGTCGCTGGAGATGTTGGCGATGCCCTTGAAGTTCTTGATGCCGACCGAGAGCAGCACGATGAGCACCATGATATAGGGCAGCATGCTGATGATCTGGGTCGGCAATCCGTAGGTCGAGAGCACGAGCGTCATCGAATTGGCGTAGCCGAACAGCAGCGCGATGAGCATGGTTTTCAACGGATGGCCCTTGCCAACGAGGATGGACGTCAGGCAGAGGAAGCCGCGCCCGCGCGTCATGTTTTCGGAGAAGAGCGACATGCCGCAGAGCGGCATGTACGAGCCCGCGAAGCCCATCGACGCGCCCATGATGAGGAGGCACATCCAGCGGTAGCGGCGCACGTTGATGCCCGCCGCCTGCGACGCCTCGGGGTTGATGCCCACGCCGCGCAGACGGAGGCCGAAGGGCGTTTTATACATCACGAACCAGCCCACGAACGCGTACAGGAACGCGTAGTAGACCATGGGGATGCTGTTGTTGAACATCATGTCGAGCGTCGGGAAGCGCTTTAGGAACTCCCAGTTGAGGTTCGAGTAGCTGACGATGGAGGGGTCCGTGAACTGGCCGCGCGTGTTCCACACGACGACCAGCAGCAGCGTCGTGAGCGCCCAGGCCGCGCTGTTGTAGGCGACCGATACGATCATGGCGTTGCAGTTGAGGTGATAGACCAGAATCCCGTAGATCAGGGCCAGCGCCAGCCCCGAGGCCAGCGCCAGCAGCGAGCCGAGAAACGGGCTGCCGGTCAGGTAGCTGCCGTAGGCGCCGAAAAACGCGCCGGTGAGCATGAAGCATTCGTACGCGAGGTTGCCGGTGCTGGTCTTCTCGTTGAAGCAGCCGCCGGTCGAGCCGATGATCAGCGGGCACGAGAGCCGAAGCGCCGCCGCGAAGGCCACCGGGCTGAAACAGGCTTTGATCACGTCCCAAAACATCTCTTATTCCCCCTTCTGCGCGAGAAGCCGCCTGATCTCCCGTTTCTTCTTCGCCTTATCCCTGAGGGCGTAGTAAATGCCCTCGAAGTCGATCGAAACGAGTATGACGAAGAGCATCTGCAGCAGATTGACCGTCAGGCGATTGAGCGATGTGCCGCGCTCCATATTCATGGCGCCCGTCTTCAGCGCGCCCCAGACGATGGAGACGAAGATCAGGGCGATCGGGTTTCGGTTGCAGATGTTGGCGATCATGATGCCTTCCCAGCCCATTGTGTAACTAAAGCCGGAGACATAGCGGTAGTAGCCGCCGGCAACCTCCACGCCGCCCGAGACGCCGCCGAGGAAGCCCGAGAGGATGAAGATCGTGATGAAGGTCTTTTTGACGTTGACGCCGCCGGTCTTGGCGAACTTGAGGTTCTCGCCGACCTGCTTGAGCTCATACCCCTTGATGGTGTAGCGGTAGAGCACGTAGACCAAAAGGCAGGCGAGCACGCCGATGGCGAAGCCCGTGCTCGAGGAGGTGCCCGGAATCAGCGTGCTCAGCCGCGCCGTGTCGCTGATGTTGGGCGTGGCGGCGGTGGTCGTGGTAATCCCGAGCGCCGGGATGATGATCCAGATGACGAAGTAGTCGCACAGGAGCGTCGCGATGAAGTTCATCATCATGGTCGTGACGTACTCGTTGATGCTGAAGAACAGGCGCATCAGCGCGGGGATGATCACCCACACGACGCCCGCGATCCCCGCCGAGAAGATGCAGACGAGCACGTGGACGACCGGCGGCAGCTTGACGACCCAGCCCAGCACCGCCGCGATGAACGCGCCGACGTACATCTGCCCCTCGATGCCGAGGTTCGTGACGCCCGACTTGAACGCCACGATGGCCGCGGCGCCCGTGAGCATACAGGGCGTCGCCCACCGAAGCGTGTTGCCGACGGAGACGATGTTGCCGAACGCGCCCTCGAGGATCAATCTGGCGGCGCGGACGGGGTCCTCGCCCTGTGCCGCGATCAGTATGGAGCCGATGATGATCACGCCGATGAAGGAAACCACATACCGCGTGACGCCGATGCCGACGTCGGGCGAGAAGAATTTCCGCAGCGCGCGGTCGAAATTTTTACTCTCTGACATCTTGCGTACCACCTCGCAGCATCAAAAGTCCGATCTCCCGGTCCGTCTTTTCCCGATAGCTGCCGCCGTCGGAGATTTCGCCGTTGTAGATGACGAGTATCCGGTCGGCGAGCTGCATGACCTCGTTGAGCTCGTGGGATACGAGCAGAATCGCGGTCCCCTCCCGGGCGATCGCGAGCAGCTTCGCCCAGACGAACTCGATGGCGCCCACGTCGATGCCGCGCGTCGGGTCCTCGACGATCAAAAGCTTGTTGTCCTGGATCGACTCGCGGCCGACGATCAGCTTCTGCATGTTGCCGCCCGAGAGGCTGCGCAGCTTGTCGTAAATGCTCTGCGACTTCACCTTGAACTGGTCGACGACCCGGTTGGTGAACTCGTCGATTTCCTTATGGTCTAAAAAAACCTTGTTTTTAAAACCGTGGGCGATGTGGTAGCCCATGATGGCGTTTTCCCATAAAGTGCCCTGCGCGTTGGCGCCCTCGCCGAGGCGGTCCTGCGGCACGTAGCCCATGCCCATGCAGCGCCGCGTGCGCGAGTCGGCCGCGGTGATGTCGCGGCCGAGGAACGTGACTTTGCTGCCCGCCTCGGGCGCGCGCGCGCCGAAGACGGCCTCGACGAGCTGCTGCTGCCCCGAGCCGGCCACGCCCGCGACGCCGACGATCTCGCCCGCGCGGACCTCGAAATTGACATCCTTGACGCGCAGCACGCCGTCCTTATCCCTAACGTTGAGGTTTTCCACCTTGAGAACCATCCCGCCCGGCTCGCCCGGGACCTTGCCGGACTGCAGCATGACCTCGCGGCCCACCATGAGGTTCGCAAGCTCGTTTTCGGTGATCTCCTTCGGGCTGACGTTGCCCGTCACCCTGCCGTCGCGCAGGACCGTGATCGTATCGGCGACGGCGAACACCTCCTTGAGCTTGTGCGTGATGAAAATGATCGTTTTGCCGTTGCGGGTCAAAAAACGGATCGCGTCGAACAGGCCCTCTATGCCTTGCGGCGTCAGAACCGAGGTCGGCTCGTCGAGCACGATGACGTCGGCGCCTTTATATAAGACCTTCACGATCTCCACCTGCTGGAGCATGGAGACGGGCAGGTCGTTCACTTTCTCGTCGAGCGGGATGTTGAAATGATAACGCTCGCAGATCTCCTCGATCCGCCTGCGGGTTTTCCTCTTATCTATGAAAAGGCCCAACGTCTTTTCCTCGAAGCCGTACATGACGTTTTCCAGAACCGTCAGGTCGCGGAAAAGCATGAACTCCTGGTACACCATGCCGATCCCGTGCCGGGCGGCGTCCAGAGAGTTTTTAAAATGCGTTTTCACCCCGTTGAGGATGATGTCGCCGAAGTCCTGCCTGTGGATCGCCGTGAGGACGTTCATCAGCGTGCTTTTGCCGGCGCCGTTCTCTCCGATGAGCGCGTGCACGCTGCCTTTTTTAACCCGGAGCGTGATGTCGTCGTTGGCCACCAGCGCCCCGAACGTCTTTCGGATGTTCCGCATCTCGAGGATGTACTCTAATTCGCCCATTGCTGTCTGCCCTCCCGGGACGGCTGTCTTATGCCGGATCAGGGGAGGCGGCGGCCCCCCGCCCCGTCCCCCCTGATCCGCCTTGTCAGAGCGATTGCTTTGACTTCTTACTTACTCGCCGGCCTGGTCGAAGTTGGTCTCTCTCCACTCCTCGTAAGCGCCGGCGAAAACGTCCACCTTGCCGGAAATGACGTCGTCCTTGAGCTGCACGACCTTCTTGGACAGCTCCTCGCTCAGGTTGGCCAGGTCGACTTCGGCATACGCGAGGCCGCCGGCCTTGAGGTCGAACTCCATCGCGAAGGGCAGCGTCTCGCCGTTTGCCCACATCCTGGCCGTCTCATAGACCGCGACGTCCATAGACTTGATGGCCGACCAGAAGACGATGGGGTTGATGTCGCCCTGCCAGTCGTCGACGCCGATGCAGGGGACGTTCTTGTCTGCGCAGGCCTGTATGGCGCCGTAGCCGGAGATGTAGGCGCACTGCACGACGACGTCGATGTTCGGATAGTTCGAGATGAGCGCGATCGTCGACTCATAGCCCTTGGTCGTGTCGACCCAGTCATTGGTGTAGGCCTTGGTCACCTTGGCGCTCGTGCCGTTCTGCGCGTTGGCGTAATCGATGCCGGAATAGTAGCCGTACTCGAAGCGGCGCATGATCGGGGTGTCCATGGGCATCATGAGGCCGATCTCGCCGGTTTCGGACTTGCAGGCCGCGACGTAGCCGGCGATGAAGCAGGCCTCGAACGGGTCGATCGTGACGGCGCAGGTGTTGGGATATTCGGTCTTTGCGTAGGTGTCGAGGAAGATGAAGTACGTGTCGGGATACTTCTCGTTGAGCTCGCCCATCATGTCCTTGGCGGTGGTCATGACGTCGTCGCCCTGCGTATAGACGAGGTTGTAGCCCTCCTGGCACATCGAGCGGATCTGCTCGGCCTGCTCGGCCGTCTCAAAGGTCTCGATGCACTTGATCTCCCAGCCTTCCGTTTCGAGCTTCAGGAAGCCCGACCAGATCAGGTCGGTGAACTCGTTGCCGCGCGGCGTGGATGTGATAAAGCACGCCTTGAGGACTTCGGGCTTATCGGAGCCGCCGTCCGAAGGGGCCTTACCGCAAGCGGTGAAGAGAAGCGTCAGCAACAGCACAACAGCAATCAGTTGAACAGGCTTTTTCATTGGCTTTCCTCCATTGGTTTTTGCTTATTTATCTAAACACTGCGAGCGCGGTGCTTAAACCGTTTGAGCGTCCGCCGATTCCCGGACTTTTTTATAAAGTTCCGCCACCTCGTCCGAGCGCGGGATGGAAGGCTCCGCGCCCGCGCGCGACACGGCGATGTTGCTTGCCACCATGGCCATGTCGAGGGCCGCCTGCGGCGGACAGCCCGCGCAGGTCGCCCAAAGGAAGTAGCCGCAGAACGTGTCCCCCGCGGCGGTGGTGTCCACGACGGGGACATCCAATACGCCGCAGGACGCCGTGATCCCGTCCCCGCCCAGATAGCGCGCGCCGGCGGGCCCGAGCGTCAGCACGAAAGAAGATCCGGGAAAACGCGCCCGGAGCGCCGGGAGGATCTCGCCGGGCTCCTGTTTGCCGGAAAGATGCGCGCCCTCGACCTCGTTGAGAATGAAATAATCGACCAGATGAAGGGGATACTCCGCGATCCTCTCATCGATCGGGGAGGGGTTGAAGAATACGGTCATGCCCTTTTCATGCGCCCTGCGGATGATGTGGCCGATGGCGCTGATCTCGTTCTGCAGAAGCACCACGTCCCCTGCCGAGAACTCCGCGAGCGCCTCGTCCGCGAACGCTTCGTCCACGCGGGCGTTTGCCGCGCCGTAGACCATGATGCAGTTCTGGCCGGTCTTCGCCACCTGGATCACCGCGTGCCCGCTCGCGCCCTCGACCTGCCGCAGGCGCCGGATGTCGATCCCCTCCCGCCGGAGCACCTCCGCGAGCATCGCGCCGTCCTCCCCGATCATGCCGGCGAAGCGGATGTCGCCGCCCGCGCGGGCGGCCGCGATCGCCTGATTGAGGCCCTTGCCGCCGCAGAACGAATCGTAGGACTGGGCGAGGATGGTCTCCCCCGGCCGCGGAAACTCCGCGACGCCGTAGACCTTATCGATGTTCAGGGATCCGAATACGAGTATTTTCATGCTCTCTCACTCTTGAGCACCGTGGTGCTCTTGCGTTCGATCAGTTCGGGTTCAAAGCAGAACGCCTGCGCCGGCATCGGTTCATCGGCGTTTTCAATGCGAAGGATCAGATGGCGGATCGCGCTCACGCTCATGCTCTCGATCGGCTGGCGGACGGTCGTCAGCGGGGGCTGCATGATGTCGCTCATCACGTTGTCGTCGAACCCGACGATCGAGAGGTGGCCCGGGATGCTTAACCCCGCCTTCTGCATCTCGCGATACAGCCCGAAGGCCATGACGTCGTTCTGCGCGAATACCGCCGTGACGCCCTTTGCCCGAAAATGCAAAAACGCCTCGTGCGCGCGCCCCATCTGATAGTCGCCCTCAAAGAGCAGCGACGGATCGAACGCGACCCTGTATTCCGCCAGGGCGGCTTTATAGCCCTCCGTGCGCTCGTCCGCGCTCGATACGTTCCTGGGGCCCGTGTAGCAGCCGATCTTCCTGTGTCCCAGCTCCAACAGGTGCCGCGCGGCGATATAGCCGCCCTTGCGGTTGTCGACGCTGAAGGAGGATACGTTCGCGCCCGCGATGGTCCTGTCCAGCGTGACCAGCGGGATCTCGGTGCCGGCGATCAGTTGCGCCAGCTTTTCTTCCGTTTCCTGCTGGGGCGCCGAGGATTTGACCAGCATGATGCCGTCCGTACGCCGGTCGATGAACATGTTGATATACTCGATATCGCGCAGCCCGTCGTTGCCGGAATTGCCGTAAATGATGTTGTAATTGTTCGCCCAGGCATAGGTTTCGATGACCTTGGAAACGTTGCCGAAAAACTGGTTGCAGTTGTCGGGTATGATCAGCCCGATGATGCGGGTTTTTTTGGTGACGAGGCTCACGGCCAGCCTGTTCGGCCTATATCCGAGCTTATCCACCGCCTGCCGGATACGCCTGATGGTCTCGTTCGATATGTTCTTGTCTTTCCCATTCAATACGAACGACACCGTTGTGACGGAACAGCCCGATTCGCGCGCCACATCCTTGATCGTAACGCCCATATGCATTCACCAACCGCGCTTTAATAATGATTAGTAAAACGTTATAGTAATTCGTTTTACATATTTTATCACGATGGAGTGACGCTGTCAATCGGCAATATGGAGCTGCAACTCAAAATCCCCTTTTGGCCGTGAAAAAAGCGAAGGGCGCGCACCCCGTGCTCCCCCCCTCGCCCCGCATGAAGAACGCGGATTCGATTGCGGCGTCAGCCGGCGATCGCGGCGACGAGCTGGATTTCAACCGGGGCGCCGCCCGGCAAGGACGCGACCCCGACGGCCGCCCGCGCGCCGATGCCGGCCTCGCCCAGCCTTTCATAAAGATAGTCGGAGGCGAAGTCCGCCAGTTTGGCGTGGGCCTGAAAACCTTCCTGCGCGCGGATATAAACGTTGATCATCAGCACTTTTTCGATCGCCTCCCCCTCCCCGAGGGCGTTGGAGACGGCGTGGAGCGCGTTCGCCGCCGCCAGCCTGACGGCCTCGCGGTAGGTTTCCAGCGGCTCGTCGGCGCGGACTTCCCCGCAAAAGATCAGGGCGCCGTTCAACCTCGGCGTCATGCCGGCGCTGAAAACGAGGTTCCCGGAGCGCGAAGCGGGGAGATACTTCCCCTGCGGAACGGGCATGTTCTTCAGATCGACCGCGTCCATGCGCTGCGCCTCTTTTCCTTCTTTATTTCCTTCATTCGTTTGTGAAGACCGCGTTATCATAAATTCGCGATTCGATTGGCGTCCACATTGCCGCTGGAAATCACGAAGCACACGTTGTCGCCTTTTTTTACGGGAACGAGGCCCGCGAGGACCGCGCCGATGCCGATCGCGGAGGACGGTTCCGCCAGGATTTTCGCCTTGTGGAGCAGCAGCTTCACCCCTTCTGCGATAAACGCCTCGCCGACGCCGACCACCTGGTCGACACAAGCCTGTATGATCGGGAAATTCCTTTCGCCGGGCTCCGTCGCGGGGAGCGCGTCGGCCAGCGTATCCCGCTCCGGCACGGAAACGCGCCTTCCGGCTTTGAGGCTTTCCGCGTAGCGCGGCAGGACGGCGGGCTCCGCGCCGATCACCCTCACATGCGGGCTGAGCGCCTTCACCGCCGCGGCGACGCCGGAGAGGAGGCCCCCGCCGCTGAGCGGCACGAGGACGGCGTCGAGCCCGGGCAGCTGCTCCACGATTTCCAGTCCCACCGTGCCCTGGCCGGCGATGATGAGCTCGTCGTCGAAGGGATGCGCCAGCGTATAGCCGTATTCCTCGCTCAGCTTCCGCGCGACGTCGTAGCGCTCCAGCTTTTTGCACTGGACGACCTCCGCGCCCAGCGCGCGTATTCCTCCCACTTTTACGGCGGTCGTCGTATCGGGCACGACGATAACGGCTTTCGCGCCGAGGAGCTTCGCGCCGTAGGCGATCCCCTTCCCGTGGTTGCCGGAGGAAGCGGTCACCACGCCGCGGCCGAGCTCCGCAGGGCTTAGGGAAAGCAGCTTGTTCATCGCGCCGCGCAGCTTGAAAGAATAGGTTTTCTGCAAATTTTCCGCTTTGATATAGACGGCGCAACCGAGCGTCTCATCCAAACACGCCAGGCGAATGAGAGGCGTTTCAAAAACGTAGGGCGCGATCCTTTCCTTCGCCTGTTTGATATCGTCTAAAGAAACCATAAATGAACCCCCACAGAAGAATGATCGGAATCCTTTTCTATTGTAAAGAATTTCTGCGGGAATTTCAACAATGAGAAGGTCAGGCGTTTGGGCCTGAAATTGATTGCGGCATAGATGGGCGAGGCATCGCTAAGGCGGATTGTATGCTTACACGCGTAAAAAAAGCTAGGGGTTCCCTAGCTTTTAATATCCGAACACATGTCGGGGCACAAATGAGAACGGGCGGACAGCTATAAAATGGCCTTTCGTTCAAGTTAAACGAGGGTGCGCTGGCGCGCGATCGGCGGCGGGAAAGGCGCCCACTGCAGGACGGCAGGCCGCGCGGCGCTTCGGGACGCTTCCTCCAGCCTCTTGAAGTTGGGGCGGGCCGCCGTGCCTTCCATGAAGTAAGCAGACTGGGTCGCGCCCTCTTTCCGGTTGGCGTTTAACATGCGGATGATCTGATCGGCGTTCGTGATGCCCACGCCGTGCCCGTAGTATAGCCCGTTGGGCAGGACGATGACGTTTTCGCCCTGCAGTTCGGGCGTTTCCGGGTTCACCTCGGGGTTCCTGAAATAGCAGCGGTCCCCCGGCAGGATATCCGCGACTTTTCTGGGAATGCCGGCCTCCCTGAGCAGAGGATCCAGCTCGTGCCAGTTCATCAGATAGATCGAGGGAAAGAGCCTGTTGAACGTTTCCTCCGAAAAGGCCGCGAGCAGCGCCCCGTAATACACGATCACCATGGCGGTGGCACATTCCGTGGCGTATTTTCGACCGTTTTTAAAGATGTCCCGGATCGCGTCGCTGGGCTTCGCTCCGCTTTTCAGGCGAAAGCCGCCGTTGCTCGTTCTGTCCCAGAATTCCGGGTTGCACTCCGACTGGTGGAAAACGGCGAATCTGAGCCCGCTCCGGTTAAGCGCCCTTGCCGCGTCAACGATTTCTCTGCGCAGGGAAAGCTCAAATCTGAGCTGCTCCACGGTGTCGTACCGGTAGACTTCCGCGCTTTTGGACAGTTGCTCCAAAACCTGCCTTTCCACGCTGTTCTCAGGGTATCCGCCGCTGATCTCGGAAATTTGGAGGGGCGAACCGGCGATTACGATCATTCGTCTCCCTCCAATCCGCCCTTCGCAGCCTTTATCTGCTCGCCGACGGGCGCGCGCAGCCATTTCGTCCACGCCGAGGCGCTCCTGTCGTGGATTTTCTGCGAATACTCCGAGAGGACTTTCTGCTCCTCGGCGCTTAGCCGCTTAAAAGCCGCCAGACTTTTGTTTGCGTCCTCGTCCGAAGGGGAGATGGGTTGTTTATCGAAGGAAGGGACGCCTCTCTGCAGGTATTTCCGTTCCAGGTCCACGGCGCAGAACGCCGGTTTGCTGGCATACTGGAAGCTCTCCCCGCTGAAATACAGGTACGGCTCGTTTTCCTCAAGCCAGTGAAGATAGCCCGCGTACCGTCCCTCCCGATCGCCCTCACCGGCCGGGGCGCCCGCTTCGTCCATATTCAGCAGCTCAGCCGCCAGCTTGGCGTCTTTCGGGTCCGAAGAGCGAACGCGCTCGGCAATCAGCTTCAACACCCGGGGATCATGGACCTGGAAAAGCGCCCATACCAGGTCATGGATATAGCGCCCGTTCCTGTTTCGCTTGAAAATTAAGTCGGCCACCAGCGGCAGTATATCCCTGTCCCCGTAAGCGTTTATTAAAACCGACGCGGCCACGTCCAGGATTTGCTCGTAATCGTCCTCTGCGATTTCTTCCGCGGAGCCTGTTTCCAATATCCATTTGAGAGCGGGATAGACCGAGCCCCGTCCGGAAGACAAATAGTCGGCTTCAGAGCCCTCGGATCTTCTTACTTGATGTATGATGCGCAGGGCGGCCATATGGCGCGGGCTTAAATGTCTCTGCATGCCCAGCCCTTCTATTTGCTCGCGCAGTGCGTACAGGCAGGGGAACGAGAGCCGCCGGTCGTTCAGCAGGGCGGCGGCGCGCCGGGTATCCTTTCGGAAGGTCTCGCTGAAAGCGGCCCTGCATCTGTCCGCTCCTTCATGTATCCGGATACGGTCCAGATAGCTGTAATCGTTTGAATGGCCCGAATTCATGGAACCGCCTCCCTCTCTTCTTCCTGTCCGGCCTGAAACAGGGCGGAATTGTCAGAACTCAATATCCTATTCCATGATATTAAGGCGGGAAGCTTTTTGTTTCTTACATTAAGTAAGTTCCTGATGTTTCAGGGAGTGCGGTTGATAATCACGCCTTTCTCAACAAGGGAGGCGACAGCAGCTGTCCGATCTGAAAGCCCATCCCAGACGCTCGGCTGATTTTATTGGCGCGATTGCCAAAAAGAGCAGATCGCGGTTGCCAAACGGCTGCCGGAATGAACTTTTGCGATTCGGCCTGCTTGTTTTAGGACGCGAAAAAAGCCAGGCAATGCCTGGCCGTTTTTAGCGCTTAAGAAACATGCGGACGGCGTGAAGCGCGGACGGGCCGCCGTCCGCGATGCCTTGTATCGCCCGGCCTGCCACGGCCTGGGGATCCTGGTCATGATTAGGGCCTTCTTCTTTATAAAAGCAAAAAAGCTGCCCCGACATCTTAGAGATGTCGGGGCAGCTTGATGCGCAAGATGCGTTGATGCAATCGAAGTGCTTATTGGGTCAGGTTTGCCGCGCATTTTTCTATTGCCGACAGCATTGCGGATACCTCTTCGTTTGAAAGACCCGCCGTGACCCTGTCGTAAAAGGAAAACTGCGCGTTATGAAGGGTATCCGTAGCTTCCTTTGCTTTCGCCGTAATATGAAGGCGCTGCAGGCGGCGGTCGCCGTTATCCTGCGCAACCTCAATATATCCGCGATTTACAAGTCGTTCAACCGCCTTACTGACATACGACCTGGAAACTTCACGGTACAGCGCGACATCTCTGGATGTGTCGAATTCGGGATTTTCTCGCAAGAAAGCGAGGATGTCCGCTTCGGGTAAAGTTAAGCCGCACTGTTCGGCCGCTTGGGTGAGCGTTTTTTCATATAGCCGCTTGACCAAACGAACGTAATACAGAAAATTGCCCTTAAATTTATATTCTCTCATTGTCCCCCCGCTTACTGCTCAAAAGCGCCCAGAGATAAATGCCGATGTGTATGGCGATGAACGGCAGGCTGAAAAGCAGGATGTCAAACCGCCGCTCAAGGCAGGCAAAGATGAGATTGCTCAGGTAAAAAACACCGAACACCACGGGAAAAACGGTCATTGTGCTCTTGCTCCGTGTGTCGCGCATCCTGCCCCGCCAAATAACCAGTATCAAGGCAAGTAAAACAAACATTGCGATGAACATCGGATATTCCGTAGCGCTTCCACGCTGCCCCCACGGGCCGAGCCAAAGGAGGAATGAGGAAAGCGGCGATACCATCACCGTCAGCGCGCCGAGGAAACACAGCGGAGGATAAACCAGTCCGACGATTTTGCTGTAGCCGCTTTTCTTGTGCCAATGACGGCCGAACAGGATAAACATGGAACCGATGCCGCAGATCAAAAACCAACCGCAGTAATTGTAAACAGGCGCGCCAAAAAAGTTTACGTCGCCCTGTTCAATGAACCACGACCAGCGGCCGATATCTCCGCGCACTTGCGCCAGCGCCAATGGGTCAAGGGTCAGGTCGGCAAGCACGCCGAAGATGCCGCATAAAACAACTACCGCCCAGTTGGGGATTTTAAGCTGCTGCGCGAACCGAATCCCCGCATAGGTGAACAACGCTTCAATCAGCGGCACGGTGATGGGCACATTGAATATCATCACGATGGACTTACCGAACCCGTACCACCCCATGACCGTCGCCATATTTTCATAAACACCGGCAAAGAGAAAAATGAAGCACAGCAACTCCAATAAGATTTGTTTCGGGTGCTCCTCGTGCTTGATAATAAACCCAATTGTATACACGCCGAGCAGCAGGACGATGACGTCCATCACGACCCAGGTGGGTTCAAACGTGAACCATTCCATCTTGCTTACATCGAAAGCGCTGTAGATGTTTTTAAGAAATTCAAGGATTTCCGACATAACGACACCTCGCGTCTGAAGATTCGTTTATTGAAAAACAGTTTCCTCATAAATCATTATAATGCCGGATTTGCATCTTACAACCCCTTTTTAAAAAATTAAGGCATCAACGGCTTTTGCTCATTTCGGATGAAGCATATCGGTGAGCATGCAATTGTGGCAGCAGGTTGACCTGAATGCGCATGTTAAACCCCGGAATACAAAGAGAACCAAGGAAACTAAGAAGGCCGAGTCTCTAATCGGCTCTATCTTGACCGCCCACTACTTCCAGCACAATTACGCTACGTTGCTATATGATGCAGGCGTCGATGTTCTGACCGCTCAAAAATACCTCGGACATGCCGATCCGGTGACCACGCGGTGCATATACACCCACCTCAAAAAGCAGCGCGAGCAGGGCAGCAAGCAGAAGGTCATAGAGATGTTCGGTAGATGACACTCCGGTAGATTTTGAGGGGTAAAGTTGCCGGAAGATAAAAATAAAGTTGCCAAAAAGTTGCCGGGGCGAGATATGATAATGCGATTTACTATATTTCAGGCGCTAAAAAAGCTAGATGAACTCTAGCTTTTTTGGGTGGTAGCGGCGACTGGATTCGAACCGGTGACACTTCGGGTATGAACCGAATGCTCTGGCCAACTGAGCTACGCCGCCATATATGATGCGCACATCATAAGGTGTGCGCATCGTTTGGTTGCGGGGGAAGGACTTGAACCAACGACCTCCGGGTTATGAGCCCGACGAGCTACCAACTGCTCTACCCCGCGATGAAGCCGCTTAGCGGCAAAGATTATATTACCACATGCGGTTTGCAGGGTCAAGCGTTTTTTAGTTTCCAATCATATAGCAATCGGGCGCGGGCGTCGATTTGGGAAGAAGCCTGTCGATGAGCGCCTGGTTTTTTAGCAGTTCGTCCGTGATGGTGACGCTCGTGCCCGGGCAGAGGTAGAGATAGATCCACTGCGCGTCGTCCGGCGCGAGGCGGATGCAGCCGTGCGAGGCGGGCGCGCCCAGCTTCCAGAATTCCTCCTCCATCAGGTACCTGTCGTCCCGCTCGGAATAGGGGACGGAGTGGAAATAGATCCTGTTCCTGATCTGCGTCCAATACTGCGCGTAGCAGCCGAAATTGACGAAATAGGCGAAGCGCTTCCTGTCCTCGCCCATGGCGAAGGTCCCGCGCGGGCTCCGGTCGGAAGGCTCGATGCCGGAGGAGCAGATCATCTCGCGCACGAGCACGGTGTAGTTGCCTTCGGCGTCCTTTTCATAGATCATCACGGCCTGGTTCGTCAGATCGACGACGGCGATGAACTTCTCCGGGTCGTCGTTGAGCATCTCTTCCTCGGGATACCTTCCGCCCTCCCTCGTGCGCAGGCTTTTTGGCGCGAGCGGGTAGGCCGCGCTTTGATAAGCCGTGGGCTCGGGGGTGGGCGTCGGCTCCTCGGTGGGTTCCGGGCTCGGGCTCGGGCTCGGCGCCGGGCTCGGCGTCGGCGGCGCGGTTTTCACGGGCGCGATCGCCGGGACGAGGGTCACCTCGATCGGCTCGGCCGTGTCCCCGGGGGACACGCCCGGCGTGCCCGCGTCGCCCATGCAGGCCGCAAAAAGCAGCGGCAGCAGCGCCGCGGCAAAAAACAAAATGCGAGTCCGAAAAGTTCTCATCCGATTCTCCAGCGGTTTGTTCCGATTGATTGTAGCACAAGGCGGCCGTCGGTTCAACCGCATTCCTTCGCGCGAAAGCGGCGCTTTTTTCGCGCGGTGACAACGGTTTATTGCGCGCCCGCATCGCTGTACCGCGCCCGCGCGCCGCACCAATCGGGCGCATCCGTCATAATTTATGTATATAAGGCGCGGCTTGCCGCGTAATAACTTCAGAGGTATGGTGTTATGAGGATATTGAGACGCGGCGATACGGGCAGCGACGTCAGGGTTGCGCAGACGGCGCTTTCCCGCGCGGGCTACGACCCGGGCCCGATAGACGGCGTTTTCGGCGCCCAGACCGAACGCGCCGTGATACAGTTCCAGCGCGTGCTGGGGCTTACGCAGGATGGGATCATCGGTCCCGCAACATGGGCATACCTTGAGCCGTTCGCCCTCGAACCCAACCCCGAGGTGCTGCGCCGCGGCAGCCGGGGCGAGATGGTCAGGGCCCTCCAGACGGCGCTCAAGGCGTCGGGAAACGATCCGGGCGCGATCGACGGCGTTTTCGGCACAAGGACCGAGGCGGCGCTCAAGGCCTTCCAACAGAAAGCCGGCATCCCCCAGACGGGCGTTGCCGACAACATCACGTGGCTTGCCATTTCCCCGCACATCGACTATTCGAACGTCGTGCTCCGCCGCGGCGCTATGGGCATGTACGTGATGATCCTCCAGAGCGCGCTCATCAACGCGTGCCAAAGCCCCGGCGCGATCGACGGCGTTTTCGGATCGCGGACACAGGCGGCCGTCACGGCCTTCCAGAGGGCGAACAACCTTACGGCGGACGGCATCGTCGGCCCGAGGACGTGGGCGGCGCTCAAGCCGTACATCATCGGCAGGGTGGTCCCCTACACCGTGAAGGCCGGCGACACGCTCTCCTCCATCGCGCAGGCGCACAACACGACCGTCGGCGACATATTAATGCTGAACCCCCGCGAAAATCCCAATCAGATCAACGTAGGCGAGGTTTTCTACATACCCGTCAACAGCTGCTCCACAGCACCGGGCGGCACGACGCTGAGCTGACCCGCGGGGAAATCAACACGGGAGGGCGGCCGCAAGGCCGCCCTCGGCTTATCAAAAAAGCGGTTTCGCCGATATCAGTCCGGCTGATCCACGTCCTCCGGCGCGACGTCGTAATAGATCTCATATTTGAGCGGGCTTCTGCGCAGCACCTTTTCCGCGTCCTCCGAGAGGGTGTAGCGCAGGAAGTCCGCGTCGCCGTCCTTCAGGCCGCCCCGCTCCTCCGCGTGCGCGAGCACGCTCCCCGCGATGATCGCGTCGAGGTTGACGAGGGAGAGCGCGAGGTAGAACGCCGCGAACACGCCCGCCGCGAGCCGCAACAGCTTCATTTTCACCTGGAACAGCTTCGCCGCGCAAAGGCCGATGAGCGCGAAGAGATACAGCATGAACCAGAAGGGCAGTATGCGGTTGATGGTGAGGCCGTACGCGTCGATATACATCAAGAGGCGCGCCATGGCGCTCGCCAGCAGCATGGCCGTCGCCGCGAGCAGGCCGAGCATCAGGCCGCGCAGCAGCCTTGTGTTTTCCGTAAAGGTCGCGCACAGCGCGAAGGCGACGAGGTTGATCGCCGCGACCATGCACAGCTCCGAGAAGCCGCGCACCGCGTATTCCGAATAGGTCAGGCCTTCGGGCAGCCCCGCGAGGCCCGTCAGATACGTGAACTGAAATGCGGCGAAGATGGCGTAGATGCCGAGCAGTATCCCGATCGCCGCCGCGACCCCCGCGCTGTTGAAGCGCTTTTCATAGGGCCGAGCGGGATACGGTTTCTGCTCATATACGAGGTGAAAGAGGAACGAATAGAACAGCGCCGCCACGGCGAGCGTCAGCACGACGCGCGTGACCGCCGGCCCGAGCCGTATGTTTTCAAAAACCCCTTCGAGCACGACGCGCATCGCGGCGTCCGCGCTGATGAGAAGGGGCACCACGATGAGCGCGAGGAACAAGCCGACGAGTACGCCGATGCGCACGGCCCGCCCGCGCTCATCGGCGGCTTTTTTGGGGAACAGGCTCCCCGCCGCGCCGAAGAAGCGGCCGATGGCGGCAAAGGGCGCCACGAACCAGCCCTGCAGGTATGAAGCGATATATCCGCCCTGCCTTTCGTCCGGCACGAGCGCCGTGCACTCCACGGCGTGCAGCATCAGCACGAGCGGGAGCGCGGGGAAGTTGACCGCGTTGAGATTCCTTTCGCTATAGACGAGATAGCGCGCCATCAGCCACAGCGCCAGCGCCGCGAGGAACCAGCCCACGGGCTTTTTCGAGGAGGTTTTCCATGTGAGCGCGTAAAAGCAGATGAGATAGGCGAGCCAGAACGCCGCGTACTTCAGCCCCGCCGCGCGAAGCTCGCTCGTGATGAAGCTTTCCTGAAACAACACCAGCGAGAAGATGGCGCCCAGCGCCAGCGCGCCGGCGAGCAGCCATTTCTGCGCGAGGGTGTACGTCCGCGCTCCCTTAAGCGGCGCGCCCGGGTTCGCTTCGTAGAAGCCCTTTTCCGAATTCGTGTTCTTCTCTTCGTTCATGCGTCCATTTCCTCCGCAACGTATTCGAGTATGTCCGCCACCTGGCAGCCGAGGATGCGGCAGATGGCGTCGAGCGTGGAAAAGCGGATCGCCCTGCCCTTGTTGGTCTTTAGGATGGACAGATTCGCCTGCGTGATGCCCAGGGCGTCCGCGAGTTCGCCCGAGGTCATCTTGCGCCGCGCCAGCATCACATCGAGATTCACCCTGATCATGCCATCATCTCCTAAATCGTCAGTTCGTTCTCGCGCTTGAACGCGACCGCCTTGCGGAACACCCCGGCGAGCACGAGCGCGAAGAGGCCCGAGAGCAGCATCACGAGGGCGCAGACGGCGGTCATGGGCGTGAAGAACACGAAGCATTTGCCGAGGAACAGCGCGCCCGCGGCCTCCGCCCCGATCCCCATGCGCAGGAAGGCATAGACGTTGCGCTCCACGAAGGGGTCGCCCGCGACCGTGCCCAAAACGAGCAGCAGCTCGAAGAGGATCCACAGCGCGAGCATCCCCGCGAGCACCAAAAAGCCGTAGAACAGCGAGAGCGCTTCGCCCGCGCCGTAGTAAGTCTGAAAAAATCCCGCGACGCCCTCGAAGGCGAATATCGCCACGAGGCAGAAAAGCACGAACGCGGCGAGCAGGTACAGCAGCGCCTGCGCCGCGAGGACGAGTAGGTTCCGCTTCATACAATCCCTCCCAAGGATTTCTGATGAGCATACTATAGCACGCTCTTTATTGTATTTCAATATTTATTTATCGTATTTCAATAAAGCTGTGAGCGCGGACATAAAAATAGCAAACATCGTGCGACAATATGGTGAACGCCGTTCCCACGGGCGGCGGTTTTTGCTATAATCAGGCAAAGGGGTGATTGAAATGCTGGGAAATTCGCTTTATTATTACGGAACGGACAGCACGCTGTTCCTGCTCGTGATCGCGGTCGCGGTGCTCGGGCTGATCGCCTCGGCGCGCGTGAACAGCGTTTTTAAAAAGTACGCGAAGATGCGCGCCGCGATCGGGCTCACAGCCGCGGATGTGGCGCAGCGCCTGCTCTACGCGGGCGGAAGCAGCGCCGCGCTCACGCAGGTGGGCGGCCAGCTCACGGACCATTACGACCCAAGGAGCAACGTGGTCGGCCTCTCGCAGGCGGTGTATAACGACACCTCCGTCGCCGCGCTCGCGGTGGCGGCGCACGAGATCGGCCACGTCATGCAGTATCAGGAGGGGTACGGCCCCATCAAACTTCGAAACGCGCTCCTGCCCGTCGCGAAGATCGGCTCGGGCGTCGCGCCCTGGCTCGTGATCCTCGGCGTGTTCATGGGCTCGTTCGGCCTCGCGAGCTTCGGCGCGTGGCTTTTCGCGGGCATCCTCTTCTTCCAGCTCGTGACGCTGCCCGTGGAGCTCAACGCATCGAAACGGGCGCTCGACATGCTCACCGCCGGCGGCTACATCGACACGTACGACGAGGAGGGCGCGGCGCGCAAGGTGCTCAACGCGGCGGCGGCGACGTATGTCGTGGCGGCGCTCGCGTCGTTCGTCACATTCCTCAGACTCCTGGCGCTCGCCAACAGCACGAGAAGGAGATAATCCGTCAGGCAACACACGCTCAAGCGGGCGGCTTTTGGCCGCCCGCTTACGTTATTGTTCAACCTTCCTTTCGAGGGCTCCGCCCTCGAGCTCCCGCCAAAGGGATCATCCCCTTGGAATCCCTGCCGCCGGAGGCGCCCTGTTTCAGAACGTTCGCGCATTTGGGTTGCAAAATCCTTGGGGGACGGAGTCCCCGACGTTCCCGAAGACTAATTCAACAGCCGGAACAGCGTCGCGATGCCGATGCCGAGGTAGTTGCCCAGCGCGATGCCGAGTATGCCGCAGACGAGCCCCGTGAGGATGATTTCTTTATTCTTCATGGCGTTCGCCACAGGCGCGATGAAGGCGGGGCCGTAGATGCCGGCGGTCGAGGTGATGAGCGCGGTGTCCGCGTCGATCTTAAAGGGCTTGACGAGCAGCATATGCAGGAATACGGAGCCGAACTGGACGATCGCGACCATCAGGAGGAGCATCAGCGAGGCGGCGTTGACCATCGAGAGATTGAACGTAAGGCCGATCGCCACCGAAAACATGTAGATGAAATACTGTCCCGCGGCGTACGAGCCCGGGATGGTCCGCACCTTTTTTATGAACGAGAAAGCGACGCCGCAGGTCGTGACGCCGAGCATGACGACCATGATGTTCGTCGGGCTCCCCGTGATGAGCCACGACGCGCCGAGCGATATGCCCACCGACAGGACCGCGAGCAGGAAGATGGGCAGCCGCGCGAGGAGCATTTTGAAGGTGAAGGGCTCCTTCTTCGCGACGAACTTCTTTTCGAGCGCGCTCTCGAGATTTTCGTCCGCGCCCTTGACGCTGCCGAGGTTGAACTTGGGCAGGAAACTGCGGAACAGCCGCGGCATGACGGTGAGGATGAGGAGGAAATAGACACCGCCGACGATCATGTCCGCGGTGTTGACAAGCACGATGGCCTCCTCCCCCACGCCCAGCGCGAGGCCTATGGCGATGAGGTTGGGCGTGCCGCCCACATAGACGCCCATGAGCATGCCGCTGATGTCTCCCGCGTTGGCGACGCTGCCGCGGAAGATGAAGTTCGCCGCCGCGCACACGAGCCCCACCGCCACGATCAGCACGAGGAAAGAGGTGATTGCGGGCCGCGCCAGGCGCTTGAGGGAGGCGAGGTCCGCCGAAAACAGGATCAGCGGCACGGCGACGGGCACACAGACCTCGGAAAGCGTGGTCGCCATCGAGGCGTCGTTCAGGAGAAAGCTCACGCCGAAGCCCACGATGTAGCACAAGAACACAGGCCCAAGCATGTTGAAGAACTTGAACCTGTCGCTCAGGAGCACCGCGGCCCTCGGCACGAGTACGATCAGCAGGATGATGATAATGTCCGTGAGCATAAAATACCTCTTCGATGATAGAATATGAATTGCCTACATTATAGAATATCATCGTGATATAATCAAAGAAAAACTGGAGGGCATATGGATAAACTGCGCTATCTGGACCTGAGGGGCGAAAACGGGCACCGGCGCTACGGCGAAATCTTCTCCGGCGCGATCCGCTCGATGGCGGAGCCGCGCGAACTGAAGCCCTCCTTCTTCCGCGCGCGGGAGAAGGCCCTCCTGCGCTACCCCGCTTACTGCAAGGAGATCTACGAGCGGGCGGAGGGCGCGGGCGTCGACGGGGATCTTTTTTTCGCCGGGATGCTCGCGGGCGTGCACGAGTTTGAGAGCTGCACGGACCTTTTCCTTCGCCGCGCGGACGGCGCCGTGCTCTACGGGCACAACGAGGACGGCCCCTATGCGCCGGACAACTGCGCCATCGCGCGCTACTCGGGCGTCAGGCGCGGCTTCACCGAATTTTCCGCCGCGGAGTCCATCCCCGGCTACACCTTCCTTTGGAACGACGCGGGGCTCGTGACCTCAGTCAACTTCATCCATCTCGAGCGGCGGCGCTACGACGAGCCGAGCGCGCACTTCCTGCTGCGGGACGCGGCGGAGGCGTCCTCCATCGAGGAAATCCGCGAGAAGCTCTCCGGCGCGACCTGCGCCTCGGCGTTCAGCCTCAACGTATACGACCATAAGACCTGCCGCGCGTATAACGTGGAATTCCTATATGATCAACTCGACATCTTGGAAGTTACAGACCGTTACGCGCACGCCAATCACCTCATCCGCCTCGGCGAAGGCTACGCGCGCCCCGGCTCGGACACGAAGCCGCGCCTGAAAAGCGCGCGGGAGCTGCTCGCCGCGCTCGACCCCGCCGCCGCGGGAATCGGGGACATCCGAAAGATCCTCGAATACGTCTGCGACGAGGAGGAATGCCGCTCCGTCTACAGCGCGCCGGGCACGAACGAGTTCATTACGGGAGCAACCATGCTCGTCGATCCCGCGAACGGGGAAATCGTCGTCGCCGACCGGTTTTCCGGGGAGGAGATGCGCTTCAAACTGCCGCGCGCGTGATTGCGCCTTCAATTCGAAAACGGCAAGAGCCCGGCGTTTCGGCCGGGCTCGGTTTATCGATCTCCTGCTTATGCTTATGACGTTTTGAAATTCGGCGCGATGATCTTGCAGGCTTCCTTTTCGCGGTGGGCGGCTTCCGCCCGCGCGTTTTCCGCGCTGCCGTCCAGCTCCGCCTTGATGCGGGCGATGTTGTTGATGGCCTCGCGCAGGCGCGCAAGCTCCCCGTCCCTCTCCTCGAGCGTGCGGTTCAGGCGCTCGAACTCCTCCTCGCGCTGCTTGATCTCGCTCTCGCGGCGGGCAAGCCTGTCTGTAAGCGCGTCGATCTCGCTCTCCTTGCGGGCGAGCGTCTCCGGGCTCGGGCAGTTCCGTTTAACGGCAAGCTCGCCCTCGAGCGCGTCGATGCGCTCCTTGGAGACGCCGAGCGACGCGCGCGCCTCGCGCACGTCCGCGCGCATGTCGGAAAGCTCGGAATTGAAAGCGGCGATGACCGCGTTCTTCTTCTCGACGATTTCCGTGAGGGAAGCGATCTCCTCCCTTCGGGCGTTCAGCGACGCCGCAAGGTCCGCGGCGCGCGCGTCGCTTCCGGCGAGCACGAGCGTGTAGGAGTTGATGCGCTCGTCCCTGTTGGCGAGTTCCCTGCGCAGATTCTCCAATTCCGCGTCCTTCGCGGAACGCACGGCGCTTTCTGCGCGGCGCAGTTCCTCGATTTCGGCATCCTTTCGCGCGGTTTCAAGCGCGCGGGCACACTCGGCTTCCTCGGCTTCCGCTCGCATCTGCGCGAGCGCGAGCGCGTGGTCGCGCCGGAGCGCTTCGAGGGCGGCTTCCTTTTCAGAGCTTTGCGCGGCGAGCGCGCACCGGAGCTCCGCAATCTCCGCGTCCCTCGCGGCGAGCGCGCCGTCCCAATCCTCCGCGTTGCTTATAAGTGCTTTATGCTCGGCGTTCAGCGCGTCGAGCGCACGCCGAAGCTCCGCGATCTGTGCGTCCCTCGCGGCGAGCGCGCTGTCCTGCTCCTCTGTGCTGTTTATAAGTGCTTCATGCTCGGCGTTCAGCGCGTCGAGCGCGTGCCGAAGCTCCGCGATCTGTGCGTCCTTCGCGGCGAGCGCGCCGCTTCCTTCCTCCGCGCGACCCGCGAGGGATTCATATTCGGCGTTCAGCGCGTCGATCGTGCGCCGCAGTTCCGCGATCTGTGCGTCCTTCGCGGCGAGCGCATCGCTCTGATCCTCCGCGCGGCCGACGAGGGCTTCCTGCTCCAGAAGCGCGTGGTTGAGCCGCCCGATCTCGGCCTCCCGGCCGGACGCGAGCGCGGCGAGCCGCGCGGTTTCGCCGCGGACTTCGTCGAGCGTCCTCGCGAGGGATTTGACCCGCTCGTCCCGCGAGGCGAGCTCCGCCTCGTGCTTCGCCTTGAGGATACCCGCCACCTGCTCGACGAGCTTGCGCGTTTCCTCCGCGCCGGGCTCCCCCGCGCGGCTCGCCGCCGCGATGGGCGCGATGTCGTCCACCGCGGCGCGCAGCTTTTTATTCTCTTCGGCGATGAGGGAAAGCTCGTCGCGCATCTCCTGCGTCTTTTCGTAGAAAACGCGACGCATCGCCTCCGCGGCGGCCGCCTGCTCGTCGAGGTATTTATTCACCTCGGCGCGGTTGTAGCCGCCGACGGCGGACGCGAACTCCGGCCTGCCCGGCGCGAGGCTCATATCCATGCGCAGCCTCGTCACCTCGTCATTTTTCGCGGCTTTATCGGCCATGCTGTCCCTCCTTCACGATCTCTATCGTCTGAATTTCCGTCAATTCCATTTTGCGAAGCGTATGCGCCGGCAGCTCGAGCACCCCGTATGCGCCCTTGACGGCTCCGCTCATGCTGTTCTTCGGCATCGCCTCGATCATGCGCAGCACCCTGCCTTCCTTCGAGACGAAAAGCACGTCGATCTCCTCCTTCATAAAGAAGGTGTGGATGTCCGAACAGGGCACGATCCAAAGGGGCCTTTCGATGGGCGACTTCCCCATGAGCCCGCGGAAGCGCGCGAAGAAGCTGTCCGCGACGTCCGCCTCGAGGACGCGTTTGCCGTCGAGCTGGATGCTTGCTCGCTTCATGCGTAAATCCTCACTTGAACGCGTCAATGATGTTCATCACGGTGGGGCCCATAAGTATGATCAGCAGCACCGGGAAGATGAACGCCACCATGGGCAGCATCATCTTGACGGGCGCCTTCATGCCCTTTTCCTGCGCGACCTGCTTGCGGTTCGCGCGAAGATGCGCGCTCTGGGTTTTCAACACGTTCTTGATGGGCGTGCCCATCTGCTCGCTCTGCACGATGGCGGCGACCAGCACCTTCAGTTCGGAGATATCGCACCTTTCCGCCATGTCGCTGAGCGCGTCCCTCCTGGGCTTGCCCATGGAGATCTCCATGGAGGCGACGGTCAATTCCTCCTTGAGCGCACCCGTGAACTTGTCGAGCGCGCGCTTCAACGCCGCGTCGAACCCGAGCCCTGCGTCGATACTGACGCTCAGGATATCCATCATGTCGGGCAGCTGCTTCTTCATCGAATCCTGGCGTGCATTTGCGATGAAGCGCACCGTGTAAGTCGGCACAAGCAGTGCGGCGAACACCGCGCCGACGAGTATGAGCAGTTTGATTACGGGCTCGGTCGATATTCCCGCGATCAGGGCCAGCGCGCCGAGCACCATCACGAGCGCAATGCCGATCCGGATGATCGTGAAGGTGGAGGCCGCCATATAGATGCCCGCTGCGCGGAGCCAACGCTCGAGCTTTTCCTCGGCCGCGCTCTGCTTGCCGCCCTTGCCCGCGCGCTTCATCCTGCGGCTCACGGCCGAGCGCTTCAGCTTCCTGATCACGGGGCCGAGCATGCGCTCGAACACGTTGCCCTCGAACTCGTTGAAGCCGGCGAGGCCGCTCTCGGCGACGTTTCTTACGCGCCTTTCCTTCGCCCGCTGCGCCTGGAGCGGGGCGTTCAGCGCGCCGAGCACCAGCGCGAATACCAGCGCGGCCAGGCTTCCTGCCAGAAATATCATCGACGCCCCTCCTTCTTCAATACTTGACGGAGATCATCTTGCGGATCACGATGAAGCCGACGACCTCCATGCACGCGGCGACGGTCAGCATGATGCGACCGACTTCCGTGACAAAAAACACGGTCATATAACCGGGGTTGATAACCGAGAGGATCAGCCCGATGCCGATGGGCAGGCCGCCGATCACGGCGCCCGTCATGCGGCCCTGCGAGGTGAGCATGCGCACGTCGTTCTTCACCTTGAGCCTGTCGAGTATGGTCTGGGCGATGCTGTCCATGACCTCGCTCAAACTCCCGCCGACCTGCTGGGAGATGAGGATCGCCGTGACGAGCAGCTTCAAATCCGGGCTCGGCATGCGGCGCGTCAGGTTGTGGAGCGCCGCCTCCATGGTGTTGCCCAGTTGCACCTCGCGCAGCGTCCGCCCGAACTCGTAGGAGATGGGCGCGGGCATCTGCTCCGCGACGTTGGCCATGCCCTGCTGAAAGGTCAGGCCGGATTTCAGGCAGTTGCTCATGCTGATGACAGCGTCCCCGAGCTGGTTCTCGAAGGCGCGCGTGCGCTTGGTGCGCGAGCGCCTGACATACAGCGGCGGCAGCGAGAGCCCGCCCGCGGCGAGCACCGTGCACACCATGAAGCGCGCGCCCAGAAGCGCCGCGAGCACCGGGGGGATCACCGAAAGGGCGATCCACGTCGTCAGATATTCCTCCGCCTTCATGGGCACGCCCGCGCTCGCGAGCTGGTCGCGCAAGAGCTGGGAAATCTTGATGGGCGTCTTCCTGCGCGAATCGCGCACGCGCTTTCTGATCTCATCTCTCGGGAGCTTCCGCTCAAACACGGCGAGGCGCTTCTCGATGACGAGCCTGCCTTTGAGCGCGACGCGGAGCGCGAGCGAAACGATCGCGAACGCGAAAAGCGCCAGGGATGATACGAAGAGCAGCAGTTCCATCAGTTTACCTCAAACCATTCCTCGTTGACAGCGACGCCGTTGGAACGGATTTTCTGGATGCAGCGGGGGCGTATGCCCGTCGCTCGGAAGCGGCCGTTGAAGCGCCCCTGCGCATCCCGGGAGCCGTCCGTTTCATAGACGAATATATCCTGCATGGAGATGGTGTCCCCCTCCATGCCTGTGATCTCGGAAATGGAGGTCACGCGGCGCGTGCCGTCCCGAAGCCTCGACTGCTGCACGATCACGTCGAGCGCGGAGGCGATCTGGCTGCGGATGGCGAGCATTGGCATCTCGGCGCCCGTCATCATGACCATGGTCTCGAGGCGGGCGATGACGTCGCGCGGGGAGTTGGCGTGAGCGGTGGAAAGCGAGCCGTCGTGGCCCGTGTTCATCGCCTGGAGCATGTCGAGCGCCTCCGCGCCGCGCACCTCGCCCACGATGATCCTGTCCGGCCTCATGCGAAGAGCGTTCTTCACAAGGTCGCGTATGGAGATTTCGCCCCTGCCCTCCATGTTCGCCGGGCGGCTTTCGAGCGTCACCACATGCGGCTGGTTGAGCTGGAGCTCCGCCGCGTCCTCAAGGGTCACGATGCGCTGCCCGTCGGGGATGAAGCTCGAGAGGACGTTTAGAAGCGTCGTCTTTCCGCTGCCCGTGCCGCCGGATACCATCATGTTGAGGTTGCCGCGCACGCATGACTCGAGGAAGCTCGCCATCCTGGGCGTCAGGCTCCCGAAGCCGATCAGATCGTTGATCGTAAAAGGCGTTTTGGAGAATTTGCGGATCGTGATGACCGGCCCCACGAGCGAAAGCGGCGGGATGATGATGTTGACGCGCGAGCCGTCCTTGAGGCGCGCGTCCACCATGGGGCTCGCCTCGTCGACATGGCGGCCCATGGCGTTGACGATCTTCTCGACGATCTGCATGACGTGCTCGTCGTCCCGGAAACTGACCTCGGTGAGCGAGATTTTGCCCGCGCGCTCCACGAAGACCTGCCGCGGCCCGTTCACCATGACTTCCGTGATGTTCGGGTCGCGCAGAAGCTGCTCGAGGGGGCCCAGGCCCATGACCTCGTTGAAGAGCGAATGGGAGAGCCTGACGCGCTCGGTGCGGTTGATGACGTCCGCGTATTCGAGCAGTATTTCGTCGATGGCGCCCTGAACGTCCGCATCGCTGGGCTCCTTGTCCTTGTCGTGGAGCTTGTCGATGACGCTTCTCCTCACGCGCTCGGCGATGGCGTTCTGCTGCTCGCGCTTGGGGTCCGGCGCGGGGGCGGGCGCCTCCACGGGGATTTCCCGGACCGGCGCGTCGAATGTGGCCGCGCGCATCGCCTCGTTTTTGTTCAGCCTTTCCGCGAGGCTCATCAGGCGAGCACCTCCCTGGCCATGGCCTTCAACTGTTTGGCGAGCGCCGTGCGCGACGCCTCGGCGACGATGGGCCGCCCGATGCACTGGCATCTGTCCGCGGTCTGCGCGTCGAACGGGAGCACGAAATCCGGCTCCCTGCCGAGCGCTTTTTTCACGTCCCTGACGCCGAGGAAGGAGTTCTTCGCGCTCTTGTTGAACACGAATTTCGCCTTTTCCGCCATGCGCAGGGAATTCAATATGGTCATGGCCGTGTGCGCCGCCTTGACGGAGGCGATGTCGGGCTGCAGCACGACGAGCACGAGGTCGCTGTTCTCGATGGCGGTGAGCGTATGCTCTCCGAAGTTCGAGGGGAGGTCGATCACGATGCAGTCGAAGAAGGGACGCATGACGGCGATGGCCGCCTCGACGCTGCGCGCCTGCACGAATTCGCCGTCCTCCGGGCTGTTGGGGCCCGGAAGCACCGTAAGCCCGCTGTAATGCTGCACGGTATATGTGCGAAGGGCGTCCATCGTGAGCGTGCCGCGCTCCTGGCTCAGTTCCGCCACAGTGTCCTTCGCCTGCATGTCGAGGAAGAGCGTGACGCACGCGCACTCGAGGCTGAGGTCCATGACGGCGGCCTTCCTGCCGGCGCCCGCGAGCGCCGCGGCGACGTTGACGGCCACGGTGGTCTTGCCCGTGCCGCCCTTGGGGGAGAAGACGCTGACCACCCTCGATTCCCCGCCGGCGCGCACGCTGCCCGCGTTGGCCCGCACGCTGCCCAGAGCACCCGCGCGGCGCACGGTGTCGAGGATCGCTTCCGGCTCCTCGTTGAGGGAGATGCACATGCCGATGCCGCAGCTTTGCGCCTTGCGGATCAGATGCATCGTGAGGGTTTCCGCCGCGAGCACGATCGAGCAGCCGGGCACGTTCTGGAAAATCCTTTCGCCCAGGTCGAAGGCGGTCTCGTTTTCATAGCAGAGCACCACCACGCCGGGCGCGAGGCCGAACGCCTTCTGGGCCGACGCGGGCTGCGCGTCGCCGTAGCCGACGATGGCGATATCCGGCGTCTCGAGCACGGACTTGAGCCTATAGCGCGTTTCCTTGCTGTCGCTTATGATGAAAACCTTGAGCTGTGCCATGTCATTCCACCTCCAACTCCGTCAGGATCGTGCGGCAGATATGGGTGTTCGTATACATCGGAGGCTCGACGATCTTCTCGTCGTCCACCGCGCGAAGGAGCAGCGAGATCTGGCCGTAGGTGACGGCGTACTGGAGCTTCACGGCGTCCTCCGGGCTCAGTTCGAGCGTCAGGGAGGAGTAGACGGCCTTTTCCGCGCCCGCCGCCTCGGTGAGCTTCTGCGTGATGATGCCCGCCTCGAGCACGCTTATGTTTTCAAGGAGGACCATGGAGCTTTGCACTTGAATCTCCTCGTCTTCGTCTTCTCCGCCCGCCTCGTCCTCGTCGGGCACGGAGAAGCTGTAGGTGCAGAGGATATCCACGCGGTCGCCGGGATTGATGTAACCCGCGACGCCCGTAATTTCCGTAACATAGACGGTCATGGCGCGCATTCCGGGGCTGAGCATATACGACAGCCTGCCGCCCGCGGTGATGTCCGCGTCCTGCGTGGAGCCGAGCTGATCGAATACGATCTGCTGGCCGGCCATGCACCTATACTTATTGACCTTGCCCACCGCATCCCCGATGGTTGTGAGGGCGCCCGCCGCGACGAACTCGGTGGGGATAGGCTTCAATTGCACCATATCGTTGGTGATGAAAACGCCCTCGCCGATCTCCGCCGTGCTCACGACGACGGTCGTCATGGGAATCTCCTCGGGCTGCAATGCGGCCTCGCGGGATCTGAAGTAGGAATATGCGGCGATGCCCGTGACGAGCGCCAGTATCACCGCGATCAGATATATCTTCTTCATTCTTAGTTGATCCTCATTTGCGTCGTGGATGTCATCTCCATGACCTGGTCGCCGATGAATATGCCCGCCAGCGGGGTGAGCACCTTCACCTGCTTCACGACGGTGACGGTGGCGTTCTTCCCGCTGATGGAGACGGTGACGGCGGTGTCGTCCCCGCCCATGCAGAGATCCTTCGCGAGCGTCGTCACGGCCGAGGTGAGGGTTCCGCTCGTCGAATTGACGATGGCGTAGCGCGCGCCCTCCCGGCTCGCGTTTTCGACGCCCATCTTGTTATAGAAAAGCCAGCCGAAATCGATGATGCCGAAAACGAGCAGCAGCAGCAGCGGCAGGCATACGGCCAGCTCCACCATCGACTGGCCGCTTTCGCCCCGGAACAATCCCTTCTTTTTTTTAGTGCCGGCCTTTTTCATGTTTCCCCCTTTTTCTTTAGGCAAGGGCCGCCCGGCGCGCTGCGCGCTTCCATCGCGTAACGCCCGCGGACGGCCCGTATCCACGCGGTATCCGGCAGCTCAGAGGATGATGCCCGCTCCGACGGCGGCGCCGCCCGTGTTCGCCGCAAACAGCGCGATGATGATGGCGACTGCCACAAATCCCAGCAGCATGCTGATCTCGAGCATCCCCAGCCCGTCCTCGCAGTAGTAAATCCGCTTCATCCTCTTCATGCAGGTCTCCTTCCCAGGGATTATTTTATTACGCTTTAATCCGCAGCATCGAGCTCCGTGTTCGCCTTCTCAAAGAAGCCTGTGATTTTCGGCCCGAGCGTGATGATGGCTCCTATGGCCGCAACCGCGATGAGCCCGAGGATCAGGCCGTATTCGACCATGCCCTGTCCGTTTTCGTCCCTGATGATGTCCAGCATTGTTTTATCTCCTTCCAATAGTTAGCTCAGTTTGTTAATCCGCAGCATCGAGTTCCGTGTTCGCCTTCTCAAAGAAGCCTGTGATTTTCGGCCCGAGCGTGATGATGGCCCCTATGGCCGCAACCGCGATGAGCCCGAGGATCAGGCCGTATTCGACCATGCCCTGTCCGTTTTCGTCCCTGATGATGTCCAGCATTGTTTTAATCTCCTTTTGTCTATATTGTGGTTTAGTGTGCATTGATGGCCGTATCAAGTTCTTTGTTCGCATTATCATAGAAAACGCTTACTTTAGGTCCGATCAGAACCAGGGCGCCGATGGCGACGATGGATATGAGGGCGAGTATGAGTCCATACTCAACCAAGCCTTGTCCCGTCTCGTCCCTGATGATGTCCGTGAATGCCATCGTGACCTCCTTCGCCTGTCGGTCGGTTCTGAAACTACGGAGTCTTATAGCCCCGTAAGCAGCGGGAAGAGCATCGTCGCGACGACGCCCAGGGAGATGTACGGCCCTATCGCCGCCTGACTCTTGAGGGTTCCCTTCTTGGTGGCATACAGGTAGATGGCATATACGCCGAGCCCCACCGCAGCCACCAGCATGATCTGAACGAAGCTCAGCAGCCCGAAGCAAAGCCCCGCCACGAAGGCGTATTTCACATCTCCCCAGCCGATGCTCAACCCGAGCCGCGAGGGGAGCAGGAATACCACCGAGGCAAGCGCCGCCCCGAACAGGTTGGACTGGAACCCCGCGAGCCCGCCTTCGCTCAGGCGGGAGGCGAGGAAAACGAGGATCAGCGAGATGAGCAATTCGTTGGGGATCTTCCGAATGAGCCCGTCCACAGCGCTGATGCAAAGGACGATCTCGAAAATCGCGATCGCGTATGCGATCTGCGCCATGGATGCCGCGCCGAGGGCGAGGGCGATCGCGCCCCAGCCGAGCGCCGAGGCGGTCATCCAGATCGCCAGCGACGAACGTCCGTCCATGAGCCGCGACGCGGGAACGCTGTCCACCCGGTCCTCGATGAGGCGGCGGGAGAGCATTCTGGCGGGGTAGCCCGCGAGGGCGCCGAGCGCGAGTGCGATGATGGGTGACACTGTTACTTCCTCCTTGCCTGCCGTACCTGGCGTACGTCAGTCGTTTGCGAACTTGCCGTTCCTGCTTTGTTCCGTTTGATCTTGCCGTTGCGTCCGCTGCTTTCCCCCGGGGGATATCGCTTTCAATGAAAACCGCCATTCGGTTCCTCGGTTCCGAATGGCGGACGTTGCGTTTACCTTCTTCAAAGGGAAAGAATCCCCCTGCTGCGCCGCCGCGAGGCCGCGCGATCTATCCGGTAAACAAAAGCATCTTCATTCGGTAGCTGGCTGTCCTAGGCCCGGCGGCCCTTAGACCCTGTAGCTTCGCGTCGCGCCCTTTCGGGCGTTTTGCCGTATAACATAGGGAAGCAGCACTTTTGTCGTCTCTGTTCAATTGTCAATGTCGCTCTCCTTCAGCCGGCTGCGTGCGTTCCGTTTGACCGCCGCCTTTGAAACATCCGTCCTTTTCCATCACCAGCCTTTCCAGTCTGCTCTACAACAACAAAAGCAACCGTTTCCGGTTGCTCGAAGTGCGCAATGCGGCCTAAGCGGCCCGTGCGGATCCAATTCGGCAACCGGCTGTCATAGGAGATGAACTCCCTTAGACCCCTGGCTTTGCGTCGCGGGCTTTCGCCCGTTTTGCCTTTTTCGTATGGGATTCTCGTCCCATATCCGGATTATATTACCTATTTTTATCTCTGTCAATACATTTTTTATATTTATTTTACTTTTTTATGTAATTTTAGTGTAACCTGGTTCGCGTATCACCTGATGAGCTTTATTTCCTCCTCCGTTTCCATGAAGCTGAAGGCCTCCGTGGGCGGCAGCATCGTGAGGTTGGCCGGTATGCCGACGATGGTGTTGCCGATGATGCTGCCGTAGAAGGTGGTGTTGCCGCCCGCGATGCTCACGCTGCCCTTGGGCGCGTAGATGATGCCGTGCGCCTCGCTGCCTGCCGTGCTGATGTCGATGTTGCCGTTCTGCGAATAGACGCACACCTGCGAGGAGCCGTTGACCTGCGCCATACCGCCCCTGAAGTTGATGTTGCCCCCGGCGAACACGGAGCCGTTGACTTGCACGCTGTTGTTGAAGTTGATGTCCCCCGTCGCGTACAGCGAGCCGTTGAGCACGCATACGGGCGAGCCGCCGTTGATGGTGATGGAGCCGTTGACGTACATGTTGCCCGTGATGGTGCACCGGTTCGAGATGCTGATGCTGCCGTTGACATAGATGTCGCCGACGAAGTTCTGGAACCTCCACTCGCTGTTGATGGTAGACGCGGAAAGCGTGGTCGAATAGTTCGAGGGGAGCACGTTCTCCACGACGGAGCTGAAATCGACCATGTTGATGAAGGGCGCCCCCGGCACCTGCGAGCCCGCCTCCGCGGTCCACTGGTTCACATAGACCGTGGTGCAGCCCTCCACGGCCCCCGTCACGGTGCCGTCCGAGGGCGATATGCTCACCGACCCGTTGGAGTGGATGTCGCCGTCGATATAGAATCTTCCGCCGAGCGTAAGCTGATGCCCGGCCTTGCCGGAGAACAGCCGGTAATCGAAGGGTCCTCCCAGGCTCTTTCTCGATTTCTGCGCGCTCGCGCCGGCGTAGCCGTCGAGCGACGTCGTGCCGAATATCTGGGAGAAAAGCGCGGGCGAGCTCAATTCCGCCGAGGCGGTGATGACCATGTTGCTGCCCTCGAAGCTGACGCTGATGTTCGAGGCGTCCTCACAGTTGTCCAGAATATATTGCGTGCACAAGTTCCTCGCGGCGTTTGTGTCGGGCAGCGCCGTCGCGCCCGCGAGCACACCGGCGTCCACCGCCGTCTGCAGTTGCGTGTCCTGCATGTAGAGGATGCTCGTATCCACGGCGAGCGCCGAGAAACCGAGGAGCGCGCTGAGCAGCACGGCGATCAGCACGAGCATAATGATGACTCCTTTCCAAATAACAATAAGGCGGCCGTGTCGACGGTCGCCCCTGAAAGCCATACGCGCGCGGCCGTCGCGAATGCGAACGCCGCTCATATGAATCTCACGGCAACCGGCTGTCGTAGGGGCTTCACCCCGGTAGACCCTCTGGCTTTGCGTCGCGGGCTTTCGCCCGTTTTGCCTTTTTCGTGGGAGGATATTACCTCGATTGGAGCATATCATTACATTTTATATTTGTCAACAATTATTTTATGTAACTTTTCCCGCGCCCACGCCCGCTTGACAGGACAAACGGCGGTTGCTATCATCAGGGCATGAATACGGACAAGCCACGCTTGACGATCAAGGATATCGCGGCCGCCTGCGGCGTCTCCATCGCGACGGTTTCCTATGTGCTCAACGACCGGGCGGAGGAGCGCATCAGCGAGGCGACGCGCAAGCGGATCCTCCATTATGTGAACCTGCACGGTTACGAAACCTCGCTCACCGCGCGCGCGCTCGCGACCGGGCAGAACAGTGCCGCGGGCGTCTTCGCGCCGCCCGCGCAGCGCGGAGGCGATCGCGCGGAAGCGACGCTGTTGTTTTTGCGGGCGCTCTCACACGCGCTCGAAAAAAGAAGCCTGCGCGCGGTGCTGCTCACGGAGCAGTGCCTGAGCCAGCGCAGCGCGCACGTGGACGCGATCGTCGCCGTCAATCCGACGCGGGAGGAGTTCTACTCGATCGGCGAGGCGAACTTTCGCCCGCTCGTCTGCGTGGACGGCTGCATGGACGACCTGATGCTGTTCTATCAGGTTTACGACGACTTTTACGCCGTCGCCGCGCGCGCCCGGGAGATCGGAGCAAAGGAAAGGTTGTTCCTCCTCTGCGACGCGTACCGGGACGAGGGCATTATGCGCCGCGTGCGGGAAGCGTTCGGCAGCGTGTGCGACTCGGGGGACGCCGCGCTCGCGGCGCGCGTGCGCGAAGAAGCCGGGGATGCGGCCTTCGTCGCCATAGGTTCCGCCAATTATGAAAGGCTGCGCGCGCAGGGCGCCGAGCCCGTCTGCGTCCTGTACGAAGGGCAGCGCGCGCCCGCGGGCGCCGAGGGCCGTGTGATCGCGCTTCCCCTTTTGAAAAAGGCGGAAACGGTCGCGCAGCTCGTTGTCGATACGATCCGGCGCGAGAGCGGACCGGAGCACGACATACGGATTTTTTAAAAGGCGCGGGACCTCCGCGAACGCCCGGATTGAACCGGTTCCGCGCGTATGATATGATACCCATAAATTCACATTTGTTTAGGAGGACGCCGCATGGATTTCAGGATCGTCTGTCTGCCGCCTTTCGAGGCCGTCTCGTCGGGCGTGGACCGGGAATTCGATTTTTCGCCCGAGGGGATCCTCGGGAAATTCAACGCGTATTTCTCGGCCATCCGGCCGGAACCCAGGGATTCCTTCATGCCGCGCGACTTCCTGTTCTTCGATGAGGAAAAGGGCGGCCTGGTCTGGTGGTGGGCGCTCGAAGAGGGCATGGACGACGGAGGCTATGGGCACGTCGCCTTCGACGGGGGGTATTACCTTACCTATACGTACAGGGACGGGGACGATGCGGCAAACGAGGTGCTCTACAAACAGGCCCTGGAGCATATCAAGGCTTCCGCCGTGTATGAGTTGGACGCGCGGCCCGACCATTACGCGATGGGTCAGATCATCACGCCGAGCGCGGTCATCGACGCGCAGGGCTGGGCGCAGATGGAGGTTTTTATCCCCATCAAGATGAAGTAAGCTTATCTCCGCATCCGGCGGGGATCGGAGCGCGACGGCTTCTTTATCGAATTCAAACAGGCGAGAGGTGAAGGAATATGGACGGCTGCGACATGATCGCGAACCTGACGACGCTCCCCGAAAACAGAATCCCTGAGGGGATCAAGCTCAAGCGCGCCATCGCGTGCGACAAATCGCGCATCCTTTCGTTCATCCGGCTGCATTTCGGCAGGCAGTGGGCGGACGAGACGGAATACGCGCTCAACCGGGAGCCGCAGGGCTGCTTCATCGCGACGGAGAACGGCAAGATACTGGGCTTCGCCTGCTACGACGCGACCGCGAAGGGCTTCTTCGGGCCGACGGGCGTCGCCGCGAGCCAGAGGGGACGCGGCATCGGCCGCGCGCTCCTCATCCGCACGCTCGAGGCGATGCGCGAGGCGGGCTACGGGTATGCCATCATCGGCTCCGTGGACGACGCGGAGGGCTTTTATCAGAAAACGCTCAACGCGAGCTTCATCCCCGGCGGGGAGCCGGAGCACAGCGTCTACACGAGGCTGGTCCGGATGTGACGCAAAGCCGGACTACGAGAAAGCTTTCAGGCGCGCGAGCATGTTCGCGCGCTTTTTTTCCAATTCCCCGCGCGTGGGAGCGGAGTGGATGAAGGTGCCCGTGATCGCGGCGTCCCCGACGCTATAATCGGAAACGACCTCGTCCGCGCCGAAAAGCCCGGCATGCACGGAAACGGGCTTTCGCGCGCCCATGACGTGCTCGCCCGGGAAGGCGAGCGCGCCGCCTTTGGCGGCGATATGTTCAAAGCTCACGTAACGCTCCCCCGCCGCCTCCCGGCGCGGGAGCTTTTTCATGAACACAGCGGCAAGTTCCTCAAGGAAATTGACGCCCGTGGAATGGTAGATCGCGCTCGGCGTCTGGCTCGGCAGGCGCGCGTCTATTTCAAGCACATAGAAAACGCCGTCCCGCAGGATGGCCTCGACGTCCATGATGCCGCGAAGCCGCACGAGCTCCGCGAGCTTTACGGCGATTCGGGAAAACTCCGCCTCGAGCGCCCCGCCCAGCCCGCACGGGCAGGTGACGCGGTTGCAGTCGTAATCCCGGTCGATGTGGATTTCAGTGATCTGATAAGTGCGGTAATCGCCCGGCGCGCCGACGACCTCTATCGAGTAAGAAGGCCCTTCGATATATTCCTGCGCGACGTATTTCACGCCGGCGGGCAAAGAGGCGAGATGCGCTTCGAGCGCCTCGCGGGCGGCAAAGCGGAGGACGCCCGCGCTGCCGCTGCCTTCCGAAGGCTTGAAGATGTACGGCGGCGGGCAGTCGGGGTAATAGCGCGGCGCCGGGACGCCGTTTTCCTGAAAAAGCGCGTCGGAGCGGCGCTTCGACTTGGTGATTTGATACGCCTCGAAATCGAACGCGGCGGGAAGCCCGTGCCTTTCGCAGAGGTTCCGGAGCGCGGCGAGCGCCGCATCATCTTCCAGCGCGGGCAGCAGCAGATCGCAGGAGGCGAGCGCGCAAAGGAGCTCCGGCGTCTCCGCGCGCACGTCGGCCTGAAGGAACGCGTCGCACAGCCCCCGCGCGGGGCAGCCCGCCAGGCGGTCGACGAGCAGCGTTTTTATGCCCGCCTTCTTCGCGAGATAGCACGCCTCCATGCCCTGCAGCTTCCCGCCGACGACGGCGAGCTTCACGCGGCGCCCCCCGCGCGGGCCTTGAGCCGCGCGAGCTCTTTTTTATATTCCCCCATCGTCGCGGAGCGAAGGCCCATGGCAGCAAGGATTTCCTTCACCTCGGCGACGGTCCTGCCGCCTTCCTCCACGTCCCTTCCGCCCTGCGCCACGCCGCGGAGGCCCGCATGCGGCGGTATGATCGAGGTGACGACGTTCGCGCCCGCGTCGAGCCTGGCGCAGAGGCCGCCGATGCCGTCCACGTCGAGCGAGGCGGGGATGAGCGTTTCAGGGAGATGGAGCCGCATGGCGGCGATGGTTTTCAGCTCCAAATCGCGCGGGGGCGTCTGCGCGTTTTCCATGGGGCTGCCCTTCTGCGGCACGAAGCTCATGGCGCGCGCCTGGCTCACGCCGAGCTTTTCCATTTCGAGGATGGAATCGGCGATGTCAAAGACGCTTTCCCCCGCGCCGAGGAGCACGCCCTCCTCGAGGAGCATGCCGCGCCCCTTCGCGCGAAGCTTAACGCGCATCCTCTCCTCGTAGCTCTGGTTGAGCCGCAGGCGGGAAAAAAGCGCCCGGTTGTGCGTCTCCTGATAGAGCGCGAACCAGTCGGCGCCGATTGCTGCGAATTCGTCGATCAAAGCGTCGGGCATGACCCCGGGCGAGAGCATGACGGGCGCGCCGAAATTCCGCTTCAGGGCGCGAGCGATTTCCAAAACCTGCGCGAAATCCTCCGCGTGGTACTGCGGGTCCTCGCCCATCGTGAGGTCGATGAGCTGCACGCCGGATTTCAGCAGCCCTTCCGCGAGCAGGAGCACTTCCTCGGGCGATTTCCGGTAGCGCGCGATAGGGTTCTCTTTCCTGTAATAGCAAAAGGCGCAGTCGTTGCGGCAGTAGGTCGAGAAATACACGAAGCCGTAGAGGTAGATCCTATCGCCAAAACGCCTTTCGCGCGCGTCTCGCGCGAGCGCACAGAGCTCGGCGATATCCCGCGCGTCCGTCAGGGACAGAAGCGCGGCGAGGTCCTGCCGCGCGAGTTTTTCCCCGAATTGTGCCTTTGTGAGCGCGTGCATACGTACCTCCCGGAGCGCCGCGGGCGCATCCGCCTGATGGGAAGCGTCCACGGTCCTTGTTATTTGGCGAGGAGCCGGGGAGTTTCACCCCGCTGCATAGATTTAGAGTCTATGTGATCCATCCGATCGGCCCCCCATGTTCAACTAGCACAGCGCGCCCAGCATCGCGAGCGTTCCGATTTCGAGATCGTCGTGGATGACGCGCGCGCCGTAGCGCCGCATCGCGGCCTCGTCGAGGGAGAGCGGCACGCCGGGCGCCGCCACCCATGCGTCCTCCCGGAGCATCCCGTCCCTGAGCCATCCGCCCGTGTTCGTCGCGTCGAAGACGAGGGAGTACCGCCCGAGGCAGGAAGCGTCCCGCTCGACGGCGCTCCCAGCGTGCGCGGCGCACGCGAGCCGTTTTTCATCGATATCATAATAAACCGGCCGCGCGCCCTTTGCAACGAGACTCTTCCCCGCCTCGCGTCCGACGACGCCGCAGCCCACGACGAGCACGTCCCGTCCCGCGAGGCCGCCCGCCGCGGCCTCGAGCGCCGCGACATAGCCCCGCGCGGTCGCCTCATTGTTGTCCGAAAGCCGGCGCGCGTCGAGCCGGAATGCGACGTATCGCGCGTCGTCGGCGAGGAACACGATGTCCGCGCCGCGCCGGTACGCCTCATAAAAGCCCGAAACGTCCGTGCGCTCCGTCACGAAGGCGGAAAAGCCCGCCCGCTCGACGATGGCGGCGACGCTCTCGGCGAAGGCCTCTATGACGCCGAGCCCCTGCGTGATGGGGACGGCGAATACGGAAAGCCTCTTTGCGGCCTCCTCGACCGCCTCCCGCGGCAAGCCGTTCGCCGCCGCGGCGACGCCGGCGAAATCGAGCCCTGTCTTCAACTGAAGCTCCTCCTCGCGCGCGTCGAGCTTGTCCACGAGGCTTCGCATCCACTCGCCAAGAAGGCGCGTCATACGGGATCACCATCCTTCGCCGCAGTTTCTTTTAAAAGGTCTTTTCCATAGTGCTCGGAAAAGAAGGTCTTCGCGTATTTCTCGAGCTTCCATTCGGGCACGCGGCATTCCGGGCAGGGCGCGGCCGCCCACTTGTTGCGCATCCAGCGCGCGGCGCGCGAGTTGCGGCTGTTATATACGCGAAAGAACTTCCCGCAGTGGGTCGCGATCTCGATATAGCCCGCGCGGAGCGCGGCCGACTTCACCCCGTGCAATCTGCCCGAACGCGAAGGCCAGAGCTTCATCTTGTCGATCACGCCGTAGAGGTCGCTGCGCTTCCGGTAATAGACCTTCTTTTCGTCCATGCTTCCCTCACAGCCTCAGCGGCGCGCCATCGAGGAAGCCGACGCTCCTGCCCGCGCGCCTGATGGTATGGAAACCTTCCCGCGCCATGGCGACGCGCTCGAGCCCCAGGCCGAGGCCGACCCACGTCGTGAAAACGCCCCAATACGGGTCGAGCGGATGCGGGCCGAACGAGCCGGAGGCGAGCTCCACGCCGTGGAGCTCCACGTCGAGCGTCTCGCCGTACACGTCGGACGCTTCCTTTTTCAGCTCGTACCCCTCGATCCCGAGCGCCTCCATGGCGCCCTTCGCGAGCTCCGTAAGGCGCGCCATCTGGGCGCCCTCCTCCACGGTCGCGTACTCGACGAGGTTGAGCATGGTGAATTCCGAAAGGTGCTGCGCTCCCTTGGTCTCCTTGCGAAAGCACGACCCCGCCTCGAAGATGCGAACGGGCTTCTTCACCGCGCGGGAAAGGTCCCGCATCACGACATAGAGGTTGGGCGCGAGCATGGGGCGAAGGCAGCGCTTCGAATCGAGCCAGTAGATCTGCTCCCGGAGGGGGTGGCCTTCCGTGATGGTCATCTTATCGAGCATGTCCGCGGCGATGATCGTAGGCGTCGCGACCTGCGTGAAGCCCTCTTTCTTCCTCAGCCAGTCGGATAATATTTCCTGCACGGACAAAAGCGCGGGCGCGTGCGTTTCATCGACGAGGCGGAGGAGCCGCCCGCGGCAGGCCGCGGTTAGGTCGCGCTCCAGCGCCCGGAAGGCTTCGTCCCGCTCCGCGGCGCTTGTGAAAGAGCAGGAGAGCGCATCCTCCGGCGCGCCCAGCTCGACGAGCCTCTGCGCCTGCGTCTGGGTGAAGGCAAGCTGCTCCATGCGCTAAAACCTCATCGCGGAAATGAATTCGCCCTGAAAATCCGGGCTTGCGGCAAGCTCGACATGCTCCGCGCGCGCGGCGAGCGTTTTTGCCCGCAACTCCTCTTTGCCCGACAGGAGCGCCATGCACGCGCCCGCCCCCGCCGCGTTGCCGAGCTGCACGATCTTCCCCTCCGGCACGTTCGGGAGGATGCCGAGCCGCAGCGCGCTCGCGGGGCGGATGCGGCTGCCGAACGCGCCCGCAAGCAGCACGCGGGAAAGCTCCTCCGGCGCAATCGAGAGCTCCTTCATGAGGATCCTCATCCCCGCCGCGATGGCGGCTTTGGCGAGCTGCACCTCGCGCACGTCCTTCTGCGTGAGGGCGACGGAGCGCTCATCGTCCTCATAGAGCACGAAGGAGTTGAGGCGGCCGTCCTTCCGGATGCGGGAAGCGATGGCCTCCGGCGCGCCGCCCTCCCGCGCCGCGTCGGCGGAGAGGAGCTTGCCCGAGGCATCGATCGCACGATTCTCCAGGAGCAGCGCCACGATATCGATGAGGCCGGAGCCGCAGATGCCTGCGGGCCGCGCGTTGCCCTCGGCGGTCACGAGGAAGCGGCTGTCGACCATTTCGGCGCGGATGATGGCCCCGGGCTCCGCGCGCATGCCTGCGGAGATGCAAGCGCCTTCGAAGGCCGGCCCCGCCGCGGTCGAGCAGACGAGGAGCCTGCCGTCTTTTACGAACGCCATCTCGCCGTTCGTGCCGATGTCGATGAGCATGGCCGGCTCTCCCGAGTCCATGATGCGGGAGGAGAGGATCGCGGCGGAAATGTCCGCGCCGACGTGCCCCGCGATGTTGGGGAGGATCGAAAGCTTCGCGCGAAGGGCGAGCTTCAGGCCCACGGATCGCGCAGCAACGGGCTCGTGCGCGCAAAAAACGGGCGAGAAGGGCGCCTTGGCGAGGCTCGCGGGATCGACGCCCATGAGGATGTGCGTCATGGTCGTGTTGCCCACGGCGAGCGCGCGGGTTATGCTGCGCTTCTGAATGCCCGCCGCGGCGGCAATCTCCCCGGCGAGTTCGTCGAGGCAGGCGCCGACGAGGCTTTGCAGGGTTTTCAGGCCGTTCTCCTCGCGGGAGCAGAATTCGATGCGGGAGATGACGTCCGCGCCGTACCTCCCCTGCGGGTTGGCGCGCGAGGCCGCGGCGAGGAGCTTCCCTTCGGAAAGGTCGAGCAGCATGCCCGCGATCGTGGTGGTCCCGATGTCGAAGGCGACGCCGAAACGGGCTTCCCCATCCTTTTCCGGCGCGAAATCCTCGGGGAAGCGAAGGTTGCCCTTGTAAAGCGCGTCTCCGGCAAGGGGCAGCTCCACGACGCAATCGCCCCGCGGCACGGCCATGCAGGCGAGCCGCCAGCCGTCCCGCAGCTCCCGCTCCGAGAGGAGCCTTTCCTCCGCTGGGCAAATCTCGTTCATCTCGCCCGAGACGACGCGCGCGCGGCACTTGCCGCAGGTTCCTTTTCCGGCGCATTCCGCGGAAAGCGACAGCCCCGCTTCCGCCGCCGCGCGCAGCAAAGTTTCGCCCCCGCTCGATTCGCATATGGTTTTATCGGGAAGAAACGTGATCTTCATTCCGTAAATCCGCCTTTCAGCGTGTTTGTGAGCGCCCCGGCGACGCGGCGAATAAGCCGCGTTTCCCCGGCGGAGGCGGTCGTGGGCGCGGGACGGGAAGCCGCGGCAGGCGTCATTCCGTCACCGCAAAGCGCACGTAGCGCGAGTTGGTCGCGTACATCATGGTGGCGTAGCGCGTGTCGAACGCAAGCACGTCGCCGGGCTTCAGTTCGCCCGCGTACTCCTCCACGTCGAGGATCAGATGGTCGCTGCTGCCGCCCAAGACCTCGATGCCCTTGTCGCGCGGCACGAGCATGTCGCAAAAAGCGAAGTCGAGCTTGCCGATGCCGGCGAGCGCGCGGCGCCGCATGCCGCGATCCGGGTATTCGGGCGTGAAGCCGTAGGCGTCGACGAAGATGTTCCCCACGGGGTGGCTGGGCTTCGTCTTCACCTCGAGCACCTCGGCCTTCACCGTGAACACGTCGAGCGCGAGGAAGCTCATGTCGAGCTTAAACAGGTCGTTGAGGTCCTTGCCCTGCAAGATGCCCTCGCCCAAACGCAGGTGGTTGATCCGCTTTGGCATGGTGCCGTCGAACACGAGGGGCAGCGAGGTCGTCGCCCCGCCGGAGATGATTTCAAGCGTTCGCCCGATCCTCCCCTCGATGCGCTCCGCGACGGCGACGAGCTCCCCAAGGTTTTCGGGCGTCGGCACGATCGCCCCATAGCAGCCGAGGTTCACGCCCACGCCGAGCAGGCGGATGTTCTCCATCCGCTCCGTCTCAACCGCCGCCTCCACCATCTCGTCCTTATCCCAAAAACCCTCGCGCAGATCGCCGAGGTCGGCCATGAGGATGACCCCGAGGCGCTTTTTCCGGCGCGCGCACTCCGCCTCGAGGAGGCGCGCCGTGGAAAGCTCGCTGACGAGCGCGCTGTCCGCGAGGCGCACGACGTCCGCGACCTCGCCCGGCATGGGCACGCGGATCATCATGTACGGCCCGGGCACGCCCGCCGCGCGGCAGTCCCGTATCTGCTCGGTGCGCGAGGAGGCAAGGCCGGTGACGCCGCATTCGCGAAAGGCGGCGGCGACGCGCGGCTCCCCGTTGAAGCCCTTGACGACGCCCGTGACCGAGATGCCCAGCGCGCTGCAGCGCGAGACGATCTCGCGCGCGTTGTGGCGAAGCTTCGTCAGATTGCACTCGACGACGGGGTATTCCCTCGTGATCTCCATCATGGCGGCTCCTTCCCCATATCGGGTCTATAAAGCGGAAGGGCGGCTGCAGGAGCCGCCCCGGAAATCAATCCTTCATGCCGGCCCTTTGCTTGAACCTCTCCACGGAGTTGATCTTGACGCCGAGCAGCTTCGCGATGCGGAACTTCGCCTCCATGCCGCCGTTCGCCTCCGCGCACGGCTCCACGTGGGCGAGGCCAAGGCCGAGTTCCTCGCGCTTCTCGCTCATGGTGACCACATCGCACAGCTCTTCGAGGGTGACGCCGAGCTTTTCCGCCACATAGGCCTTTGCCTTGTCGATTTTCATCTTCTTGGCGAGCATCACGCGCATTACCAGATCTCCGGCAGTACGCATTCCGCCCATGCCCGCGGCGATATTGTGCACGGCTTCCGCCCCCAGGGGATCTCCCACGCCAATCTACAAACCGTCGATCTTGCAGATTTCAACGAGCGCCTTGTCCGCGCGGGAAACGACGTCCGCGGGCAGGTTCTCGCACATGGGTATGCCGCAGACGCCCATGCCCGCGTTGGCGTGCACGGGGATTTCCGCCGCCTCGACGCAGGCCTTGACGAACGTGCACACGCGCGCGATGTTCCAGGGAAACGTGGCGTTGCAGTTGGTGTTGACCACCGCGCCGAATATGCTCGCGCCCGCGGCCTCGGCCATCTTCACCTGCTTGTGCGGGTAAAGCCCCGCAAGCCGCGTATCCTGATATTTCAGCTTGCCGTGCATGCCCAGCACGAACTCGCCCGCCATGCCGAGCTCCACCGGCATGTCGGGGAATTTTTTCGCGATTTCCTCCGTCGCCATCAGCGCCGCGAGGAAGTCCGCGTCGCCCGCCGCGCCGCAGGTGTCGAGCATGAAGCCGTCCGCGCCCACGTCGTCCATCTGCTTGGCGACGTAGAGCATGTCTGCGACGCTGTGGGAGACCGCCGCCTCCTGCGCCTCCATGGCCTCCTTGATTTTGCCCTCGGGCAGCAGCACCGCCCAGTTGTCGACGGGCCCGTCGGGCTTCGTGTAGAAGCCGAGGTTGGGCATCGCGCCGTAGAAGAGCGGCATGGTCGTGTGGTTGAGCGCCTGCTTCAACACCGTGGCCTCGCGCTTGGCGACGCCCTTGACGGTTTTATAATTGTAGTCGCTGTAGCCGATATCGACGCTGTCGCACCCGAGCGCGCGCTCGTGGAGCATGGCGTTGATGTCGCGGGAGACGGGGATGCCGCACTTCGTGCTCAGCTTATCCGAGCCGGAGTCGCTCGAGGTCACCACCTGCATGCCCGGCTCGACGCCCACGATGGCGCCGGGCATGGTGATGATCTCATAAAGGCGCTCCTTATCTTCCCCGCTCAGCGGCTCGACCTTGCCGCGGCGGACCGCGTCCGCGACGCCCGCCTCGATGTCGGCGCGGATCTCCTCCTCCGTCATGTAGACGATGGAACCGTCCCCCATGCGGGTGAAGAACTTCTTCTCTTCGCTTGCCATCGCTTCGCCTCCTTTTATGGGATTATGGAGTTATGGAGTTATGGAGTTATGGGGATTGGGGTTCCCGCGCGTCCAGCCAGCCGAGGATGTAGTTGACGGTGTCCGTCGCGTCCTCGCAGTACGCGTCCGCGCCGATCCGCTCCGCCCATCTTTTCGTGACGGGCGCGCCGCCCACGAGTGTCTTGACCCTGCCCTTGAGCCCCGCCTCCGCGAGCAGTTCCTCGATGCGCTTCTGCTCGGTCATGGTGGTGGTGAGGAGCGCGGAGCTGCCGAGGAAGTCCGCGTTCACTTCCTTGGCCTTCTCGATGAAGGTTTCCGCGGGCACCTCGCGCCCGAGGTCGTATACCGTGATGCCGTTGGTTTTGACGATGGAGGCGACGATGCCCTTGCCGATGTCGTGCACGTCGCCCGCGACGGTGCCGATGACCATGACGCCCTTCGACTGCCGCTCGCCGGCGGGCAGCTTCTTCTCAAGCTCGGCGGTCACGGCCTTCATGACCTCGGTCGCGAACATCAGTTCCGGCAGGAACACCTCGCCCATGCCGAACAGGTCGCCCAGCTCCTTCATGCCCGCGCTGTAGCCCCGGCTCAAAAGCTCCATGGGGGGGACGCCGTTCTCCTCGCCCTCCCTGAGGGCCTCCATGGCGAGCTCCTCGTCCGCCTCGACGATGGCGCGCTTCGCCTTGTCGAATATTTCCTCGTGGCTCATATTGCCCTCCCGATGATTGATGGGACTCACGGTCCGCCGCCGGGACGATCGGATCGAATCTTTTACGCCGGATATGGCCGATGCCCGCGCGGGTTCTCCCCCGGCGCGCGGCGCTCTTTTCCCATTATTGTACCCGCAAACGGCGCGTTCGGCAAGATCGCCTCCGCGTTTATCATAGCCTTCTGTAAGCCCCGCCATGCGCGCGCGGGCGGCGCGATTCCGATGTTCGATAGCGCGAATGAGTCCACGTTGATTATAGCACGATCGCGCGCGCGGCACGGGAGGGAAAAGGCGCTTTCCTTACAAAAAGACGGCTCAGCTTTTGTGCGCGGCAACATAATTCCTGCAGAAGCGGCAGCCGCCCGGATTACCCAGGCAGCTTTCGCAATCCGCCGCGGGGAGCGCCCATTCGTCGAGAAGGGAGATGAAAAAACCCGCCACGGACTTGAGCGGGATGAGCAGGCAGCTCGCGCGCAGGCTCATGCCGATGGCGGACGCGTCGAAGAGCTCGAAGAAGCCCGCGAGCTCCGTCACCTCCATGCCGAAGAAGCCCGGCCCGAACGCGGAGGAAAGGACGTATCCTTCGTTCTCACGCGAGAGCTTTTCCCTGAGCAGCGCCACGCCCGCGTCCGCAAAGGCGGTGCCCCAGATATCCGCGAAAAGCAGGTCCGCCACGTTCTCGGTTTCAAGGCGGATCTCTCCGGCGGTGAGCAGATACGGATAGACCGCCCCGACGCGCGCGGGGTCGAGCCGCCCGAGGGCGCGGCAGCCGAAGCGCACGCCGTCAAATAAGAGCGTTTCGCCCGCGATGCACCCCCCGGGAAAGCGCCGCGTGAGCGCTTGCAGGTTCACCTGCGGCAGCACGTCGCCGATGAGCTCCGAGGAGCGCGCGAGCATGCGCGCCTGCCTTGGGGAATCCGCCTTCTCCCCGAGGCCGCAGGTTTTCAGATAGTATTTCCACGCGAGCGGCAGCGCCTCCTGCGCGGAAAACGTATAAAGCGTCGTTTCATCCATGGTTCCATTATACAATAATGCCGTCGTTTTGACATCAGGCGCGCAAAGCTCTCTTTTTCGCATCCGCAGCGCCTTGTTCGAATATTGTTAAAGGCGGGCGCGCGCGGCCGGGCGCGGGAGGAGGGAGAGCGGCATCGAAACGAAAAAGGACATTTGGAACATCATCGTGCTCGGCTTCGCGGTGTTCGCGATGTTCTTCGGCGCGGGCAACCTCATTTTCCCGCCCTACCTCGGGCTGGAAACCGGGGACGCGTGGTTTTTCGGCTTCCTCGGCTTCAGCGCCGTCGAGTGCGTGATGACGATGCTCTCCCTTCTCGCGGCGCTCCTGTGCCAAAACGGGCTTCGCGGCATCGCGGACCCGCTGGGAAAGCGCCTCTCCGCGCTCGTCGTCGCCGTCGTCGCGCTGTGCATGGGGCCTCTGGTCGTTGTGCCGCGCACGGGGGCGACGATGGTCGAGCTGGCCGTCCGGCCGATTTTCGTCGGCGCGCCGCCCTGGGCGGTCTCCGCCGCGTATTTCATGCTCGTGGCGCTCTTATGCATCCGCCCGACGAAGCTCGCGGACATCGTGGGCAAGGCGCTTGCGCCCGTGCTCCTCGTTTCGCTCGCGGTTTTGATGGCTAAGGCCGTCGCCGCCCCGCTCGGCGAGCCCACAGAGGCGGGGGACCTTCTTTTTGTCGTGAAAAACGGCATCGAAGCGGGCTATCAGACCATGGATATGATGGGCGCGCTGCTCCTCTCCGTGGTCGTCTCCGCCATGGCGCGGCAACAGGGCTATACGGCGAAGGGGAAGCGCCTTTTCATCGCGGGCGCGGCGTGCCTCGTCGCCTCGCTCATGCTCTTCGCGGTCTACGGCGGCCTGACCTACCTCGGCGCCACGGCCTCCGGCATCTTCTCGGCGAAGCTCGGGAGGGCCGGGCTGCTGCTCGCGGTGACGCAGGCGCTCCTCCCTTCCCTGGGGCTGCCGGTGATGGCCGTCATCGTCATCTCCGCCTGCGTCACGACCGCCATCGGCTTCGCGTCGGCGGGCGCGGAGTGCCTTTCGGAGCTCACCGGCGGCAGGCTCAAATACGCGCCGCTCATCGTCGCGGAATGCGCGGTGAGCTTTCTCATTTCAAACCTGGGCATTTCCTCGATCGTCGATTACGCGGCGCCGCTGCTTGATTTGATCTATCCCGTGATCATCACGCTCGTGCTGCTCTCCTTCTTCAGACGGCGCATCCGAAGCGCCGCGGTCTATCGCGGCGCGGCCCTCATGGCCTTTTTGACGGCGGCGCTGACGCTCGCCGACAGGCTCGTTCCAGCCTCCCTCGGCACGGACGCCCTCCCGCTCTTTGAAATCGGGCTTCAGTGGCTCCTGCCCGCGGCGCTCGGCGCGCTCGCGGGGGCGCTTTTCGGCAGAGCGGAAGCACGGACCCGGCCCGAGCGCGCAAACCCGTGACTTCCGCAGAGAATGTTACACTTTTACGCTATTTTCCTATTGATTATGAAACCATCTGCATTTATTTCTGTAAAAATTGAATTTTTTACTTGTCATCGGCTCATAGATGGATGTATAATCTCATCACAAGACTGCGGGAGAGCCTATGGAGCGGGAAAAAGAGCCAAAAAGGTTACATGCGAATGTCGGACATGCGGCGCGCACGGCGGCGCTGCTGCTCGCCGTCGCCACGGCCGTCATTTTCGCCGCGTACATCTATTTCATCGGGGTCGTGGACGATTACGCCGAGCTGGCGCTCGTCGGCACGCCCTCGGAAGGCTACGCCCGGCAATACCGGCAGGCGAAGGCGAACGCCCGCCTCGTCGGCGCGCTTCTGGCCGGCGGGCTGCTCGCCGGTCACGCGCTCGTGGTCGCCGTGCTGCTGCGCGACAGGCGAAGGCTCGACGCCGAGCACGCGCGCACGCTCGAGGAGAAGCTGCTTCTCGAGGTCTCGGAGGAGCGCTACCGCCTCATCGAGCGCGATTCGGAAGCCGTCATCCTCGAGGTCAACTATATAGAAAAAACCATCGTCGCCAACGAGATGTTCGAAAAGCTCATCGGCGACAAGCCGCGCTATGAGTATTTCCTGAACGGCAGGCGCGTCCACCCAGAGGACAGGCAGGCGTACTTCGAGCTGCTCGCGGAGGTATACGAAAAGCGCCGCAGCTCCACAAGGGAGTTGCGGATGCTGGACTGCGAGGGGAACTACGTTTGGTTTTCCGTGCTGCTCAGCGGGCTCGCGGGCGCGGACGGCAAGATCGCGCGCGTGATCGGCAAATACGCGAACATCGACGAGCAGAAGCGCAGGATGGAGCTGTTGGAGCTGCAGGCGCAGACGGACCCCATGACGGGGCTTTACAACAGGGCGGTGACGGAAGAAATCATCGCGCGCCTTCTAAACGACGAGGCGGATTCCGTCCACGCGCTTTTAATACTCGATATCGACGACCTCAAGAGCATCAACGACACCTGCGGCCATGCCGAGGGCGATCAGGCCATCCGGGAGATCACGGCGGCGCTGCGCGGGCATTTCCGCGCCGGCGACGTGACGGGGCGCATCGGCGGGGACGAGTTCATCGTGTTCCTCAGGAACATCGGCGGCGAGGATCAGCTCTGCGCGAAGATCGCCTCGCTCATCGCGCGGCTCGACGAGCTGCGCGTAGGCGAATGCGGCAACTGCGCCGTGCGCGCGAGCATCGGCGCAGCGCTGACCCGCCCCGGCGCGCGCGAGGATTTCACGCGGCTCTACCGCGAGGCCGACACCGCGCTCTACCGGGTCAAGCGCTGCGGAAAAAACGAGTATGCGATCTACAGCGAGGAGATGGGGCTGATCAAATGAGCGCGAAGAAGCGCGCGAAGCCCGCGGCGGCCCACGCCGCCGCGTAGAGGAACAGCCCGATATAGACGAGATACCACAGCCCGTTCCAGCGGACGTTGACGCGATACAGTTCCCACGCCTTTTCCGGCACCTCCCGCAGATCCAGAAAAAGGTCCCGCAGCCTTTCGCGCATCGCGCCGAAGGTGCTCGCGATATCCTCCGACGAGGCGATGAAGAAGGCGGCGACGAAGATGAAATAGACCCCGCCCGTGAGCGCGAGCGCCTGGGCGGCGTTGAAGGCTTCCCCGTATTGCGGCTGGAAGCGGAATATGACGCCGCGCAAGGGAAAATAGACGAAAAAAGGAAACGCGACGGCGACGGCGGACGCGATCAAACGGCTGATCTTTTTATGGCGGGCTTCCCGCATCGGGTTTTCCATAGCTCTACTCTATCACCCCGCCGCGCGCGAAGCAACGCGAAAAACGGCGAAACCGAACGGAAATGATTCCATAACCAAGGCCCCTGCTTTCGCGGGGGCCTGAAACCACAAGGAAGAAGAGAAGCCCGATTTACTCCGCGTCAACCTTCGCCATATGGACGGCGAGGTCGAGCAGCTTGTTGGAATAGCCCCATTCGTTGTCGTACCAGGCGACGAGCTTCACGAAGCGCTCGTTGAGGCTGATGCCCGCCGTGGCGTCGAAGACGCAGGTGCGGGGATCGGTATAGAAGTCGGAGGAGACGACGGCGTCCTCGGTGTAGCCGATGATGCCCGCCCACTCGGGCGACTCGGAGGCGGCCTTCATGACAGCCTTGATTTCGTCATAGTTCGCGGCCTTCTCGAGGCGGCAGGTGAGATCCACGACGGAAACATCCACCGTGGGCACGCGCAGGCTCATGCCCGTCAATTTGCCGTTGAGCGCGGGGATGACCTTGCCCACGGCCTTCGCGGCGCCCGTGGAGCTGGGGATGATGTTGTGGCCGGCGGCGCGGCCTCCGCGCCAGTCCTTGCTGGAGGGACCGTCGACGGTCTTCTGCGTGTTGGTGATGGAGTGGACGGTCGTCATGAGGCCCTCGACAATGCCGAAGTTGTCGTGGACGACCTTCGCGAGCGGCGCCAGGCAGTTGGTCGTGCAGCTCGCGTTGGAGACGACGTTCATCCCCTTCTGATACTCGTTGTGGTTGACGCCCATCACGAACATGGGCGCGTCGTTCGAGGGCGCGCTGATGACGACCTTCTTCGCGCCGCCCTTGAAATGCTCGCTCGCCTTCTCGATGCTGGTGTTCACGCCCGTGCACTCGAGTATGTACTCCGCGCCGCACTCGCCCCAGGGGATGTCCCCCGCCTTCATCTGCGCGTACGCGGCGATCTGTTTGCCGTTGGCGACGAGCTTGCCGTCCTTCGCATAGAGTTCCCCGTCGAAGGGGCCGTGCACGGTGTCGTACTTGGCCATGTAGACCATATACTCCAGCTCGACGAACGGGTCGTTGATGCCCACGACCTCCACCTCGGGGTTCTGAAGGGCGATGCGGAACGCGAGCCTGCCGATGCGGCCGAATCCGTTGATGCCTACCTTGATTGCCATATTCGATTCCTCCTCTAAGAATATTTAATACCAAAGATTTCGTTTTCCAAGCGGGAAGACGCTTCCATTCATTTTCCAACTCTATATTATACGAAACCCTTTCAATATGCAATGCCCGCGCGCCGAACCTTCTAAAGTTGAAACGGAGGGTTGTGCGCTATAAGCTAAAATTATATCCATCCCCCGAAATTCACTTGAGGTTCTCCGGGTTGAGGCACTTGAGCTCCTCCAAAACGAAGAGCCCGTCCTTGCGCACGAGCACATCGTCGAAGTACATCTCTCCCCCGCCCCACTCTTTCGTCTGGATCAAAACGAGGTCCCAGTGTATTTTGCTCCTGTTGCCGTTGTCGCATTCATCGTAGCACGCGCCGGGCGTGAAGTGGAAGGAGCCTGCGATCTTCTCGTCGAAGAGCGTGTCCTTCATGGGCGCGGTCACATAGGGGTTCACGCCGATGGCGAATTCGCCCACGCCTTTTGCGCCCTCGTCCCGCTCGAATATCTCGCGCACGCGCTCCGTGTCGTTCGCCGTGGCGTCGACGAGGCGGCCGTTCTCATACGTCAAACGGATGTTCTCGAAGGTGAAGCCCTCGAAAAGGGAGGGCGTGTTGAACGTGATGTGCCCGTTGATGCTGCCCGCGGCGGGCGCCGTGAAGATCTCCCCGTCCGGTATGTTGCAATCGCCCGCGCACTTGATGGCGGGGAGGCCCTTGATGGAGAAGGTTAAATCCGTGCCGGGGCCGACGATATGCACCTTGTCGGTGCGCTCCATGAGCGCCTTCAAGGGGTCCATCGCCCTGTCCATCTTCGAATAATTGAGGCAGCAGACGTTGAAGTAATAATCTTCGAACGCCTCTGTGCTCATGTTGGCGGCCTGCGCCATGGAGGGCGAGGGGTAGCGCAGCACGCACCACTTGGTTTTGGGGACGCGGATCTTCCCGTGGACGGGTTCTCCATATTCCGCGCCGCGCAGGGCGTTCTTTTCGGCGGGGACGTCGGCGGTCTCCGCCGTGTTGTTGGCGCCGCGCACGCCGATATACGCCTGCATGTTCTCCATCAGGAAGGAATCCGCCTTCGCGTCGAGCGCGAGCTGCTCCTTCGTGCAGCCCAGCGCGAGCGCGCGGCCCACCCGCGCGCTGCGCAGCCACACGTGCGGCCGCGCGCCGGCGGCGTACGCTTCGCGGATGAGTTCGAGCACGAGCTCCTCGCAGCCGTCGTACGCCTCGATGAGCACGTTTTCATCCTTTTTAAGCCTACAGGAGAAATTGACGAGGTTGTGCGCGAGCGTTTTGATCCGGGGGTCTACCATATTCGTTTACTCCTTCATATTCAGCTTTTCGGCGACGACGTAAAGGGGCCTGTTCCGTACCTCGTCGTAGATTCGATTGAGATAAGCGCCCTGCACACCGAGGGCGAGGAAGAGGAGCGCGTCGACGAGCGCGAAGCCCGCGGCCGCCCAGAGCCACGGCGCGACGCCGACGGTCGCCGCGCACGCGACGAGGGCGACGAGGCCGAGGAGGGAGAGCGCAAGCAGGGCGGCGCCCGCGTAGCCCGCGAGCGTCAGCGGCCTGTAGGAGAAGCCCAGTATGCCGTCGAACGCGAGGCGGAGCATCTTTTTGAGCGTGTACTTGGTGCTGCCCGCGACCCGCTCGTGGCGCACGTACTCAACGGGCACCGCGTTGAAGCCCATCCAGCCGCTCATGCCGCGCAGGAACCGGTTGTGCTCGCGCATCTTTAAAAATACGTCCGCGACCTTCCGGTCGAGCAGGCGGAAATCCCCCGTGTCGAGCGGGATGGGATAGGCGCTCATGGAATTGAGCAGCCTGTAATAGCAAAAGGCGGTGAACTTTTTGAGGAAGGTCTCCCCCTCTCTTTTCAGGCGCTTGCCGTAGGCGATGTCCGCGCCGTTCTCCCACGCGCGGACGAGCTCGGCGATCACCTCCGGCGGGTCCTGCAAATCCGCGTCGATGACGACGAGCGCGTCGCCGCTCGCCGCGTCCATGCCCGCGCTCACGGCGAGCTGGTGGCCGAAGTTGCGCGAAAAGGAGATGACCCGCACATTTTCGTGCGCCGCCGCGATCGCGCGCAGGCGCTGCATGGTGTTGTCGCGGCTGCCGTCGTTGATGTAGATGATCTCGAAATCGTAGGGGAGCGATCGCATCGCGGCGAACATGCGCTCAAAGGAAGCGCCGATCGCCTCCTCCTCGTTGAATACGGGTACGATCAGCGAAAGCGTTTTTGGCGTTTCTGGCATTTTCTCCATCCTCTTGCGTATATTGGTTCCCGCTTCATTATACCCACCCGCGGCGGAATCTACAATACGGCGGGGCAAATATCGGCCTTCTCGTATTGGATTAAAAAGGAATATGGGGTATAATGAATGCGGAAATTAAGTTTTAAGGAGATAAACGATATGGCACTCGTCACCAGCAGGGAAATGTTCCAAAAAGCTTACGCGGGCGGCTACGCCATCGGCGCGTTCAACGTGAACAACATGGAGATCATACAGGGCATCACCGAGGCCGCCAGGGAACTGAACGCCCCTCTGATCTTGCAGGTCAGCTCCGGCGCGCGCAAATACGCGAACCACACGTACCTGATGAAGCTCGTGGAGGCCGCCATCCTCGAGACGAACCTCCCCATCTGCCTGCACCTCGACCATGGGGACACGTTCGAGCTGTGCAAGAGCTGCGTGGACGGCGGCTTCACGAGCGTGATGATCGACGGCAGCCACCATTCCTACGAGGACAACATCGCGCTCACGGCCAGAGTCGTCGAATACGCGCACGCGCGCGGCGTCGCGGTCGAGGGCGAGCTCGGCCGCCTCGAGGGCGTGGAGGACGACGTGAAGGTCGCCGCGGGCCAGGGCAGCTACACCGATCCCGACCAGGTTTACGACTTCGTCACGCGAACGGGCGTAGACTCCCTCGCCATCGCCATCGGCACGAGCCACGGCGCATACAAGTTCAAGCCCGGCACGAAGCCCGCGCTCCGCTTCGACATCCTCGAGGAGGTCGAACGCCGCCTGCCCGGCTTCCCCATCGTGCTGCACGGAGCGAGCTCCGTGATGCCCGAGTTCGTCCAAATGATCAACGAAAACGGCGGCAACATGCCCGACGCCATCGGCGTGCCCGAGGAGATGCTTCGAAAAGCCGCCTCCATGGCGGTGTGCAAGATCAACATCGACTCGGACCTCCGCCTCGCGATGACGGGCACCGTTCGCAAATACCTCGCGGAGCATCCCGCGGATTTCGACCCGCGCCAGTATCTCAAGCCCGCGCGCGAGGCCATCAAGAGCATGGTCGCGCACAAGCTCGTGCACGTGCTCGGATGCGAGGGAAAGGCGTGAGGGCGTAAGTATGGAGGAAACGCGCGACGTCGTCGCCCTCGTGGACGGCGAGGGGAACGAGCTTCTGTTCGAAATACTCGACGTTGTGCCCTATCAGGGCCGGAGCTTCGCCGTGTTCCTGCCCGCGGGCGAACTCGGACGGACGGACGAGGTAACCATACTCGAGGTGCTCGGCGGCGACACGCCGGAGGAGGAATACCTCGAGGGCGTCAAAGACGAGGCACTGCTCGAGACCGTGTTCGAACTTTTCAACAAAAGGCAGGAGGAACCGGAGAACTGAACGTGCGCGCCGTCCGCCCGCTGGGGGGGCGGACGGCGCTTCATGGCGGGGGTTGAGACGATTCCTGGCCGTGGGCGCGAAAGTTGACACGCAGAGCGACATAATAGTACAATGATCCGTGTATTTATGCGCAATCATACTTGATATTGGAGTGTTAAGATGGAAACATACAGGCGGCGCTTCGGCGATCGGAAGGACGGGCGCAAGCTTCGCACGCTCGACCCCATGTCCCGCGTATCCTCCTACATTATGGTCAACCGCAGCGGCGCGTCGAACTACTTCATCGACAGCGTCGACATCGACGAGATAGAGCGCTACATCCGGCACAAGCGCAAGGACGAGGGGCTGAGCGGTTTTGGCATTCTGCACGTGCTCATCGCGGCCTACGTGCGCTGCGTGTCGCAGCGGCCCGCCGTCAACCGCTTCATCTCCGGCCAGAAGGTCTACCAGCGCTACGACATCGAGGTCAACATGGTCGTCAAGCTCGAGATGACCGCCGACGCCGAGGAGACCGTCATCAAGATCCGCCCCGGGCGGGACGCCACCGCCACGGACATCTATAACCTCATGTCCAAAGAGATCGAGCAGGGCAGGAGCGACAGCGACAGCAGCTTTGATAAAACCGCAAAGCTCTTCAGCCTGATCCCCGGGCTCGTGCTGAAATTCGGCGTGTGGTTCCTGAAGCTTCTCGACTACTTCGGGCTCATCCCCAAGTCCCTGACGGACCTGAGCCCCTTCCACGGGTCCATGTTCATCACCTCCATGGGCTCGCTGGGCATACCGCCGGTGTTCCATCATCTCTACGACTTCGGCAACATCCCCGTGTTCTGCGCCTTCGGCGCGAAGCAGCGCCGCAGCGAGCTTTTGCCGGACGGCGCCGTGACCGAGCGGCGCTACATCACCTACACCTGGGTCACGGACGAGCGCATCTGCGACGGGTTCTATTACGCCTCCGCGTTCAAGCTGATGAAGTCCATTTTAAAAGACCCCTTCCAGCTCGACGCGCCGCCGGAAAAGGTGATCGAGGACATACGCTGACCCCGGAAACGAAATATCCGACGATAAGCACGGCTTCCGCCCGAGCAGCGGAAGCCGATTGGTTTTACAGGGATTTCCCGCCGCCGTTACGCGCCGAGGAGACCGCCCATCACCGCGGCGGCTTCTTCTTCCTTCTGCTGCGCGGTTCTCAGCAGCGCGGCGATTTTTTCGCGGACCTCCGGCTTGGCGATATCCTCGCCGGCTTTGACGTCGAACGCATCCCGCCACGCGCAAGCGACTTTCGAATAGAGCCCGGCGAGTTCGCTCTCTCCGTGTTTTTCGAAATACCTGCGCGCGTAGTCCTTCAGTTCGCCGAACGTGCCGAGGAAGTATTCCATGTTCCAGGAGATGTCGGGGTTGAACTCTCCCTCAAAATGGCGGATCAGCGCGGGATACGCGCTTAGCCCGCAGGCGTTCTCGCACCACTCTTCGCCCCGCAGGTGCGAAAGCGCCAGCTTCATCGTATCCTTCAGGATTTGCTCCTGCGGTTTATCCGTCCTTTCCGAAACGGTCAGCACCGACAGGATCGGGATTTCCCGCCTGCCGAGCCGGTCATACGGCATTTCGCCCGCGCCCGCAACACAAAGGGTGGCGAAGGTTCGCGCGGCGTCGTCATAGCCGACGATCAGGCCCCATTCGGGGACGCCGATGTCCCACGCCACGGCGGGGATGCCACGCTCGATCGACGCGTGGATGATGCCGATGGCGGCTTCGCGCCTCTCCTCTTCAACGGCGTCCTCGCCCCAGAGCCGCTCCACGTAGCTGCAGGCGAACCCGCCGTTCGCCGCCCATTCGGGCTGTTTTTTGAATTCCCACATGCTCGTGGCGGAGGGGCAGAGATCGGACGAGACCCACATGCGGAAAGCGAAGCCGCTCGTGGCCACGATATCCTCCGCATGCTCCGGCCAGGGGCTGTGTTTGACGGCGCACGAGAGCGATTTGGCGAACGAAAAGAGATAGCCGGTCCGGTCGGCGACGCCGTCCCACGATACGTCCAGTTTTTTCATCCCGATTCCTTCCTTTCAAGCGGTATGTATATTTTTTCGCGGAAAGTCCTGCCGGCTTCCGCATAGACCTCAAACTCATAGCCGCCCGTGCGGCCGTATCCGCTGCCCGGCAGCCAAACCCAGTTGATGAAATCCCACGTGTCGTGGATGGCGTTCACGAAGCCGAAATAGGAAGTGGCCGGCGTTTCAAACACGGCGTACGGCCCGCCGGGGATTTGCAGCGACACCGTGCCGGACGTATCTCCCCTGGCGTTTTCCTCGCGGACGCCGCAAAAATAGTCCAGTTTTCGCGCATCAGCGTTCCAAGCGCACACGCCGTAATCCTCGCAGGCCGTGCCGCCCGAGAGTTTCAGCGACCACTTCCGGGCGTTGTATTTGTTCCAGAAATTCGGCGGGTAGGTTTCGTCGCTCGGATAAGCGACCACCTCGAACGCTTCCAGCGCGACGATTTCCAGCTCGACGGCGAAAGGCTTCGCCTCGAATTTCAGCCTTTCATAGAGCTTCAGGCTGTTCCGCGCCGTTTTGTGCTCGCTGGGCAGGATGCGGTGCTCCGCCTTGAACGCGCGGGTGAAGCTCTCCCTGGAATTGAAGCCGCAGGCGAATGCGACTTCGCTCATCGGCCGACCGGTCCGCTCCGCCTCGCGCACGATTTCGCAGATGCGGCGCTTTCGGATGTAATCGGCGGGGGTCAGGCCGACGACTTCCTTGAAAATCCGAAGAAAATGATACTCCGAATATCCGGCGGCTCTCGCCAGGTCCGGCAGCTTCAATTCCTGCGTAAGGTTATCCTCGATATAATCCAGCGCGCGTCGAAGGTGTTCGATATAGTCCATTGGTCATCAATCGCCTCCCGCAAGCATATTCTATCACTTTTTCCAGAGCCATGATTGATAAAAATTGCGGAAATAGAACGTCCGCCGCATGTGCGGCGGACAGCGCCTGTTATGCCCGAAAAGCGCGCCCGCACCCTTTAAAAGCGCAGAACCGTCCTTTGGTCAAAGGCGGGCGGACATGGAATCCGCCCCTACGAATTCCCCGCCGCGGCGGCGTTCCTGATTGTCAACTTCCCAAAGGCGGGCGGATATGGAATCCGCCCCTACTCCCCGTTCAGTTCCTCGAGCGCCTTGTGCGCCTCGTCCCATGCCTTATAGAGCGCGTCGAGCTCGGCGCGCTTCCGCTCGATGGCCGCGTTCAGCTCGCCCGCCTTGACGTAGTCGGAAGCGACCCAGGGATAGGCGAGCCTCTCCTCCATGCGCCGCAGCTCCTCCTCGCGCTCCAAAACGCGCGCCTCCGCGCGGCGCAGCTCGCCCGAAGCGCGGTTGAGGGCGCTCTGCTTCTCCTTCTTCAGGCGGTAATCCTCCGCCGTGGCGGAACGGTTCTGCTCGCGGCCGCCGTCCTTCCTCTCGTGGCGGCGCGCCTTCTCCTCGAGGTAGTCCTCGTATCCGCCGAGGTATTCCTCGACGCCGTCCGCGTTTATCTCGAGCACGCGGTCCGCGAGCCGCTCGACGAGGTAGCGGTCGTGCGTGACGATGAGCATGGTGCCCTCGTAATCCTCGAGCGCGCCCTCGAGCGCCTCGCGCGAGGCGATGTCGAGGTGGTTGGTCGGCTCGTCGAGCAAAAGGAAGTTCGCACCGGAGAGCATGAGCTTCAAAAGCTGCACGCGCGCCTTCTCGCCGCCGGAGAGGAGGCCCATCTTCTTGAAGACGTCGTCCCCCCGGAAGAGGAACGCGCCGAGCGCTTTTCGGATGTCCGTGTCGTCCATGCGCGGATAGTGCTCCCGCACCTCCTCGAGGGACGTGTAGTCCGGATGCTTCACCGCGAGGTTCTGCTCGTAATAGCCGGGCTGCACGTTGGCGCCGAGCCAGCACTCGCCCGCGTCCTGCCGCTCCTTATGGAGCAGCACCCGTAAAAGCGTGGTTTTTCCGCAGCCGTTCGGGCCGAGCAGGAAAACGCGCTCGCCTTTTTTCAAAAGCAGGTCCACGTTGTGGAAGACGTTCTTCCCATTGTAGGATTTCGAAAGCCCCTTGGCGACGGCGACGTCGTTGCCGCTCACGGCGTTCGCGCGGAAATGGAAGCGGATGGCCGCGGTTTCCCTTTCCGGGGCGACGAGCGCGGCGCGCAGCCTGTCCGCCTGCTTCTGCTTGGAGGCGGCGGTGATGAAGTTGTGCTCCTGCCCCCAGCGGCGCTGCTGCTCCACGATGCGCTCGATGCGGGCGATCTCCTTTTGCGCGCGCGCGTACTTCCTGCGCAAGAACTCCTGCTCGTCCGCCATCAGCTCCACATGGCGGGAGTAGTTGCCCTCGCTCATATAGAAGCGCGCGTTCTTCAACTCCATCGTCCGTTCCGTGACGCGGTCGAGAAAATACCGGTCGTGGGAGACGACGATGTACGCGCCCTGATAGCTTTTTAAGAATTCCTCGAGCCAGGTGATCGCGTCGAGGTCGAGGTGGTTGGTGGGCTCGTCGAGCAGCAGCAAGTCCGCGCCCGAAAGCAGCACCCCCGCGAGCTGCGCCTTGTTGCGCTGCCCGCCGCTCATCTGGGAAAGCGGCTTCATAAGCTCCGCCTCCGCAAAGCCGAGGCCGAGGAGCGTCGCGCGCGTGCGGCTCTTGTAGGTGAGGCCGCCGTCGAACTCATATTTTTCGCGCAGCTCGTGCTGGCGAAGGATCAGCGCGTTCAGTTCCTCCCCGGAAGAAAGGTCGAGCCGCGCGTTCATCTCCTCCAGCTCCGCCTCCGCCTCGATGAGCGCCGAAAACGCGCGCACAGTCGCCTCATAGACGCTCAGCGACACGTCCGCGACCGTCTGCTCCATGGTCATGACGCGCGCGCCGCGGCTCCTGTGGACGCTGCCGCCGTCGGGTGTTTCCTCCCCCGCGAGGATGCGAAAAAGCGTGGTCTTCCCGCAGCCGTTGACGCCCACGAGCCCCACGCGGTCCTTTTCCCCGATTTCAAAACTCACGCCGTCGAAGAGGATCCTTTCAACGAAAACCTTCCTTAAGTCGTGTACCGCTATCACAGGCATAAAAGCCAAACTCCTCTTTATCCGGGGAGCAGGGTCAAGACGTCCCTCCCCTTTTCCTTCGCGTAGGCCACGGTGTTGTGCGTGCCCCCGCGCTGCCCGTCGTATACCGCGATGACGAGCGAGCTGTTGTCCACCATATATCGGTTCCGCCGGGCCATGCTGTCCCTGCCGTCCCGCTCCGAGCAGACGGCGCAACGCGATGCGCCCAGTATGATCGATTCGTATCTTGCCCTGTGGGCTTTCGGCAGCGTCAGCGCGTATCCCGGGGAGGGCACCGCGCAGACGAGCTCCAGGTCATGGGCGGCCTTCGCGAGCGCGAGCACGGCCTCCGCCGCGTACGTATCCACGCCCTGCGCCATGCCGGAGATGAACGTCCGGTAGCCCTGCGCATACGCCGCCGCGATCTTGTCGGCGAGCTTCCGTTTCAGCGCTATGCAGCGCGGATCGTCCTCGTTTTCGCCCCAGGGGAGCTTCTTCGGCCGGTATCCCGTGAAGCAGGCGGTGGTCGAAGCCTCCATCCTAATACCTGTTGCGGACCTTCTCCGCGAAGCCGAGGAAATCCCGGATTTCCAAAATGCGCCCGTCGTCGAGCACAGCTTTCCCCATGAAGCGGCCGAACACCTGATGCTGGTCGGTCTCGATGATGACGGCGTTCGTGCGCGCCGCGCGGTCGATGACGGGCACGAAGTCCATTTCAAAGCGCCCGTCGTCGCTCGTGAAGGTCCAGGGCTTCATATAGCGATCCCCGGGGATATTGAAGCGAACCTCCGAGAGCTTGTGCGCCCTGCCCTCGTAGAGGAGCAGGTTCTCGCTCGCCGCGCGCGTGTCCCCAAAGCCGTAGCCGATGTTGAAGCCGAAGGGCTTGCCTCCGACCACGCCGTTGCCGTTGCCCCAATACCAGGTGTTGTCGTATGTCCACACGCCGCGCCCCCAGTCGAGCGTGCCGAAAGCGGATTCCCGGTCGAACTCGTGCGCGAGATCGCCGAGCGCGAACCTCCCCGAGGCGCGCATGCAGTTGATCTTCTGGTTGTAGTAAAAGTGCCGCGGCTTCTGAAAAGGCGTCGCGATGACCATGCTCTCCATCTCCGGCTGCTCGAGGCGGATTTCGGCCTCCAGCGTCTGCCCGTCGAGAAAATCGTGGAAGCGGCAGGAAAGCCGCCGCTCGCCCGGCTTCGCGCGGAATGCCATTTGCACGCGTTTGTCGCCGTAGAGCGTGTCCCCTTCGGACGAGGATTCGGGCAGTTTATATTTCCCCATGGGAAAGGCCGTCATGACGGTGGCCGTCTTCTCCCACGGCTTTGTGAAATCGAGCACGGATGCCGAGATCAGCCCCATGTAGGAATTGTCAGCGACGGTGAAGGCGACGCCGAACGAACCGTCGTAGACGATGTAATAATCCCATTCCTTGACGCGCAGTTTTCCCGCCTTAACATCCTTCCTGCGGTAGACGGGGAGCAGGCTTCGCGCCCAGCCGGGCTCGGCGAGGTTGCCCTTCGCGTCGAGCAGGGGCGCGCGCGTGACGATCTCGTGTTGCATGACGATACCTCCATCGGAATTCCCATACGGTTGCATGATAATTATAATCGAAGCAATATCTGGGTTCAATATGAACATTTTTCTGATTCTCTCGACAAAATCTGCATTTGCCTATATAATTCACCTATGGAAAACAAATGGATGAAAAAACGGGAACGGAAAAGCCGCGCCCTGTCCGCGCTCCGCAGCCTGCGCATCCCGCTGCTGACGGCGCTGGGCACGTTCGTCGTAGCGTTTTTCCTGATTCCTTTTCTTTTCAACGGCGTGAACCCGCCCGCGAGCATGGCGCTCGAGGTCGACGCGCCGGGTTCGAGTGAAACGCCCGCCGCGCCCCAGCCCACGCCCCCGCCGGAGGACGCGGAGCTCTCGGCAGCGTTGAACGCCGTGCTCCCCTCGCCCACCGCGCTCACGCCCGCCGTCGCGCAGGCGACGGACGGCGAAAAGGCCGCGTACCCCGCGCTCCAGTTCGGCAGCACGGACCCGCAGGTCGCGCGCATCCAGCGGCGCCTGATGGACCTCTGGTATATGGACAGCGACGAGCCCACCGAATACTTCGGCCCGGCGACGGAGGGCGCAATCAGGCGCTTCCAGCGCACGCACTATATGAAGGAAACCGGCGTCGCCGACGAGCAGACGCAGGCGGTGCTCTTCTCCGAGAGCGCGAAGCCCTACGTCATCGAAAAGGGCTATTCGGGCGACGACGTGCTCACCCTCCAGTCGAGGCTGCGCGAGCTCGGCTACTACGACGCGAAGCTCAACGGCTATTTCGGCACGGCGACCTTCCGCGCGATTTCGGCCTTTCAGACGAAGAACAAGATCCACGTGAGCGGAATCGCCGATTTCGACACGCGGGAGCTCATCTTCTCGCCCGCGGCGAAACCCGCCGTCGACCCGTCCCCCACCCCCACGAAAACGCCCAGGCCGAGCGTTACGGCGACGCCGAAGCCGAGCGCGACGGTCAAGCCCTCCGGCACCGCCGCGAATCAGCCGACCGCTACGCCCGACCCCACTTCCGGATGGTCGGACCCCGGGCAGTCCACGCCTCCCTTGCAGACGAATGAACCCGCCTACACGCAAACGCCCATCACCCCCGGCGGGAATGTGGACGATTTCATCGCCGTTGCCATGCAGCAGCTCGGCAAGCGCTATGTCTACAGCACCGAGGGACCGGACACGTTCGACTGCTCGGGCCTCGTCTACTACTGCCTGCGCGCCGTGGGCGTCGGCACGAGCCGATATTCGGCCTCCGGCTTCTCGCAGGTCGAATCCTGGACGACGGTGTACGGCAAGGAGAACCTCCGCCCCGGAGACCTGCTGTTCTACAAGAGCGACGGCAGCTCGAGCACATACGTCACGCACGTCGCCATATGGCTCGGCGGCAACCAGCTTTTGCACGCCTCGACGAGCGCGGGCAAGATCTGCACCACCTCGTGGGGCAGCTGGTCGGAGAACAACTTCCTCTTCGCGAAGCGCGTGTTCGATTGATGGGGCAATAAAACAAAGATGATGTGCGGGCGGATTCCATGCCGCCCGCTTTTTGATGCGCGCAACCCGTTCCAACGGAAAAACCCCCGCTGCCGACTGCGGGGGCTTTTCCGGAAAGGTGTTTTTTCCGTTTGCCCGCGGAAACTTCTCCAGACAAATAATCAGTTATCCAGTTTCAATCGTCAATTGTTTTACATGATCATCCTTCTGTATTTCGCGGCGAGCGCCTCGAGCGCCTCAAAAAAAGCGGCGGCTTCGCGCTTGTCGAACCTCTGCGACGTCTGGGACCGGACCTCCTTATCCCTGTAAGGGTCGAACGCGGGGATGCCCTCCGCCTCCAGCTCGAGTATGATCTCCCGGACGAGCGCCGGATCGCTCTTGACGACCGCGCGGTATTTGTTCTGGTAGCGCAGCATCTTGCGCGTGTCGCCCTCGCCCATGTTCAGCGTGCACGCGCGCACGCTCATACCGCGCGCCTGCGCCGAGAGGACGGTACGCATCAGCGCGCGCACCTCTTCATCCGTAAACGGCACGAACGCCGCGCTGTGGAACGAGGCGCCCTCGCACATGCCTTCCTTGACGCGCGCGTAGTAATAATTCCGGATGCTGTTGGGCTTGCGCCCCGTCTGCATCGCGACCTCGTCAAACACGCTCTTGAGCGGCTGCCCGCGCTCCCTCGCGCGCTTGGCGCGCTCGAAGAGCATTTCTTCCTCGGCTTCGCTCCAGCCCGGACGGGCCGTGCGTTCCACCCTGCATATCTCCATATGATCAGACCCCCTGTTGGATTTTACAGATATTGTTTCCAACCGTTGCAATAATATACCTATTCATAAAAAAGCGAAAAAATAAGCGGCCTCGCAGGGAAGCCGCTCATTTGGCGCGTATTTCGTCTAAGGTTAGTTCTTTTTATTCTTTTTGGCGGCACAGAGGCTGCCCGCGGCACCGAGGACGCACAGGATCGCGGCGCCGATCATCGAGGCGGCGCCCGTCTGCGGCGGCTTCACGGCGGAATCCGTAAATATGACCTCGATCTTATGGTCCTTCATCACGTTCTTGAACTGGTAGGACTTCACCGCGCCCACGCTCACGCCGTCGACCAGTACATCCCGCACGGCGTAACCTGCGTTCGGGATGAAGTTGATGACCATGCTGTCCTTGCCGGCCTCGGCGAAGGTCGGGTTCGAGGGGCTGCTGATGCCGCCCTTTCCGGTGACGATCGTGATTTGGTAATAGGTTTTTAAATCCTCGAAATAGACCACGCTGCCGCCCTGGATGTTTTCGACAGAGCCCTCGCGGTCCCGGTTGGTATAGATCGTACCCATGTTCTCGATATAGCCGTCGCCCGCGATGATGCCGTAGTTCTCGATGGTACCGCGGTTGGTCAGCCTGCCGTTGAGGGCGAGCGTGGCGCCGCCGGCGATCCTCAGCGTGGTGCCCGGCATGATCATGCCGCCGCCCGAGGGCATCGCGTAGTTTTCGTTGACGGCGATGACGTCGCCGCTCTGCGCGCGCTCCGAAGCGCCGTTGAGCGTCGCATGTTCGTCCGCGTTCGATACGAAGAACACGCCGTTTTTCACCGAGGCGTGATCGATTTGATCCACCACGTAGGCGCCGCCGTTGTTCCTGCTCATCGCGACGAGCCTGTTTGCGTAATTGCTTCCCGGAACGGGGACGCCGCCTTCGCCCGTATTCTGGATGATGGCGAAATCCACGACGTTGTTGGAGAAGGTGTTCCCGGTGAAGTTCATATCCGAATCGTTGCAGATGACCCAGCCCTTCGTATACTCCACATGGTTGTTGGAAACCGTGCCCGTCGCGGCGTTGATATACGCGGGCTGGCGCAGGTGCGATATGGTGTTTCCGCTGATGGTGATACCGGAACCTCCGGATACTTCCATCGCGCGGGAAACATGGTCGGAGTCATATCCCGCGGTATAGCCGAACTGGCCGCTGAAGCGGCAATTCTTGACCGTGCAGCCGGCGTTCACGAGGACGATGTTATGGGCGCCCGCGGTATCCGTCTTCACGATCCTGAGGCCGTCGAGAGTGGAACCCGCCCCCATCGTAAATAAGTAATCCGTGCCGGAAACGGAAATGGTCACGCCCGCGCTTGCCGTCACCGTCGCGCCTTCGGGAATGGCGATCGTCGTCCCGTCCCAAACGAAGCTTGCCGTAATGTTGACGGCGGCCGACGGGGCGAGCGCGGCGACGAGCTCGGCTTGGGTCGCAACATTTGTCGCCGCGGCAAACGCCGCGCCGGGGACGAGCGCCAACAAAAGCACGGCTACCGTAAGAAGCGCAAAGAACTTTTTCATGCTAACTGTCTCCTTTTTTGTTTTATCGATATTTATAATATTTCTTCTTAATTTTATTTATTTTATAAAAAAACAGACGCCGTCGACAAGATTACTATAGCGCGAATTTTCACATGAGTCAATTACGAAATGTAATATATTGTATATTTTGAGCACGAGTCCCATAAAGCGGCCAAGGGGTGCGCGCGCCGGTCCGACGAAAAGCCGCCCGCGAATCACGGGGGCGGCTCAGTGCAAAACGGCGGCGCAGGCGGTTAATCCATGCCCAGCACGAAGCGGTAGAGGGGCTTCATCAACTCGAAAGCTTCCCTCGTTTCGACAAATATTTCCCGGGAAAAGGTTTTTTCGATCTCCTTCGAGAAAAAGCACCAGCTGATTCCCTTTCGGTTGACATAGGGTTTGATCTGCTCCGGCGCCGAGGGATGGCGGTCCCTGCCAAAGAGTTCCCCCTGCACGTTGAAACCCTTGTCGAGAAGCGCCTGCGAAAGGTCGAGGAGCTGCTGCGGCCGCGCGAGCGCGCGCTCGCGGAAGGGCTTCATCAGCGCCGGGTTCGCGTCGTACATGCCCATGCCGTAGCCGTAGCCGCCGGGCTCGATCTCGAAATAGAGGCAGAAGCTCTCGCTCGTGCGCGTCTCCGCCCGCCGGAAGCCGATCCACGCGTGGTCGCGGTAGGGGCGCTTGTCCTTTGAAAAGCGCGTATCCCGGTTCATGCGCGAGACGAGTATGCTAAGGCGCGTGTCGAACGCGGGGTCGATCTCGCGCGCGGTGGGAATGAGCTCGTTGGCGAGCGCGCGCATGGGGTTCTGCACGATGGCGCGGCAGCGCTCCCGGTTGGCGTCGAAGAAGCTCTTTTCGTTGTTGAAGCCGAGCTCAAGGAAGAAGCGGAACGCGTCGGGCGTAAAGCCCGCGAAGGCCTGCGGCTGCATGGAGTTCACCTCAAATATCCTAAATATCTTTTTCGCATGCTCAGGGCGGATGTCGCCATCCGCCCATCAGTATAAGCCTTACCCCATAGGGATTGTCAAGGGGCGCGCCCCTTTTGACGCCGCGAAAGCGACGCGCTATCGTTCCTCGCGGAAGTACGCGAGTCCGAGGCTCGTCGGCGGCTGGTCCTCGCGCTTGTGCCGGAGGGAGACGAATATGAGCACGGCGATGGTGACCGCGTAGGGCAGCATTTTGAAAAGCTCCTGCGTGCTGCGGTTGAGGCCCGGTATGTAGTAATACAGCCAGAACAGCGCGCCGAAGAGGTACGCGCCCCAGATGGCGCGCGTGGGCTTCCACGTCGCGAAGATGACGAGCGCCACCGCAAGCCAGCCGAGCCCCTCGATGCTGCCGTCCGTCGACCAGGTGCCCTTGATGTAGTCGAGCGTGTAGTAAAGCCCGCCGAAGCCCGAGATGCCCGCGCCGACGCAGGTGGCGATATACTTATACTTGGTGACGTTGATGCCCGCGGCGTCCGCCGTGGCGGGATTCTCGCCCACGGCGCGCAGGTTCAGCCCGACGCTCGTGCGGTTGATGAACCAGCTCACGAACACCGCAGTCGCCAGCGCGAGGTAGGCGAGGAAGCCGTAAGAGAAGAAGATCTTCCCGATGGCGCCTGTTTCGGTCGAAAGGTAGGGGAGAGTGCTGCGGATGGCGCCGCTGGTGAGCGCGACTGAGATCTGGCCCGCGCCGCCCGCCAGCTTGTTGAGCGAGCCGCCGAAGAGGTTCGCGACGCCGCCGCCGAAGATCGTGAGCGTAAGGCCCGTGACGTTCTGGTTGGCGCGAAGGGTGATGGTCAAAACCGAGTAGATGAGGCCGCCCACCATCGCGACGAGGAAGGTTGCGGCGACGGTGATGATGGTCGCGATCACGGCGTTGGGATTCGTCGCGCTGTTTTCGTAAATATAGGCGGCGATGAGCCCCGCGATCCCGCCGAGGTACATCACGCCCGGCACGCCGAGGTTCAGGTTGCCCGATTTCTCGGTGAGGATCTCGCCCGTCGCCCCGAAGAGGATGACCGTGCCGAACGCGACGGCCGCCTGAATGATGGATATCAGCTGCGTCATTTGCCGCCCTCCTTTACCTTGCCGCGGAAGCGGACCTTGAAGTTGATGAAGAACTCGCTGCCGAGGATGAAGAAGAGGATGATGCCTATGATCATCTCGGAAACGAAGTCGTTGAGGCCGAACTGAGAGGCGATCTGGATCGCTCCCTTGTCGAGGAACACCAGAAGCCCCGAGAAGAGGATCATCACGAGCGTGTTGAACTTGGAGAGCCAGGCGATGATGATCGCGACGAAACCCTTGCCGCCCGCGGTGCCGGTGGAGATGGTATGGCCCGCGCCCGCCACGGCGATAAAGCCCGCGATGCCGCAGATGGCGCCCGAAACGAGCATGGTCCGGATGATGACCTTTTTGACGTTGATGGCCGCGTAGCGCGCGGTGTTCTCGCTCTCGCCGACGACCGCGATCTCATACCCGTGCTTGCTGTAGCGCAGATACAGGTACATGGCGACGGTGAGCGTCAGCACGATGATGACGTTGAGAAGATACATCTGCCCGAACACCGCGGGGAACCAGCCCGCCTTGGTGATCTGATTGATGATGCCCACCGTGTTGGAGCCGAACGGGTTCTCCCACAGGGCGACGAAGTATGAGGTGAACTGGATGGCGATATAGTTCATCATCAGCGTGAAGAGCGTTTCGTTCGCGTTCCAGCGCGCCTTGAATACCGCCGGGATGAGGCCCCATATGCCTCCCATGATCGCGCTGCCGACGAACATGACGGCGAGCAGCGGAACAAGGGGCAGCACTTCGTCCAGATAAAGCATGCAGGCCGCGGAAACGATGCCGCCCACGAGGATCTGCCCCTCCGCGCCGATGTTCCAGAAATGCATTTTGAACGCGGGCGCAAGGCCCACGGCGATGCAAAGGAGCATCATCAGGTCGCGGATCATCACCCATGTGCGGTTCATCGTGCCGAACGCGCCGTTGAACATGGCCGCGTACACGCTGACGGGGTTGAGCTGCGTGAGCGCGAAGATGACGACTCCGGACACGACGAGGGAAATAAACAGCGACGCGATGCGGATGAGCCACGCCTTCCACGTTTCGATCGAGGCGCGCTTGCTGATGCGGACGAAAGGCTCCTTAGTTTTCTGCATGGACATTGCCGCACCTCCCGCTCAGATGGGTCATCATGAGGCCTACCTCTTCCTTCGTGGTGTTGCGCGCGTTCACGATGCCGCTGATCCTGCCCGCGCAAAGCACGAGGATCCTGTCGCACAGTTCGAGCAGCACGTCGAGGTCCTCCCCGACGTAAATGACGGCCGCGCCGCGCTCCTTCTGCTTGTTGAGCAGATGGTAGATCGTATAGGATGTGTTGATATCGAGCCCGCGCACCGCGTAGGCCGTCATCAGCAGAGAGGGATGCGTGGCGATCTCGCGCCCCACGAGCACCTTCTGCACGTTTCCTCCGGAGAGCTTGCGCACGGGGGTAGTTAGGCTCGGGGTGACGACCTCGAGCTCCTCCACGACGGTCTTCGCGAGCTTCTGCGGGCCCGTCCTGTCGGTAAACATGCCGCGGCCTTCATCGTAGGAGCGCAGCATCATGTTGCCCGGAAGGTCCATGCTGCCCACGAGGCCCATGCCGAGCCTGTCCTCCGGCACGAACGCGAGGCTCACGCCCATGCGCTTGATGTCGCGCGGAGACTTGCCCGAGAGCTCCGTGCCCTCTTTGCCACCCATGGGCGTATAGTAAATGGACGCGCCGGGCTGCACGTGCTGCAGGCCCGCGATGGCTTCGAGAAGCTCCTTCTGGCCGCTGCCGGAAATGCCGGCGATGCCCAGAAGCTCCCCGCCGTACGCCTCAAAGCAGACGTTGTCGAGCCGTTTGACGCCATCCTGATCGACGACGCTCAGGTTTTTGACGACGAGCCGCTCGGTGCGCTCCCGCGGCTCGGGCCGGTCGATGTTCAGCGAAACCGCGCGGCCGACCATCATGTCGGTCAGCTCCTGGATGCAGGTCTTGCAGGTGGGGATGTCCCCGATGAACTTGCCCTTGCGCAAAACCGCGACGCGGTCGGAAATCTCCATGACCTCGTGCAGCTTGTGCGTGATGATGACGACCGCCTTGCCGTCCGCCTGCATGTTGCGCATGACCGCGAAGAGCTTATCCGTCTCCTGCGGGGTGAGGACGGCCGTGGGTTCGTCCAGTATCAAAATATCCGCGCCGCGATAGAGCACCTTGACGATCTCAAGGGTCTGCTTCTCGGAAACGGACATGTCGTATACTTTCTTGTCGGGGTCCACGACGAAACCGTATTTGTCGCAGATTTCCCTCATGGCCGCGCGGACGCGCTTTAAGTCGATCAGCGCGCGCTCGTTGAGCCCCAGAATGATGTTCTCGGCCGCGCTCAGGAGGTCCACCAGCTTGAAATGCTGATGGATCATGCCGATGCCCAGCGCGTAGGCGTCCCGCGGGGAGGTGATGGACACTTTGCGGTCGCACACGAATATCTGCCCGCTGTCCGGCAGGTAGATGCCCGAGAGCACGTTCATGAGCGTGGTCTTGCCGCTGCCGTTTTCGCCCAGTAAGGCCAGTATCTCGCCGTGGCGGATTTCAAGCGAGACCTTGTCGTTGGCGACCACCTCGCCGAAGGTCTTGGTGATGTCGGCCATCCGGATTGCGCATGAGTTTTCCAAGCGAATCGTCCTTTCCTTCGAGAATCAAGAATACAGGACTATGTTATCATGCAAAAGGCTTTGATGTAAATAAAAAAACTTTTAGCAAAAATAAACTGGAGGGCGGTTCCCCGCCCTCCAATATCTGGGTTTTTGTTAGTTGAGCTCTTTGATTCCGTCGATGCGCAAACCGAAGTACGGCGCGCTGCGGAGCTTGGACTCGTAGAAGATGCCGTTCTCGATGGCCTCGCCGGTGTCGCCCGCCCAGTCGCCGTCGGTGTCGATGGCGAGATAGGAGGTGACGGGCGCGCCGTCCACGGTGAAGTTCTTGGTGTCGAACACGTTGAGCGTGCCGTCCTTGATGCCGGCCTCAACCTCGGCGACCTTCTCGGCGGTGCCCGGAGCACAGCTCGCGCCGAGCGCGGAAATCATGTTGGTGCCGGTGGCGTAGCCCTCGGACCAATCGGTCTTGATCTCCTCACCCTTGAGGGCGCAGTTGAACGCGTAGGTGTAGTAGACGCCCCAGTTGTTCTGCGCGCTCGTGAGGGCGGAGTTGGGGGCGACGGAGAGCATATCCACGTTGTAGCCGACGCAGTACACGGTGGTGCCGGCCTGGAGCTGGGCTTCGCAGGCGGAGGGGGCGCCGGTGGAGTCGGCGTGCTGGCTGATGATGATGCAGCCGCGGGAGATGAGGGAGTTGGCGGCCTCGGCCTCGGCGGTGGGATCATACCAGGAGTTGGTATAGGTGACGTCCATCTGCACGTTCTCGACGATGGACTTCACGCCGAGGTAGAAGGCGGTGTAGCCGGAAACCACTTCCGCGTAGGGGAACGCGCCGACGTAGCCGATCTTGATGGTGCCGTCCGCGTTCTTGTTGGCGTCGGCCACTTTGCCCTCGTCCACGAGCTGCTTGAGCTTCATGCCGGCCACGACGCCGGAAACATAGCGGGACTCAAACGTGTGGGGGAAGGCGTTCTTGTAGTTGGGAAGCCCGCTCAGCGCGGCCTTGTCGCCCGTCATGGCGACGAACACCGTCTCGGGATTCTCCTCGGCGGCCTGGAGCATGAAGTCCTGATGGCCATAGCTGTCCGAGAAGATGTAGGTGCAGCCCTGCTCGACGAGGTCCATCGCGGTATCGTAGCAGACTTCTTTTTCCTCGATGTTGTACTTCCAGATGATCTGGGTCTTCTCATCGATGCCGACCGCGGCGGCCGCTGCCTGGATGCCCTTGATGTGCGCCTCGTCATAACCGGTGTTCTCATCGTGGACGAGTATGACGCCGATCTTGAGGGTCTTCTCGCCCGCGCCGCCGGTGCCGCAGGCCGTGAGGCCGAGGACCATGGCGAGGACGACGAGGATGGCAAGCAGTTTCTTCATTTTTTGGTTTCCTCCTGTTTTTTCTTTTGAAATATCTATACCGTCGCCCGTGGGGGCGCGATACTCACGAAAGGGCGCCGCTTCTCTCGAGCGCCGCGAGGTCCGGCTCGCAGGAGAAGGGCCGGCCCGCCGCGCGCAGCGCGTTCTTCACATCCTTGAGGCCGCTGCCCGTGTTGATGACGGTGACGGTCTCGTCGCTCCCGATGACGCCGCCAGCGACGGCCTTTCGCACGCCCGCCGCGGCGGTCACGCCCGCGGGCTCCCCGAAAACGCCCTCGGTGCGCCCTAAAAGGCGCATGGCGTCGAGTATCTCCTCGTCCGAAACGGCGACCCAGCGCCCGTTCGACGCGGCGACGGCGCGCTGCGCCTTTTTGGGGTTGCGCGGCACGCCCACGGCGATGGAATCGGCGATGGTGTTCTCTTCCGTCGGCAACAGCTCCGCGCCGCTCTCCGCGGCCCGCACGAAGGGGGCGCAGCCGGTGGACTGCACGCCGAGTATTCTGGGGATGCGCTCGATCATGCCGAGCTGATAAAGATCGTAAAAGCCGTTGTACACGCCGCCTATGGTGCAGCCGTCCCCCACGGAGACGGCGACCCAGTCGGTCGGCTCCCAGTTGAGCTGCTCGGCGATCTCGAGGGCGACGGTCTTCTTGCCCTCGGTCATGATCGGGTTGATGCCGGCGTTGCGGTTGTACCAGCCGTATTTCTCAATGGCGGCGCGCGAAAGCTCGAACGTCGCACGGTAGTCGCCCTTGACGCTCACGACCTTCGCCCCGAAGATGAGAAGCTGCGCGAGCTTGCCCTCCGGCGCGCGCTCCGGCACGAAGATGACGCTCTTCAATCCCATGCGCGCCGCGTTGCCCGCGAGCGAGGAGGCGGCGTTGCCCGTGCTCGAGCAGGCGACGGTGTCGTACCCCAGCTCGATCGCCTTGGCGACGGCCACGCCCGAGGCGCGGTCCTTGAGCGAGGCGGTCGGGTTGAGCCCGTCGTCCTTGACGTAGAGCGCCCTGACGCCCAATTCGTCCCCCAGACGGCCCGCGGGGTACAGGGGCGTCCAGCCCACGCGCAGGAAGGGACGAAAATCCCTCGGCTTGAGGGGCAGGAGCGGCGCGTAGCGCCACATGCTGTTATCCCGGTTCAAGGCGAGGGAGTCTTTGTTAAAACGCTTTTTGATGGAGCCGTAGTCGAAGAGAATATCCAGAATGCCCTTCTCCCCGCAGTGCGGGCAGGTCATGGTTTCGTCATATGGCATTTGCACGCCGCAAAGCGTGCACCGGTAGCCTGAGAGATGGTCCATTTTTACCCCTTCCGAAAAACAAAAAAACTGCTGCCGACCAATTGATGTTACAATAGTCCGGGCGGTTTGTACAGCGGGATCTTACTCCCGGCCAACGCAGATTTCTTGTTGATTATACCACGTTGTGCTAGAATAGACAAGTGGCAAGTAATCGGACGGTTACGGTGCTAAACTACATGTGTATGGAGGCGCAGCATGTCAAAAGTCGTCGAACGGTTCCTGAAATATGTTTCATACGATACGCAGTCCGCGGAGGGAGTTTCCAAAATACCCAGCACGGACAAGCAGTTCGACCTCGCGCGCGCGCTCGCCGACGAGATGCGGGAGATGGGGATATCGGGCGTCGGCGTCGACGAGCACTGCTACGTGTACGGTTTCCTGCCCGAGACCGCGCCGGGATTGCCGACGCTGGGCTTCATCGCGCACATGGACACCTCGCCCGAGGTTTCCGGCAAGGACGTGCTGCCGCGCGTCCTCCACGATTACCCCGGCGGCGACATCTACCTCAACCGGGAGCTTTCCATCGATGAGGAGACCTTCCCCGCCATCCGCGATCTCGTCGGGCAGGACCTCATCGTGACGGACGGCACGACGCTCCTCGGCGCGGACGACAAGGCGGGCGTCGCCGAAATCCTCACCATGTGCGAGACGCTGCTCGCCCATCCGGAGATCCGCCGCGGCAAAATCGCGATCGGCTTCACCCCGGACGAGGAGGTCGGCTCCGGCGCGGACCTGTTCGACGTCAAAGGCTTCGGCGCGGACTTCGCCTACACCGTGGACGGCGGCGCGCTCGGGGAGATTGAATACGAGAACTTCAACGCGTGCTCCGCGGACGTCACGGTCAACGGCCTTGGCATACACCCCGGCTCCGCGAAGGACAAGATGAAAAACGCCATCCACATCGCCAAGGAGTTCGACGCGATGTTGCCGCCCTTCGAGCGGCCGGAGCATACGGAGGGCTACGAGGGGTTCTACCATCTGCTTTCCTTTACGGGCAAAACGGAAAAGGCCGAGCTTCGCTACATCGTGCGCGACCACGATATGGAGCGCTTCGAGGCGCGAAAGAAGCTCATGCGCAAGGTCGCGGAATTCGTCAACGGCAAATACGGCGAGGGCACGCTGACCCTGCGCATCAAGGATTCCTATTACAATATGAAGGAGAAGATACTGCCGCACTTCCACCTCATAGAGACCGCCAAGGCCGCGATGGAGGCGCTCGGCGTCGCGCCGATCGTCGTGCCCGTGCGCGGCGGCACGGACGGCGCTCGGCTCTCCTACATGGGCCTCCCCTGCCCGAACCTGTGCACCGGCGGCTATTTCTTCCACGGCAAGCGCGAGCTCATCCCCGTGCAGTCGCTCGAGAAAGTGTCTGAAATATTGGTGGAGATCGTAAAACGGACGTACGAGGGGAAATGAGGGGAAGTTTTATCGCAAATGATTTATAACAACGAGAGGCCGCCTTGGAATTCCAAATCCGAGGCGGTCGGTTCCATACCATAGAAAGCGCGCTGCGGTCCTATGGCGAACTGGGTTTTGCCGAAATCGAGCCGTATTACGAAGCCCTGGCGGAGGACACGCGATTTTTAAGGCTGGAGCTGCGAGGGGCGAGAGCCATGACGCGAAACAGACAATAAGGAATGGAGGGGATTGGCATGGTCATTCGGCTCGCCGCCGCGGCGGACTACGCGGTCTTGGCGGAAATGAAATGGCTGCACGCTCAGGAGGATGCTGAGATCGATTTGAGCCTTGCGGAGAAAGCGGCTTTCATCGAGGAATTCGTCCGCTTCCTCAAGCAAGGGCACGGCTACCGCACGTTCGTCGCGGAAGAAGAAGGGCGCATCCTGTCCGCGATGTATTTGAACATCATCAGGAAAACGCCCAAGCCTTGTGGGCAATCGCAAAGCATCGCGTATCTGACAAGCGTTTTTACATTGAAAGAGTACCGCAACAAGGGAATTGGAGCCGCGCTGCTCAAGCATATCAAGGAATACGCAACGCAAAACGGCTGCGAACTGATGTTCGTGTGGCCGAGCGAACGCTCCGTAAACTGGTATCGGCGCAACGATTTTTCGGCGGAAAACGACATACATCAGTGCGTTCTGATGGACGAGTAGCGGGAGCAGGCGGATGATATCCGGCCCCGCGTTTTGCCGCCCACATTGGGATTCCACACAAGCGAAAACCGCCCTTTCCTGCAATTTTCCGATTTTCGCATAGAATCCGTTGTGCTTCAAACACTGATACCATGGCGCCGTGCGAATCAACAAAATAATTTAGGTCTATAAAAAATTATTTTGTTTTCCCCCTTTACAAAGGCTTTCGCACGGGTTACACTATAGGCGGCGCAAGGCGCGCCGGATCAGCAAAAATACCGACAGCGGGGTGCAAAAACATGATCGATCTCACCATACACGAAGACAGTTTGCAGCGCGCGATCGCGCGCGCCAAGGAGCGCAACATACTCATCCCCACCTTCGCGCAGATGCGCGATCCGTCCCTCGTGCCCGCAAAGGTCAAAAAGGCCCTGCACGGCGTGGGACTGTGGGACATCAACCCGCTCAACCTCTTTCGCATCACATGGCGCAACGAGCCCACCATGGAGGGCGGCTCCTTCGGGGACGTCAACTTCATCGAGCTGCCGAGCTCCCTCACGGGCGTAGACGCGCGCATCGTCGTGCTGTGCGGCAAATGGTTCCCCACGGGCTGCCACAAGGTCGGCGCCAGCTTCGGCTGCCTCGTGCCGCGCCTCGTGACCGGCCAGTTCGACCCGACCTACCATAAGGCGGTCTGGCCCTCGACCGGCAACTACTGCCGCGGCGGCGCGTATAACTCCAAGCTCCTCGGGTGCGATTCCATCGCGATCCTCCCGGCCGAGATGAGCCGCGAACGCTTCGAGTGGCTTTCCACCATCGCGGGCGAGGTCATCGCGACCCCGGGCTGCGAGAGCAACGTGAAGGAAATATTCGACAAGACGTGGGAACTCAGGCATACCCGCGAGGACGTCATGATCTTCAACCAGTTCGAGGAGATGGGCAACGTCCTCTGGCACTACCAGGTGACGGGCAAGGCCATCGCGGACGCGTACGAATCCATCAAGACCGCGGGCTCCCGCTTCGCGGGCGCGTGCTTCACCAGCGGCTCCGCGGGCACCATGAGCGCCGGCGACTACCTCAAGGAGCTGTATCCCTATTCCAAGCTCGCCGTCGGCGAGGCGCTGCAGTGCCCCACGCTTTTAAACAACGGCTTCGGCGGCCACCGCATCGAGGGCATCGGCGACAAACACGTCCCCTGGATCCACAACGTGAAGAACACCGACATGGTCATCGCCATAGACGACGAGGATTCCCAGAACCTCCTTCGCCTCTTCAACACCGAGGAAGGGCACAATTACTTATCCGAGGTCGTGGGCGTGCCGAAGAAGACCATCGAACAGCTTTCGCTGCTTGGCATCAGCGGCATCGCCAACGTGCTCTGCTGCATCAAGTTCGCCAAGTATTACGAGCTCACCTCGGACGACGTGGTGGCGACCGTCGGCACGGACAGCGCCATCATGTACGAGAGCCGCATCCGCGAGCTCGACGAGCAGCAGGGCGCGTACAGTACGCTCGTCGCCGCGCGCGACTACGCCGAGCATCTGCACGGCATCCGCACGGATTCCATGCAGGAATTGACCTATCAGGACCGCAAGCGCGTGCACAACCTCAAGTACTACACTTGGGTCGAGCAGCAGGGCAAGACCTATGAGGAGATCAACGCCCAGTGGTACGACAGGGATTACTGGACCTCCGTCCACGCGCAGGCCGCCGAGCTCGACAAGCTGATCGACAGCTTCAACAAAGAGACGGGCGTGCTCGGGGCGATGGGCGGCTGAACGGTTGACGCCCCTATAAGCCCGAAGAAAAAGGGTGAAACGCGCGCCGGAAGAAGATAAAAAATGACGAAGGGTTTTAACCGCGGGAAACGGCTAAAACCCTTCGTGATTTATCCCGGGTTTTCAGAAGTTGTCACTCATCGCGCGCGTACACGATTTCCCCGCCGTTCACCGTCATCACGACGCTCGCGTCCCTGATTTCTTCCGGAGGCAGCGCGAAGATGTTCCGGTCGAGCACGACGAGGTCGGCGAGCTTGCCCGGCGTGATCGTGCCTTTTAGGTTTTCCTCGTAGGAGGCGTAGGCCGCGTCGCGCGTGAAGCCCGCGACCGCCTGCTCGACGGTGAGCCTCTCCTGCGGATACCATCCGCCCGCGGGATATCCTGAGAGATCCTGCCTCGTGACGGCGTGGTAGACGCCCTGTATCGCGTTGAAGCGCTCCACCGGCGCGTCGGAGCCGAAGGCCATGCGGATGCCGAGGCTGCGCATGGTCCTGAACGCGTAGCTGGTCCTCGCCAGCCCACCCACGCGGGCGTCCGCGATGTGCAAATCGTAGTCGAGGAAGATAGGCTGCACGAGCGCCATGATCTGCAGCGCCTTCATGCGGAGCAACTGCTCCGGCCGCGTGATCTGGCAGTGGACGATGCCGTGGCGGAGCGGCGCCCTCTCGAGCCTGCGCGCCTTCTCGAAGGAATCGAGCGTCATGTCGATCATCCCGTCGCCTATGGCGTGGACGATGCTGGGCATTTTGCGCCGCGCGGCCTCGAGGATCAGTTCGTCGAGCTGCCCCTGCGTATAGATCGCGATGCCGCGCGTGTCCGGCGCGTCCGCGTAGGGGCTGTTGAGGTAGGCCGTGCGCGCGCCGAGCGAGCCGTCGGCCACGAGCTTCAGGGGCCCGAAGCGCAGCCGCTCATCCCCCTGATTGAATCCGTAGCCCAACTCAAAGAAGCGCTCGAACGCCGCGCGGTCGGAAAGCCTGCACTGGAGGTAGACGCGCAGCGGCAGCCAGTCCGTTTCGTGCAGCGCTTCGTATGCGGCGAGCGGCACGCATTTGTGCCCGTCCCCGGGGAAGTAGAGGTCGTCGGCGTGAACGCTCGTAAGGCCGCAGCTCACCGCGTCCGCCGCGGCGGCGCGCAGATACCGGATGGCCTCCTCGAGCGTCGGCTCCGCGAGCACGGGAGTGGCGAGGCCGCACGCGTCCTCCAGGAGCACGCCGTCCGGGTTGCCCTCGGCGTCCCTGCCGATGCCGCCGCCGGGCATGTCGGGCGTAGAGGACGTGATGTTGCAGATTTCAAGCGCCTTCGAGTTGAGGCAGATCACATGGCAGCACGCGCGCGTGAAGACGATGGGGATCTCCCGGCTGATGCGATCGAGCTCCCAGCGCTTGGGGAAGCTTTGATCGTCCGACCAGTGGTCGTTGTTCCAGCCCGCGCCGGCAAGCCGGGATATGCCGGGATGCCGCGCGAGGAAGTCAAGGCCGATTTCGATCAGCTCCGCTTTGCTTTTCGCCGGGGCGAGCTTCGCCATAAAGAGGCTCTCGCCGTAATGGAGGAAATGCACGTGCGTGTCGATGAAGCCCGGCAGCATCAGCCTGCCGCCGAGATCGACGAGCTCCGTGCCCGCGGTTTTCCCGGCGAGCGCCTCCCCGTCGGAGCCTACGAAGGCGATTTTTCCGTTCGCGACGCAAACGGCGGAGGCTTCGTGCCTGTCCATCGTTTTTATGTGGCCGTTATAGAAGATTCTGTCCATGTCGTCCCTTCCGGGGCGAGGCGCGCAAAGATGGACCGCGAAAGCGGCCCCGGAGGGATGCATTTCTATTCGCCGAGCTTGTCGAGCGCCCGGCGGTACCCCTCCGCGCCGTAGACGAGGCAGCGGTTCACGCGGGAGATGGTCGCCGTCGACGCGCCCGTCTTTTCCGCGATGGCGGCATAGGTTTCCCCGCGCCTGAGCGCCCGCGCCACCGCGAAGCGCTGGCTCATCGCCTGCAATTCGCCGATGGTGCACAGGTCCTCGAAGAAGCGGTAACAGTCCTCGCCGCTCTCGAGCGTCAGCACGGCGCGGAACAGCGCGTCCATCTCATCGCCGCGAAGCTTGCTTTCGTACATGCGCGCGTCCCCCTGTACTTTTGCATGTCACCATCGTACCTCATGAAAGCCCTCCGGTCAAGAAGGCGCGCGTGCGGGGGTTTTCCGCGTTGCCGATGACATCCTCGGCCAGTCCTTCCTCGACGACCTCGCCGCCCTCGATGAACATCACGCGGTCGGCGACCGCGCGGGCAAACGCCATCTGGTGGGTGACGACGATCATCGTCATGCCCTTCGCGGCGAGGGCTTTGATGATCTCAAAAATGCCGCGCGTGCTCTCGGGGTCGAGCGCGCTCGTGGGCTCGTCGAAAAAGAGCATCTTCGGCTCCATCGCGAGCGCGCGGGCGATGCACACGCGCTGTTTTTCGCCGCCCGAAAGCTGGTAGGGGTAGGCGTCTCCCCGGTCGGCGAGGCCGACGAGCCCGAGGAGTTCCTCCGCTTTTTCGCGCGCCTGCGCGGGGGTGCGCCTTAGCACACGCACGGGCGCGTCGGTCAGGTTTTGAAGGACGCTCATGTGCGGGAAAAGCTCGAAGCTCTGGAACACCATGCCGAAGCTGAGCGTGCACGCGCGAAGCTTCGCGCGGGAGGCGTAGCGGGAGGCGGGCAAACAATCCTCCGCCGCCCGCACGCCGGCATACGCCAGGCCGCCGCGCTCCGCCCGCTCGAGCAGCGCCGCCACGCGCAGCAGCGTCGATTTGCCGGAGCCGGAGGGGCCGATCACGGCCAGCACCTCGCCCTCCAAAAGCGAGAGGGAGATGCCGCGGAGCGCCTCCCGTTCGCCAAAGCGCTTGTGAACGTTATCCAAACGAAGAATTTCTTCCATCTCTCACCTGTAGTACGCAAGGCGCTTTTCGAAGCGCCCCATCAGGTACGCCACCGCCAGATTGAATATGTAGTAGAAGGCCGCCGCGGCCGCGAGGGGGAGCATGCTCTTCTCGGCGCTTGCGATCTGCCGCGCGTAGGTGAACATCTCCATGACGCCGATGGAGAAGGCGAGCGAGGTGTCCTTGATGAGCGTGATGGCCTCGTTGGTCATGGGCGGCAGTATCCGCTTGACGACCTGCGGCAGCACGACCCGGAAGAACGCCTGCGCCCGGGTGTAGCCGAGCACCTGCGCCGCCTCGCGCTGGCCAAGGGGAATGCTCTCGATGCCCGCGCGGTAGATTTCCGCGAAGTACGCCGCGTAGTTGAGCACAAAGGCGATGACGACGGCGTAGATCTTATAGGAAAAGTCGATCTGCACGCGCAGCAGGTACCAGGGCCCGAAGTAGACGACGAGTATCTGCAGCATCAGCGGCGTGCCGCGCATGAAGGAGATGTACGCGGCGGCGGGCACGCGAAGCAACGCCTTTTTGTGGAGCCGCGCGAGGGCGATGAGCAGCGCGAGCGGGATGGCGAAGACCATCGTCAAAACGTAGATGAACACGCTCGTGAGCATCCCGCCCCCGAGCTGGGCGAGCATCGTGGAAAACGCCATGCCCTTATTTCCCGAGGATGCACACGTCGTAGCCGAACCATTCGTTGGAAATTTCGGCGAACGTGCCGTCCGCGGCCATCTTCATGAGTTCCGCCTGCACCTCGTCGCGCAGCTCCGTATTGCCGAGGAGGAAGCCGACCCCGTACTGCTCGGCGACGAGCTCGTCGCCGAGGATGACGAACTGGTCCTCGCGCCCCGCGATCTGAAAACGCGCGACGCCGATGTCCATGGCGATGGCGTCCACCGCGCCGGAGTCGAGCTCCATGAAGGCGGTGTTATAGTCCCCGACCTTCTGGAGCTTCGCGAACGAGGCGAGAAGCGCCGCGTTCTCCTCCTCCTCGATGGCCGTCTCGGCCGAGCTTTCGCTCTGCACGGCGACGATCTTGCCCGCAAGGCCCGCCTGGCTTTCGATGCCGCTATTCGCCTTCACGACGAACACCTGGGAATTGTCCATGTACGCGTCCGTCCAGGTATATTTCTCCTCGCGGTCGTTGATGGTGAAGCCGTTCCAGATGCAGTCGATCGTGCCGGACTCAAGCTCCATGTCCTTCGAGTCCCAGTTGATGGGCACGAGCTTCAGCTCCCACCCGAGCCGCTCGCAGAGCGCCGCCGCCATGTCGATGTCGAAGCCCGTGTACTCCCCGTCCTCGCCCATGTAGCCGTAGGGCGGGAACTCCGCGTCGAAGCCGAGCGTCAGCACGCGCTTGTCCTTGCCCGCCTGCTTTCCGCAGCCGCACGCGAGAAGGAGGGCGAACATCACGAGCAGGGCGAGGGCGATTGCCTTCCTGAGTTTCATTGTCATATCCTCACTTTCAAAAGTTATCCGTTTCAGGGCACGATCCGTCGCGCTTCGTTATACTACCACGTTATCATGCTAAAGTAAAGAAGTAAAATAATATATAATTTCATCGGTGTGGATAACCGTTTCCGCTTTGTTTACGGATTGTCGGGGACGGTCTTGCGAGAGCGGGGTGATGTTGCCTTGAACGAGGTTGACGCTTGTAGGAAGCGGCAGGAAATGAAAACCGCCGCAGGACTGTTCCCGCCGCGGTATTTTCTCTCCGATCGATTCTAACAAATGTATGAAAAAAGGCCGGAAAGCGTCCGGCCTTAGAAACGGTCCTTTATACGGTCTACACGGCGCGCGGGCTGTGCTCCGGGCAAAGCCAGCGCTTCTGCGCCTCGCTCCAGCGGCGGTGGATGAGCTTTGCGACGAGCCCGCGCGGGACGAGGCTGCCGATCAGATATAGCGCCTTGTTGACGGCGCCCGGTATATAGAGGAACCCTCCTTTGAGGTTCTTATCGATCGCCCTTTTCGTGATCCTCTCAAGGCTGTTCGAGGTCGCGCTCCCGAGGAAGCCCTGCGCCGCGATGCCGGACATGGCGTGGTCGGTCGTCGCGAGCCCCGCGGGGCAGAGCGTCGTGACAAAGACGTTCTCCGGCAGCAGCTCGTGGCGGAGCGCCAGCGAAAAATCGAGCAGAAAGCGCTTCGAGGCGGCGTACGCTGCCTTGAGGGGCATGGGGTACATGGAGGCGAGGCTCGAAACGAAGATGACGCGGAACGGCAGATCGGGGTTGCGCGCCTCGAGCGCCTTGTGCGTCGCGTACAGCGGCGCGCAGACGTTGAGCCGCACCACCCGCGTGGCGGAATCCGCGTCCCGCAGCATGAAGGCGCCCTCCGTATCTCCGCCCGCGACGTTGATGAGCATGTCGACGCGAAAGTCCGTTTCCCGCGCCCATGCGAACAGGGAATCGAGCGCGCGGCTGTCGGTGATGTCCAGGGGCATCACGGCCGCCCGGACGCCGTACCGCCTGACGAGGCCGTCGCGTATGCTCGTAAGCCCCGCTGCGTTGATATCCGTCAAAAGCAAACGATAGCCGCGCTTGGCGCACTCCACGGCGAACGCGCGCCCAAGGCCGCCCGCGGCGCCCGTGATCAGAACGTTCAAAGCGATCCCTCCTCCTCTTTGGCGCCGCAGAGCTTCAGGCTGACGCGATAGAGCCTTTCGGCGTTCTTCGCGTTGACCTCCCGGCTATAGCCCTCCGGCCGGCAGTCCCTGTAATACAGCGCCCGCGGCGGTTCATGGCCGTTCAATAAATACGCATAAGTCGCCGCGGCCATCTCCGGCGGGCGGCCGCGCCTTCGCCTGTACTCCCAGACGAGGTTCACGAGCCAGCCCGTGCGCTTGCAGCCGATCCCGGTATCGACGAGCCCGGGGTCCACGCAGCAGAAGCTTACGCCGTCCCGGTTATACCGCTCGCCGAGGGCGAGCGCCGTCAACAGGTTGCACAGTTTCGATTGTTTGTATGCGAAGAGCGGGTTGTAGCCCTTCTGTAGCATCAGATCGCCCCAGCGCATGCGCGTGCCGCGGTGGGAGTTGCTCCCCGTGAACAGCACGCGCCCGCCCGCCTTTTGGAGTTCCGGCATCAGCTCGCGCGCGAGCAGGAAGCCCGCGAGGTGGTTGAGCGCGAACTGCTGCTCGTACCCCTCGTCCGAGGTCATGTACCAGCTCCTCACGCAGCCCGCGTTGTTGACGAGGCCGTAGAGCGCACCGCCGGAGCATTTTCCGAGCGCGCGCTTGATTTCGCCCGCCACGCGCAGCACCTCGCGCTGGTGGACGAGGTCCCCGTAAAAGAAGCGCACGTCCGCGCCCGGATGTTTTGTCATGAGTGCGATCATCGCGCTGTCGCAGTTCTCCGCGCAGCGGCCCACGGCGAAGACGCGATATCCGCTGCGGAGAAGGAGGTCGCACACCGCAAGCCCGATGCCCGAGCTCGCGCCGGTCACGACGATCGTCCGCTTAGCCTCCGACATAGCCGAACCACCCCCAGACGTGCCAGAATTCCACGTTGCCCGCGAGGGACGCCATCAAAATGAACGCCGCCGTCGTCAGCAGCGCGAACGCCGCGAGCGCGAGCAAGGTGACGATACGAAGCGCGCGCTTCGCCCTGTTCTTTGCGAGGGGGAAGACCGCGTAGGGCGCGCCCTTCCTGCCCGAGACGACGGCCTTGTGCCACCTGCCGTACGCCCGCGCGGACTTTGTGACGAACAGAAAGCTATAGGAAGCGAGGACGGCGAACAGCGCCGCGAGCGCGACGAGCGCCCCGCCCAGCATCGCGCCGGGCGCGGGAGGCAGGTAGGGGATGGCGAGCGCAGCCGTCGCGAACCGCGGCGCCGCGACGAGGCAGACCCCCGCGGCCGCGAGCGCGAGCGCGCCCGCCGCGAGCGACAGCGCCCAAGCGAAAGCCGCCGCGAACGACGGGAAGACGACGAGGTCGAGGAAACAGAGCCCTAAAATGCGCGGCAGCTTCGCGCGCCTTTTTTCGACCGCGCCGCCCGGCGCAAACTCCCGGGCGAGTTCCCTCGGGTCGCCGAGCTTTTTTGAGATCTCCTCCTCGGTGTAGCCGTCGGCCGCCTTGCGGGAGAAATGCTCCTCATAATCGGCAAGTATATCCGAAATGTCGCAAACGCCGTTTGCGGCAAGCTGCTTCTTCAATTCTTCAAGAAATGCCCGTTTATTCATGGTTCTCCTCCGCGCGCAGCAGTCCTTCCACAGTCTCTATGAACGAGAGCCATTCCTCCCGCTCCTTCTCATACAGCTCCCGCCCCGACTTCGTTATGGAATAGTATTTCCTGGGCGGCCCCCCGCTTTCCTCGGAAAGGTAAGTCGTGACGTATCCCTCGCTTTTTAGTTTGCGAAGCAGCGGATAAACCGTGCCGTCCGCGATTTCGATGCGCCGGGAAAGATAATCCGATATGTCGTAGCCGTACCGGTCCCTCCTCGTCAGCATGGAGAGCACCAATAGGTCGAGCACGCCCTTTTTATACTGGCTGTTGATCGCACACCCCTCCCGTCAACCCTAGTTTCATCTCAACACTAGTGATTATAATATAGTAGTTTTAATATGTCAATAGAGAACCCTGACCGAAAACGGTGAAATATCAGGAAAAGCGCTTGGATATTGGATGAAGCGCGGCCTGGAGCCGCTATTCCGGAATTTCCTCGATTTCTTTGATCGCCGCGCGGATGTCCCTGTCGACGAGGGGGCGCATGGTGTCCGCGTAACGGGAGGTGTCGGCCCGCATGAGCGCGTCGCGTATCTTCGCGCGAAGCGCGGGCTTCTGCCGGGCGATTTCGGGCAGCGCCTTCACGCACTGGCGCGACGCGATGGGCTTTTCGTCGAGGATGAGCGCGAGGCAGTCCGGAAGCGTGCCCTCGAGCTTATTTTCCTCATCCCACTGCGCGTTCGCCGCGATCAGAATTAGCCCGCGCGTCCGTATGTAGGAGTTGCCGCCGCGGAGCATCCCCGCGAACCGGTCGAAGTAAGGGTAGACGGCGTCCGACTCCGCGCTCGCCGCGCAAAGCGCCTGCAGCGCGCCGTAAGCCGCGTTGTTGTCCTTTGAGAAAAGCTGCCCGACAAGATGGGCGATGTTCTCTTCCATACTCCCCTCCGTCCTTCCGTTCATGATGAAAAGCCGTTTTGCATGCGTCTGTGCCTATTTTATTCCGCCCGTGCCGCCGGGGCAAGCGGAATCCTTGTTTTGTCATTTCCCGCGCGGCGTGGTATCATGTTCTCGCCGGCGCGCGCCGCAACGCCCGCGCCCGCGCACATCATCATGAAGAAGATAAGGAGGCGTTTACAATGAGGCGGATGAACATCGCCAACACCCAAACATCAGGGAGGGCGACGATACTTTAACCCTCCCATAAAACGGAGGTAAACATGGATCGCGATTTCATCGCAAAACATTGGTACGCGAGCGTTTACGAGCAGTTTGAAAACGAAACGCACGATGTGGAGTTCCTGTTGGACGCACTCTTGGAAAACGCCGGCGGCGCGAAGCTGAACATACTCGAGGTCGCCTGCGGCGGCGGGCGCATTTGTGTGCCGCTCGCGAAGGCGGGACATACGGTCACGGGTTTCGACGCGGACGAATTTATGCTCCTTCGCTGTTACCGGCGGATGAAGGGCCTGCCGAACCTGCGCTGCTACCGGGCGGATGCGCTCGAGACGGACTGGGGCGCGGGGTACGACGCGGTCGTGCTCGCCGGGAACCTCCTCATCAACATCGAGTCCGCGCTCGACTACGAGGCGGCGCAGAAGCGCTTCATCGGGAAGGCCGCCGCGGCGCTCCGGCCGGGCGGGCACCTTTACCTCGATTTCGACCTGCATTCCGACCCCAAGGCGGTCTTTCACGGCCTGCGCGAGAGCAGCTATTTCTGCGGCGCGGACGAACTGGGCACCTCGGGCAAAACGGTGAGCTACGGCGGCGTATACGACCCCGCCACGCAAATCTGCGCGGGAGCGGGCCACTGGGAACTGATGGCGAACAACGGGGAGACGCTGATCCTGTCGAGGGTCTGGCATAAGCACATCCCCACGCAGGCGCAGGTCTACCGCTGGCTTCGCGCCGCGGGCTTCACGATCGAGCGGACCTACCGCAACTTCACCGGGGAACCCCTCGCCGAGCCGATCGACGAGGGCACGTACCGCGCGACCATCTGGGCGCGGAGGGACTGACATTCAAACGGCGCCCGCCGGGCAAGGCGCTCCGGCGGGCGGCTTCCATGGAAAACGGACAAAAAAGGCACGGCAGCCGCGCCGGAAAAGGACAACAAGGACAACGCGGATGATCTATTATCACGACGACGAAGTGACGATCCGGGACATGGAGGACGCGGACGCGGAAATCATCGCCGCCGCGGAACTCGCGCAGGGCGATCATGTTTCGGCTGAAAAATACCAAACGCGCCTTCGCGACCGGGCGGAGGGCAGATGCGCCGCGCTCGTCGCGGAGTTTTATGGATGCGCCGCCGGGTATGTCAACGTCTATTACGATTCCGTTTGGGGCGCCTTCGCGAACCGCGGGCTGTGCGAGATCGTGGATTTCGGCGTGCTGGAGAAATACCGGCGGCGCGGAATCGGAAAAAAGCTCATGGACGCCGCCGAGGCGCTCGCGTTCGAAAAAGCGGATGCGGTTTATCTCGGCGTCGGCCTGCACGCGGGCTACGGCAGCGCGCAAAGGATGTATATCAAGCGCGGATACGTCCCGGACGGCTCCGGCGCCTGGTACCAAGATACGGCCTGCACGCCGTACGGCGCCTGCGCCAACGACGATGAATTGGTGCTGTATCTATCGAAAAGCGCGCCGTCCTCGGATGGCAGGAAAGCCGTGCAGCTTTGCGGAGTATGCATCCTGACGAACGACGCGCCGCGGCTCGCCGCGTTTTACGAAACGATCCTTTGCGAGAAGCCCTTCGCGGAGGGCGCGCATTACGGCTTCAACGGCGCGCAGCTCGCGGTGTACGACCCGGGCGACGTGAAGGTCGTGCCCGAAAAGAACATGTCCGTCATGTTCTATGTAAACGATGTTTTATCGGAATACGAGCGCCTGACGCGAGAGCTTCCGGGCATCGTCGTCACCTCGCCGCCGGAGCGCCGCCCGTGGGGCGCGTACTCGTTCTGGTTCCTCGACCCGGACGGGAACACGGTAAGCTTCATCGAGAAGCGGGAGGCATAGGTGAGCCGGTTCTGCCGGCAAGCGGCAAAACGGATTATCCCTCCCCCTCGTTGAGCAGCGCCTTCACGGCGCGCCAGCCGGGCAGAAACTGATCCATGTAAGCCTTGAACGCCTTGTTGTGGCCCCTCTCCAGGAGATGCACAAGCTCGTGGAGAATCACGTATTCGAGGCATTCGGGCGGCTTTTCGACGAGCCGCAGGTTGAGCCAGATGCGCCGCGCGGGGATGTTGCACGTTCCCCAGCGGGTGCGCATGTTCTTAATGCGCCATTCGTTCGCCCTGACGCCGGCGATCTCCTCCGAGCGCGCGAGCGCGGGCGGTACGGCTCCCTTAAGCAGCGCGCGCCGCCATTCGTCCATGATCTTCGCGCGGCGGGCGGGCGCGTTTTCCCCGCGCATCTTCAGGATGATCGTTTCGCCTTCGACCTGGACCTCGTCGCGGGCGCGGCCGCACACGACTTCCAGCCGGTAGGGTCTGCCCCAGAGGAAATGGGTTTCGCCCGCCATATACGCGTATTCCCGCCGCTTGGGCTTCCCGGCGATCTTTTGCCGCTGCTTCTCGATCCACGGCAGGCGCGACGCGGCGAAAGCGCGGATGGCCTCGTCCGAAGCGAACCGCGGCGCTGCAATGCGCACGCAACCGTCCGGCGGATAGACCCGGACGTACAGGTGCTTGATCTTCTTCTTTTCCACGGCGATCTCGATGCCGCCGAGCATAAGGCGCTTCATGCGCGTTCCTAATTATAAATCCGGCAGGGTGTCGATGGCGTCGAGCTTGTTCAAGTCGTAGGGCGTCTCCTGATACACGCAGTAGTTGAGCCAGTTGGCGAACAGCAGGCTCGAGTGCCCGCGCCAGCGCATCACGGGCAGGCGCGCGGGGTCGTCCTCCGGGTAGTAGTTGCAGGGCGGTTGAATCCCGATGCCCTTGGCGACGTCGCGCCGGTACTCGCGCTCGAGCGTGTCGCGGTCGTATTCGGAATGCCCGGTCACATAGACGCGGCGGCAGCCCCTTTCCGCGGCGAGATAGACGCCCGCCTCGTCGGAAACCGAAAGCAGCTCCAGCGCGGGTACCCTTAGTATATCGGACGCGCTGACGCCCGTGTAGCGCGAATGGGGCGCGTAGAAGTAATCGTCAAACCCTCTTAGGAGCGGATGCGTCGGGTCGATGAGCCTGTGCGCGTAAACGCCGGAGAGCTTTTCGGGCAGAACGCGTTTATCGATGCCGTAATGGCGGTAGAGCCCGGCCTGCGCGCCCCAGCAGATGTGCAGGGTCGACCAGACGTTCTCCTTCGACCAGTCGAGGATGTCGCACAATTCGGACCAGTAATCCACCTCCTCGAAGCGCAGCTGCTCGACGGGCGCGCCCGTGACGATGAGCCCGTCGTACCGGTCCCCCATCACCTCGCGCGGCGTTTTGTAAAAGCGCAGCAGATAGTCCGCGGGGGTGTTCTTCGCGTTGTGCGTCTCCATCTGCAGAAGCTCGATCTCCATCTGGAGGGGCGTGTTTCCCAGGAGGCGCAGAAGCTGCGTTTCCGTCTCCGCCTTCGTGGGCATGAGGTTCAATATGAGGATCTTCAGCGGGCGGATGTCCTGGCTCTTCGCGCGGGTCTCCGTCATGACGAAGATGTTCTCCTTCTCGAGCGTCCGGATCGCCGGAAGCCCTTCCGGAACCGTAATGGGCATTCTTTCTACCTCCGTATGTGTTCCCGGGGCGCGGGCGGCCGGAGCGTCCCGCTCTTCCGGGTCGAAATGCTTTAGCCGGGGATGGCCCTGTTGAGCGCCCGGTCGAGGTCGTAGATGAGGTCGTCCGGGTCCTCGAGGCCGATGGAGAGCCTGATGGTATCCGGCGCGCAGCCGGCGGCCTTCTGCTCCTCGGGCGAGAGCTGCTGGTGCGTGGTGCTCGCCGGGTGGATGACGAGGGATTTCGCGTCCGCCACGTTCGCGAGCTGCGAGAAGATTTCAAGGCTGTCGATGAATTTGCGCGCCTCTTCCACGCCGCCCCGGACGGAGAAGGTGAAGATGGAGCCCGCGCCCTTGGGCAGGTATTGTTTCACCAGCGCGTAGTACTTGCTCGAAGGCTGTCCCGGGTAGTTGACCTCCCGCACCTTGGGGTGCGCGGCGAGGAAGGCGACGATCTTCTCCGTGTTGGAAACGTGCCTTGCGACGCGAAGGGACAACGTTTCGAGGCTCTGCAGGAACAGCCACGCGTTGAGCGGCGCGAGCGACGCGCCGAGATCGCGCAGCAGCTGCACGCGCGCCTTCGCGGCGAAGGCGACGGGGCCGAGATCCGCGTAGCGGATGCCGTGATAGCTGGCGTCCGGCTCGGTGAAGCCGGGGAACCTCCCGCTCGCCCAGTCGAAATTGCCGCCGTCCACGATGACGCCGCCGATGGAGCTGCCGTGCCCGCCGATGAACTTGGTGGCCGAGTGGACGACGACGTTCGCGCCGTGCTCGAAGGGGCGGAAGAGATAGGGCGTCGCGAAGGTGTTGTCGACGATGACGGGAAGCTGATATTCCCGCGCGATCTTCGCGACGGCGTCGAAGTCGATCACGTTGATGCCCGGGTTGCCGAGTGTTTCATAATAGATCGCCTTGGTGTTCCCGCGGATCGCTTTCCTGAAGTTCTCCGGCTCGTCCGGGTCGACGAAGGTGGCCGTGACGCCCCATTTGGGCAGCGTCGTCGCGAAGAGGTTGTACGTGCCGCCGTAGAGCGTGCTCGCGGCGACGATGTGGTCGCCGGCGGAGGCGACGTTTAACACGGCATAGGTGATCGCCGCCATGCCGGACGCGGCCGCGAGGCCCGCGCTGCCGCCCTCGAGCGCCGCGACCCGCCGCTCGAACACGTCGTTTGTCGGGTTCATGATGCGCGAATAGATGTTGCCCTCCGCCTTAAGGCCGAAAAGGTCCTCGGCGTGCCGCGTGTCGTCGAACACGAAGGATGTGGTCTGATAGATGGGCACCGCCCGCGCCTTGGTCGCGGGGTCCGGCTGCTGGCCCGCGTGCACCTGCAGGGTGTCGAATCCAAGCTTTCGCTCGCTCTCGCTCATGTTGATTGCCGCCTTTCCGCATATTTGAAATGACAGGACGCGGGTTTATTCCGCGCTCAAAAAGGATATAAAAAACCGGCGGTCCCTCGACGCGCCGGCCCGATCTCATCCGAGTGAGTATCCCTTATCGCTCAGGCTTTGGCGCGTGGAAAAACACGATCATGCACATGCGCATGATCCCGCCGCGCATCATCATAAGACAGCTTTTCGCGCTTTTCAGATTCCGCTTCTCCACCGCGCTCCCCTTTCTCATCAATGATTGTCTAATCTTAATACGGCTTTTATGCGATGTCAACAAAAAAGGCGCGATTTGGAAGGACGGACAAAAACGCCCGCGCAGCCTATATCATGCGTACAAGAGCGGAAGGTTCGGCCCGTCGCGCGGCTTTACCGCCCGCAGGACTGCGGCGCCGCGCTTCTCACTTTCTTTGGCACCTTCAAAAACGCCGTCAGCGCCAGCGTCACGGCGCACGCCCCCGCCGCGACCACGAATGAAAACGCGTACAGCCCTCCGGAGGCGAGGGCGTTGGACACGAGCGGGAACACCAGCGCGGACACGCCGAAGCCTACCATGACGCAGCCGTAATTGAGTCCCATGTGCTTCGTGCCGAACAGGTCGGCGGCCGTGGCCGCGTACACGCTCGCCGAGCCCCCGAAGCTGAAGGCGATCGCCGCGATGCAGACGAGGAACAGCACGCCCCGGGCGAATATCATGGCGAGCGCCGCCGCGAGCGTGACGAGGGCGATCGTGACGATCGCGGCTTTCCTGCCCGCATAGTCCGAAAACCACGACGTGAGCAGCCGCCCGCTCGCGCTGGCGATGCCCGTGAGCATGACGCCGAAGGCGGCCATATTTTCCGTAAGGCCGCGCTCCACCCCCAGCGAGATGAACAGCGGGTTGAGGATGAAATACGCGGGCAAAAGGAAGAACAGCGAGAAGGTTAGAAAGTAAAACTCCTTGGTTTTAAGCATTTCCCGCGTCGTATACTGTTTCTGCAAGCCGGAAGCCGCGCCGCCGCCCGCGGCCTTCGCCTCCGGGTTTTTGAGGAAGAGCGAGCAAGCGGAGCAGACGAGGAGGAACAGCGCCCCGAAAAAGAGGAATGTCGCGGGCACGCCCCAGCCCGCGAGCAGCGCCCTGGTGACGGGCGCGAAGAGCACGAGCGAAAACCCGAACGCGCCCACCATCATGCCCGTCGCGAAGCCGCGCTTGTCGGGGAACCATTTCTGCACGACGGAGACGGTCGTCGTATACACGCAGCCCACGCCGAGGCCGCCGACGACGCCGTAGAAAACGTAGACGAGCCATGGCGCCGACGGCGGGACGAACGCGCTCGCCGCCATGCCGAAACTCAAAAGCGCGCCGCCCGCGAACGCGACGGGCGAAGGGGCGTACTTGTCCTGCAGGCGCCCGCCGACGATGATGCCCAGCACGAACGACGCGAGCATGACGGACGAGGTGATCGCCGCCTTCGCTGGCTCCCACGCGAGGTGCGCCGCGACGGGGCCCTTAAAGACGCTCCACATATAGATGATCCCCGCGCACAGCTGCATAACCATGCCCGCGGCGAGCACCAGGTATCTGTTTCTGACCGGTATTGTTATGCCCATAAAACCCCCGCCTTTCAGGAATCCGCTCTTGGCGCAGCCTTGTCGTGAAGATAAGCTAAAAACGCGTCCCTCTGCTCCGCCGTTTCGAACGCCGCAAAGGGGAGGATGACCGCCTGGAGCGCGCTGATATAAATATAGATCGCGCGCTCCCCCAGGGCAATCCTCTCGATGGCGGAATACTTCGTTTTCATCTCGGTCTCTTCGGTCGTTTCGATGAAAAAATCCTCCTCGAACCGGAGCGTAACCTCCCTGCCGTAGGGCAGCTTGCCGTGCTTCCTGAGCAGCTTCAGGTTCAGCTTCAGCACGAGCAGGTTCAATGGAATTGCCAGGAAAAACCATGCGATGGAAACGGGCGCGTAGATAGCCAGTTGGATCTCGATTTGCTCCGGGCCCGCGTCTCCCAGCAGCGCAAGCAGCAAAAGGACCGCGAACGCCGCGGGAACCATGAGGCGCGCGATCAGGAGCCCTCTCCTGCTTGCCGGGGCGTTGAGCTGGTGGTGCCGGTTGAATTCCAGATAATCCCCGTCGTCGAGCTTGTATTGAAATTGATACACCGGTTACCTCTTCTCTAAAGCGCCGCCCTTCGGCCCGCGTCCGCCGGACGCTTTTTCGGGCGGCGTTTCGCGCCGCTTACTTTTCGTTCAGATCGATGAGCTTGGCGGTAATCCCCTCCAACCTGTTCAAATCCCGGACGAGCTGCTCGATTTCGTCCTTTTCCCCGCAAGGCTGCAGCACGATCAGCCCGTCGTTCGCGCACACGTCCTCGCTCGCCTCATGCAGCCCCAGCCGCGCCCTGATCTTGCAGCCGTTCTCCGTGAGCGCCTCCTGAAACTTCACCGCGTTGCCGACCCGGTTGTCCATCCGGATGCCGATCACATAATAGCAAGACATATTTTACCTCTTTTACCTCCTGAATTCCGCGCGAAACGCGCGTTTCTTAGTTATCCCTTGATCGCAAAAAGGCTATTCCAGCCTTTCCAGCGCGTCTATGAGCTCCGGCCATTCCTTTACATACAAATGCCCGCATTCCGGCGGCGCTTCATGTGAACGGCCCCTATATTCGCGCTCGATGTCGTTATCATACCACACGGGGAAGATGCCGGCCCGCGCCGCGCCCTCCGCGTCCGCCTGCGGATTGTCCCCGCAAAACCAGACCTCGCCGGGCGGCAGGTTCGCTTTTCGCAGCGCAAGCTCAAACAGATACGGGCTGGGTTTGCGAAAGCCATATTCGCTGGAGGCGATGACGAATTCAAAACGGTTATGGGGAAGCAGCCGGTCAAGCCTGTCTTTCAAAGCGCTGCCGGACCAGCCGATGTTGCTGACGACGCCGCTGCGGATGCCCTTCGCGTTGACATGCGCAAGCATTTTGTCCGCGCCCGGCATGACGGCGCCCGCCGAGGCGTTGTTCCAGAAAATCAGCTCGGCCTCCTCATAAGGGATTGAAAGTTCGATCCCCAAATACTCATACAGCATCCGCTGAAACTGCCGCTCGTGCAGCTCCATGCCGATTGCCCGGACTTTGCTGATTTCCTCGAAAAGCCTGCCTGAAAAGGCGGTTACTTCCTCCGGCGTGAGGTTGTTTTTGTTTTTCGTTATATATTGAAACAGCGCCTTTTCGCCGCGCAGAAAGTCAAATCCCGGCTCGTACAGGAGGGTATGCCCGCAATCGAACATAATCATTTTAGGTGATTTCATGGCCTGATCCTTTTCACATTCATCGTAAGCCGTTGCATACCCGCTCCCACCCGCAAATTCAAAGCTCATTCCAAACAATTCCGATTAGATTTTGCAGCGGATTTTTACCCGGTTTGCTCGCGGTTATCCATCCCCTAAGGCTTTCTCTGATCTTCTGTTATCAAACGCTGCCAAGCGGTTTAGACAAATACTACAATATCAATCATTTTGCGGGCTTAACTGCCCGGCTTGCCCAATAGGATGGAATGCCGTCTGAAATAGCGTCCGGGTCATTATTAAAATCCTCGTATACATCGGCGAGGATGAATCCCGCTTTCAACTGGCCGCCAATCTGCTCTTCCAACGTGTGGCTGAACTGAATCCCGTCGTCGTTCTTTTCCAGCAATCTCATCTGTTCCGGGTTTTTCAAGGGATTGTACGGCAGCTTATTCGTAATGACCATCGGGCGAACGGTAAAATCCTCAACGATAAAGTTAAACCCATTATCCATCCCCGCAAGAAGTACGCCGCCGCACTTGAGCACGCGAAAACACTCATTCCAAACGTGATACACATCCTCGACATAGCAGTTGGAAACCGGGTGGAAGATAATGTCGAAGCTTTCGTCCTCAAACGGAAGCTCCTTTGTCATATCCGCTTTTACAATATCGATTGCGTATCCCTCGCGCTCCGCGACAATCCGTTCGCTTTTAAGCTGCTTGTCGGAATAGTCAAGAACCGTGCATTCCGCTCCTATCGCGGCGAATACCGGCATCTGCTGCGCGCCGCCGCTCGCCAAGCCGAGCAGACGCGTTCCATCCAGCCTTTCATCGCGCAGATAAGGCAAAAACCACTTATGCGGAACAGGCCTGATAGGCGTAAGCACAACGTCCCACTTTCCGCTTTGCGCCGCAGCAAACGATTCATGAGAGATTGGAATCCCCCATTCCCACCCCGCTTCTACCCAGCGGTCGATTGTTTTTGCATTTATTTCGGTGTAGCTCTCTTTATCCATCGTCCTGTTCAGCTTCCGTATTAATTTACCGATACCCGCAAATTCAAAGCTCGTTCTAAACAATTCTGTTTAGATTTCGTGATGGGTTCTTACTCCATTTGATGCCAGTTATCCACAGGACATTTCAGGATAAATTCGCCGCAACCTTCTTCACTCGGCTGTAAAATCGATATCATACCTTGTTCCATTGGAAAAAAGCACACCGTCCGTCAACCGGATGCGCAGAACGCAGGTGTTGGGATCGTTTTCGTCAGTATGTCCGTTGTCATACCACTGCGCAAATACCGCACGCAATTTTGACATAATCTCGGCGTTTTTTTCATCACGCACATAACCAAGATTTTCGCCGATGCCGTGAGCGGTAAACCATTCCCCGCAGATTGCGACCTCCGGGTTCGATTGCATCTGCTTCATTTTGTTTGACAGCGCATGTGTAACGGCATAAAACGAGCCGTCCTCATAATAGCCGTTCACGGTACGCACAGCAGGGCGCTTGCCATCTATGGTCGCAACGGAAATCAGCGTATCATGTCCGAACCGTTCATTCATAATCAACAGTGCTTGCGGTGTGATTTTTGCATTCATGCCTGCAATACCTTTCAATTGTAAATAGCCTGCCTTGTTGAGCACCCCTTAGACTTGCAAGCTTACCGCGACTTACTCCCACTCGCCGAGTTAATCTCGTTTCTAAACTTTTTCGTTTAAATATTTTAATTCCATTTGATAGGATATGATTTCAGTTATCCTTATCCTAACGGGTTGCCGAACTTTTGCTATCAAATATACGGGTTGCCGAACTTTTGCTATCAAAAATCTATCGGCTGGTCGCTATCGCAGGTCGCATTCACTGTATTCTTGCGAGTGGTTTACGGGTTAAGTGAGGATACTATTGCGAATGCTTATGCTCGCTCTCTTGGAGTACATTCTGAACGAGCTTGCCTGGATTGTTCATAGTGTGCAAGGGTACTCCACGTCTTCCCAAATCAACAACTTTCAACCTCCTTTGATTCAAGGTAGCTCTGGCAAACCAAGTTCCTTTAAGAACTGATTGTGCTTTGCCTTTGCTTTTTTTATAGCATCTTCAGTTTCATCAAGATTCTTTTTCACTGCCGCAAGATCAACAATTTCTTCTTCCGCAGCTGTACTCACATATTTTGATATGTTGAGATTAAAACCGTTCTTTTTAATCTCTTCCATTGATACGCGGCGCGAATATTTCTTGTCCTCTTCTTTACGGAACTGATAGGTGTCAACAATCTTGTCGATATGCTCAGGTAGCAAGACATTTTGACGTTTACCTTTATCAAAGTATTCGCTCGCATTAATAAACAACACGTCGTCGAATTTCTTGCACTTTTTAAGCACAAGAATGCAAACCGGAATGCCTGTCGAGAAAAAGAGATTTGCGGGCAACCCAATAATAGTGTCGATATTCCCATCTTTGAGTAGCTTCGTTCTGATTTTTTCTTCTGTACCACCACGGAATAAAACACCATGAGGCAAAATAATTGCCATAGTGCCTTCGTCACTCAAAAAATGGAACCCATGCAGCAGGAAAGCAAAGTCAGCTGCAGACTTTGGGGCAAGTCCATAGCTTTTAAAGCGGAAATCTTCAGCCAGTGTATCGTTAGGCTCCCAGCGGTAGCTGAAAGGCGGATTCGCAACAACTGCGTCACATTTCAATTTTTTTGCCGGGTTCATTTCATTTAAGATATCCCAGTCATTTAACAGCGAGTCTCCATGAAAAATTTGAAACTCAGTATCCTTAAATCCATGAAGAAGCATGTTCATGCGCGCAAGGTTGTAAGTTGTTATGTTCTTTTCTTGCCCATATATCTGGCTAATGCTGTTTGGTTCAAGATGCTTTTTAACATTGATTAGCAGTGAAGCCGAACCACAAGCAAAGTCCAGCAAATTATTAATATATGGCTTTTTGCCTGCACTGGGATTTTGGCTGTCAAGTATAACAATGCGTGACAGGATGGTAGAGATCTGCTGGGGAGTATAAAACTCTCCGGCTTTTTTGCCTGAGCCTGCCGCAAATTGACCAATTAAGTATTCATAAGCATTTCCTAAAAGATCGGTTTCGTTTGAAAATTCAGAAAGCCCTTCGGCAATTTCAGTAATGATTGCACACAGCATTGCATTTCGCGCTGAATAGTTTTTCCCAAGCTTGTCAGAGTCAAGATTGACCTCAGAGAATAAGCCTTGAAATGCGCTGTCAAAGGATTCATTTTCAATATACTTGAATCCCTGTTGCAGAATTTTTAACAAATCGCTACTTTGTGTTCTCGCCAACTCATATATATTGCTCCATAAAAAGTCCGGTTGAATTACATAGTGTACCTTACGGCGCATTTGCTTTTCGAAAATCGCCACATCATCCTTGTTTTTTGCATACCAAACAGCAAGGGGTGTCGCCTTCTTTTCCTCTTTTGGCTTGAGATAATCTTGTTCTCCTAGTTTTTTAGCAAACTCAATTAGAAAAGCTGCTCCTGGAATACTATTGGACTTTGCAGAGTCCTTGTCCTCGTTCTGTTTTCTTTCAGCAGTAGCATTAATTAAATTAGCTTCGCATTGCTCGTAGTCTTTACCAAGCTCTTTCTTTGCCGCCTCCTCATAGTTGTCAGAGAGGTAGCGCAAGAAGAGAAAAGACAACATATAATCGCGGAAGTCGTCGGGATTCATGGCTCCGCGCAGTTTGTCGGCTATTGCCCATAGGGTTGCCCCTAATTGTTTTTGTTGCGTGTTATTCATCGTTACCACCACCTGTATGTAATACAAAATTATATTTGTTTTGAAGTCTATTAAACACGTTTATGAAAAGCTCTTCGTTATCGGGGACCAATTCTTTCGCCTCGTATCGAAAAACAGTTTTATGGGACAATGTATTTACTATTCGGGCTACATCATCGGTATCCTCTATTCCGATCTGCTCAAGCACATATGATATTCGTCCAACGCCAAGAAATGAAGCAATGTTTTCCAAGACTTGTCTTAATATCGCAAAATGATACGCATATAATTGCTTATCGTTTATCGCAAGCTGTAACATTTGCAGTAACTCAAGATGATAAAGAAAAACATCTTTTCTACAATCCAACAATAACAGCTCATTCGTCGTGCTTTTTAATATATATAATTGTGTAAGTTTTTTATATGAAGATGCTTTTTCGCCCTTTGTCAGCCAGTCTGAAAGAACAGAGAAAAAACCTACGTGGTGAGTGGTAATAATTATTTTCCTATTCTCACAGTGCTCATCAATTAAATCCATAATTGTTGACGCTGTCACAAAGATGTTATGGTCATCTAAACTTGAAACGGGATCATCAATAAAAAAGTGACTGTTTTGCTCGCCAGCCCATCCCTGAATATCAAACATCGCAAGAAATAAGCACCATATAAAAACTTGTTGCTCACCACGAGAGATTTTATAGCCGCTGGCCGTTCTTCGCCTTCTGATTGTGGATAAAAACTTATCGATTCAATCCCAAACGAAATATCGGTGTGATAATTAAATGTAAAGTCAAACTTTGGTTTATATGCCGCGAGTTTTTCTCTAAGCTTTTCTTCATCTAATGCAGAATGATACTGATTCAAACTCGAATGCATGACGTTCAGTTTTATCGGAGAACCTACATTTTCTGTATCGTTATCCCAAATAAATAAATCTTCACTATACGCATTATAATAAACACCGGAATGATTTCCGTTGTTCAGTTCTTTGGTAACATTCTTGTATTCAACTGAAAACCGTGTTTTGCCTGTTCCATTAAAAGCAAATACTAAAATAATATTTTTCCCTGATTCAACGAGCTGCCTCGCCAAAGCTTTTACATTTTCATCTGAAACAGCACTCATTCGCCTACCTCCTCAATAGAAAGGAGCAGGCCTTGCATTAAGCCTTTTTTGTGGGCCTTCAGTGCTTCAATCTTTTTGGCTTGCTCGGTTATGCGGTCATCAATGCTGGATAGGCAACCGGCGATTTTCTGTTGTTCCTTTTCGTTTGGCAATGGAATGGGTATGATATCCAGCTTTGCCCTATTCAATTTTGGCTGGGCCATGCCTGTAAGGAAGTCCTCCAAATTAATACTATTTATATAGTTTTCAACCATAACTTGTGTATTGCTATTTGGGAATTTGAGTACATGTGCATGGTTGTTTACCCAAGTTTTGCCCGAAATACTAAATGCGATGGGGTATGTGCGCGCTACTAAATTAGCCCCATCTTCCGAAACGCACAGTAATACTTCGTCAAAAATAAAACCGTCAACATAATCGACAATACCAGATGCACCGTAATAAGGCGTAAAGCCTTTTTTTCTATCCTTCTCCGTTATTGGAATCCTTCTTGAATCCAAGTTTTCGCATACTTCACTCAATGGACTAATTACCCACTCTCGACTATCCCTAAATTCCGGGAACCTCAACTCAGGCAAAGTTTTCCCCTCGGCGGGAAACAGCTTCTGCATAAGGCCTTTTTTATGCGCCTTGAGAGCCTCAAGCTTTTTGTCTTCTGCGGAGATAAGGTCATCAATGGAAGATAGACAATCGGCGATTTTTTGTTGTTCATCGCCCAAGGGATGAGCAACGGATATTCGGGAGAGCGCATCATACTTTAAACTCAATGTGTCATTGACTAATCCTTGAGAATTAGCATGAAATTTCTTTATCATATTGAATGTTTTAAAGTAATAGTAAAAAAATAAACCATTATTACCGCTTTGGGGGGTACATACTGTATAGGCTGGACTTACTATACCCTCGACATTTGAGTAAGCGCATCTACCTTGCCACATCCGCATTGTGTTATATACAATATCTCCAATACAAATTCTAAGGTACTTCGTTTTATCAGAATTAGAAGTATCTTTTTTATTTGAGTTTACTTGAGGAATAATTCCATGCTCGTCTGTTAATGACATTAAAGGTAATGAAATAAAACCACTTTCTTGCCTATTGTAAAATACTTCACCAATTTTTGATTTCTGCCATTCTACTATACCCTCAAATTCGGGAAATCTTAGCCTCGGCACCAACGCTGTTTTCTTATTTTTACTCATATGCCTTTAACCCCGCAATCACGCGCCCGCCCGCAAGCTTTTTCAGCAGTGGAATCAAATCGTCCATTAATTCAGGCTCCTTCTTTGCCCGATCTCTCCATGAGAGGTTTAACGGGGCCAATAAGTCAGTCAACTTTTCGCCGTCAAAAATCATACGCCCTATAATTTCATCTACAAAGGCTTGCAACGATGCAGGCTGTAAACCATGCTTACCAGCGAGCGATGCCATTCCCTTAGCCAATTTTTCATCTTTGAATATTTTATAACCTTCTTTTATTGCCTTTTCATCCAAGCCTTTTCCGGCTTCCAGCGTATTGATATACGCAATAATATCATCGCGCTCATCCATCATATTTGAACTTGAGCTGAGCAAACCGATGAGCTGCTCGCGGCTCATTTTTTCTTTTTTAGGCACGTCGGGCTGTGTGTATTTCGATATCAAAGACATGATGTAGTCATAATCAATTATGGCAGAAGAAAACAGAACAAACTCAAAATCGAGTTGTTCGATAGCAGGATCTTTGTCTTCGATATCCTTACCCTGTTGCGCTTTTAACTGTTGGGCGGTCTCTATATAGACACCGCGGAAGGCACGCAGAGTATCTTCAGGCAATAGCTCTTCAATCTTCGCCACTTGCTCTTCTTTAATATCTGTATATTGGTCGAGCTGCGTTTTGAGGCGCTGCACCTCTTTGAATTTATTGATAAATTCGCTTCGTGCGGCGTCCCCTTTGAGATTGCTCACTTGCTCAGGCTTACACTCCAAACCCTGTGACTCCATAAACTTTTCAAGCTCGGATACTGCCTTGTCCAGCTTTTCGACGACAACAGGAGCCGGGTCAACAAGCCAAATTTCTTTTGCTCTGTCTCTGTATTTTTTACCAGAGAATAGCGCAATTGCTTCATTAACCTCTTTCTCTTGGCCTCTAAAGTCAAGAATATTCCCGTATGGCTTCGTGTCGTTTAGAATGCGGTTCGTTCTTGAAAACGCTTGAATCAAGCCGTGCTGCTTTAAGTTCTTATCAACATACAAGGTGTTAAGATACTTGGAATCAAACCCGGTTAGAAGCATATCCACGACGATGGTTATGTCGATTTTATTTTTATGAGGATAGTCCGAGTTTGGGTATTTTTGGTCTTTGATGCGTTGCTGTACATCCTGATAATACAAATCAAAATCATTAATGCTGTGACTTGTGCCATACATCAAGTTATATTTATCCATAATACGTTCAAGGGCCGCCTTCTTCTTCTCTGGCTCTTTTTCATTATCGGCTTTTTCTTGCTGTAAATCTTCTTGCAGTTGCTTGACATCTTTGTTTCCTTCGGCTGGCGGAGAAAACACGCAGACGATATTTAGCGGCGTAAAGGCCTCCCCCTCGTTCCTGCTGCGCTCATCCTGCAACGAACTAAAGAGTTCAAAATACTCGATTGCATCGTTGATAGACGCAGTCGCAAAAATGGCGTTATAGCGTCTGCCATTGGTGGCGGCGTCATGTTTTGAAATTATCGACTCGGCTACTGCTTTTTTACTTAAAACATCTGGAGCTTTCGCGGCCTTTTTAACATCCTCCGGCTTGAAATAGTCAATGTGAAAGCGGAGCACATTACGGTCATCAATAGCATTTGTAATTGTATAGGCATGTAGTTCTTTTTGGAAAACATCCTCCGTCGTGATATAAGAGCCAACTGTGCCATCAATCTTTTTGTAGGTAGCGTTTTCTTCAAATATTGGTGTTCCTGTAAACCCGAAAAGCTGTGCCTTCGGGAAAAAGATTTTTATTGCCTCGTGATTGTCTCCGAACTGAGAGCGGTGGCATTCGTCAAAAATAATGACTATACGCTTGTTAGCAAGCTTTGCTAAGCGATCTTTATAGGTCAATTCGCCCCTCTTCTTTTTTTCCTGATTGCGTTTACTATCTTCATCAAGAGCGAGGCCGAGCTTTTGAATTGTCGTAACAATGACTTTATCACGATAATCATCGGAAGTAAGCCGTTTCACTAGGCTTTCTGTGTTGGTATTCTCTTCAACGCAACCTTCTTGGAATTTATTAAACTCCAAGCGAGTTTGCCTATCAAGGTCTTTTCGATCAACAACGAATAAGCATTTTTCTATTTCAGGATTGTCCTTCAATAGCGTTGATGCCTTAAATGACGTAAGTGTTTTTCCACTTCCTGTTGTATGCCAGATATAACCGTTACCACGATTCTGATCTATGCAGTCCACAATAGCCTTGACAGCATAAATCTGGTAAGGACGCATAATCATCAATCTCTGTTCACTTACAACAAGCACCATGTAGCGGCTTATTAATTGCCCAAGGGTACATTTGGAGAGAAATTTTTCAGCAAAAACGTGAAGATGCGTGATTTTATTGTTGTCGTCATCTGCCATTTGATAAATTGGCAAAAAACGCTCATCTGAATTAAAAGAAAAATGCTCCTTGGGGTTGTTTGCAAAATAATATGTGTTGGTCTCATTGCTCACAATAAAGAGCTGCATAAAGCAAAGCAACGAATTTGCATATCCATTCCCCGGATCATTTTTATATTCTACAATCTGTTCCATTGCCCTTTTGGGCGTAATTTGGAGTGTTTTAAGTTCTACCTGAACAACAGGAACTCCGTTAATGAGTATAATGACATCATAACGGTGATTGCTGTTTTCTGTGTTAATGCGCAGTTGGTTTATAACTTCATACTCGTTTTTGCACCAGTCCTTGATATTGACAAGCGTGTATTGAAGCGGCGTATCGTCATCACGTTTGAAGGTATTTATTTCTCGCAAAGTTTTAGCCGCAGTGAATACTTCCGGTGTGATAATTACCTCTCTGAGGCGCGCAAATTCAGAATCGCTTAACTTTACACGATTCAATCTTTCAAAATGCTCTCTAAAATTAGCCTCAAGCGAGGCACGATCTCTAATGTCCTCGCGGTAAGTATATTTTAAATCTTGAAGCTTTTGTATAAATGCCATCTCTATTTGATTTTCAGATTTCATTCCCAAAACTCCTCTTGATTACTTTCCCGTGCACGACCATTGCTACTAAATACCGAGCTAAATGTTCTATTTATCTACCTGCTTATCGCAATTACCTCTGAACATCTATCTCAACAATATCACTAATATCACAATCCAATGCAGTACATATTTTCACGAGAACATCCGTAGTGACATTCTCATTTTTCCCAAGTTTCGCCATTGAGGCATGGCTTATGCCGGCCGCCTGACACAAATCTTTTTTCTTCATATCGCGATCTATTAACAGTTTCCATAGCTTTTTATAGCTGACAGCCATAGCTCTCACCTCGCTAGATATGCTGCGATAATTATAACTCAGCGATTCAGCGTTTACAACACTGAAATCAGCAATCGCTGATATTTGTTAAGTGTGTAGCGGAGGGAGGGAGTACATCACTGCAACCCCTCCCATCCAAAAACTCTGTTAGCGAGCATCCCACGTCTGCCGCTGTTCTTTCTTCCTGCCCAGCAGATGCCCAAGACCATGCTGGTCAATTATGGATTTGTAGAGACTGTTGCTCTGCCGCAGCTCCGTATTCTCCTGCTGTAATTTTCCTTTATCAAGCTGCTCACGGACAGAACGATATTCGTCGAGCTGTTTTGTGAGTGAGGCTATCGTTCTCGTAAGCTCAGCAACTTTCGCATTCAATCCAGCGATAGTCTTTTCAGCAGCCGCAAGCAGTTTTTCTAACTTGCTCTCGCGCTTTACCTGAACCGCATATTTTTTTGCTGCTGTGACCAGTGTGTTATAGTCCTCTTTCTCCAACATGACCTTGGAGGATAACGGCACATTTTTCACTTCAATCTGCTCCACAGCCTGAACATCCACCTGCTTATTTTGTAGCTTTTCTATGGTTATTTCCAGTGCGGCGACCTCCTTCGATCGCTGCACTTTCTTGTAATCCATGACGCTCAAATGCTCATCATGGGTGCCAAGCTGCTCCCGCTCGACACCGTGCCGCTCCATCACCTGAGAGAGCTGTTCCTTTTCGGATTTGACCCACTGACTCCATTCGGTATCGCCACGGGTGCCGCCAGTGAATCCTTGCGCTGCAAGTGCCTGTTTGAGTGACACACGAGTATCCAGCCCACGCTTGCTCCCTATGATGAACGGCACAAAATCTACATGCAGATGGGGCGTAGCCTCGTCCATGTGAAGATGGGCAGAGAAAACTTTTAGAAACGGATTTCGCTCCTGAAAGCTTTTCATAAACTCATCAAGTACAGATGCAGCGAGCTTTCCCTCCTCGTTTTCTGCGGCCATATTTTCTTTATTTCCAACCTGAAATATAACCTCATAAAACAGTTTCTCCTGCTTGCCTGTGCGTATCTTTTCATAATAATCATCAATGCAGCGGTCGTTTCGTTTTTGCTTGGCATTATATCTTTGCAGCGCCTCATCAAATAATTCGTGGTAGACATCTTTGATAGGCGTGTTGTCATATGAAATGTTTAACTGGGTTCGCTCGGCATCTATATTTGTGGCCTTGAATAAGCGGCTGTTGTGATTGACAGAACCTTTGCCAAGCATGACGCTTATCGTACGCTTCATTACATTCTCCTTCTTTTCGGCTGGTGTCCGGCAAAGCCGGGGTTTTGTTACTTTTTTCAAAAGTAACGCAAAAGCACTTTTGACACTGCGTATCAAAAGCGCCCTTGCGCCCTACGGGGTGGAAGGGGCTTTGCCCCGCCGCCTACGGGCGGCTCCCCAGTGCTCATCGCCCTTTGAAAAGGGCGGCCGCACGGCTTCCCTAAACTTTATCACTCGCCGTTGGGCAGGAGGAAAAGCGTTGCTTTCCCCCCGCTGGCGAGTGTTATCCGTGGCGCGGCGTCAAGGAGTTCGGGTTGTATTGCCTTACGGCAATCTCCACCCGCAGGTATGCCCCCTTGACTTTGCACCCGCTCCCCGTGTCGGTCGTGACGATAGTGACGGTATTTTTGATACTGTTACCACTCTCGAAAATATCGACACGACCGTCACCATCGTCACGCGTGGGAGTTATCCAGCGTCAGCTCGATCGTCCTTCCGGCATGGGCACGGCTGCTCCCATATCGGATGCCATATTCGTTCCACAGCCTATCCGCCCCGACGTTTAATTTTCGTGTCAGAACATTTGGCTGAATATCCATCCTATCCAACCTATCAATCAATTCCGTTGCACTGCCGCTCCATCTGGGAGCGACAGCCGTTACGAGACGAGCAACGGCCTCAAGTATCGGATCAGGTGGCTCTTTCCAGAGCTGCGTTTCCTTATCGGTCAACTGCCATAAACAACGGTCACGGTCAAAGAGAAGATGCAATTTTTGATCCTGCTGATCTCTGCCGACGATTTCCAAAATGGCCTTGTTCTCCGTGCGTTTTTCCTTCTGCATAATGAACGCGCCATCCGCTGCGCCAAGCAGACCGTTTGTGCCGGATATGGTATCAAAAGAATCGTCTGCCGATTGCTTTCGCGTGTGATGGACGAGCATAACGCAGACATTGTGATGATCCGCGAATTGCTTAAGCTTGGTCACAATTTCATAGTCGCTGGCGTAGCTGTATTTTTCGCCGCCAACCTCACGTACCTTTTGCAAAGTGTCGATGATAATGAGCCTCGTATCGGGATGCTCACTCACGAATTTTTTGAGCTGACCGTCTAACCCTTCGGTCACATTTTTGGCGTGAGTCGCAAAATAGAAATTATCTATGCTGTCCATACCAAACATCCGCGACAGCCGCTTTTGCAGCCGTGCATAGTCATCCTCCAGCGCAAGATAGAGGACAGTGCCTTTGTGAACGAGGTATTCCCATAGGGAAATACCCCCGCTCACATGGTAGCCAAGCTGCGCCATGAAGAAAGATTTTCCGACCTTAGGCGCTCCGGCGAACAGGTATGTGCCGGAACACAGCAACCCATCAATCACCTGTGCCCTCGGCTGGTAAACTGTGTCATATAGCTCTGTGAGGGAAACGGTGTGTAGGTAATCGGGATTGTTCATTTTCCGAAAATAATCTCTTATATAATCGTCCTCGAAATCATCATTGATTTTTGGCTTATCTTCGGGTATACTTGTCTCAAGTTTTAGCGATGGTGATTGCCCCTCGCCTGTTGCCGCAGGCGAATCCAGGGCGGTCACTTTTTCTTTGGTTTCGTCCATTAGCACTCCTCCTTTAAGCCATCCATTGTTGTGGTGATAAGCTGGATCGTGTCCAGCAAGTCATCGTCAACCTGTTCGCCGGAGGCAATGCGCTGCAATTCTTCCAACACGGCGGCAAGCTGATTGCGGAGGGCTTTATACACACGGGGATTGCCCTGTACCATAATATCTAAGCATTGCAGGCGCCGGACGATATAATCCTGCTTGGTCAGGCCGGAAAGACGAACGGCGGTCTCAATCCGCTCATCTTCCTCCGGCGATACGCGGAACGCCACAGTCTTGTTGCGCCAGCGGCCTTTATTGTCTAAACTTTTTAGTGACATAGTATTCAAACTCCTTTCCCGGTTCTTTGAACATCCAGTTTTTCCGCCATTTCCGTCTGCCGCGTGGGAAACAAATGAGCATAACGATACGTAATGTCGATACTCTCGTGACCCACGCGGTCTGCAATCGCCAGCGCCGTGAATCCCATATCGATCAGCAAACTTATGTGGCTATGTCTTAAATCATGGATTCTGATCCGTTTTACCCCTGTTTCCTTGGTGCCTCTATCCATCTCGTGATGAAGATAATGCTTGCTAATGGGGAAAACCCGGCTATCCGGCTCCACGTTATAAAACTGCTTGAGATAGTCCTGCATTTCGCCGCACAAAAACTGCGGCATGGTTATGATGCGATTGCTCTTTTTGGTTTTGGGCGTTGTGATTACATCCTGTCCTTTTAGCCGTTGGTAGGATTTATTGATGCGCACCGTCTCGTTTTCAAAGTCAAAGTCTGCCGGGGTGAGCGCCAGAAGCTCACCCTCTTGGATTCCACACCAGTAAAGCATCTCAAAGGCGTAGTAGGACATGGGTTTATCCATCATGGCATCGGAAAACCTTTCATATTCTTCCTTTGTCCAAAAGAGCATTTCCCGGCGTTCCTCTGTCCCCATATTGCCCGCCCTCTGCGCAGGGTTGAGTTGCAACCCGTAATATCGGATAGCATGGTTGAAAATGCAGCTAAGCTGGTTGTGAACTGTTTTTAGATAGGTCAGGGAGTAATGCTTTCCCTTGGAATCCGTCAATTCCCGTATTTCATTTTGCCAGTCGATAATGTCCTTTGCCGTAATCTCAGATAGCTTACGTTTTCTAAAATAAGGAAGGATTTTCTTCTGAATGATGCTGTCCTTGGTCAGCCATGTGTTCAATTTCAGCTTGGGTTTGATGTCCTTTTCGTAAAGCTGAACAAAGCTCTCAAAGGTCATGTTCACATCTGCCTGCTTTTGCTGTAGAAACTCCCGCTCCCACGCCTGTGCTTCTTTCTTGGTGGTAAAGCCGCGCTTTAACTTCTGCTGCCGCTCGCCTCTCCAATCGGTATAGCGGAATTGCACATACCATGTGCCGTTGTCGTAATTCTTAAAAGCTGCCATTAAGGTCTCCTTTCGTTCTGGTCGCGGGTTCCATAAAACTTCTCATAAAAGAACTTCCTGTCGATCCGGCCAGAGATGGTGATACAGCCGGTCTTCTTCAGTTCCGCGTTCATGGAACGGATTAGCTTGTAGGCATAGGGCTTGGAAACGCCCAATTCCTCCGCTACTTCCTCAACTCGTAAAAACATTTGTCCTGCCACTTAAATACCTCCTGTTCTTGCCCTTTGGGGCATAGTGATTTCTTTAGTGTCGGAATTACTTTATGGCCGCCATCCGATTCGCCCGGGCGGACGCGCCATTACCGTGACGCGCGACGGCTATTATGTTTAACTTAACTGTATTTATTTAAGTCATTTTCATTATACTAACACTATTCCGTTAAGTCAAGCGGTTTTCAAGAAAATGTTTAACTTTTTTATTTAAGTTTTTCTTGACTGTTCTTAAACTTATATGCTATACTCGTCTCAAAGGTCACTCTACTATGAACAGGGGACGATGTTATGGCAATCGGTGAGAGAATCAGATTTATCCGCAATCTGCGCGGCATGACGCAGAAATATCTTGGAATGGCCATCGGCTTTACTGAAAAGACCGCCGATGTCCGCATGGCGCAGTATGAATCCGGCGCTCGGACGCCGAAAGAGAACATGACTGCCGACCTTGCTAATGTCTTGGATGTATGTCCACAGGCTTTGGCTGTGCCCGACATCGACACCGACATTGGCCTGATGCACACCTTGTTTGCGCTTGAAGACTTGCGCGGCCTGAAAGTCTCGGAAATTGATGGCGAGTTGTGCTTGCGGCTGGATAAATCCAGAGGCATGACTTATGTGGGAATGCTCGAGATGCTTTCCGCTTGGCTTGAGCAAGCTAAAAAGCTGGAGTCCGGGGAAATCACCAAAGAGGAATACGACAAATGGCGGTACACCTACCCCAAGCTTGACACCTCTCAGATATGGGCGAAGGTTCCTTCTCAGGAGCTTAGCGATTACCTCATAGACGCCCTAAAAGAGAAGGAATAAGCACCTTTTCCATACAAACAAAAACGGTCTTGCCAACTTTTCAAAAGTCAGCAAGACCGTTTTATTTAGGATAAAGATGATTTACCTGCAAACCACCTGATATACGGGAGTAAACAGAGTAAATCCGAAAATAGCTTCTGCTATCAATCTGCTATCAAATGAAGAAAAAATGCCCCAAAAGTCCTGAGATTTCAAGGCTTTTGGGGCTTCGTTAATCACTCCCACTCAATCGTTCCCGGCGGCTTGCTGGTGATGTCGTACACCACGCGGTTGACGTGGGGCACCTCGGCGATGATGCGCTCGGAGATGCGGCGAAGGACCGGATAGGGCAATTCCGCCCACTCGACGGTCATGGCGTCGGTCGATGTGACGGCGCGAACGCCGATGACGTAATCGTACGTGCGAAGGTCGCCCATCACGCCCACGGTCTGTATGCCGGTGAAGACCGTGAAATACTGCCAGATCTTCTCCGCGAGGCCCGCCGCGGCGAGCTCCTGGCGCAGGATATGGTCGCTGTGGCGGAGGATCTGCAGCCTGTCTTCCGTGATTTCGCCGATCACGCGGATGGCGAGGCCGGGACCCGGGAAGGGCTGGCGCCACACGAGCTCGTGCGCGATGCCAAGAGATTCGCCCAGCGCGCGGACCTCGTCCTTGAAGAGCATGCGAAGCGGCTCCACGATGCCCTTGAAACCCACGTCCTCAGGCAGGCCGCCCACGTTGTGGTGGGATTTAATCTTCGCGCCCGTGGCCGTGCCGGACTCGATCACGTCGGGATAGATGGTGCCCTGCAGCAGCCATTCGGCGCCGCCGAGCTTCTTCGCCTCCTCCTCGAAGACGCGGATGAACTCCTCGCCGATGATCTTCCTTTTGCGCTCCGGCTCCGTAACGCCCGCGAGCTTATCGAGAAAGCGCTTCCTTGCGTCCACGGCGACGATGTTGAGGTTGAGCTTGTCGCGATAGAAGCCGATGACCTCCTCAGCCTCGTTGTGGCGCAGAAGCCCGTGGTCGACGAAGATGCAGGTGAGCCGGTCGCCTACGGCGCGATGCACGAGCACCGCGGCTACCGAGGAATCCACGCCGCCCGAAAGCGCGCCGAGCACGCGCTCCCCTCCGACCTTCGCGCGTACTTCCTCCACGAGCGCGTCCGCGAGGCCCGCGGGGGTATAGTCGCATTGTAAGCCGCAGATATTCTTAAGGAAATTCGAGAAGACGCGCTCTCCCTTGGGCGTATGCGCGACCTCCGCGTGGAACTGGATGCCGTAGAGCTTCCTTTGGTCGTCCGCGAACGCGGCCACGGGGCAGGCGTCCGTCCCGGCGATGGTCGCAAAGCCCGGCGGGCAGGCGCTCACGAAGTCGTTGTGGTTCATCCAGACGAAGCCGGAATCGAGCCCTTCGAGCAGGGGATGCGCCTTCATGCGCACGGATGTGCGCCCGTACTCGCGCACGTCCGCCGCGTCGATTTTGCCGCCCATGACCTTGGCGATATATTGCATGCCGTAGCAGATGCCCAGTATGGGCACGCCGAGCGAGAAGACCTCCTCGTCGCACGCCTTCGCGTCCGCGGCGTACACGCTGTCCGGCCCGCCCGTCATGACGACGGCCGAGAGCGCCTCGCCCCTGATTTTGTCGATGGACGCCGTATGCGGCAGAAGCTCGCTGTATACGCCCGCCTCGCGCACGCGGCGCGCGATGAGCTGATTGTACTGGCCCCCGAAGTCGAGGACGACCACCCTTTCCATATCCTTACTCTTCCTCCCGGAACACGATGCCGTGTTCGTCCGCGCGCTCGATGATGGCGAGCGCGTGCAGGTTCGCCCCGTTCTCGCGCAAACGCGCGCCGCCGGGCTGGAATCCCTTTTCGATCGCGACGCCGATGCCGATGAGCTGCGCGCCCGCTTGTTCTATGATGTCCACAAGGCCGCGCAAAGCTTCGCCGTTGGCGAGAAAATCGTCGACGATGAGCACCTTGTCATTTTGGTTGAGCCACTGGCGGCTCATGATGAGCGTGACCCGCTTCTTATACGTGTAGGAATAGATGTCGCTGTGGTAGAGGCCGCCCTCGATGTTGTCGCTCTTGGCCTTTTTGGCGAAGACCATCGGCACGCCGAATTCCTCCGCGCAGACGGTCGCGAGCGCGATGCCCGAGGCCTCCACCGTCAGTACCGCCGTCAACCCCGTTAAATCGAAAAGGCGGGCGAACTCTTTTGCCATACCGCGCATGAGTTTCACGTCCACGCGGTGGTTGAGGAATCCGTCCACCTTGATGATGTTGCCGGGGAGCACCTTGCCTTCCGTTCGGATGCGTTGCTTCAACTCATTCATAGGGATCTATCTCCAATCAAAAAGAATGCGGCATTATACGATGATATTCATCAACATAATAGAGAGTATAACAAAAATAGCCCCGAATCAAGTATGTCGGGGCTAAAAATTCGTGGACAGGGCGCGCGCGCCCGCGGGCCGCACGCTCAGGAGGGCGCGAGGCCCCCCTTTCGCGCGAAGAGCTTATGCGCGACGTCGGAAACGGTGATGCCGTCGAGCTTCTGGACGCAGCCCTCGTTGAGGACGTCGTAGATCTCGTCGAGCGCGCGCGCCATTCCGGAGGAGACGAGGCAGTCCATCTCGTCGCTGCCCGGGCGCCAGGCGGGCGTCACGCACTGCTCCTGCAAAGCGGTAAGCACCTGCGAGAGCTTGATGTCCCCCGCGCCGGGGAGGCTCTTGTAGCCTCCGCCGAACTTGCCCTCCCGCGCCTCGGCAAGCCCCGCCTTGCGCAGCTTCGCCATCACCTTGCGCACGCGCGCAGGGTTGGTGCAGATGTTCTTGGCGAGCGCCTCGCTCGAGAGCGTCTCCCGCCTGTGGTAGAGATAGATAAGCGCGTGCACCGCCACGGCGAAATCACCGTTCATCGCAAGATCCCTCCGATCCTCATCGCCTTTATCGCGTCAGTTGCCCTTGGCCTCTTTGAGCACCTCGTCGAAGATCTTCGCCCATTCGGACTTGCTCTTCGAGCCGACGTACGCTTTGCCGATCTGCTCGCCGTCGCTGTTGAGGAAGACGGTCGTCGGCACCGAGGATACCTTTTTCAGGTATGCGCTGTACATGCCCGTCGAGGGGATCAGGTGCTTGTAATCGGCGCCCGTGTCCTTGACGATGCCCTTCGCCTCCTCGACGATGGCGGAATCCACATTGCCGCTGCTGTCCGCGGAGTCGAGCACGATGCCCACGATCTGCAGCCCTTTGCTGTCATACTCGTCCGCGAGCGCGGCAAGGTCCGGCATTTCGCGCACGCACGGCCCGCAGAAGGTAGCCCAGATATTGACCATGGTCACTTCAGCATTCGAGAATACGCTCGAGGTCACCTTGCTGCCGTAGATGTCCTTGGTGCTCATGCTGCCGAAGAGCGGATTCGCGGCAGGCTTGGCCGTGGGGGTCGCCGTCGGCTTCGCAGTGGGCTTGGCCGTAGGCGTGGCTGTGGGCTTCGCGGTGGGCGCCGCCGTGGGCTTGGCCGTAGGAGCCGCCGTCGGCTTCGCGCTCGGCGCCGCCGTGGGTTTTGCCGTAGGGGCCGCCGTCGGCTTCGCGCTCGGCGCGGTGGGCTTTACGGTCGAGGCGTTCGTCGCCGCAGGCTTGGCCGTAGCCGCGGGCGTCGCCGTGGGTTTGGCGTCGATCGCGCCTGCGGATGTGGCCGCCGCGGTTTCCTGCGCGCTTTCCGTCGCCTCGGCGGTAGCCGCAACGGCGGGCGCTTCGGTTTCGGCCGCGGCTTCCGTTTGATCGGGAGCGGCGGTCAGCGCCTGCTCCGTCATGGCGGGCTCTTCGCTGAAACCCGGATCGACGACGGCGTTCCCCGCGCAACCCGCGAGCGTAAGCATTATCGCAAGCAGTGCCGCAACGACGGCGTTGCGCAGCCGGATGAATCGGTTGAACTTTTCTGTGAACTTCATCAAACTTTACCTCCAACAGTTTTGATACTGTATTTATAACTGTTACAGTTTGATGCGTCAACCTGCGTATTATTGGATGAATTTCCAGTCCGTTTGCCTGTGCATCGTAAAAAATTCCCGTAAGCGCCTGCGCGCGGCCGTTTTTTGAAATTGCGGGCGTGCCGCCGCGCGTCCTTCGCCACAGTTTATTAACGGATCCGCGCGTTTTTTGCCACAGGAAATCAGCCGAGCTTCTCCTCGATGATCGCCGCCCATTCCGCCTTGCTCATCGCGCCGACGTAGGCGGAACCGAGGATCTCGCCGCGGCTGTTGACGAACACCGTCGTCGGAAAACCCGAGACGCCCTTGAGATACGCGCCGAACATCGCCGCGGAGGGGAGGATGTGCGTGTAGTCCGCGCCGGTGCTCTCGATGATCTCCAGCGCGTCGGCAAGGATCGCCTCGTCCACGTTGCCCTTCGCGTCCGTCGCGTCCCCGATGATACCCACGACCTGGAACCCCTGCTCCGCATATTCGTCGTTGAGCTCCTTAAGGTCGGGCATCTCGCGCACGCACGGCCCGCAGAACGACGCCCAGATGTTGACCATACTCACCTCGTAATCTGCAAAAACATCGTTGGTGACGGTGTTGCCCTCGGTATCTTCCGTCTTGAAATCGCCGAAGAGCGCCGTTTTGGGAACCTCGTTTTCCGCAGCGCCGCCCTCGCTCGGGGCGGGCGACTGCGCGCCCGCGTCCGTGCCGTTCCCCGCGCACCCCGCGAGCAGGAAAATCAGGGCGAGCAGCGCGGCAAGCGCGCCGCGTCGCAGCCGGACGGGGGCGTGGAATCTATCTTTATGCTTCATCGGTGGAGTCCTTCCTTTTTGCTTTATACTGTATTTATAACAGTTACAGTTAAAATTGTCAATCCTTAATTGCGGTTTCCGGCATCCCCGAACGGTTTTCCCAATAAAAAAGGAGCGGCCGCTCCTTTTGCGCGTATATGCCTTTCCCGAATGAAGAACGCTATTTTCCCCGCGCGAAGCCGAACAGCAGCGGGAGCATGCGCGCGGCGTAGTTCCTGAGCGAGTAGCCGCCGCCGGAAATGCACCAGTCGTAGAGCAGCGCGCGCTCGAGCATGGCGTAGACGTTGACGATCTCGTTGACGGTGAAGGCGGGCGAAAGCGCGCCGCGCGCGATGCCTTCCGAGACGATCTGGCGCAGGAGCTTATAGTAGACGCGGTTGTGGTCGAGCAGATGCTTGTCGCCCCGGGTGACGAGCTGCGAGGAATAAAGCCGCGCGAGCAAATCGAGGGAGACGCTGTTCTCGATCATCTCAAAAAGCTCCCCGTTGAGGTACATGAGCTTGTCGAAAGCGTCCATCGCGGGGTCGAGGGTTTCCATCAGCTCCACGTACTTTTCATCGAACAGGTAGGAAAGGGAGGAGAGCAGCGCGTCCTTCCCTTCGAAATAATGATAGAAGGAGCCGCGGGACGTTCCGGAGGCCTCGATGATCTCCTCCACGGTGGTATCGTCGTACCCCTGCTCGTAGAAGAGCTTCCAGGCCGCGGTCACGATTCTTCCTTTGGTGTTGCGCGTCTTCTTCCTCTTTGGCACGGGATCCTCCATGAGCGTTTCAGGGGAATCGGTTTCCGGAACCACAATTGCCGGTTTTCTTTCCGGGCCGATATAGAATCGGCCCCTACGTCCCGTTTTCGTCTTGATTGTCAATTATCAATTGTCAATTGTCAATTTCCGTCGCCTCGGGCCGACATGGAATCAGCCCCTGCGCCCCGTTTTCGCCTTGATTGTCAATTATCAATTGTCAATTGTCAATTTCCGTCGCCTCGGGCCGACATGGAATCGGCCCCTACGTCCCGTTTTCGCCTTGATTGTCAATTATCAATTGTCAATTGTCAATTTCCTACGCGATCTCAAGCGCGAGTTCCATCATCGCGGTGAAGGTGTTCTGCCTCTCCTCGCTCGTGCATTCCTCACGGGTGACGAGGCTGTCGGAAATCGTGCAGACGCAAAGCGCGTTCCTGCCGGCGCGCGCTGCCGTGAGATACAGCGCCGCAGCCTCCATTTCGACCGCGAGCGCGCCGAGCCTGCCCCATTCGAGCGTGCGGCCCGCGTCGTCATAGAACGTGTCGCTCGAGAGGATGTTGCCCACCTTGAAGAGCAGCCCCATCCGCTCCGCCTGGTCGACGGCCTTTTTCACGAGCGTCCAGCTCGCGGTGGGCGCGACGAGACCCGGGAGGCCGTATTGCGCGGCGAAGTTGGAATTCGTCGACGCGCTCATGGCGATGACGACGCTGCGAAGCGGCAATTCCGGGCTGATGGCCCCCGCGGAGCCCACGCGGATGATGTTCTCCACGCCGTAGAAGTTGAAGAGCTCGAAGGCATAGATGCCGATGGCAGGCATGCCCATGCCGCTCGCCATGACGGACACGCGCTTGCCCTGATACGCACCCGTATAGCCCTGCACGCCGCGCACGTTGTTGACGAGCACGGGGTTTTCAAGATAGGTTTCGGCGATGAATTTCGCGCGCAGCGGGTCGCCCGGCATGAGCACGGTTTGGGCAAAATCCCCTTCCTTCGCGCTGATGTGCGGGGTGGGTATCGGCATAGGAAATCTCCTTTGTTAAGCGGTTTGCTCAGCGCCCCCTGAGGGCCCTGGGCTTCGCGAGTATTTCGGCATAAACGAGCCCGCGCAGCACGTCGCCTTTATCCGCGAGCCGTATGCCGAAGGGCAGCTCCCGCGCTTCCGCGTCCAGCGCGTAGGCGTCGCGCCCCGTCTGCTCGTAGCTGTCCTGTTGGTCGTAGTCCTCCGCGCACTCGGCTTCCCGTCCCTCCATGCTCTCCTCCGTGTGGGCGTGGCGGGATTCGGTGACCGGCCGCACGACGTGCCTGAGGCTGGGCTTCGCCGCGACGAGCGTCCCGTCGAGCCCGCGGCCTTCCGTGGAGTAGCCCTCGGTATCGCCGCGCAGCGCCTCCCCCTCGGTGGAGACATATTCGAGCGAGCCGGTAGCCCCCTCCTCGCGCTTGCGGCCGCATTTGACGCAGAACGCCGAGCCCGAGCGGTTGTCCCTGCCGCAGACGCAGTGCCAGCCGGAGGCGCCGGGTTGCACGGACGGATGCACCGTGGGCGAGAGACCGACGCTCCTGCGCCCTGCTTCGACAGCGCGGCGGCGCGCCTCCTCCGCGGCCGCAAGCTCCTCCTGCTGCCGGACGTTCCGCTGCGCGGACTGCCTTTGGGCTTCCTGCCTGCGCTTTTGCTGGTTTGCCTTCGCGATCACGTTGATGACGAAAATCGCGATGACGAAAAAGATGACGATTTGCGGCATGGCTCGGCCTCCTTTCCCCATTCGCCTCAGCCGGGAGCGGGCTTATTCCTTCCTCTCGGTATGGCCGCCGGCGATGGTCTCGCGCATGCGCGTATCGGAAATCACGTTCTGCATGTTGTAGTAATCCATGACGCCGAGCTTGCCCTCGCGGAACGCCGCCGCGATGGCCTTGGGCACCTCGGCCTCGGCCTCGATGACGCGCGCGCGCATGCCCTGCACGTCCGCCTTGTTCTCCTGCTCCTGCGCGACGGCCATGGCGCGGCGCTCCTCGGCCTTCGCCTGGGCGATGCGCTTGTCGGCCTCCGCCTGGTCGATCTGCAGCTGTGCGCCGATGTTGCGGCCGACGTCCACATCCGCGATGTCGATGGAGAGGATTTCGAACGCGGTGCCTGCGTCGAGCCCTTTGTTCAATACGGTCTGGGAGATGAGGTCCGGATTCTCCAGAACGTCCTTATGGCTGTTGGAGGAGCCCACGGTCGTGACGATGCCCTCGCCGATGCGGGCGATGATGGTCTCCTCGCCGGCGCCGCCCACGAGGCGGTCGATGTTGGCGCGCACGGTGACGCGCGCCTTGGCGCGAAGCTCGATGCCGTCCTTGGCGATGGCGGCGATGACGGGCGTTTCGATGACTTTGGGGTTAACGCTCATCTGCACGGCGTTCAACACGTCGCGACCGGCGAGGTCTATGGCGCAGGCGCGCTCGAAATCGAGCGGGATGCCCGCGCGCTGCGCGGCGATGAGGGCGTTGACCACGCGGTCCACGTTGCCGCCCGCGAGGTAGTGCGCCTCAAGCTTGTTGAGGGAGATCGTAAGCCCTGCCTTCGTCGCCTTGATCATGGGGTTGATGATGCGGCTGGGAACGACTTTGCGGATGCGCATGGCGACGAGCTGGAAAATGCCCACCTTGACGCCGGACGCGGTGGCCGAAATCCACAGCCCCAGCGGCACGAAGCTGAAGAAGATGGAAAGGAATACGATCGCCGCCACGATGATGATGATCGCGAGAATAACGCCTTCCATTGATATGCCTCCTGTAACGTATTGTTGTTATTGTTATTACTGTTATTATTGTTATTTGCTCCGCCCGGCATGCCCCGGGCAACCTTGAAACGAAAACGCGGGTTTTATGAATCCAGAGCCTTCACGAGCACGCGGAGCCCTTCCACGCGCACGACCTTGATTTTCGCGCCCTTTGAAACGAACTCGCCCTCGGTCACCACGTCGAGGCGTTTCTCGCCGAATGCCGCGTTGCCCGAAGGGCGCAGCGCCGTGAGCGCGACCCCCTCGAGGCCCACGAACTGCTGCATATCCTGGTCCGCAAGGGAAGTGGATTTCTCCTCGATGACGTCCTTTAGGATCAGCGGGGAGCGCGAGAGCAAGCCTTTCTTGAATGATCGGAACACGAAGAACGCCGCGGCGCCCACGAGCACCAGTATGATCGCGAGCGTGACGGCCCCGTTTGCGAACGAGTCCGCGCGCAGCACGACTGCGGCGACGAGCAGCACGAAGCCGAGTATGCCCGGCACGCCCAAACCGGGCGTGAACATCTCGAACACCAGCAACGCAAGGCCCAGAACCAGGCAAACGAGCGCGGCGACGCTCCAGCCGGCGATGTATTGCATAAGAAATTCCATTGTAGCCTCCTCCTTCCTGCGCCTATTATATCATACTATCGCGAAGCGAATGCAACGCGAGCGCAAACTAATAGAGTAAAAACAGGTGCGCGTTGAACCATTCGGCAAAACCGAAGTCGAATTTCGGGATAAAGCCGAGATACATGAGTTTCACGAGCAGCACCCACACGAGCGCCACGGTGACGAGCGAGAGCGTGAAGATCAGCACCACGATGAGCGGGCTCGGCTTCGCGTCCCCGGCTTCCGCCTCGGCCTCCTCGTCGGCGAAGAGGTCCGGCAGTTCCTCCGCCCCGTCGTCCGCGATCACGAGCGCGGGCGGATACGCGTCCTCACCGAGGCGCGCCGCGTTGGCGTAAACGGGCGGCGCCGGTTCCGCGCGTTCCGCGGGGGCGTCCTGCCGGGGCGCGTCCTTCGCGCGCGCAAGGGAAAGCTCCCGCTCCCCGGGAGAAACCCCCGCCGCGGCCCGCGCGGGCGGGCGGGCCGCCGCCCAGTCGGGGAGCCTGTCCGGCTCCGCCACGGGGTGGGAGGCGAGCTCGCGCATCGTATCGTCCACGAGCCGCGCGAAAAAGAGGTCCTCGCTGCAGCAAGCGTCCGTAAGCGCCATAAGCTGCGCGTCGACATCCTCCTCCAATTTGCCCTTGACGGCAAGGAGCGCGGTTTCGGAAATCACGCGGCGCGTGACGCGCTTGGCATCCCCATCGTCGCCCGTGATGGCGAACGCGCGCTCGTAGACGGGCCGCGCGTACAGCGTGAGGAATGCGCGCAGCTCGCGCTGGTCGCCGTTGTTGAGGAGCTTGATCATTTCGGGCGTCACGGCGTTCGACATAATCCCTCCAGATTTTCCAGACTTTGATGTTATTATACATTCATCGGCGCGCCTTGCGCAATGATTGCGGCGCGAAGTCACAAATTATTCAGTTGCCAGCAAAAGTCGATTGTGATAAGTTGTATGCATGAAAAAGCAGGTATATAAAATTTTCATAGCGCTCATCGCGCTTCTGTTTACATTCAGCGTGTACGGCTGCGACGAGCTGCCTGCGGCGTCCCCCGGACGGACGGAAGCCGGCGCGGGCTCTCCCGCGCCCACGGGCGGCGCGCCGGCCGTTACGGGAACGGCCCCGCAGCAGGGAGGCGTCCTGCCGGAGGCTTCTTCCGGCGGCGACTCGCTCACCGAGGCGGACGGGGTCGGCTTTGTCGAAAAGACCGTGCTCTACCCCGAGGACGCGACTGAGGAGAACGCTCAATTCAAGCTCAGCTACACGCTGCCCGTCTTTTCGGACGCCTTCCCCGCCTTCGAAGAGATGAACAGGAACGTCGCGGTCTACGAGGAGGAATTGCTCGAGCGCGTCGGCGCGGAACGGCTGCCCTACGCGGACGGAGCCGAGGGGAGCCAAGCGCCCTACACGCGGGTGGAATGCCGCGCGGAGCGCTCCGGAAGCTATGTCAACATCTATCTCTATGAGTTCACCTCCTTCGGCGGGGACGAGGAACTGTTGCCCCGCATCCTCGTGCTCGGCCCCGCGGGGGAGCGCGAGTCGCTCGCCTCCGTCACGGGCGTCTATGAAATTGAGTCGCTCGCGGCGCAGCAGGTGTTCAACCTCGTCGACGCGAACAGGAACGCGTATTTCGGGGACGTCACGCTCGACGACATCCCCCTCGCGCTCGACCTCTACGCGGGCTTCTTCGTGACGGACGAGGGCTACGGCCTCGTCTCGCCCCCGGGCACGCTCGCGCCCGAAAGCGACGGGATGCTGGTGTTCCTCATCGAGCGCGCGGTTTTCTATCCCGCGGTCGTGGGAAACGTAATCTCGCTCGAGGAGTTTGAGGCGCTGCGCGGCCCGCTCGATACGCTCATCTGCGCCTGCCGCATGGATTACGCGGGCTTCGACTCCTCCGCGCCTCCCCCGTTCATCGCGACCTCCTTCATGACGCTGATGCTGACGGAAGGCACAGAGGACGCGCTCTACGTGCCCGTCGAGCGCTCCGTATACGAGGGAACCTACGCGTGGTATTTCTCCGCCCCGCTCTCCGCCGATTTCTCCGGCGCCGGCGAGGGCGACGGCACGTTCCTCAAGGACGGCGACTACATGCTGCCCGTATACCCGCACGAGGCATGCTCCCTTCGCATAGACGAGGCGGTGCGCACGGAAGGGGGTCTCGTGCTCTACGGCATGATCCTCTACGGCGTGCCCGGCACCTCCGATGCGGGCGAGCTGTGCGCCGCGGCCGTGACGCTGAAAGCCGCCCCTGATTCCCCCATGGGCTACCGCTTCGAGAGCGTGGAATTGAGATAGCCCTTCGCCGGTTTTACGCCGACCGGGCAAACGCCGCGATCCTTATGCCTCCCGGCACGCCGGGAGGCTTTCAAACAGATCCCGAGGGCGCGCCGCACGAAAACCGATTGCGGCGCGCCTTTTGTTTTGTTATCCTTTGTAAGAAACGGAACGATTTTGACGAACGCAAGCGGAGATTGGGGACGAATATGGAAACCTTCGGATTCGAAGAAATGCAGTCGATCCAGAGAGAATTACAGGAAAAATACAAGGGCAAATGGGGCGGGCTTTCGCCGAAGAAGGGAAGGACCAAGCTGCTCTGGATGATGATCGAGGCGGGCGAAGTCGCGGATGTCATCAAAAAGCACGGCGACGACGCCATCTTGCGGGACGAGGCGGTAAGAACGCATTTCACCGAGGAAATCTGCGATGTTCTGATGTATCTGAACGACGTCATGCTCTGCTACGAAATTAAGCCGGAAGAGCTTCAGGCGGTCTATCTGAAAAAGCATCGAAAAAACATGGAACGGTGGTAAAGGCCGCTGCAACGGCCGTTCTCCATGGCAATGCCCGAAGCCCGGGCGTTTTTTGCGTTTTTGCGTTCCATGAAAGCGTTACGTCTCCAAGTATTCCCTCAGCGCGCGCTCGACTTCCCGAAGCGGGAGCTTCGCGATGGCAACAAGATCGTATTTTTCGCGAAGCGCCACGACGAAGCGCCGCCCCAGATAATACCCGAGGTCGCTGTGCCCGAGGATTTCCTGCCAGTCCCCGAAGAAGGGCTGCGTCCGCCTTCGCCCGGCGAGGAAGCGCAGGAACTCCCGCTTGATCTCTCTTAGATGTTCGCCGCACCAGCTTTCCCATTCCTCTCCCCTGCTGTTGGGATAGGGGCCGAGCAGAGTTGAAACGCATTCCGCGAACCCTTCGGTAAAAAGCTGGTGGACGCTCCTCTCGTTGACGTCGTCATAGCGTTCGCCCCAGCCTTCGCGCAGGTCGAACTGGGCGACGTGCCCGAGTTCGTGCGCGAGCAGCGGGAACATCTTCTCGGGGGCTTCCCAATGCAGCTCCACGATCTTTTCGGCGCCAAGAAGGATATGCCGCCCGCCCCGGAGGGTGGTGACCCAGCCCGCGCCGCTGCAGAGGCCAAGATAGAATACGACCGTCACATCAGCCTCGCCGAACAGCTCTCGATAGCGCTCCAGGACGCCTTCGGCGCAGGCGAGGAAGCTTTCGTGCGCGGCGTTTAGCGCTTCCCGGTCCTCGATCGCGGCGCGGATGACCGGCATGCATTCCCTTTCAAAATCATATCCGGACGCGTCATCCAGGCATAGCGCGGCGAGATCGCCGTCGCCGATGTACGTTTTCCAGGACGCGAGGAACGCGTCCGCGGAACCGGTATCCAACGACTCGATTCCATCGAAAAGATCGACGATTTTCATATTCTTATCCTTCTTTTATCCTCCGCGAGTGCCTTTCAGCTCCACGACGACGATTTCCGGCGGGTTGAAAATCCTTATAGGCATCGCGCTGTTGCCAAGGCCGCGGCTGACGAACATGGCCGCGCCGCCCTCGTCGTATCTCCCCGCCGTGTATTTGGGGAAAAAGCCCTGGTGCGGCGCGAACAGGCCGCCGACGCCCGGCAGCCGGAACTGCCCGCCGTGCGCGTGCCCCGCGAAGACGAGGTCGATCCCCAGCGCGCAATAGGCCTTAAAAAGCTCCGGGCGGTGCGCGAGCAGAACGGTGAAGCCGCCCTCCATAAGAAGGGGCGCGCGGCGCTCCCGCGCGCCGGAGGCGGCATGGACGCCGGGGTGGAATGCGGGGTCGCTCAGGCCCAGAAGGCGGATGCGCGCGCCGTCTTTATGAATTTCGGCGGCCTCGTCGAAAAGCACGCGCGCGCCGCAGCCCGCGAGGCGGCGGCGGATCATTTCGAATTTGCCCGAATGCGCCTCGTGGTTGCCGGGGACGTAAAAGACCGGCGCGAGAGCGGCCGCGCCCTCCGCGAACTCCAGCGCGGGGGCGAGGTCGAAGCGGCGGCGGTCGACGATGTCCCCTGTGACGGCGACGAGGTCGGGGGCTATGGCGCGCAGCTTGTCGAGCAGCGTTTTCTGCCCCGCGCCGAAGCGCCTGTTGTGCAGGTCGGATATGTGGGCGACGACGAAGCCCGAGAAAGCGCGCGGGAGCCGCCCGCTCTCATAGGTGAAGCGGGACGCTTCCGGCAGAAGCCTGCCGCGCCCGTTGGGATTGGAGGAGGATTGCAGAACCATGATCCATTATACCATGCCCCGCGCCGGGGTTCAGTTTCCGGCGCTGATCGCCCCGCCTTTTTTCTTCCCCGGGATGACCAGCGCGTAGCCCGCGGCGAGCGCGACGCTCAAGCCGAGCAGCAGGAGCATCATGCTCCGGTAGCCGCCCGTGGCGTCGTAGATCGAGCCGCCGACGAAGGGGCTGAGCGCCGCGCCGAGGTTGCCCGCCGCCGAATAGAAGCCCAGCTTCGCGCCGAAATCCCGCGTGCCGAACAGGTCCTTCACGACGATCGCGGGCGCGACCGTGCCGAACGGGCCGGCGACCACGATGCCCACGAGCACCAGCGCGAACATCCCGATGCGCGCGGAGAAGGCCATGCCCACGAAGCCGAGTATCATGGCGGACATGGCGATCAGCGCGCTGGGCTTGAGGCCGATTTTATCGAGCATGCGCCCGAAGGCGACCTTGCCCAGCGCCAGCAGGCCCATGGCGACGGAAGCGCACAGCGTCGCCGTCGCGGCGGAATGCCCCAATTCCGTATAATACGGCACGATGTAGGTGCAAAGGCCGTAGGACGACGTGGTGAAGGCCACGAAGAAAAGCAGCGTAAGCCAGAACCGCGGCCGCCCGAGCGTGGCTTTGAGCGGGAAGCCCGTCCATTCCTTCTCTCGGGAAGGGGAAGACCCGCCCGCCGCGCGAAGGGGCGCAAGCCCGATATCCTCCGGTTTTCGTTTCATAAGAACGAAAATCGCGACGAGGTTCACCGCGGCCATGATCGCCGCGATGGCGAAGAACGTGTGCCGCCAGCCGATGGAATCGATGAAGCCGCGTATCACGGGGCTGAAGACCATCCCGCCAAGGCCGCTGCCCATAAAGGCGATGCCGAGCGCCAGCCCGTAAGAGCGCTCGAACCAGCTGCGCAGGATGATGGCGATGGGGATGGTCGTGATGAAGCAGTGCGTCATGCCCACGACGGCGGACACGAGGTAGAACTGCCACAGCGCGCGGCAGGCGCCGTAAAGCGCGTACGCGCCGATGTGGAGCACGGCGGCGGCGCGCATGACCTTCAGCATGTCAAAGCGCCTGAAGACGGCGCCCGAGAAGGGGGCGGTGCACATCATGGCGATGAACACGACCGACTGGCTGAGCGAATAGCCCTGCCGCGAGAAGCCCAGCTCCTCCGTGACGGGCGCGATGTAGAACGCGTAGCAGTTGTTGACGACCCCGTATACGCTCATCATGACCAACAGCGAGGCCGCGACGATGACCCAGCCGTAGAAGAGCTTCCCGCCCTGTTTCATATCCCTCAATCCATCCCCCATTCAAACCGCGCCGACGCGGAGCAATCTTTATTATTATAGCATCCGCCGAGGGAAAGGGCACGGGAAAAATCGTCCCGCGAGGCGCACGCCTCCCGCTCGCGCGGCAGAAAGAACATTGTGTTTTCCTGTCGTTTTTGTTTGTATTTGGAAGCCGTATTTGCTATCATTAAAACAGATGAACGGTTTATCGCCCATAGAGGCGGCCGCCCGCGCGCAAGTTCAGCGAATCGGGCGAATCTGGATGGAAGGACGCCGCACGAATGATGTACGCGCTCGATTTTCCCTGAGGCCGCATTTCCTGCGATTCGATCGATCACCCCTATGAATTCCAATCTATATAGATATTTTAACTTCGCTTATTGAAGGAGATGTTCTTATGGCAAAAACCAAAAGCATGAAGCTCATCGTCGCCGCAGTCGCGCTCCTGCTCGTCGCGGCGCTCACGCCCGTGCGCGTCAGCGCCGCGGGCGAGGCGATCGCCATCTGCCTCGAGCTCAACGGCTTCAACAGCACGAACACCAGCGGCGCTTCCGGCAACACCCTCATCCGCGTGGACGGCTCCGCAACCACCTACAACAACGCGCTTCGCCTGACGCAGCCCAACTACAGCCAGGCGGGCACAGCCGTGCGGCGCAACCAGATCAAGCTGGAGAACGGTTTTAGCACCTATTTTCAGTTCAAGCTCAGCGAGGGCTCAAACCCGCCGGCGGACGGCCTCGCCTTCATCGTCTATAAAAGCGATACCCCCCAGATCGGCGAATACGGCGGGGGGCTCGGCTACATGGGCATCGGCAATTCGATCATCGTCGAATTCGATACCTATCAGAACACGGAGTACGGCGATCCGTCTTCTCCGAGCAAATATCACTTTGCCATCATGAAAAACGGCAACCCGAGCCATTCGGGGCAGCCGTACCAAACATACGCATCGATATACGGCAGCACCATACACGTCTGGGTGGATTATAACGGCGCAACGGGGAACCTGACGGTCGTATGCGGCACTTCCTCCACAAGGAGCGGCAACTCCAATACGCTTACGCGCAACGTCGGCACGGAACTCGTCGGGCAGAACGTGTTCGTCGGCTTCTCCGCCTCGACAGGCGGCTCCTACGAATATCACGACGTCTATAAATGGTATTTCAAGAACAGCTATGTCTCGGGTGGCCTGAGTTCCTCCGCGGGCAGCTATACGCAGGGCGCCTCCACCGTGGGCATTACGGTAGACAGCACATCCACCCCCACGTATGCGAACATCGTGCTGCGCGACGCGACGGGCGCCGCCATAAGCGGCGCCGCCGACATCTACATCGACGACGCGCTCAAGGCGAGCGGCGTCTCGGTCGGCGCTTCCGGCTATCAATACAGCCTTTCGGGCATCCCCAAGGGCAGCCACATCATCCGGGCGGTGGCCTCGGGCGGCGCGTCGAACTACCTCTCCTTCACGCTGCCGGCCGCGGCGCCCAACATCGCCTCGCACCCGGCTTCGCAGACCGTCAGCGTCGGCAGCCCCGCGTCCTTCAGCGTGTCCGCGTCCTCGCCCGACGGGGGCGCCCTCTCCTACCAGTGGCAGGCGAACGGCGGCGGCGGATGGGGCAACATCGGCGGCGCGAACGGCGCGAGCTATGGCATCGGCTCCGCCACGATCAACGACAACGGCAAGCGCTTCCGCTGCCTCATTACGAACACCGTCAACGGTCAGACGGCAAGCGCGTACACGAACGAGGCGACGCTCACCGTCAACCGGCTCCCCGGCTCGATCAGCATCACGGGCGACCCGTCCAAAGTATACGACGGCGCAGCCGCAACCAACCCCGCCGTCACGAAGAGCGGCACGGGCGCCGTCAGCTATGCGTACTATACGGACAGCGCGGGAAGCCCCGGCGCGCAGATCTCCGCGCCGTCGAACGCGGGCGTCTACTGGGTCAGGGCCACGCTCGCCCAGACGGACACCTACACGCAGGCGTCCGACCAGAAGAAGTTCACGATCGCGAAGCTCCCCATCGCGAGCGGCGCGCAGGCGGCAGCGCTCCTCTCCTACGGCAACGCGCCGCGCGTCTACAACGGCTCCCCGCAGGCGCTTGCCGTATCGCCCGCTTCCGGCGTGACGGGGCTCGGGGCGATCACCGTCTATTACGAGGGGGACGCGGGCACAACCTACCCGAAATCGACGACGCCGCCCACGGACGCGGGCGCGTACAAAGTCAGCGCCAGCATCGCCGAGGGCATGAACTACGGCGCTTATTCCGACCTCGCGCTGTGCGTCATGAGCGTCGGGAAAGCGAACTTCACGGGCGTCGGCGTCGCCGCCTTCAACGGGACTTATGACGGCAATCCCCACGGCGTCGCGATCACGGGCGCGCCTTCGGGCACGACCGTCACCTACAGCGTGACCGACCCCCTCGCCAACGACCTCGCGGAAGCCCCGAGCTTTACGGCCGCGGGTACTTATACCGTTTACTACAGGCTCCACAACCCCAACTACAACGACCTCACCGGCAGCGCGACGGTCGTCATCGCGAAAAAATCGCTGTCCGCCGCGATGATCGGCTCCATTTCCGACGTCGTCTACGACGGCTCGACGCATGCGCCGCTGCCTTCCATCACGGACGGCACGCCGAGCATCCTCGCGCCCTCCGACTATACGGTGAGCTATCAGAACAACCGCAACGCGGGCACCGCCACCTTCACCGTCACGGCGACGGCGGGCGGCAATTATCAGGGCTCCGCGAGCCGCAGCTTCACCATCAAAAAGAAGGCGCTCACGGACGGGATGATCGCCGCGATCGCGGAAGCCACCTATAACGGCGCAGCGCACGCCCCGGCGCTGACGGTGGCGGACGGCAATCCCAGCGTCATCACAGCATCCGACTACACGGTGAGCTATACGAACAACGTGAATGCGGGCGCCGCCACGGCGACCATCACCGCGACCCCGGGCGGCAACTACGAGGGCAGCGCGAGCCGCGCCTTCACGATCGGCAAAAAGGCGCTTGCCGCCTCCATGGTCGCCGCCATCCCGGATTTGACCTACACCGGCGCGGCGCTGACCCCCGCACTCTCCGTCACAGACGGAAGCCCCAGCGCCATCAAGCCGCCCGACTACACGGTGAGCTACGCGGACAACGTCGACGCGGGGACCGCAACCGTCACCATCGCGGCGACCGGGAACGGCAATTACCGGGGCGCCGTCGACGTGCATTTCACCATCGGCAAAAAAGCGCTCGACGCCACGATGATCGCCGAGATCGCCGCCGTCGTCTACAACGGCGCGGCGCATACGCCCGCCGTCGCCGTGACGGACGGGAACCCCAGCGCCATCAAGGCTTCCGACTATACGGTGAGCTATCAGAACAACCGCAACGCAGGCACCGCCGCCGTCACCATCACGGCGGCCGAGGGAGGCAACTATAAAGGCTCCGCGAGCCGCGCGTTCACCATCGAGAAGAAGGCGCTCTCAAACGACATGATCGCGGCGCTTCCCGACACGACCTATAACGGCGCGGCGCACACCCCGGCGCTGACGGTGACGGACGGGGCCCCCGGCATCATCGCAACGTCCGACTACACGGTAAGCTATACGGGCAACGTCAACGCGGGCACCGCCACCGCCACCATCACGGCGACGGCGGGCGGCAACTACAAAGGCTTTGCGAGCGCGCAGTTCGTCATCCATAAAAAGATGCTTTCCGGCCTCATGATCGCCGACATCCCGGGCCTGACCTATACCGGCGCGGCGCTTGAGCCCTTGCCCTTCGTTACCGACGGCATCCCGAACGCCATCCAGGCTTCGGACTATACGGTGAGCTACACGAACAACGTGAACGCCGGAATCGCCCATGTGATGATCAGCGCCACCGCCGGCGGAAACTATGCCGGATTCGGGCTCAAGAGCTTCATGATCCAAAAGAAGGCGCTCGACGCCACGATGATCGCCGGGATCGCCGCCGTCACCTACGACGGCTCGGCGCACACCCCGACCATCTCCGTGACGGACGGCAGTCCCGGCACCATCAAGGCGTCCGATTATACGGTGAGCTATCAGAACAACGTCAACGCGGGCACCGCCACCGTCACCGTCGCGGCGGCCGAGGGCGGCAACTACAAGGGCTCCGCGAGCCGCGCGTTCACCATCAACAAGAAAGCGCTTTCCGACGGCATGATCGCCGCGATCGCCGCCGTCACCTACAACGGCGCGGCGCAGACGCCCGCGCTGACGGTGACGGACGGCACGCCCTCCATCATTGCGGCTTCGGACTATACCGTCAGCTATACGAACAACGTCCACGCGGGCGCCGCGACCGCCACCATCGCGGCGACCCTGAACGGCAATTACTCCGGCGCCGCCAGCCGTACCTTCACCGTCAACAAAAAGCCGCTCGACGCCGCGATGATCGCCGCGATCGCCTCCCGCACCTACGACGGCACGGCCTACGAGCCCGCGCTGACGGTTGCGGACGGCGCGCCCTCGATCATTACGGCCGCGGATTATACGGTGAGCTATTCGACCAACGTGAACGCGGGCACCGCTACGGCCACCATCACCGCGACCGAAGGCGGCAACTACGCGGGCAGCGCAAGCCGCGCCTACACGATCGACAAGAAGGCGCTCACGGCCGACATGGTCGCCGAGATCGTTCCGCTGACCTACACCGGCTCCCCGCTGGCCCCGCCGCCCGTCGTAACGGACGGCAGCCCGAGCATCATCAAGCCCTCGGATTACGCGGTGAGCTACGCGAACAACGTCAACGCGGGCACCGCGACCGTCACCGTCGCGGCGACGGCGGCAGGCAATTACGAAGGCGTCGTATCGAAGACCTTCGCCATCGGCAAAAAGCCCCTCACCGAAGCGATGATCGTCTTCATCGCAAGCGCCGCCTACACGGGCGCGCCGCAGTATCCGATGGTGATCGTTGCCGACGGCGGCCCTTCCGCGATCCGTGCGACGGATTACGCGGTTTCCTACAGCAACAACGTCTCGGCGGGCTATGGCACCGTCACCGTCACGGCGAGCGCGGCGGGCAACTATTCCGGCAGCGCGAGCAAGGTTTTCGCCATCGAGAAGGCCAAGCTCGCGACCGCCGCGGTCGCCCCCGTCCCCTCCGTCACCTATGACGGCAGGGCGCATACGCCAATTCCCGCCGTGACGGCGGGAGGCGTCCCTATAAGCGCCGCGGAATATACGGTGAGCTACCTCAACAACACGAACGCGGGCACCGCGAGCATCCTCATCGCGGCCGTTTCGCAGGGAAATTACGAGGGGACGATCACTGTGACCTTTAAGATCAACAGGAGGCAGCTGAGCGACGGCATGATCTCCTCCATCTCCGACTGGACGTATACGGGGAGCGCGATCGAGCCCTCGTTCACCGTGAAGGACGGTTCCCTCGGCACGGTGGGCGCGTCCCAGTATACCGTAAGCTATGTCGACAACACGAACGCGGGCACGGCGCGCGTCGTCATCACGGCGCGCCAGGGCGGCAACTACGCGGGCTTTGCGACGCGAAGCTTCAGCATCCTCCCCGCGACCGTCTCGGGTACGGCGAGCATCCCCGCCGAGGCCAAGGTCGGCGATACCCTCGAGGCGGACCTTTCCGGCGTGACGCCCAAGGCCGCCGCGGGTTCCCTCGCCTACCAGTGGACGCGGGACGGCGCCGCCATCGCGGGCGCGACCTCCGCCTCCTATACCGCGACGGACGCGGACGCGGGCAAAACCCTTTCCGTCGTCGTCACCGCGAATGGCAACTACGCGGGCAGCTTCACGAGCGGCGGCGCCGCGATCGCCAAGAACGCGCAGCCGGATCCGGGCGGCGGCTCCCCCGTCACGCTCGATGCGCCGCAGTTCGGCGCGAACGGCGGCGTGAGCATCGGCGGCAGCGTGAACCTCGGGGAGGGCGCGTATCAGGCCGAGATCAGCTTCCGCACGCCGGGCGGAGAATGGCAGAGCGTACCCGGCGCGTTCGACGGGAACTCCTTTAACGCAAGTCTCGAGGGCCTCGCGCCGGGCAAAACCTATGAATACCGCGTCACCGTCACCGCGAACGGCGAAACCCACGTGACGACGGGCCGCTTCCGCGTGCCGGAGGCGGGGGGCGCCGCCGCGGGTTCCATCTCGGGCACGGTCGCGGACGATACGGGACTCGGCCGGGGCATCACCGTTACCATCGAGGCGGGCAACACGATCGTCGCCAGCGTGACGGGCCTTCAAAACGGCGGCAGCTTCGAATTCGTCAGCGTGCCGGACGGCGTCTACAACCTCGTCGCGGACAACGGCGGCTACCGCGTGACGCGGATCGTCACCGTCCAAAACGGCGAGGCCGTAGGCAATATCACGATGACCCTCGGGAAGAAGCAGAGCGTGGTCGAAATCAGAAGCGCGGCCACGCCCGACATCGCGGCGGGCGGGCTCAACGAGCTCTTCGGCGAGGAGGGCGTGTACACGGCCGCCGACGCGGAGGTCGTCGCGGCGGGCGGCACAGTCGAAATACGGCTCGTCGCCGAGATCCAACAGAAGGAAATGCTCGACGCCGACGAAGCCGAAAAAATCGCAGACATCGCGGGCGGGCGGCGCATCGGCATGTACCTCGAGCTGACGCTCGTCAAGACCGTGTACGACGGCGCGGGCAACGAACTTTCCAAAACGGAGCTGACGGACGTGCAAAGCCTCGTCGAGATCGCGATCCCCATCCCCGACGAGATGAAGGGCAGCGAGATCATCGCCGTCTACCGCGCGCACGGGGGCGTTGTTGAGGCGCTTCCTATCGGCGCCGCGAACGCCAACGCAAACGGCGAGTACTGTGAGATCGGCGAAGGCTACGTCACGCTGCACGTCAACCGGTTCTCGACCTACGCGCTCGCGACTTCCGGGCGGACGGCCGCCGGGGCGTGTTCCGTCCACTGGTGGCTGCTCGCGGTACTTATCCTGATCCTCGTCGCGGGCACGCTCGTCGCGCGCCGCAACATGAGGCGTATAGAAGAAGCGAAAGGAGGGGCAGGCAATGGCCGGGTGCTGGATTGACATCCTTCTCTATGTCGCGATCGGAATCGCCGTACTCGCCTTCGCCGCGATCTTCCTGATCCAGGGGAAGAAGCTGCGCGAGATCGAAAACGGCAAGTAATCGCATCGGTAAAGAGGGGAAAAGCCCGCCGGACTTTCATCACGGCGGGCTTTTCCCTTTCGTTCAGCGGCTGTGGCAATGCCCGCAGGCGCCGGGATCCGTGCCGCCGGGCCGGCATTCCGGGCAGTACCCATAAACCACGAGCTTGTGGCCCGAAACGGAATATTCCGTCTCGCGCTCGATGCGCTTTTCGTATTCGGCGAGCGGGCAGCTCTCAAGCGGGCGTATGCTGCGGCAGCCGAGGCACACGAGGTAATGCCTGTGCGCCGCGTGGTTATACTCGAAGAACGCGCGCGGGTCGCCGGGGATGTTGAGCGAGGCCGCGAGGTTCTTTTCGATCAGCGCCTCGAGGACCCGGTAGACCGTGGAGAGGTTCGCCGCCACGCCTCGGTTCCTCAGCTCGAGGTAGATCTGCTCGACGGCGAGCGGCGCGTCGCTCTTCTCGAGGATGTCGAGCACCACGACGCGCTGGCGCGTGCTTCGAAGGCCGCTGCGCGCGAGCGCGCCCGGATCGTTCCGCTTCATGAGAGCCCTCCGCATTCCCCGCGCTTACGCGATTTTCGATCCTTGATTTTCTCGTGCGCCGCGTGCGCGACGAAAACGAGGAAATAGCAGGCCACGGCGATGATCGCGATGCACGCGCCGGAGGCGATGTTCATCGCGTAGGAGGCCCAGAGCCCCGCGACGCAATACGCCGCGCCGAGAAGGGCCGAGTAGACCATCCGCCATTTCAAATTGCCCGTGAGCATGCCGGCCGCCGCCGCGGGCGCCGTGAGCAGCGCCATCACGAGGATGATGCCTACCACGCGGATGAGCGCCACGATGGTCATGGCGATGAGGATGAGAAGCAGGTATTCGAGCAAAGCCGTGCGCACGCCGATGATGGCGGCGAACTCCTCGTCGAAGAGATACGCCTTCCAGTCGTTGAAGAAGACGACGACGGCGGCCGTCACGACGAAGGCGAACGCGCCCGCGAGCGCGAGGTCCGTGCCCGTGACGGAGAGGATGCTGCCGAAGAGGTATGAGCTGAGATCCGGCGGGTAGCCCGGCATGAGGCCGATGAAGAGGATGCCCAGCGCCATCCCGAGCGACCAGAAGAGGCCGACTATCACATCCGAGCGCGCGCCGCCGCGCCGTCGGACATAGCCGACGCCCACGGCCGACAGCACGGAAAAAAGGAACGCGCCGAGGATGGGCTCGAACCCTAGAAGATACCCGAGGCCCACGCCGCCGTAGGACGTGTGCGCGATGCCCCCGCTCATCATGACGAGCTTCTTCTCGATGACGATCACGCCCACGACGCCGCACACGACGCTCGCGAGCAGGCCCGAAAAGAGGGCGTTTCTTAAGAACTGATAACGGAAGAGCGCCTCAATCACAGCAATGTCCCCCTTCCCCGTGCTCCCTTAACACCCTGTGGGGCACGCCGTGCGCGATGAGGTCCACGGGGCAGCCGTAGAGGCTGTTGACCGCGGCCTCCGTCAGTTCCGGCTCGCCGTGGTAGACGAGGCGCCCGTTGAGGCATGCGAGCCGCCTCACCTGCGAGGAGACCGCGAGCAGGTCGTGCGTGACGAGTATGATCGTCATGCGGCGGTTCAGCTCCCAAAGGAGGGAATAGATCTGCTCGCGCGAGGCGGCGTCCACGCTCGCCGTCGGCTCGTCGAGCAAAAGGAGTTTGGGGTTCACGGCGAGGGCGCGCGCGATGAGCATTTTTTGGAATTCGCCCCCCGAAAGGTCGGAGAGCCTGCGCGCGGCGAGCGCCGCGAGCCCCACCTGCTCGATGAGGGCGCGCGCGGCCTCCCGGTCCTCCTTCGAATAGGCGAAAAACGGGGAAAGCCCCTTCTTGAGCCTGCCCGTGAGCACGACCTCCAGAAGCGTGATGGGGAAGCGCCGGTCGAGCGCCGCGAACTGCGGCACGTAGCCGATCGCGGCCCTGCCGCCGCCCGGCGCCGCGCCGAAGACCTCAACGACGCCCTTCGCGGGCGGCACGAGGCCCAATATGGCCTTCAATAACGTGGACTTACCGCCGCCGTTGGGGCCGATGATGCCCAGGTACTCCCCTTCCTCCACGTCGAGGCGGACGTCCGTTAAAGCCGGGTTCCGCCCGTAATAGACCGAAAGGTCCTCAATATGAACCGCCCTCGCGCTCATTTCATCGCCTCCCGGAGGGCGTCCGCCATGGCGATGAGGCTGTCGATATAATCGGCGGAGAGGGGCGAGAGCATGGCGGAAGTTCCGCCGATCTCCTCGGCGAACTGCGCGGACTGGCTGCCGTCTATTTCTTCCTGGTAGAAAACGGTCGTGATGTTCTTCTCACGCGCGAGGTCGATCATCTCCCGGATGCGCTGAGCGGTCGCCTCCTTGCCCTCCTCCTCGAGCGCGTACATCGTAAGGCCGTAGTCGTCCGCGAAATAGCCGAATGCCGGGTGGTAGACGATGAAGGCCTTGTTCGCGGCGTCCAGGAAGATGCTGCGGATGTATTCATCCAGCTCATCCAGCCTGAGGTTATACGCCTCGGCGTTTTTTTCATATGTTTCCGCGTTCTCGGGGTCGAAGGCGGCCATCTCGCGCGCGATGGCCGAAACCATCACCTTCGCCCGCTTGGGCGAGAGCCAGATGTGCGGGTCGGGCTCGCCGTTCTCGAAAACGAGGGGCGGATAGGCCGCGTTGACCTCGTCCTGCAGGCGGATGTATTGGATGCCGCCGATGTTGGGCAGTATGTACGCCTCCTCAACCGGCACGCCGACGGCGAAATAGAGCGACGCGTCACTGAACTTTTCCATCTGCCCGGGCGCGGGCTCGTAGGTCTCGACGCTGCTGCCCGGCGGCACCATGGAGACGACCTCGACGAGGTTTCCGCACACCGCCTCGACGAACGCCTGCTGCGGCGCGATGGTCACGGCGACAACGGGTTTTTTCGGGCCTTCCCCGGCGTCCTTTCCGGGCAATTCTTTCTTCTCGCAGCCCGCGAGCGCCGCGAGGGCGAGGGCGAGCGCGAGCAGCAGCGACAGGGTTCTTGCTTTTTTCATGATCGTATCCTTTGCGTTCTTAAATGCAAACGCTTCGCATTTGCATATGCATTCTACAATCGAAGCGCGATCCTGTCAACCGCGAAATAACGCGAAATAAGCGGAACGGTCCGGTTTTCCCAAAACGCGGCGAAAGCTCATATTCTGAAAGAAAAGAGGTGTCAAACATGAAACATCCGAACCGTTCCGTCATGATGCTGCCCCTCGGCGCGCCCGCCGCGCGCACCGTCGTCCGTGGGGACGCTTCGCACCCCGCGCTCCGGGGGAAGGTCGCTTTCTACCATTCGGGCGGCGGCACCGTGATGACCGCAGAGTTCACAGGCCTGCCTTACGACCCCACGCCCTGCGCCGCGAACATCTGCGCGCTGCACATCCACGCGGTTGGCGAGTGCGTGCCGCCGTTTGCGAGCGCGGGCGGGCACTATAACCCGGGCAACTGCCCCCACCCCGCGCACGCGGGCGACCTGCCGCCGCTCTTCTCGAACCGGGGCGTCGCGTGGCAGGCCTTCTACACGGAGCGCTTCCGGCCGGAGGACGTGATCGGCAAAAGCGTCATCGTGCACGACAAGCGGGACGATTTCACCTCGCAGCCCGCGGGCGACGCCGGAAACCGCATCGCGTGCGGGGTGATCGAGAAGGCGTAGGCCGCTTGCGCAAGCGCAGGCGCGCGGGCGCACAGAGCCCGCGCGCCCCCATAGGACAAGCGTGCCGGGCCGCGGGTTTCCATTTTCGGCCTGAAATGATAAAATCCTTATGCGGGCGCGCCCGCAATGCTTATGAACGGAGAGAATATGGACAGAAACGAATTTGAGAGGATCAAGGCGAAGGCGGCGGCGCTTTCGCATTCCTCGTTTGAGTACCTCGAATACGAGCACGTCGCGGATTACGGCGCGGTGGTCAATGCGCAAGACCTCGTCATCGTGCGGGGCATGAACGCCGGGGCGGGCATGGAGGAAATCCACTGGGCGGCGAACGGCGCTGAGGCGCTGATCGCGGAAACGCGAAAATTGGAAAAGCCCGCGCTCGTCACCTTCATCCCGGAGCAATGGAAGCCCGAACTCGAAAGAAACGGTTTTTGCGAATACGGCGTGCTGCGCGAATACCGCATCGGCGCGCTCGAATGCCTGGAGGACCCCAAGCACGTATGCGCACCGATCGAAAACGGGGAATGCGCCGCCGCCGCGGCCGTGACGGAGGCCTGCCGCTTCCAGAGCCGCGAGTTTTGCGGCGAGACGCCGGAGTGGATGGCCGACTGGATCGCGGGGGAGGACCCCGACGCGAAGGCCGTCCGCGCGCGCGACTGCGCCGTGCTCGCCTGCCGCGAGGACGGGCGCGTCGCGGGCGTCGCCTGCGTCGCGATCTATGCCGACGAGAGCCCGCGGGGCGCTGTACTCTGGGTCCGGGAACTCGCCGTGGCGCCGGAATTCCAGGGGAAGGGCTACGGGAAGTCCCTCCTGCTCTCGGCGCTCGCGTACGGCTGTGCGCATGGCGCCAAGCGCGCCTTTCTCATGGCGGACGACCTCAACGCGAACGCGGTCGCGCTTTACAAAAAGGCGGGATTTTCGCCCAACGAAAGCGAGGCGCAGATCGACATGATCTACGTCCCGGAAGGCTAGGCGCATTTCACGGAGCCGCTGCGCTTTACGCGCCCGCGGCCTCCCTCTCCCGATCCTTCTTCCTGAAGTGCAGATACAGGAAAAAATCCGTGGATATCATGGCGAGGTTGAGGATGTAGAGCGCCATCACGATATCCCTGCTGTAGAGGAGCTTGTGCGCGATGCCGGCGACGTAGCCCGCCATCAGCACGAAGAGGAACAGCCCGCTCTTGCCCTTCGCGGAGCGGTTGCGAAGCGTCTTTATGATGTTGATCGGCCACGCCGCGCCAAAGCACAGCAGCATGATGGCCTCGAAGGTGCTGATTCCCAATTTCAGACAGCCTTTCCCGGGGAAGCGCCGCGATACGCGCGGCGCTTCCCCGCCTAAAGCGAATATTTCCAAAAATCCGGATTGTTGCCGGGTCGTTATTTTGAAGCGTGCTCCTTCGCCATGGCGATGAAGCGCGCGAAGAGGGGCGCGAAATCGGGCGTGCGCTCGTCCCACGCCGCGCCCGTGAGGCGCTCGGGATGGAACTGGAAGCCCATGATGGGCAGCGACTCGTGCTCGATGGCCTCGACGACGCCCTCCGTAGAGCGCGCGGTGACCCGGAAGCCGGGCGCGAGTTTTCTTATCGCCTGGTGGTGGGTGCTGTTGGTCCTGAATTTTTCGCCAAAAAGCTCATGCAGCACGGAGCCGGGTTCGGCATAGACCTCGTGGCGGATCTTGCCGTTGCCGTGGACGAAGCCGCACTGCTCGAGCAAATCCTGATAGATGTCCCCGCCCATCTGGATGTTGAGGATCTGTATGCCGCGGCAGATGCACATGATGGGCTTGCCGCGCTTGAGGAACTCGGGGATGAGCCGCATCTCGTATTCGTCGCGCGGCGAATCGATGTTCACCGTGTCGTTGAGGATTTCCTCGCCGAAATACTTGGGATGCACGTCGTCCCCGCCGGAAAGCAGCAGCGCGTCGCAGAGCTCGGCAAGCTCCGCTTCGCAGAACTCGCCCGCGAGCCACGGGATGCCGCCCGCGGCGACGACGGCCGCGCTGTACGCCTTGGGGCTCTGGAGCTGGCGCGGCTTTTCCGCGCCGTCGGAACCGTTGGAGTCGCTGGTCACGCAGATGATGGGTTTCCCGTTGAACATCGTCGAATCTCCTTTTCATATGTCGGTAAAGAGAGCCGCGTCTATTGTACCACCGGCACGCGAAGTTGTGAACATAGAGAAAAAAGATAGGTGTTAAGGTTTTTTATAGCGACTATTCCTTGTGAGATTTTCTACTCAAAACGCATTTAAATCCGTTATCAATTGCGTATTGTTGCGCATATGAGCCTTCGGCGCAATGGATTTGAACACCCCTATCGCTCAAGGCTTCTTCCCCAATCAATGCTATAGAATCAGGTATATAGAGGTCTGTAAGTGCTGAACAGTTGTAAAACGTATAGCTACAAATAACCGTTATCGGACATCCCCTCAACATTGGAGGCACATACACTTCAGCGCGGTTTCCTGTATACATAGCAATTTTACATGTGCCGTCAGCCATAATCTGATATACAATATGTTCGAGGACATCCATGTAGGTAGCGCATTCCTGAGCCCTCTTAGCGCTATCCCTAAAATTCCCAAGCCCTGAAAAAAGATCGTAAGCTTTAGAATACCAACCTTCATCTGATAACGCAACTGCATCTTCATATGCTTGTATCTGGGGTTTAGCTGCTTGTTTCCACTCCTCCGCTCTCTCCGCGCTGTCAAGAAAAAAACTAATTTTTGCATATTTTTCGTATGCCTCTCCATACCGCCCTTCCTCCGCAAGCGCCGCAGCATCTTGATACGCTTTATACAAAAACAACCCACTAGTAAGAAGCGCAATCATCGCAAGTACGGCAGTGATGATGAAAATTGCTATGACCACCTTAGTGCTCGTTTTCCTCTTCTCCGGCGCAATCCTGATCTCTGGTCTTAGATAATACGGTAGTTCTCCTACAAGGGCAAATTCCGGATCGATCGCATGCTCCCGCGCAGGCGGGAGAACGGGCTCAGGCACGCGAGCAGGAGATTCGCGTTTCGGCTCGGGCGCGCGAACGGGGATAATTTTCTTCGGTTCGGGAACAGGCGCGGGCATTGCCGTCTGCCTTGATATGAAGACGGTTTCGTCGCACGCGACGAGACAATCCTCGAGCGCGGCGCGGAATTCCTCCGGGGTACGGAAGCGCGCCGCCGGGCGATACGCGCAGGCGTGGCAGATCGCGATGCCCAGCGCGGGCGGAGCGTAGGCGGGATGGGGAATTTCTTGACCGCTCATGCGGCGCATGACGGAGATTTCGGCATCTTCCGCGCTGACAGCGCTAAAGAGCGGCAGAAAGGGCGCGCGGTTGGCGTTGAGCAGCCTGTGCATAACCAGGCCGAGCGAATACAGATCGGACGTTTCGTCCGCAACCTCCCCCTTATAGACCTCGGGCGACATGTAGGCATAGGTACCCTTTTTGCTTAGAACCATGCCGGTCTTTTCCATCTGGCGCGCCACGCCGAAATCGGCCAGCTTATAAACGCCCTTCGTGCTGACGAGTATGTTGGCGGGCTTGATATCCCGATGGACGACGTTGCGCTTTTTGAGCGCGCAGAGCGCCGTGCAGATATCGATGCCGAGGTGGCAGACCTGTTCCGGCGGCAGCATCCCTCCCCGGCCGACGGCGCTGAGGCTCTTCAATAGTTCCATGCGTATAAAAACATCGTACCCGGGCACACCGGCCCGCTGAAAAACGATGTGATCTTCATAGGTCACGATATTGGGTTCATCCCGGAAGGCGTACATAAAGCGGATCTCGCTAATGAGCGATTCGCGCAGCATGCTGTAATACGCATGGACGGCCTCAGCGTCCCGCGCGATGCCCTCGTCGTAGAGCGCCTGCACCTCCGCGTCACTGCTCGGCAGAGCGATATGCTTGATCGCCGAGGCGAAGCCCGCCTCGTCAACACGCTCCGCACGCCAGACCGCGCCGAAAGCACCTCTGCCGATCAATTCCGTTGTTCGCCATACGCCCCAAAGCGGTTCAAACGACCTGATTTCGGACATGACTCCCCCAAGTAAGCGAAATAGATGATCGCCGTTAAATTATAACATCCCAAAAATGCGAAAACAACCGAGCTTTGTCGTCTCCACACAGATTAGGCCCCCGCAACGCGGGGACCGACCGTATTTGCGATGCATAAAAAGCTTACGGCTTCATGACCCCCACGTAGGGCAGGTTGCGGTAGCGCTGCTCGTAATCGAGGCCGTAGCCGAGCACGAACTCGTTGGGGATGACGAAGCCCACATAGTCCGGCGTGATGGCGCACTCGCGCCGCTCGGGCTTGTCGAGCAGGCAGGCGATCTTGAGGGAGGCGGGCTCGCGCGCCTTCAGGAGGTTGGTCAGGTGGTTTAAGGTGAGGCCGCTGTCCATGATGTCCTCGACGATGAGCACGTGCCGCCCGGTGATGGAGGTGTCCATATCCTTGGAGATGCGCACGATGCCCGAGGTTTTCGTGTTGTTGCCGTAGCTTGAAATGGAGAGGAAGTCCATCTCCATGTGGCAGGTGATCGCGCGCGCGAGGTCCGCGAAGAAGATCACGGCGCCCTTTAAGATGCACACGAGCACGACGTCCTTGCCGTCGTAATCCGCGCTGATCTGCGCGCCCATCTCCTTGACCCGCTGCCTGATCTGCTCCTCGCCGATGAGCGCGTGGTCGATATCCCTGTTCATGTCGGTGCGCTGCGTCATACTGCTCCTCCTTTATGGCCGGCTAAAATATATTCAACGCGCAGCACGCGCGTCGTGTCGCTTGTGACTTTCGCCGCCTCCGCGATGCCGTAGCCGGGCGCGAAAAACACCTCCGCGCCGGATACGATCAGGGGGACTTCCCGCATTTCGCGCGGGAGCTTGCGGTCGATGAAGCATTCCTTGAGCTTGCGCCCGCCCGGCGCGCCGAGCGGATGGAACCTGTCCCCCGGCCTTCTCCTGCGGACGGTGATGAAAGGGGGGAGCCTGTCCGCATCGAAAAAGGCGATATACGGGTCCGCTGCCACGGAAACATCACCCGCAAACACGGCATGAAACTCCCCGTCGGGTGTTTTCGTTACGCCCGGGACGATGAGGGGCAGCTCGAACTCCTCCCGCGCCTTTTTCCCAGGCTTTTCAAAGAAAACGAGGCCATAGCTCACGCGGACCTCCGCGCCCGGAAGCTGCAAAACGGCACCCGTGCGCGCGCCAAGATGCTCCCGCACCCTTTCCACGTGCGCGCGCTCGATATCGACCGCGGCCCCCGCGTCCGCGAGCGCCATGCGGACGGCACGCGCCTGAAGCGGAACGGGGAGCTCCGCGAGGGCCTGCCTGTCGTACCCGCCCTCCCGCGCCGCCAGATCGAGCGCGCGGCGCGCCTCGAGCGAGAGGTAATCCTCGTCGCGCCGCAAAAGCTCCGCCGTGGAGTTAAGCGTTTCCGTAAACGCCGGATTGATGTGTTTCTCGATATACGGGATGATCTCGAGCCGCGCGCGGTTGCGCGTCCCCTCGGGGACGAGGTTGGTTTCGTCCGTCCGGAAGGGGATGCCCTCCTCCTCGAGGAAGGCCTCGATCTCGCTCCTTCTCACGCACAGCAGGGGCCGTATGAGATCGCCGCGTTTCGCCCGCATGCCGGTGAGCCCGGCAAGCCCGCTGCCGCGCATCAGGTGCATGAGCACGCTTTCCGCCTGGTCGTCCGCGTGGTGGGCGACGGCGATAAAGTCCGCGTGGAAATGCTCCCTCGCGCGCTCGAGAAAGGCATAGCGCACGATGCGCCCCTCCTGCTCGGCGGTGTGGGAATGCTCCCTGGCGAGGCGCGGGATGTCCGCCCGCTCGCGGCAAAGGGGCACCGAGAGCCTTTCGCAAAGCTCCGCCACATACGCTTCGTCCTCATCCGCGCTCTTGCCGCGGATGCCGTGGTGGAGGTGGGCGGCATAGACGGAAAAACCCATCTCGGGCGCGAGCAGCGTGAGCACGCGCAGCAGCGCCACGGAATCCGCGCCGCCGCTGACCCCCGCGACCACTGCCGAGCCCCTGGGGATAAGCCCGTTTTCGCCGATATACGCCGCGATTTTTTCCCTCATGCGGGCATTATATCACAGGCGCGGGAAGCGCGCCACACTCGTGCGCTTCATGTAACGGGAGAGGGGATGCATCCCGTCCCGCGGCATGCCGCAGTACGCTTCCGACATGTGGAAGCCGTCCGTAATCCGCACCGCGCCGGCGGCGAAAAGCGCGTTTTCGACATAGGCCCTGTCCCGTTCGTCGCAGGAGAGCGCCACGGTCTGCAGGTAGCCGGAATACGGGCGAAGGCACGGGATGATCTCCTCCCTGGGGAGGGGGCGTACCCAGCAGTTGCCGAACATGTGCGAGGAGGCGAACGCGAAGGAGGGATACGCCGCGACGCTGCAGCCTTTGCCGCGAAGGATTTTTCCCGTGCCGTCAAACCCGGTTTCGAGCGACTCGGCGTAGAGCGCGAGCGACGCGCCCGCGCGCGCGAAAATATCCGCCGGCGAGGGATGCGCCCGGGCTTCCGCCTCGAGAATGGGCAAAAAGCGCTCCGCGAGGCGGTAAACCTCCCCTTCCTCCCGCGCGTCGACGAAGACGCCCTGGCAGGAAGTGCAGTAAAGCTGCGCGGTGAAGCACATGTCGCGCGCGACGCCACGAAGGAACGCGTCGTTTACATCGGGCGAAACGTACGCGAAGCTGATCCGGTGCCCCCACTCGACGAGCTTCACCCAGGGGGGCGCGAGGGCGCGCACGGCCCTGACCGCCTCGTCCGAGCCGTAGAGCGCGACGGCGTCCGCGAGGGAGGCGAGCGCCTTCAGGCTCTCGATGTCCTCCGAGCGGATGTCAAAAGTATATACCCGCTCCCGCAGCGAAGGCTCCTCTTCGCACAGCGCCTCGAGGATGCCCTCCGAAAGGCCGGGATCCCCCGCGGGGAGTTTCAGGAGGTTGACGTTGCCCGTCAAAAGCCCCTCGATGACCGAAAACACGGGCAGCGCGTCCACGTTGCCGGCGCTGACGTGCAGCAATACGCCCAGCGGCCTCCACTCCTCGAGAACGGTTCCGTTTGCGCCGTACGGGGCGAATTCCCGCCGCCCGGGGATGCCGCCGGGGCCGAATTCCGAAGCGATCCGCGCGCGGAGGAACTCCGCGCCCATCATGCGCCGCGCCTCTTTAAGCTCCCAAAGCGCCTTTTCCCGGCTCATGCCGAGCTGCATGAGGAGGGGGACGTGGATTTCCTCCGAGAGCCTTTTTGAGAGCGCGTCGCACGCGGCGACGATTTTTTCCGTTTCCGGCGCGGGTTTCGCGAGCGCGGCGGCGAGGGGTGCCCTGAGCGATTCAAACACGGCCTTCGCCCTCCTTTGCGCTTTCCTGAAGGAATTCGCCCGCGCGCGCGGCGCAGGTGACGACCCTTCCGCCTCCCGCGCGCCCCAGAAGCGCGAAATACGGGGATTCGATGCCGCAGCCGCAGCCGCCCGGGAAGCGGACGGCGACGTCGTCCGTCATGATTGAAACGAGGGGCATGCTCGCCACGAGGGGGGAAACGAAGTTCAAAAGCCCCGCCTCCCCGTCCGGCACGGGCGAGAGGTCCTCCGCGCCGCGGATGACGACGCGGCTGTACGCGGGGATGTGGAAATGTCCCCGCGCGCACTTATAGTAGGCGACGGGATGCTCCGCCGCGCTGAAGAACTCGAACACGCGCGCCCGGGGAAGGCCGAGCGTCTTCTCGGCGAGCGCGTAGAGCGCCTCGCCCTCCACGCCCGCCATGCCCTTGAAGCCGCCGCCCAGGAGGGCGAGCGAGCCGCGCGGGAGCGTGAGGCGCATGTTCCTCTCTTCAAGCATGCCGCAGAGCGCGTAAAGATACGCGGGGAAGCCCGTGAAGCGCACGGGAAAAGGGCTTTTTGTAAAGCGCGAGAGCGCCGCGGCGACACCCTCGATATCGGGCGCGAAACCGCCCGCGCCGTCCCGCTTGATGGCGTACACCCGCGAGAGCGCGGGGGCGAAGCGCGTCGCTCCAAGCGCGCTCTTCGCCGCGCCGAGCTCCATATCCCGCCCGGGCGGATAGCTGAACACGACGTAATGGGCCGGAACCGCCGAGATGACGCGAAGATGCGCGAAAAGGCGCGTCAGGGCGCCTATGCCGTAGATCGCGCTCCCCCGGTCGAACGCGAGGCGGCTTTTTTCGCCGCTCGTGCCGGAGGAGGTCGCGCGGAGGATGAGCTTGTTTTCGGGCATGCTCACGAGCGCGCGCCGTTTGAGGAAGACCGTCGGGATGGGCGGCACGCGGAAAACGTCCTCCTCGGCGCGCACCGACGCGGGGTCGAAGGAGGCGCGTTCAAGAAGCTTCGCGTACTCCGGGCAATTGTCCGTGTGAAAGAGCAGATGTTCGCGCAGCGCGGGGATGAAGTAGGGCGCTGCGCGCGCCATGTCGTAAGGGTCTTTTAAAAGAAACAGCTTTCGCCGAAGATCCATTCTTTCCCCCAACCGCAAACGCGCCCGGCAATGGCCGGACGCGCGTTATGCTATCGTCAAAAAGCCTTCGCCAGCTCCTCGAGCGCCGCGCCCTCCATGCGCTGTATCGTCCAGCCGTCCATGGGCACCGCGCCGAGCTTGCGATAGACCGCGAGGGCGTCCTCGTTCCAGTCGAGGCAGATCCACTCGAAGCGCCCGCAGCCGCGCTCTTTCGCGATCTGCGCGAGCCGCCGGAGCATCGCGCCGCCGAAGCCGCGCCCCCGGTATTCCTCCTTCACGTAGAGGTCCTCGAGGTAGAGCCCGGGCAGGCACTGGAAGGTCGAGAAGTTGTGGAAGTAGAGCGCGAAGGCGACGGGTTCGCCCTCGTACTCGCCGATGACGACCTCCGCCGCGCGGCGCGCGAAGAGGGAATCATACAGGATCTCCTCCGTGCCGGTGACGGCGTCGGGCAGCTTCTCATAGGCGGCGAGCGCCTTGATGAGGCTGAGGATCAGCGGCACGTCCCGCTCGTTCGCCTCCCGGATCGTAAAGCCCTCGATGTTCGTTCTCATGCGATACCTCCCGAAGCTTTATACGTTCATACGTTGAAGCGGAAGAGCGTCACGTCCCCGTCCTGCATGACGTACTCCTTGCCCTCGCTGCGCACGAGCCCCTTCTCCTTGCACGCCTGCATGGAGCCGAGCCGGCGGAGCGTCTCGAAGGGGACGATCTCCGCGCGGATGAAGCCGCGCTCGAAATCGGTGTGGATCTTGCCCGCGGCCTGCGGCGCCCTCGTGCCGCGCTCTATGGTCCAGGCGCGGACCTCCTTGGGCCCCGCGGTGAGGAAGCTGATGAGGCCGAGGAGCCTGTAACAGGCGCGCACGAGCTTGTCGAGCCCGCTCTCGCCGATGCCGAGCTCCGCGATGAACGCCTTTTTCTCATCAAGGGGCAGATCGGCGATCTCCTCCTCGACCTTCGCGCAGATGGCGACGGCCTCCGCGCCCTCGGTTTCGGCGACCTTCATGAGCGCGCGCATGTGCGCGTTGGGTTCTGTTCCGATATCCCCCTCCGCGATGTTGCCCACGTAGATGACGGGCTTCGTCGTCAGGAGGAACAGCCCTCGAACAAACTCGCGCTCCTTCTCGTCCATGGGCATGGTGCGCACGGGCTTGCCGCCCTCGAGCCAGAGTTTGATCCGTTCGTAAAACTCCGCCTCGGCGGCGAGGAGCTTATCGCCGGACTTGCTCGCCTTTCGCGCGCGCTCGGCGCGGCGCTCGATGGTTTCGAGGTCGGCGAAGATAAGCTCGATGCCGATGGTTTCCATGTCGCGGTCCGGCCTGACGGAGCCGTCGACGTGGATGATGTTGTCGTCCTCGAAACAGCGCACGACGTGGACGATGGCGTCCACCTCGCGGATGTGCGAGAGGAACTTGTTGCCGAGGCCCTCGCCCTTGTGCGCGTCCCGCACGAGGCCCGCGATATCCACAAACTCGATCGTGGTGGGCGTGTATTTCTCGGGGGAATACATGGCGGCGAGCACGTCGAGCCGCTCGTCCGGCACGGCGACCGTGCCTACGTTGGGCTCTATCGTGCAGAAGGGATAGTTCGCCGCCGCAGCGCCCGCGCGCGTGATGGCGTTGAACAGCGTGGACTTCCCCACGTTGGGAAGGCCGATGACACCAAGCTTCATATGAAACGCTCCTTAAAAGCCGTGATTTGCCCTGACGGTTTCATTATAGGATCGCCGCGCGGCCTTGTCAAACCGGGGCGGACGGGCCGGCGGGGGCGTCCGGGGCGATGTCCACGAATTCCACCCGGTTGCCGCAGCTTTGGATGAAGGCGTAAACATCCTTCCACGGCAGCGCGAGCGAGGCCGTGGACACGCAGGGGTGCACGCAGACGAGGCCCATCTCGAGGATGTCCCGGTCGATGACGACCGTGACGTCCCTCGCGCCCGCGTGCGCGAGCGCCAGCGGCGTGACGCTGCCGGGCAGGAGGCCGAGCTTATGTAGAAGCTGCGCGTCGGTGCCGAACGAGAGGCGGGAAACGCCGAGCTGCTTTGACACCTCCGCCGTGCGGAACTTCTTGTCCGCGCCGATGAGCAAAAGATAAAAATCCGTCCCCTGCCGGTTCGTGAGGAAGAGGTTCTTGAAGTGTCGCGCGCCGATGTCCGCGCCGATCTTTTCGCAATCCTCCATCGTGAGCGCGAGAGGATGCTCGTAGCGGACGCAGCTTACGCCCGCGGAATCGAAATAATCGAGCGCTTGCCGCTCGCGGGGATCGATCGCCATAGGGTTGTCCTTTCAAAAAGCGGGGCGGACATGCATCCGCCCGCCTGAACTCCTTCGCATCTTACCACAGCGCGGGGTTTCTGTCCATCGCCCTAGGACAGCATGGCGTAGCCGCCGACCTCCTCGAAGCCGAGGCGGCGGTAGATGCGCCCTGCGTCCGGGTTGTTGTAAAAAAGGCAGAGGAAGTGCTTCCCCTCCCGGAAGCTCGCGCGGCAAAGCTCCGCCACGGCGGCGGAGGCGTATCCGCGGTTGCGGAAGCCCGCGCGGGCCGCGACGTTCGTCACCATCGCGCTTTGGCTGTTGGCGGCGTTCGTGCACGCGCACGCCGCGAGCAGGCCCTCTTCAAAAACGCCGTAGACGAGACTCCCGCAGGCGAGCTCCGCGCGCATGCGCGCCTTGCTCTTTTCCATCTCCTCCGCGCTGCCGTAGCTGTTGCTGAACTCCGCGATCGTCGCGAGCAGCGACACGACCGCGTCGACGTCCCCTTCCCCGAGGCGGCGAAGCTCCGCCTTTTGGGGGAGCGCGCGCACCGCGCCGGGTTTCACCGCGTTGCAGCGGCACAGATAGGAAGCGCGCACGCCCTTCTCCGGAAAATAGGGCGCGAGCCTCTCCACGAGCTCCCGTTTGCCGCCGACGCAGTCCGCGCGCATGGAAGCGAGGAATTTCCCGGCGCCCGCGACGTCGCAATCCCCGTGCGGGCTGTAAAAGACATACGAATCGAAGTATCTAAGAAGCAGAGAATCCCACGCGCCGGATTCATCCATAAAGGCGTAGACGGAGACGGGCTCCTTCTCCACGCCGTAGTTTTCGAGATCCCCGTAGATGAAAAGGTTCATCTCCGGTTCCCCGGCGATGTAGGCGAGGATCGCCCCGCGGTCCGCTTCGGTCAGCTTGATCGGCTCCATCATCCGTCCCCCTCGGCCGTTTTCATGCATTATAGCACACGTTCGGGCGCGGGGAAACCGGAAGGCGCGTCAAAACGGCCCCCGTTGAAAGGCGGAGGCCGTCGCTTCGAGAATCGTTGACGATCCTTTTTCAACCGTCAATTCGTATTGGCTCTCCCGATGAAGATCAGCTGTTCGCCCTCGCCGAGCTCCTCCTTGGCGTTCGGGTTCGAGGCGACGATCGCCGCGCGGGAAAGGCCGTAGCGGCGGCCGACGTCGAAGAGCGTCTCGCCCGCGCCCGCGTAGCAGAGGATGAGGGAGCGGCGGCCGTCTTTGGCGGGGCACGGCTCCATTCCGGTGACGAACATGGCTTTCTTCGCGCAATAGGGTGCGGCCGAAATTTCAAGCGCCGCCGTGAAGAGCATGCCGTTGCCGGAGAGCGTCAGGCCGGCGCACAGCAGCCGCGCCGAGGCGGTGGCGTCGCAGCACCAGTTCGGGCAGGCGGTTTCGCACGCGAAGGGGATCTGCGCGCCGAACGCGCAGAATGCGCCCTCTTCCGATTCATAGACCGCGCGCACGCTGATCACGCCCTCGACGCACAGCGCGCCGCGCTCCGCGGAAGTCGAGGTCACAAGGGGCCGCGCGGAGCACCAGGTCACGCGCGCGGGCTGCGGCATCCCTTCGGGGACGGAGAGCCTCTCGTCCACCGAGCAGCGCGTATGCACGCGGCCGCCGCGCAGCATGAGGTGGATCCCTTCGCACACGCTCGCCATGGACTCGCCCGGCAGGTACGCGTCCCCCGGGAGGAGCGCCTCGCGCGGGCAGGTGTCGAACACCTTCACGCGCAGGTTCAGTTCGAGGCAGAGCATGGTTTCGCTGAGTATGTAGAGTTCCGCGCCGAGCACCGCGATCTCCGCGGTAACATCTCCCTTCCCGCGCTCGTCGAGCGCCACCTCGAGGGAGAGCGGGATCTGCGTTGTAAAAGGCTCCGCGCGGCAGCCTTCGGTTTCGACCAGCGCCGACACGTACGCCGTGGCCTCGACGAGCGCCATATCGCCCCCCGCCTTGACGGAGCGCGCCGCGGCCTCCGCAGACACGCACAGCACCCGCGTGACGCACCGCGCCGCAATCTCCTCGCGCACGCGCGTCTCCTCGCAGCCGATCATGTTTTCCGCAAAAAAGGCATATGAGAAATGGCGGAATTCAGCTTCGGCGTCCCTGACGCCGTTCAGGGCGCGGATGGGCTTCTCGGAGGTGACGGCGGCCGTGAGCTCGACCGTCGCGCAAAAAGCGAGCCTGCCGCCCTGCTCGACGCTCAGTTCAAGGATGGCCGCCTGGGCCGAAACCGTCATGCCCTCCTTGGCGCCGGGGGCCTCCATCACATAGCGGAACGCCGCGGACGAACTGAACGCGAACATCGCGCCCGCGGCATTCCCCTCCTCCTCCGGGACAAACGATACGTCCCGGCAGACGAGCTCGGCGCGCACGCGCCCTTCGATTACGACCGCGCCTTCCGCCGCCGCGCATTTGGAAACCAGAACCGTTCCGTTCGCGGAGAGGACCTCCGTGTCCGATGCGCGGCAGCCCTCCGGCAGAGGCAGCTCGCCCTCGACTTCCGCCTGCGCTGAGGGCATGCATACGAGGGACTCCATATTGATATCGCCGAATACGAATTCCATAAACCGTTCTCCTTCCGATTATGCAGGGATACGCTATATATCTATTTACCCTCCGCCGCGGATATGAAAAAACAGGGGCGGATATGGAATCCGCCCCTACAAAAATTTCCCGCCGCAGCGCCGTGGAAGGATCTGCCGTCAACTGTCAGGAATGCATGGTTTTAAAGCTCCAGCTTCAGGTCGCCGTCCCGGATCCAGCCGATTTTCCGGAACGGCCAGGCGACGAGCGGAGTCAGTATGGCCGGCAGCGCCACGCACACGAGGATAAGCCCGAGCCAGCTTTGAAAGGAGCCGAAACCTTCCCACGTCATGATGCCGATGGGGCCGACGAGGCCGCAGGTGCCCATGCCGGAGGCGACGGCGACCGCGTTCTCCAGCTTGAACACACAGGTCGATATAGGGCCCGTAATCATCCCCACGATCGTCGGGGGAATCCACACGCGCGGATTGCGCACGATGTTGCCCATCTGCAGCATGGAGGTGCCGAGCCCCTGCGCCACGATGCCGCCCCAGCGGTTTTCCCGAAAGCTCATCACGGCAAAGCCCACCATCTGCGCGCAGCAGCCGGCGGTGGCCGCCCCGCCCGCGAGGCCCACGAGGCCGAGCGTCGCGCACAGCGCGGCGGAGCTGATGGGCAGGGTGAGCACAATGCCGACCACCGTGCTCACGATGATGCCCATGAAGAAGGGCTGCAGCTCGGTCGCGCGCATGACGATCTCGCCAAACCCCGTCATAATGGCGGAAACGGCGGGGCCGATGAGCCTTGCGAACAGGAGGCCCGTAACGATCGTGACGGCAGGCGTCACAAGGATATCCACCTTCGTTTCCTTGGAGACGAGCTTGCCCAGCTCCGCGGCGAGGATCGCGCAGAAAAGCGTGCCGAGCGGCCCGCCCAGCTCGTTTGCGCCGTAGCCCACCGCGCACAGGGAAAAGAGCACGAGCGGCGGCGCGCCGAGCGCATAGCCGATCGCCGCGGCCATCGCGGGGCCGGTGGCCGACTTCGCAAACGCCGCGACGTCGCCAAGCCACGTCCACGCAAGCTTCGAGGCGACGGTGCCAAGGATCGTGCTGATCAGAAGCGAGGCGAAAAGCCCCAGCGCCATATAGCTCAGGGCGTCGATAAAATAGCGCTTCGCGCTGAAAACCACGCCTTTTTTTTCGAGGAACGCGGCAAAACGGCCCTTTTTACGACCTGCTTCCATATGAAACCTCCTGAAAGGTAATATTACCCTCTGGGCAGCGATTTATAAAAGGCTTCGGGGAGCAGATCCTTGTCGACGGAGTCGCGCGTATAGCCCATGTCCGCGCAAAGCTGCGCCATGAAGAGCGTGAGCTTGCCCGAGAGGGCCTCGATGTTCGCCCTGTCGTAGGGGAAATCCGGATTGTTGTCCGGCCGCACGGTGCACGCTTCCATCAGGCGCGCGGCCGTATCCCCCATGAAGGCGTAGTCCTGCGCGACGGCGGCAGGCATGATGACGAGGCCGCCGGAATAGGCCGCGTCGACCAGCGAGGCGAGGTACTGCGCGCTCTCGGCGAGCTTGCGCCCGGCGGCGGCCGCCTTGTCGGAGAGGACGTATTCCGCGTCCGAGCGCGGGTCGGGGACGATGCTCACGCCAAAGACCTTTTCGGCGAGCTCCGCGAGCTTGTCGTTATACAGGCAATAGAAGCTCGCGCCGTTGTAGGGCGTCCCGCTTACATACTCGCCCGCGAGGGTTTTCCGGTTGAGATCGCTCATGTCGAGCCCCATGGCGAAGCTCGCCATGGTCGCGATCTGGTCGACGTTGAGGTTGGTATAGATATACCCCTTGACGGAGTTGTAGATGTTGACGAAGTTCTTGAGCTGGTCGCGGCTCTTGAGCTGATCGAAGATCGCAAAGAGCATCCGCTGCTGCCTGTCCGTCCTTCCGATATCGGTCGAAATGCCCTTGCGCGCGCGGCAGTAGTCGAGCACCTGCTGGCCGTTGAGGTGCTGATAGCCCTTTTCGAGCACGCGCCCGTTGAGCGTGATGCGCACGTCCACGTCGTAATCGACGCCGCCCATGGCGTCCACGACGGCCTTCAACCCCTGCATGTTAACGCCCGCGTAATACTGGATGGGGATGCCGCCGAAGAGCTTGCTCACGGTCTGCATGGCGTACTGGAAACCCCGGCCGTTGACGCTGCCCCCCTTGGCGAAGGCGGCGTTGATCTTAAAATGCGCGGTCTCGCTGAACTTCTCGCCCTTGTCGGTATAGAGGGCGGCGAGCGTGTCGCGCGGCACGGAGATGAGGTCCACGCGCCCGGTCTTGAAGTTGACGGAGAGGAGCATGATGACGTCGCTGCGGAAGTTGTTGTCCTCATCCCGGTAAACGTCGCTGCCCTCCACGTTGCGCTCTGGGCTTTCGTCCCAGCCGAGGATGAGTATGTTGACCCTGTTTTTCATGAAACTCAAATCGAGCTCCGGCGTGGGCGTGGGCTCCGCCGTGGGCGAGGGCGTCGGGGTGATCTCCCCGACGGGCGGCACCGTGGGATCGGGCGCGCCGGGGTCGAACTCCGTGGGTTCTATGGTGGGCGAGGGCGTGGGCGGCTCGGTCGCCTCCGCGTCCGGAGATGGAGTCGTCACCTCGGGCGTCGCGGTCGAAAGCTGGTCGCCGAAGGCGCTCATCGGGTCGATGAAGAACATATAGGCATAGCGCAGCGCCACGCCGGTAACGGCGAGGGCGAGGATGAGGAACACCCAGCGCCAAAATTTCGATTTTTTGCGGTTTTTCTTCTTTTTCTCCATCGCTCTGCCTCCAAGGGCTTATTATACCACATACTCGTTGACATATTAAGCCACGCTTTGATATACTTTTTCAGGCGGCGGAAGGCCGACTTCATGCGGAAGGGAGCGAGGTTTATGAGCAAAAGCAGATTTTTTATATCCTTCATCGCGCGCTCCCGGAAAAGGCCCGCCTGACGCATGCCCTCTTTGATAGGACGCATGCCCCGGGAGCGAGGTTCCCGGGCATTTTTTTGCCCGAAATTACCATGTTTTGGGCATGAAAGCCCGGAAAGGCACCGGATTGGAAAACGATATGCTCGCGCGCTACGGCGCGAAGGAAACCCATTTCAACGCGGCGAAAAGCGCGGGCCTCGCGCTCGGCCGCGCGATCTGCCAGAACAGAGGGGAATACACGCTCGCCGCACAAAACGGGGAAATCGCCTGCGCCGTCACGGGCAGGTTCCGCCATGGGGCGGAGAACCCTTCCCTGTTCCCCGTCGCCGGGGACTGGGTGCTTTTTTCGCAGCGCGGCATCGAAGCGCTGCTGCCGCGGGAGACGTTCCTCTGCCGCGTCGCCGCGGGAAAGGACCCCTATCCGCAGCCCATCGCGGCGAACATGGACGTCTGCTTCGTGTGCATGCCGCTCGATAGCACCTACAACCCCTCGAAGCTCGAGCGCTTCCTCGCGGCGGCGGAAAAGTCCGGCGCGAAGATCGTCGTGACGCTCACGAAGGCCGACCTGTGCGCGGATCCCGGGCAAAAGCTCGCCGAGGCGCGCGCCCTCTCCCCCGGCTGCGAAGCCATCCTTTGCAGCTCGGTTTCGGAGGGCGGCTTCGGCGCGGCGCGGGCCTACCTGAAAACGGGCGTCACCGCGGCGCTCATCGGCGCGAGCGGCGTGGGCAAATCGACGCTCATCAACGGCCTTTCGGGCGGGGACGCGCTTGAAACCTTCGCCGTGCGCAAAGACGGCAAGGGCCGCCACACGACCACCCGGCGGGAACTGCTTCTTCTTCCTTCCGGCGGCGTACTGATCGACACGCCGGGCATGCGCTCCCTCGCGCTCGAAGAATCCGACGTGGGCGCGGTGTTTCCGGAGATCGAGGAGATCGCGCGGAAATGCCGCTTCCGGGACTGCGCGCACGCGCGCGAACCGGGCTGCGCCGTGCGCGCGGCGCTCGCGCGCGGCGAAATCGACGAGCGGCGCTACGCGAGCTACCTCAAACTGAAACAGGAAGAACTGCGGCGAGAGAGGGCGCGAAAGGGCAACTAGGAATTGATAATTGACAGTTGGCAATTGACAATTACGGGAATAAAAGACGGCCTCCGCTTGAACGATGTTCAGCGGGGGCCGTTCTTTTTCGACGCGCGGGGACGGTTCTGCAGGCATGAGGGCGATACGGGGTTGAATCCGTATACGCCGTCGGGAAGCTGAGCGGGCGGAAAAGGGCAGAACTGTCCCCGAAAACCGAAAGGAAACGAAAACCTTGCCCGCGGCGGGTTCGGTGCGTCGGGAACAGTTCTGCGGCGGTTTTCATCGCGTTCCGCTTCCTTATAGGCAGCGTTCCCGTTCGGAGGAATATCACCCTCTGTCGCGCAGGACCGTCCCCGCCTGCCCGAAAGGACATAAAAACCCCGCCGCAGCGGGAAGTTATTCACTATTCACTATTATTTATTAGCCGAATAATTGTCAACGAGCCGTTGACAATTATTCGGCTCCCTCGCCCAGCAGATATTCCGCGTAGATCCTCGCCGCGCGCATCAGGCTCTCGGCATGGATGCGCTCGTCCTCTCTGTGCGCCGAGGAAAGCTCCCCGGGGAAAACCGGGCCGAAGCAAACGCAGTTTTTCATCGCGGCGGCGTAAGAGGAACCGCCCGCGACGCGAAAGTCCCCCTCGCCCCCGTGGGCGCGGTAGGCCGCGAGCATTTTTTGCAGGAAGGGCAGCCGGGGATCGACCATCGTGGACGGCGTGTATTCCGCGAAAGCATATGCATAGCCGTATTCTCCCGCGCGCCGCGCGAGGGCTCTGTCCAACTGCGCCCTATCCGTGCCGAAGCGGCAGCGGATGTTGACGTTGAGCGCGACGCCCGCATCCGTCAGGCGCAGCACCGTCGGGCAGGCGACGGTACGGCCGACATAGATGCCGTCCCAAGTGTCGCCCTCGCCGCCGAGCGCAAGGGGGGAGGCGAACTCATCCGGGAACATGTCGCGGAGGAAGGCGCCGAAGAGGAAGCCCTCGTCCGCCGCGGCAAGCGCGAGCTTCAAGAGCGCGTTGTCGCCCTCCCGCGGCGCGCTCGAGTGGACGGCGACGCCAAAAAAGGTCTGCCCGTCCTTCCCGCGAAGCTTGAGATACGCCCTGCTCGGCACGCTGTTGGGGCTTTCGCCGGAGAACGCCTCCTCGATTTCACTAAGCCGCCCCGCCTCGGGGAAGACGAGGCGCATGTCGCAATAGCCCTTCTCGATGTTGTAGATCGGAAAATCCCCGTCCGGGGAGAAGCCGTAATCCGGCATGCCGAACTCCCCGATATAGTGCGCCATGTCCGTCCACGCGCCCTCCTCCGAGGTGCCGACGATCAGGCGGAGCCTGCGCTTAAGCGGCGCGCCCGTCTCCAGTATGGCCTTGAGCGCGTGGAGGCAGACGATGGCGGGCCCTTTGTCGTCCACGACGCCGCGCCCGTGGAGGAAGCCGTCCCCGGTAAGCGTCAGCGCGAAGGGATCGTTTGGCCAGCGCGCAATGTCGCCAATATCCACCACGTCCACATGGACGAGGACGCCCACGGTCTCGCCCCCGTCGCCGATCTCGGCGTAGCCCGCGTCCATTTCCCGCGTATAGCCCGTGCGCATGCCCATCTCCCCCGCCTTTTCAATGACGAAGCGGAGCGCCGCGCGCGTCTCTTCAACATCCCCCGTGCGGCTTCGCATGGCGACGAGCGCCCCGAGGTCCGAGAGGATATCCTCCCTGTGCGCCTCGAGTTTTTCAACGAGGGTTTTCCTAAAACCGCCGCCCATGCTATCGGACGAAATGGCAGGCCACGCCGTGCCCGGGCGCGACCTCGACGAGCGCGGGGCATTCTTCGGCGCAGACGTCCTTCGCCAGGGGACAGCGGGAGTGGAACTTGCAGCCGGCGGTAAAGACCGCGGCGGAGGGGATATCCCCCGCGAGGAGCTTGCGCTTCTCCCTCCGCTCCGCGCCCGGCACGGGCATGATGGCGATGAGCGCCTTCGTGTAGGGATGCAGTCCGCTGTTGATGATGTCGTCTGCGGAGCCGATCTCCATGATTTTGCCGAGGTACATGATGGCGATCCGGTCGGAGATGAGCCACGCGAGCGAGAGGTCGTGCGTGATGAAGAGGTAGGCGGTGCCGCGCTCCTCCCGCTGCCGGAGCATCAGCTTGACGATGCCCGTGCGGATGGACGCGTCGAGCATGGAGACGGGCTCGTCCGCGACCACGAACTCCGGGTCGAGGATGAGGGAGCTTGCGAGCGCCACGCGCTGCCTCTGCCCGCCCGAAAGCTCGTAGGGATAGCGATAGAAGAAATCCTCGGGCGGCATCAGCCCCGCGCGCGCGAGCGCCGCTTTGACGCGCGCCTCGCGCTCCTCTGCGGTATGGACGAGGCCGTTGACCTCGAGCGGCTCCGCGACGATGTCTATGATATACTGGCGCGGGTTGAGGCTCTGGTACGGGTCCTGGTAGATCATCTGCGCCTTTTTTCTAAAGTCGTGCAGCGCGCTGTTCCTGTCGCCCAGGGGTTCGCCCAAAAAGCGGACCTCGCCCGCCGTCTGCTCGACGAGGCGCAGGATCGCCTTGCCCGTCGTGGTCTTGCCGGAGCCGGATTCGCCCACGAGCGAGAGGATTTCCCCGCGGCGGATTTCAAACGACACGCCGTCCACCGCGCGCACGATCCTTCGCGGCGAGAAAAAACCGCCCTTCACGTCGAAATGAACCTTGAGGTCCTTGACCGAAACGAGAGGTTCGTTCATGTTCTCACCTCCGCCTTGTGGCAGGCGACGCTGTGCGTGGCGGTCAAATGAACGGTTTCCGGCTCCAGAACGCGGCAGGTTTCGTCCGCAAGGAGGCAGCGCGGGTGGAAGCGGCAGCCTTGGGGCGGGTCGACGAGGCCGGGCGGGAAGCCGTCTATGCCGTCGGGCACGGTTTTTTCTCCCCGGACGTCGGGGAAGCAGGCGATGAGCCGCCGCGTATACGGGTGCGCCGCGCAATCGAAAATCTCGCGCACCGTGCCGGTCTCCACGATCTTCCCCGCGTACATGACGGCGATCCGGTCGCACGTTTCGCCGAGGATCGAGAGGTCGTGCGTGATGAGGATGAGCCCCATCCTCCGCTCGCGGCGAAGCCTTTCCAAGAGTTCCAATATCTGCGCCTGGATCATGACGTCGAGCGCTGTCGTCGGCTCGTCACCGATGACGAGCTTCGCGCCGCACGCGAGCGCCATGGCGATCATGGCCCTCTGCTTCATGCCGCCCGAGAATTCGTGCGGATAGCGCGCGAGCCTGTCGCGCGGGATTTCCACGAGTTCGAGGAGGTCGCCCGCGCGCGCCAGGGCCGTTTTCCTGTCGACGCCCTCGTGCAGCACGATCGCCTCGGCGATCTGCCAGCCCACGCGCCGGACGGGGTTCATGGCGTTCATCGCGCCCTGGAAGATGATCGAAACGTCCTTCCACCGGTGGGCGCGGATCTCGTCAAGGGAGAGCTTGGTGTAGTCGATCCCCTCGACGAAAATTTCGCCGCCCGCGATGTACCCTTCCCGGGGCAGCATCCTGCAGATGGAAAGCGCGCTCGTGGTCTTGCCGCAGCCGGACTCGCCCACGAGCCCGAGCGCCTCGCCGTAGCCGACTTCGAAGTCCACGCCATCCACGGCGCGCAGTTCGCCCTTCGCCATGCGAAAATAGGCTTTGAGCCCCCGCACCTCAAGGAGTTTCTTCTGCGCTTCCATCCCTCTCACCTGCCCTTCAGCCTAGGGTTGAGTATCTCGTCGAACGCGTACCCCATGAGCGTGAGGCCCAGCACCACGAGCACCACGCAGACGCCCGCGGGCAGGAAGTACCACCACGCGCCTTTGGCGACGGCGCTGTTGGCGTTCGCGTAATAGAGCAGCATCCCCCAGCTCGGCCGGCTCGTGTCCCCGAGGCCGAGGAAGCTCAGCGTCGTCTCCGTGCTGATGGCGGCCGCGGCGGAGAGGACGGTGTTGGCAAACACCACGGGGAAGACGTTGGGCAGGATGTGCTTCGTCATGACGTGGGCGCTCCCCGCGCCGATGGAGACCGTGCGCTCCACATAGGGCATCTCCTTGACGGAGAGCGTCTGCGCGCGCACGAGCCTCGCGCTGCCCGCCCAGCCCGTGAGGCCGATGACGAGGACGATGTTCACGAGACTCGAGCCGAGGATCGCCGCGAGCACCATGCAAAGCGGCAGCCACGGGATGCAGAGCATGAAGTCCGTGACGCGCATCAGGAGCACGTCCAGCCATTTGCCGAAATAGCCCGAAACGACGCCGATCACCGTGCCGATCACCATGGAGATGGCCGTCGCCACCGCGCCGACGAGCATCGACACCCCCGCCCCGGCGACAAGGAAGCCGAAAAGGTCCCGCCCGAGGTGGTCCGTGCCGAGCCAGTGCGCGGCGCTCGGCGGCTGCCAGCGCTCCGCGCCCGAGGCGCCCGTCTCGCCGAGGTCGAACTGCACGACGCCCTGCCCGAAGACGGCGACGAGCGCGAAGAAAACGACGATGAGGCTGCCGATGAAGGCGGTTTTATTCCGATAGACCTGGCGCAAAAACTCCTTTGCGCGCATCACGCGCATCTCGGCGCGGACGGAGCGCCTGCCGCCCTGAAAAATGAAGGAAAGGAACTTCTTCATATCCCGCGCCTCCTAATTCTTGATGCGGGGGTCGATGAACCCGTACGCGATGTCGGCGACGAAGTTGGCAAAAATCGTCGAGACCGTCGTGAACAGGAAGATCCCCTGCAGCAGCGTATAGTCGCGGTTGTCGATGGCCGTATAGGTGAGGCTGCCCAGGCCCGGCCACGAGAACATGGTCTCCAACTGCACCGCGCCCGCGATGACGAAGCCGAGGTTCATAAAAACGAGCGTCACCATAGGGAGCATGGCGTTGGGCATGGCGTGTTTCCTTAACACATAGCCCTCGCGGAAGCCCTTCGCGCGCGCCGTGGCGATGTAATCCTCCGAAAGCACGTCCATCATGGTGCTGCGCATGGTCACGCAGTATTCGCCCGTCATCCCGAGGCCCATGCAGGCGATGGGGAGCACCATGTGGTGCGACACGTCGCGGATGTACGCCCAGGTCGAGGAAAAGATCCGCCCCGTCGTATACATGCCCATCGAGGGGAACCAGTTGAGCTTCGTGCAGAAGACGAGGATGAGCATCATGCACAGCCAGAACGTCGGCATCGAGTAGACGACGAGGGAGAGCGAGAGAAGCGCCGTGTCGGCCGCCCTGCCGCGCTTCCACGCCGCGATCACGCCGAAGAGCGTGCCCAGCGCCACGGCGATGATTTCCGAGATGCCGAGCAGCATCACCGTTGGCAGTATCCGCGCGGAGATGACGCTCCACACGCTCCTGTTGTACGTGTAGGAAATGCCGAGATCGAGCCGAAGGAGCTTGCCGAAGTATCCGACGAACTGCTCGGCGAGCGTGCCGTCGAGCCCGTAGTAGGCGGCGAGATTCTTGAGCGCCTCGGCGCTCGCCTTGGTCGTCCGATCGAGCTTCGTGATGATGTCCCCCGGCAGGAGCCGGAACAGTATGAAGTTGAACACCAGCACGCAGAAGATGGTCACGAGCATGTAGAGAATCTTGCTCAATATCCGCCTTGCCTGCATATCGCATCATCCCTTTAACATTTTTTACGGTTAAGTCATGGCGGGCTTGCGCCCGCCATGCGTGAGTCCCGATTGCATCAGCCGCCTATGTATTGGAGGTGCATCAGCTGATAGTAGAGCGTCGTGTAATCCCACAAGAGGCCGTATTCGAAGCCCTGCGGCAGCTGCGCGTAGCCCTGCCAGCGGGAGCTGTTCACGGGCTGCAGGTAATAGTAGTAGCCGAGCACGATCATCGGGCAGTCCTCGTAGAAGATCTCCTGCATCCGCTCGACGGCCGCGCGGCGCGCGGCCTCGTCACCTGCGTAGAGCTGATCGTTGAACAGCGCGTCGTACTCGTCGTTGCCGTAGCCGGTCTCGTTATAGCCGTTGTTGGCGTAGGCCCAGTACCCGTCCTCCCACTGGAGGAGGGAGAGCGAGAACGACGGGTCGACGTACGCGCCCCACTCGATGACGTACATGTCGTAATCGAACGCGGCCACATAATCCCAAAGCGCCGCCTGATCGTAGCCCTGCACGTCAAGCGCGATGCCCGCCTTTGCGCAGGCCGCCTTGATCATGGTGCAGGCGTCCTGGTCCTCGGTGTTGTTGGAGTCGTACGCGATGCGGAAGGTCAGCCCTTCTCCACCGGCGTTATAGCGCACGGCGCCCGCGGCCGCGTCCGCCTCGGTATAAGGCGCGCCGGAAGAATTGCAGGTAAAGCCCGCGGCCTCGAGCAACGCCGCGGCTTTTTCGATATGGTCGTCCGCGTCGGAGTCGCGGTAGCCCGCGTAGCCCTCCTTGAGGTCGTAATAGTATTTGCTGTTGGTGCCGAGCATCGAATCGCCCGCCACGCCGAGGCCGCTGTAGGCCATGTCGAGGATGTGCTCCCGCTGCGCGCAGTAGTCGATGGCCTGACGAACTTCCTTGATTTGGAGGAGCTGGTTGGCGCTCGAGCCCTCGTCCGGCGAATTGAGGTTGAAGGAGACGGCGTTGAACCCGTAGATCATGCTCATCGCGTGATCGAAGTTCGCGTCCTTCTTGAGCGCGTCGAGCGCGCTCGCGGCGATGTGCTCGCACGCGTCGAGCTCGCCGTTCTGCAGCGCGGTCAGCGGCTCCGCCACGTTGTAGACGTACACGAGCGCGCCGATGGCGCTCTTCCCGTTCCAGTAGTCGCCGTTGTTGACGAGCGTGCAGGCGGTTTCGTCCGCGCCGTGCCACTTGAAGGGGCCCGTACCCACCATGTTTTCCGCCGTGAGCTCCACCTGGTTGACGGCCTGTACCGCCTCGTCGTCCACGTCGAGCCACGCGCCCGACTCATCCGTGAAATACTGCTTCCAGACGTGCTCGGGATAGATCGGGCAAGCCGAGAGATATTCGGCGATGTAGGGGTAATCCGCCTCGACCGTGAACTTCAGCGTGGCGTCGTCCAGAACCTCGATCGAGTCCGGGTCGAGGAAGAGCACGTCGTAGGAATGCGCGTAGGACCAGTAATAGGTCGTGTAAAGCGTAAAGGCGACATCGTTCGCGGTGAACTTCTCCCCGTCGTGCCACAGGACGCCTTCCCGCACCTTCACGGTGTAGGTGCAGGTGCCGTCCTCGTTCACGGCGGTCTCATAGCCCGCGGCGAGGCTGTTTGCGAGCTCGTAGTTTCCGTCCCTGACGAAGAGCGTGTCGTAGAGGGAGGCGAACACATAGTAGGAGATGGTGTGCGTGCCGAAATAAGGGTTAAGCGAATCCGGTTCATCCCCGAAGCCGAATCGGAAATAAATCGTGTCATCGCCATTGGCCTCGTCGCAGGCGGCCATAGGGAGCGCGAGCGCGAGGACGAGCAGCAGCGCGATGATTCTCATTGCCGGTTTCATCTTATCCGTCCTTTCAAGTCCTTGATGGAAGGCGTTGATTGCTTTCGGCTGTATTGTATACCATCGCGCTTAAAAAATCTACATGATGAAGCGATATATAAGCGATATATATTAGATCACGCCGCTCTCGAGGATGGTCAGGCGCTTCTCGTCGGCGTCGAGCCGCGCGAAGGCCCCCATGGGGATGGTCGCGGTGTCCTCCGTGTGGCCGATGGGCAGCCCGTAGAGCACGGGCACGCCGAGGTCGGCGAAATAATAGTTGAACACGTCCTCGATGTCCGTATCGCTGTAATAGCCGGGATCGAAAATACGGGGGTCGCAGTTGTCGCACTCGCCGATGACGATACCGGCGAGGTCGCGAAGCTTGCCCGCGTTGCGCAGGTGCGAAAAGCAGTGGTCGATCACCCACGGCTCGGAATCGACCTCCTCGAGGAAGAGGATCTTCCCGCGCGTGTCTATTTCGTACGGCGTGCCGAGGGTCGCGCACACGAGCGTCAGGTTGCCGCCGACGATCTCTCCCTCGCACGCGCCCGGCGCGATGGAATAGAGCCACTTTTTCTTATCCGCGAGCTCGATTTCTCCCAAGGGCTCCGGCGTGCTGATCGCCTTGAAGAACTGCTTGCGCGTATATTCCGTAAGGTCCTCCGCGTTGAAGCGCGTCATGCCCGGCCCGTGGAAGGTCATCACGCCCGCCTTGCGGTAGATGGCGAGATGGATGCTTGTGATGTCCGAGAAGCCCGTGAAGATCTTCGGGTTGGCGCGCACCGCCTCGTAGTCGATGCCGCGAAGGATCTGCGCGCTGCCGTAGCCCCCCTGGGTCACGAACACCGCGTCCACCCGGTCGTCCCGGAACATGCGGTTGAAGTCCTCGATGCGGTGCTCCTCCGAGGCGGCGAAGAAGCCCTTCGTCTCGTTGACATGCGCGCCCATAAGCACGTTGAAGCCCATGGATTCGAGCATCTCCTCGGCGCGCAGCACGTCGCTCCGGTGGAAGGAGGCGCTCGCGGGCGAAATGACGCCGATGGTGTCTCCCTTATTCAGCCTTTTTGCCTTGATCATGCCCATGCCCTCCTTCGCCTTTGATTGGGGAAGCGCCCGAGCCGTGGCGCTCGCCTCCGTCCGCTTGGGGCGGACGAAGCAAAACTTCACAAACCGCCGCGGAAAACGGCGGATTCATAAGCCCGTGAGGATCATAACCTGTTGCGCGCGATTGCGCGGCTGGTGCTCTTTTAGGATTTGTTGGGCAGAAATTTCAGTCCGCGCGCGATTTTAACTGACAAACGCGGCGGCGGCTTTACCGTGAAAAATCGACTTGCCCGACAGCGGTAAGCGTCCCCGGCTGGCATATATTATAGCATTATACATGCCCGCGCGTCAAGAAACGGGATAAAACGGGCCGTCCTCGATGCATAATGGCGCATATGTCGCGCTTATGCCGCATGAATATACATAAGGCGCGTTTCGCCCGTCATATTGTGCGAAGGCCGCTTTATGGTATAATCTAAAAAGGTTAAGTTCCCATAAACTGAATGAGCTGGGGGGTATCGGGAATTGATAAAACGCGTTTTATGTGTGGTTATGGCCGTATTCCTGCTTGCGGCGGCGGGCGCTCCTGCGATCGCGTCCGGTCCGAGCGCGGAGGATATCAGGCCCATCCTGCAGGAAATCGACGGCTGCGTCGCCGAGAGCGAGGAGATCGTCGCGACCGTCGAGGGGATCATCGACTGGCAGATACAGGGCTCCAAGGCGGAGCTTGAGGCCTATAAGGAAGCCCTGCAGAACGGCGAGGAGTACGAGGGCGGCAGCGATTACGAGGAGGTCGCCGCCAAGGCGGACGAACTCGATTTGTGCATCAACCGGGTCGTCTCGCTGCGCGCCGAGGCGGACGCCCTTCAGACGACGGGCCTCAAGAGCGTGGACCAGACCATCGCCGCGGCCAAGGTCTATTTCGAGTGGCTCGAGAGCGCGCTGCGCGACCTGATGAGCATATTCGACTTCTATTTCGCCGAGCACGACGCGAGCGCGGAACTCGAAGCGTTCGACGCGGAATCCTATTCCGACACGGCCGAGGCCGTCGCCGCGCTCTACTACGCCATACAGGATATGACCGACGCCATGGACGCCATCGATTGCCCTGCGTTCATGGACGAATGCTTCGACAAGTATATCCGGACCACGCGCAAATACCTCGCCGTGCTCGAGACGACCTACACCGCCGTCCAGATCGAGGACGTGCTGCGCAGCGCCTCCGCGAGCTACCTCATCGGCAGGATGGAGATCGAGATCGCCAACTGCGAGATCGAGCTGACGGAGCTTTTCAACCTCCAGTACGAGAAGGTGCAATCGCGCCTCAACGGGGAGATCGGCACGCTTCGCGCGGAGCTCGGCGCCAACATCGCCGCGCTTCTCGCGGCGATGTGAGGGAGGGGGAAGAGCCATGGCCGTCAGATATTGCGGAAAATGCGGCGTCCAGCTTCAGGACAGCGAAACCTTCTGCGCAAGGTGCGGCACGCCCGCGCCGGCGCCCGCGCCTGCGCAGGGCGCGTCCCAGGCCAACGCCGGGAAGTACATCGACCCCGCCACGGGGCGCTATACCCCGCCCGGGCAGGTTTATTACACGCCGCCCGCGCAGGATGTTCCCGCGCCGCCCGCGCGGAACGCTTACAATTATGCCCCCGGCTATCAGCCTTCGCCCGCGGCGCCTCAACCCGCGCGCCGCGAAAAATCCGGCGCGAAGACGGGGCTCCTCATCGCGGGCATCGGCGCGGGGGTGCTCGCGCTCGTCGCCGTCGTCGTCATCGCGCTCTCGGGCGGCTCGCTCGGCGGCGGAGAAACGGGTCCGGGGGTCGCCTCTCCGCGTCCCGGCGGACTTTTCACGACGACGCTCAGCGACGACAAGCTGCCCGAGGTAACTTATTCCTATCTCACGCGGCAGAAGAGCGTGGAGGTGGACTTCACCGCGTCCTCTACGATTTACCCGAACCTCTATTCCACGATGGACAGCGTCGTCAACCTCACCGCCACCTGCGAGGGCGGCAGCACGGACGCGCTCGTGCGCGTGGAAATCCCCGGCTTCACGCAGCCGTATGAGCAGAAGGTGACGCTCAGCTCGCAGATCACCAAGCTCTACATCAAGCCCGCGCTCCTGCCGGGCTACATCGACCTGACTTCCTCCAAGGACGCGCAGATCAGCATCTCCGTCGTGGATAACGACACGGGCAAGGTCTATGTGCAGGACACGCGCAAGGTGAAGCTGATGAGCGTGTTCGACTTCAGGCTCTGGGAGGACGAGTTCGGCGAATACAACAAATACAACGTGCTCGCGTGGCTGACCCCCGAGTCCGAAGGCATCCTGCAGCTGCGCCGCACGGCGATCTCCTGGCTCGAGGATTATTCCGGCGGCCAGCTCGACTCCCTTGCGGGCTATCAGCTCGCGCTCTTCGGCGAGGACGAGTATTACCTCAACGTCATCTGGCAGGTCATCGGCATGCAGGCCGCGATGAGCGAAATGGGCATGCGCTACAACATGGGCTCCTTCTCGATGACCGAGGGCGCCAACCAGCGCGTGCTGCTGCCCGACGACTGCCTCATGAGCGGGAGCGGCGTGTGCATCGAAACCGCGCTCATCATTGCGAGCGCCATACAGAGCGCCAACATGCACGCCATGATCATCTTCCCGCCCGGCCACGCGCAGGTCGCCATCGAGGACTGGGACCAGAGCGGAGACTACTGGCTGATCGAAACCACGACGTTGCCCTTCTACGGCAGGGATGAGGACATCGACAGCCTCGTCATGTACCTGGAGGACGACGAATGGCTCCAATACCTCGCCGACCCGTGGGGCGACGGCTCCGGCCCATGCTTCGTGGTGGACTGCGACATGGCGACGCCGCTTGGCATCACGGGGTTCAGCAACTGAGGGAAGTATGCTATAATCATCCCGGACGCAAAAGCGCCCGGGATGTTTCTTCGGAGGGATAAGCCATGAGAAAAATTCGCCTCGGACGCACGGGGCTGATGGTGACGGACGTTTCCTTCGGCGCGCTGCCCGTGCAGCGCGTGGACGTCGAGAGCGCCGTACGGCTCCTGCGCCGCGCTTACGAGGGCGGCGTCAACTACTTCGACACGGCCAACATGTACACCGACAGCGAGTATAAGCTCGGCCTCGCCCTCTCCCCCGTACGGCGGGAAATCGTGATTTCCACCAAATCCGGCGGGCAGGACAAAAAGACCGTCCTCGCGCACATCGAAAACAGCCTCCGGATGCTGAAAACCGATTATATCGACCTTTTTCAGTTCCACAACCCGTCCGCGCTGCCCGACCCGGAGGACCCGGATTCGGCCTACGCCGCGGCGCTCGAGGCGAAGAGGAAGGGGTATATCCTCCACATCGGCGTCACGAACCACAGGCTGAAGCTCGCACATGAAGCGATCGAAAGCGGCCTTTACGAAACGCTGCAGTTCCCGTTCAGCTACATCGGCTCGGAGGAGGAATTGAAGCTCCCCGCGCTGTGCCGCGAGGCGGACGTGGGCTTCATCGCGATGAAGGCGCTCGCGGGCGGCCTTCTGACCAACGCCGAAGCGTGCGCGGCCTTCATGCGGCGCTACGATAACGCGGTGCCCATCTGGGGCATCCAGCGCGAGAGAGAGCTCGACGAGTTCCTCATGCTCGGCGCCCGGGAGGAGCTTCCCCTCACGCCCGAAACCGAGGCGCTCATCGCGCGCGACCGAAAGGAGCTTACGGGCAACTTCTGCCGCGGCTGCGGGTACTGCCTGCCCTGCCCGGCGAAAATAGACATCCCGCAGGCCGCGCGTATGTACTGCCTGCTCCGCCGCGCGCCCATGGGGCAGTTCATGACAAAGGAGTATCATGCGCTCATGCACCGAATCGACGCGTGCGTCGATTGCCGCGCCTGCGCCTCCCGCTGCCCCTATTCGCTCGACACGCCGCGGCTCTTGAAGGATATGCTCGCGGATTACGACGCGCTCTACGCGCGGCACGGGGAAAAATGAATCCTCCGCGGCGGGCGCGTTGCCCTGCCGCTTTTTCATGCTCAATGAAACTGAGCAAGCCGGGAACAGCGGCGCGCGGAGGAAAATGATATGCTGTTCCCATCGCAGCAGGGCAAGGGAGAACGGATGGACACGATCGCAATTCTGCAGGACATCCTCGCGTACATCGACGCGCACATCGGGGAGGAGTTGTCCCTGGAGCGGCTCGCGGCGCGCGCGGGCTTTTCGACGTTCCACTTCTGCCGCATGTTCCGCTGGGGTGCGGGGTATTCCGCGATGGAGTATGTCCGCTTACGGCGGCTCGCTTTCGCCGCGCACGCGCTGCAAAGCGGCGCGCGGATACTCGACATCGCGCTCGCCTGCGGCTTTGAGACCCATTCCGGCTTCAGCAAAGCCTTCCGCAGGCATTTCGGCTGCCCGCCGGAAATCTACAGGCGCCACGCGGCCTCCGCCCTCCCGAAACTCCCGGACCTTGCGCGCAACCATCAATACGCAATCGGAGGTATCGTCATGGAACCCAAATTCGTCACGCTCCCCCAAAGGAAAATCGCCGGTTATGCGATCCGCGCCAAAAGCGAGGGCGGCGAGAACATGAATGCCGTCCCCGCGTTCTGGAACGCGTACATGAGCGACGGCAGATGCGAGAAGCTGCACATGGAACGCTTCGTCAAAAACCACGCCGAGTACGGCGCGTGCTTTCAGGAGGATCCGGAAACGGGCGAGTTCGATTATGTGATCGGCGTCGCGGCGGACGACGACGCCGCCGTGCCGGAGGGCTACGCTGTGTACGCGCTGCCCGCCGCGACCTACGCGGTCTTTTCGACGCCGCCCTGCGACGCAAAAAGCTTCGTTCCCGCCATACAGGGCGTGTGGCAATTCGCCTTCAACGAGTGGTTCCCGCAATCGGGCTATGAGTACGCGCCCGGCTGCGCCGACTTCGAGCTTTACGACGAGCGCTGCATGTCGGAATCGGGCAAGGTATGCGAGATCTACATACCGGTCATAAAAAAGAGCGAATAGCGCGCCGCTGGCGTTTCATCAGGCCCTGAAAGCGACCGGATGACAGGCGAACCCCCGTTCGGCAGGTACGAACGGGGGTTGTTCATCTGAAAAAGGGCGAATGCGCCGGGCGTCACCAGGCGCCCAGCCACTGGCTCATGAAAATGCCCAGAGGAGTGCCGATGATGTAGCCCCACAGGCCGATCAGGATGCCCGGCACCACGAGGTTCTCCCAGCCCTTCGCCACCGCCATGGCGCCCGCCGTGGAGGGGCCGCCCAGGGTGGCGTTGGAGGCGAGCATCAGCTCCTCGATGTTCAGTTTAAACAGCTTGCCGAAGCCCAAAAGGACGGCGATGTTGAAAAACGCCATGATGACGCAGAATACGAACAGCAGCGGCGCCTGCGTGAGGATGAGCCACAGATCCGCCGGGCAACCGATGACCACGAAGAAGATATAGATCATGAAGGTGCCGATTTCCTGCGCGCCCTTCAGCCCGTTGAAGAACTTGGGGAACAGCGTCGACAGGGCGACGGAGAGGATGGTCAATATGACGAACTGGTTGCCGAGGACCGTTTTGAGCATGCCGGACGTCACGCCGCCCAAAAGACCCGCGAGCTTGCCCGCGGCCGTGGCGATGGCGAAGGCCAGAGCGACGGTCGTTGCGAGATCCATAAGGGAAATTTCGCGCTTGCCCCAGTAGGCGGCCGAAAGCGTCTTCGCTCCCTCCGCGGCGCCGCCCTTCCCCGCGGCCGCTTCGTGCGGATGCTTGTAATGCTTGCGAAAGAACGGTGCGCCGGGGATCCAGAGCAGCAGGAGGAAGGAAAGCGCCATCACGAAATTGTCGGCGACCACCGCTGCGCTTAGAATATCCGCATCGGGCTTGAGCGAATCCGCCACCGCGAAGAAGTTGACGCCGCCCCCGACATAGGAGGCCGTCATGACGCCGCTCATTTTATGCAGCTCGGGAATGGCGTTCCTGAGGGCCAGGAAGGCGACGATGGAGCCGATCACCGTGCCGAGCGCCGCGACGTTCACGCAGAGGAACGCCTGCCCCGTCTCCCGGACGATCTTCTTCAAATCGGCGCGGAACAGGAGCATGGCGACGGAAACGGGGATGCAGTACTCCCAGATCGCGTCATAGGTCGGCGCCGACGCGGGGATGAGCTTGGTGTTCGTGGCGATGACGGCAAGGATGAGGCCGATGACGGGCCCGGAGATCTTTTCCGCCCATTTGAAGTTTTGCTCAAGATAAATGGACGCGGCTGCAAAAACGATCAGAATCGCCCACAGCATCCATGAATCTTCGGCGGCGATCAGGGTGCTTGTCGACAATATTGGCGCCATTCGAATCCCCCCTGTTGCTTTATCCGTTGTTTCATGATTTTCCCTGAGAGCGCGCGTTCGATTCGCCACGCGCGAACGCGCGCCCGGCGAGCGCCGGGCGGCGCGCTCCCCCCCGGAACGGCTAGATTGTGATGAACGACCCCGCCGAGGCGAGCAGGTAGGAGATCACGGCCAGTATCTGGAAAGGCGTGCTCCCCCAGAAGCCGATGTCGCAGCCGGAAGCCTGGGTTTCCGGCGTCCTCTGTTTGCGCGAGGCGCGGTAGGCCGGGACGAGCAGCAGCGACACCATCACGGCGACGCCCCCGCCCACGAGCCGCATCAGCTCCAAAAAGGTGGTCATGCCCAAGAGGGCGATGGCGAGCGTGGGCAGCGTCGCCGCGAGCCAGGAGGCCCGCTCGGACCAGTTGAGCCGGTCGCGGACGATGACCACCAGCGCGTAGGAGACCGACCAGAAGGTCGTGAGCATCGCGAGGAAGATGAAGATGGAGCCGAGTATCGCCATCCAGCCCGCCATGCCCGCCGTCCAGCCGATGATGGCCACCTCAGTCACCGGTTGGGAGACGGCGATCGTAAAAAACGTCACGATCAGAATAAACGCCATGTTGATGCCGATCCCCGTGAAGACGGCCTTCGTGATGAGCTTCTTGTTCCAGGAAAGGCCCTCCACCGCCTGCGGGATGGAGAAGAAGGAGCCGAAGCAGAACATGATCATGCCGAAAAGCGCCAGCGTGGCGTTGCCGATGGGTTTGACGGCGACGAGCTTCTGGAAGGGCTGTGCGAGCGACGCCCCCGCGAGCACGAGGAAGATGACGGCCATCGCGGCGACCGCGTATTTTTCGCTGAGGCCCAGGATCTTCAACCCGAAGAAGACCACGCCCGCCGCGACGAGGTAAAAGACCACCTGCCCCGCCCACTGCGGCAGCCCGAAGAGGCTCGAGAGGATTTCGCCCGCGCCTACGATGTAGGCCGCGAGCGTCGAGAAGAGGATCAGCGCCAGCAGGCCGAAAAACAGCCACGAGAGCGGCTTTTCCAAAGGTCCCTTAAAGAGGTATTTTCGGAAAAGCTCCACGACCTGGATCGATTTTTCCTCGCGCGCGCACATCTCCGCCAGCATCAGGTGCAGCAGGACCGAGGCGAGGTATGCCGCGATGATGATAAGCAAAGAGACCAATAGCCCGTTGCGTTCCGCGAGGTACGGCACGGCCATGATGCCCCCGCCGACCCCGTAGCCCGTGATGATGCTGGACGCCTCCATAAAGCTCAGCTTCTTGTGTTCCATGCGCGTCGACTCCTCTCAGCCTAATTTGATCTTTTTGGCAATGTGAGCTCGTTGTATTTGCCGCTAAGCCAGCCCTTGACGCCCGAGGTGTACAGCCCCGAAAAGCGCCTGTCGGAAGGGCCGCCCGCCATGACGGAATGGATTTTCTCCTCGGCGAAGTCCGTGATGAAGCGGTACGTCGGGGAGAACGTGGCCGTGCGGCCTGCCGATTTGAAGATCTGGCTCAGCGAGACGGTCGTGCGGCCGCCGATCAGCTCGATCGGGCCGTAGTCGAAGCCGAGAAAGCGCGGCAGCCTTCCCCCGAAAAAGAGGTTGCGCATCATGATCTTCCGTCCCCTGCCGAAAGGCTCCGGCGCGACGTCGAGCGCGCGCGCGAGCGCCTCGCGGAACAGGTCGTCCCTGTCCCTGCCGTTGAACCAGGCGGAATCGGGGGAGAGCAGCACCCGGTCGAAATGATAGTAGTAGTCGTGCATGAGGATCGTCTCGTGCACGAGGTAGTCGAGCACCTCGCGCCCGAAGTTCAGTTCCCCGAAGACGAGCGCGATCAGTTCGCTGTAAACCCGTTCGAAGAGGAACGGCGCCGCCGAGTCGGAGCTGTAGCGAAGGTCCCATTCCCGAAGAATCTTCCCGTTCTCCGTGTCGGGCAGCAGAGGGCGGATGACCCGCATGAAGTCCTCGGCCTGCTTGGAGTAGATGTCGTACTGCATCCGCTTCATCGACTCGACGCTGTGGTCGTTCCGCGCTTCGAGAAGCTCGGAAATGCGCCTCGTGCGGTAGGGCGCCATGGCGATGTTCGTGACGGGCACAGTCCCCAGCGCGTTCAGGTCCTGATTGGCGGTGACGATGTAGTGTTCCTTCGGGTTGAAGGCCCGCGGGTTGGTTTCCCGCCCGTAAAAGCCGCGCCAGTCGTAACTCTCGTCCCAACCCGGCATCGGCAGTATGCCGCTTACGCCCTCTTTGCGGATGGGGTTGCGGCCGCTCATCTGATAGCCGATGTTGTTTTCACAATCGGCCACGACCCAGTTGAAAGCCGAGAAATCGAGGCCCCGGAAGACGTCGAGCGCCGCGCGGGCGGTTTTGCAGTAGGGCGCCTCGAGCATCCCCGAAATCGACTCCGCGCCGCAGCCGCGCGCGCCGGACCAGGCGAGGCAGAGGTAATACCCGTCCTCTTTCGGCTCCTCCTCGAGCACGCCGTGCACGGTTTCATAATAGCGCATGACGACGGGCTCTTTGCCGCGCACGCCGAAGGTTTCCTCGCGGATTTTAAAAGGCACGCGCTCCTCGCCGCGCAGGTAGCGTCCGTCCCGCACGTCCTCCATGAAGTAGTCGATCACGTCCATGTTGCCGTAGGTCGGCGACCACGCGAGATGGTCCGTGCGCCCCATCGGGAAGCCGGGGATGCCGGGGATCGTCGCCCCGGCGAAGCGGAAATCGCCCGAGGAAAGGATGACCTCCTGCCAGATGGCGGGCAGGCGGCTGCTGTCCAGATGGGGGTCGCCGCAGTAGAGGGGTTTTTTCGAAACGCACTTCGCGCCCGACACGACCCAGTTGTTGCTGCACTGCATGCGCGTCAGGTTCCCCCATTTGATCGATTCCGGCACCATAGGCTCGGGCAGGCGCACCTTTTTGACTGCGTCGAGGATCGCCTCCCCGGGCTCGTCCGTCAGGCAGGGGAAGATCTCCCGCAGCCGCTTGAAATCATAGCCCTGCCGGAGCATCTCGATGACGAACTTCTCCATCCAGCCCTGCGACTCCGTCAGATCCATGACGCCGATGAGCTTCAGCGTGGCGATGATGTCCGCCGCGGTCCAGGGCGCGGGCCTGTGGCGGATCAGCTTGAGCTCGAAGGGCAGCGGCCCGCGCTCCAAGCGCGCGTTCACGCCCGCGCAGTAGGCGTCGATCCATTCCCTCTCGCGCCCGCCGAGCTTTTCCGCCTCGCGCACCGAGTCGTTCCAGAGGTCGTAGCGGCGCATGGCGATGTCGAGGTTCAGCATGGCGGGGTCGAGGAACTCGGCCGCGCGCCCCTGCGCCACGAGCCGGTTCAGCTCCATGTTCATGAAGCGGTCGTTGGCGTGCGCCCAGCCCAGCCCGTAATAGAGCGCCTGCCGCGAGGGCGCCGTGACGACGGGGATGCCGTTCCCGTCGCGCTTCCACTCCGCCGTACCGTACGGACTGTTCAGGGCCGCGCGATTTCTTGATAAGCGAATCATCCGGGACCTCCGCATGGGTAATATGTTTTTTAGCTGGTTTTCTCTTGGGGGATTTGACGATTTTCGTGCCGTTTCCTGCATCATATCCCTATCGAATATGCTTGTCAATGGCGACTTGTCGCAGGAAACGCGGCCCCCTGCCCGGGGGGCAAAGCAAAGCGCGCGCGGCCGCCGCGACAGAAAAGAGCGACGGAATTTTCCGCCGCCCCCTTTTGCACGTTCCAGGACTTATTTCTTCGCCAGGTACTTCCTCATGTCGATGGCGACCGCCATGAGGATGATGGCGCCCTTGATGATATATTGCAGATTGGTCGACACGCCCAGCCACTGGAGGGCGACCGTGATGATCTGCAGGAGGATCACGCCCGTGATGATGCCGGAGATTTTGCCCGTGCCGCCCGTGAACGACACGCCGCCGATGACGCAGGCCGCGATGGCGTCCAACTCCGCGTTCTGCCCCGCGGAGGCGTTGTTGGAGCCCACGCGCGCCGCCTCGATGAAGCCGGAGAAGCCGTAAAGAATCCCGGCGAGGGCGAACACGAGGACGATGGTCTTCATGACGTTGACGCCCGAGACGTTGGCGGCCTCCGGGTTCGCGCCGACGGCGTACATGTTCTTGCCGAGCGTCGTCTTGTTCCAGACGAACCACATGAGAGCGGTGGCGATCATCGCGTAGAACACATAATAGGGGATCGCCACGCCGAAGATCGTGACGGTGCCCTTCACGGCTTCCTTATACGCCTCGGTGAGGCCCGCGATGGGCGCGCCGCCGTTGTTGCCCGCATTCATATAGATGAGGATGAGGCCGTAGAGCATCAGTTGCGTCGCGAGCGTCACGATGAAGGGGTGCAGGCTGAACTTCGCCACGAAAAAGCCGTTGAACATGCCGATGACGCCGCCCACGGCCATCACGAGCAGGATCACCAGCACGATGGGGGGCGCCGCCAGATTGGGGAACATCTTGCTCGCGTACTCCGAAAACGGCTTTTGCAAAAGCGACGCGGAAACGAGCATCGAAAGCCCCATCGCGCGGCCCGCGGAAAGGTCCGTGCCCGTCAGGACGATGATGCCTCCCACGCCCAGCGCGAGGAAGCAGCCCGAAGCCGCCTTCTTCAGGACGTCGATGATCGACTCGAAGGAGAGGAAGGTCGTGGCGAACTTGTTGTTGGTGAGCGTGATGATCTCCACATAGACGACGAGGATCACGAGCACGATGTAGATCGCGTTGTTGAGCAGGAAATTGCCCCACCAGCGCCGCTTGTCGCGCGCGTCGAGCGCGCCGTACGCGCGCGTCCTTTCCGCGAGCTTCGCGACCAGGCGCGTTTTGAGAATGTTGGAGGTTTTCTTATCCATATCGCGCTCCTTTATACGTACTTTGCCGCAAGGGTCAAAATCTCCTCCTGCGAGGTCGTTTTCGCGTCCACCTCGCCGGCGATCCTGCCGTTGCTCATCACGATGATGCGGTCGCACACGCCCAGAAGCTCGGGCATTTCGCTCGACACAACAAGCACCGCCTTGCCCGATTTGGCAAGGTCGATCATCAACTGGTAGATCTCATACTTCGCGCCGACGTCGATGCCGCGCGTGGGTTCGTCGAGCAGCAGGATGTCGGGCTTGGTCAGGAGCCACCTGCCCACGATCACCTTCTGCTGGTTGCCGCCGGAGAGCGAGCGTATCTTGGTCTCCCGCGAGGGCGTTTTGATTTTCAGCGTCTCGATCGCCCAGTCCGTGTCCTTCCGCATATCCTTTTTGGAGAGATAGAACCCGCGCCGGACGTAGGCGCGCGCGTTGGCGACGGTGGTGTTCTCGAGGATGTCGAGCACGCCGAAAATGCCCGTCTGCCGCCTCTCCTCCGTGATGAGGGCGAAGCCGTTTTTCATGGCGGCGCCGCTGTTCCTGTTGTGGATGGGTTTGCCGTTCTTTTTGACGGCGCCGGCCTTTTTGGTGGCGACGCCGAAGAGGGTTTCCATCAGTTCCGTGCGCCCCGCGCCCACGAGCCCGGCGAAGCCGAGGATCTCTCCCCGCCGCGCCGAAAACGTGACGTCGCGCAGGTTGAGATAGGTCGCCGAGAGGCCCTCCACCTCGAGCACCACCTCGCCCGGCTCGTTGGTCTTCTCCGGATAGACGTTCGTGATCTCGCGCCCCACCATCTGGCGGATGAGCGTCTCCATCGTGAGCTCCCCCGCGGGGGTGGTGGCGACCCACCTGCCGTCCCGCATGACGGTGACCTCGTCGGAGATGCGCAGAATCTCGTTCATTTTATGCGAGATATAGACGATGCCGCAGCCGCGCTCCCGAAGCATGCGGATGATGCCGAAGAGCTGCTCGACCTCCGTTTCCGCGAGGGAGGAGGTCGGCTCGTCGAACACGATGACCCGGCTGTTGAAGGAAACGGCCTTGGCGATCTCCACCATCTGCCGCTGCGACACGGAGAGCGTGCGGATAATCGCCCGGGGATCGATGCGAATGCCGAGGCTTTTGAAGATTTCCTCCGTGCGTCTGTACATTTCCCTGTGGTCCACGGAGCCGAGCTTCGTTTTGGGAAAGCGCCCGAGCCAGATGTTCTCCATGACCGAGCGCGTGTGCACCTGGTTGAGCTCCTGATGCACCATGGCGACGCCGCGGTCGAGCGCCTGCCGGGGGGAGCGGAAATCGACCTCCTCGCCCGCGAGGCGAATGGTGCCGGAATCCTTGTTGTAGATACCAAAAAGGCACTTCATCAAAGTGGACTTCCCCGCGCCGTTCTCGCCCATGAGCGAATGCACGGTGCCCGGCCGGATAGAAAGATGCACGTCGTCCAGCGCGCGCACGCCCGGAAAGTCCTTTGTGATGTGCTCCATTTCAAGAAGATACGAATCCATGTTCTCTCCCCTCCGCCCGGACCGCAAAAAACCGCGCCCGGCGCCGCCCGTGGCGGGAACATTGATGGCGACATGCTCTTTAAAGAGGGGACTGCCGCGGGAAAACCCGTGACAGTCCCGCTCCATTCACTTTACCAAATAAGCGGAGCCCGCGTCAAGCCGGCGCTCACGCGCCCGTGAAGATGGCGTACGGGATGCGGATCTTGGCCACGCCCTCGTCCACGTTGAAGCCCTCGGTGCCGGCCATGAGCTCCTTGCCCGCGCCGACGTTCTCGGCGAGGAAGATGATGCCGTCGGCCATGCCCTTGGCGTCCTGCTTGATGGTGCCGGTCATCTTGCCGTTGGCGATCGCGTCCTGGGCGACGGCGGTGGCGTCAACGCCGAACACCGGGATGTAGCCCGCGCCTTCCGCGCCTGTGTTGAAACCCTTCTCGTTCATCGACTCGATCGCGCCCAGCGCCTGGTCGTCGTTGTTGGCGATGATGATCTCGATGTCGCCGTTGGTGAGCGAGTAGGTCGTAAGGGCGGTGTCCATCAGGTTCTTGGCGTTGGCCGCGGACCAGTTGCCGTAGAGGTAGTAGGGGCTCACGCCGTCGTCCGGCTGCGTGCTGTCCGTCTGGTTGGCGGAGGAGGGCACGAGCACCGCGGAGCCGAAGAGCTCGTTCGCGTTGGAGACGGAGTAGAGCGTGCGGCCGAAGGCCTCTGCGTTGCCCAGCTCGCCGCGGAACATGATGTAGCTGATCTTCCCGTCGCCGTTGAGGTCATATTTCGCCATGTTGCCCTCGGCGGAAAGGAAGTCGTAGATCATCTGGCCCTGCATATAGCCGGCCTCGTCCGCATCCGTGCCCACGAAGCAGCACTTCTCATAGGAATTGACGACCGCGTCGGAAACCTCGCGGTTGAAGAAGATGACGGGGACGCCCTTCTCCTTGGCGGCGTCGACGATGTTCTGGGCGGCCTCGTCCGAGCCCGTCGTCACGATGTTGACGATGAGCAGGTTGCTGCCCTGGGTGAGGGCCGTCTCGACCTGCGTGGTCTGCTTGCCCTGGTCGCTCGCGGCGTCATAGAACGTGTAGGTGATGTTCTTCGCCTTCAGGCTTTCCTCCATGGCGGCGCGCACGGAGCCGATGTAGGTATCCGAGAAATCATAAAAGAATACGCTGACGTTCAGGTCGCCGGCGGATCCCCCCGACTTGGTTCCCTCGCAGCCAAACAGCATGGCCGCCATCAAAAGAACCAGCAGTAGAGCCAATGCTTTTTTCATGGTATTTCCTCCTCTTCGATGTGCGGGCATTACCCTGTATATCACTGTAACATTTCCCAAAGGAGGAGGCCATGCGCGATCGTCCGCAAAAACGGTAAAATCGTCCGAACCATTCCACAGCGTCCGGCAAGGAACGGCAAAAACAGCGATTATAAGAGATTACTCGTATGTTTGGATATACATGGGGATGCGCACCGACCTGTCCTCCCGGACCTCGAGCGCGTCGGCGGGGTCTGCGCCCACGGCGAAGGCGTACGCCGCGTCGAAGATGGCCTTGGCGTGCGCGGGAAGATCCATGACGACCGTGCCGAGCAGCTTTCCCTCGCGCACGGCCGCGAGGCCCTTCTCCGTGCCGTCGATGCCCACGATGTTGGAAAAGCCGAGCCCAAGCCGCTCCACGGCGTCCGCGGCGCCGAGCGCCATGTCGTCGTTGTTGCAGATGATCAGCTCGATCCTTTCGCCGTACTCCCTGAGGTACGTTTCCGTCAGCGCGGCCGCCTGGTCGCGGTTCCAGTCGGCGATGCCGCCGTCGAGCTTCTCGACGAGGAAGCCCGCCTCCCGCAGCGTCTCGATGGAAACCTCGGTGCGGATGATGGCGTCCTGATGCCTGCGCTCGCCCTCAAGCATGATGTATTGGATAATGCCGTCCCCGTTGACGTCGATGCGCGCGGGGGCGCTGTTGTAGCGGTCGATCACGATCCCGGCCTCGAGCGCCGCCGATTCGCGCGCGTCGGAGCCGACGTAGAGGAGCTTCTCCCACTTCTGCATGTCCTCCGCGACGGGCTCGCGGTTGAAGAACACCACGGGCACGTCCGCGTCCCTGGCGCGGTCGATGATGCTCGAGGCGTCCGTGCGATCCACGAGGTTCACGCACAGCACGTCGTAGTCGAGCGCGAGGAAGCGCTCGATCTGCGCGTTCTGCGTAGCCTGGCTCTCCGCGGCGTCCGCCACGGAGACGTTGACGCGTATCCCCGTTTCGCCCTCAAAGTCCGATGCGATCTGCCGGAAGCTGTCCACCATGCTGGAGATGAACGTGTCGTCCCCCTTGTAGACGCACACGCCGATCCGAAGCGCGTCCCGCCCGCCCGGGGCGCGGCAGCCAAAGAGGGCGAGCGGCAGGCACATAAACAGCGCCACAAGATGGAAAAACCGGTTTTTATTCATCGTTTACCTCCGGTCCTCAGCCGATCGGGAAGAGGATGGTCGAAATCGGCGATTCGTACATGTTCTCCGCGCGCGCGACGAACGTCTCGAGCCCGACGCCCCGGGCCCGCGCCCCGCCGATGCGCGCGACCGCCTCCTGCATGGCGAGATACCCCGCGTCGAACTCGCTCACGATCGCGAGCGCCTTGATTTTCCCCGTTTCGAGCGCATCGCGCAGCTTCGCGCCGTACCCCATGCCGTAGATGAGCGCGCCCTCCGTCCAAAGCCCGCAAAGCGTCTCCGCCGCCGCCGCGTCGAGCGCGACGTAGGCGCGGCCCGGCGTGAGCCGCCCCATGTCGTTCGCGAGCGCGACGTTATAGGTAAAGCCCGCGGCCTCGAGCGCCTGCTTAAGCACGGCGAGGCGCGCCGCGCTCCCTCCGCCCGAGTCCACGACGGTCAATTCCCGCGGCGGCTGCGCCTCGATTTCCGAAACGACCGCCGCCGCGAGCGCCCCGACGTCTATCGATACGGCGCTCGCACCCTTGCCGGGGCTGACCGCGTCCCCCACGAGCACGATGGGCACCGAGGGGTTGTTTTTATCGAGCCACGCGGCGATGGCCTGCCGGTCGGCAAGGTAGAGGATCACGGCGCGCGCGCCGTTGTTGAGCTCGCGCTCGAGCGCCGCGGTCTGCGCCGCGAAATCCGCGCCGGAGAGCGTCACGATATGCACGTCCGCGTTGCTCTCGAGCGCCGCGCCGTTGAGCCCTTTTTCGAAGTTGCCGCCGCCCCTGCACAGGATGACGGAAATGCCGTAAACCTCAACTTCCTGCGCGGAGGCGAGCGTCTGATACGCGTACAGCGCCGCGACCAGGATGAGCGCGGCCAGTATGGCGAGGGAGATGCGTTTTTCCGTCCGGCCCATGCTACTTCGCCTCCTCCTTCGAATAGGGGATCGCGGGAAGGTGCAGCGTGATGGTCGTGCCCACGTCCAGTTCGCTCTCTATGATGACGCCGTACGCGTCCCCCGCGTAGAGCTTGATGCGCTCGTTTACGTTCTTGAGCCCCACGCCGGAGCCCTTGGAGATGGCGACATGCTCCACGAGGAGCCTGTCCACGAGCTCCCCGGGCATGCCGATGCCGTTGTCTTTGACGGAAATATAGAGATCGCCGCCCGAAACGCGCACGGACACGCTGATCTCCCCGTCCCCGTCCATGAAGTCCATGCTGTGGTAGATGGCGTTTTCCACGATGGGCTGCACGACGAGCTTGATGACGGCGAGGTCGAGCGCCTCCTCCGGCGCGTCGATCGCGTAGGTGAACTTGTCCTTATAGCGCATCTGCTGGATGGTGAGGTAGTTGCGCGTGTGCTCCAGCTCGTCCCGCACGGTGATGAAGTTGCGCCCGCGGCTCAGGCTGATGCGGAAGAGCCGCGCCAGCGCCGTGACGATCCTCACCGCCTCCTCGGGCTTGTTCTTCTCGATCATCCAGACGATGATGTCGAGCGTGTTGTAGAGGAAATGCGGGTTGATCTGCGCCTGCAGCGCGTCGAGCTCGTGGCGCTGCTTCTCCTCGTGCTCGCGCACGATATCGTCGGTGAGCTTCCGCATCTGATCGACCATCTGCTGCACGGAGCGCCCGAGATGCTGCACCTCATACGACCCGCCGATGTAGATGGCCTCCCCCGCGCCGCGCTCGAGCTTCTGCACGGAGTTCTCCAATTGCTGGATGGGCCGCGTGAGCTTGTTGGAGATGAGGGCGTTGATGAGCACGAGCGCTTCGAAGAAGATGAGGAAGATCAAGAGCAGGAAGAGGAGGTCGTGCGCCGTGTCGAGCGAGAGTCCCACCTGCGGGATGACGCCCACGATTTTCCAGCCCGTGTAGCCCACGGAGCGGACGATCAGCGTGGCGCGGCGCGCGCCGGAGTCGAGCGTGTGGCTGCCGTCGGCAAGCGAGGCCGCGTAGGCGCTGTCCTCCATAAAGCGGCCCGTGGCGATGAGCTGCTGCTTCGGATGATAGAGGACGGTGCCGTCCGCGCCCATGAGATAGATATAGCCGCCGTTGACGAGGGCGGTGTTGGAGAAAAGCTCCGAAATGCCGCCGTACTTGAGGGTGATGAGCAGCACGCCCTGCTCGGTGCGCATGCCGTAGGTCAACTCCACCGCGAGCGAGAGGGAGACGACATAGCTGTAGCTTCCGTCCGTGCTCACGAACATGTTCTGCACGGCGGGGGTGGAGAAGTGGATGTTCTCTGTCTGCTCGAGCGCGCGCACAAACCAGGGGAAACGCGTCACGTCCACGCCCTTTTTGAGCGTGGCGGGCGGCGCCGTGGCGAGCACGTTGCCCGCGGCGTCGAAGAGCACGATGTTCTCGACGAGAGAGGTGTTGTTGTCGTAAAGAAGCCGGAGCTTGGCGTCGATGGCGTCGGTGCCGGCGCCGGTGAGGTCGGCGTTCTTGATGACGCCGTAGCTGATGGAGTCCGAAAGGCGGATCATGCTGCGCAGGTACGAGTTAAGGGACTGGTTGACCTGCTCGACGAGCTGCCTGTTCTCGCTCCGAACGTTCGACTGGAGCTGGCTGGAGAAGCGCGCGTAAAAGGTGAGGCCCGAGAGGACGATGGCGATGAGCGCCGACACGGTGAAGCTGAAGAACACCGCGTAGCGGATGCTGCCGTTGATGAAGCGCCCCCAGACGCGCCCGATGGCGAAAAGCCTGTTTCTCATAGCTTTTCCGTCGCCTGCCTTCGATAGCGCGCCGGCGTCACGCCGAAGCGCCGCTTGAACACGTGGGAGAAGTAGTTCGGCTCCTCGTAGCCCACCGCGTACGCGACCGTGATGGTCTTCATCTCCGGGTCGTGCAGGAGGGAGATCGCCCGCTCCATGCGCACGTCCGTCAGGTACTGCACGAAGCTGCGCCCCGTCTCCTTTTTGAACACCTCGAAGAAGTACGAGCGGCTCACGTGCAGATGCGCGCACACGTCCTCCGCCGAAAGGGAGGAATCCCCGTACCGTTCCTCGATGTAGCGCATGGCCTTCTCGGCGAGCAGGCGCGGCATGCCCTCGCGCCGCCTGGAAACATAGCCGCACATGGCGGTGCAGATGTCCGTGAGCCACGCTTTCGCCTGCGCAGCGTCCATCGCGAGGCCGAGGCGGGAGGCGATGCGCTCGGTCAATTCCGGCTCGGAGGAGAGGCCGTGCTGCAGCACGATGCGGTTGAGCGCGTTGCACACGGAGACGAGATAGGCCTGCTTCTGCCAGGCGTCGTCCCCGAAGCGCGCGAGGTTATGCACGAGCCCGTCCACGACGATCTCCACCTGCGCGGGCGCTCCCAGGCGAACGGCCGCGAGAAGAAGCTTTTCGTGATGCTCGTCGAGCATGCCGGCGATCCCGCCGCCGGTCTCCGCATCCCCGATGTAGATCGCGCGGCCGAAGCCCGGCTCGCCCCCGTGCTCGAGCGCGGCGCGCGCCTCGGCGAAGGCCGCGGGCGTGTCGGTCAGATCCAAAAAACGCTTGCTTACGCCGCAGGTCACGCGCACGTCGAGGATCCGCTTGCAGCGCGCGCAGATATCGCTGCAGAGGAGCACCGCGCGGCTCACGGGATCCGCCTGATCCCAGGCGGTCACGGCGACGATCTGCGAGAGCCCGGAGCAGAGCGCGAGGCGGCAGCGGCCGCCGAGCGTTTCCCCGATGATGCGGCTGACGGAGATGGGCACGAGCTCCCCCTCGAGCGCCTGCTCCCGCGCGCCGCGCAGCGAAATATCAAAGACGAGCGCGAGCTTGTTCGGCGCTTCGTCGATTGTAAGCCCGTATGCGGAAACGGCCCTTTCGATTTCCTCCCGGCCCATGCTGCGCCAGAGAAGGTCGCCGAGGAAGCGCTCCTTCATGGCGGGCAGGGCGCGCGCGTACTCGGCGCGGAGCGTCTCGATGTCGAGCTTTTCGTCATACTCCCGGTCGAGCTGCTCGCGCATGCGCGCGAGCACGCCCGTGAGCTCCTCGGCGTTGACGGGCTTCAAAACGTATTCCGTGACGCCGAGCTTGATGGCCTGTCGCGCGTAATCCGCATCGTCAAACCCGGTGAAGATCACGACCTTCGCGCTCGGGTGCAGAGCGCGGAATTCGGAAATCATCGAAAGCCCGTCCATGAAGGGCATCTTGATGTCCGTAAGCAGCAGATCGACCTCGTTGGCCTCGGCCTTCTCGATGGCCTCGAGCCCGTTCTCGGCCTCCGCCACCACCTCGAAGCCGAGCTTCGCCCACGCGAGCTCGCTGACGATGCCCTCGCGCACCTCCGCCTCGTCGTCGACGATCATGGCCCTGTAGTTCTTCATGGAAAACACCTCGAAAAAACGCGCCTCAAGGCGCCGGAAATGTCCGGATCACACCAAATTATACCCCATTCCCCTTCGGCTTCGCAACCGGGGGAAGGCTGAGGGAACGGAGCCCTCTATTCCCTCTCCCGCCGCGCGAGAAGCTCCCGGATCATGGCGAGCTCCCGCGCGTGGCCCGCGTCGTCGAACGGGGTTTCGGTATAGAAAGGCAGGCGCCGCAACATGGGATGCGTGAGCGCGCCGAGCATTGCCTCGATGCCGATCTTCCCCTCGCCGAGCACGGCGTGCCTGTCCTTACGGGAACCGAGCTCCCCCACGCTGTCGTTGAGGTGGATGCTCCGAAGCCGCCCAAGGCCGATGACCCTGTCGAACTCCGCGAGGACGCCGGAAAGGTCGTCCCTGACGTCGTACCCCGCGGCGTACGCGTGGCAGAAATCCAGGCAGACGCCGAGCCTGTCCGCATGCCCGGCCGCGTCCATGATCGCCTTTAATTCCTCAAACGTGCCCCCGATTTCCGTGCCGCCGCCGGACATGGTTTCGAGCAGCACCGTGATGGAGCGCGCCTCCCCGAGCGCGGGAGCGAGCGCCTCGGCGATCCGCTCGATCCCGGCCTTCGCGCCGCTGCCCGTGTGGCTGCCCGGATGCAGCACGAAATATTCGATATCGAGCGCGTCCATGCGCCGCACGTCCTCGCGGACGACGGTTTTGCCGAACTCATAGACCTTCCCGCCCGCGCCCGCGAGGTTCATGGTGTAGGGCGCGTGCGCCTGCAGCGGCCCGAAGCCGTACTGCCGTCGGAGCGACTGAAATTCCCGGATATCCTTCTCGTCCTCCGCGCGGAAGCTGGAGCCGCGCGGGTTCCTTGAAAAGAACTGGAACGCGCTCGCGCCGATCGCATGGGCCGTGTGCGCGGCCTTGGCGTACCCTCCCGCGATAGAGATGTGGGGACCGATATAAAGCATGGTTTGCGTATCCTCCCGCGGCGAATTTCCCGCCTTTGTCGGGGATATCATAGCACCGATGCGCAACCGCGGCAATCCTGTGCGAAAATCATCCATATTATCCGTTGAATTTTCGGCGCGGGATGCGCTATACTCAAACCATAGAAGGCATGCGCCCCGCGCAGGAAAGGGGAATCAACCATGAAGATACTCGCCATCGTCGGCTCGCTGAGAAAGGACTCGTTCAACCGCCAGCTCGCGCTCATCGCGAAGGCGGCTGTCGGCGAGCGCGCGCAGTTCGAGCTGCTCGAATACGCCGACCTCCCGCCCATGAACGAGGATGATGAATTCCCCGCGCCCGAGGCCGTCGCACGCGCGCGCGAGGCCGTGAAATCCGCGGACGGCATCTGGTTCTTCACGCCGGAATACAACCACTTCTTCCCGGGCGTTTTAAAGAACCTGATCGACTGGCTCTCCCGCCCCGTGAGCGGCACGGAGCCGCAGGTGCTCGCGGGCAAGCCCGCCGCCGTCAGCGGCATCTCGCCCGGCATGGGCGGCACGGTCTGCGCACAGGACCATCTCGTGACGCTTTTAAGCCTGCTCAACATGAGGATCATGAACGTGCCGCGCCTCACCATCCCCAACGCCGGGCAGCAGCTCGACGAAAACGACAGGCTCGTGCTCTCCTCGAGCGCGAAGTACCTCAACCGGCAGGCGGACGCGTTCATCAAATTCATCGGGCGGGAGTAACATTTGCAAGGCGGCGGAAATATCATAAACCGAACGGAGGCAAAGGCATGGACGGGCGCGGAGGCAAAGGCTATTCCTGGAGCGTCGCTCTCCTGATCTGCAGCGCGGTTTTCCTCGCGCTCTACGTTTGCGCAACCGCGGTGACGCTGGCGCATCCGCAGGCGGGTCCCGCGGATTATCCGCTGTTCCGGCCGCTCGCGCGGATGAATTCCGGGTTCGCCGTGCTCGCGCTGGTCATCGCCATCGCGGGCATGAGCGCGCGTCGGTGGAAAAGCCGCAACACGCGAGGGCTCTTCATCCTGGGGCTGGTCGACACGGCGCTTTTCATCGGGGCGCTCGCCCATTTGCCGCAGGCACCGGCGGGAAGCGGGGCGTATCTCCCGGTTTATTCGTTGCTCTGCTTTGCTTTTTTCGTCTGCCTCATCGGCTATTCCCTCTCGTTCAAGGTAAAAAAGCAGCGGCAGACGTAGAACAGGCATATCCCCGGAACATGAAAAGCGCCCTCTTGCGGGGGCGCTTCAGCTTGTCAAAGAAGTGGCCTTGCCACTTCTTTGAGATTACACGCTTCGCCTAAAATGCTTCGCATTTCCGGGCGGCAAAGCGTGAAAAGTTCGAAAGCCTACGGCTTTCATCCGTTTTGACGCACATGTGCCCCAGGGCATCTTCTCTTGCCGCTTTGCGGCAATTCACCTTGTTCGTCAAAGCCGGATTAAAGTCAAGGGGCGCGGCCCCTTGACAATCCCCGGGTTTTTCGACAGCCAGAAGCGCCCTCTTGCGAGGGCGCTTTCGCATGTTCTCCGTTCGGTTATACCTTTTTTGCAGCCCTGCGGATCAGGAACACGATCTCGTGCACCCAGAGGGGCGCGCTCGAGAGCGCCGTGAGCTCCAACCACTGGACGAGCGTGAGCTCCACCGTGTCGAACATCCTGACCAGGGGGCCGATCTCCGTGACCGCGATCTGCAGCAGGAAGCCCAGCGCGAAGGCGATGATCATCATCTTGTTCTCAAACAAGTGCAGCGAGAACACCGACCGGTCCACGTTGCGCATGCCCAGCGCGTGGAAGAGCTGGGAGATGCCCAACACCGTGAACGCGAACGTCTGCGACTGCGCGAGCAGCGCCGCGTCCTCCATGACGCGGATAAGGTTGGGGATCGTGACGGCGCTCCCGGCTTCGAGGAGCGCGCGGATGGGCGCGTAGACGAAGGCCGCGAGCGTGATCGCCGCGATCAGCGCGCCGTAGGAAAGCGTCAGCGCGAGGCCGCCGTGCGCGAACAGGCTCTCCTTGGGGTCGCGCGGAGGCAGCTTCATGATGTAGCGCTTGTCGTTTTGATCGACGCCCAGCGCGAGCGCGGGGAGCGAGTCCGTAATGAGGTTGACCCAGAGGATGTGGATGGCCTTCAGCGGCGTCGCGAGCCCGGCGAGCACGGAGAAGAACATGGTGATGATCTCGCCGAAGTTGGAGGAGAGCAGGAACAGCACCGTCTTTTTGATGTTGGCGTAGATGCCGCGCCCTTCCTCGATGGCCTTCTCGATGGTGGCGAAGTTGTCGTCCGTGAGCACCATGTCCGCGGCGCCCTTGGCGACGTCCGTGCCCGTGATGCCCATGGCGACGCCGATGTCCGCACTCTTGAGAGAGGGCGCGTCGTTCACGCCGTCCCCCGTCATGGACACGATGTAGCCCTTGGCGCGCAGGGCGTTGACGATCATCACCTTATGCTCGGGAGACACGCGCGCGTAGACGCTCAGATCGTCGACGCGCTGCGCGAGCTCCTCCGCCGTCAGGCGGTCGAGCTCCTCGCCCGTGATGCACTGCTCGATGCGATCCGCGATGTCAAGCTCCTTTGCGATGGCAAAGGCGGTGTCCCTGTGGTCGCCCGTGATCATGACGGTTTTGACCGACGCCTCGCGGAAGATGCGCACGGCTTCCTTTGCCTCGGGGCGCGGCGGGTCGATCATGCCCACGAGGCCCACGAAGGTCAGGTCTTCCTCGCGGGGCTTCTCCTCCCCCTCGCGGATGGCGAGCGCGAGCACGCGCAGCGCGTCCATGGACATGGCGCGCACCGCGGCGTTGATCGTCTCGATGTCCTCGGGCGTGATGGGGCGGGTTTCGCCATTGAGCGAAATCTTCGTGCAGCGGCGCAGGATCTGGTCGGAAGCGCCCTTGGTGAAGGCGAGCTTCCTGCCCTCCACGATGTGCTGCGTGGTCATCATCTTGCGGACGGAATCGAAGGGCAACTCGTCCACACGGGGCATGGCCGCCTCGAGCGCGCGCTTCTCAAAGCCCTGGCGGCGCCCCATTTCGACGAGGGCGATCTCCGTGGGGTCGCCCAGCGACTGGGTGCCCTCCACAAGCGCGTCGTTGCAGAGCATGAAACCGCGGATGAACGTGCAGTTTGAGGAACAGTCGAGCGCGGAGGCATCGAAGGTCTTGCCGTCCGCATAGCAGCGCACGACCGTCATCCTGTTCTGCGTGAGCGTGCCGGTCTTATCGGAGCAGACCACGCTCACGGCGCCCAGCGTCTCCACTGAGGGGAGGCGGCGCACGATGGTATTCACCTTCACGAGCCGCTGCACGCCGAGCGCGAGCACGATCGTGACGACCGCGGGCAGGCCTTCCGGCACGGCGGCCACGGCGAGCGAGATGGCCGTGATGAGCATCTCCACGACGTCCCGCTTCTGGATGACGGCGATCAGGAAGAGCAGCACGCACAGCGCGATGGCGATGATGCCAAGGAGCTTCCCAAGGTCGGCGAGGCGCTTCTGCAGCGGGGTTTCCTCCTCGGGCGTGTCGTCGAGCATGCGCGCGATGCGGCCGATCTCGGTATCCATGCCCGCGGAGGCGACGATGCCCTCGCCGCGCCCGTAGGTGACGCTCGTGGACATATAGGCCATGTTGATGCGGTCGCCCAGGGGCAAATCCTCCTCAGCCGCGAACGTATGGTCCTTCTCAACCGGAACGGACTCCCCCGTGAGCGCGGACTCCTCGATTTTCAGGTTGCTCGAGAAGGTCAGCCTCAGGTCCGCGGGCACCTGCCTTCCCGCCTCGAGGATGACGAGGTCGCCTACGACGAGGTCTTCCGCCGCGATCTCGCGCACCATCCCGTCCCGCTTGACGAGCGCGGTGGGGCTCGAGAGTTTCTTGAGCGCGGCGAGCGCCTGCTGCGCCTTCCCCTCCTGCACGACGCCGATGACCGCGTTGATGACGACGATCGCGAGCACGATGACGGCGTCCCCGTATTCCTTCAAAAACACCGAGATGACCGCCGCCGCGAAGAGGATATAGATCATGGGCTCGTTGAGCTGGTCAATGAACATCTGAAGCACCGTTTTGGGCTTCTTCTCGACAAGCGCGTTCTTGCCGTTCTGCATCAGGCGGCGCTCCGCCTCGGCCTGCGTCAGGCCGAGCGCGAGATCGGTATCCAGCGCGCGCGTCGTTTCCTCGACGGTCGATTTTTCAAACATAAGGCTCCTCCCGTTTCATTAGCTTTATAGAAAAAAGGCTTTTAGTACGACGAAAGTCAATACTAAAAGTCTGGCTAACCCCGGATGATCTGAGGCTGCGGAACCAGGCGCCGTACGCCAGGATGTTGCATTCCGCAATTTCTAGCTACTCCCTTTTGGCAAATCATATACGATGGCGGCCGCCCTGTCAAGATATCCGCGAAAAACCGAAGCCTTTTGCAAAAACGCCGCTTCGCAAACCGGCCGCCGCGCCGTTCCCGACATTTTAATTGAAATATCGCGCGCCGGCCGCTATAATGAAAGCGTCGTCAGGGTCCCCGCTTGATTCTTTTATATAAGAAGGTGTTACCATCCAAACGGCGCTCTACGTCGAGCTGAACTGCTTCGCCCTCGCGGTGCTTCTGCTCATCTATTTGAATATCAGGCGCTACATCAACAAGTATCTTCTGGATCAGAAGATCTTCATCGCGCTCATTTACAGCGACGCGCTCATCCTCATACTCGACACGATCATGTGGCTGCTCGACGGCAAGCCGGGCGCCGCCGTGCACGGCTATTTTTCGGCCGTCACCGTCGTGTATTACGTATTCAACCCCGGCGCCGCCGTGCTGTGGTATTTATACGCCGAATTCTATGTCAACCGGAACGAGTCCCGCCTCAAGAGGCTGATCGCCCCCATGGCGCTGCCCCTCGCCGCCATCCTTGCGCTCGCCGTCATCGGCCTTCCCCGCGGGGACATGCTCTTTTACATCGACGACGCGAACGTCTATCACCGCGGCCCGCTGTTCTTCGTGATGGCGCTGACGAGCTTCGCCTTCGTGGCCGCCTCGTTCATACTCGTCCTCCTCAACCGAAAAAAGCTGCAGAAGAGCGAATTCCGCACGCTGCTTTTTTTCCCGACGCTCCCCTTCGTCGGCGGCGTCGCGCAGAGTCTCTTCTACGGCATCTCGACGCTTTGGATCTGCGCGACCGTCGCGCTTCTGATCATCTTCATCAACTTCCAGAACAGCCAATTGAGCACGGATCACCTGACGGGCCTTTACAACAGAAGGCAGCTTGACAACTTCCTGCATGCCAAGAGCCAGATCGCCGGCGGCAAGGTCGTCGCGGGGCTGATGATCGACGTCAACCACTTCAAGGCTATCAACGACAGCTACGGGCACGACGCGGGGGATCAGGCGCTCACCCACGTGGCGGACATCCTGAAAAAGACCTTTCGCGAAAGCGATTTCATCGCGCGCTACGGCGGAGACGAGTTCGTGGTCGTGATGGAACTTTCCGACCGCGCGGACCTCGAAAAGGCGCTCGGCCGCCTCCAGATCAACATCGCGCAGTTCAACGAGAAGGCGCTCGCGCCGTACGATATCAGCCTCTCCATCGGCTCGGGCTTCTACGAGCCCGACGGCAAGGACGCCTCTGCGTTCATGAAGCGCATCGACAGCCTCATGTACGCCGAGAAGGAAAGGTTCAAGAACGAGCTCGACTGCATCCCCAAGCAATGAGGGGTCAGGATTCCTGAAGCAATGACCCCTTTGGCGGGGATTGAGGCCGAACCGATCGTCCGCGCGGCATGGGCATGCCGCTTTTTTATTTGAGCGCGAACCTGTTTTTATGGTATTCCAGGACGCCTTCTGCCCGGAGCCGGGAGAGCTCCGCGGAAAGGCCGCTGCGGTCGACCGAGAGATAATCCGCAAGCTCCTGCCGGTCGAAGGGGATCGAGAAACTGCCGCTGCCCGCGAGGCGCGCCTGCTCGGAGAGATAGGCGAGCAGCTTCTCGCGCGTGGTGCGCCGCGAGGTGAAATCGATCCTCTGCGTCAGGGCGACGTTCTTCTTCGCGATGATGTCGAGCATGTTGCGCACGAGCCGCGTGTGGAAATCGCACGCGTGCCCGCAGGGCGAGGCGAGTCTGCCGCAGTCGATAAAGAGGATTTCGCTCTCCTCGGTCGCGAGCGCGTTGACCGGGATGGATTGCGTCCCGGCGCAGGCGAACGACTCGGCGAACAGCTCCCCGGGGCGCACGTTGTCGAAAATGCTCCGGTTGCCGTAATAATCCTCCTGATAGATCTGCACCTCGCCCGAGAGCAGCACGCCGAAGCTGTTCGTCCTCTCCCCGCTGCGCAGCACGAGTTCCCTCTTCTGGGCTTTGACGCGCTTCGCGCCGAGGCAGAAGAGCACCGCGCGAATCTCTTTTTCCGCCATGCCCCCAAAAAGTTCGACGTTTTTTAGGATTTCCAGCTCTTTCTCCATAAAAACTCCAATGCGTTGATTTTTCAACAGACAGATCGCGTTTATCATATTAGAATAGAAGCGTAAAGTCAATCGTGCGCTTGAGAGGCGCGATGAGGAAGGATACGGTTATGATGCGCAAAATTATCAGGATAGACGAGGAGAAGTGCAACGGCTGCGGCCTTTGCGTCAAAGCGTGCCACGAGGGCGCGATCGTGATGGAGAACGGCAGGGCGAAGCTCGCCCGCGAGGATTACTGCGACGGGCTCGGGGACTGCCTGCCCGCGTGCCCCACGGGCGCGATCAGCTTTGAAATGCGCGAGGCCCCGGAATACGACGCGGCCGCCGTGAAGAGGAGCCAGGCCGAAAAAGCCCAAAATGCGGAGGTCAGACCTCCCTGCGACTGCCCCGGCACGCAGAGCAGGACGCTGCACCGCGAGGCGGCGCAGCGCGAGGAGAACGGGGCGAACGGCTGCGATTGCGGCGCGCACAATGAGGCGCAAAGCGAGGTGAAGAGCCGCCTCATGCAGTGGCCAGTCCAGATCAAGCTCGTGCCCGTCAACGCGCCCTACTTCGACGGGGCGAACCTCTTGATCGCGGCGGACTGCACGGCCTACGCGCGCGGGGATTTCCACGACAGGTTCATGAAGAACAAGGTCACCCTCATCGGCTGCCCGAAGCTGGACGACGGGGATTACGCCGAGAAGCTCGCGGCCATCATCGCGCATAACGAAATCAAGAGCGTGACGGTCGCGCGCATGGAGGTGCCCTGCTGCGGCGGCATCGAGCACGCCGTCAAAAGGGCACTGCTCGCCAGCGGCAAGTTCATTCCCTGGCAGGTCGTGACGATTTCCACCGACGGCGAAATATTAGATTGACAGGAGGACGGATACAATGGTAGAAACAGTATACAGGCTTGCCCAAACGGACGAGAAGACGATCGAGAAGGTTTTGCTCAACGAGCATATCCAGTATCTCCACATGGTGCTCGGCCGGGACGACTGCCTGCCCGTGCACAACGCCAACGCGGACGTGTACATGACCGTCATCCGGGGAAGGCTCGTTATCGGCCTCGACGGGCAGGAAGCGCGCGAATACGGCGCGGGAACGCTCCTCACCTTCCCGCTCGGGACGAAGATGGACGTCAGGAACCCTTATGGGGAAGCGCTGGAGCTGATCGTCGTCAAGGCGCCCGCTCCGAAAATATAAGAACTAAAGGAGGATTTTATCGTGAAAAAGTACAGGTGCATCCCGTGCGGCTACATCTACGACCCCGCCGAGGGCGACCCGGATAACGGCATCGACCCCGGCACGGCGTTCGAGGACCTGCCGGAGGACTGGCAGTGCCCCATCTGCTTCGTGGGCAAGGAAGATTTCGAGCCGATCGACGACTGATTACGCTATTTGGAGGATTTTATGGGAATGTTCTGTTATCAGTGCCAGGAGGCCGCGGGGAACCACGGCTGCACGGTGCGCGGCGTCTGCGGAAAAAACGAGGAGGTCGCGAAGCTCCAGGATCTGCTGATCCATACGCTCAAGGGGATTTCTGAGATCGTCGTCAAGGGGAAGCTCGATGCGAAAGCGCTCGGCAACGTGAACCGCGAGACGCTCAACAGCCTCTTTATCACCATCACCAACGCCAACTTCGACAGCGCGGCGATCGAGGAGCAGATTCGAAGGATGCTCCGCCTGCGCGACGGCCTGAAGGCCGGAGTCGACGTCGGAAAGCTGCACGACGCGGCGAATTTCCATGTCGATACGCGCGAGGAGATGCTCGAAAAGGCCGCCGGCGTCGGCGTGCTCGCGACCGGGGACGAGGACGTGCGCAGCCTGCGCGAGATGATCATCTACGGCCTGAAGGGCATGGCGGCCTACACGGAGCACGCGTACAACCTCGGCTTCGAGGACCCGGGCATCCCCGCGTTCATCTACGAGGCGCTCGCGGCGACGCTCGACGATACGCTTTCGGCAAACGACCTTGTCGCGCTCACGCTCAAAACGGGCGAATACGGCGTCAAGGCGATGGCCCTGCTTGACGAGGCAAACACATCGCGCTACGGGAAGCCGGAGATCACAGAAGTGAACATCGGCGTCAGGAAGAACCCCGCGATCCTGATTTCGGGGCACGATTTACGGGATATGGAGCAGCTGCTCGAGCAGACGGAGGGCACGGGCGTCGACGTCTACACGCACAGCGAGATGCTGCCCGCCAACTACTACCCCGCGTTCAAGAAGTACGACCATTTCGTCGGCAACTACGGCAACTCGTGGTGGAAGCAGCTCACCGAGTTTGAAACCTTCCGCGGGCCCATCCTGTTCACGACCAACTGCATCGTGCCGCCCAGAAGCGAGGAGATCCGCGCGCGGATTTTCACCACCGGCTCCTCGGGCTATCCCGGCTGCAGGCACATCGAGGCGGACAAGGACGGCGGGAAGGACTTTTCCAAAATCATCGCGCTCGCCAAAACCCTCCCCGCGCCCGAGGAGATCGAGACGGGCAGCATCGTGGGCGGCTTCGCGCACGACCAGGTGATCGCGCTTGCGGACAAAGTGGTCGAGGCCGTCAAGTCCGGCGCGATCCGCAAGTTCTTCGTCATGGCGGGCTGCGACGGCAGGATGAGGCCGCGCGAATACTATACCGAATTCGCCGAAAAACTCCCCTCCGATACGGTCATCCTCACGGCGGGCTGCGCGAAATACCGCTACAACAAGCTCGGCCTCGGCGACATCGGCGGCATCCCCCGCGTGCTGGACGCGGGCCAGTGCAACGACTCCTACTCGCTGGCGGTCATCGCGTTCGCGCTCAAGGAGGCGTTCGGCCTCGCGGACATCAACGAGCTGCCCATCGCCTTCAACATCGCCTGGTACGAGCAGAAGGCCGTCATCGTGCTGCTGGCGCTGCTCTACCTCGGCGTGAAGAACATCCACCTCGGGCCCACGCTTCCGAGCTTCCTCTCGCCCAACGTCGCGAAGGTGCTGGTTGAAAAATTCGGCATCGCCGGCATCGGCACGGTGGAGGACGACATCGCGCTGTTCCTGAACTGACCCTGAGCGACGCGCGCTTATCTCCCGCCCGCATAGCCGCGGGCGGGTCTTTTTATGGGCGAAAGAAAAGCGCCGGTTTGACTTCCCGGCAAAATCCCATATAATGATACTATGCGGCAGGAGGGATGAGATGGGATTGTCCGACTATTTCCCCATATGGGATAAGCTGGAGGAGGCCGACAGGGAGGCGCTCTCAAGCGCGGCGTCAAAGCGCGCGGCGCCCAGGGGCGCGCTTTTGCACAACGGCTCGGCGGATTGCGTGGGGCTTTACCTCGTTTGCGCGGGGCAGCTTCGCGCGTACATCCTCTCCGAAGAAGGGCGCGAGATCACGCTCTACCGCCTGTTTGAGCGGGACATCTGCCTGTTTTCCGCTTCCTGCATGCTCTCGAGCATCCAGTTCGAGATCACCATCGAGGCGGAGAAGGACAGCGAATTGTGGATCATCCCCACGGACGTCTATAAGCGCGTCATGGAATCCTCCGCCGTGCTCGCCAACTACACGAACGAAATCATGGCCTCGCGCTTTTCGGAGGTCATGTGGCTCATCGAGCAGATCATGTGGAAGAGCATGGACAAGCGCCTCGCGGCCTTTTTGATCGCGGAAAGCGCGCTCGAAGAGCAGGACGCGCTGCGCCTCACGCACGAGCGCATCGCCAACCATCTGGGCACCGCGCGCGAGGTGGTGACGCGGATGCTGCGCTACTTCCAGTCCGAGGGCATCGTGGAGCTCGCGCGCGGGGAGATACGCCTCCTCGAGCGCAGGCGGCTGGAGCGGCTCGCGGAGTAGACAACAGTTGACAATTGACAATTGATAATTGAAAATTAATTGGGATAGGCAAAGGCTTCCGTTTTAAGGGCGGAAGCCTTGTATGTTGCGCATGCCTGCGGCTTTTTCCGGCTTTTTCAGGCCAGCAGGGAGAGGATCTGGTTCTTCGGGCGCGCGCCGACGGCCTTGTTGACCACCTTGCCGTCCCGGATGACGAGGAGCGTGGGGATGCTCATGACGTTATACTTCTCGGCGAGCTCGCGCTGCTCGTCGACATTGATCTTCCCGACCTTGACCGAGGGCGTTTCCGCGGCGATCTCATCCACGACGGGGGCGACCATCCGGCACGGCCCGCACCAGGTCGCCCAGAAATCGAGCAGCACAGGCTTCGTGCTCTCCAGCACTTCCTTGTTGAAGTTCTCCTTGGTGATCGTGATGACGGACATTTTATATTTCCTCCTTACATGATGCTATCTTGTCGTTGCTTCGATTATAATCGAAACGAAAAAACGCATCCGTGACAAACTCACCGAGGCGAAAGCCGGGCGCTTAGTCCGTCAACGTGAACACCGCGCTGATTTTCAGCTCGGTCCCTTCCGCGTCGCGCGCGCCGAGGGTTATCCGGTATACGCCCGGGGTGACGCCCTCGTAGAGGGAAAGGGGAACCGTCCATCCTTCGGTGACGCCCACGGGGAAAGGGTCCGGCGTGCCGCAGAAGCCGCCGCTCACGGAAAGCTGTATCCAGCCTTGATCCGTCATCCGCTCCAGCACCGGCGCGAGCGACACGCTGCCCTGCTTCCCGCTTTCGTTAACTAGGGTCATGGGAATGTGGGACGAATCGGCCGGATAGCGCGGCAACGGGACCCGAAGGGCAAGCGGCGGCGCGGCGAGTCCATCCGGCTCCGCCTCATAGGTATAATACCCGCTTTCGGTTAAAACCGTGTCGAACGCAAAACGCGCGTTTACCGCCGAGCCGTCGAAGCAATGCAGCACGAACAGAGAGCTTCCGCCCGGCGTATCCTCCGCCGGGTCGCGCGTGCCCGCGAAATCCAGGAGCTTTATCCCCCTGAGCCATTCGAGCACCCACGCGACCTCATCGTCAGACGCCCAAACGCGGGAGGGCGCGCCGGGTTCGGTTGAACCGTCGAAGCGCTCGACGTACGCGACGTCCTCCGGCTCCAGCGCCCAAGCCTCCAGCGCGGGCGTTTCGGCGTCCAGTTCAAGGGCGAATGCGTACTCATAACCCGAGTTTTCATATTCTTCGCTGGAAGGGATATATTCGCCCTGATATAGCACCTGAAAGACCACGTAGCACACGTCGCCCTGCGCTTCGGCAAGGGCCGCGGGCAGGTTCGTTTTGGGAATTTGATGGTGGATGCGCTCAAAAGCTGCGTCATACAGGTCGAAACGGAGCAGTTCCGCGTGTTCGGGGAGCTCGATTTCAAATTCATAAGCGGCGTCCCATTTAAGGCGCGGCAGCTCCTGCGCCGCGTCGGGCAGCTGATAGAAGAAGCTGATGGCGCACCCCACGGCCCCGCCCTTCTCGCTCCATAAAAAGCTTTCATAAGGCGTTATCGTTTGATCGCCCAGACGAACGACCACTCCGGCGTTGTTCTGCCGCGCGGAATCCCCGCCCGCCAAAGCGCCGGAACCATCCGTTGGAATGGGGGAATCAGCGACGCGGGGCGCGCCGCCGCACGCGGCGAGAGCGCATGCCGCGAGCAGCGCCGCCGCAAAACGAAGCAAGGGTTTTCCGATCCCCTTCATAAAGCCCTCCTTCCGGCATGCCGCATTCGAAAGATATCCAAGGAAATATAACCCTATAAAAATAAAACGCCGGAGAGGGCGTTTGGGTTGCCTGAAGTTTTTCCTTCTAAATCCAGCGCATGGTAAGCCGAGCTATAATTCGGAAGATGGATTCATTTGATTTCCTGCTCCAAAGCGGCAAACTCCGGCGCGGAAAAGAAAGCGTCAAGGGTCATGCCCAGCCCATCGCACAGCTTCTTGATGGTGACGATGGAAACATCCCTGCGCCGTCCATCCAGCATGCTATAGACAGTTGAAGGGGTAACGCCGGCCAGCGTCGCCAGCTCATTGGGTTTGATGTTCCGATCCTTGCAGATTGCATTAAATCGGCTTGCCACGGCGTCCTTTACGCTCACATGAATCACCTCGAATACATCGTATCCGAGCATTCGCAGATGCGTATACGCTCTTGCGTATTCTTTAAAACCCTGCTACGCTTGTGCATATAAGAGGGACGGACGACGGATGGGAAAGACAAGAAAGCGGCTCTGCGCCGCTGCAAAGCGTTATTTCCTGTTCAACTCCCTCATAATGCCGAGGATATGCGCCAGCGCCTTTTCGTCCAGCTTTTTCGCTTCCGCGATCAAATCCCTGAGCTTCTCGGGGTAAGCGTTGCCCTCGTCGAAGAACTCCTTCGGCGTGACGCCGAAGTATTCGCAGATATAGAAAAAGCCTTGCAGAGACGGTAATGCCCTCTTGTTTTCGATTTGATTGATATAACTGCCGTTTTGACCTAATGTCAAGGACATATCTCGCGCCGAAGAACCTTTTTGCATCCGTAATTGGGCAATGCGGTTTTGCGTAAATTCTTCGTACATAATACACTCTCCTTTATATGCTCTATTTTATCTTTCATATAAAGGCGATGTGCAGTATTACATCCCTAGTGTCGATTGACTATAAATATTATATCCTCTATTATATTCCATATACAGTCTACCATCCTATAATAAACAAGGAGAGCAAATCGATGAATGAAAAAACCTGCTGCGTGATTGGAGACCGTAACATACCCGCCGATCAGGTGGAATCGATCAGACAAGAATTGCGCCGCGAAATCGAAGAAGTGCTCGCGGTCGGCTATACGCGCTTCATCTCCGGTTTCGGCGCGGGCGCGGAGCTGTATTTCGCGGAAATTATCGCGGAAAAGCGGCTGGAAAACAAGAATATCCGGCTGGAAGCCGCCATTCCGTGCCGAGGCCGGTTGTCTCGCTTGCTTCGGAACGACGCCGCGCGAAGACTGCTCCTTGCGTGCACAGAAATCGGCGTTTACGGCGAAAAATGCTCGCCGGAAACCTATCTTCGACGCGACAGTTATATATCGGGCGTTTCAGGGCGCATCATACTCATTCCAACTTTGCGGCGGGAGGTCCCTATGCGGCCATAAAGTTCGGATGAACATCTCCGGCGGACATAGGCCGGGAGAAGCGCTACCCGGGGAGGGGAATACGCAAAAACACACGGGGATTGCCGTGTGTTTTGCATGGTCTCCGGCGGCTACCTATTTTCCCGGGCCGTCGCCAGCCAAGTATCGTGGGCGTATGAGGGCTTAACTGCTGTGTTCGGTATGGGAACAGGTGGGACCCCTCAGCTTAACCACCGGAATGGCAAGGTAAGTTGTGAACGTACCTTGAAAACTGCACAGGAAGAAGAGATATTAAGATCGCTTCGATCAAGCCCTCGACCTATTAGTACCGGTCAGCTGCGCGCATTACTGCGCTTCCACCTCCGGCCTATCAACCATGTGGTCTTCATGGGGTCTTACTCCTTTCGGATGGGAGATCTTATCTTGAGGTCGGCTTCACGCTTAGATGCCTTCAGCGTTTATCCGTTCCGCACTTGGCTACCCAGCTGTGCCGTTGGCACGACAACTGATTCACCCTTGGTGCGTCCATCCCGGTCCTCTCGTACTAAGGACAGCTCCTCTCAAATCTCCTGCGCCCACGATGGATAGGGACCGAACTGTCTCACGACGTTCTGAACCCAGCTCGCGTGCCGCTTTAATTGGCGAACAGCCAAACCCTTGGGACCTACTACAGCCCCAGGATGCGACGAGCCGACATCGAGGTGCCAAACCTCCCCGTCGATGTGGACTCTTGGGGGAGATAAGCCTGTTATCCCCGAGGTAGCTTTTATCCGTTGAGCGACGGCAATTCCACTCTCATACCGCCGGATCACTAAGCCCTACTTTCGTACCTGCTCGACCTGTCAGTCTCGCAGTTAAGCTCCCTTCTGCCTTTGCACTCTGCGAATGGTTTCCAACCATTCTGAGGGAACCTTTGGACGCCTCCGTTACTCTTTGGGAGGCGACCGCCCCAGTCAAACTGCCCATCTGACACTGTCCGAAACCCGGATCACGGCATCTCGTTAGAACTCCGATAACACAAGAGTGGTATCCCAACGTCGGCTCCATGAGGACTGGCGTCCTCACTTCTCAGCCTCCCACCTATCCTGTACATGCGTTATCAGAATCCAATGTCAAACTACAGTAAAGCTCTACGGGGTCTTTCCGTCCGATCGCGGGTAATGTGCATCTTCACACATACTACAATTTCGCCGGGTCCCTTGTTGAGACAGTGCCCAAGTCGTTACGCCATTCGTGCGGGTCGGAACTTACCCGACAAGGAATTTCGCTACCTTAGGACCGTTATAGTTACGGCCGCCGTTCACCGGGGCTTAAGTTCCGTGCTTCGGTTGCCCTAACACTTCCCCTTAACCTTCCGGCACTGGGCAGGCGTCAGCCCGTATACGTCGTATCTCTACTTCGCACAGACCTGTGTTTTTGGTAAACAGTCGCTTGGGCCTATTCTCTGCGGCCTCTCTCGAGGCACTCCTTCTCCCTAAGTTACGGAGTCATTTTGCCGAGTTCCTTAACAAGGGTTCTCCCGCTCGTCTTAGGATTCTCTCCTCGCCTACCTGTGTCGGTTTGCGGTACGGGCATTCCTTCGCTCCCTAGCAGCTTTTCTCGCCAGTGTGAATTCAACAGCTTCCCTACTTGTTTTCGGTCCCCGTCACGGCCCAGCCTTATTGCGCGTACTTCACTACGCAACAGCCTCGCCGCTTGGCCGGAGTCTACCATTCCCCCGGTCTGTCTATCCTCCTGTGTCACTGCGTCGGTCAAACGCTCCGGAACGGTGCAGGAATATCAACCTGCTGTCCATCGCCTACGACTATTGTCCTCGGCTTAGGTCCCGACTTACCCTGAGTGGACGAACCTCCCTCAGGAAACCTTAGGCTTTCGACGGCAAAGATTCTCACTTTGCTCTCGCTACTTATGCCGGCATTCTCTCTCCCATACAGTCCACCCTCGCTTCCGCTCAGGCTTCTTCCCGTATACGTTGCTCCCCTACCGATCAATTTCTTGATCCCCAGACTTCGGTGTCACGTTTAGCCCCGGTGTATTTTCGGCGCACATTCACTCGACCAGTGAGCTATTACGCACTCTTTGAATGAGTGGCTGCTTCTAAGCCAACATCCTGGTTGTCTGTGCGATTGCACATCCTTTTCCACTTAACGTGAACTTTGGGACCTTAGTCGTGGATCTGGGCTGTTTCCCTTTCGACAATGGAACTTATCTCTCACTGTCTGACTCCCGATCATCGATTATTTGGTATTCGGAGTTTGATAGGGTTCGGTAAGCTTTGTGGCCCCCTAGCCCATTCAGTGCTCTACCCCCAATAATCTAAATCGAGGCTAGCCCTAAAGCTATTTCGGGGAGAACCAGCTATCTCCGAGTTCGATTGGAATTTCTCCGCTATCCACAGCTCATCCCCGCATTTTTCAACATACGTGTGGTTCGGACCTCCACGGTGTTTTACCACCGCTTCATCCTGTCCATGGATAGGTCACCCGGTTTCGGGTCTACTGCATGCAACTCTGCGCCCATTTGAGACTCGCTTTCGCTGCGGCTCCGGTGCTCTACACCTTAACCTTGCTACACACAGTAACTCGCCGGCCCGTTCTACAAAAAGTACGTGGTCGCTCGCGCTCCCACTGCTTGTAAACATAGGGTTTCAGGTACTCTTTCACTCCCCTCCCGGGGTGCTTTTCACCTTTCCCTCACGGTACTATACGCTATCGGTCACCAAGTAGTATTTAGCCTTGGGGGGTGGTCCCCCCGATTTCCCACCGGATTCCTCGTGTCCTGTGGTACTCTGGATACCCGCCTCTCACCTACTCGTTTCGCCTACGGGGCCGTTACCCTCTCCGGCTGCGCCTTCCAACGCTATTCGACTACGAGTGATTTCGATTCCGCGGGTCCGTAACCCCGAAGCTCCGTAGAGCTCCGGTTTAGGCTCTTTCCCTTTCGCTCGCCGCTACTCAGGAAATCGATGTTTCTTTCTCTTCCTCCGGCTACTTAGATGTTTCAGTTCGCCGGGTTCCCTCCGTCGACACTATGGATTCATGCCGCGGTGACCGCCATCGCTGACGGCCGGGTTTCCCCATTCGGACATCCATGGATCAGCGCTCGTTTACAGCTCCCCATGGCTTTTCGCAGTTAGCCACGTCCTTCTTCGGCTCTTGGTGCCAAGGCATCCGCCCTATGCTCTTTCTAGCTTGATCATTTTTAGAATAGGCTCATTTGATGCTTTCGTTCTCACGATTTACATCTCTTGATGTCTTCTTTTCTTTGACCATTGAAATTGTAGCAGATCTAACGTTTCCATTACCTCTGCCTTATTTAATGATTCTTTTTCTCCGCGATTGTCTTTACTTCTTCTTCCTTATGCAGTTTTCAAGGTGCGCTTTTGCCGCTCCCCTCTCGGGTTTCGCAGCTGGTGGGCTCAAGTGGACTCGAACCACCGACCTCGCGCTTATCAGGCGCGCGCTCTAACCAGCTGAGCTATGAGCCCATGGTCTGTGCTGCCAGTCGCTTTGTTCTCCTTCACCGCGCTCGGTACTCGCAGTTCGCAACTGGTCGTTCCGGGCCTTAGCAGGCCCGTTACTCCCTTGCTCACTGGGCTTTCGCGTCGCTTCATCCGCCTCTGGCGGCGCTCCGCTTCGCCCTCGCGCTAATCTCGCGCGCGCTCTAACCAGCTGAGCTATGAGCCCATGGTGGAGATGAACGGGTTCGAACCGATGGCCTCCTGCGTGCAAGGCAGGCGCTCTCCCATCTGAGCTACATCCCCTCGGTTTCCGCTCTTGCCCATGCTCGCTTTTTGAAAGTGCTTTTCCACACCTTCAAAACTATATAGTGCTTTACTCGATTTCGACTTCGGGCTTCCGATCCGGCTTGGTAACTTCTGACGACTTCCTCATTCTTTAGGTTTCACCCTAGAAAGGAGGTGATCCAGCCGCACCTTCCGATACGGCTACCTTGTTACGACTTCACCCCAGTCATTGATCTCGCCTTCGACGGCTTCCTCCTTGCGGTTAGAATACCGGCTTCGGGCGCTCCCAACTCCCATGGTGTGACGGGCGGTGTGTACAAGGCCCGGGAACGTATTCACCGCGGCATGCTGATCCGCGATTACTAGCAACTCCGACTTCATGTGGGCGGGTTGCAGCCCACAATCCGAACTGGGACTGCTTTTCTGAGATCCGCTTCCTCTTGCGAGGTCGCTTCCCTTTGTTACAGCCATTGTAGCACGTGTGTAGCCCAAGACGTAAGGGGCATGATGATTTGACGTCGTCCCCACCTTCCTCCGAGTTGTCCCCGGCAGTCTCACCAGAGTCCCCAACTTTACTTGCTGGTAACTGGCAACAGGGGTTGCGCTCGTTGCGGGACTTAACCCAACATCTCACGACACGAGCTGACGACAACCATGCACCACCTGTCTCACTTTCCCCGAAGGGACCTCATGTTTCCATGAGCTTAAGTGGATGTCAAGCCTTGGTAAGGTTCTTCGCGTTGCGTCGAATTAAACCACATGCTCCGCTGCTTGTGCGGGCCCCCGTCAATTCCTTTGAGTTTCAACCTTGCGGCCGTACTCCCCAGGCGGAATACTTATTGCGTTTGCTCCGGCACAGGGGGAGTTCATACCCCCTACACCTAGTATTCATCGTTTACAGCGTGGACTACCAGGGTATCTAATCCTGTTTGCTCCCCACGCTTTCGAGCCTCAGCGTCAGTTATGGTCCAGAAAGCCGCCTTCGCCACTGGTGTTCCTCCTAATATCTACGCATTTCACCGCTACACTAGGAATTCCGCTTCCCTCTCCTGTACTCTAGCACAACAGTCTTGGATGCACCTCCCATGTTAAGCACGGGCTTTTCACATCCAACTTATCGCGCCGCCTACGCACCCTTTACGCCCAGTAATTCCGGACAACGCTCGCCCCCTACGTATTACCGCGGCTGCTGGCACGTAGTTAGCCGGGGCTTCCTCACAGATTACCGTCACTTCCTTCGTCATCTGCGACAGAGGTTTACAATCCGAAAACCTTCTTCCCTCACGCGGCGTTGCTGGGTCAGGCTTTCGCCCATTGCCCAATATTCCCCACTGCTGCCTCCCGTAGGAGTCTGGACCGTGTCTCAGTTCCAGTGTGGCCGATCAGCCTCTCAGCTCGGCTACCCATCGCTGGCTAGGTGGGCCGTTACCCCGCCTACTACCTAATGGGACGCGAACCCCTCCCTGAGCGGATTGCTCCTTTGACCCCTTCGCCATGCGGCGTTGTGGTCTTATGCGGTATTAGCAACGATTTCTCGTTGTTATCCCCCTCTCAAGGTCAGGTTGTTCACGCGTTACTCACCCGTGCGCCACTAAGACGTCAACCGAAATCAACATCTCCGTTCGACTTGCATGTGTTAGGCACGCCGCCAGCGTTCGTCCTGAGCCAGGATCAAACTCTTGAGTTAAAATCCTCTCACGCTTCCGCCTTTCGGCTTCCGCGCGCTCATTTCTCTTCTGGCCTCGAATTTCTTCTTATCTCTAAGCTTCTATTCGACTCCCTTGCGGGCCTTCCTGCCCGCTCGGTCATCCTCGAATTACCTTCGCCTTTTCTTCTTTCCCTTGTCTTGTCTCTTTCTTGCACTATACAGTTTTCAAGGTGCGGCGCGCTTTCTTGAAGCGTGCTCGATTATTCTATCAAAACGGTTCGCATTATGCAAGCCTTATTTCATCTTTTTTTGAAGTTTTTTTAACCATGGAATGACACCCAATATATAGGGGTACGGCGCATGCCGTACCCCACATATCGAATTTTAGCGTTTTTAGTCGACCTGTTTGAAGAAGAAGTATAGCCTGCCCCAATTGTTGGAATCTTCATGCTCGTTGCAGCAGGTGAACACCGTGAGGAAGCGGTCCGCGGCGGTCACGACCGTGTCGATCTGAATCTCGCTCATGTCGAGCTGTTTTTCGATCCAGGTCTGAATCAGCGCGTCCGTGTTCTTCACATACTCGTCGCCGCCCCAGGGCCACCACACGTTGTCGAGGAAGAGCTCGTAGGCGTTTTTGGTCCCGTTGTTCTCATACATCGCGAAGAGCTCCCAGCGCGACTCCTCCCCGTAGATATTCACCGTCCATACGCGGTTGGAATAAATCGAGAGGTTCGGCAGATCCTTGAGTTCCTTGCCGCAGTATTTTTTCTGCGCGCAGTTGGTTTCGCCAAGGTTGAACTCCTGGATGTGCTGCAGTTGATGGAACATGGTGCCCGAAGGCCTGGAGTTATGGCCGGTGATCACGGTGTGCTTCTGAATCGGCCTTCCATAATAATAAGCGTAGATCGAGCCGCTCACATCGTGCACCTTGTCGGGCGTATAATCGTTGTAGTACCACTTGCCCGTCGGGTCGAACATGATCTGGTAGTTGACGTTCGTTTTGGGGATGGTGATCCAGCCGACCGTATCCGGGTTCTTGGAGCGCGCCGCGGCGAGATCCGCGTCGTAAACGCCCGTCCTAAGCGCGGAGAACTGATCGATCCGCGCGGAGCCCGCGAGGTACGCGTCAAAGAGCGCAAGGCTTTCCGAGCCGCAGGCGGGCACGCCGTAAACGTTGGTTTCGAGCTGCGAGGCGCGCGCGAGATAACCCTCGAGCTTGATGTTGTTCGCGCTGGCGGCCGCGATGAGCTCCCTGTCCGCCGCGTCGAGGGTCCCGTTTTCATCGACGTCGCCGAGGATCACGACCGTGCCGTAATCCGCGCCGTCGCATTTGACGTTCATGCCGGTGGCGACGACCTCCGCGTCCGCCGCGGAAGCGCCCGCTTTTTCAAGCTGCACGCCGGATGCGCCGGAAGCGGCGGCAATCTGCGCCTTCGCGTCGGCGACCGTCATGCCGGCCTTGAGCCCGCGCACCGCGTAGCTCGCGTCCGGAAGCTGCTCGCGGTACGGGCGCAGGTTAAAGCGCCCCACGTCGCACTGCAGGTCGTCGTTTACGCCGTAGGCTGCGGCCGAGCCGTCCTTCAGAAGGACGACGACGTGCTTTTCGCCCACGGAGACGCCGACCGCGTTCGCAATCGTCGCGAGGTCCACCTCGCCGTAAGCGTAATCCGGGTCGTAGGCCGTCTCGGCCGTGAGGGCGGAAACCACCGTGCCGTCCGCACGCACGCACGCGACGCCGCAATCGTCCGCGCCGACGTCGACGAGGTCGGAATATCCCTCGAGTCCCGTGATGTCGATTGTAGCGACGAGCTTGCCCTCGGCGGTGATGGCCGCGACCGCGGAAGCGCCGCCCGCGGCGAGCTTCTTGACCTCCGCCCAGGAGGTTACGGCGGCGGGCGCGCCGGACGTGGCGACGAGCGTACCGTCCGATTTGAGGCCTACGGTGAACGCGTCGCCGCAGGCGATCCATACGATGTCGCTCCACGAGCCGACGTCGCACTGGCCGGAGGAATTGTCCCCCGCGGCGACGACCGTGCCGTCGTTGAGGAGCGCCGCGACATGTCCCGCGCCCGCGTCCGCTATAAACACGTTCGTCCAGGCGCCCACGGTTGCGAGCGCCGCCGCGTCGCCGGACGTCCCGTTGAGGAGCGACCCGGCGGTAAGGAGCGTGCCGTCTTTCCTGACTCCGATCGAGACGGACTTGCCCGTCGCGATATAGACGACATCCGTCCAATCCTTGACCCGGCGCTGCCCGTAATAGTCATGCCCCGCGCTGAGCGCGGTGCCGTCCGCGCGAAGGCCCAGGGAGTGGATGTACCCCGCGGCGACCATCCCCATGGTCTGCGGATACTGCCTCGAAAGGCCGAGCGGCGCGTTGCCTTCGCCGGTGGGCTCCGGCGAGGGCGTCACGGGGTCGATGTTCACGGGATCCGTGCTGCCGATGCCGCCGTTGCAGGCCGCCATGGCCAGCGCCATGGAAACGACGAGCAGCAGCGCTATGATTCTTTTCATGGTATTGTTATCCTCCAACGAAACGAATTCAGGTGATCGCGCAAATTTACGCAGTTATCATATCATACAAAAAGCGCTCCGGCAAACCGGCGGACGCTTATTTACAAGTATTTAACAATAAAACGCGCGCGAGGCGCCCCGGGTTGCAGGCCGAAAAAATAATGCGGCTTCCGAATATTATAACCGGAAGCCGTTTGTTTGTCCTCAGTGTTTCATTGTCAATTGTCCGTCGGCAATCATCAACTATTTTAGCGGTTTCATCGTGGGGAAGAGCAGCACGTCGCGGATGGTCGACTGGTCGGTCAGGAGCATCACCAGGCGGTCGATGCCGATGCCGATGCCGCCGGTCGGGGGCATGCCGTACTCGAGCGCGAGGCAGAAATCCTCGTCGATCATCATGGCCTCGTCATCCCCCTTGGCGCGCTCCGTCGCCTGCTGCACGAAGCGGCCGCGCTGGTCGATGGGGTCGTTGAGCTCGGAGAAGGCGTTGGCGTACTCGTGGCCCGCGATGAACAGCTCGAAGCGCTCCGTGATGCCGGGCACGCCGGGCTTCCTTTTGGTCAGCGGCGAATTCTCGACCGGGTAGTCGATGATGAAGGTCGGCTGCACGAGCTTGTCCTCCACGAACTCGTCGAATGCGAGCGCGAGGAGCTTCCCTTTGGTGGCGGTCTTGTCCTCCACGTAAAGCCCGATGGACTTAGCGAGCGCGCGGGCCTCCTCGTCCGTCCCGCAGGCCATGAAGTCGGCGCCTGTGTATTGCGTGACCGCGTCGCGCATCGTCACGCGCGCGAAGGGCGGCGTGAGGTCGATTTCCGTGCCGCAGTATTCGATTTTCGTCTTCCCGCCGTTCACAAGGCGGCAGCAGCGGGAGATGATCTCCTCGCAAAGCCGCATCATGCCGTGGTAATCGGTATAGGCCTGATAGATCTCGATCGTCGTGAACTCGGGGTTGTGCGTGGCGTCCATGCCCTCGTTGCGGAAGAGCCTGCCGATTTCATACACGCGCTCGAGCCCGCCCACGATGCACATCTTCAAATGGAGCTCCGTGGCGATGCGCAGATACATATCGAGGTCGAGCGAGTTGTGGTGCGTGATGAACGGGCGCGCGGAAGCGCCGCTCGCCGTGATGTTCAAAACCGGCGTCTCCACCTCGATGAAATCCTCGGAGTTCAGGTAGCGCCTGATCTCGGCCTCGATCTGCGCGCGCTTGATGAACGTTTCGCGCACCTCGGGGTTGACGATGAGGTCCACGAAGCGCTGGCGGTAGCGCAGCTCCGGGTCCTTCAGGCCGTGGAACTTCTCCGGCAGGGGCCGGAGGGATTTCGAAAGGAGCGTCACGCTCACAGCGTGCACGGAAATCTCGCCCGTGCGGGTCTTGAAGACCGTACCCGTCACGCCGAGGATATCCCCGATGTCCATCGATTTGAAGTCTGCGTAGGCGTCCTCGCCCAGATCGTCCTTTTTAACGTAGATCTGGATGTCGCCCTTGTAATCGAGCAGATGGGCAAAGCTCGCCTTGCCCATGATGCGTTTGCTCATCATGCGCCCGGCGATCGTGACGGTTTTCCCTTCGAGCGCGTCGAAGTTCGCAAGGACGTCGCAACTGTAATGGTCGCGATCGAACTTGACGATCTCGAACGGGTCGCGGCCCTGGTCCTGCAGGGCCTTGAGCTTGTCGCGCCTGACCTGAAGAAGCTCGTTGAGCTCCTCCTGCGTCAGCTCGTGCTCGGGGGGTGCGGCGTTTGTCATCTGCTCTTCCATGTGCTGCTCCTTGGTAATTTACCTCTTTATTTCCCAATTTCGACGATTTCTATCCGGTTGATGCCCCCGGGCGTCGGCACCTCGATGACGTCGCCCTTCGTGCGGCCGAGGAGGCCCTTGCCCACGGGGGACTCGTTGGAGATGCGGTTCTGATACGGGTCCGCCTCCGCGCTGCCCACGAGCTGATAGGTGACCTCGCGGCCGCCCTTGGAGAGCAGCCGGACCCGCACGGTCGCGCCGACGTCGACGAGGTTCGTGTTGAGCGCGTCCTCGTCGATGACGATGACGTTCTTGAGCATCGCCTCTATTTCGGCGATCTCATACTCGATGCGCGCCTGCTCGGTCTTCGCGGCGTCGTACTCGGCGTTCTCGCTCAAATCGCCGAACGCGCGCGCGACTTTGATCTGCTCGGTGTTCTCAGTGCGGGCCGTCGTTTTAAGGTATTCGAGCCTTTCCTCGTACTTCTTCACGCCCTCGGCCGTCAAATGCACCTGACCCATATCCTCTCCTCCGGTTCAAAAAAGCTAATATAATAGGAAGAATAGCCCCCATTCCTCCCTGTGTATTATGTCATTATATGTAAGCGCCGCCCCTTTGTCAAGAAAGGAAGCTTTTCTTATAATTTTCAAGTAAAACGAGCAAATCCCGTACGTCGGATACGCCGTTCACGCGGCGGCGGAGCTCCGATGCGCCGCGCAATCCGCCCGCGTACCAGGCGACGTGCTTGCGAAGCTCCCTCACCGCGCCCGGCCCCTTCGCTTCGACAAGTTTTTTTACGTGCAGGAGCGCCATGTCGACGCGCTCCGCAGGCGAGGGTTCTTCGGTGGGCGTCCCGCAAAGAAGCGCCTTTATTTCCCGGAAAATAAAAGGGTTCCCGCGCGCGCCGCGCGCCACCATCGCCCCGTCGCACCCGGTCTTTTCGCGCAGGGCGAGCGCGTCCCCGGCGCGGAAGACATCCCCGTTGCCGATGACGGGAATCCGGACCGCGTCCTTCACGCGCGCGATGATCTCCCAGTCCGCGCGGCCCTCGTACATCTGCTCGCGCGTGCGCCCGTGGACGGTGACGAGCGAAGCGCCGGAGGCTTCCGCCATCCGCGCGAAGGAGACGGCGTTGACGTGCGCGTCGTCCCATCCCTTGCGGAACTTCACGCTCACGGGTACCGGCGAAGCCCTGACGACGGCCTCGATGATGCGCGCGGCGAGCGTTTCGTTTTTCATCAGCGCGCTGCCCTCGCCGTTTTTGACGATCTTGTGCGCGGGGCAGCCCATGTTGATATCTATGACGGAAGGCCTCGCATGATGACCCTCGCAAAGAGTATGCGCGGCTTCGGCCAATATATCCGGCTCGCTGCCAAAAAGCTGAACGCCGAAAGCGGTCTCCTCCGGCGCGGTCTCGAGCAGCGCGCCCGTGTTGGCGTTTTGATAGTGCAGCCCTTTGGCGGAGACCATTTCCGTATAGGAAAAGTCCGCGCCCATATTGCGGCAGATGCCGCGAAAGACGGCGTCGGTGACGCCCGCCATGGGCGCGAGCAGGACGGGGAAATCCCGCCCTGGCTCAAAGAAAAGCGCGTTTTTCATCCCGCAGAGCCCGTCGTTCGGACGGTTGGAGAAACGGAGGGTCTCGCGGTGGGCGTCGCCTCCGGCGCCGGCGTCAGCAGACTCAAATCGGGCGTGGGCTTGACGTCCGTCTCCGGGTTCTCTTCGATAAGTACGAGGCCGCTGATGTACCAGCGGGAACCGAGCTTGGTGAAGACCACCTGATACCTGCCGGGCGTCCATTCGGGCGGGACGGGCGGCGTCTCCCCCGCGGCGCCGTCGGCGGCGGCGTTGAGCGCGGCGAGCCCGTCGTCCACCACCATGGTCGCGCGCACGCTCCACGGCAGCACGAAGAAGCTCCTCACCTCCACGCGGTAGTCGAAGCTCGCCACGGTGAAGCCCTCGTAATCATCGCGGTAGAGCGCGGGGTCGTTGTTGATGAAATCCTCGGTGAAATATGTCGTAAGCTCGAGGATTTCGCCGCCCTTCAAAACGGTTTCGGCGCGCGCCTCGAGCCCTTCGATCGCGAGGATATACAGGTTGCTCACGTGCATGCCCTCGACGAACACGGCGAGGCACAGCGCGACGACGCCCGCCACGATGAGCAGCGTGCGCAGCACGAACCAGATCGATCTCCTTGCGATTTTATATCTGTTGCGGGCCACGGAACAACCTCCGTTTGATCATCATAGCACAGCGCGCGTCATTTATCAACGAAACGGGCGTTCGCGCCGTTTTTGTTTACGAAAGGGACATCCTTTCGCGCAAAAGCGCGCGCTCTTCCGCGTCTTTTTTGCTTTGATTTGGCAGCGGCTTTGCGATATAATGACTGCGGTGGAAAACGAAAATTACGAAATAACACAGGGAGGCAGATCGATGGATGAGCTGAAAAAAACGCCGCTCTACGATACGCATATCGCGCTCGGCGGCCGCATGGTGGACTTCGGGGGCTGGGCGCTGCCCGTGCAGTATTCCGGCATCGTCGAGGAGCACAAGGCTGTGCGCGAGAGGGCGGGCCTTTTCGACGTTTCGCACATGGGCGAGGCGCGCATTTCGGGGAAGGACGCGTTCGCTTATCTTCAAAAGCTGCTCACCAACGACATCGCGACCCTGGCGCCCGGCCGCTGCCGCTACTCGATGATGTGCTACGAAAACGGCGGCACGGTGGACGACGTGCTCGTCTATAAGTTCGCGGACGACGACTACCTGCTCGTCATCAACGCGGGCAACACAGCAAAGGACATCGCCTGGTTCAAAGAGCACGTTTTCGGCGACGTGAAGGTGATTGACGAGAGCCCGCTCTGGGCGCAGCTCGCGCTGCAGGGTCCGCGCTTCATGGACGTGCTCCAGGCCGCGGGCGCGGACGGCCCCCTGCCCGAGAAGAACTTTTCCTTCGTGCCGGAAACGAAGGTCGCGGGCGTCACGTGCATGGTCTCCCGCACGGGCTACACGGGCGAGGACGGCGTGGAGCTTTACTGCGCGCCGGCGGACGGCCCCGCGCTGCACGCGGCGCTGATGGAAGCCGGGAAGGAATTCGGCCTCCTCCCCTGCGCGCTCGGCGCGCGCGACACGCTGCGCTTCGAGGCGGGCATGCCGCTTTACGGGCACGAGATGAACGAAACCGTCACCCCGCTTGAGGTGGGCATCGGCTTCGCGGTGAAGCTTAGCAAAGATGATTTCATCGGCAAGGCCGCGCTCACGGCGCCCCCGGCGCGCGCGCGCATCGGCCTTCGCCTTACGGAGCGCGGCATTATGCGCGAGCACTGCCCGGTGTTCTTCGAGGGGCAAAACGCCGGACAGGTCACCTCCGGCATGCCCGTGCCCACGCTCGAGGGCAGCTACGGCATGGCGCTCGTGGACGCCGCGCGCGCGGGCGAAACCGCTTTCGAGGTGGAGGTGCGCGGCAAGAGGCTCAAGGCGGAGCGCGTGGCGATCCCCTTCTATAAAAGAAGCTGAGCGTTAAGCGGCAAACATGATTTTGCGATAAAAAAGACCCTATTTCATCACAGGAGGACGACAGTATGACACCCAAGGACCGCAAATACACCCGCGACCACGAATGGATCCTTATCGAGGGCGGGAACGCCCGCATCGGCATCAGCGACCACGCGCAGAACGCGCTGGGCGACATCGTGTTCGTCGAGCTGCCCGCCGCGGGCGACAGCTTCAGCCCCGGCGATTCGTTCGCCGTCGTCGAAAGCGTCAAGGCCGCGAGCGAGATCTACACCCCCGTGGGCGGCAAGGTAATCGAGGCGAACGCGGCGCTCGAGGCCGAGCCTGAGCGCATCAACGCCGACCCCTACGGCGCGTTCATCGCCGTGATCGAGATCGAATCGCTGGACGAGGCCGCCCTCATGGACGCGGAGCAGTACGACGCCTTCGTGGCCTCGGAGGGTTGAGCCCAGATGAGAAGCTACGTCCCCAATACGGAGCAGGAGCGCCGCGAGATGCTCGAAAGCATCGGCCTTGCGGACATGGGCGCGCTCTACGCCGACATCCCGGAGGAGGTGCGCCTTCGCCGGCCGCTCGCGCTGCCCCGCGGCATGAGCGAGAGCGAGGTGCGGCGCGTCTTCGCCTCCCTCGCAAGGCAGAATAGGACCGAGCTTGCGATCTTCCGCGGCGCGGGCGCGTACAACCACTATATCCCCGCCGCGGTGCCGCAGCTTGCGATGCGCAGCGAGTTTTACACGGCCTACACCCCCTATCAGGCCGAGATGAGCCAGGGCATGCTGCAGGCGATTTTCGAATTCCAGACGCTCGTGTGCCAGCTGACCGGACTTGACGCCGCGAACGCCTCCGTGTACGACGGGGCGAGCGCCGCCGCCGAGGCCATGAACATGCTCACCGCCGCGAAGCGCAAAAACAAGGTCCTCTATAGCGCGGGCCTACATCCGGACGTGATTGCGGTGCTCAAGACCTACGCGCGCTTCTCGGAGACGGAACTCGTGGAAATCCCGCTCGGCGAGAAGGGCGTGACCGATATGGCCGCGCTGGAGCAAAACGGCGGGAACGCCGCTGGGTTCATCGCCGCGCAGCCCAACTTCTTCGGCTGCCTCGAGGACACAAAAAAGCTCGCCGAGGCGACGCACGCGTTCGGCGGCCTCTATGTGAGCTATGTCTATCCCCACGCGCTGGGCGTATTGGCGCGCCCGGGCGAACTCGGCGCGGACATCGCCGTCGGGGACGGGCAGCCGCTCGGCCTCCCGCTCGCCTTCGGCGGGCCTTACGTGGGCTTCATGGCCGCGACCCAGAAGCTCATGCGCGGCCTCCCCGGCCGGATCGTGGGCGAAACGGCGGACAAGGACGGCACGCGCGCCTATGTGCTTACGCTGCAGGCGCGCGAGCAGCACATCCGCCGCGAAAAGGCGAGTTCCAACATCTGCTCGAACCAGATGCTCTGTGCCGTGACGGCGAGCATCTACCTCTCCCTCATGGGCCCCAAGGGCCTCGCCGAGGCCGCGAACCAGTCCATGCAGAAGGCGCATTACCTCGCCGAGGGCATGGGCCGCATCAAGGGCATCCGCCTCCGGTACCCCGAGACGCCCTTCTTCAACGAGTTCGCCGTGGATTACGACAAGGACGCCTCGCTCGTCAACGCCGTGCTCAAGGACCGCGGCGTCATGGGCGGCGTGCGGCTGAACCGCCTCATCCCCGGCGACCGGGGCGCGCTCTGGTGCGTTACGGAACAGAACACGCGCGAGGAAATCGACACGGCCCTCGCGGCGCTCGAGGAGGTGTTCCAATGAGCCGGTCTTCCTATCCTTTGCTGTTCGAACGCTCGAAGCCCGGGCGGAGGGGCTGTGACCTGCCCCCGCTCGACGTGCCGGAGCTCGACTGCCTCATCCCCGGGGAGTACGCGGCAAAGGCCGCGCTTCCCCTGCCGGAAATCGCCGAGGCGGACGTGGTTCGCCACTACACCAACCTCTCGCGCAGGAACTTCGGCGTGGACAACGGCTTTTACCCCCTCGGCAGCTGCACGATGAAGTATAACCCCAAAGTGAACGAGGAGGTCGCGGCGCTCTTCAACGGCCTGCACCCCCTCGCGGACGAGGACTGCGCCGCGGGCGCCATCCGCCTGATGGCGGAACTTGAAAACGCGCTCTGCGCGATCACGGGGTTCGACAAGTTCACCCTGCAGCCCGCGGCGGGCGCGCACGGGGAGCTCGCCGGCCTCATGATCATCAAGGCGTACCACGACATGCGGCAGGATGATGAGCGCAAGGTCATGATCGTCCCGGATTCGGCGCACGGCACCAACCCCGCCTCCGCCGTGATGGCGGGCTTTGAAACGCGGGAACTCGTCTCCGCGCCGGACGGCGGCATCGACCTCGCCGCCCTTCGCGCGGCCTGCGGGCCGGACACCGCGGGACTGATGCTCACGAACCCCTCGACGCTGGGCCTTTTTGAAAAGAACATCGCCGAGGTCGCCAAGATCGTCCACGACGCGGGCGGGCTTCTCTATTACGACGGGGCGAACCTCAACGCCGTCATGGGCGTCGCGCGCCCCGCGGACATGGGCTTCGACGTGATGCACATCAACCTGCACAAAACCTTCTCCACCCCGCACGGCGGCGGCGGCCCGGGCAGCGGCCCGGTGGGCGTCACGGCGGAGCTGATCCCCTATCTGCCCTGTCCCCTCGTGATGTCCGGCTGCTGCGGCAACGCGTCGCTCGACTACGACCGCCCGCTCTCCATCGGCAAGGTCAAGGGGTTCTACGGCAACTTCTCCGTGATGGCCAAGGCGTACGCCTACATTTTAAGCCTCGGCGCGGAGGGCCTGAAAGAGGCGAGCGAGAACGCCGTTCTGAACGCGAACTATGTTTTGAACGCTTTGAAGGACGTTTACGCCGTGCCGCACGCGCGCGTCTGCATGCACGAGTGCGTGCTCGCGCCCACCGAGAGGATGCTCGGGAACGGCGTGCATACGGCGGACATCGCAAAGACGCTCATCGATTATGGCTACCATCCGCCCACGATCTACTTCCCGCTCATCGTCCACGAGGCGATCATGATCGAGCCGACCGAGAGCGAGAGCCGCGAGACACTCGACGGGTTCATATCCGCCATGCGCGAGATCGCGAAGATCGCGCTCGAGGAGCCCGAAAGGCTCCACGCCTCCCCCGTCTCCACGCCCGTTGGCAGGCCCGACGAGGTGCAGGCGGCGAGGAAGCCGGTGGTGAAATTCAATTGACAATTGACAATTGATAATTGACAATTATCTACGGACTGAGGCGGTCCCCGCTTGAACGGCGTTCGGCGGGGATCGTTCTTTTTTGGGCTGTTCCCGCTGCGCCGGAGAGGATCACGCATGTCCGGGAAGGCGCCGGCGTTCCTTCCATATGAGTTGCCGCTGTGCAGACAGCGTTTCGCGAAACGCGAAAGGCCGTGATGTTTTCGCCAGGATCGTGTCGAACCGCTCCCCAAGGCAACTGTTTTCACGCATTTAGCCGCGACATATTACGCCGCGGTTATAATTTTTTGCTCCTTCGGCCAATATACTCATGAAGAAACAGTTTTTGCCTGAAAGGCAATCGAAAAAATCAAATGAGGAGGAACCATCATGCAATCCAAAACCGTCTTCAAGAAGCTGGCCGTATTCATGCTCGTCCTTTCACTCGTGCTGTCGGTAGCGGGGACCGCGCTCGCCGACCACAGCCAGGGACAGGGCGGGCCGCAATCCAAGCCGGACACGGTCAACATCGTTTACGACCTGAATGGAGGCACGGCGGCCGCGGGGTTTGAAACCACTCAGACAGCGACCGTGTCGGGCAAGCACACGAACGATCCCGAGGCGACCTTCACGCTGCCCGGCGCCAACGCCGCCACGAAGGCAGGGCATGTTCTGACCGGCTGGAAGGTCGGGGGGAAAACCAAATCCTGCGGGGCTACCGTGACTGTAGACGTGGATTACAACCGCAACCGCAACAAGTGGAACGATATCTGCGTGGAGGCTGTGTGGATGGAGGTCAGGGAGGAGTCGTTCTACAACCTCTATTACACGGGCACCTTCATCGACGGCGCAATCTTCTGGCCCGCGGATGTGGTCGGCGTCACGGCCCCGCCCGCGCTCGCCGGCAACCCCTATCGCGCCGGGTACAACTTCACCGGCTGGAAGCCCGGCACGCTCGACTGGAGCAAGGCCGAGATCGTGATCAATGAGGAATATGTCAATCCGCCCAAAAAGCCCGCCTATATCAAGCGCATCATCACCTATACGATCCGCGTGGAGGGCAGCTTCACGCTGGAACCCGTGCCCGTGCAGCCGCAGCAGCCCCCGGTTGGGGCGCCCCAGACGGGCGCCGCCGAGTGGGCCGGCGTTGCCGGCGCGGCCGCCCTGCTCTCCTCCTTCGGCCTGGCGTTCATCGCCCGCCGCAGGAAGGACGACTGAGCGCGGTCGGAACCGATTCGATCCACCAGGGGAGCGGCCTCGGGCTGTTCCCCTTTTTATGCGCGGCCGCAAAACAAAACGGAGCCGATCGCGCGGCTCCGACTAACGTTCTTCGGGTGTGGTGTTTTAGTTTTCCTTAGTCCGAAACATAGGGCAACAGGGCGACCTGGCGCGCGCGCTTGATGGCGATGGCGAGCTCCCTCTGGTGCTTGGCGCATACGCCGCTCATCCTGCGGGGCATGATCTTGCCTCGCTCGGTCGTGAACTTGCGCAGCCGCGGCACGTCCTTGTAATCGATATGCTCAACCTTATCGGCGCAGAAAGCGCAAACCTTGCGCCTGCCCTTGCGCGGACGGGGCTTCATTTTGCGGTCTTCCATGATGAGAAATCTCCTTTCATAAATTCATCGGGACGGCGCTCAGAAGGGGAGCTGATCGTCCTCGATGTCGATGAATCCTTCCGGGGCCTGCTGCTGCGCGGGCTCGGGGCGGCCGTATTCGCCGCCGCCGGGCGCGCCGGAGCCTTCCCTGCCGTCGCGGGGCGAGAGGAATTCGATCTCGTCCGCCACGATCTCGGTAACGTAACGCTTCGTGCCGTCCTTGGCCTCGTAGTTGCGCGTTTGCAACTCGCCGACCACCGCAACCTTGCGGCCCTTGGCGAGATAGCGCCCGCAGAGGTCCGCGAGCTGGCGCCAGGCCACAACGTCAAAAAAGTCCGAAACGCGCTCCCCCTGCTGGTTCTGGAAGCGGCGCGTCACCGCGATGCGGAACGTGCATACGCTCGTCCCGCCGCCGGTCGTGCGGACGTCGGGGTCCTTTGTCAGGTTGCCGGTCAGAAACACCTTGTTCATTGCATTACCAACCTTTCCTTAGCACGGGTGCTTACGCGTCCTTGCGGATGACGAGATAGCGGATGATATTCTCATCGTTATTGAAGTTACGCTCAAGCTCCTTGGGGAGCTCGGACGAACCCGCAAACATAAGCAGCACATAGTAACCCTCGGTCTTGTAGTCGATGGGATAGGCCAGACGGCGCTTGCCCCACTCGTCCACGCTGCCGATCTCGCCGCCGTTGGCGGTTATGATGCCCGAAAACTTCGCGATGAGGGCCTTGACGGCCTCGTCCTCAAGTTCGGGCGCGATCACATACATAGCTTCGTATTTGTTCACGCATTTCACCTCCTTATGGTCTGATGGCACCGCCTCGAGGACGGCGCAAGAAGTACGTTAGCATCGCATTATATCACATCGTTTTCGCGCGCGCAAGCCCGGGTTTCCCCTTTTTCCCCGCGCGTCAGGGCTTTTTCGCGACGATCAGAAAGCGGTGCTCGAGGCTTTTCACCGCGCCGCGCTCGTCGACCTCGCGCTGGAGGGCGAAGAGCTCCGCGCGGCACCTGTCCACCGAAAAGCCGGGGAACTCCCACTCGATCACGCGCGCAAAATACACGAGCGCGCCGACGTCGAAAAAGCGCAGCTCGGGGAAGTATTCCTTTTTTTCGAGGAGCCTGAAGCCTTCTTTTTCAAAGCGCGCGCTCTCGTGCGCGAGGTCGTGCAGCGGATACGCGGGCTGGTAATCGGGAATAAGCCTGCCCGCAAGCAGCGTGTTGTTGCGCCCGCCCACCTGCTGCGTGACGAATGCGCCGCCAGGCTTGAGCACGCGCTTCACCTCGTCCGCCCGATAGGAGCCGTGGCGGTTGAGGACGAGGTCGAAGCTCTCCGCGTCGAAGGGCAGAGGTTCCTTTTCGGGGTCGCATTCCGCGACGACGATGCCGAGGGGTTCGAGCTCGTTTTTGCACACTTCGCAGTTGGGCGGGTACGATTCCGTCACCGCCGTCTTTTCATAGGGGTGCCGGAGCGTCAAAAGGTATTCCCCGCCGCCCGTATCCATGTCGAGTATGTCACATTCCGGCCGGAGGAAGCGCCGCACGGCGGCGTCGTAATCCCAGGGGAGGGGTTCCTCCTCCCATCGGCCGTCCAGATGCGAGAAATCCCATCCCCCGAAGGGGAATTCCTCCTCGAAGCGCCACATGTCGAGAAGCTGCTTTTCCGTCATATCTGCCTCCCGTCCCGATTTTTCCGGTTTCGATTCAGCCGAGTTTCTTCCGCCCGAGGGCGATGCGCCGGAGCGACTCCTCCCTGCCCAGCAGGAAGGCGATCTCGATGGCGCCGCCCGGGGTGACCTGCCTGCCCGCGAGCGCGATGCGCACGGGCCAGAGCAGCGTGCCGTTCCTCATGCCGTTTTTTTCCGCCATGCCGATGAGAGCGGCATGCAGAGCTTCCTCCGTCCATTCGGGCAGTTCCCGCAGGGCGGGGAGCACCATGTCGAGCACGCTTTTGGAGATCTCCGCGTCCGTTTTGGACTTCTTGTTGGTGAAGAGCTCCACGTCATAGTCTTCGTCGAGCGAAACGAGAAAATCCACCATCCCCGGCAGCAGCCCGAACACCTCGGTGCGCGGCTGCAAAATGCGGCGGAGCACATCGCGATCCATCCGGGCGACGCCCGCCTTCTCATACCACGGCAGCGCCGCCTCGGTATACTGCTCAGGCGTGAGCCGCCTGATATACTCCGCGTTCATCCAGGTGAGCTTGGCGATGTCGAAGATCGCGGGGGACTTGCTGAGGCCCTCGAGCGAGAAGGCGTCCTGCAGCTCGTCGAGCGTGAAGAACTCGCGCTCGTCCCCCGGGTTCCAGCCGAGCAGCGCGATGTAGTTGACGATGGCGTCCTTGAGGAAGCCCTTGCCGATGAAATCCTCATAATACGCGTCGCCCGTGCGCTTAGAAAGCTTATGCTGCGCGTCGCGCATGACGCTGTTGAGGTGGATGTACACGGGCTTCTCCCAGCCGAAGGCCTCGTAGAGGAGGTTGTATTTCGGCGTGGAGGCGAGGTATTCGTTGCCGCGCATGACGTGGGTGACGGCCATGGTGTGGTCGTCCACGACGTTCGCGAAATTATAGGTGGGCATGCCGTCGGCCTTGATGAGGATCTGGTCGTCGAGGTCGGCGCAGTCGATGGCGATGCGGCCGTAGAGCACGTCGTCGAACGAGGCCTCGCCATGAAGCGGCACGTTCTGGCGGATGACGTAAGGGACGCCCGCGTCGAGCTTTTTCTGAATCTCCGCCCCGGAGAGGTTCAGGCAGTGCTTGTCGTATTTGAAGGTTTCGCCCCGCGCGGAAGCCTCGGCGCGGCGCGCGTCCAATTCCTCGTTCGCGCAGAAGCAATAGTAGGCCCCGCCCGTCTCGACGAGCCGCTTCGCGTAGGGAAGGTACATGTCCTTGCGCTCGCTCTGCACGTAGGGGCCGTAGTCCCCGCCCACGTCGGGGCCCTCGTCCCAGGTAATGCCGATGCCTTTGAGCGTGCGGTAGATGACCTCCGTCGCGCCTTCGACATAGCGGTTCTGGTCCGTATCCTCGATGCGCAGGATGAACGTGCCGCCGCACTTCCTGGTGAAAAGGTAGGTATAAAGCGCCGTACGCATGCCTCCCAGGTGCATGTAGCCCGTGGGGCTCGGCGCGAATCTGGTCCGGATGGTCATTTCATCTCCCCCTTGCGTATGCCGGACGGATATAAAATCCGCCCCTGCGGCACCATGTGTTTTTACCGCGGGCCGATATGGAATCGGCCCCCTACAGCCCGCCCGCGGCGCGTTCCCGATTGTCAATTATCAATTGCCAATTGTCAATTGCCTCGTGGTTCGGGCCGATATGGAATCGGCCCCTACAACCCGCCCGCGGCGGCGTCCCCCGATTGTCAATTGCCTCGTGGTTCGGGCCGATATGGAATCGGCCTCTACAGCCCGCCCGCGGCGGCGTCCCCTTGATTGTCAATTATCAATTATCAATTGTCAATTGCCTCGTGGTTCGGGCCGATATGGAATCGGCCCCTACAGCCCGCGGCGGCGTCCCCTTAATTGTCAATTGCCTCGTGGTTCGGGCCGATATGGAATCGGCCCTCTACAGCCCGCCCGCGGCGGCGTCCCCTTGATTGTCAATTATCAATTGTCAATTGTCAATTGACCCTAAAGCTGTCCTTCAGCCCCACGGCCCGGTTGAACACGGGCGCGTCCTGCGTATGCTCGAGGTCCGCGCAGAAATAGCCCGTGCGGATGAACTGGAAGCGCTCGCCGGGCGTTGCCTTCGCGAGGGCGGGCTCCACGAAGCCGCGCGCGATTTTGAGCGAGTCGGGGTTGAGCCGTTCGATGAAGTCGCGCGCGTCGTCCTCGGCCGCATCGAGAAGGAGCGGCTCGTAGAGGCGGAATCCCGCGGGCACGGCGTCCTTCGCGCAAAGCCAGTGCAGCGTGCCCTTGACCTTCCTTTCGCATTCGCCGGATTTCGTTTCCGGGTCGTAGGTGCAGTAGACGGTCGCGACGTTCCCTGCCTCGTCCGTTTCGTAGCGCGTGCAACGCACGATGTACGCGCCCTTGAGGCGCACTTCGCCTTCGGGCTTCAGGCGGAAATACTTCTTGGGCGGGTCGATCGCGAAATCCTCCCGCTCGATATAGAGCTCCCTGCCAAAGCGCGCCTTGCGCGTCCCCAACTCGGGACGGTCGGGCAGGTTCTCGAATTCCACCTCGTGGTATTCGCTCTCCCCCATGTTCTCGACGACGAGGCGGATGGGGTCGAGTATGGCGTTCATGCGAAACGCGCGCGCGTTGAGGTCCTCGCGGAGGCAATGCTCGAGCATGGCCGTGTCGACCACGGAATCGGCCTTGGCGATGCCCGCGCGCAGGAGGAAGTCGCGGATGGCCTCGGGCGTGTAGCCGCGGCGCCTCAGGCCGCAGAGCGTGGGCATGCGCGGATCGTCCCAGCCGGAGACATGGTTTTCCTCGACGAGGCGGCGAAGGTACCGCTTGCTCATGACGGTGTTGGTGAGGTTGAGGCGCGCGAACTCGATCTGGCGCGGCAGGGGCTCGGGGAAATCGCAGTTTTCCGTGACCCAGTCGTAAAGCGGCCTGTGCGCCTCGTATTCGAGCGAGCAGAGCGAGTGCGTGATGCCCTCGATCGCGTCCTGAATCGGGTGGGCGAAGTCGTACATCGGATAGATGCACCACTTGTCCCCCGTGTGGTGGTGGGTAAAGTGGCGGATGCGGTAGATCGCGGGGTCCCGCATGTTGATGTTGGGCGAGGCCATGTCGATCTTCGCGCGCAGCGTGCGCGCGCCGTCCTCGAACTCCCCGTCCCGCATGCGGTAAAAGAGGTCGAGATTCTCCCCGACGGAGCGGTCGCGGTAGGGCGAGTTCCTGCCGGGCTCGGTGAGCGTGCCGCGGTATTCGCGCATCTCGTCCCTGGTGAGGTCGTCCACATACGCGAGGCCCTTTTTGATGAGCAGCACCGCCAAATCAAAGCAGGTATCGAAATAATCGCTGCCGAAGCAGAGCTTGTCCCACTGGAAGCCGAGCCAGTTGATATCGTATTCTATGGCCTCGACGTACTCCACGTCCTCCTTGGCGGGGTTCGTGTCGTCAAAGCGCAGATTGCAGGTGCCGCCGAATTTTTCCGCCATCGAAAAGTCGATGAAGAGCGCCTTCGCGTGGCCGATGTGCAGATAGCCGTTCGGCTCGGGCGGGAAGCGCGTGCGAATGTGCAAAAGGCCTTTTTCGGCGATGTCCTGCTCGATAAACTCCTCTATGAAATTTTTCGGCGCCGATGCGAGCTCCTCCATTGCCTTCACGTCCTTTCAATCAATCGAAATATCCACACTATTATCCTTAATTATAAAAGGATTGTCAACGGGCGGCGCGGCGCGGGCCTGTTCCGGCCCAAGCGCGCAAATTCAAAAAAACGGCGCGCTGTTTTTTTGACGCACAATTCCCCGCGCCCTCGCGCATAAGATTAGCCCATGATGAACTATATCTGGGGCGCTATGATGATCGTCGGCCTCGTCTGGGGGATCGCCGCGGGGCGCGCCGAGGAGGTCGCCTCCGCCATGACCGAAGGCGCGGGCGAGGCGGTGACGCTGTGCATGACGCTCGCGGGCACCTACATGCTCTGGATGGGCGTATTGAACGTCGCCAAGTCCGCGCGCATGATCGAAGGGCTGGCGAAGGCCGCCGAGAAGCCGCTCTCCCGCCTGTTCCCCTCCTCGAAAAGCGCCGTCGCGCCCATCACGCTGAACCTCGCCGCGAACTTCTTTGGCGCGGGCAGCGCGGCGACGCCCTTCGGCCTCGAGGCGATGCGGGAGATGAGCGAAGCCTCCGGCAAGAGCGACGTCGCCACGGACGACATGTGCATGTTCCTCGCGCTCAACTCCACCGCCATCGAATTGATCCCGGCGGGCGTGCTCGCGCTGCGCGCCGCCGCGGGCTCGGCGGACGTATTCTGCGTGGTGCTGCCGACGTTCGTCTCCTCCGTCGCCTGTTTTTTCGCGGCGGCCGCGCTCATGAAGCTGATGTGCAGGCTCTACCCCGTCAAAAGGAGAGGCAAATGAACTGGCTGCTGCCGGCGCTCGTGGCCGCGCTTCTCCTAATCGCGCTCCTTCGCAAGGCCGATCTGTACGACGCCTTCGTGCAGGGCGCGCGGGACGGGCTGCCGCTGCTCCTTCGCGTGCTCCCCTGCATGGCGGCGATGCTCATCGCCCTTCGCGTGCTGCGCGCCTCCGGCGCGCTCGAGGCGTTCATCGGCTTCCTCGCGCCCGCGCTCAAATGGATCGGCATGCCGCCGGGGCTCGTGCCCCTGTTCGTGCTCCGGCCCTTCTCCGGCAGCGCCGCGATGTCGCTTTTAAAGGACGTGTTCGACGTCTCCGGGCCGGACAGCTTCGAGGGGGTCGCGGCGAGCATCATGCTCGGCTCCACCGAGACCGTCTTCTACACCGTGGCGCTCTATTTCGGCTCCGTCGGGGTGAAGAAAACCCGCGCGACGATACCGGTCGCGCTCTTCGGCGCGCTGCTGGGCGCGGCGCTCTCGCTGCTCTTTACCGGAGTATTATTTGCATTCTCGTAAACAATTTGTTAAAATGGACGCCGTAGAGAGGACGCAAAGCTTGCGCGTCCCGGAAGGAGCTTCGCGTGAGAATCGATACGGTACCGCTATACAACCGCATTTCAAACAGCCAGCTTGCCGCCAGCACCGTCATCGTCGTCGATGTGCTCCGGGCTTCCTCGAGCATCATCACGGCCGTTATGAACGGCGCGGGCCGCATCATCCCCGCGTCCGATCCCGGGGAGGCGGCGGCGCTCGCGCTGCGTCTGGGCGCGAAGGACTGCGTGCTCGCCGGCGAGCGCGGCGGGCTCCGCCTGCCGGATTTCGCGCTTGGCAATTCGCCCGCGGAGTTTACCGCGAAGGCCGTGCGCGACAAGCAGGTCATCCTCTCGACCACCAACGGCACGGAGGCCATCAACAGCGTGCGCTCGGCGAAGACCGCGCTCATCGGAGCCATGATCAACCGCAGCGCCGTCGCGAAGCGCGCGCTTGAAATCGGGGACGACGTGCTCATCGTCTGCGCGGGCACCATGGGCCGCATTTCCGCGGACGACCTGTGCGCCGCGGGCGCCATCGCCGAGGCGATGAACGTCGCCGCCACCAAGCCGCTCGAGGCCACGGATTTCACGATGGTCTGCTGCATGCTCTATGCCGACTGGCGCGAAGGGCGCGCCGACCTGTCCGTAACCGAGCATTATTCGAGGCTCGTCCGGCTCGGCCTCGAGGAGGATGTGAAATACTGCTTCACGCCCGACGTTACGGACGTGGTCCCCGTCTACGACGGGGGCGTCATCCGATAAAACGCTTGCGCGGCCGCGAAAGCGGCCGCAACTTTTTCCCCGCGTCCGCGTTCTATGAATGGGTAGCCTTGGAAGCCTGGCGAATCGAAGGAGGGCGTATCGTATATGAAAAAGCTGCTTATGGCGTTCCTGTGCGCCGCGGCGTCGCTTGCGCTCGCGGCGTGTTCCATACTCGGCAATTTGCCCCGGAGCGGGGAAACCCCCGCTCCCGAAAAGACCGATGCCGGAACGGGTCTCCCCAACCCGGTCGAGAGCGTCGAAAACGCGTCCGCGTTCGCGGCGCTGGACATCGCGATGGACGCGCCCGAGGGCGCGACGGATATTTCCTACTTTATCATCGGCGGCGCGCTCGCCGAGGTGCGCTTCACGCTTGGCGGCTTTGCGTATACGTACCGGGCGAGCAGGGATGAAGGTGATATTTCCGGCGTGTACGATGCGTTTAAGCCCGCCTTTTCCATGCAGGTGGAAGGCGGCGCGGGCGCCGTCGCGGCGAGCGCCGAGAACGCCGCCTCCGGCGGCAGGCGCGTCACCTGGGCGCATGAGGGCGTCCGGTACAGCCTGTGGTGCGCCGGGGAGCCGGATGACGAAACGCTCAAATCCACGGTTCTATACTGCATGGCGCAGTCCTTCGGCGCGGAAGGGATCGTCGTCGCCGATCTCGTCGACTTCACGCAGGCGAGAAGCCTTAGCATGGACCTCAACGGCGACGGCCTTATCGAGCGCGTCGCCTTCGATCCCGCGTATGACGATCAAAATTATATCGTCTATACCACCATGCGCGTTTCCTCGGAAGACGGGAGCGCGGCTTCGGCCGATCTGGAGCTCATCTGCGATCCGAGCGCGGCCTTCGCCTGGGACATCGATGCGGACGGCCTCGTCGAGCTTTTCATCAGCGGGGACATTTGCTCCTGCGATTATGAGACATGGATTTTCCGCTACGACGCGGGCGAGCTGATCCCCGCGGAGCCCGCCTATACCCCGGATTATCTTTATGACTACATCCTCCCCGCCGCGTTCGGCGCGGTGGAGAAAATCGAGGGCTCCGTCGTCACCATCGGCGACACGATCGATATCCTCGGCTCCTGGTGGTGCACGACGCAGTACCGGATGAACCCGGACGGCGTCTTCGCCCTCGAGCGCGTCCCCGGCAGCATATGGACCTCCCGCAACGCCGACGTGGACTCCGAAGAACTCTGGGAAGGCGGCGTGCTGGTCGCTTCCGCCGAAATCCCCGTCATGCTCGACGGGGACAGCGCGCCCTCCGCGCTGCCCGCCGGCACGAAGCTCGCGCTCCTCGATACGGACGGCGCGGGCTACTTCCATTTCTTCACCGAGGACGGCCTGACGGGCGTGATCTACGTCGCCTTCGCGGAAGAAGGCTGGGGCTGGCGCATCAACGGCATCGACGAATTCGAACTGTTCTCCGAACTGCCGTATGCAGGCTAATTGACAATCGGTATTGTCAATTAGCCAACTAACAACTAATAGCGAATAGTGAACAGCGAATAAGCGTAAGAACGGCTTTTGCGTGAACGGAAGCCGTTTTTATGTCGGGGGGCTTTTGCGGCGGGGTGCCGGGTTCCATGTTTATCCGGCGCTTTTCTGCTCTGAGGTTTTGCGGGAACGGGGCGTAGGGGCGGATTCCATATCCGCCCGGTTCCAGCCCCGGCGAAACGCCCCCGCCGCGACGGGGATTCTTCGTTCCTTCCGGGCCGGCGGGGACGGTCCTGCCTCTTTCGTTTTGCTCGTCTTCCCGACGGCGCCACGCGGATTCCGCGCGCGCATTGCCCTCGCGCATGCAGAACCGTCCCCTGCCTGCCTTAACCCGATCTGCCTTGAAACGATGCAACCGCCGAAGGACCGTCCCCGGCGCGCGCTTGCTGTCCCGGCCGAAAAGGTTTATAATAATCTATCTATAGGTCGTTACAGGAGCGTGTTTGCGTGGACAAAAAGGGCGAAAACGGCAAGTATCTGGCGTTTGGGCTGATGATCGGCGCGCTTGCGGGGGCGGCGGGCGTATTCGTGCCCTTCGCGGCGCATCTCATGCCGGCGTTTCTGGCGTTCGTTTTCGCCGCGTGGGGCGCTTACGGCATCGTGCCCGCGCTCGCGGGCGCGTCCGCGGTCACCCTCGCCTTCCTGCCGCCCGCCGAGGCGGGCTACCTGCTCGCGCTGTACGTCCCCGCCGCGCTGATCGCTGGCTTCTTTATAAGGAAAAAGCTCCCCTGGCGCACCGCCGTCGTGGCCTCGGCCTTCGCGATGGGCGCCGCGATGTATTTAAACCTCTGCCTGCCCTCGATGCTCGCGGGCAGCAACCCTTTCGCCGCGTTCAAGGAGGCGATCGCGGAAACGTCCAGGGCGCTGCTCGACGAATTCGGCGCGCTCGCGCCGCGGGACGAGGCGGCGCTCTCGCTCGTGCGCGAAGCCTTCCTGACGCTGCGCGATATCGCGCCGCAGATTGCGATGTATATCATCGCGGGCGCATCGATGTTCTTCTCGCTCGTAAACGTGCTCATCGCCCGCGCGCTCGCCAAAAAGGCGGGGGCCGAAATGCGCCCTATGGCGCACTTCGCGCTCTGGCAGCTCTCCGAGCAGTACGCGTATGCCTCGCTCGCGGCGATCGCGGGCGTGCTCGCCGTGATGTTCATCGGCCTTGAGAACGCGGACGCCGTCTTCGCGCTCGGCACGAGCGTCGTCGTCATGCCGCTGATGCTCACGGGCATCTGCTATGTGGAGTTCAACATCCGCATGGGCGGCAGGAACAAGCAGGGCCGGCGCGTTGCGTTCTATATCTTCGCGGCGCTGCTGCTGCCTTACTCGCTCATCTTCCTCGGGCTGATGGACAGGATCACCAAAGCTCGCAGGAATTACACGGAAAAGAAAAAAACAGGCGAAAACTAAGCCGGGGGTAAAATGACGCTCAAGCCGCAAAAAGCGCTGATCCCGTTCGCGATCGCCGCCCTCTTCGTCGGGGCGGGGCTGATGCTGTTCGTCGAGCCCCGCTGGTACGGCGCGCTCGCCTTCATGGTTTCCCTCCTCGGCATCACGGTGAGCGCCATCATCCTCGGCACATACCGGAAGAAGCTCGCGCGCGAGTTCGACGACATCTTCAAAATCAACGCTTCCGCCTCCGCCCAGATCATGAACACGCTCACCATCCCCGCCCTCATCTTCGACGAGGACGGCCGCATCATCTGGGCGAACAAGTCTTTTCGCAAAATCCACGACGGGCGCGACATCCGCCGCATCCTCCCGGGCTTCGACGCGCGGTTCCCGGCGCAGGCGCTCTCGTTCGAATATCTCGGCAGCACCTACCAGGTGATGAGCCTCCCCGTCAAGCGCGAGCATCCCGGCGCGAAGAACCTCATCTTCCAGTACTGGCTCGACCGGACCGAGGCGCTCCATTACACGCGCCTCTACGAGGAGAATATGCCCGTCGTGGCGCTCATCTACGTGGACAATTACGAGGAGCTCGCCGCCGACAAGCAGTTCCACAGGAACACCGTCCTCTCCGAGGTGGAGAACAGGGTCGCGGCGCTCGTCTCCTCCATCCACGGCACCTACCGCCGCTACGAGAACGCGCGCTTCTTCCTCGTGTTCGAGGCGAAGTACCTGCCCGAGCTCGAGCGGCAGCGCTTCCCGCTGCTCGAGGCCGCGCACGCCATCGACACCGGCACCGAGCAGCCCGTCACCCTCTCCATCGCCGCGGGCGCGGAGGATTGCGTCTTCCGCTCCGACGAGAGCGCCAGGGAGGGCATGGAGCTCGCCCTCGGGCGCGGGGGCGACCAGGCGGTCGTCAAGCGCGGCATGAGCTACAACTTCTACGGCGGCAAGCGGCAGGTGACCTCGCCCAAGCAGTCCCGCGTGAAGACGAGGCTCTTCGCCAAAGCGCTTCGCCAATTGATGGAAAATTCCGACCAGGTGTTCATCATGGGCCACAACTACCCCGACATGGATTGCGTGGGCGCGGCGCTCGGCCTCATGCGCTGCGCGAGCTGCGCGGGCAAGCGCTCCTACTACGTGCTCAACGAGTCCAACTCGGCGGTGGACGGGGCCATGGAGGCGATGGCCGCCAGCAAGCAGTATCACGACAGCGTGATCCTGGAGGAGGCTGCGCTCGAACTTATCCGGCCGAGCTCCGTCGTCGTCGTGGTCGACACGCAGCGCGCGAGCTCCGTTCTTTCGACAAAGCTCTATGAATCCGCGTCAAAGACGGTTATAATAGACCATCACAGGAGGCCGGTGGACTCCCTCCCCAGCCCCACGCTCAACTACCTCGAGGCGGGCGCGTCCTCGACCTGCGAGATGGTGACGGAAGTGTTGCAGTATTTCGACGACGACCTCAAACCCACGGCCTTCGAGTGCAGCGCGCTGCTCGCGGGCATGACGATGGACACCAAGAGCTTCTCCATCAACACCGGCGCGCGCACGTTCGAGGCGGCGGGCTTCCTTAGGAAATGCGGCGCGGACACGAGCCTCGTCAAGCTCATGTACCAGGACGACATGCAGAACTTCCGCAACCGCGCGCAGGTCGTGCAGAACGCGCTCATCATGGACCAGGGCATCGCCATCTCCACCTGCCCGCAGGACATGCCGGACAACGCCCTCATCGCCGCGCAGGCGGCCGACGCGCTGCTCTCCATCAAGGGCATACAGGCGTCCTTCGTGCTCGCGGACCAGGGGAATTCCGTGATGATCAGCGGCCGGAGCCTCGGCAACGTCAACGTGCAGATCATCCTCGAGCGCATCGGCGGCGGCGGCCACCTGACGGTCGCGGGCGCGCAGCTCCACGGGGCGCCGCTCGATGAGGCCGTCAAAACATTGATGAACAGCATCCACACATATTTGAAGGAGGTAGGAAGCGAATGAAGGTCATACTCCAGAAAGACGTCAAGGATCAGGGCAAGGCGGGAGAGGTCATCTCCGTGAGCGACGGTTACGCCCGCAACTTCCTCATCCCCAAGGGCCTCGCCCTCCCCGCGGACGCGAGCGTCATCAACGCCGCCAGCATCAAGAAGAGCGCGGACGCCCACAGGCTCGAAATGCAGAGGAAGCGCGCCCATGAGCTCGCGAGCGAGATGAGCGACCTCACCGTGAAGGTGCGCGCCAAGGCGGGCGAGAACGGAAAGCTCTTCGGCTCCATCGGCGCCGCGGAGATTTCAGCCGCGCTCAAGCAGCAGTACGGCCTTGAAGTGGACAAAAAGAAGATTCGCCTCGAGGAGCCCATCAAGAGCCTCGGCGTCACCAAGGTTTCCGCGCATCTCTATGAGAAAGCGGACGCGAAGTTCACAGTCGAGGTGCTGCCGCTCGAGGCGTGAGCGGCGAATCGCTGATTCAAATCGTGAGGTAAAAGATGGAACAGCAACCCCGCATCCCCCCGCACAGCGTGGAAGCCGAAAAGAGCGTGCTCGGCAGCATGCTCATCTCGCGCGACGCGACGGAGCTCGCCTGCGAAATGCTGCGCGCGGAGGATTTCTACCAGGCGCCGCACAGGGATATCTTCGAGGCGATGTTCCATCTGAACGCTCGGGGCGAGGCGGTGGACAGCGTCACCGTCATCGACGCGCTCGAGCGCGCGGGGAAGCTCGCCGCCGCGGGCGGCGTCGCCTATATCACGGAGCTTTCGCTCTTCGTGCCCAGCGCCGCGAACGCCCATCACTATATCCGCATCGTCGAGGACAGGAGCGTGCTGCGCCAGCTCGCCAGGGCGGGCACGGACATCTCGCGCGACGCGCTCGCGAACGAGGCGCCCATCAACGAGATACTCGACGACGCGGAGCGCCGCATCTTCAACATCTCGATGAAAAAGAGCGAGGAGACGCTCGTCCATATCGAGCAGACCGCGATGGAAACCTACCTGCACATCGGCGAACTGATGCGCATGAAGGGCGCGCTCTCCGGCGTGCCCACGGGTTTCACGGAGCTCGATAAGCTCACCTCCGGCCTGCAGAAAAGCGACCTCGTCATCGTCGCCGGCCGCCCCTCCATGGGCAAGACCGCTTTCGCGATGAACATCGCCCAGTACGCGGCGACCAAGGGCCGCAAGAAGGTGTGCGTGTTCAACCTGGAAATGAGCCGCGGGCAGCTCGCGCGCAGGATGCTCTGCGCCAACGCGGGCGTGGACATGCACCGCGTCAATACGGGGGAGACTACGGAGGAGGACCTTTTAAAGCTCTCCGAGGCGCTCGAGGAGCTCTCCGCGGCGGACATCTACATCGACGACACGGGCGGCGTCACCGTGGCCGACATCCGCAGCCGCTGCCGCAGGCAGAAGACGCGCGCGGGGCTCGACCTCGTCATCATCGACTACCTGCAGCTCATGCAGCTGACCGGCAACACGGGCAGCCGCGTTTCGGACATTTCCGAGGCGACGCGCTCCCTCAAGATACTGGCCCGCGAGCTCGACGTGCCCATCGTGCTGCTCTCGCAGCTCTCCCGCGGACCTGAGACGCGCAAGGACGACAACCACCGCCCCATCATGGCGGACCTGCGCGAATCCGGCGCCATCGAGCAGGACGCGGACCTCATCATGCTGCTCTACCGCCCTGCGGTATACGCAGCGAAGGACGACATCGAGGCGCTTTCGGACAACACGGCGGAAGTCATCGTCGCCAAGCACCGCAACGGCCCCACCGCCACGGTGACGCTCGCCTGGCAGAGCACCTACACGCGCTTCACCAACCGCACCTTGAGAGAGCAATAAGGCGAACAGGCAAAACGTATACTGCCCCGGCGCGCGATCTATTTTTATTCCACCGCCGCGCAAGGGGTCAATATAATCATTCTTTTTATTTATGGAGGACTTGTAATGCCACTGTTCAAAAAGTGCGAGGAGTACACCATCATCCAGGAGCTCATCCGGGAAGGGGTATATCCTTATTTCCACGAACTCGAAACGCATCAGGACATCGAGGTCGTGATGGAGGGCAAACGCCGCATCATGCTCGGCAGCAACAACTACCTGGGGCTGACCGTCCACCCCGAGGTTGTGCAGGCCGGCGTCGACGCCATCTATAAATACGGCACGGGCTGCTCCGGCTCCCGCTTCCTCAACGGCACGCTCGATCTGCACAACATACTCGAGCGCGAACTCGCGGCCTTCGTCGGCAAGGGCGCGTGCGTCACCTTCTCGACGGGCTTCCAGGCCAACCTCGGCATCATCAGCGCGCTGTGCGGGCGAAACGACTTCGTGCTCAACGACCGCGAGAACCACGCGAGCATCTACGACGGCTGCAAGCTGAGCTACGCCACCGTGCAGCGCTACCGCCACTCCGACATGGCCGATCTCGAGAAGCGCCTCGCGGAGATCCCCCCCGAGGCGGGCAAGCTCATCGTGACGGACGGTGTGTTCAGCATGAGCGGCGACATCTGCCGCCTGCCCGAGATCGTGGAACTCGCGAAAAAGTATAAGGCGCGCGTCATGGTGGACGACGCGCACGGCTTCGGCGTGCTCGGCGAGGGCGGCCGCGGCACGGCGAGCTATTTCGGTCTCACCGATGAGGTCGACATCGTGATGGGCACGTTCAGCAAATCCCTCGCGAGCCTCGGCGGCTTCATGATTTCCAGCCCCGAGGTCGCGGAGTTCGTCAGGCACAGCAGCCGCCCGTTCATCTTCAGCGCGTCCATCCCCCCCGCCAACTGCGCCACGGCGACCGCCGCGCTGCACGTCATCGAAAAGGAGCCGGAGCGCGTAAAGAGGCTCGGCGACCTTGCCTTATATTACCGCGAAGGGCTCGCCCGCCGCGGCATCGCCACCATGCAGGCCGCGAACGCGCGCGTGCCGATCATCCCCATCTATACGTATGAGCCCATGCGCACGCTCAAAATCAACAAGACCCTCTATGAGAACGGCGTGTACGTCAACCCCGTGCTGCCGCCCGCGACCGCGCCGGGCGAGTGCCTGCTGCGCACGAGCCTCATGGCGACCCACACGGAGGCCATACTCGACGAGGCGATGGACATCATCGAGCGGGTGATCAAAAATGCCGAATAAAGCGAACGGGACGGCGCGCGTGGTCGCCGTGACGGGCGGCTCGAGCGGCATCGGCCTCGCCACCGCAAAACTGTTCACGGACAAGGGATACGCCGTATACTGCCTCTCGCGCTCCGCGCCGCCGGATCCCAGGCTCATCCACATTAAAACCGACGTGACGGTCGAGGCCGAGGTCGAAGCCGCTTTCAGGCGGATCGAGGCCGAGCAGGGCAGGCTCGACGTGCTCGTGAGCAACGCGGGCATGGGCATCTCCGGCCCCGTCGAGTGCGCATCCCTCGCGGAGGCGAAGTACCAGTTCGACGTCAACTTCTTTGCCTTGCACCTGTGCGCGCGGCATGGGATTCCCCTCCTGCGAAAGACCGGCGGGGGACGTATCATCGCCATCAGTTCCGTCGCCGCGGCTTTCGGCCTGCCCTACCAAGGCTTCTATTCCGCCACGAAGAGCGCGCTCAACGCCCTTGCGCAATCGCTCGGGCTCGAGCTCGCCCGCTTCAACATCCGCGTCGTCACCTTCATGTGCGGGGATACGAAAACGGGCTTTACGGATGTACGCGTCAAGTGCGGCGGCGACGGAATTTACGGCAAGGCCGTGGAAGCCTCCGTCGCCCTCATGGAGCGCGACGAGCGGGAAGGCATGCCGCCCGAGGCCCCCGCGCGGAAGATCGTCGCCCTCGCCGAGGCGAAGAACCCCAAGCCGCTCTCGACGATCGGCTTCAAGTATAAGCTGCTTTGCTTCCTCAGCAGAGCGATGCCGATCCGCGTCCAGTATTGGCTGGTCAAAATGTTGTATACCAAGGAGGCCGAATAAGCTCTACCGTTTTATTGGGCGCATCCATCATACCGGCGCCCCATTTATAACAATGGAGGACTCATACCCATGCAAAGACCCAAAAGGCGCCTGGGAGACCGCAAGGACGGCGTTCTTCTTCGCGAACTCGACCCCATGCACTTCATCGTCCCGCTCATCTACCCGAACCGCTGCGACAACGAGGCCTATATCTCCGAGAAGATCGACCTCACGAACCTCAACGTCTACCTCGCCAGGAAGAACGAGAACGAAACGGAATTCCCCTACACGCTGTTCCACATGATCGTCGCGGCGATGCTCAAGACCGTGACGCTCCGCCCGAAGATGAACCGCTTCATCGCAAACAAGAACGTCTACCAGCGCAACTACATTTCGGCGGCGTTCGTGGTGAAAAAGCAGTTCCACGACGACGGGGCGGAGGCGCTCGCCTTCGTGTACACCGACGAGGGGGATACCATCGGCACCATCCGGGAGAAGATCCGCAAGCAGATTGCCGAGTGCCGCAGCGACAAGCTCGACACTTCCTCCCAGAGCATGGACATCTTCAACAAGATGCCGCGCTTCCTCTCAAAGTTCCTCGTGTACCTCATCACCAAGCTCGACAAGCACGGCTGGTGCCCGCAGTTCCTCATCGGCTCGGATCCGTATTACGCCACGGTGCTTTTGACGAACCTCGGCTCCATCCGCCTCAAGTGCGGCTACCACCACCTGACCAACTGGGGCACGAACAGCGTGTTCGTCGTGGTCGGCGAAAAGAAAAAATCTCCGTTCTTCGACGAGAACGGCGTTGTGACCATGAAGGAAACGATCGAGCTCGGCCTCACCATCGACGAGCGCCTCGCCGACGGGTATTACTACTCCAAAACCGTACGGCTCCTCAAGCACCTGCTGCAAAACCCGGAACTGCTCGAACTGCCATTTGAAACGGAGGTGTCCATCAATGCCGAGCGAAATTAAAACGCCCTGGCTCAAATACTACGGCGTCGTGCCGCACCACCTCGACTACCCGGACTGGACCATGGAGGAGGGAGTCGAGAAAACCGCCGAACGATACCCGAACCTGATCGCCTACGATTTCATGGGGAAAAAGACCACCTACAGGCAGGCGGTCCGCGACATCCACCTGTGCGCGAAGGCGCTTAGCGCGCAGGGCATCAAGGAGAACGACCGCGTCACCATCTGCATGCCCAACGCCCCGCAGACGGTTTCCATGTTCTACGCGCTGAACCTCATCGGCGCCGTGTCGAACATGGTGCACCCGCTCTCGAGCGAAAACGAGATCGCCTTCTACCTCAACGACTCCCGCTCGGTCGCGGCCATCACGCTCGACCAGTTTTACGGCAAGTTCGCCGCCATACGCGAAAAGACCGGCCTTCAAAAGCTCATCATCACCTCCGTCGCGGACGGGCTTTCCCCCTTGATGGCGCTCGGCTACAGGCTCACCGAGGGCAGGAAGATCGCCCCCATCCCCAAGGGCGCGGACGTCGTGATGTGGAAGGACTTTCTCGCGGCCGGCGCGCGCTACAAGGGCGAATACATCCACCGCCAGCAGGCGACGGACGGCGCGGTCGTCCTCTACAGCGGCGGCACGACGGGCGTCACGAAGGGCATCCTCCTCTCCAACCTCAACTTCAACGCGCTGGCCTGCCAGACCATCGCCATGAACCCCATCATCGCCCCGGGGGACAAGATGCTCTCCATCATGCCCATGTTCCACGGCTTCGGCCTCGGCATCGGCATCCACACCATCTTCATCCTCGGCGGGCAATGCATCCTCGTGCCGCGCTTCACGCCGAAAACGCTCGCGGAGCTCATCGCCAAGCACAAGCCCAATTTGATGGCGGGCGTGCCCACGCTCTACGAGGCACTGCTGCGGCTCGACGGGCTTGAGGAGCTCGACCTCTCCTGCTTCAAGGGCGTGTTCTCCGGCGGGGATTCCCTGACGATCGAGCTCAAGCGGCGCTTCGACAGATTCCTAAAGGCGCACAGGGCGACCATCGAACTGCGCGAGGGCTACGGCACGACGGAGTGCGTCACGGCGTCCTGCCTGACCCCGTACAACATGAGCCGCGAGGGCAGCATCGGCATCCCCTTCCCCGACACGTACTACAAGGTCGTCAAAGTCGGCACGACGGAGGAGCTCCCGTACGGCGAGGAGGGAGAAATCTGCCTCGCGGGCCCCACGGTCATGATCGAATACTGCAACCAGCCCGAGGAGACCGCCAACACCATGAGAAAGCACGCGGACGGCCTCACCTGGGTGCACACGGGGGACCTCGGCGTGATGGACGAGGACGGCTTCCTCTACTTCCGCCAGCGCATCAAGCGCATGATCGTGACCTCGGGCTACAACGTCTACCCCTCGCAGCTCGAGAACATACTCGACGCGAACGAGTATGTGCACGTGAGCTGCGTCATCGGCGTGCCCGACCCCTACAAGATGCAGAAGATCAAGGCGTTCGTGCTGCTCAAGCCCGGCGTGCTCCCCTCCGAGGAAATCAAGAAAGAAATCATGGCGTATCTCGAGAAGCACGTCGCCAAATACGCGCTTCCCTACGACATCGAGTTCCGCCCCGAGCTGCCCAAAACGCTCGTGGGCAAGGTCGCCTACCGCGTGCTCGAGGAGGAGGAGCTGAGCAAGGTAGGGTAAAACAATTGACAATTATTTTTTAGAGTCGGTCCCCGCTTGAACGGCGTTCGGCGGGGGCTGTTCTTTTCGTATGGTCCGGGGATTCGCATCTATGTAGGGGCGGATTCCATATCCGCCCGGCGGCTTGCGGCGCACCGGGGACGGTTCTGCGCGCGCGAGGGCGATGCGGGCAGGAATCCGCAGGGCACCGTCGGGCAGATGAACGAATGGAAAAACGCAGAACTGTCCCCGACGACCCGAGAGAAAAAGGCAACGCGGAAAAAGGAAAAAACGGCGTCCGCCGAAGAAGCGGGCGCCGTTTGATACGGTCTGCTTTTGGATGCAACCGCCGAAGCCGCGGGGAAACGTTCTATCCCTTCCCCCCGAGGTAAGCGCGCTTGACCTCCTCGCTCTCGAGAAGCGCGCGGCTCTCGCCCGAAAGGGTCACGGAGCCGGTTTCGAGCACGTAGGTGCGGTCCGTGATGCGCAGCGCCTTGTTGGCGTTCTGCTCGACGAGGAGTATGGTCGTGCCCGCGCGGCGCAATTCCGCGATGATCTCGAAGATCTGCTCCACGAGGATGGGCGAGAGGCCCATGGAGGGCTCGTCCATCATCATCAGCTTCGGCTTGGACATCAGCGCGCGCGCCATGGCGAGCATCTGCTGCTCCCCGCCCGAGAGCGTGCCCGCGAGCTGCTTGCGCCTTTCCATCAGGCGCGGGAAGCGCGAAAAGGCGTCCTCGATCTCCTCCGCGCGCGCTTTGCCGTGGGCGTACGCGCCCATCTCGATGTTCTCCATCACGCTCATCCGGGCGAACACGCGCCTGCCCTCGGGCACGTGCGCGATGCCCCGGCGGACGATCGCGTGCGGCTCGGCCTTGGTGATGTCCTGCTCCTGGAACGCGATCTTCCCGGCTTTGGGGCGGATCAGGCCGGAGACGGTCTTTAGGATCGTGGACTTCCCCGCCCCGTTCGCGCCGATGAGGGAGACGATCTCCCCCTCCCTGACCTCGAAGGAAACGCCCTTGACGGCGCGTATCTTCCCGTAGTAGACCTCGATTCCCTCGACATTGAGTAGCGCGCTCATTTCTCATCCCCCTGTTTGCCGAGATACGCCTCGATCACGACCGGGTTGGACTTGATCTCCTCCGGCGTGCCCTTGGCGATGATCCTGCCGTAGTTGAGCACGGCGATGCCCTCGCAGATTCCCATGACGAGGCTCATGTCGTGCTCGATGAGCATGACGGCGATCTGGAAACTGTCCCGCACCTTGCGGATGGTCTCCATCAATTCCGCCGTCTCCGAGGGGTTCATGCCGGCGGCGGGTTCGTCGAGCAGGAGGATGCCGGGCTTTGTCGCGAGCGCGCGCACGATCTCGAGCCGCCTCTGCGCGCCGTAGGGCAGGCCGCCCGCCTGCAGGGGCGCCATATCCTGCATGTCGAACAGGGAAAGGAGCTCCCGCGCCCTCTCGCGCGCCCTCCTCTCCTCCCTCCAGTACGAGGGGAGGCGCAGCAGGCTCGCGGCGAGGGAGTATCCCATCGAGTTGTGCAAGCCGACGAGCACGTTCTCCTCGACCGTGAGGTCGCGGAAGAGGCGGATATTTTGGAACGTGCGCGCCACGCCGAGCTTGTTGACCTGATAGGTGCTCATGTTGAGCGTGTCGTAGCCGTCCAGCAGGATGGAGCCGCGCGTGGGCTTATAGACGTTCGTGAGGAGGTTGAAGATCGTGGTCTTTCCCGCGCCGTTGGGGCCGATGAGGCCGCAGATCTCCGTCCTGCCCACGGCGATGGTGAAATCGTCCACCGCGTTGAGGCCGCCGAAATCGATGCCGAGGCGCCGCGCCTCGAGGATGGGCAGCTTGTCGAGGTCGCGCTCGGGGATGAGATTTTTGCTGGGCAGGGGCACGAGCCTGTTCATTCCGCGTCGCCCCCTTCCGCCTGCTTTTTCGCCTTTCGCCTCGGGAGAAGCCCTCCCCCGCCTCCGAAGAGCCTCTCGAGGATGCGCCCGAGCGAGAAGTCGTACGTCCCCATGAGTCCGGAGGGCTTGAAGATCATGACCACGATGAGCAGCAGCGAATAGACGATCATCCTGTAATCCGAGAACGCGCGCAGCAGCTCGGGCACGGCGGTCAGCACGCTCGCCGAGAGCACGGAGCCCGCCATGGAGCCCATGCCGCCGAGCACCACCATCACGAGGATCTCGATGGACTTCACGAAGCCGAAGCCGCCGGGGTTCAATATGCCGATGTAGCCCGCGTAGAGCGCGCCCGCCACGCCCGCGAAGAAAGCGGAGACCGTGAAGCCGAGCGTTTTATAGTACGTGGCGTTGATGCCGCAGCAGTCCGCGGCGATCTCGTTCTCCCTGAGGGAGAGGATCGCCCTGCCGTGGCGGGACTTCATCATGGCGTGGATGAAAAAGCACGTGAGCGCCACGCAGAGGAAGGTGTTGAGGAACGTCGTCGTCTTGGGGATGTTCTGCAGCCCCGCGGCGCCGTTGGTGAGGGTGAAGCCCAAAACGCCGTCTATGTTGAGCAGCACCACGCGGATGATCTCGCCGAAGCCCAGCGTGATGATCGCGAGATAATCCCCGCGAAGGCGCAGCGCGGGTATGCCGATGATGATGCCGAACGCCGCGGCGAACACGCCGCCCAGCAGGATGCCGATCGGGAAGGCGCCACCCGGGGGGATGCCGGTGCGCGTCATGAAGATGGCGCTCGCGTACGCGCCTACCGCCATGAAGCCCGCGTGACCCAGCGGGAGCTGGCCAAGATACCCCGTGGCGACGTTGAGGGAGACGGTGAGTATGATGTTGATGCCCAGGAGCATCACGACTTTCGTATGATAGTTCGAGAGCACGCCGCCCTCGATGAGCAGGCTGCCCGAAACGAGGAACGCCGCGAACAGCGCGAGGTTGATCGCGTAGCGCGCGGGCACGGGGAGTCTTTTTTCGCATCTTTCCATCGCTTCCACCTCAGACCTTCTCGTGCATGGGCTTGCCGAGTATGCCCGTGGGCCGGACAAGCAGAACGACGATGAGTATCGCGAACACCACGCCGTCCTTCCATACGGAGAGGCCGACCGCGGAGACGAACGTTTCCGCGAGGCCGATCGCGAAGCCGCCGACCATCGCGCCGGGCAGCGAGCCGATGCCGCCGAACACCGCCGCGACGAACGCTTTTAAGCCCAGCATGGAGCCCATGGTCGGGTTGGCCTGCGGATAGGCGCAGCTGTAGAGCACGCTGCCGATGCCCGCGAGCGCGGAGCCGAGCGCGAAGGTGAAGGAGATGGTGTTGGAGATGTTGACTCCCATGAGCTGGGCCGCGCCCGTATCCTCGCTGACCGCGCGCATCGCCCTGCCCATGCGCGTGTTTTTGACCAGCAGCGTAAGCGCCGTCATGGACGCCGCGGCGGCTGCGAGCGTGATGACGGCGCTGCCCGAAATCTGAATGTTGCCTATTTTAAGCGCCTTCCATGCGATGATGCCGGGGATGGACTGGGCGTTCGCCCCGAAGATCATCTGCGCCGCGTTTTCAAGGAAATAGGAAATGCCGATGGCCGTGATGAGCAGCGAAATGCGCGGCGAGCCGCGCAGAGGCTTGTATGCGATTTTTTCGATGGTAATGCCCAAAATCGCGCAGCCGAGCACCGCGACGACGGCCGCGAGCGCGGGATTGAGCGAGAAACGCACCATGGTAAACCACACGAGGTAGGCGCCCACCATGATGACGTCGCCGTGGGCGAAGTTCAGCAGCGTGATGATCCCGTACACCATGCTGTAGCCCAGCGCCACCAGCGCGTAGATCGAACCGGACTGAAGGCCGTTGATGATCTGGCGGATGATCGTTTCAAAGAGGGACATAAAGCTCGTTCCTTTCGGACAGTTTCAGCCCGGGAAGGGGCGCGCCCCTTCCCGGGCCTCGCGCGGCGAAGCGCGCTTAATACATCTGTTTGAAGACTTCCTTGCCGTTCTCGACGGTCATGATGACGGCGTCCTTCATCGGGTTGTTGTATTCGTCGAACGTGTAGCCGGCCGCGCTGGTCACGCCCTTTACCGAGGCGCCTTCGCTGCGGATGGCGTCGACGACGGCCTGCTTATACGCGTCGCTGCCAGCCTTCTCGCCCGTGGACTCGGCCTTCGTGAGGGCGGCGACGAGTACCATGGCGGCGTCGTAGGCGGTCGCGGCGAACATGTTGAGCGTATCCTCGCCGTAAGCCTTGACGTAGGCGGCCTCAAACTCCTTGACCGCGTCGCTCGAGCCGGGGGCATAGGCCGAGCAGTAGAAGCAGCCCGCGAGGGCTTCGGCGGAGGCGTAGTCCGCGACGCCCGCCCAGCCGTCGCCGCCGAGGAACGCGGCGGAAAGGCCGATTTCACGCGCCTGGGTGACGATCAGGCCGTCGTCCTGATAGTAGTTGGGACAGAACACCACGTCCGGCGCCGCGGCGGCGATGTTGGTGAGCTGGCTCTTGAAGTCCTTGTCGCCCTTGGAGTAACCCTCGTTGGCGACCACGGACACGCCCAGCTCCTCGCACTTGGCGCGGAAGGCTTCCGCGAGGCCCTCGGAATAATCGTTGCCCGTTTCGCAGATGACGGCGGCCTTCGTCGCCCCGAGCACCTCGGCGGCGTACTGCGCCATCTTCTCGCCCTGGAACGGGTCGATATAGCATGTGCGGAACACGTTGGAATAAACCTTGCCCGTCGCCGCGTTGTAGGTGACCTCCGCCGCGGTGGCAGAGGCGGTGATCATAGGCATGTTGACGGGGTTCGCCTCGGCGACGACCGCGATGGTGTTGCCCGTGAGCACGTCGCCGATGAGCGCGGTGATGCCCTCGTCCACCATGCGGGTGAAGGCGGTCACGGCCTCCGCGTCGTTGCCCTTGTTGTCATAGGCGACGACCTCGATCTTCTTGCCGTTGACGCCGCCGTTGGCGTTGACCTGGTCGAAGTAGAGCTGCGCGCCGTTCTTGACGGCGAGGCCGTACACCGCGTAGTCGCCGGTGTGAGGCCCGAGAAGTCCGACCTTGATCGTATCCTCGCCGGAGCCTTTCCCGCAGCCCGCGAACATCGCCGCCGCCATCAAGGCGACCAGAAGCATTGCGAGTACCTTTTTCATTGTGTCCTCCATAATCATGCAAAATTAAAAGCGGCCCCCCTTCTTGGGGAACCGCTTTCGAGCACTAAGACTGCCTATGCCCGAAGGTTCCCCGCCCCGCCACGGCGAATAATAATAATAACGCCAAGGCTAATAACGATGCCTACGAGCACCGCAAGGGAGAGGACGCCGACGAGCGCGGCCACCGCTGTGAACGCGAGAACAGAGGCGAAGACGGGCGCTTTCGCGCGCATGCCGCATGCAAACGATCCTGTCATAGCTCTGCCCCCTTCCGGCCGCGACTTGCAGCCGATTCACGATTTAGTGCATAATATACCTTTGTTTGACGCGGCTGTCAAGCCCAATTACAAAAATAATATATTTTTATATTCTTTCCGCTGTTCCGCCCATCCTTCCGGCGGTTGAAAAAGGCTCCCCGGCTCAGCCGACTCCCGCGTAGAACCCCTCGAGCGTCATGCCCGTGCGGAACAGATATGCGGCGAGCGGGTTCCCGACATAGCGGAAATGCCAGGGTTCGAAGACGATGCCCGTTTCCGCCTGCCTGTCGGCGGGATAGCGCAGGATGAAGCCGAAGCGCCACGAGTTGGCGTAGAGCCACCTCCCCTGCGGGGTTTCGGCAAAACTCGCGGAAAGCGCCTTCGCGGCGACGGCGCTGATGTCGAAGGCGAGGCCCGTCTGGTGCTCGCTCGCGCCGGGGTAGGCCGTGACGATGGGAACGCCCGGGTCGCTGCCGTAATCGGCGTTCGCCGCGACCTTTTTATCCCAGAGCGCCTGCTGCTCGGCGTAGGTCCTGTACGCGCTCACGAGGTAGAAGCCCGTAACCCCCGCGTCCTTCGCGGCGGCGAACATGTCCCCGAGCGCGGCGACAGCCTCGCCGTAGCCCTGCATGTCGCCGTTTTTGAGCGTCAGCGCCGGGATGGCGTAATCCGCGATGGCGACGAGCCCTTCGGGCACATAATCCTCCGCGAGCAGGCGCGCGCGGTTGACGAGCCTGCCGGCAAACGCATTAAAGAGCGCGGACGCTTCCGCCTCAGGATCGAAACCCGGATCGCTTATCATAATTTCCTCCGAAGAAAGGTCTATTTTCACGCCCGTGGCGAAGTGCTCCGTAATATAGATCGCGGCGTCGGACAGCGCCCCTTGGACGCGCGCGTTGGCGGAATCCGTATCCTCGAGCGTGTCCGTGCTGATGACGGCGATTTTGGGGTTCACCGCCTTGGCGAACGCCTCCCCCGTGGCGTCCGGGTTGCCGTGGTTGCCGACCTTCAACACGTCCGCCGCAAGGTCCGCGTTTTTCAGCGTTTCCTCCTCGGCGAACTGCATGTCCCCCGTGAAGAGCACCGCGTGGCCGTTGACCGAGAGGCGCATCACGAGCGAATTGTCGTTGTCGTCCTTCGCGTTGTAGACGACGGGGCCGAGGATGGTCAGTTCCGCGCCGTTGAGATCGAGCGCGTCGCCCGCGGCGAGCTTCGTCTCGGCGACGCCCGCGTCCTCGGCGATGTTTGAAAGCTTATCCTTCCCCTTGTCGGTCAAAGTCGTAATCTCGGCGCGGTAGAACATCGAAACGGGAAAAGCCGCGGCGATCTTCTTCGCGCCGCCCGCGTGGTCGTTGTGCGTGTGCGTGAGGAACACGCCCTGCAGCGCGCTCACGCCGAGCGCCCTTAGCTTCTCTATGACGCCTTCCGCGCCGTCCTTCGTGCCCGTGTCGACGAGCCAGTACGCGCCCCCGATAGAGATGAGCGCGCAGTCCGCCTTGCCCGCGTTGAGGAAGAGCACCCACGCTTCGCCGATGGGCGCCGCGGGAGCATCCTTCGTGGGCGCGGGCGCGCCCGAACCCCCCGCCGTGCCCTCGGGCGGCGCGGAGGGCGTTACATCCACGATATGTTCCTCTCCGCCCGAGCAGCCCGCGGCGAGGAGCACGCAGAGCGCGAGGGCGGCAAAAACCCGGCTTCGCTTTTTCATAGTCCGATTATATCATGCGCCGGCCCGCGCGGCGCATCCCCGCGGCGCCCTCGTGTGTAAAATTTTTGTTGCGCCGGCGCAGGTTTCTTTGATTAAGTTAAGTTTTCCCCAAAACGCGGCATTCTGTAACCGCCATGTAACCGTCTGCGGTTATAATCAGGCTGTGAAGCTGCCGGGCAACCGCCTGAAAAGTCTTCCCGCGGCGATCATATCGGGACGATCCCGCGCAAATAATAGCTGCGGGACTTGCTTTTGCAGGCGTCGTATTATATGATAGTTACATAATCACAATGTAACTACATAACATAACATAACGTCGTCGCGGCGAGGCCGCCGAAGGAGCAAAATGAAAGCAATCAGGATATTCATGCTGGGAAGGTTTGAAATCATCGCCGACGGCAACGAGGTGATCAAAAACCTCGGCAGCTCGAAGAAAAGGATCATGCTGCTCGAGTATCTGATCCTCAACAAGGATAAAACCGTCCTCATGAAGGATCTCTTCGAGGTGCTCTGGCCGGGCGAGAACAGCTCGAACCCGGAGAGCGCGCTCAAAACCCTCGTGAGCCGTTTGCGCTCCACGCTCGCGGGTTACACGCCGCTGCTCGCGGAATGCATCGTCACCGACCGCGGCGGGTACCGCTGGAACCCCGCGCTCGATTGCGAGATAGACATGTACCTGTTCGAGGACCTGTGCAACGAGATACTCGCGACGGAGAAGTTCGCCTCCGCCCTCCGGGAAAAGATGGGCCGCATTATGGAGCTGTACGCGGGCGAGCTGCTCCCCGGCTCCGACATGGAGGCCTGGGTGGCAACCCGGAGCGTTTATCTGCACAACCTCTACCTCAAGGCCGTGCAGCATTACGTCTCTCTCCTCAAGCCGCTCGAATTATATGAGGAAATCGCGCAGATGTGCCGCATGGCCCTCGACGTGGACGCGTTCGACAGCGCGCTCAACCTCGAACTGATGACGGCGCTGCTGAAGATCGGCCACAACAACGAGGCGCTCGCCCAGTACAACCACGCGACGGACCTGCATTACAGCCAGCCCGGCGTCAAGCCCTCGGAGGGGATGCTCGACTTCTATAAAAAGCTCATCAGCATCGACAACGATTCCAAACAGAACATCGACGCCATCCGGGAGGATTTGCTCGCCGAGGGGCCCGGCGAGGAAGGCGCGTTCGTGTGCGACTATGTGATCCTGCGCGACATCTACCAGCTCAACATGCGGAACCTGAGCCGCCTTGGCGCGACGATGTTCATCGCGCTCGTCACCGTCAGCAGCATGGACGAGGCGCCCGTGGAGCCGCTCATGCTCGACAAGCTCATGAAGCTGCTGCTCGCCGCCCTCAAGGAGAACCTGCGCCGCGGGGATACCATCGCGCGCTACAGCCCCTCCCAGTACGCGGTGCTGCTGCCCGCGGTCAGCTTCGAAACGGGGCGCATCCCCCTCGAGCGCGTGAAAAAGGCGTTCTATAAGAAATACGCGAACCCTGCCTTCGTCGTCAGCTACAGGCTCGCCCCCGTCGCCGAGGAGGACTGAGGCGGCATCACGATGTAACCCGCGGCGGACGTTGCAAAAAAAAGATGTTTTTCGGTTACATTTAAGTTGACATGTTTCCAAGCGCGTGGTAATATGTCATCGGATAGATAAAACTATCCCGCGTTGTGGCAAAGCCCGTGAAAGCGGGTGACGCAAAGCTAAAGGGCCTAAGGGCGCAAGCCTATGGCAGCCAGTTGCCGGGTTATTCCAGCCTGCTCGCAGGGTGGATTATGATTTCAGGCAGCTGGTTTCAAAAGAAAACCGGCTGTTTTTTCGTTTACAGGTTTGCATGAAAGCGGGCTCGCGCCGCCCGAAGCGCGCGGTTTCGACGAAGGGAGTTATCGTGGGAGAGATGGATCGCATCTATGCGGACTGACTATGAGCGCGTCGAGCCCGCCATACAGGGGCTTCTCCGGCGAATTGCCGGGGCCGTTTCCGAACTGCCGGGCGCGGATAAGCTGGTGCTCTACGGCTCCTACGCCAAGGGCACGCACAGCCCTGAGAGCGACGTGGACCTGGCCGTATTTTTTCGGGATTCGGCGAATCCCCCTCTGATCGAGGAATACCGCCGCCTCGCGCGCATCTGCGCGACGCCGGATTACGACATACAGGTGCAAGCCTTTGCCCTTTCGGAATTGGAAAGCCCCTGCGGCATCGTCGAGGAAATCGACATGTACGGCGTGGAGCTGCCCCTCGGGCACGAAAAGGGCTTCCCCGCCGAGCGCGGGACGGCGGGCGCGGAATCGCCCGGCAGGCGCAGGAAGTCCGGCGCGCCGGACTGACGGAATCGCTATGGGCTTAATACCGATACGGCATTAAAAGGATAAAGAACATACAGGAAGGAACCCTGCAATGAAGAAACTCGACAAATACCGTTACTGGCTGATGCTTTCGGACTACGACCTCGATACCATCGAGGTGCTGATCAAGGGGAAGCGGTGGGTGTACGTGGCATACCTGTGCCAGCAGGCCGTGGAACGCCAGCTCAAGGGCATGTACGTGTTCTACTACAACAGCGAGGCGCCCAAAACGCACAACGTCAACTTCCTGTTCAGCAAGCTGATGGCGACGCAGGAGTTCCCCTTCCTCGGCACGCGCCGGCACGTTGAGGAGAGGCTCGACGAGTGCGAGGATTTCCTCATCGACGCCATGTTCTATTACATGAGCGACTATCCTTTCTCCTACAAGAACATCATGAACCGCTTCGTGGGCGAGGAGAACGCGATGAACCTCTACCGGCGCACGCGCAGCGTCATCGCGTGGCTGCGCGGCTTCCAGCCGATCCCCGGCGCAGCGGACGAATTTGAAGAGGAGCGCGCCGTCGCGCAATAAAGCCGACAGGCGGCGGCACTTGATTCCAGAAATCGAAAAGCGGCGTTTGCCGCTTTTTTGATTAAATTTCCAATTGTCCGTTTTCAATTGTCACTTTTCCCGTTGTTCACCCTTTGTTCATCGTTTTTCCTCGCGGGGAAGGTGGAAGATCGCGGCGGAAAGCGTTATAATCACGCATATGAAAAAGGGTTTGAAAATCGTGCTCATCGCGCTTCTCTCCACCGTCGCCCTCGCGGCGGCGGCGGTGCTGCTTTTTTATCTTCGCGTGAACGATCCCGCGAACGTCTTCCCCGGCGCGACGCCGGGAGCGCCGCCCGAAACGCCCTCCGGAACGGAGGCTTCCGGCGTCGTCCCCTCGCCGGGGGCGGGCGCTTCCCCCGAAGTCTCCCCGACGCCCGAACCCACGCCGACGCCCATCCCCGAGGACGTGCTCGTCATGATGGCGGACGCGGAATTCATGAAGGGGCGCGTCAACGTGCTGGTGCTCGGCGTCGACAAGAGCGTGGAGCGCGAGGCTTCCGGCTCCTTCCGCACGGACACCATGATACTCGTCTCCGTCAACTTCAAGACCATGGACGTCGACATGATCACCGTCCCGCGCGACAGCTACGTCAAGCTCTACGGCAAGGACGGCCTTCTCATCGACCCCGTCGACCCCCTCAACAAGGCGAACGCCGCCTTTTCCCTCGGCGGCGGCCTCAAAAGCGGCGGCTATCGCAGCGCCATGAACACCGTGAGCGCGCTCTTCGGCGGCGTACCGGTCAACTACTTCGTCTCCTTCGACATGAACGCGGTCAAGCGCATCGTGGACGCGATGGGCGGCGTAGACTACGAGGTGGACGTCGAGGTGACGATGGACGGGCGCACGCTCTCCCCCGGCATGCAGCACCTCGACGGACAGGCCGTGCTCGACTACTGCCGCCAGAGGAAGGGCAGCTCGGACATCGCCCGCGCCGACAGGCAGCAGCGCATCCTCATGGCGATCTTCAACCAGATGAAATCCACGGGGCAGATCGCAAACCTGCCCGCCATCTACAAGGCGGTGCAGGACTGCATCGAGACGGACCTCTCCTTCGAGCAGATCTGCGCGCTCTCTTTGATCGCGCTGCGCATGGATTCCGCTCAGCTCGAGCGGCACATGGTGGAGGGCGTGTACAAAATGGTCTACGCGCGCGACTGCTGGCTCGTCGACCGGGAAAAGCTCGCGGCGCTCCTCGAGGAAGTGTTTGGCGCGAAGGTCGTCCTCGACCCCGAGATCGACGCCCAGGCGATCCTCGCCTTCGTCGAAACCAACCGCGCGGCCGTGCAGGTAAAGCTTTACAACGCGGCGCTCGTCTACAGCGAGGCGAAGGGCTTCATGGGGACATATAAAAAATACATCGCCTCCTCCACCTACAGCGCGCTTTCGAAGAACCGCTCGCTGCTCGCGACCGCCATCCGCCGCGAATGCGGGGCGTATCTCGACCTGTACACGGCGCTCATCGACGACCTGCTCGACCAGGCGTACGCCCAGGCGGGCGTCCCCCGCCCGGAGCCCGCTTTCCTGCCGGAGGACGGGCAGGCGCTCCCGGACGGCTCCGGCGCCGTCTCCGGCCTCGTCATCGACGAGGCGGACATGGGCGACGAAGGTTGAAGGGAAAGCGCGCGGCGTGGTATAATAAAATTTAAGTATGGCGACGCTGGCGTTCATTGATTCGATAGACGCGCTCCTCGCCGATAGGGGGCTTAGCTTCGTATCGGCCGTCATCGACGTCACGCTGACGTTTCTCATCGCGTGGGTGTTCGTGCGCCTCGTCCGCTTCGTCGTGCGGCGGGCGCTCAAAATGAGAAAGCCCGGCGCGGACGCGTCGCGCGCCAAAAGGCTCGACACGGCGGCGACGCTCGTCGTCAGCCTCGCGCGCTACGCGATCTATTTCCTCGCGGCAGCCGCCGCCATCGGCCAGCTCGGCCTTACGGCCTCCATGACCTCGCTGCTCACCGCTGCGGGCATCGGCGGCGTGGCGCTGGGCATCGGCGCGCAGAGCCTCGTCAGGGACATCGCCTCCGGCTTCTTCATGCTCTTCGAGGACCAGTTCTCCGTGGGGGATTACGTCACCGCGGCGGGCGTCACGGGCACGGTCGAGGCGATCGCTTTGAGAACGACGACCATCCGGAGCTTCACGGGCGAGGTAAGCGTCGTCCCCAACGGCAGCATCACGACGCTCACCAACTATTCGCGCACGAACGCCCTCGCCGTGATCGACATGCCCGTCGCCTACGGGGAGGACGCGAAGAGGGCCCTCTCCTTTATGCTGGACGAGGCGAAGATCTATTGCGCGGAAATCGGAGACGTCGCCGCGGGTGAACCGGAGGCGCTCGGCGCTACGAAAGCCGAGGACGGCAGCATGACGCTGCGCGTCACATTGCCGGTCAAGCCTCTCAAACACTGGAAGGCGCAGCGCGAATTGACCGCGCGCATCGCGGCGCGCTTTAAAGAGGAGGGCGTCAGGCTCCCCTACGAACGCATCGCCCTGGAAACGCCGGGAGGCGACGGAATATGATAGAGACCTTCGAGCTGGGCGACCGCATCGCCATGAAAAAACCGCACGCCTGCGGGAGCGGGGAGTGGGTCGTCACGCGCACGGGCGCGGATGTGAAGATCCGCTGTTTGGGCTGCGGCCGCGTCGTGATGCTCGACAGGCTCGATTTTATGAAACGGGCCAAGAAAAACCTCGGCCCGTCGGACGAGAATTCATCCGGAAGGAACGGTTGATCCATGCCGAAAAAGATCTCCAAGGCAAAGCTCAAAAAGCTCGTCAAGGCGGCGGAAGCCTATCACGAGAAGGAGCCCGCCTATCGCCGCGATTCGAACTGGCAGTTTTATCTTTACCTCGTAGGGGTCGTCGTCGCGGCCCTCGCGATGCGCCTTTTCCTTTTCGAGCCCGTGCGCGTGGACGGCAACTCCATGCACGACACGCTCGTCAACAATGAATACATGTTCGTCGAAAAGGTATCCTTCTGGTTCGAGGAACCCCGGCGCGGCGAGATCATCACCGTGTTTTACCCGGGCTACACGGTCTCCTGCGTCAAGCGCGTCGTCGCCGTCGAAGGCGACACGGTCGAGATCGCGGGCGGCCAGGTCTACGTGAACGGACAGGCCGTCGACGAGTCCGCCTACTGGAGCGGCCTCATGATGGGCGACATGGACCTCGTCACGGTGCCGGAAGACTGCGTGTTCGTCATGGGGGACAACCGCAACGACTCCAAGGACAGCCGCAACGCCTCCGTGGGCTTCATCCCCTATTACCGCATCGTGGGCAAGTGCCGCGCGGTCATCTGGCCGCTCAGTGAAAGGCGGAAGGTCTAAATGGAACTCGCGCCCCGCACGCGGCGAAACAGGCAGGAATACGGCCGCCTCAGGACATACGGGTGGCTGTGGGCGGCCTCTGTCGCGGCGGCGGCGGTTTTGTTCATCTTCACGGCGCTGTTCACCGCCATCCGGGTATCGGACGCGGGGATGGCGCCTTTTATCGAAAAAAACGACATCCTTCTCTTCGGCAGGCTCTCGCGCCACCTCAGCGCGCCCGAACGCGGCGACGTGATCGCCTTTCGCGCACAAAAAAACGGCCCGACGTACATCGGCCGCGTGGTGGGTCTCCCCGGGGAGAGGGTAGCGATCGCGGGCGGGAAGGTCTATATCGGCGGCCTCCTGCTCGACGAGAGCGCGTACGTCTCCGGCGCGCCGGAAGAATTTGCCGAAACAACGGTCCCCGCGGGCTGCTTTTTCATATTGCCCGACGCGCGCGAATACGCGGAACTCGCAAACGCCGCGTCGCTTTTCGTCCCCGGCAATAACATCCTCGGCACGGCGCGCGTGCGCGTGTCCCCCCTCGGGCGGATCGCCCTATTCGAATAAGCCCCGCCCGAATCGATCGAGCGCGTAATAGAGCGGGATGCCGATACCGTAGCAAGAGACCGCCTGCCCGGCGAACACGCCCGCCATGCACATCCAGAGCGGCAGCTCCACCTGATACGCATAGCGCAAAAGAAGCCCCACCACCACGGCGTTGACGACGACGGCGGGCAGCGGCGCGAGCCATTTGCTAAAGCCCCGCCGCTTCATGCGGTACGTCAGGTACGCCGCCGCGAGCGAGGCGAGGCTGCCGAAAACGACGTCGAGCCAGATCGCGCCCGTCACGAGGTTCGCGACGGCGCAGCCCACGAAAAGGCCCGGCACCGCCTCGGGGCAGAAATACGGCAATACGCAGAGCGCTTCCGAGAAGCGGAGCTGCACGCCTGCGCCCAAGGGAAGGGTGACGAGCGTGAGCAGCGCATAAAGCGCCCCGATGAGGGCGCCCCGGGCGATCTGCCGCGCGTTCACGGTTACGCTTTCTTGGACTTCAGGTAGTCGTTGAGCCTGCCGACCAGCTCGTCGGCGTCGATGCCGTGCACCGCGCAGGCCTGCTCGAGGTTTTCGCCGCTGGCCATCACGCAGCCGAGGCAGTGCATGCCGCTCGCGAGGAGGATATCAGCGAGGCCCTCGTCCGTGCGCAGGATCTGTTCGATGGTCATGTTTTTCTCTACCATAATGCTTCTCCTTGTCTTCTGTACAGGCTGATTATAGCATAACCCGCCTTAGCGTTCAACCATTCACCAGAAGCGCGCCGGAAATGGGAGGCAAAACGATGTTGATTGCGCCGCCGGCAGCCTCGATTTTTGCGCCCGTGAGCGCGTCGCGCAGCTTTTTTGCGAGGAAGAGTTTTTCCACGTCCGGCCCCTCTGTGAAATCGGCAGCGGAAACGCTCACCTGCTTCGCGCTCTCGGAGCGGTTGATGAGCGCGAGCGCGCAGGAATCCCCTTTCGCGCGCAGCAGCGCGAACACGTCCTCGCCGAGCGCCGCGAAGCCCGAAGCCCCCTCGCGCATGGCGGGGCTCTCCAGGCGCGCCTTTGCGATGAGCGAATAGCGCGAGAGCATGTGCGCGTCCTCCTTCCCCCACGGGAAAGGCTTTCTGTTAAAAGGGTCCGCCATGCCGGAGGCGCCCGCCTCGTCCCCGTAATAGATCGAGGGCACGCCGGGGTGGGCGAACTGCACGATGGCGGCGAGTATGTGCCGCGCGCGGGCGCGCGCCGCGGCGTCGGGGCGGATTTCATACTTCGCCTGCTCCTCGCGCGTGAGCGCGTCCCTGTGCGGCGCGCCGGAGAGCACGGTGAAGATGCGCACCGTGTCGTGGCTCGACAGGAGGTTCATGCACGCCTCGTAGAAGGGCGCGGGGTAGTTCTCGCGAAGCGAGTTCAGCCGGAGGCAGAGCCCGCGCGCGTCCGTGCGGAAGAGGAGGAAATCAACAAGCGCGTCACGGAAGGGGTAGTTCATGACGCCGTCGAGCTCCCGCCCGTCGACAAACGCGCGGCGGACGCCGTAATCCTCCTTGTTGGAGGCGTCCTCCCATACTTCGCCCAAAAGCATCCCCTCGGGGTCGCGGGCTTTGACGCGCGCGCGCAGGAATTCAATGAAATCGTCCGGCAGTTCGTCCGCGACGTCGAGCCGCCAGGAGGCGATGCCCATGGCGGCGTATTTGTCGATCACGCGGCCGACGAATTCCCGGTAGCCCGGCGCGTTCTCCCGCACCTCGGGGAGGGTCTTGAAGCCCCACCAGCAGCGGTAGCTCTCCGGCCAGGCGTAGAACTCATACCAGTCGAAATAGGACGAATCCTTCGTGCGGTACGCGCCGTCCCCCGCGTAGACGCCGCGCCGGTCGAAGTAGACGCTGTCGTCCCCCGTGTGGGAGAACGCGCCGTCGAGCATCAGTTCCATGCCCTCGGCCTTCGCGGCCCGCGCGAGGGAGAAGAGCGCGCCGTCCCCGCCGAGCATGGGGTCGACCTTCAGATAATCCGCCGTGTTGTAGCGGTGGTTCGAGGCGGCCTCGAACACGGGATTGAGATAGATGCACGTGACGCCGAGCTCCCGGAGATACGGCAGCTTCTCCTCGACGCCCGCGAGGTCTCCGCCGTAAAAATCGCAGGGGTCGTAGTCCCGTTTGCCGGGAAGGGGCAGATAGAGCACCTCCTCGTCCCAGGCGTCGTGCGCGACGAGCGCGCGGCCCATCGCGAGGTGGTAGCCGTAGCGGGAGACGTCGTCCCGCGCGGAGCGGCGGAAGCGGTCCGGGAAAATCTGATAGACGAGCCCGCCCTTGAAGCGCGAGGGCGTCGTAAAAGCGCCGTCGTACACCGTAAGCTGCCACGAGGGCGGCGCATAATCATACAGCGCGCCCGCGCCGCCGAGGCCCGGGTGCCCGGCGCCGTACCACTTCGTGCCGCCCGGCGCGTCGATGATGAAATAATACCACACGAGCCCCGTGCTCTGCGGGACGAACGAAAACGCGAGCGCGTTCCCCTCCCACCTGCCCTCGACGACGCGCTCCGCGCCGTCGATCCAAAGCCGAAGCTTCGCGCGGACGTTCAGATATTCGTCGAACCGGAGCGCAAGGACGACCTCCTCCCCGGCGCGCGCCGCGCCGAACGGCCTGCGGTACGATTTAAGATGCGAATCGTGGAAAACTTCCTCAAACATGGCTTCTCCCATCAAACGTTACGCTCCTATTTAAGCACGCCGCGCGCCGCCGCGCAAGGGGATCCCCGCTTTGCAAAATTATTATAAAAGCCGGTAAAGTATGCGAAGGATGAGGATTGACATCGATAATGAAAGAGTATATTATATACGATATGTTTTCTATTGTGGACAAGTCCACCCGCGCCGGACGCCAGGCGGGGGAGGGCTTCTAAATATTCTACTATGCAGGAGGTAAGAAAAGTGGGTAACGAACTCAAAAAGAAGTATGGCCTGCCTACGGCCATCGCGATGGTGGTCGGCATCGTCATCGGCTCGGGCGTGTTCTTCAAGGCCGAGGCGATCCTCAACAAGACCGGCGGGGACATGGGCCTCGGCGTGCTCGCCTGGATCATCGGCGGCTTTATCATGATCGCCTGTTCGTGCGCGTTTGCCGTGATGGCGACCAAGTATGAATACGTCAACGGCATCGTCGACTACGCGGATGTGACCGTCGGCAAGAAATACGGCTATTATGTCGGCTGGTTTATGGCCACCATCTATACGCCCACGCTCACCGGCGTGCTCGCGTGGGTTTCCGCGCGCTATCTGTGCGTGCTCATCGGCTTCGACATCGTGGGCCCCGAGTGCCTCTCGATCGCGTTCTTCTTCCTCATGGCGAATTACGCGCTCAACGCCCTCTCGCCCAAGCTCGGCGGCAAGTTCCAGGTATCCACCACCGTCATTAAGCTGATCCCGCTGGTACTGATGGCGATCGTCGGCACCATCGTGGGGCTCGTCAGCGGCATGACCGTCGAGAACTTCTCCTCCGCCGCGGTCGCCGCGGTCGACGGCAACCCCCTCTTCGGCGCGATCGTCGCGACCGCGTTCGCCTACGAGGGCTGGATCATCGCCACCTCCATCAACGCGGAGCTTCGGGAGGCGAAGAAGAACCTGCCCAAGGCGCTGCTCATCGGCGCCGCGATCGTCATGGCGATCTACGTGCTCTATTACATCGGCATCGCCGGCGCGGTCGACAAGGCCGTCATGATGGAAAGCGGCCAGAACGGCGCGAAAACCGCCTTCTCCACGATCTTCTCCAGCATCGGCGGCACGATCCTGTTCGTGTTCATCATCGTCTCGTGCCTGGGCACGCTCAACGGCCTCATGATGGGCTGCACGCGCGGCTTCTACGCGCTGGCCGCCCGCAACGTCGGCCCCCGGCCGGACGTCTTCCGCCAGGTGGACGCGCAGACCAACATGCCCACCAACTCGTCCGTCATCGGCGCGTTCCTCGCGGCCTTCTGGCTCCTCTATTTCTACGGCGCCAACCTGACCGCGTCCTGGTTCGGACCCTTCAGCTTCGATACGAGCGAGCTGCCCATCGTCACCATCTACGCGTCCTACATCCCCATGCTCATCATGTTCATGAAGAAGGAGAAGGATATGGGCACGCTCAAGCGCTTCGTGGTTCCGCTGCTCGCGCTCGCGGGCTCCGTGTTCATGGTCATCGCCGCCGTTTGGGCGCACGGCCTGAACGTCAGCGGGAAGCTCGTTGAAATGCCGATCTTCTACTACCTGATCGTCTTTGTCGTGATCATGGCGCTCGGCGCCTTCTTCGCCAAGCCGAAGAAAACCGATAGCTGACAATTAGATGAAAAAAGCGGCCTCCGCTTGAACGGCGTTCGGCGGAGGCCGTTTTGTTTTGGTTGGAAGGAGTTTTTCGGTGCACCGGGGACAGGCCCCGGGCAGCATTTTCCTCTCGAGTCGGCGGGGATAGTTCTGCCCGTTTCCGTTCGCCCATCGCCCCGACGGCGCCATACGAATCCCAGCCCGCGTTGCCCTCGTGCGCAAAGAACCGTCCCCGGAACGCTTATGAAACAGCCCCCGCCGAACGTCGTTCAAGCGGGGGGTCGATTCTAAGAACAATTGTCAATTATCAATTGTCAATTATTCTTCACTCGCTCCACTGGCCCGGCAGCTTCAGCTTGGGCATATAAGGGAAGTTTTTATCGTAGGCCTCCACCTCGTCCGGGGGAAGGCGATCGAAGGTTTCGGTCTCATGGAATTTTCCGCGCACGCCCATAAGCCCCTCCGGCAAAAGCTCGATGCCCATGAACGCGGGGAAGTTCCTGCCCTGCGGCGTCGTGATGCCGTAAACCTCGCACGGGCGGAAGCCGAAGCGCGGGTAATAGCCCGGCTCGCCGTAGATGAGAATCGCCTTGTGGCCCGCCTGCCGCGCGAGCGCCATGGTATAGGTCAAAAGCTCGCTCCCGACGCCTTTTTTCTGAAACGCGGGGTCGACGCAGAGCGGGCCGAAGGCGAGCACGGGTGTCTCTTTCTCCTCATCCTCCACGCGCGCCGCGGAATACCAGATGGCGCCCACGATCTTCCCTTCGAGCTCCGCCACGCGCGAGAGCGCGGGGATGTACGCCGGGTCTTTGCGCAGGAGATGCACGAGGTAATGCTCGTCGCAGCCGGGGCGGTGCAGGTTCCAGAAGGCGCGCTTGGTCATAAGCTCCGCCTCGAAATAATCCTTCTCGGTTTCTTCACGGATGATGAGATTTTCGAGCATAGCCCTCTCCCGCATGGGAACGCCTTTCCCCGGCCGCGTCCGGTCGCGCCGGAGGAGGCGGTCCTCCATATTATTCCTTCATTCGCGGAACTGATACAGATAGAGCCCCGCGTAGATGCTCTTGTTCGCCATCAGCTCCTCGTGCGTGCCGCGCTCGGCGATGCCGTCGCGCGTGAGCACGATGATCTCGTCCGCGTTCTTGATGGTCGAAAGCCTGTGCGCCACCACGAGGCAGGTGCGCCCGCGCGCCAACTCCGCGAGGGACTGCTGGATGAGCATTTCCGTCGCGTTGTCCAACGCGCTCGTCGCCTCGTCGAGGATGAGGATCGACGGGTTTTTTAAAAACACGCGCGCGATGGAGATCCTCTGCTTCTGCCCGCCGGAGAGCTTGACGCCGCGCTCGCCCACGTTGGTGTCGTACCCCTCGTCGAGCGTCATGACGTATTCGTGGATGTTGGCCTTCTTCGCGGCCTCGATGATCTCCTCCTCGCCCGCCTCGAGGTTGCCGTAAGCGATGTTCTCGCGGATGGAGCCGTTGAAGAGGAACACGTCCTGCTGCACGATGCCGATGTTGCGCCGGAGCGAATAGCGCGTGAGGTCGCGGATGTCGATGCCGTCGATCGTGATGCGCCCGCTGTCGATTTCATAGAAACGGGGGATGAGGTTGCAAAGCGTCGTCTTCCCGCCGCCCGAGGGGCCGACGAGCGCCACGGTGTGCCCGCGCTCGATGTGCATCGACAGGTGGGAGATGACCTTGGCGTCCTGGTCCGCCGCGTCGGAATTGAGGTAGCGGAAGCTCACGTCCTCGAAGTCGATGGTGCCGTTGAGCGATTCGGCGTCGACGGTGCCGGTATCCTCCTCGTCGCGCACGTCCATGATCTCGTGGAAGCGGCGGAAACCCGTCATGCCCTCCTGAAGCTGCTCGAAGAGGGAGACGAGGCGGTTGACGGGTTTGAGAAAGAGCGTGATGTACAGGAGGAACGCCGTGAATTCTCCGGTGTTGATCTTCCCGTGGTAGAAGAACAGCCCGCCCGCCACGAGCACCGAGAGGTAGAGGAAATCGTTGAAGAGCGCCATGCCGGAGCTGAACATGCCCATCGCGCGGTACGCCCTCCCGCGGGCGAGCTTGAAGCGCTCGTTGGCGCGGTCGAACTTGCTGCTCTCGTGGGGCGCGGCGGTGTAGGAGCGGGAGACGCGGATGCCCGCGATGGCGGTTTCCACGTTCGCGTTGACCTCGGCGACCTCCTCGCGGGTCTTGCGGAAGGCGGTGTTCATCTCGCTGCGCATCCGCCAGGCGAAGAGCACCATGAAGGGCAGTATTGCAAAGACGATCAGCGAGAGGTAGAGGTTGATGCCCGCGAGCATGACGAAGGAGCCTACGAGCATGATGCTCGAGATGAAAAGGTCCTCGGGGCCGTGGTGCGCGAGTTCGCTCACGTCGTTCAAATCGTTGATGATGCGGCTCATGAGCGTGCCCGTCTTGTTCTCGTCGAAGAAGGAGAAGGGCAGTTTCTGCAGGTGCAGGAACATGTCGTGGCGCATGTCGCCCTGCATGCGGACGCCCACGATGTGCCCCCAGTACTGGATGATGTAGTTCATCATCGCCTTGAAGAGGTAGATGCCCAAAAGGATCGCCGCCCAGACGAGCATCGCCCGCAGTTCGCGGTTGGGCACATAGGCGTTGATGATGTCCTTGGCGATCATCGGGTAGAAAAGGTCGCAGACCGCCACGAGGAAGGCGCAGGCCATGTCGATGATGAAAAGCTTCCGGTGCGGCCTGTAATATGATATGAATTTTCTAACGAGCTTCATGTTCCCCTCATCCGTCGTTGCGCGCGCGGGCGCGGCGTGATTGCGAAAGCCGGCGCGGAGCCGGCCCCGCTTATTCATAAAAACCCAAGGTTTTTATCCCTTTATGAAACGATGTCCCCCTGATGCGAGATGAGCGCGGCGTCGTACACGCCCTCGACGCGCAGGAACTTCTCGACGAAGGCGGTTTCGCTCTCGCGCAGGCGGATCTCCATCGTGAGCTCGATTCCGTCGCGCTGCACGGTCTTGCTCTTGAGCCTGCCGCCGGGCAGCTGCTTGACCATCTGCTTGACCTGGCCGGAGGCCGCCTCGTCATAGTGGAGGATGAGAAGATACGGCTGCGTCCCCTTGCCCCGGAATGTGGAAAGAAGGATCATCACCACGCCGATGACGACGGCGGCAATGACCGCGATGTCGAAGAACTTCGTGCCCACCGCGATGCCCTCGCCCACGGCCCAGAACATGAACACCGTGTCGATGGGGTCCTTCACGGCGGTCCTGAAGCGGATGATGGAGAGCGCGCCCACCATGCCGAGGCTCAGCGCGAGGCTGTTGTTGATGAGCATGAGCATGAGCGCGGAGACCATCGTGAGCATGATGAGGCTGACGTTGAAGTTCCTCGAGTACATCACGCCGCCGAAGGTTTTCTTATAGATGAAAAAGACGAACAGCCCGATGACGAGGGCGATCACGAGCGTCGCGATCACCTGCAGGGGGCTCAGCGTCACCGTGAAAATGTCGCTGAAGCTGAAATCCATAAAAAGGTTCCTCCTTCTATCACAACTCGAACTTCCTGCACAGGGCGTATTTGCTCACGGCGCTGCGCATGTGCGAGTCGATCTGCAGCAGCGAGCGGATATAGGTGGGCAGGAACCGGTTGAACTTTATTTCCAGCACCATGTCGTAATCCTCGATGACGGAATACGTCGGCGCATGGGGGTCGAAGAGCGCGGTCGCGCGGTAGCCCGTGCGCACGTTCTTGTCGAAGGTGACGCGCACGTCCTGCGCGGGGAAGGTATACGCCTCCCGCATGTAGTCGACGAGCACCACGGGGCGCAGCGGGCGGATGGAAAACTCCGCGAACATGGAGCGCGCGAAGGGCTCGGGCCGCCGCAAAAGGAATGTATAGTCGCCGCGGCGCAGCGTCTCATATTCCGCGCGGGAGAGGGCGATGGACTGCTTTTTAATGTAGATGCTCTCCTTGTGCTTGCGCTCGAGCTTGATGGCGTCGTCCTTCAGGTTGTAGACGCGGATGCGGAACTTGTCCCGGCCGTCCACGCCGTCGAGTTTATCGCGAAAGGCGCTGTCGTCGAGATCGTCGAAATAGAGGCTGCGGATGAAGTATTCGCCCCCGTTTTGAGCGGCGTACCGATCCTGCTCCATTGTAAGCGAGAGCTTGCGGCGAAGCAAGGTATATTCGCCGCGGTTGATATAATATTTCAGCTCGTGCCGGTAGCCGGGCGCGCCCAACTCCCTCATCCGAACACCTCCCGCATGTACGAGTCGCTCAGGCCGAACTCGGCCTGTATCTGCGCCTTGATGGCAGCGGGGCGCTTCTCGGCGAACTCGCGGATGATCGCGATCTGCGACTGGAACTTGTCGTAGCTCGAGACGTTGATGCCGGGCTGCTTCACGCCCATCCACGTCGTTCCGTTGAATTTCTCCCGCTCCCGGGCGATCTCGGGCTCCACATAGCCGTAAAGCATGTCGACGTAGGCGTTGACGCGCTCGGGCGCGTACACGGTTTTCAGCAGTTCCGCGAAGCGCCTGCAGAACGCGTCCCGCCAGGCGGGCACGGCGAGCAGCTCGTTGAAAAGGTCGCTGCAGGGCTTGTCGGAGAGCCGCCGGATGGAGAGGGTCTTATGGTTGTACTGCCCGTCGCTCGAGCCGAAGCTCCAGCAGAAGTCGTAGTAGATCCATTTCCATTTGCCGCCGGGCAATTTATAGTACTGGATGTTCCACGGGTCCGAGTTGGCCGAATAGATCTCGCAGATCATGTAGTCCGTGAAGCTCGAGAGGTCCACGCGCTCCTCCACATGAGCGTAAGCCGAGGCGTCGTTGAGGTCGTGGCTTTTCAAATAGGTCATCAAATCAGCCCAGTCCTTCACGGAACCGTAAAAGGCGGTCTTGTTCGATTTGATCACGTCCATGTCCGTCACGTTGTCGGTGTTCTCGTGCTGGGCGACGAAGAAGCGGTTCCGCTTCTCCTTCATGAAATACATGCCCCAGTATTCCCCGTTGAGGTAGAGCACATAGGGCTTGTACGCCTGATAAAGGATGTTGACGTCCGTGCCCTGCAAAAGGCCCGTGGCGAGCTCGTCGCGTATTTTGGAATAGCTCTGGTCCTGCCCGCCCGCGCGCAGCACGACGGCTTTATATTCGGTATAGGGCAAATTCTCGAAGAAAGGATACTCCATGCGGTCCTTCCCGTACTCGTCGCGCGCGAAGATGTTGAAACCCTTCTGCGCGCGCCCGCGCCCGAAGCTGCCCGCGATGCGGATGCCCACGTTCTGGGAGAACACCGTTTTTCCCGCGCCGTCGAACACCTCGAGGCTCGCGGGGCGCTCCCACAGCTCCGGATGGGACTTCCCGGCCCAGAACTGCGCCGTGACGATCGCCTCCCCGTACTCGAGGTCGGGGTTGTAGTTGTCGCCGTAGGCGTAGATGCCCTTCTCCTCGCTCCAGAGGTTGTCGGGGTCGGTCACGAGGGTTACGACGGGCAAAGAATGGTTCACGCCGTCGGAGCGGAACAGGAAGGTGCCCGTGACCGTTTCGTTCGTGATATAGCCCTCGCGGACGGACACTGCGCGCACGACCGTGTTTTCCGAAGCCGCGATGGGCCCCGTATAGGCGCGCGAGGACGACGTGGGCGTCGTGCAGTCGAGCGTGTAATAGACGGTCTCGCCCTCGGGGGCCGAGAGCGTGATTTCGATCTGCCCGTCGTAGATGCCCGGGGCCGTCCCGAAGGAGGGCACGGCGGTGATGCCGGCGTACCCCGCGCCGTTGGCGGCGCCGAAGGTGGGTTCTTTAAAATATGCGAGGCTGCCGGCGGAATCCCGGCCGTAGCTCACGTCGTTTAGGAACGCGCCGGACTGCAGCTTGTCGAGCATCTCTCCCGCGGGGGAGAAGAGGTAGACCGCGTCCCCCGCGCGGCTGACGGCGAAGCTCGCGTGCAGCTCGCTCCCCTCGGTTTTGTTCAGTTCGGAGGCGTATACCACAAGGTAGCCGCCCGCCGGGATGCTCACGTCCGGAAAAACCCATTTGCCGGGGTTGTTGGGGTTGTTGGAGAGCGCGTACCCCAAAAGAGAAACCGGCTCGGCGCCGGCGTTGTGGAGTTCGATCAGGTCGTAAGATTGGCCGTCGGCCGCCGCTTTGACCGAGATGTTCGCGCCCATGATCTCGCTGATCGACAGTTGCCCGCGCGGGAAGGCGTTGGCCGCCATGAAGGCGGTGTACCCCGCCTCGTCGTTGGGATAGCCCGGCGTCGGGTGCGTGTTCGTGCCGAAATCCCCCGTGCCGTCCGGCACGCGCGCGAAGGAGGCGTCCGTCTGCTGGCTCGTATAGGTGACGCTGTCGAGGATCGCGCCGTTCGGGGCCGTGAGCACCACGTCCTCGCCGTAGGCGCGAAGGCCGAAGGGCGCGTGCAGCTCGCCGTTCCCCGCAAGCCCCGCGTTGCCCGAGCAGAAAATGAGAAGATACCCTTTGGCGGGGACGACCGTCCCCTCGGGGAAAACGTATTTCTTGGGCTGCGCGAGCGTGTCCGAAATGCCGCCGCCCGATATGTCGTAATCCTTGTCGTTGGCGTTATAGATTTCGATCCAGTCCGAATAGGCGCCGTACGCGTCCATGGCGGTGGTCGAGTTGGAGGCCATGAACTCGTTGATGTAGACGCCCGCGTCCACCGCGCTCATGAGCGTGGCCTCGTAGGCGGCGATGCCCGCCTCGTCGTTCGAGAAGCCGGGTGAGGGCTTCGTCGCGGCCCACGCGCCGGAAGCGTCCTTCGCGTAGCTCAGGCCGGAGTCGACCGCCTTCAACACGAGCGTCTCGAGCGTGTTGCCGGACGCGCCGAAGAGCACCACGCTGTCCGCCGCCGAGATGCGGAAGGGCGCGTGGAAACTGCCCGTGCCTTCGCCCGAGCACCAGAGCACGATGTAGCCGTTGGCGGGCACGCGCGTGCCCACGGGGAACACGTACTTGACGCCCGCGGTCACATCGTCGCTCACGCCGAGGCCGCCTATGTCGAGCTCGTCCGGGGAGGTGTTGCGGAATTCGATCCAGTCGGGATAATCCCCGTTCGGGTCGGCCACGGAGCCCTTGTTGCTCGACATGACCTCGCTGATTTCAAGCGACACGGAGGAAGGCTCGTTGTCGGAAGCGTGCCTGGAAAGGTAGATCGCGACGAGGACGACGGCGAGCGCCGCGACCAGCAGCGCAAGCAGCGCCCGCGCACCCCTTTTCATGAGGGCATCACCACCGGGATGAACTCCAACAGCGCCGCGACGATCCGCTCGGGCTTCTCCTCATGCATGAGGTGGCCCGCGTTTCGCACGACCGCGGAGGCGGCGTTGCGCGCGGCGGCGTGGTAAATCTCCGCGCTGTGCTGGGCGGGATGCCACTTGTCCTCCCCGCCCTGCAAAATGAGGAGAGGAGCCTGGATCGTCCGCAGCGACGCGAGCACGGGTTCGTCGTCGAAGTACTGCACGGACATGCGGATGGCGCGCCGCGAAGCGGAGTCGCAGACGGTTTTATAATACGCGGAGACGACCTCCGGCGTGATGTTGGTCAGGTCGAACACCGCCCCGTGCAGGAGCTTTTCCACGGTGCGCATACTATAAAGGAAGCTCGCGACGAGGCCGAACACCGGGTTGTCGATCATGCGGATGGGCGCAGGCATCTCCGGCGTAATGCCGCCGGGGGAGAGCAGCACGACGCGGCCAACCCGTTCCGGCGCGTCGGAAACGAAGCGCAGCACGTAGGCGCAGCCGAGCGAGAAGGCGACGAAGTGCGCGCTCTCGATGCCCATTTCATCCATGAAGGCGCCGAGCGCGAAGGCGTACTCCTCGACCGTGTAGCCGAAGGTCTCCGGGCGGGAGGAATATCCGTGCCCGGGCAGGTCGACGGCGATCACGCGGTAATAGTTCGAAAGCCGGTTGAAGAGGTTGCGCCAGGTATATAAAGACTGGCCGATGGTGTGCACGAGTATGAGAGGTTCGCCCTCGCCCGCCTCGAGGTAATGCAGCTTGACGCGCTCGCGCTCCGCGTCGGCTTGAGCGGACGGCTCGTCCGGCACATCCGCGGGCGTTACGGGCGCACCGGCCGAAGCCGCGGCTTCGGCCGCGACGGGCGCTTCGGCAGCGGCCTTCGCCTTCGCTTTTTTGGGCGCGCGCGCCGGCTCGACGGCCGGCAGCAGAATATCAACATATCCGCCGGTATTTTCGGAATTTATGAATTTCTTGACTTCAAGCGACAAACTCACGGGTATCCTCCTGGCCGCGCGCTATGACACGGCGGACACATAATCAGCTTATTTTACTATCTTTCTATTTTCTTTGCAAGATTTAAACCCGCCTGCCAAATATTAGTCACGGAAAGTTAACAGCGCGGCGCGCTGTCGCGGCGGCGGCTGCGCCGCCGGGCGCGCTTTTTCTTGTATTGCCGCCGCGCCGCGGTTATAATACCATCAATGGACAACCGATTGGAAAACGCGCCCAACATCCGGGAGATCGTCGACGCCGCGCTGCCCGAGGGGAAGCCGCGGGATCCCAACGCGGCCCCGGCGCTCTCGCTCGCGTACATCGGGGACACGGTCTACGACCTTTACGTGCGGACCCTCCTCGTCGAGCGCGAGGACGCGAAGGTGCACGAACTGCATCTGTTGAGCGCGAAGCGCGTCTGCGCCGCGGGACAGGCCGCGGCCTTCCGGACGATCGAACCCGCGCTCACCGAGGCGGAGCTTTCGGTATACCGGCGCGGGCGCAACGCCCACATGGGCACCGTCGCCAAGAACGCGAAGATTTCGGATTACCGGACGGCCACGGGCCTCGAGGCGCTTCTGGGCTACCTGTACCTGACGGGACAGGGCGCGCGGCTCTCGGAGCTCATGCGCGCGATTCTCAATACCGGGAGGTAAAACGACAACGATGCCCTCTGCAAAGCTCGCCGTGCGGCTTTTATCCCACACGCCCGACCCCGAGGCGACCATCGCCCTCGCGGGGAGGCTGTGCTACAGCGACAGCGACATCCCCTCCCTCCGCGCGGCGGTCGAGGGGAAGGCGGAACAGTTCGTCGAGAAGCTCATGGCGCTCGGCCACCTTTCGCCCATCGAGCACGCTTCGTTCACCTTCGGCGCGGAAGGCGTATCCCGCGCGTTGCTCGCGCAGATCACGCGCCACAGGATCGCGAGCTTCTCCGTGCAGAGCCAGCGCTACGTGAAGCAGGGCGAGGCGAATTTCGTCACGCCGCCCTCGATCGAGGCGCTCGGCGCGGACGCCGTTTTGGAATTCGAGCGGCAGATGGAAACCATACAGGGCTTCTACCGCCGCTGGCTCTCACGCGGCCTGCCCGCGGAGGACGCGCGCTTCGTTTTGCCCAACGCCGCGGAAACCCGCATGGTGTTCACCATGAACGCGCGGGAGCTTTTGCACTTTTTCGGCCTCCGCTGCTGCAAGAGGGCGCAGTGGGAGATCCGCGCGCTCGCGTGGTGCATGCTCGGCATCTGCCTGCGCGAGGCGCCCGCGATTTTCAAAAACGCGGGGCCGGGCTGCGTATCCTCCGGCTGCTCCGAGGGAAAAATGAGCTGCGGAAGGCCGGGCGAGGAGAGGGAACTCCTGGATGCGCTCCGGGCGCTCGCTTCGACCAACCCTTCCGACGAAGACATACGGCAAGCGGTCATGCGCTTGATTAAAGGAGAGTAACTATGGCGGACAACAGGAAATCAGGCGCGAAGGGCCGCGAGGGCGGCTATAAGGGGAGGGGGGAGAGCCCTTCCGGCTTCCGCGACGGGCAGCCCGTCTACCATTCCCCGCGCGGCCCCAAGGGAGGCGGCAACCCCCGCTACGACGGCCCGAAGAAGGACGGCTACGCCCCGCGTTACGACGGCCCGAAAAAGGACGGCTACGCCCCGCGCTACGACGGCCCGAAGAAGGACGGCTACGCCCCGCGCTATGACGGCCCGAAGAAGGACGGCTACGCCCCGCGTTACGACGGCCCGAAGAAGGATGGCTATGCCCCGCGTTACGACGGCCCGAAGAAGGACGGCTACGCCCCGCGCTACGACGGCCCGAAGAAGGACGGCTATGCCCCGCGCTACGACAAGGGCGGCAAATATCAGGACAAAAAACCCTATCCCGCGGATAATAAGCCAACTTACCGTAAATCGGATGCACGTCCGGCGGACGCGCAGTATCCGCGCGGCGAGAGGAAGGACGGGCGCCCCGGACAGCCCGAGAGGGAGCGAGGGAAGAAGCCCTTGCCCGTCGCTCCGGAAACCCGCTCGGAGGGCGTGAAGGACGAGCTGCCTTACCTCGTCATGGGGCGCAACGCCGTGCGCGAGGCCGTGAAAAGCGGGCGCAGCATCGACCGCATACTCGTCTCGAAGGAGCCGGACGGCTCTCTGCGCGAGATCGTCAACCTCGCGCGCGACAGGAACCTCCGCGTGGACGAGGTGGAGAAGGCGAAGCTCGACGAGCTGTGCATGCCCTTCGGCCACGGCGGGAAGACGGGCAACCATCAGGGCATCGTCGCGCAGGTGCCGGGCGTCGAATACTGCGAAATTTCCGATATGCTCAACGCCGCCAAGGAGAAGAACGAAAAGCCCTTCATCATATTGCTCGACGGCATCGAGGACCCGCACAACCTCGGCTCCATCATCCGCAGCGCGGTTTGCGCGGGCGCGCACGGCGTCATCCTCCCCAAGCGCCGCTCCGCCTCCGTGACCGCCGCGGCCTGCAAGGCGAGCGCGGGCGCCACGGAATACTGCAAGGTCGCGCGCGTGTCGAACCTCGCGGGCGCCATCGAGCGGTTGAAGGACGAGAGGCTTTGGATCGCCGGCGCGGACATGGGAGGCAAGCCCATGGGCGAGGCGAGGATGGAGGGCGCGCTCGCGCTCGTCATCGGCGGCGAGGGCGAGGGCCTCTCGCGGCTCGTGCGCGAGAAGTGCGACTTCCTCGTTTCCATCCCCATGCAGGGGCCGCTCGGCTCGCTCAACGCCTCCGTCGCCGCCGCGGTGCTCATGTTCGAGAAGCGCCGCCAGGACGGGCATTGATAAGGACGGGCATTGACATGAACGAATACGCCGCGATGTCCGACGAGGCGCTCGTCGCCGTCTCCCACGCGGGGGACGAGCGCGCGGACGAGGAGCTCATCGAGCGCTATAAGAACATGGTGCGCATGAAATCGCGGCCCTATTTCCTCATCGGCGCGGATCGCGAGGACCTCGTGCAGGAGGGCATGATCGGCCTCTACAAAGCCGTGCGGGACTATTCCGCGGGGCATGAGATGAGCTTCCGCTCCTTCGCGGACATGTGCGTGCACCGCCAGATCATCACGGCCATCAAGCGGGCGACGCGGAAAAAGCATACCCCGCTCAACACCTACGTTTCCATCTACCGCAACGAGGACGAGGAGCGCGAGCGCCCCCTTATCGACGTCATGCCCTCCGCGCGCACGGAGAACCCGGAGGAGCTTTTCATCTCCCGCGAGTCGCTCGAGGGGATGCGCGGCATGCTCGGGGACATGCTCTCGCCGCTCGAGAAGCGCGTGCTCGACCTCTTCCTCGACGGCTGCTCGTATCAGGAGATCGCAGAGGCGATCGGGCGCGGCGCGAAGACCGTGGACAACGCGCTGCAGCGCATCAAAAAGAAGCTCGAGGCGTATCTGGCAAGAAACAAATAACGACAAATAACGCTTGAAAACCGCGCGAGTTTCGAATCCTCCGGATTGACTCCGGAGGCTTTTTAGCTTATGATAAAAAGGATGGGCAACGAACCCCGCCGGCCGGTCCGGCACGGGCGCGCAGATTCTCCGCGGGGCCTTCTTCACTTGATGCATGGAGCGTGCTATAATGCACATGCTGTACAAATAATCACTCATTCAAATTAAACGGAGGGAACGAACATGGAAAACATCAGGGTAGCAATGTGGGGCTTCGGCGCCATGGGCAGCGGAATCGCGGAAGTGCTCTGCCGGAAAAAGGGCGTTGTGATCACCGGCGTCTGCCGCCAGAACCCCAAGTACGAAGGCAAGAGCATGTACGAGGTGCTCGGCATCGAAAGAGGAGACCGCCCGGAGGCGCTCATCCACACCGATATCGAAAAGGTCGTCTACAAGGGCGCGGCGGACATCTGCGTGATCGCGACCGATTCCTTCACGCGCGACGTGTTCGCCAAGGTCAAGTACGTCGTCGAGCAGGGCATCAACGTCGTCTCCATCGCGGAGGAGATGAGCTATCCCAAGGCGCAGGAGCCTGAGCTCGCCGCCGAAATGGACCGGCTGGCCAAGGAAAACGGCGTCACGATCCTCGGCACCGGCATCAACCCGGGCCTCATGATGGATCTTCTCGCCATCTGCTTCTCCGGCTGCATGACGGACGTGGAGAGCGTGATGTGCAAGCGCGTCAACTCCCTCTCTCCCTTCGGTCCCCTCGTGATGAAGGAGCAGGGCATCGGCATCACCGTCAAGGAGTTCGAGGAAGGCTGCGCGAACGGGCATCTCTCCGGCCACGTGGGCTTTGCGGAGTCCGCCGGCATGATCGCCGAGGCGATGGGCTGGAAGATCGACAAGTTCGAGCAGCAGATGAAGCCCATCGTGACGAGCGTCGACCGCAAGTCTCCCTACGGCTTTGCCAAGGCGGGCGACGTGGCGGGCGTCAACATGACCGCCCAGGCTTATGTGGACGGCGTGCAGCGCATCGACCTCATCCATCCCCAGCAGATCGAGCCCGAGATGGAAGGCACCCAGACCGGCGACTATATCGTCATCAAGGGCACGCCCAACATCAATATGGCCAACACCCCCGAGGTGGACGGCGGCATCGGCACCATCGCGATGTGCGTGAACATGATCCCGCACGTCATCAACGCCAAGCCCGGCCTTAAGACCATGCTCGACCTGCCCGTCCCCCACGCCATCATGGGCGACATGAGGGACATGATCGAGAAATAACGAATTGCACGGACGGTCGGACGCTCCCGCATACGGCGATCATAAAGCATGCGCGCTTTGTGCGGGGGCGGCCAATGGCCGCCCGTTTTTTCAGCGGCGTCCGCAGCCTTTATTATTGGATTGATCGGAGGAGAAAAAATGGCGAAGAAAGGCGACTGGGTGCTCACGCACACCGTTGTATTGAACCCGGAGCAGCGCGCTCCGCAGGTGCCGGAGGATACCCACAAGGTATCCCTCGAGATGTGGGTGAAGGGCTACCTCAACCACGACGCCGAGATCGGCGAAACGGTGGAGGTCACGACCCGCACGAAGCGCGCCGTGCGCGGCACGCTCGTCGAGGTGAACCCGCAGTACAGGCACGGCTACGGCGACTTCGTGCCGGAGCTTCTTCAGATCGGGGATACCGTGCGCGACGTGCTTTTCGGAGGTGACAGATGATGCGCGACAACAGCTATGAGGCGGTCATGGCCCGTAAGGGCGAAATCATGAAAACCGCGGTGGGCATGGACTATTCCCAATTCGAGTCGGGCTCCATCGCCTTCGATTACGAGGGGATGCTCGCCTCGACGGGATTGACCCTCGAGGAGGTCATGCGCATACAAAGCGAGTTTGCGATCGGCAACACGCCGCTGATCGAGCTCAGGAACCTCACCGCGCTCGCGCGCAAGCTCGCCCCCGCGGGCAAGGGCGCGCGCATATTCATCAAGGACGAGGCCGCGAACCCCTCGGGCAGCTTCAAGGTGAGAAGGGCCGCGACGAGCATCTATACCGCCAGGAAGATGGGCTTCAAGGGCGCCATCGCGGCAACCTCCGGCAACTACGGCGCGGCGGTCGCCTCCATCTGCGCGATGAGCGGGCTTCGCTGCATCATCATGCAGGAGTGCTACGATTCGCGCGGCGTCGGCCAGCCCGAGATCATCGAAAAGGCCAGGAAGTGCGAGGCGTTCGGCGCGGAGGTCGTGCAGCTCACCGTCGGCCCCGAGCTCTTCTACATGTTCCTTCGCGCGCTAGAGGACACGGGCTATTTCAACGCCTCGCTCTACAACGCGTACGGCGTAGTCGGCGTGGAGACGCTGGGTTATGAGATCGCCTCGCAGTTCCGCAGCCGCTTCGGCTTCGACCCGGACGCGGTCGTCGCCACCAACGCGGGCGGCGGCAACCTCACGGGCACCGCGCGCGGCCTCCTCAAAGCGGGCTGCAAGGCGAAGGTCATCGCCGCGAGCGTGAACCTTTCCGGCCTCCACATGGCAAGCGACGCGCAGTTCAACAAAAAATCCTTCACCACGGGCCACACGGGCTTCGGCATGCCCTTCACCACCTGGCCGGACCGCAGCGACGTGCCGAGAAGCGCGGCGCGCCCGCTTCGTTACCTCGACCGCTATGTGACCATCAGCCAGGGCGAGGTGTTCTATACGACCGAGATGCTCGCCTCCCTCGAGGGGCTCGAGCGCGGGCCCGCGGGCAACACCAGCCTCGCGGCGGCCTTCGCCCTCGCGCAGGAGATGGACGCAGATCAGTGCATCGTCGTGCAGGAGACGGAATATACGGGCGCGGGCAAGCACATCAACCCGCAGCTCGACTTCGCCCGGAAGAACGGCATCGACATCCTCTTCGGCGACCCCGCCGAGGAGATCCCCGGCACGAGCATCATACTCCCCGCGCATCCCTCTCTCATCAAGGCGCGGGACGTCGACCTCGACCATCTGCGTCGCTCGCTCATCCGCAACGCGCTTGCGAACGCAAAGAACGCGCCCACGGACGCGGACATCGATTTCCTCGCGGAGGAGACCAAAACGGACCGCGCCTATGTAGAGGCCGCGATCAGCGGCCAGAAAGCCAAATAATCCCGACAGGAGATCATAGATGAAAAGAGAGGACGATTTCACAAAAAGGCGCGCCCATCTCGCGAACCTGAGCGACAAGGAGCTCGAGGCGCGCTTCTGGCAGCTCGCGGATAAAATCACGGAGCCGCTCCTGAAGATGGGCTATGAAAACACCTCCCCCGCCATAGAGCGGAGCGTTTTGCTTCGCATGGGCTTTTCCTCCATCGAGGCGAAGAAGATCGTGGACGGATGCGTAGAAAGGAACCTCCTCGCCCACGGCGCCGGAAACGTCGTTCTCCGGCTCTCGCGCGCGAAGGAAATCGGCATACGGGACGCGGGCCTCGCGCTGTGCGAGGGCGGGCTTTGGGAAGAAGCCTGCGCCCAGTTTAACGGAGGTGCGGCATGAGCGAAGCATACAGGCTTGATCCGAACGCGAACATCGACGTCGCGGAGATCCTGAAGGATCTTGAACACTACCACCCCAGGCGGCGCGGCTGGACCTGGCGCGAGCCCGCGCCGGACCTTCGCATGGGCCTCTTTGAATATCAGGACTGCAGCAAGCCCTTAAAGGACGGCGTGCCGCTGCCCCCCGCCCACTATTTCGGCGATATCGACCCGCAGCCTTTGCCCGTCATCACCACGGAGATCGCCTCCGGCCGGTTTGAGGACGACATCCGCCGCATGCGCATGGCGGCGCACCACGGCGCGGACCATATCATGGTCATCCGCACCGCGGGCCAGAGCCATTTCGACGGCCTCATCGAGGGCACCCCGCAGGGCATGGGCGGCGTCCCGGTCACGAGGAAGCAGGTCCGCGCGCAGCGCAAGGCGCTCGACAGGATCGAGGACGAGGTCGGCCGCCCCATCAACTACCACAGCTACGTTTCGGGCGTGGCGGGGCCGGACATCGCCGTCATGTTCGCCGAGGAGGGCGTCAACGGCGTCCACCAGGATCCGCAGTACAACGTCATTTACCGCAACATCAACATGGTGCGCTCCTTCGTGGACGCGTGCGAGAGCAAGTCCCTCATCGCGTGGGCGAAGCAGGCGCAGATCGACGGCGCGCACAACGCGAACGCCACCGCGCGCGACGCGTGGAAGGTGATGCCGGAACTCATGGTGCAGCACGCCATCAACGCGCTCTTCTCCGCCAAGGTCGGCGTTCCCAAGAAGAACATCTGCCTCTCGACCGTGCCGCCCTCGGCGACGCCGGGCCCCTGCATCCACATGGACCTCCCCTACGCGGTGGCGTTGCGCGACCTGTTCCACGAGTACCGGATGCGCGCGCAGATGAACACCAAGTATATCGAATCCTCCACGCGCGAGGCCACGGTGACGCACGTGCTCAACATGGTCATCTCGAAGCTCACGAGCGCGGACATACAGTCCACCATTACGCCGGACGAGGGCCGCAACGTCCCCTGGCACATCTACAACCTCGAGGCGTGCGACACCGCCAAGCAGGCGCTCGTCGGCATGGACGGCCTCATGGAGATGGTGGAACTCAAGAAAGACGGGTACCTGCGCGAGAAGGCGCGGGAGCTCAAGGAGCGCGCCATCCTCTTCATGGAGGAGATCGTGGAGCTCGGCGGCTACTTCGCGGCGGTCGAGGCGGGCATGTTCGTCGACAGCGGCATGTATCCCGAGAGGAACAACGACGGCATCGCGAGGAAGATCAACGGCGGCATCGGCGCGGGCACCACCGTGCGCCGCGACGCCGACTACTGCGCGCCCGTCACCGCCCACTTCGGCTACAACAACGTCGCCCAGTACGGCGCGACAAATCCCGCGGACCTCATCGGCGGAAGCACGCTTGAAAACCCTGAAAAGATCGTCTTCATCGACGAGCTCGACGAGGAGGACAACTGCAACGTCAGGATGAGCGAGGTGAAACAGTTCGCCCAGCCGGGCGCGAAGCTCATCCGCCCCGAGATGGAGTGGCTCGCGGACGGCACGGTGATGCTCACCATGTTCTTCCCCGCGGAGAAGGGCATCGCGGAGGCGGCGGCCATCGAGTGCGGCAGGCGCATGGGCCTTACGGACGTGGAGGTCATCTCCCGCGAGATCGCGCACCGCGCGGAGGGCACGCGCATCGAAATCAAGGGCAAGGTCCCCTTCGCCATCGAAATCGACAAGCTCGTCATCCCCAAGGAGCCGGATGTGCTCAGCGACAACGAAATCCGCGCCGAGATCGAGCGCAGGCCCATGAAGGTGGTCTGCGGCACGGTGGGCGAGGACGAGCACAGCGTGGGCCTTCGCGAGATCATCGACATCAAGCACGGCGGCATCGAGAAGTACGGCATCGAGGTGCATTACCTGGGCACTTCCGTCCCGCCCGAGAAGCTCGTCAACGCGGCCATCGAGTTGAACGCGGACGCGATGCTGGCGTCCACCATCATCAGCCACGACGACATCCACTATAAGAACATCGCCAAGATCAACCGCATCGCCACCGAGATGGGCGTAAGGGAGAAGCTCATTTTCGTCGGGGGCGGCACGCAGGTGGCCTCCGCCCAGGCGCGCGCCAACGGCGCGGACGAGGGCTTCGGCCGCGGCAGCCACGGCAACCATGTGGCGACCTTCCTCGTGAAGCGCCGCCGCGAGCTCGAGGAACAGGGAAAAATCTAGGCGTTACGCCCCGGCAACCGTCGGGGCGTCCCCATATCGATTCACGGCCAAAGGAGAAATATAAGTTCATGCACATCGACGTGCTGGTAGCGGAAATCGGATCGACGACGACCCTCGTGAATGCCTTCTCGGGCATTCACGAGGGCGCTGTGCGCTTTCTCGGGCAGGGCTGCGCCCCGACCTCGGTCCTGTCGGGGGACGTGCGCGTGGGCCTTCAGGGGGCGACGGAAAGCCTCAAGCGGAACATGGGATGGGATGAGCTGAGCTACGGCGAGATGCTGGCGACCAGTTCCGCCGCGGGCGGCCTTCGCATGTGCGTGCACGGCCTCGTGTACGACATGACCGTGCGCGCGGCGGAAGCCGCGGCGCTCGGCGCGGGGGCCATCATCAAATTCACAACGGCGGGCAAGCTTACGGATTACGACCTCGCGGACGTCGCGGCCGTGAAGCCCAACCTCATCCTCCTCGCGGGCGGCACGGACTACGGCGAGCGGGAGACCGCGCTCTACAACGCCGGGCGCATCGCCGCCTCGGGCATCCGCGCGCCCGTCATCTACGCGGGCAACGTGCAGAACCAGCGCGCCGTCGCGGACATTTTCCAAAAAGCGGGCATCCCGTGCTATATCACGGAGAACGTCTATCCCAGGCTCGATAAGCTCAATATCGAGCCCGCGCGGCGCATCATCCACGACGTGTTCGAGGAGCACATCGTGAAGGCCCCGGGCATGGAGCACATACGCGACATGGTCACGGGCAGCATCATCCCCACGCCGGGCGCCGTCATGGAAGCCGCGCAGCTTCTCTATGGCGACATCGGCGACCTCGTCGCCATCGACATCGGCGGGGCGACGACGGACGTGCACAGCGTGACGGGAGGCTCCGACGAGATCGCGATGCTCCTGACCTCGCCCGAGCCGTTCGCCAAGCGCACCGTGGAGGGCGACCTCGGCCTCTACGTGAACGCGAAAAACGTCATCGACATGATCGGCGCGGACGCACTCAAAAACGAACTTAAAATCGACGTCAACGCCGTCATGGCGGATTATAAGCCCATCCCGGAGTCGGGGGAGCAGATTCTGTTGGCAGAGAGGCTCTGCCGCGAGGCGGGCGTGCGCGCCGTCGAGCGCCACGCGGGCCAGCTTCGCTACCTCTACACCCCCTCGGGCAGGAAGACCATCGCCGAGGGGAAGGATCTGACGGCAGTGCGCACCATCGTGGGCACGGGCGGCGCGCTCACGCGGCTTCCCCACAGGGAGACGCTCCTTCGCGCCGTCGCGGACTGCAACGCGGCGGGCATGATGCTCTACCCAAAGCCCGGCGAGATGCGGCTCCTGTTCGACGAGGATTATATTATGGCGTCGCTGGGCGTGCTCTCGAAGCACTATCCGGAAGCGGCGCTCAGCCTGCTTCGGCAAAGCCTCGGGATCATTGAGAACTGATAACCGGAAGGATATCCCTGCTGTATGAAATCAACCGTTGGAGGAATCATGTACCCGCGCATCATTACGGACTTAGCGAAGCTCAGGCACAACATCGATAAAATCGTCTCCCTGTGCCACGGCGCGGGCTGCACCTGCGCCATTGTGACCAAATGCCTGTGCGCGGACGCGCGCGCGTCCGCCGTCATCGAGGAAAGCGGCGCGGACTTTTTCGCGGACTCGCGGGTGCAGAACCTCGCCTCCATCCGCTCGAAGAAGCCGCGCTACCTGCTTCGCGTCGCGCAGCATTGCGAGGCGCGGGAGGTCGTCGAAAACGCCGAAATCAGCCAGCAGAGCGAGGTTTCGACCGTGCGCCTCATCGGCGCGGAAGCGAAGCGCCAGGGGCGGCGGCACAAGGTGGTCGTCATGGTGGACATGGGCGACCTTAGGGAGGGCGTGTTCTTTCAGGATCGGGAGAATATCCTCGCGCTCGCGCGGGCCGTCATGGGGGAGGAAATGCTCGAGCTCTACGGCGTGGGCGTCAACCTCACGTGCTTCGGCGGCATCATACCGGATGGGGAAAACCTCGGCGGGCTTGTCGGCATCGCGGAGTGGCTGCGGCGCGAAACCGGCCTCGCCATCCCCTTCGTTTCGGGCGGCAACTCGAGCACGCTCCCCATGCTGCTCGCAAAAAAACTCCCGCGCGGCGTCAACAACCTGCGCGTCGGGGAAGGATATCTTCTGGGCAACGAAACCGTAGAGGGCACGCTGATGCCGGGCTTCTACCCGGATTGCTTCACCCTCGAGGCGCAGCTGATCGAGGTGAAGAAAAAGCCGAGCAAGCCCATCGGCACGAGCGGCCTCAACGCCTTCGGCGAGCGGGTGAACTTCGAGGACAGAGGGGAGCAGGTCCGCGGCATCTTAGCCGTCGGCAGGCAGGACGTCGTGCCGGACGGCCTTACGCCGCGCGACGCGGACGTTTCCATACTCGGCGCGAGCTCGGACCACCTCATCGTCGATCTGACCCGGGCCTGCGGGCGCTACGGCGTCGGGGATATCCTCGCCTTCACGCCCGACTACGGCGCGCTGCTCCGGGCGTTCACGGGCGGCTACGTCACAAAGGCATATCAGGATGTAAACCGTTGACTATCCCTATAAATCAACGACTAAAGGAGAAACGCTATGCCTGTCAACCTGAAAGGAAGATCCTTCCTGACCCTCAAGGACTTCACCCCCAAGGAGATCCGTTATCTTCTTGACCTTTCGCACGACCTCAAGGCCAAGAAGCGCGACGGAAGCGGGGGCAACCTGCTCGCGGGGCGCAACATCGTGCTGCTCTTCGAAAAAACCTCCACCCGCACGCGCTGCGCGTTCGAGGTCGCGGCCTTCGACGAGGGCGCCCAATGCACCTTCCTCTCCAACTCGCAGATGGGGAAGAAGGAGTCCCTCGAGGACACCGCGAAGGTGCTCGGCCGCTATTACGACGGCATCGAGTACCGCGGCTACAAGCAGAGCGACGTCGAGCTGCTCGCCAAGCACAGCGGCGTGCCCGTATGGAACGGACTTACCGACCTCGACCATCCCACGCAGATCCTCGCGGATCTCATGACCATCGAGGAGCATGTGCCCAAGCCCCTCAACAAGGTTAAGCTCTGTTTCGTAGGCGACGCGCGCAACAACATGGGCAACGCCCTCATGATCGGCGCGGCCAAGATGGGCATGCGCTTCGTGGCCGTCGCGCCCAAGGCCCTCTTCCCGGACGAGAAGCTGGTCGCCGAGATGCGCGAGGTCGCGAAAACGACCGGCGCCACCATCGAACTCTCCGAGGACATCGCCGCCGTCCAGGACGCGGACGTCATCTATACCGACGTTTGGGTATCCATGGGCGAGGAGGCGCAGTTCGACGAGCGCATCCGCCTGCTCAAATCCTACCGCGTCGACAGGGCCATGATGGAACTGACCGGCAATCCGGACTGCATCTTCCTCCACTGCCTGCCGAGCTTCCACGACCTCGAGACGAGCGTGGGCCGCGAGGTCTATGAGAAGTACGGCCTCACCGAGATGGAGGTCAGCGACGAGGTGTTCCGCTCCGCAAGCTCCAAGGTGTTCGACGAGGCGGAAAACCGCATGCATACCATCAAGGCCGTCATGGTCGCGACGATCGGGAGACAGTAAGGCAGTTGACAATTGATAACTGATAATTGACAATGACTTGAACCGGGGCGGCCCCCGCTGGAACGGTGTTCGGCGGGGGCCGTTCCTTTTCGATGCCGGGGACGGCCCTGGAAGGCCGAAGGGCGGGCGGATATGGAATCCGCCCCTACAGATTCATAACAATTCGGGGCGGCTTTCGCCGCCCCGTTTCATCGGTATGATAGCGTATGATTATTGTTCAAAATAGGCGATCATCACCACGCCGGGGCCCGCGTGCGTGCCCACGACGCTGCCGATGGTGCTGATTTCCCCCGTGAGGCCGAGCGTTTCCATGAAGCTGTCGAGCCGGTCGTAGCCGCCTGCGCTGCTCCCGAAGGCGACGGGCATCGCGGTGTCGATGGGGTGCTTTTCGAAGACGAGCTTGCGGATCTCCTCGAACGCGCCGCGGTCGCCGCGCGCCTTGGCGACGGGTTCGACGGCGCCTTCGTTGATCATGAGCACGGGCTTTATGTGGAGCACGCCGCCCAAATAGCCCGAAACCTTGTTGAGCCTGCCGCCCTTGACGAGGTATTTGAGCGTGTCGACCACGCCCATCAGGCGGAGCTTCTTCGAAAGCCGCGCGGCCTCCGCCGCGATTTTTTCCGCGCCCAGGCCCTTTTTGTTCATGTCGGCCGCGAGGCGCACGATGAGGCCGAGCGCCGCGGTGACGTTCTCTGTGTCCACGATGTAGATATCCTCGCGCCCGATCGTTTCTTTCGCGAGCACGGCGGACTGGTACGTGCCGCTGAGCTTTTGCGAGAGGGTAAGCACGACGATCTCCTCGTCCGGATGATCGTTGAACGCCTCGATAAAATCGTCGGGATTGAGAAGCGAGGTCGTGGGGAGCTCCTTCGCCGCGGCGAGTTTTTCGTAAAACTCGTCGTTGGAAAGCGTCCGCTTGTCGAGATAGACCTCGTTGCCGAAGTTGACGCGGAGGCTGAGCATCGTGACGCCCAGCTCCTCCGCCTGCATCAGCGTGAGATCGCTTGTGCTGTCCGTGATGATTGCTGCCATAGATGTTGTTCCCTGTTGTCCTTTCCTCTTATTCGTTAATCAGGTTCTGGAAAAACTCGTCGAGCTGGTCGATGGAGGCCGTCAGCGCGGCGAGGGAGGCATCGTCGAGCACGTCCATGATTTCGCCGATCATGCGCTTGTGGAACTCCTCGTGGATCTTTAGCGCCTCCTTTCCGCTCTCGGTCGGATAGATGTACACGATGCGCCTGTCGTTCGCGTCCCCGCCGCGGACGAGGTAGCCCTTGCGCACGAGCACGTTGACCGCGGTCGTCAGCGCGCCCACGGAGATGCCCATCTTCGCCGCGATCTGGCTCATGGTGTTGAGCCGCTTCTTCGCGAGCTCGTGCGCGGCCTCGATGGCGTGCAGTTCCTTGACGGAAAGCTCCGTAATCCCCGCGCCGCGCATGCTGCGCTCCTCCCACGCGAGAATCTGGTTGAAGGTGCGCACGAAAAAATGGTTGAGCGTCAGAAAGCGCTCCTCGCGCGTCATCATGTCATCAAATCCTTTTAACATAAAATTATTTTAACTTAAAGGATATTATCACAGATGTATATCGCTGTCAATGCGGGGGCGATTGACAGGAAATATCGAAAGCGGTAAACTGATACCCGGCAAGGCTTGAATGAAGCTAGGGGCATAGCCCCCGACAGTCCCCAGAAAACAAAAAGAATTCAGATTTTCCGATGATTTTACGGAGGCATAAGACAGCATGAACGAAGTTTCCCCCTCTGCCCGCACGTGGGCGGAAATCGACCTCTCGGCGCTCCTGCATAATTTCAACCTCGCGCGCGCGTGCGGCAAAAAGGTGATGTGCGTCATCAAGGCGGACGCGTACGGCCACGGCGCGGTGCGTTGCGGGCGTTTCCTTGAGGAGAACGGCGCGGAAGCGTTCGCGGTCGCGTGCCTCGCGGAGGCGATCGAGCTGCGCGAGGGCGGCGTCACGAAGCCCATCCTGATCCTCGGCTACACGGCGGCGGAATACGCGAAAACCATCGCGTCCTTCGACCTCGAGCAGACCATCGTCGACGAAAGCCACGCGCTGGAGCTCGACGGAGCGGCGGGGGAGGCGGGCGTCCGCGTCCGGGGGCACATCAAGCTCGACACCGGCATGAGCCGCGCGGGGATATTCGCGCAGGGGGACGAGGCGGCTCTGGACGCCGCGCGCGCCGCGGAGCGGATCATCCGCCTTCCCAACATCGAGGTGACGGGCATGTATACCCACTTCGCCGTGGCGGACACGCCGGACGAGGACGACTATACCGCGTGGCAGCTTCGCAATTATACGACGGCGCTCGATTACCTGACTGCGAAGGGCATCCGCCCCGCCGTCTGCCACACGTCCAACAGCGCGGGCATCCTCTACCACCCGGAAAGCGTGATCGACATGGTGCGCGAGGGCATCATGCTCTACGGCCTCTACCCCGACAGCGCGCCGCAGCAGGGCCCGCTGAAACCCGTGATGACGCTCAAAACCCGCGTGTCGCAGGTGCGGGAGTTCCCCGCAAACGCCACGGTGAGCTACGGGCGCACCTTTTGCGGCGGCGAACCCTTCACCACCGCCGTGCTGCTCGCGGGCTACGCGGACGGGTACCCGCGGCGGCTCTCCAACGCCACGACCGTCGCCATCAACGGCGCGCGCTACCCGCAGGCGGGGCGCATCTGCATGGACATGTCCATGGCGCTTGTGGATCAAGAAAAGGTCAGGCGCGGCGACGTCGCGACGCTCATCGGCGGGGATTCCATCACCTGGGAGGAAGCCGCGACGAAGGTCGGCACCATCAACTATGAACTGACCTGCCTTGTCACCGCGCGCGCGGCGCGCGTCTACGTCAACGGCTGAACGCCGCCCCGCAAACGAGGCGAAACACATTCCAAAATGGATTTCAATAAGGAGGAACACGCATGAAGAAGCTGTTCATCAGCGCGGACATCGAGGGCACCGCGGGCATCGCCCACTGGGACGAGACGGAGCGCGGCAAGCCCCACGACTACGACTATTTCGCAGACCAGATGACGCGCGAGGTCACGGCCGCCTGCGAGGGCGCGCATGACGCGGGCGTCGCGGAGGTGCTCGTCAAGGACGCGCACGATTCCGGCCGCAACATCAACCCGAGGAAACTGCCCGAGTACGCGCGCATGTTCCGCGGCTGGGCGCGGCATCCCTTCTCCATGATGTTCGGGCTGGACGAGAGCTTCGACGGCGTGGTGTTCACCGGCTACCACAGCGCGGCGCAGATGAACGGCAACCCGCTCTCCCACACGATGAACGGCGGCAACAACTACGTGAAGATCAACGGGGAGCTCGCGAGCGAACTGATGATCAACTGCCTCACCGCCTCCTATGTGGGCGTGCCGGTCTACTGCGCCTGCGGGGACCGCGGGCTGTGCGACTGGCTGCAGAGCGTCAACCCCAACATCGCGGTGGTCGCCGTGTCCGAAGGCACGGGCAGCGGCTCGCTCGGGATGCATCCTGAGCTCGCCGCGCGCGCCATCCGCGAGGCGGTCAGGGAGTCCATTAAAAACCGCACCAAAGAAGAGTGCATGTTCCCGATGCCCGCGCATTTCCACGTGGAAATCAACTACAAGGAGCACATGAGGGCGCTCAGCGCGGGCTTCTATCCCGGCGCGAAGCAGACCGACACGCGCGTGAACACGTTCGACGCGGACAACTGGTTCGACGTGCTCCGCTTCCTGCACTTCACGCTTTAATCGTTTTATCGGCAACAGGGCAACAGAATGCAAAACGGCGTCCGAACGCGAGCGGACGCCGTTCTGATAGAGCGCATTCCTCCCGAATGTGGGTTTTCGCCCCAAACTATGGTATGATCTGAAAGAGCGGCACCCATCGAAACCGGAGCGGAAAGGCAGAAAAACATAGGGGGTGTTCCCGAATGAGCATTGAAATACGCAAACTGGCGCCTGCGCTTGCGGACGAATATGTGCGTTTTTTTGACGCGACGCCGCATGACAACAACGTGGACGCGCATAAATGCTATTGCGTTTGCTGGTCTAACGACGACTGTGAGGGCAAGGACTTTTCCTCGCGGGAGAAAAGGAGGGCTTGCGCCATCCAATACGTCAAAGGCAATAACATCCAGGGTTATCTTGCCTACAGCGGCGACGCGCCCGTCGGGTGGTGCAACGTTAACACAAAATCGGATTGCCTGAAATGCGCCAGTTGGCGAAGGTTTATGGGCTATGTGCCTTTAGAGGAGCCGAACGCGGGCATAAAGGTGAAATCCGTATTCTGTTTCGTGATTGCGCCCGGGATGAAAAGAAAGGGCATCGCCACGCTCCTGCTGGAACGCGTCTGTCAGGATGCGGCCCGGGACGGCTTTGACTTCGTGGAGGCTTACCCCTACAAGGAATCCGGCTATCAATCCTCCGACTTCGGCGGTCATGTTGAGATGTATCGAAAAAGCGGATTTCAGGTGTCTTTGGAGGCTGAACAAGGGCTTGTTATGAGGAAGCCGTTGAGGCAGGGGCGGATTCCATATCCGCCCGATTCTTTCCAAGAACCGGGGACGGTTCTGCGCGATGGAGGGCAATGATCGCTCCATATGCGGTGATCGTTTATAAGGAATCGAAACGCGATGAAAACCGCCGCAGAACTGTTCCCGCCGCATCTCTTCCGGGCCGTCGGGGACGAATAAGAATCGGGGCGGATATGGAATCCGCCCCGGCATAATCCCCGCCCGCCGAAGCGGCGTTTTTTCATTGTCAATTGTCCATTTTCAATTGTCAATTGGAATAACCGCCCTCGGCGGTTATTCCACCGTCACGCTCTTGGCGAGGTTGCGCGGCTTGTCGATGTCGCAGCCCTTCAACAGGGCGACGTAGTAGGCGAAAAGTTGAAGGGGCACCACCGAGAGAGAGGGCGCGCACAACTCCCCGCATTCGGGAAGCTGGATGATGTGGTCGGGGTTCGCCTGGGGGCGCTCCGGATCGATGCGGATGGGCTTCACGGTGAGGGCGATGACGGTCGCACCGCGCGCCTTGACCTCGCGGATGTTGCTGATCATCTTCTCGTGGAGCGCGCCCCCCGTCAGGAGCGCGACGACGAGCGTTCCGTCCTCGATGAGCGAGATGGTGCCGTGCTTGAGTTCGCCCGCGGCGTACGCCTCGGAGTGGATGTAGGAGATCTCCTTCAGCTTGAGCGAGCCCTCGAGCGCCAGCGCGTAGTCGATGTTCCGGCCCATGAAGAAGATATCCCTCCGGTTAAAGTAGAGCGAGGCGAGATACTGCATCTGCGTCGTATCGGCGAGGAGGGCGGCGAGCTTTTCGGGGATGGAGAGGAGCTCTTTCACCTCGGCCCTCGCCTCGTAGTCGGCGAGCCTGCCGCGCACGCGCGCGAGATAGATGGTGAAAAGCTGCATCAAAGCGAGCTGCGTGCTGTACGCCTTGGTGGTGGCGACGGCGATCTCCGGCCCCGCCCAGGTATACAGGACGTCGGTGCTCTCGACCGCGATGGAGGAGCCCACCACATTGACGATGGACAGCACCCTCGCGCCGCGCTCCTTCGCCTCGCGAAGGGCGAAGAGCGTGTCGAGGGTCTCCCCGCTCTGGCTGATGATGACGACGAGCGTTTCCGGCCCGATCATGGGGTTGTCGTAGCGGAATTCGGAGGCGAGCGCCACCGTGACGGGCACGCGCGCCATGCGCTCGAGGGCGTAGCGCGCGACCATGCCCACGTGGTAGGAGGAGCCGCACGCCACGATGTAGATGCGCTCCAGGCTTCGCAGCACGTCGAGCGACAGCCTTCGCAGGTTCAAATCGATTTCGCCGTCCTCCCCCACGCGCGGGGCGATGGTGCGGCGGATGGCGTCGGCCTGCTCCATGATTTCCTTCAGCATGAAGTGCTCGTAGCCGCCTTTTTCGGCCGAGGCGGCGTCCCAGGTGACCTCAATCACCTCCGGCTCGACGCGCACGCCGAAATGGTCGAAAATTTCGACCTTCTCCCGCGTGAGGACGGCCATCTCGCGCTCGCCGAGGCGGATGACGCGCCGCGTGTGCGCGAGCAGCGCCGGCACGTCGGAGGCGATGAAGTTCTCGCCCTCGCCGAGGCCCACGATCAGCGGGCTGTCCTTTCGAAGGGCGATGAAGAGATCCTCCCGATCGGCGAACACGATGCCGAGCGCGAAGGAGCCGCGCAGCTGGTCGGCGGCCCGCCGGACGGCGGCGACGGGGTCGTTTTCGTAATAATGGTCGATCAACTGCACCACGACCTCCGTATCCGTATCCGAAACGAAGGTGTAGCTCTCCTCGGCGAGGTAGGCGCGCAGCTCCGCGTAATTCTCGACGATGCCGTTGTGCACGAGCGCCACGCGGCCTGAGAGGGAGAGGTGCGGGTGGGAGTTTACGTCGTTCGGCTCCCCGTGGGTCGCCCAGCGCGTGTGGCCGATGCCCAGCGTGCCGGGAACGGACGCGCCGTAATCCGTCATCTCCTCGAGCGCGCGAAGCCTCCCGCGCGACTTTTTGACGGCGATTTCGCCCCGTCCCTCATCGACCACCGCAAGGCCGGCCGAATCGTAGCCGCGGTATTCGAGCTTTTCCAGGCCCTTGAGAAGAAGGGGGGCCGCCTGTTTGCCTCCGATGTATCCGACGATTCCGCACATATGAAGCTCCTTTGGGGGAATTCTTGGGGAATTCTGTTGAATCTGTTGAATATTATAACGCATCCCGGCCGCGTATGACACAGCCGGGATGATAATGTAAAAGAATGTTTTTAAATCGATCGAAAGTCAAGGCGCGCGGCCCTGACCATCCCCGATGTTCGCCCGTTACTCCTTCCCCAAGCGCTTCTTCATCGTCTTTTCGACGGCGTTGATGATGTTCTCATAGCCCGTGCAGCGGCACAGGTGGCCCGCGAGCAGGCGCCGGAGCTCGTCGCGCGTATACTCCTTCCCGCTCTCGAGCAGCTCCACCGCCGTCATGATGAAGCCGGGCGTGCAGAAGCCGCACTGGACGGCCGCCTCGTCGATAAAGGCCTGCTGGATGTCCGTGATTTCGCCGTCCGGTCCCATGAGGCCCTCGAGCGTGCGGATGCTTTTGCCCTCCGCCCAGACGGCGAGATAGATGCAGGAGTTGAAGCACTCCCCGTCGATGATGACGTTGCACGCGCCGCACTCGCCGACCTCGCAGCCTTTCTTGACGGAGGTCAGGCGGTAATCGTTCCTCAGCATGTCGGTGAGGGAGGCCCTCACGTCGACCATGGTTTCAACGGGCTTCCCGTTGACGGTGCATCTGACAAGCTGCATATTGGGCATTACAGCTCACCTCCCGAAAGTTTGATGGCCTCGGCGAGTGCGCGCCGCGCGAGCTCCTCCACGAGGTGCAAGCGGAACTCCTTCGTCGCGCGCCAGCTCGTCCTGGGGTTCACGTCCGCAAGCGTTGCCTTGGCGAACGCCTCCACGGTTTCTCCCGAAACGGGCTTTCCCTTCGCCGCGGCTTCCGCGGAGCGCGCGCGCATGGGCACGGGGCCCGCCACGCCGTAGGCGACGCGCACGTCCTCGAGCGCCTTTTTGTCGCCGGAGAGCCTGACGTTCACCGAGCAGCCGAGCGTCGCGATGTCCATGGCGTTGCGCATGGCGTATTTGATGTAGTGGCCTTTATAGCCCTCGTAGCTTTCCTTTTTAATGAGGATTGCCGTCAGAAGCTCCGCCGGGCGCAGCGCCACCTTGCCGGCCGAAACATAGAATTCGGATATGGGGAGCGTCCTTGTCCCCTCGGGCCCCGTCAGCTCGACGACCGCGTCGTAGGCGTGGAGGGTCGAGGCGGAATCCGCGCTCGTGACGCCGTTGCAGATGTTGCCGCCGATGGTGCCGATGTTCCTGATTTGCGGCCCGCCGACCTTGTCGACCGCCTCGGCGAGCACCCTGACGCGCTCGTTTACGATGGGGTCGCGCGCGATGTGCGAAAAGCTCGTCAGAGGGAGGATGCGGATCGTGCCGTCCGCTTCCAGCGACACGCCGCGCAGCTCGTCGAGCTTCTGGATGCTCACAAGCTCTATCCCCGCGAGCTTGCCCTCGCGCATCTGCACGAGCACGTCGCTTCCCCCTGCGATGATCTTCGCTTCCGGATGTTCCTGCAAAAGCCGGATCGCATGCGAAACGCTCGTCGCCTCGTACAGGGCTTTCATGTCGTACATAATCTGTCCCTCCTTAAATCAGGCCCTCTTCGCAAAAACGCGCGAAGAGCCTGTGGGGATTGACGGGCGCGGCGTCGAAGGCGACGCCCGTCGCGTGGAGTATGGCGTTCCGAAGGGCGGCGGCGGGGCTCGTCGCGGGCGGCTCGCCGAGCGCCTTGGTGCCGTACGCGCTCGTGGGCTCGTAGTTCTCGACGAACTGCGCCTCGAGGTGCGGATGATCCATGGTGGTGGAGAGCTTGTAGTCGAGGAGGTTGTCGTTGAGCGGCTTGCCCGTCTTGGGGTCGTAGAGGAGCTGCTCGGAGAGGCCGTAGCCGATGGACATGCTCATGCCGCCATGCACCTGCGCCTCCGCGAGCTGCGGGTTGATGAGCCTGCCGCAGTCATGCACGTTGACGAGGTTCAATATGTTCACCTTGCAAAGGGGAATATCCACCTCCACCTCGGCGAAGGTGCAGCCGAAGGAATAGGCGTTGGATTTGACCTGATAGGTGCTCTCGGCGCTCATGTGCTCGCTGCGCTGAAGCGAGTAGAGGGCCTCCAGAGCGAGTTCCTTGAGGGTAATGAGCTTCCGCCCGCTGTTGACGTTGACGATCTCGGCGTTCACGAGGTCGAGGGAGCTTATCGGCATGCGCGTGATGTGGTGCGCGTAGTCGAGGATGCGCGCCTTTAGCATCAGCGCGGTCTGCTTGATGGAGAAGCCGCCCACATACGTCTGGCGCGAGGCGTACGCGCCCGTGCCGAAGGGCGTGATGTCCGTATCCTGGGCGCTGATGACGTGCACGTTCTCAAAAGGGATCGAGAGCGTTTCGCTCGCCATCTGCGCGAAGACCGTGTCCGCCCCCTGGCCGATCTCCGTCTCCGCCATCTGGAGCTGGATGGAGCCGTCCTGATTCAATACCATGCGGCAGGACGTGCTCTCGAGCGAGATGGGCCACACGCCCGTGTTGTACCAGAAGATCGCCATGCCCACGCCGCGGCGCACGGGGCCCGTCTGGTTTGCGTACGCGCTCAGCTTGCGCTCGTAGTCGACGTACGCCATGCCCTTCTCCATGCACTGGTTGAAGCTGTCGAAATAGTTCTCGTTCTTCGAAAAGGGATCGACGTAGCCCACTTCCATCATGTTCTTGCGGCGAAGCTCCACTGGGTTGATGCCGAGGGCCTTGGCGATGTCGTCCACATGGCTCTCGAGCGCGAAGGTGATCTGCGGGATGCCGTAGGCGCGCATGGCGCCCGAGGCGGCGGTGTTGGTATAGATCGTGTACGCGTCGCCCTTGCAGGCGCCGCGGTAGCGGTAGAGCTGGCGGTACGCGCCCGCGCCCTTGGCGACGATGCCGTGGCCGTGGCTCGCATAGGCGCCCTGGTTGGAGAACGCCTCGAGCCTGCCCGCGACGAACGTGCCGTCCGGCCTCACGTGGGTCGTGATGTGGTAGCGGATGGCGTGGCGCACGCGCGTGCAGGCGAAGGTCTCCTCGCGGCTCATGTCGTATTTCACGAGCCTGCCGCCGACCTTCGTCGAGAGGTAGGCGCACAGCGGCTCGTAGAGCGCGTCCTGCTTGTTGCCAAAGCCGCCGCCGATGTAGGGCTTGACGATCCTGACCTTGCCCCATTCGCGGCCCAGCGCCTGGCCGACCACGCGGCGCACGATGTGCGGGATCTGCGTCGAGGAAACGACGTTGATCTTGCCCGCCTCCTCCCACGCGTAGCAGATGTGGTTCTCGATGTGGCAGTGCTGGACGGTGGGCGTCTCATACCACTTGTCGAAGCGGATGAGGCCCTCCTCCTTGATCGTCTCCTCGTAATTGCCGTCCTCGTAGGAGGTGTGATCGAGGATGTTGTTTCTGGATCCCTCGTGGAGCTGCGGCGCGCCATCCTTCATGGCCTCGATGGGATCGAGCACGAAGGGGTATTCTTCATATTCCACCTTGACGGCGCGCACGGCCTGCTCTGCCGCGACCTCGTTCTCGGCAACGACGGCCGCCACGTCGTCCCCGTAATAGCGGACGTGGCGGTTGAGGAGCAGCCTGTCCGCGATGTCCTGATGCCCGAGGTCCAGGCTCCAGGGATGCCCCGCCGTGGGGAAGGGCCTGTCCGGGACGTCGAAGCAGGTGACGATTTTGACGACCCCGGGGATCTTCTCCGCCTCGGCCGTGTCGACGCGCGCCACCATGCCGTGCGCGATCTTCGAGCGGCAGACCTTGACGATCAGCGCGGATTTGTCCGCGAGATCGTCCGTGTATTTCGCGCGTCCGGTCACCTTGTCGAAGGCGTCCACGCGCTTTTCGCTTACTCCAACGGCCATATGGTTCCTCCTTTATGTTCGGGTGCGCCGCCCCGACGGCGGCGCGGCCGCCGGCCTTTTCTTCGCGGCGGCTTTCCTTTTTCATTATTGGCTTTTTAGGCGTATATTTTTCAAGCGTATTTGATGAATTGCGTTCTCGTCACGTCGAAGAGGCCCTCGTCTGTCAGCCGCGCCTCGGGGATAACGGGCAGCGCCAGGAAGGAGAGCGCGATGAGGGGGTCGCTCTCCCGCGGCGCGCCCAGCGCGTAGGCCGCCTCCAAAAGCGCCTGCTGCACCTCGAGCACGCCGTCGACGGGCGCGTCCGTCATCAGTCCCGCGATGGGCAGGGGCAATCTCGCGAGCACCACGCCGCGGCTCACCACGCAGTATCCCCCGCCGCATTCGCGAAGGGAATCGATCGCCGTGAGCATGTCGCGGTCGTTGTCGCCCGCGACGACGAGGTTGTGGCTGTCGTGCGCCACGGTGGAGGCGACGGCCCCGTTTTTGATGCCGAGCCCTTCGAGGATGCCCACCGCCATGCTGCCGGTCGCGTGGTGGCGCTCGATGACGGCGAGCTTGTTATACCCTTCGCCCGGCAAGAAGAAGCCCTCCGCGTCCCGCGGCACCCTGCGGTAAACGAGCTTCGTCATGAGCTGGCGCCCCACCATGCTGATGACGGGCGCCTCCTCGCCGCAGCGCAGCTTCAGGTTTTCCGCGCGGACGGGCGCGATGTGCACGCTGTCGAACACCTGCGGCGGCAGTATGGGCGCGGGAAGGGGGGCGTCCGGCTCGTAAGGTTTGCCGAAGCGGGTGAAGACCTCCTTCACCCGGAAGTCCACAAGGTCCTCGAAGAGCACCATGTCGGCCTTAAAGCCCGGGGCGATGGCGCCCAGGCGCTTTAGATGATACGCGCACGCGGCGTTCCAGGAGGCCATCTTCACGGCCTCCACGGAGGGGATGCCGCATTTGACCGCGAGGCGTGCGTTGCAATTGATGTGGCCCTCGCGGCGGATATCCTCGATGTGCTTGTCGTCCGTGCAGAAGAAGAGGTTTTCCGTGGGGAGCTTTTCCAAAACGATGCGGCGGAGGATGTCCTCCATGTCGTTCGCGGCGGAGCCGAGGCGGATCATCACGCGCATGCCCGCGCGCAGCTTTTCGACGATCTCCTCGTAGTTGGAGCATTCATGGTCGGTCGCCGGGCCCGCCACGCGGTAGGCGTTGAGCGCGTTGCCCGTCACGAGCGGCGCGTGGCCGTCGATGGGCCTGCCGTCGAAGAGGCGGAGCTTGTCGAGCATCTCCTGCTCGCCGTGGACGACGCTCACGTAGTCCATCACCTCGCCGAGGCCCAGCATGCGGCTCTTGAGCATGAACTGCTCCATGTCCTCGGCCACGAGCTTCGCCCCGCTGTGCTCGAAGGGCGTCGCGGGCACGCAGGAGGGCATCATAAAAAGCACGCGAAGCGGCAGATCGTCCGTGAGCTTATACATCGCGCGGAAGCCCGCCACGCCGCAGACGTTGGCGATCTCGTGCGGGTCGGCGATGATGGTGGTCGTGCCGAAGGGCATGATGACCTTCATGAAGCTCTTGGGGACGACCATGGAGCTTTCGATGTGCACGTGCGCGTCGATGAAGCCGGGCGTGAGGTAGGCGCCCCGGGCGTCGTACTCGTGTTCGCAGGAGTAGCTGCCCACGCCGATGATCACGTCGCCGTAGAGCGCGACGTCGGCGCGGACGATCTCGTTCGTGAACACGTTGACCACGTTCGCATTCTTGACGACGTAGGTCGCCCTGCCCTCGAGCGCCGCGCGGATGAGCTCCTGCTGCCTCATGAATGCCCGCCTTTCCCCTAAAAGATTTTCTGGTGCGATGAATTTAATTTGATGTAGTATAACACAACCGCCCGCGCGAAGGAAGTGGCGAAACACAAGAAGTTGTGAAGGATTTTTCAAGATTGTTCTTCGCGCTCAGCGGAGGAACCGGACCTTGCCCTCCTCGTAATGCCCGCGCGCGGCGGGCTCCTCGTTGGCGACGCCGAGGGTGATGAGGCAGAACGGCGTGCTCGAAACGCCGAGAAGCTCCCTTACGGGCTCCATAAGCCGCTCGTGCGGATAGACGCCGCACCAGCAGGTGCCGTAGCCCAGTTCCTCCGCCGCGAGCAGGATGTTCTCCGTCGCCGCGCCGCAGTCCTGCGGGAAATAGCCCGCGCTGATATGGCGCTGCGCCTCGGGCAGCGCGCACACGACGATGACGACGGGGCTCTCGGCGGCGTGCTTCGCGTACGGGTGGAGCTTCGCGAACTGCAGCCGTATCCCTTCGTTCGTGACGACCACGAACTCCCACGGCCGCGTGTTGCACGCGCTCGGCGCCATCATGGCGGCCTCGAGCATCGTTTTGATGTGCGCCTCAGGGACGGGGTCGGGCCTGTACTTGCGCACGCTTCTCCTCGCGCGGATGGCTTCCATTGCGTTCATCGTTCTTACCTCCTGATTCTTTCCAGTTTATTATAGCACGTTCGTTTTTAATTGAAAAAGCCCGCCGGGCCGATCCTCGTCGAACTCCGCGGGCTTTTTGCGCTCATATGCCTTTTTGCTCTCCGCCTGTCTTGTGACGGGGTTGAATTCCCACGTCGCGCGGCGCTTTCCATCCAGCGCGCGCTTCGCTTTCTTCGAAAGCTTCTCCCTTGGAATGAACTTCATCCTCCATCCCTCCTCTCGCGAGGGGATTATACCGCAACGGGCCCTGAAAAGCAAGGGGAATCCCGGAGAGAACGCAACCAGGCTTTTACCCCGCCCGGGGACGGTTCTGCGCGCGCGAGGGCCATACGCGGCGGGATTTCGCATGCCGCTGTCGGGAAGATGAGCGGCCGAAAAAGAGCAGAACTGTCCCCGCGACCCGACAGGAGACGCAAAAACCGTCCCCCGGAAGAGGGACGGCCTGAAGTTCACAGGGCGCCGCGCCGCGCCTTACAGATCTTCCTCCTCGTCGAGCTCCGGCGCCGGCCAGACCTTGATCGCGAGGCGCACGACGCGCCGGTTCTGCAGCTTCTTGACGGTGACGGTGAGGTTGCGGTACTCGAACGAATCGCCCGCCTTCGGGTAGTCGCCGAGCATTTCGATCGCCCAGCCGCCAAGCGTGATGTTGTCGTCGTCGAAATCGCGGTCGTCGATGTCGAGGTTGTAGAAGAAGTCCTCGATGCGCATGTCCCCGTCGGCCTCGTACGTGTCCTCGCCCGTCTCCACGAACTCCTCGACGACTTCGTCCGTTTCGTCCCAGATGTCGCCCACGAGCTGCTCGAGGACGTCCTCCATCGTGAGGCAGCCCATCGTGCCGCCGTATTCGTCCGTGACGATGACCATGTGGCATTTGCGCTTCTTCATCTCGCGCAGCACGTCGTCGAGCGGCATGGTCTTGTGCACGAAGTTGACGGGCATGAGAATTTCGCGTATGTCGAAGCCGCTTCTCCCGGTCGAAAGCTCCTTGTAGAAGTGGTTGAGGTGGAGGATGCCGATGATGTTGTCGATCGTGTCCTCATAGACGGGGAGGCGCGAGTACGGCGAGCCGTTGGCAACCTCGAGCACCTCCTCGAAGCTGTCCTCCACGTCGATGGCGAGCAAATCCACGCGCGGCGTGATGATCTCATACGCGAGCACGTCGTCGAAATCGAGCGCGCTCTGCAGAAGCTCCGCCCGGTCCTCGTCGATGACGCCCTCGTCCTCGACGGTGTCGATGATGGTCTCGAGGTCGTCCTGCGTCATGGCGGGCGCTGCGGCGTCGCGGCTGCTGCCCCAAACCCTGTCGGTATATTTGAGGATGCGCTGAATCAGCCATACGACGGGAAAAAAGAGGATCATAAACCCCTTGAGCGGGATCGCGGAGAGGCGCGCGAGCTTAAACGAGGTCCGCACCGCGATGATTTTAGGGAGGATTTCGCAGAACGTGATGATCAGGAGCGTCATCACGACCGTGGCGACCCACGCGACGTTCTCGCCCAAAAGGGAGATGACCACTACCGTCGCTACAGAGGAGGCCGCGATGTTGACAAGGTTGTTTGCCAGAAGGATCATCACGAGCGCGTCGTTGAAGCGCTCGTAAACGCTCCATGCGAGCGAGGCGAGCTTATCGTGGCCGCTCTCTGCCGCGCGCTTCAGGCGAAGCTCGTTGATGGACGCGAAACCGATTTCCGCCGCCGAGAAAAACGCCGCGAGGCCGAGAAGGCCCACGATGCTCAGATAGGACCATACGGAGGGCGTATTCATGGCACGACCTCCTCCCTGTCATCCTCATCATAGATTTCGCCCACGAGCTCCTCGAGGATGTCCTCGACCGTGATGATGCCGAGCGTCGCGCCGGTCGGGTCGAGCACGACGGAGAAATGCGTCTTGTGGCGGCTCATGTCCGCGAGAAGGTCGTCGATGGGCAAAAGGCCGGAAACGAAATGCACGTCGTCCATGGCCTCCTCGGGGCGAAGCCCCGGGTTCGTGAGGCGCGCCTTCAGGAAGCGCCGTATCTGCAGCATGCCGACGATGTTGCCTTCCGCGTCGAGCACGGGCAGACGGGAGTGGACGTTCTTCTGGATGACGGAGAGCACCTCCTCGTCGCTCATCCCCGTCGAAACCGTAATAACCCTGTTCCACGGGGTGAGGGCCTCGTGCACCTTCGTGTCGGAGAATTCGAGCGCGCTCTGCACGAGCTCGGTCGTCTCGTCGTCTATGGCGCTTTCGTTCGAGATGTTCTCGATGATTTCATAGAGCTCGTCCTCCGTCACGGTAAGCTCCTCTTCCTCTTTACGGAAGGGCTTGCCGACCCATGCGCTAAGCTTCGAGAAAACAAAAGTGAGAGGCGTAAACGCTTTCATCAGAAAGCGCAATGATCCCGCCGCGCTGAGGGCGAACTTCTCATTGTAGGCTTTGGCAAAGCGCTTGGGCAACATTTCGGCAAAAAGAAATACGACAAAAGTGACCACAAAGGTGGTCGCCGTCACCGCGTCCACGCCCCACAGCCTGTTCGCCATGACCGTGGCGATGCCCGCGCAGCCGATTTGCATGATGTTGTTGCCGATTAAAAGCGTCGTCAGCGCCTTATCGAAGTGGTCGAGAATATAGAGCACGCGCCGCGCGCGTTTGTTGCCATCGTCCGCATAGCTCATCATGCGGATCCTGTTGACCGAGGCCATGGCGATCTCGGTCGCGGCGAAGTACGCGCCGCCCAGGATCAATAGGATCATCGCGAAGATGTATCCTATCGGACTCCCGTCGTCCATTCGGACAATCAACTTCCTTTCTCACGTGAATAATACAGAGTGTAATTATACCCAATCCTTTGAATTATTGCAAGTCCTCATGCAACGGTTCGTCCTTTTTCGGCAAATTTCGGAAAAACAAAATGGCCATCGGCAGCGAAATGAGGAAGGTCAGCGCGTCCGAAAACGCCTGAGCGGTCTCGATGCCCCAAATCCCCGTGAACCGCGGCAGGATGAGGATCAGCGGCAGGAAACACAGGCCCTGCCTGCACGCGGAGAGGAAAGCCGCGGCCCCCGCGCGCCCCACGGACTGGAAGGTCATGTTGATGACGACGGCGGCGGGCACGATGGGCATCGCGAGGCACTGCGCGCGCAGCGCCGCAGCGCCGATTTCGATCACCGCCGGGTCGTCTTCGATGAACAGCGCGATCAATTGGGGTGCGAAAAGATAGGCGACGGCGGCGAGCGAGGCCATCACGCCCATGCCCACAAGCAGCGTGAAGCGGTAGCCGCTGCGCACGCGCGAGTAGAGCCTGGCGCCGAAATTATAGCCGCACACGGGCTGATACCCCTGCCCGATGCCCAGCGACACGCTGAAGATGAACATGAAGAGCTTCGTCACGATGCTCATGCCGGCGACGGCGGCGTCCCCGTAGCCGCGCGCGGCGAGGTTGAGCGCGATGGTCGCCGCGCTCGACAGCCCCTGCCGGAGAAAGGCCGGCGCGCCCATGCGGAAGATGTTCCCATAAACGCGCAGCGCGCGGGGGATGAATTTGGGCGAGATGCGGACGATGGTCTTTTTGCGCACATAGACGGAGAGGAGTATGGCGAAGCTCACCGCCTGGCTGAGCGCGGTCGCGACGGCCGCGCCCGCGGTGCCCATGCCGAAGGTGAAGATGAACAGCGGGTCGAGGCCGATGTTCAAAAGGCCGCCTATGGTGATGCCGATCATGGCAAAGCGCGTCCTGCCCTCCCCGCGCAGGGTGTTGTTGAGCACGAAGGAGGCGGACATGACGGGGGAGGCGAAGAGGATGTAGCGCGCGTAATCGCGCGCGTAGGGGAGCATGGTGTCCGTCGCCCCGAGCAGCTTCATGAGGGGGTTGAGCCAGATGAGGCCGCACGCGCCCACGATCGTGCCCAGCGCGAGCGCGAGCAGCATCGCGCCGGAGGCCGCGGCGTTCGCCTCCTCGTGGTTTTTCTCGCCGAGCTTCCTCGAGATGATGCTCGACGTGCCCTGTCCCACCGTGAAGCCCGCGGCCTGTATGATCGCCATCAGGGAGAAGACGATGCCTACGGCGCCCGCGGCGCTCGTGCCGAGCTTTGAGACGAAATAGGTGTCCGCGCCGTTGTAGAGCGCCGTGACGAGCATGCTGACCACGGCGGGGATCGCGAGGGCAGTAATAAGCCCCGCGATGGGGGCGGTGGTCATCCTTTTATACTGGGCTTCCTGTATCTGTTCCATGCTTTGAGTTTACGCTAAAAGACGGGTGAGTAAACCGTCCGCGTCGTCCAGAATGGCTTCGAGCAGCGTGCCGAGCGCCGCGGCGCTCCTTTCGTTCGCGCCGATGTAGAGCTTGAGCTTGGGCTCCGTGCCGGAGGGGCGCACGCAGAGCCACGCGCCGCCCTTTAAAAAATAGCGCAGCACGTCCTGCCCGTCCGAAAGGAGATCCTCCGCCCTTATGACCGGGATGCCCGCGAAGGACGCGGGCGGCGTTTCGCGCAGGCGCGCCATCGCGCCGGAAATGCGCATGAGCCCTTGTTTGCCCTCGAGCGTGTAAGACTTCACGGCCTCGTCGAAATGGCCGTAGGCTTCCGCCATGTCGAGAAGCACGTCCGCGAGGGTCTTGCCCCCCTCTTTATAATAGACGCAGGCCTCCGCCGCGAGCATGGCGGCGCATACGGCGTCCTTGTCGCGCGAGAAGCCGCCCGCGAGGAAGCCGTAGCTCTCCTCGAAGCCGAAGAGGAAGCGGCCCTTGCCGGTGCGCGCGCTCTCGTCGATTTTTTCGGAAATGAAGCGGAAGCCCGTGGGCACGTCGAGGCAATCGACGCCGAATTCTTCGCAGATGGCCTCGGCCATGCGCGTGCTCACGAGGGACTTCACGACGAAGCCGTCCGCGGGAAGCGTCCCCTTCTCCCGCATGGAGGAAAGCAGGTAATGGAGCAGCAGGCAGCCGATCCTGTTGCCCGTAAGCACTTGAAACTCGCCCTTAATATCCCGCACGGCGAGCCCCATGCGGTCTGCGTCGGGGTCGGTGGCGACGATGACGTCCGCGCCGGTCTCGTCCGCAAGCGCTTTGGCGAGCGTGAAGGCCGCGGGGTCTTCCGGGTTGGGCGCCTTGACGGTGGGGAAGCGCGGGTCGGGCGCGGCCTGCTCCGGAACGACGGAGACGTTTTTTACTCCCACGCGGCGAAGAAGCGCCGTCACAGGCGCGAGGCCCGCGCCGTGCAGCGGCGTATAGACGAGGCGGAGCGCGTCTCCTTTTTCGGACAGAAGCTCCGGCCACTGGAGGAGGGACGCGGTTTTCTCATAATACGCCTCGTCCGTTTCCCGGCCGATGTCGAGGAGAAGTCCCAGGCTTCGCGCCTCGTTTTCGGGCATCGAGGGAATTTCAAAATAGTCGAACCCCCGGATGGACGCGTAGATGGCGTCGGCTTCGCGGGGGCCGACCTGGCCGCCGTGCTCCCAATAGACCTTGTAGCCGTTGTACGCGGGGGGGTTGTGGCTCGCGGTGACGACCACGCCCGCGATGCAGCCGAGATGGCGTATCGCGAAGGAGAGCAGGGGCACCGGGCGAAGCTCCGGGAACAGGTACGCGCAAACGCCGAAGGCCGCGAGGGTCTTTGCCGCCTCGAGGGCGAAAACGTCCGACTTTTCGCGCGAGTCGTAAGCGATGGCGACGCCGCGCGAGGCCCCGCCCTCGAAGGAGAGGACGTAGCGCGCGAGCCCCGCCGTCGCGCGCCGCACGACGGGCAGGTTCATCCGGTTCGTGCCCGCGCCGAGTATGCCGCGAAGGCCCGCCGTGCCGAACGCGAGTTCCGCGTAAAAGCGCTCCTCGATCTCCTGCCGGGAATCCCCGATGGAGCGGAGTTCCTCCCGCAGTTCCCCCTCGGGCCCCGCCGCCTCGAGCCAGCGGTTATATTCCGAAAGCGCCGTCATTCACGCCTCCTTTTCAGCCGCGCGGGCGACGATCTCCGGCGCCTCGCCCGAGGGAAGCAGCATGTTGCGCAACATGCTGTAATTCCCGTCCGCGCCGACGATGATGTGGTCGTGCAGCGTGATGCCGATGCCCGAGAGCGCCTCGCACACCGCCTTGGTCGACACGATGTCGCTGCGCGAGGGCGAGGGGTCGCCCGAGGGGTGGTTGTGCGCGAGAATCACGCTGTTCGCGCCGTGGCGCAGCGCGAATTCCACGACGAGCCGCGGATAGATCACGTTTTCCGAAAGCGTGCCCGCGCTTACGAGGTCCGCGTGGATCACGCGACGCTTCTTGTCGAGGCTGACGCAGTAGGTCGTCTCATACCGGGCCGGGTTTTTAAAGAGCGTCTCGCAGTATTTCGCAGCCTCTTCCGGCGTGTTGATGGGCGTGCGCCTGCCGCTCCCCGCGGAGGGCCTGCTTCTGAGCGTCCCGGCGAGGGAGAGGAGCGCCGCCGCGCTCTCGCCGATGCCCTCGACCTTCATCAGGTCGCGGATGGGAGCGGACAGCACGCTCTCCAGCGAGCCGTAAAGGCGGAGCAGTTCGTGCGCGAGCGGGTTGACGTCCCTGCGCGGTATGGCGTACGTCAAAAGCAGCTCGAGCAGATGGTGCTCGTGCAGCGTTGCGGCTCCGTTTTCGATAAAGCTCTTGCGAAGCCTTTCCCGATGTCCTATGTGACAGGTTTTTTCCATAATTTTATGCTTCCCGCGCCGGTCCGTTCTCGCCCGGGGCGCGCTTGAAATGTCTCCTGCCGGCGATGAGCGTGACCCCGCCCGCGAGGAAGAGCAGTATGACGCTGAGGATCCCCAGCGAGGAGCGGTCCGTCAGCGAGTAGACGAGCGAGTAGAGCGCGGGGCCGATCACGCAGGAGAACTTGCCGAAGATGTCGAGGAAGCCGTAGAACTCGTTGGAGCGCTCCGGCGGGATAAGCTGCCCGAAGTAGGAACGGGAGAGCGCCTGTATGCCCCCCTGCACCGTGCCCACAAGCCCCGCCAACACCCAGAAGAGGATGGAGGAGAGCCGGATCGCGGCTTCCACATCGCCTCCGCCGATCTCGGCCCGCTCGATGTTGAAGCCCATGAAGAAGCCGAGCACCGTGATGACGAGATACACGCCCACCGCGATGCCGATCATCCGGATCGCGCCGACCTTTTTCGCGAGGTTGCCAAAGAGGATGGAGAAGGGCACGGCGACGAGCTGCGTCACGAGCAGCGCCAATATCATGCCGATGGCGCCGAGCTTGAGCGTCGTCCCATAGTTTGTGGCCATGCTGATGATGGTATCCACGCCGTCGATATAGAAGAAGTACGCGACGATGAAGGCGAGTATCTTCTTGTCCCGAACGATGTCCTTCAGGGTTTTCCACGCGTTGCGAAAAGCGGCGCGGGCGAGCTTCGCGGGCGGCTCCTCGACGCTGTGCACCTGTTTGACGTTCTTTAAGAAGGGGATGCTGAACGCGGACCACCAGACGACCACGATGAGGATCGCGATCTTGAAGGAGAGCACGCTCTGGTCGAGGAGCATCATGATGGCGATGGAGATGATGAAGGGGATCGTGCTGCCGCCGATATACCCCGCGGCGTAACCCCACGAGGAAACCCGGTCCATGCGCTCGGGGGTGGTGACGTCGGTGAGGAAGGAATCATAGAAGAGGCAGGAACCGGAGAAGCCGATCCTTGAGATGATGAGGCCGACGAGCATCAACTGCCAGGAGTCGAAGATCGCCATCGTCGCCGTGAAGGCGAGGCCGATGATGAGGAACGCCGAAAAGAGCTTTTTCTTCATGCCGGTGAAGTCTCCCACCGCGCCCAGCACGGGCGCGATGAGCGCGACCGCCAGGTTCGCGATGGACACCGCGAAGCCGTAGACTTTGTTGCCCGTTTCGCTCGCGACCATCGCGAAGTAGATCGGGAATATCGCAGCCATGATGTTCGTGGCGTAGATGGAATTCGCCCAATCGTACATGATCCATGACTTTTCCACTTTTGTGAATTTCTTTGAAAGCCTTTCGGCAAGCTGCTCCATGCAATCCCCCCTCTTTGGTGTCCCGAAGTGATTCCATATGATGGCAAGTTACATTTATTATAATCATTTACCAGTATGAAAACAACTGTTTTCCGGCGCATCCCGCATCCGCGCCGCAAAATGGTCCGATAAACAGGGCAATTGCCTGCCCGCGCCCGTTTTCGCGCGCTTTTATTGACAGCGCGCCCCGCCTCGCCTATAATATACTTTGCTGTCGGCGCGCCCGGAATATTCCGAAAATGCCGCCGAAACGGATCGCCGCGCCTGTTCCCGTAGCTCAGCAGGATAGAGCGCACGCCTCCTAAGTTAAGGGCCGACCCTTAGCCCGAGGCACAACAACTGAATATGTCCCATTACATGCGCCTGTAGCTCAGCAGGATAGAGCGCACGCCTCCTAAATGGGAGGAACTACACTCGCCTCTGAGACCACAACTTCATAAATGTTTCCGTAGCTCAGCCGGATAGAGCGTCCGCCTCCTAAGCGGAAGGCCGCGAGTTCGAATCTCGCCGGGAACGCCATAAAGCCCCAGAAATGGGGCTTTTTTTGATGCCGAATTACACATTTGATTTGCAGTTTTGCTAATCAGTACGCTTGCTTTTTGCAGCATCTTACCGCCTCGCTTTTTTCTTGCTTGCTAATCGCTGTTCAGAAATCTTCCGTTTTTGCTAATCAAAACGCTTGCTTTGCTAATCGCTTTTTTCAGCCGTTTTTGAGCTTGCTAATTGCTGCTAACCGAGGCGAGTGTACTTCCGTTCGATTGGCTCACCATTCGCAGCAATTCCGCGGCAAGCTCCGGCGAGTTTTTCAGCAATTCAATCAGCTTTGAAGCATCGCTTGAATCAGCCGTTGCTTCTTTCTTCTGAGGTGCTTCAAACGGTAGAACAGCAGTCAACGGGGAATCGTTGTCCGCCTGTTTTGAGGGATCATTCTTCTGATAGAACGCTTCCTCAAACTTCGCGGCATTGTTCTTCCTATCCTCGTCCAATATGTGAGAATACACATCGGACACCATCTTCAGTTGGGCATGACCTGTATCGCCCTGTACCGCTTTCATGTCACCTTTGTTGAGCTTCAGCTTGTAAGTGGTGCTTGTGTGCCGCAGACTGTGGAAAACGACATTGGGCAGCTCATTCGCTCTTATAAGCTCGCTGAACGCGCGTGATATGATTTGTCCCTCAAGCGGTCTGCCGTTGGGCTGCGCGATCACCATCCCGAAATCGAGATATTCGCTTCCAAGGTATTCTTTCATCTCGTCCTGCTGTGCTTTCCAACTGACAAGCATCTCCGCCACGGTTTTAGGCAACCATATCCGGCGAACACTTGTCTGTGTTTTCGGTCTTTTCAGAACAAGCGCCGTGCTGTTGCTCGAAAACACCGCAGGGAAAACCTTTAGGACATCTCTGTTTTCGAGCTTTTGCAGCGCATCTCTTGTCACGCGCGTAAGTTCTTTTTCAACATATATGGAGGCGTTATTGTCATTGATACTCTGCTCCGATATGTCAACACAGTCCCAAGTAAGCCCAACCATCTCACCCAACCTCAATGAACAGGAAAATGCCAGGTTGATTGCAAGAGATAGCCGCTCATCTTCGCAAACATCTAAAGCGTGGAACAGCTCATCGGCAGTCCAAATCGCCCTCGTTTTCTTTTCGTAATGAGGTAAGGACGCTTTTGACGCAGGATTATGCTCCATGCACTCCCAACGAACAGCTTGATTGAACGCGCAGTTCAGAACCTTATGGATTTCCAGTATGTTTCTCGGCGAAACGAACTCGTCTGCTTCACCCGTGCCGCTCCTGTCTGCTCGTTTCACTTTCAAGAGTTTTTTGTAGTACCCGTCCATCATGCGCGGGGTTATCTCTGAAAGCTGTACGTCCCCAATGATGGGATTGATGTAGTTGTCAATGAGCGATTTCTTTGCCGCAAAGGTCGATAGCGCCCATTTGCTGATACCGTATAACTCAATAAAGTCATACATCAGGTCAGACACCGTTTTCAGCGTGGGGCGGATAAACGTACCATTGGCTTGTTTAAGCTCAATCTCCGCCTTCCGCTTTTTTGCTTCCTTTGCCGTTCCCCAAGTTTCCCACTTTTGGCGCTTTTCGCCCTGCTCATCTGTGTAAGAGTAAACTACCGAATACTTGTTTTTACGTTTTACTATCGAAGCCATAATTCAAATCTCCTTTGATATTGTTAAATTCCTTTACTGTCCAGCCAATCATCAAAGGACTTTTTCGACACCCTTATCACTCTGCCGATTCGCACAGATTCAAACACTCCCTCTCTGACGATGGCATAAGCCGTCGTCAGACTCACATTGAGCATTTCAGCGATTTCCTGCACCAAGTAGGTACGTTTCTCAGAGACATGATTTTGCGTATTCATTGCGGTTTCCATTTATTTCTCCTTTCCTTGCTTCCTCGCTCATACGCAAGAGTCCCTGATAGCTTGAAGTTTAGTGGGAAACTGCGTTTTGTGCAAAGGTGTGGATTATGTAATTGCGCCGCCGCAAAAGGCGGGGCGCAGGCAGATTACTGTTTCTTCTTTACGAAGTAGTCGTACCCGTTGGGGCTTCCGTCCGGCTTGTTGCAGATAGTGCAGGCTTCCCGCTCGGTTTGGAACGGATTGGCGCGAAGTACGATGTACTCGCCGGAATCCCGCAGATTGGCAGCGCAGGCGGGGCAAAGCACCTGAATGTCCTTTTCAGAGAACGTCCGCTTTACAATGTCGTTGCCGACACTTGCGTTGATCGCCTTGTCGATTGCTTTCATCTGCTTCTCACTGAGAATACCGATGTACTTTCCGAGACGGCGTTTGTCGATGGTGCGAAGCTGCTCCATAAGGACGATGGAATCCATGTGCAGCCCGCAAGCCGCGTCAACCGAAACGTGGGTCGGGAGCGTGGGTTTGTCCATCTTGCTTGTGATTGACGCGATGATGACCGTGGGGCTTGTAGCGTTGCCTACATCGTTCTGAATAATCAGTACAGGACGAATACCCGTCTGCTCCGAGTAAGCACCTTTTCTCATGTCCGCCAGATAGATTTCACCGCGTAAGACTTCGTTTCTCATTTGAGATACCTCCTATTTTTGATGTAATGACCGAGCGGCGTATGCCGTGAAAGTGCGGCATATCCGCCCGATCCACCATGTGCCTCTATTTGTTCTCAACACCCCGAGGCAAGGGAGGTCATATACAAGCTGTCAGCGATTCAGCGTCTCGGGCATTTCAGCCCCTCCGAGGTTCTCTCCGAGCCACCCCCAATGCTTGCGACGGTTCTATCACGCTCGAGCTATGGCTGGATGGGAGTGTTATCTCCCCAATCCAGTCATGGCCATTTCGGGTGCTGCCCGATATTGGGAGCTGCCGTTTGTCGCTCGTCCTCTTTCGAGGGGTCTTGGCGCGGCTGCTCTCGCGGCTCGTGGGGTTGGGAACGTGTTTATGACCTGCGTATTCAGTTGTGTTGAGGAGGTTGCCTCACCCGGAGCTTTTCTTCGGTTGTCCTCCCGTGGACAACCCCCTCACTTAATAGCCGACGAAAAAGGTCAAAACTCCACGTCAATCAGAAAGATTTTTCAAGATATTTTTGATCCGTGTTATTTTGTTGTTTATTGCTCTGAAAGTGCTTCCCATAATTTTTGCTATATCGTTCTGTTGATAGCCTTTCATCATCAGCGTGATAATTTCGATGTAGTCAGGCTTCATAGCACGAATGGCATCACACAGGTCTGCATTTTCGAGGTCATCAATCCATGCATACCGATCAACAGATGTGACAAGCGGTGCTTGTGCAGGGAACTCGTCCATGTCCATATATCGGCTGTCGCCAGTAGTCTCATCAGTCGTCAGCATGACTGATGGCTCAACGGCGTGCTCTGCTTCTCGGCGATTATGAAGAAACACAGCCTTGTCATAATCGTACATGGCTTGTACTGCTTCATCGGTCATTCCGGCTTTTCGATACGTTGCCGCAAGGCTTTCCTGCTTCATTTTGAACTTCCTGCTTTCAAATCCATTGTTAAAACTCATTTTTTAACCTCCGATTTTTTGATTAGGTGCTTGGGTTCCTCAAAAAATCGGTGGTCACGGGTACTGTGCTATGACTGCCTGCCATGTGCTGATAAACATAAAATCCCTTTCCGCTTTTTAAGCAGAAAGGGATGGCAATGCCAGCGGGTCATAAAAAAAACGAACCCGACAAATAGCTTAAAAAGCTAACTTGTCAGGCTCGTAGTATCTCGTACCGTCGCATTCGTGCGCCGTTGCCGGATTTTGGCTCTGTACTAAGTTAATATTCTGTTTTTGTGCGATTGCCTATTTTGCTATGGCAACGATGCTTTTGCATCTCTCACACTTAATTGTCAACTCGGCTGAATCAGCCGGATGCTGTTTATCCACGGTGAACGCTTTGATTCTAACAGACGCTTTCGCCTGGATCAACCGCTTATTGCAGTTTGGACAATTTACGTAAACAAAGCTCCTGTCCAACGGGGCATCGCTGTGGTCTTTACTTACGAGACTGCGGACAACTTTCTTTTTTGCTTCCAATATGACCGCCTCCGCTATTCCACCGCACCAACCGCTTGCGCCTGTGAAACGGCGTATCTGCGCTTGATGCCTCCATATTTCTGCTCATACTCAGCCATCTGCTTGCCATCCTCAAAAAGCGGGACGAAGCTCAAGCCGCTCATGGATGCCATAGCAATATACTTTTGTCCATCTGAATCCTCAAATGTTGGCATTAAGGGATTTTCATCTGCAACGCGAGTCAATAGTACAGTCTTATGCTTATCGAAATTAATTACATTACTCATTTGTGTGCCTCCTTTACACATACATCGCGGCAGGCATAGTAAGCTGCTCATGCGATTTGTCCTTTTGTACTTTTATTCCATTCATGGCAGAGCAGAGCTTTATGGAATCTCTGCCAAACCGATTCCTAATTTCGTCAACCGCGATTTCAAGGTCGTTGATGCGCTTGCGTCTTTCATGATCCCCGAACAAGTCAAGCTGCTGCGGTATGCGATCATCAACGAGGTCAATCGCCCTGATTGTTACGGCTCGTATTGGGTGCTGCCATGTGTACCGCAGACGGAAAAGCGCGAAAGCGCAGTCCGTCATTTCTCTCCAACTCTGCGTTGGATAATCGAGCTTGCATGGGTACTCCCGATATGAGAGTTCATTGTCCCTGACGCACAACTGTATGCGAGTGGCTGTGAGATGTGCTTGCCGGAGTCTGCGGGAAACGCCCTGTGCAAGTTCAAACAGCACTTGTTGTACTTCATACTCGTTGTCAAGGTCAGCCGTGCAGGTTATTCCGTGACCGACACTCTTTGCAATTGGCTCATACTCGAATGGGCGCACACGGGAATAATCCAAGCCGTTTGCAAACTCCCAAATCTTTGTTCCATTGACGCCGAGCCAAGACTTCAATAGTCCACAGTCACATTGCGCCAACTCTCCTATTGTGTGTATACCCCTGCGTTCCAGTTTTGCGGTAGTCGCTCTGCCAACGTAAAGCAAGTCGCTTGCGGGTAGAGGCCACACCTGCCTGCGATAGCTTTCAGGGGTAATGTAAGTTATCGCGTCCGGCTTTTTCATGTCAGAACCTAACTTCGCAAATGTCTTTGTGAAGCTGACACCTATACTGACGGTTAAGCCGAGTTCCTCTTTGACGGCTGAGCGGATGGATTCTGCCACCTGATGACCGTCACCACAGATACGTTCACTTCCCGACACATCAAGCCAACACTCATCCATGCCAAATGGCTCGATCAGGTCTGTGTACCGTTGGTAGATTGTGCGCGTCAACTCCGAATACTTCACATATTGCTCGTACTGGGGCGGTACGATTATGAGATTAGGGCAAGTCTGTCGCGCTTCCCAATTCACCATGCCAGTCTTTACTCCTGCTTTCTTGGCAAGCTCAGATTTGGCAAGAACAATACCGTGCCGGTTCTCAGTAGAACCGCAAACTGCGACGGCTTTGCCGCGAAGTTTCGGATCGAGCATCATCTCCACCGACGCATAGAAGCAGTTAAGGTCGCTGTGTAGTATCGTTCTATGTTCCATATCCTCACCTCCAATCGAGAAGTTTTATCCACAATTCTTCACATTTTAATGTTGACAATGTGGATAATGTGAAGTATTATGATTTTGAACTTCACATCGTATGGCGAGTATAGCACCAACGATTTTCAGAGTCAATGCAAAATGTGAAGTTACGCAAAAATAATTTTCACTTATTTTAAGCGGGTACGTTAAAGCGTACTTTGCAACAGAAAGGACTGAGAACATGGAAGCCTTCGCCAGAAAGCTGAAAGATGCGCGCACAGCAAAAGAATTGAACCAAGAGGAACTTGGTAAGATAATCGGTGTTACGCGCAGAAGTATCGTCGCTTATGAAAAGGGAGATGCTGTCCCTCGCAAGAAAACCATTCGCGCACTTGCAAAGGCATTGGGTGTATCTACGGAATATTTGACTAATGATGAAATAACCGATCAGGGTTTCAGTAATGAAATGGATCATTTAGTGGAAGAAGCCAGTTCTCGTTTCGGTAGCAAGGGCGCATCCGAGGTTGAGGACTTGCTCAAACAGAATGTTGCCTTGTTTGCAGGCGGTAGCATTTCGGAGGAAGGCAAGGAGGCATACTTCGAGGCTTTGGCAAAAGCGTACTTTGCTTGCAAGGAAGAAGCAAAAAAGAAGTATGGCAGGAAGCCAACAGAATCCAAATAAGCTATCTATCTCCGACCTCATTGTAAAAGTCCTTTATAACGGACAATGCTTGTGCAATAATGATGATGTAGCAAGAGGTGGAATGACGCACACGGACTCTGAATGAGAATTGATGAGGGACTGAATATGGTGGATCATATCAGGAATGCGGTACGCCGCATTACAACTAAATACGCTACCCGCGATCCATACGAGCTTTGCAACGATATGAAAATTCTGCTGCGCTATGAGTCTATGGGTATGTATGAAGGCTGCTGCAAGGGCTTTATCTATATCAGGAGCAGGGTAATTTGCATCACTTTGAACAGCGACCTGCCTGAAGCATTGCGTCGCGTTGTGCTTGCCCACGAGATAGGTCATGCTGTTCTTCACAGAGACATGGTGGGCGCGCAGCCCTATCACGATATTTCGTTGTTTGACGAAACAAAGCCCGCAGAATACGAAGCAAATGTGTTTGCAGCAGAGCTGTTGTTATCAAACGATGATGTGCTGGATATTATCAACGATGACATTTCATTCTTCGGCGTTGCCCGCGCTCTTTATGTGCCGCCGGAACTGCTGGATTTCAAATGGCGCATGATGAAGCGCGACGGCTTTACGTTTGCTGATTCGCCCATTGTCGCAACAGGCGATTTTATGAGAAACTTGGAAAAATGCGGCGGGTCAGAGCATTGAACGGATTGCACAGATTGAGGGATTATTACTTATGGAAACACAAACCGAGAAACCAATCAAGGTATATGTTGATGTAGTCGCTTCTTTCAATTCCGAGGGAACACTCATGCCGCTGAAACTCACATGGGAAGATGGAACGGAATATTCGATTGACCGAGTTACCGATATTCGGCAAGCTGCGGCGATGAAAGCCGGTGGTCAGGGAGATCGCTACACAATACAAGTCAACGGACGCCAAAGTTATTTATTCTTTGAACGTAATGCCTCTATTCGAGGCAATAATATAGGTCGATTCTTTGTTGAACGGAGGGTTTGTACGCAATGACCAACTACGAAGCTATCCGACAAATGACACCCGAACAGATGGAGGCGTTCCTCGATAATGTTCTGCTCACAGGGCTGAATACAGGAATGTACGTTGCAAAACTGCCCGAGGAATCAGATGAGCGTATGGACGCACTTGACAACAATCCGTATGACGAGGAATGGCTTGCAGCCGATGCGGAGGATGCTACTCAGTATGTATTTGCCGATGATGGAGACCTCTATCTGCCTGATGCCCTTTGTGATGTAATCATGCGGGTGACAGGCATTGACCCCGACAAGGAGGATTGAAAAATGTCAAAGTCGTACAATCAGAAGTTGAAGATACTATATCTCATGCAGCTTCTTCTCGACAATACCGACGAGCAACACCCTGTATCAATGGATCAGATCATGAGCTATCTGAACGGTCACGGTATTACCGCTGAGCGCAAGAGCATCTACGACGATATAGAAGCCTTGCGCCTGTTTGGATTGGATGTATGCCTTGTCCGCAAAACTCCAATGACGGGGTATTACATCGGCAATCGAACTTTTGAGCTGCCGGAATTGAAGCTGCTTGTAGATAGCGTTCAATCCTCAAAGTTCGTTACGGAAAAAAAGACCGTTGCGCTTATCAAAAAGCTGGTCAGTTTAAGCAGCCTTTATGAAGCATAGCTTATCAAGCGGCAAGTCTATGTACGCAATCGTATCAAGAGCATGAACGAGAGCATTTACTACAATGTGGACAGCATACACAACGGCATAGCTTCTGACAAGAAGATCAGTTATCGCTATTACGAGTATGATGCGCAGAAGAAGAAACGGTTTCGCAAGAATGGCGAAAGATACTGCGTCAGTCCATTTGCCCTCACTTGGGATGACGAGAACTACTACCTGATAGCCTACGATAGCGATGCCGGAATACTCAAACACTATCGCGTTGACAAGATGGACAGCATTCAGATCGAGGAAGATGAGCGTGACGGCAAAGAGGCTTTCGCAAACATAGATATGGCAGCATATACTAAACGCACCTTTGCGATGTTTGGCGGCGAGGAAATGCCGGTCACAATCAGCTTCGCCAATCACCTTATAGGCGTAGTAATGGATAAATTCGGCAAAGATATTCGGACTATCAAAGTGGATGACGAACACTTTGCGGTGACGACGCCGGTGATCGTCAGCCCTCAATTCTATGCCTGGGTATTCGGTCTAAACGGTGAGGCTGTAATTACAGCCCCGCAGGAAGCAGTTGATGGCTTTGTTCAACAGATTCAGAATGTCGCACAAAACATGGGAGGAATACAATGACATGGGAGAGCTTCTATGACGGTTTCTACGGTTGGTCGGATGCTGGGCAAAGGAAAATAGCCCTCATGCAAAAGGATTTCGGCGACGAGGATGAAGTTGCCGAGATTGCAATGTCTTTCATTGACGAGGAAATAGCATCTAAGTTTATCAATCGTGCTATTACGGCTAATGTTCAGTTCAGCGCCGGTTCACTTGTAGAGCTTGCCGACTACATAGATGAAGCGACCTTAACGCGCGCTCTACAAAATACGAAAGCTGCGTTCTCACAAGAGCAACTTGCTGCATTAGACGGCTATGTCGATGAAGAAACGATAGAAGCTTTGCTCACGGTTAATTCTGAAATGCAAGAACCTGGGTCTGCAAATCGGCAAGCACGACGAAACAGGCGACAGGAAGCGCATCCTGAAACACTTACCGGAAGCCCGCTCCTTGATGCTTTTATTGGCATCAAATTCTTTGACTGGCTATTCGGCGGCTCAGATAAGAACAAGCACTAAAACATTTATTTCACGCACATCATCAAGTCCTGTATAACGGACAATGCTCCTGTTATGATGAGTATAGTGGTTGGGGATAACGCAATCGCAATTTAACAGGAGGTCAAGAAGATGGCTGAAAAGTATGTATCTATTGTCGGTTTTAAGAACTACTACGACAAGCGCCCCTTTGCTATCGGAACAAAGTTGCTTTGCGTTAAAGAGCCTGACAACGTGTATGACAGCGAGGCAATCAAAGTCACGTTCCCTGTACTCGGTACGGTTGGCTACATCGCAAACAGTATTCAAACAAAAGCGAACGGCACTCTATCGGCAGGGCGTATCTACGAACAGGTCGATGAGAAGTTCGTGGTCGAGGTTTCGTTCACCACACACTCAACGGTGATTGCGAGGGTGACGGACGATAAGGCAGACGCCATGCCCGTCCCCGCTGATGGTTTCTTTGACGAGGATGAAGATGACGATGAACTGGACGATGAGGAAGCTGGGGTAAAGTAGCAATGTTTACGATTGTCTGTATCCTGCTTCTGCCGATATTTGTACTTGCTGAACTGGTAAAACGCTCATAGAAAGGAGTATTCACATGACTGGCATATTTGGTGATTTGTTCGATTTCAATGGCGACGGCAAGCTCGATTGTGTAGAGCAGGCAGCGGATTTCCTCGCATTTGAACGCTTGATAAACGAGGATAAGGACGAGGCGGACATATCCTTTTCAGACGATTTTGATGAGGATAGCGACGAAGATTTCTGATTGCTTCATAAAGTAAAAGAGGTGCGATTTGCACCTCTTTTTTCTTACTGTTTGGCTTTGACTGCTGCCCACCACCGCCGACATACATTACGAAGCGGCTCATCAAGATATGTCCATGCTTTGTCCTTGATCCATTGAGGAATGCCGTATGCGGCTTCTGCAATGCCGCCTGTTATTGCCGCGAGGGTATCGCTATCCCCGCCGAGAGAGATAGCGTTGCGAATGGCGTCCTCGAAATCCGAGCTTTCGAGAAAAGCAGTTATTGCCTGAGGTACGGTTCCCTGGCAGCTTTCGTTGAACCGATAGCTCGGACGTATCTCATCCAAAGTTTGTGACAAATCATATCCGTATTTTTCCGTGATACAATCCCGAAGCCTGTTTTTGCGTTCATCAATTTCAGCCTTGTCATGTTTGGCATATCGCATGATCATAATGGCGTCGGCAACGGCATTTGCTCCCTTTATGCCTTCAGGGTGATTATGTGTCACTTTGGCGCTGTTGGTCGAAAAGTAATCGACGCTGCAAGCAGTAGCAGTCAAATCCCATGAGGGTTCAACAAAGAAGCCAACGGGCGATACGCGCATTGCCGATCCATTACCCCAACTATTGTACGGTTCACGGTTATCGCTATGAAGCCATGCTCCAAAGCGGCTGCCGTAACCGGCATCAGGGTACATCCTGCCATACTTCTTCATTGCATTGATGAAATCATCCTCGCTTCCGCCGTTCATCAAGGCTTCTGCAACGGCTACGGTCATTACGGTATCATCCGTAAAGAAGCAATCGTCACGGAACAGGGGGAACTCCTTCGATTTGATATTGTGCCATTCGTAGACCGAACCAACAATATCACCGATGATAGCACCGAACATTATTTCCTACCGCCTCTCCGTTTGAAGTCCTTTTGAATCTCGTCATTCCAGCCCTGCGGCATTTCTGCACATTCACGAAACGATGCGACGGCTTGGCTCATAACACGGAAATTGAGCTCCACGCCCTCGCTGTCCGCATGGTAATTCTGTGCGCGGTCATAAGCAATGCCGAAACGTGCTGCCGTTTCTACTGCGTCGATATTCGCGCCGAGAAAGATGAACTCCCATCCGTATTTCTCTTTCTGCCGCTCGATCTGTGCCTTGACCTTATCGGAGGAATACTCACGGCTGCTGTTTTCCTCACCGTCCGTGATAATGACGAACATGACCTTTTCAGCACGGTAATCATCCGCTGTGTTCCTTTGAGCGTTTCCAATCTGAATACGTCGCATCAGATTTAACACTGGCGTCGGCGAAATTAGACAGTTGCGACGGCGAAGTTAGACACCCGCGTCGGATGGATTAGGCACCCGCATTTGGCTGTAGTAAAT
>JAXGNN010000003.1:0-522704 GCA_040767925.1 Christensenellales bacterium
CTGTGCCGCAACCGGTTGCGGACGAAAAATATATTGATGTTCTCACTCAGAATTTCCGTAAAGGTTTCCGTTTGGGCTCGCCCATAGAGCTCCGCAAATTTAAGCGTTGCTATGAACAAATGAACGGGAAAGCACTCGATGATGATGATGCTACAGTTGAGAGCAAAATTACTGTTTGCGGTATTCAGTTTGAAGACAAGGTTTTTGTACCACAAACCATGCTCGGTGATGAAACGCGTGAGCGTCTATTTGCATACATTCAGAAGAGCTTTGACGAAGGTAAAACCGCCTTATATTATCAGGCTCTCTTTAATGAATTCTCCGAAGATTTCTTGGATTATTTCATTTACAATGCGGATATGCTCAAGGCATATCTCTCGTTTATGCTGGGTGAAAAATACTTTTTCGGCAGGAGCTATTTTTCTATGAACTCTAATACGACGGTAGATCCCATAGATGAAGTTCGCACTTGCCTAAAAGAATATGCCGTGCCGATGACCTATGATTCAATGTTTGAAAATCTCCCACATATACCACAACAGAAAATCAAGCAGATTCTTGCGGCAAACGGTGAATTTATCAGCAACGGTCGCGGAGAATATTTTCATGTTTCTGCAGTCCATTTCTCTGATGAGGAAATGGACAACATTGCAGAAATTATTGCTTCGGCTATTGAAGAGAAGAAATTTCTGAGTGGTAATGAGCTCGTAGAAGCCATCAAGTCGAAGTATCCTTACATATACGAGAAAAATTCAGCTTTCTCTGTGGTTGGTCTACGCGATGCGATAAAATACTATCTCTGCCACAAGTTCTCTTTTTCAGGCAACATTATCAGCAGGCTTGGTAGCGATCTTACCATGTCCGATGTTTTTGCGGATTATTGTCGTAGCAGGGATACGTTTACTCTTGACGAACTAAATGTGCTTGCGAGTGAACTTGGCACAGTTATCTACTTTGATGCTGTTTATGAGAATTCACTACGAATCAGTCATGACCGTTTTGTGGCGAAGAAACGGGCACACTTCCTTGTGCACGAAACCGATGCTGTGCTTGATCGTTTTTGCAGGGGAGATTATATCTCTATTGAAAAAATCAACGGTTATAGTCTTTTCCCCAATGCGGGATTTCCTTGGAACGAGTATCTGCTGGAACACTATGTTGCAGCATACAGTGAAAAATACACGCTTTTGCATACCGGCTTTAACGCCAACAAATGCGTCGGTGCTATCGTGAAAAAAAGCGCTGGATTCGAGAGCTTCGACGACTGCATTGTCACAGTTCTCGTAGACAGCAACATTACATTGAAGAAGCAGCACGCCTTGCAATATTTATGCGATGAAGGCTACATAGCCCGCCGCATTTATACCAATATCGAGGAGCTTCTCATCAGAGCGACCGCGCAAAGAAACAGAAAGGAAGCGAATTGATATGTACTCTTACACATGGGATATTGAGACAGGAGGATTGCTGTTGAATAGCTCACCGTTGGCATTCAGCAAGGAGCCACGCCCTGTTTACTATGAAGAACTCGACATCTTAGGCTTTGACCAAATATGGAATTACGAAAAGAACGATGCCTACCCTTATATGTGGGCTGAATCGAATAATTACTTTTACCGTGGGAGACTCGTAGCCAAAACGAAGGGTGGTTCACTCTACACCGCACCGGAAATTATTCTTGTTGAAGACCCAGAGCCTGATGGTCAGCCACTGCGTTTCGTGGACATTGCAGCAATGGTAGACAAAAACCGTAATCTGCTTGAGATCCTTGCACAGGATGCTATTAAGAGAATTTTCAATACATATGTGGAATACAAAGACAAGGTAGATGTTTTCTATGTTGCCTTTAGTGGCGGTAAAGACAGCATCGTTACACTAGACTTAGTGCAACGCACACTGCCACATAATGCATTTAAGGTGTTGTTTGGCGATACAGGTATGGAGTTTCCTGACACATATGAAGTTATGGATGTTATTGAGAGTTTTTGTGAACAGCAAGGTATTACTTTTCTTCGGGCAAAATCAAATTTATCAACAGACTTGACATGGAACAGCTTTGGTCCACCGGCAGTTACAAATCGTTGGTGTTGCAGTGTTCATAAAACATCTCCTCAAATTATGCTCTTACAGGAACAAACAAATAAGCAAGGCTTCACAGGTATGGCTTTTACAGGAATTCGCGGGGATGAAAGTACTGCCCGAAGTGAATATACTGATGTGAGCTTGGGCGAAAAAATACGTGGGCAATATAGTTGTCACCCGATACACGAGTGGAATTCTGCCGAAGTTTTCTTATATATTTATCAGGAAAAGCTCGCACTAAACAAAACATATTGTAAGGGAAATTCTCGTGCTGGATGCCTTTTATGCCCCATGTCATCAGGGAAGCATGAGTTTATGAAGCAACAATGCTATACCAATGAAGTAAACTGGTTCGTCGATAAAATAAAAAACACTAGTGGAAAATCTAGCTTTACTGACTCAGAATTGCTGGATTTTATTGAACAGGGAAAATGGAAAAGTAGAAAAACTGGAAGAGAGCTTAATTTTGGAAACGACCATCATATTGTTGAAACTGATAAAGGGAAAACAATTATTTCGGTATTTGTAGCAAATCCGCGTTGGAAAGAATGGGCAAAAACAATTGGCGAACTAGTTGAAATAAGCGATACACAATACACTATAGATTATTGCGAAAAAGCATACGAAGTGACACTAACTCAAAGCTTAAATGGGACAACCTTTACTTTCCCCAACTGTGGGACAACAAAAGATGATATTAAGTTTATATCACTGTTTCGGAGCGTTATTATAAAGAGTGTGTATTGTATAGATTGTGGTGTCTGTGCAGCAAATTGTTCTGTTGGATGCATTGATATGCGACATGGATTTTCAATCTCCAACAAATGCATTCATTGCTATCAGTGTCATGATATTCATGAGCATTGTTTACGGTATAATTCGATTAGAAATAAAACAGGAGGCGGAGAAAGAAAAATGAAAGGTTTAGACAGATATTTTAGCTTTGGTATCAGAAAAGGTTGGCTTGAGTCATATTTTAGAGACCATGGTGCCGCTGAGTTTTGGCTTACCGATGGGCATGGTGCTGTGCCAAACAAGAAAAAAGATGCTTTTCTGAATTTTTTAAAAGATGCTGGACTTGTAACTTATAACAAGAACAACGGCGGAGACAAGTATACCAAGAATGAACCGAGTTCCTTCGCTATAGTTATGTTTAAATATGGCTGTGATTCTGAGACAATGTGGGCTATGCTTCTGTGTAATTTGGCATACACCCCCGAGTTCAATTGGTTCATTAAGAATGTTCCTTTTCACGAGGAGGTCACAACAGAACAGCTGAAATATATGCTGGAAGATATAATGGAAAATGATACCAAGGGACTTGGGAAAAGAAACATAACCGACGCTTTCAAATCGCTCCTAATTAAAACGCCATTTGGTGCAGAAATTGGACTGGGGCGCTGTGATTATGATGAAAAAACCAATGCACTTGGCAATGAAACGATAACACTTAGGTCATTACATCGTGGTACATGGCAAAACCCTGACCCGCTTGTTATTCTCTACTCACTCTACAAATTTGCTGAAGCTTGTGGTGATTATTATCAGTTCACATTAAACCGCTTGCTTGCTCACGATATTGACAGCGATGGCGTAAGTCCTACGCAAATCTTCGGACTTGAGCGCGACCAAATGGAGAAACTGCTCAACGGACTCTCCGTAAACTATCCTGACTTCATTACGACCAGCTTCACGCTTGATTTGGATAATATCACGTTAAATGCTGACAAAACATCGCAGGATGTTCTGTCGTTAATGTAAGGAGGATATGAGATATGCCGATGCTTGAGAAATATCGTCATTATTTTGACATTGATCCGGATTACTTTCCGGCTGTAAATGAAGCTGTTATTTCAAAGAATCCTGAAATGTGGAAGAAATTTTTTCCTCATGATACCTTCGTTAAGCTTGTTCGCAATACGGTAAGTATGCTCGATCGTAAACAAAAGCTCTCCCTTTGGGTTGAGGGTGCTTATGGCACTGGAAAATCCCATGCAGTGTTGACTCTCAAGAAATTGCTTGACGCAAGTGAAGAGGATACCCGCGCGTACTTTGAACGGTACGTCATGGATAAAGACCTTTGCTCTAATTTCGAGCGCGTAAAAAACAGCGGTAAGATTTTGACGGTTCATCGTTATGGCTCGGCAACTATTCGCAGTGACCACAACCTTGTTTTTGCTATTCAAGAAAGCATTGAGAAAGCTATGATTGATAGCGGAATAGAAAACAAGGGCGGCAATGCACTTAAAAGCGCCACTATCAAATGGCTGACCGATACAGATAACAAGAACTACTTTAACAGTCTGATGACCGGCAAGTACTCCGACCTTTTTGGCGGAGATGATGTCGATGCTGTTCTTGAAAAGCTTTCTACCTTCACGGGTGATGCGCTTGCCAAGTTGATGGATAAAATATTTAAGGTTTCGGACGAGCGTCAAATCAAGGCGCTTTCTCTGAGTACAACAGCGCTTTGTGACTGGATTCGTGAAATCATCCATGCGAACAATCTGAAGGCTATTGTTTTCATTTGGGATGAGTTCACAGAGTATTTTTATAATAATGCGCGTAATCTGACAGGCTTCCAAGAATTGTGCGAAATCAGTGAAACAGAACCTTTTTATTTTATTATCGTCACGCATGTCAGCTCCGGTTTGTTCCACGAACGCGATCAGGATTTCATTAAACTAAACGGGCGTTTCGTTAACCCGCACTGCTTAATTAGTCTGCCAGAAAACATCGCTTTTAAGCTGATGGGTGCAGCAATGGAAAAAAACAAAGATCCAGAGGTTGTAAGAGATTGGAATATTACGACAGGCGATTTGGCGGGTCGTACTACCGAATCACGTAAACTCGTTAAGAATGTTGCACGTATTAGCGACTCAGAGATGCTCGATATTCTCCCAATTCATCCTTACACGGCACTGCTGCTCAAGCATATCTCCTCTGTATTTGACTCGAATCAGCGCAGCATGTTTGACTTTATTAAAAACGACCGTGGTGATGAAATAAAGGGCTTCCAGTGGTTTATCGACAACTTCGGTCCTGACGATGAAAATCCGCTCCTAACAATAGATATGCTATGGGAATTCTTCTACGAAAAGGGCAAGGAGTATCTTGCGCACGATATCCGTGCCATTCTTGATTATTTCACTCGTGCCGGAAACCAGCGCTTGCAGCCTGATGAAACCAGAGTGCTAAAAACAGTCTTGCTACTGCAAGCTATTTCTCAGAACGCTGGTGACTCTGTCGAGCTTTTCATTCCGAATGAGCGCAACATAAATAACGCCTTTGAAGGCTCTGACCTTGATGGAAGCAGAGCTGGTCGCTGTGCCGAAAAATTGGTGCGCGATAAGGTGTTATTCAAAAAGCAGCTCGGCGGGGGCAAATTTCAATACTGCGCCTATGTGAATGAAGTCAGTGGTGCCGACCTTAAGCCGTTCTTAGACCAGATTGATAAAAAAACAACGACACAGCTTGTCACTGAGGAGCTTGTCGACAGGACAAGAATCACTGACGCAATTACTCTCGGTGGTGCGCTAAAACTCCGCTACGAACTTCGATATGTATCGTCAACCGACCTTGATTCAACTGTTCGCCTACTCCGCAATCAGGAAGCGAATTATATAAACAAAATAGTTGCTGTTGTATGCTTTGCAAAAGACGACGCGGAAAGTGTTGTCATTGGTAAGAAGATTAGCGATGTAGTCAACAGCAGTAACAATCATATTGTCTTCATCGACGCCTCTCGGACTCCATTCGGTGCTGATGGATATACCCAGTATCGTAATGATATGGCACAGTCCATGTATCAACAGGGCAAAGACAATACCCTTGCTACACAGTATGCCAACAATGCAAAGGAAGCGCTAAAAAAATGGAAAAACCGTATTTCCAACGGTGAGTTTATTGTCTTCTCTGAAAGCAAGCCAAATGGAGAGAGAGTTACCACGATTGAGGCACTTTATTTAGAGTTGGAAGAGATTAATAAACAGAAGTTCCCAAGTTGCCTTGAAGGAACATATAGTGTTATAGCCAATATGTTTACACCAAGTAGCCTGAAGCAGGGCGTTGAGTGTGGTGCAACTCAAAAAACGTCCGGTACATTCCTTTCTGGAAGCCCATCGACGAAACTTGAAAACGCCCTTGAAGGAGCATGGAAAGTTGATGAGTATTGGATAGCATCTCCACATCTGCTCATATCAAAGATTAAACTGCTTGTTGATAAAATTATCACTGATGCTTTTGAAACTGGCGGTGGTCGCGTATCTATAAAACAGATATATGATACATTGAGTCTACCACCTTATGGCTTTATGCCTTGTAATCTTTCGGCATTTATTCTCGGATTCGTGTTAAAAGAATATGCTACTGGTTCGTATAGCTGGAGTGATGGGCTTACCAACGACCTGCTTGACATTAATAAGCTCAAAGAAATGGTCGACGAAGTGATTCGGTTGCAAATCACGCCTAACCCTCGATACAGGGACAAGTATATCGTCGCAATGACCGATGAAGAAAAGGCCTTTAATGAAGCAACGTCTATTGCCTTCAACATTCCACTCAATCTCTGCACTTCTGTGGAACAGACCCGTGAACGTATTCGTAACAGAATGAAGGAATTCGCTTTCCCGATTTGGACATTGAAATACATTCTGTCAAGCGAGAGTCTTAAGACAGGTACTGATGTTCTTGAAACGATTATCGATAGTTTCTGTGGTATTGCGAACAGCAATAATATGGGCGCAACCAAAACAGATAGCGATATTGCCATGTGTATTGGTCGCGCTTGTATTGACCATCCGAATGCTGCAGAAGATTTGAAGAGCATCCTTACTAAAGAAAAATGCGCTCAAGGTATGACAGAATACTTGAAGACGTTTGAAAATGGCGAGCTTATTTCACTCGCATCAACCATCGGTGATGGCGGGCAATATATCAACGCTCTGCGCCGTAAATTCGATGCTGATGCCGCTAACTGGGTATGGAATTTTGACACTGTACAACAGAAAATCCGCGAGGTAATTCTTGAATATAAAATTATTGATGAAAGCAATAAAACACTTTCCAAGAACATCACTTTTGAAGCGACCATAAAAGAATGGTGTACCAAGTGTGGATACATTCGGGTTTCTTTTACTGCCGCAAAAAATTATCTTGACGAAATATCGCCTTTCATGGAACTCCTATGCGCAATTAAAAAATCGGGACAACTTCTAGATTCCCAGAAGCAAAAATTCTATGATTTACTTGTGTTAAATGGTGAAGCTTTCCGCAATTTGTATAATAATCAAGCTGACCTGTTCAAGCGCGTTTGCGCTTACTACTTGAGCGATCTATCGGATGATGAAATCCGTGAACTCTATGCTACTATGCCCGCTGGCGCCTTCACGCAAGAGAAAAATGATTATTTTGTTTCTGTCGAAGATAAGGTTAAAGCATATAAGGCAACGCTCGGAAGCGCTAAGCTGAAGAAATTATGGCAGGATAAAACTGGCTCCAGCTCTCCGAGAGAATGGTCGAAGAAGCATAAAATGCCAATACTCTGCTTAATCCGTGATGAAGAAGTACAAAAGGCACGAGCTGCATTTGGTACCATAAACAAGAGCCATCCTGATGCGCAGTCTATTGATAAGGCTATAGAGTATCTTGAAACGGCAGATTTTTTTGGATCGCTGAACAATAATAATGCACTGGATGTTGCATTTCGCGAAGCAATTATTAAGGATTATGCTGTTCTGCTTACAAATATTGAAGAAGTCAAGGATTATCTTGACCGAACCTTAACAACAGATCCATATGATTGGTTTGGTTTACCTGAAGTCGACAAGCGTCTAAAACAAATGGCTGAGGCAAAATACTCTCAAAGTGGTTGTACCCGCGCGCTTGAGAAAATTGATAAGATGGGTATTGAGGATGCACGAGAGTATCTAAAGAGCCTTATCAAAGACAATATGATTGTCGGTATGGAAATTATCAAAGGAAAGTAAAGGAGGCGAGACATGAACACCGAGGCGTGTATAAAGAAAATAGAAAAGTACCTTTCAAAAAGCGATGTTGGCGTGCTTGTGGTTGATGTGCAAAACTCTGCCGATTTATCGGATATTGTTTCTCACTTCAAAGTCAGCGGCAATACTTTTATTGCCACAGCCGACTATTGCAAAACCGATGAGCTTCCACTTATGGATACATTACTTGATGTTATTGCGAAAAAGGAGGAACCTGTTTTTCTGACAGGGTTAACTTCCTTTTTGAAGCTCAAGGGTGAAACAGAACTTAAAAGTGAATTATCAAATCTCCTTGCTATGACTATTGCTGGTCACGTTGTTGTTCTGTCGTTTCAATGCAAGGTGTATTTGAATTTCTCCGATCCGCGTCTCTCTGGGCGCATCTGTATAGTAGACGGCGTCGAAGATGACCATACAAAACTCATCTTCACATCAAGCGTGTTGCCGCTTCCGAAGGGTATCACTATTGTTTCAGGAATTCATGCTTTTGCGGATGCAGTAGAAACGAAGAAAGTTGCTACAATTTATATCAACACAGAGAAGGAACGAAAAAACTTCCCGGATTCTCTCTACTTAATATCAGATCTAAAAAAAGCCTATGATGCTCTGGTATTCAAAGATACCGCAACGCAGACGCTGAGTGAAGCTCTGGGTACTGATATAGATTGGAAATACGCTCTTGAAAAATTAAAGAAAAGTGGCACTTGGGAGGCTCTCATAACAGCTGAGTTTGGCAACACTAAAACTCTTGACCTTGTAATACCCAATTACTTAAACTTTGATTCCGAGAAAAAGTGGTTGTACTTTATTGCATTGAAATTATATGGGGCGAAGAATAACTGGTGCCTTAATACTGCTGCATCTAGAGCCGCAAGCGTAGTCGATTTGGTTCGTCATGCTTATCGAGATATCTTGGAAGTCGAGCCAACAAGCAGCACTTTCATGGATTGCTACAATACAAGAAAAGCGTTACTGAATGCGTTTGGAAATCCGATTGATGATGTTGTCGATTTCTGTAAAATTGTTATTAGTAAGGAAAAGACTGCGATTTATTACTTAACTGATAACACTCAACAGGAAAAGGAAACGATATTCTTCTTGCTTGATAGGTATGGTCTTGAATTTAGCAAGGAAGAACTGACAGCAATTTTGAAAATCGTATATCCTAAACTGCATGCATATCTATTGCCATTTAGATTTAAAAATTCTTTACTTGATGATTACTTCCAGACATACAAATATGAAAAAATCATCAACAAGGTACTTCCTGAATTCGAGGCCATTGTCACGGAGCAAGCAGAAAAGCGAGAATATAATAGCATTCTTGAACCTCGTGCTTCACGCGTCGAGGCTATTGACAAACATGGGGCGCAGTTATATTTCATTGATGCTCTTGGTGTTGAGTACCTCGGTTTTATCATGTCTTTATGCCACGAAAGAGGAATGATGGCTCGTGTGGATGTGTGTCGCTGTGAATTGCCGTCGATTACAAGCCGTAACAAAGAATTCATTGATGCATTTGCAAATTTAACGCATCCGATTATTTCAATAAAAGATATCGATGAAATCAAACACCATGGCAAAGATGATTATGATTATCAGCCGGTGAAACCTCCAATTTATATTTCACAGGAACTATCAATTATCGAGGATGTAATCGACAAGATAAAAGTCAAATTAGCGAATGGTACAATTGATAAAGCTATAATAATATCAGACCACGGGGCTAGCCGGCTTGCAGTTATTCACGAAACGGAAAACCAGTGGGAAATGGGCAGTAATGGTATCCATTCCGGCAGATGCTGCCTTAAATCTGAAATTGACGTTCAGCCTGACTTTGCAACAGACGCTGATGATTTCTGGGCGCTTGCGAATTATGACCGTTTCAAAGGGGGGCGCAAGGCGAATTTTGAAGTACATGGCGGCGCGACTCTCGAAGAAGTAACCGTACCGATAATAGAAATTACTTATACGCCAGGGACAATTGAAATTAAGCTGATGCCGTTTGATGCCCCAGCCAGCTTTGTTGGAGTACCCGAAATTCTTGTTAGCTATCGTAAAAAAGCGGCTGTAAAACTGTTCTCTACAAGAATACTGCAGGATGTAAGCGTGTGTGTTAACGGTAAGTACTACGACGCAACGCCAATAGACGGTAATTTCTTCTTAGTAGAAATGCCAGATATCAAACGTGCAAGGCAATACTCCGTAGATGTATATGCGTGTGGAAATTTGATTGCATCAAATCTTCCTATCGTTGTTAAAAACGAAGGTTCCAGTGTAAAAGACCTACTGTAAGGGGGTAATCATAATGGATAAATTAAGAGATTGTTTCGATGAAATGGTGGTATACAAGGACCTGAAGCAGAATAGCACTTTTAAGGCTTTGAAGCTGCCCTCCTTTTTGCGAGATTGGGTTCTCAAAAAGTTTGAAGATGAAGATGGACATTTTGATGTTGATGAATTGTCCAGCTTTGTTGACGCCTATATGCCCAAGAAGGAAGAATGGCTGAAAATAAAAAATCGAATCATCGTTGAAAATGAACGTGTTAAGATACTTACAAAGATTTCGATTGATATTGACATTAAGACCGAGGAGATTACTTTTAGTCTTCCGGACTTTGGATTGTCGAACAAGGAAACTGTTATAGAGCCCCACATTTGGGATACATTTAAAAAAGAATTAGTTAAAGGTCATGAAACATGGGGAATCGTGGAACTTGGGTACAGACAGCCAGATGATTCTGCAAAACCAAAAATCCCGGGAAAGATAATGTTAACTGGATTCACCGACTTCTGTCCGTATTCGATTGACATGGATTTCTATAAAGATGTTCGTTCAGAATTTACTACTGACGAGTGGATCAATATTCTTCTCGGTGCAATGGATTATAACGCCGAAGGGTATGCCAGCGAAGAACAGAAGCTAGCCATGCTTACTCGTCTTCTTCCTTTCGTAGAAAAAAATTTAAATTTAATTGAGTTAGCGCCTAAGGGTACAGGGAAATCCTATGTGTATGGGAATATTAGCAAATACGGGCTTCTTACAGACGGTGGTAAAGTGTCAAGAGCAAAAATGTTTTATGATACCGCCAGAAAAACTCTTGGCTATATTACTGGACATGATTATGTCGCGATTGACGAGGTAAAGCTGGTTCAATTTAGCGATGTGAATGAGATGCGCTCTATTCTCCAAGGATATATGGAAAAAGGCAGATGCGATGTCAACGGCTTCCAGGTGTCATCCGACGCAGGTATCGTCTTCCTAGGAAACATTGAAACTGACAACATGGATGAGTATAGGAATATGCTTACCGAATTGCCTTCACTTTTTCAAGAAAGTGCAATGGTAGACAGAATTCACGGATTTATAAAAGGTTGGGAAATTCCACCTATGCAGCCCGGCTTAAAAGTGTCTGGCTGGGCGCTTAATACAGAGTATTTCTGTACAATACTACACGCTCTTCGCGATGACATAACATATCGTGCCATTGTAGAACAGCTTGTTGAAGTATCTGATAATGGTTATGAAAGGCATATTGAAGCTGTGAAGCGCATTGCGACCGCATATCTGAAATTACTATTTCCGAATGTCAGAAGTGTTAAGGATATTAATGCGAAAAAATTTCAACAATACTGCTTACGTCCTGCTGTAAGGATGCGTGGTATTATTCAAAAACAGCTTGCCATTCTTGACAAGGAATATACAAAGGATGAAAAGCAGATGCCGACATTTTACCTAAGGGAGATAAGTGATGAGGATTAATTGTGTCATTTGTGGTAAAGAGGATCTCGATAAGGACACAATTGGGATAAATAAAAAACTCTTGGGTATAGATATAACCAATTTTTATTGTATGGAGTGTTTGGCTGAATATCTTGGCTGTACGGTGCAGGAACTTCTTGATAAAATCCAGGACTTCAAAGATGAAGGCTGTACGCTTTTCAAGTGAGGTGGTCATTGATGATTTATGCCGATAACGCGGCAACAACACAACTAAATAAAATTGCCTTTGAAGCGATGATGCCGTGGCTGATCGATGAATTTGGTAACGCATCACAGCCCTATTCTTTTTCAAGAAAACCCAAAAATGCCCTCGCAGAGGCAAGGGCTACTATTGCTAAGTGTATCAATGCGCTTCCAGAGGAAATTTTTTTTACTTCCGGTGGCACGGAAAGCGACAATTGGGCCATCAAAGGATCAGCTTTCGCTGACTCCAATAAGCGAGCTACGATAACATCTGCATTTGAGCATCATGCTGTGCTACATTCATGCGCCGCAATTGAGAGACTCGGATACCCCGTTACCTATCTTATGCCGGCAGTGACTGGCATCATCACGCCTGAATCACTGAGCAATAAGATTTGTGATTCCACACGACTCGTGTCGATAATGCTTGCAAATAACGAAATTGGCACAATTCAACCGATTAAAGAACTCTGTGAAGTAGCTCACTCATATGGTGCGATGTTTCATACGGATGCTGTACAAGCTGTCGGTCATATAAAAATCGATGTCCGAGAACTCGGTGTCGATATGCTGTCGGCATCTGCGCATAAGTTTAACGGCCCTAAGGGAGTTGGGTTCCTCTACATACGCAAAGGAACAAAAATTGCTCCATATGTAGATGGGGGGGCACAGGAAAACTCGCGTCGAGCTGGCACAGAGAATGTTGCATCCATTATTGGAATGGCAGTTGCACTGAAGGAAAACTGTGATTGTTTGGATGATTATTTGACAAGCATCTGTATGCTGGAACATCAGCTGCTTAGTATGCTCTCCGATGCGCATATCTCGTATATACGTAATGGTGGTGATAAATCGCTTCCCGGATTGATTAGTTTGTCCTTTGCTGGTGTTGACGGCGAAGCAATTCTTCATCGCATGGACTTAGCTGGTATTTGCATATCTACAGGGTCTGCATGTAATAGTGAAAGCACAGAAATATCACATGTGCTTAAGGCTATCGGCTTGGATGAGAAACATGCAAAGGGTACAATTCGAATATCTCTTGGAAAGAATAACACTGCTGATGATGTTAATGCCATCGCAGCTACATTGATAAAAATATTGAAGTAATATGATTGTGACCTAGTGACAGACTATTGACACTGACCTATTGTGTCTTTACATCCTTCTATGTGGCGCGAAGGTATTGGAGTTGGTGAGATTTAAACCTTATTGACTTGTTTCCATGAACAGATAAAAACTGTTGAACTGTTCCCTCGAACAGAGAGTACCCATAAAATCCATTATTGACTTATTCCCGCGAACGGATAAAACCCAAAATACAGCCTAGACATCGGAGTGAGCCTCTCGCACCACGTTGAGTGCGTAGTATTGATGTCAAGGATTGAGAAGTAGGGGCGAAATAAGCCTTTAAATAAGGGCTTATCGGGTTTTCAGAGTTGAAATTGTGAGCTGAAAATATTGATTATTTTCCTTCTTGGAAACATGTCCAAAAGGCCTGATTTTGACCCGTACAGAGCGATTTAGATGTCGGTTGTTTGGTACAGAGCAGATTAGATGTCAGGTGTTCATGAGTGGTCGATTTAGATGTAATTCTGATTTTGAGAGATTGTGTGGTCAGGTTGGATGTTGGCGCAAAATAGGCTAACAAACATATTCAAAATATGCTATAATGTTTATTAGTCATGATGCTAAATGAAGAATAAATCATATAAACAGAAGATTCGGCATTCTAAAAATAAGAGTTTTTAGGGGTGGTTGAGTGAAAACAAGTGAATATGAAACTCCGTTTGCGAAATTGCATATCTATAAAAATGGACATGCAATAGACTTTGAAATAGAGCCATTTGATTATGGGATGTACCTCAACGACAACAGTTACAAGACACCCGAAGGATTATATAAAGTCACCGTTGATATGGACTTGCTTCAATCTGGAGATATTTTAGTTTGTGAATTTGACCAAGGCTATTTGCAGAATGATGGCGGCGGTGAACATGTGCTGAATATTGTTGGGACAATAGGTAACTACACGGTTGGAATGGGAACTACCGATACACAAGACATTAATGAATGCTTGGGTAATAATGAAATTTGGTTGCCATATGATGTTTGGGGCTGCACAGAACGCGGATATGAAGTTCACGTTACAGATAATCCGAAGAAATATGAAGAACGAAAACACTATCAGCAAATGTATTTCGATATCGCTTGGGAGCCTGGAATAACAGATGAAGCATGGGAGCTAATATCTTTTGTTACAAGCTGAGCTATCTGCCCGTAAAGTTGTGAAACGAAGGTTATGTCATGGAAAATAAAACAATTCACTATATACCACCATTGCCTCCCAAGAGAGAGAAACGAGTTGGTATTTACTGCCGTGTTAGTACAAATAGCACAGACCAATTGAAAAGCCTTACAATTCAAGTCTCGGCGTTAACGAGATTAACAGCTGCTAATCCTAAATGCTTATTAGTAGATGTGTATATAGATATTGCTTCAAGCAAGACAGGTTCTTCCCGTAAAGAGTTTTCTCGTATGCTGCAGGATTGTAAGTCACGTGATATAGAAATTATTCTTACAAAGAGCATCAGCAGGTTTGGCCGGGATACGGTAGAGATTCTCGATGCGTTGAACCAGCTAAGGGTTCTCGGCGTTCGTGTTATATTTGAACAGGAAGTACTTGATACAGCTGATACAGATAACGACCTTATGATCTCAATAATAGAGTCAATTGCTCAGGCAGAGAATGAATCACGCAGCGACAATATTAAATGGGGCATCAAACAACGTACCGCACAAGGCACTTCAAAGTTATATAAAAGAAAATGCTATGGCTATGTGAACCAAGTGATGGCAGTCTTATTATCGAAGAATCTGAGGCGGAAAACGTAAGATTGATTTTCAATATGTATCTTCACGGCAAGAGCGTGATAGGCATTGTATCTGAATTAGAACGACTGGGGATTAAGTCCCCTGCCGGAAAAGGGAAATGGTGTAAGCGGACGATTGATGTAATGCTCAGCAATGAAAAATACACAGGCAATGTTCGGCTGCTGGATGATGGAAAGCACGAGGCACACTATTTAGCAGAAGGTAATAATCCAGTCATCATATCCAAAGAAATGTTTCAAGCTGTGCAGATTGAAAAACAGCACCGAAGTAATGTTACACAGGGTAAAGAAGGAACCCAGAGAAAAAGCAAAAAATACAGTTCAAAGAAGTAAATTTTGAAAAGGGATTTATTTATATTTTGCGAGGTGCGTTTATGAAATATTTTTGTTCTGTAAGTAATCGTGTTGGAACATGTTATCATGAATTTTACAAAGGAAAATGGGACGATAAAACCTTCTGGAAATCCGATTCAATATTATTGCACGACGATACTCTAATAGAGCTCGAAATATACAAAGCATTTGCAGCAGTTATTCCTGACTATGACCCATATGGAGAAACACAAGTTAATCCATCCCAATGGGAAGCTATACTTGATTATGCATCGCAATTGGATACTGAAGCAAAAATAGCTCTTACTGAAGCTACGATTTGGGTAAATGAAGTATTTGAAAATGGAGAAGTATTTACAATCTTAGGGATATAAAAAACAAATACATTTAAAAGACGTAAACTCAAAATAGCCTAATCGAAAATTGATTATCGAGAGGTTAAGATAGACAAAAAACAGGCTTAAACACAGCATTTACACGGTGTTTTCTACAAATATGGAATTGCCTAACAATTCCACGTTGAGTGCGTAGTATTGATGTCGAGGGAAGGAGAAAATGCGAGATGGATATAATTAGCGTTTACCATGTGGTTACTGAACGGCCGATGTTTGTTGGACAAACAATTATCTTTAATGATTTACATCGGAATAGTGTATACAACAGAGTATCGGTATTTCAGAAGATCAAACAGGGTCAAGATATACAAAGTGATTTAGCAAATTTAATCAAGGCAGATATGGACAAATGGGGAAAAGTTGCTTATCGTGAGATGGCGCTTGAAAAGGTACGAAAGGAGGAATTTCCGCAATATCCTTCAAGAATGGCCTGTTTATATACTTCGAATACGTTGGAAGAGGCACAGAAGTGGGCAAATTTTTTTCATGAAGCGGGGCGCGACGTGTATTCCATTGTTTTGCTTGAGGTGAGCGGCAGAGCTTTTACCGCGGATGCGTGTAATTGTTTTGACGGTGTTGCAAATGAAGCAGAAAATCTCCCCAAAGCAAGACAATACTGGAAAATGAATATAAAAAATGAAAGGCCCGTGCTTGAAACTCTTGTGGACGGAGAAATCGTTGTTAAGGAAATAGTTGCCGATTACAGGAAATAGCAGATCCTTGCCGCCATTCATCCCCTTTTCAACGCGCGTCCGTTTCATTTTCTTGAAAAAGTTAAGCAAGTAAAATATAATAATATATCATATTTTGTGCTTTAAGGATTTTGCCGCGAAAGGGGGTTCCTGTGGTAAAGGCCAAGTTCCGCGCTCCTTCCGTACATAAACACATTGTCAGCAGAAAAAATGTTTTGGAAAAGCTCGGGCATATACCCGAATATAAGTTCACATCAATCGTTGCGCCTGCCGGTTACGGGAAGACCACGGCCCTGTTGAGCTGGCTTCAAACGCGCGGCCTGCCCGCTGCATGGCTTTCGCTGGATACGCATGATAACGATCCCACGGCTTTCTGGCGGTATGTATGCGCCGCGCTGGACGATATCGTTGCCGGCATCAGCAAGGACACGGAATATGTTTTTGCATCCCGCGATCTCATAAACGCCAATGTACACATCAACATCCTCATTGACCGCCTGTCTGAGGTGCAGTCCGACTTTCTGCTGGTGCTCGACGATCTGCATCTCATAAGCGACCCCGCCATCATGCAGGGCCTTTCCTATCTGCTCGATTATATGCCGGCCAAAATGCATCTGGTCATCTTGAGCCGCGCGGAGCCGGAAATAAAACTGGCAAAGTCCAGAATCAGAGGGCAAATACTCTGCCTGGGCGAAAACGACCTGCGCTTTGGCGAGGAGGACATTTTCAGTTTCTACCAATTGAGAGGGCATACGCTGGAGAACGGCGATATAAAAAAGGTGGAAAACTATACGGAAGGGTGGGCCGCGGCGCTGGTGGCCGTGGCCATGTCGATGGAGCATGAACGCGGCAGCAAAGGCGCAATCGCCGCGCTGGTGCGGTCCAGCCGGGATATAGAGGAGTATCTGAGGGATGAGGTCATCAGTTCATGGGAGCCGGAAAAACTTGACTTTGCCATGAAAACCTGCATTCTGGATACGCTTTCCGAACCGCTGTGCGACGCCGTAACGGGCGATAATAACGCGCGCCGCATGTTTAAGGAAATCATCGAGGGAAACGGCTTCCTCTATGCGCTGGACGACGCGCGGCATGAATACCGCTATCACCATCTGTTCAGCAATTTTTTAAGGGGCCTTCATCTGGACGCGGCTACCGGGGAGACCGCCGCGCTGCATATAAACGCCGCCCGTTGGTTTGAGGAGCATGAACTCGTGCCTGAAGCGATTGAGCACTTGCTGTCCGGAGGCGCATACGGGGAAGCGCTCGACCTGATTGAGCGCAAGACGGATTATCTGATCCACCAGAATGACTTTGGAACGCTGTTGTCATGGATCGGGCGGCTGCCGAAAGATATGCTGGATGCCAGCTTTCAGGCAGCCTTGATTTATACGACCTATTATGCTTCCGCCGGCCAGTACGGCCCCGCGCGGCAATGGCTCGGCATCGCGAAGGAACGCGCCGCCGCGGAGCGGTACAGTTCCGATTCTGAATGGAGCCAGCATATTTTCATCGAGTGCATCCTGGCCGAGGCATACCTGCTGACACGGGAAGGCAGCCCGGATTTCCTGCCGCTGATCCTATCGGCAGCCGCCAAAAGCGGCGGGTATTTTGTGATGCCCAAATACTTTGACATAAACACCGGGGATATCTGCTTTTACAGGTGCCCCTTGAGCAAGGCGATCGAAATATACGGGGAAGATCCCGACCGGTACGAAAGAGTGATGGCGAAGTACAGGGAACTGCTTGCCGTGAAGCCCGGATACCACCCGCTTATCGCCGGGGAATACCTTTATGAAAACAATCGGCTGAAAGAAGCGCTGCCCTTTTTGCTAAGCGCGCTGGAGGAGGCGTCCTCCGCCGGCTGCGCGGGCGCGCTCGTGCCCGCGATGGTATATCTGGCGCGTATCAGAAGGGCGAAGGGCGATTTGCCGGGCGCTTTTGATATGCTGAGCGAATGCAAAAGCAAACTGAAGGATATCGGTAAGCCCCACTGGAATTACCCGATAGACGCCTTTCGGTGCCGGCTGGGTATCGAAACCGGAGAAATGGAAAAAGTGGAGGAGTGGTTTGCCTCCCGCAAGCTCGGTATTTATTCGGAAATCAGCGCGGTCAACGAATACGAGCTCCTCGTCTATTCGCGCGTGCTCATGATGAAAGGCCGCCGGGACGACGCGGAGTTCCTGTTAAAGAGGCTGCTTAATTTCGCGAAGATCGCCGGCAGGCTGCACAGCGAGGCGGAAGTCTTAAACCTGCTGGCGGAGCTGAATTATCAAAACAACGATATGCGCGCCGCAATGGATTACCTTGAAAAGGCCCTGATCATCGGAAGGGAAAAGGGCTATTCCCGCAGCTTCCTCGACGAGCCCGCTCCCATGGCCGGACTGCTGCGCTATTATATCATGCGCCGGAGGGGAAAGCCCGGTTCCCCTGACGATAAGGAATTGACAGCCTATGCGAAAGGGCTTTTGCTCGGCATGCAGAAAGGTGCGCCGCCGGCGCCGGGAAGCCGGGAGGAAAAAGCCGGGGACGAGATCATCAAGCGCCTGACGCCGCAGGAGAAAAATGTGCTGGAGCTTCTGGCGGCTGCGCATACCAACGAGGAAATCGGCCTTGCGCTGGGCATCGGCATCAGAACAGTCAAAACGCATACGGGAAACATATACAGCAAGCTCGGCGTAAAAAACCGCGCACAATGCGTGAAGCTGGTTCGCGAAATCGAATTATTATAAATTTCTTCGCTGACGTCATTTTATCTCATACCTTAGTACGATGCGCTTTTTCCGGTTTCTTTCTATAATATATAAATAATTGCGTCGAACGCCTCTGTGCGGGCGTGTTTCCGTTCTGCCGCAACAGAAGAGGCGGCCCGGCTTGACGCGGCTTTTCCGTTGGCGGGCTGCTCCGGTACAATACGGGTAAGGAGAGGATGACATGGAGAAGAAAGCAAAGCGGATATCGAGGAACATGGCATGGCTGCTGGCTGCGGCGCTGGTGTTTACGCTGTTTCCGGCGACGGCGCTGGCGGCGGATACGCACGATGTATACAACGCTGCGGACCTGACGAGCGCCATCATCAGCGCGGCCAGCGGGGACACCATACGGCTGATGGCGAGCTTCGATTGCACCACGGGCATCACGATCGACGGCAAAGCGCTTACATTTAACCTGAACGGATATACGCTGAACGTGAGCAACAGCGGTGATAATAGCATAGGCATTAACGTGATCAATGCCGCATCGCTGGATATCACGGGAAGCGGGAGCCTGAACGCATCCGTCACCGGACAATACAGCTCTGGTGTGCATGCCTCGGGTGGCTCGTACGCGAAGGTGAGCAGCACGTCCGCAGGGAGCACTTACGCCATGAGTGCGTGCGCGGAGGGTGCCAACAGTTTCATCGAGGTCACCGGTGATGTGACGACGAGCTTTGGCTTTGGCAGCGGAGCGCGGGCCGAAAACGGCGGCCATGTGAAGGTGTACGGCAACGTAAATGGAACAAATTGGCCCACTTATGCTACGGGTGCGGGAAGCCTTGTAGAGGTCATGGGCAATGTCCATAGCGGATGGAACCAAGTCCGATGTGCGTATGCTCTCCATGAGGCCGTCATCCGCATCTACGGAATGGTAACAGCGACTGACTGGATTACCTATGCCGCCTTTTTAGAGGACGGAGCCACGGTGTATTTGGAAAACGTCACGAACACGAGGATGTTTGCCGGATTAGAAGAGATCGAAGTAAGCAAGACCGACGGCGCGGACGGAACGGGCGAAGAAGCGGGGTACAGGGTTTTCACACACCAAAAGGGCACGCTCAAGCCTGTGAAGCTGCTTGCGCGCAAGGTCAGCGCGTGGATCGATCCCGGTACCGGCTCCTTCGATAAAAAGACAGAAAATCAGGCAGACGTAAAAACAACCGCGGTATGGGGATTTGCTACGACGGTAACGGACGTGAAGGCGGGCGGCGTATCCATCGGGACAGACGGGTCGGGCAACTGGAGCCGCTTGGAGCGCACGCTGACCTTCACCAAGGAGTATCTGGCGGGGCAGCCTGTCGGTGAGCTTGAGCTGTCCGTCGTGTTCGATATCGGCAGCCCGCAGACGTTTACGATCGCGATACACGATACGACGCCGCGCGTGGTCACCTTCGATCCGCAGGGCGGAACGGTCGCCCCATCGACGAAGACCGTTACCCAGGAAGAACCATACGGAGCTTTGCCCACGCCGGCAAAAGCGGGGTATCTATTCGGCGGCTGGTATACGGGCGCGAACGGCGCGGGGGATAAAATCGAATCCACGACCATCGTGGCCATCACGGCGGACCAGACGCTGTACGCGAAGTGGACGGCAATCAGCTCCGCGCCCACCACCCTGACCGACAGCGCCACGGGCGTCACAGTATCGGGCGACGGTATCCACAGCATGGCGCGGCTGACGGTTTCCCCGCTTAAGCTGCATCCTGCGGGAACCTGCGCAGCCTGCGACGCCATACGCAAGACGCAGAAGGATGGGCGCTTTATACTCGGCTATGATATCAGCATGACCCCTCCCGCGACCGGCGAACTTACGATCGCCATCCCCGTGGGAAGCCAATATGACGGTCAAAACGTGACCATCCTTCACTGCATAAACGGCCGGCTGGAAACGATCGCCGTAACGGTGGCCAACGGCGCGGCGACGTTCACTGTGGCCGAGCTCTCGCCCTTCGCGGTGGTGCGTGGGCTGTACGTGCCGGGGGAGATCACATCCCCGCCCCAGACGGGCGACGCGGCGGCGCCGTGGGGCTTTGTGTTGATCGGGCTGGCGGCGTGTTGCATGCGCGCTTTGGCAGTGAGGCGGCGCAGGGCCTGAGTAAACGCCGAAACATTGTATGAGGAAAGGACGAGGGCATCATGCCTTCGTCCTTTTTCTTTTGGGGCGGCGCTGGCCGGAGATCGGCATACCTATTCTATTTTCTCAACCTATACGGTATAATTGGGCGGTGGCCATGTTCCCTTATACGCCGGGATGCTGTTTTTTAAAACGACATCTATTCATCGACTCACTACATATACAGAGGTGATTTATGCAAGGATATAATATAATAGCCGTCTTCAATCACACCGCGGATAAGCTTTTGATGTGCAAACGCAGAAAAGACCCGTATAAAGGATTGTCAAATCTTGTCGGCGGCAAAATTGAAACAGGCGAAGACGGCATGAACGCCGCATATCGTGAACTAGAGGAGGAAACCTCGATCACAAAAAAAGATATCACGCTTTTTCATTTGATGGACTTTACATACTATATCGATGATTGTTATGTTGAGGTTTATGCTGGCAAGTTAAACAAGCAAATCACTGTCAATGGCGATGAGAATGACTTGTACTGGTCTGAGACGGATCGCGATTTTTTTGATATGGAGCAATACGCGGGGGAAGGGAACATCGGGCATATTGTTCAACATATTAACCGCTCGAAGAAAAAACTGTTTGGAGAAATATAGTCAGGTGAAACAAGCCAGGACGGATGCCGGGCATTCGCGAGCGGTGGGGTAGATCTTTGGGCCTTTTTGAAACTGGCGGAACAGACGGGCAATATCCGCATTCCAATTCCATATTCCATATGAACGGGAATCGCCCGCGTCGGCGCTATTATAAAGATAAGAGGAGATGTTATGAAGTTCGATGCAATGCACTACCCGTTCCCGTCGCGCAGGTTTGTCGTCCATGCGAAGAACGGCATCGTCGCGACCAGCCAGTATTTCGCGGCGCAAGCCGGGCTGGACGCTTTGAAAAGAGGCGGAAACGCGATTGACGCCGCAGTTGCGGCCGCGGCCTGCCTCACCGTCGTTGAACCCTGTTCAAACGGCATCGGCGGCGACGCGTTCGCGATCGTTTGGAGCGAAGGAAAGATGTACGGACTCAATTCGTCCGGGCCCGCTCCAAAACATTTGACCGCTAAAATGCTCTGCGACAGGGGGCACAAGGAAATGCCCGCCTATGGTTGGGAGCCTGTGACCGTGCCGGGCATCCCCGCCGCATGGGCGGCGCTTTCCGGGAGGTTCGGCAGGCTGTCCCTTTCCAATGCGGTAGCGCAGGCTGTAAGCTATGCTTCGGAAGGCTTCCCCGTTTCGCCCGTCGTGGCGCAAGGGTGGGGGAGAGCGGCGCAGGTCTATAAGAACAGGCTCGGCGAGGGCCTTGCAAAGCACTGGTACGATACGTTTACGAAGGATGACGCGGCCCCGAAAAGCGGAGAAGTTTTCCGGCTTCCCGACCATGCGAGAACGCTCCAGGAGATCGGCAAAACATGCGCCGGGAGCTTTTACAGGGGCGAGCTTGCGGCAAGGATCGCGGCCTTCGCGCGGCAAACGGGAGGGTATCTGACGGAATCGGACCTGGAAGCCTTTCAGCCGCAGTGGGTGGAGCCTTTGTCCGTGCGCTACAGAGGCCATGACGTTTGGGAGCTGCCGCCCAACGGCCACGGGCTTGTTGCGTTGATGGCGCTCAACGTTCTCGCGGGGTTCGACCCTTTCGAACTGGGTGATCCCGAAGCCGTTCAGCGCCATATCGAAGCTGTTAATCTCGCGTTTGCCGATGGGCTCAATTACATAGCGGATCCGGATTGCATGAAAGCGGACGTTAAAGAGATGTTGTCGCGCGAATACGCTTCCTCGCGCCGCGCGCTCATTAAGGACACCGCGATCGTTCCCGAACCCGGACGCTTTGACGACCACGGGACGGTGTATCTTGCGACAGCCGATTCCGAAGGGAACATGGTTTCTTATATCCAAAGCAACTATATGGGCTTCGGCTCGGGGCTTGTCGTTCCGGGCACGGGAATCGCGCTCCATAACCGCGGCGCGAATTTCTGCCTCGATGCGCGGAGCGCGAACTGCCTGGCGCCCGGCAAACGGCCGTATCACACCATCATACCGGGCTTTTTGACCTGCCAGGGGAAAGCGGTGGGGCCTTTTGGCGTGATGGGCGGATTCATGCAGCCGCAGGGCCACGTGCAGGCGGTGATTAATATGCTGGATTATGGCCTGAATCCTCAGGCAGCGCTCGATCATCCGCGCTGGCGCTGGGATAAAGGGCTGGAGGTCGCGGCGGAAGAAAACTTTGAGGGCGCATCTTTGAATGCGCTTAGCGAAAAGGGCCATATCATCCGGAAGGAACCCTCCGGCGGCGCTTTCGGAAGAGGGCAGATTATTTTAAGGGGCGACAACGGCGTTTTGAGTGCCGGTACCGAGTGCCGGGCGGACTCCGCCGCGGCCGGGTGGTAAACATATGAATATCATTTATCGATATGAGAACGCATTGCCATCCGATCAACTCCACCGCTTGTTTATGCTGGCGGGGTGGTGCAACGGGCCGGAGACTTCGGATATGCAAGAGAATTTTAACCTGCCTTTTATCCATTCAACATTGGTTGTTTCGGCATGGGAGAACGATCGCCTGATTGGCGCGGTCAGGGTCTTGAGCGATAAAATCATCAGGTCGATCATCTATGACCTGGTTGTCGATCCGGCTTATCATAACGAAGGCATAGGCCGTGAAATGGTGAGGAGATGCATTGAGCGATATCCGGACACAGAGTGGCTGGTGCAGACGACGCAGAATATTGCCGGGTATTACGAAAAGCTTGGGTTCAAAAGGCTTGACGAAGTGTTTTTAAATATTCCCTCGAAATATATGCCATAGGCTTGGAATCGTACCGGGTGCAGTTCTGCAGAATAGATGTTTGGGAGAGAGGGACTGCACTGGTGCACATCGTTATGCCGGAAGTTATTAGCAGGTGCAAATCTTATAGGGATATAAGAAACATGAAAGATTTCATTTTCATCACCGGAACGAGCGGAGTCGGAAAGTCAACATTGGCACAGGGCCTGTTTCATCATTATAAGAGCACATGCGTTGAGCAGCATATGGTTCCAGCGTTTATTTCCCGTGATGGGAGAGAGTTTATGACGGGAGAACTGGAAGAACTAACATGCTGGGAGAACCAGAAAGCGATGCTTTTGTGTTTTTATAGGCTGGGTTATAAAAATATCATCGCATCCGATATCGATGATTTAAGAACCCGGGATATTCCTCAAGACTTCAAAGGTTATGAATACATAACGATAAAGCTCGTTTGCAGCGATTTGCTTCAAATCCGGAATCAGATGAAAAACCGATCGGATAATGGCCTTGTCGATTATGAGCTGCAGGAATCCTGCAACGAGAAGAACCTGAACAGGCCCTGCTTGCCCAATGAACACAGTATCGATATTGCGGGAATGACGATTGAAACGGTTCTTAAGAAAGCGATTGAAGTGATTGACAGCAATCCATCGCTATTGGATTATGAATATGAAAAACCTGATCAGAGCCGGTTTTATTCATGGGTTTTCAGCAATGGGTTAAGGTAATGTCATAACGACTTTATAGTAAGGAGCCCAAACAATCATGTACGTATACTTGATGAAAAACGTTAGGCCCCTCAATGAGGAAATCATCAGGAGACACGTCGAACATTTAAGGGGACTGAAAAAACAGGGCAAGCTCGTGCTGTGCGGGCCGTTTACGGATTACCCCGGAGGGATGGTTGTTCTTCTGGCTGAGAATTTGGCCGAAGCCACGGACATCGCGATGGCCGATCCTTTTATCGCCGCGGGATATAAATCTTTTGAAATCAGAACAATGGAAGCGGCCAGCGACGAAAACAACTTTTTGCTCTAGATTGCGGAGGCATTTTTGTCGAGGTCGATTCCTTTTCCCCAATTCCTTGGTATAATAAGGTCAAAGAAACAAACAGGGAAGAAGGGGAGAGGAAGAAAATGATCGGGAAATCCGCGTTTAACAAAGTTAAGGAAACCCGTTTTCCAACGCTGGAGCAGTATGTGCCGATTGTGGCGAGGGTTCATGGGGGCAGCCATCCGGAGTTCCACGAGGTCCGCAAACTGTTCGACGCGATCAGCAGGAAAACAAAGGAAGCTGGCTTGGAAAAACCTGACTTAAGCGAGGAATTCGCTCGGCTGCGCGAAATCACGAATCATTACGCGGTTCCGGGGGACGTGTGCGAAAGTTATGAGGCGGTGTATCAAATGCTGGCGGAAGCGGACGAGGCATATCGGACTTAAGCAAGAATAAGCAGGCAGGGAGAAGGCGAAGTTGCAGAGATTTATCCTAAGCAAGAAAAACCACATAACATTCATCAGCGGAATTCTGATTGCGATCGCGTTCGCGGGCGAATGGGGATTTAAAAACGACGAGGTGTTTCATTGGGCTTTGATCGTCGCTTCCGCCCTGGGGATCGCTCCCATCGCGATCCAGGCGTTTCAGGCGCTGAAAGTCAAGGTCGTCAGCATCGATGTTCTGGTTACCATCGCGGTTGTCGGGGCCTTTATCATCAAAAGCTTTGAAGAATCAGCCATCGTTACGTTTTTGTTTTTGTTTGGAGCTTACCTCGAGCAGCGCACGCTGAACAAGACGCGTTCGGCCATTAAAGAGTTGATCGACATGGCGCCGGAGAGCGCGTTGAAGCAGATGGAAAACGGCGAGTTTGAGGAAGTGGAAGTGGATGAGGTCGACGTCGGCGACATTCTGCTTGTGAAAACCGGCGCGAAAGTGCCTGTGGATGGCACGGTTTTGATCGGCGAAGGCTACATCAACGAGGCGAGCATTACCGGCGAGGCCCTTCCGGCCGGCAAAAAAGCGGGGTCCGGCGTGTATGCCGGGACGATTCTGGAAAACGGAACCATTCAAATCGTCGCCGAGCGCGTCGCCGAGGATACGACTTTGACCTGCCCCCAATCCTTGTACCAGTCCCAGAGTTAGTTGAGATATAATAAACAAAACAAAAGGAGCTGGGAAAATGGCAAGGAAACAGTATGGGGTAGAGCAGATTATCGTGAAACTGCGGGAAATTGAGTTATTGTGTAACCAAGGCAACACGATTGCGGAGGCGGCACGCCAGGCCGGAATTACTGAGCAGACATATTACCGTTGGCGAAAAGAGTACGGCGGTATGAACACAGCCGATGCCAAGCGGATGAAGGAACTGGAAAGGAGAATGCCCGCCTGAAGAAACTCGTCGCAGAGCTGAGCCTTGACAACGCCATTCTCAAGGATGTGAACTCAAAAAACTTCTGAGCCCGGTGAAGCAGAAGGCAGCCGTCGCGTATGTGCTGGAACGCTTCGTCACAGAACGACGGGCTTGCCGGGTGGTGAAAGTCAATCGAACTGCCTGGCGATATGAGCCTGTCCGCTTGCCGGATGAAGACGGTGCGCGCGTCCGTCATTGAAAAAGCTGCGAATTACGGACGTGTAGGCTATCGGAAGGTAACGTACATGATGCGCAATGAGGGCAAGCGGATCAACCACAAGCGTGTGGAGCGTATCTGGCGCGAGGAGGGGTTGAAGCTGCCGAGTAAACAGCCAAAGAAACGCCGCTTATTTTTGAATGACGGCAGTTGCATCCGGCTAAGGCCAGAATATAAGAACCATGTATGGAGTTATGATTTCGTAGAAGACAGAACAATGGATGGCAGGAAGCTCAGGTTTTTGAACATCATTGATGAATACACCAGGGAGTGTTTGGCCAGTATTCCGCGGCGCTCATGGAAAGGACCCGATGTGATGGAAGTCTTAGCGGATATCATGCGCACAAAAGAGGCTGCCCGGAGTATATCCGCGGCGACAATGGCCCGGAGTTTATTGCGAAAAAACTGCGGGGTGGCTTTCAGCCTTGGCGTAATCACAACCTATATCGAACCGGGCAGCCCTTGGAGAACGGCTATTGCGAGAGCTTCAACAGCCGGATACGGGATGAGTTTTTGAATGGTGAGCTGTTTGGCAATCTGTATGAGGCGCAGGTGTTGGCCAAGCGATGGAGGGACTATTACAACAACATCAGGCCACACGGCAGCCTTGGCGGCAGGCCGCCGGCGCCACAGAGCATCCTTCTGACGGCTTGATGGAGTGTAACACATGCCGTCTCACCGTTCAGGAGTGGTGAACCTGCGGTTCACCATGAACACGCTGCGCGCGCCAGCAAGCGCTTCGCTACCATGTGTTACAATATGGCCAAGCCGAAGAAGGAATGCCTTTACCGTTGAACGGTCTTTACTAACTTACTGATTGGTACAAAGACTGGGGGCAGAGCAGCGCGACGCTCGCGCGGGAGTTCCTGAGGGAGTTTATGGACGACGGCGCGTTCATTGAAAAGGTGGCGAACCTCATCCGCTATCATATGCACATCCTTTTCGTCCTCAAGGGCCTGCCGTTTGCGGACATTGAAGGCATGCTGCGAGACGCGGACGTCTTCGAGGTCGCGCTGCTGGGCCTGTGCGACAGGCTCGGCAGAACCAACTGCGACAGGGCGGCGGAGGAAGAAAACGTCCGGCGATTCCTTGAGAAGTGCGGCGTGGAACGCGCCGGGACGAATCCATAGCGTAACCCGGAAAACGGACGAATGTTCCGTTGCCGCCGGAACGGTTTGACGCGCCAGCTCATCGCGTGTTAACATAATATGCCTGCCCAAGCGCTATGCGCTCCGGCACAGTTCGCCGCAGATAAGAGGAAAACAACAACATGAAGGAAATATCCGAATCCCGCGTCATGCTCAAGGAGCACCTGAGCGACGAGGAGGCTTGTGCGGTCCGAAAGCTGGCGGAGGAATGCGCGCGCCATGAACCGGTCGCGCTGAAGCTGGAATTGGATTATAAGCTGCGCGCCCGGCCCGCGGATGCGCGTCAGGCCCTCGTGCGGGAGGTCAACGAGTTCCTGTGCTTTCGCGGCCCGCAATTGATCGGCTATCTGGGGATATGCGCTTTCGGCGGCCCGGGATCGGCGCTTGAGATCACGGGCATGGTGCACCCGGCTTTCAGGCGGCAGGGCGTTTTCACGCTGCTGTATGCGCTGGCCGCGGCGGAAAGCGGACGGAGGGGCGCGCGCGAAGCGCTGCTGCTGTGCGACCGCGATTCTGCGGCCGGGCAGAAGTTTTTGCAGAAGGTTGAGGCGGAATACGCCCATTCCGAATTTGAGATGTATCTTCGCGATGAGTTCCCCGAAATCCGGCCCGAGCAACTGCGCGGCGTTTCGCTCAGGAAGGCGACGAACGCGGACGCCCGGGAGGTCGCGTGGCAAAACGCCATTTACTTCGGGAAGGCGACACGGCCGGTGAGCCCGGCGAGGCGGGAGGGGATTCCGCGGTTTCCGCCGCCCCAAATGCCCCGGCGGATGCGTTTGCCATCTTACCGGAGGATGAGGAAAAACGCGGGATGACGATCTACATCGCCGAGCAAAACGGCGAGACCGTCGGGAAGGTCCACCTGGAGACGAGCGCCGCCGACACGGGCGGCATATACGGCCTCGGCGTGCTGCCCGAGCGCCGCGGGAAAGGCCTCGGCCGCGCGATTCTGCTTTGCGCCGTTGCGAAGCTGCGGGAAGCGGGGATCAGGGAGGTCATGCTCCAGGTCGAGGCGAAGAATGCGACGGCGCTCACCCTATACGAATCGTGCGGGTTTCAAAGAAACTCCACCATGGATTACTTCAGGATGAAACGCCGGGGAAACGGGTAAACCGTTGCTCGGTTTGGCAAGGCGCTATAAAACCCGGCTTCGCTTATCGGCGAAACCGGGTAGTTTGAACAGGCAGGTCGGTTTCGTTCCGCCTGCCGTCCGTTTTATTTTAGAGCGAGGCCGGTGTCAGTTTGACGGCGTCCAGGCCGAGATAGCTTTCAAGTGTCGAGTCAAGGCTGTTGCAGATCGTGGCTTCGAGCGTGTACTGCCCTGCTTCGGCGAATGAATACGTCCATTGCGTCCAGGGGGTGCGGCCAAAATCGCCCACGGATTCCACGTCGGTTTTAAACAATGTCACGATCTCGCCGCTGCCGGATTTGAGCACGACCGAGCAGCTGTCGTTGAAAGGCATGTAATCGTCTGTTTCGAAGAAGGACCAGCCGCTGAGCACGTCGCCGGCGTTCGCGTAGGAGAGATGCAGACTCAGTGTATTCATTGAGCCGGGTCCGTCGGTCGTCAGGAGCGCAAAGTAGCAGCCGTCGACAGCGCAGTATTTGTTGAACTGCATCACCGTGTCGGCGCGCGCTCCCGGAGGGGTGATCTGGCTCCACCCGGAGAAGCCGTTTTCAAAGCCGCCGTTGAAGATATAGCCAAGGTTGAGGACGAACTCGCCCTTGATTCTCAATGCGTGATTATTCCCATATACATATTCGGCGGGCGTATCAAGTCCAAGGTTCCTGTAGTCGAGTACGACGGAGACATGCCTTACGTTGCAGTCTTCGATATACCCGATCACGTGGTCCACGCGCAGCGTGTAGAATTCGCTGACGCTCGCGTGATCCCCCGAAACGTCGGAGAGGGCGGTCTGTGCGCTGATGATATAGTCGATGCTGCCGATGATCCGCGCCCGTTTGACTTCCAGCGTATATTTCTGTAAATCATGCTGCTTGGAGCAGGGATCCGTGAAAACCAGATGCGCGTCGCTTATGCTGCAGGGTTCCAGCACGCAATGAAGATAGGGTATGGCGGAAATCTTCATGTTTTGCCAATGCTCGCTGGAACACGGACAGAAATTTGTGAGTAAATTCAGCAGGTTGGCGAACGGAATGACGTTGCCGCAGCCGTCGCCGGGCGCGGAGCAGACCTCGGGCGGAGTGCACCCGCAGCCGCATTTGCAGCCGCACTTGCCTTGCCCGACATTCGCGCAGGATAAGAGATTGTTGATTGCTTCCATCTTGTGTGTGATAACTCCTTTCCGGCGGCATATGTGCCGCCCGTATATATTATGATATATAATATACCTTTGTGACAGGTATATATCTGTATCACATCGTCCCGAGCGTCCCGCGATTTATTTTATCAGAATTTCAGCGAAGTTTGCCGAAAAAAGGCCGTCGGCCGCGGTTGTCTCCGCGCGCTTGACAGCCCGGAACTGTTCCTTTATGATGAAAACTGTTCTCACTTCCGGATGCCTCACATGAGGCGTTTTGGGAAATGGCAAAGGAGGCACAGTATGCATTTTACGGGATTGATCATCGGGTTCGCCGCGTTTGTCATCATCGGGGCGTTTCATCCCATCGTCATCAAATGCGAATACTATTTTACGGACAGGGTTTGGCCGGCCTTTCTGATCTTTGGCTTAATCGCTCTCGCCGCGTCCTGCTTCGTCGGGCACGGCGTCGTTTCGGCGGTTCTGGCGATCTTCGGATGCTCCTGCCTTTGGTCCATCATCGAATTGAGGGAGCAGAAAGAGCGCGTGGCGAAGGGCTGGTTTCCAGAAAATCCCGCGCGCCGAACTAAGGCGTCTAAAACGGCCGACGGGGATGGACGCTAACGCGGGGCGTCCGGAATGTGAGGAATGTGCCATTGGCACGGAGGGATGGTCATGCAATTTTAAATGATCCATGAGAACTACAACGTATTCGATCTCGAAAAATCGCTCTCCTTTTATGAAAAGGCGCTGGGGTTGAAGGAGAAGAGACGGCACGAGGCCGCGGACGGCGCCTTCGTCATCGTCTATATCGGCAACGACGCTTCCGATTTTGAGTTGGAGCTCACGTGGCTGCGCGACAGGGTGGAGCGATACGACCTCGGCGAGGGCGAGTTCCACCTGGCCTTCCAGGTTCCGGAATTCGAGCTGGCGAAAAAGCTCCATCGGGATATGGGTTGCGTCTGTTACGAGAACGAAAAGATCGGCATTTACTTCATCGAGGATCCGGACGGATACTGGCTGGAGATCGTGCCCGCGCGATGAGCGCCTGGAAACAGATTGAGCAAGGAGCCGGAACCCACGTTCCGGCTCCTAATCATAGATGAAAGCGGTTCATGTAAATAAGTATTATGTTTTACGGTGTTGACTGCGATCGCCGCTACAAAGTACAATAATGGAGTACAGGCTGTCGTTTTTCAGACGCATTCGCTAAAAAAGACCGCCGAAAAAGGCGCGCTTCATGTGAAAAACTGAACGAAAACGGGCGGTTTATGAACAAATACTATAGAACTAATACAATCTGATGGAAGGAGCTTATTCATTTGAGCGTAGTCGCAAATAAATTTAAAGAAGTCCTTTTTTCCGTTTTGCCCATCACCGTCATCGTCACACTGCTGCATTTTACCCTGACGCCGATTGAGACGCCCATGTTCATACGGTTTTTGATCGGCGCGGCCCTGATCATCATCGGGTTGACCATCTTTTTGCTCGGCGTGGACATCGGCGTCACGCCGATCGGCAACACGATGGGTTCCGCGATCGTTAAAACGAACAAGGTTTGGATCGTCGTCGTCGCCGGGATACTGCTGGGCTTTTTCATCTCCATCGCCGAGCCGGACCTGCATATTCTGGCGGGCCAGGTGGACGCGGTCACCTCCGGGCTGATCTCAAAGATGAGCATCGTGACGGTCGTATCCGTGGGCATCGCGGTCCTGCTCGCGAGCGGGCTCGCGCGCATCGTGTATAATTTCCCGCTCTACATCCTGCTGACGATCCTCTACGGGCTTATTTTCCTGATGTCGGTCTTCACGACGCCGGAGTTTACGGCGATCGCGTTCGACGCTTCGGGCGCGACCACGGGGGCGCTGACCGTCCCGTTCATACTGGCGCTCGCGATGGGCGTATCCAAGCTCAAGAAGGACAGCAAATCCTCCGAGAAGGACAGCTTCGGCCTTGTCGCAATCGCCTCGACCGGCGCGATCATCGCCGTGATGCTCATGAGCATCCTTTCGAAAACGGATCAAATCACGGGCTCCCTTGAAAATACGCGTGCGGTCGTCCCTTCGATCCTCGCGCCTTTCCTGCAAAAGCTGCCCGTTGTGGCGGGGGAGGTCGCCATCGCGCTGGCGCCGATCGTCGCGATCTTCTTGATTTTTCAGTTCGTTTCGTTTAAACTTTCGAAAACGGCCGTGCGGAAGATCCTCTTCGGCATCCTCTTCGCGTTCGTGGGCCTGATCCTGTTCCTCGCCGGCGTGGGCGCGGGTTTCATGGAGGTCGGCATCGTCGTCGGATACAAGCTCGCCTCGATGGAGACACACGCGTTTGTCGTCATCGTCGGCTTCCTGCTGGGCATGGTGACGATACTGGCCGAGCCCGCAGTGCACGTGTTGACCCACCAGATCGAGGAGGTCACGAGCGGCTCGGTCAGGCGGAACGTGATCCTGGCGACGCTTTCCATAGGCGTGGCGGCGGCCGTCGCATTATCCATACTTCGCATACTGGTTCCCGGAATCAAGCTGTGGCATTACCTCGTTCCGGGCTACGCGATATCGATCGCGCTGAGCTTCGTCGTTCCAAAGCTGTTCGTCGGCATCGCGTTCGACTCGGGCGGGGTCGCATCGGGGCCGATGACCGCCACGTTCATTCTGGCGTTCGCGCAAGGCGCGGCCGAAGCGGTGGAAGGAGCGAACGTCCTTGTGGACGGGTTTGGGGTCATCGCGCTCGTCGCGATGGCGCCGCTGATCACCCTGCAGCTGCTGGGGTTGATCTATAAACTGAAATCGAAAAAGGAAGGGGCGCAGGCGGATGTTTGAGGGGAGCGGAATCCACACGTTTGATCTCATATGCGTCATCGTAAACTTCGGGGCGGGCAGCAAGGTCGTTCGGTCCGGGAAAAAGCACGGGCTCTCCGGAGCGACCGTCATGCTGGGCCGGGGAACCGTTTCCAGCCATATACTGGATTTTATGGGGATCTCCGATATCCGGAAGGAAATCGTCCTGATGGCGGCTGAAAGGCCCGTCTCCGAGCGTGCGCTGGAGGAGATGAACCGGGAGTTCGAGTTCCATAAACCGAACCACGGGATCGCCTTTACGACCTCCATCTGCGGCGTATTCGGAACGAAGAGCATGCATTGCGGAAAACATCACGAGAAAAGGGAGGCGGCGGAGACCATGTATCATATCATCAACGCGATCGTCGAGAAGGGAAAGGCCGAGGACGTCATTGAGGCTGCGGTCAAGGCGGGCTCAAAGGGCGGAACCATCATCAACGCGCGAGGTTCGGGCGTCCATGAGACGAGCAAGGTTTTTTCCATGGAGATCGAGCCCGAAAAGGAGATCGTGCTGATCCTTTCCGAGGCCGCGCTGACGGACAAAATCGTGTCGGCCATCCTCGAAGGGCTGAAGATGGACGAACCGGGCCGCGGCATCGTTTACGTGCAGGAAGCGAACAGGACGTACGGCATCTACCGGTGAGGCGCGAACGCGCCCGCGCGGGGCATAGCCGGCGGCGCTTCGACGCATAATGTAGGCATGACGAAATAAAATGCAAACAGGGCGAATGCGATGCATCACAATAAACTGATCGTTTTTATCATTTTTGCGGGGGAAGCGTGACTCAAAGGGAACTGCCAAAGCTGATCGCCTTCGATCTGGACGGGACCGTGCTGAACCTCGACGGGTCGATCGGCAGAAAAACGGCGGAGGCCTTGCGCGAGGCAAAGAGGCGCGGGTGCGTGCTCGTGATATCCACGGGCCGCTCACGCGCCCAACTGTCGTCCAAAATGCTCGCGCAATGCGGGGCGGATTACGTCGTTTCCTCAAACGGCGCGTGCATCACCGGCCCGGGCGGCAAGGTGATGTACTACGGCACGCTGGATTCGTGTGTCGCCTGTGAAATCGCGGCCGACGCGCAGGGGTGCGGGGCCTATGCGGAAATCATGTCCGCGGGACGTCCTGTGGCGGAGTGGAGGCTCTTTAAGCTTTTGCGCGAAAAGCGCGAGGGTTTGATGCATCCGCCCTTTCTGGTCGTCGCCAGGCTGATGCTGATCGTGCGCTGGGTAAACTCGGTCTGCCAATACATTAAAAAGACCGGGCTGGAACCTGAAAAACTGGTCTGCCTCTTTGCCGACGCGAAGACGCGGGAGGAGAGGCAGGCGAAGTATCTCGACAAATACGCCGTCGAGGTCGCTTCGACCTACGGGAGGGACCTTGAGATCACCTCCGGCGGCGTCACGAAAGGCAATGCGCTCCTCAGGATTGCCGAGTGGCTCGATATCCCCATGGCGCGGGTCGCGGCCATCGGAGACAGCGGCAACGACCTTTCCATGCGGGTCGCGGGGACGCTGGTTGCGATGGAGAACGGCGATGAGGAGCTTAAGGCGCACGCGGATTTCCTCGCGCCTCCGGTTTATCTGGACGGCGTGGCGGAGGCGCTCAGGAGCATTTTTCAAATCGATTGGGAAAGCGCGGGCGAACCGGCGGGCTGACGTTTCATTTCTCTATAACAGGCATTGCAGACGGGCCGCCATGTGCGTCTTTCGATACATTCCCAAATACAAAACGATAACCTCTATGATATGATATCCTTATCAAAGCGAAAGGATCTGTCGAACTGCCTATGGAGTTTGCCCGGGTCCAAAGAGTCGATACGCGCAACTATAAACGGATCATCGCCGTGAGCGACGTCCACGGCAACGGCCACCTGCTCGAGAAGCTGCTGAAAGAACTGGCTTTTTCGGAGGACGACGCGCTTTTCCTGCTCGGCGATTACATCGAAAAGGGGAGGGACAGCCTGTCCGCCGTGCGGCTCGCGATGGCGCTCTGCGCGAGAGGCAACGCCTTCGCGCTGCAGGGCAATTGCGACACGCTTCGGGACGATCTCGCGCTCGGCAGGTACAATGCCGACATCAACACGTATATCGACTGGCGCCGGGATTCCCTTTTGGCGGATATGTGCCGGGAGATGGGGCTCGAGAGGGAAAAACTCGGCGCGGCGAAGGTCGTTGAGGCGCTCGACGCCCGTTACGGCGAAATCTTCGCGTGGCTGCGGGCGTTGCCGCACATCATCGAGACTCCCGGCGCAATATTCGTCCACGCGGGCGTAGACGCGGGCAGCCTTGAGCGGCAGAGCGCGGAGCGCTGCCTCAAGCGCGAGGCGTTTCTCGAGGAGGGCCTCCGCTTCGACAAGCCCGTCGTGTGCGGCCACATGCCTACGAGCAACTATTTCCATCTGACGGGAGGCAGGCTTTCCTTTCTGCCCATTTCCGTCGATGAAAAGAACATCATCGGGATAGACGGGGGAAACGCGGTCAAAGCCAGCGGGCAGCTCAACGCGTTCGTTTTCGACGGCGCAAGAAGGTATTTCCTTTTTGCGGACGACCTGCCCGAGGCGGTCGTCCGTGAGGAGCAGGAGGGATCGGATTCGGTTTCCTCGGTCGCGTGGAACCACAGGGAAGTGGAATTGATCGAGCAAAGAGAGACGAGCGCTTTGTGCAGGGTCCTCTTCACCGGGAAGCCGCTTGAAATCCCAAACGATATGCTCTTCCGGGAGGGCGGCAAACTCTCTTCGTACGATTATACGGACTTCAGGCCGCGCCTTCGGCCGGGGGACCGGGTAAAAGTGCTCAAAAGAGGCGGGGAAATGACGCTCGTCAAGCATCAGGGCGTCGTAGGCTGGGCAAAAAGTGGAATATTAACATAACGTTCAATCTAAACGGAGAATTAAGTGGTATAATCAGAACGAAAACAAACCCTATGGACGGGAACGGAGGTTATGTCATGAAGAAACTGATCGCCGCCGCCCTGTGCGCGATGCTGGTCATCCTGGCGTTTGCGAACACGGCGCTGGCATATGAGGAAGGGGACGCGCGCGTAAGCGTCGGCGCGGACCTGAGCGACGAGCAGAAAGCCCAGATCTATAAAGACTTCGGCCTTGAACCCGGCGAGGTGCCGGAAATCATCGTCACCAACGAGAATGAGCGCGCGTATCTCGAAGGGCTTGCGCCCGAGGGGAAAATCGGCAAGGTGGCGCTTTCCTGCGTGTATATCACGATCCTTGAAGAAGGCTCGGGGCTCGACATCAGCACCAAGAACATCAACTGGTGCACGTCCGATATGTATAAGAACGCGCTTGTCACTGCGGGCATCACGGACGCCAAGGTGATGGTCAGCGCGCCCTTCCCGGTGTCCGGCACCGCTGCGCTCACGGGCATCTATAAGGCCTATGAGGACATCACCGGTCAGACGCTCTCCGACCTCGCCAAGTCCGTCGGCGTCGAGGAATTGATCACCACGGGCGACCTCGCAGAATACATCGGCAGCGAGGAGGCGACCGAGATCGTCAACGAGCTCAAAAAGATACTCGACCAGACGCAGACCATGACGGACGACGAGGTGCGCGCCGAGATCAGGCGCATCGCCTCGGAGTATAACGTCAGCATCACGGACGGGCAGGTCGATCAGCTCCTGAAGCTGTGCAGGAGCCTCGAGAAGCTCGACGTGGACGAGTTGAGGCAGAAGCTCATCAACCTCGCGCAGACCGTTGAAAAGGCCAAATCAGCATCTGAAACGCTTTCCAAGATCGGCGAGGGCATCAAGAATTTCTTCGCCTCCGTGGGCGCGTTCTTCACAAAGCTTTTCGGCGGAAAATCATAATTACAATAATTACATATGTCATGACTGAAAGGGAGCCGCGAGGCTCCCTTTTGCGATAATCCGGTCTTTCGGATTTCATCAGAGCTTGCCGGCGTAATCCAGAAGCTCCGCGAAGCTGCACTGCAGCCTATCGATCGAGCTGTGGTGGTAAAACGCGCAGGTTTTGTGGTCGCTGCCGAACTCCTCGCCCGTTTCGGACCAGAGGATGATCCTCTTGTTCGCGCGGCTGGCGAGCGCGAGGCCCAGCTCCGTATGCGTGCCGCGCCCGCCGGGCAGGAGGATCAAAACGCAGTCCGCGTCGATCACCGCGAAGGTTTCATTGCCGGCAACGGCGTTGAGTATCTCACATCCCTGGTTGCGCACGTCGCCGTGGAGCGTCCAGTCGTAGGAAATCTCATGGCCGCGCGCGCGTATTTTTTCGATGACGAGCCTGACCTTTTCCTTGTTTTCAAGCCCGCTTGCAACATATAGCCTCATTCCGTCAAATTCCCATCCTTATTCAATTGATCGTTCGCGCGAAGCCCCGGCCCCGGGTCGCCTTCGCGCCAATGCTTCCTGCACAGGCTGATGTACTTGTCGTCCGCGCCGAGCACGACCTGCTCGCCGACCTTGGTGATGCCGCCGCGCCCGTCGAGCCGCGCGTTGCAAATGGCCTTGCGCCCGCACCAGCAGATGGTCTTGATTTCCTCGATGGTGTCCGCCCAGGCCATCAGCCACATGCTGCCGGGGAAGAAATTGCCCGAGAAGTCGGCGCGCAGGCCGTAGCAGATCACGGGCACGTTGTAGAGGTCTACCACGTCTGTGAGCAGGAGCACCTCCTCCTTTGTGAGGAACTGCGCCTCGTCGACGATGATGCAGTCGTATTTACGGTTGCGGACGGCATCTATGTCCATCTCGTCGAACAGCACGCACTCCTCGGAAAGCCCCGAGCGGGACTTCATCGTGTTTAGGCCGTCGCGCAAATCGACGCGCGGCTTGACGAGGAGCGCGTTCTGCCCGCGCTCCTTATAATTGTGCTTGACCATGATGGCGTTGGCGGTTTTGCTGGAGCTCATCGCGCCGTAACGGTAATAGAGCTTCGCCATGGATTATCGTTCTCCTTTGTCGTACGGAATGCCCTCCGCCTTGGGCGCCCTGGACTTCTTTGACGTCAGCACCAGGATCACCATCGTGACGAGATAGGGCAGCATCAGGTAGATATATTCGCTCGATTTCACGCTTGAGAAGCTCGGCAGGAAGGGGATGCTCGCGCTCATGGAGCTGACCACTTTGAAGAGCGCGAAGAAGACGGCAGCACCGAGTATGTTGAGCGGCTTCCAGTTGCCGAATATCATCACGGCGAGGGCGAGGAAGCCGTACCCCATGACGGTGGATTGGAAAGCCGAGCCTGCGGCGATCGTATACGCGAGGCCGCCGACGCCGCCGAGCAGGCCGGAGATCGCGACGCCCGCATAACGCATCCGATACACGTTGATGCCCACGGAATCCGCCGCGTGGGGATGCTCGCCGCAGGCGCGCAAGCGCAGCCCGAAGCGGGTTTTATACAGGAGTATCGCGGCCGCGACGAACAGCAGCAGCGCGACCGGGAAGGTCAGATAGAAGCTCTTGAACGTGAGGTATTGGAAGAAGTTCTGCGGGTTTTCGGCGAGGCCGAAGGAGGAGGCCGTGATGCGCATCCAGTTGGGCAGCAGTATGGTCGTTTGCCCCTGGCCCTGCACCGCCCAGCTGACGACGATCGCCACGGCGGGCGCCAGCATATTGAGCGCCGTGCCGCCGATGGTCTGGTCGGCCTTGAGGTTGATGGAGGCGAACGCGAGCAGCAGGGAGAAACCGCAGCCGCACGCGGCGGAAATCAAAATCGCGATCAGCATGGAGAACTGGGGGTGGGCGGCGCCGAACGTGCCGAGGTTGAGCGCGCGCAGCGCCAGCGCGCCCGCGAGCGCGCCAACGAGCATGATGCCCTCGAGCGCGATGTTGACGATGCCGCTGCGCTCCGAGAACATGCCGCCCAGCGCAACCAGGAGCAGCGGGACTGCGAACAGGATAGTGGAACTGAGTATGTCCGCGACCAGCTTTACTTCGTAACTCATAGCGCGTTCTCCTCCTTCGCGGTATTGCCGTCCCCCGGGGCGGGCGCGTCCTTTTCCGGTTCCGGCTCGGCGTTGACGTTGCCCGTATCGGCCTTGATGAACCTGCCGACCACGCCGCGCATCAAAAGCGCGAACGCCGCAAGGTAGATGATCACGGAGATGATGATGTCGATGATTTCGGACACGAACACGGGCTGCATCGCCTCGCCGCCGACCTGGATATAGGAGATGAACAGCGCGCTGAAAATGGTCCCCAAGGGATGGGATGTCGCCAGCAGCGCGACCGGTATCCCATTGAAGCCCATCGAGAGCAGCGCCTTCTCGATGGTGTATTGCGCCGTGCCGTTGAGGTAGAATATCCCGCCCGCGATGCCCGAAAGGCCTCCCGCGATGAGCATCGAGAGGATGATGTTCCGTTTGGCGTTGATGCCCGCGTACACGCTGGCGTTGCGGTTATGGCCGCAGGCGCGCAGCTCGTAGCCGAAAGTGGTTTTCGTCAGCAGCACCCAGACGATCAGCGCGAAAAAGATCGCGATGAAGATGCTGGCATTCATATAGGATGAATGAAACGCCTTCTCGAGCCCGAGCTTGGGGATGATGTTCGCCGCGGGGAGGGGCAGCGTCCTGTTGCCGATGTCGAGATAGCCCGTCATGTTGCTGAACATGAGGTTGACCGCGAAAAGCCCGATCCAGTTGAACATGATGGAGGTGATGACCTCGTTGACGTTGAAAAATGCCTTGCAGCCGCCGGGGATCGCGCCCCAGACGGCGCCGCCAAGCATGGCGGCAAGCAGGGAAACATACCAGGGGAGCCTGAAGACCAGCGCGCAGACGATCGCGAACGCCGCGCCGATGGTATACTGGCCGGACGCGCCGATGTTGAAAAGCCCGGTTTTGAACGCGAAGCCGACCGAGAGGCCCGTCATGATGAGGGGCGCCGCCTGATAGAGAACTTTGGCGAACTTTGGAAGGCTGGACAAGCCTGTGACGATGATCTTGCCCATGCCGGAGAGGGCGTGCGACGCGTTGAAGAACAGCAGCACGATCATGCCCACGACCAGGCCGACCACGATGGAGGCGAGGGAGGCCATGAAACTGATGAAGCCTTTATTCGCGCTCAACTTTCGAAGGTAAGTCATCCGTATCACCCCACTTGCTCGAGAGGATTGATTTTCGTGCGCTTGGCGCCCGCCATATACAGGCCGAGCTCCTGGATGGTCGTAGCTTTGGGATCGAGTTCGCCGACCAGCTCGCCTCCGTACATGACGAGTATCCTGTCGCTGACGTCCATGACCTCGTCCAGCTCAAGGGAGATGAGCAGCACCGCGGCGCCTGCGTCCCGCTCCGCGACGAGCTGCTTGTGGATATACTCGATCGCGCCCACGTCGAGGCCGCGCGTGGGCTGTACCGCGACGAGCAGGCGCGGGTTCTTGTCGATTTCGCGGGCGACGATCGCCTTTTGCTGGTTTCCGCCGGACATGCTGCGCGCCTGCGTCACCGGCCCCTGCCCGCTGCGGATGTCGTACTGGGCGATGAGCTTCTTCGCGTATTTCCTGACCGCGACCTTATCGATGAAGCCGTGCTTCTGGAACTCTTTTTGCCAGTAGCGCTGAAGGACGAGGTTTTCCTCCAGCGTGAAGTCGAGGATCAGGCCGTGCTTGTGGCGGTCCTCCGGGATGTGGCTCATGCCGAGCCTGGAGCGCTGCCGGATGGGCGCGTAGGTGATCTCCTGCCCGGAGAGTTGTATGCTGCCCGCGCTGAGCTTCTCGAGCCCTGTGAGCGCGTGGACGAACTCCGTCTGCCCGTTGCCCTCGATGCCCGCGAGGCACACGATCTCACCCGCGCGCACCTGAAAGGAAACATCGCGTACGGCGTTGTTCTTGTGCGCCTTGGAAGGCACGGTGACATTCCTCACCTCGAGAATGGTATTTTGAGGCTTCGCCGCGCCCTTTTCGACGCTGAAGCTGACGTTCCTGCCCACCATCATGCGGGAAAGCTCCTCTTTGCTGGTGTCCGCGATGCTGACCGTGCCGATGCATTTGCCCTTGCGCAGCACCGTGCAGCGGTCCGCGACCGCCATGATCTCGTTGAGCTTGTGGGTGATGAAGAGGATCGATTTGCCCTCCCGGGTAAAGCTGCGCATGATCTCCATCAGTTCGTCGATTTCCTGCGGGGTCAGCACGGCGGTAGGTTCGTCGAATATCAATATTTCATTATCGCGGTAGAGCATTTTTAAAATCTCCACGCGCTGCTGCATTTCCGACGGAAATGTCCTCGATCAGCGCGTCCGGATCGACCCGAAGGCCGTATTTTTCGCTGATCTCGACGACGTTTTTTCTTGCCTGGGCCTTGTCGATGAAGCCGGATTTTGTCGGCTCAACGCCCAGTATGATGTTCTCTAAGACGGTGAAGATCTCGACCAGCTTGAAATGCTGATGCACCATGCCAATGCGAAGCGCGTTGGCGTCGTTCGGGTTGTTGATGGCGACGATTTCGCCATTCTTTTTGATGGTGCCTGAATTGGGCTGATACAGGCCGAAAAGCACGCTCATCAGGGTGGATTTGCCCGCGCCGTTCTCGCCGAGCAGCGCGTGGATTTCGCCCCGTTTCAGTTGGAGCGTGATATCGTCGTTCGCTCTGATGCCGGGGAACTCCTTTGTGATGTTCAGCATCTCTATCACGTACTCGCTCATAGGGATACCCCTTCCGTTGCATCTTTTGTGTATGGATAGGATTCGTCCGGATGATTCCCAGTAAACCCGGGGCCCGGGAACATTCCCAGGCCCCTCGGGTTGTTCGTGCAATGCGGGCGTTACTCCTGATAGTCGACGGCGCAGATGGCGGTCGCGGGCTTGACGTTCGGATCGGAGCTGTTGTCGACGACGACCGCGCCGGACTTGATCTGCTCGAAGAGCGCCTCATACTCGGCGACGGTATAGGTCGAAAGCCTCCAGGAACCCTCTGCGGTGGGCAGGCCGACGCAATCCTGGGCGGCGCCGAGCACGGCGGTCTTGCCGGCGCCGGACTCGGGCCAGGTGCCGTTGTTGGCGTAAAGCTCGCCGAGGGCGATCTTCACGGACTGGGTGAGGTGCTTCATCGCGGAGGTGACGATCAGCTCGGACTCGGCGGCCTGGTCGACGTCGACGCCAATGACCTTGCCGCCGCCTTCGACAGCGGCCGCGACTGCGGAGGTGTAGATGCTGCCGCCGCAGGCGAAGACGACTTCGGTGCCTTCGGAATACCAGCCGGCCATCTTGACCTTGATTTCGTCATTGGCGACGAATACGCCGCTATACCAGTACTTGATGTTCACATCGCCCGCGGCAAGGCCGAGGGCGGCGGCAGCGGCTTCGGCGCCCTGCACGAAGCCGTAGCCGTAGCGGACGACCGCGGGCACGGCCATGCCGCCGAGGAAGCCGAGGTTTCGGTAACCGTCCTTCACCGCGGCATAGCCCGCGAGGTAGCCGGCCTGCTCCTCCTGATAGAGGATGCAGTGGACGTTCGCGGCGGTCTTGTAGTTGTAATCGGCGTCGTGGGGCTCGCCGTCGATGAGGAGGAACATCACTTCGGGATACTGTTCCTGGACCTCATACAGAGCGGTCTCGAACAGGTAGCCGGGGCAGACCACGATTTTCGCGCCGTTCTCGATGGCGGTGCCGATGGTCTCAACGCGCGCGGTATGGCTGTCCTCGGAAGGCCTGTAGTAGTTATAAGTCTTGCTGTTTTCCTTGGCATACTCCTCGACGCCGTGCCAGGTGCCCTCGTTGAAACTCTTATCATCGATGTTGCCAACGTCCGTTACCAAAGCGATCTCGAAGGTCTCCTTCTTGCCGCAGGCGGCGAACAGTGACGCCACCATCAGAAGCGCAAGCAGAATCGCAGCGATCTTTTTCATTGGTTTGAATCCTCCAATCATATTTGCCGTTTTACGGCGTTTACAGCATATATTGTAACAAAGTCAAATGCGTTTTTGAAGTCCTCGGGGCCATTTTGCGCACAAAAATATTTTTATGCCGTCGAGCATGCAGCCGAACGGGCGATATTCGGCCGCGCGCTTTGCCTTTTTTGAATAGTGTGCTAAAATACATCAACGGAGCGGATTTGGATATAAGCTATGTTCGGATATGTGACGCCGGAGAAGGGCGAACTTAAAGTCAGGGAGCTGACGCGGTATCGGGCGTATTACTGCGGGCTTTGCCGTGCGCTGGGCGAGAACTACGGGCAGGCGGCGCGGCTTTTTTTAAACTACGACTGCGTTTTTGCCGCAACGCTGCTTTCGGGCATCGGCCGGGACGGGGACGTCTGCGTCCCGCGCAAATGCCCGTACAAGCCCTTCCAGAAGAGCGAGCCCGCGATGCCCCGAAGCGGGCGGATGGACGCCGCCGCGGATTTAAACGTCATCCTCGCGTGGCATCAGCTTGGGGACGATAAGCGGGATGAGCGCTCGATGAAGGCGGCGGGCGGCAGGCTCCTCCTTCGCGGAGCTTACCGGAAGGCGCGCTTAAAACGGCCGGAGCTCGACGACGCGGTCGCGCGCGGCATCGCGGAGCTTTCCGCTCTGGAAAAGGCGGGCTGCCGCGAGCTCGATCTGCCCGCGGATGCCTTCGGCCGCACGCTGCGCGGCTGCTTCCTCTATTTCGCCGGGGAAACGGGCGCCGCGCGGGCGGCGATGGGCGCGATGGGCTATAACCTCGGCAAATGGATCTATCTCGTCGACGCATGGGAGGATCGCGCGAAGGACGCGAAGCGCAACTCCTACAACGCCTTCAACGCGGCGGGCGCGGACGCGCAGCGCGCGGCGTTTCTGATGCATTATTCGCTCAACGAGGCCATCAAGGCGTACGAATTGATCGAGCTTGCATCCAACCGGGAAATACTCGATAATATAATGCTGACGGGCTGCACGGCGAAAACCGAAGCTGTAATCGGAGGAAAACGATGAATGGATCCCTATAAGGTACTCGGCGTGAGCCAGAACGCTTCGCAGGAGGAGATCAGGGCGGCCTATCTCGCGATGGTGAAGAAATACCACCCCGATAAATATCAGGATCCCGCGCTCAAGGAGCTTGCCGACGAGAGGCTCAAGCAGATCAACGAGGCCTACGATCTTCTGACGCGCAAATATTCCGGCGCCTCGGCGGACGCGGGCGCTTCCGGCTATTCCGGATACGGGTACAGCGGGCAGGGCGGTTCGTATTCCGGGCCAAACGCGCAGGAGTTCGCGCGGGCGCGCGCGCTCGTCAACGCGAACGACCTCGAGGGTGCGAAGCGTGTGCTCGACGCGATTCAGACGCGCAACGCCGAATGGTATTATCTCTACGGCATCATCAGCCTCCGGGAGGGCTATTACGACAAGGCGCGGGATTACATCAGCCGCGCCTATTATCAGGAGCCGGGCAATCAGGAATACGCGCAGGCGTACCAGACGCTGCGCGCGACCGGCAATCCGTATACCCGCGCGAGTTCCAGCGGGAGAGGCGGCTCCTGCTCCGGATGCGACATCTGCAGCGGGCTCATCTGCGCGGACTGCTGCTGCGAGTGCATGGGCGGCGATTTGATCCGCTGCTGCTGAGGAAGAGGCATGCGCAAGCTCGATCCGGCGAAAATCATCTCTCTCGGCGCGATGTGCGCGGCGCTGAGCGTGCTCTCGCTCTACGCCTCCGCGGTGCTCCCCACGGCGAAGCTCGCCTTCTATTTCCTTTCCTCCGTTTTCGTCTATATGCTCACCGCGGAGGAGGCGTACGCCGGCGCTTTGATTTCTTTTCTCGCCTCCGCGCTGCTCAGCTTCGTTCTCCTCCCGGACAAGCTGTATCTCGCGCCGTACGTCGCGCTGCTTGGCCATTACGGCATATTCAGAACATGGCTCGGCCGCAGGCTGGGCGACAGGCTGCTCGGTTTTTTGCTTCGCATGCTCTACTGCAACCTGGCGACGGCTGCAGGCATTCTGTCGGCCGTATACGTATTCCAGTTCGATCTCGCGGCCTTCGGCGCGCTGCTGCCGTTCCCTTCGTGGGTCGCCATACCCGCGCTTGAGGCGGGTTTCGCGCTTTTCGATTTTCTTTATTGGATCTGCCAGAAAATCTACGAGGAACGGATCAGGGCATATCTGGTGCCGAGGCGATAGGTAATAAGTCGATGCCTTTCGGGTACAATAACACCCGGAGGCATATGATGAAACGCAGGATTAAGAAAAGGAGCATATTCTCGAGGGTCATCCGGGCGTTCCTGCTGGCGGGCGCGCTGCTCGTCACGGCATTCGTCCTTTTTTTTGCCGTAAAGCTCTTGAGCCTCGACGCCTGGCGCACGTTCGACGCGGACAAAATACTCGGCGTGCCGGAAACCCTCGTCCTGTACGACGGGCAGGACGCGGAGATGACGCGGCTCGACGCGGGCGAGGACCGCGTCTGGGTGCCGCTCGCTCAGATCCCGGAGCACGTCCGGCAGGCTTTCATCTCGGCGGAGGACAACCGTTATTACGAGCATCCGGGCATAGACATCATCCGGGTCTTCGGCGCGCTCTGGCAGGACATCAAAGCGGGAAGCTACGTGCAGGGCGCGTCCACCATCACCATGCAGCTCATCAAGCTCAGCCACCTGACCGCGGAAAAGAAAATGTCCCGCAAGCTCGAGGAGGCCGTGCTCGCCTATCAGATGGAGCGGCAGTTCAGCAAGGACGAGATACTCGAGATGTACATGAACTACGTGTATTTCGGCAGGGGCTATTACGGCGTGGAGGCGGCGGCGCTGGGCTATTTCGGCGTGCATGCCGGCGAACTGACGCTCGCCGAAGGGGCGACGCTCGCGGGCATCCTCAAATCCTCGGCCCGATATTCGCCCCACATCGCGCCGGAGGCCTCGCGCAACCGGAGGAACCTCGTCATTACCCTCATGTGCAATTACGGCTATATCGACGAGGCCGCGCGGGACGCGGCCTGCGCGGAGCCGCTCGTTATCCTCGCCGAGGCGGAGCAGAAGCGGGGGTATTATATCAACGCGGCGCTCGAGGAGGCGGCCCGGGCGCTCGGCTGCGATACGCAGGCGCTTCTCAAGGGCGGGTATCGCATCTATACCTGCGCGGACGCGCAGCTCCAGGCGCATTGCGAGAGCATGTTCCGGGAGGGGACGCTTTTCCCCTCGGCGGACTGCGAGGGAGCGCTCGCGGTCGTCAGGGTGTCCGACGCGTCGGTCGCGGCGCTCGTGGGCGGGCGCAGCGTGGACGCGGCGGTCTCCTTCAACCGGGCGACGGACGTCAGGCGGCAGCCGGGCTCCGTCATCAAGCCCATCATCGTGTACGGTCCGGCGCTGGAGTTCGGCGGCTACACGGCGGCCTCCGCGATGCTGGACGAGAGGACGGACTTCGCGGGCTATTCGCCGCGCAACTTTTCCGACGACTATTACGGCTGGGTCACGCTGCGGGAGGCCGTCAAGCGCTCCCTCAACGTGCCTGCGGTCAAGCTCATGAACGACATCGGCGTGGAGCGCTGCAAGGCGTTCGCCTCGCTGATGGGCGTGGAGTTCGACGAGGAGGACAACAGCCTTACGCTCGCGCTGGGCGGCTTCGCTTACGGCGTGTCGCCCCTGCAGATGGCGGGCGCTTACGCGGGGCTTGCCGCGGGCGGCAGCTACGGCGCGCCCTACCTCGTGCGCTATATTACCGACCGCAACGGTACTGTGCTTTACGCGCACTATAACGAGCGCGTGCGCGTGATGAGCGAACAGAACGCCTACATCCTCACATCCCTGCTGCAGAGCGCCATCAGCGAGGGGACGGGGAAGAGGCTCGGCAAACTCGGCCTCGGGCTTGCGGGCAAGACCGGCACGGTCGGCGAGGGCGAGGGCAACCGCGACGCCTGGATGGCGGCCTACAGCCCCGACTTTTCCGCCTGCGTATGGATGGGCTACGATTCGTCGAACGACGGCGCGATGCCCTCGGACGCGACGGGCGGCAACTATCCCGCGCTGATGCTCTCCGAGGTGTTCACCTATCTTTATCCCGGGCTGGCCGAGCAGAAATTCGAGGTTCCGGAGGGCATCGTCGAGGTACGCCTCGACGCGTACACGATGCGGCGCAGCCACACGGCGGTGCTCGCGAACGCTTTCACGCCGTCCTCGAGCGTCATCAAGGAGATCTTTGCCGCGGGGACCGAACCGAGCGCGACCACATCCTACTGGGCGATTCCCGCCGCCCCGCGCAGCTTCAGCGCCGTTCTTTCGCAAAACGGCCTGCCCTTCATCAGCTTCAACGCGCCGGAGGAAACGACCATCTACAAGCTCTACCGGGTTTCGCCGGACGGGCAGACGCAGATGATCAAGCAATGGAGCGGCAAGGCGGGCCGCATCACCTACGAGGATAAGGAGGCGATATTCGGCAAATACACCTATTACGTCGTCCCCGAGCATCCCGAACTCGTCATCAACGGGAAGAAGATCATAGGGCCCGCGACGGCGCGCATCTCGCTGACGGTGTTCTCCTTCGACCAGCTCTGGCCCAACCCGACCGACGAAATCGAAATAGAGGATTCCGAACTGGACGACGGCGCGGCATAGCTTGCGTCGGGTGTCGTATACAATATATAAATGGCTTGACTGTTCTTTTACCGCTGGCTAAAATTACATTAGAAATATCAATCGGAAAGCAGGTAGGAGAATGGAACTCTCGAGCATTGCGCATGAAATGCAACCCCGCTCCATGGCGGCCCGCGACTGGGTGTTCCAGGTTTTAAGGACCGCGATCGTGCGCGGGGTTCTGCCCGGCGACATGCCTCTGCGCCAAGATGAGATTTCCGCGGCGCTGAGCGTGAGCCATATCCCCGTGCGGGAGGCTTTCCGCCAACTCGAGGCGCAAGGGCTCGTGCGCATCTACCCGAACAGAGGCGCGGTCGTCACCAAGCTTTCGCGCCATGAGATGGAAAACGTCATGGATACCCGTATCATGCTCGAGGTGGGCGCGCTCAACTCCGCGATCGGCTTCATCACCGATCAGGACATCGAAAAGGCCGAATACTACCTCAACGCTTTCGACGCGGAGATGGAGACCAAGAATTTCGATTCGCTCAATCTGAAGCTTCACTTCGCCCTTTACGGCCCGAGCAACAACCAGGTCGCGCTCGCCATGATCGATCAGCTCCACGCGAACGTGGATCGCTACCTGCACCCGTTCTACAACCAGAAGGATATGGAGCGCATCAAGTCCATCGCCGAGCACAGGTCGCTGATCGAAGCCTGCCGGAACCACGACGTGGTGCTCGCGAGCGCCATATTGCGCACCCATCTCGAGAAAACGAAGATCGAGCTGCTCAGTTCGCCTCTGCTGTAAACGGCGCCATACTGATATTCTCCAGCGAGGAGGGCCGCATTCCGTGCGGCCCTCTATTGACATCAACGCATCTATATATTATCATATAAACAAACGTTTATAGGAGATTGAATATGGGCAGAGAAACCAGCGAGCTCATCTGCAGGAGCATGCACCTCGACCCGGAGCGCGAGGCGGAGATATTACGGGGGATCCCGGACGAAGACGCGGCGCTCGACGCGTCTGAGCTGTTTACGCAATTGAGCAGCCCCACGCGCATTCGGCTTCTTTGCGTGCTTGCGATCGAGCCGGTATGCGTCTGCGAGCTTGCCGACATGCTCTCGATGAGCCAGCCCGCGATCTCGCACCACCTGAGGCTGCTTCGGCAGAGCGGCGTAGTCAAATATAAAAAGGACGGCAAGCGCGTCATCTATTTCATCAGCGATTCCGAATCCGGCAAGCTGGCGCGTTTTATCATTGAAGATATTATGAAACAGGGGATAGGCGTATGAACGAGGAAAGGCGGCTTGATGCGAAATGCGCGGCGGACGGCTGCGGGTGCTGCGGCGCGCGGGAGCGCAGCCATGGCCATACCCACGATCACAATCACGATCACGGGGAGCTGAACGTCAGGCGGGAGATCATCCTCATCGCAGCCGTTGCGGCGCTCCTCGCCGCGGGGATGCTTACCGAGGGCGTCGTCAGCCTCACGCTGCTGTATGCGGCTTACGCCGCCGCAGGTTTCAAGATCGTCATAGACGCGGCCAAGGGCATCGCAGCGGGTCAATTCGCGGATGAGAACGTCCTGATGAGCGTCGCGACCATCGGCGCCCTTGCGCTTGGCGACCATGCGGAGGCGGTCATGGTCATGCTGCTCTACCGCGTGGGCGAGCTTTTGCAAAGTATCGCGGTAAATCGCTCCCGCGCCTCCATCAGCGCGGCGCTCGACCTTCGCCCGGATACGGCGCGCGTCATGCGCGGCGGGGAGGAGGTCCTCCTTCGCGCGGACGAGGTCATGATCGGCGAGACCGTCGTCGTTAAGCCCGGGGAGCGCATACCGGTCGACGGCGTCATCGCCTCGGGAGAAAGCTACGTCGATTGCTCGGCTATCACGGGCGAATCCGTGCCCGTGCGGGCGGCGAAGGGCGATTCCGTATCGTCCGGCGGCATCAATACAAGCGGCGCGATCTCGCTGACGGCGCAGAGAACGGCGGGGGAATCCACCGCCTCGCGCATCCTGCGCGCGGTGGAGGATGCCGCCGAACATAAGCCGCGCATCCAGAACTTCATCACGCGCTTCTCGCGCGTCTATACGCCCGCCGTCATGGGGTTGACGGCGCTCGTCGCCGTCGTCCCGCCGCTCCTGGGAGCCGGGAGCTTCAGCGAATGGATCCACCGCGGCCTGCTGCTCCTGGTCATATCCTGCCCGTGCGCGCTCGTTTTGAGCGTGCCGCTCACCTTCTTCGCGGGCCTCGCGCGCGCGTCCTCATCCGGCGTGCTCCTCAAGGGCGCGAATGTCATGGAGGCGCTCGTGCGCGCGAAGGCCGTCGCGTTTGACAAGACCGGAACCCTCACTAAAGGCACGTTCGAGGTGACCTCCGTCGAGGCGGCGGAGGGCTTCGAGGAGCAGGAAATCATCGACTGTGCCGCGGCGCTCGAGCGCAAAAGCGGGCATCCTGCGGGACAGGCGATCGTGCGCGCGTCGAAGAGGGCGCTCACATTCGAATCTATGGAGGAACGCGCGGGATACGGCGTTTCGGGCGTGGTGGAAGGGAAAGAGGTGCTCGCGGGCAACGCGCGGCTGCTCGACGCCGAAGGGATCGCATACCCCGTGCTCCCGGATGCGAAATCGTTTGTGCTCGTCGCGGTGGACGGCCGATACGCGGGCGTCGTGCGCATCGACGATGAAATAAAAGCAAAAAGCGCCGAAGCCGTCGGGCGCGTCAAGGCGGGCGGGCGGCACGTGGCGCTGCTGACCGGGGACACTCTCCCCTCGGCGCGGACGATCGCCGAACAGGCGGGGATCGAGGACATCCACGCGGCGCTGTTGCCGGAGGATAAGCTCGAGGTATTGCGGCGGCTTCGCGCGGAAAGAGGCCCCGTGATCTTCGTGGGGGACGGCATCAACGACGCGCCCGTGCTCGCAGGGGCGGACGTAGGCTGCGCGCTGGGCGCCGGCGGCACGGACGCCGCCATCGAGGCCGCGGACATGGTCGTCATGCAGGAGGAGCTCACGGCGCTGCCCGAGGCGATCGGCATCGCGGGCAGGACGCTCGCCGTCGCAAAGGCGAACATCATCTTCGCGCTCGCGGTCAAACTCATCGTCATGGCGTTCGGGGTACTCGGCCTCGCGCAGATGTGGATGGCGGTTTTCGCGGACGTCGGCGCGACGCTGCTGTGCGTGCTCAACGCGCTTCGCCTCCTCGCGGTTCACAAAAAGGTTTGAGGACAAACCACCCCGTCTATGGTAAAATAACCGCATAAAGCTTCCGGAGGTACCGCGATGAGCGAAACGGCATATTCCGTGGCCGCGTCAGTCATGCGGTACCTTTTTGTGCTGCTGCTGGGCTTCGTGATCGCGAGCACCGTCGCGCGCTCCGTCGCGGAGAGCAGGCGCATCCGGCTCATCCGGCAGAGGGCGGGATTGCCCGTGCGATGGATCGAGATCCTCGCGCCTGAAAAGTATAAGGGCAGATGGTTCCGGCTCGACGACGACACGTATATCGGTTCGGCGAAGGATGTGGACGTGCCGCTCCCGCACACGGAACTCAGGGACGAGCACGCGCGCATCTATTACAGGCGCGGCGAGGTCATGCTGCAGACGAGGCAGAGGCGCTTTTGCGAGATAAACGGCGCGAAACCCGCGCGCAGGACCGCGCTGTCCGACGGCGACACCGTCTGGATGCGCGACGTATGCTTCGCCTGCCGCAAGCACAGGCTCGGCAGCGGGGAGGACGCAGATGAGCAGGATTAAGCATGTCAGCGTCGCGACGGTGCTCTCGGCCGTGCTGCTGTTCACGGCGGCGTGCTTCATCATGCTCGCTTTCTCAAAGGGCTCGTTCGACGGCGCGGCGTTGCTCTTCGGCCTGCTGCTCTGCCTTCTGATCCTCGCGGAATACATACTGCTCCTGTGGGTCGCGCGTCACGCGGACAGGATCCTTTTTATACTGGTCGCGTTTTTGACGGTGCTCGGCATGGCGGTGCAGTACCGCATGTCCGCCGAATCCGCGCTGCACCAGCTCCTCATGGCTTTCGCGGGCGGGGTCGCCATGCTCGTTATGGCGGCCGTCATGAAAAAGCCCGACATATTGCGGCTGTTAAGCCTTCCCCTTGCGCTGTTGAGCATCGCGATCCTCGCGGCGCTGCTCTTCGTCGGCAAGGAGGCGGGCGGCGCGAAGAACTGGATCAGCATCGGCGGCTTTTTATTCCAGCCTTCCGAATTTGTGAAAGTCGCGCTCATCATCGTGCTCGCGAGCGTTATGACGAACTCCGTCGCCGTGAGAAGGCTCATCCCCGCGGCGCTCTTCGCGCTCGCGGTCGCGGCGCTGCTCGTCGTGCAGCGCGACCTTGGCGCGGCCATGCTCGCGATGGGCGTTTTCCTCATCCTGTTTTACGCCGCGACGGGCAATATCACGGCCACGTTTTTTGGCATTGCCGCCGGGGGAGCGGGGGCGTACGCGAGCTACCTCGCGTTCGACCATGTCAAGGCGCGCGTGGGCGCGTGGCTCGACCCATGGGCGACCTATTCGACGAGCGGCTACCAGATCGCGCAGGGGCTCATGGCGATCGCCTCCGGCGGTTTCTGGGGCGAGGGGCTGGGCCTCGGCTCGCCCACTCTGATCCCCGCCTATTATACGGATTATGTTTTCGCGGTCATCTGCGAGGAGTTCGGCATCATCTTCGGCGTGGGCGTGATCGCGATCTACGCGCTTTTGGTCGTGCGCGGCGTCTTGATCGCGCTCGCGAGCGAGGATCGCTTTTCCTCGCTCTCTGCGTTCGGCGCGGCGTCGCTCGTCGCCGTGCAGACGTTCATCATCATCGGCGGCGTGATCAAGCTCATCCCGCTCACGGGCATCACGATGCCCTTTGTGAGCTACGGCGGCAGCTCCATGATCGCTTTTATGGCGATCGTGGGCATGCTTCAGGGGGCGGCCTCCCGCAACGGTGCGGTGCTCGAGAGAAAGCTGGAGGAGGAGGCGGAGGAAGAATGAACACATCGCGCAACATGAAGACCCTTCTCGTCGTGTTTCTGCTGCTCTTCGCGCTGCTCGCGGCCTATCTCGTCTATATCATCGACGTGTACGGGGACTACTGGTTCGCGAGCCCTTACAACACGCGCGTCGCGGCGCAGAAATCCCGCGTGATCGCCGGGGATGTGCGCGACCGCAACGGCAAAACGCTCGCCGCAACGGACGGGGCAGGCGGTCGGACCTACGCGAGCGGCAAGACGCTTCGCTACTCGATCGCCCATGTGCTCGGGGACAACGGCGGACAGACGATCGGCGCGCAGGCGCTCTTCACGAAATATCTCCTCGGCTTCGACGCGGACCTTGCGGCACGCCTCGAGGAGCTTTTTTCCGGCGAGATGCGGCGCGGCTCCGACGTATACCTGACAATCGACGCTGCGCTTTGCGAATACGCGTACGAACAGCTCGACGGACGCTCGGGCGCCATCGTCGTGATGAACTATGAAACCGGGGAGATACTGGCCTCGACAAGCTCCCCCTCGTTCGACCTCTCGAAGATCGGCGGCTTCGCCTCGGGCGAATACGAGCCGGAGGAGGGTAGCCTCGTCAACCGCGCGACCATGGGCAGGTATACGCCCGGCTCGACCTTCAAGATCGTCACTGCCGTCGCGGCGCTGCGCTATCTGCCCAACGTCACAGAAAGGACCTTTACCTGCACGGGCTATCTCGCGTTTAATAAAAAAACGGGCAAACTGCTTTCGGATGCGTCCGCGGCCATCGACGCGGAGGGCAACGTCCGGGAAGGCTACGCGCTGCTGCGCGATTTCGACCGTGAGGTGCATGGGGAAATCACGCTCGAGGAAGCCATCGCCCATTCATGCAACAACGTTTTCGCGCGCCTCGCGCTTGAAATCGGCGAGGCGAGGCTGACGAGTGTCGCCAAAGAACTCGGCTTCAACGGCGAGTTTGTTTTCGACGAGCTCGTGGTGTACAGCGGAACGTACGGCGAGAGCGGCTCCGACTTCGAGCTCGCCTGGAGCGGCGTGGGCCAGCATACGGACATCATGACGCCCATGCACATGTGCCTTTTGAGCGCCGCGATCGCCAACGACGGCGTCATCATGAAGCCGAGGCTTTTATACGAGGTGCGCTCGCCCGGCGGCAGGGTCGAGAAAACGCTGGCGCCCGCGGAATATAAAACCGTCCTCAAAGGGAATGAAGCGGCCTTTCTGAAGGAGAGCATGCGCCTTGCCGTCGCGGAGGGTACGGGGACGAAGGCGCGCGTCGAGGGCTACGCCGTGTGCGGTAAAACCGGCACGGCCGAGGTATCCTCAAGCGCGAATATCGCGCCGCACGCGTGGTTCACGGGCTTTATCGACGATGCGGCGCATCCTTACGCGATTTGCGTCGTCATAGAAAACGGAGGCGGGGGAGGCGCAGTCGCCGCGCCCGTCGCCGCATCCGTGCTTGAAAAGGCGATCGAGCTTCTCTCTCAGCCCTCCGCGTAATATGCGAGCAGGAGGTCGACCATCATCCCGTAGCTCTTGACCCCTTCCTCCTGCTGGTTGAACTTCAAGTAATTGTCGTTGATCTGCGTGACCTTCTCCTCCACGGGGCCCTCAAAGGACGCCCAATACGCGTTGTAATCCGCGAGGTCGCGCAGCATCCCCTCGCTGTATGTGGCGCGCACGCCGGAATAGAGATCCTTGTCGGCGGCATAGAGCTTGTTCGTGCAGTTGATGAGCGCGAGCATCACGCCGGAATATTCGATCGCGGGTACTTCGGAGTTGACGCACGCGAGATAGCCGACGAAGTTGGCCTCATCCTCCCTGGCGACGCCGAGGTAATGCGCGGTCTCGTGCGCGGCCGAGGAGAGCAGCAGCAGCGCGGGCTGGTCGACGTTGACGTTGGCCTCGCCCGTGAAGGGGATGAATATGCCGGAAATCCCCGCGTAGCTCATGCCGGTTGAGGCGAGCACGCCCTTGGCCGGATGCGTTTTGCGCGAAAACATCTCTTCCTTAAGGCTCAGGTTATGGAATGCGTCAGGGATGCGGTTGAAGTAGCGCTCGTATCCCTCGGGCAAAGTAAACACGCCGTTTTCATCCTCCTCCACCTCCAGGCGCAGCTCGACCGCGCGCGCGGCGAGATCATGGCAGAGCGCCTCCAGTTCCGCCACGGGCCTCGGCTCGACGTCGAGCTCCATGCGCTCATAGAGGGAAGGACGGAAATAATTGAAGCCCCAGTCTAGATAAAACAGGCTGAACAGCGCGGCCGCCGCAATCAGAATGGAGAGAATGAAGCTGACGAAGCGCGCGGCGCTCACTTTTCCGGCCAAAAGGCCGACGATGTGGACGATCGCGGACAGCGCGAGTATGATGATGCCCGTGTAAATGAACAACTCCGCGAGCGACAGGCCGACCACGAGGGAGCTTGCCTTGCCGAGAAACGCGCTGATATAGGGGAAAACGCCCCGGCTGTAATACTTCTCGGTGAACGCGGGGTAAGCCGCGGCGAGCTTGGTCAGCCCATAGGCGACGGGCGCGAGCAGCAGCCAGGGGAGCTTGATGAGCACCCCGGTCCATTCGGCGCGGCCTTCGCGGTGTTTTTTCGACCTTTTTTCCATGCTGCGATTATATCACCGCAGCCGTGACTTCGGAATACTTTTTTGCGTAAACTTATCGTGAAGGCGCGTATCTTGCGACAAAATCCCGCATGAGCGTATCCTCGGGCGACTCCGTGAACACCGTGACCAGCACGTCCTCGCTGCCCTCGGGGAACATATAGATCGTGGGGCCGCTGCGGATGCGCGAGGGATAGATGTGCACCTTGAACCAGACGCAGGGGAGATAGCCTTCCGCGTAGATGATCATCGTGATCTCGCCGTAGGAGGCGCCCGTGAGGCGGATGAAGTCGCTGTCCATGTCGATGGGCACTGAGGAGAGCAGCGCCACGCCGCGCGCGTCCGTATATACGGTGTTTTCGCATTCGGGGATCACGACGGCGGCGTTTTTCAGCGGCTTGTAGCTATAGGCGTCGATGACGTAAACGCTGATGTGGCCGAACCGGTCGTTTTCATTTTCTATGGTCAAAAAAAGAACCAGCGCGACGCACGTGAACGCCGCCACGGCGATGATGAAGGATAAATGCTTTCTGATGCGCATACGCATGCCCTCCCGCTCAAAATTATGAGATCGAAGCGGCGTTTATGTGATATAATAATTTCTTACAGAAGAACGGAGGGCTTCGGAATGGGCGAGAGGTATTTGGACGGCGCCTGGCGCAACTCCATGCGCGTCAGGATCGATTACAATAACATGATGGCAAGGTACGTCGGCGGCAAGGGAATCCGGGATGAGGAAATCGCCGCGAACGCCGCGCTTTACGAAAGGGCGATCCGGAATATGGAGGAGGGCCGCGCGCGCATGAAGTGGCGCGAACTGCCCTTCAACCAGGCGGAGGTCGTGCGCAGGCTCCGCGAGTCCGCGCGCCGCGTCCGGGAGAAATACGAAAGCTTCGTGGTGCTCGGCATCGGCGGAAGCGCGCTCGGCCCCATCGCCGTGCAGCGGGCGCTCTCCCATCTCCACTACAACGAGCTGCCCGCCGAGAAGCGCGGCGGCCCCAGGCTTTACGTCGCGGACAACGTCGACCCGGAACGCATGGCGGCGCTGCTCGACGTGATCGATCTTGAAAAGACCGCGTTCAACGTCGTCACCAAGTCGGGCAGCACGTCGGAAACCATGGCGCAACTCCTGCTGTTCACCTCTTTGCTGAAGGAAAAGCTCGGCGAAGGCTGGCGCGCGCGCGTGATCGCGACCACGGACGAGACGGAGGGCAACCTCATCAAAATCGCAAGGGCTGAGAACCTCGAAACGTTCTATGTGCCCCAGGGCGTAGGCGGCAGATTCAGCGAGCTGTGCCCGGTGGGGCTCCTCGCGGCGGCGGTCTGCGGCATCGATATCCGGGAACTCCTGACCGGCGCCGCCTATATGGACGGCCTCTGCGCCACGAAGGACATCCGCCGCAACCCCGCATATATGAGCGCGGCGCTCGAGGTGCTCGCTATGCAGAAGGGCTGCAACATCAGCGTGCTCATGCCCTACGCGGATTCCCTGAAGTATATCGCCGACTGGTACGCGCAGCTCTGGGCGGAATCCCTCGGCAAGCGCGTCGACAGGGCGGGGAAGGTCGTCCACTCCGGGCAGACGCCCGTCAAAGCCCTCGGCGTGACCGACCAGCATTCGCAGGTGCAGCTTTATGCCGAAGGCCCGTTCGACAAGGTCGTCACCTTCATCGGCGTGGAAAACTACCGCGCGGAGGTCGCGATTCCGCACGGATTCGAGGAATTGCCCGACGTTTCGTTCCTCGGCGGCCACACGTTCAACGAGCTGATCCGCTCCGAGCAGCTCGCCACGGAGCACGCGATCACACGCTCCGGCCATATGAACAAAACAATTCTGCTCCCCGAGGTGAACGCCTTCACGATCGGGCAGCTTTTATACTTCTTCGAGATGCAGACGGCGTTCGCGGGCGAGCTGCTCGATATCGACGCGTTCGACCAGCCCGGCGTCGAGGAGGGAAAGCGGGCGACCTACGCGCTCCTGGGCAAAGCGGGCTACGACGAAAAGCGCGCAGAGCTCGCCGCGCGGCCTGAAAAGGACGCGGATTACATCGTTTGACCTTTGTGGACGGTTTGTGAATTTGCCGCGTTTTCGCTTAACAGGGACGCCGGCGTATTGTAAAATCTGATTATCCCCATGAACGGAGGGGCGATGATTCTGTGAAACGCTTTTTTGCCATATTGCTCGCCGCTATGCTGCTGGCGCTGTTCGGCTGCGCAAAGGAAACCGAAAGCAGGGCAACGGAGCCGCCCGGCGAGGCCGTGGCGACGCCCGACACCGGTGCGGAGCCGGACGGCACGGGAGAAAATGATTTCGCCCTGTTGGGTCTCGTCATCGACGACGACGGCAGCAACGGCGCATACATGACCATGTACGGCTTCCTCCACACCGCAGAAACGCTCGGCTATGCCGCCAAGCTCTACCGGGCGCGCGCGGGCGCTGAGGCGCTCGAGGCGGTGGCGCGGGCCTCAAAGGAAGGTGTGGACGGCATCATGATCTATTCGCCGGGCGGCGCGAACGACGCGGCGGTCACGGCGGCGTCGGAAATGGGCATGTACGCCGTCGTGCCCTATGATAAATGCGCGGCGCCGGGCCTAAACGCCAACGTGGTCGCGGACGACACGGACTATTACGATGAGCTCGCGCGCGGGCTTGCGGAGCGCATGACGGAGCGCAGCCTCAAGTCCGGGCGGATACTCGTCTACGGGCGGGATACGGCGGTTTGCCTTGCGATGTTCGAAACGTCCATCGCGGCGAGCTACCCGCAGTTCAACGTCGCCGCCTTCCAAAGGACGGCGCCGGACGAGCAGGGCGCCATCGACGAGCTCGCGCAGTTCCTGCTTTATAACCGCGACGTCAAGGGGATGTACGTCATCGACGCGGATTCCTCCGCGATCGCCGTGAAAGCGCGCGCGCAGGCGCAGAATCTTTTCAAAAAGAACGGCGCGCCGCCGCCCACGCCTTCCCCCACGCCCGGCCCCGGCGCGACGCCTGGAAATCCCGGCGCGAGCGTTTACACGCCCAACCCGGGCATCCTCACGCAGATCTCCGTCACGGTTTTCTGCAGCGGGCTGAGCGACGATAATTACGGACTCTTTTCCGACAATGACATCTTCGCGCTCTGCATCGAGCCTTATTACGAGGCGGCGGCCCAGGGCGTCATGACGCTCGACGAGCTGCTTCGCGGGGAGAACGTAGCCTCGGTTATGAAGGTCAACCGCCCTCTCGTCTATGCAGATACCGCCGAGAAGTACAAGGCGATCTACGACCAGATGAAGCTGATGTTCTCATTGGATTGAACGGGGACGCATGATAGACCTTAAAATGCTCAAGAAAATAGACTGGATGACGATCCTGATGGTGCTTCTGCTGGTGGGGTTCGGCCTCGTGAGCATCGCGAGCATCATGGCGACGCCCTTCGACGGCAGCGAGAGCAGCCTCAACGACTATATCGCGCGGCTGAACCTCAACTATGTCAAAAAGCAGTTCGTCAACTTCCTCGTAGGCGTCGCGGCGTTTCTCATCGTGATCGTGTTCGATTACCAGGTCTATAAACCTCTCATTAAATTCATCTATGTCGCAAACCTCGGCCTGCTCGTGCTGCTGCTCGCGCTCGACAAAACGACGCGCGGCATCGCGGGCTGGTTCGTGTTCGACGCCATCGACCGCGCCATACAGCCCGCCGAGCTGTGCAAGATCACCGTCATCATCGCCCTCTCGATCGTCGCGTCCAACGCGATGACGAAGAACGAGGGCAAGTTCAAGGGTTTCCGCTCGGCGCTGCTTGCGCTGGCGCTCTGCGCCGTTCCCACGGGGCTTGTGATGCTGCAGCCGGACTTCGGCACGGCGTTCGTGTATATCTGCATCATGGCCGTCGTCTTATTCACGGCGCGCATCGGCTGGGGATATATCGCCGCCGCGGGCGGAGCGGCCGCCGCCGGCCTGCCCCTCGCGTATTTCTTCCTGCTCGACGAAAAACAGCAGGCGCGCATCAAGGTCTTCCTGAACCCGGAGCTGGATCTTTTGGACAAGGGCTACAACGTCTTCCAGTCCAAGCTCGCCATCGGCTCCGGCCAGCTCTATGGCAAGGGTTATTTCAGCTCCGGCACGCTCGCGCAGCTCCGTTATGTGCCCGAGCGGCACACGGACTTCATCTTCGCGGGCATCGCCGAAGGGCTTGGCTTCATCGGCGGCATGATCCTCATACTGATGTTTTTCATCCTCATCTTCCGCTGGCTGTGGATCGCCCTGCACGCGAAGGATTATCTGGGCATGTGCCTCGTCGCCGGCTGCGCGGGCATGCTGCTCGCCCACGTGTTCGAGAACATCGGCATGACGATTGGGCTTATGCCCGTCACGGGCATACCGCTCCCCTTCATCAGCTACGGGGGCTCCAACCTTCTGACGAACATGATCGCCGTGGGGATTGTCGAGGGGGTCTGGATGCGAAGGCCCGCGCAAAAAATAACGCATCGGGCATAATCTGCGTCCTCCCGCAAGCATAAGCTATTTTGCGGGAGGGTTTTCATATGGCTACGAATCGAAACAGGATGGAGGTTTCCGAGTTCCGTACGCAAGGCGCGCGAGTCAGGCGCTTCCCGGCGCGCGTCGCGCATGCGGCGCAAACGCGCGGCGCGTCCATGCTCATCAAGCTCGGCGTCTGCTGCGCCGCGGCCGCGCTGGTGCTCCTCATCAAAATATCGACCGAAAACAAGTCCGATCCGCTTTCTGCGCTGGAGAACACGGTCGTATCCGGCGAGGAGGAACTGGACGAACAGCTCGGCAGGCTTAAATTCGTGGAGCTGCCGGGCATCATAGAAGTGTTTTCAAGCGAGAGGAAGAACATCATTTCCCTCGAGAGCGCCTCGAGCGAGCTGTTGGAGGAAAACACGCTGCTTAAGCTCATCTCAAGGGCGGATCAGAGCGTGCTCATCAACGCCGCGTGCGCCGTGCGGGATGTCGGCGAGGACGCGCTTCTTGGCAAATACGTCGCGCTCGATATGGGGGACGACACGGAGTTCGTCCTGTACGGCCTTCGCGAGCTTTCCCTCGAGAAGGGCCAGCCGCTCGCAGAGGGGGACGAAATCGGGAAAGCGGGCGAGAAAATGGCGCTGTATGCCGCGGTGAAGGTGGAGGGAAGGCCCGTCGACCCGCTCGCGTACCTCAGGCTTGACATCGCGCAATGAGCTTCACGCTGTTCGCCATCGGAAAGACGCGCGTTCGCCTGAACGCGCTTTTTCTTCTGCCGCTGCTGCTCGCGTTCCTCACCGGGAACGGATACGCGTTTCTTCTGAGCCTACTCTCCCTCGCGCTGCACGAAGCCGCGCACGCAGCGATGACCTTCGCGTGCGGCTTGGGGATTGAGCAGATAGAGATTCATCCCCTGGGCCTGTGCGCCCGGCTCGGGCGCGGGGCGCTCACCGCAGGCGACGAACTCGCCATCGCTGCCGCGGGGCCCGCGTTCAGCCTCAGCGCGGGGATTGCCGCCGCGCTCGTCCACAACAGCGGCCTCTTTGCCGGCGAATCCGTCAGGCTTTTCGCCAACATCAACACGCTGCTCGCGTTTATGAACCTGCTGCCCGCGCCTCCGCTCGACGGCTCCGCTATGCTCTCGGCGCTGCTCTCGCGGCGTTTTTCCGAAAGGACCGTGCGCCGCGCGCTGGCGGCCGCGGGCTTCACGGTTGCGGCGCTGACGGCCTGTGCCGCCGCGTATCTTTATTTTCAGGGCGGGAATTTCTATCTTGCGGGGATCGCCGCCGTTTTCATCGCGATCGCGGCCCTGGAGGAGCTCCGAAAAAACCGCGGCGGGCGCGCCGGAGCGTTGCTCAGGCGCAACGCAATGCTCGGCTCCTCCCGCTGCATCGACGTCAGGCAGGTCGCGCTCCACGGCGGCGTGACGGCGGCGGAGGCGCTCAGGCTTGCCGTTTCGGGGAAATACACGCGCTTCATCGTCCTGGGCGACGATTATCGGGAGCTCGGCGCGCTCAATGAAAACGACCTGTACGAGGGGATCGCGGCGCGGGGAAGCGCGGTTACGCTGCAATCGCTTCTCGCCGTCTCGATTGACCAAAAGAGGACATGGTGATAAACTGATTTGAGAAAAGCTTTGGAGGATGAATGAGCTTCGTTAACATACCGGACAGGCTGCTCGCGAGCGTGGAAAAGCCTGCGCGCTATACCGGCGCGGAATTGAACATGACCGAAAAGAAGGACGCCGAGCTTCGCTTCGCGCTCTGCTTCCCGGACGTATATGAGATCGGCATGTCCCACCTCGGCTCGCGGATACTCTACCACATACTCAACAGCCGAGAGGACACGATCTGCGAAAGGGCGTTCGCGCCGTGGGCGGACATGGAGCGGGTCATGCGCGAGAACGCCATACCCATGTTTACGCTTGAAACGAAACGCCCCCTGGCCGAATGCGACGCGATCGGGTTTTCGCTTCTCTACGAGATGTGTTATGCCAACATATTGACCATGCTGGACCTTTCGGGAATCCCTTTTTACTCCAAGGACAGGGGAGAGGGGATTCCCATTATTTTTGCCGGCGGCCCCTGCGCCTGCAACCCGGAGCCCGTCGCGTCCTTCATGGACGCCGTACTCGTCGGGGACGGCGAAGAACTGATCGCGGACGTCGCGGACGCGCTGGTCGAATGCAAGCGCAAAGGCTTGAGGCGGGCGGAGAAGCTCAGGCGGCTCTCCGCAATCGAGGGCGTCTATATCCCTTCGTTCTACGAGCCGCAGTATGGCGCGGACGGCGTCTTCGCGGGCATTGCGAAGCTCGAGCCCGCCGCGCCGGACAAAGTCGCGCGCAGGGTCGTGCGCGATCTCGACGCCGCGCCGTATCTTGGCAAGCCCATCGTGCCCTATATGTCCATCGTGCACGACAGGGTCGCGCTCGAGATCTTTCGCGGGTGCACGCGCGGCTGCCGCTTCTGCCAGGCGGGCTTCATCTACCGGCCCGTGCGCGAGCGCAAGCTCGAGACCGTCATGGAGCAGGCGCGTGAACTGATCGACTGCACGGGATATGATGAAATCTCCCTTTTTTCCCTGAGCTCCGGCGACTATTCGCGCATCCATGAGCTCGTTCCGGCGATCGTGGACGCGTTTTCCGACCGGCGCGTATCCGTGTCGCTGCCGTCGCTGCGCATAGACTCGTTTTTAAAAGACGACCTTGAGCACATGCAGAGCGTGAGAAAGGCGGGCCTGACCTTCGCGCCGGAGGCGGGCACGCAGAGGCTCCGGGACACCGTCAACAAGGGCGTAGACGAGGAGGACCTCCTGCGCGCCGTGGGCGACGCGTTCGAGGCCGGATGGGACGGCGTGAAGCTCTACTTCATGATCGGCCTTCCCACCGAAACGGACGAAGATGTTTTGGGCATCGCGGAGCTCGCGCGCAAGGTCAGCACGCGGTTCTATCAAGTCCCGAAGGAAAAGCGCGGCAAGGGGTTGAGGCTTTCCGTGAGCGCTTCTTCCTTCGTGCCGAAACCCTTCACCCCGTTCCAATGGGAACCGCAGGATACGAAGGAGGAGCTGATGCGCAAACAGCGCCTTTTAAAGGACGCGCTCAAGGGCATCCGCGGCGTGGAGTTCTCCTACCACGCGCCGGACGTGAGCGTGCTCGAGGCGGTTTTTGCGCGCGGGGACAGGCGGCTCGCGACCGTGCTCGAGGGCGCGTGGAAGCGCGGCGCGCGTTTCGATTCGTGGGACGAGCGCTTCAGCCGTTCCGCGTGGGAGGCAGCGTTCGCGGAAAACGGCGTCGATCCCGCGTTCTATGCGAACAGGAGGAGGGCGCTTTCCGAACGCCTGCCCTGGGAGCATATCGACATGCTCGTAACGGCGGATTTTTTAAAAAAGGAACTGGAAGCGGCGTACAGGGCCTCGAAAACGAGGGACTGCAGGCAGGGATGCAACGGCTGCTTCGGCGAGGGATATGCGGATTATTGCAAGGTTTTCTAAAGGGGACGAGGCGCGCTTCGTCTCGCACCTGGATGTACAGAGGTTGTTCGGGCGCGCCTTTCGGCGCGCGGGCACGCCCGTTTCCTATTCGCAGGGCTTCAACCCGCACCCCGTGCTCGCGTTCGCGACGGCGCTTGCGACGGGCGTCACGAGCGGCGCGGAATGGCTCGACGTAAAGCTCGAGCGCGATGTGCAGACAGAGGAGTTTATCGGCTCCATCAACGCTTCGCTCCCCGCGGGCTTTCGCGTCAGGGAGGCGTACGCCGTCGAGGAGAAGCTGCCCTCGCTGACCGCGCTCCTGTCCGCGGCGGAATACACCGTCCGCTTCGAGGGCGCGCCGGATCGCGCGAAGCTCTCGTCCGCGCTCGACGCGCTGCTCGCGGGACCGATCGTCGTCGACAAGCGAACAAAGGGCGGGGTGAAGGCGACGGACATCCGCCCGCAGGTGCTGGCCGTGGAATTCGGCCGTACGGACGACGATGCGCTGCTGCTGCGTATGAAAGGGGTACTCAACGCGTCCGGCAGCCTGAATCCCGATACGTTCGTCAGGGAGCTTCTCCTGCGCGCGGGCGCGCGTTGTGATTATACGATCAACCGGGACGCTGTGTTATTTTCGAACGGAAAAAGCACCCCCATAGAATAGCTGAGGGAGTTCGGAATTCCATGAAGAAAGAGATTTTCGTCGACATCAATCCGTATCAGACGCGCGTGGTGCTTGCGGAAAACGGCGCGCCGAGCGAGATATACATCGAGCGCAGGGGACGCGAAAGGCTTGTCGGGAACATCTATAAGGGAAGAGTGCAGAACGTTCTGCCCGGCATGCAGGCGGCGTTCGTGGACATCGGCCTCGAGCGCAACGCCTTCCTCTACGCGGGGGACGTACAGGCGGACAAATCCGAATTCACCTTCAACGGCGAGGTCCCAGCGATACCAAACGGCATGCCCAACATCAGGGACATCGTGAAGGTCGGGCAGGAGATCATGGTGCAGATCGTCAAGGAGCCCGTGGGCACCAAAGGCGCGCGGGTCACGACGAACATCACGCTGCCGGGGCGCACGCTCGTTCTGATGCCATCGGTGAAATACATCGGCGTTTCCAGGAGGATTGAGGACGAATCGGAGCGCATGCGCCTCAAGGCGACGTTCGAGCGCGTGGCGGGGAGCCGCGCCATGGGCGCGATCGTGCGCACGGCAGCCCTCGGCAAGAGCGACGCGGAGTTTGAGGCCGATTACGTGTTTCTAACGAGGCTCTGGGAGCGCATCAGCCAGAAGAGCGAGCTCGTCTTAGCGCCGCGGCTGCTGCACGCCGAGGAACCTTTGGTGTTCCGCACCATACGCGATATTTTCACGCCGGAAATCGACCGGCTCGTCATCAACGACAGGGAGTTTTTCGATCGCGTGCAGATCGTGGCGGGCATCATTTCGCCGTCGCTGCGCGACAAGGTGGAGCTTTACGATCAGACGCCGGACATGTTCGACCTGCTCGGGCTGGACGACGCCATCCGCAAATCCCTCGAGCGCAAGGTCTGGATGAAGAACGGCGGCTACATCATCATCGACCAGACGGAAGCCCTCACGACCATCGACGTCAACACGGGCAAGTACGTCGGGAGCGATAATCTTCAGGAAACCATCACCGAAACCAACTGCGAGGCCGCGAGGGAGATCGCAAAACAATTGAGGCTTCGCGACATCAGCGGCATCATCATCGTCGACTTCATCGACATGGACGAGATCGCCGACAAGGAGCGCGTGCTCTCGACGCTGCGCGGCGAGCTCGCCAAGGACAGGACGAAGTCCAACGTGCTGGGAATCACGCAGCTCGGCCTCGTCGAAATGACGCGCAAGAAGACGCGCCAGTGCATCTCCAACACCATGCAAACCCCCTGCCCGTACTGCGGCGGGGACGGAAAGGTGCTCTCCTGCGAAACGATGCTGCTGCGCGTGCGGCGTACGCTGATGCGGTGCGTCAACACGGGCACGGCGAAGCATTATCTCGTTCGCGTCCACTCGGAAGTCGCCCGGGCGATCGAGGAAAACACATCCCCGAAGTCCGGCATATTGCCCATCCCGAAAAACGGCGCGGTGTATGTGCGCGGGGAAAAGGAGCTGCACATCGAGGAGTTCGAGGTGCGCGCGCTCGCCTCCAGGGAGGAGGTCGCCGAGGCCGCGGCGACGTGCCGGGAATATGATTGAGCGCTTTTGAAAATTCAAAAAAGCTAGTGACAGGATTCAAAATCTATGCTATAATCCAAAATCGTTGACGCAACAGCGTCGGGCCAATGTAGCTCAGTTGGTAGAGCAGCGCATTCGTAATGCGCAGGTCCAGGGTTCGAGTCCCTGCATTGGCTCCATTTTTATCGGGGCGTAGCGCAGTTTGGTAGCGCGTTTGGTTCGGGACCAAAAGGCCGGGTGTTCAAATCACCTCGCCCCGACCAGGGAAAGACATGGATCCGTCTTGGGATCATGTCTTTTTCATTATTGGCGGGATGCTCTTTCAGGTCGATGTTGAGAAAGAATCATTAACAATTGATTGAAGAATAGGGCGGCGAAGGAATGAAGAGCGGATTGGACTGCGTTAGGGCATATGTAAACAACATTTTTGATTGTATAGGAGATCCTGAAGAAAAACGCGCGGCCTATATACATTCATACGGTGTCTCTCAATGCTGCGCGCTCTTGGCGGCAAAGCGCGGACTGGATATGGAACTGGCAACGGTCATCGGCTTGCTGCATGATATATATTCCTATAAGACCGGCGTCGTTGCGCTGCATGCCTTTAATGGCGCCGAAATGGTCCGGGTTGCTTTCAAGTATGAATTGGCCGGTCTTTTTTCGAACGAAGAGCAGATTATTATAAAGTCCGCGCTCTATCATCATTCGGATAAAGAACATGTTCAGGACGAGTATGATGAACTGTTAAAAGATAGCGATATTCTTCAGCATTTATCGTTTGATACCGCATACGGGCGGATTTATGGGCAAAGACTACGCCGCGCCATGAGAGAGCTTTCAATTCCGATGCCGAATGTTACATTTCTTCCGAAAGAGAAAGCGACCGTCAAAGAATTCGAGCGATGCCATGTAGCCGATATAGCCGAATCCCTTGCGGAAAAGAAAATCGTCGGCGAAAAATCAGATGCGGATTATATGAAAATAGCCCGTTACTTTCCGGAGAAAACCGCTTTTGATGAACTGAAAAGTGCATGGTGTGCGGCTTTTGTATATCATTGCTGTCTCGAGGCAGGGCTTTCACTGCCAATCCGCGTTCCGCATACCGCAAACAAGACTGCAAGTTTTCGGTTTGCTTGTGTCGCCGCATGGCATGAGTGGGGCGTTGAAAATGGGTTTTGCCATGATGAAAAAGATGGGTTTATTCCCGAACGCGGGGACATCGTTATTTACAACAACATCATTCCCAAAGAAGATAAGTTGGAGAACAGCACATGGTGTGACCATATCGGGGTTGTGCTTTCCCGCGATGAGAACAGCCTGACGGTGGCCGAGGGTAATGTCGCGAACAAAAACGTATCAGATCTCGTAAGGCGCAGGCGCGACGGTACAATCGGTTGCTATATCCGTATCCCCAAAGATTATCGATACGATGGGTGGAAAGTAGATTTTAAGACCGGAAAAACAAGAATTGTGGACTATCCGGAGTGAGAACAGCGGGTGCCGTTATTATTCTGCGATAATCGTGAAAAGCAATTTTAAGATTGAAGGACGCTTACGATGAAACTGCTGTTTTTGATCGGAGATGCCGCCGTCGGAAAGATGACGGTCGGGCAGGAGTTGATGAAGATAACCGACCTGCGCTTGTTTCACAACCATATGACAATCGAACCGGTGCTGGAGATATTCGGCTATTTCAGCAGGAAGGTCGTTTCCCGCATTCGGGAAGTCATTTTTGAGGAGTTCGCAGCATCAGATTGCTACGGGCTGATATTCACATACATGTGGGCCTTCGATCAGAAAGAGGATTGGGATTATGTCGAACACGTCAAAGCGATCTTTCAAAGGCATCAGGCGGACATCTATTATGTCGAGCTCGTAGCGCCGCAGGAAATCCGCCTGCAAAGGAACGCCACGGAAAACCGCCTGAAGCACAAGGCCTCCAAGCGGGATGTTGAACAATCAAATCAACGCTTGATAAACGATGATAAAAGGTATCGCTGCGTAAGCTTTGAGGGCGAAATACCGTTTGAGAACTACATCAGAATAGACAACTCCGGCCTAACGGCCGAAGAAGCCGCGCGAAAGATCAAAGAGTCATTTGATTTATAATCAGGAATCAATCATCCTGTCCATCTTGTCATTGACGCTGCCGAGCAGCCGGATAACCTCCGACAGGGCGAGCGCCGCGGAGCCGCCGACAAAGGCGTATGTCCACACGACAAAACCGGCAACGAAACTGCCGTCGCCGAAAAATGACACGATGCCGATGAGAAATCCGCTGATGTACGTGATCCACGCGAGCACCGTCATAAATAAGGCGATGCGGTTTTTGTACGGCTTCACGGGCTTAGGATTGTATTTGAGGATTTCCGCGTATTCCTCCGCCGTGACTTCAATGGGAACGCGTTCGAAATACCTGGCGTTTTCCCCTTCGCCCTCGCAGTCGTAGTATTCAGCCGAGGGTTCGTTGTCGGGGGAATATACCTTGTCGTAGAGGCCGAGCTTGAGCAAGAGCAGCTCGCGCTCCTCCCGTTCCTCCGCCCATTTGTTCTTCAGGTATGCTTCCAGCTTCGCGTTCATTGCGCTCCTCCTCATGCGTAATTCAGGTTTTTGCCGTGAACACCAACTCGTTATAGTCGCAAATGGGCTTGTATCCGATCTTTTGATAGATGCTGTTCGAAATCGGGTTGGCAAGGTTCGTGAAAAGCGACGCGTATTTGTATCCCATATCGAGAACCAACTTGCTGACCTGTGCGACACAGGAGCTCGCATACCCGCTTTTTCTGAAATAGGGAGGCGTGTAAACCATGCCGATGCATCGCCCGGTTATGATTTCCCGCAGCGCCGAGGCCATCGAAACGGGCGTTCCGGCGTTTTCCAATACGAAAAGCATTTCACGATCGATCGCCCTCGCAACAGCGGAAGCAGCTTCGTCAAGGCTTTCGCCGCCCAAATCACAGTCGAGCGTAAAAGCGCTATGCCAATAGGGCAGAAAGCATAAATCCTTTTTTTCGGCTTTCCGTATGGTCCCAACGACCGGTATGTTTTCATCCACTCTATCGAGCGTGTAAATGCGCATATTCTTATGAACTTGATAACCCATGCCCGCCTTTTTTGTATATGTTTTTGCAAAACGCTCCGCCAGCCTGTTTTCGGATGTGACTCCCGGAACGGCTATGCTTTCTTTGATCATGTTCTCGCACAGGCATTCCAATGCTTCATCATTGGAAAGATTATCCGTTTCATAAAGGGTGATGTTAAACGGCGGCGTCATAATGGCCACGAGCAAAATATTGCCGCCGTCGTCCGTCACCGTCGCCATAAACCAGTTTTTCGTGTTCCGCCAGCCTTCGCTTTCGCCGCCGTTGTTTCCGATCACCGCGTTTCCAAGCGGCAAGGAGTTCTGTGCCTCATGTTTCATCAGAATCGAAAACGTTTCTTTATAAAATTTTTTTGCGTCGCTATAGCGTTTATATATCATGCTTTCCACTCCCTGCTATGGCTTGATAAAGCCCAAATACAGTTGGTTTTGTCTGTTCCTGTATCCAAGTATTATTTTCCAATTATGCTATCACAGAGGCGTTCAATTTGCCAGAAGAAAAGCGTGTTTTAGATGAATATGCGATTGTTTGGCGTTATTTCCCGAGCACTCTCACGATGTCCGCGACCGTCAGTTCGAGGTCGCGCGGGGCGCGCTTTCGCATAAGCTCCCGATCGAGCGCCACGCGGTTGATGCTGAAAATCGCGGCGACGCCCAGATGATAGGCTTCGTCGATGCCGTCCGCGATATCGCCCACGACCGCGATGACGGGCACGCCGGCGCGCTTCGCGCGCTTCGCGACGCCGACGACGGCTTTGCCGTGCATGCTCTGCGGATCGATGCGGCCCTCGCCGGTGAACACATAGTCCGTGCCGCGCAAAAGCTCGTCGAAGCCCGTGATGTCGAGCACGGTCTCGATCCCCATGCGAAGCTTGGAGTTGAAGAAGACGCGCATGCCGAAACCCATGCCGCCCGCCGCGCCGGAACCTCCAAGGCGCGCGATCTCATGCGCTTTCAAAACGCCGGCGAGGCTGCGAAGGCCGTCGTCTAGAAATCTTACCATGCGCTCGTCCGCGCCTTTCTGCGGCGCGAAGATATAGGCCGCGCCGGATTCGCCGTAAAGGGGATTGTCCACGTCGCACATGGCGATGATGTCGACGCCCGAAAGCGCCGGGGCCATCCCGGAGGCGTCGATGAGCACGATGTCCGAAAGCGTGCCGCCGACCGGTATGAACTGCCTGCCGTTTTTATCGTAGAAGCGAATCCCCGCGGCAGCCGCTGCGCCGCAGCCCGCGTCGTTCGTGGCGCTGCCGCCGAGGCACATGATGATCTGCGTGCAGCCGTTGTGGGCGGCGTGCAGCATCATTTCGCCCACGCCGTATGTGGTCGTGCGGGAGGGGTCTTTTTTATGCACGAGCGGAAGCCCCGCGCAGGCGGCCATCTCGATGACGGCGGTTTTCCGATCGGCGAGTACGCCGTAATACGCCTCGATTTTATCGAAATGCGGCCCGCAAGCCTCGAGCGCGCGCTTTTCCCCGCCGATGGCGTGGAGGAATGCGTCCACGCTGCCTTCGCCTCCGTCCGCGACGGGCAGGGAATCGACGATGGCGTCCGGAAGGACGCGCCGGATGCCGCGCTCCATCGCCTCGCACACCTCAGTCGAACTCATCGTGCCCTTATAGGAATCAGGAGCCAAAACGAATCTTATAAATCCTCACCTCCAGCCGCCGTCCGTCATTATATCAGAATACGCGGGAATGTACAATTTCAACCGGGGTATGATATAATCGCCTTATGAACCAAGGGAACGCGCCTGTAAAGCACCTGATCACCGCGGTGGAAAAACGTTCGCCGGCCGACGCCTCCGGAATAAAAGGAGGCGTTTATCTCGTTTCGGTCAATGGCGAACCCGTCGTGGATATCATCGATTACGAGCATCTCACGGCGGCGGACAGGCTTTTTATCGTCGTCGAGGACGAGACGGGAAACGCGCGCGAGCACCTCGTTGAAAAGGATGTGTACGAACCGCTCGGGCTCACCTTCTCAACCTCGCTCATGGACCCCGTTCGCACCTGCAAAAACCGCTGCCTCTTTTGCTTCATCGACCAGATGCCCCGGGGCGGGCGGGACACGCTGCATTTCAAGGACGACGACTGGCGGCTCTCCCTCATCATGGGCAACTATGTGACGCTGACCAACGTGTCGGACGCGGAATTCGGGCGGATCCTGCGCCGCCGCGTGAGCCCGCTCTACGTTTCCGTCCACGCGACGGACGGCGAGGTGCGAAAGAAAATGATGCGGAACCCTTCCGCGGACCGCATCATGGAGCGCCTTACGAAGCTTCGGGACGAAGGACTGCGTTTTCACGCACAGATCGTCGTCTGCCCGGGTGTCAACGACGGGAAGGTGCTCGAAAGCAGCATACGGGAGCTGTACGCGCTTTCCCCCGCGGCAGGGACCGTGGCGGTCGTTCCGGTCGGCCTGACCCGCTTCCGGGAAGGGCTTTCGCCCCTTTCGGCGATCACGCCCGGGGGCGCGGAGGAGATCCTCGATTTCGTCGAGGCGTTTTCCAAAGACGCGCGCCGGGAAACGGGCGAGGGCTTCGTTTACGCTGCGGACGAGCTGTACGCCATCGCGGGGCGGGAGCTCCCGGCATACGAAACGTACGACGGGTTTCCCCAGCTTGAAAACGGCGTGGGCCTGCTGCGAAAATTCGAGCGGGAATTTCAGGAGGCGCTCGTCGCGCTGGAACCCTTCCCGACGAAACGGCGCGTGACGGGCGTCACGGGGCAATCGGCTCATCGCTTCCTCGGACCGCTGTTCGCGAAACTCGCGGATTACGGAGTCGAGTTCGACCTGCGCGCTGTAAAAAACGATTTCTTCGGGCACAGCGTGACCGTCGCGGGGCTCGTCACGGCGGGGGACATCGCGGCGCAGCTCAAGGGCGAAACGCTCGGCGAGCTTTTGGTCATCCCGGACGACATGCTCCGCGAGCGCGAGGACGTGTTCCTCGACGGGCACGATATAGATTGGCTTCAAAAAGAGCTCGGCGTCCGCGTGCTGCCCCTGTGCGCGGCGGACGGCGAGGAATACATATATGGATTGTTTGACGGACTGAAAGAGGTGTAACATGACAAAACCGCTCGTAGCGATCGTCGGGAGGCCGAACGTCGGCAAATCGACCTTCTTCAACAGGATCGTCGGGAAGCGCATCGCGATCGTCGAGGATACGCCGGGCGTGACGCGCGACCGCATCTACGGGGACGCGGACTGGCTCGACTATCATTTCACGCTCATCGACACGGGCGGCATAGAGCCGCTCAAGGAGGATATCCTCAGCGTCCAGATGAGAAGGCAGGCGGAGCTTGCCATCGAGACCGCGGACGTGATCGTCTTCCTCGTGGACGGGCGGGAAGGTCTGACTGCGTCCGATCTCGAGGTGGCGGACCTCCTTCGCCGCTCGAAGAAGCCCATCGTGCTCGGCGTCAACAAGATCGACCACCCGAAATACAAAGAGGCGGAATACGAGTTTTACGAGCTCGGCATCGGCCAGCCCGTCATCATCTCCTCCGAGCAGGGGCTGGGCCTCGGCGACCTCCTCGACGAGGTGGTCCGGCATTTTCCGAGGGTCGGCGCGGAGGAAAACCCGGACGTCACGAACATCGCGGTCGTGGGAAGGCCCAACGTGGGCAAATCGAGCCTCGTGAACATGCTGCTCGGCAGCGAGCGCTCGATCGTGAGCGACATCCCCGGCACGACGCGAGATTCCATCGATACGCCTTTCCGCCGGAACGGCAAGGATTACGTGCTCGTCGACACGGCGGGCATCCGGAGGAAGCGCGCCATCGAGGACGAGAGCATCGAGCGGTACAGCGTCATCCGCTCGCTGGGCGCGATACGCCGCGCGGACGTCGCGCTCATCGTCGTGGACGCGAAGCTCGGCATGAGCGAGCAGGACGTGAAGATCGCGGGCTATGTGCACGAGGAGGGGAAGGCCTCCGTGCTCATCGTCAACAAATGGGACCTCATCGAGAAGGACACCCACACGATGAACGAGTTCAAGAAGAAGCTCGCCGTCGACCTCGCGTTCATGGACTATGTTCCCATGCTCTTCATCTCGGCCCTGACGGGGCAGCGCGTCAACAAGGTCATGGAGTATGCGGACACGGCCTATGAGCAGAACTGCAGGCGCATTTCCACCGGCACGCTCAACGACATCGTCGCGGAGGCCGTCAGCATGACGGAACCTCCCTCGGACAAGGGCAGGCGGCTTCGCATCTATTACGCCACGCAGGTATCTGTCAAACCCCCGACGTTCGTGCTCTTCGTCAACGACCCAGACATCATGCATTTCTCCTACAAGAGATATCTTGAAAACTATTTCAGGAAGTCCTTCGGGCTCACCGCCACGCCCGTGCGGCTCATCGTGCGCCCGAAAAACAAGGAAGACTGATCCTGTAGAGTGACAATTTGATATCTATAGCCGCGCGCCGCCAACAGAGCGGCGCGTTTGCATGATGCGCCGTTTCATGACATATATATCATTGAAGATTACCGCATGGGAGGATTTCGCAATGGAGAGACGCGAATTATACGAGAGCATAGCCCAGAGGACCGGCGGGGACATCTATATCGGCGTTGTGGGTCCCGTGCGGACCGGGAAATCGACATTTATCAAGCGCTTTATGGATATGCTCGTCATACCCTCGATAGAGAACGAATATGAGCGCGCGCGGGTGATCGACGAACTCCCGCAGAGCGCGGCCGGAAAGACCATCATGACAACGCAGCCGAAGTTCGTGCCGAGCGAGGCCGCGAACATCACGCTCGGCGAGAACACGAATTTGAGCGTGCGCCTCGTGGACTGCGTGGGCTACATGGTGCCGGGGGCGGCGGGGCACCTTGAAAACGACCTGCCGCGCATGGTGCGCACGCCCTGGTCCGAGGAGGAGATGCCCTTCGACAAAGCGGCGGAGATCGGCACCAGGAAGGTCATCACGGACCATTCGACCATAGGCATCGTGATGACGACGGACGGCAGCATCACGCAGATACCGCGCGAGGATTACGTCGCCGCGGAGGAGCGCGTCATCCGCGAGCTGCGCGAGCAGGGGAAGCCCTTCATCGTGATCCTCAACAGCACGCATCCGGACGATCCGGAGACGATCGGGCTCTCGCTCACCCTTCGCGAGAAATACGGCGTCACCGTGCATCCGGCAAACGTGCTCACGGTCGATACGAACGGCCTGTGCGACATCCTGGAACTCGTATTGATGGAGTTCCCGCTCAGGACGGTCCGCGTGGAGCTGCCCGAATGGGTATGCGAGCTCGGCGGCGAGCACTGGCTCGTGGAGCGCGTGCGTAAGCCCCTCGAGGAGGCCGCCAAAACGCTTTGCTATATGCGCGACTATGTCGGCTTCAACGAGGCGCTTTCCGAAGTGGAGGGCTTCTCGCCGGCGAATATCACGAACGTGTCTCTGGGCGAGGGCGAGGTGCTCATCGACATGCGTCCAAACGAGAACATGTTCTACACCGTGCTCGGCGAGGAGTGCGGGGTGGAGATCAAGGACGACGCGCACCTGATCGCGTCCCTCAAGGGCTTCGCCGCTGCGAAGCGCGAATACGACAAAATCGAGGGCGCGCTCAAATGCGCCATGCAGACGGGGTACGGCATGGTGCCGCCGCAGCTCGACAAGATGGAGATGGATGAGCCGGAAATCGTGCGCCAGGGCAACCGCTTCGGCGTGAAGCTGCGCGCGCGAGCGAGCGGGCTGCACATGATCAAGATCGACATGGAGTCCGAGGTTTCGCCCCTCGTGGGCACGGAGGAGCAGAGCGAGGAATTCATGAATTACCTTATGAACACCTTCGAGAACAACCCGCAGAAGATCTGGGAAACGGATATCTTCGGCAAATCCCTGCGCGACATGGTGCGCGAGAGCATGACGGGCAAGGTGAACCGCCTGCCGGACGACGTGCAGCAAAGACTGCAATCGACCCTGCAGCGCATGGTGAACGACGGCTGCAACGGGCTGATCTGCATCATGCTTTGAGTTTTCAAATCTAACGCGCATACGGGGCGACCATCCGGCCGTCCCGCATGCGTTTTTGCGCTTATACGGTTTTTATGATGTTTGAAACGAGCGAAGGCACCCGCGCGCTCGTTCCGTGCGCAAGCGCGAGCAGAAGGCATTTGGCGGACTTCATAAAAGGATAGGGTGCGAACGCGAACGGGCTCACCTTCATCAAATGGCACATCGCGGCGAGCGTGGCGGTCAGGTCGTTGCACGCGCCGCTGAAATACACGTTGTTCGCACCCAAGCGCTTCACGAGCCGGTCGCCAACCTCCTTGATCGCGCATTTTCCCACGACGAGCACGCGTCCTTTTATGGCGTCGACAGCCTCTTCTTCGTGTCCCTTGCCCATCACCATCGTCCAGCCGCCCTTCCCGCCGTAATCGTAATAGAACGCCTGCAAAAGAGAGAGCGGGTTGTTCATGCATCCCTCGCGGCAGAGCCTTTCCGTTCCCCGTAGAATCGCGATGTCATCCGGGAACACCTGGCGAAGGTCCCATGGGTACTTCTCGGTATAGGGCGACAGATCGCCCGCGATGTCGATATCCTCGAGCGTCCTGACGCCGCCGGAATAGCCCCGCTCGATCGCGACGCGCAGATGTTCGACATCCTCAAGCCCCAGGCCGAACACGCGCGCGCCCACGAGGTCGGCCGCGACCACGTTGTCGCTCCCGATGAGTATGCCAAAGGGGACGACGCATTCATCCGCAAACGCAGTGACGGGGTAATGCCCGTGGATCGTTCCCTCGATGCCCTCGATGATGGTATAATCGGGCTTCAGGTAGCCCAGCACGTCCACGAGCTTATTCGCGAGATTGAAGTTATGATCCTTGCGCCTGTCCTCCTGCATCGGGAATGCCCATTGGTTCTTGACGCCGAGCGTCACGCCCGCCATCGAGTGCGTCTTGAGCTTGGGCAGGCTGATATAGAGGTTCTGGTCCGCATCCCTTACGAGCTTTTCCGCGACGGTTTTCGAAATGCGGAACGTCGTCCCCTCGTAGCCGCGCTCGTCCTCACCGGAAGAGGGCTTTCCTTTGAACTCGAACGTCGCGGCCCGGTCCTCGTCGAGGAAGACCGGCTTCGCGCCGGTCGCCTTGCAGATGGCCGTGTAGCCCGTAATATCGAAAACCAGCCGCGTGAAATTTCCCTGCGTCGAGCTCTCGAGGAGATATACGTTCTTCGCGCCCGCGTTTTTCCAATATCGGACGACGGATTCGACCAGCTCCGGCCTCGTGAAGGCGTACGGTTTCGCGTCGATGCCGTTCGGCTTGATGTAAACATCCCCGCTGGACTTGAGCATGGAGGTCCCGCCCGCCGCGTCGAACAGCGATCGCACGGCGGAATCGATCTCGCGCCTCACCGGCTCGCCAAGCGGCAGGAATTTTTGGAAGCTCTCGCTCTGGTGCGGCGCGTTCAGCCTGATGAGAGTGACCTTTGCCTTCTTCATTTCCGTCCTCCTTTAAGATGCTCTTTTGCGCTTTCGCGTCCGCAAACAAGGGAATGAGTTTTTGAATTGAAAATAAACCGGATGGCCTGCCCGGGCCGTCCGGTTGAAAAGTGCGAAGCGGGATTATCCCTTGACCTTCTCGTTGAGCTCCTTGAGGAGCTTCTCGAGGTTTTCCTTGGAGAGGTTCGCCTGGGGGAGGTTGGAGAGCTTCTCGAGGGTGAACTTCTTCACCATCTTGATCGCGGGGTTCTTCGTGACGCCCGGCAGGAGGGATTCGACCACCTTCACGGCCTCCGGGTTTTTTAGAATATCCTCCACGAGGGACTGCGCGGTGAACTTAGCCATATGATTTCTCCTTTCATTGCCATTCTTTTATTGAGCCATGTCAGCGGACATGGCGTTTCGCGATGTCGTTGAGCTTCCTGTAGAGGGGGGAGAGGCTGTCGAACACGCGGCAGTAGACCTCCTCGTAAAGTCGCCTGTAGACCGCGTGCTCGGCCATGTCGGGCAAAAACGTATCCCGGATATGCACCATCGCCCCGATCGCCTCCGGATAATCGCGATATATGCCCATCGAGATAAACGCCACCATCGAACTGCCCACGCCGCAGACCTCGTATGTCTGCGTGCGGTGAAGCGGCAGACCGAACATGTTGGCGGTGATCTGGCAGATTTCCGAACTCCGGCTGCCGCCGCCCGCGACGAAAAGTTTTCCTACTTTGAACTTACCGCGCTTCTCAAGAAGGTGCAGCCCCTCCATCATGCTGAAGTTGATGCCCTCTATGATGGAGCGGTAGAGGTGGATGCGCGTGTGGATATCCGAAAATCCGATGATCGCCCCCTTCGCGTGAGGGGTCGTGATATCGGGCGTGAACGTCGGCTGGAAGACGAGCCCGTCGCATCCGGGCGGTATCTCCGCGAGGCGCGCGTTGAGCAATTCTTCAGCCGAACAGCCGAGACGCTTCGCTTCCTCCATTTCCTTCGCGGCGAACTCGCGGTTGAACCACGAAATGAGCCAGTACCCACGGTACGTCTCCACCTCCGGCAAAAAGCCGCCGTTGATCGCGACATAAGGCGGCATGATGGCGGAGGGGCCCATGTAGCGCTTCGTCGCGACCTCTATGGTCGCGGTCGTGCCGAAGCTGAGCGCGGCGCTCGTTTCATCCGTGCAGGAGAGGCCGAGCGTTTCGCAGGCCTTGTCCGCGCCGGTGACGATATACGGCGTGCCCTCGGGGATGCCCGTTCCCTCGCTCGCCTCCTCCGTGACGGAGCCGATCCTTTCGCCGGGCTTTACGAGGTCGATGAGCTTGTCGTCCTCCATCAGGTAGACAGAGCGCGTGACGTCGTTTTTTGAAAGCCAACAGGTATGCCTGGTGTCGAAGGGGAGGACGCCGACCGTGTTCGCGATCGAATCGACTAAATTGCCTGTGAAGCGAAAGTTCAGATAGGCGGAGAGCAGCACGAATTTGTCGGTTTTTTCCCAGATTTCCGGGTGGTTCACGGCGAGCCAGTTGCAGGCCAGATTGCCGCGGATGGTTTCGGCTGTTTCCGTCATACCCGCCGCGGCGAAGGCGGCGCGGCTCAAAGCGGGGAGGGGCGGAAGATTCGTCGCCCGGCGCTTGTCGAGCCACACGATGGCGTCGCGAAGCGGGCGGCCGTGCCGATCAAGGCAGACGGTCGTCGCGCGGATGCATGCGCACGTGACGGCGACGACGTCCTTCCACTTGTCTTCACAATCCGCTTTCAGCCTGCGGCTCGTCTCCAAAATTGTGTTCCAGTAAAAATCGGGGTCCTGTTCCGCCCAGCCGGGCTGCGGGGAATGATAGGGCTTTTCGAAATGCTTCTGAGCTTTGGCCGCCACGTTGCCGCGCCTGTCGACGAGCATCGCGCGCGTGCTCTGCGTGCCGATGTCGAAGGTCAGGATCAGGGGGTTGTCCGTCATAACGTCGCCTCCTTTGTGAAAGTGTACAACGGATTGTACTTAAAGGCAAGGTGGCAAAAGCGGTTTTCGGAAAAATCTTCCTTCTATGCGAGATTCGAAACGCATTCAGCAGCGTTCGCCGCGATTCCCGCGCAATCGCGGCGCGTGCGCACATCCGCATTTTCGATTGACAAGCATATATCGCAGGCATAAAATAATATTAAGTACATAAATTTGTACATATGAGAGGGATTTCCGTGGCTAGAATACCGTACAAAAAGGATTGGCTCGTGAGGACGCGCATCGCGCGGGGCATGCTCGGCGCGGAGTTGGATGCGCGGATACCGACCATCCGAGAATATACGGAGACGTTCGACTGCTCCCGCGGCATCGTGCAGAACGCGATCGACAGCCTCGAGCAGGCGGGGGCGATCGCGCTCGACAAGCGCGGCAAAAACGGCACCTATCTGACTGCCAAGGATGAGAAAAAGCTCTTTGAAAACGCTGCGCTCCATTTTATCACAGGCTCCATGCCGGCGCCGCTGAGCATCCATCACGCGGGGCTTGCCACGGGCATCTGCCAGGCGATGAACAAGTGCAGCGTGCCTTTCACCTTCGCCTTTGTGCAGGGCTCGAAGAACCGCGCCGAGGCGCTGCTGCGCGAGATTTATGATTTTGTGGTCGTCACCGAGTCGGCCGCGGAGGAGTATACGGCGCGCCATCCGGAATTGGAGCGCGCGTTTCTGCTCGAGGGCTGCGAGTATTCGCGGCCGTACACGCTTTACATCAACAAACCCGGGCTGCTCGAAATACAGGACGGCATGAGCATCGCCGCCGACCCCACGAGCACCGACCAGTGGGAGCTGACGCGGCTCGCCTGCGCGGGCAAGGACGTCCGCGTGATCGAGATGCCCTATATCTCCTGCAACTTCGCCTTTCTTTCGGGCAGCGCGGACTGTGTCGTCATGCAGGGCGAGTTGCACTCCCCGCAGCCGAATTTGAGCAACCTTTTCTTCGGCGGCGAGAGGCGCGTTTCCATATCGGACGTATCCGTGATACCGATCGAGGGGGAGAAGGCCGACAAGTTCCGGCAGCCGGTGATCCTCGTCAACAAAAAGAACTTCGGCATCGGCGGCATACTCGAGCATTACCTTTCCGGCAGCCTCGTCGCCCGCATCCAGAAGCTCGTGGTCGAATTCAAGATGGCGCCTCAATTCTATTGATCCGTCGCGTGAGGGATTTCATGGAAATCGACGAAATCAGGAAAAAACTGAAGAAAGCGTTTCCGGACGCTTCGATCGACGCGGAAATCGACGGCCGCAGCATCGTCACGCTGCGGGGAGAATGCGAAAGCTGGCGGGAGCTCGTGGCGATCGGCCACAAGGCCGCGAAGCTGCAGGGCGTAAAAAACGTCGTCAACGAGATGAGCACAAGGGGCGTAACGGTCCCGGGAAAGGATTACGCGTCCCTTCGCGCGAAGGGCGAAGCGATCGGCGTCATCCACGAAACCGATGTGCTGATCGTCGGCGCGGGCGTCTCGGGCTGCGGCGTCGCGCGGGAGCTTTCCAAGTATCAGTTGAACATTACCGTCGTCGAAGCGGAGGACGACGTCGCCATGGGCGCCACAAAGGCGAACAACGGCAACATCCACCCCGGGCACGCCGTCAAGCCGGGCACGCTCAAGGCAAAGCTCAATGTGGAAGGCAACCGCATGTACGACGAGTGGGCGAAGGAGCTCGGTTTCGAGCTGCAGCGTTGCGGCGCGATGGGCTTTGTGACCGAAAGGTTCCTCGTTCCCGCGCTGAAGTATGCGTATCGGCAGGCGCTGAAAAACGGCGTGCCGGGCGCGGAGCTGGTCGACGGGAAGCGCGCGTGCGAGCTGGAGCCGGGACTTGTGAAAAACGGCCTCGGGCCGAAGGTGAAAGCCGCGCTGTGGCTGCCGACGATGGGCCTCGTGGAGCCGTATAAGGTCGCTCTGACACTCGCGGAGAACGCGGCGCAGAACGGGGCGAAGTTCCTCTTCGACGCGACCGTCGCCGGAATCCTCGTCAAAAACGGCGCGGTCGAGGGGGCCGTGACCGATAAAGGCATCGTCAAAGCGAAGTACGTCGTCAACTGCGCGGGCGTCTACGCGGACGAGATCTCCGCCATGGCGGGGGACAAGAGCTACACCATCCACGCGCGAAAGGGCATCATCGCGATCCTCGACAAAGCGGTCGAGCCGGAATATGAAAGCCTGTGCGAACGCATCACCCTCGCCGAGGTCAGGCGCGCGATCGAACACGCGGAGACCAAGGGCGGGGGCATGTGCCGCACGCCCGAGGGGAATGTGCTCATGGGCCCCTCCGCCGGGGAAATCCCCGACAAGGAGGACCTTTCGGCAACCATGGAGGAACTCGACTACGCCATGGGCAGGGGGGACGGGAGCGTATCCCGCGCGAACATCATCCGCTTCTTCGCGGGCAACCGCCCGGCGGACTATAAAGAGGATTTTATCATCGAAATGTCCCCCGTGACGGACGGATTTATCAACGTCGGCGCGATACAGTCCCCGGGGCTTGCCGCGGCGCCCGCCATCGCGCGCATGGTCGAGGACATTCTCGCGGAGCACGCGGCGGAAAAGGGGAATCCCCTGCTGGAAAAGTCAGATTGGCAGCCTAAGAGGAAGCGCGAGGTGGAATTCCGGCACATGAGCCGCGATCAGCAGGATGAGCTGATCCGGCAAAACCCGGCCTACGGCAGGATCGTCTGCCGCTGCGAGAGCATCACGGAAGGGGAAATCCTCGACGCGCTGCGCTCCCCGCTGCGGCCGCGCTCCCTCGACGCCGTCAAGCGGCGCACGCGCGCCGGGATGGGCCGCTGCCAGGGCGGGTTCTGCCAGCCGCGCGTAATCGAAATCATGGCGCGGGAACGCAACGTGGAGTGGACGGACATCACGCTCAAGGGCGAAGGGTCCGAGCTGCTTTTATGGAAAAACCGCGCGGGGGAAGGGGAGGAGGAAACATGAAACGCGTTGCCTGCGACATCGCCGTCATCGGCGGAGGGCCCGCGGGGCTCGCGGCGGCCATCCGCGCGCGTGAGCTCGGCGCAAAGCGCGTGACGCTGCTCGAGCGGGACGCAGAGCTCGGCGGAATCCTCCAGCAATGCATCCACGACGGGTTCGGCCTGAGCTGCTTCCGCAAGCGCATGAGCGGCAACCAGTACGCCGAAGCGTTCATCGGGAAGCTCGAAGGGATGGACATCGAAATAAAGCGCGGCACCATGGCGCTCGAACTGACGGCTGAGCGCAGGATTTACGCCTGCAACAGGGCGGACGGCATGCTCGAAATCGAGGCGGGCGCCGTCATCCTCGCGATGGGCTGCCGCGAGCGTACGGCAAGCCAGGTGCTCATCTGCGGGGACCGCCCCGCGGGCGTTATGACAGCGGGCGCGGTGCAGCGCTACATCAACATGGAAGGCTATCTTCCCGGAAAAAAGGCCGTGATACTCGGTTCGGGAGACATCGGCCTCATCATGGCGCGCAGGATGACCCTCGAGGGCATCGAGGTCAAGGCGGTATATGAGGTCATGCCGAATCCCGGCGGCCTTACGCGCAACATCGTGCAATGTCTGGACGAGTATGGGATACCGCTTCATCTCTCGACGACCGTCACCGAGGTGCACGGCGCACGTCGTGTGGAAGCGGTGACGGTTGCCAGGGTGGATGCAGCCATGCGGCCCATCCCCGGCACGGAGGAAAGGATGGAATGCGACCTCCTCGTGCTCGCGGTGGGGCTGATTCCGGAAAACGAATTGAGCCGCGCGGCCGGCATCGAGATCGACCCGCGCACGAAGGGCCCCGTCGTCGACGACGCGTTCATGACGAGCGTCCCCGGCATCTTCGCGTGCGGGAACGTCGCCGTGGTGTTCGATCTTGTCGATTATGTGTCGGAGAGCGGGGAAATCGCGGCGCGCGGCGCGATGGAGTTCCTTTCTGGCAAAAGGGGCTCTGCGGAACGCTGCATCCCCGTGGAGGTCAAAGGGAACGTGAACTTCGCGGTGCCGCAGCGGTTGCGGAAGGGCATTGCGGGCGCGACGTTCTTTATGCGCGTGAAGAGGCCGGCAGCGGCCGCAAGGCTCTTCTGTGAGGGCAACGAAGGCCTCCTTTTGGAAAAGCGCCTGAAGCACATCGCGCCGCCGGAGATGATCTCCTTCAGGGTGGACCGCGTCGGGGAATCGCCGTTGACGATCCGTGTCGCGGACGAGGCGAACGTATGAGCGGAAAAGAGATCGTATGCACGGTGTGCCCCGCGAGCTGCAGGCTGACGGTGCGGGAAGAAAACGGAGCCATCGTGGTGGAGGGATACGGCTGCAGGCGCGGGCTTGAATACGGCGTGAACGAATACGCGCACCCCATGCGCGTTTTGACGACGACCGTCGCCATACGCGGCGGCGCGCTGTCCAGGCTCCCCGTCATCAGCCGGGGCGAAATCCCCAAGGCGAAGCTTCGGGAGTGCCTCGCCACCCTGTATCGGGTGCGCGTAGACGCCCCCGTCAAATGCGACGATGTGATCCTCGAAAACATCTGCGGCACGGGCGCGGACATCGTCGCGTCGCGCTCCATGAAAATGAAGGAGGAGATATGATGGATACACGGGAGTTAATCCGCGGCCTTTCGGCCATCGTGGGCGGGGAAAACGTGCTTTCGGACGAAAAAACGCTCGTCGAGAGCGCGAAGGACTACATCGGCTTTCGCATCTACGAGCGCGCGGACGGAAAATACTTCGCGCCGCGGGCATCCTGCGTGGTGCGGCCGCGCGATGTCGAGGAAGCGTCGCAAATCCTGCGTTTTTTGAACGAAAACAGGGTCGACGTGACGCCGCGCACGGGCGGCTCGAGCGTGACGCAGAGCATAGAGCCCGTCGAGGGCGGCGTTATCCTCGACGGCAGCGCGATGAGCGGCATACTGGAAATGAGCGAAACGAACATGACGGTGACCGTCCGGTGCGGAACGCCGCTCGAACAGCTGGAAAACCACCTCAACGAGCGCGGCTATACGACGGGGCATTACCCACAGTCCCTGCCCATGGCGCAGGTGGGCGGCCTCCTCGCCACGCGCAGCACGGGCCAGTTCTCCACGCTTTACGGCGGCGTCGAGGATCTCGTGGTCGGCCTCGAGGCCGTGCTGCCGAGCGGCGAAATCGTCCGCATCAAGAACGTGCCGCGCAGGAGCTGCGGGCCGGACCTCCGACAGCTTTTCATCGGCAGCGAGGGCGCGCTCGCCTTCATTACGGAGGCGACGCTCAAGCTCTTCAAGTATCGCCCGGACGAATGGTGGATGCGCGCCTACGGCGTCGCGGACATGCGAACGGGCCTCGCGATGGTGCGCGAGATCATGGCGGACGGATACAGGCCCGCCGTCGTCCGCCTGCACGACGCGGCCGAGGTCATGATGGTGCTGGGGCTCCATTCGATCGTCCCCGCGGGGCAGGCGCTTTTGATGTTCCTGTGCGAGGGGCCGCGCGCGATCGCCGAGGCCACGGGGCGCGCGATCGCGGAATGCGCCAAAAGATACGGCGCCGCGGACCTCGGGGAGAATCCCGTGCAGTCGTGGCTGCAAACCCGCAACGACGTCTGCCACACGCTCGACAAGGGCGTCTATTACGACATGGGCGCGATCGCCGACACCTGCGAAATCTCCGCCAACTGGGATGAAATCGGCAACATCTATGACGCCGTCACGGAGCGCCTCTCCACAGACGTCGAGGAGATGGCCTATGCGGGCGGCCACGCCTCCCATTTCTATATGCAGGGCACGAACATCTACTTTACCTTCGCCTTCATGGAGGAGAAGGGCGCGGAGGCCGCCAAGGACGATTATATGCGCGTCGTTCGCATCATCCTTGAGGAAACGCTCAGGCGCGGCGGCAGCGTCGCCCACCACCACGGCAGCGGGCGCTACAGGACGCGCTTCATGCCCGAAGAGCACGGCAGCAGCTATCCGCTGCTGTATAAAATCAAGGAGGCGTTCGACCCCAATGGCATCATGAACAAAGGGGTATTGCTGGTGGAGAAGGAATGAACATACTGGTCTTTTTCAAGACCGTGCCCGTGTGGGAGCGCGTGCTCGAGGAGGATTGGCAAAGCTTTTCCCCCGGGCGCGACCTTTCCTACGCCGGGACGCAGCTGAACTGCTTCGACGAATCCGCGCTGGAGATCGGACTTCGCCTGAAGGACGAACTTATGCAGCAGGGGCGGGACGTTTTCTGCTGCGCCGCGACGGCGGGCGCTCTGCATCCCGTATTCGCCCAAACGCTGTTTGCCGCGGGCTATGACGACGTGGCGTCCATCGGGAAGGAACAACCCGAGTTTTCCCCTGAAGCGACGGCGGAAATTCTCGCCGGGTTCGCGGCGAAAGGCGCATACGATCTGATCCTTACGGGCAGCACAGCGGGCATGGCGGACACGGGGACCGTGCCTTTTTTCATGGCGCACGCGCTTTCCCTGCCCGTTCTCCCGGGCGCGCAGGAAGTCCATATTTCGGCCGGCGGCGTCGAGGCGCTTTCCCGCGAGGCGGACGGCCTGTGGAAGCGGCGCGCGCGGACCCCTCTCGTCATCACCGTAGGCAACAGCCCCGCCGTGCTGCGCGCAGTGACGCTGCGCGCGCGGCTTGCGGCCAAAGGCAGGGGGGCGCGGGCGGTTACGCCGCAAAAAAAGAGCGAACGCAGCGGGGGAGAAATCATATTCAGCCGGTTGGATGAAAGCCGGGTTTGTTCCTTCATCGATTGGGACTCCATCGACCGGCTCGCGGGATCCCTCCTGAAAACGGAGCTCGCGCGCGGCGCTTTTTATAGAAGTAGCCCGAATAAAGAATCGTACCGCCCGGAGAACGCCGTCGTTTATGAGATCGGCGCAGTTAAGCTGCGCGACGCGGATGCGGCCGCTAATGCCATTCTCTCCGACTGGCGCAAAAGAAAACCGGATTACGCGCTGCTGCCCGACACCGATTGGGGGCGGCTCATTGCGGCGAACCTCGCCGCGGGAACAGGCGCTTTCCTTATGGCGGGCGCTTCTTTTTCGAACGGCGGCGAACTGCTTATGCGGCGCGCGTGCGCGTCGAACGTCGTGATGCGGATGCGGCCGCGCCTTCCCGCCGTGCTGACGATGGCAAAGCTGCCCGAAGCAAGCGCGCGTATTGCGCGTATATCGATCGCGCCGGAAAAAACGGCCTTCCCTTCGTGGCTGATGGGAGAGGAAAGAATCGCCCCTTCCGAGGAGAACGGCTTGAAAAATCCAAGGCTTGTGTTCGCCTGCGGCGCGGGCATGGGCAGCCGGGAAAACTGCGAGGCGGCGCGCAGGCTCGCCCAAAAGCTCGGCGCGGGCTTCGGGCTCACGCGCATGGCGGCGCTTTCCGGCTGGGGGGAGCCGGGGGAGATCATCGGCCAGTCGGGCGCCGCGATATCGCCTGAAATCTGCCTCGCGTTCGGCGCGTCCGGCGCGGGGGCGTTTATGGTCGGCATAGAGGGCGCGGCGCGGATCGTCGCCGTCAATCACGACAGAAGCGCGCTGATCTTCAGAAGAGCGGATGCGGGCGTCGTCGCCGACGCGCCTGTGCTCGTAATCGCGCTTCTCAAGGCGCTCGAACGGGCCTGATCGGACGCGAGGAGACTCCGTGGAAAAAGAGAAAGCATAACGCCCGGCATCCCTTGAACGGCGTAAATGGAAGCCGCGGTAGGGGAATCCCCGCGGCATGCTGTGTTTTTTGTGGACTAAAACAGGAGTTACCCCATGAACTTCCTGACGGTTTCGAGCGCCCTTTCCGTATACGGGCGGTAGCGCAGGGGAAGATCGATCCAGTTGTACTTCTTCACGATGCTCCTTTCATGCGTGAAGGCATCGAAACTGCGCTTTCCGTGGTAGCTTCCCATGCCGGAATTTCCCACGCCGCCGAAGCCCATCCGCGGGTTGGCGAGATGGATGATCGTGTCGTTGACGCAGCCCCCGCCGAACGAACAGGAACCGAGCACGCGCCGTTCCGTTTCCCTGTCTTGTGTAAAAAGATAGAGCGCGAGCGGTTTCGGGCGCTCACGGATAAAGCCGATGCATTCCTCGAGGCTTCGGTAAGTTAGCAGCGGCAGGATCGGCCCGAAAATCTCCTCCCGCATGACGGGCGATTCGGGCGTGACGCCCGTGAGGACGGTCGGCTCGATCAGGCGCGAAGCCGCGTCGTATCCGCCGCCGATGGCGGCGCGCTCGCCTTCCATGAGGCTGACGAGGCGCTTAAAATGCTTGTCGTTGACGATGCGCGGAAAATCGTCCATGCGTCCGTCGGGGAAAAAACTGCGCAGCGTCTGCGCAAACGCCGCGATGAACGCTTCCTTCACAGATTCGTGGATCAAGAGATAATCCGGCGCGACGCAGGTCTGCCCCGCGTTGATCGTTTTGCCAAAAGCGATCCTGCGCGCGGCGAGAGGAATGTTCGCCGTTTCATCCACGATGACCGGGCTTTTGCCGCCGAGTTCCAGGGTGACGGGGGTGAGGTGCTCTGCGGCGGCGGCCATGACCTGTTTGCCGACCTCCACGCTGCCCGTGAAGAAGATATAGTCGAAAGTTTCCTCCAGCAGCGCCCGGTTCTCCTCGCGCCCGCCCTCCACGACGGCGACATACTCGGGCGGGAAGATCTCGCCGAGTATTTTTGCCACCGCGCAGCTGGTTTCGGGCGCATAAGCGGAGGGCTTCACGACGGCGCAGTTGCCGGCCGATATGGCGCCGACGAGGGGCACGAGGCAAAGCTGTAGCGGGTAGTTCCAGGGGGCCATGATCAGCGCCACGCCGTAGGGCTCCGGCGACAGGAAGCTCTTCGCGTGGAACTGGGCGAGCGGCGTTCCGACTCGTTTATCCCTGATCCAGCGGGGAAGATGCCTCAAATGATAAGTCAGCTCGTCCAGCGCGACGCCGGTCTCGGTGATGAAAACCTCGAAGGCGGGTTTGTTCAGATCGCTTTTCAGCGCCGCGTTGATGAGATCGCCGTTCTCATGGATCGCCCGCTGAAGCTTTTTCAAAGCGTCCGTCCGAAAGGAAAGCGAGCGCGTCGCGCCGCTCCGGTAAAACGCGCGCTGCCGCGCGACAAGTTCGCTGATTTCCATGCTATGCCTCCTGAGCGGCGAGAATCAATCCTTACCCCCCGGCAGCCCTGCGCCGCATAATCTCGTATGATTACACTATATGCGATATCCCTCCTCTGTCAAGGCAAACCGCCATGAAGGGTGTACTTACGGCTCGAAGCCCATATATGGATACAGCCCGGCGTCCGCGGATATGTCCGCGATGCGCCAATAACAGCCGTCGCGCATGAGATGAAGCGCCGCCGCGTACGTTCCGGCGGGGCCGGCGGAAGTCGCGGTGTTGAAGATCAAGTGGACGATTCGCGAATCCTCATCCGGGCATTCTGTTTGATCGATATAATAGCTCTCCACCCACGGGCTGGACATGCCCGTGACCCAGTTGGTTTCCTCAAGCTGGCGCGCGTATTCCGCCTTCAGCCGGGCGTCCATGGCGGCGTACTGCAGGGCGGCGTTCCTCCCTTGAAGGCCGTCCGCCCACAACCGCGCCGCCTCCTTCGGGTCGCAGGCGCCGACGCGATATATGGCTTCCATTAAAAGCAGGCTCCGCACCTCATAATCGTTCGCCTGTTCAATCGCGGCGGGCATGCTAAGATACCTGTTGTTCAGGAAATACCCCGCGATGTTGACGAGCGCGAGGGCCGCCAGAAGCATCATTAGAATGGTGGATAAAGCCTTTGTTTCCCAAATCCGCATGTTCATATCCCGGCCCCTCCCGCGGCATTACAAATATATGAGCAAGCGGCCGGTTCATGTGGGGAAGGCGTTATGCCGCGATAAAAGGAACCCGCAGGTTTGGCGGCCCGCGGGTTTGCCCCGGTTCATATCAAAGAATCAACCCGTCAATCCATGCTTCGCCCGTCCCGGTAGCCGACCAGCACATGCGTCGCGTCGCAAAAGGGCTTGTCCTTCGATCTGCCGCAGCGGCAGAGGGCGACGCGGTTGCGCGGCTCGTAAAGCGTGCCGTCGGCGGATTCGATGGGGATGCCGCCCTTGACGAATATGCCCGCGCTGACGCCGCGCTCCGGATCCTGCATGATGTCGATGCCGGGCTCGTAGACCGGCTCATGCACGGTTCCATCCCGATCGAGCGCCGTCAGCCGACCGGCCGGACATTCGCTCGCGGCCGTGATCGCCTCGGCGCGGTTTTCCGCTGAGGCTGAACCGTCCGCAAGCTCCCACGCGGTTCCCTTATCCCTGTGGCAGAAGCGCGCGAAGGCGCAGCGCCCGTCGTCCAACAGGTCGACGCCCGGTCCCCTAAGCCGTTCGGCGCGCTCTCGGTACGGCCTTCTTGAAGCCGTTTCGTCGCCGCGAAAGCCCTCCACGATATGCGCCCCGTCGCAAAAGGGCGCCGCTTTCGATTTTCCGCAGCGGCACAACGCGTAGGTTTCCGCCTGAAGAAGCGGCCTGCCCTCGACGAACACATAGCCCTTGCCTTTGGGAAGTATGATCTTCTCCGAAAGCGGCGCGTTGCCCGAAACGACGTACGGGCCGCCCGCCATGATCCTGATCCTGCAGCTTTTCATCTCTCGGCTCATCGGCATTCCTCGTTTTATAAGAAGTACTGTGCGCAAAGCCCGCGAGGAGGAACCTTTCCGCATCCATCCCATTATACCCGCGTTATTCCGTTATTTCAAACGTTCGCCACAGCAAGCGCATGGATTGGGCGATTCTCGGGGAGCGGATATGGGAAGCTACACGCGCGAAATCGGGAACCGGCGGCCTTATGCACAGCGCAACGTCTGACACAACAGGCGCCGCCGGACTTATGCGGCAGATCCCCGCGTAGAAGCATCTGGCTGAGCATGAGGTTAACGTATCTCCCGTTGACCACAATCTGGGTGTAGCGCAGTTTGGCAGCATGCTTGAATGGGGTTCAAGAGGCCGGAAGTTCGAATCTTCTCATCCAGACCAAATACAAAATAATGCAAAAAGCAGTCTTGACATTGAGCCTATTATTCCCTATAATCCAATTATTAGGATTAATAAGGAGCATTAGTATGGCAGAGAAATATTATACGGTCGAGCAGATTTCAGGGATGCTTAAAATCCATCCTAAAACGATCCAGCGTTATATCAGGGAGGGAAAACTTCGCGCTAATAAAGTAGGCAAAAGCTGGCGCATTACCGGTCACGATTTAAGCGTTTTTATTGAAACCGAAAAAAGCGCCTATATATTGGATGGCCAGAATAAAATCCTTCCAATTGAAGACAGAATCAAGGTGTCGGCAGTCGTAGATATGAGTGTCTACAATAAGGACGATGCAATCCATATCATCGATATGCTGACAGGAGCGCTAAATTCAAAGCCGCCGGAATATGGGAGCTCATCCATGCACACGCAGTATATCATCGAGGAAAATAAAATCCGCATAACCTTGTGGGGCGGGATACGCTTTATGGAAGCAATGATGGGTTCTATATCCACATTGACGGAACAAATAGAAGGATAGGGGAGATGAAGATGATGACGAACGTATTCAAAACCGAGGGAAGCAGGGACAAAATTCGTTCCCGATACAATCAAATTCTTAACGCTTTCCCTTTCAAACAGCTATACGTTGCAACGACATTCGGCAGGACATTTATTCTTGAATCCGGTGTTCCAGAAAATCCTGCGTTAATCCTGTTGCACGGATCATGCAGCAACAGCGCTTTTTGGTTCGGGGAGATTTCTATGTTGTCCAATATGTTTCATGTATTGGCCGTAGATATCATTGGAGAAGCTGGAAACAGTGATGAAAACAGACTTGATATAAACCAGGATGGCTATGCGGACTGGCTAAAGGAAGTGCTTAATGCATGTTCCATCGAAAAGGCAATTGTCATGGGAAATTCGCTTGGCAGTTGGATGGCGCTGAAATTTGCAATTAAATATCCGGATTGCGCATCAAAGCTCATTTTAATCGCTCCATCGGGTTTGTCGGAGCCGAATGCGGATATCTTGGCAAAAGCAAAAAATGCCTTGCTTCAGGACGAGACCACAACGATGGTTTCTCCCTCCGTTGCCTTGGGAATTGAACTGCCAAAAGAGGTTGAAGAGTTCATCAATCTGATTTTTGGGGGATATAACCCGATTACAGAACCATTGCCTGTTTTTCAGGACGAACAGCTTATGAAGCTCATGATGCCGATCATATTTGTTGCGGGTAAGGACGACGTTATGGTTGATGCCGTCACAGCCGCACAAAGACTGAGCAAACTTATCCCGAATGCCGAAATACATTTGCTGGAGAATACCGGGCACATAGTACCAAACGCTTTGGAATATGTTCTGCCATTTCTTGCAAAGTCTGAGGTGGCGGTTTGATGGCAGCAAAACCATTCACCGGATGGTTTTGCTGCGGCGCTTGAAGGCGCCCGGGGGGTAGATTGGCTTTGCGGCGGCGACGCGACCTGGACCGCACCGGCCGCCCACCCTTTGAACCCCAATGGGGCAGAATGACCGGAGGCCAAGCCTTACATGTAACCCAATACATAAGGGCATACCCAAAGGGTATGCCCTTATGTATTGGTCTGGGTGAGAAGATTCGAACTTCCGGCCTCTTGAACCCCATTCAAGCACGCTACCAAACTGCGCCACACCCAGATTTTTGAACCTTGACTATCTTAGCATCTGCGTGTATCTTTGTCAAGCGTTAAGCTCCCGCGAGGTGCTCCAGCAAAATCTTGATCCCGATGCCGATCAGGATCGCCCCGCCGATGATGCCGGCGCTTTTTTTAAAGAGCGCGCCGACCTTATTGCCCAAAACCACGCCGAGCGCGGAAATGACGAAAGTAATGACGCCGATCGCGCACGATGAAAACCAGATGTCCTCGTCCGTCAAAGCGAAGGTGATGCCCACAGCGAGCGCGTCGATGCTAGTGGCGACAGCCATGACGAAGAGCGTCTTCGTCGTATAGGGATCCTGCGGCTCTTTGGGTGCGCTTTCGGCGCCGCCTTCCTTAACGGTTTCAAGGATCATCTTCGCGCCGATGAAGCCGAGCAGTGCGAAGGCGATCCAGTGGTCGACGTTATAGATGAAATTGTAAACGCTTCTTCCGAGAAAAAAGCCGATCACCGGCATCAGGAACTGAAAGAAACCGAAAAATGCCGCCAGCTTCAGCGTGTTTTTTGCGCAGTGGCCGGCGCACATCCCGCTTGAAACGGCGACGGCGAACGCGTCCATGGAAAGAGCGAGCGCGATGAGCAGCAGCGAGAGTATGTCCATCCATTCCTCCGGGTGCAGGGGTGGAGAAGGAAACCGCAAGCGGACCTTCTCTATTTTCTTCGCATCTTAGATATTGTGCTATACGGAGCAAAAGAAGTCAACCGCAAATGCTAAAGGGGGCGGAGGAACCGCCTGATATCTTCTATCTTTACGGTTGGAGCTATGCATATTATAATAGCTAACTAAGAAATCCGGCGTTATGAGGGCCATATTTCGTCCGAAACGAGGTAGAGGATCTTGATAGAGCATTGCAAACGGATTTTCCGTCAGCTTTCAAAAGGTGTTTTTATAGACGAAGATTTTAAAAACAGCGAGGAGTTCGGAAGGAAATATATCTTTATCAGCCTGCAGCGCGGAAGGCTGCTCAAGTGGATCACGTTTTTCGTCTGTTTCTTCAGCCTTTATCTCGACCTGATTCTGAACAGGGACGGCACGATCGATATCCTATACCGCAAAACCCTTGTATCCGCGCACGTCGCGGCGCTGGTATTATCGCTTATCTACATCGCGGCTTACAGCATGCTGAAACGGTCGGAACGCTATCGATTCTCCCGGTTAAGCAAGGCGGTTATCCTCTCCGACATGTTTCTCTCGCTGCTGATAGGCGCTGTATTGTCCTTCAACAGTCAAAGATACACCGGCAACATCGACGCCTATATGATGGTGGTACTTGCCGTGGCGCTGGTCATACCGATGTATCCCAAATGGGTGCTGGGAATATACGGTTTCGTCCATATTTCTTTTATCGCCGCCCTTTCGTTATGTTATGAGAACACCGACGTCGTGATTAAGCAGTTCAATTCCACAACCATGGTGCTGATAGCGCTCGTGCTGTTCAGCGTATTGTACAAGTATCATATCAATCACTTTATCAGTGAAGAGAGGCTCAGGGAAGATAAGGAGGCCTTCCTCAAGCTGTTTGAAATAAATCCTTTTCCGCTCATGATATCCAACTTTCAGGATGGCTCAATTCGATATGCAAACCGGAAAGCGATGATGTTCTACGACATGCAGCAGGAGCGACGACTGGCGGCGCTGAACCATAAAGATCTCTATAGGAACGCAGCCGAGATACCCGTCATCTACGATCTTCTGAAAGCGAACGGTACGCTGGACAATTACGTCGTTGAGCAAAAAACGCTATCGGGAAAGGTCAGGCGTCCCATCGTAAATTACAGGCTGATCGATTATTTCGGGGAGAAGTCGATCTTAATAGGAGTTGCGGACATCGCCGAAATCAAGCGAATGGAGCGAGAGTTGTCGATCAACGCGTCCGTGGACAGCCTGACCGGCGTTTTCAACAGAAGGGTGGGAATGGACCTGATCCGAAACAGGTACGAGGCCGCCAGGCGGGAGGGCGGGGGATTTAACCTCTGCTTTATCGACATCGACAATCTGAAAATGGTGAACGACCAATACGGGCATCTGGAAGGGGATTCCTTCATCGTTGACGTTTGCAGGATCATCAAAGAGGAGCTCAACCCCGACGATCTGATTCTCCGTTACGGCGGGGATGAATTCATGATCCTGTTCAGCGACGACGACGAGCAGGAGATCGATCGGGCTTATCATCGGCTTGCGGCAAGGTTCAAGGCTGTGAATGGAAGCGGCTATAAACCTTACCCTATAAACGCCAGCATGGGTATGTTCTCCTACAAGCCCGAAATGGACCTCGACCTGGAGCAGATCATTGAGATCGTCGATAAGAAGATGTACACGAACAAGCTGGCGGGGAAAGTAAAAGGAGAGCGTTCCTTTACAGATGATGTGGAATCGAAAGGCCGCGCATTTCAAGCGCGGCCAGGGGAGAGGGGGCCGCTTTCAAAGCGGCAATCAAAGTTTTAGTCTGCGTTCACATAAGTTACGCCAGTTCATCAGCCATCTGTGCTGGTTTTCCAGATTGTTGATCGAGTAACCTTGACAACTGGTGATCGTCGCCTGAATGTCATAATGCCTGATGGCGATAAAATCATAGACAGATTTTCTATCATAATCGCTTATTGTCATGCTGCGTGTTTTTTCATAGCTCGATAAAAATCGGTCGAGCTTTCGCGTCGTTTTATCGAAATCCTCTGGCTGAAAACTGAAGTAATCCGTGTCATCGCTCATAATCGCAATATCGATTGTCGGATGCGAACAGCATGCCGCGTCAAAATCGAACAACCAGTATAATCCGTTATCATCTTTTAGCATATTTCCACAGTGAAGGTCGCCGTGGCAGAATCCCTTTATCGATAAATCAAATCTATTCCAGAGCTCATTTGCGTAAGCTTTCAGATCCGACAGTTTGCTTTCGGGAAACTTGATGTTCTGCAATATGGTTAAATAGCGGTCGATATAATATTCTCTTCCGCGCTTGGCAATTTCGCCTTTGTATTGAGCCATTAAACTATGCAATATCCCCGTTTGCTCCGCAATCTCCTGCAAATCGGTCTCCGGTGTGGGTTCTTCACCACTTATGCGCTTATAGAGAATTGCAATGGAGTTTCCGTTAGGCGTGCCTATTTGGATGTAAGGCTCTCTGGCAATTGTGTCGATGATATGGGTAACCGGATATTTTCGTTCTGTTAGATACTTAATTATGCTGATCGAGTTCAGGGCATATTCCGAATGAAAGGAACGATAGATTTTGAGAATATATGCTCCTCTAGCGCAGTCTATATGATAGACATAACCGATCCAATCGCGCAGCTTGCGTATCTTTGTAACATCGATGGGATAAACTGCATTCAGTACGGATACAAGGTTTTTATCATCTTCAAATGACGTTATTCGTTGCATTACTTCCTCCGAAATGGCGGTGGCTACAAATCCTTCAATTATCGGAGGCAAAACCTGAGAACCATTCGTCCAGCCTGCGACCCTTTATATTTTGCTGCCCGGTTGTTTCGCTCTCCATCGTACAAAAACCCTGTGTGCCTCCCCAAACCCGCATTGTCGTGCCATCCTGAAAGGCAACATCCGCCCGATATGGATGCGTGGTTCCCGCGTCGTTGGTGTACAGCCTCGCCCGGTTATATGCTTTTACAAACGATTGTACCTGCTCACCGGTACACAAATAAAAATCGCCGTCAGCTTTGCCGGTTTCAAATACCGTTATGGATTGCACGTCGTCCAATGATATTTTACCGACACTCGCGCATCCCGCCAAGACAAGCATGACGAGCAAAAAGATAGAAAAACACAGCTTTTTCACGGCTTTCCCTTCAACGTCATTATATCACAAATTCACAAGCTTTTTTATTGCGGGTAGATCGGCTCTTTTATTGGCTCAATCCTCCAGTTCCTTTCTCATGACTATTCTGCCGTCCTGTTTTGTGATCGCGGTAAATCCCAATTTTTCGTATAGGCGAGTGGGTCCAGTGTAGTCCCACTCGTTCCGTTTGCCGCATCCATGCCCATGGGGAAAGCCCTCGACCGCGACATATCCTTCGGCTTTGGCATCGGTCACGACCCGGCTTAACAGAGCGATGGCCACGCCCCTCCCGCGATGCTCCGGGGCGATCTCGAAGCAGACCACTGCTTTTTCCCGCTTTTCGGCGGGGGTGTACAGTCGAGACCCATCCGCGGATTCGATGGGAAAGTTCGCCTTGGCGTTCGCGTTGCACCAACCGATTGACACGCCGTCAACGTATGCCAAATATCCCCGCAAAGCGCGCGGCGCGATTTGCCGCACAACGATTTCGCGAAGCGCGCGCATAAAGTTTTCCTGTCCCCCGCCATATGCCTCCACCCGGTCCCATAATTGAGTCTTTACCTCCTCCTTTGTCATTTGGAAATTGGTGCAGTAACACCCTCCCCACGGAGGATTGTCGGTAAATGCGCGGTTGTTAAAGAAGTCGAAGTAATCCGCCGTAAGCTCCGGTGAAAGCGGTTTTATTGTAATTGCCAAATTCGTTCTTGCTCCCGTGCGTTCCCCGTCGGAAACGGCCTCCTCGCGCCCATAACGCAGCAAATGATAAATTTCGTACTCCGTCTCCAAAGCATCATAGTCACCGACGGGGTTATCCGGCGTACACCCCGGCAAGTGATATTTAATCCCGTTTTCGCAATTGACGCGCAGGCGGTCGATCAATGCCTGCTTCCCGAATTCCCGCGCATAGCGGATGAAAGCCTTGTTCCTCTTGTTATTAAGCGGACCCCAATCTTTAAAGCAGGGATAATCGGGACAGGCATAACAACCGTCAATCCTCTTTTTACGAGCGCATTGTTTCACGAAGCAATCATCGTTTTCCTTCCCGCATGGATAATCGGAGCAGGCGAAACATCCGTCCACACCTTTTCTTTCGGCGCATTGTATGACGCAGCGGTTATCCGCTTTTTTATTATATTCGGCCAAGCAGCCGGGACAATCGTCATGGCCCTCAAAACCGCACAAGACGCAAGCCATCCCGCAATAGGCGATTCCTCTTTTTTCCTTAAACTCCATGTTTGAATATCTCCTTTTTTGTCGTTATGACCATTCGGAAATTGTAAAAACATTCAGCGAATATTACATACAGATATGACCGTGATCGACGAGCCTGATTTCGGCTTTCTTCAGCGCACTGTTCGCGCCACCTGTGAAGCCAGTCGAGCTGTTTGTCGAGGAATGAGGCGTCAACCCTCGTTCGGTTTTTCATCTGCAAAAACGGAACGCGTTTTCACGTTCATATGACGGAGGGGCGGGGAAGAGCGGGACTTCGCGTCAGATAAAACGTTGGTTAGTCTCGCTTAAAGTTTACTATTTATGTTTTACGTCCAGATACGCGAGCGCAATTTCACACAGCGCGCGAACCCCTATAGGCAAGCACTCCTGCGGGAACAGGAATCTGGGATTGTGAATCTCAATGACCGGGTCGCTCTCTGTGCTGCTGCCAATGAACATGAAAAGCCCCGGAACATAGTCTAAGTATACGGAGAACTCCTCGCACCCCAAGCTTTCAGGATATATGCTTGTGCAAAAATCATCCCCCATATTCTCGCAAACGGCTTTGGCGGCAAGTGCTGTAAATTCAGGATCATTGACAAGCGGGGGCATCACCCGGTCATATTCCAGCGTATAGCTGCCACGCGCGCTTTTCGTTATTCCATCCGCTATTTCTTCAATGCGCTTTTGGACGAAGTCCCGCACCTTTGCATCATAAGTGCGCACCGTGCCGCGCAGGGTGACGGTTTCAGAAATGATGTTTGCCGCCGTACCATATTCCACCTTGCCGATTGTCAGACAGGCGGGAGTCATAGGGTCGACTTCTCGGCCGATGATTTTTTGCAGGGCAAGGATGAGTTCAGCCGCAATCGGCAAAGGATCGATGCACATGTGCGGCCAAGCGCCATGACCCGCCTTGCCGTGCACTTCCAATTTAAACAAGTCGCTGCTGGCCAGAACAGGCCCTTCTTTGAAACATATCTTCCCGCGGGGTATGCCGTGCCAAATATGCGGTGTGAGGATAACATCCACATCAGGGTTGTTCAGGCCGCCCGATTTGACGATTTCAGCAGCGCCGCCGGTGTTTTCCTCGGAAGGTTGAAAAATCACTTTTATATTTCCTTTAAGCCTCTCTTTATAGGATGCCAGCACTTTCGCCGCACCCAAGGTCATCGTCATGTTGCCATCATGGCCGCAGGCGTGCATATTGCCGGGATTTTCGGACACGTATTCCACTTCGGTCTGTTCGACGATTTCAAGGGCGTCCAGGCAAGCACGCAGGGCAAACGTCGGCCCTTTGGCTGCTCCGTAAAGAACACCTATTACACCGGTCCCACCAATTCCAGTCGTTACTTCGTAACCCCATCCTTTCAAAAGGTTGGCTGCCTTTTGCGCTGTGTAAAACTCCTTAAAACCCAATTCGGGATGTCGGTGCAGGTCTTTATAGATTTCAGTCAATTCATCGGTTATCGCGGCCACCTTTTGTTCCAACGTTTCCACAATCAATATCCTCCGCTCACTTTTCTTTTGCTGCACAGGCTAACATTCGATCTGCTTTTGACTAAAACTTGATTTTGCTTCGGGTGTGCATATAGGACTTGCGTTTTACAAACCTGCATAAATACAGGAAAGAAAAAAGCCGCTGATACAAATCGACGGCTTTTTCATTGGTGCGGGAAACAGGACTTGAACCTGCATGAAGTCACCCTCACACGGACCTGAACCGTGCGCGTCTGCCAATTCCGCCATTCCCGCAGAAAAATTGGTGGATGGGGATGGATTCGAACCATCGTAGTCTGTGACAACGGATTTACAGTCCGCTCCCTTTGGCCGCTCGGGAACCCATCCACGGCTATGCTGTTATCAATGGAGCTGGTGATGGGACTCGAACCCGCAACCTGCTGATTACAAATCAGCCGCTCTGCCAATTGAGCTACACCAGCAAACGCTGTCGCGTTTGGTGCCTCAGAGTGGAGTCGAACCACCGACACAGGGATTTTCAGTCCCTTGCTCTACCAGCTGAGCTACCGAGGCATGAAATAGTGGCGACCCGGAGGGGGCTCGAACCCCTGACCTCCAGCGTGACAGGCTGGCATTCTAACCAACTGAACTACCGGGCCACTTCATCATTGGTGGGCCTTCAGGGACTCGAACCCCGGACCAATCGGTTATGAGCCGACCGCTCTGACCAACTGAGCTAAAGGCCCGCTTCTCGCCGCAAGGAGGGGAAGTGGTGACCCCTAGGAGACTCGAACTCCTGTTACCGCCGTGAAAGGGCGGTGTCTTAACCGCTTGACCAAGGGGCCGTTTTTTGGTCGGGGTGAAGGGATTTGAACCCCCGGCCCCATGCTCCCAAAGCACGTGCGCTACCGGACTGCGCTACACCCCGATTCGCATTCCGCTTTTCGCGACGCTTATCAATATACCGCATTTCAATGTGCTTGTCAACAATTTTTATAGGTTCCTGGGCGCGTATTTCTTCCTATATCCTGTGAATGTGTTTTACATCATTTCAATATATGGTATACTGATTTTGATATGGAAACAAGCGGGTTTGAACCGAGGGGAATAGTATTGTGAAAAAAGTAACGATCTATACGGATGGAGCATGCTCGGGCAATCCTGGACCGGGCGGATGGGCCGCCGTGCTGCAATATAAGGATGCCGTGCGCGAAATCAGCGGCGCAGAAGCCATGACCACAAACAACCGGATGGAGCTCACGGCGGCGATCCGCGCGCTGCAAATGCTCAAAGAGCCGTGCGGCGTCGAACTCTATACGGACAGCGCATACATGCACAAAGCTTTTACGGAAAAGTGGATCGACCGGTGGCTCGTGAACGATTGGAAAACCTCGTCTAAAAAAGCCGTGGAGAATCAGGACCTGTGGACGGAACTGATCGAGCTTACGAAAACGCACGAGGTTTCATTCATCAAAGTAAAAGGCCACGGCGACAACGAATTCAATAACCGCTGCGATAAGCTCGCGCGCGAAGCGATCCGGCAGCTGAATCCGAACGGCCGCGCGCGGACAGAAGCGGAAAACGCGAAAAACGGCGATAAACAGGCTTGACAGGCCCCATATTCTTCGCTAAACTTGTCTTTAGCGAATAGTTTAAATGCAGAAAACAACTGCCCCATCGAGAGCACGCGAGGAAAAATCGGAGGATTTATGGCGACGGACTACGCCGGCGCGCAGTATAAAGAATATACGCAGATGCTGCGGGAACGCTTAAAAGAGCTTCCGCCGTACTGCGCGGAATTCTTCCGGGGGATCGAAAACGAAACGCTCGTGCGCACGCGCTTCGCATACGCGGGAGATTTGCTGCTCTTCTTCAAATACCTGACGGCGGAGGTGGAACGCTTCAAGGGGCGCGAGGTCCCCTCCCTCACCCTTCGCGAGCTCGAAGGCGTGTCCGTGACTGAAATTGAGATGTATCTTGAATATATTTCGCTCTATTCCGACGAAAACGAGCGCGAAAAAACCAACAGCGAGCGCGCGAAGGCCAGAAAACTCTCCGCGCTCCGCTCGTTCTACAAGTATTTCATCAAAAAAGAAAAGCTGGAGCGCAACTCCCCCGCCCTCGTCGACCTTCCCGTCATCCGCGAAAAAACCATCGTCCGCCTCGAGCCGGACGAGGTGGCGAACCTCCTCGACATCGTCGAGAGCGGCGAGGGCCTCAGCGACCGGCAGAAGGAGTACCATCAGCTCACGCAGAAGCGCGATCTCGCGATACTCACGCTCTTTTTGGGCACGGGCATCCGCATCAGCGAGCTCGTGGGCATCGATATGGACGACATCAACTTCTCCGCCAACGAATTTTCGATCATCCGCAAGGGCGGGGATCAGGATATCCTCGTGTTCGGCGACGAAGCGCGCGCGGCCCTGCTCGACTACATGCTCCAGCGCGAGGGCATCAGCGCCGCGCCCAGGCACGAGAACGCGCTGTTCCTTTCGCTGCAAAGGCGGCGGCTCACGGTGCGCGCGGTTGAGAACCTCGTCAAGAAATACGCGGCCATCGCCGTTCCCCTAAAAAAAATATCGCCCCATAAGCTTCGAAGCACGTACGGGACGATGCTGTATCGCGAGACTGGAGATATTTACCTCGTCGCGGACGTGCTGGGCCACAAGGACGTCAACACCACGAGGAAGCACTACGCCGCTGTTTCGGAGGACAGGCGCAGGCTCGCTGCCAAGGTCATCAAGCTGCATAAAGATTGAGGAAGCTTCCTCTTACGGTTTTTCGCGGCGTCTGCGGGTGCCGCGCATGCGCGCGGGATCGTGTTTCGTGTAGAGCGCATCTTCCCCGTCCGCCGTTTGCCCGCGCCGCTCGTCTTCCCATTCCTTTTGCCGAAGCTTTTCCTCCCATTCGGCGAGAAGCGCCGGGTCGATATCCGCCGGCGGCAGTTCGCCGAGGTTCAAATCGTCCTCTTCCTCGCCGTAGTAGATCCGCATGGAATCCGCATCGAACGCGGCGCTTATGTCGATATAATCCGCGTCCCAGCTTTCCAGGCATCTGCAGCAGTTGTCGCAGAGCTTATTCGGGTCGAGGTCGCAGCAATCGCTTTCGACGAGGCCCGCGTCCGCAGGCGTTTCCTTTTCAGCCATAGCTCCTCCAAAATAGAACAAGTGTTTGCATGGTTTCGTTTCGCGTGCTATACTATGCTGTAATTATACCACATTCGGAGGCGCGCATGAGCAAATACGGCGCTACGCAGGCGGCGGTTTATCGTTTTGTCCGGCAATTCGCGGAGGAAAACGGCTTTCCTCCCACGGTGCGTGAGATCTGCGCGGCGCTCGAACTCAAGTCTACGTCTACCGTGCACGCGCACCTGAAGAACCTCGCCGAAAAGAACCTCATCCGGCTCAACCCGACCAAGCAGCGCTCGATTTCCGTCGTGTCCCCGCGGGAAAGCGACGCGGAAGCGGCTCCGCGCAAGGTGCCCGTCGTAGGCCGCGTCGCCGCGGGCGAGCCGATCCTCGCCTATGAAAACATCCAGGAATACTTCCTGCTCTCCCCTTCCCTGCTCCGCGGCGCCGATGATAACGAGGTTTTCATGCTCACCGTCAGCGGCGAGAGCATGGTCGACGCCGGCATCAACGACGGGGATAAGATCATCGTCCACAGGGGCCTCGCAGCGGAAAACGGGGACATCGTGGTCGCGCTCGTCCGAGAGGAGGCTGCGACCGTGAAGCGGTTCTATATCAATCAGGACGGCACGGTTCGCCTCCAGCCGGAGAACGGAACCATGGCGCCCATCATCGTAAAAAGAAGCGAGGTCGAGATCATCGGCAAGCTGATCGGCCTGTTCAGGAAATACTGACGCTCAGCTCCCTTTTTTTCGCAGTCCGTCGTAAACCTTTATCGCCGCGAGCTTGCCGTGGGAATAGGTCAGCGCGCCCTGCACGTAGGCCGTGTAAGGCTCCCGGATGGGAGCGTCCGCGCTCAGTTCGATGCTCGCCCCCTGCACAAACGCGCCCGCCGCCATGATGACCTTCGAGGAATAGCCCGGCATATCCCATGGCTCGGGCGACGCCTGACTGTCTACGGGCGATACTGATTGGATGCTTTTGCAGAAAGAAATCAGCTCTTCAGCCGAATGAAAGCGGACCGCCTGCACGATATCCGAGCGAACGGCGTCGGACGCAGGCATGGTTTCATACCCGAGCGCCTCGAACACGCGCGCGAACAGCGCGGCGGATTTCAAAGCCTGCGCGGTCGTATGCGGCGCCAGGAAAAGCCCCTGGAAAAACGGGCGGTAGCCGCCCGCGTAGGAGCCGACCTCGCGCCCCATGCCGGGCACCGTGAACCTTTCGGCGATCTGCTCGACGAGCGCGCGCCCGCCCGCGATATAGCCGCCGGTCGGCGCGAGTCCCCCGCCGGGGTTCTTGATGAGCGAGCCGATGATGAGATCCGCTCCATGCGCGGTGGGCTCGTCGGCACAGGTGAACTCGCCGTAGCAGTTGTCGACCGCGATGACGGTCGAAGGGAACGCTTCCCTTACGCGTTGAAAGAGCGGCGCCATATCCCGCCCGGGCATCAGCGAATCGCGCCAGGCATACCCGCGCGAGCGCTGCACGTAGAGGAGTTTGGGCCTCGTTCGCTCCATCGTCTCGAGCACCGCTTCGGCGTCCATCATGCCGTCCGCGCGCAACGGCACGCAGTGGAAAGAAACACCGTTGCGCCTGAGCGAATTGGAGGAATCCCCCGAGAGGCCGACGGCGCTCTCCAGCGTATCGTAGGGTCTTCCCGAAGCGGAAAGCACCGCGTCCCCGGGCCCGGTGAGCCCCGCGAGCGCCGTGTAGATAGCGTGGGTGCCGGAGGTGAACTGCGGCCGCACGAGCGCGTCCTCAGCCTCGAGCGCGCGCGCGAACACGCGATCGAGCGCGTCGCGGCCGATGTCGTCATAGCCGTAGCCCGTCGAGGGCGCGAAGTGCCGCGAAGCCACGCCTTCCTCCGTGAACGCCCCTAACACGCGCGCGGCGCAGATCTCTTCAACGGCGTCGATCCTCTGATATACATCGCGTAACTCCTTTTCCGCGGCGCATATGGCCTCGACCGTCTCCCGCTCCGCGCCGAGCGCGTCGCCCATCCTTGTCAGGTAATCATCCATCCGCGTCTTCCTTCTTCTGCGCAGGCGCGGGCGCGGCTTCGGGCGTGATGGTCGAAATCGCGTGCTTATAGATCATAATTTCCCGCTCGCCGCTCCTCGCCGTCACGACGAAATTGTCGTATCCCGTGATCGTGAGGCGGTTGAGCTGATAGCCGTTGATCACATGGATTGTGACGGACGTCTTTTCCTTCCGGAGCCGGTTGAGGAAGTTGTCCTGCAGATTGAGCTTATCGGCCATCCCGCACCTCCGTAAAATAGCTGTAAATAGCGTCCGCCGCGGCCTCTGCGCCGCCGAGAGCCGCGATGTCGAACCAACGTATCCTCTCCTCGCGCCGGAACCAGGTCAGTTGGCGCTTCGCGAAGCGGCGCGTCTCGCGCTTGATCTCTTCCGCCGCCTCCTCAAAGCCACGCCGGCCAAGGATGTGCGAGGCCATCTGCTTGTAGCCGAGCCCCTGCATGGCGAGCGAACCCGGGTCGACGCCGGAGGCGAGCAGGCGTCTTACCTCATCTTCAAGCCCGAAGGCGAGCATTTCGTCCACCCGACGCTCGATGCGCGCGTACAGGAGTTCGCGCGGCATCGTCAGCCCAGCGAGAACCGGCGCACAGGGGAGGCTTTCGTCGTCCCTTCTCGTGAAATCCGCGCCGCGGGCGGAGAGCGTCTCCCCCGTCCCCTCGCAGATTTCGATCGCGCGGATCACGCGCTTCACATCGTTCGGGTGAAGCCTTCGCGCACTCTCCGGGTCCAACTGCGAAAGCCGCCTGTGCGCACTGCCCTTTTCCTTCGCTTCCGCCTCATTCCAATGGGCGCGCAGCTCCGCATCCGGCGGTGCCGCGGGGAAATCCAGCGGATAGATCAGGGCGTTCACATAGAGCCCCGTGCCGCCCACGACGAGGGGCGTTTTGTCGCGCGACAGGATGTCCGCCACGGCCTTGAGCGCGCTCTCGCGGTAGCGCGTTACGCTGTAATCCTTCTCCGCGGGCGACGCGACGTTGATCATATGGTGCGGTATCCCCCGCCGTTCATCCTCACCGGGCTTCGCGGAGCCGATGTCCATGCCCCGGTAGATTTGGATGGAATCTGCGGAGATGATCTCAGCGCCCATCCTTTGGGCGAGCTCGATCGATACCGCCGTTTTGCCGGAGGCCGTGGGGCCGACGATGAAATACAGCTTCGCTTTCCCCATGCTAGACCACCCTCTTAAAGAGCTTTTCGAATTCGAGCTTCGTCATCGCGATCATCACGGGGCGCCCGTGCGGGCAGGTCATGGGGATGCCCTCGCGCTCGAACGCGGCGAGAAGCTCCGCGATCTCCGACGGGTCGGGCTTCTCCCCCGCCTTGATCGCGCGGCGGCAGGCCGTGCGGATGAGCGCCTCGCGCTTCAGTTCCACGGTGTTGAGCCTGTACTTCCTGTCGAGCTGCTCGATGGCCTCATATAAAAACCTCGTCGTCTGCGGCGCGCCGAGTATCGAGGGCACCGCGCGCACGCTCACGGTCAAAGGCCCGAATTCCGCGATGTCGAAGCCGAGCTCCAAGAACGCATCGAGATTGGATGTGAGCGTTTCATATTCTTTGGGCGGCAGCTTCACGATTTCCGGCACGAGAAGGAGCTGGGAATCGGTGTTGACGCCGTTCTTGATTATTTGCTCGTAGAGCCTTCGTTCGTGCGCTGCATGCTGGTCGATGAAGAAGGCGCGCTCCCCCGCCTGCGCGACCCAATAACAGTCGAAAAGCTGGCCGACGATGCGGATGGTTCCGGCGTCAAGCGCAGTCTGCTCCGCCCTTGCGGCGTGTGGTGGTTCAATCGGCGCGTTTTCCGCATCGCCTCGCGCAGACGCAACGCCTGGCTGCTGCGGATACGGCGCCATCGGCGCGTAAGCCGCGGAATCCCGGAAAACGACCCTCTCCACGGGCTTCGCGGCGAAGGCGTCCGGCGGCAGCGCCTCGAGGCGGATGGTTTCATCCGATCGGCCGAATATCGGCCGCTCCGCGCTTTGCTCGACATGCGGAGCTTCTCCTTCAAAACGGAACCCGCCGCTTTCGTTCAGCGCGCTCTTCGCGGCCAGATACAGCGCGCGGACGACCCGCTCCTCCTGCCGGAAGCGCACGTCGAGCTTGTTGGGGTGCACGTTGACGTCGATTTCGGCGCTGTTGATCGAGAGGGAAACGACGCAGAACGGGAACTTGCCCGCCATCAACCGCGTGTCATACGCGCGCTGCAAGGCGAAGGAGAGCTTCTGCGAGCGGATGTATCTCCCGTTGATGAAAAACGACTGCGCCGTGCGGTTCGCGCGGCCGATCTGCTCCGTGCCGACGAAACCCGAGAGCGCGACATAGCCGTCGTCATACGAGATTTCCTTCAGGTGCGGCATGATCTCCGCGCCGTAAACGCAGTAGACCGCGTTTTTCAGGATTCCGTCCCCGGCGCTGTGGTAAACGGTCTTCCCGGACTGGATGACCTTGAAGCCGACGTCCGGCCGCGCCATGATCATGCGGGACGCGTAATCGCTGATGTACGCGGCCTCGGCGCGCGCGTTTTTCACGAATTTAAGCCGCGCGGGCACGTTGTAGAAAAGGTCGCTCACGTCGATGCCGGTGCCGTCCGGCGCGCCCGCCTCGGCGAACTCCACGACGTCGCCCCCCTCGAGGCGCACGAGCGTGCCCGTCTCCGCCTCATGCAGCTTCGTTCGCATCGCGACGCGCGCGACCGCCGCGATGGAGGAGAGCGCCTCCCCGCGAAAGCCCAGCGTTTCGATGTGCGCAAGGTCGTCGGAATCCGCGATTTTGCTCGTGGCATGGCGAAGGAAGGCGGTCTTCACCTCGTCGTGCGGGATGCCGCAGCCGTCGTCCGCCACGCGGATGAAGCCGAGCCCGCCGTCCCGCGTCTCGACGGTGACGGTCTTCGCTCCGGCGTCGAGCGCGTTTTCGACGAGCTCCTTCACGACCGAGGCCGGCCGCTCGACGACCTCGCCCGCGGCGATCCTGTCCGATGTGTATTTGTCGAGTACGCGGATGCTTCTCATCTTAATCCTTCAGCTTCGCCCGCATGTGCAGGTCGTAAAGCGTGTTCATGGCCTCCATGGGGGTGAGGGCGTTCACGTCGAGTTCGCGCAGGGTTTTTATGATGTCGTCCGCCTTGGGCGAGCCGAAGAGCGTCAACTGCTGCTCGTCCTCCTTCTCCCGCGCGCAAGTGTCGATGATGTCGCGGTTGATGTCCGCGGCCTCGAGCTGCGCGAGCAGCTCCTTCGCGCGGGCGATCACGTCGGGGGGAAGGCCCGCCAGCCGCGCCACCTGCACGCCGAAGCTCTTGTCCGCGCTGCCGCGCACGATCCGCCTCAAAAAGATGATATCCTCCCCCACCTCCTTGACGGAGATGCGGTAGTTCTTGATGCCGGGGAGCCTGCCCTCGAGCTCGGTCAGTTCGTGGTAATGCGTGGCGAACAGCGCCTTCGAGCCGCAGCGCGCGGGGTCCGCGATGTACTCGAGCACCGCCCACGCGATGGAAAGCCCGTCGAACGTGCTCGTGCCGCGGCCGATCTCGTCGAGGATGAGCAGGCTTCGCGTCGTCGCGTTGTTGAGTATGCCCGCGACCTCGCTCATCTCCACCATGAACGTGCTCTGGCCGGAGGCGAGGTTGTCCGACGCGCCGATGCGCGTGAAGATGCGGTCCACGATCGCGATGTTCGCCTTCTTCGCGGGCACGAAGGAGCCGATGTGCGCCATGAGCGCGATCAGCGCGACCTGGCGAAGATAGGTGCTCTTGCCCGCCATGTTCGGTCCCGTGAGGATGAGCAGGCGGTTTTCCTTCTGGTCGAGTTGCGTGTTGTTGGGCACGAAGCCGTCCTTGGCGCCCTTTTCGACGATGGGATGCCTGCCGTCCGTGATGCTGATCGCTCCGTTTAAGAGCATCTTCGGGCGGCAGTAGTCGTTGTCGAACGCGGCCTTGGCGAGCGCGCAGTACACGTCGAGCTCCGCGACGAGCGCGGCGTCGTTCTGCAGCCGCTCGATGCAAGCGAGCAGCGTCTCCCGGACGTTGAGGAACAGCTCGTATTCAAGCTGGATCAGCTTCTCCTCGGCGCCCGCGATGGTCTCTTCCAATTCTTTGAGCTCGGGGGTAATGTAGCGCTCCGAGTTGGCGAGCGTCTGCTTTCTCTGGTAGTTATAGGGCACGAGGTGCTGGTAGGACTTCGTGATGTCGATATAGTAGCCGAACACGCGGTTGTATCCGATCTTGAGGTTCTTGATGCCCGTCTGGGCCCTCTCGTTCGCCTCGAGGCGCGCGATCCAGTTTTTTCCGTTGGCGGAGGCTTCGCGCAGCGCGTCGACCTCCTGATGGTACCCCTCGCGGATGATGCCGCCGTCCTTGACGCCGACGGGCGGCTCGTCCACGATCGCCGCCTCGAGCAGCGCCCGGACATCCTCCATGGCGTCGAGCCGGGAGGCGATGCGAAGATACGCCGCGGACTGCAATGTGCCCGTCAGCTCGATCACCTGCGGCAGCTTTAAGAGGGACGCGCGCAGCGAAACGCAATCCCGGGCGTTCACGGTGCCGTAGGCGATGCGGCTGCAAAGGCGCTCGATGTCGTAGATCGCGTCGAGCGCGCTTCCTAATGCCTCTCGCGCCCGCATGTTTGAAACGAGCTCGCCCACCGCGTCGAGCCGCGCGTTGATTTCATCGACGTTCTGCAAAGGCTGCTCGATGTACGCGCGAAGAAGGCGCGCGCCCATGGCGGTCGAGGTGTTGTCCAACAGATACAGAAGCGTACTCCGCTTGCTGCCCTCGAAATGCAGGGGCTTTGTGAGCTCGAGGTTCCTGCGCGTCGCGGCGTCGATGGCCATAAAGAGACTGCGCCGCAGCACGCCGATTTTCCGGATGTGCGAAAGGGAGTTCTTCTGGGTCTCCTCGAGATAGGCGATGAGAGCGCCCGCCGCGGGGATGGCGAGGTTCATCCTGTCGCACCCGAAGGAGGCGAGCGTGTTGACGCTGAAATGGCGCTTCAGGCGCGCCTCCGCCCGCGTGGGGTCGAAGTTCCGTCCGTCCTCGCAATGGACGCGGGAGAGCGCTTGAACGCGCCGGATGAGCCCTTCCTGCACGAAGAGGGACTCGTTGGCGATGATCTCGTTTGGCGAAATGCGCACGAGCTCGTCGATGAGCGCCTGGGGCTCTTCTTCCTCCTGAAACTCGCTCACCGTGAAGCTGCCCGTCGAAACGTCGCAGCACGCGAGGCCGACGCCACCGTCGAAATAATAGAGCGCCACGATATAGTTGTTCGCGCGCTCGTCGAGCATGGATTCCTCGATGATGGTGCCCGCCGTGTAGATGCGCACCACGTCGCGCTCGACTAAGCCCTTGGAGAGCGCGGGGTCGGTGAGCTGCTCGCACAGCGCCACCTTATAGCCCTTGTCGATGAGCTTTGCGATGTAGGAGTGCACCGCGTGATGCGGCACGCCGCACATGGGCGCGCGCTCCTCGAGGCCGCAGTCCCTGCCCGTGAGCACGATTTCAAGCTCGCGCGAGGCGGTGATTGCATCCTCGAAGAACAGCTCATAAAAATCCCCGAGCCGGAAGAGCAGCAGGCAATCGCCGTATTTCTCCTTGAGCTGGAGGTACTGGCTCATCATCGGCGTGACGTTCGCGGGCATAATGATCCTTCCCAGTCGCGGCTTGCGGCTTAGTGGCAGCCGCGGCAGCCGGAGCAGTTCCCGCCGCAGCCGGATTCTTCCGTGCTTTCGATGTCCGCGCCGATGCAGACGCCGATGGCGCGGTTCACGCGCTTCATCAACTCCTGGAACGCGCTCTGCGTTTCGAGCATCCGAACGAAGGTTTCGCTCTCGAGCAGAGCCGTGCGGATGGCTTCCATCTGGGTCGATAGCGCGCCGATTTCATCCTGGGCGTTTTCCTCGCCGCTCATCAGTTCCATGATGCGGCTCTGCTTCGCGTTGAATGCGTTCAAGCGCTCCATCAGGGTTTCGTCCTGCTCCATGGCGCGCTGGGCGTCGTTCATCGCCGTGAACTCCTCGGATTCGCTCAAAGCGATTCCAAGCTCCCTTGCCTTTTCGATGATCATTCCCGTATCCTTTCCTTAATCCGCCCTCTCGCCGAGAAGCGAGTTGGACGACGTCTTTTTGATCCTTACGTTTATGAGCTGCCCAATGAGGCTTTCGTCCCCCGGGAAGTAGACCATCTTGAAGCTGGGGAGCTTCCCGAAGGCCATCGCCTCCCCCCGCCTGTCGCAACCTTCGACGAGCACTTCGCCCGTCCTGCCGGCGTATTTCGCGTTGCCCTGGCGCAGACCTTCCGCGATCGCGCCGTTGAGGCGACTGAGGCGCTCCTTTTTGACCTCCTCGGGCACCTGTTCCGCCATATCGGCGGCCTTCGTGCCGCCGCGCTTCGAATATTTGAACGTGTACGCCGCGGAAAATCCCGCCGCGCCGACGAGATCGAGCGAACCTCGGAAATCCTCCTCCGTCTCACCCGGAAAGCCCGCGATGAAGTCGGTCGTGATCTCGATTCCCTGCACGGCCGCCCGGAGCTTTGCTATGAGCGCGAGATAATCCCCAGAGGTATAGCGGCGGTTCATCAGCGCGAGTATCCGATCGCTCCCCGACTGCACGGGCAAATGGATGTGCGGGCAGACCTTCCTCTCCTCCGCCATGACCTCGACGAGCCGGTCGGAAAGGTCCTTCGGGTGCGAGGTCATGAAGCGGATGCGCGCGATCCCCTCGATTTTAGCCGCGCGCCGGAGCAGCCCCGGGAAGTCCGCGCCGTCCGCTCCTCGGTACGAATTGACGTTCTGCCCGAGAAGCGTGATCTCCCTTACGCCGGCCGACGCGAGGCCGCGCATCTCATCCAATATATGTTCCACTTCGCGCGAGCGCTCGCGCCCGCGCACATAGGGCACGATGCAGTAGGAACAGAAATTGTCGCAGCCGTACATGATGGTCACGAACTGCGAAACCCCGCTGCCGCGCAAAACCGGCAGACCCTCGGCGATCTCGCCGTCCATCTCGCGCACGCGCTCCACGCGGCTCCCCTCGAGCGCCTCTTCGAGCATCGCGGGGAAAAGGTGCAGCTCGTGCGTTCCGAAGATGAGGTCCACGAAGGGGAAGCGCTTGTAGAGCCTGTCCGCCACATCCTTCTGCTGCGTCATGCAGCCGCATACGCAGACGATGAGCCCTGGCTTTTCGTCCTTGAGCTTCTTGAGCGCGCCGACATTGCCCATAAGCCGCTTTTCCGCGTGCTCGCGCACGCAGCAGGTGTTGAACGCGATGAGGTCCGCAAAGGCCTTATCTCCCGCCCTGATGTAACCGCAGCCCTCCAGCATCCCCGCAAGCTTCTCCGAGTCGTGCTCGTTCATCTGGCAGCCGTAGGTCTCTATAAAATAGGCCGGATTGCTCCCCGAAAGCCTTTCATACAGGCGCTTTGCGGCCTCCTTGCCCTCGAGAAGCTCGCCCTCGGGAACGGCGGTTTTTTTGTTCATGCCCATTTCCGTTTCTTGTCTTTGCATTGATCCTATTATAACCGCAGGCCGTTTAAAGAGCAACGAAAAACCACACTATATACGGTGCCTGATTGGGCGTTGACACCTTAAATAACGGATGCTATAATAGCCACGTTGACCTTTAGGGGCATGATGTAATGGTAACATAGCGGTCTCCAAAACCGTTCTTGAGGGTTCGAATCCTTCTGCCCCTGCCAGTTGTAAGAAGTCGGTTCCAGGCGGGCGGCTTCTTTCTTTTTTATTTTGGAATCTTCGAGTGAAAATTAAAATGGAAAGGAAGCGTTGTTATGGCCGCGTCGTATGATTTCAAAAAGGAATACAGGGACCTGTATGCGCCGAAAACCGAGCCTTGCGTCATAGATGTGCCCGAGATGGTCTTCATCATGGCGGACGGCAAGGGAAACCCGAATACCAGCGCTGCTTATCAAAACGCGGTAGGAGCGCTCTACGGCCTGTCCTACACCATCAAGATGAGCAAAATGAGCGGCGGGCAGCCCGAGGGCTATTATGAGTACGTCATGCCTCCGCTGGAGGGCTTGTGGTGGTTTGAGAACGACTGCCCCTTCGACGTCTCCGGCAACATCCCCATCGACAAGGAGCGGTTCTGCTGGACGGCGATGATCCGCCAGCCGGAGTTCGTAAGCCCGGAGGTGTTCGAATGGGCAAAAAGCGCGCTTCACCGCAAGAAGCCGGAGCTTGGCGCCGGCGGCGCGCGCCTTGTCCGCTTCACGGAAGGCTTATGCGTGCAGTGCATGCACATCGGCCCGTATGACGACGAACCCGCGACGGTCCGCAGGATGCATCGATTTGTCGAGGAAAACGGATATCGGCTCGACTTTGCCGGTGCGCGCAGGCACCATGAAATCTATTTGGGCGATCCCCGGAAAACCGCGCCCGAAAAGCTCAAAACGGTGGTCCGGCACCCGATCGCGAAGATATAGCGTCTTTTCTCCGCCTTAAAATGCGAAATCGCCGCGGAAATAATCCGCGGCTTCCTTATTTTTCGGCAAAATCCTGCGTTAAACGCAACAGGGCGATTCAAACGAGCCGCTTCATAAACCGCGCGAGGTTTTCGTAGGCGATGCCTCGGATTTCCTCCCCGGAAAAGCCCGCGCGGCCGAGCGCGTCGAGAAGCTTCGGCACGTCCGCCCAGGAGGAAAGCCCTTCCGGATAAGATTGCGCGCCCATGCCGTCGAAGTCGGAGCCCAGCATGGCGCATCCCGCGCCGCCCGTTTCGGCGATGTGCGCGATGTGGCGCACCACGTCGTCTATCTTCGCCCGCCCGGAATGGACGAGCTGAGGCGAATAGTAGTTGACGCCGATGACGCCCCCGCGCGCCGCGATTTCCCGGATGTGCCTGTCGCCGATGGAGCGCCTGTGCGGGAACACCGCGCGCGCGTTCGTGTGCGACGAGAAGACAGGCTTTTCCGCGATATCGAGCACGTCGTCGATGCCGCGGTCGCTCAGGTGCGCCACGTCGAGCGCGACGCCTACGCGCTCCATTTCCCTCACGATCTCGCGGCCGAGCGCCGTCACCCCCTTGTCCCTCCGGCTGACGGCAGGGCTTGCGAGCTCGTTTGCGGAATTCCAGGTGAGCGTCATGGCGCGCACGCCGAGTTCGTGAAAGAGCCTCACGTTCTCGGGCCGGCCCATGGCGGCTTCCCCGCCCTCGACGGTCAGAACCGTCGCGATTTTGCCGCACGCCGGGTCGAAATCCGCCGTAAACGGAATGAGCGCGTCGCAGGCGGCCGACAGGCGCTTATAGGCGTCGATCAGCGAGATGCATTGCTGCAGCGGGGATTCCGCGTCGTCCGGATCGATCCAGGCGGCGAAAAGCTGCAGCGCGGCGCCGCCCGCGCGCATGGCGGGAAGGCTCACCGCCTGCTCCTTTTGCGGCGCTGTGAACGAATAGCCGCGGCGACGCATGTAATACAAAAAATCGCAATGCGCGTCCGCGACAGGTATGCGCTGCATGGTGTCCTCCCGGAAAAACGCAGGGCGGAGATCATCCGCCCTTACGATTGATTCCTGTGATTCCTGAGAGCGGATAAGGTATCCGCCCCTGCGATCGGTTCCTGACGGCGGGCAAATAAAGTATCCGCCCCTGCGATCGGTTCCTGACGGCGGGCGGATAAAGTATCCGCCCCTACTTCGCGAACTCGACCGCCCGCGTCTCCCGGATGACGTTGACCTTGATCTGGCCGGGATACTCCAGCTCGGACTCGATGCGCTTGACGATGTCGCGCGCCATGACGATGGTGTCCGCGTCGGTGACGCTCTCGGGCTTGACGATGATGCGCACCTCGCGCCCCGCCTGGATGGCGAAGGACTTGTCGACGCCCTCGAAGGAGTTGGCGATTTCCTCAAGCTTCTCGAGGCGCTTGATGTAGTTTTCAAGCGTCTCGCGGCGCGCGCCGGGGCGCGCTGCGGACACGGCGTCCGCCGCCTGCACGAGCACCGCCTCGATGCTGGTCGGCTCCACATCCCCGTGGTGCGCGAGGATGGCGTTGATGACGAGGTTGTTCTCGCGGTACTTCTTGGCGACGTCCGCGCCGATCTGCACGTGCGGGCCCTCGACCTCGTGGTCGATCGCCTTGCCGATGTCGTGCAGCAAGCCGGCGCGCTTGGCAAGCGCCACGTTCGCGCCGAGCTCCGCCGCCATCATGCCCGCGAGATGCGACACCTCGATGGAGTGCTTGAGCACGTTCTGCCCGTAGCTCGTGCGGTATTTGAGCCTGCCCAGGAGCTTCACAAGTTCGTGGTGCAGCCCGTGTATGCCGCATTCGAATATGGCCTGCTCGCCCGCCTCGCGGATCTGAACATCCACTTCCTTGCGGGCCTTCTCGACCATTTCCTCGATGCGCGCGGGGTGGATGCGCCCGTCGAGTATGAGCTTTTCGAGCGCGATGCGCGCGACCTCGCGACGCACCGGATCGAAGCCGGAGAGGATGACGGCCTCCGGCGTGTCGTCGATGATGAGATCGACGCCCGTCGCCGTTTCAAGCGTCCTGATGTTGCGGCCTTCGCGGCCGATGATGCGGCCCTTCATCTCATCGTTGGGCAGCGGCACTACGGAAACCGTGGTCTCCGCGACATGGTCCGCGGCGCAGCGCTGGATGGCGAGCGCAACGATGTTGCGCGCGCGCTTGTCCGCTTCCTCTTTCGTTTTTGCCTCGATTTCGCGCAGCATGACCGCGGCCTCGTGCCGCGCGTCCCGCTCGACGTTCCCCAAGAGGATCTCCTTCGCCTCGTCCATAGACAAACCGGAGATCTTTTCCAACTCCTTGAGCTGCCGGTCGTGGAGTTCCTTGATTTCGGCCTCCATGTCGTCGACCTGCTTCTGCTTCCTGTTCAGGTTCTCCTCGCGCTGTTCGACGGCCTCGACCTTCTTGTCGAGCATCTCTTCCTTCTGCAGCAGCCTGCGTTCGGAGCGCTGTATCTCGTTTCGCCTTTCCTTGTTCTCGCGCTCGTTCTCGCTCTTGATCCGATAAGCTTCCTCTTTGGCCTCGAGGATCGTTTCCTTCTTGATTGTTTCGGCGCGCTTCTGCGCGCCCTCGATCATCTGCCTGACCGCTTCCTCCGCCTTGGCGACCTTCGCCTCCGCGATGTTCTTCCGATAAATATATCCGATGAATCCGCCCGCAGCTAGACAAACAACCCCGACGATAATGGGGATAATAACATCCAACACGAAAAACCAGCACCTCCAGATTTATATATAAAGGATACGAGTATGTTATGTACTCAGTATGCATGGACAAAATTCCATAAATCCATAAAAATCTATGAAAATACACACCGGCATATTTTTACTCTCAATAATTGTAGCGCGCTGAAAAATAAAAGTCAAGGACGCGAACTTGTCCCTGACTTTTCAAATGCGCTTATTCGGCGCCCTTGCCGGCCCCGCCTTCATCCTCGCTGGGCGCCTTGATCATCGCCTCCCGCACCTTGTGCTCGATTTCCGCGCACAGCTCGACGTTGTCCTTGAGGAAGAGGCGCGCGTTGTCCCTGCCCTGGGCCATGCGCATATCCCCGTAATAGTACCACGCGCCGGATTTGACGATGATCTTGTTCGTCACGGCCATGTCGAGCACGGAACTTTCGCGCGAGATGCCCTCGCCGTAGATCATGTCGCACTCCGCGACCTTGAAGGGCGGCGCGACCTTGTTTTTGACGACCTTGATGCGCGTCCTGTTGCCCACGATGTCGTTGCCGTTCTTGATCGAGTCGATGCGCCTCACGTCGAGCCGGATCGACGCGTAATACTTGAGCGCCTTGCCGCCCGGCGTCGTCTCGGGATTGCCGAACATCACGCCGACCTTCTCGCGCAACTGGTTGATGAAGACGACGATCGTGTTGGATTTTGAAATGACGCCCGCGAGCTTTCTCAGCGCCTGGGACATCAGCCGCGCCTGAAGGCCGACGTGCGAATCGCCCATGTCGCCCTCGATTTCGGCCTTGGGCACGAGGGCCGCAACCGAGTCGATGACGACCACGTCTATGGCGCTGCTGCGCACGAGCGCCTCGCAGATCTGCAGCGCTTCCTCGCCGGTGTCCGGCTGCGAAACGTAAAGGTTCTGCACGTCCACCCCGAGGTTGCCCGCATAGGTGGGGTCGAGCGCGTGCTCCGCGTCGATGAACGCCGCGGCGCCGCCGAGCTTTTGCGCCTCCGCGATCATATGGAGCGCGAGCGTGGTTTTGCCGGAGGCTTCCGGCCCGTATATCTCGACGATCCTGCCGCGCGGCACGCCGCCGACGCCGAGGGCGATATCCAATTCAAGGCATCCGGACGGTATGGTTGAAACGGTGATTTTCCCCGTCGCGTCCCCAAGCTTCATCACCGCGCCCTTGCCGAACTGCTTTTCGATCTGGCTCAGCGCCATCTCGAGCGCTTTTTCCTTCTCCATCATAACGTGCTGCCCATCCCTTCATTCAATGAGAAAAGTATAACATATGTTCTCTTTTTTGACATTAAAAACTTCTTCTGAGCATGTCCAGCGTATGGAGGCAGGAAAGACCGCGTATCCTCTCCCGGTCGCCCGCGAGGCGCAACTCGCGCATCTGCGTTCCCTCCCCCGTCGAGAGCGCGATGTACACGAGCCCTACGGGCTTCTCCCGCGTGCCCCCTCCGGGGCCCGCGACGCCCGTCACCGCGAGGCCGATGTCCGCGCCGGAACTCACCCGGATGCCGACGGCCATCTCGAGCGCAACTTGCGCGCTGACCGCGCCGTACCGCTCGAGCGTCTGCCGGGATACGCCCAGCCGTTTGACCTTCGCCTGGTTCGAATAGGTCACGCAGCCCTCGAGAAAATACCGTGAGCTGCCCGGCACGGAAACGAGCTTCGCGGCGAGCATGCCGCCCGTGCAGCTTTCGGCGACGGCGAGCGTCTTTTTATTTTTCTCAAGAAGCTCGGCGCAGACTTCGTGCAACTCCTTGCCCTCGTCGGAATAGACGACTTCCCCCAGGCGTTCGCGTATCTTCCCGATCATGGGGGCGACGAGCTCCTCCCCTTCCGTTTCATCCTTGCAGCGCGCCGTCACGCGCAGCTTCACCTCGCCCGCGAGCGCATAGGGCGCCACCGTGGGGTTTTCGCCGTCCATCAGGTCGCGCATCTCATGCTCCACGCTCGATTCGCCCTTGCCGAATATCCGGACCATCCGGGAATACAGCCGCGCGCCGCTTCGCCTTTCAAGGTAGGGCATGACGGCCGCGTCGAACATGGGCTCCATCTCGTGCGGCGGCCCGGGCAGGAGGATCGCGGCCTTGCCCGCCTCCTCGAGGATGCAGCCAGGCGCGGTGCCGTTCGGGTTGGGCAGTATGGCGGAGCCTTCGGGGAACATCGCCTGCTTGACGTTGTTGGGCGTCATCTCCCTGCCCATGCGCGCAAAGCGCGCCTTGATATAGTCGAGCGAATCCCGGTCCAACACGAGCTCTTTATGAAACGCGGCCGAGACGGTTTCCTTCGTGAGGTCGTCGCACGTGGGACCCAGGCCGCCCGTGAGGATCACGGTGTCCGCCCGCTCCAGCGCGCGGCAGACCGCTTCCTCGAGCCTTTCGGCGTTGTCGCCGACGGTCGTTTGGATATAGCAGTTCACGCCGAGGTCGGCGAGCTTCTGTGAAATATACTGCGCATTCGTGTTGAGGATGTTTCCCAAAAGCAACTCGGTACCCACCGAGATCAGTTCACAATTCATAAATCCGACGGTTTCTCCTTCAAAGCCTTCATGTTTTTGACGATGTAATCGGCGCAGGACCACACGGCAAGCGCGACCGAAGCCCAGATGACGATCTGGTCGAGCGGGATGTTCCAGCGGCGGAAAATCGGGTTGCCGAGCAGCATCATCGTGATGCCGATGCACTGCATGAGCGTTTTGAGTTTGCCGATGGAGCCCGCGGCGATGACGATATTTTTGCCGGCGGAAATCTGGCGGAAGGCGCTGATGATGAACTCGCGCGCGATGGTGATGAGCGTCGCGATCGGCGAGAGCATGCCGATCCCCGTGAGCATGATCATCGCGGCGCCGGAGAGGATCTTGTCCGCCATGGGGTCCATGAGCTTGCCGAAATCCGTCACGAGGTTGCGTTTTCGCGCGATCCGCCCGTCGAGTATGTCGGTAACATAGGCGACGACGAACACCGCGGCCGCGATATAGAGCCTGCCCTCAAACGGCAGATAGAAGCACGCCACGAATACGGGGGTCAGTATCATCCTCAATATCGTCAGCTTGTTCGGCGTGTTCAGATTCATAGGCATACTCCCTTCAGATCGTAAGCGCCGGCGTCGACGATCCGCACGCGGATGAAATCGCCCGGCTTCACGCCGCGCGGCGTCCCCGAGACGGCGATTTTCCCGTCCACCTCGGGCGCCTCGGCATAGCTGCGGCAGAGCGCGATGTTCCCGTCCAGCCGCTCGACGAGCGCCTCGTATTCCCTTCCCACGCGCCTTTGGTTCAGCGCGCGGGAGGTTTTGCGCTGATTCCTCATCAATAGCTCGAGGCGGCGCTTCGCGATCGCCTCGTCGACCGGATTTTCATATTCAGCAGCCGGCGTGCCGTCCTCCGGCGAGAACGCGAACGCGCCGACCCGGTCGAACGGGTGCTCCTGCAAGAATTCAGCCAGAAGGCTGAATTGTTCCTCCGTCTCGCCGGGAAAGCCCGTCATCACGGTCGTGCGCAGGATGAAATCGGGCGACGCGCCGCGGATATACGCCGTGATGCGGCGGATGTGCTCCGCCGTGCCGTGGCGGTTCATGCGCCGCAGCATCTCGGGATCGATGTGTTGTATGGGCATATCAATATATTTAATGATATTGTCGTATTTCAGCATCGTATCGATGAGTTTCTCGTCGATGGTGTTCGGATAGGCGTACAGCACGCGGATCCACCGAAGCCCGTCGATTTCCGCCGCCCGCTCAAGCAGCCGCGCGAGCGCGGGCTTGCCGTAAAGGTCCGCTCCATAGGCGGAAGTGTCCTGCGCGATGAGAGTCAACTCCCTGACGCCCCCTTTCGCGAGGGCGCGCGCCTCACGAAGCAGCTCCTCCATGGGCACGCTGCGCCTTCCGCCGCGGATCAAAGGGATCGCGCAGTACGCGCAGCGGTTGTCGCACCCGTCGGCGATGCGAAGATAGGCGCTGTAGGAAGGCGTGGTCAATACCCTGCCGCCGCAGTAGGAGATCTTTTCCTCTTCGCCGAACGCCGCGCGAATCTTTTCCACAAGGCCCTCGCAATCGCCCACGCCGTGGAAGATATCCACCTCCGGCAGCTCCGCCTTGAGCTCCTCCGGATACCGCTGCGAAAGGCAGCCCGCGACGGCCAAAAGGCAATCTTTCTTTTTCCTCCCGGCCGCCTCGAGTATGGCGTTGATGGATTCCTGTTTGGCGGGCGCGATGAAGCCGCAGGTGTTGACGATGACGACGTCCGCTTCGGTTTCGTCGTTGGTGATTTCAAACCCCGCGTCCCGGAGGCAGGAAAGGATCCTTTCGGAATCCACGCGGTTTTTCGAGCAGCCCAGCGCGATCACGCCGGCGCGCTTAGTCCTCATACTTCGCTTCCCCTATGCCCGCGGAAGCGCCGAACATGCGCTCGTACTCCCCGCGGCTGATGAGCACGCGCCTCGGCTTGCTGCCCTCGGACGCGCTGACGATTTTCAAATTCTCCATGATGTCGATGAGCCGCGCTGCGCGCGCGTAGCCCACGCGCAGCTTGCGCTGGATCATGGAAATGGAGGCCTGGCCGTCGTTGAGAACGATCTTCACGGCCTCGGGCAAAAGGTCGTCCTCCTGTTTGCCGTTGCCCTGCGCCGCGCCGGAACTCGCGGACGCGGCGAGCTTTTCAAAATCCTCCTCGCGCATCGGCTGCGGCTCGACATGCTCGCCGAAGAACTCCATCACGCGCTCGACCTCCTCGTCCGTGACGAGCGCCGCCTGTGCGCGGATGGGCTTGTTCGCGCCGTTCGCGTGGAAGAGCATGTCGCCCTTGCCGAGGAGTTTCTCCGCGCCGCCCTCGTCGAGTATGACGCGCGAATCCACGGCGGAGGAAACGGCAAACGCGATGCGGGAAGGGATGTTCGCCTTGATGAGCCCCGTGATGACGTCCGTGGACGGCCTTTGCGTCGCGACGATCATGTGGATGCCCGCCGCGCGCCCGAGCTGCGCGATGCGGCAGATGGAATCCTCCACCTCCTTGGCTGCGACCATCATGAGGTCCGCGAGCTCGTCTATGACGACGACGAGCTTGGGCAGCTTTTCCTCGGGGTCGGTCACAAGCTGGTTGAAACGCGTCAGATCGCGCGCGTTGAGCTCCGCGATGCGCTTATAGCGCCTCTCCATCTCCATGACGGTCCACCGAAGCGCGCCCGCAGCCTTCTTCGCGTCCGTCACGACGGGCAGCATCAGGTGCGGCAGCGCCGCGTACATGCGCATCTCGACGACCTTGGGGTCTATGAGCACCAGGCGCAGTTCGTCCGGCGCGGACTTATAGGCCATGCTGATGATGATGTCGTTGATGCACACGCTCTTGCCCGAACCCGTGGAGCCGGCGATGAGCATATGGGGCATGCGGTCGAGGTCGGCCGTGATGATCTTGCCCGCGATATCCTTGCCAAGCGCGAACGCAATGGAGGATTTTTCATTTTGGAATTCGCGCGACTCGACCACTTCGCGCAGGAGCACCTTGGCGGTGTTTTTATTGGGGATTTCAATGCCGATCGCCTGCTTGCCGGGGATGGGCGCCTCGATGCGCACCCGCTGCGCGGCGAGCGCGAGGGCGAGATCCTGCGAGAGCGCGGTGATCCTGTTCACGCGCACGCCCTTGGCGGGCTGCAGCTCGAAGCGCGTGATGACGGGGCCGACGCTGTAATTGATGACCCGCGCGCTGATGTTGAAGGTCGCGAGCGTCTCCTCGAGCAGCTTCGCCTTTTCGAACGGGGATTCGGACGGGCCGAACGCCAGATCCGGCGGATTGAGCAAGTCGTATGGGGGCCGCTGGTACTCGACGCGCGGGGGCTCCGGCTTCTCCGGCGGAGGCGCGGTCTTCTGCGCGGCCGCCTTCGCGCCGCCCGCCTGCGGGCGAGAGGGCGCGTTGCGTGAAATGCGGCTCGCGGACGGCTCGTCCAACTCGTCCGTCACGAAGTATTCGCCCTGCGGCCCCGGCTCGGGCTCCAACCGGTCGAAATCCCGCCCGAGCTTCTCCTCGCGCACGCTCCTGCGCTCGAGCGCGCCGGACGCGGGCATGTATTCCAACAAATCGGGCGCGTTTTTCACCTTCGTGTACCCGCCCGAGAAATCCTCCGCGACGGGCTGCAGCTTATAAGGGTCCTGCGCCTTTGAAGGCTTTTTTGCGCGCCCCTTACCCTTTGCCGGGGCGACGGCCGGCCTTGTCGGTTCCGGCTCGTAGAGGTCCTCCGTGTAGAGCGACTTTCGCCTCTCGCTCATCCGCTCGCTGACCGCGCCGACCCCCTGCAGGATACCGTTGCCGAGCTTCTCGCCCGCCTGCTTGATGGAAAGCCTCGTCGTCATCAGAAACGCGATGAGCATCGCCGCGACGAGCACGATGTACGAGCCGATTTTTCCCAACAAAAGCAGCGACGGATACGCGAGCAGCGCGCCGAGCGCGCCTCCGCCCGCGCGGTAGGCCTGTCCAAAGGTATAGGCGTCCTTATAATAATCAAACGCCTTGACGGCTTCGATGGAATCCCTTATGCCGATGTGTACGGCGCTCAAAAGGCAGATGAAGAACAGCGCGACGAGAAATGCCGTGAGAGGGCGCACGGGCTTCTCCGAGAAGATGATGACGAGCACGCCCCACGCGAGCGTCGTGACGGGCACCGCGTAGCCTATAGCGCCGGACATGCCGAAGATGAAGCCGCCGACCGCCCTGCCCACGAGGCCCACCGCGTCCGAATAGAGGCTCGCGCCGAGGAACAGGCCCAGCGCCACAAGGCACACGCCCAGCGCCTCGCGCTTGGTCTGCTCCGGCGTGCGGTCGTCCGCGCCGTTCGCTTTTCTTTTTTTAGATTTCTTCATGCGGCTCCCCTCTGCGCATTTTCACGGCTATTATACTATATCCTGTGTTTGAAGGAAAGCGTTAATCATAGCAGCCCGCGGCATCGTCCGCTGAGCCGCTTCGGATACAGCAACAGAGCGAACCTTCCGGTCCGCTCTGCAAAGTATTCGCTTTTCCGGGCTTATTCCTTGTCCTCGCCCATTTCGGAGCCGCTGATCGCAGCGGCAAGCAGGTCCGCCATGGAGGTGCTGACCGACTGCACGGGGGGCAGATCATATTCGCTCTCCTCGCGGCGCGGACGGTCGCCGCGCTCGCGGCGTTCGGGACGGTCGCTGCGCTCGGCGCCCCGGCGCTGCTCGACCCGCTCCTGTTGCTGCTGCTGCTGCCTCGAGGCCTCGGAGGCAGCGCGCTGCTCGGCGCGCTCCATGGCGATGCGCTCGCGCTCGGCCCTCTCGGCGGCAAGCTCCTCGGCGATCTCGGGATGTTCGTCCAGCAGCGCCTCGCGGCGGGAGAGGCTGATGCGCTTGGCCTCGATGTTGACCTCGAGCACCTTGCAGCGCACGATGTCGCCCACGTTGACCTCGTCCTCCACCTTGGCGATGCGCTTCACGCCCACCTGGGAGATGTGGATCAGGCCGTCGATCGTGGGCTCGAGCGCGACGAACGCGCCGAAGGGAACGATGCGCACGACCTTGCCCTCGACGATCGTGCCGACGGGATACTTCTGGTCGGCCAGCGTCCAGGGCTTGGGCTGGAGCTGCTTGTAGCCGAGGGAAACGCGCTGCTTGTCGGCGTCCACGTCGCGGATGATGACCTCGATCTCCTGGCCGACGGAAAGCACGTCCTTGGGATGCTTCACGCGGCCCCAGGCGACGTCCGTCACATGCACGAGGCCGTCGATCCCGCCGCCGATGTCGACGAACGCGCCGAAATCCGTGAGCCGTCTCACGATGCCCTGCACGCGGGCGCCGACCTCGAGCTCCGCCCACTTCTTTCTGCGGGCTTCCTCCGCCTCCGCGGCCATGACGGCCTTGTGGGAGGCCACGATGCGCTTGCGCGCCTTGTCGACCTCGATCACCTTGAGGGTGATGGGCTGGCCGACATAGTCTGCTATATTCTCAACATACTTGGTGGAAAGCTGCGATGCGGGCACGAACGCGCGGATGCCGTCTATGGTGGCGATCAGGCCGCCCTTGACGACTTCCTTGCCCGTCCCCTCGAAGATCTTGTCGGTGATCTGGTCGTCCTGCATGAGGGAATCCCAGATCTTCTTGCTCTCGACGTTCTTGCGGGAAAGCATCACGTTGCCTTCGCCGTCGTTGACCTTGATGACTTCGACGTCGATCGTATCGCCGATTTTAACGGTTTCCTCGGGCTTCACGTCCGGGTCGGATGAGAACTCGTTGCGCGGGATGAATCCGTCCGATTTGTAACCGATGTTGACGCACACTTCGCCGTCGACAATCTGCACGACCGAGCCGGTGAGGACCTGTCCGTTCTTGATGCGGACGAGCGTCTTCTCGAACGCCTCGGCAAAGCTCTCGGCGCTCTCGGCTTTCGCTGCAGGTAATTCATCGGTCGCTTCCGCCTTAGGCTCCTCGGCAGCGGGTTCCTCGTCCGCGGCGCACTCGCATGCGCACGCGCACTCGGTTTCCTCCGCGGCGGGAGCTTCTGAAGGCTCCGTAACGACGGGTTCTTCGACGGTAGCTGCTGCTTCCGTTTTAACCTCTTCGTTTTCTACGGGGCTCTCAGCCATCGTCTTATCCAGTTCACTCATCCTTGTAATAACCTCCTGAATTATCGCGTCCGGCGCAGAAGCGCCCGAAACAATACCTATTATATCATCCGAATGAATTTTTTCAAGTGGCAGTTCGTCTACTTTTCCTAATGAATATACAATATCACAGTGTTTTTTGCACACTCGCGCAAGCTTGGCGGTGTTCGAGCTGCATTTGTCCCCAATGACGAGCATGACCGTGCATTGCCCCGCCATCTCCTCCGCCTCGGCCTGCCGCGCCTTGGTGGCGCTGCAGAGCGTGTCCAGGGCGAGCGCGTTTTGCATATGCTCCGCAGCGGCGATGCATATTCTGCCATACTCCGCGGCGTCGGCGGTGGTCTGCGCGACGATGCACCAGGGCGCCCCCGCGTCCAGCCGGCAGACGTCCTCCGCGCTTTCCAAGAAGACGGCGCCGTTGCCGCAGCAGCCGTTGATGCCGACGCATTCGGGATGCCCCGGCTCGCCGAAGATCGCGATCCTGCGTCCCTTTTCGTGCTCGGCGCGGACGAAGCCGTGTGTCCTCGCGACGCAGGGGCATGTCGCGTCCGCGACTTCGAGCCCGCGCTCCCGGCAGCGCGCGGCGACCTCGGGCGGCACGCCGTGCGAGCGGATGAGCACCGTGGCGCCTTCGGGCGCCTCCTCGGGCGCCGCGATGGTCTTAAGGCCCTTTTCCGCGAGCTCGCCGGTGACCTGTTCGTTATGGATCAGCGCCCCTAGCGCGTACACGGCCTGGCCCGAGGCGATGAGCGACTCCGCCGTTTCCAGCGCGCGCCTGACCCCGAAGCAGAAGCCGATGTTTTCGCCGACGATTATTCGCAATAGATCTCCTCCAGTTCGAGCCGCAGCGCGTCGATCGCGTCGGCGAGCTCGTCCGTGACGACCTCGATCATCGAGGACTTGTTCGCGTCCGCGACGATGGAGCTGACGTCGATGGGCTTGCCCACGATCAATACGGGCCTGTTCCTCCGCGCGGCGTCGGGGTGCATGTAAACCGGTATGACGGGCGCGCCGGAGCGGATGGCGAGGAACGCCGTGCCGCGCTCGAACTCGTCGAGCGAATCCGAAACCTGGCGCTTCCCCTCCGGGAAAATGCCGAAGAGCTTTCCCTTCTCCAGCAGCGCGAGCGCGGTTTTGAGCGATTGCAGGTCCGCGCTCTTCCGGTTGACCGGGAACACGCACACGAGCCGGAAAAAGAGGTTGCCGAGCTTCGTTTTAAAAATCTCCTTCTTCGCCATGAAGTGGATGATCCTCGGCGTCACGAGCGCGAGGATGACCGGATCCATCATGGAGCGGTGATTGCAGATGATGATCGCCTTGCCCCTGACGCGCAGGTTCTGCTTGCCGTAGACGATCGGCCTGAGGAACAGCGCCACGAAAGGGCCTATGAGGTATTTCAGCAATACGTAGAGCATCAGTCCGCCCTCCCGACGCGGGAGAGCACGGCGTTTACCGCCTCGTCGATGCTCATCCCCGTGGTGTCTACCAAAACCGCATCCTCCGTCCTCGTCAGCGGCACGAAGGCGCGGTGGCTGTCCGTATAGTCGCGCGCCTCGATTTCAAGCCGGATCTCCTCGTGCGTCTTGCCCAGATCCGCGCCTTTTTCGCGCAATTCCTTCAGCCTCCGTCTCGCGCGCTCGTCGCTCGAGGCGGTGACATAGAATTTATACGGCGTATCCGGTATCACATAAGAGCCCATGTCCCGTCCTTCCATCACGACGTCGTTCCCGGCGGCGATCTCCCTCTGGCACTGCGCGAGCTTCACGCGTACCTCGGGGATGACGCTGATGTCGGATGCGCCCTTGGCGATCTCCTGCGTGCGGATGAGGCCCGTCACGTCCTCCCCGTCGAGCAGCGTGTGCTGCGCGCCGTTTTCGCTGTATACGCCCACGGTCGTCCCGGGCAGCATCGGCACGACGCGCGCGGCGTCGTTGGGATCGATCCCAAGGCGGATGGCCTTGAGCGCGAGCGCGCGGTACATGGCGCCCGTGTCGAGGTAGAGGATGCCGAGCTTTTTTGCGATTGCCTTCGCGATGGTGCTTTTGCCGGCGCCCGCGGGGCCGTCGATCGCGATGTTGAGCTTTGCCATATTATACGCTCCTTCCAGCCAGCGCTCCGGTGGAGCAGGCGATCTGTATGTTGAAGCCGCCGGTGAAGCCGTCCGCGTCGATGAGCTCCCCCGCAAAGTAGAGCCCCGGCACGCGCTTTGACTGCATGCTCGAGGGGTCGATCTCCCTTACGTCCACGCCGCCGCGCGTGACGATCGCCTCCTCGACGGGGCGCGCGCGCTTCACCGTCACGGAAAGGTTCTTCAAAAGCGCGCAGAAATCCTTTCGCATCTCCCTCGTAACCGAATGCACGCCCGTGTCCGGCGGGATGCCCGAAAGCTCCACGATCACCGGGATCAGCTTCTGCGGCAAAAGCGCGCCGAGCGCGTTGACGAACTGCCTTCGGATGTTCGCCTCGAAGTCGCGAAGCACGCGCCTGTCGAGTTCCTCAAGATCGAGGCCGGGCTTGAGGTCGATCGTGAGCCTCGCCCCTTCCGGATCGTCCGCCAGGACGCCGCTCGCGCTCAACACGAGCGGGCCGGACACGCCGTAATGCGTGAAAAGCATTTCCCCAAGCTCCTCATAGCGCTTTTTGCCCCGCCTGTCGTACGCCCGAAGCGTCACGTTGCGAAGCGACAGCCCCATCAGGCGGCAGGGCCACTCTTCGGCGGTCTCAAAGGAAATCAAGGAAGGCTTGCATTCTGTCACGCCGTGGCCGAACGACCGGGCGATCCCGTACCCGTCGCCCGTGGAGCCCGTCGCGGGGTAGCTCAGCCCTCCCGTCGCGAGGACGACCCTGTCGAAGCGCCGCGTTTCGCCGCCGGCTTCGATTAGGAACGCGTCCCCGTCCCTTCTTACGCCCGTGACCCGCGCGTTGAGCGCGACCGCGACCCCCGCCTTCGCGAGCGCGGCGGAAAAAGCGCCGAGGATATCGCTCGATTTGTCCGACGCGGGAAATACCCTCCCCCCGCGCTCCACCTTGGTCGCGACGCCCGCGCTCTCAATGAAGCGCACCGCGTCCGCATTCGTAAAAGTATAGAGAGCGCTGTAGAGGAAGCGCGGATTTCTCGGTATGTTCCGAAAGAACTCCTCGATTCCGGCGGAATTGGTAAAGTTGCATCTGCCCTTGCCGGTGATGTAAAGCTTCTTGCCGAGCTTCCCGTTGCGCTCGAAAAGCGTCACGCAATGGCCGCGCATGGCGGCCTCGTGCGCCGCCATCATGCCGGCGGGGCCTCCGCCGACGACCGCCACATCGCTCACGGGATACCTCCCAGGTACGAGGTGTTGTTCCAGCCCCGCAGCGTGGTCTTCCCATCCTCGTGGATTTCGAGGAGGCTCGTGCCGCAATTGTCGAGCCGTATGTCGCGTATCCGGCTCATGGGCAGGCCGATGCTGTGCGCGACGATGAGCTTGATGGGCATCGTGTGGCTGATTGCGGCGACCGCCGCGCCGGGCGCGTTTTCCTTGCGGATCGCATCCACGCAATCGAGCGCGCGCTCGAGGATTTCCATCGCGCTCTCCGCGCCGATCTCGCGGCAGAGCTCCGGACAAAGGACCCAGTTCCAATCGCTCCAATGCTCGGGGAAATGTGTACTGAGTTCCTCGTCGGTCTTCCCCTCCCAGGCGCCGAAGTTGATTTCGGTCAGCCCGCCGAGCACCGTGACGTTCGGGATTCCCGCGATCTTGGCGATTTCAAGCGCCGTGTCGAATGCCCGCCTGAGCGGTGCCGAATAGACCGCGCCGATGCCCTTATCCTTCAAATAAGCGGCCGCGGCTTTCGCCTGCCGTATGCCCCTCTCGTTGAGGTCGATATCGGTCCTGCCCTGCACGCGGCGCAGACTGTTCCATTCCGTCTCCCCGTGCCGCACCAAATATAGCTTCATTACAGCCTGTCGCTCTCCCCCGTCACGTAAATCCTATGGCTGCCCCAGAGCGCCTCAAGCTGGTTGAAACGCGCGTAGACATCCTCCTTGCGCCGGAGGCTGCACGCGACGATGAGGGCGTTTATAAGGCTCAGCGGCGCCACGAGCGAATCGGCGAAGGAAGCCATGTCGCTCTTTGCGGTCAGCGAATAGTCGGCCAGCTCCGCGATCGGGGAAAAGGAACTGTCCGTCAGCGCCACGATGCGCGCGCCCTTCGATTTGGCGAACCTGAGCGCGTCTATGGTGCGCGTGGAATATCGAGGGAAGCTGATGCCGACGCAGACATCCGCCTCGCCGATGCGGATGATGCTCTCGTACACGTCGCCGATGGACGAGTTGACGAGCACGACGTTGTCGAGGATAAACCCAAGATAATACGCGAGCAGCTGCGCGAGCGGGGAGGAGCTGCGAATGCCCATGATGAACACGCGCTCGGCCGTGAAGAATTCGTCCACCACGCTGTTGAAGGTCGCGTTGTCGATGGAATCGATCGTCGCGCGGATGTTCGACATGTCCGCCTTGAGGACGGATTTTAAAACGTCGTTCTGGTTCATGTCGGAGGTGAGCTTGATGCGCTGCACGCTGGTGAGCTTGTTCCGGATCAGCTCCTGCAGCGACTTTTGCAGCTCGGGATAGCCGTCGTACCCGAGCGTGTAGGCGAAGCGCACCACCGTGGATTCGCTGACGCCCACGATGCGGCCCATCTTGGAGGCGGTGATGAAGGCGGCCTTGTCGTAGTTTTCCAGGATGAAGGACGCGATCTGCTTCTGGCCCTTGCTCAGGCTCTTGAAGGAGTGGTTAAGCCGGACAAGAAGGTCGCTCTCCTCACTGTTGTCGATAGCCTTACGCATCGTCATATCTCCTTATCAAGCGTTTTGAGTCTCCCGAGCGCATGGTGGTCGCAAAGGGAGGTGAGCAGCGGAGTCAAAGCTGCATAACCCTTCTTGGTCCAGCTGACGTCGTCGTCCGCCTCGGGGTCGCATTTCGAGATGATTTCAGGCGTCGCCCAGTAATAGGGTTTGCCGAAGGGGTCGACGCGCCTGTCGTACTCGGCCTTGTAGGTCACCCGGCCAAGCCCGGTCACGACGCAGCCTTTTAAGCCCTCCGCGTCCGTGTCGGGCACGTTGATGTTGAGCAGCGTCACGCACGCCTCTCTTTCCATCAACCGCATCCCGCAGCGGAGCGCGGGAATGCACGCGCCGAAATCGGTCGGCGGGAAAGCGACGTTCGAGATCGCGACGGCCCGTATCCCGTTGAGCGCGGCCTCCATCGCCGCGGCGACGGTACCCGAGTAGAACACGTCCGAGCCGAGGTTCGCGCCGAGGTTGATGCCCGAGACGACGAGGTCCGGTTTCGGCACGAGGTTGCCTATGGCGAGCTTCACGCAGTCCGCGGGCGTGCCGTTGACCGCGAACGCGGGGACGTCCTCCAGGCGGTTCAGCCTCGTTTCCCGCGCGCGCAGGGTGTTGAGCAGGGTAAACGAATGCGCCGCGCCGCTTCTTTCGACGTCCGGCGCGCTGATATAGACCTCGTGCTCGCCGTGCAGCGCCTCCGCCAGCACGCGAAGCCCGGGCGAATACAATCCGTCGTCATTCGTCAGCAAAATACGCATATCTTTACGCTCCACGTTTCATCTTCCAGACAATACTAGCAGATTCGCACCGCGAAGGCAACCCGCTATCAGAAATGATGAAGGAATTGCACAATCTTATTTCATCCTGCAAAAGCGCCGCCCCAAGCAATCCGGGGCGGCGCGATGTTTTCGGCTGAACGGCCGAATATGGATCAGATGGACAGATCCTCCACGTACAGCACGCGCGGGGCCGAATCGCTCCCCGCCGGCTTCGCGGCGGGCGCGGGCGGCGCCGCTTGTTGCGCTGCGGGTTCCAGCTTCGGCGCGGGGTTGTTTCGCGCCTCGAAAAACTTGAGCGCGACCTGCGGGAAGAGCGCGTAACTGAGCACGTCCTCCTCCTGGCGCATCGCGTCCCTGATCTCCTCGCGGTATTTCTCAAGCTCCGGCTTGAGCAGGTCCGCGGGACGGCAGGTGATGACCTCTTCGTCGCCGATGGCCTTGCGCCGGACCTCCTCGTTGACCTCGCCCGGCAGCGCGCCGTATTCGCCGCGCAGGAGCGCCTTCGACTCCTTGGTGAAGGACTTGTAGCTCTCGCCCGAGATGACGTTGAGCGCGGCCTGCGAGCCGACGATCTGGCTCGTGGGCGTCACAAGGGGCGGATAGCCGAAATCCTTCCTGACGCGCGGGATTTCCGCCAAAACGTCGTAATACTTGTTCTCGGCGTTCGCCTGCTTCAATTGGGAGATCAGGTTTGAGAGCATGCCCCCCGGCACCTGATAGGTGAGCGTATTCGTGTCGACGCTGAGCACCTTGGGGTCGAGGAAGCCCTCCTGCTTGAGCCGTCCGGCCACGCCGCGGAAGTGCTTGGCGGCCTCCGCGAGCTTCGCGAGGTCGAGGCCCGTATCGTACCCCGTGCCCTTGAGGGTCGCGACGAGCGACTCCGTCGCGGGCTGGGCCGTGCCGTTCGCGAGCGGCGAGAGCGCGCAGTCCACGATGTCCACACCGGCCTGCACGGCCATGAGGTAGGTCATGTCGCCCGTGCCGGTGGTGTTGTGCGTGTGCAGGTGGATGGGCACCCCGATCTCGGCCTTGAGGCGCTTGACGAGGGAATATGCGTCGTAGGGCAGCAGCAGGTTCGCCATGTCCTTGATGCAGATCGTGTCCGACCCCATCTGGACGAGCTCCTTGGCGATCTTCACGAAATAGTCCTCGTTGTGCACGGGGCTGATCGTGTAGCTGATGGCGGCCTCGCACATCCCGCCGTACTTCTTCGTGTACTTGATGGCGGCCTCGAGGTTCCTCACGTCGTTGAGCGCGTCGAATATGCGCACGATGTCGATGCCGTTTTCGATCGCCTTGCGGCAGAACTGCTCGACGACGTCGTCCGCGTAGTGCTTGTAGCCCAGTATGTTCTGCCCGCGGAAGAGCATCTGGAGCTTGGTGTTTTTAATGGCCTTCCTGAGTTTCCTGAGCCTGTCCCAGGGGTCCTCGTTGAGGAAGCGCAGGCAGGTGTCGAACGTCGCCCCGCCCCAGCATTCCAGCGACCAGTAGCCGATGCCGTCGAGAATTTCGCAGGCGGGCAGCATGTCTTCCGTGCGCATGCGCGTCGCGGCCTGGGACTGGTGCGCATCGCGCAATATGGTATCCGTAATCAATATTTTATGCGGCATGTATCTCTCCTTTCAGTTTACTACGCGGCGCGCGCGCAGGCGCGCGCTGGAACGCGCGTATAACGTTTCGCGAACGCTCAGCCGATGACGCAAAGCACGTCCCCGGAATTGACCGAGGAACCCTTCGCGACGTTGACCGAGACGAGCCTTCCATCCTTGGGCGAGAGGATCTCGTTTTCCATCTTCATGGCCTCGAGCACCAGGAGCACCTGGCCGGATTTCACGGCGTCGCCCGCCGCGACCTTGACATCCACGATGTTTCCGGGCATGGGGGCGCTGACCTCGGTTCCGCCCGCATCCTTGACGGGCGCGCTCGCCGCGACCGTTTTTTCCGCTTTTTCCGCCGGCGCGGGCGCCTGAGCGGGAGCAGCGGGCTGCGCCGGAGCCGCGGACTGCGCGCCGACGGTTTCCTCAACCTCTACCTCGTACGACGTCCCGTTGACGTTCACGATGAATTTACGCATACTGTCCTCCTCTTTCATGGTTCGGTTCTATTTTCCGAATGCTTTTAATCCTGATTCCGTTGACGTCCTCGCCCATGGCCGTCGCGATCGCGGCCGAGACGGCGGCGATAAAGCTTCCCCGCTCGGATCCCGAGGGCGCCTCGCCAAGCCGCCTGACGGATCTGATCCTGATGCCCGCCACGTCCTCGCCCATATACGTCGCGAGCGCGGCGGAAACGGCCGCGATAAAGCTCCCCTTGTCAACCCCGGAGGGCGCCTCGCCAAGCCGCCGGATGGACCTGATCCGAAGCCCCGTCACGCCCCCGCCCATATACGCGGCGAGCGCCGCAGAGACGATCGCGTCGAACAGCTTCCTGTCCGCGATCTCAGGCGCGGCGTCCGTAGCCGCGGACGCGGATGATGCGCTTTGCGCGGCGGACGGAGCCGCAGGATGCTGCGGCTGCCGCTCAGCCGCAGCATCGGTTTGTTCTCTTTTAGAACAACGCGCGAGCTTATTGGCCAGATGCAGGCATACGATTCCCTCTATCACCGCCACAACGATGAGCGGTATGACATACCACGGCAGTTCTCCCACGGTGAAATCGTCCCCTTTCCAAAGTTGCGTTTATACCCTCGGGCTTTATGCAAAAAGGCTTATAAGCAGCGATTTGATTTTCTTCCATCTATCAAACCCTGCCAAGTTCTTGTATTCTACGCGGTTCCCTTTTTTCCTGCTGCATAAAATTATTTTTCGATGCCGCAGGCTTTTCTAAGCTCCGCGAGCTCGGAATCGCTTAGTTTTCTCTTTTCGCCGGGGCGAAGCGCACCGAGCGCAACGGGGCCCTCCTGCACCCTGCGAAGCAGCAGCGTCTCGTGTCCCACGGCCTTGAGCATCCTCCTGACCTGCCGGTTGCGTCCCTCGTGGATCGTGATGTAGAAGGAGGTGTTGCCGTTGCCCGTGCGGTAAGCGTCCCGGACGCGCGCGGGTGCGGTCGGCCCGTCCTCGAGGTGGACGCCCTTCTCGAGGGCGCTCTTCTGGTCTTCCTGCAGCTTCCCGTCGCAGATGGCGTAATAGGTCTTGTCGATCTCATGGCTGGGGTGCGCGAGCGCGAAGGCGAGCGCCCCGTCGTTGGTCATGATGACGAGGCCTTCCGAATCGTAGTCGAGCCTGCCCACGTTGTAGAGCCGGTAAGGCACGTCCCGGAAATGATCGACGACCGTCTCCCTCCCCTGCGGGTCCGCCGTGGAGCAGATGACGCCCTGGGGCTTGTAGAACGCGTACACGACGCGTTCGGCGATGGGTTCGACCCTTTTGCCGTCCACCTCGATGAGGTCCTTTTCGGGGTCCACGCTGCGCCCGATGTCGGCCCTTTTCCCGTTGACATGGACGCGTCCCAAAGAAATAAGCTCCTCGCATTTCCTGCGCGAAGCTATTCCCGAATCCGATAGATATTTCTGCAGCCGCATCGAGCCGTCCTCCCATTCAGGCGCTCCACCTCCGGACGAGCTTTTTGAGCCACTCCGCATAGCTCCTCGACTCGACGCCCTCGAGGGCGACAAGCTCCGTGGAGGCGAGCGTTTTCGTCCCGCTGAGCACATAGGCCCTGCCCAGCACCGCGCCGGGCTCGACGGGCGCCGCCACCATCGAGGGGCATTCGACCCGCGTCGCGAGGGAAACGCTTTCGCCTTTTATAATCGGTATGATTATATCCTCTTTGGCAACGAGTGCCAAGCCGTTTTTCATACCGTTGTCCACATGGATGCGCGCGACCGCCTCGCCTTTTTTGACGACCGTCGCAAGCTCGTAGTTGTCATACCCGTAATCGAGCATGGCCTTCGCGCTCCCGAACATGTTCGGGCAGTTGAGCACGACGCCGACGAGCGTCATGCCGTCCCGTTCCGCGCTGAACACGAGGCACTTCCCGGCAGCTTTCGTATAGCCTGTCTTGACGCCGCAGCCCCCCTCGTACTCCCAGAGGATTTTGTTTTTGTTTTTAAACGTGCGCGCGACGAGCCCCGTCTCCGTCCGGTAATAGGTCGCGGAGACGAGCTCGCGGAAGGTTTCGTTCCCCATCGCCTCGGCGGCGATGAGCGCGAGGTCGTAGGCCGTGGTGTAATGCGCGTCGCTGGGCAGGCCGTTTGGCGTGACGAAGTTCGTGTTGTTCGCACCCAGCGCGCGCGCGCGCGCGTTCATGAGCTGCGCGAAGCCCGCGACGCTCCCCCCGATATGGACGGCGATGGCGATGGCGGCGTCGTTTCCCGATACGAGCATGAGCCCGTAGAGCAGATCCCGCATGCTCAGCTTTTCGCCTTTCTGCAGGTACATGCTCGAGCCCTCCGCGCCGTACGCCTCCAAGGGGACTTCCACCGTCTCCTCGAGGGAGCAGCTCTCTATGGCGATCAGCGCGGTCATGATTTTCGTGGTGCTCGCCATGGGGAGTTTTTTATGCGCCTCGCTCGCCATCAGCACCATCCGCGTGTTCGCCTCGATCAGGACCGCACCCTCCGCGCCCGTTTCCGGCTCCTCCGCCTCGGCATGAGCAGGCGCGCAATGAAATAAGAGCAGGATCGCGAGGACAAGGGCGAATATGCCCCTGTACTTTGCCGACAGCGCGGCAAGCGCGCCGTTCGGATGCGTCATTGAAGGTCCCCCTCCCTGTGGTTTTCACCTGAAAACAGCCTTTCCAGCATATCCATGAGCTCGGGCAGCATCTCGACCGCCCGGTCGATGCCGTCCCTGTACTGCGCCGGGAGCACGCGCACCTTCCTGCCGGAAACGGAAAGGAACGCCGTCGGGTTGAGCGTGATGCCCGCGGCGGCCGCTCCCGCGAACGGGAATTTCCCATTCAGCATATCCAATGTTTCCCCCGCCTGCTTGACGGGGGATTTCTCGGCGGACTGGTATTCCCCGCCGCCCGAGACAAAACCGAGGCTGACCTTGGATACCGGCAGCACCATCGTCTCGCCGGTCAGTATAACGGGGTCGCCGACAATCGTATTTACATTGACCATTTCCTTGAGCCTTGCCATTGTCGTTTCCATGATGTTTTCGATGGGATGCGCCATTTTTTTCGTACCTCCTTCAACCATAAGCGAATCAGCGTAACGATAACTTTCCCTGGATATATCATTAGAATTCCTTCCAGATATAGCCAGAACACGCCTTTGGTGAAATCGGGCGTGACGCCGACGGACGCTTTCGCGCCCGCGCAGAAAACCGACAGGGCCGTTTCCACGAAACAGTTCGCCGCGCCGCATAGAATGGCCGTTGCGGCCGCATCGTCCCGGATCCCGAGCCGCCCGCGCAGATCCACCTCTATCAGGCGAAACGCGCCCTTCAGATCCTGCAGATGCACCCTGCGCTTTTTCTTTTTGCTCTCCCTCGGGTCGATGACGGAGCGCAGGATCGTATCGTAGGTGACGATCCGCCTGTATTTGAGCTTCCATTTTGAAATGCGCAGTAGGACGCCCGTGCGCGATACGACGATCGCGAACCCGACGCGCCTGCCTGTGAAGATGGATACGACGGCCGCCAAAATAGCGAACGTCAAAGGCAAAAAAAGGGCCATACGGCCCTAATGTGCTGATAAAACCGGAAAATTATACCGTGCGGCGGATGTCCGCGTCCAACTCCGCATCCTCGTCCGCCGCGCGCAGCGCTTCTTCCCCTTCCGCGATGCCGATGGGCGGCAGCTCCGCGAGCGAATGGAGCCCGAAGTGCCGGAGGAACGCGTCCGTCGTGCCGAAGAGCATGGGGCGGCCGATCGCGTTTTTCCGGCCGAGTTCCCGAATCATCCCCATTTTCAGGAGCTGGCTCACCGCGTACTCGCACCGCACGCCGCGCACGGCCTCGATATCGGCACGGGTCACGGGCTGCCTGTACGCGACGACGGAGAGCGTCTCGAGCATCGCCTGGGTGAAGCTCTTCTCCTGCACGGGCTGCAGGAGCTCCTGAACCAAGGGCGCATAGTCCCTGTTGGAAACGAGCTGCACAGTATCCTCCGTCAGATAGAGCTGCACGCCGCGCTTCTCTTCGCGGTAGAGCGCGTCCATCGAGGCGAGTATGCCGTTTAGCTCGTCCTGCGCGACGTCCAGCGCGCGCTGGAGTTGCACCCTGGGCACAGGCTCCCCGGAAACGAAAAGGATACATTCTATCGCGCCATAGCGTTCGTCGTACTGCAAAAGGGCCTCCTATTTGATTTCATCCATGTATTCGTAATCCTCGTCGTCCTCTATAAGCTCCCGCGCGGTGATAATGATCCTGCCGTAGGGCGCTTTCTGGCGCAGGATGATCTCCTGGCGCGTGATCATCTCCAGGAGCGCCATGAAAGTGACGATGATCTCCAGCTTTTCGTTTTGGCCCTCGAAGAGCTCCTCGAAGGTCAGCGTGCTTTTTTCGTTGAGCCTTCCCCGGATGAAGGCGAGCTGGTTTCGGACCGTGTAGGCGTCCGCGTAGACGGAGCGGGCGACGGAATCCGCGTAAAGCTCGTTCGTCCGCCTGAGGAGCCGCGCGAACGCCGCGAAAAGCTCCTCGGCCGTCGCGCCGGCGAGGTTGTATTCCTGCGGAGGGAGGATGAACTCCTCCGGCAGCTTCGCGAAAACGCTCCTCATCCCCTCCCGCAAAACGGCGAGACCCCCGCTCGCTTCCTTGAAGAGCTTGTAATCGCTTAGCTGGCGCATGAGGGCGACCTCGGGGTCCTCTTCCTCCTCATCCTCTTTGGGCGGGCGCGGCAGGAGCGTGCGGGATTTGATGTAGACGAGGGTCGCCGCCATCGCGAGAAACTCGCTCGCCGTCTCCATGTCGAGCTCGTCCAGCTCCTCCATAAAGGCGAGATACTGGTTGGTAATTTCGGAAACGAAGATATCCTTAATGTCGACCTTCGTCTCCTCAATCAGATGGAGCAGCAGGTCGAGCGGGCCGTCGAACTCCTTGAGATGGACTTCGTACGCCATGCCGCTATCTCACACGAAAAGGCCGATCAGCCATGTGAAGAACGTCGCGAAGAGCATGAAGAACCAGGAGACGATGCTGCCGAGGAAGCCTGTATTTCCCCCGACGAGCAGAATCGCGATCAGAATCATGGTGCCGTAGCGCTCGACGAACTGGAAAAACCGGTAGCCGATCCTCTTGATGAACAGCGCCTGGAACACATGGTAGCCGTCCAGCGGCGGCACGGGAAGCAGGTTGAAAACGAAAAGGCCGAGGTTGATCGCGACGACGTTCATGATGAGGTTCTCCGCGATCTCGTTGCCCACGAACGCGACGAGGGCGACCCAGACGCCCGTAAACAGAAACGCGATGATCAGGTTTGTCGTAACGCCCGCGAGGGAGACGATGATCTCGTCCTTTCGCGGGTTTTTGAAGTTGCGCGGGTTGACCGGCACGGGCCTCGCCCAGCCGAAGCCCGCGATGAGAAGCATCGCGATGCCGATGGGGTCTACGTGCGCGATGGGATTGACGGTCATCCGGCCCAAATTGCGGGCGGTGGGATCGCCGCGCTTATACGCGGCATACGCGTGCGCCCATTCATGGAAGGACAGGCCCACGATGATGCCCGGTATGCGGTAAAGGGCTTCCAAAAGCCAGCCGGTCAGGTCGAGATTGCTGAACAAAGCGTATACTCCTTCGGATTTTCTCTAGGTATTATACGCCAAAGCTCCATTCGATGCAAGAAAGCGTTATCCGTGCACCCAAACGCGCATGATCGCCGTGATGAACTCCCCCCAGCCGGCCTTGCCGACGTCCTGCGCGGCCGCGAGCGCCACGCGTACCTGCTGCGCGCCCTGCTCGGAGGAAAATACGGCGTAGCCGATGATGTCGCCCTTCTTCACGGGCGCGCTGACGGACTCCGGCAGATCCGGAGTGACCGCCCACGCGTCGCCCTTTTTGACCAGAAGCACCACCTTCCTGGTCGAAACCGCGTCCACCGCGCGCTTCATGCCGCCGAGCACGGGGATTCCCGCCGCCACGACCTCCCCCTCGGAGGCAGCGGAGACCGTTTCGAACGTGCTGAAGGCGATGGCCGCGGCTTCCTTGGCGGCCTCGAAGCGCTCGTTCGAGTTCGCCGCGCCGATGACGGCGACGATGTAATTCGTCTCGCCCCGTTTGACCGCGAAAGCCCCGCAATAGCCCGCCGCGTTCGAGGAGCCGGTCGAGCCCGCGTAGCAGCCCTCGAGCGATTTGATGAGCTTGTTGGGGTTCGCGAGCTCCGTCTTGCTGCCGTTCTCGTGCGTGATCTCGTCGAAGGTGAGCGCGCTGTATTTCCGGTAGGTTTCGGACTTGGAGAGCCGCGCCATCAGCGCGCAGACCTCCTTTGCGCTCATCTCGGGCTTGCCGCCCGCGAGCGTGAAGTCGCCGCTGCCGACGTTGCAGTCCGTCAGGAGCTTTGCGATCGCCGTCTCCGCGAGCGAAACGCTCCCCGCCGCCGCCTCCGCGAGCGCGAAGGAGGCGTCCCCCGCCGTGATCATGACGGCGGCCTTGACGAGCGCGCCCGCGCTGATCCTCTCGCCCGCGCTGATGAACGCCGTCGGCCCGCCAATTCCGGCTGCGGTCTCGCCGACCGTGACCGCCGTATCCTCCGCGAGCACGCCGTTATCGAACGCCTCGCAGATATACGCCAGCGCCGGCAGCCGCGAGAGGCCCGCCACGTTCATCACCTTGTCGGCATCGTAGCTCACGGCGGTCTGCAGGCATTCCATCTCCAGCACGGCGACCGCCTTCGCCGAATGGAAGGCGGCGCTTTCGCTCCCCGGATCGGCGCGCGAAACCGCGCACGGGAGCGCCATTGCGGCTGCGATCATAAGACAAAATATTCTTTTCAGCATACTATCACTCCCGGTTAGTTCATATTGATTCATATGTCCTTTCCGGGAGTGAAGATTACACTTTACTGCTGTTTATTTCATTTCGGACGCGAATGACTCCCCGACCCTCCACGGCTCGCCTGTCAAATACGCCACTGCGGTGCTCCCGATATCGGCGAAGCTCCTCCTCGTGCCGAGGTTTACTCCGCCCCTGAGCCTCGGGCCGAAAGCGACGATCGGGATGTACTCGCGCGTGTGGTCCGTCCCCGCCACCGTGGGGTCGCAGCCGTGATCCGCGGTGACGAGCATGACGTCCCCCTCGCGCATGGCCGCCTGCAGCTCGGGCAGCTTCGCGTCGAAATATTCAAGCGCCGCGCCGTAGCCCTCTATATCGTTCCGGTGGCCGTAAAGCATGTCGAAATCCACGAGGTTCGCGAAGATGAGGTCGCCCGTGCCCTCCCGCAGGAAGCGCAGCACGGCCTCTATGCCGTCGCGGTTGTTGCGCGTGTGGTCGGAGATCGAAACGCCCCTGTGATGGAAGATGTCCTCGATTTTGCCCACGCAAACGGTCGTCATGCCGCGCGCGGCGAGGCCGTCGAGGATCGTCTCGCCCACGGGCGGAATCGCATAGTCGCGCCGAAACTCCGTGCGCCGGTAGCTCCCGCTCTTTCCGAGGAAGGGCCGCGCGATGACGCGGCCGACCAGGTCGTCGCCCGTGAGCATTTCGCGCGCGATCTCGCAGCAGTGGTAGAGCTCCTCGAGAGGCACGGTCTCCTGATGCGCCGCGATCTGGAATACGCTGTCGGCGGATGTGTAGACGATCAGCTTGCCCGTTCGCACGTGCTCGTCGCCGAGCCGCTCGATGATCTCCGTGCCCGAGGCCACGCAGTTGCCGAGCGTCCCCCGGCCGGCCCTCCTCTCGAACTCCTCGATCAGCGATTTTGGGAAGCCGTTCGGGTATGTTCGGAACGGCGGATCCATGACGACGCCCGCCATCTCCCAATGCCCGCTCGTGGTATCCTTCGCCTTCGTGATTTCGGCCGCCCGGCCGAAACAGCCCGCCGGCGACGCGACGCGCGGCAGGTTGGAGCCGTCTATATTGCCCAGGCCCAGCGCGAGCAGATGCGGGATGTTCAGCCCGCGCTTTTTATAGATGTTGCCGAGCGTGTGCGCGCCCTCGTCCCCGAATTGCGCCGCGTCCGGCTGCGCGCCGATGCCCACGCTGTCCAGAACGATAATAATAAATCTCTTCTTCATTCTATCACCTCGCGCTTATCGTAACACGGGCGCCATTTCGCGTCAATCAAAGGAGCGCCCGGTCCGGGGCGCCCCATGCGTTCTATGCCGCGGCGGAACCGCTCTGTTGCCGCGTCAGTAATTCGACGCGATGCGCATCTTGGTCCGCTCGGCGATGAGGGTGATGCATTCCTTGTTCGTCGGCCGTCCCTTGTCCTCCTTGACGGTGTAGCCGAAGAGCCTGTACTGGTTCTCGACATTGCCGCGGAGCCATGCCATCTCGATGGCGTAGCGGATCGAACGCTCGACGATCTTTACGGAAACGCCGTAGCGCTTCGCGATCTCGGGGTAAATATCGGTCGTGATGCCGATGCTCCTGTTCCTGCTCTCCAGATAGATCGCGACCGCTTCTCTGATATAGTTGAAGCCGTCGTGATGCGCGCTCACGCCCATCGCGAACAGGTAGCGCGTGATGGTATCGTCCCGGTCCCGCGCCTGCTTGCTGCGGATGTCGACGTACAGGGGGACGCTCTCGCTCGCGAAGTCCAGTTGGAGCAGCGCGCAGACGCGCCTGTAGATCGCCTCGGGCTTCGAGGGCATGGCGATGATATACGCAAGGCCGAGGGATTGGATCATCCGCATGGCGACGTCCGATAAAAAGCCCGTGAGGCCGATGAGCATCGTGCCCGCGCCGAGCTTTTCTTCCTTGAGCCGCATGATGAGCCCCGTTCCGTCGCAAACGGGCATGAGCATGTCGATCAGCGCGACATCCGGCTGCTTATTGTTTCTGAAGTATTCGACCGCATCCTCCGCGTTGTAGGCTTTGGCGCATACTTCAAACCTGATATCTGCGTCGAACAAGTCAGCGAGGGTATCGCACATACGCGGATTATCATTGACAATAAGAATCCTGATTCTTTGCATATTGATATAATCCCCGGATGCATGCAGAATGCATTAAAATGTAATTATTTCCCTGTATAGTATCATAAAACAATTTTTTTGAATCTACAAGTAAGTTTTTTGGTGTATATTGTCGAAATATTCGATTAACCCGCCGCGTTGCTGCATTCGTACATCCAAAGCGCGTAAATCCCGTACCCTTTGAGCGGATCGTTGATGAACACGTGCGTCACGGCGCCGACCAGCTTCCCGTTCTGGACGATGGGACTGCCGCTCATGCCCTGCACGATGCCGCCTGTTTTTTCAATGAGCTCCCCGTCGGTGATCCTGACGACCATCCCCTTCGATTCGGTCAGCGGCTGCTGGTAAATCTTAATGATTTCGCACTCGAACTCCCGCACGCCCGCGTCGTCGATGTTCGCGAGGATCGTCGCGCGGCCCTCCACGATCTCCTCGGGATACGCGAGCGGCAGCCCTTCCGGGTAGACGGGGTTGACGAACGCGTCCGCCATCGTGCCGTACAGGCCGAACTCCGTATTTTTCTCGATGTCGGCGAGCTTCCTGCTCAGCGCGCCGAAGGTGCCCTTGATTTCCCCCGGGATCCCCTGGCGTCCCTCGACGAGGCCGACGATATCCGCCTGCAGGATCTTTCCCTCGCGCGCCGGTATGACGACGCCCGTATCCGGATCCGTCACCGCGTGCCCGAGCGCGCCGAACTGGAGCGTGCTCATGACATAGAAGCTCAGCGTGCCGATGCCCGCGCTGCTCTCGCGCACCCACATGCCCATGGAGGCGCTGCCGCCGCCCGCGTTTCTTTTCGGCGTGAGATACACCGTCATCGGGGATCCGCCGCGTTCAAGCACCACCTGGTAGCTCCGGTCGACCTCGGAGCACAGCTCGAGGAACTGCGTGACGCCCCGGACTTCCGTCCCGTCGACGCTTTTGATGACGTCCCCCGCCTTGATCCCGGCGAGGCCCGCGGGCGAAAACTCGCCCGCATCGGTGAGGATATCCCCGAGGCCCACCACGAGCACGCCGGCGCAGTACAGGCTGATGCCCACGGTCTGTCCGCCCGGCATCAGGTACACCTCGTCGCGCAGATGGACGTTGACCTGCTTGACGGGGATGCCGAAGAGCTTTACGACATAGCTCGTGTCGCGGTTTTGGGTGCCGAGCGTTTCGGACAAATCGCCCGAGACGGCGACGCCTGTTTCATCGAGCACGGTGAAGGGCTCGCCCAGGGAGAGCAGCTGCGACGCGCCGCTGCCCGCGTCGATATAGATATCGTCCGGCAGCTCGCGAAGCGCCGCAAAGCGCGGCAGGCTATTGAGCGCCATCATGCAGGCGCATATGATCAAACCGGCCGTTTTCAGGCCGACACTGCGCAAAGATTGCTTCATTTTTCCACCTCAATATAAAAAACCGCGGTTTAACCCGCGGTATTAAGCATTTGCATCCGCATTGGCGCGTATTCGCCTATTGCGGTTTTTTCATTTTTTTCGCGCGCCCGATGAGCACTTTCGCATGCTCGTAAGCGTGCTTCGAATCGGGGTCGCCGTCCATCATCTGGGCGATGCGCCTGTATTTCCCTTCCTCGTCGAGGAGCCGCACGCACACCACCGTGCGCGTCCCGTCGTCCTTTTTTTCCACGACGTAATGCGCGCCGGCGAGCGCCGCGATCTGGGGCAGATGCGTGACGCAGATCACCTGATGGGTCGAGGCGATGCCGAGCATCTTCTCGCCGACCACGGAGGCGACCTTGCCGCTGATGCCGGTGTCGATCTCGTCGAAGATCAGCGTACCGATCCTGTCGTTGTCCGCGAAGATCGCTTTGAAGCAGAGCATGATGCGCGAGAGCTCGCCGCCCGAGGCCACCTTCGAGAGGGGCTTGAGCGGCTCGCCCGGGTTGGCGGTGAGCAGGTATTCCGCGCTCATGCCGCCCTCGGGCTTCAATTCGCCGCCCGGCGCCGGGGAAAAGGCGACCTCAAAACCGGCCTTGTCGAGCCCGAGATCCGCCATGTGCGCGAGCACCTGCGCGCGCAGCCGCCGCGCGGCGCTTTTGCGCAGTTCATAAAGCTCACCGTCGACGCGGGCGTATTCTTTTTTTATGGACGCGAGCTTTTCATCCAGCTCCGCGGCGCGCTCATCCGCCCGCATGAGGGCTTCGAGGCGCTTTTGCGCGCTTTGCGCGTAGGCGAGGATCTCCTCGATCGTACCCCCGTATTTCCGCTTCAGGTCGGACAGGACGCGAAGCCTTTCCTCCGCGCGCGCGAGCCTGTCCGGGTCGAAATCGAGCGCGTCCCTCGCGTCGCGTATGGAGAAGGCGATATCCTCCAGGGCGTAATACGCTTCCTCAAGGCGGCTGTGGAGCGCTTCGTAATCCGTAGAAAGGGCGGAAATCTCGCGCAGCCTCCTGCGCGCGCCGTCCATCGCGCCGAGGGCGTTTTCCCCCTCGCGGGAATAGAGGAGGGCATGCGCGTCGTCGAGGGCGCTGCCGATGCGCTCGGCGTTCATGAGGATGAGCCGTTCCTTGTTGAGCGCCTCGTCCTCGCCGGGCGCGAGCGCGGCCTTTGCGATCTCCTCGCATTGGAAGCAGAGCATGTCCGTCTCGCGGCAGCGCTCGGCCTCCGAGCCGAAGCCGGAGTTCCTTTCAAGGCGCGCGGCGTCATGTTCCGCTAAGAGCGCTTTGAGCGCTTCAAGTTTCGGCAGGATGGCCGAATGGTCGAACGCGTCGAGGAAGCGCGTGTGGTTTTCCGGGGAGAGCAAGGATTGGTGCTCATGCTGGCCGTGGATATCGATCATGGCGTCCGACACGCGCTTGACGAGCGACAGGGGGACGAGCGCGCCGTTGAGGCGGCAGGTGTTCTTGCCTGCGGTTGTGAGCTCGCGCGAGAGCACCACTTCCCCGTCCTCGCATTCGATGTCCTGCTCGCGGAGCATCCTTGCGGCGTCCGAATCGCCTTCGATGACGAAGTAAGCCTCGGCGCGCGCCTTTGAAGCGCCGTATTTGATCAGTTCCCGGCTCGCGCGTTCCCCAAGCACGAAGTTGACCGCGTCGATGATGATGGACTTGCCCGCGCCCGTTTCGCCCGTAAGCACATTGAAGCCCTCGCCGAATGTCATTTCGAGGGCGTCAATCAGGGCGATGTTTTCTATGATCAATCTGTGCAGCATGCCGCCGCCTTCCTTATTTCCTCATCATGGCGCTGATGCGCTTCAATAAGTCCGGCACCTGCTTGAGGTCCTTCACGGCGATGAAGATCGTGTTGTCCCCCGCGAGGGTGCCGGCGACCTCGTTCCAGTGCAGCGAGTCGATCGCCTCGGCCGCGGCGTTACCGGAACCCGAGAGCGTCTTGATGATGACAAGGTTGTACGAATAGGTGACGGTGACGACAGAATCGCTGAAAATGCGAATCAGCCTCTCCTTCAAGCCCGCCTCCGCCTTGTCGACGGTCGCGTACTTATACGCGCCCGAATCCGTGAGCACCTTGATCAGCCGCAGTTCCTTGATATCCCGCGATACGGTCGCCTGCGTCACGCCGATGCCGTGCTCCTTGAGCATCCGCGCGAGGTCTTCCTGTGTCTCGATGTCGTTTCGCTCGATCAGCTCCAGTATCATCGCATGTCGTTCGGATTTCATCAAAAAAACCTCCTGCTCTTGATGCGCTTTTCCCCGGTCACGCCAGCCTGTTTCGGATGAGTTCGTATAGGTTCCGCTTCCCGAAGCGGATGAAATCAACATGCCTGTCCGAGCGGCAGACGGTGATCACGTCGTCGGTGCTCGTCTGAGCGGAATAGATGCCGTCGAGCGACACGTATCCCTCGCTGTTCATGGAAAAGCGCATTTTCGCATCGCCGGAGGCGATGATGGGTCTTACCGAAAGCGTGTGCGGGCAGATCGGCGTGATGATGATCGCCTCAAGCCCCGGCGCGATCACGGGGCCGCCCGCCGAAATCGAATAGCCTGTCGCCCCGGTCGAGGTGCTCACGATGATCCCGTCGCACAACACGCAGCCGGCATCCACGCCGTCTATCTCCATGCTGATGTCGACCACGCCGGAAAAAGCGCGCTTGTAGAGGAGCGCCTCGTTCAGGCAATGCCTTTGCGCGTCGCCGTTCACGGAGCAGGAGAGCATCATCCTCGAATCGAGCGCATAGTCGTTCTCGCTGAGCCTGGCGAGCGCGTCCTCGAACTGCCCCGGGGTGATCTCGCTCAAAAAGCCGACCCGGCCGAGGTTGACGCCGAGGATCGGCGCGCCGAATTCGCTCGCGGGGGCCGCCGCGCGCAAAATCGTGCCGTCCCCTCCAAAAGCGATGATGATATCCGGCTTGAGCTCGCAAAAAGACGGTTCTTCGACCGAAGTTTTTTCGATGGTTTCCGGATTGACGCTGCACGCGTAACCGCGGGAATGCGCGATTTTAAGCGCTTCCGTCAGGCAGCCGATGGCGTTGCTCCTCTCCGGATTGGTGAAAAATCCGAGGGTATATTTGCTTTTGCTGTAATTTTCGTTCATGTATCGCTATTATACATTCGTCTTTCTGCATATTCAAGAAAAATATGTAATTTTATGCATGATTGTGCGCGGCGTGGGCTTCCCGGACAACGCGCGCCGCCTCGCATTCGATTTCAAGCCCGTATTTATCATCGCCGTCCTCGTTTTTCCGCAGCAGAAGAAGGAATTCGATGTTGCCCTTGGGACCGGTGATGGGCGAAAAGTCCATCGCCTCCACCGCGAAGCCCGCCTCCCGCGCGAAGGCCGCCGCGTCCCCGAGGACCTGCTCGTGCGTCGCCGCGTCCCGCACCACGCCGTTTTTCCCGACCTTGCCGCGCCCGGCCTCGAACTGCGGCTTCACGAGCGCCACGCACCGCGCGCCTTCCTTCAGGCAGGCGCGGATCCCGGGCAGTATCAGCCGGATGGAGATGAAGGACACGTCCATGGACGCGAAACCGATCGTTTCGGAAAACCACGAGGGTTCAATAAAGCGCGCGTTCGTGCGCTCCATCGCGACAACGCGGGCGTCGCTGCGCAGTTTCCAGTCGAGCTGGCCGTAGCCCACGTCGATCGCGTACACCTTCGCGGCGCCGTATTTGAGCATGCAGTCGGTAAATCCGCCTGTGGACGCGCCGACGTCCAGCGCCACAACGCCCTCGAGCGATATGCCGTACTTGACGACGGCTTTTTCGAGCTTGAGCCCGCCCCTGCTGACGAAGGGGTTTTCCGCGCCGCGCACCGTAAGGACGCTTCCTTCCGGCACGGCCTCGCCCGGCTTTTCGACGCGGCGCCCGTCGAGGAACGCGCGGCCTTCCATGATGACGGCGCGCGCCTTTTCGCGGCTGTCGCACAGCCCGAGCTCCACGAGCCTGAGATCCGCCCTAACGCCCTTCATCGCCGCTTTCCCTCAGCGCCTGCATGACCTTTTCCCGCACCTGATCGCGGGAGAGGCCGCACATTTCATCCTGCTCGGCGATCGTCGCCTGCGGCACGGGCCTTTCCGGGATGCCCAGCGCCCATACGCGCGGCCCGCCCTCGGAATAGTATCCCCTGACGGCGCTGCCGAGGCCGCCCTCCGCGATGCCGTCCTCGAGCGTTATGACGATTCGGGAAGCCGCCCGGATAGACTCGAGCGCCTTCGTATCCAAGGGCTTGAGAAACCGCGCGCTCACGACTCCGACCGCGAGGCCCGCGCAGGCTTTGAGCGCCGTCTCCAAAAGCCGTCCCGCGGCGATCACGGTGACCTTCGCGGGCGGCGAGAGCGTCTCCCACGCGCCGCATACGACGCCCTGCGAGAGCGGAACGCTCCTGAGCGCGCCCCGGTTGTAGCGGATGGCGGAAGGGCCGTCCAGGGAAAGCGCGTAGGCGAGCATCGCCGAAAGCTCCTCCTGCGAGGAGGGGGCCATGACGCTCATTCCCGGGAGATTTCGTAAGAAGCTGATGTCGTAGAGGCCGTGGTGCGTCTCCCCGTCCTCTCCCACGAGGCCGGCGCGGTCGATCGCGAACACGACGGGCAACTGCTGCAGGCAGACGTCGTGTATGATCTGGTCGTAAGCCCTCTGAAGAAAGCTCGAATAAATGGCGACGACGGGCCTCGCTCCGGCGGCGGCCATGCCCGCCGCCATGGTGACCGCGTGCTCCTCGGCGATGCCCACGTCGTAGAAGCGGTCCGGATAGTGCTTTGCGAATTCGTCGAGTCCCGTGCCGGAAGGCATTGCCGCCGTGACGGCGGCAATGCGGCGGTCCCGCGCCGCGAGGGCGACGAGCGTCTGCGCGAATGTTTTGGAGTTGCTTTTTGCCGCGCGCTTGTCGGCATCGCCCGTTTCCGGGTCGAATTTGCCGATGCCGTGGAACCGCTCCGGGTCGTTTTCCGCAAACTCGTAGCCTTTTCCTTTCACGGTGGTCGCGTGCACGACGACGGGGTGCTTAAGCTCCCTGGCGTGGGTCAGAACGCGGACGAGCGCCTGGATGTCATGGCCGTCGACGGGGCCGAGATACGTAAAGCCCATCTCCTCGAAGAGCACGTTGGGCAAAAGCAGGTATTTGATCCTGTTCTTGAAGCGCAGCACGCGATTCGCGAGCCCCGGGCCGACTTTGGGGATCCTCCTCAGCGCGTCCGCGACAAAGCCCTTGAAGCGCTGATAGGAGGCGCTGGCGCGCATTTTATAGAGGTTCCTGCTCAGAGCGCCCACATTGTGCGAGATGGACATATCGTTGTCGTTCACGACGACGATGAGGGGAAGCTTGCTCTGCCCCGCGTCGTTGAGCGCCTCGAAGCAGAGGCCGCCCGTCAGCGCGCCGTCGCCCACGATCGCCGCGACGGAACGCTCCCGCCCCAGAAGCGCGTCCGCACGCAGCATGCCGAGCGCCGCCGAGATCGAAGTGCTCGCGTGCCCCGTGTCGAACGCGTCGTGCTCGCTCTCGCTGCGCTTGGGAAAACCGCTGATGCCGCCTTTTTTTCTTAAAGTCGAAAATTCAGCCTTTCGGCCGGTCAGGAGCTTGTGGACGTACGCCTGATGCCCCACGTCGAACACGAGCTTGTCTTCGGGGGAGGAGAACGCCCTGTGCAGCGCGATGGTCAGCTCCACAACGCCGAGGTTGGAGGCGAGATGGCCTCCGGTCTTTGAAACGGTTTCTACAAGAAAGGAGCGTATCTCTTGGGCGAGCGCAGTCAGCTCGCTTTTGTCGATACGCCTGAAATCGTCGATGCAGCCGATTTTGTCAAGCAGCGGTGTAAGGGCCATTCCCTCAGCCTTTCCATATATTCGTCGCGCGCATAATGATAACACAACGCGCAGGCGATATCAACTAATCCGCGCGCCCCAGCGTGCCCTCGACGAGCGCGATCAGGTACGCCGCGCGCTCCCCGAACGGCGTGAGCGCCCCGTGCGCCTCGCGCGCGTGATATGCCGCAAGCCTTCGCGCCTCCGCAAGGCCGTACGCGGAAGCGGCGTTCTTCACATCCCCGCTCTCCTGTTCCGCGTCGATCAGGTCGTCCGTCAACTGGAAGAGCGCGCCATACTGCTCCGCGAACGCCTCGATGAGGCGGAGCTGGTTCCCTCCCCCTCCCGCGGCGATGCCGCCCGAGAGCGCCGCGGCTTTGATGAGCGCGCCGGTTTTGAGCCGCTGGACCTCCTCGAGGCTCACCCGCGCCTCGTTGAGCGCACCGGAAAGCTCGAGGCTCTGCCCCGCGACCATGCCCGCCGCTCCCGCGCCCCTCGCGACGGCGAGCACGGCCGAAAGATAGGTTCTCGCGCCCGCGGCGTCCTCCGGCGCATGGGAGAGCATCCATTCGAAGGCGTGGGTCAATAGCGCGTCCCCCGCGAGCACCGCGCCCGCCTCGCCGTAGACCTTATGGCTCGCGGGCTTTCCGCGGCGGAAATCGTCGTCGTCCATGCAGGGCAGGTCGTCGTGCACGAGCGAATACGCGTGTATCATCTCGATGCCGCAGGCGAGCGGCAGCGCGTCCTTCGCCCGGCCGCCGAGCAGCTCGCAGCACGCGAGGCAGATGCGGGGCCGCAGCCTCTTGCCGCCCGAAAGCAGGCTGTACGCCATGGATGCGCGCAGCGCCTGCGGGATACTTTCATCCGCGACCGATGTTTCGAGCATCCGCTCGATCAAAGGCAGGTATCCGTCACTCATCCGCGTTCCCGCCGTTCTTCTTTTCGATCACGGTCAGCTTCGCCTCGTATTCGTCGAGCGTTTTGCGGCATTTCGCGCCGAGCGCCGCGCCCTCCTCATAGAGCTTCATCATCTCGTCCAGCGGCAGGCTGCCCGAGGAAAGCCTGTCCACGATCTCGCGCAGCCTTTCCATGTCCTTTTCATAGGCGCCGCTCTTCATGCCCATTCATTTGCCCTCCCGCATATTGACCTTCTCGACGAGAACGTCGGCGCTCCCGTCCCGCATAACGACGAGCGCGCGCCCGCCTTCCCGAAGCTCCGCGATGGAGCCGACCGCGCCGGATTCCGTCCGCACCAGCGCGAAGCCCCGCTCGAGTATCCTCTCCGGGGCGAGCGCGTCGAGCTTTTGCATAAAAGCGTCCAGCGCGTTTCGCCGCGCGCGGATATCCTCCGTGACGCCGCGCCTCATGTCGCTCCCAAGCCGCTCCAGCGCGTCGTAAGCCGCGTCCATGGCAAATCGCGGCGAGACGAACGCGCCGTGCTGCCGAATGGAATCGAGCTTGGCGCGCTCGAAATCGACGCAGCGCCGCGCGTAGAGCAGAAGTTTCCGCCCGAGGTCCTCGACGTCGGCGCTCTGTGCCTCATATTCCGGAACGCACAGCTCCGCTGCCGCGGAGGGCGTGGGCGCGCGCATATCGGCGACGAAATCGGCGATGGTGAAATCCGTCTCGTGCCCGACGGCGCTGACGACGGGGATATCCGACTCGTAGATCGCCCTTGCGACGACCTCCTCGTTGAACGCCCATAGGTCCTCAAGACTGCCTCCCCCGCGTCCCACGATGAGCACGTCCGCCCTGCCGTCCCGGTTGACGGCGCGGATCGCCGCGGCGATGTCCCGGGCCGCGCCCTCTCCCTGCACCTGCGCGGGGCAGAAGGCGATGTCCATCATCGGGTAGCGGCGGCGGATGACGTTCGTAATATCCTGTATCGCGGCGCCCGTGGGCGATGTGACGACGCCCACGCAGCGCGGCAGGCGCGGCAGTCCCCGTTTGTGCGCGGCGTCGAACATGCCCGTGGCCTCGAGCCGCTCCTTAAGGCGCAGGAAGCGCTGGAAAAGCTCCCCTTCGCCCTCGTCCTCGACGGACCTTACGTAGAACTGGAACTGGCCGTCCCGCGCGTAGAGCGAGGCGTAGCCCTTCGCGACGATCTGCATCCCGTCGCGGATTTCGCGCCGGAGCGTCATCGCGTTCTGGTGGAACATCACGCAGCGCACGAGCGCCCCCTCGTCCTTCATGGAAAAGTACAGGTGGCCGGACGTATGCCTCTTAAAGCCGCTCACCTCGCCCCTGAGCGAGAGCCCCGCGAGCAGCGCGTCGTTCCCGAGGAGGCTCGCGACGTATTCGTTGAGCTGCGTCACGCTGAGAATATAATCCCGCCTCACGCGCGCCTCCCAAAGCTTTCCCGCGCGAGCAGCGCGATCCCCACGGCGTTATCCGAGGAAAGGGCGCTCTCCCCGAAGTATAGTCTGGTGCTCCCACGCTTTTCCATGCGCTCGCGCATGAGTTTTCTCAATAAGGCGCTCGAGGCGACGCCGCCCGCGACGAGCGCCTTTTCGCAGCCCGTTTTCGCCGCGGCGTTCGCGAGCATCGCCGTGAACGTGCGCGCCATGCAGTCGTAGATCGCATAGGCGAGCTCCCGCCTCTCCGCGCCGGCCGAGAGCCTCCGCTGCGCCTCGCTCTCCACGCCGGAAAACGAGCAGCCGCAGCCCGAAACGGAGGAAGGCAGCTTATAAGAGGGCGTCCCGTCGAAGGCGGCCGCGAGCGCTTCGAGCCCCTTCCCGCAAGGGAAGGGGAGGCCCATCGCGACGCCGAGCCGGTCGACGAACTGGCCCGCGTGCAAATCGGAAGTGCCGCCGAGCAGGGATATGGATAACCCCTCGTCGACGAGGAGCATTTCCGTGGTGCCGCCGGAAACATGCATTGAGAGGAAGCGCTTTCCCATCAGCTCCTCGTTATGGAGAAGCGCCGCGCGGACATGCCCTTCCTGGTGGGAAAACTCATAGAGGGGCGCGCGGATTGCCGCCGCGAGCGTCGCGGCGCAGGTTTTCCCCGCGAGGAAGACGGGCATGTAGGAATCCCCCTCCGGCCGCGGGCGCACGCTGACGCCCACCGCGGCGATTTCGCCCGCGGGAAGGCCGCCGATCAGCTCCGGCAGTAGGACGCCGAGGTTTCGCACGTGCTGGAACACGCCTTCGCTCTGGCGGAGCCCGCGTTCCCCGCGTTCGACGAAAAGCACCGTCCTCTTGTCACAGACGATGCCTTTTTCATCAACACATGCCGCGGATGTCGTATAGCAGCTCGTATCTATTCCGACGAACAGTCTTCCCAAGGCTGCACTTCTCCTTTTGCGATCCTCTTGGAAAGGGTGCCGAGCATCCCGTTGATGTACGCGGGCGAGCGCTCGCCCCCGAACCTCTTTGCAAGCTCGACGGCCTCGTTGATGGAGACGCTCTCCGGGATGTCCCCGCGATAGAGCATCTCGTAAATCGCGACGCGCAGGATCGACAGGTCGACCCTGGGCATGCGGTCTATGCTCCAGCCGATGGCAAGCTCGTCGATGAGCGTTCCGATGCTCTCGAAATGCGCCTGTATGCCCGCGAGGATCTCGTTGGAATAGGCGATATCATCCTCCGTGGGCTCCTCCGCGATCTCGGACTTGTCCAATATGCCCTCATAGGTGTCCTCTCCGCCGAACAGCTTGGCGAAAGCGTTCTTCATGGCCACCTCGCGGGCGATCTTTCTGCTCATATGAAACGCAAACCCCCGCTCAATTGCCGCGGCCGCCAAAGAGCGAACGGAAGAATGCGCCCACGCGCTCGCGGCCGCCCTCGTCCATCAGCGTGCCGATGAAATAGGCGATGCCGACGATCGCGAAGAGCAGCAGCGTACGCCAGAAGTTGATGGTGAAAATCAGCACTGTGAAGATCAACGCGAAGATTACGCCGAGTATGCGCCATTTGTATTTCCTGAAAAACTCGTTCGGATCCATTTCATCACTCCTGTTAAATCGACTTTGGCGCTTTCGGCTGGGCGAACGGCAGGATCAGGATGTCGACCCCGGTCACTGCGATGCCGCTGACGGTTTCGATGTATTCCTTGAGCGACTTTTGAAGCTGCGCGCTCAGTTCCGGAATGACCGTATCCGGCAGCACCTGCAGCCGGAGCGAAATCGCAACGCCGCTTTGCATGGAAAGTACGCTGCTTTCGCATTCCTTGATGCGCTGGTTCGCCCTGCAGTGGCGCTGCACGAGCGAGTCGATGGCGGTGAGCGCGATGTACGCCGTGCCGTTCTCGCCTGAGAGCAGCAGCGCGGTCGCGGGGGCCTTCTCCTTCGGGGCGGTTTCCCTCCTGCCCATGGCGATGAACAGACGCATCGCGACGATGAGGAGCACGAGGCCGATGCCGCCCATGATGAGCCTGTTGACGACGAGGCCGTTCGTCACGGTTTCAACGCAGGCGATGAGGCCGTGCGCCTTCACGAAGTCCATGGCAACGCCCAGGCACAGCGCGCTGAGCGCCACCATGAACAGCAGCAGCAACACGAGCAAAAACTTGTCTATGAACCTGAATTTCATGTGATTCGCCCCTTATCTTTCGTGTTTCGCGGGTTTTTACTGCGGGTCGGCGGGCGTTTCCGTTTTCTTCGGCGCTTTCTCGAAGCTGATGGACTGAACCGAAACGTTCACCTGCACGACGCGAAGCCCCGTCATGGTCTCGATGGCGTTCTTGATGCTTTTCTGTATATTATTGCAGACTTCGTGGAGCTTATAACCGTATTTGATAATGACGGCAAGCTCGACGCTCACATCGTCCTCGCTGACGTCCACGCGGACGCCCTTGGTCAGGTTCTTCTTCGAATTGAGTATGCCCGAGATATTCTCCGCGACGTTGCCCGACATGCCGTCGACCCCGTCGACTTCGGCCGCTGCGAGGTTCGCGATGGTGGCGATCACATCGGTCGCAAAGGTGATCTTTCCGCCGTGGACGCCTTCCATATCGCGAGAAATTTCGTTCTCGGATGCCATAGTTGTCCCTCCTCTTTGGTCTTTTGGGTATTATAACAGAAAAACCAATCCCTGCATAGCGCAACCGTTTTTTCCCTCTTCAATTCACAGAAGGTTTGCTTTTATTTCGGGTTCGGGATCACCTTGATGTTCTCCGCCTTCTCGCCCGTCTCGCTCTGCACGATTTCGAGTATCTGCGCGGCCTGCTCAGCCGTGAGCTCGGCGCAGTCCACCACCACGCTCACGGCGCCCGGATGATACGTGACGGCGGCATCCGCAAAGCCCTTCGCGCGCACGAGGTTCTCGATGGCGAACTCCTTCTCCATCTGGTTCACGAGCGCGAGCTTCTGCGCCTGCGCGTCCTCGAGCGTCTCCGAGTCGGAGGCCGAGGTCTCGATGATCTCGTTGAGGAAATCCAATTCGAGGTCGCGCGTTTCCTCGCGCTCCTTGCGGAACGCGTCGTAGTAGTCGGTCTTCGCGCCCGCGGACGCCGCCGCGCTGCCGTCCTCCGTCCCCTCGGCGTTCTGCCCGTCCGTCTGCTTGCCCGCGCTGTCGGGAAGCTTGGTGACGCTGCTCGAGATGCTCCACCAGACCGCGCCCGCGAGCAGCAGTGCGACGACGCCTATGTAGATGTATTTTTTCATAATACTACCCCTCCGTATTATTGGTTTCCATTTCAAAGATCTCCACCTGGTTCAATTCGATGCCGAGCACTGTCTTGACGGCGTTCTGCAGCCGGATGCGCACGGCGATGTCCGCGGCGCCCTCCGCCGTCACGATCGCCCCGCGGATTTCCCCGCCCTCCTCGCGCACGATCATGACCTTGACCGCGCCCGCGCCCTCTATGCTCGAGAGGATGTCCGCGAGGCGCGACTCCACCTCGTCCTGCGAGGACGCCCTGTTCTCGGCCGCGCCTCCCGTGCCGGAGATCAAACCGGAACCGTCGCAGGAGGAGAAGGCGAAGATCAATACGCCGATCAGGATGAGGACGGCGTACACCGCAAGCTCAAACTTCTTATCGGTCTTCATGCGCTCGACAAGGGAGCCGAGTATGTTGGAGGTTGCGCCTTTGTTCCCGCCTGCCATCACGCTTCACCTATCAATTCCAGCACGCACCGGATCGTCCACACGAGCACCATCAGCGAGATCGCCTTCTTTCCGCTGCTGCGGAGGTTGCCCTTGGGCAGCGCGAACTCGCATACCGCCGCCGCCACGGCGATCGCGCCGAGCTTCGTCATCAATTGCATCACCGCGCTCATGGGTTGCCCGCGGCGAACGTCAGCCCCGCCGTGATGATGAACATCGCCGCCACCGCGATGAGCGTCGCGAACAGGAGCGTGCAGACTTCCGCCATCCGCGTGAGCAGCGCCGGGATGCGCTTGTCGCCCAGCGGCTCGCACAGCGCCGCGACGGCCCTGCACGCGAGGCCGGAACAGGCGATGCTGATCAGGGGGGACGCCGCGGCCATCACGGCCGTCACCACGGCGGCGGCGCCCGCCGCGTTCTTGATGATCGAAGCGCTCGCAAGCAGCGTGTCGAGCGTGCCGGAGACCGCGCCGCCCACGATGGGCACGGACTTGTCGAGCGCGTAGCGCGCGGTGCGCATCGCGAGGCTGTCGGCGCGCGCCACGGTGATCCCCTGTATAGATACTACGCCGAAATATACGGTAAATACCGCCCCGACGATCCATTTTACGGCCGATTTAAAAAAACCGAACATATGCTCGAGGCTGCCGTTCTCCCCGAGCACCCCGAGCATGGCCGCCATGCCCGCCGCGCTCACGAGGGGGAGCACGAGGCTTTTGAACGCGCCCGAGACCGCGAGGCTCAGAAAGGCGGTCAGCGGCTGCATGAGCGTGCTCGAGGCGGCGCTCCCTGTCGCCGCGAGCGCGGCCGTCATCACGGGCGTCACCGTTTCGATGCACATGGAGAGCGCGTCGATGGAAGCCGCCGTGAGCGCGATCGTGCGCGTGAGGTTGAAGGCGACGAGCGCCGTGCCCATCCCGAAGCAGAGGAAGCTCGCCGCGCTGCCGATGCCGTCCTTCTCCTTCGAGATGACCCCCATGAGGGCCGCGAGCACCGCCACGGCGATGAGCGCCGCGTAGGAGGCGAAGGACTGCCGGAACGCCTCTATGGCAAGGAGCTTCACGGCGTCGAGCAGCGAGGCCGCCGACAGGTCGCCCGCGCCCGAGGCGAGCGCGGAAATCAGCTCCCTTACGCCCGAAAAGCCCAGCGACGCGGAGCCCTTGAAGCCTTCCCAGAGGGCTTCCCACGCGCCGAGGTCCAGTTCGCCGATTCCGGAAAGGTCGATGTCGTTCACGAAAGGCCTCCGGCAACGCTCGCGATGAGTTCAAACACCGTCTTGATGACGGGCAGGCACACGACGAGTATCATCACGCGCCCCGCGAGCTCCGCCCGCGACGCGATGGCGCCCTCGCCGGAGTCGCGGCAGGTGTCCGCGGCGAACTGGACGAGGTAGACGATGCCTGTCACCTTGAGCATCGCCGTGATGTACTCCCCCGGGATGCCGAAGCCTTCTATATAATCCGAAAGCTCCGTAAAGATGTTGCCGACTTCGCCCAGCGCGTAGAGCAGCAGCATGAGGCCCGTCGCGACGCCGATCTGCAGGCCCAGTTCCGGCTTATAGGAGCGTACCGTCAGCGCGGCCGCGGAGGCCGCGATGGCGAAGCCCGCGATTTTCAGCGCGCTCATGTTCATATCGTCACAGGCCGAATATGCTTTTTACGTTCTCGAACAGGGTCGCGATCAGGTTCACGATCATCGCGAGCGTAATCACGAGCCCCGCGAGCGCCGCCAGCATCGCCATGTCGTCCCTGCCCGTCTGCTTGAGCAACTGGCAGATGATCGCCACGAGTATGCCGATCCCCGCGATTTTAAAAACGATCGTGATATCCATAACGCCTCCTCATATCACAAGCAGCGCCAGCGACAGCCCGAGCAGCACGCCGAGGGAGGAATACATCCTGCCCTTCCTTTCAAGCTCCGCGGCGAGGCCGGCCTTTCTCTCGTCCAGTTCCCGGATTAGAAGCGACAGCGCGTTGAGCTGCGCGCGCATCTCGTTGGCGCGCAGCACGTCGGAAAATCCCTCGAACACGGCCCTGTCCTCGGCGAACGCGTCCGTTTCATCCAGCGCCCTGCGCCACGCCTCCCCGGCGCTATGGCTCCCCATCGAGGCGACGAAGCGCCCCCACACCTCGCATTTGAGCCTTGAGGCCGCCTCGGCGATCGTGACTGGCGTCAGTTCCATGATGTCGTGAAGCCTGCGCACGTCCGCCGCGAAGGCGTTAAGCGCGCTGAGGCGCGCCGTGAGCCGCGCGCGTTTCCTGCCGCCGAGCCACGCGCAGGCGAGGAATACCGATAGCGCGAAGAACGCCCTCATAGCGCCCTGCACTTGGCGACGCGGATGTCCGCGCACTCGCCGTCCCGCCTGAGGATGAGGAACTTGTCGAAACAGCCGAAGTCGGCGAGCTTTCTGAGATAGGGCTTTCGCATGGCATCCTTCTCGTCCCGCGCGTGCGCGCTCGCGAGCACCGCGACCCCCGAGGCGGACGCGAGCAGGATCGCCTCCGCGTCGGCGTCGGAGCCGATCTCGTCCGTGACGAGCACCTCTGGCGACATGCTGCGGATCATGGAGCGCAGGGCTTCCGCCTTCATGCAGCCGTCCGTCACGTCCGTGCGCGCGCCCACGTCGAAGACGGGCACGCCGAGATAGGAGCCCGCGATCTCGCCGCGCTCGTCCGCGATGCAGACTTTCCTGCCGCGCTCGCCTCTCCAGCCGTCTGAAACGAGGCGCGCCGCGTCGCGAAGCAGCGTCGTCTTCCCCGCCCCGGGCGCGGAGAGCACGAGCGCGCTGTATACGCCGCCCTCGCCGTCGAAAAGCTCGTGCATCACGGGTTCGGCGCAGCCGCGCACCTCCCGCGCGAGGCGCAGGTTGAAGCCCGTGACGTGCGAATAGCGCGCGATGGCGCCGTCCCGCGCAACCGCGCGGCCCGAGATGCCCACGCGGCAGCCGCGCACGGTGAGATAACCCTGCGCGAGCTCCCGCTCCATGGCCGCCACCGAATGCTCCGAGAGGCACTCGAGCAGCTCCGCAAGCAGCGCCGCGTCGGGCGAGAGAGGCAGCATCTTTTCGCGCGCGGCGTACACGAGCTGTATGGGTTTCCCCACGCGCACGCGAATCTCCTCGAGGGCGTTCGTCTCCTCGACCTCGATCGCGGCGCGCAGCCAGTGCGGTATGAATGGCTGTAATATTGCAATGGGATTCTTCGTCCGATTCGCCATCGTGCATGTCCTCCATAGTTCTTTCTATGGATATGAACATGCCTTGGAGAATATCACACGGCTTTTTCTTCGGCGAAGCGGAAGGACGCGACCGCGAGCGTCAGCGCGCACAGCGCGAGCTGGGCGAGGCAGACGGTTTCCGCCCGCAGCGCAAAGTATGCATAGGTCGTCATATGGAGCGCGTAGAGCATGTACGCCGCGCTCGCGAGGATCGGCAGCGATGAGACGAGCGCGAGCAGGGCGAGCGTCCGGGCCGCCCGCTTTTCCCGGTCTATGGAAAGCAGGCCGAGCACGGCGGGCAGCGCCAGCGCGGCGATGTCGATATCGAATTCGATGATGGGCTTAAACCGAAAGCCCGAAAGCGCGGCGACGCACAGCGCGGCAAACGCGACGTCGGAGCGCCTCAGCCCCGCGCGCGAGCAAAGGCCGTCCAGACAGCCGCAAACGGATAGTATCACAGCGCAAACGCTTATGCAGACGTAATTCTCCATCATAAAAAACCTCCGGGTGCAATCACAGTTTTCGCCGGAGGTGTGCCGATTTTTCGTGTTAAATTTTTGTAATTTTTATGAAACCCGCCATATCCCCCGTGCCGCCCTTATCCCGCCTGTGGGAAAAGAGCACGTCGGGGTTCTCGTAGGTGCATGTTTCCATGAGAGTGATGTTTTGGGGCGGCAGCCCCGCGTCCATGAGCTGTATCGCGGCCGCGGCTTCCAAAGAGAGCTGCATTTTGCCCGGCTTGCCGCCGGGATAGGCGCAGGCGTCGGTTTGAAACTCGCGGATAAAGCGCAGCGCGAGTTCCTCGTCGACCTCGTAGCACTTCTGGCAGATGCAGGGGCCCGTCGCCGCGACGAGGTCGGCCGGGTCGGAGCCGAACTCCTTCTCCATGAGCGCCACGACGTTTTGGCCGATCCTCCCGAGCGTGCCCTTCCAGCCCGCGTGGGCGAGGCCGACGGCCCGTTTGACGGGGTCATAGACGAAGATACAGCCGCAGTCCGCGTGGTCGGTCACGAGCGTGACGCCGGGGTCGTTCGTGACGATCCCGTCGCAAAACGGCAAAGGCTCCCCGTCAAAGCCGCAGCCCGCGTGGCGCGCGTCCACGCGCAGCACCGTGCTGCCGTGCTCGAAGCTCACGACCGCGAGGGCCTCATACGCGATCCCTTCGCGCGCGCACAGGCGGCGGAAGTTCTCGCGCACGTTCTCCTCCGGATCGTCCCCGCCGAGGCGCAGGTTGAGCGAATCGAAGGGCGATAGGCTCACGCCGCCCTTGCGCGCGGTGAAGCCGTGGACGACGCCCTCCATTCCGGCGAGGCGCTTCGCGCGAAAGACGCCGATACCGTCCTTCTCATCATAAATACAGCCGTGCTGCATGAGCGCGGCCGCTTGTTCGTATGGAACGCGTTCGTTCATTGCTCTCCCAGAAGGAGCTTGAGCTCTTCCATAAAGGTGTTGATGTCCTTGAACTGCCTGTAAACCGAGGCGAAGCGCACGTACGCCACCTCGTCGAGATCCTTGAGGCGCTTCATCACGCACTCGCCGATATACTCGCTCGTGACCTCCTGCTCGAGCGTGTTGAACACCTCGCGCACGACGTCCTCGACAAGCTTGTCCATCCCGACCGCGGAAATGGGGCGCTTCTCGCAGGCCTTGCGCACGCCGGCGAGTATCTTCTCGCTGTCGAACGGTTCCCGCCTGCCGTCCTTCTTGATGACCATGATAGGGATTTCTTCGATTTTTTCGTATGTAGTGAACCGCCTGCCGCAGGAGATGCATTCACGCCTGCGGCGTATGCTCGTCCCGTCCTCGGTGGGACGCGAATCGACGACCTTGCTCTCCGTCCCAAGGCAATACCTGCACTTCATGGACACACCCTCCGGCTTTTTTTCGATTATACCACAAGATATTGTGATTCGGCTATACCGATTATATGACGATGTCGATCAAAATGACGTCGTCCCCGATTTTGTTGATGCACTTATAAGGGATCACGAGCTCCTCGTCGCTGCGAAGGAGCCCCCAGAGCTTGGGCGGCCCCGGCACCACGATGGCGTGCACCTGGCCCGTGCAGCAATCCATCTCGAGATCGCAGATGCAGCCGAGCCGCGCGCCGTCCCGGAGGTTGATGACCTCCTTGCGCTTCAATTCGCAAAAATTCATGTTCGCCATAAAATCACCCCATAGAAAAGAATATGCGCGGATCGTGCCAAAAAGAGAAAGACCCGACTTTCGCCGGGTCCGGATGCCTTATTTGATTTCGCACGGCTGCGGTGTCGCTCGAACTATAACGCGGTACGGTTTGGGATCAATACTTGCGCTTCCTCGCGGCTTCGGCCTTTTTCTTGCGCTTGACGCTCGGCTTCTCATAATGCTCGCGCCTGCGGACCTCAGCGAGGACGCCAGAGCGCGCGCATTTACGCTTAAAACGCTTAAGGGCACTCTCCAGGGACTCGTTTTCGCCTACACGGATTTCCATTCATATCCCTCCCCTCTGATTGCAACATAGCGACTTTGCCGCAAAACGGTGCCTTTGTGCGAAACACAAAGCAATTATAAAGTAACGGGAATGCAAAGTCAACCTCATTCGCACCGAAATTCTAACCCGGAGGCCACGCGAGCGCACGTCCCCCCAATAAATGCATATGCAGATGCGGCACGCTTTGTCCGCCGTCGCTCCCCGTGTTGACGACGAGCCGGAAGCCGCTTTCGGCGACGCCGAGCGCCTGCGCGACCTTTTTTGCCGCGTCCGCAAGCTTCGCGAGCGTCTGCGCGTCGGCCTCGAGGACGTCCGAAAAATGCTGCTTCGGCACGATCAGCACGTGCGTGGGCGCCTTGGGGTCGATGTCGCGAAAGGCGAACACCGCGTCGTCCTCATAGACCTTGGACGAGGGAATCTCGCCTTTTGCGATTCTGCAGAACAAACAACCGTCCATACTTCCTCCTTGATGCTTTGTCAGATGATGATTCCGCTCAGCGCGTTCCCCCGCGCCTCGACGAAACGCACCGTTGCGATTTCGCCCTCGAGCGGCGCTTCGGTTTTGACCCGCGCCGGCACGTACGTGCCCGTGTGGCCGCAGAGATACGCGCCCTTCCTTTCCTCGAAGAGCACCTCCTCCGCGGTCCCGACGAGGCTTTTTGCGTAATCCGCCTCAAGCTCGCGCCCGAGGGCGATGAGCCTTGCCGCGCGCGCCTTTTTCACCTCCGCGGCGACCTGCCCCGGCATGTCGTACGCCCGCGTCCCCTTCCTTCGCGAATAGGGGAACACATGTATCCGGGAAAGCCGCATTTCGCGCGCAAAGGCGAGCGTTTCCCCGAACTCCTCCTCGTTTTCGGCCGGAAAGCCGGCGATGACGTCCGTCGTGATCGCGCACCCCGGCATCGCCGCGCGCAGCATATCGACGCACATGGCGTATTCCTCCGGCGCATAGCGCCTGCCCATGCGCGCGAGCACGCCCGCGCTCCCGCTCTGCAGGGAGAGGTGGAAGTGGCGGCAGATCTTTGGATTGCCCGCGAGCGCATCGACGAAGCTTTTCGAAAAGAGCTGCGGCTCGAGCGAGCCGAGGCGTATCCTTCTGATTCCGTCGAGGCCACCGGCTTGGGCGATCGCGTCGAGAAGGTTCAACTCCCCCCGCTCCTTTCCGTAGCTCATCAGATGGATGCCCGTGAGCACGACCTCGCGGTAGCCCTCGCGCGCGAGGGCCTCGAGCTGCCGCCGGATATCCTCGAGGTTCCGGCTCCTGACCGGCCCTCGGACATAGGGGATGATGCAGTAGGCGCAATACCTGTCGCAGCCGTCCTGAATCTTGAGGTACGCGCGGGTGCGCCCCTCCCTGGAAACATCCAATTCCTCGAACGCTTCGCGCCCCTGAAAGCCGCGCACCTTCGCGCTTTGGACCCCCGCGAGCGCGTCCTCGGCGATTTTGACGATGTTCGCGCGCCCGGCGGTCCCGGCGACGGCGGCGACGCCCGGGAGGGACAGCGCCTCCTCCGGCGCGCCCTGCGCGTAGCAGCCGGCGACGACGATCGCGGCCTCCGGCGCGCGCGCGTGCGCCCGGGAGACCATCTGGCGGGATTTCTTGTCGCCCACGGCGGTCACGGTACAGGTGTTGACGACGTAGACGTCGGCCTTCTCGTCGAAATCCACGACCGCGTGCCCCGCCTTTTCAAACAGCGCCTTCATGGCGTCCGTATCGTACTGGTTGACCTTGCAGCCCAGCGTGCAGAAGGCGACCTTCATCCGTGCCCCTCCAATTCGTAGAGCAGCATCGCGAGCACGGCGGGCCCCGCGGTCTCCGTACGAAGAATTCTTCTTCCCAATGTGACGCTCACCGCGCCCTTTTCGCGGAGCGTCAGGGCTTCCCCGGGATCGAAGCCGCCCTCCGGGCCGATGACGACGCCCACGGTACCCGGCTTCCTCAGCGCGCGCAGGGCGGATTTCAGCGTCGCGTCCCGCTCCTCCTCATAGGGCATGATGAACGCGTCGAACGACGAAGGATCGATTTCCTCAAATTCGGCCAATTGACCGGTTTTGGGAACGATGCCCCTTTGCGCCTGCTTGGCGGCCTCGTAGGCCACCCGCTGATAGCGCGGGAGCTTCGCCGCGAACTCCCTCTTCGTGAGCTTCACGACGCTGCGCCGCATCGCCACGGGCACGACCTCATGGACGCCGAGCTCCACGCATTTCTGAATGATGCTCTCGAATTTGCCCGCCTTGGGCAGCCCCTGGAAGAGCGTCACGCGGACTTCGGGCTCCGCGACGCTGCTTTCCGACGAGAGGAGCGTGAAGGTCACCCTGTCCTTCTCGATCCGGTCGATGACGGCCGCGTAATCGCTCCCTTCGCCGTCGCAGAGCGCCGCCCCGTCGCCGCGCGCGAGGCGCAGCACGGACGCGATGTGCTTCGCATCGTCGCCCGAAACGAGGGCCCGGTTCCCGGAAATATCCTTTTTGTCGATAAAAAAGCGGTTCATGTCGCGATGCGCGCGGCGACCTGCCGCCAGTCCTCGTCCTCGTTGACCTCGACGAGCTCGAACCCGTTTTCCTCAAGCGCCGCGAGCACCTCGGGGAGCCGCTCGCCGATGATGCCGGAGGCGATGAAGGTTCCGTTTTCCCGAAGAAGGCCGCGCACCCGGGGGATGAGCGCGACGACGACGGAGGCCACGATGTTGGCTGTGACGAGGTCGTATTTTCTCATGCAGACGCGCTCCATGAGGGAGCGATCCGTCAGCACGTCGCCGATCCGTATTTCATAGCGCTCCCTGCCGATGCCGTTCATGCGGGCGTTTTCCGCGGCGACCTTCTCCGCGACGGGGTCGATGTCGGCGAGCATGGCGCGCCTCGCGCCGAGCGTCAGCGCGGCGATGGCGAGTATGCCGCTGCCGCAGCCGAGGTCGAGCGCCTCGCCGCCGGGCTTCCCATAGCGCTCGATCGCCTCGAGGCACATGCGCGTGGTCTGATGCGTGCCGGAGCCGAACGCCATGCCGGGATCGAGGGAGAGGACGAGCCTCCCCTCGGAATCGTAATCGTTCTCCCATGAGGGGCGTATCAGGAGCTTCTCCCCCACGCCGAAGGGCTTATAGTTGGCCTTCCAGCTGTTCGCCCAGTCCTCGTCGTCCACGACGCGGGAGACGACGCGAAGCGAGCCGAGGAGCGCATCTCCGTCCACGCGTTTAAGTTCCGTGAACGACGACCTGACCGCGCCCGCAAGCGCCGCGTTCTCCTCGATGTCCGCGATATAAGCCTTCACGCAAGGCTCGTCCGGGAAGAGCGCGTCCGGATCGGCGAAATCCCAGTACTTCGCCGTTTCGCGCAAAAACGCCTCGATTTCCGCTTGCCCCTGCTCGATAGCCACCTGGTCGACGCCCAGCATCGCGAGCCTCCCGCAGACCGCGTCGATCCCCTCTTCCGAGGTGAAAACCGTGATTTCAATCCATTTCATGCGCCGGAATCTCCTTAAACAGTAATCATCATAATCCATTTCGCCATCGTATGCAAGAGAAGGCGGCTCGCCGGAAACTTCCTGAAAATGTTCGCTTCAACCCCTTTTATATGGCATTTTTGACATTTATCGTATATACTTAGTAGCAGCCATATCTTGGGGGGATTTGCCGATGAAAATCAGAAGGTTCGTCGCGTACGCCGTCGCGGCACTGGCGCTCCTTTTCCTTCTGCCCGTATCCGCGCTCGCGGATATCAAGGACGGGCGCGTCGGGGAGAAGTATTACGAGGAGCTTTACGAGTTCGAGGACGAGTATTATTACGACTACATTTACATCGAATGGGACGGAGAGCTGCCCGACGGCATCGACATGAGGTACAAGAGCACCTGGACCGACGAGTCCGGCTACGCGCGCGGCTGCCTGCTCTATCTCACCGGCACGCCGAAGGAATCCGGCACGTTCGTTTTCAGCGTGGAGTGCTATTACAACGGCTCGCTCGACGCGAGCGGCTACGATCTCGAGCTCGTCATCAAAAAGGCGAGCACGCCGGAGCCGACGGAAAAGCCGACCCCCTCGCCCACCCCCGAACCCACGCCGACGCCGACCCCCGTGCCGACCCCTGTGCCGACGCCCGTGCCCACCCCCGAACCCACGCCGACGCCGAGGCCCGCGCCCACGCAGATCGCCGATAATTTCATCAGCTTTGATTCGACCATGGCGATCCCGCTCGCCGTCGGCAAAAGCACGGAGATCGTGCTCTTTAACGGCATGGTCGGCGCGCGCGACATCAAGGGCGACGGTCTGCCCGAGGGCATGAACCTCTCGCTCAACACGGACGGCACCATATCGCTGCGCGGCACCCCCGCCTCCGAAGGTTCCTATACGGTTCACATCTCCCTGACGATCGAAGACCGGGATTATTACCGCGACATCGCGATCGTCGTGGAGAAAAACAGGTTCGGTCTCGGGATCCTTGGCGGTTCCGGCAACACGGGCGGAGTTACGCCCATATTGATCGTCGTCGCCGTGCTGGCGGCCGCGCTCATCGTCGTGGGCGTCGTGCTGCTCGCGCGGAGCAAAAAGAGGCAGGCGCAGGCGGCCGAACCTCAGTATTACGGCGCGCAGGCGCCGCCTTACCCGTATTACGCGCCGCAGCAGCCCGGATACCCTCCCCAGCAGCAGGCGGGCTATTACGCGCCCCAGCAGGCGGCGCAACCCTTCGCTTCCGCGCAGCAGAACCCGTACGGCGCGATGCAGCAGACGCAGGCGTTCGACCCCATGCAAGCGCCGCACACGCCGCACACGCCCTATCCCACGGCGCCGCAGTATCAGGCGCCTCCGCCGCCCGTCTATCCCGCGCAGCAACCGCCCTACGGCGCTTCGCCGCAGAGGCCGCAGGAGGAACAGACCAGCGACCTGGACGGGAACGGCGGCGGAAACCCGGGAATGCCGCATACATGACCGTTTGAACAGCGCGCAAGCGGCCTGCCCTTTGGCAGGCCGCTTTTCACACTCTTGAGCAGCGAACCTGAGATTAGTTATTCCCTTACCGGCCCATATCTTCCAGCACATCGGCGATCAATTCGCCAAGCGTTGCGGCCGGCAAATTCATCTTCGACAAGCGCGAGGCGATGAAGGGGACGGAAGTGCAGCCATATTCCGCGTGGGAACATAGCCTTTCGTCGCTCCCGCCGGCTAATACAACGGAAAGCGCCCTGACAAAGCATTCTTCGATGGCATGGGCGGCCGACGCCGCGGATCCATCCGCCATGTATCCGAGCTCCATCATTTTTTCCTTGTCGGCAAACGCTCCGACCCCGTGCTTTTCCGCGAAAGCCGTGATTTCCGGACGAGACTGTGCGACGATCGGGTGCATCGTTTCGTGCAGCATGGTCTCCGCGTCGGGAGCGGAGGAGATCGTGATGATTCGGTTTCCTTTGCGCACGAAGTCGGCGCTGTACGGCGTGAACAGATTCGGACAAAAGGCCATTTCCGGAGCATCGTCGCCAAAAAAGCCCTTCGCGGCCCGGGCCGCCTTTTCAAGCATGCCGCGCCATTCGGGCGAACGGGCCTCGACTATGCGGCAGTGCTCGCGCCACAGGGCGGCGCTCGCGGGATGCGAATCCATAGAGCGCAGGGCTTCCGGCAATCCGGAAATCCACATTTTGAAATCGTCCGCGCCCACCGGATCGCTTACAGCGCCCGCGCCTTCGAGAAAGGCAAAAAACGCCTCGATCTCAAACAGAAAGCGTTCGTCGGTAAAGAAACAGGCACTCGCCAGGCAGGACCCCCTCGGCCAGTAAGGGTTCACCGCAACTTGCCCCGTGCGCGCTCGCGAAAACCACGTTTTGACATCTTCTGAAAATCCGGCTGAGCGAATCCCATCGGCCAACCTGGCCACGTCTGTGTCGGCATGGTCATACCCGTCGCCGCCCGACGCCGTCAACCCCGCGCAGACGTAAAACAGGTGTTTGCTGTTGATGATATTCATTTCATTCTCCTTATAACTTTATTCGGTTATAAGGGAGCCGTATAAGAAACCCATGCTGAACCTCCTTTTCATTCTTTTTCATTTGCGCGATTCCTGTAAACTCAAAAAAGCGGCTGCGCCGCTTTTTTAAAAAACATCAATTGAACCTGTCCTTCACCTTTTCGATGATGGTGCGCTTGACGGGCTTCGTGTCGGCCATTTTATCGCCGAGCGACTGGGCGAGCTTGCGGATGAGTTCCCGCTGCTCGTCCGTGAGGTGCTTGGGAATCTGCACGTTCACGCGGATGAGCATGTCGCCCTTGCCCGCGGAGTTGAGCTTAGTGATCCCCTGTTCGCGCAGGCGGAAGGTGGTGCCCGTCTGCGTGCCCTCGGGGATGTTGTATTTCACGCTGCCCGTGAGCGTGGGCACCTGTATTTCGCCGCCGAGCGCCGCTACGGTCATGGGCAGGCTCATGTCGAGGTATACGTCGTACCCGTTGCGCGTAAAGAGCTTGTGCGGCTTCACGCTGACGACGATGTAGAGGTCGCCGTTCGGCCCGCCGCGCTTGCCGGACTCGCCCTCGCCGCGCATGCTGATGGTCTGACCGTTGTCGATGCCCGCCGGGATCGTGATGCTGATCTTCTGGGATTTGCGCACGCGGCCCCTGCCCCGGCAGTCCGGGCAGGGATCGGCGATGATCTTGCCGCTGCCGCTGCACGCGTCGCAGGTGCGCACCGTCGCAAACGCGCCGAACACGGTGTTCTGCTGCACGCGCACCTGGCCCGTGCCGCCGCACGCCGTGCACTTGACCGGCTTCGTGCCGGCCTTCGCGCCGCTGCCCGCGCAGGCGTCGCAGTTTTCCTCGCGCGGGATCATGATTTCCTTCTTGCAGCCGAAGGCCGCCTCCTCGAAGGTAAGGGTGAGGTTATACTTCAAATCGTTGCCGCGCGCGGGGCCGTTACGCTGCTGCGCGCCCCCGCCGAAGCCGCCGAAACCGCCGAACATGGTGTCGAAGATATCCGCAAAGTCGCCGAAGCCCGCGCCGCCGTACCCTCCGCCCGCGCCCGCCGCGGGGTCGAACGCGGCATGGCCGAACTGGTCGTACTTCGCGCGCTTATCCTTGTCGGAAAGCACTTCGTACGCCTCGTTGACTTCCTTGAATTTCGCCTCGGCCGCCTCCTTATCGCCCGTCTGAACATCCGGGTGATATTTCTTGGCGAGCTTCCGGAACGCGTTTTTGATTTCATCGTCCGTCGCGTTCCTGTTGACGCCGAGCACCTCGTAGTAATCCGCTTTTGCCACTCCCCAACGCTCCTTTTACCCTTGAGAGGGCGTCCCGCAATGCGCTACGCATTCGCGACGCCCTCGCCAAGCGATCAGTATATAATATTCGCCTTATTTCTTGTTGTCGTCAACGACCTCGTAGTCGGCGTCCACGACGTTGTCGTCCGAAGCGCCGCCCGAAGCGTTGCCCGCGTTGGGGTCATAGCTGCCGGAGTTCGCCTGCTGCCCCTGCTGCTCCTGCTGCGCCTGCTGGTAGATCTTGCCGAACGCCTCGTAGGAAACCTCGGTGAGCTTCTCCGTGGCGCTCTTGATCTCGGAGGTGCTGCTGCCCTCCAGCGCCTTTCTGAGGTTGGCGATCTCCTCCTCGATCTTTGTCTTATCTTCGGCGGAGATCTTCGCGCCAAGCTCCTTCAACGTCTTCTCGGTGGAATAGATGAGGCTGTCCGCGTGGTTGCGGGTCTCGACCTCCTGCTTGCGCTCCTTATCCTCGCCGGCGTACTGCTCGGCCTCGCGCACGGCCTTCTTGATGTCCTCCTCGCTCAGGTTCGTCGAGGCGGTGATGGTGACTTTCTGCTCGTTGCCCGTGCCGAGGTCCTTCGCGGAAACGTGCACGATGCCGTTGGCGTCGATGTCGAAGCTGACCTCAATCTGCGGCACGCCGCGCGGCGCGGGGGCGATGCCCGCGAGCTGGAAGCGGCCGAGGGTCTTGTTGTACTGCGCCATCTCGCGCTCGCCCTGGAGCACGTGCACCTCGACGCTGGTCTGGCCGTCCGCCGCGGTGGAGAAGATCTGGCTCTTTTTCGTGGGGATGGTCGTGTTCCTTTCGATGAGGCGCGTGAACACGCCGCCTATGGTCTCGATGCCGAGGGAGAGAGGCGTCACGTCGAGCAGCAGGATATCCTTCACCTCGCCGCCGAGCACGCCCGCCTGGATGGCCGCGCCGATGGCGACGCACTCGTCCGGGTTGATGCCCTTGAACGGCTCCTTCTGGGTGATGTTCTTGACCAGCTCCTGCACGCAGGGCACGCGGGTCGAGCCGCCCACGAGGATAACCTTGTCGATCTGCGAGTTCGTGAGGCCCGCGTCCTTCATGGCGATGTTCATGCAGTCGCGCGTTTTGTCAACGAGGTCGTGGATCAGCTCCTCGAACTTCGCGCGGGTGACGGTGATATCAAGGTGCTTGGGGCCGCTGCTGTCCGCCGTGATGAAGGGCAGGTTGATGTTGGTCTGCACCATGCTCGAAAGCTCGATCTTGGCCTTTTCCGCGGCCTCCTTGAGCCTCTGGAGCGCCATGCGGTCGGTCGAGAGGTCGATGCCCGACTCGGCCCTGAACTGCTTGACGATGTGGTCCATCAGCCTCTGGTCGAAGTCGTCGCCGCCGAGGCGGTTGTTGCCGTTGGTCGCGAGCACCTCGAACACGCCGTCGCCGATTTCGAGTATGGACACGTCGAACGTGCCGCCGCCGAGGTCGTACACGAGTATCTTCTGGTTCGTTTCCTTATCCATGCCGTAGGCGAGGGCCGCGGCCGTGGGCTCGTTGATGATGCGCAGCACGTCGAGGCCCGCGATGCGGCCGGCGTCCTTGGTCGCCTGGCGCTGCGAGTCGCTGAAGTAGGCGGGCACGGTGATGACCGCCTGCGCGACCTTCTCGCCGAGATAGCTCTCCGCGTCCTGCTTGAGCTTGGTGAGGATCATCGCGGAAATCTCCTGCGGCGTATAGTCTTTGCCGTCGATGCTCTTCTTGTAAGCGGAGCCCATCTCGCGCTTGATGGAGCTGATGGTCCGATCGGGGTTCGTGATGGCCTGGCGCTTCGCGGCGCTGCCCACGATTCGTTCCGTCCCCTTGAAGCCGACGACGGACGGCGTCGTGCGCGCGCCTTCCGCGTTGGGGATGACGACGGGCTCGCCGCCCTCAAGCACCGCGACGCAGGAATTCGTCGTTCCAAGGTCTATGCCAATGATTTTCGACATGATCTATTTCCTCCTAGATTGATTACTCTTTTATTCTCTTCTTTTTATATTATTTCGCAACCTTCACCATCGTATGGCGAATGATGCGATTTTTTACCTTGTAGCCCCTTTGGAAGACCTCGAGGATCTCCCCGCTCTCCCTGCCCTCGGCCTCCTCCTGCAGCACCGCGTGGTGAAGCTCCGGATCGAAGCAGCCCTCCGTCCCGATCTCCTCGAGGCCGCACCTGGCGAGCGTGTCGAAGAATTTCGCGCGCACGAGGCGCACCCCGGCGATCCATTCGGCGTCCCGGTCCGCAGGCGCGGCCGCGATCGCGCGGTCGAGATCGTCCATGACGGGCAGCAGGGACTTGATGACGTTCCTCGCGCCCTCCTCGAGGCTGTCGCAGGAAAGGTTGGCGTTGCGCTTGCGGTAATTGTCGAAATCGGCCTGAAGCCTCTGCAGCAGCACGATGTTCTCTGCCTTCTCCTTCTCAAGCGCGTCGATCTTCTCCTTGACCTTCATGAACTCGTCCCGCGTGAGCGTCACGCTCTCGGGGATTTCGGGCTCGGCCCGCCGCTCCTGGTTCTCCCCCGCCGTCGCCTCTTCGGGCAAGGGCGCGTCGTTCGGTTTCTTTTCGTTCTTCTTGCTGCTCAATGTTACTTGCGCTCCTCTTCAAACATATTCGTAAGCAGTTCGCTCAAGCTCATGCCGATCTGGTTCATCACGGCGATGACGCGCGCGTAGTTCATCCGCGTGGGGCCTATGACCCCGAAGGAGCCGAGCGGCTCGTTTCCCACCCGGTATTTTGCCGTGACGACGCTGCAATCCTTCATCTCGGCGTTCTCGTTTTCTTGGCCGATGGTGATGGTGAATTCCACGTCCCCGCGCCCCGCGAGCATCCGGTAGAGCATATCCTTCTTCTCGATCGCGGCGAGCAAGGTGCGCGCGCGCTCCACGTCGTTGTATTCGGGGTAGCTCAGTATGTTCTTCGTGCCCGAAAGCTCCACCCGGCTCGCGGCCTCGTCCATGCCGCCGCTGAGGGAGGCGAGCATCGCGTCGAGGAAGGCCCTCTGCTCGGCAAGCTCGCCGGAAAGCTCGCTGAGCCCCATCGAGGCGATCTCGTCGAGCCTGCGCCCGGACAGCCTGCGTTTGAGAAGGGACGAGAGCCTGTCGATATCGTAATCGTCCATGCTCTTGGGGGTCCTGATGAGGAAATCCCGCGTGAGGCCCGCGTCCGTCACGATGACGAGCAGCGCCCGGTTGTCGCCGAGCGGCACGATGTGGATATACCTAAGCCGCGCGGCGTGCAGCCGCGGGGCGAGCACCATCGAGGTGTACTTCGTGATGCTCGAGAGCATGAACGCGGTCTGCTTGACGATGTCGTCGACGTCGCTGAACCTTTTGGAATAATGCTCGCGAATCGAGGCCATCTCGGCGGGGCTGAGCATGGCGCGGCGCATGATGCTGTCCACATAGAGCCGGTACGCCTTATCCGAGGGGACGCGCCCCGCGGAGGCGTGCGGCTGCTCGAGGAAGCCCATCTCCTCCAGATCGGACATCTCGTTCCTTATGGTCGCGGAGGAAAGGCCGATGTCCGTGCTTTTGGCGATCGTCCTCGAGCCGACGGGCGAGGCGGTAAGTATATAGTCGTCTATGATCGCCTGCAGTATGCGCAGTTTCCTGGCGTCAAGCTCCATTTCCGCCTCCTCCTTTCCAGGCTCCCGACCCCATCCTACCCGGCTTGCAGCCGGATCTCATCGCGCCTGACGGCCCGGTCGCATCCGGCTTACAGCCGGATCTTAATGTTAGCACTCGCATGAACCGAGTGCTAAAGCATGGTTAAAATATACCGCCGCGCGCTTTTTTTGTCAAGGCGCGCGGCGGCTTTCAATGTGACAAAACGGTGATATTACAATGATTTGTCCCGCTACATCATCTCGAGCAGAGCGAGGTTCTGAAAATCCAGGCCTTCGTCCGTCAGGCTGAAAAATCCGTCCTTTTCGACGAGCCAGCCCTTTTGCGCGAGGCGTTCCACCGCCTGCGGAAAAACCTCCCCCATCCACCTTCCGAAGCGCGCGAAAAAGGCGCCGTCGGACACGCCCCCGGTCTTTCGAAGGCCGAGCATGACCGTTTCGAACATCTCCTCCTCGGCGGGGATTTCCCGCGCGTCCTCGGCAAGCGGCCTCTCGCCGCGCACGCACGAAGCGACATACTCCGAAAGGCTTGCCGTGTTCGACCAGCGCAGCCATTTTCCCCCGACGCGCATCGCCGAGTGGGAGTTGAGGCCGAGCCCGAGATACTCCCCGTTGTTCCAGTAGTTGAGGTTGTGGCGGGATTCAAGGCCGGGTTTCGCGAAATTCGATATCTCGTACCTTTTATAGCCCAGCTTCGCGAGAAGCGCCATGCCCCGCCGGTGCATCTCATAGGCGTCGTCCTCGGAGGGCAGGCTCTGCGCGCCGCCGACGACGTCCGTGTACAGCGGCGTGTTCTCCTCGAGGATCAGCGAATACGCGCTGACGTGCTCAACCCCGAGGGCGGCGAGCCTTTCGATCGTGTCGAGGTGCGCCTCTAGTGTCTGCTCGGGCAGGCCGTACATGACATCCGCGTTGACGTTCGAAAAGCCCGCCCCGCGCGCCATATGGAAGCTCTCGAGGAACTGGGCGTAAGTATGTATCCTGCCGATGTTCGAGAGGACCCGGTCGTCCGCGCTCTGCAGGCCGAGCGACAGGCGATTGACGCCCGCGTTCCGGTATTCCCGCAGCTTGTTTGCGCTGAGCGTGCCGGGGTTCGCTTCCAGCGTGATCTCCGCCTCCGGGGAGACGCGGAACTTCCGCGTGACCTCCTCCATCAGCCGCGCGATCGCGCCCTCGGGCAGCGTGGAGGGCGTGCCCCCGCCGATGAACACCGTGTCGTAATTGAGAGGTGGCAGCGCCTCGCGGCAGAGCGCCATCTCCAAAAAGAGCGCTTGGAGATACGCCTCCGCGTCCGCGCAGCCGGCGAAGGAGACGAAGTCGCAGTAGCGGCACTTCCTCTGGCAAAAAGGAATATGGAGATAGAGCCCCGGCATATCAGTTGATGCGCAGCACGCTCATGAAGGCCTCGCTGGGCAGCGCGACGGTACCGATCTGCCGCATGCGCTTCTTGCCCTCCTTCTGTTTCTCGAGCAGCTTTTTCTTTCGCGTGATGTCGCCGCCGTAACACTTGGCGAGCACGTCCTTCCTGACCGCGCGCACGGTTTCCCGCGCGATGATCTTGCCGCCGATGGCCGCCTGGATGGGGATTTCGAACTGCTGGCGCGGAATGACCTCCTGCAGCTTCTCGGCGACGGAGCGCCCCTTCGCATAGGCCTTGTCCCGGTGGACGATGGTCGAGAGCGCGTCGCAAAGGTCGCCGTTGAGCAGGAAGTCGAGCTTCACGAGGTCGGAGCGGACGTATTCCTTCAGCTCGTAATCGAACGAGGCGTAGCCGCGGCTCTTCGATTTGAGCTGGTCGAAGAAATCATAAATGATCTCGTTGAGGGGCAGCGTGTATTTGAGGTTGACGCGCCCTTCCTCGATATAGGTCATGTCGATGAACTCGCCGCGCCGGCTCTGGCAGAGCTCCATGATGGCGCCGACGTATTCGGAGGGCGTCATGATGTTGGCGCTGACCATGGGCTCCTCCATGTAATCGATCTCGGCCGCGGGCGGCAGGTTCGAGGGGTTGTCGATGGAAAGCTCCTCCCCGTTGGTCCTGACGACCTTGTAGATGACGCTCGGCGCAGTCGTGACGAGGTCGAGGTCGAATTCGCGCTCGAGCCGCTCCTGAATGATCTCCATGTGGAGGAGCCCGAGGAAGCCGCAGCGGAAGCCGAAGCCGAGCGCCTGCGAGGTTTCCGGCTCGTAGGAGAGCGAGGCGTCGTTGAGCTCGAGCTTCTCGAGCGCTTCCTTCAGGTTTCCGTAATCCGCGCCGTCCGCGGGATAGATGCCGCAGAACACCATGGGGTTGATGTGCTTATAGCCGGGGAGCGGCGCGCGCGCGGGGTTGGCGACGTCCGTGAGCGTGTCGCCGACCTTCGTGTCGGACACGGTCTTGATCGAGGCCGCGACATAACCCACCTCGCCCGCGACGAGCGAATCCGTCACCCGGAGCTGCGGCGTGAACACGCCCACCTCCGTCACGTCGAATTCGCTGCCCGTCGCCATGGAGCGGATGCGCATGCCGGCCTTGACGGTGCCTTCCTTCACGCGCACATAGCAGAGCACGCCCTTGTAGTTGTCGTAAATGCTATCGAAGATGAGCGCTGTCAGCGGCGCGTCCCTGTCCCCGTCCGGCGGGGGGACGGTCTCCACGATCCTCGCGAGCACCCGATCGACGTTCGTGCCAAGCTTGGCCGAAATCAGCGGCGCATCCTCGGCCGGGAGGCCGATAATGTCCTCGATTTCATGGACGGTCCTCTCCGCGTCCGCGCTGGGCAGGTCGATCTTGTTGACGACGGGCACGATCTCGAGCGAATTGTCGAGCGCGAGGTAGACGTTGGCGAGCGTCTGCGCCTCGATGCCCTGCGTCGCGTCCACGACGAGCACCGCGCCCTCGCACGCGGCGAGGCTGCGCGAGACCTCGTAGGTGAAGTCCACGTGGCCCGGCGTGTCGATGAGGTTGAACATATAGCGCCTGCCGTCGGTATGCGTATAAAACATCCGAACGGGCGAGGACTTGATGGTGATGCCCCTCTCCCGCTCGATGTCCATGGTGTCGAGAAGCTGCGCCTCCATGTCGCGCATGGAAACCGTGTCGGTCAGCTCGATCATGCGGTCGGCAAGCGTGGACTTGCCGTGATCGATGTGCGCGATGATGCAGAAGTTCCTGATGAGCTCGCGGTCGTATGCCATTCGCTTCCTCCGGGTATGATCTCGTAAAATCATACTTGATAGGGAAGGAATTTGCAATAGCGGCCGGATTGTGATAGATTCAGCGTATCGATATCATAATGGGAGGCCGGCCATGTTTTCCAGGGATGATGAAAAGCTCAAAGCGAAGCTCGAGCGCCGCGGATTTGCCGTGCATTTTGCCGCCGACGCGGGGGAAGCTAAAGAAATCGGCCTCGCGCTCATCGGGGAAGGCTCCGCCGGCTTCGGCGGCTCCGTCACGACGGGCGAGATGGGCCTGTACGAAACGCTCAAGGCGCGGGGCAACGAGGTTTTCTCGCACACGTACGTCCCCGCCGCGGAAAAGGACGCCGTGCGACGCAAAGCCTCGGGCGCAAAGTGGTACCTCGCCTCCACGAACGCGCTGACGGAGGACGGCGCGCTCGTCAACATCGACGGCGCGGGCAACCGCGTGGCCTCCATGCTCATGGGGCCCGAGAACGTGCTGCTCTTCATCGGGAAGAACAAGCTCGTGCCGGACGTAGAGGCGGGGATAGAGCGCATCAAGCGCGACTGCTGCCCGAAAAACGCGCGCAGGCTCCACTTCGATTCGCTCCCCTGCGGAAAAACCGGCGCCTGCGCGGATTGCTGGAGCAGCGAGCGCATGTGCCGCGTGACGACCATCATCGAGTTCGTGCCGCGCCTCATCAAAAGCTTCCATCTCGTGCTCATAGACAGGGAGATCGGCTGGTAATGTACTATGCGTATATGCTCCGCTGCGCCGACGGCACGCTCTACTCCGGGTATGCCCGCGATGTGGAAAAGCGCGTGCGCGCGCACAATTTCGGCCGCGGGGCGAAATACACCCGGGCGCGGCTGCCCGTCGCGCTCGTTTACTGCGAAGCGTTCGCGACGCGGTCGGAAGCCATGCGGCGCGAAAACGCGTTCAAGCGCATGACGCGGGAAGAGAAGCGCGCGCTCTTTGAATAAGCCGTCAAAAACGGCTGCGCCGCGGTTCCCGCCTATGCAAAAGGCGGCCGTTAGGCCACCTATTGCGCTCTCCTGCGTGGTTTCGAGTCACTTAGTTGCAGCCGCACCCGCAGTTATTGCTGCCGCAGCTGTTGTTCCCGCAGCCCCCATTGCCGAAGCCGTTGAAGCAACTGGCCAAGCCGTTGATCAGCACGAGGGGCACGATGAGCGAGCAGAGATCGTTGCCGCAGTCGTTGCCGCAGCCATTATCGCAGCCGTTCCCGAAGAGCAGCAGCAGGATAAGCCACCACCAGTTGTTGCCGCCACAATTGTTGTTACAAAGAGAGAACATTATCTTTCCTCCTTTTTATGCCCAGGGCATTGCTACGATATACTACTCACCCGTTGTGGCATTTGTGACTTGTCCGCGGCTGTGATAGATGTTATTATATTGCTGTTTCAATAAAAAATCAGGAGGACTCAAGCATGACCCGTTTTCCGATGGACAAGATCGTCGCGCTCTGCAAAAACCGCGGCTTCATCTTCGCGGGCAGCGAAATATACGGCGGGCTTGCCAACACATGGGATTACGGTCCGCTCGGGGTCGAGTTTAAAAACAACGTAAAAAAGGCGTGGTGGCGAAAATTCGTGCAGGAAAGCCCCTATAACGTGGGCATGGATTCCGCCATCCTCATGAACCCGGAAATCTGGGTTGCCTCCGGCCATGTTGTCAATTTCAACGACCCGCTGATGGACTGCAAATCCTGCAAGGCGCGCTTCCGCGCGGATAAGCTCATCGAGGATTACGCCGCGGCCCACAGCCTCGCCGACGTGCATCCCGACGGCTGGAGCCATGAGCAGATGCAATCGTTTATCGCCGAAAAAAACATCGGCTGTCCCGAGTGCGGCAAAACCGCGTTCACGTCCATCCGCAAGTTCAACATGATGTTCAAGACCTTCCAGGGCGTCAACGAGGACACGGCAAACCAGATCTACCTCCGGCCCGAGACGGCGCAGGGCATCTTCGTCAACTTCAAAAACGTGCAACGCACCACGCGAAGGAAAATCCCCTTCGGCATCGCGCAGATCGGCAAGTCCTTCCGCAACGAGATCACGCCCGGCAACTTCACCTTCCGCACGCGCGAGTTCGAGCAGATGGAGATGGAATTCTTCTGCCAGCCCGGCACGGAGCTCGAGTGGTATTCCTATTGGAAGGATTTCTGCGGGAACTTCCTGCTCTCGCTGGGCGTGAAGCCCGAGAGCATCCGCATGCGCGAGCACGAACAGGCCGAACTCTCGCACTATTCCAACGGCACCACGGACATCGAGTTCCTCTTCCCGTTCGGCTGGGGCGAACTGTGGGGCATCGCCTCGCGCACGAATTTCGACCTCAAGGCCCACATGGAGCACTCGGGCCAGAACATGGAGTATCAGGATCCGTTCACAAACGAGAAGTATATCCCCTATGTCGTGGAGCCCGCGCTCGGCGCGGACCGCGTGGCGCTCGCCTTCCTGTGCGACGCGTACGATGAGGAAACCCTCGAGGGCGGCGACGTGCGCAACATCCTCCGCCTCCACCCCGCGCTCGCGCCCTTCAAGGCCGCGGTGCTGCCGCTGCAGAAGAATAAGCTCGGCGACAAGGCGCAGGAGGTCTACCGGATGCTCGCCCGCCGCTTCATGGTGGATTACGACGATTCCGGCGCCATCGGCAAGCGCTACCGCCGGCAGGACGAGATCGGCACGCCCATGTGCGTCACCATCGATTTCGACACGCTCGAGGACGACACCGTCACGGTGCGCGACCGCGACACGATGGGGCAGATCAGGCTCCCCATAGGCGAGCTTGTAAATTATATCGAAAAGCAGGTAGACTTTTAAACAATTGATAATTGACAATTGACAATGATTTTACAAAGAAGGGCTTCCGCTTTACCGGCGAAGGCCCTTTCATATATTCGGACGGATTTGCTTTGACGCCTATTTGTTCTCGATCCAGTACCGCTCGGTCATGTGCTGGTCCTCTTCATCCCACTCGCAGTTCTCAAGGACGCCGCCGTTTTTCCGGATGACGGCTGCCGAGGCGGCGTTGTCGTCGTTGCAGGTGACGAGCGCGCGCTCTATCCCCTTCGTTTTGAGGATTTCCAGCGAGAGTTTCAAGATCTCCGTGGCGTAACCCTTTTTCCTCTCGTCCGGGCGGACGCTGTAGCCCACATGCCCGCCCACGCGCAAAAGGAAATCGCTCAGCGCGTATCGCAAATTGACCATGCCGACGATTTTTCCGTCCGCTTCGCGCACGGCGAAGAACGTCTCCCCCGGCACCCAACCGGGCTTTACGGTTTCCCAGCTCCTGTTCCTCTCGTTGAAGCCGAGCCAGTCGGAATAGTTTTCGAATTCGCTGATCGCGCCGCCGCCGTGGATTTGCTCCTCTCCCGCGCCGTGGAGCGCTGCAACATATGCGGCGGCGTCCGCCTCATGCGCCGCCGCCGGGGCGACGAGCCGTATACGATCCATCACGCTTTGATCCTCCCGCCGTATTTTTCCTCGAGTATGTTCGCGATGCCCATCGCAAGGGCGCCAATCTCCTCCTCGCACCTGCCCTCGAGCATGATGCGGATGAGGGGCTCCGTGCCGGACGCGCGCACGAGCACGCGTCCCGCGTCGCAAAGCTGCGCGTTCGCCTCCTCGACGCGCTTTTTCAACTCGGCGTCGGCGAGCGCGGGCTCCTTGGCCTTCGGTTCCAGCAGGACGTTGACGAGCACCTGCGGGTAGACGGGCACCTCGGCGGCGAGCGCGGACATGCGCTCCCCTTTTTCGCAGAGGATGTTCAGCACCTGGATCGCCGTGAGGATGCCGTCCCCCGTCGTGTTGAGCGCGAGGAAGATGACGTGCCCGGACTGCTCGCCCCCGAGCACATAGCCCTTCTCGCGCATGCGCTCCATGACGTACCGGTCGCCTACGGCGGTCTCCTCGACATGGACTCCGATCTCCCCCATGCGCTTCTTGAGGCCGATGTTGGACATGACCGTGAGCACGAGCGTATCCGCTTTGAGCTTGCCGCATTCCTTCATGTGGCGCGCGCAGACGCCCATGATCCTGTCCCCGTCGACGAGATTGCCCAACTCGTCGCACGCGATGACGCGGTCCGCGTCCCCGTCGAAGGCGAAGCCCACGTCCCCGCCGCATTTCCGCACGAGCGCCTGCAGCCGTTCCGGATGCGTGGAGCCGCAGCAGTCGTTGATGTTGACGCCGTCCGGCGCGTCGTCCCGCGCCGTGACGCGGGCGCCGAGCGCGGTGAAAACATCCTCTGCGATGCGCGAGGACGCGCCGTTCGCGCAGTCGAGCACGACGTGCCTGCCCTCAAAGCGCGCAGTCGCGGTCGAAATCAGGAACTCCTCATATTCGGCGACCGCGCGCTTCGCCTCGACGCAGCGGCCGACGCCCGCGCCCGACGGGTGCGGAAGCTCCCTGTTCTCCCGGATGATCGCCTCGATCTCGTCCTCCAGTTCGTCGGAGAGCTTATATCCTTCTCCGTCGAACCATTTGATGCCGTTGTATTCAAACGTGTTGTGGGACGCGGAAATCATCACGGCGGCGTCCGCGCCGTACAGCCGCGCGAGATACGCGAGCGCGGGCGTAGGAATGACGCCGCAGTCGAGCACGTCCCCGCCGACGGAGCAGATGCCCGCCGCGAGCGCATGGGAGAGCATATCCCCGCTCCTCCTCGTGTCCTGACCGACGAGGATACGCGGGTGATGCACCGCGCTCGTGAGCGTGTAAGCGCCAGCGGCGCCGATTTTCATCGCGAGCTCGCACGAAAGGTCCGCGTTCGCGACGCCCCGCACGCCGTCGGTACCGAACAATCTTGCCATAAACATCCTCCAAATGACCTGTTTGTATATTTTACTTGATCCTTCGCAAGATATCAACCGGAGGGGCAAGTCCAATTTGCAAACTATCTTCGGCGCGCGCGGAATGACAAACGGCCCTCGTGAGAAGGCCGTTTGGCGGTATGCGCCGTTGAATTAACCGACCTCGCCCTTGGCGAGCGCCTTGTGCTGCGTGGAGTTGAGCATGAGCACGGGGGGCGCGAGCTTTCCGATGACGTCCTTGGTGATGACGCAACGCTTGACGTCCGTGCGCGAGGGAATGTCGTACATGATCTGCAGCATGACGTCCTCGAGGATCGCGCGAAGCCCGCGCGCGCCGGTTTTGCGCTCGATCGCCTTTTTAGCGACCTCAACGAGCGCGTCGGACTCGAACTCAAGTTCCACCCCGTCGAGCTCGAAAAGCCTCTTGTACTGGCGCGCAAGGGCGTTCTTGGGCTTTGTAAGAATGTCGATGAGCGCGCTCTCTGTGAGCTGCTCGAGCGTCACGATGATGGGCACGCGGCCCACGAACTCGGGGATGAGCCCGAACTTCAACAGGTCCTCGGGCAGTATGTTCTTTAAAATCGCGCCGATGTCCTTCTCCACGTTGGACTGCACGTTGGCGCCGAAGCCCATGAGCTTCTTGCCCGTGCGGCGCGAGATGATGTCCTCGATCCCCGCGAAGGCGCCCCCGCAGATAAAGAGGATGTTGGTCGTATTGATCTGGATGAACTCCTGGTGCGGATGCTTGCGCCCGCCCTGCGGCGGCACGGAGGCGACCGTCCCCTCGAGGATCTTGAGCAGCGCCTGCTGCACGCCCTCGCCGGAAACATCGCGCGTGATGGAGGGATTCTCGCTCTTTCTCGCGATCTTGTCGATCTCGTCGATGTAGACAATGCCCTTCTCGGCGCGGTCCACGTCGTAGTCCGCGGCCTGGATGAGCTTCAAAAGGATATTCTCCACGTCCTCGCCGACGTAGCCGGCCTCGGTGAGCGAGGTCGCGTCGGCGACGGCGAACGGCACGTCGAGTATCTTCGCCAGAGTCTCGGCCAGCAGCGTCTTACCGCAGCCGGTCGGCCCGAGCATCACGATGTTGCTCTTTTGCAGCTCCACGTCATCCTTGGAAGAGGATGAGTCGATGCGCTTGTAATGGTTATATACCGCGACGGCGAGCGCGCGCTTGGCGTCCTCCTGCCCGATCACGTACTGGTCGAGTATCTCGACGATGTCGCGGGGCTTGGGGATATCCTTTAATTCCTTGTGCTCCGTCTCGACGTCGTCCTCGATGATCTCGCGGCACAGCTCTATGCACTCGGTGCAGATGTAAACGCCCGGGCCCGCGATGATGCGGTGCACCTCATCCTGCGATTTGCCGCAGAACGAGCATCTTACGGTTCCTTTATCTTCGTTTTTTGCCATTCCCTACCTCCTTGGAGGAATTATCTCGTCTATGATACCGTATGCTAGCGCGTCCTCGGCTGTCATATAATTGTCACGGTCGGTGTCCACCGCGATCTTATCGAGCGGCTGTCCCGTCCGTTCCGAGAGGATACGGTTCATTCTTTCCCTCGTTTTGATGATCTGCTCGGCCTGAATCGCGATGTCGGCCGCCTGGCCGCGCGCGCCGCCCGAAGGCTGGTGGATCATCACTTCGCTGTTGGGGAGCGCCTTGCGCTTGCCCCGCGCGCCCGCGGCGAGCAGGAACGCGCCCATGCTCGCGGCCATGCCGATGCAGATGGTCGCCACGTCGCACTTGATGTACTGCATCGTGTCGTATATCGCCATGCCGGCCGTGACCGAGCCGCCGGGGCTGTTGATATACAGGCTGATGTCCTTATCCGGATCGTCCGCCTCGAGGAAGAGCATCTGCGCGACGACGAGGTTCGATACGTCGTCGTCCACCTCGCCTCCGAGAAAGATGATCCTGTCCTTCAAAAGGCGCGAGTATATATCATAAGAACGCTCGCCCTTATTGGTTTGTTCCACAACAATCGGCACAAGGTTGCTCATTTTACATCCTCCGACTCAAAAAAATATCGCTTTGGCTGGGTTTTGACCGATTTCAATCCGCCCGGGCGGCCTTCTCCACCTCGATTGCGCTCGAAACGAGGAGGTCGATGGTCTTATCGAGCACGACCTGCTCCTCGAAATATAGCCTGTCTTCCTCGGTGAGCTTCGCCTTGAACTCCGCGGCCTTCTCGCCGAATTGCTTGACGTATTCGTCGACTTTGGCCTCGGTCTCCTCAGGCTCCGCCTTGACGCCCTCCGCATTTGTGATCGCCTCGAGCACAAGCTGGCTCTTGACGCGGGCGGCGGCGTCCCCCCTCATCTCGGAACGCATGGAATCTATTTCCATGCCGGTGTATTTCGCGTAGTCCTCGAGCGATATGCCCTGCATGCTCAGCCTGTAGCGGAAATCGTTGAGCATGCGGTCCACCTGGCGCTCCACCATGGCGTCGGGGATGTCCACATTGGCGTTCTCCACCGCGGCGCGGATGACGTCGTTCTCACGGGCGGTCTTCGCGCTGCGCTCCTCCTTCTCCTCAAGCTCCTTGCGCTTGCGCAGGCGAAGCTCCTCGATCGTCTGGCAGTCGGAAACGTCCTGCGCGAAGTCGTCGTCCGCCTCGGGCAGCTCCTTGACGCGCACAGCGTTCACCTTGACATGGAAAACAGCGTCCTTGCCCTTGAGCTCGTCGCTGTGGTACTCTTCCGGGAATTTCACGCTGATGTCGCGCTCCTCGCCGGCAACCATGCCGACCATCTGCTCCTCGAAGCCGGGGATGAACGTATGGGAGCCGATGACGAGCGTCTGCCCCTCGGCGGTGCCGCCCTCGAAGAGGACGCCGTCGACGGAGCCGGAGTAGTCGAGGTCGACCTCGTCGCCTTCCGCGACGGGGCGCTCCATATCGATCATGCGGGCGATTTTCTCGCGCTCGCGGTCGATTTCCTTTTCGACCATTTCATCCGTAACATTATACTCGCGCCCTTCTACTTCTATACCCTTGTACAGGCCGAGCGAAACCTCGGGTTTCACGGCGACGGTCGCCGTAAAAACGACCGGTTTTTCCCGCGCCGCCTCGACGATGGAAACGTCGGGCTGATCCACGGGCAGCACGTTGTGCTCCTCGACGGCCGCCTTGTAGGCGTCCGGATAAACTATATCGAAGGCGTCCTCAAAGAAGACTTCCCAGCCGTATGCGTTCTCGATCACCTTGCGCGGCGCGTGGCCCTTGCGGAAACCCGGTATCGTAATGTTCTTCCTCGTCCTGAAATACGCTTTCTCAACCGCGGCCTCGAAGTCCTCCGCGCTCACCTCGACGGTCAGCTTCACCTTGCTGCCCGCGAGCTTCTCGATGCTTGCCATAGTATCCTCCGTCACAAAAAATAAGCTTCCTCCCGGCGGTGTACGCAACATGCGGACAGACAGCCGTCAGTATAGCTTATCATAACGACTCATAGAATGCAATTGTATTGAAATGTCGTAACTTATTTTTTGCCGTCCGTTTTCTTTTCCTTCGCATCCTTCATATGCTGTTCTTTTATGGCCTTTTCCCGCGCGAGATAACCCGAGAGGATGCTCTGCGCGAGCAGCTTCCCCGCGAGCGCCGCGATGGCGGCGCGTCCGGCGGACGCGGCCTCCCCCGTCCCGAAGCCCGCGTCCTGACGCGCGCTTCCCTCGCCCGCGAACGCGCGCGCGAGCGCCGCCTCAAATTCGGCGCAGAACATGTCGTATGCGTCGGACAGGCCGGAGCTTTGGGTAAAAAGGCCGATGAGGCCGATCGTCTCGCTGATCGAGAACACCTTTTTCAACAGGCAGACCATGACGAGCGTCGCCATCTGCTCGCGTCCGTAGCGCTTGCCGCCCGGCGGGATGATCACCTTCTGCTTGACGTAATTGTTGATCATGGTGGCCGTGACGACGGGACCGTCCTCCTCCGCGAAAAGTGAAAGCGACTCCTCGAGCACGAGCACCACCTGGTCCATATAGAGCGGGATGCCCGGGAGCTCGTTCCAGCGAGGGCACCGAAACGCGGCGGCTTTTTCCGGCGTGATCTGCATATACTTCCTCCCTTTGCAGCATGATGCGATTATAGCACAGGTTTATTAAAACCGTCAAATCCTGTTGACATGTTCATATGTTCCAGGTATAATCTGTTTATTCTAGTATTGATTACTAGATTATGGCGTTTTATTGAACATTATGTAGACGAAGCGTGAGGGATGGCAAGAATGATGAAGATGCAGCAGACGATCCGGGCGAAGATTTACGGCGATTCTATCATGAAAGGGACGGTGTTGGACTGCGCGTACCGCTACCACGCCACGTTCGACCGTTTCATCCACAGGTTTTCCGAGCGGTTCAACATCGAGGTGGACAACCGCTCCCGCTTCGGCATCACGATCGACAAGGGCTACAAGCTCCTCCGGCAGGACATCGAGGCCGGCATGGACTGCGATTTCGCGCTCATCGAGTTCGGCGGGAACGACAGCAACTTCAGATGGGATGAGATCAGCCGCCATCCCGAAGGGGAGCACGAGCCCCTCACCCGCTTCGATCACTTCAAGGAGGTCTGCCGCGCGATGGTCAAAGACCTGCGCGCGGCGCGGGTGCGGCCCGTGATGATGACGCTGCCGCCCATCGATTCCGAAAAGTACCTGAGCTTCCTCACGCGCAACGGCAACGACAGGAACCGCATCCTGCAGTGGCTCGGCGCGCCGGAGGTCATCCATGACTTCCACAAGAGCTATTCCGACGCCATCGCGGAGATCGCAAAGGAAACGGGGACGCCCCTCGTCGACGCGCGAAGCCCTTTCCTCAGCCGCGGCGACTACGACAGGCTCATGTGCATCGACGGCGTGCACCCGAACGAGGACGGGTATGAGCTCATCGCGCGCGCGTTCAGCGAATCCATCCCGAAGCTGCTGGCGGACTACCTGCTAGTTTAGAGTATGTTTAGCGGAAAGAATCCTCGCTGCAATAGCGAAGATTCTTCTGTTTAATAAGTGAATGCAGGAATTGGAATGCAAATCCGGTACCCAGCCACAATCGCCGATTCCCTATCAATTTAAGCTGCCGGATAGTACCGGAGTTTCTGTAGGCTCCGGAATTTGAGTTTCTGTCGCTGTCGGAGTCTCTGTCGGAGAGGGCTCAGCCGTCGGTTTCACGGTCGCCGTCGGGGAGGCCGTCGCGGTCGGCTTCACGGTCGCGGTCGGCTTCACGGTCGCCGTGGTCGTCGGCTTCGGGCTTTCCGTGGCGTTCGGCGAAGGCGATGGCGAAGGAGACGGGCTTGGCGTCGCCGAATTTATGGGAAGCGAGCCGGCGTTGGTTTCCGTGGGATTCGGGCTCGCGGTCTGCGTCTGCGTCTGCGCTGCGGTCGGCAAGGCCGCGCCGATATCGCCGCCGTATTCCCTGAACAGCGTCTCGAGCGTCACGAGATCGACCCACTCGCCCGCCTCGTTTTTATACTGCATCATGCCGCCGACGATTTTGACGGGCGGCAGATCGTCGAACGTGTCGTCGTAGACGGCGTCCAGTTCGGCCACGGACTGGCCGCCCGTGTTGTTTAAAAGCAATATGGCGACGACGACCAGCGACGCGGCGAGCGCCGTGCCGAGTATCGCGATGATCAATTTCAGCGTTTTTCTCGACTGCCTCATGTTTCACCCCTTACCTGTTGCTCTCAACGTAATCGATGATCCGGTTGAGGAAAATTCCTTCCGGCGAATCATCCGTATAATCGCCTCTATCCATGTAGTACCTTGCTATAGTATAAATGCTTCTGGTCATCGGCGCACCGTATAGAATAATGGTACGGCTGCCATTTGTAAGCTGAATGTACGACCTGAAAATAAATTCCGTATCGAGGTTATCATCGTCGATGCCTACGCGCACGGACGCGAAGCGAATGCGCCCGTCGACCGTTTCCACGATATAATCATAGGTCGTGCCGCCCTCCGTCCAGTAGGACTTTCCGTATCCCGTAGGCAGCTCGTCGTTCTGGCAGATGACGAACGGATAGGCGCCGTAATGCTGCGGATAATGGAAGGAAACCGTGCCGTATTCCACGAGCTTGTAGCCGTCGATGCCCGTCGAAACGAGCGCGCCTCGCGTGGATTCGGCGATGCCGCTCTTGAAGCGGATGCCGCTTTGGCCCGTGATCCTCGCGGAAAAACCGTGATACGAAAGCAAATCGGTAAAGTCCTCGACCTTCGTCGCGGCGTAAGCGTTGTTGGCGAACGAGAGCAGCCAGACGCTCATTCCCCTGGGCGTGCCCGCCTCATTATAAAGGTACATCACGGCATTCGTCGCGGCGTTCGTATAGATATTGGCCGTCAATACGCCGCCTGATACCGCCCCCTGATACGCGACGCCGTCCACCCAGAGCATGGTGTCGGCATAGCCGGAAGGGATATTCACGCTCACGGCATAAGCCGTAAGGCCCGCCTCATCCCCCGCCGCCGCCGCGGTGAGGAGCTTCGCGTAGCGGGCGGAAATATAGCCCGTCTGCCCGTTGAAGTTGATCTTATGATAGGCAGCATCCGCGTTCCACTCGATGAGCGCAAACACGTTGCCGGGTACGGCCGTGCCGAGCTGGCCCGCGTCCGCGTTCGGCGCCGAACGGATAGGCAGGGAGCTGACGATGTTCGTCACGGCGGCCTTGGTGAACGTTCGCTCGGGCGCGGATTTCAGGATGTAGCCGGAGCCGCTTCCATATGCGATTTTGACCCATGTTTCGCTCGTGTTCTGGATGAGTACGCAGGCGTCCGCCTTCAGGATGCCGAGTATGACCGAATTGGCGTTGCTCCGCGCGTACACATACGCGTCGTGCCCAAGCACATCGTATGTTTTCTGGAACGCTACGGCTGAAATATCGCCCAGCGTATCGGGGGCGGTGAGGCTCGCGTGCGGCGCGACGGCGCAGCCTGGGAAATAAAAGTCGAGAATTTGCGTATAGGTATGCCCCGCCTTCGCGCGCTCAATCGCGCCCTGCTGCGAGAGGCCCACGCCGCTGCCGTGGCGCGCGTGGCGGATCGTATAGCTGTCGACGAGCGCGGGGTTGGCCGCGTTGTAATTGGGAACCAGCCAGTAATGGCTCAGTTCCCCGCGCGTGAAGAAACCGAGCGGCTTGCCGTTGGCGGGGGCGATGAAAAAGTCGATATCCTTGAGGTTGACGGCGACGGGGCCGACGACGGCCGTTCCGCCCGCGACGATGCCCGTAAATGTCACGTCGACGGAGCAAAAGTGCGTGCAGATCTGCGCGGGGTCGGCGCCGTCGTGATGCCTGCAGGCGGCGTCGTAGCACGCGCCGTTCGCGATCGAAATGCCCGCCACGGTCACATTGGCTGCGGACAGCCCGGAATAGCCCAACTCCGTAAGCTTGGGAATGAGGGCGTTGGCGATGAGGGAAAGCACCGTCGTTTCGCCGCCGGTCGGGACGGCCGGGATGGTTACGCTTTCAATATAACTCGTCGCCTTCAGGTCATATTCGTCATACCGCACCGATTCCGGGCCGCTCTGCCCCTCGCCCGTCCACTCGTTGTTCGAAACTTCGGTATAGCCGCCGTTGGTGTTGCAGTAATAAGCCCGGATGGCGCTGCCGCCCCATGTCAGCACCTGCCCCGCCGTCGCGTCCACCGCGGCGCTCGTGTCGTCAAAGACATAGATGCCGAAGTAAACCTGGCTCGCGTTGTAATCGTGAACGTCGAACACGCGGCCGTCCGTGCGTTTGGACTTGACGGCGAAGTTGCGCGCGACGATCGCCTGCGCCCGCTGCGCGGCCGCGGGCTTGCCCGAGCCGATCTCCGCGGGGAGCACGCCCTTAAGATATTCCTCGATATAGACGCGGTTGACGAGATAGATGCCTGTCCAGAGGCGGCTTCCGGCGTACAGGCCGGAATTCGTCTGATAATAGCAGTTCAGCTCGCCCTTGTATATCCTGTCGGACGCGGGCGAGACGTTGGATACCTTGGCCACTTTGAAATAATTATAGGAAAGCCCGGCAGGGGGCGCGTATTCCTTAAAATAGAAGCCCGCGGCGGAATAAAGCAGCGCGCCGTCCGCGGAGCGCAACTCCAGGCTCGTCCCGTTCACGGCTACGATGTAGGCATAGTCGCTCTCCACCCGGAAGACGGGCGTGTCCGAAGCGTCGCACAGCGCGTAATTGCCCGTGAACGTGACCGTCGCCGTCATATGGTCGGCCTGCGAGAGCAAAACGTTCACATAGCGCGGGTCGGGGGACGGGCCGTATGAAAACGGCGCGTATTTCGGCTGCGGGTCGTACGTGTGGCGCTCCTCGGGCGGGGCGCCGTCGTCCTGATTCTCCGGGGCGAACGGATCGTAGACGCCGCTCTCCTCCCCGTTCCCCTCGGCGCGCGAGGCGGACGGAACCAGCGCGAAAAGCAGCATAAAGGCGATCAGCAGGCAGACGAATCTTCTCATGCAACAATTTTAGCCGGAAAAAGCCGCTGATTCAAGCGGCCGCGAAGCAATTTGTCATTTGTTTACAGGTGTTCTGTTTATCGATGCATCATGCGCGCCAATTCGTAAATTAATATCCCTGCGGCGACGGAGGCGTTAAGGGATTCCGCGAATCCGTACATGGGCAGTTTGTATTTCACGCACATAGCCGCCGCCTCGTCCGAGACGCCCGCGCCCTCGCTGCCGATGACGAGCGCGCAGCGCTCCCCCGGCTCGGGCAGCGCGTCCGTGCCCTTGAGATGCCCGCAGACGAGCGTGAAGCCCTGCGCCGAGAGGCGCGGAAGTTCCTTCACGAGCGCCCCCTGCCAGATGGGCAGGTGATAGATCGAGCCCATGGCGGCGCGCAGGGGTTTCGGCGCGTACGGATCGGCGCAGCCCTCGCCCAAAAGGACGCCCGCTGCGCCCATGGCGTCCGCCGTGCGGATGATGGCGCCGAGGTTGCCGGGATCCTGCACCCCGTCGAGCGCGACGACGAGGCCCGCCGGGTAATACTCCGGCAGGGCGCTTTCGGGCGTCTTCACGGTGGCGCACACCCACTGCGGAGTCTCGGTGCGCGCAAGGGTTTCCATCACGGCGCGCGTCACGGTGTGGACGGCGGCGCCGCTCCCCTCGAGCACGGCCCGCATCAGGTCGTGCCCCTCCTCGAGGAAGGCCTCGACGAGCTCCGCGCCCGAAACGACCGCCTCGCGAACGAGCTTGTCTCCCTCGATGAAGTGGAGCCCCTGCTCGCTCCTGCCCTTCCGCGCGGCGAGCGCGCGGGCGAGCTTCACCCTTTCGTTTCGCGTGCTTTCGATGAGCATCGTTTCTCCTTGCGAAAAATACGGGAATACGGGCGGACATTATGTCGGGCGGATATGGAATCCGCCCCTACATAAATCCCGCCGCGCCGGCGCTTTCATCGTTTTCGATTGCCCCTACCGCCGCGGCGGCGTACCACTCATTGTCAATTGACAATTCCCTTACGCCCTCGCCTGATCCGCAACCTTGACCAGCTCGCGGAATGCGTTGAGGTCGCTGATGGCGAGCTCGGCGAGCACCTTGCGGTTCACGTCCACGCCCGCGAGCTTCAGCCCGTTGATGAGGCGGCTGTAGTTCGTGCCGCAGATCCGCGCGCCGGCGTTGATGCGGGCGATCCAGAGCCTGCGATACTCGCGCTTCTTGTTCTTACGGCCCACGAAGGCGTAGGCCATGGACTTCATCACCTGTTCGGTTGCCGCGCGGTACTGCTTGCTCTTGGCTCCGTAATAGCCCTTGGAAAGCTTGAAAACCTTGCGGCGCTTCTTAACGGCGTTGACCGCCCTTTTGATTCTTGCCATTTTTCGTGTTCCTCCTTACTTGTACGGGATGAGCTCGCGGATCTTTTTGGCTTCGCACTCGGCGATGTAGCCCGTCTGGCGCAGGCCGCGAAGGCGCTTCGTGTCCTTCTTGGTCAGTATGTGCCTTTTATAGGCCTTGGCGCGCTTGATCTTGCCGCTCTTGGTAAGGTTGAACCTCTTGGCTGCACCCCTGTGGGTCTTGATCTTAGGCATGGGGTAATCGTCCTCCTGTCGGAAATATTAGTTGGCTTTCGGCGTAAGTACCATCGTCATGTTACGGCCTTCCTGCTTGGCGGGGCGCTCGATGAGCGCGTTCTCCTTCACCATTTCAAAGAAGGTGTTCATGACATCCAGCCCGATTTGCCCGTGCTTGGCCTGGCGGCCGCGGAAGCGAATCGAAACCTTGACCTTGTCTCCGTTTTTAAGGAATTTGGTGCAAGCCTTCGCCTTAACTTCCATGTCGTGCAGATCGATCGTCGCCGAGAGCCGTATTTCCTTAATCTCGATGACCTTCTGGTTCTTGCGCTGTTCCTTCTCACGCTTGGTCTGTTCAAAACGATACTTGCCGTAGTCCATGATCTTGCATACGGGCGGCGTCGCCTGCGGCGCGATCTTGACGAGATCCAGGTCGGCCTCCTCGGCCATCCTGATCGCCACGTCGATGCTCACGACGCCTTGCTGGTTGCCCTTCTCGTCGATGAGCCGGACTTCCCTGTCGCGGATTTCCTCATTGATCAAGAGTTCTTGGCTGGCGATAATCGAACACCTCCAAATAAAAAATTGCGGGCGCGAAGCCCACAACCAACAAACAACACCTGTGATGTTATCCTGTTTTGACCGCGCCTGGCTGTGCCGCCGGCGGGTGAGAAGCGGGGCTTCTGCTTGACCGTAGCATATTATACCGGCAACAAGGCCTGATGTCAAGGCATTTTTATACCTTGACGGCTCTGAGCCTGCTTTTTAGGTAGTTCTCCAGCTGCGCGCGGATTTCCTGGGCGTCGCTTCGCATGGGGGCGCTTCCCTGCGCGGCGTCGTCGCGCCCGCCGCCCTTGCCGCCCGTCGCGGCGTTGACCGCCTGGCAGACCTCCCTCATGCTGAGGTCCACGTCCGCGGAGCGCGCCATCCGGTAGACGAGCTGCTCCCCGTTTTGGGAGAGCAGGATGGCGACCGTTCTGCCCCTCGCGCAGAGCTTCTCGCAGAGCGCGCCGAGCTCCGGCACGGAAACCCCCTCCGTCAGCGCGACGATCGCGGCGACGCCCGTCCTTTCCGTTTTTTCGGCGCTTTCGTGAAGCGCGCGCGCCTTATAGTCAAAAAGCTCCTCCGTGCGCTTCTTGAGCGCGCGCCTTAATTCTGCGAGTTCCTCCCCCTGCTTGAAGACCGCCTGCACGGCCTCGGCGGGCTTTGTGCTAAAGCGGCGCGCGACGGCGCCCAAATGCTCCCTCTCCTCCATCATGGAGCGTACGGCCCGCATGCCGCAAAGGAAGAAGATGCGCGCGCCCCCCTTGTAGTTCATGTGGGAAAGAACCTTCAGCGCGCCCACTTCGCCCGCGCGCGCGCAGTGCGTGCCGCAGCAGGTGCAGGAATCCACGCCGCCCGCATAGACGATGCGGATTTCGCCCGCAAGCCCCTTGGCGCGCTTTCGAAGCTCGATGTTTTCCAGCTCCGCGCCGTCCACCAAACGATAGGTTGTCGGCTCGTTTTTCTGAATGGCCTCGTTCGCCGCGAGCTCGAGCGCGTCCACCTGCCCGTCGGAAAGCGGTTTGTCGAGGTCGATGCTCACATACTCCTCCGCCAGATGGAAGCCCACGTTCACGCAGCCATACAGGCGCTTGGCGACGCCGGAAAGGATGTGCTCCCCCGTGTGCTGCTGGCAATGGTCGCGCCGCACGGCCTCGTCGAAGCGCACGCGGACGGTTTCACCCGGGAGGAATTCCCGCTCGCAGCGGTGCCACACGCCGTCCCCCTCCTCGAAGGCGTACGTCACGTGCGCGTCGTTAAGATACCCCGTGTCGGAGGGCTGGCCGCCGCCCTCGGGGTAGATCACGGTCGCGTCGAGCAGCGCCTCGAAGCCGTTTTCGCCCTTGCGGCAGGCGAGCACGGTCGCCTCGCACTCCACGGCGTTATGGTCGTAATAGAGCCTCTGCGTCATAAAGAACCTCTTTTGGCGTTTGTCCCGAGCATTATAACACATCCCTTGCCCGGGCGCACACGGATGATGTACTATAATTGTAAATCATTGCGGAATTTGGAGGCGTTATGCAGAAATTCAGCGAATTCGAGTACAGGCGGCCGGACATGGCCGCGGCGAAGCGGACGCTCTCGGGGCTTGCGCGGAGCGTGCGAAAGGCCAAGTCGGCGGACGAAGTCGAGCGGGCGATCGAAGGCTTTTCCGCGCTGGAGTCCGCGGTTTCCACGCAGATGAACCTCGCCCACATCCGCCACACCATCGATACCTCCGACGGGTTTTACGATAAGGAGCAGCAGTTCTACGACCGCGTGATCCCCATGGCGACGCCCTGGCTCATCGCCTGGTATAAGGCGCTCATCAATTCCCCCTTCGGCGCGGAAATCGACCGGCGCCTCGGCGTGCAGTATCTTAACCTCGCCAGAAAGGAATACAGCGCCATGTCCCCCAGGCTCATGGCGGACATGGTCCGGGAGAACAGGCTTTCCCGCGAATACCAGAAGCTGCTCGCCTCCTGCAGGGTGGATTTCCACGGCGAGACGCTCAACCTCTCCGGGCTCAACAAATTCAGGCAGCACCCCGAGCGCGCGCTGCGCCGCGAGGCGAGCGCCGCCGTGAGCGCCTTCTTCCACTCCCATGCCAAGGATCTCGACGAACTGTACGACGCGCTCGTCAAGCTTCGCACGCGCATGGGAAAGAAGCTCGGCTACGCGGACTACACCCCGCTCGGGTATCTTCGCATGGGGCGCGCCTTCACGCCCGCGGAGGCCGCGAGCTTCCGCGAGCAGGTCGCGCAGTTCCTCGTGCCGCTCTGCTCCCGCCTCTACGCCGCGCAGGCGAAACGCATCGGCGTGGACAAGCTCAGGGTCTACGACGAGGCGTACGAATTCCCCGACGGCAACGCCAAGCCGGACGGGGACAAGGACTTCATGGTCGCCTGCGCCAAAAGGATGTATCGCGAGCTTTCGCCGGAAACGGGCAAATTCTTCGACGACATGGTGTCGCGCGAGCTCATGGACCTCGAAACCAAGCCCAACAAGCGCGTGGGCGGCTACTGCACGGATCTGCCGGACTTTCGGGCGCCCTTCATCTTCAGCAACTTCAACGGCACGACGGGCGACGTGGAGGTGCTCACCCACGAGGCCGGGCACGCGTTCGCGGGCGCGACGGCGGGCGAAACGCAAAAGCTCATCCAGTACGTGTCCCCCACGATGGAGGTCGCGGAAATCCACTCGATGTCCATGGAATTCTTCACGTATCCGTGGATGGAGCTCTTCTTCGGCCAAAAGGCCGAAAAGTACCGTTATTCGCATGTCCTCAAGGCGCTGACCTTCGTGCCCTACGGCGTATGCGTGGACGAGTTCCAGCACGCGGTCTATGCGAATCCCAGCATGACGCCCGCCGAGCGCAAGGCGGAATGGGCGCGCCTTGAGAGGAAATACCTGCCGCAACGCGACTACGACGGGGACGCGTTCATGGAAGAGGGCGCCTTCTGGCAGAAGCAGCACCACATCTATTCCCTGCCGTTCTACTATATCGACTACACGCTCGCCTCGATGGGCGCGTTCGAGTTCTTCGGGCGCATGCGGGAAAACCGCGAGGCGGCCTGGGCGGACTACCTGAAGCTCTGCCGCGCGGGAGGCAGTTTGCCCTACGGCGAATTGATCGCGCTCGCGGGCCTCGCGAACCCGTTCGCGCCGGGCTCGGTCGAAAAGGCGGTCTCACCGCTCGTCCGCTATCTCGAGGCGACGGACGACAAAGCGCTTTATTCATGAAGCGTTGCGTTTCGGGCGATATTATTGATATAACAATACGAAAGGAAACCTTATGAAGCTGAAACTGTTCTACCTGCCGGGCTGCCCGCACTGCAAACTGGCGCTCCGCTACATCGACCAACTGCGCGCGGAAAACCCGCATTATTCCGCGATAGACATAGAACTGATCGACGAGGGCCGCGAGAGGGTGCTCGCCAGAAGCCACGATTACTGGTATGTCCCCTGCTTCTACCTGGACAAGGACAAGCTGCATGAGGGCCACGCGGAGAAGGAGGACATCCGCAAGGTTTTCGAACGGGTTATCGGCGAGGAGAAGGGCCGGGAACGCCCCGCGATCTGACGCGGGTAATCCGTCAATCAACTAAACGCGCAGGGGCCGATATGGAATCGGCCCCTGCGCCGTTTCGAACGCTTTACCCCCGGGCGGGAATGGAATCCGCCTTTAACCGATGATCTCCCGCGCCCTGTCGGAGAAATTCGTGATCACGGCTTCCACGCCGGCCTGCGCGAGCTCGCGGATGACCTTCTCGTCGTTGCAGGTCCAGGCGTGTATGGCGACGCCGTTCTTCTTGCAGCCCTCGATCACGCCCGGCGCCTGTGCCGCCAGGTAATGCGGATGCACCGCGTCAGCGTGCAGGTAGTTGGCGTACACCCACGGGTCCACCATGCCGTGGGAATAGAGCAGGCCGATCTTCGCCGTGGGATCCAGTTCGCGCAGTTTCATGAGCACGAAGTGGTTGAAGGAGGAATAGAGGATCCTGCCCTGCATGCCCATCTCGCGCTCAAGCTTGATCAGCTCGTCCCAGATTCCGTAGTAGACGACCACGTCGGCTTTGATTTCAACGTTGATCTGGAGTCCCGTGGGCTTGAGAAGGCCGTAGACCTCCTTCAAAGTCGGGATGCGGGCGTTCGCGTAGCCTTCCATCCCGCAAGAAAAATCGAGCGCCTTCAACTCCTGGCAGGTCATGTCGACCACGCGGCCCGAGCCGTTGGAGGTCCGATCGACCGTTTCGTCGTGGATGACCACGAGCTTCCCGTCCGAACTCATGTGGACGTCGAGCTCCACGCCGTCCGCGCCCATCTCCACGGCCATCTTGAAAGCCGGAATGGTGTTCTCCGGCGCGTACGCGGACGCTCCCCTGTGCGCCCATACCTTAGTTTTCATTCCTTACCTCCTAAAATAGCGATAAATAACGACAAAATCGATAAAAAGCGACAAAATCGATAAAAAGCGTTCTATCTTTACGCGCCGATCAGCCGCGCGAAAACGTCGATCGCGCACCCGGCGTCCTCCCTAGCGACGCCGCAGTGCGCGACGAAGCGGAAATGGCCGAGCTCCTCGCCGTTGATGAGGACGCCCTGCGCGCGCATCCAATCGGGCAGCGCGTCAAGCACCTCGCGCGGCCGGTCGAGATGGAAGAACACCATGTTGATTTCCACGCTCCCGGGATCGACCGTCACGCCCGGCAGCTCCGCGAGGCGCCTCGCCATATATTTCGCGTTCTCGTGGTCCTCGTGAAGGCGCTTTGGCATTTCCGTTATGGCGAGCAGGGCCGCCGCCGCGAGCACGCCCGCCTGGCGCATGCCGCCGCCGAGCATCTTGCGATATTTGCGCGCGCGCTCCACGACCGCGCGGCTGCCGGCGAGCACGCTGCCCACCGGCGCGCAAAGCCCTTTAGAGAGACAGCAGGAAACGGTGTCGGCGTGCTTCGTGATTTCCCGCACGTCCACGCCGAGCGCCGTCGCCGCGTTGAACACGCGCGCGCCGTCGAGATGGACGGGAATGCCGCGCGCGTGCGCGATGCGGGCGACCTTTTCCATCGCATCGAGCGGGACCACGCGGCCGTTCGCGAGCGCGTTCTCAAGGCAGATGAGCGTTGTGGGCGGCTCGTGGATATCGTCCGGCCGGATCGCCGCCTCGACCATTTCGGGCACGGGGACGCCGTCGGGATAATGGAGCTGGCGCAGCGTCACGCCCGAGAGCACCGCCGCGGCGCCGACCTCGTGCATGAAGATGTGGCACTCCGCACCAGCGATTACTTCGTCCCCCCGCCTGGTCTGCGCCATGATGCCAAGCTGGTTCCCGAGGGTGCCGGAGGTCACGAAAAGCGCCGCCTCCTTGCCGAGTATCCGCGCGGCTTCGCGCTCCAGCTCGTTCACCGTGGGGTCGTCCTGATAGACGTCGTCCCCCACCTCGGCCCTGTACATCGCCTCGCGCATCTCCGGGGTCGGGTGCGTGACGGTGTCGCTCCTAAGATCGATATAGCCCATGTGCCGTCTCCTTCTTCTTTGCGTTATTCTTCAAGCTCGAGCATCACGGGGCAGTGGTCGCTGCCCATGACCTCGGGCAATATCGCGCTCTCCCTGACGCGCGTGCGAAGCCTGTCGCTCACGACGAAATAGTCGATGCGCCAGCCCGAATTGTTCGCGCGCGCGTTGTTCATATAGCTCCACCACGAGTAGGCGTCCCGCCTCTCGGGGTAAAGGTAGCGGAAGCTGTCCGTAAAACCGCCCGCGAGAAGCTCGGTGAACTTCCCCCTCTCCTCGTCGGTGAAGCCCGCGTTCCTGCGGTTGGACGTGGGGTGCCTGATATCGATCTCCTGATGGGCGACGTTGAGGTCCCCGCAGAGCACGACGGGTTTTCGCTTGTCCAACTCGAGAAGGTACGCGCGGAAAGCGTCCTCCCAGTCCATCCTGTGCTCGAGGCGCAAAAGCTCGCGCTGCGAGTTGGGCGTATAGCAGTCGACGAAGAAAAAACCCTCATATTCGAGCGTGATGACCCTGCCTTCGCGCGGGAAGCCGAGCATGTCCATTCCGGGCAGGTCGAAGGCGACGGAGAGCGGCTCCTTCTTCGCGAAAACCGCCGTGCCGGAATAGCCCTTCTTCTCGGCGCTGTGCCAATAGGCGTGATAGCCCTCGGGCGAGAAATCCACCTGCCCCGGCTGAAGCTTGGTCTCCTGCAGCGCGAGGATATCCGCGTCGATCACCGCGAAAAAACCGAGAAACCCCTTGTTGAGGCAGGCGCGAAGCCCGTTGACGTTCCATGAGACGAAACGCAGCATGTCAGTCCTCCCTGTAGAATGTGCAGCCGCCGATGAATTCGCGGATGATGCTCGTGGGGGGGACCTCATCCTCGATGTCCGCGTCGAGGAAGTAGTTAAGGAATTTGACGATGTCCCGCGCCGCGGCGAAGCATTTGCTCTCCGCGGGCACCTCCTTGAGCAGCGGATAAACGTATTTTCTCAATATGGCGATCTCGTAGACGAGGGTCGTGTTGAGGAACGCGTCCGCGTTCTCCTGATAGGGGAAAATCCACTTCTCCTCGCCCTGGCGCACGCTGGGCCACATGGTGAGCGTGCGCTCCATGGACGCGCCGCGCGTGTTGTAGTCGCGAACGAGTCGCCGAAGGAGCCGCACGTCGGTCGTCCGGATGCGGTTGTGGTCGTCGAGGTTGAGGGTCGTGAGCGCGCTCACATAGACGCGAAACAGCTTTGTTTCGTCGATGCCGCCACTCACGAGCATGGGGTTCAGCCCGTGTATGCCCTCGATGATCAGCGGCTGCCCCTCCCGCGCGCGGACGAGCTTGCCCTCGGGCGCGCGCTTCCCCGCGAGGAAGCTGAATACGGGCGTCTCCACCTCCTCGCCGCGCAGTATGGCGGAGAGGTCCTGATTGAAGCGCGGGATATCGAGCGTGTTGATATTCTCGAGGTCCTTCTCGCCGTTTTCGTCGCTCGGGATCAGGTCGCGGTCGATATAGTAGTTGTCGAGCGAGAGCATGATGGGCTCCTGGCCGAGCACGCGCAGTTGCGTCGCGATCCTGTGGGCGCTCGTGGTCTTGCCGGAGGAGCTCGGGCCCGCCACGAGCACCGCGCGAGCCCCGCGCTCGACGACGCCGTCCGCGATTGAAGCGTAGCTCTTCTCGTGCAGCGCCTCGTTGACGCGCACGAGCTCCCGGATGGACTTGTTGGTGACCATAGTGTTGAGCTCGTTGACCGTGGAGCATTTCATGAGCATACCCCACTCGTCGCTCTGCCGGAACACGTAGGCGAGCTTGGGCAACTCCGTATATTCCGAGGGTACGTCGGGCTCGTCGGAGCGCGGCATGAGCATGATGAGCGCGCCGTGCTCGTATTTCAGGCGGAAAACGTCGCAGTAATCGGTCGAGGGGGCCATTTCGCCATAGAAATAATCCATGTAGCCCTCGGCCGTATAGACGTCGAAATAGTTGAAGTTGCGCCAGCGAAGGAGCTTCGCCTTGTCGAGCTGGCCGTCCTTCTCATAGAAGTCGACGGCCTCCTTGATGTCGAGCCGCTTCCTCTCGAGCGGCAGCGCCGCGCGCACGAGGCTGCGCATCTCGCCCTCGAGCCTCAGGACGTCCTGCTCGGAAAGCGCGGGCTCCTTCCCGATCGTGATATAGAGTCCGGGGCCGAGCGAATAGCGCACGAGCACCCGCGCGCCGGGAAAGAGCTTCCTTACGGCGACGATGAGTATGAACTGCAGCGTCCTCTCGTACACGCGGCGGCCCATATCCTCCCCGTAGCGCAGAAGGTGCACCTCGGCGTCGCGAAACGGCGTGTAGCGAAGGCTGAACACCTCGCCGCCAATCTGCGCGGCAAGCGGCCTCATTTTCAATGAGTAGCCTCCCTGCCCGATCCTTTTGAGCGCGTCGAGCAGGCTCTCGCCGTGCTTGAGCTCGCATGCGGTTCCGTCTATGGTGACCTTCATATGATATTCCTCCGATGAACTGACTTTTTTATTATACAACAAAATAATATGTAATAAAGCCAAAGCTTAACAATTTTTGAAAAGTTGGCGAAATATTCATAACGCGGCGAATAGTATGATATAATGCTTGCGACGCAAAACGGGCGGGGTGTTTATGAAGAAAAGGCAGAGCTCATTCGTGCAGGGAGCGGCGATACTGGGGATCGCCGGGCTGCTCGTGAAGATCATCGGCGCGGTGTTCCGCATCCCCTTCGCGAACGCCGTCGGCCCCGAGGGAGCGGCCTATTACGACGCCGCGTACCCCTACTACTCGTTCCTTCTCGTCATTTCCTCCTCCGGCCTGCCCACGGCCATCTCCAAAAAGGTCAGCGAATCCGTCGCGCTCGGCGACCACCGCGGCGCGCGGGAAACATTGAACGTCTCCCTCGTGCTGCTCGCCTGCATCGGCCTTGCGACGAGCCTCATGATGTTTTTCGGCGCGGAAGCGTTCGCGAAGATCACCTCCTTCGAGAAAACCGTCTATTCGTTCCGCGCGCTCGCGCCCTCGCTGCTGTTCGTGAGCGTCATGTGCGCGTACCGCGGCTATCTCCAGGGCATGCAGCAGATGGCGGGGACCGCCCTCTCGCAGATCGCGGAGCAGATCGGCAAGCTCGCCATCGGCCTTACGCTCGCCATCAAGCTCCTTCCCGACGGGCCGGAGTACGCGGCGATGGGCGCGCTCATCGGCGTGTCCATTTCCGAGCTGATGGCCCTCGCGGTCGTCTTTTTCTTCTACATGCGGCGAAAGAGGGCCTTCGACGCGAGGGTCGCAAAGTCCCACTCCGAAAAACAGGGCTTCGGGCCGGTATCGAAGGCGCTGCTGCTCGTGGCGATCCCCATCACCGTCGGCGCGTCCATCAGCCCGCTCACCGGCATGGTGGACAGCGCCCTCATCGTCCGCTCCCTTTTGGGCCTCGGCTTCACGGAGGAGGCGAGCACGACCGCCTACGCGCTGCTGCGCACGTACGTGACGACGCTCATCAACATGCCGGGCGTGTTGACCATGGCGCTCGCGATGAGCCTCGTGCCGGCGATTTCCTCGCGCATGATGCGGCGGGACTTCACCGGCGTGCGGGACGCCTCTCGCATGGGTCTGAAGCTCGCCCTCATCATCGGCGCGCCCTGCGCGGTGGGCCTTTTCGTGCTGGCAGAACCCATATTGCACATGCTCTATCCCAAGCTGGAGCCTTCGGAGCTCGCGCTCGCGGTCGATCTCATGCACACGGCGAGCGTGGGCGTGGTCTTCCTTTCGATGGTGCAGTCCATGACGGGCGTCATACAGGGCCTTGGCAAGCAGATGGTGCCCGTATTGAACCTCTTCATCGGCTTCGTGCTCAAAGTCGTCACGATGCTGGCGCTCATGCGCATTCCCTCGGTCAACATACAGGGCGCGGCGATCTCCACCGTCATCTGCTACGCCTTCGCGGGCGTCGCCGACACGGTGTATATGATGCGCCGCACGAAGCTCCCCGTAAACGCGTTCGACCTCTTCCTAAAGCCGCTTCTCGCCTCCCTCGCCATGGGCGGCGTCGTCCACCTCGTCTATCGCAACTTCGCCTCGGGCGGCCGCGTCTCGGTCGGCACGCTTTTATCCGTGACGGTGGGCGTGGGCGTGTACGCGGTATTGATCGTGGCGCTTCGCATGTTCTCCCCGGATGAGCTCGACTTTATCCCCGGCGGCGGCAAATTGAAAAAACTGATGTACAGAGGCAGGCAGGCATAAATCCTATGAAGCTCACCGTCGCTCCCCTTTCCACCCCGGGCATGATCTCCCTCGCCGCGAGGGACGCGATCCTCGGCGCGCAAAAGCTCTTTCTTCAGACCGCCTCTCACCCGAGCGCCGCGTGGATCCTCAGCGAAGGCATCCCCTATGAAAGCATGGACGCGCTCTATCGCGAGAGCGGCGATTTCGACGCGCTCAACGCCGCCATCGCGGACAGGCTCACCTCCTGCGGCTCCGACGCTGTGTACGCGGCGCCGGGACGCGGCGCCGGCACGGCTATGAAAGCGGCGCTGGTGAAGGCCGCGCGGGAAAGGGGCGTGACGCTCGCCTTCCTCCCAGGCTCCGGCTGCGCGGAAGCCGCACTCGCACAGCTTCCGGAACTCACCCCAAGCGACGCGCGGATCATCGAGGCCACGGCGCTCCCCCGCCCGGTCGACCCGTATGTGACGCTCTGCGTCGAGGAGATCGACACCGCCGTGCGCGCCGCGGCGGTCAAGCTCGCGCTCGCCGAATATTACCCCGACGATTACGGGGTATTCTTCTTCCATATGGATGAATCCGGCGCGTACGGCATGCGCGCCATCCCCCTCTTTGAATTGGACAGGCAGAAGGCATACTTCGCTGCGGACGCGCTCGTCGTGCCCGCGGCTAGGTTCGAGCGGCTTTCGCGCCACGGGCTCGAAGGCCTGACGGGCGTCATGGAGCGCCTGCGCGCGCCCGGCGGCTGCCCGTGGGACGCGGAGCAGACGCACGAGAGCCTGAAGAAATCCCTTCTGGAGGAAACCCACGAGGTGCTCGACGCCATCGAACGCCGGGATATGGACGCGCTGTGCGAGGAACTGGGCGATTTGCTCCTGCAGATCGTCTTCCACGCCCAGATTGAAGCCGAGGTGCGCGAATTCACCGTGCGGGACGTGACGACGGGCATCGTCAACAAGCTCGTCTACCGCCACCCCCACGTCTTCGGGGAAGTGAAGGTGGACGGCGCCGCGCAGGTGCTCGCCAACTGGGAGCAGTTGAAGAAGAAAGAGAAGCGTCAGGAAACGCTGACGGAGGCGATGGAGAGCATCCCCCGGAGCTTCCCCGCGCTCATGCGCGCCGAGAAGCTGCAGAAGAAGGCCGCCTCAGTGGGCTTCGACTGGCCGGATGTTTCCGGCGCGCTCGACAAGCTGCTCGAGGAGGCGGACGAGCTGCGCGGAGCGCTCACCTTGCGCGAGGGGGACGCACGCGTCGCGGAGGAAGCGGGCGACCTGCTCTTTTCCGCAGTCAACGCCGTGCGCCTTTCCGGGTGCGACGCGGAGCTCGCGCTCAAGGCCGCGAGCGATAAATTTCTCACGAGATTTGCCGAATTGGAGCGTAACGTGAGGGCGGACGGCCTCGACATGGCCTCGCTCGGCCCCGCCGAGCTCGACAGGCGCTGGGAGCGCGTAAAAAGGGCTAAATAACTAAGATTTTTACGTTGTAATCCCGTATTTTAGGCTTGTACTATCCGAAAAAAGCTGGTACAATAGTCCAGGTAAAACCCATGTAAATTTTTAGGAGGAAATAATAATGAACAAAACCGAACTCATCGCCGCCGTCGCAGAGAAGAGCGGTCTTTCCAGGAAGGACGCCGAGAAGGCCATCACCTCCGCGCTGTCCATCATCACCGATACCCTCAAGCAGGGTGAGAAGGTTCAGCTCGTCGGCTTTGGCGTGTTCGAAACCCGCGTCCGTCCCGCTCACAAGGGCCACAACCCCATGACCGGCGCCGAGATCGAGATCGCCGAGAGCAAGGCTCCCGCCTTCAAGGCCGGCAAGGCCCTCAAGGAAGCCCTCAACTAAGCTTCAGGCTATCCAGCGGGCTGCCGCGCTGCGGCGGCCCGCTTTTCTTATGCCAAAAAAGCGGCTGAACGCCGCTTTTTGGATTATGCGCTTTGCTCCGTTATAGGGAATCCGCAGCAAAATCCTTAATCCGCAATCGTGCAGACCGCGCGCGCGGTGATGCAGTTGCCGCGCCCCTCGTCGTTCATGCCCTCGCCCGTCGTCGCCTTGACGCTGACGCGGGAGACGTCGCAGCCGAGCGTCCGGGCGATGTTGTTCCGCATCTCCCCGATATGGGGCGCGAGCTTCGGCCGTTCGGCTGTTATCGTCGCGTCGACGTTGCCTACGGCGTATCCCCGTTCGCGCAGAAGCTCCGCCGTCCGCGCGAGCAGCTCCAGCGAGCGGATGTCCTTATACCTCCCGTCCGTATCGGGAAAGTGTCCGCCGATGTCGCCGAGGGCGGCCGCGCCGAGCAGCGCGTCCGTGACGGCGTGCGCGAGCGCATCCGCGTCCGAATGGCCAAGAAGGCCCTTTTCATAAGGGATCTCCACCCCGCCGAGCACGAGCCGCCTGCCCTCGACGAGCCGGTGCGTATCCTCGCCGATTCCCACGCGAAGATTGCCGCGCGAGGCCTTTTCGAAGAAAGGAACGTCCTCGGGATACGTAAGCTTCTGGTTCATGAGGTCCCCCTTTGAAAAACGCGCCTCGTTGCCCGCCGCGAGCCACGCGCCCAAATCGTCCGTATACGCGGAACCCTCCCGCGCGGCAAGCGCGTACGCCTCGCGTATCCGCTTCACGTCGAACGCTTGCGGGGTCTGCACGACATAGAGCCCTTGTCGCGAAACCGCCGTGCCGCGCGCATCCCGGACGGTGTCCCGCACCGGGATGGCCGCGACGCCGCAGCCGTATCTTCGCGCGGACTCCACCGCGGCGTCGAACGCCGCGGCCGACATCAGGCAGCGCGCCGCGTCGTGTATGGCGACGACGCCCTCCTCCTCCCCGAGCGCGCGAAGGGCGTTTCGCGCCGATTCGCCGCGCGTGCTCCCGCCCGCCGTCACGACGACGTCCGGATAATTCGCCGCAAGCCTTTCCGCCTCGTCCATGCACGCGCCTGCGGCCACGATCACGACGCGCGCGGGCCTGTTTGCGGCCGAAAGCACAGCCTCGAGCGAACGCGCGAGCGGCGTCTTGCCGTTGATCGGAAGAAGCAGCTTGTTCTTCCCCATCCTTTCGGAAGCGCCCCCGGCGAGGAGCACGGCGTAAACCTTATCCATGGCTGACGATTTCGTACATGGCGGAGGCGTCCGCCTTCGCGGCGTGCTCCTGGACGCTCGCGACCTTCACGACCAGGTGCTTCCCGCCCATGAGAATGTCGAGCACGTCGCCCTCTTTAACCTCGCTCGCGGGCTTGGCGGTCTTGCCGTTGATGGTGACGCGCCCGAGGCTCGCCGCCTCGCTGGCGACGGTCCTCCGCTTGATGATGCGCGAAACCTTTAAATACTTGTCGAGTCTCATACATTCTTCTCCCTTGGTTTTCGCAACCATTATATCCGAAACGGGAACGCGCGTAAACGCGAAAATGGGGCGGTTATACCGCCCCATGATATCGCCGGAATCCCTTAACCCACGGCTTTGCCGAGCGGGCGGTAGACTTCCTCGTTGATGACGACGACGTCGCCGTCGTTCTTCCACGCGTCGAGCAGCGCCTGCCATTCGGTCTCCATCAGGCCTTCGAGCACCTGCGACCTGATGGCCTCGTACACGTCCGCGAGCGGGCGCGCGCCGGCCGTCTCGTCGCCGACGTAGAAGATGATGTGGTAGCCGTCCTCCTCCGCGAAGGGCTCGGAGTATTCCCCGGCACCCAGCGTCGAGAAGACCTGCTTGGTCCTCTCCAGCCAGTCGTACTCGCTCTCGTCCACGGTCGAAAGGAGGATGCCGCGCTCCGCGAACAGCTCGCTGGACTTGAAGTTCTCGTTCTCGGAATCGGCGAGCATCAGTTCCTTAAAATCCGCGCCGCCCTGGAGCTTCGCGTATATTTCGTCGATCTTCGCCTTGGCGGAGGCCGCATATTCGCCGTAAAGCCCGTCGCACTCGGCCTGAAGGGCGTTGTACTGCGCGAGGATCTCGGCCATGCGCGCGGCGTTCTCCGTATTGCCCGCGAGCGCGTCCGCGAACGCCAGGTCCTGATATTCGGTTTTAAGCTTCTTCATCTCGGCCTCTTTGGCGGCGTAATCCGTGGAAAGCGTCCCCTCGAAGGCGATGAAGATGTCGTAGATGCGGTGGTACCCCTCGGGCACGTACAGCGCGGGCAGGCCCTCGCCGGCCGACTCGTAGGCGTCCTGATTGGTCTTGTAGGCGGCGGCGTCCTCCGTATAGGCCGCGGTGTCGGCGGCGAGCAGCTCGTCGTACTTGGCCTGTATTTCCTCTTCCCCGACGGCTACGTCCTTGAGTTCGCCCGCCTTGAGCAGTTCCTCAAGATAGGAGGCAACGATGTCCTTTTTCAGGAACTCGGCATACTCCTCGTACGTCGCGTCGTCCTTGGCCATGTTGTAGGCGGCTTCTTCGAGGATGAGCTCTATGATGCGGGCTTCGACGTCGACGCTGCTGTCGGACGCGAATTCATCCTCGGCCTGCTGGCGGTAATAGTCCTCCATCGCGCCGAGCTCTTCCTCCACGCGGCTGTCGAGCTCCGCCTGCCCTTCCGCGTCGAGCTGATCGTAACCGAGCTGCTTTGCCTTATATTCCACCAGCTTGTCCTCGACCATCCGGTTGACCAGGTCGTCCTGGAAGGAGTGGAGGGTCGCCTCGTCGCTCGTCACATCGTATCCGTAATATGAAAAATACTCGACATAGCTGTCAAACAGCGTCTTCATCTCGCCGAGCGTGATCTCCTCGCCGCCGACCGTCGCGACGATCGCCGCGAGATCAAGCTCGGTTTCGGCCGGATCGGTCGCGTTCGGATCGTTCGCGCCTTCGTCCGTCAGCTGGCACGCTGCGATGAGGGGCAGCAGCATGACTGCGGCCAACAGGACGGAAATCCATTTCTTCATTCGTTTTGCTCCTTCACTTAATCGGCTTTTGCCTCATTTATTATATCATCATATTTTGATAACGCAATCGAGCAGCGTGTAAACAAACTGTGGCAGCATGCCGTAGAGCGCCGCGGCGTCGGAGCGCGGCCTTCTCACGATCAGCGCGGGCGATTCGGAATAGACGAACTGCGCGCCCTCGATCTTCCCCGCCGCGGCGTAGAGCTTCGCGCCGTCGAGCGGCGCGTCCTTATCGAAGGTGAAGCGGATTTCGCCGTCCCGCACGCTCAGTTGCGTGACGTACGCCCGCGACGCCTCGGCTTTCAACAAGGCGATGTTGATGAGGCTCGCGGTCTCCGCGGGGATGTCGCCGTAGCGGTCGATGAGCTCATCCTGCACGTCGTAGACGTCGTCCCGGGAGGAGATGAGCGCGATGCGCTTATACATCGAGAGCCTGTCGGCCTCGCGCGGGACGTATGTATGCGGGATGGAGGCGGAGACGGGGATGTCCATCACCGTGTCGACGCGGACGGGCTCCGGCTCGCCGCGCGCCTCCTTGACGGCGCTCTCGACGATCTTGCAATAGAGGTCGTAGCCCACGGCCGCCATGTGGCCGTGCTGCTCGGGCCCCAGAAGGTTGCCCGCGCCACGGATCTCGAGGTCGCGCATGGCGATCTTAAAGCCCGCGCCGAACTGCGTGAACTCGCGGATAGCCGAAAGCCGCTTTTCGGCGACGTCCGTCAAAACCTTGTCCTTGACGAACGTTAAATACGCGTAGCCCAGGCGCGAGCCGCGCCCCACCCGGCCGCGGAGCTGGTAGAGCTGGGAGAGGCCCATCTTGTCCGCGTCGTAGACGAGGATGGTGTTGACGTTTGTGATGTCAAGCCCGCTCTCGATGATGGTGCTGCACAAAAGCACGTCGTAGGCCTGGTCCATGAAGTCGAGCATGGTGCGCTCAAGCGCGCGCTCGCGCATCTGCCCGTGGGCGAAGGCGATGCGCGCCTCCGGCACGAGCCCTCTTAGGTATTCCGCAAAACGCTCCATGCCCTGCACGCGGTTATAGACGAAATAGACCTGCCCGCCGCGGCCAAGCTCCTTTAGGATGGCCTCGCGCGCCACGGCGTCCGTATATTCCAGCACGTAGGTCTGCACGGGGTAGCGCTGCTCCGGCGGGGTCTCGATGACGGACATGTCGCGGATGCCCGTCATGGACATGTGCAGCGTGCGGGGGATGGGCGTCGCCGAGAGCGTGAGGCAGTCGACGCTCCGCCGCATATCCTTGATCTGCTCCTTGTGGCCCACGCCGAAGCGCTGCTCCTCGTCGATCACGAGAAGGCCCAAGTCCTTGAACTTCACGTTCTTCGAGAGCAGCTTGTGCGTGCCCACGACCACGTCGATGTTCCCTTTCGCGAGGCCGTCGAGCGCCGCCTTCTCCTGCGCGGGGGTGTTGAAGCGCGAGAGGAGCGCCACGTTGACGGGATACCCCGAAAAGCGCGAGGCGAGCGTGCCGTAATGCTGCTGGGCGAGTATGGTCGTCGGCACGAGGAAGGCGGCCTGCTTGCCGTCCATCACCGCCTTGAAGGCCGCGCGCAGGGCGACCTCGGTCTTCCCGTAGCCCACGTCGCCGCAGAGCAGGCGGTCCATCACGCGCTCGCTCTCCATGTCCTTCTTGATCTCGTCGATGCAGGTGAGCTGGTCGGGCGTTTCGCGATAGGGGAAGCTGTCCTCGAGCGTCCTTTGCCATTGCGTATCCGGCGAAAACGCGTGTCCCCTGCGGTTCATCCTGTCCCCGTATAGGCGCACGAGGTCGAAGGCGAGCGCCTTGACGCTCTCGCGCGTGCGGCTCACGGTCCTCTGCCACTCGCCGGAGCCGAGCTTGGAGAGCTTCGCCTGCTCCTCCTCCCCGCCCACGTACTTCTGCACGCGGTCGAGCTGGTCGGTCGGGATGTAGAGCTTATCCCCGCCCGAGTAGACGAGGTGCAAATAATCGCGCGCGACGCCCGCCGCGGTGAGCTTTTCGACGCCTACGAAGCGGCCGATGCCGTGCACCTCGTGCACCACGAGGTCGCCCGGCTGCAGCTCGGAGAAGGCCATCTGTGGCCTTCGCTTGCGCGTCGGCACGAGCTTTTCCCGCGCCGCGCCGTAAAGCTCCGTCTCGCTGACGGCGACGAATTTGATTTCCGGATATTCAAAACCGCGGCCGATGGATTCCCCCGTGATGATGACCTCGCCCGGTACGAAATCCCGCTCCAGCCGGTCGGTCACGGCGGCGTCCACGCCCGCGTCGATGAGCATATCCTGCAGCCGCGCCGCGTGCGTGCCCGCGTAGACGGCGGCGGTGTAGCCGTGGCGCCTCCAGGCGATGATGTCCGCGGCGAGCGCCTCGCCCGCGCCGACGTAGCGCGAGGCGGGCCGCGTCTCGAAGCGATAGAGCTCCTTCGGGCGGATGAGGCCGTATGTGCGCGTGAGGGAGAAGAGCATGGCCGTGCGCGGGGTGTCCAAAGAGGAGATGAGCCTCATCGGAGAGCCGAGCAGCTCCGCCTCCTCCGGCTCCGCCTCGCCCGACTGGATGAGGGCGCTAACGAGCTCGAGGTGGTTGTTGTGCGCGTGCTTCGCGCTCTCCTCCACGCGCTGCGGCTCGTCGATGAGGATGAGCGCGTCCTTGGAGAGATAGTCCGTCACGTACGATTCGGGATAGAAGAGCGGCAGCAGCCTTTCCGCGCCGGGCGGCGCGATCCCTTCCTTGAGCGAATTGTACTCCGCCTCGAGGCGCGGCTTCCTGCGCATGGCGCGCATGCCCGTCTCCCGCGCCCTCGTGGTGAGGGGCACCTCCGTGGCGGGCGGTATCACACAGTTTTCGACGTTCTCGACCGAGCGCTGGCTTACGGGGTCGTAGGTGCGCATGGTGTCGATCTCGTCGTCGAAGAATTCGATTCTGACCGGCAAATCCGCGGTGATCGGATAGAGGTCGAGGTAGCCGCCGCGCAGGCAGAACTGGCCTTTGCCCTCGCACAGATCGACCCGCTCGTACCCCGCATCCACGAGCGCCGCCGAGAGCGCGCGAAGGTCGCACCTCTGTCCGAGCTTCAGGCTCCGCGTCGAAGACACGAGCGCCTCCATGGGCGCCATGCGCTGCAAAAGCGCCTCCGCCGAGACGACGAGCATCATCTTCTCGCCCGTGGCGAGCCGCGTCAGCGCCTCCATGCGCCGCGCGACGAGCCCTGCGGAGGCCGCGACCGGCTTCCCGCCGAGCGGCGTTTCCCGCGCGGGCAGGTGGCAGGCGTTTTTCACAAAATACGCCGCGTCCTCATAGATGCGCGACGCCGAGGTCTCGTTGGCGGTGACGACGAGCATCGTCTTTCCGCAGTCGGCGAAAAGGCCCGCCGCCGCGTGCGTGCGGTGCGCCTCGCCCAGGCCGAACACCGCCGCGCACCCCCCCGCCGAGGCGAGGTTCGCGGCGAGCCGCGCGTATTCGGGATGCGTTTTTAAGATCCGGATGAGGGGATGCTCAGCCATCGGCCCTCCCGTCCGCGTTTTTGTCGCCTTCCGGCGCGGCGTCCGATGCTTCCGCTTTTTCCCCCGCTTTTTCCTCGGCTTTTTTCTCGGCTTTTTCCCGCGCCTTGCCGTTGTTCGGCCGTTTGTTGAAGCGCGCCTGCGCTTCGGCGATTTTTCCTTCGACGATCAGCTCCGCGGCGTCCGCTGCGTCGCGTATGGCGTTCTTCAGAAGCTCCATGTCCTCTCCCCGGGGCATGCTCATCACGTGGGCGACGATGTCCCGCTCCCCCTCCGGCGCGCCGATCCCCACGCGGATGCGGGGGAAATCGTCGAACCCGAGCTGGTAGACGACGCTCTTCATGCCGTTGTGGGAGCCGGAGGAGCCTCCGTCCCGGACGCGGATGGTGCCGAGCGGGATATCCGCGTCGTCGTAGACGAGAAGAAGCTCCGCGGGCGAAACCTTATACCAGTTGACGAGGTCCCGCGCGGCCCAGCCGGAGTTGTTCATATAGGTCAGGGGCTTGGCGAGCGCGACCTTCCGCGGGCCCATGCGCCCCTCGCCGAAGACGCTCCTGAAGTTCTCGCGGCGGATGTCGATGTTATACCGCGCGGCGAGAAGGTCGAGCGTCATGAAGCCGATGTTGTGCCGCGTATTCGCGTACTCCCTTCCAGGGTTTCCAAGGCCGATGATCAGGAACATGCCCCCACCTCCGTCGTACTTTCCTCACGCGCGAACGCCCTCATGCAGCCGTGCATGGGGGTGCGCAAGGGTATTATAAAGGACGCGCTCCCGCGGCGCAATGGGGAATCCGCTCAATTTCCCGCTAAATCGTAAACGGCGCGCGAAACCCTATGGATCGCCATGTCGAAATCGGGCGCATAGACGCCGTTTGCGAGGATTGCGAGCACATACGGGCGCGCGCCCGCGACGATGCCCACGTCGTTGGTGATGCCCTCGTCCTCCCCCGTCTTGTTGGCGACGGCGACGTCCCGCGGGAGAGGCAGCGGCAGCTTGCCGCCGAGCCTCTGCGCAAAGAGGATGCGGAGCATCTCCGCCGAGGCTTCTTTGGATACAACCTCGCCGCGCCAGATCAACTCGAGCAGTTTTCCCATGCCCGCCGCGCCGACGGTATTCTCCACCCCGCGCAGGGAGGCCTCCCCGTCGAACAGCAGCCGGTTGAGCCGCGTGCCCGCGAGGCCGAGGCGCGCGATGTTCTCGTTGACGGCGGGGATGCCGATGCGCTTGATGACGAGGTTGGTCGCCGTGTTGTCGGAAAGGATGATCATGAGCGTCACGAGGTCGAGGAAGGTCACCTCGACGCCGTCGTGCAGCGCGTTGAGCGCGCCGCAGCCGGGGAGCTTGTCCTCCGCTTTTATCGCGAAGCGCTCGTCCCGGCCGACCAGGCCCGCCTCCATCTGGCGGAAGGCCTCCGCCATGACGGGCAGCTTGATGACGCTCGCCGCGAGCATGGGCGTTTCCCCGTCCTTCGCAAAGGTCTCTCCGGTGACGAGGTTCTTGAAATAAAAGCCGACCCTTCCGCCGAGCGGCAGAAAGGGCGAAAGGATGGATGCGTCCATGGGGTTCTCCTTATAGTCAGACGGTTTTAGGACTTCTGAGATACGCGAGGATGGCCTCGATGGAGCGCTCCTCCACGTCGAGAAAGCTCTCCCGCTCGAAGATGGCGCCAAGCTCGTGCGCGTCCGAGGAATACAGGACGTGATAGCGGAAGGTTTCCGCGCATTCCGGCACGGGCAGCGTGCGGCTGACCTCCACGCTCGTGAAGCCGATGTCCGGCGGGAGGAAGCCGAGGTTGTTTAAAACCGAGTTGGAGGTCCTGTTGATGTGCGCGGGGACGGGCACCCCGCCGAGGCTTCGGCAGAGTTCCGTGAGCTCCTCGATAGAGAATCCGGCCGATTGGACGAGAAGCCGCGGCTCGATCGCGACGACGTTGTCTTCCTCGTCCATCACGGCCTGCTCGCCGAAAAAGGAGGGCATGTTGGGGTTGTCGGGCAGGCGTTCATACAGCGCCTCCCCGAGGGAAAGCGCCGCCTCCACGGAGGGCATGTAGCAGAGCACGTGCACCTCCTCGCGGCTTTCCGCCTCGACGGCGGGCAGGAGCAGGAGGCCGCGCGCGTCCGCGACGGCCTTGATCGCGGGGAGGTTTTTCGCGCTGTTGTGGTCCGCGACGGCGATGACGTCCAGCCCTTTTAAAAGCGCCATGCCGACGATGTTGTTGGGCGTCATCAGCATATCCGCGCAGGGGGAAAGGCAGGAATGTATATGCAGGTCCGCCGCGAGCTTCACTTTTACGCCCCGACGCCCAGGGAATACATGACGCCCGCGATCTTATACGCCGAGAGCGGCGAGGAGACGACGGCGACGCCGACCTCGTCCGCCTTTTTGAGCGACCCGGCGTTCACCTCGACGCTCTCCGGCCAGATCACGCAGGCCATCTCGTGCAGCGACGCCACGGCGACGACGTTGAGGTGCGTCTGCACCGTCACCCAGGCGCAGCCGGCGGCCCCGCGCGCCATGACCCAGCTTAAAAGGTCGCAGACGCAGCCGCAGGAAATTTTGTTTTCCCCGTGGGCCGAGAGCACCCTGCCCTCTATTTGGGACGCGAGTTCGTTGACTGTCATCGTTTCCTCCACAGTATGACTCAAATATAATTTTGGGAATCGTCAGGGCCGCGCTCTTCGACGATCATCCGGTTTTGAGGGCGCGTACGTCGAAGCGGATGAAAGCGGCAGGCTTTCGCACTTCTGCGCTAGCCGCGCTTGTTTGCGCTCGCGAGGTCCACCATGTCCTGCGCCATCTGGCGCACCTTGTCGCGCAGCTTGAAGATGCAGTCCATCTCCACCGCGCTGCCCTTGACGATGTCCTCCGCGAGCGTGCGGCAGGTGGGCGAGCCGCAGGAGCCGCAGTCGAGCCCGGGTAGGGAGCGGTTGATCTCCTCGAGCTTCTCGGTCATGCGCGCGGCCTCGACCACATCGTCGGAAAGCTTTAAGATGTCGTGCGGCAGGAAGGGCTTCTCGAAGCGGATGAGGTCGGAGTGGATATATTTGTTGATGTGCTCGTCGTTCTCCAGTTCCGCACGCGGCTGGGAGTAGGCGATCCTCCGGTTGCGGTTTTTCGCTACGAACTGGTTCTCGAAGTTCAGCGGGCCGCCCACGCAGCCGCCGCTGCACGCCATCGCCTCGAAGAGCTGCAGGTCGCGCAGCCTCTCGTTTTCGATTTCCTCCAGACACTGGATGATCGAATGGACGCCGTCGACCGCGAGGTAATGCTCCGTCCCCACCGCGGCGGAAAAGCCGCCGATGGTCGCCGCGCCGATGCCGAACGCGCTCGAGGGATGCATCACGGTGTTGGGCTGGGAACTCACCTTGCCGAGGAGGGCGATCACCCTGGCGTACATGTCGCGCGAGGCGAAAACGCCGTCGAGCTCGCTCTTCTCGATGCCGAGCGGATTGCGCACGTGCGTGGTCTCCGCCGCGCAGGGCGAAATGTAATACGCGCCGATCTCATCCATGGGCACGCCGGTCGCCTGCGAGAACTCGCGCTTGGCGATGCGCGCGGCGATCTCGTTGGTGGGCAGGAAGGGCGAGAGGTTGTCGATGAGGTTCGGGTAAAGCGTGGTGATGAGCCGCGGGATCACCGGGCAGTTGGAGGAGATGAGCGGGAACACCGCATCGGAGGTCTTTAAATACCGGCGCGTCGCCTCGGCGACGATCTCGGCGGCCTTCGCCTCCTCGTAGATCGCGTCGAACCCCATCGCGTACAGGCACGGGAACAGGTCCTCCGGCGAGGTCACGGTCCTGAACTGCGCGTAGAAGGACGCGGAGGGGATGCAGATGTTGTATTTGAATTCGCCCAGCGCCTCGAGCGGCGTCGTCACCGACACCACCGCATGGTGGTGACAGTATACGATGCACCTGCCGCAGTCGATGCAGCGGTCGGCGATGATCTTCGCCTTGCCCGCCTGCACGCGGATGGCCTCGGTGGGGCAGGTCTTGATGCAGCTCGTGCAGCCGACGCACCTGCGCTTGTCTATCCTGACGGAATGCGTATACATCATTTACCTCCATCGCCCGGGCCGAGCAGATACAAGGCGGTGATGGTCGTCCCGACCCCCGGCGCCGAATCGATCGTGAATTCGTGGCAGTGGCGCTGTATGTTGGGCAGGCCCATGCCCGCGCCGAAGCCCATGTTGCGCACCTCCTGGGATGCGGTCGACCAGCCCTCCTGCAGCGCGAGGGAAACATCGGGTATCCCCGGGCCCCTGTCGGCGCTCGTGAGGCGGAGCCTGTCCTTAAACATCTCGAGGGAAAGCCTCCCGCCGTCCGAATGGATCACGAGGTTGAGCTCGAGCTCGTAGGAGGCGATGGCGATGTCCCGGATGATCCCGGGGTCGATGCCCATGCGCTTGAGCGTGCTCTTCATGGTGCGCGAAGCGTCCCCCGCCGTGGCGAAATTTCCGCTTTCGACTTTATAGCTTTCGCTATAGATCACTCCCTGCATGTCCTACCTCGTACAGCTCCTGAGTCCCGCCTCGTAGAGCAGCCCGCAGGAAGTATAGAGCGTCTTGTCCGTATTGAGCACGACGAGGTCCAGCTCGCGCGCGATGGAAAGGATGTCGTCCGGCACCCTTTTGCCGCGCACGAACACCACGCAACGGATGTCGAGCATCTCGATCGTGCGGATCACATGCTGGTTGATGGTCCCGGTGAGGATGAGCGTGTTGGGATCGACCGGATATGCGAGCATATCGCTCATCATATCCGCGCCGAATGCGGAATGGATGTCCACCTCCTCGAGATACTCTTTGCCGCAGAGCACCTGCGCGTCCAGTATGGCCATGATGTCCGATGCTTTCATGCTCCCCGCTATCCCGCCAGCGCCTGCGAAAGGGCGGCGTACTTATCCGTGATATTGAGATAAGTATACTTCATCGCCGCCGAAAAATCCACTGTGCTTTGATATTCGCCGTTGACGAGCGTCTCGAGGGACGCCTTGATGTTCCCGTACGCGTTCAATATCCGCGAGAGCGCGCCGCCGTCCGGCGCGAAGGAGGCGAGCGGTTCCATTTCGGCTTCGAGCGCGTCGAGTATCCCCTGAGCGAGCGCCTTCCCCTCGGTGAGGCTCATGCTCTCCTTATCGAAGTTGATCACGGCCTCGGCGACCCCCGCGCGCGCCTTGGAGAGCGCCTCGAAGCCCTCGCTCACGCCCTCCATGGATTCCTTGGGCGCCGTCACCTTGAATACGGCGGAGTTCGCGGTGAGCGTATACACGGTGCAGTCCGTCCCCTCGGAAACGAGACGGTCCTTCACGCTCTTGGCGCTGTCGTAGGTTTCATAGCCGGAGGCCATGACGCGATAGCGCGCCTCGCCCGTAGACGTATCCTCGATGATGTAGCCCGCCGCGCCCCGCGCCTGCAGCGTCGCCGCCTCCGCCTCCGCGTTCGCGCGCGAGGAGAACACGCCCATCTGCAGCATATAACAGGTGACGCCCGGGAAGGTCACCTCGGCGCTGACGGGCTTGGAGTCGCCCGCCGAGAGGTCGATGGCGGTCGTCCCACCCTCGCCGAGGCTCCCCTGCGGGTCCTCCGCGCCGCCTGTGCCGGCCGCGTCGGGGTCCTTATCCTCGTCCGACACCCCGGTGAAAAAGTCGACCACGGGCGCCATGACGTTTTTCGCCACCCACTGTCCCGCCGTCGAGGACGCGATGACATAGATGATCCCCGCGATGAGCAGCAGCGCGATGACCGCGCCGCCCGCCGAGCCGCCGCCGGAGGTGCCCGCGGGCCTGTTCCTGTATTTCATTCTCGCGCGTCGTCTCCTGCGCCTGTATTCCATATATACCTCCGTCACGCTTATGGTATGGCTATACTTATGAGCGTTGTCCAAAAAACTTTCCAAACTTTGCAATTGCCGCGCATTTGTTTTAGAATAGCTGCATGGACGCGCACACCGGGATGAAAACCATACGTCTCCGACCGCGGCTCGCGCGCGCGCTCGACTTGCTGCGCAACTGCGGCACGCTCGCCGACGTCGGCTGCGACCACGGCAGGCTCGGCCTCGCGGCGCTCGTTGAAGGCAAGGTTTCGCGCGCCGTCGCGGCAGACATCAGCGCGGCTTCGCTGCAAAAGGCGCGGGCGCTGTTCGAGCGATTCGGCCTGACGGCTGAATTCGTGCAAACGGACGGCCTCGCGGGGCTCGACGCGTCGGGTTGGGGGCGCTACTGCGTCGCCATCCTCGGCATGGGCGGCGAATTGATCGCGGGCATCCTAAAAAAAGGCGAACCCGTCGCGCGGGGCGCGGAACGGCTCATCCTTCAGCCCATGGGCGGCGAAAGGGAATTGAGAAGCTTTCTCTATGCCGGCGGCTACGCGATACAGGACGAGGACGTCGTTTTCGACGCGGGGCGGTATTACCAGCTCATCGCCGCGCGCTACAGCCCTGACGAAGTGAAAGCTTATCCGGACGAGGCGCTGCTCGAGTTCGGCGCGGTGGCGTACCAAAAACGGCAGGAGGCGCTCCTGAACCTGCTCAGGAAGGTGCGCGCCAGCCGGGAAAGGCGCATGGAGCGCGCCATAAGGCACGGAAAAACGCCCGAAAATCTCGCGCGGGAGCTCGCGGGGGTTTTAAGGCTCATCGAAAACTGGGAGGGAGAGGAAATATGAAGCTCAAGGAATTCATTAGAATTATGGAGGAGATCGCGCCGCCGGAGCTCGCCCTGCCGGAGGACAACATCGGCCTTCTCGTCGGGCCCGACCACGACGAAATCAAGTCCGTGCTCGTGGCGCTCGACTGCACGCCCGTCACCGCGAAGGAGGCGGCGGACATCGGCGCGGACCTGCTCGTGACGCATCACCCCGTTTTCTTTTACGGGATCAAGCGCTTTTTGCCGGACGATCCGCAAACCGCAGGCGCATACCTGCTCGCGCGGCGCGGCATCGGCTTGTACGCGGCGCACACGAACCTCGACACCGCCGCGGGCGGCGTGAACGACGCGCTCGCAGCCGCGCTCGGCATCCGGGACACGGAGCCTATGGGCGCGGACGGCATGGGGCGCGTGGGCAACCTCGAAAACCCCATGAGGCTGGATGAATTCGCGGCCTTCGTCGCAAATAAGCTCGGCGCCGCGGTGCGCGTGTGCGGCGACGCGGACAGGCTTGTTTCCCGCGCGGCGGTAATCGGCGGCGCCGCGGGCGAGCGCATCCCCGACGCGGTTCGCGCCGGGGCGGACGCGTACGTCACGGGCGAATGCAAACACCATCAGGCGCTGTTCGCAGGCGTCTTGGGCATCCCGGTCATCGAGGCCGGGCATTACGAAACGGAGCGCGTGGCGCTGCTTCCTTTGATAAAACGTTTACAGGAACTTGCGCCTGGTGTACAATATAATTTGACGCGTTGTGAAAAGCCGAGCCTGAGAGGGCTTTGAGGGCGATTCGCGCGCGCGAGCGAAAACCGGAGGTGGAAACATGAAAAAACTCGACGCGCTGTGGAAATACCAGCAGGCGGAGCTCGCGCTTGAACGGCTCGAGAACAGGGTCAAGGCGACTCCCGCGCGGCTGAAGCTCAACAGGCTTCACGCGTACCTGACCGAGCAGCAGAATTCCATCAACACGATCCAGAAGAGCATCGAGGGGCGCAAGGCGTCCGTCGACAAGCTTGCCGCGCAGGTGGACGACCTGGAGCATAAATACGACCTCGAGGTTTCCGAATTCTCCGCCATGCAAAAGGACGAGGAGGTCACCGCCGAGGAGATGACCGAGTCCCGCAAGTCCATCGAATCGCTCATGACGCGCATGGACAGCGCGCGCAGGGAGCTTTTCGATACGCTCGCCTGGATCGAGAAGGCGACGAGAGACTATAAGGACACGTTCGCCAAGGCCGGGAAGGCGAAAAAGGAATACGACGAGGTGCGCGCCCAGTGCGAGGAGGAGCTCGCCGAGGCGCAGCCGAAGATCGAGGAGGCGAAGCGCGCGCTCGCGGCAGCGGGAGCGAAGGTGGACGCGACGTTCATGGAGCGCTATAAAAAAATCAAAAACCACCACGCGGTGCCCGTCGCCAAGGTGGAAAACAACCAGTGCGGCGGCTGCAACATGGCGCTTTCCACAACGACCGTCAAACGCGCCGCGGCGGACGAGGGCGTCGTCGAGTGCGAAAACTGCGGCCGCATCCTTTACACGGATTGACAGTTGTAATTTTCGCGAAAAACGTTTATGATCCTGATTGTCGATCGTGGATTTCATTTGTCAGTTGATCGAAAGGTTCCGAGCAGGCTATGCGGCCGCGTGCGGCGCGCGAGAGCGCGATCCGCATGAGGAAAGTCCGAGCTCCGCAGGGCAGGGTGCCGGATAACATCCGGCGGAGGCGACTCCAGGGAAAGTGCAACAGAGATATACCGCCGCGCTTCGCGCGGTAAGGATGGAAAGGCGAGGTAAGAGCTCACCCGCGGGGCTGGCGACAGTTCCGCGCTGTAAACCCCACCCGGTGCAAGATTGGAATGGGGGCGGTTGCGGGGAAACCCGCTAAAATGGCTGCCCGTCAGGCCCCCGATAATCGCACGAGGGGCGCGGCGACGCGCCTCCCAGATAGATGGCTGCACGCCGGCTTCGCCGGCCGACAGAACTCGGCTTATCGCCCGGTCGGAACCTTTCGATCAATTGACAATGGCACATTTTCAAACCAAGTGCAACAGGTAAAAAGAAAAGAGCTCACGAGGGGATAGCCAGCCGAGGCGTTTGCGGGGTCTGTCGTTGAGGGAATCAACGGCAGCCTGCAGGACGCTCGGAGTAATGGGAAGAAACGAAGATTTTTTAGGAAAATACTGACGGAGCAATCCGTTGGTATTTTCATTTGTGCCCTTCTGCCACGAGGAGTAAGGGTCGCAGAAGTAAACTTTGGCGTTAAGCTGCGTGGCAATCCTGGCATGCCGGGTAAATTCACCGCCTCTGTCGACCGTGAAAGAACGCCTTGATCTAGAAGGGAAATCGCGGAAAGCGTCAATCATGGCGTCGGCATATTCTTCGCCGCTTCCCCCATGGAGTCTGCTCGCGATCAAGAAGCCCGTAACCCGCTCAACATGCGTGGCGAAACCGCCTGTTTTCCTTTGGCCAAGCACGGTATCGCTTTCCCAATGCCCGAACTGGGTACGGGCGTTCACCTCTTCCGGGCGTTCGTGAATTCCGGTAACGTTCTCCCATTTGGTCAGCTTACGCGCCTTTCGTCGCTTGTAATGCCATTTGAGCCGCAGGTCGTGCTTGTCCGTCAGCGCAATGAGCTTGTGGTCGATCCCTCTATATATGCTGCTGTATGAAAACGGTATCGGATATCCGTCCAGCTTCGCCCGGCCCGCGATCTGTTCCGGCGACCATTTCCGCTTAATCAGTTCTTCTACATATGCTCTTGCTGTTTGGTTCGCGAAAATACTTGGCCGATGGCAGGCAGCGCGCCGCTTCAAATAACTGATGTTTGCAGCGGACGCGCTGTAGCTGCCGTCCCGGTTTTGATTCCGGCGAAGCTCCCGGCTGATGGTCGACGGGCTGCGCCCAAGCGTGCGGGCGATCGCCCGCACGCTCATCGCTTTCCCTTGCTCAACCATTGTGATCTCTCGTTCTTTTGTGCTAAGATGTCTGTAGTGATCCATCGGGCGCCTCCTTGTTATGGTTTGTCTTGCAACTCCCATTTTACAAGGCCTTGCCTCCTGGGTCACTCCCTTTTTCCCCTACTGCTGTTGCACTTGGTCTGCTAACTCAGTATTGAAAATTGACAATGAATTTGGGGATGAAACGGCTTCCGCTTGAATGAACGGAGGCCGTTTTCGCGCGGCGCACGGGCGGATCTGGAATTCGCCCCTACACCGGCGATTGGATCTCGCGCTGCCGCGCAAACCTCCCCCTCCCTCCCATGCAAAATTCCGTTTCCATTCGGCGCGATTGCTGATATAATAGCTAAGGCGCATATGGGGTATAAAGGAGTCGGTCTATGATCAAGCATGTTGTCTGCCACCGATACCGCGACAGGGCCGAGGCACATAAGGTTTCGGCCATGCTCAGCGCGCTCATCGGCGCGGTCCCTTCCCTGCGCTCCATGGAAACGGGCGTCGATTTCCTGAATTCGCCCCGCTCCTACCATCTCGTAATCATCGCGTCGTTCGACGACCGCGCGGGGCTTGAAGCCTACCAGAACCATCCCGCGCACGCCAAGGTCCGGGAATATATCCACACCGTGCTGGAAAGCTCGGTCAGCGTGGATTACGAAGCCTGATTATGGACGAGTTCAGGGCAGTCGCGCCCTTCGAGCCTCAAGGCGACCAGCCGGAAGCCATCAAAAGGCTGGCCGAAGGCGTTCTCGAGGGCAAAAAAACGCAGGTTCTGCTCGGCGTTACGGGCTCCGGCAAGACGTTCACGATGGCGAAGATCATCGAGAAGGTGCAGAAGCCGACGCTCGTCATCGCGCACAACAAGACCCTCGCGGCGCAGCTTTGCAGCGAGTTCCGCGAATTCTTCCCCGACAGCGCGGTCGAGTATTTCGTGAGCTATTACGACTATTACCAGCCGGAGGCGTACATCGCCTCCTCGGATACGTACATCGAAAAGGTCTCCAGCGTCAACGACGAGATCGACAAGCTCAGGCACAGCGCCACCTGCGCGCTCAACGAAAGGAAGGACGTCATCATCGTCGCTTCCGTTTCGTGCATCTACGCGCTCGGAGACCCGGAGGAATACCTGAAGCTCTCCATCTCCCTGCGCGAGGGCAAGCAGGTCGGGCGGGACGAGGTCATCCGCAAGCTCGTGGACATCCAGTACCAGCGCAGCGAGTTCGACTTCCAGCGCGGCACATTCCGCGTCAAGGGGGACGTGCTCGACATCTTCCCCGTCAACTGGTCGGACAAGGCCATCCGCGTGGAGTTCTTCGGGGATGAGATCGAGCGCATCAGCGAGATTTCGGCGCTCACGGGCGAGGTGCTCGCGCTGCGCTCGCACGCGGCGGTCTTCCCCGCCTCCCATTACGCCACGGGGCGCGAGAAGCTCGAGGCCTCCATCGAGGAGATCGAGCGGGACATGCGCGCGCGCGTCGCCTGGTTCAGGGAGCGGGACAAGCTCATCGAAGCCCAGCGCATCGAGCAGAGGACCTGCTACGACATCGAGATGATGCGCGAGATCGGGTACTGCACGGGCATCGAGAACTACTCCCGCTATTTCGACGGGAGAACGCCCGGCCAGCCGCCCTTCACGCTGCTCGACTACTTCCCCAAGGACTTCCTCCTCTTCATAGACGAGTCCCACGTCACCGTCCCGCAGATACGCGGCATGTACGGCGGCGACTTCTCGCGAAAGTCCGCGCTCGTGGAATACGGTTTCCGCCTGCCCGCCGCGTTCGACAACCGCCCGCTGCGCTTCGAGGAATTCAACGGGAGGATCAGCCAGCTCATCTGCGTTTCGGCGACGCCCGCGGACTACGAATTGGGGCTTTCCGAGCGGACGGTCGAGCAGATTATCCGCCCGACGGGCCTCGTCGACCCCGAGATCGCCGTGCGCCCCGTAAAGGGCCAGATCGACGACCTTTTGAGCGAGGTCAAGCTGACGGCCATGAAGGGCTACCGCACGCTCGCGACGACGCTCACCAAGCGCATGGCGGAGACGCTCACCGACTACCTCGACTCCATGGGCGTGCGCGTCAGGTACATGCACTCCGACATCGAGACCATCGAGCGCATGGAGATCATCCGCGACCTGCGCTTGGGCGAGTTTGACGTGCTCGTGGGCATCAACCTGCTGCGCGAAGGGCTGGACCTGCCCGAGGTGGGCCTCGTCGCCATTCTCGACGCGGACAAGGAGGGGTTCCTCCGGAGCGGCACCTCGCTCATACAGACCGTGGGCCGCGCCGCGCGCAACGTCGACGGGCGCGTCATCATGTACGCGGACGAGGTGACGGACTCCATGCGCTTCGCCATCAACGAAACGAACCGCCGCCGCGCGAAGCAACAGGCGTTCAACGAGGAAAACGGCATCACGCCCAGGAGCATCGTAAAGTCCGTGCACAGCGTGCTGGAAATCACGCGCAGGGCCGAGGAGGACGGCGCGGGCATGAGCGAGGCGGAGCGGGCGGCGAAGGTCGAGCTCATCCGCCAGCAGATGCGGGAGGCCGCCGCGGAGCTCGATTTTGAAACCGCCGCGAAGCTGCGCGACCAGCTCTTCGCCCTCACCGGCGAGGCGCAGAAGGCCGCGAAACCCCTGCCCGGTACACCCGGCAGCGCGAGGCCGTCGCGCGGGCGCGGGCGGAAGTCCCCGCACAGGGGCAAATCAAGGAAATAGCTTTTAATGACGGAGATAACATAGATGAACGACGTATTGCGCATACAGGGCGCGCGCGAGCACAACCTCAAGAACGTGAACCTCACGCTGCCCCGGAACAAACTCATCGTATTCACCGGGCTCTCGGGCTCCGGCAAATCCAGCCTCGCCTTCGACACGATCTACGCCGAAGGCCAGAGGCGCTACGTGGAATCCCTCTCCTCCTACGCGCGGCAGTTCCTCGGCCAAATGGAAAAGCCGGATGTGGATTATATCGACGGGCTCTCCCCCGCCATCTCCATCGACCAGAAGAGCACCTCGAACAACCCGCGCTCCACCGTGAGCACGGTGACGGAGATCAACGACTACCTAAGGCTGCTCTACGCGCGCATCGGCATCCCGCACTGCCCAAACTGCGGCAGGCGCATCGAGCGGCAGAGCATCGACCAGGTGGTCGACCAGGTGATGGCCCTCCCCGAGGGGACGCGTATACAGGTCATCGCCCCCGCGGTCCGCGCGAGGAAGGGCGAGCATGCGAAGCTGCTCGAGCAGATCAGGAAGGACGGCTACGTGCGCGTGAAGGTGGACGGCACGGTTTACGACATATCGGACGTGCCCCCGCTCGACAAGAAGTATAAGCACACCATCGACGTGGTCGTGGATCGCGTGGTCATCCGCGCCGGCGCCGAGGGAAGGCTTGCCGATTCGCTCGAAACCGCGTTCAGCTTCGGCGGCGGCCTCGCGAAGATCGACGCGGACGGGCAGGAGACCCTCTTTTCGCAGAACTACGCCTGCCCGGAGTGCGGCGTGAGCATCGAGGAGCTGACGCCCCGCATGTTTTCCTTCAACAACCCCTTCGGCGCGTGCCCCGCCTGCTCCGGCCTCGGTACGCTCATGAAGCTCGACCCCGCGCTCGTCGTGCCGGACGAGTCGCTCTCCCTCTCGAAGGGCGCCATCTCCGTGACGGGCTGGCAGAGCATGAACGACGAGAGCATCGCCGGCATGTTCTTCGACGCGATCGCGAAGAAGTACGGCTTCTCCCCCGACACCCCCTTCCGGGACATCCCCGAGGAGGGTAAGCGGGCCATCCTCTACGGCACGAACGGCGAGAAGCTGCACATGCACTACCGCCGCGAGTACGGCTCCGGCACGCTCGACCAGCCGTTCGAGGGCATCTGCCCCAACCTCGAGCGCCGATACCGGGAAACCCAGTCGGACGCCATGAAGCGCGAGATCGAGAGCTATATGTCCAACATCCCCTGCCCGGAATGCCGCGGCAGGAGGCTCAAGCCGGAAAGCCTCGCCGTGACGGTCGGGGAGATATCGATCGCGGACCTCAACGACATGACGGTGCTCGGCGCGCGCGCGTTCATCAAAAAACTGAAGCTCACGGAAACCGAAAGGCTCATCGCGGCGCAGATCCAAAAGGAGCTCGACGCGCGGCTGGGCTTCCTCACGGACGTGGGGCTCGACTACCTCACGCTCTCCCGCGCGGCCTCGACCCTTTCAGGCGGCGAGGCGCAGCGCATACGGCTCGCGACGCAGATCGGCTCCGGGCTCGTGGGCGTCCTCTACATCCTCGACGAGCCGAGCATCGGGCTGCACCAGCGCGACAACGGCAAGTTGCTCACAACCCTTAAGGGCATGCGCGATCTGGGCAACACGCTCATCGTCGTCGAGCACGACGAGGACACCATGCGCGCCGCGGACTACATCGTGGACGTGGGCCCCGGCCCGGGCGAGCAGGGCGGCACGATCGTCGCGCAGGGCACGCTCGAGGAGATCTGCGCCTGCCCGGAGTCCATCACCGGACGCTACCTCTCGGGGCGCGACTCCATCCCGCTGCCGGAAAAGCGGCGCGCGTTCGACGGGCGCTACCTCACCGTCAGGGGCGCGCGGGCGAACAACCTGAAGGACATCACCCTCAAGGTCCCGCTCGGCGTGTTCACCTGCGTCACGGGCGTATCCGGCAGCGGCAAGTCGAGCCTCGTCAACGAGATCGTCAAGAAGACGCTCCTTCGCGACCTCAACGGCGCGAGGACGCACCCGGGCGACTGCGACGGCATAGAGGGCGCGGAGCAGCTCGACAAGATCATCGACATCGACCAGTCCCCCATCGGCCGCACGCCGAGAAGCAACCCGGCGACGTACACGGGCCTTTTCGACCTCATCCGCGAGGTGTACGCCCAGACGCCCGACGCGCGCATGCGCGGCTTTAGCAACGGAAGATTCAGCTTCAACGTCAAAGGAGGGCGTTGCGAAGCGTGCCACGGGGACGGTATAATCAAGATAGAAATGCATTTCCTGCCGGACATCTACGTCCCCTGCGAGGTCTGCCACGGCAAGCGGTACAACCGCGAGACGCTCGAGGTGCGCTACAAGGGCAAGTCCATCGCGGACGTGCTCGAGATGACCGTCGAGGAGGCGCTGCGCTTCTTTTCGGCGCTGCCGAAGCTCCGCCGCAAGCTCGAGACGCTGCACGACGTGGGGCTCGGCTACATCCGCCTCGGGCAGCCCTCCACCACCCTCTCGGGCGGCGAGGCGCAGCGCGTGAAGCTCGCCACGGAGCTTTCGAGGAAGGATACGGGCAAAACCCTCTACGTGCTGGACGAGCCCACCACGGGCCTGCACGTGGACGACGTGAAGCGGCTCCTCGCCATATTGCAGAGGCTCTGCGACGGGGGAAGCACGGTCATCGTCATCGAGCACAACCTCGACGTCATCAAGACCGCGGACTATGTGATCGACCTCGGGCCGGAGGGCGGGGACCGCGGCGGCACGCTCGTCGCCTGCGGCACGCCCGAGGAGGTCGCCGGAAACGAATCGAGCTACACGGGCCAGTATCTGAAAACGATCTTTGGATAAGGAGGCGCCCATATGGAATCGCCCATGGAGAGATGGTATCAGGCGACGCGCAGCCGTTTTTCCGTGCGCGCGTACGCATCCGACCCGACGGACGCGCAGATTGCCTCGCTGCGAAAGACAGCTTCCATGCTCTCCGCCCGCGGCGTGCGCATCGAGGTGATGAAGGACGAGCGCGTTTTTCGGGGCCTCCTCGGCAACAAGATCAAGGGCACGGACACCTTCGCCGCGCTGCTCAGCCGCGGCGCGCGGCCCGAGACGGCAGGCTACATCGGCGAGGCCTTCGTGCTCGAGTGCACGGCGATGGGCCTTGGCACCTGCTGGCTCGGCGCCAACTTTTCCAAGCAGGGCATCCATCAGGCGCTCGCGGCGGGAGAAGGCGAAAAGCTCGTATGCGTCGTCTCAATCGGCGTCCCCGCTGAAAAATACGTTGAGCGAAAGAGGCGCACCATCGAGGAGCTGACCGAAATCACGAAGGAGGAGTTCGAGGCGCTCCCCGAATGGAAGCGCGCGGCCATCGCCTGCGCGCGCCTGGCGCCCAGCGCCACAAACGGGCAGCCCTGGGGCTTCGACCCTTCCGGCGAGGGCATCGGCGTGGAAAACGTCGCGTGGAACTTCGGCTGGGGCAGGCTCGACTGCGGCATCGCCATGCTCCACATCGAGCTCGGCGCGGCGCATTGCGGGGTTCTGGGCGAGTGGAAGGAAGATAAAACCGTCAACACCTTCCTGCCCGCGCCCCGAGCATAACGACAAAGACGGCAAGAGCGGCAAAGACGGCAAAAGCAGTAAAGACGGCAAAAACGCAAAGGGATTGTAGCGGGCGGCGCGCTTTGCTATAATCAGTTCAGGAGATGAGCAAGAGACGAGATTGAGCGGAGGATACGATGGCACTTAAAAGGGTATCGGAGGCCGTGATCAAACGCCTTCCCCGGTATTACAGGCACCTCGCCGTGCTCGAGGGCCAGGGGATCGAACGCATCTCGAGCGAGAAGCTCGCCGGTCAGATGCGCCTCAACGCATCCCAGGTGCGGCAGGACTTCAACTGCTTCGGCGGCTTCGGCCAGCAGGGCTACGGGTACAATATCACCTCTCTCCTCGCGGAGATACGCTCCATACTCGCCATCGACGCGGAGCATACTCTCATCATCGCGGGCGCGGGCAACATCGGCAGGGCGCTGACGGGCTTCGGCGGCTTCGAGGAGATCGGCTTCCGGGTCACGGCGCTTTTCGACGTGGACCCCGAACGCATCGGCACCGAGGTCAACGGGAAGCCCGTATTCGGCATGGACATGATGGAGGATTATATCCGCGCGCACGCGATCGACATCGGCGTGATCGCCGCGCGCCGCTCCGTGGCGCAGGACATCGCCGAGAGCATGGTCCGCGCGGGCGTCAAGGGCATCTGGAACTTCGTTCCCGCCGATCTTGTGACGAGCGTGCCTACCGAGAACGTCCACCTGAGCGACAGCATCTGCGCGCTTTCCTACAAGATCGCCCACGCGAAGGACGAATAAGCGCGCGGCGCTCCCACCGAACGGCCGACGGCCCCGCAGGGGGCCGTTTTGCTATATTTTCCGCGTTGTCTCATCGCTCATAGGCGAACTAAAAAGCGCTTTCAGTGTACCATAGCCGCGCGCCCAAAACAACGCCAAAACACGTTTTACTTCCGCGTGAAAAAGTTCCTTTCTTGCCGCTGCGCGGCGATTTACCTCGTTCGCCGCCCGCGATGATGGCCTCCGGGGCCCCGATCGCCGAACCCGCAGAGGTTTCGGCAGCTTGGATATCTTCGCAGGAAGCCGCTTTTTATCGCTTTCCGATCTTTATCGCAATGAAAAAATCCTGTGAAAAATGCGGCGCAGCTCTGGAATCGGCCGCCTTTTTTTGGTATCCTCTTGAACCGGAGACGGACGAAAGACCGCCGCATACTATGAATGAATGCCTAAGACGAATGCCGGAAGGACGTGAGGGACCGCATGGAACGGACGCGAAAGGAGATACAACGCTGCTACGCCTCGCGCGACGGCTGCCCCATCGGCGTGCTGTACTACGAGGCCGAGGAAAAAAACGCGCCCCTGATCGTCGAGGCGCACGGCGGCGGCTTCATCCGCGGCAGCAACGCGGACAACAGGCAGCTCTGCCGCGAACTCTCTCTGCGCGCGAAAATGAACGTCGCAAGCCTCGATTACCGCTACGCGCCCGCCGTGCACTACCCCTGGGCGACCTATGACGCCGCGGACGCCATCAAGGGCCTCATGGCGGACAAGGAGCTCGACTTCGACCGGGAGCGCATCTTCGGCATCGGCCACAGCGCGGGAGGTAACGTCATCGCGGGCGTCAACCTCCTCTACGACGACGGCATCAGCCTCGCCGGACAGGTGCTGGTGTATCCCTTCCTCGACGTGGCGGTCGACCCCGCGCTGCGCCCCAAGCCCGAGCATTCGCTGCCCACGCTCGTGCTGGATCTCTTCAACCTCGCCTACTTCCCCGACGCGCGCACGCGTAAGGACCCGCTCGCGAGCCCCGCGCGCATCCCGCCTGAGGGCGCGGCGCTCATGCCGCCCACGCTCGTCGTCACCTGCGACAAGGACAGCCTGCGCCCGGACGGCGTCCACTACTTCCACAGGCTCCGGCGCGCCGGCGCGGAGGTCTCTCGGTTCGAGCTGCCCAACACCGTGCACGGCTATATCGAGGCCGTCGCCAACGGCCTCATCGACCTGCTTTTCTGGATCAGCCGGCAGGACCGCGAGCATCAGAAGGATTGCTATGAAATCGCGCTCAATAGAATTTGCGCCTTTCTCAACGCGCACCGGTGAAACAATATTTAGGGCATAGCAAAGCGGCTCCTTTTCGGGAGCCGCCCAAGCGATCGCAAATCTCCGGGGATCGTCAAGGGGCCACGCCCCTTGACTTCCATTCCGGCTTCGGCGATTCATTCGCCGAGACGGATGAAAGCCGCAGGCTTTCGCACTTCTCGCGCTTTGCCGCGCGGTTGCGCAGCAATAGGCAAAGCGCGCAAACTCAAAAAGGCGGCAAAGCCGCCTTTTTAAAAAGGTTGTTTAGCGCTTGGAGAACTGCGGCGCGCGGCGCGCAGCCTTGAGGCCGTACTTCTTCCTCTCCTTCATCCTCGGGTCGCGCGCGAGGAAGCCCGCCTTCTTGAGGGCGGCGCGGAGCTCGGGGTTCGCGATGGTCAGCGCGCGGGCGATGCCGTGGCGGATCGCGCCGGCCTGGCCGGTGGTGCCGCCGCCGTAGACGTTGACGAGCACGTCGAACTTGGAAGCGGTTTCGGTGAGCACGAGGGGCTCGCGGACAATCATCTTCAGGGTTTCATGCCCGAAATACTCCTCGAGGTCGCGCTTGTTGACGGTGATGCTCCCCGCTCCGGGGATCAGACGCACGCGGGCAACGGAGGACTTGCGCCTTCCGGTTCCGAGATACTGGGTAATCGTTGCCATAATCTTCTCTCCTCCCCTTACTTGAGCGCGAGCGTCTCGGGCAGCTGGGCCGCGTGGTTATGCTCGGAGCCGGAATAGACGCGCAGCTTCCGGAGCATCTGGCGGCCGAGAGGGCCTTTGGGCATCATGCGGCGGACCGCTTCGTACACGGCGAACTCGGGCTTCTTCGCGAGCAGGCTGCGATAGGAAATCTCCTTGAGCCCGCCGGGGTAACTGGTGTGATGATAGTACTTTTTCTGATCGAGCTTTTTGCCGGTAAGCACAATCTTCTCCGCGTTGACGATGATGACGAAATCGCCTGTGTCGACGTGCGGAGTATATATGGGCTTGTTCTTCCCGCGCAAAATCGAGGCGACCTGCGATGCGAGACGGCCGAGCACCATGCCGTTCGCGTCGACGACGTACCACTTGCGCGAGAGGGTTTCGCCCTTTGCCATATAGGTCTTCATGGCTCATCCTCCTAGGTAATCCGTATTAATCCGCGCCGCATGAATCTTGTTACGCTGCCGGGGCTAGTGGCCGCATACGTCCATCCTGCAGAACACGCAAATGTTATTTTATATAATACAACGGGCTGTGTCAAGCAAAAAAAGCCGTTTTGCAGGTGTTATTTTCAAAATTTGCCCGCTTCGCGGACGGGCCTTCGAACGCGATCCGCAGCCGTCAAAAACCTGGGGATCGTCAAGGGGCCGCTTGTTTGAGTCAGCGCATATCCCGAAAGCCCGTCTGCCGCAGGGCCTCGTAGAGCACGATGGCGACGGCGTTCGAAAGGTTGAGCGAGCGCCTGTCGTTTCGCATGGGGATGCGCACTGCGTCCTTCGCGCGGCGGGAGAGCAGCTCCTGCCCGAGCCCCGCCGTCTCCTTGCCGAAGACGAGGAAATCCCCGTCCCGGTAATCCACGTCCGCGTAGGAGCGCGCGGCGTGGGTCGAGGTGAGGAAGAAGCGCGCCTGCGGATGCGCGGCCTCGAGCTCCTCGAAGGAATCGCAATAGGAAACGTCCAGATATTTCCAGTAATCGAGCCCTGCGCGCTTCAAATGCCTGTCGTCCACCGAGAAGCCCAGCGGGCGCACGAGGTGCAGACGCGCGCCCGTCACGGAGCAGGTGCGCGCGACGTTGCCTGTGTTTTCCGGTATCTCGGGCTCGACGAGCACGATGTTGAACATGTTTTCTTCGCCCTCTCCCCCGTCACCCGATATAGATGAAGAAGCAATTGCCCCCGAAGGTATCGTAATATTTATAGCTGCTGCTCCAGCTTGTCCCCTTGCTCGCGGCTCGAAAGTGCATCACGTCCGCGGGCAGGAAGGTGTCCTCGTCGACGAATATCTGCTTCACCGCGTCCACGGCCGCGCCCGCGGGCTTCACCGCGCGCAGCTTCGCCTCGTTGGAAGCCACGGTGAACTGGTTCTTCTGGAAGACCACGCCCTCCACCGTGTTCGGGAAGCGGGAGCTCTTGAGGCGGTTGTAGATAACGTTCGCGACGGCGGCCTGCGCCTCGAGCGAGGTGCCCTTCGACTCCTGATGTACCACCTGCGCGAGGAGGAGCAATTCCTCCGCGGTGTAGCCGTTGGCGTCCTCGAAATAATCGTCCGCGTCCACGCCCGAGGAAGAGGTGTTCGTCGGCTTCGGCGTACCCGGCGCCGTGGCGGAAGGCTTGGGTGCATCCGTCGCGGAGGGCTTCGGCGTGGCCGTTGCGGAGGGCTTCTTCGTCGGCGTGGTCGTGGGCTTTGCCGTGGGCGGCGCGCCGAACTCCACGAACTCCGCGAGCACGAAGCCGGTTTCCCCCTTCGTTTCCACCCGAAACCACTCGCCCGAGACGCCCGTGACGGTCAGCTTCGTGTTCTCCCCGATCTCCCGGATGATGTCGTAATCCGTGCCGGGGCCTGTCCGAAGGTTCGCGCAGCCCGCGTTGAGGTACGCCTTTTTCTCCTCCATCCCCTCCACCGCGAAGGTGGGAGAGGGGGAAGGCGAAGGCGTAAGCGTCGGCGGCGGCGTGAGGGTCGGCGTCGGGGAAAGCGTCGGCGGCGGGATGAAGGGCGTCGCGGACTCCGTCGGCAGGGGCGTGATCTCGACGGCTTCCTGGTCCTCCTCCTCCCCCAAAAGCGCCGCCTCGGCGCGCAGGGCCGCGAGCTCCTCCTCGTCGTATACGTTCGCCGTCTGCGCGGAAACCATGCAGCCGGTGAGGACGGCCATGAGAAGGATCGTTATGATGAGCTGCGGCGTGCGGCGCGGCATAGGCGTCAGAGGATATACTTTTGCAGATCCTGCTCGTCGAACTTATGGCGCATGTGCTCCTTCACGTAGGCTTCGTCCACCGTCACCCTGATGAGGGGATGGCCGCCGCTCGCGTTGAAGGAGATGTCGTCCAGCAGGTTTTCCACAATCGTATGCAGGCGCCGCGCGCCGATGTTCTCGTTGTTCTCGTTGGCCTGGAAGGCGTATTTCGCGATGGCCTCGAGCGCGTCGTCCGTGAATTCCAAAACGATGTTGTCCGTTTGGAGCAGTGCCGCGTACTGCTTGACGATGGCGTGCTCGGGCTGCGAGAGGATGCGCCTGTAATCCTCGACCGAGAGCGCCTTGAGGTCGACCCGGATCGGGAAGCGGCCCTGCAGCTCCGGTATGAGGTCGGATATTTTGGAAACGTGGAACGCGCCCGCCGCGATGAAGAGGATGAAGTCCGTCTTCACGGGGCCGTACTTGGTGTTGACCGTCGAGCCCTCGACGATGGGCAATATATCCCTCTGCACGCCCTCGCGGGAGACGTCCGGGCCGGAGGCGCGCTCCGCGCCGGCGATCTTGTCGATCTCGTCGATGAAGATGATGCCGTCCTGCTCGGCCTTCTCGATGGCCTCGCGCGTGACCTCGTCCATGTCGATGAGCCTCTCGGCCTCCTCCTGCTGGAGGATCTTCCTCGCCTCGCGCACGGGGACCTTCCGCTTCTTCTTCTTCGGTGGCAGGAAGCCCGCCATCATTTCGTTGAGGTTGATGTCGATGCCCATGGCGAGCATGGCGTCGCTTCCCGCCGCGCTCTGCTCGACCTCGATTTCGAGCATCTCGTCCTCGAGCATGCCCGCGCGCAGCCTTGAGGCGACCTCCTCGCGCTTCGTGAGGTGGCGCTGCTTCTCCTCCTCCGTCAGTTCCGCCGTTTCGCCCTCAGCGCCCCCGCCGAGCAGAAGCTGCAGGGGGTTGACGGGATGCGCCGCCTTCTTCCTCTCGACGGGGACGAGGAGGTCGATGAGCCTCTCCTGCGCGGCCGTCTGCGCCACGAGCCGGACGGCCTCCATCTTCTTGTCCTTGCACAGGCGGATGGACGCCTCGACGAGGTCGCGCACCATCGAGTCCACGTCGCGCCCGACATAGCCGACCTCGGTGAACTTCGTCGCCTCCACCTTGACGAGCGGCGCGTCCACGAGCTTTGCGAGGCGCCTTGCGATCTCGGTCTTGCCCACGCCCGTGGGGCCGACCATGATGATGTTCTTGGGCGTGATCTCCTCGCGCAGCGCGGGGTCGAGCCGCGCGCGGCGATACCGGTTGCGAAGCGCGATGGCGACGGCGCGTTTCGCGTCGTCCTGGCCGACGATGTATTTATCGAGCGCCTCCACGATTTGCTTCGGGGTCAGCATCATATTTCCTCCACAGAGATGTTGCCGTTCGTGTATACGCAGATGTTCGAGGCGATCCGGAGCGCCTTCTCGGCGATCTCGCGCGCGGCAAGCTCCGTGTTCTCCCGAAGCGCCTTCGCCGCTGCGAGCGCGTACATGCCGCCGGAGCCGATGGCCGCGATGCCGTCGTCCGGGTCGATCACCTCGCCCGTGCCGGAAACGACCAGAAGCTCTTCCGCGTCGGCGACGATGAGCATCGCCTGCAGTTGGCGCATGGCCTTGTCGCTTCGCCAGTCCTGCGCAAGGGAGACGGCCGCGCGCCGGAGGCTGCCGCCGTATTTCTCCAATTTCGCCTCGAAGCGCTCGCACAGCGTGAACGCGTCGGCGACGGAGCCCGCGAAGCCCACGACCACCTTGTCGTGGTGGAGCCTGCGCACCTTTTTCGCCGTGTGCTTCATGATCGTGTTCTCGCCCAGCGTGACCTGCCCGTCGCCCGCGACGGCGCATTTTCCGTTTCTTTTTACGGCGATGATCGTCGTTCCCATCATGGGCATAAAGAGCTTCCGCCTTTCCCGTCTTTCACAGAGATCCGTTTATATCGGCTTCATGATAGCATAATCATACGCCCGTGTGAGCCGTTTTCACAATGCTTAACATTTTATTCGCATTCCCGCAACATAGCGGCGCGGAGCCCGTCGACGATCCCGAGCGCGCGTTCGGCGATTTTCGCATAGCGCTCCTGCTTGTTGCGCACGCGCTCCCCGAGCCCCTCGACGATGCCGTAATTGATGTTCATCGGCTGGAAGTCGCCCCCCGCGTAACGGGAAACGTAATGCCCGAGCGCGCCGACGGCGGTTTTCGCCGTGAAATCGAGCCTGGGCTTCCCCGCAAGCTGCCGCGCGAGGTCGATGCCCGCGAGCGCGCCGCTCGCTGCGCTTTCGATATAGCCCTCCACCCCCGTCATCTGCCCCGCGAAATACAGGCCTTTTCTGGCGAGCGCCTGGAAGCAGATGTCGAGCTTGCCCGGGGAATGGAGGAAGGTGTTGCGGTGCATGACGCCGTAGCGCACGAACTCCGCGCGTTCGAGCCCCGGGATCATGCCAAAAACGCGCCTCTGCTCGGGGAAGAGCAGGTTCGTCTGAAATCCCACGAGGTTGTAGAGCGTGCCCGCGGCGTCGTCCCGCCGAAGCTGCACGACTGCGTACGGCCGCTTCCCCGTGCGCGGGTCGGCGAGGCCCACGGGCTTGAGCGGCCCGAAGGCGAGCGTCTGAACCCCGCGCGCGGCCATGATCTCCACCGGCATGCAGCCCTCGAACACCTTGGGCGTCTCAAAAGCGCGGAGGGGCGCGGTTTTCGCCGACACGAGCGCGCGCACGAAGGCGAAATACTCCGCCTCGTCCATGGGGCAGTTGAGATAATCGCTCCCCCGGCCGTAGCGCGAGCCCTCGAACACCTTTTGCATGTCGAGGGATTCCCGCGTGACGACGGGCGCCGCGGCGTCGTAGAAATGCAGGCTCTCGCCGAAGAACGCCTCGATGGAGGCGAGGAGGGCGCCCTCCGTGAGAGGCCCGGTCGCGACGACGCAGGGCGGCTCCGGGAGGGAGGTCACCTCCTCCTCGACGACGGTGATGTTCGGGTGGTTTTTCACGCGCTCCGTCACGAGCCTCGCGAAGCCTGCGCGGTCGACCGCAAGCGCGCCGCCCGCCGGGAGCCGCGTTTCGTCCGCGCAGGACACGATGAGGGAATCGAGCCGCCTCAGTTCCTCCTTAAGAAGCCCCGCGCCGTTCTCGAGGCGGTCGCTCCGGAGGGAGTTGGAGCAGACGAGCTCCGCGAAATCGTCCGTCTTATGCGCGGGGGTGCGCTTCTGGGGCCGCATCTCGCTCAATAAGACGCGGACGCCGCGCTCAGCAAGCTGATACGCGGCTTCGCATCCCGCAAGGCCCGCGCCGATGACGCGCGCCTCAAGGTTTTTGCCGTTATGATTCCTGCTGCTCATCCTGGTTCGCCTTTTTGCTCTGCCGGGACACGTAGGCGCAGTCCTTGTTCGTGCACACGGCGTACGCGCCGCGCTGCCCCATCTTATAGACCATCATGCCGCCGCATTTGGGGCACTTCTCGGCGAGGGGCCGGTCCCAGGAGACGAAGTCGCACGCGGGATACGTTTCGCAGCCGTAGAAGGGCTTGCCGCGCTTCGATTTCCGTTTGATGAGCGCCGCGCCGCATTTGGGGCAGGCCACGTCGAGTTTCTCGACGAGGGGCTTGGTGTTCCTGCACTCGGGGAAATTCGGACAGGCGAGGAACTTGCCGAAGCGCCCCATCTTATAGACCATCATCGCGCCGCACTTGTCGCACACGACGTCCGAAACCTCGTCGGGCACGCTGACCTTCTCGATAGTCTCGCTCGCCTTCCCGACGCTCTGCTCGAACGGCCCGTAGAACTCCTTGATGACGCCGGACCACTCCTGCTCCCCGTCCTTGATGAGGTCGAGCTTGCTCTCCATATCCGCCGTGAACTTGATGTCGATGATGTCCCTGAAATTGTCCTTCATGATCTGGGTCACGATGAAGCCCAGATCGGTGGGCACGAGCTGCTTCTTCTCGCGCCGGACGTAGCCGCGCTCGAGTATGGTGGAGATGGTCGGCGCGTAGGTGCTCGGGCGGCCGATGCCCTTCTCCTCGAGGGTCTTGACGAGCGTCGCCTCCGTGTAGCGCGGCGGCGGCTGCGTGAAGCGCTGCTCCTTCCCCGCGCCCTGCTGCGCGAACATGTCCCCGGGCGTCAGCTCGGGGAGGGCGACGTCTTTCTCCTGCTCCTCGTCGTGGCTTTCGGTATAGATGGCGGTATAGCCGTCGAAGAGCGTGCGCACGCCGTTGGCGCGGAAGGTGCAGCCGTTGCAGTCGAACGTGACGGTGTTGGTCTCGAACACCGCGTCCGCCATCTGGCTCGCGATGAAGCGCTCGTAGATGAGCTTGTAGAGCTTATGCTGCTGCGGCGCGAGGGACGCCTTGACCATGGCAGGCGTCAGTTTCGGGTTCGCGGGGCGCACGGCCTCATGCGCGTCCTGCGCGCCCTTGCGGCCCTTATAGACGTTCGGCTTCGCGGGGACATACCGTTCGCCGAACTGCTCCCTGATCTGCTCGAGCGCGGACTGCTGCGCCTCCTCCGAGACGCGCACGGAGTCGGTTCGCATGTAGGTGATGAGGCCCGTGACGCCGCTGCCCTGGAGCTCCACGCCCTCGTAGAGCTGCTGGGCGACGAGCATGGTGAGCTTCGTGTTGAAGCCGAGCTTGCGCGAGGCCTCCTGCTGGAGGCTCGAGGTCGTGAAGGGCGCCGGCGCGTGGCGGTTCTTCTCGAGGATTTTGACGTCCGCAACGGAGAACTCGCGGCCCTCGATGCGGCTTAAAACCTCGTCCGCCTCCGCCTCGGAGCGGATTTCCTTCTTTTTGTCGCCGAAGCCGTAGAACTTCGCCTCGATGGGCTTCTTGACGCCCTTGCCCCGGAGGACAGCGGTGATGATCCAGTATTCCTCGGCCACGAAATCCATGATTTCCTGCTCGCGGTCGCAGATGATGCGGGTCGCCACGGACTGCACGCGGCCCGCGGAGAGGCCCTTCCTGACCTTCGACCAGAGGATGGGGCTGATCATATAGCCCACGAGCCTGTCGAGCACGCGGCGCGCCTGCTGCGCGTCCACGAGGTTCATATCGATGGCGCGCGCGCCTTTGACGGATTTTTTGACCGTGTTGGCCGTGATTTCATTAAATACGATGCGGCATTGCGACGCGGGATCGAGCTTCAGGATGTTCGCGAGATGCCAGGAAATCGCCTCGCCCTCCATGTCCGGGTCCGTCGCGAGGTAGATCCGGCTCACGCCCCTGGCTTCCTTGCGGATGCGCTCGAGCACGTCGCCCCTGCCCCGGAGGGTGATATACTTAGGCTGGAAATCATGTTCGATATCCACGCCGAGCTGGCTTTTGGGAAGGTCCCTCACATGGCCGTTCGAGGCCACCACCTTGTACTTGCTGCCGAGGAATTTGCCGATCGTCTTCGCCTTCGCGGGCGACTCGACGATGACGAGCATATCCGCCATCTTTTTACCTCCAATGAGTTACTCATGCGCCTCTTTTATATAAAGGCTTCGACCGGGCACTGTCAAGGGGGCCGCGCCCCTGGCTTGCGTTCTTTTTCATTCGCCGAAACGGACGAAAACCGCCTAAAGGCTGAACAGCCTTCCGGGCGATTGCTTAATTATTCCCGAAAACTCCAGCGCTGTCAAGGTTGAATTTAGGAGGGCCGCGGAAAACCCCGTGAGCTCGCAAAGCTCGTCGAAGTTCCTCTCCCCGGCGCAAAGCAGGCGGTAAACCAATTCCTCCTCGTAGGAAAGCGCGGCCGTATCGAGCGAGGGCTTCTCCTGCCGCCGCCTGACGACGCCGTACTCCTCGAGGATGTCCTCGGCCGACTGGACGATTTTCGCCATGCCGCTGCGGATGAGGTTGTTCGCGCCCGCGCTCTTCAAATCGGTGATCCTGCCGGGTACGGCGAACACGTCCCGCCCCTGCTCGAGCGCGCAGTCCGCCGTGATGAGAGAACCGCTCTTCTCCCCCGCCTCCACCACGACCACGCCGCGCGAGAGGCCGCTGATGATGCGGTTGCGCATGGGGAAATGCATCGCCCGGGGCTCCGTGCCCGGCATATATTCCGAAACGACCGCGCCGCGCTCCACGATTTTATCGTAGACCGCGCGGTTCGAATCGGGATAGACGACGTCCGGGCCGCTCCCGAGGACCGCGATGGTCGGATACGCGTTGTTCTCCGCCGCGAGCGCGCCCTCGGCCGAGGCGCAGTCGATGCCGTAAGCAAGGCCGCTGACGACGCAGGCGCCGCTTTCGGCAAGCTCCCGCGAAAGCTCGAGGGCGACGCGCCTGCCGTATTCCGAGGGCTCCCGCGTGCCGACCATGGCGACGGGCAGCCGCAACTGCGGATAGAGCGTGCCCCTATAATAGATGACCGCGGGCGGGTCGTAGATCTCCCGCAGCAGCTCCGGGTATTCGCGGGAGGCGAGCGTCGCCGCCGAAACGCCGAGCTCGTCGAGCCGCGCGAGGCACCGGTCGATGTAGCGCTCGCTCGCGCGCTTCTTCATCAACTCCGCCGCCTCGCCCTTCATGTGCTCGTGGAGCTCCCCCTTCGCCGCCGCGTCGAAGAGTGCCTTGGGGTCGTTGCCGTAGGCTTCGAGCAGCTTCCGCGAGCGCGCGGCGCCCGGGCCGTTGGCGATGCCCAGCCAGAAAAGATAGCGTTCCTTCTCGTTCAGCTTCATTTGAGCGCACCCCAATATTTGCTCTCGAGGCTCCTGTACTGGATCGCCTCGGCGACGTGCGCGGGGAGGATCTCCTCCTGGCCGTCGAGGTCGGCGATGGTGCGGGATACCTTCAAAATGCGCGTATACGCCCGCGCGCTGAGCTTGAGGGCCGTAAACGCCTTCTTCAAAAGCGCCTCCGCCTCCGGCGTCAGCGCGCAGTAAACGCCCGTCATGCGGTTGGTGAGCTGCGCGTTGAAAAGGATCCCCTCATTCTTGTATCTTCTCGCCTGCAGCGCCCTCGCGGCGTTGACGCGCGCGCGGATCGTTTCAGACTTTTCGCCCGCGCCGCGCCCCGCGATGTCCGCGTAGCCCACCTCGCCCATCTCCACGTGGATGTCGATGCGATCGAGCATCGGAGCGCTGATTTTGTTCCGGTAGCGCAATATCTGCTGCGCCGTGCAGCGGCAGGGCGTGACGCGGGAGCCGAAGTTGCCGCACGGGCACGGGTTCATCGCGGCGACGAGCATGAAGTCCGCGGGATAGGTCGAGCGCGCGGAAGCGCGCGTAATGGTCACAAAGCCGTCCTCAAGCGGCTGGCGCAGCGCCTCGAGCACATCCTTCTGGAATTCCGGAAACTCGTCGAGGAAGAGCACGCCGTAGTGCGCGAGGCTGATTTCGCCCGGCAGCGCCTTCTGCCCGCCGCCGATGAGCGACGCGCCCGAGGCGGAGTGGTGCGGCGCGCGGAAGGGTCGCTCGGACACCATGCCGTCCTTGCCCTTGAGCGCGCCCGTCACGGAGTGGATTTTCGTGATTTCAAGCGCCTCCTCGAAACTCAGCTCCGGCAGTATGGAGGGGATGCTCCTCGCGAGCATGGTCTTGCCCGAGCCGGGGGTGCCCACGAGCAGCAGGTTATGTCCGCCCGCCACGGCGATTTCCGCCGCGCGCTTGGCGCCCTGCTGGCCCTTGATGTCGGAAAAATCCGAGGCGTATATGATTTTCGCCCGGTCCCATTTGCGGGAGGGATAAACCTCCAGCGGCTCGCCGCCCTTGAGCATGGCGGCGAGCGCGGCGAGGCTCTTCGCGGGGACGACGCGCACCCCCTCGATATACGAAGCCTCGGCCGCATTCTCCAGAGGAAGCGCTACCGAGGCGACATGCTCTTTATACGCGCCGATGACCATCGGCAATATGCCCGCCACGGGACGGACGCTTCCGTCGAGCGCGAGCTCGCCGAGGAACATATATCCCTCCGTCGCGCGCTGCTCGACCTGCCCCGTCGCGGCGAGTATGCCGACGGCGATGGGCAGATCGTAAACGGAGCCTTCCTTTCGCATGTCGGCCGGCGCGAGGTTGACAGTGACGCGCCCCGTGGGGTAGGTGAAGCCGCTGTTGCGGATGGCGGAGTGCACGCGCTCCCTGCTCTCTCGCACGGCGGCGTCCGGCAGGCCCACCAGCTCGAAGGCCGGGAAGCTCCCGCCGGAATCGACCTCGACGGTCACGAGGAAGCCCTCGAGCCCCATGAGGCCGTAGCTCGTGATGCGCGAAAGCATAGGCTGTCCTCCGCTCATGTTTTTGTCGTTTTATCGTTATTATCGCTTTATCGCTTTATCGCCTTATCGCTTTATCGCCTTATCGCTCTGTCGCTTTTCGCTTCGCCGTTACCGGCTTTCCGGTTCTTCCCCCTCGGGCGCTTTCTCCGTTTCGGCCCCGTCCCCGTCCGCGGGGGTTTTGGCAATGCCAGCCTTTTCCCTGTTGAACACGAAGAGCTTGTTGCCCGCGAAATTCACGACGGCGGAGCTAAGGGAGGCGGCCGCCTTGTTGACGAGCTCGTACGGCACGTGGAGCACATCCTTGAAGAGCGCGAGCACCCCGACCGACACGGCGTAGGAAACGAGGTTCACGGCGACGAACAGCACCATCTCCCGCGCGCTCCTTCGCTGCTCCTTTTTGAAAGTCCACAGCGTATTCCAGACATAGCTGTTGACGATGCCCGCCGCGTAGGAAATGGTCTGCGCGAGCACGAAGTTCATTCCGGCAAGCTCGGTGAGCAGGAAATACACGCCGAAGTCCACGGCGGTGTTGAGCACGCCCACGATGTTGAATTTGACGAACTGCCAGAAGGTATCGATTGTCTCTTTTTTCATTTTACCCTAAAATCTTCTTTCGTCAATATCCGCGAAAAATCGCCGCCCGCCGTCAGTAGCCCATGAAGGTCCAGCTCGGCAGCCACTCGAGCAGCCGCACATACCCGCGCGGGACGACGACGCCCGTGAGCGCCGGATAGAACAGCGCGAACAGCAGCACGGCCGCGCCCATCCAGATCCACTTCGCCTTCGCCCAGGCGGGATTCTCCTCCTCCTTATGCCGGAGCAAAAGGGCGGAGATGAGGATGATGAAGGGCACGCTCGCGAAGTAATGATAGATGAACGTGCAGCGCGTGACGAGCACCCAGGGCACAAACTCCGCGAGCAGCGCCACGAAGAGCACGAACCAGCTCGCGTTCGGCCTCAGCTTCCCGCGGATGAGCTTGATGAGCACCATCGCCGAGACGACGCAGCAGATCCACCACACCGCCGGGTTGCCCAAAGCGGATATGGTGCCGATGCTCCCCTCCGGCACGTCGTAATTGACGTAATACCACATGGGCCGCACGATGAGGGGCCACTGCCACCAGGGGGACTGGTACGGGTGCGTCGCCGTCAGCGTGCTGTGGTAGTTGAACATGAACTTCTGCACGCCCCAGATGCCCTTGAGGTCGTAGGGCGCCTCAGAGAGCACGTAGGGCAGGTAGGAGAGCAGGTAGATCATTACGGGGACGGCGATGAAGAACACCACGCACCAGAGGAGCGTCGTGACGGCGTTTCGCCAGAAGGGCGCGACCGCGCGGCGAAGCGGCTCGTCCTCGCTGTCCCTGAAGCGCAGGTACTCCTGATAGCGCCTGTAAAGCGAGGTAAAGAGCAGCACCGCGAGGCCGCCGCCCGCGTAGATGCAGATCCACTTGCTCGCCGCGCCGAGGCCGAAGAACAGCCCCGCGAGCGCGAGGGGGCGCAGCGTCTTGTTGATCCCGTCGGCGTGGAAGTTCATGACATAATACTGGTACATGTAGTAGAACATCAGTATGATGAAGAACACGCCGTACACGTCTATGGTCGCGATGCGCGTCTGCGCATAGTGCATGAAGTCGAAGGCGAAGAGCACCGACACGAGCAGCGCGTACTCGCTGTTCTTAAACAGGCGTTTGCCGAACGCGTAGAGGATGGGCACCATGGCGATGCCGAAGAGCGCCCCCACGACGCGCCAGCCGAGCGGGTTCATGCCGAAAACGGCGATGCCCAGCATGATGAACACCTTGCCCAGCGGCGGGTGGGAATTTTCATAGGGCTTGATGCCGTGGAGGTGCTCGTAGGCCGTGCGCGCGTGGTACAGTTCGTCGAAATACATGCCGTACATGTAGGAGCTATGCGCGGGCACCTCCTCCGGCTCGTCGAAGAGCGCCTCGGCGCCCGACGAGGCCGTTGCGGGGATGTAGTTCCCGTCGTCGTCGAAGAGGGCGATCTCGTTGAACCACACCTGCCCCAGCGTGACCCTGAGCGTGAGGGTTGAGGCCGTCATGTCCCCGCCGATGCTCTTCCAGCGGAACATGTCCCCGTTGTCCTCCTCGTAGGTGAGGGTTTTGCCGTCGCCCGCGGCGATTTCGATCGTGCCCGTATACAGCCCGCCGTACACGCGGATATCCTTGATGTGGGTCTTGCTCCCAATGGTGATGGTGACGGAGTCCCCGCTCGCGCCGATCCAATAGCTTTCGGGGGCGACGGTCGTGCCGAGGTTCAGGAGCGCGACGACGCCGTAGACGAGCGTCAGCGCGATGACGTAGAGCCTGTCCCGCCTCGTGTAGCGGAGCTTCGGATCGACGGGATCGGGCAGCCCTTCGGGGATTTCGCGCGCGAGCTTGCGCTCCGCGAACGCGGGACGCTTGACGCGCATAAAGACGATATCGCAAGAGACGTAGGTCAGGTACGCGAACGCGCCGATGTTCAACAAAGACCCGGCCGCCGTGATGACGTCGTAAATGATGCCGCGCGCATCCTGGTTGCTGACGATCACGAACGCCATCATGGCGTTGAACAGCGCGGAGCAGGTCATGGCGAGGAACGCGCCGACGAGCCGCTTGTCGCGGTAGCGGACGAAGGCGACGAGCAGCAGCAGCAGCGCCGGGAAGAGATAGCGCTCGTGCATGTACTGGCCGAGCGTGAAGAGCGCGGCGATCAGCCACGCGCAGCTCAAGGTGAGCGCGTGTTTTTCGCGCTTCCGGCCGTAAATATAGAGGATCGCCGCGAAAACGACCGAGATGGCGATGAATATGCTGCCCCACATGCCGTAGGTGAGGCCGAGGAAAACCGTGTCGATCCCCTTCCAGTTGCCGCCGAGGAGCGCCATGAGGTTGAATGCCTCGATGCTGGCGTAGGGGTAGCTCGTGGCGGTGCCGAGTATCTTCTCGAGGAACCACAGCGGCTGCTGCCCGTTTCGGAAGGGCAGAGACAGCGCGAAGATCGCCGCGCACGCCAAAAGCACCGCAGCGACGGTGCGGATGAGGCCCTTTACGAAGCCGCGATCCTTGATGTGGCAGAAGTACGCCACGGCGAGCAGCGGGCCCGCCATCAGCGCCTGCGGCTTGGTCACGATCGCGACGCCGTAGACGAGCCCCGCGAGGATCAGCCTGTCCTCGAGAAAGAGCCAGAGGACGGCGAGGAGCAGCAGCGTCAAGATCTGGTCGATCTGCCCCCAGCCGCCGGAAATGAAAGCCATGAGCGGATTGAAGGCGACGAAGCCCGCGAGCACGAGGGGCAGCCTCCCCGCGCGCGGCTCGTGCGTTTCGCGGCTCTCGCCCGCCCTTTTCGCGATGCGGTAGACGAAGTACGCCGCGAGCAGGTCGGCGACGATGCCGGGCATCTTGATGAGCAGCGCGTAGCCCGCCGTGCCGTAGGTCATGCCGAAGGCGCGGCCAAGCCGCCCCAGGAGCCAGAGCACGTACATATAACCCGGCGGATAGTCGGCGAACATGCCCGAGGTATAGAAGTTGGAGAAGCCGCCGTCCTGCGCGAGGTTATACGCCCACGCCATGAAGCAGTTGATGTCCGTCGGATGCCCGAAAAAGACGATCGAGAGCACCGAGCGGAGCACCAGCGCCGCGGCGAGCAGTATGGCGAGCCAGGCCGCGTCGCTCAGGCCCGGGCGGGATAGATCAAGGGTGTTGTCCGTTTCAATGTAGCGGCGCAAGACGATGACGGACGCGAGCGCGGTGACGAGCAGCGCGAGCATCATGTAGCCCATGCCGGGAAAATCGTTCACATCCTCGCCGTCGCTCTCGTCCTCCGTGCTGGCGATGGAGAAATCGACCGCGTCGCCCGAGAAGGAGGCGAGCTTTTCCATATTCACGTCGTCGAACCACGCGCCGCCCTCGGAGAGCGCGCCGTAGCCGCCCACGCGCACGCAGACCGTCAGTTCCTTCTGCCCCTTGGCGGTCTTGCCGACGAGCTCGAGGGTCGTCCAGCCCTCGGACGTGCCGAAGACGCCCGCGCTCTTTGCAAGCGACCCGACGACCGACAGGTTCGCCCCCGCGCCGCCCGCGATATCCTCCGTTTTGACGCGGCAGGTCAGCTTATAGTAGGAATTGGCCTTGACTTTGACGGTTTGGCAGACGCGGGCGTCGTTCCCGCCCGGCCCTGCGAAGAGATAGACCGCGTTGTTTCCCTCCTCGGCCTCCACCCGCGCGAAGCCGAGCGCTTCTTCTGTGAACCAGGCCTCGTAGAACCATTCCTCGGGGAGGCCGTCTTTCGCAACCTCGTCGAAACCGCCGTTTTGAAGCAGTCCTGTGTCCGCGAGCGCGAAAGCCGCCGTAAGCGCGACGGCCAACGCGAGCGCGAAGGGGAGCAATCTTTTCATGTTCGCCTCTGCAATCGATTTTCGTCAGTGCTACTAGGATACCATATTTCTCCGGTTTTCTCATCCCGGTGCCAAATTATTAACAATTATACCTGAAATGCGTTCTCGATATGCGTCACCTGAAGCGAGGGCAGCGCCACCTCGGCGACGTCGAAGCGAAGGCTCGCCTCGAGGATGCCGTTTTCGGCGGCGTACGCCGTGGCCGCCTTGAGGAGATTCCGCTGTTTTGCTTTGGTGACGGCCTCCCGCCCGAGCCCGAAGCGTTCGGACGAGCGCGCTTTGACCTCGACGAACACCGTCGTTTCGCCATCCCGCATGACGAGGTCGATTTCGCAACGCTGCGCCCGATAGTTGCGCGCGAGGAGAACGAAGCCCTTCCCTTCAAGATAGCCGAGCGCCGCGCGTTCCCCCGCCTCCCCGCTCCCGCGCCTGTTCATGTGCCCTCCAGAATGCCGGAAATAAAGCTTTTCCGGTGCAGCGGACAGGGCCCGTATTCCCTTAACGCCGCGATGTGCCGCGCGGTGCCGTAGCCCTTATTCTGATCGAAGCCGTACTGCGGGTATTGTTCATGCATGCGTATCATATACGCATCCCGCTCGACCTTGGCCACGATGGAGGCCGCGGCGATGAGGTAACACAGCGCGTCCCCGTGGACGATGGGGTGCTGCCGCGCGGGGATGTCGAGCCCTTTCACGGCGTCGACGAGCACGTCGGAGCAGTCGAACCCCATCTCATGATACGCGAGGCGGAACGCCTTCTTCGTGGCGTTGAGTATGTTGATCTCGTCGATTTCGTCCTGAAAGACCCAGCCCACGCCGCAGGCGAGCGCCGTTTTCTTAATGACGGGCGCGAGCTTCTCCCGCCTGCCCGCGGCGACCTTTTTGGAGTCGTCGACGTATTCGATCACAGGCTCCGGCGGGAGCATCACGCACGCCGCGACGACCGGCCCCGCGAGGGGCCCTCGCCCGACTTCGTCCATGCCCGCGGGGAAACACCCGCGCGCCCAGAAGGCGCGCTCGGTTTCCGTCATGGCGAGAAGCCTTGCAGGCTCGTCCCCGCGCGCCATGTTATTTGCCCTCCGGCAGTTCGAGCGTGGCCTTGGCGATCTTCCCAGCGCGGAACTCGTCGAGCGCCACGCGCGCCGCGCGCTCCGTATCCAACGCGCCGCCCGAAAGGATGAAGCCCCGGCTCACGCAGACAGCCTTGAGCAGCTCCTGCGGCGCCATGCCGGGTTTGATCGCCTTATAGCGCGCCGCGACATCGGCAGGGAAGAGCGCGTTGAGGTCGAAGAGCAGTTCGCCCGCGAGCTGCTCCGCGTCCATGATTTCATCGTTGATGGAGCCGATGTAGGCGAGGTGCTTGGCGCACTCCGGGTCCTCAAGCTTGGGCCAGAGGAGGCCGGGCGTGTCCATCAGCTCGAGATAGGGGCCGATCTTCACCCACTGCTTGCCGCGCGTGACGCCGGGCTTATCCCCGACCTTCGCGCGGCTCTCGCCCGCGATGCGGTTGATGAACGTGGACTTGCCGACGTTCGGGATGCCCACCACCATGGCGCGCACGGTTTTCATGACGCCCTTCTCGCGCATGTGCGCGACCTTTTCCGCCGCCGCGCGCTCGATGGCCTCGATGGCGGCCTTGCGCTTCGCGCCGCTGGTCGAGACGAAGTCCATGGCCGAAAGGCCCTCGCCGCGATAGTGCTCGATCCACGCCTTCGTCGCCGCGGGCGAGGCGAGGTCGCTTTTATTGAGGAGGACGACCCTTTTCTTGCCGGAAAACAGGCCCTCGAAATCCGGGTTGCGCGTGGCCCTCGGCGCGCGCGCGTCGATGAGCTCCACCACGACGTCTATGAGCGCGAGGTTCTCGATGAGCATGCGTTTGGCTTTCGCCATATGGCCCGGATACCATTGAATCTGCATGTGATCCCCCTTATTTGATGAAAGCCCCCGGAGGCCGTGGCCGCGGGGGCTTTCACATCGCTTCTCTTTATTTGTCGGATTTGTCGGATTTTTCAGATTTATCCACCATGCGCTCGACGATCTTGGCGGCCTTGCCGGAGCGGCTGCGCAGATAGTAGAGCTTGGCCCTGCGCACCTGCCCGTGGCGCACGACCTCGATGCGGCCGATGCGGGGGCTGTTGTAGGGGAAGGTCCTCTCCACGCCCACGCCGTAGGACATGCGGCGGACGGTGAAGGACTTGCGCACGCCGCCGCCCTGCACCTTGATGACGATGCCCTCGAAGTTCTGCAGCCTCTCGCGGCTGCCCTCGATGACCTTCACATACACGCGGACCAAATCGCCGATCTCAAGGCGCGGGAGGTCCGTGCGGAGCTGTTCCTTTTCAAGTTCCCGGATGATGTCTGCCATTGTATTCTCCTTCCTCGCAGACGTTCTTATGAGCCTTCCGCCCACATTGGACCGCCCGCTGTCACGACCGCCATTATAACACAGCGGTTTTTGCAATGCAATATGTTATTTCCCTTATTTCGCCTGGTTTTTCAGGCTCTCGAGCAGGGCTTTGTCCTTCTTGTCGAGCGTCGCGCCCTCGAGGAGCTCCGGCCGAAGCGCGTAAGTTAGTTTCAGCGCCTCGTCGCGGCGAAAGCGCGCGATAAGCGCGTGGTTGCCGCCCACGAGCACCTCGGGCACGTCCATGCCGCGGAAGCTCGAGGGCCGCGTATACTGCGGGTATTCGAGCAGCCCGTCCGTGAAGGATTCGTCCGCCGCCGACGCTTCGCTGCCCAGCACGCCTGGGATGAAGCGGGAGACGCAGTCGACGAGCACCATCGCGGGCAGCTCGCCGCCGGTGAGCACATAGTCGCCGATGGAAACTTCCATGTCCATCGCCCGCGCCACGCGCTCGTCGATGCCCTCGTAGCGCCCGCAGAGCAGAAGCAGCCTCTTTTCCGAAGAAAGGCGCTTCGCGAGCGTCGGGGAAAGCCTTTCCCCGCGCGGCGAAAGCGTGACGCGAAGAGCCTCGTGATCGGGATCGACCGCGTCCAGGCACGAATAGATGGGCTGCGCCATCATGACCATGCCCGCGCCGCCGCCGAAAGGGTAATCGTCCGTGTTGCGGTGCTTGTTTTCGGAATACGCGCGGATGTCGTGCAGGCGGAACTCGAGAAGCCCGTTTTCAGCCGCACGGCCGAGCATGCTCGCCGAGAGCACCCCGCCGAACATATCCGGAAAGATGGTGAGTATGTCAATCCTCAAAAAGGCCGACCTCCTCAAGCGCCGCCGCGTCGAGCTCGACGCGCTTCGATTCTACATCCACCTTGCGCACGACCCTCTTCAGGGCCGGTATCAGGAGCCTGCGAGCGCCCGAAATGACGTAGACGTCGTTCGCGCCGGTCCGGAGCACCTCGGTGAGCGTGCCGAGCGGCTTCCCCGTGCTGTCGAAGACCGTGCAGCCCACGATGTCGCTGATGAAATAGGTGCCCTCGGGCAGCTTCACGGCGTGCGCGCGGTCCACGCAGAGGTACGCGCCGCGAAGCGCCTCCGCCTCCTCGCGGGAGGCGCAGCACGAGAGGTGGGCGTATACGCTCCCCTCCCGCACGCCCACGTCGGACACGGTCACGGGAACGTATGCGCCGTCCTTTTCAAGATACGCGTCCCGAAGCGCGTGGAAGCGCGAGAGATCGTCCGAGAGCGGCTCCATTTTTACCGCGCCCCGCACGCCGTGCGGCCGCACGATCGCCCCCACGCGGAGGTATTCCTGCCTGCCGTCCATCCCTAGACGATCTCGACGATGTACTTCTTGTTTTCCTTGATGGACGCGGCCTTGACCACCGTGCGGATGGCCTTTGCGATGCGCCCCTGCTTGCCGATGACCTTGCCCATATCCTCGGGCGCGACGGTCAGTTCGATGATCGTGGCCTTGTCGCCCTGCTTTTCCTCGACCTTGACTTCCTCGGGCTTGTCCACGAGATTCATCGCGATGAATTTAACCAGCTCTCCCATGGTCTGCCTCGCCGACGGATCCGGGGTCACTGTATCGCGCCGCTCTTCTTGAGCAGGCCGCGTACGGTGTCGGTGGGCTGCGCGCCGTTCTTGAGCCAGTACCGCGCCTTCTCGTTGTCCACCTTGATTTCGGCGGGGTCGACGAGGGGGTTATAGTAGCCGAGCTCCTCGATGAAAGCGCCGTCGCGGGGCGCGCGGGAGTCCGCGACGATGATGCGGTAGAAAGGCGCCTTCTTCGCGCCCATCCTGCGAAGTCTGATCTTGACCATAATGATATTCCTCCTGATGCAATATGCTTTATCCGAAAACGGCAAAACCGCTGTCGTTCCTCTTAAAACCCGAAAGGGAAGCCTCTCCTGCCGCCCTTCTTGAAGCCCTTCCTGCCCGCGCCCGCGAGCTGCTTCATCATCTTGCGGCTCGCCTCAAACTGGTTGAGGAGCCGGTTGACCTCCTGGATGCTCGTGCCGCTGCCGCGCGCGATGCGCTTCCTTCGGCTTGCGTTGAGTACGTCGGGCCGCCTGCGCTCCTGCTTCGTCATGGAGCGGATGATCGCCTGCGTGCGCGCCACCTGCTTCTCGTCGATCTCCACGTTGCCAAGCTTCGACGCGTCCATGCCCGGGAGCATGCCCAGAATATCCTGCATGGAGCCCATGTTCTTCATCTGCTCGAACTGGTCGAGATAATCGTCGAGCGTGAACTCGTCGCTCCTAATCTTGCTCTCGAGCTCCGCGGCCTTTTTCTCGTCGAACGCGGTCTGCGCCTTCTCGATGAGGGTCATGACGTCCCCCATGCCGAGGATGCGCGAGGCCATCCTGTCCGGATGGAAGGGCTCTATATCCGTGAGCTTTTCGCCCGTGCCGCTGAACTTGATGGGCTTTCCCGTGACGGCCTTGACCGAAAGCGCGGCGCCCCCGCGCGTGTCTCCGTCGAGCTTGGTGACGATGACGCCCGTGAGTCCCAGCCGCTCGTTGAAGGTTTTCGCGACGTTGACGGCGTCCTGCCCCGTCATGGCGTCGATGGTCAAAAGGATTTCCGCCGGGCGCAGCGCGTCCCGTATGGCGGCGATCTCGTCCATCATGGCCTCGTCGATGTGGAGCCTGCCCGCGGTGTCGACGATGACGAGGTCGAGGAGGTTTCGCCGCGCGTGCTCGATTGCGAGCTTCGCGGTCTCGACGGGGTCGTTCTGCCCGCGCTCGAACACCGGCACGCCGGCGCGCTCCCCCACGATCTTCAATTGATCGATGGCCGCAGGGCGGTAGATGTCGCACGCGACGAGAAGGGGCGATTTGCTGTACTGCTTTTTGAGGTAGCCCGCGAGCTTGCCCGCCATGGTGGTTTTTCCCGCGCCCTGAAGGCCCGCGAGCAGTATGATCGAGGGGACGGACGAGCCGAACTCGAGCTTGGCGACCGCGCCGCCCATGAGGGCGGTCAGTTCCTCGTTGACGATCTTAATGACCTGCTGCCCGGGCGTGAGGCTCTCGAGCACGCCGGCGCCCACGGCGCGCGCGGTCACGCCGTTGATGAAATCCTTCACGACGGAGAAGCTGACGTCCGCCTCGAGCAGGGCGAGCTTCACCTCGCGCATCGCCTCGCGCACGTCCTTCTCGGAAAGCTTGCCCTTGCCGGTCAGCTTTTTGAAAACGTTCTGGAGTTTTTGGGAAAGGCTGTCAAACGCCATCGTTGCCCTCTATCCTTTCAAGCAGCAGCGCGAGCGTTTCGCGCTTCGCCGCGTCCGTTTCCCGTTCCATGAGCGAGCGGACAAGCTTCGCGTTCTCCAAATCCCGCCGCATGAAGCCGAGCTTTTCTTCATACGTAAAAAGCTGCGCCTGCGCCCTTACGAGCGCGTCCCTGACCGCCTGGCGCGAGACGCCCTCGCGCTCCGCGATCTCCGCGAGCGAGAGGTCCTCCTCATAGTGCAGAAGCATGAGCGCGCGCTGCTTTAATGTGAGCAGCGCGCCGTAACAATCGAGCAAAAGCCCCGTTTGAATGCGTTTGTCCATCTCGCGCTCCGGTGTAAAGGTTTTTTGCTTTACACTTAGCCATTATACGCGATAGGGCGCTTTTGTCAAGCGCGTTTTTTCTGTAAGCTTACTTCTTCTCGTATGCGGAGGCGTCCTCGCGCAGCATCCGGACGCCGGGTTCGAGCGCGTCGATCACGGCGCTGAGGTTGTCCACGGCGGACTGCGGGCTGCCGGGGACGTTGACGATCAGCGTCCTCCCGCGGATGCCCGCGACGGCGCGCGAGAGCATCCCCTGCGCGGAGATTTTGCAGATCGCGGCGCGCATGGATTCCGCGATTCCCGGCACCAGCTTCTGGCAGACGGCGCGCGTCGCCTCGGGCGTGATGTCGCGCGGGGAGCAGCCGGTGCCGCCCGTCGTGACGACGAGCGCCGCGTCGAGCTTGTCCGCGGCCTCGGTGAGCGAATCCTTAATAAGGGCCATCTCCTTGGGCGCGGTGAGCATCTCCCCGACGGAATAGCCGTGCGCCTTTAGGATTTCCATGATGCGCCTGCCGCTTTCGTCGGAGATTTTGCCGAAATACAGGCTGTCGCTTACGGTGATTACAATCGCCTTATACATGTTGCCTCCTCAAATTTATAACAACGCGGAGGCGTATTCGTCCGCGTTGAAAGGTTCAAGATCCTCGATGCCCTCGCCCACGCCCACGAAGCGCACGGGAAGCCCGAGCTCCGCCTTGATGGCGACAGCCATGCCGCCCTTTGCGGTGCCGTCGAGCTTGGTGAGCACGACGCCCGTGAGCCCCGTCGTCTCCATGAAGGCGCGCGCCTGCGCGATGGCGTTCTGTCCCGTGGAAGCGTCGAGCACCAAAAGCGCTTCGACGGGGATCCCGGGCAGCTCGCGCTCGATGACGCGGCGAATTTTCGAGAGTTCGTTCATGAGGTTTTTCTTGTTGTGGAGCCTGCCCGCCGTGTCGCACAGGAGAATGTCGCACCCCCTGGCCTTAAAGGAGGCCGCCGCGTCGAACACCACGGCCGCGGGATCCGCGCCCTCGTTGTGTTTGACGATGGGGACGCCCGCCCTCCCGGCCCAGACGGTGAGCTGCTCTGCCGCCGCCGCGCGGAAAGTATCCGCCGCCGCCACCATGGGCTTTCGGCCCTGTTCCTTATAATAATAAGCGAGTTTGCCGATGGAGGTGGTCTTCCCCACGCCGTTCACGCCCACGATCAGGAGCACGGCCGGCCTCCCGTCCGCCGGGAAGGGGACGTCCGCGCGCATGCGCGCTGCGAGCATCTCCACAAGCTCCGCCCGGGCGGCCGACCTCTCGCGGATGCGCTTGTCGTCGATGGCGTCCCGAAGCTCCTCAACGAGGCTCGTCGCGACGGCGACGCCCATGTCGGCCACGATCATGGCCTCCTCCAGCTCGTCGAAGAACGCGGCGCCGATGCGCTCCTCCCCCATGAAAAGGCCTGCGAGCAGGCCTCCGCCGGTGTTGCGCAAAGTCCGTTTCAGCTTATCGAAAAAGGATTTTTTCTCGTCCATATCTCCCCTTACGCGTCAAAGCGCGCGCTGACCACCTTGGATACGCCCTTCTCCTCCATCGCGACGCCGTAGAGCGTGTTGCACACCTCCATGCTGCCCTTGCGGTGGGTGATGAGGATGAACTGCGTGTCGCGGGAATAGCTCCTGACGTACTGCGCCACGGTCGAAACGTTCACCTCGTCGAGGGAGGTTTCGATCTCGTCGAGTATGCAAAACGCCGTGGGCTTGAGCTTCAATATGGCAAACAGCAGCGCGATGGCCGTGAGCGCCCTCTCCCCACCCGAGAGGAGGGAGAGCAATTGCAGCTTCTTTCCCGGCGGCTGCGCGATGATGTCGATGTTGCAGTTTAATATGTCGCTCTTGTCGGAGAGGACGAGCTCCGCGCTGCCCCCGCCGAAAAGCTCCGCGAAGGTTTCGGAGAAGTTTTTCTGAATCCGCTCGAACTGGCGGCGGAACTCGTTTTCCATGGTCGCCACGAGTTCGCCGATGAGCGTATGCAAGTCCCCCTCGGCGGCGACGAGGTCTTCGTACTGCGTGTTGAGCGCGTCAAAGCGCTCCTTGACGGACTTATAGTCCTCGATGGAATTGACGTTCACGTCGCCGAGCGCGCGGATGGCCTTCTTCAGTTCGTCCACGCGCACGTGGGAGGCGGTGACGGCGATCTGCCTGCGGTAGGGCTGCGCGTTCTCGTAAGTGAGCGCGTAGTCCTCCCAGATCCGGTCCTGCATGACCTTTATTTCCATCTCCGCGCGGCTGACGTTCAGTTCCGCGTGGTGGCCCCTCTCGCGCAGCTCCTGCAGCTCGAGGGCCGAGGTTTCGCGCCGCTCGCGCAGTTCGTCGAGGGCCTTCAGGTGCTTCGCGCGCTCCTCCTCCATGCCGCGCAGCCTGTCGGTGAGCGCGTCCACCTCGCGGCGCTCGGACGCGATGCTGCTTTCGACGGCGCCCATCTCGCGGGTGAGCGCGTCGAACTGCGCCTTGCAATTTTCGAGCGTCCGCTTTTCCCCACCGAGCGCTTCGCGCGCGCGCGAAGCCTCGCGGTTCAGGCGCTCCCATTCGGCATGGAGGGCGGAAAGCTCCTTCCCCGCCGCCGCGGCCGCCACGCGCATGTCGGACACCTCCATAGAGCGCTTGGCGAATTCCTGGCGAAGCAGGGCCAGCCTTTCCTGCGCGGCCCTGATGTCCTCCTGCGTCGCGGTGTTGCCCAGCTCGATCTCGCTCCTGTCCCGCTCGGCGTCGCGGAACTGGTTGTCGATGCTCTCTATGTCGTCCCGGATGCGCCCGATCTCGGCCTCCGCCTCGTCGAGCTCGTCCTTCGCGGCGTCCACATACTTTTTGATGATATCGAGCTTCTCGCCGTGCGCGGCGATCTCGACGTCCTTGGCGTGCAGCGCCTCCGTGCTCAAGCCGACCGCCCCGTTCGCCGTGGCGAGTCCCGCCTCCAGCTCCTCCGCCTCCTTCATAAGGCGCTGCTGGTCCAGGAGGAGCGCCGCGTTGCGCTTTTTAAGCTCGTCGATCTCCCTTTCGCGCCCGACGAGGCTGAACTCCTTCTTCTGCGCGCTGCCGCCCGTCATCGAGCCGCCGGGGTTGATGATGTCCCCCTTGAGCGTCGCGATACGGAAGCTCGCGCGCGCTTTTTTGTTGATCTCAATCCCCGCGGCGAGGTCGTCTACGATGACCGTGCGGCCAAGGAGGTTTTCCATCACGCCGCGGTAGCGTTCGTCGAAGCCGACGAGGTCGCTCGCGACGCCGATGAAGCCCGGAACGGCGCACATGCCGCGCTCCCGATCCTCCAACAGGCGCGAGCGCATGGCGGAAATCGGCAGGAAGGTCGCCCTGCCGTAATCGCGGCTCCTCAGGTATTCGATGACGGCTTTGGCGTCCTCCTCGGTGTTGGTGACGATGTTCTGCAACGCCGCGCCGAGCGCCATCTCTATGGCCGTCTCGTATTGCGCGGGCACGCGGATGAGCTCCGCGACTACGCCCTCCATGCGGCGCTTGAGGGAAACGTCCCGCTCTCCGTCGCGAAGGAGGTTTCGGACGCTCGCGTAATACCCCTCGTGCGCGCGCTTCATCTCCTCGAGCACCCGAAGGCGGGAGCGGCCCGCTTCCGCCTGCTGCTCCGCGCTGCGCACGGCCTCGCGCGTTTGGATGAGCCGCTGGTTCGCCTCGTTGAGGCGCCTGATCGCCGCGTTTTTCACATGCTCGAGCTCCTCCCGCTCCGCCTTGAGCCGCGCGCCGGTTTCCGCGGCGTCCGCGTGCTCGCGCGCGAGCTTTTCGCCCTTCTCGAGGATGGCCTTCTTGCCTTCCCCGATGGCCGCGGCGCGCGCCTCGAGCGTGTCGCGCATGGTTTCAAAGCGCGAGATGGCGATCCGCGCGTCGGAGAGGCGGTTGATGGCCGCGATCATTTCGTTTTTCTGGTTTTCGAGCGCCTCGTCGCGCTCCGCGATGTCCGCGCCCATCGCCTCGAGCGCGGCCGAAGCCTCGGCGAGCCTTTTTTCGTCCTCGACGCCGGCGCTTCGTTTTTCCTCGATGAGCCGCGCTTTCTCCGCGATCTCGAGGTTGAGCGCGCCGAGCGCGCGCTCGTATTCGGAGATGGCGGCCTCCGCGCGCTCCCGCTCGCGGATGAGGCCCGCGAGTTTCTCGCGGAACACCTTCGACTCGCCCGCGCGCGTCTCCACCCCCGCAGTCATCGAGAGGAGCTTGCCCTGCACCTCGCCCATCGCGGCGTTAAGCGCGCGCTCCCGCTCCTCCTCGGATACGCAGCAGCGCGCGAGCTCCGCGTCGAGCGCGCAAAGCCGCGCTATGTCGCTTTGATAGGCCTCCATGTTCTCGCCGAGGGTTTTAAGCTTTTCATTAAGCCTGTCGTATTGATAGAGGAATACGTTGATTTCGATTTCGCGCAGTTCGTCGCGGTGCTTCAGATATTCCCGCGCCGCCTCGCTCTGCTCCTGGAGCGGCCCGACCTGCCGCTCGAGCTCGCCCAGTATGTCCTTGAGCCGCTCGAGGTTGTTCCTTGTGTTCTCGAGCTTGCGCTCGGCTTCCTCCTTGCGCACGCGGTACTTCATCACGCCCGCCGCCTCCTCGAAGGCGTTGCGCCTGTCGGTCGACTTGGAGGAGAGGATCTCCTCCACCTTGCCCTGGCCGATGATCGAATAGCCCTCGCGGCCCACGCCCGTGTCGCGAAATAGCTCGGCGATGTCCTTGCGCCTGCAGGTCTGGCGGTTGATGAAAAACTCGCTCTCGCCGGAACGGTACATGCGGCGCGTGATGCAGACCTCTATGAAATCGGTGATGAGCTCGCCGTCCGTATTGTCGAAAGTAAGCGACACCTCGCAGAAGGAGAGCGCCTTCTTCTCCGCCGTGCCGTTGAAGATGATGTCCTCCATCTTCGCGCCGCGCAGCGCCCTGGCGCTCTGCTCGCCCAACACCCAGCGCACGGCGTCGGCGATGTTGCTCTTGCCGCTGCCGTTTGGCCCGATGATGGCGGTGATGCCGTCCTGGAACTGCAGTTCGGTCTTACGGGCGAAGGATTTGAACCCGTACATTTCAAGCTTGGTCAGTCTCAATTGAAGCTCTGCCTTCCGTTCAGTCTATGAGGCCGAATTCTCCGAGGGCCGCCTTGGCCGCCCTCTGGCCCGCCTCCTGCTTGGTATGCCCCTCGCCCGTGCCGGAGGGGATCCCCGCGATGGTGACCTCCATCGTGAACACCTTGCTGTGGTCGGGCCCCGACGCGCCCGCGAGGCGGTAGGCGATGGCCCCCATGTGGCGCTTTTGTACATATTCCTGAAGCATGGTCTTAAAATCCTTGAGCGCGCCGCCCGCGAGCGCCCTCTCGACGCTCGCGTCGATGAAGCTCATGATAAAGCCGCGCGCACTCTCCATGCCGCCGTCGATGTACAAAGCGCCGATGACCGCCTCGAGCGCGTCCGACAGAATCGAGGGCTTGTCCCGTCCGCCCGAATGGTCCTCCCCGCGCCCGAGAAGCAGCGCCTCGCCGAGCCCCAGCCCTTTTGCGACCTCATACAGCGCGCCCTCGCAGACCGTCTGCGCGCGAAGCCGCGTCATAGCGCCCTCGTCGAAGTCCAAAAAACGCCGGTAGAGGTGTTCGCTCACGCACAGCTCGAGCACGGCGTCGCCCAGAAACTCGAGCCTCTCGTTGTGCAGCCGCGCCCGCCCGTCGCCCTTGACGTAGGACGTGTGGGTCAGGGCCGTGTCGAGCAGCGCGATGTCCCCGAAGGCGTGATCGAGCTTCTCCTCCAGCGCGGCGAGGCATTTTCTCCGTTCGAATTCCACTTTGCCTCCATATGCCAAAAGAGCTGTCCGAAAATGCATCAGGCGGAAGGCCTGCGGCAGCCCCTATCGCAAAAAATGATTGCGGATAAGCAATACGTAGGGGCGCGCGCCGCGCATCCGTGCATTTCAGGACAGCCCCGCCGGCGGAATTATCCCGTCATTTCGCGATGAATCTGATGATATCGCCCACCGTGCGTATGCCCGGGAGGTCGTCGTCCGGGATTTCGACCCCGTATTCCTGCTCGAGGTCCATGATGAGCTCCACCACGTCGAGCGAATCGGCCTTGAGATCCTCGATGAGCTTCGATTCCATCGTGATGCTCTCCTCGGGGATGTCGAGCTGCTTGGCTATGACAGCCCTGATCTTTTCAAACTCCATGCAAACACCGCCTTTCAGATTATCTATCAGTTTAGCTTCCGCGTGAATTTCTGTCAATCCTCCATATCGGGAAGCGCCGCGACCGCCTCTGCGATCGCCTCGTTGACGCCGCTTTTTGCGAACGCGCGCGCCTGCATGACGGCGGAGCGGAACGCCCGCGCGTTCGAGCTGCCGTGCGCCTTGATGACGCAGCCGTCTATGCCGAGGAGCGGCGCGCCGCCGACCTCGGTATAGTCCATCTTCCTCTTCAGGCGGCGAAAGGCCGGCTTCGCGAGCGCCGCGCCGATCGTCGAGCGCGCGTCCGCCGTCAACTCGTCCTTCAGCATGGCGAAAATAGCCTCGCTCATCCCCTCGGTGAGCTTCAACACCACGTTGCCCACGAACCCGTCGCACACGAGCGCGTCGATATCGCCCGAGAGGATCTCGCGCGCCTCGCAGTTGCCCGCGAAGTTGACGGGCGTCTCCGCAAGGAGCTTATGGGCGGCCTTGGTGAGCTCGTTGCCCTTCTCCGCCTCCTCGCCGTTGTTCAAAAGCGCGATGCGCGGGCTTTCGACGTTCATGGCGCGCTTCAAATACGCGTCCGCCATCACGCCGAACTGCTGCAGGTAGGAGGGCTTGCAGTCCGTGTTCGCCCCGCAGTCGATGAGCATGACCCAGCCGCCCTTCCTCGTGGGCAGCAGCGGCGCGAGCGCGGGGCGCTTGACGCCCTTGATGCGCCGGACGATCAGCGTCGCCCCCGTGAGGAGCGCGCCCGTGCTGCCGGCGGAGACGATAGAATCCGCCTCCCTGTCGGCGACGAGGCGCAGCGCGCGCACGAGGGAGGAGTCCTTCTTGCGCTTGACGGCGAGCGTGGGCGGCTCGTGGCAGTCGATCACCTCGCCCGCGTGAAGCACCGTAAGGCGTTTTTCGTCGTATGCGTGCTTTACAAGCTCCGCACGAACCGCCTCCTCCTTGCCGCAGAGGATGATTTCGATGTCGCTGAATTCCTCGAGCGCCCGCACGGCGCCCTCCACAACCGCCCCCGGCGCGTGGTCCCCGCCAAAAGCGTCCATCGCGATGCGTATCATGACGATCCATCCTTATCGATATAGATTAGAGCAATTCAGTTTAGCACATCCCGCGGCCTGTTGGCAAACGACAAAAGGGCTCCCCTTTTGAGGGAAGCCCAGATGCACACCGTTGCGCGGAAGGATGATCAGGCCTTTTTCTTCTCGTCTTCGGTCTTGACGACCTGCTTGCCGCCATAATAGCCGCAGTTCTTGCAAACCCTGTGGGCGAGCTTCGTCTCGTGGCACTGAGGGCACTCCGTCATGCCCGGAAGGGTCAGCTTCCAAACGCTGCTCCTGCGGGAATGCTTCCTAGCCTTGGATGTTCTTTTCTTGGGGACCGCCATGATCACACCTCCTTATCGTCTTCCAGCAGCGACCTGAGCCTGAGGAACGGGTGGACGGTTTCCTCCTCGTCCTGCTCCCTGACGCAGGCGCACTGCGCAGTATTCAATTCGCACCCGCAAACCGGGCACAGCCCGCGGCAATCCTCCCTGCACAGGCTGTAGTTGGGCATGTTGAGGAGAATCGCGTCGCGCACAAGGTCGTCGAGGTCCAGTTCCTCACCGGCGAAGGCGTAAACTTCGTTCCCGTCCCCCGCGTCCTTCTCCGGCGCTTCCTTTTCAAAGCGCTCGTCGAATTCCGCCTCGAAAGGCTCCGTGAACTCCCTGCCGCATCGCGCGCAATCGCTCCGAAACGCGGTCTTTATGTTCCCCCGCACGCTGAAGCCGCTCCCGTCGAAGGCATACTCGCACTGCACCGTCACGGGCGAGGCGAAGCGCACGCTCCTTCCGAGATATTCGAAGTCATTCCGCCACACGGTTTCCGCCGCGGCGGAGGACTGCCCCGGAAGCTTGAGCTCCCTTGAAACGTTCAGCTTCATCGAAAGTCGACCTCGTCTATTTTATCCATTGACAAATTGTTTGTCAACTATATATTTGCCCGGTATTGCCTTATTTCCCGGCCAGCTCCGCCGTGTCCCGGGCGATGACCATCTCCTCGTCCGTGGGAATGACATAGACCTTCACGCGGCTGCCCTTGCGGCTCAGCTCGACCTCTTCCCCGCGCGGGCAGGTGAGGTTATACGCGAAATCCACGTCCACGCCGAGGTACTCGAGGCCGGTGAGCGACTTCTCGCGCACGACGCGGTCGTTCTCGCCGACGCCGGCCGTGAAAACGATGGCGTCCACGCCGCCCAGTGCCGCGGAGTACGCGCCGATATACTTCTTCACCCGGTAGCAGAAGATATCGACCGCGAGCTTCGCGCGCACGTTGCCTTCCTTCGCGGCGTCGTCCAGATCGCGAAAATCGCTCGAGAGCCCGGAAACGCCGAACATGCCGCTCTTCTTGTTGAGGTACTCGTCGATGCCCTTGCGATCAAGGCGCATCTGTTCCATCAGGTGCGTGACGATGGCGGGATCGATGTCCCCGCAGCGCGTGCCCATGGGCAGACCCTCGAGCGGCGTCAGGCCCATCGAGGTGTCGACGCACTTGCCGCCCTTGACGGCGGCGATGCTCGAGCCGTTGCCGAGGTGGCAGGTGATGACCTTCGTCTGCTCGACGGGCATGCCGAGCTTTTCGATCGCGCGGCGCGAAACGTACAGATGCGAGGTGCCGTGGAAGCCGTACCGCCTGACCATGTGGTCGGTATACGCCTCATAGGGCAGCGCGTAGAGATACGCCTCGGGCGGCATGGTCTGATGGAACGCGGTGTCGAACACGGCAACCATGGGCACGTCGGGCATGATGGCCATGCACGCGCGGATGCCCATAAGGTTCGCGGGGTTGTGCAGGGGCGCCAGCACGGAGATCTTTTCGATTTCCCGAATAAGCTCCTCGCTGACGCGCACGGACCTCGAGAACCTCTCGCCGCCGTGCACCACGCGGTGGCCCACCGCGTCGATCTCCTTCATGCTCTTCACGACGCCGATGTTAGCATCGGTCAATGTGTCCAAAACCATGCGTATGGCGTCGGTATGGTCCTTCATGGCGCCGGCGAACTCGAGCTTGTCGCGCCCCTGGGCCTTGTAGGAGAGCTTGGAGCCGTCGATGCCGATGCGCTCGCAGATGCCCTTGGCGACGACCTCACCCTGTTCGACATTGATGAGCTGATACTTGAGCGAGGAGCTTCCGGCGTTGATGACGAGTATCTTCATTTTTCGTTCCCCTTCCTTATGCCTGTTGCGCCTGGACGGCGGTGATCGCGACGACGTTTAGGATATCCTCCACGCTGCAGCCGCGCGAGAGGTCATTGATGGGGCGCGCGAAGCCCTGGCAGATCGGGCCGACCACTTCCGCGCCGGCGAGCCTCTGCACGAGCTTGTAGCCGATGTTGCCCGCCTGAAGGTCCGGGAAGATCAATACGTTCGCGCGGCCCGCGACGGGGCTTCCGGGGCTCTTGAGCCGGCCGACCGAGGGGACGAGCGCGGCGTCGGCCTGCAATTCGCCGTCCACGCTCAACTCGGGCGCGAACACTTTGACGAGCGCGGTCGCCGCGGCGACCTTATCGACGTAATCATGCTTGGCGCTGCCCTTCGTGGAGAAGGAGAGCATCGCCACGCGCGGGTCTATGCCGCAAAGGGCGCGCCCCGTGCGGGCGGAGGCGACGGCGATGGCCGCGAGCTGTTCCGCCGTGGGGTCGATGTTGACCGCGCAATCCCCGAAGATGAGCACGCCGTCGTCGCCGTAGGTTTTGTCGGGAACTTCCATGATAAAGCAGCTTGAAACGGTGGAAATGCCTTTTGCCATCTTGATGATCTGAAGGCCCGGGCGCAGCGTGTTGCCCGTGGTGTTGATGGCGCCCGCCACCATGCCGTCGGCCTTGTTGTCCTTGATCATCATCGCGCCGAAAAAGAGAGGATCCTTAAGCTGCGCGAGCGCCTTCTCGGGCGTGACGCCCTTCTCCTTGCGAAGGTCGTAGAACCAGTCCGCATAGCGCTTATAGTCGGGCGAGGATTCGGGGTCGACGACGCCGATCCCCTCGAGACTGACCTTGAACTTCGCGGCGACCGAGGCGACCTCCTCCGGACTGCCGATCAGCGTCACGCGCGCGACGCCCTGTTCCGTGATCAACTGCGCCGCCTGCACGGTGCGCTCCTCGGTGCCCTCGGGCAGAACGATGTGCTTCAGGTCGGCTTTCGCCCTGTTCCTGATTTGATCCAGGACTGACATATGTGCGTTTTCTCCTTTCCGGTGCGAGAACTCGGGACGTACTATCCCGAGTTGGTATTATAACACAATAATCCCCCGAGGTGTACCGATCGGCGGGAATTTGTTGCGCTTTTTTACGTATTCCAACATCGCGCGCGCCGATATGCTATAATTTATAAAAACGCGGTCGGGAGGCGCCTGATGACGGAGTGCGTGGGCATCATCGCGGAGTATAATCCCTTTCACAACGGGCATCTGTATCAGATGGGACGCGCGCGGGAGCTCTCCCGCCTGGAGGGCGTCGCCGTCGCCATGAGCGGCAGCTTCACGCAGCGCGGGGAGCCTGCCTGCACGGATAAATTCACCCGCGCGAAATGGGCGCTTGCGAACGGGGCGGACATCGTGTTCGAGCTGCCCACCGTTTTCGCGCTCGCCAACGCCGAGCGTTTCGCCAAGGGCGGCGTCGCGCTCCTCGGCATGAGCGGCATCGTCGGCGCGCTCTCTTTCGGGGCGGAGGACGCGGATCTTACGCTCTTAAGGGAGCTCGCCTCCTTTTCCTCCGACGAGAGCGAGGCGCTGCGCCGGAGGCTGGAATTCCACCTCTCCACGGGGAAATCCTTCCCCGCGGCGCGGGCCGCCGCCTGCGCGGACCTGCACGGCGACGAGGCGCTCGCGCGCGCCTTCCTCTCGCCCAACAACATACTCGCCGTCGAGTACATCAAGGCGGTTGACGCGGCTTACCCGGAGCTCGCGCTCCATCCCATCGCGCGGCGCGGCGCGGCGCACGACGCGGACAAGGCGCAGGACGGCTTCGCCAGCGCCTCCGCCCTGCGCGCGGCGCTCGACGCGTGTGATATGCGGCTTTTCAGCGCCTGCACGCCCAAAAACGTCCATCAGGACGCGCTGCGGCTCATTTCCGAACTGCGCGCGCCCTGCGGCGCGGCCGCCCTCTCCGACGCGTTCATCTATGCGCTAAGAAGGCTTTCCGCGGAACAGCTCGCCCGCCTCCCGGACGTGGCGGAGGGGCTCGAGAACGCGATCTACCGCGAGGCGCGAAGCCGCACGAACCATCAGGACGTGCTCGCCTCCATAAAATCCAAGCGATACACCGCGGCGCGCCTTCGGCGGATACTCGCCTGCGCCTTAATCGGCATCACGAAGGAAACGCACCTCGCCTGCCCCGCCCCGCCGTACCTGCGCGTGCTCGGGGTCAGGCGGGATTCGCTTCGCCTCCTCTCGCGCCTCGCGGAAACGTCGAAGCTGCCCGTCGTGACGTGCAAGGCGGATTACGACGCGCTTTCCCCGCACGCGAAGGCCGTGCTCGACATCGACCTCTTTGCGGGCGAGTTGCTCGCCATGGCCTCCCCCGCGCCGCAAGCCGCGGAATACGAATTTACCCGCCCGTTGATTATGATCTGAACGAAGCGTATCAGGCGGTGCGTCCGGCATACATTTGATGTATGAAGAGGCGCATCGTCTTTTTTGTATGCGCGGCGCTGTGCGCGCTGCTGATCGTTTTCAACCGCGCGTCGGCCGAGGCCGCGCGCGCGGGCTTCGCGCTGTGGCAGAACGTGCTTCTGCCGTCCCTGCTGCCCTTTTTCGTCTGCGCGCGCGTCATGCAGGGCAGCGGCGCGGTGCGCCCCTCCGACCCGGTGGCGCTCTTCGCGCTCTCCTTCGTGTCGGGCGCGCCCTCCGGCGCGCGGCTGATAGCAGGGTTCGAGCCGAGCCCGCGCTGCCCGCACGGGCCGACGCTCGTCGCGGCCTCCCTCAACACGTTGAGCCCCGTCTTCGTCTGCGGCGCATACGCCTCCGCAATGCTCGGCGCGCCCGTGCTGGCCGTGCCGTTGATGGCGGGACAACTCATCAGCTCCCTCGCGTTTTTCGCGCTCTTCCTGCGCCTGGGCGCGCTCGACGTCAAGCCGAAAAAGGAAATCGACCCCCTGCCCGCCTCGAAGCTCTTCCCCGCCGCGATCGCGGACGCGGTGAGCGCGCTGCTCGGCATCTGCGGCACGGTGGTCTTTTTCAGCGTGCTCCTGGCCCTGTTGGAAACGGCGGGCGTCATGGGCGTGCTCACATGGCCGCTTCGCATGCTCGTCGAGGCGCTCGGCGGCAGCGGGGACGCGGTCGGGGCCGCGCTCTCGGCCGTGCTCGAGGTGGCCTCCGGCGCGAACGACCTCGCGCTCTCCGATATGGGCCTGCACGCGAAGGTCGCCGTGTCCGCCTTCGCGTTCTCCTTCGGCGGGCTGTGCGTGGCGGTACAGTCCATGCTCTTCATGCGCGTCGAGCTCGGGCGGTACCTGCTCGTCAAGCTCATGCAGGGCGCGCTTTCGGCGCTCATCGCTTTTCTGGTGTTCCCGCTTTGCGCGCGCGGCGTCGCGGCGGCGGGCGCGAGCCTCAACGAAGTGCTCGACAACGCCCTTTCCGCCGCGGCGATCTTTGCAGTGTCGCTGTTCGGCATGGGGCTCGTGCTGCTCTTCTGCGCAATCAAGCGAAGGAGCGGCCTTCGTGAGCGGAATTCCGTCGAACCCTGAAATGCCAAAACATCAAGAGCCTCCGCCCTTAAAGCGGAAGCCCTTCCATGTAATTAATTGTCAATTACTCATCGTCGTCAAAATGCATGTCCTCGGCCTTTTTCTTCCTGCCGAAGAGCCGGCTGAAGATGGAGCCGGACTCCTCTTCCTCCTCGCCCTCGTCGTCATAATCATAGTCGAACTCGTTTTCCGGCACGGGCGCTGCGGGTTGGGCGCGCAGCTTCTGGACCGGGTTCGCCGAGGGCGCCGGACGCGGCTGGGGAGCCGCCTGCTGGACGGGCTGCGCCTGCTGCTGCGGGCCGTCGACGCGCGCGCCGAGGTCCTTTCGGTTGATGGCGACGAGCTGCCTGTATTCGTCGAGGAAATTCTCCAGATCGCGCAGCACGTCGTCGGAATACTTCTTGGCGCTCTCGAACACCATCGCGGCGTTGGCCTCCGCCTTCATGGCGAGCAGCTTCGCGCGGCGCTGCGCCTCCTGATAGATCTCATCCTCGGAGATGAGGCGCTCGTACTCCGCCTGCGCCTTCTCGTTGATGCTCTGCGCGTTGGCGCCGGCCTTGGAGAGGATCGCCTCGGCGTCCATCTGCGCCTTAGCGACGACGTCCCGCGCGTGCTCCTCGGCGTTGTCGATCATGGTCTGCGACTCGATGATGACGGAGTTCGCGCGGCGGATATCCTCGGGAATGGTGACCTTGAGGTCGCCCAGCAGGTCGAGCACCTCGTCCGCGCTGACGACGCGCTTATTCCCGCCGCCGCCGATTTTGGGCCTCGGGCTGCTGTCGATCAGCTCCTCGAGCTGGCCGATGATCGAGAATATCTGCATGTTCTGTACGTTATTGCTCATCGTTTTTCAACCTTTCAACGAGAAATTGATTTATTCGATCCGGCACGAGCGTGCCGACATCCGCACCGTATCGCAAAAGCTCCCGGACGGCGCTGGAGCTGATGTGGGCGAGCTTCGCGTCGCAGTTGAGGTAGACGGTCTCCACCCCCGGGGCGAGGAGCCTGTTGTAGACCTCCATGCCCGCCTCATACTCGAAATCCGAGGCGCTGCGAAGCCCTCTGACGATGTACCCCGCGCCGACGGACTGCGCGTATTTCGCCGTGAGCCCCGTAAAGCTCTCCGCGCGCGCGTTCGCGATCCCCGCGTCCCGAATGGCGAGATCGATCATCGAAACCCGCTCCGCGGCGCCGAACAGCGAAGATTTCGCCGGGTTCCCGATCACGACGACGCGCACCTCGTCAAACAGGGCCGAGGCGCGCCGGAGCACATCCATGTGGCCGAGCGTGAAGGGGTCGAAGCTGCCCGGAAATACCGCGAGCCTCATGGCTTTTGAACCTCCCTGAAAAATGAAAGCGCCGCCTCGCCGTAATGCCTCCGGTCTGCGAGCGCGAAGCCCTCCGCCGCCTCCGGAGCGTCCTTCGCGCGGTGCTCCGCGACGACCACGAAACCCGGGTTCAGCGCGTTTGCGTCGAGGAGCGCCCGCATGGCCTTCCCGATGAGGCCGCCGTCATAGGGCGGGTCGAGGAACGCCACGTCGAACTTCCATCCCGATGCCGCAGCCCTTTTGATCGCCACCGCGTAATCCGCGCAGGAAAGGGTCACCCTCTCGCCGAAGCCCAGCTTTTTGACGTTCGCCTCGAGTATGGAAAACGCCTCCCGCGCGCAATCGTTGATGAACGCGCGCTTGGCGCCGCGCGAAACGGCCTCGAGCCCGAGTGCGCCGGAGCCTGCGAAAAGGTCGAGCACGACCGCGTCCGGAATCTCAAGCTGCAGGATGCCGAAAAGCGATTCGCGCACGCGGTCGAGCGTGGGCCTCGTCTCAAAGCCTTTGGGCGTGCGGATGACCGCGCCGCGTTTTTCGCCTGCGATGATGCGCAATCTTCGTTCCGGCCTTTCCTTCATAATATTGTATCATCGCATGGACGGGCCGTACAAGCGTTATTGTGGATTCTTAACAATAATTCCATTGTTTGTCACGACGAAGTCCATGCTCACGTCGTGCGCATCCGCGGGGAGGGAAGCGAAAATCTGGCATTGGTACGCAAGGCCGGCCTTCACGCCGCGAAAGCCTTGAAGCAGCCTGTCGTAATAGCCCGCGCCGCGCCCGAGCCGGTTGCAGGAAAGGTCGAACGCCATGCCGGGGACGACCGCAATGTCGATTTCCCCGATCGCGACGCGGCGGCAGCGCGCGGGATCCGGCTCGAGAATGCCGTAGGCGCCGGCGATAAAATCCTCGTCTCCCTCCGCGAGATAGAGCGCGAGGCTGCCGCCGTCCTCGCAGCGCGGGAAGGCGACGCGCTTGCCCGCGGCGCGCGCGAGGGCCACAAGGGCGTCGGGCGAGCACTCGCCTTTGATGGGGCGGTAAGCGAGCAGCGTTTTCGCCGAGGCGAACTCCCCCATGGAAGCGACGCGCGCGCACGCCTTCGCGGAGAGGGCGCCGCGCGAAGCGTCGTCCATGGCGGCGATGCTCGCCCGGACTTGTTTGCGATACGCCTGCTTTTCCGGCGGGGACGGCGCGCGGGGCATATTATTCCTCGTAGGCGACGGCGCCGTTCACGATGGTCAGCCTGCAGCGCGTGCGGAAATCAAACGGATGCCCGGCATACACGGCGATGTCGGCGTCCTTGCCCGGCTCGAGGGAGCCCACGCGGTCGTCGATGCCCGTGACGCGCGCGGCGTTGATGGTGATGGATTTGAGCGCCACATCCTCCGGCAGCCCTTCGCGCACGGCGAGCGCCGCGCACAGCGGCAGATACTGCTGCGGGATGACGGGCGAGTCGGTCATCAGCGCGAACTCGATGCCGTTCTCCCACAGGATGCGCGGCGCCTCGAAGGTGAGGTTCTTCAATTCGATCTTGCTGCGCTCGGAAAGAAGGGGCCCTATGATGACGCCCGCGCCCTGCTCCCGGATGGCCTCCCTGATGAACTTGGGGATCATGTAGCCCTCCGTGCAGTGCTCGAGCGTGAAGCGCACGTTGAACTCCCTGCAGATGCGTATGGCGGTGAGGATGTCGTCCGCGCGGTGCGCGTGGATCTTCAGCGGCAGCTCCCGGCGAATGACCTTGACCATCATCTCCTTGCCGAGGTCGCGCTCGGGCGCCTTGTCCGCGTCCTTCTCGCCGCGCTCGAGCTTTTTCGCGTATTCCTGCGCGTCCGAGAGCGCCTTTCTGAAGATCGCCGCCGTCGCCATGCGGGTTTCGGGCGTCTTGTCGCGCGAGCCGTACACGCGCTTGGGGTTTTCGCCAAAGGCCGCCTTCATCGCCACGGGGAAGCGCAGCGTCATATCCTCGACGGAGTCGCCGTACGTCTTCATCGCGACGAACTGCCCGCCGATGACGTTTGCGCTGCCGGGCCCCGTCACGCAGGTGGTGACGCCCGCGGCGCAGGCTTCCTTGAAGCAGCGGTCGTACGGGTTGATGGCGTCTATGGCGCGCAATTCCGGCGTCACGGGGTTCGTACATTCGTTGCCGTCCGAGCCGGCCTCGCCGATATAATCCTCCCACATGCCGATGTGGCAGTGCGCGTCGACGATGCCGGGCAACACGTGGCAGCCGGAAACATCCCGCACCTCAGCCCTCGCGCAATCGAGGTTCTCGCCGACGGCGGCGATCTTGCCGTTCTCAACGGCCACGTCCATGACCTTCGGCTCCCCAACCATGGTATACACCAGCCCGTTCTTCAATACCAGCATAACATACCCTCCGTTTTTTATATCAGCTTATCCAGCGTGATTTCGACGGCCTCTATGACGTCCCGCGCGAGGAGCATCCGCTCGCGGAGCAGCGCCATCGCCTCGTCTGCGGAAGCGCCGAGCAGATACGCGCCCGCGCACACCGCGTCGACGGGCGCGAGCCCCTGGCAGAGCAGCGCGAGCACCATGCCCGCGAGCACGTCCCCGCTGCCGCCCTTGGCAAGCCCGGGGTTGCCCGTGACGTTGCGGAAGATCCGCCCGTCCGGCGCGGCGACGACGCTCTCGTAATTCTTAAGGAGCACCGTGCAGCCCCATTCGGAAGCGAACCTCGCGGCAAGCTCCTCCTGCCTTTTCGCGATCTCCCCCGCGGGGATGCCGGTCAGCCGCTCCATCTCCCCGAGGTGCGGGGTCAGAACGACGTTTTCATGGAGCGCAGCGCGCATGGCTTCGCGCTTCGAGAGCGCGAAAAGCCCGTCCGCATCCACGACGGCGGGCTTCCCGGCGGACAGGACGGCATGCAGCAGCGCCTCCCGGCCCGCGCCCCGCCCGAGCCCCGGTCCGATGGCGACGGCGGTCGCCTCCAGAAGATACGGCCGGACGAATTCCGCGGCGCCCTCGTCCCAGTCCTCCGCGGGATAGCGGACGCACATCGCCTCGGGCAGCGCGTAGAGCGCGTCCGAGACGGACGCAGGCACGATGACTTTGAGCGTGCCGACCCCCGCGCGCATCGCCGCGCACGCGGCCATGACGGCCGCGCCCGAATATCCGGCGCTCCCCGCGATGAGGAGGCCTTTGCCGTTATCCCTTTTGGAGCAGTCCCGCGGCCTTGGCGGAAGCAGGCGCGCGATATCCTCTTTTTGTAACGTCGGAGCGTTCATGATATCGTATATATTAGCACGCCTTTCCGGAGAAATCCATTCCCTTTCTCCCCGCAGGAGCGTCGGGGACAGTTCCGCCTTTATGCAGGGCGCCCTTCTCCCGGTATAGGGATCAGGGGCCTTCGGCAGGGAACGTGCGCGTTTGAAGGGCGTCGGGGACAGTTCTGCCTTTTCCCGTTCGTTCCTCTTCCCGACGGCGCCCCGTGGATTCCGCCGCACATCGCCCTCCCGCGCGCAGAACCGTCCCCGGCCGTCATCGTTAAAGCGCATTCGTTTGTTTATTCACATAATTGTCAATTTTCAATTATCAATTGCTCCGCGTATGCTCACGTCTCCCGCGGAAACGGTGACGACCTCCCCCGCGTCCGTTTCGACCACGAGCATGCCGAGCGCGTCGAGGGTAAGCGCCGTGCCGGAGAATTCCCCGCCCGGCGCGAACACGCGCACGCGGTTTCCGAGCGTTTGGGATAATTCCCGGTAGGCTTCCATCAGGCTTGCGTACCCCGCCTCGCTGCCGCACGCGTCGAAGAGTGGCTCGCATTCCGCGAGAATGCGCGCGACCACCTCGTTCGGGTCGTGTTCGCTCCCCGTCGCCAGATAAAGCGAACCCGCAGCAGCGGCGATTTCCTCCGGAAACTCCCTTTGGTTGACGTTGACGCCGACGCCCGCCACGACGAAGCCGGAAGCGTCCGCCTCGAGGAGGATGCCGCAGAGCTTTTTCCCATTTGCTACGATGTCGTTGGGCCATTTGATCCCGGCGTCCGCGCCGAGGGAGCGCAGCGCGCGGCAGACGCCGAGCGCGCAGGCGATGACATAGCGCGGCGCGAGCTCCATGGGGAACGCGGGGCGCAAAAGGAGCGTCATGCACACCGCGCCCTCGCCGGAAAGCCAGCCCCTGCCGCGCCTGCCCCGCCCCGCCGTCTGACGCTCCGCGAGCACGAGCGCGCCGTGTGGCGCGCCCTCGCGGCCGAGCCGCTTCGCGTCCCGGTTGGTGGAGGCCGTTTCCTCAAAAAAAGCGACGGAACTGCCGAGCGTTTCCGTCGCGAGCTTCTCGCGGATGGCGGAAGGGTCAATCCTCGTCATCCTCTTCTTCCTCCCCGCAGGCTTCAAGGCCCTCCGCGTCGCCGAAAAGCGCTTCGAGCGCGGCCTTCGCGGCGGCGAAATCGAACCCGCGCGCCACGAGCCTTCGCATGACGCGCTGTTTCCTCTCCTCGTCCTCGCACGCGATGAACTGCCTTTTGTACTTTTCGGCTACGGCGAGCGCGCTGGCGGCCTCCGTCGCGTCGTCCACGGCTTCGAGCGCCGCGTCGATGACGCCGCCCGGAAGTTTGTGCGCGTAAAGCTGCTCGCGAAGCTTGCGCCTGCTCACGGGCTTCGTCGAAAGCCGGGTGGCGACGAAGTCGGCGGCGTACCGCCCGTCGTCGACGAGGCCGAGCTCCTTGAGGCGCAGCACCGTCTGGTCCACGTCCCCCTCGCCGAAATCGAGAGAATCGAGCTTATCCTCCACCTCGCGCGCCGTGCGCGGCCGCGCGGCGAGGAAGCTTAGCGCCGCGTCCATCGGGGACACGCCCGATTTTATTCTTGGCTTTGCCTTTGCCTTCACCTGTCTTCCTCCGATTCGTTTTCAATTAAAAGCGCCATGCGCCGCTTGAGCTCGTCGAGCGCCATGGGCGGCCGGTCGCTGCCCATGCAGTCGCGGCATTCGTTCCCGCAGTCGGGGCACTTGCAGCCGCTTTGAAGGCCGTGCTCCACCTGAACCATATACGTCCCGCAGGCTTTACAGGAACATCTCATGTTTTCAGACCTTCCTGAACAATCGTGCGATCGCGGCGTCCTCGCTGAAGTAAGCGGAGAGCCGGTCGTAGCCGATGCCGAATTCCGGCCAGCCCGAAAGGCAGGTCGTGATCTCGTACGGGCGGTAGAGGATGACGAGGGAACTGCCCGTGAGATAGAAGAGCTGCTCGTCCCCGATGGGCAGTATGTCCGAGAGCAGCACCATGCCCGTGCTGTTCGCCTGATCGGTCACGATGTCGGGGATGACGGAGCGCCACGCGTCGTCCTCCGCCCTGAAGCACTCCGCGAGGGTGATCTCCTTGCCCGTGGCGGCGTCGAAGGTCATGGGGAGCTTGAGGTATAATTCGCGCGTCTCCATGTCGTAATAGCTCACGAGGATGGAGAGTATGCCGTCCTCGTTGCACTTGATATTGAAATAGGTATATACGGGCGCGGTCATCCGGTTGAGGCCCGCGAGGATGCGCTTCAGGATCGCGGCGTTGAGCGCGTCAAACTCCTCCGCGTCCACGGCCGGGTAGATGAGCGCGTTGCCGCTGCCGTAGGTCTGCTCGCGGCGCACGAGGGGAAGCCTCTCGAAGCTGATTTCCAGGGCGCCGCCGGCTGCCTGCGTTGTTTCGGGCGCAGGCGTGGGCGTAGGCGCCGGCTCCAGCGTGGCTCCCGCGGCAAGGGGGGCTTTGGCCGCGCACGCGCAAAGGACCGGCATCAGCGCCAGCGCCGGCACAAGCGCCAACAGGATCCATTTCTTCAATCGATCGCCTCCCTTCACGGGGGATTATATCATCCCGGAGGAAGAAAATCCCGTGAATAAAGGGTTAATTCAGCCTATTCGGCCTATTATGAAACCGGCCGCGCCTCTTTTTGCGCTTCGCCGACCTCCAGCGCCTCCGTCTCGGCGAGCGCCCGCTCGATCAATTCGGAAAAGTCCACGGCGGCCTCGCTCGCGCGCAGTTCCGCGAGCCGCGGGCGCGTCACGGGGTGCGTGGGCACGAACACCGTGCAGCAGTCCTCATAGGGCAGGATCGAGGTTTCAAACGTGCCGATCCTTTTGGCGATTTGGATGATATCTTCCTTATCAAAGCCGATGAGCGGCCGGAAGACGGGCATATGCACGGCGTCGTCCGTCACGCAGAGGCTTTCGAGCGTCTGGCTCGCCACCTGCCCCAGCGCCTCGCCCGTGACGAGCGCCCGCGCGCCCTCCCGGACGGCGATCGTCTCGGCGATCTTCATCATCAGGCGGCGCATGATGACGGTCGTCTCCTTGGGCGGGCACTTTTCATAGATGGCGAGCTGTATTTCCGTAAACGGCACGAGGTGCAGGCGCACCGTGCCGGCATAGGCGGAAACGAGCTCCGCGAGCTTCACCACCTTGTCCCTTGCGCGCGCGCTCGTATAGGGATAGCTGTAGAAGTGCACCGCTGAAAGCTCGAGCCCGCGGCGCGCCATCATGTAGCCCGCGACGGGGCTGTCTATCCCGCCCGAGATGAGCAGCGCCACGCGGCCCGCCGTGCCCGTGGGCAGGCCGCCCGCGCCCATGATCTCCCGCGCGTAGACGAAGGCCTTGTCCCGTATTTCGACGCAGAGTTTGATCGCGGGCGCGTGCACGTCCACGGAAAGCTCCGGGAAGCGCATGAGAATATCGTGCCCCAACTCGCGGTTGATCTCCTCCGAATTCATGGGGAACGCCTTGTCCGCGCGGCGGCAGAAGCACTTGAAGGTTTTTTCGCCTTCCCCCATGGCTGCTTTCATCACCTCCGCAGCGGCGTCGGCAATGGCGGGCCACGCCTTCTCCACCGCGAGCGCGGGGCTGATCGAATACACGCCGAACACGCGCGCGAGCCTCGCGCACGCCCCGTCGACGGATTCTCCGGCGATGCCGGAAACGAATATGCGGCCCTGGTCGTAGCGCACGCTCGCATCAAAGCCCGACAGCGCTTTTCTGATATTCTCCAGCAGCCTGCGCTCAAAGAAGGGGCGGTTGAGCCCCTTGAGATGGATTTCCCCGTATCGGACAAGCAAAACCTGTTCCACTTTCGTACTCCCTAATTCTAATGATGGCCCTTTTCCGGCCTTATCTCCGCTTGTATCGCCTGAGAAACGCGACCTGCTCGGCGATCGCCGTTGCGGCGACGTCCATCTCCTCCGGCGTGTTGAAGGGGCAGAGGCTGAAGCGGACGGCTCCCTCCTGCCGGGCGCCCGCGATGCCCATGGCGCTCAAGATCCTGTTTTTGCCCTTCTTGCGCGCGGAGCAGGCGGAACCCGTGGAGACGTAGATCCCCTTCGCCTCGAGCGCGTGCAGCAGCACCTCGCCGCGCACGCCCAGGAAGGAAACGTTCAGGATATGCGGCGCGCCGTCCGTCGGCTTCGGCCCGTTCACGAGGGCGTCCCGGACGGTCATGAGGTTCTTCGCGAGCCTGAGCTTGCACGCGCGCATATGGTTCCTGTATTCCTCCAGATGCGAAAGATAGTCGGCGATCGCGGCGTCCATGCCCATGATGCCGGGCGTGTTGGTCGTGCCGGAGCGGCGGTTGTTCTCCTGCCCTCCCCCGGCCTGCCCGCCCGCGAAGCGCGCGCCGTTTTTCACATAGAGCGCGCCGACGCCCTTGGGCGCGTGGAACTTGTGGCCGCTGACGGAATAGAAATCGCAGTCCCTCGCGTCGAAGGGGACCTTCAAAAAGCCCTGCACCCCGTCGACATGCACCGCGGCCTCGGGCGCGGCCTTCTTGACGATGGCGTAAATCTCGGCGAAATCGTTGACGGCGCCGACCTCATTGTTCACATGCATGACGCTTACGAGCATCGTATCGGGCGTGACGAGGGAAGCGAGCGCGGCCATGTCCGTCGCGCCCGAGGCGTTCACGGGCGCCTCGACCACCTCGTAGCCCAGCGCGGCGTAGGCTTTCACGACCTCATAGACCGACGGGTGTTCCGTCGCGCCCACGATGAGTCTGCCCGTGCCCCGCATGGCCCTGAGCGCGCCGGAAATGGCGGCGTTGTTGCTCTCCGTCCCCCCGGAGGTGTAGATGATCTCCCCGGGCTTCGCATGGATCGCTCCCGCAAGCCTCCCGCGCGCGCCCTCGACGGCCTTTTCGGACTCGGCCGCGGGCAGATACGCCGCGGAGGGGTTGAAGAAGTTTGTGCTCATATAGATACGCGCCGCGTCCGCGGCCGCGTCAAGCGTTCTTGTGGTTGCGCTGTTGTCCAGATAGATCATGTTGTCTTCTCCCGTTCAGATTATTGGCATATACACCTTTAATCATAATATGCCGCCGACAGGCCGGACGAACCTATGATATGATAACATGGCGGCGCGGGATTTTCATCCATTTTATCCCGTCCCGATTGCCTCCGATGGAACTTTGGGATAAAATATCCAAAAAGAGGCTGCGAACGGCATGAAGGAGCACCGCTTATGGGCTTTTCGGAAAGATGCACGCAGGGCGCGCAGAGGGCGCTCGCGCTCGCGCAGCAGGCCGCGCGCGACATGGGGCACAACTATGTCGGCAGCGAACACCTGCTGCTCGGCCTCATCCGCGAGGAGGAAGGCGCGGCGGCGCGGGCGCTCCATTCGCTCGGCGTGACGGATAAGGCCACGCAGGAGCGCGCGGACGAACTGGTCGGCCGCGGGGATTATCATTTCACGGATAGCTTCGGCTATACGCCGCGCACGAAAAAGATCCTCGAACTGAGCCTTTATGAGGCGAAGTCGCTCAAAACGAGCTACATCGGCACGGAGCACATCCTTTTAGCGATCCTGCGCGAACGGGATTCCGTCGCCGTGCGCATCCTCGAGGACCTCGGCGCGGACCTCGCGCTCTTGCGCTCCATGCTCACGGGCGAGGAAATCGCGGCAAAACCCGCGAACGGCAAGCCCGCTCCGGACGCCTCGGCGACGCCCATACTCGACCAGTACGGCAGGGACCTCACGGGCCTCGCGCGCGAAGGCGAGCTCGACCCAGTGATCGGCCGCGAAAGCGAGATACAGCGCATTTTACAGATTTTGACCCGGCGCACCAAGAACAACCCCGTGCTCATCGGCGACCCGGGCGTGGGCAAGAGCGCCGTCATAGAGGGCCTCGCCCAGAGGATCGCCTCCGGCAAAATCCCCGACCTGCTGCGCGACAAGCGCATCATGAGCATAGACCTCGGCGCGATGCTCGCCGGCACCAAGTACCGCGGCGAATTCGAGGAGCGCATCACGGGCGCCATCAACGAGCTGCGCCAGGAGGGCAGGACCATCCTCTTCATCGACGAGCTGCACACAATCATCGGCGCGGGCGCGTCCGAGGGCAGCATCGACGCCGCCAATATTTTGAAGCCCGCGCTCGCGCGCGGGGACATCCGCGTGATCGGCGCGACCACGCCCGACGAGTACCGCCGCCACATTGAGCGCGACGCCGCGCTGGAGCGGCGCTTCCAGCCCGTCAACATCGGCGCGCCCTCGCGCGCCGAGGCGGAGGCGATCCTCTTCGGCCTGCGCGACAAATACGAGGCGCACCACAAGGCGCGCATCACGGATGACGCCATCCGCGCCGCGGTCGACCTCGCGGACCGGTATATCTCCGACCGGTTTCTGCCCGACAAGGCGATCGACCTCATGGACGAGGCCGCGAGCCGCGTGCGCCTCAACGCCTACATGACGCCGCCGGACGTGGCCGAGCTCAAAGGGAAGCTCGATGCCCTGCTCAACGAAAAGGAGGAGGCGGTCAACAACCAGAATTACGAGCGCGCCGCCGCCATACGCGACGAGGAGCAGAAGCTTCGCGCGAGGATCGAGCGCATCAAGGCCGACTGGGAGCGCGAGAGGGACGACAAGGAGTCCGTCGTCACGGCGGACGACATCGCGGAGGTCGTCAACGCGTGGACCGGCATCCCCGTGAGCCGCCTCACCGAGAGCGAGAGCGAAAGGCTCCTCCATCTTGAGGAGAAGTTGCACGAGCGCGTGATCGGGCAGGAGGAGGCGGTTTTGGCCGTGTGCCGCGCGATAAGGCGCGCCCGGGCGGGCTTGCAGGACCCCGGACGGCCCATCGGCTCCTTCATCTTCCTCGGCCCCACGGGCGTGGGAAAGACAGAGCTTTCCAAGGCGCTCGCGCAGGCGGTCTTCTCCGACGAGGAGGCGATGATACGCCTCGACATGAGCGAATATATGGAAGCCCACAGCGTGAGCAAGCTCATCGGCTCGCCGCCGGGCTACGTCGGCTACGGCGAGGGCGGCCAGCTCACGGAGCGCGTGCGAAGGAAGCCCTACAGCGTCATCCTCCTCGACGAAATCGAGAAGGCGCATTCCGACGTGTACAACATGCTCCTTCAGGTGCTCGAGGACGGCAGGCTCACCGACTCGCGCGGCCGCACGGTGGATTTCCGCAACACCATCATCATCATGACCTCCAACGCCGGCGCGATGCGCCACGGCAGGGGCGCCGTGATGGGCTTCGGCGCGGGCGCGGCGCAGGCGGAGCACATCCGCCAGGATATGCTCTCCGAATTGAAGAAATCCTTCAGCCCCGAATTCCTCAACCGCGTGGACGAGATCATCCTCTTCAACCAGTTGAGCGCCGAGCAGACGCTCGCCATCGCCCGCCTCATGCTCGAGAAGGTCAAGGCGCGCATCGCCATGCGCGGCATCACGCTCGAAATATCCCCCGAGGCGGAGGAGCTCCTCTCGCGCGACGGGTTCGACCAGCAGTACGGCGCGCGGCCGCTTCGCCGCCTCATACAGCACCGCGTGGAGGACAGCCTGAGCGAGGAGCTTTTGAAGGGCAGCATCACATTCGGGGACCGCGTTTCCCTCACCGCCGAGGAGAACGAGCTGCGTTTTATCAAAATATGACGGATTGTTAACAATTTGTTTATCACCCCTTCATTGCAAACGGGGCGCGCCGTCATTACAATATAATAGTCATTCTGTTAACGGGAGCCATTTGTTCTTATGAAACGTTCCCTGCGCATCCTTCTGATACTCGTCCTCGCGGCCATCATGGCCGTGGGCTCCGTGGCGCTCGCCGATCCGGCGGAAAACGGCAGCGGCGAGGATTCCGGCGACGCCGGGGATGCGAACAGGCGCAACCGCTCTTATTATTACGACCCTTTCCTGCGCTATTTCCGCCTGTTCGACCTGCCTGTCGCCATTCGCGTCCGGCTGGATCTGGGCGGCGCGGATGAAACGGGAGATGCTGCGGAAGCATCCGGCGACACATTCGCGACCGCGGGGGACGACGCCGCAGAGGGCTGGCCCGCCCTGACCGAGGAGGCGCTCGCGCAAGCCGCGAAGGCGCTCGCGGGCAAGGTGATCGGCCTCGACCCGGGCCATCAGTGCGTCCCCGACCTGGGCCTCGAGGCGATCGCGCCCGGCTCAAACCTGGAAAAAATCCGCCAGAGCGCGGGCTGCGCGGGCATCCGCAGCGGCGCGCCCGAATACAGGATCAACCTGCTCGTCGCGCAAAAGCTGCGCCAGCTCCTCGAGGCCTGCGGGGCGACGGTCGTCATGACCCGCGTCACCTCCGAGGTTTCGCTCTCGAACATCGAGCGCGCCGCCATGATGAACGAGAGCGGCGCCGCGATCTGGATCAGGCTCCACTGCAACGCGAGCCGCGATTATGACCAATCCGGCGCCTGCGTGCTGCTGCCCTCCGAAAGCGTCACCCCGGAGATCTACCCCGAGAGCCTCCACCTTGGCGAATGCATCGCGCTGGCGTTTGCGCAGGCCACCGAGGGAGCCGCGGCGCCGCTCGTCCCCCTCGACAACCAGGCGGGCTTCAACTGGTCGCGGATCCCCGTGGTCACGCTCGAGATGGGCTACCTGACAAACGCGAAGGACGACGCGCTGCTCAACAGCGACGCCTATCAGGCGCGCTGCGCTTTGGGCATATTCGACGGCATGGTCCGGTACTTCTTGAGTATAACGCCCCCGGAGGACGCCGCGGCGCCCTCGGATGTCCCCGGCACGGACGGTCCGAGCGACCAACAGGAGCCCGGCAACGGGAACGGGCAATGAAAAGGCCGCGCAACCGCTTAAAAAGCGCCGCTGTTTCAGCGGCTCTGCTTTTTTTCATCGCTCTGACTCTGGCTTCGGGCGGCTGCGCGTCGCTGGAGCGGCTCAGCTTTCCCGCCGGGAGCCCTTCCCCCTCCCCTTCGCCCTCCCCCGTCCCCGCGGGCACCCCGCAGGCGATGGGGACGGCCGCGCCGACGCCCTTCTCGGTCAACCCGCTTTACGATTTCTATCGCGCGTATCTCGCCGCATGCAAGCCTGCGGCGAAGGAACTGCTCCGGGCGCTCTCGGCGCGGGATTCCGCGGAGGCGTTCCTCATTTCCGTTGAAATCAGCGCGCACCTTGCCGCCCTCTCGGAGATCGGCGTCACGGTTTGCCGCCTTTTCGGGAGTGGCGGCAGCTACGCCGGCGCGGTGCAGGGCGCCGCCGAGGGCACGGGTGAAATGCACGGCTCAGGCGAGGGCGGATATACCTTCAGCTTCGACTACGCGGACGGCGCGGCGCTCGTCGGGGAATACGCGGCGGATGTCCGCGCAAGCTTCTCGCGCGGGCGGTACGAGTACGCCGCGACGCCCGAATATGAATATGAAGACGAACCGGAGGGAAGCGCGAGCCCAAGCCCCGCCGTGATTGCCGGCTTCGACGCCGCGCGCACCTGTGCGATAGAAAAGACCGCGGAGGGATGGACCTCCACGGTCGAGGAAAACGGAACGGTATCGACGCTCGTCGTCACGGCGGACGCGGTCGCGTTCACATGCGGCGGCATGCGCGCGCAGCTTGCGGGCGGCGCGCTCGAAACGGGCCCCGCGCTTACAGAAGCGACAGCAGCGCCATCACAATAACCCCCGGCACGCCGAACACGCCCGCCACGAGCGCGGAGAGGAACGTGATGGGGAGCGTGAAGCCGAACAGCCCGCCCACGAGGTTGAAGATGACGAGTATCAGCGCGCCGAGAAGCGCGTTGACGACGAGCTTCCAGATGATCTTGAGAGACACCTTGAGCAGTTTGCAGAACAGCCAGAGGATCAGTATCCCCAGGCCGAAGGCCGCGATGCCGATCATTACGCCCGCAAAACCCATATCCATCTCCTCCGTTGCTTCGCCCGGTCGGGCTTATTTCTCCTTGCTCCGCTTGAGGAGGAACACGTATCTCCTCCTTGCGGCCTCCATGTCGTAGATCGCGAACTCGATGAGCTCGGGGTCCTTGGCGTTTTCATAGAATTCCATCGCCGCCTTCCAGCGGGCGAGCGCCTCGGCGACGTTCTCATGCCCTCCGGACGCTTTTAAACTCAATTTCCCGAATGCCATAGTCTGCCTCCAATAACCATATTTGGCCGTTGAGGCAAGTATGTGCATTTATGATGAATTCTATAACCCTATCGCGCGACGCCCGACTTTTTCAAGAGCCGCACGCAATAGTACGAAAGCACGCCGTATATGGGAATCATCACGGCCTGGTTGATGATGCGCGGGATGAAGGTTTCCCAGGGAAGCCCGTAGAGCCAGATCAGAAGGAGCGAATTGAGCGCGACGCTCGCGACGAGCTGCCCCGCCGCCACGGCGAGCAGCACGCGCAGGAACTTCGGCTCCTGCTTCCTCGCGAAAAACAGGCCAGGTATGAGGCCGAAGAGCGTGCCGATGATGGTGAAGAAGGGCACGTACGCGCCCTTGGGGAAGATGAGCGCCTGGAGGAAATCCGTCGCGCCGCCCACCATCGCTCCGTAGGTCGGCCCGAAGAGGATGCCCGAGAGGATGACGGGCAGCACGCCGAAGCCGATTTTCAGCGAGTATGCGCCAAAGGGCATCGCCGGGATGCTCAAAAGGCCCCCGAGCACCACGCCGAGCGCCGTGAGCAGCGCCGAGAGGACGAGCCGCCGGGTCTTATCCCGCGTCCAGACGCGCTCGGACGCGTCCTGCCACAGGCGCAGCATCAAAGCGAGGATGAAAAGCCACGGCAGGAAGATCCCCGCCATCGCGAGGTAATCGGTCGTTTCGGTGGGCGCGGTGTACTTCGCGCTGAAGTACGCGTACACGGCGCACGGGATGAGCGCGCACAGCGCCACGGCGATGGATTTGCCAAGCTTTTGCTTCATAAAAAACAGCCTCCTTTACGCGGCTTCTTTTACCGCACAGAGGAAGCTTGAATCCTTTGCGCGGCTTTTTTTACCGCATAGAGGAAGCTTGAATCCTTTATGCAGCAGCGGGATTCGAGCGCTGAACCGTAAACCTCCCGGTTATTCGTCCGCCGGACAACTCCCCGTTCCGGCGGCACTGCTCCCCGCTTTTGCGGGGACACGCACAGCGCCCTACTCTGCGTATTTCCACTGGGATTTTACACCACACGGCGCGAAATGTCCATATGGGCGTAAGAGATTCTTCCCTTCGTTATTCCTCCTGAAGTTTGAGCGCGTACGTCGCGCGCACCACCTCGCCCAGCGTCTCCGCGTCGACATAGCAGACGTAGACGGCGTCGCCCGCCGCCGAGACGCCGATGTTGGTGGTCGTAAGGTCGGCGAGCGCGCGGCTTTTTCCTGTCTGCATATCATAAACCCACAGCCGATAGGGATACGGGTCGTTGCCGGAAGCCGGCGCGGAAGAATCGCCGTCTCCCCCCTCGCCCAGGTCGCCGGAGAGCATGTTCTCGAAATAGAAAAGCTTCTTCGCGTCCTCCGACCAGAGGAAGGTGAACACGCGAAAGCCGCTCTGGATATTCGTCACCTCGCCCGTCTGCAGGTCCCGAACGGCGAAGACGGGCTGCGCGCCCGAAGCGGCCGCGCCGAAAAAATCGTTTCCGTTGAGCGTGAAGGCAAGATACCGGCTGTCCTTCGAGAAGCAGAACGCGTCCGCCGCGAGGTAGAATCTCCGAAGGCCGCCCTCGGGCTTGATGCGGAACATCTCCGCGCCTTTCTCGAGCGTGGTCTCGCAGAAATAGACCTCGCCGCTGAGGAAGTTGAGGCTCGTTTCGTCCACGCCCTTCTTGTCGACGACGGTGTGGCGCTTGCTCTCGTTGGGCACGTTGAAGTCGTACTGATGGACGACGATCTCGTTCGAGCCGCCGATGGAGAAGATGCGGCCGCCCATGCTGTCCCAGCAATAGGCGCTCACGGTATCCCCGAAACCCACGGCGGAAAGGTCCGTGACGAGGTCGCGCGAGTCCACGTCGAACACATACAGGTGCGCGCTCTCCCCGCTGCGCTCGAGCACGGCGAGCTTGCGCCCGTCGGGCGAATATCTTGCGGATTCGACCGACTGGAACTCGAAATCGAGGAGCTTTCGGCTCTCTCCCCCCGGCGCCCCGATATAGAGCAGCTCGTATTCCGTCACGCCACCGCCCGCCTCGTACTCGACGACGCGCTTGCTGTATAATAGCGCCCTCCTGTCGGGCGTCAGTGTCAGGAAGAGCCCGTCGGGGATCGCGACGTCCAGCTTGGCCGGAGCGCCGTCCACACGGGCGGGAGCGACGTCGTACGCCGCGAGGTAATCCATCTCCTGCGTGTAATCGGGGAGCAGGCCGTCCTCGAGCAGCACGACGCCCCAGTTCGCCGGCACGGCGTTCTCCTCGCGCTTGAGTATGGCGTCCATGAGCGCTTCCACCTTGTCCTTCGCGTTAAACGCCTTGGATATGAGAAGGATGTTCGCGCCGTTTGCGCAGAGCACGGGCGTCATTTCGGGAACGTCGATGGTGCCCGAGCAGTATCCCCGGTACGCGTTTGCGAGCACGTAGTACGCGGCGCCCGCGGGGGCAAGCTCGCTCTCGAGGATGTCGACCGCGCCGCCTTCCCCGGGCGTTGCGGAAGGTGCCGCCTCCGCCTCAACGACCGGGCGAAGCGTCACGGTGACGGCGCTGTCCTCGGCGTCCACCCGGTACGCGGTTTTTTTCGCAAGCTGCACATAGAGCCGGAACACGCCGCCCTGCTCGGGCGAATAGTTGAACACGCCCTGTATGAGCGCGGACGCGCCGGGATCGAACGTGCGCTCGTAATCCCAGTAGGCGAGCGCGCCGAACTCGACGACCAGCCTGTAGGGCTTATCGAGCAGATAGACCTTGTATTTGGGAGGGTTGCCGACCTCCGCCTGCGTGCCTTCGCCGGAAAGCTTGCTGTCGGAGACGAAATCGAGCGTGAGCGCGGTATCCCCGCCCCGCTCCTCCACGGCGAGGGAAAAGAGGTTTGCGTTGTGGACCGTCCCGCCCCCCTCGGCCGCGCCCGAAAGCGAAAAGCCGGCGAGATCCTGCCCCTCGACTCCCTCGTTGGAAGCATCCCCCTTCCTGCAGCCGCTAAAGAGGGAAGCGAAAACGAGTATGATCAACGCGGCACAAACATATCTGCGCATAATCTGGCTCCTCGGAAAAGTCGGGATTATTATAACACAGTATACACGGCTTTGTAAGGCGGCGCGGGTTTCCCCGCGCTATTTCATACATTGTTTTCAAAATAGGACGCGAAAACAGTTTGCACCTTTTTTCTTATTTGCTATAATTATGTGGATATGAATCCCATGCAGGAGGAAATGTTGATGAGATGCAAGAATTGCGGGGCGCACAACGAGGACTATCTCGAGTATTGCGAGAACTGCGCGGCTCCGCTTACGCCCGACGAACCGGAGAGCGGGCGCGACGCTCATTCGAACGATTCCGGTTATAAATCCTATGTCGCCTCCACCGGCGAAACGCCGCCCGCGTGGGGCTTTGTGAAGGCGCCGCAGTGGCCCAAGCCCGACTTCGACGCGAACACCGTGTCCGAGGAGGACATCCCCCAGAACTTTTTCGGCAAGTTCAACCCCCGCCCCGCGGACGCGGAGCGCCCTGCATACGCGCGGCCGGCGCCCCTGCCCGCGGACGACGAGGACTTCAGCAACAACGTGCGCGTGCGTGGCGCAACGCCCGCGGATGGCGCTGCTTACGGCAGCGGCGCGCCCGCGCGCACAAGCGCGTCGCCCGCGCGCACAAGCGTGCCGGTACGCAGCGCGGCGGTCGCGGACGACCTGGCCTACGGGAGGCCTTCGGCCCCGGCGAGGCCGGCTCCCGCAGCGCCGGCGCGCGGCGGCAAGCCTTACCGAGAAAGCGCCCCCGCCGAGGATGCGGACAGGCCCCTGCCCGTCCCCGTCAAAGCGCATAAGCCCAAAAAGGCGAGCGACGAGTTCGATTATGCCGACAGCTACAGCCGCAAGCGCGCCGGAACCGGCGGCAAACGCAACCTGCTCTTCATCGCGGCGGCGGGCGTGCTGGTGCTCCTCATCGCCGTGTTCGCCTTCATACTCGTGAGCACCAAGTACGACGGCAATTTCGGGAAGTTCATCAGCTGCACCTTCAAGGGCGACCCGGTCACCCGCGCGCCCAAGGTCGAGGCCAGCGCGACCGACGCCGGAGACCCCGCGTACCTGATCACCGTCTTCGCGAAGAACAACTATATCGTGCGCTTCACGGCGGGCGAGCTGGTGCGCGAATTCCCGATCATCAAGGGTTCCCGAGGGCTGAACGTACCCGAAACCATCTGGATCCCGGACGAGCCCCTCGACTCGAACACGATCTCCATCACGCCCGACATCGTCGTCATCAGCCCCACGGGGGTTGAAACGCAGGTCGAGTTCGAGGAGCCGATTACGATCACCGTCCCGACCATCAGCCTCACCATGACGCAGCCCACCGTGAGCGACTTCACGGTCGATTCGGCCACTGTTGCCGTCTCCGGCGTCGTCGACGACAACACGGCTTCCATCTTCGTGGGCGAAACGCAGGTCTCGGTCGACGAGGCGGGCAACTTCTCCACCAATTACACGCTCCCCGGCGAGGGCACCTATGTGCTCGAGGTCAAGGCGCAGAAGAACAGCTGCATGAGCGCGGTTGCGACCTACAACATCACCTACGGCGCGGCCACAACGCCCAACACGCCCGCGCAGGGCAACGTCGCCTTCAGCGTGAACGAGAATGTCAAGCGCTACGGCACCGACGTGAAGATGACCGTCTCCGGCACCATGGAGCAGGGCGCGACCATCAGCGTCGCGGGCGTCGAGCTCGACGGAGCGATCACGCAGGACTCCGCCGCGGGCACGTTCAGCTTCACGGTCAAGACGGAGAAGGTCGGCTTATATGAGGTGGTCGTCACCGCCACCAAGGGCGACGCCGCGAAGACCTCCACCGTATACCTCGAGCACCAGCCTGCGAAGGACACCTACATGAACGGCGTATACCGCATCGATTACGCGCGCATACGCGATTATCCGCACCACGAGCAGGGCTATAAGATCGTGGGCACCATCACGGAGATCCGCCAGAGCGCGCCCTATGTCGTCGCCCGCATCCAGACGAGCGAGGGCGACATCATGTTCTGCTACTTCAGCGGCGTTTCCGCGGTTGAAATGAACGACGGCAAGACCTACGAGCTCTACGCCGACCCCTACGGCACGGACGAGGCGACGGGCCTTCCGTACATGCACGCCTGGTTCATCCTCAAGAAGGCGAACTGACAGCCATCGCGACGGGCAACGGCCGTTCTATGTAGGGCGGCCGTATCTTTTTTCAAGCGGGCGCAGCCGCGCGAAAAGCGCGAACGATGCCCGGGAAGCGGTTACCCATGGACGAATCCTGCAAAACCAAATACCCGATCATACTCGTCCACGGCACTGGCTTTCGGGACTTGAAGGTGCCTCTCTATTGGGGCCGCATCCCGAAAACGCTCGCGGAACGCGGCGCCGCGATCTACTACGGCGGACAGGACGGCTGGGCGAGCACCTCCGCGAACGCCGCGCAGCTCATCCGGCGCATCCGCGAGGTGCTGGATGAAACGGGCGCCGAGAAGGTCAACCTCATCGGCCACTCGAAGGGCGGGCTGGAGATCCGCATGGCGGCGTCCTCGCTCGGGATGGGCGCGCGCGTCGCGAGCGTCACGACCGTCGCCACGCCGCACCACGGCTCGAAGACCATGGACAGGCTTTTGCGCGCGCCCGAGCGCTTCTTCAACATCGCTGCGTTCGCCGTCGACAACTGGATACGGGTTTTCGGGGACCGCGAGCCCGATTTCGCCACGGTCTGCCGGGAATTTTCCACCGCGCACATGGCGCGCTTCAATCTTGATAATCCCGACCATCCTGATGTATACTATCAATGTTATGCCTGCCTGATGCGAAGGCCGTCGAGCGATGTCAACCTGATGGCCGCGAACTTCGTCGTCAGCCTGCTCGAGGGCCCGAACGACGGGCTCGTCAGCGTCGAGTCCGCGCGCCGGGGCGAAAACTTCGCAGTTTTGCGCGGCGTAAACGCGCGCGGCATCTCCCATCTGGACGCGATCGACTTTCGCCGAATGCCGTTCTCCAAAAAGAGGGCGGACGGGCGGGTGAGCGACATCTGCGAGGCGTACGCGGCGATCGTCTCCGGCCTTCGTGAGCGCGGCTTTTAGGCGGACACATAAATTCCACCCTTGACGGACAGGTTTTCTACTGGATGAAAAAGAAGAAATGGTACAAGCTCGATAACGCGGCCACGATTTACCCCGTGGTCATGAGCCGGAAATGGATGGCGATGTTCCGGCTGTGCGCGACGCTCGACGAGCCGATCGACCGGGAGGTGCTCAACGCCGCCCTCGGCGCGACGCTCAGGCGGATCCCGACCATGGGCGTGTGCGTTAAGCGCGGCCTATTCTGGTTCTATCTCGAGGAATTGCACGGCATGCCCCCCATCGAGGAGGACGTCGCCAACCCCTGCCTCCCCATCGACCTGCGCCGGAACAACGGCTTCCTCTTCCGCGTGCGCTGCCACGAGCGGCGCATCGCGCTGGAGTTCTTCCACGTGCTCACGGACGGGACGGGCGGCATGCGTTTTCTAAAAACCCTCGTCGCCGAATACCTGACGCTCAACCACGGGATTCAAATCCCGCGGGACGACGAGATACTCGACTGCCATGAGCCGCCCAAGCCCGAGGAAACGGAGGACAGCTTCCACAAGGTCGCGGGCGATGTCACCCTCTCTCGCAGCGAGCCCGACGCCTACCGCATCACGGGCACCGAGGAGTACGACCAGTTCATGAACATCGTCACGGGCATCGCCGAGGTCGCCCCCATCGCCGATAAGGCGCGGGAGATGGGCGTTTCCGTCACGCACTACCTCGGCGCGATCCTCATACGGAGCATCGGGGATATTCAAAAAAGGGAAGTTTCCAAAAAAAAGAGGCACATGCCGGTCAAGATCTGCGTGCCGGTGAACCTGAGGAAGATTTTCCCATCCACGACGCTGCGCAACTTCTCCTCCTACGTCAACCCGGGCGTGGAGTTCAAGTACGGGGATTACAGCCTCAAGGAGATCGCGCTCGCAGTGAAATACTACATGGGGCTCGAGGCGACCGCGCCGAAGCTCCGGGCGAAGCTGAGCTCCAACGTCGCGGCGGAGACGAACCGCTTCATCCGGCACGCCCCGCTCTTCCTGAAGGTGCAGGTCATGCGCGCGGTTTATAAGGCGACGGGAGACGTGCAGTCCTCGGCGCTTTTGTCGAACATCGGCGTCGTCACGCTGCCCGCCGAGATGGAGAAGCATGTCGAACGCTTCGACTTCCAGCTCGGCCCGCTGTTTGAGAACAAGGTCACCTGCGGCGTCATCTCCTACAAGGGGAAGTCGTTCATCAACTTCACGCGGACCATCCGCGAAACGGACACCGAGCGGGGCTTCTTCGCCCGCCTCGTCGAGGAGGGAATCCCCGTCGTCATCGAGAGCAACACGAGAGAAAGGAAGCTGATGGAGTCATGTCATACTGCGTGAATTGCGGCGTCAGGCTCGCCGAATCGGAAGCGCTCTGCCCCCTGTGCGAAACGCCCGTCGTCAACCCCAGGGCGGCACGGAGCGAGGACGGCTATACGCCGTATCCCCCGCGGGTCGAGACGCAGCGGGTCAACGGGAGCTTCATCGCCTTTTTGGGCTTTTTGATCCTGCTGATCCCCATCGTCGTCACCTTCGTGTGCGACCTCCTGGGCGATTTTACAATTTCCTGGTCGCTGTATGTGGCGGGCGCCGCCATCATGCTCTTCATATTCGTGTTCGTGCCGATGTTCTTTAAAAAGCCGCTCGTCTATCTTTTCATCGCGATGGACGGCTGCGCCGTAAGCCTGTATCTCGCGCTCATCGCCTGGATGAACGGCGGCATATTGAGCTGGTTTTTGCCGGTGGCGCTGCCCGTAACGCTCGCGACCTCCGCGCTCGTCAACTGCGCGACGCTCATCTTCCGCATCAAAAAGCTGCGCCTGCTGCCCAAATACGCCATCCTGTGCTACATGCTCTCGGTCTACTTCGTGGTGCTCGAAATCATACTCGAGCTTGCCTATTATAAAGAAATCCTTCTCATCTGGTGCTGGTACGCGCTCGCGCCGCTCGTGCTCCTGGGCGCGCTGCTGTTCCTCGTCAACCGCAAGGAGGGCCTTGTGGACGAATTGCGGCGAAGGCTCTTCACGTAAGCGCGGGATTTTGCGGCGCATGACGAACGCCGCAAGCCCATAAGCGAGGCCCGTCGGGACGGATAGCCTACGAACGACAAAGCGGATGCCGTGTGCGGCATCCGCTTTAAACACCGGATTGACAAACTCGCACCACAAGTGTAACATATAGGTGTGCCACAATTGTAACATGGAGGTTGCAGCCGATGGGTCTAGCCGAAAAAATATCCAACGCGGAGCTTGCGGTCATGCGCATCCTGTGGCGCGAAAAAAAGCCCGTATCGTTTACGGACATCCGTGTTGAACTGCAAAATACAAAAAGCTGGGAAAAATCCACGATCAATACCCTGATTCGCCGCCTTGCGGACAAAGAAGTCATAACCGCGCGAAAACAGGGCGTGTTGTATTATACCCCGAACATTTCCGAAACGGAATACGTTCAAACCGAAGAGCAGAGCATGATCGACAGGCTCTATGAAGGGAACGCAAAGAGCCTTGTCGCCGCGCTCTGCCGCCGCGGCACGCTGTCCGAGGCTGACATCGACGAGCTAAAAGCGTATTTCCGGATGAGGGGGAGCGAAAAATGAATGCATGGCAAGCAACGGCCGCGCTTCTGCGCGCAGTTTTAATCATGTCGGCCGCGGGAAGCGTGGTCGCCCTCGTTCTCTTCCTCCTCAAACCGCTGATGAAAAACCGGATTCCAAAGGCCGCGCAGTATTACCTGTGGACTTTGGTCCTCGTCGCTCTCATCGTGCCGTTTTCCGCGTTCGTATCCATCCCGGTCGGCACGCCGATGGCCCCGGTTCAGGAAATCGTCGAAGACAATATCAAGACAAACGCGGAACGCTATGAAGAAATCTCGCAGCGGCAGTACAATGCGCCGTTTGATGAGTTGGAAGTGGAACATCAAGTCGAGATCATTTATGAGAGCAAGGGATGGCTCAATAACTATTTGCTGACGATGCCGCTTACGATCGGCGCCGCGATTTTTATTATCACGGTGTTTGAGTATCTGGCGTTCGTTTTGAAGCTCCGGCACGGCCGCGTCCCCGTAAAGGACGATGAAATGGCCGTGCTTCGGCAACTGGGCAAAGGGAGCCGGACGCTTCGCCTGTACCGGAGCCGCCTTGCGCCGACCCCTATGCTCATCGGGATATTCCGCCCCGCCATTCTGCTGCCGGACAGGGAGTATTCCCATGCGCAGCTTCAAAATATTCTGCTTCATGAGCTTGTCCACCTGCGGCGGCGCGACATTCTCCTAAAATGGCTCTTTGTTGCGGCAAGGTCGCTGCATTGGTTTAACCCGATCGTCTATCTCGCGTGCCGCGAGGCAGACCGGGCCTGTGAGCTCTCATGCGACGAGGCGGCGATTAAGGGCCTTGACGCAAACGGCAAACAAAGCTACGGCGATACGCTGATCGCAATGGCGGCCGCGGCGAAAACGCCGAGAACCATCCTTTCCACGACGATGTGCGAGGAAAAAAAGACCCTCAGGGAGCGGCTGGGCGCGATTATGAAGCACAGAAGGTTTTCCGCCGGGGCGATCGCCGTCTCATGCGCGCTGGCCGCCGCCTTCTTATGCGGAACCGTCGTCCTGGGCGCATCAGCGCTCGAGGAGAGCGCCGCCGACGTCTTGTTTCGGACGCTCAAAAACGAGGCTTCCGGCGTCAGACCCAAAAACATCGTAGAACAAATGAATATAGATGACGAAGGCACGCTGATCTTCTACTATAACGCCAACGGCAATTTGGCCTGCGCGGTTTTGGAAAAGGGCGCATTTAACGACAGGCTTGCCAAAACAAGCGCGGAACTAAGCGTCGCCGGTTCCGTTCCCGCGCAAATCATGGCGGGACAGTATAACGACGGGGAGAATTGGCTGGCGTGGGGGATATTGCGGGATCAATCCATCACAAAAGCTTTGATGTATGGCCGGGAGGCAACCATCGTTGAAGCCGGCGGCTTGCGGCTTTGCTTTGCGCTCGGGGAAGGAAGAATGTCGGAAAACGACGATTTTCAATTCCTCGACGCCGCCGGGAACCCGGTTTGGGAAATTTCTTCGTCTAAAGAGCTGACGGTATATGTCTGGAAAGATCGGAGCCTCATCAATTACGCGCTCTTCAGCGGACACAGGGAGCAGCAGTCAAGGGAGGAAGTATATTCCGGCGAAAATATACTCCAAAGCCTGGACGCCCTCAATATGGCGTTATCCGATTACCCCTTTGACTATTTGGAGCTTCACATCATTCAGATGAATCTTTTGGATTTTTCAAAGGAAGAGATGTCCGCTCTCGCCGAGCAGATAGAAATCCCCCTTAGGAATTATTCATGCAGCGTTGGTTACTTCGACAACTAGGTTTCTAAAGCGGGCGATTTTACGGCGAGGCTGCGACGCGCCGCAAAAGCGGAGTGTGGCCGCATGCCACGCTCCGCTTTGCCGATGGCCTAAAGGGGTTCGCCGGACGAGAAAAGACCCGGCCGCCGGCGTACCCGAGTCAATCAGTGCTTCCTTACTTCCATTGATACCCGCAGCGCGGGCATTTCTCCGGTATGCTCACGGACATGCAGGTGTACCGGCAGTGCGGGCAAATAAATTCTTTCGCCAGTTGCATGCCTGAGAAGCTGGCGCCGCCCGTTACCTCCTCAACGGCTTCATCCGGCAGTTCCACGCTGATATCCTTTTTTTCTTCGTTCATGGCTCTCCTCCTTTTTAATGCGCTGTGCTTTGTCCGCCGGCGTCCCGGCATCGGCTCTCATTTTCTCGCCCATGATTCGCCCGCGCCAAAACCCGGGCTGATTCCCGGTTCGGTACGGACGAGGCGGTTTTGCTATACGAAATGCATTATAGCCGATCGCGTTCAACGCTGTATATTGTACTTAAGTACAGTTTTTCCGTTTCGGGAGTCGAGCGCCGGATAGAACCGGATAACATGAGCCGGGCGCAAACGCGCCCGGCTCTTTCTTTCTATTCTATCTTCCTTATGTCCGGCTTATGTCCGGCTACTGCTGATCCTTGTGCAGCTTGTTTTCGATTTCCGACTTGATGTTCGCGGCCTCGGAGGCGATCTTCGCCTTGATGGTCGAGATGAGCGCGGCCTTCCCTTCCCTTTCCTCTCCCCAGAAGAACAGCGCCACCGTGCCCGGCCCGACGTGCGCGCCCGTGCCCGGCTCATAGCACTCGATCATGAACTCCACCCCGGGATGGCTTTCCCGGATGGCGTCCGCGAGCGCCTTCGCATCCTCATAACAGCCGGCGTGCGCGATGCCCGCGCGGCGGTTCTCCGGCGCGTCGCGGTAATCTTCCGCGAAAATCTCCGCGAGCGTCCTCAGCGCCTTTTTGCGCCCCATGATCTTTTTGTCGAGCACGATGCGGCCTTCCGCGTCCGCTTTCATGATGGGCTTGAGGTTGATGATGGTCCCGAGCAGCGCCACGCTGGCCGAGATGCGCCCGCCGCGCTTGAGGAACATCAGGTTGTCCACCATGAAGTGCTGGCGCATACGCATGCGCCGCGAGATGAGATACTCCGCGATTTCCTCCGCGCCGCAACCGCGATCCCGCATGTCCGCGGCCTCGATCACCATGAGGCCCTCGCCGAGCGACGCGGCCAGCGTATCCACGGCGAGGACGCGGCGCTCCGGATAAGCCTCTCTCAAGCTTTCCGCGGCGGTCTGCCCCGCGAAATACGTTCCGCTGATGCCCGAGGACATGCCGACGTAGAGCACGTCGTCCCCCGCCTTCAGGCATGGCTCGAACGCGGCGGCAAAGGCGGCGGCGTTGATCATGGAGGTCCGCATCTCGAGCTTTTCCTCGACCCGCATGCGATCGTAAAACGCTTCGCCGTCGAATTGCCGGCCGGGCTCGTAACAGAGCATTTCCTCTCCGTTCACGCTCAGCGTGAGAGGGACGACCCCTATGTCCCTTTCCCTCGCCAGCGCGTCGGGAAGGTTTGCGGAGGAATCCGTGAATAGTTTCAATGAAATGGTTGCCATCTCCTCGCTATCTAGTATACGCAACCATAATAACCGTTCCCGGCGAAGCTGTAAAGAGGATGAATGTGAAATTAATGGGGAGAATAGGCGGCTTTTACCACAAAGCCGCCCGTTCTCCCCCCCCACGGCGCGCGCAGCCGCCCGCGAAGCGCTTGTATGTCGCTGGCCGATTCTATCCGGGCGCGTCGAAAACAGCGCCCTGTCTTCCTTAGCGGCCCATGTCGCCGTGCCGGCGGCCGTCGCGTCCCTTATGTCCTCCGTGCCCGCCGCAGTGCCCGTGTCCGCCCCTGCCTTCCTCGCCGTGCGCGCCACGCCGTTTTTCACAGCATCCGCGCCCATCGTCCGCGGCCCTGAGGCGCGTGCGCCAATCCGCGTTCAGCTTTTCCAAGAGCGCGTTGAATTGCGCCTTCTCCCCCTCGTTCAGGCAGGCGAACTGGCCGGCGCGCCTCTCGGCGCGCTGCGCGATGACAGTCTCCGCGGCCTCGCGCCCCTCCTGGGTCAACAGGATGTCCGCGCTCCTGTGGTCTGCCTCGTTCGGCCTGCGGGTGATATATCCCGCGGTCTCGAGCTTGCCGAGCACCTCGGATAAGGAACCGGAGCGCACGTCGACGATTTCCATCAGCTCCCGCTGCGTCATCTGTCCCCGCCTTGCGAGGATGGCCAGTATGCGGCCCTGCCCGCCCTTTCCCCCGCCGCCGTGCCGCGCCAGATGCGCCATCTCGCGCAGATTCGCGGCGAGCTTGCCCTCAAGCGGCAGCGAATCGTATTCCTGCTCCCACTGGCGGCGCCTGCCCTCGTTCCCATCCTCCGCTCCGCGCGGGGATTGCGGATCGTTTGCCGTGCAATCGAACCCGCAGTCCTTCATCCTATCGTTCTTGTCATAATTCTCCATCGTTATCCTCCTTAGGGATTATTTGTTTGGTACCATGCTAATAGCATACGCCGGCTTCGCCATATTTTCAAGGTACCTTTATAAAATTTTTATGAAAGGGTCTTTCGCGTGAGCCGCCCGAGTCGGGAGTTGTCACGCCGGGCCGTCCGTACTATAATCGTTTTATAATCATTATAGTGAATCGGCGGCAAGGAAGCGCCGGCCGAAACGATTCATGAACCGCACGGAGGATCAGGATATGGGCGAACTGGCAGCATTGCCGAACATCGCTGAAAAGCTCGAGGCCCAGCTCGCGGACGCGGGCATCGTCACGATCGGGCAATTGGAAAAGGTCGGCAGCCGCGAAGCGTGGCTTCGCATCCTGGCGCGCGACCCGTCCGCCTGCTATATGCGGCTTTGCGCTCTGGAGGGCGCGATCCGAAAGACGCGCTGGCACCATCTCGACGAGGACACGAAGAAATCGCTTAAAGCGTTTTACGCCGCGCACAAGGCGAAGTAGCGCCCGGCCGGCCCCGACGCAGGAAAGAACAGGGAGGAACAAACGATGGTTAAGCTGCGCAAGATGCTGCTCCGCGCCGATTCGCCGGAGATCGTCTCGATGATGCGCCTCATCGAGACGCAAAGCAAGGCGACGATCGCCAACTGGTGCGTCGATTACGCCGAGGAGCACATCCTGCCGATTTATGAAAAGGCATATCCGGACGACGCCCGCCCGCGCGCCGCGATCTTCGCCGCCCGGGAATGGCTCGGCGGGCGCATCAAACTCCCCGCCGCGAAGGTGTTCATACTCGAGTGCCACGCCGCCGCGCGGGAGGCCGAGGCCGACCCCGCCCCGCAGGCCGCGGCGCGCGCGGTCGGCTCGGCCGCGGCGTCCATCCACGCGCCGACGCATTCGCTCGCCCTCGTGTTTTACGGCGCCGCCGCGATCGCCTACGACCGCGCAGGGCTCGCGCAGGCACAGGAAACCTACGATGAGATCGCCGCCGCGGAGGCCGCGAAGATGGAAAAAGCGCTTCGCGCGGTCGCGGTGGAAAACGAGCCGCATCCGGCGAAAATCAACTGGCGCTGCTGAGCGTTTCCCCCTCTGCCATTGCCGCGGCCGGATCCCCGCGCAAAAGCAAAGCCTGCGCCGTGTACGGCGCAGGCTGTTTGTTGATTTGAAGATCGGCGTCCCCGCCTTTATGTCGCGCGCTCCTGCGCCATATAGAGCCTGCGGTAAAGGCCGTCCTGCGCCAAGAGTTCCTCGTGCGTGCCCTGCTGCACGACCTTCCCCTCCTCGAGGACGAGGATCAGGTCGGCGCTGCGGATGGTGCTCAGCCTGTGGGCGATGGCGACGATGGTGTGGTGCTTCGCCAGCGTGTTGATCGCAAGCTGGATTTCGCGCTCCGTTTCCGTATCCACCGAAGCCGTGGCCTCGTCGAGTATGATGATGGGCGACTTGCGAAGGATCGCCCGCGCGATGGCCACGCGCTGCTTCTGCCCGCCCGAAAGGCGGATGCCGCGCTCGCCGATGACGGTTTCGTAGCCGTCGGGCATCTCCAAAATGCTCTCGTGCATCTGGGCCGCCTGCGCCGCGGCGACGATATCCTCCCTTTTCGCAAAGGGCACCGAGTAGGCGATGTTCTCGGCGATGGTGCCGTTGAACAGGTAGGTATCCTGCAAGACGGGGGCGATGTGCCTGCGAAGGCTCGAGAGGGTCACGTCCCTGATATCCTTGCCGTCTATCAGGATGCGGCCGCTCTTCGGCTCGTAGAAGCGCGAGATGAGCTGCGTCATCGTGGTCTTGCCGACGCCCGTCGGCCCTACGAGCGCCACCATCTGCCCCGCCTCGCAGCGGAAGCTGACGTCCTTGAGCACAGGCACGTTCTCCTCATATTGGAAATCGACGCGCTCGAAGGCGATCTCCCCGCGCACTTCCTCCAGTTCCGCCGCGCCGGGGGCGTCCTTGATCTCCTGCGGCGTATCCAAGACCGCCAACACGCGCTCCGCCCCGGCGTAGGCCGACTGCGCGTCCTCGAGAAGCCGGGCGACCCCGGCAACGGGTGTGTAGAACAGGGAGAGATACAGCATGAAGGCCACGATGTCGGCCACGGTCAGCCCGCCGCGGTAGGCGAGGACCCCGCCGACGCCCACGACGATGACGGTGCCGACGGCCGAAAGGAACTCGACGGTGGGATGAAACACCGCGCTCAATTTCAGCGCGTAGAGCATGGCGCCCGTGAACACCTTCAGTTTGCCCTCGACGGCCTCGGTCTCCTCCCGCTCCTTGTTGAAGGACTGGATCTCGCGGATGCCCGCGAAGTTGTCGTGTATTTTAGCGTTGATGTCGGCCGTCGCCTTCTGGGAGATACGGAAGGTGGGCCGTATTTTCGTCGCGAACAGCCAGCCGCCCAGCAAAATGAAGGGGATCGGGATGCAGGTGAGCAGCGCGAGGCGGAAGTTGGTGGCGAAAAGGATCGCCATGACGCCGAGGACGGTCACGAGGTTCGTGATCATCTCGGGGAGGATGTGGGCGTACAGCAGCTCGAAGTTCGAGGTGTCGTTCATCACGCGGCTCATCAGGTCGCCCGTCTGCTTGTCGTGGAAATAGCTCATCGACAGGCTCTGGATCTTATCGTAGACCCGCACCCTGAGGCGCTCCACGAGGTTCCACGCCGCTTTGTGGGAGAGGTAGCTGCTCAGGAAGCGGAAGACGATCCGCAAAAGGTAAAGGGCCGCGAGCGCCGCGGTCAGCAGGGCGATCCGCCGCAACCCCGCCTCGTCCAGTCCGCGCTCCACAAGGCCGATCATGTCGGAGAGCAGGCGCGGGGCGATCAGGTTGACGGCGGTGAGGATCAGCGTGGAGAGAATCGCCACCGCGTAGAAGGAGCGGTAGCGCGCCGCGAGCCGCCCCATCTTCCAAAGCAATTTCATTGAGCCATCGTTCCTTTCTGAATTTCGGACACAAAAAAGAGGCATACGGACGGCCTGCGCCCGTTTGGCTCTTATTGTGATCCCAACGCATGATTATCATAGCAGATTGATCGGCCAAGCTCAATAACCGGTTATAAAACGGCAGAGCGCCCGAAGGGGCGCCCGCCGTTTCAATAAAGAAAGATGGCTGTGATTTTAACCCTGCGCGAGGGGCCTGACCGGCCGCGCCTCGATATACCCGCGGTACCCCATCGGGGCGAGCTGGAAGCGCGGCGCGTCCTCGTCCGCCCACTCGTAGCCGTACAGCGTCGGGTCGAACGCCTTCATCATCTCCCACATGTCCCCGATGGCCTCGCCGAAGTCGTCGTCCTCAAACGGCGGACCCTGGAACACCATCATTTTGCACGGCTCGAATTCGGTTATTTCGTACCCCTCCGGGACCGGCTTGTCGTAGTCGAGAGGGAGCTCCACGCCCTGCACATACTGCGACGTGCCGCTCTTGATGAGGCGCTCGGGCAGCCACATGCCGATGGGCTCGTAGAGCGCTTCCTTCACGCTCGTCAGCACGCCCCAGACGTCGCAGCCGACCTCCTCGCAGTATTCGAAATACTCCGTGGCCTTGGCGCCTCGTCTGAGCAACACCTTGCGCGCCGGCCGCTCGACAACCTGAACGAATACGGGTTTTAAGTTGGTTTGGGTCATTCCTTGCTCTCCCTGCATGTTCGTATGGCGATAATCGCTGGCCTTGTAGGGGATAAAAAGCCGGATGGGCGGGGTTTTCACCGCGTACTTTTTCGGGGAGATCCCGAACTGCCGCGAAAACGCCTTCGTGAAGCCTTCGTGCGAGTCGAACACGAAATCGAACGCCACGTCGACGATCTTCGGCTTGCCGTCCCGCAGCACGAGCGCCGCGCGGGACAGGCGCAATGCGCGGATGTACGCGAACGGCGTTTTGCCGACCCATTCGCTGAACAGCCGCTCGCTGTGCCACGGGGAATAGCCTGCAGCCTTCGCGAGCTGCGCGAGCGCGATGGGCTCCGCGATGTGCGCCTCGATGTAATCCTGCATCCTTCTCACGGCGAGCACCGCCTCATTCGTTTCCATGATCATCACCACCTCCCCCAGCATACGCTTTTTGCCCGCGCGTTTCTTGAACGGAATTGCGATTTTTTCATCGTGTTTTTCATCGTGAACCTGTCTCCTATTCATACTATACCCCCTTCCGCGCGGCTTTGCATAGGGGGAAGCCGCCCGGCCCCTTTTGGGGCGCCATCCGTCAAAAATGACGAATGTACGCGAAATACCAAAGTTTATTGACATAACGGCATTTTGAAACTATACTGATTAAGAATGTTTCGCAAAGTTAAACGCAAAAATATTTCCTTTTGAGAGGGACCTTCCATGAAGAAAAGACTCGTTTCCCACCTGCTCGTCGCCGCGCTGATCCTCGCGCAGCTCTTTGTGTCCGTCCACCCCGCGCTCGCGGAGGGAGAACGGGACGTGCTGGCGCTCGCCGAACCCCTAATCGAGATTACGGGCTCGAGCTTCACGGTTTACGACAGCCTGGGCAACCCAATTGCGGACCACAGCAACATCCCGCAGAACGCGAATATCAAAATCGGCTATAATTTCAGGGTGCTTGACGCCGCCCTAGAATCGGACGACGTCAGGGAGGGCGACTTTTTTACGATAAACCTGCCCGAGGCGCTGACCAATATCGCGAGCTTTGCCCCGGTGCCCGCACCCGGAATGCCCCTCGAGGTCGTAAACCCGAATGACGGCCAAACGTATACGCTGGGTCATCTGACCATCACAGCGGATGGAACGGCGACAGTCACCTTCGCGGAGGACGTCGAGCATCTTTCCGATGTGACGACCAGCTTCACGATCGAAGGCTCGCTCCTCGAAGGCGAAATCGGGGACGACACGGCGGTCGAGTTCGAGCTTTGGGCCGACGGCGTCGTTTACCGTGTGGGCTTTGAGGACGACCCCGTCCCGCCCGAGGCGAAGATCGAGAAAAGCGGCAGCTACAACGCCGCGGCCAACGAGATCACCTGGACCGTCACCGTCGACTCCGGCGGGCCCGCGGTCACGGTCGAGAACATTACGGTCGTCGATTCGCTCGGGCCGAACCAGACCTACAAATCTTCCTCCATACCCGGCACGCTCAACGCAAGCGGGGATTATGAATTCACCCTCGCGAGCGTCACCGGCAGGACCAGCTTCACGGTCGTGACCACGCCGACGGACGGCGCGTTCGGAGCCGAAGGTACTTACAAAGATCTTGAAAACGACGCGTATCTGTATGTCGAAGGTTTCGCCGAGCCGCTCGCAAGCGTCCACGCGACCGTCAGAATCACCACGGACTGGGTAAGGAAGAGCGGCGTCGCGCGCAACGCCGGCGGCGTCAACTACATCGACTGGACCATCACCATCAACAACAACCGCCGCGCGATTCCCGCGGGCGCGAGCGTGTCGGACACGCTCGCGACGTACCTCGTGCTGGACGCCTCCACCATACGGCGCAACGGGAACCTCGCCTCGTCCTATGGGGATACGGTGGCCACAACGGCCTCCGCCTTCACCTATACCTTCGCCGCCGCGACGAGCGCCGTCGAGGTGATCACGTTCACCACCTCGGTCGACGACGCCTATTATACGCAGCAGGCCGTGACGAACTTCGCCAATACGGGCACGCTCACGATCGGCACGAACAGCTACAGCCAGCAGTCCTCGGGCGTCAGCGTCGGCACGAGCCTCGTCGCCAAACGCGGCGCCGGCTACGACGCGGCCACGCAGCTCCTGACGTGGGAGATCGAGGTCAACCGGAACGGAAGGGCGATCGAGGACGCCTACGTCACGGATGCGATCGGCGCGAATCAGTCCTTTGAAACCGCCTTTGTACCGATGATCCGCAATGGCAGCGGCACCCCGGTGGAACTGACGCCCGCCTCCTCCGCGGCCGCGGCCCAGGCGGGAACAAACACCTACTATTACGACAGCAATACCCGTCGGCTCACCGTCGGCCTCGGCGATATCGCCGCGAGCGACCGCCCCTTCATCACCTTCAAGACCCGTTCGACGAACCCCGCCGCTTACGCTGGCAACAACACGACCGCGTATACGAACGGCAACACGATCCTGTACGGCGGGGGCATTCAGCAATCCAACGTCGGCAGCACGAGTCAGAACGCGACGAGCTCGGTGATCGCCAAGGCTTCCACCGCTTACGACTACCATGCCCGCGAAATCTCCTGGACGATCACCGTCAACGGCAACGGGATGTCCATGCCCGACGCGACGGTCACCGATATCATACCGGCGGGACAGGCGTATGTCGAAGGCTCCCTGCTGATCGACGGCGCGGACCCCGCGGGGCGGCTCACCGTCGGCGGCAACACGCTCACGATCACGCTGGGCGAAATCTCGACGACCAGGGTCATCACGTTCAGGACCCGCGTCACCGACCCGAGCGTATTCCTCACGACGAACGGGGACGTCACCTTCACAAACCGCGCGGAGTTGGATTCCGGCATATCGGGTTCCGGCATGCCGTTCGCCAACGCCTATTACACGGTCCCCAACAAGCCTATCGTAAAGAATCTCCGGGAGGAATATACGCCCGCGAACGGCTATATCGGCTGGGAAGCCTACGTCAACCCCAACCAGGCGCCCATGCTGAACGCGCGCCTCATCGATTCCCTGCAGTCCGGGCTTGAACTGGACGTCGATTCCGTCAGGCTCTACTACTGGAACCAGAGCGCGACGGGCGCGATGAGCCTCGGCGACGAGGTCCTCGCGGACGATTACAGCTTCACCTACGATTACGGCACGCGCGTGTTCACAATCACGCTGCCCGACGGCGCGCAGGGCTACCGCCTCGTTTTCAACACCGACGTGCTCAGGCCCGGCACCTACAGCAACACGATCGGCTTTAGCGGCACCTATACCGACAACGACGGGGCCAACTCCACCTATTTCGTGACGGAAAACGACGTCGCCGTCAGCGGCAGCGGCTGGAACGGCAGCATCACCGTCACCAAAACGGACGCGAGCGGCAACCCCATCGCCCTGCCCGCCGTGTTCGAGCTGCTCGACAGCATGGGCAACGTGAAAACCACGCTCGAGACCGACGCGAACGGCGTCGCCGTATTCGGCAGGCTCAAGCTTCGCACGTATTATATCCGGGAGAGGCGAGCGCCGCTCGGCTACCGGGTCGACTCCACGGCATACGAGGTCACCGTCTCCGGCGATACGCAGCAGACGCTCAACAGGACCATCAGCATCAGCAACGAGCCGCTGACGGCCTCCGTCACCCTCCATAAGACGGACGGGGACGGCGTCGCCCTAACCGGCGGCCTGTTCAGGATCTACCGCGCCTCGGACACGGCTTTTGAAACGCCCCTGCAGAGCGCGTCCGCCGAGAACGGCGTCATCCGCTTCACGGGTCTCGTTCCGGGCGCTTACGCAGTCCGCGAGATCTCCGCGCCGCTCGGATACGCTCCCTCGGACGAGGTCGTGAGCGTCTCCCTCATCGTAAACGAAGAGACGAACACGCTGCCCGACGCCGAAGTGACGGACCCGATCGAAAACGAACTGCTCCGGGCGGGCGTCACCATGCAGAAGACGGGCCTCAACGGCGTTCCGCTCTCCGGCGGAAGCTTCGCGATCTACGCCGCGTCCGACACGGGCTTCGAGAACGCGCTGCAGACCGTCGCGGCGGCCGACGGTGCGGTAACGTTTACGGGGCTGCTCGCGGGCACGTACGTCATACGCGAGCTCGCGGCGCCGCTGGGCTATATGCGCGGCACGGAAACCCGCACCGTGACGCTGGCGCTCGACGAAGGGACGAACACGCTGCCTGACGGGACGGCCGCGCCCATGGCAAACGCGCCGCTGCGTGCCGACATCCTCCTTCGCAAGGTGGACAATGCGGGCGCGAACCTGACGGGCGGAACCTTCGTCGTCTACGCCGCGCAGGACACGGCCTTCAAAACGCCTTTGCAGGCCGTGAGCGCCGCAAACGGCGTCATCCGCTTCACCGGGCTGCTGCCTGGCGATTACGCGGTGCGCGAGATCTCGGCGCCCTACGGCTACCGGGCTTCCAGCGAGACCGTGCGCGTCTCCCTGGTGCTTGACGAACAGACGAACACCCTGCCGAACGCGACGGTCGAAACGCCGCTCGTCAACGAACGGGCGTACGGCGCGATCGAACTCAAAAAGGTCGACAGCAACAACAGGCCGCTTGCCGGCGCGACCTTCGGCCTGTATACCACGGCGGACTTTCTCGTCGAGCGCGTGACCTCCGACGCAAACGGCATCGTGCTCTTCACGCATGTGCCCTACGGGTATTACAGGATCCGGGAGCTTTCCGCGCCCGCCGGATACGCGCTCTCGGGCGAAATCCTGGTCGTCGGCGTCGGCGGCCCCGGCGTCACCCGGGCGAATCCCTATACGATCGTCAACGGCTCCGTCATGAAACCGCCGCAGACCGGCGGCACGGAGCTCCCCCTCGGCCTCGTCCTCATCGCCCTCGGCACTCTCCTGCTGTTCGCAGCGAGGCGCAGGAACAGGGACAGTTAATCCAAAAAACCGGCCGTAAGGAGCCTGCCGCAACCGGCAGGCTCTTTTATCGCCGCGCGCCGTTTTCATTTTTCATTTTTTAAGAGCATAGGCGCATTCCGGCGAAGGAATGCTAAGCCCATCGCAACCGGAACGCGAAAAACCCGAGGGGATGAAACGATGGCCGAAACGGAGAAAAAAACGAATCGCCTGGGCGGCGAAACATCGCCGTATTTGCTCGAGCACGCCCTTAACCCCGTGGACTGGTTCCCCTGGGGCGAGGAAGCGTTTGAAAAGGCGAGAAAAGAGGACAAGCCCGTCTTCCTCTCCGTCGGCTACTCGACATGCCACTGGTGCCACGTCATGGCGCGCGAGAGCTTCGAGGACGGCGAGGTCGCGCGCGTCCTCAACGAGGGCTTCGTCCCCATCAAGGTGGACCGCGAGGAAAGGCCGGACGTCGACTCCGTCTACATGCTCGCGTGCGAAACGATGACGGGAAACGGCGGCTGGCCTTTAAGCGTGTTTATGGACGCCGCGGGAAAGCCTTTTTACGCGGGGACGTATTTCCCCAGGCGCAGCTTTTTAAAGCTTCTCGCGTCCGTACGAGACGCGTGGGAGAACGGCAGGACGCAGCTTTTGCGGCGCGCGGAAAAGCTGGCGGGGCTCATCAGCTCCGGCGGGCCGTACGGCGACGCGCCGGAGGGCGCGCCCATCCGGCAGGCGGTGCAGATCTATAAAAGGAATTTTGACCCGCAGTTCGGCGGTTTTGGCAACGCGCCGAAATTTCCCGCGCCGCACAACCTGATGTTCCTCATGAGCGTCGCGCCGGAGCTCGCCGAAAAAACGCTCGCATGCATGTTCCGCGGCGGCATGTTCGACCACGTCGGCGGCGGCTTCTGCCGCTATTCGACCGACCGGTTCTGGCTGGTGCCGCATTTCGAAAAGATGCTTTATGACAACGCCCTAATCGCCATGGCGTATCTCACGGCGTTCGAGGCGAGCGAAAAGCCGCTCTACCGCTCGGTCGCGGAGCGCATCTTTCAATATCTCGAGCGGGAGATGCGCGCGCCGGACGGCGGCTTCTTTTCGGCGCAGGACGCGGACAGCGAGGGCGTCGAGGGGAAATACTACGTTTTCACGCCGGATGAAATCATAGCTCTTCTCGGCGAGGAGGACGGCGCGCGCTTCTCGGCGCGCTACGGCATCACCCCCGTGGGCAATTTCGAGGGCGGGAGCATCCCCAACCTCATCGGTTCGGACGATTCCGACGCCGGCGCGGACGCGCTGATCCCCAAGGTCTACGATTACCGCAGGCAACGCGTCCCTCCGCACACCGACAAAAAGAAACTGACCGCGTGGAACGCGCTGGCCGCCGCGGCGTACGCCATGGCCGCGCGCATACTAAAGCACGACGGCTATGCGGAAACCGCGAAGGAAACCATCTCCTTCATCGAGCGCGAGCTCGCCGAGGGCGACGCGCTGTATGTCGGCACGACGGAAGGCAAACGCTCCGCCGCGGGCTTCCTGCCGGACTACGCCTACTATATTTTCGCGTTGATACAGGCCTACGAAGCCACGCTCGAGGAAAAATACCTTTCCCGCGCGGCGGAGCTCGCAACCGCCGCATGGCGGCTTTTCTGGGACGGGGAAAGCGGCGGGTTCTATTTTTCCGGCGAAAACAACGAAAGCCTCATCGCGCGGCCGAAGGAGAGCTACGACGGCGCCATGCCCTCGGGCAACTCGGTCATGGCGTACAACCTCATCCGCCTCGCGCTGCTCACGGAGGACGCCGCTTTCGGCGAAAGGGCGCGGCTGCAGTCCGCCTTCATGAATCGCCTGGCCGCGGCCTACCCCACGGGCTACGGGTTTTACCTTTACGCCGCGCTGCCCGTCAAAAAAATCATCTGCGCGACGAACGACAAAAACAGGCTGCGCGCGCTGCGCATCCGCTCCGACTGGGCGTTCAGGCTCTTGGACAACCCGGAGTATCCGATCCTCGATTCACGAACCACATATTATGTCTGCGACGAGGGCGGCTGCCGCCCGCCGACGCACGAGCTTTGAGGGATATGCCTGAAAAGGCCGTTTTCTCAAGCTTTTTAGAGCGGCCGCCGCGTTTCATGTTTATGGAATCCTCAAGCTCTCTGTATTGCCTTCATATGGCTTCCCGCGCGGCGCATCCTTTCGGGAAGCATCGTGCACACTAGAGGCGAGGTGATTGAAATGAAGTCGTATTCGGAAAGCCCGGAGCTTCCGCTCGGTTTAGGCATGGCGCTGGCGCAGAACCTTCAGGCGATGCACCACTTCACAAGCCTTTCGAGGGAACAGCAGCAGGCGATCATCGACCAGACGCACGCCATCGGCTCCAAGAAAGAAATGCGGTCGTTTGTAAACAATATGATACGCTGACCGGGCGCGGGCCCGCCGGAACGGCGGGCCTTTTCCATATATACGATCGCGGGCGCCGCGTTGACAGGCTTTACGCCTGACAGGATATACAACGCGTCTCCTTCCGCCGCACAGGCGCGGTATACGGTGCATATACTATACAAGAAATCCGAAAGGAGCTAAGGTATGTACCGTCAAAACAGCTGCGCCCAGAAACCGTCTCCGGATCACGGGCCGGAGCCGTATATCATCGATATCGCGCAATCGGCCGATCAGAACCAGAATTTCCGCAGCGTCATCTGGACCGGGAAGCACCTGCAGACGACGCTGATGAGCATACCCGCAGGCTGCGACATCGGGGTGGAAATGCACGCCGCGGCCGACCAGCTCCTTTACATCGAAAGCGGCCGGGCCGTGGTGAAGATGGGCTCCTGCAAGGAAAAGCTCGATTTGCAGCGCAACATCGCCAAAGGCTTTGCGGTGCTCATCCCCGCGGGCACATGGCATAACGTCATCAATTCCGCGAACGCGCCTCTCAAGCTCTTTTCCGTCTATGCGCCGCCGCAGCATCCGAGGGGCGCCGTGCACGCGACGAAAGCCGCCGCCGAAGCCGCCGAGCGCAAGCGCGGCTGAACCCCGCGCCTAGATGAAACTGCTCCTTTCGCCCCCGCAGGGGCGATTTTTTTTGCCGGAATCTGGCGGTAAATGGAAACCCGTTCCAACAGGCCGGACTGCATAATGCGGATTCCCGCGCTTCATAATAAGCCCGAGGTGATGACATGACACTGAACCAAAAAGAGTCGACGTTGCTTAAGGATCTGCGGACCCAGGAGCAAATCTGCGTCGATAAGTACACCAAGTATTCAAACGAAGCCTGCGACGCACAGCTCAAAACCCTGTTCTCGCAGATACGCGACCGCGAGCAGCAGCATATCCAGACGCTCGATCAGATCGCGTCCGGCACCGTGCCGCAGATGCAGGCGGGTTCGCAACAGCAGCAGCCGCAGATGCAGGCCGGCTCGCAACAGCAGCAGCCGCAAATGCAGGCCGGCTCGCAACAGCAGTCCCAAAGCGGCTCGCAGCAGCAGGGCTCCTGGCAACAGCAGCCGCAGATGCAGGCGAAATCGCAGCAGCAATCCCAGATGCAGGCCGGCTCGCAGCAGCAGTCTCAGAGCGGCGCGCAGCAGCCCGCGCAGTTCAAACCCTCCAACTGCTCCGCGCAGGAAAAACAGAAGGACGCTTACCTGTGCCAAGACGCGCTTTCCACCGAAAAGCATGTTTCCGCCACCTACAACACATGCATCTTCGAGTTCACGGACTGCAAAGTCAGAGAAGCGCTCAACCACATCCAGAAGGAAGAGCAGCAGCACGGCGAGCAACTCTACAACTACATGTCCGCCAACGGCATGTACAGCTGACCGTTCTGGCGTTATCGGTGCGCCGCCGGGTATGGCGGCGCGCCGGAATGCCGCTTGCGCGGCCTTTTTTTATTCCCTTTCCCTTCCTGTCGGCGGCGAAACATCCCTATTGACTTTTCGTGATTTTCATCTATAATAAGATCAGTAATAATTATTATTCTTTGGAGAGGAGGCGCGTTATGATCTATTCAAAGCAACGCGAAGCGATACGCAACGCGCTTTGCTCGGTTTCCTCCCACCCCACGGCGGAGGAGCTGTACGCGCTGGTCAAGCCCGAACATCCGGGCATCAGCCTCGCGACGGTCTATCGCGACCTGAACCAGCTCGCCGCGCACGGGATGGTATTGCGCATCCACACGCCCGGCGGCCCCGACCGGTTCGACGGCAACACCAATTCCCACTACCACGCGGTCTGCACCGGATGCGGGCGCACGGTGGACATCTATTCGGACGATATGCCCGACGTGTGCGCCGCGGCGAACGCCCAGGAGGATATCCTCGTTTCGGACGTGGTGATGCTCTTTAAGGGCGTCTGCAAAGATTGTAGATCAAAATCACAATATACACAATGCTGAAAGGAGAACCCATCATGAAAGAACTCAAGGGCACAAGGACGGAGGCCAACCTCTTCGCGGCGTTTGCCGGCGAATCTCAGGCCAGGAACAAGTACAGCTACTACGCCTCCCAGGCGCGCAAGGACGGCTACAACCAGATCGCGGACATCTTCGAGGAAACCGCGGCCAACGAGAAGGAGCACGCTAAGCTCTGGTTCAAGTTCCTGCACGGCGGCAAGGTCCCCACCACCACCGACAACCTCAAGGACGCCGCCGCGGGCGAGAACTACGAGTGGACCGACATGTACGCGGGCTTTGCCAAGACGGCGCGCGAGGAGGGCTTCGACGAGATCGCGCGGCTGATGGAAGGCGTCGCTAAAATAGAGAAGAACCACGAGGAGCGCTATCTCAAGCTGCTCGCCAACATCGAGGAGGGCAAGGTGTTCGCCCGCAACGGCGTGTATGTCTGGAAGTGCGCCAACTGCGGCCACGTCCACATCGGCGAGACCGCGCCGCAGCTCTGCCCTGTCTGCGCGCACCCGCAGGCCTACTTCGAGATCAAGGCCGAAAACTATTAAGCCGAAAAACGCTTCCCCACCCCCGCCCCGCGCGGGGGTTTTTTCTCGCGCGAGGGATGATTTTTCATCCCGGATGTTATAGAATGGATGTATCAATGATGTGAGGTGCACAAGATGTTCTATCGTGAAATCGGCGGATTGAAGGTATCCGCGCTCGGCTTCGGCTGCATGCGCTTCCCCGTTAAGGACGGCCATATCGACGGGCCCGAGGCGGAAAAGCTGCTCCTTCGCGCCTATGAGGGCGGCGTGAACTATTTCGACACGGCCTACAATTATCATAATATGGAAAGCGAGCCGTTCGTGGGCAAGGCGTTCTCCGGGCTGCCGCGCGACACATACTATCTGGCGACGAAATTTCCGACCTGGAAGCCCGAGTCCCTCGAGGACGCGAAGGAGATTTTCGATTTCCAGCTCAAAAACCTGCAAACCGACCATGTGGACTTCTACCTCCTGCACGCGCTCAACCGGGAGCGCTGGGAGAAGATGAAGGCGCTCGGCGTGCTCCCTCTTTTTGAGGAATACCAGCGCCGGGGCAGGATCAAAAAGCTCGGCTTCTCCTTCCACGATTCCTTCGAGGCGTTCGACGAAATCATCCATGCGCGCAAGTGGGATTTCTGCCAGCTCCAGTTCAACTACATGGACGGGGACACGCAGGCGGGCGAGGCGGGCTTAAAGCTCGCCGAATCGCTCGGCATCGGCGTGATCGTCATGGAGCCGGTCAAGGGCGGCGCGCTCGCAAAGCTGCCCGAGGAAGTGTCCGCCCCCCTCCGAGCGCTCCGGCCGGACGATTCGGACGCAGCCTGGGCGCTGCGTTTCGTCGCGGATTACGAAGCGACGAAGGTCATTTTAAGCGGCATGAGCACCATGGAGCAGCTCGAGGACAACCTCGCGACCCTCGCGGCCTATGAGCCTCTCGGGGCAGAGGAAAAGGAAGCGATCGCGCGGGTTGCCGCGGAGCTTCGCGCGCGCACCAACAACGGCTGCACCGCCTGCCGCTACTGCATGCCCTGCCCCAACGGCGTGGATATCCCGCACATGTTCCACATCTGGAACGAGTACGCGCGCTACCGCAACGCCGGGGCCGCGCGGGGCGACTACTTCTTCGCGCCGGAGGGCGCCCGTGCCGACCAGTGCGTCGAATGCGGCGTCTGCGAGCCCATGTGCCCGCAGCGCATAGAGATCCGCGAGGATCTCAAAAGGATCTCCGCCGAGGAATGGGCGAAGGCGCGGAACTGAACGGGGATTTATGGAAGACCGCCCGGAAGCGATTCCGCGGCGGCCTTTTTATGACGGCATAACGATGTTGTTTCAATCAAAGCATCGAGATCATTTCCTTGCGCAGCGTGCTTAATATGTGCTTTTCCAGGCGCGAAATGTAGCTCTGCGAGATGCCTAGCATATCCGCGACCTGCTTTTGCGTGTATTCCTGCCTGCCCTCGAGGCCGAAGCGCAGCTCCATGATGCGTTTTTCCCTTGGGGAGAGCTTGCGCATGGCGATGGTCAGAAGTTCCTTATCCACCTCGTCCTCGAGGTCGCGGCAGACGAGGTCGCCCTCCGTGCCGAGGATGTCCGAGAGGAGCAGCTCGTTGCCGTCCCAGTCGATGTTGAGGGGTTCGTCAAGGGATACCTCGAGCTTGAGGCGGCAGCTTCTTCGAAGGTACATCAAAATTTCGTTCTCGATGCAGCGCGAGGCGTATGTGGCGAGCTTGATGCGCTTCTCGGTATCGAAGGTATTTACCGCCTTGATGAGGCCGATCGTCCCGATGGAGATGAGGTCCTCCACGTTCACGCCCGTGTTCTCGAATTTGCGCGCGATATAAACCACGAGCCGGAGGTTCCGTTCGATGAGCACCTGCCGGACGGAGATATCCCCCGCGGCGAGCGCCCGGATGCAGTCCTCCTCCTCCTTTTTGCTCAAAGGCGGCGGGAGCGCCTCGCCCGAGTTGACGTAATAGATCGGGAGCGCCTTGCCGACGCGGCGATAAAGCCATGCGAGAATCCGGTAAAGAAAGGTGATCAGCGTTTTCATCGTGCCTCCCCGAATATTCTGTATGGTATGATTGCCTCCGTGCCGCGAAGCTTCTTCTGAAGCGGCGCGACGAGCGCGTCCGACGCGCGGCCGTCGACGATGAGCACGTCGGGCTTGAGCGCGTAGAGCATCGCGTCGCCCGAAACGGTGGACGCGGGAATCGGGATCTTCGCCGCGTCCGCGAGCGCGGGGATGTACGCGGCGATCACGGGGAGCCCGCTCACGGGCTCGTAGAGACGCGCCCCCGTATCCCACAGGCCGCGCAGGTGGTGCTCCCTGCCCTCCGCCACGAGGAAAACCTTCGCGCTGCGGCCGTAAGCCTTCATGCGGAACCTGCGCGCGAGCGTCGGGGCGAACGCCGCGGCCGCCGCCACGATGAGCGCGGTGCGCAACCTCCACGCGCCCACGATGGCGCCGCCTTCCAGCCCTCCCCCGTCCGCCACGGCGAGCACAAGAGCGAATCCCCCCACGATCAGCGCCGCGGCGACGGTCGCGCCGAGCGCGCGCAGGTACGAGCCGAAGCTCCGCACGGGAAACGCGAGCGCCATAGCCATCGCGCACAGGAGCTTCCCCGGGAGCGCGACGAGCGGCGCCCACAGGAGCGACGTGAAGGCGAGGGCCGTCCCCAGCAGGGAAAAAAGCAGCAGGCGCCCGAACTTCACCGGCGCCGCGCATAAAGAGGACGCGAGCCGGATCAGCAGCGCATCCATGATGAGGTTATCCAGAAGAAACAGCTCGATATACATACCCGTCACCGCCCGCGGTCAATGTATCATATTCCCCCCGCCCCATGTGTAGAACCGCGGCAAAGAAAACAGCCCTTTGCTGTCGAAGGCGGTATGCGCCGCGATTTCTCCTTGATAATGCTGGAAAAAATGCTTATACTGTTTTCAATTCCAAGCGCACTTCTCACCTACCGACTCATTTCAATAAGGAGGCCGCCATGAAAGAAAGGATACTCGCCGCAATCGAAGCCGCAGGCCCCGAGCTCGACGCGCTGAGCCGCAGCATCTACGACCATCCGGAGCTTGGCTACGAGGAATTCAAGGCATGCGCGTGGCATGTGGAACTGCTGGAGAAGCACGGTTTTTCCGTGGAAAAGAACTACTGCGGCATGGAAACCGCCTATAAGGCCACATACGACTCCGGCAAGCCCGGCCTCACGGTCGCGTACCTTGCGGAATACGACGCGCTGCCCGGCGTCGGCCACGGCTGCGGGCACAACATACTCGGCGCGACCAGCCTCGGCGCGGGGATCGCGCTCAGGAGCGTCATCGGCGAGACCGGCGGCAAAGCGGTCGTGTTCGGCACGCCGGCGGAGGAAACGAGCGGCGCGAAGGTCGTTTTCGCAGAAGAAGGCAAGTTCGCGGACGTGGACGTCGCCATGATGGCGCATCCCTCCGACGCCAACACGCGCAGCGGCTCCTCCCTCGCGCTGATGCCGGTGCGCTTCGAGTTCTTCGGCAAGCCGGCGCACGCCTCCTCCGACCCGTGGCACGGCGTCAACGCGCTCGACGCCGCCATACAGACCATCAACGCCATCAACGCGCTGCGCGAGCACGTGCTGCCCACCTCCCGCATGCACGGGGTGATTCTGAACGGAGGCGTCGCGCCCAACGTCGTGCCCGAATACACGAAGGTGGATTATTACGTGCGCTCCACGACGAAGTCGTACAACGAGGAGCTCGTGGAAAAGGTCAAGAACTGCGCGCGCGCGGGCGCCCTCGCGACGGGCTGCCGGCTCGAGATCACGCGCTTCGAGCTCCCTTATGACAACCTCGTGACCAACGAAGCGCTGGCGGACGCTTTCGCCGAGGCGCTCTATGACATTTCCGGCATCGTCGTGCGGCCGCCCAAGAAGGACCTCGGCTCGCTCGACGCGGGCCAGGTCAGCCAGTGCTGCCCGACCATACACGCCTGGTTCGACATCACGGAGGGCAAAAAGGGCATCTCGGGCCATTCGCGCGAGTTCGCGGAATGCACGCTCTCCGATTACGCCAAGGAGCAGATGCGCCGCACGGCGGCCGCCCTCGCGCTGACCGGCGCGCGCGTCGCCTCCGATTCCGCGCTCTACCGCCGCGTCCGCGAGGAGTTTGAAAAGTCGGAGAAATAGGCTTTTCAGGAACAAGCGATTCTGTGGAAAAAGGTCTCCGCTTCGCGCGGAGACCTTCTTTGAGGAGATTCAAACCGAAAAAACCCCTTGCCCTTGCCGATAACGCCCACCTCCTTGACGGTTATAGCTTATCGGACGAACGCGTCCCCGGTATGGACGGAAAAGGGATCCTTCATGTACGATTGTGACGAGTTCCTCACAGCAGCGTCACACCCGCCTTCGCGCAAACATCGAGGGTTTCCTCATCCCAGATGGAGCTTTGCACCTCGCCGATGTGCGCCTTGCCCATGAGGAGCATGCACAGGCGGGACTGCCCGATGCCCCCGCCGATGGTCAGCGGGAGCTCGCCCGCGAGCAGCGCCTTGTGGAAGGGCAGGCTCCGCCGCGCGTCGCAATTGAGCTTTTTAAGCTGACTGTCCATGGATTGCGGGTCCACGCGGATGCCCATGGAGGAAATTTCAAACGCGCCGCCGAGCACCTCGTTGTGGAAGATGATGTCCCCGTTGAGGCTCCAGTCGTCGTAATCCGGGGCGCGCCTGTCGTGCGGCAGGCCGTCGCTGAGCTTTTCGCCGATGCCGATGATGAACACCGTGCCGCATTCGCGCGCGATCGCGTGCTCTCGCGCCTTGGCGTCGAGGCCGGGATAGCGCTCGAGAAGCTCCTGCGACTCGACGAAGCGGACTTCCCGGTTGATTTGGGTTTCAACCTGCGGAAAACGAGCCCTGAGCGCGTCGAGCGTGTCGCAGATGGAGCTGACGATGGCGCGCACGGTGGTTTTTAAATAATCCTTCGTCCTGTCTTCGGCGAAAATCACCTTTTCCCAGTCCCACTGGTCGACATAGACCGAGTGGAGGTTGTCGAGCTCCTCGTCGCGCCGGATGGCGTTCATGTCCGTATAGAGGCCGCAGCCGGGCTGAAAGCCGTACCGGTGGAGCGCCATGCGCTTCCACTTCGCGAGCGACTGCACCACCTGCGCGTCGGTTTTGGCGGAAGGGATGTCGAAGCTCACCGGCCGCTCCACGCCGCTCAGGTCGTCGTTCAGTCCGCTCTGAGGAGTCACGAACAAGGGCGCGCTCACGCGCCTGATATTCAGCGCGTTGGAGAGCGACGCCTCAAAAGTGCGCTTCACGAGGACGATCGCGTCCTGCGTCTCAGAAACGGACAGCGCGGACCGGTAGCCGACGGGGATCGTGGTTTTTGCCATACGGAGCCTCCAATGGAAAAATTTCTGTTTATGATATCGCAAATATATGCGAAAAGCAACCGAAAAAAAGGGCCCCCGCCAAATATTAGCGGAAGCCGTTCGGATATAATGACGCGTTATCCTTTATTTTCCATCCGGCTTGTTGCGCAGGAAGCTCGGAAGGTCGAGGTTGTTCTTCTCCTTGGGATTGTACTCCTCGCGCGGCAGGTCCTTTTTCGTGAAATGAGGCGTGACCTCTTCGCCGTCGGGCAAAGGGGAGGTATATTCAGGCTTTTTTTGCCGCGGGCGCTCGAGCCAGCTCGAATCCGGGCCGCGGTTGTCGTTCTTGTCGTTTTTCATCTGGCCGATCGTCTGGCGCTGCGGCTGCACAGGCTGCTGCTCCTGGACGGAGGCGCGGCGCCCCGGCGTGGCCCTTTCATCCTTCGAATCGAAGCCGGTCGCGATGACCGTGATGCGCACCGCGTCGCCGAGTTCCTCGTCGATGCTCGCGCCGAAGATGATGTTGGCGCTTGGATCGGCGTAGTTCTGGATATACGCCGCGGCGTCGTTGACCTCGAGCATGCCGAGGCCCGGCCCGCCGCAGATGTTGATGATGACCCCGCGCGCGCCGTTGATGCTCGTCTCGAGCAGCGCGCTCTCCACGGCCTGCTTGGCCGCGTTGACGGCGCGCTCGTCCCCCGTGGCGATGCCGATGCCCATATGGGCCATGCCGCGCTCCTTCATGATGGTGCGCACGTCCGCGAAGTCGAGGTTGATGAGGCCCGGCACGGCGATGAGGTCGCTGATACCCTGCACGCCCTGGCGAAGCACGTCGTCCGCGATGAGGAAGGCTTCCGTGAGGGTGACGTTGCGGCCCGTGTCGAGCAACCTGTCGTTGGGCACGATGATGAGCGTGTCCACGTTATCCTTGAGGTTCGTGATGCCGTTGACGGCGTTGTTCATCCGCACCTTGCCCTCGAAGGAGAAGGGCTTCGTGACGACGCCGATGGTGAGTATGCCAAGCTCCTTCGCGCACTCGGCGACGATGGGCGCCGCGCCCGTGCCTGTGCCGCCGCCCATGCCGGCGGTGATGAACACGAGGTCCGCCCCCTTGAGCGCTTCGGAGACGGTATCCCGGCTTTCCTCGGCGGCCTTGCGCCCCATCTCGGGGTCCGCGCCCGCGCCGAGGCCGCGCGTGACCTTCTCGCCGATCTGGATCTTCTGGTTCGCGCGCGAGAGGTTGAGGAACTGCTTGTCCGTGTTGACGGATATGAATTCCACTCCGCGCAGCCCGTATTGAATCATGCGGTCGACGGCGTTATTGCCGGCGCCCCCCACGCCCACGACCTTCAGTTGGGCCGGCTGGCTGCTCTCAAAATCCAGACCGAACGGCATTTGATTATCCTCCTTATATTTTGAAGAAATCCCTTAATTTCCTGAACGCTTTTCTCCTGAGTCCCGCGCCCTCGAGCCTGCCGGCGTTGTCCTCGTCCGTGGCGTGCATCACGAAATCCATCACGGAGAAGGCGCTCGCGTAATTGGGCGAGCTCAGCCGCGGCATCCACGGCATCCTGACCTGTATGGGGGCGCCCATCTCGCGCTCCATGAACTCGCAGCTCCCGCGCATCAGCGTCAGCCCGCCGCCGGTCATATAGACGCTCACACGGCTCTCCACCGGCGCGCCCATCTCCTCCATCGCAAAGCGGATGAGCGAGGCAAGCTCGCGCGTGCGCTCCTCGATGATGTACTGGATGGTCTCGTGCTCCACCTTCATCACGCCGCCGCCGGGGTTCCGGATGGTATCTATGCTGTCCTGATAGTCAAGCGAATAAACATAGCGCCGCTTGACGTTTTCGGCCGTAGCCTTGTTCAAACCGAGGCCGTAGCACAGGTCGGAGGTGAAGTGGTTTCCGCCCGCCTCGATGATGCGAAGGTCGATGAGCGCGGCGTTTTTCAATAGGCACACGTCCGTATGCGTCGCCCCCGCGTCGATGAGCACCGCGCCGTACGCGCGCTCCTCCTCCGGTATGACGAAAAGCCCTTCGGAGAGCGGCACGGCGATGTACATATCCGCGTCGAGCCCCACGCGCAGCAGCGCGTCGGACACGAGGCGCTTGAAACGCGCGTCCACATAGATGTGGGACACCGTCGCCGAAACCGCCGCCGCGCTCATCCCCACGGGCGTATCCGCGCGGGCGGCGCCGTCCACCGAAAACTCGACGGGCGTGCTGCTGATGAGCTCATAGCCGGCCGGCGCCTCGAAATCGAGCGAGGCGTTGATCACCTCGTCCACATCCTTATGGGTCACGCGCTTCTGCTTCCCGTTGAAGCCGAGCGCGCCGTCGTGGCAGATGAGTTTGATGAACGGGGCCGGAACGCCCACGGAAATATCCCTGACCCGGTGCTTCGCCTCCGTTTCGGCGGCGGAGAGCGCGTCCACGATCGCGTCGGACAGGCTCTGCTCGTCCTCTATCACGCCGCGGCGGTAGCCGCGGTATTCGCGTATGCCCGCGCCCTGAACAAGTATGTTGTCCTTGCCATCGTCGCCGCAGATAAGGCATATCACCTTTGAGCTGCCAATATCCAAAATAGCGGTATTCTGGCTCATCCGTCCTCCGTTCAAACGGGCTGTGCGGCGGGCGGCCGCCTGGCCGAAAACGCGCGGACATACCCATCCCAGTATTCAAAGAATACCACATATACCATATATTGTTCAAGACCGCAATACGCTATTCGACCAAATGTTACCAACATACGCGCCTCAGCCCGAAAATCCGTCCTCCGGATCGCCCGGCGACCCTCCGGGCAACGGCGACGTCCCGGGCGGAGACGGCGAAGCCGACCCGTCGTCGGTCGGCTGCGTCCCGTCCCGCGGGGAGTACACGGGGTCGCCCATCGCGCTCAGATCCAGCGTGCCCGAGGCGCACAGGCCCAGTTCCCGCAGCCTGGGCAGCACGGCGAGGTAGTTCGAAAGCTTGTTGGCCAGGTCGTCCGGCTGGCCGATGTGGAGGATCAGCCCTTCCGCCGTCGTCATGGAGACGCTCAGGGGATTGCTCATGTCCACGAGGGCGAGCTCCGTCTCGATGCCCACCGCATAGATCGCCTCGAGCAGCGCGACGAGCGTGCGCGAGTTGAAGTCGGATTCCTCGCCGAGCCTCTGCCCGACGTGATAGCCGCCCGAGCCCATGCCCGCGATTTTGATCAGCCCGTCGTAGTGCGCGCGCGCGCCGATGGAGAGCACGTACCCCGCGGGATCGATGACCGCCTGCGCGTTGAGGCCCACGATCACGGCGGCCTCGACGCGCTCGCCGACGCTGATTAAAAGCTTGTCCGGATAGATGCGTTTTATGTCCGCATTTTCGATATACGGGTTCGCTTCGACGCGCTCCTCCGCCTCGGCGAGGTTGACGAGCCATATGTGCCTGCCCGTTTTGAGGCCCGAGCTTTCGACGATCTGCTCGGGCGTGAACCTCTCGCAGCCCGCGACGCCGATTTCGTCCACGATGAGCAAAAACCACGCGAGCAGCAGCGCGGCGAGGAAAACGACCGCCGCGATACAGGCGGCGATGAAGCGCGCGAATTTCCTCTGGCGCTCGAGGGTGAGCTTTTCCCGCTCCGTGAGCGGCCGTTTTCTGCGCACTCTCGATTCGCCGGCGCCGGCGTCCGCGCCCTTCGCCGGACGCGCCGCATCCTTCTTCGGGCCTCGCGCCCTTTGCCCGCGCTTCTTCGGGGCGGCTTCGAGGGCCGCCGCGACTTCGCCGTATGCCGCGGCCTGCTTGTCCGATTCGGCGGGTTCCGCTTCGAACAGCTCCTCGGCAGGGCGCGACATGTCGAGCCCTTCCCCGGGCTTCGCGCCGCGCGCAGCGAACGGGCGAAGGTTCAAGTCCTTCGCGCCGCGCCCGTATTCCCTTTCGCCGCCGCCGTTCATTCCGCTGCGCCCGCCTCCCGCCTGATGTCCGCTCCCAGCGCCTTTAGCATATCCTCGAGTTTTTCGTAGCCCCTGTCGATGAATTCCGCGTTTTCGATCACGGTTTCCCCGTCCGCCGCAAGCCCCGCGATGGTCAGCGCCGCGCCCCCGCGCAGGTCCTTTGCCGTGACGCGCGCCCCGGTGAGCTTTTCCACGCCGCGGATGATGATGGTCCTGTCCTTCTGCGTGAAGATCGCCCCCATGCGCTGCAATTCCGGGCCGTGCTTGAAACGGTTCTCGAACACGTTCTCCACGATCACGCTCGTGCCCTTCGCTGCGCAGCAGAGCGCGAAGAACTGCGCCTGCATGTCGGTCGGGAACCCCGGGTAGGGCAGCGTCTCGATGAGCTTGATCTCGTTGGGCCGCTCGGGCGCGACGAGCCGGACGCTCTGGTTGCGGCAGTTGACCTGGCAGCCCGCCTCGCGCAGCTTCGCGACGATCGAGCCCAGGTGCGAGGGCACCGCCCCCGTGAGCACGATCTCCCCGCCGGTGATCGCCGCCGCGCACAAGAGCGTGCCCGCAACGATGCGATCCGGCATGATCCTGTGCACGATGGGCGCGTCGTCGCGCACAAGCCGCCTGCCGAGTATGCGCACCGTGCTGCTCCCCGCGCCGCTCACCTCGTGGCCCTGCTCGTTGAGGAAGGTCTGGAGGTCCTCGATCTCGGGCTCTCGCGCGGCGTTGTGGATGAGCGTCTCCCCCTCCGCGCCGACCGCCGCCATGATGATGTTCTCCGTCGCCCCCACGCTCGGGTAATCGAGATGGATGTCCGCGGCGGCGAGATGCTCCCCGTCGCATACGATCAGCCCGTGCATCTCGCGCACGTCGGCGCCCAGCGCCGTCAAACCCTTGATGTGCAGATCGATCGGCCTGTGGCCGATTTCGCATCCGCCCGGGAACGTGCATACCGCGTGGCCGAAACGCCCGAGCAGCGATCCCAACATGAAAATAGACGAGCGCAGTTCCTTGGAAGGACCCTGGGGCATCACATAGCTGTGCGCCTTCGAGGTATCGATTTCAAGCGTGTTCCCGCGCCATACAGCCTCTACGCCGAGCTCCGTCAGGATCGCCAGCATGTTGTCGACGTCCCTCAGGCGCGGGCAATTCTCAAGCTTCACCGGCGCTTTGGTCAGCAGGCTCGCGGCCAATATCGGCAATGCGGCATTTTTCGCGCCGGAAACGCTGATGCTGCCACTGAGCGGTCGCCCGCCGGAAACTACGATGGATGCCATGCCCTCTCCTCTCCGCCGTACAACGGCACATTCCATCTTATGCGGAGAGCGTCGCTTTCGTTCGCAGGGCCTGATTGGGCTACTCCGTGTTGCGCGAAATATTGAGCAGTATCCCCATCGCGCACATGAAAATGACGAGCGAGGTGCCGCCCGCGCTGATAAAGGGCAGCGTCTGCCCGGTGGGCGGCACGGAGCTTGTGGCGACGGCGATGTTGACTGCCGCCTGGATGCCCAAAGCCGCCGTCATGCCGGCGGCCACGAGGCTGCCGAAGCGGTCCTTGCAGCGCATCGCCACGCGCACGCCGCGGTAGACGATAAACGCGTACATGCCGATGACACAGACGCTGCCGATGAAGCCCAACTCCTCGCCGATGATGGAGAAGATGAAGTCGCTCTCCCCGAATGGCAGAAACAGGAGCTTCTGGCGGCTGAAGTTGAGTCCCTGCCCGAAGAGCCCGCCGGAGCCGAGCGCAAGCAGGGACTGGCGCAGCTGGTACGCGCCGTCCTCCTTGGAATTCCACGGATCGAGGAACATCGCCACGCGGTCGATTCGGTACTCCTCCATCATGACCGCCAGGACGAGGATCGGGATGGCGATGGCGGCGAGCAGCAGCAGATGCTTCACCTGCGCCCCGCCGAGGTAGAGCATGACGACGCCCGTGAGCATCACGATCACCATCATGGACATGTTCTTCTGCAAAAGCAGTATGCCGCTGATGACGGCGATGATCATGAGCATCGGCAGAAGGCCGCGCGAAAAGCTGCTCATCAGATGCGGGCGCTTGGCCATGAACGCGGACATATAGATGATCAGCACGAATTTCGCAAGCTCCGAGGGCTGGAAGGAGACGCCGAACACCGAGAGCCAGCGCGTCGCGCCGTACCGCTCCACGCCGAAGAAGAGCACGGCGACCATCAGGAGCATGACCGCGACGAGGCCGACCACGCGCAGCTTCTCCCACTGGTGGTAATCGATCCTCGAAAGGACGAGCATGAGCGCCATGCCCAGAGCCAAAAACATCGCCTGGTTCTTCAAATAATAATAGCCGTTGTCGAGCCCTTTGTCCTGCGCGTAATAATAGCTCGAGGAAAAGACCATCACCAGCCCGAACGCGCAGATGATGGCAATCGCGATAAACAGGGAAAAATCCATTTGTCCGGCCCTCCGGGTCACGGCCTTCTGGCCCGTGCCCGCGACCGGCGCCCCGTTTCCCGCCACGCGAACTCTCCTTCCTTTACAGCGAATTTACAAGCTCCTTGAAGATCCTGCCGCGCTGTTCATAATCGTCGTAGATGCCCCAGCTCGCCGCCGCGGGCGAAAGCAGCACCGCGTCCCCCGGCGCGCACAGGGAGCGCGCCTCCTCGATCATCTCCATGAGCGGCCCGTCGTTGACGGTGACGTTTCGGTACCCCGCCTCCTCAGCGGCCCTGAGGATCGCGGGCACGTTGCAGCCCGAGGCGACGACGTGCTTGATCCTGCCGCCGAACGCGGCAAAGAGCGGCGCGAAATCGCTCTTTTTATCGTAGTTGCCCACGCCCAGCAGCAGCACGGTCGGCCGCGTCATGGCCTCTACCGCCTTGATGGTGGAATCGGGGTTGGTGCCCTTCGAGTCGTTGATGTAGGCGACGCCGTTCAGCTCGCGCACTAACTCGATCCTATGTTCCACGCCGGGGAAGTTCCTGAGCCCTTCGCAGACCCCTTCCGCCTCAAGGCCCATGCACATCGCGAGCGCCGCCGCGCAGAGCGCGTTTTCGACGTTGTGGCGACCGGGGATGCGAAGCTCCCCAACGCCGATGAGCGCGGTTTCCTTCCCGTCGAGCCGCCAGACCATGCGATCGCCGCGAAGGAACATGCCGTTCTCGACCTCCTCCCTCCGGGAGAAGCAGACGACCCGCGCCCGGGTGAGTCTCGCCATATCGCGCACCGTCGGGTCGTCGAGGTTCAATACCGCGAAATCCTCCCCCGTCTGGTTCTCGAAGCCGCGGCATTTGGCGGCGACGTAGTTCTCCATCCGGTACTGGAAACGGTTGAGGTGGTCCTCCGCGATGTTGAGCATGCCGAACGCGTTCGCGCGGAAATCGCGGATGCTCTCGAGCTGCAGCGCGGCGGTTTCCGCCACGACAAAATCCCCCGGCCGCGTCTCCCGCGCGTGCTCCGTGATGGGGATGCCGATGTTCCCCAAAACGAACGTGCGCCTGCCGCAGGCGCGGAACAGCTCCCCCGTGAGCGCCGTGGTCGTGGTTTTGCCGTTGGTGCCGCTGACGCAGACGAAGCGCGCGCCGCGGTCGCAATACCGGTATCCGAGCTCGATTTCGCCGATGACCTCGATCCCCCGCGCCCGCGCCTCGTCCGCGAACGGCGCGAAGACGGGCACGACGGGGCTCAGCACCATGAGCTCCGCGCCGTCCAAAACCTGCGCCGGGTCCTTGCCCAACGCATCGATATAGTCTATGCCGGAAAGCGCCTCGTATAGACCGTCTATATGAGGCTTCATATCGTTTATCACAACCTCGTAGCCGTCGGACGCGAGCAATTTGGCCGATGAAATGCCGCTGCGCGCCATCCCGACGATCACGGCGCGCTTCCTTCCGTTTTTCATTGTAAATACCTCCGTTCCCGCAGGCATTATATCCGCGCGCAAAATGCGCGTCAAGCCGAAAAAAAGGGGCCGTATGGTGCCTGTCAAGGCGTTTGAGGCAAAAGAGCCGCGCTCTGCCTCAAACCCCTTAACCCATGGCTTATGCCGTGCCAAGCGCCAAAGAAACCACGGCTTCGCCCACGGGCACCAAACGGCCCAAGTTTATACATATGCCAGAAGGCACAGTAAACAAAGGAATGCGGTGACGATCATATACACGGCAACAATCCGCGTTTCGGGATGCCCCTTGAGCTCAAAGTGGTGATGGAGAGGCGCCATCTTGAACACGCGCTTGCCGTGCGTGAGCTTAAAGTAGCCCACCTGGATCATCGAGGACGCCGCGGACGCCACGAAGCACGCCCCCATGATCGGGAAGAGAAGGACGGAACGGCTGAAAACGGAGAGCATCGCGAGCGCGCCGCCGAGCGCGAAAGCGCCCGTGTCCCCCATGATGATCTTCGCGGGGAACGAATTGTACCGGAGGAAGCCGAGGCAGCCGCCCGCGACCGCAGCGGCGAAGATCGCCATCGAGTTCAGTTCCGCGCTGTACTGCGTCTGCATGGCCTGTCCCGCGTCCGCGGGCAGCTTCATGGCGGCGGACATATAGGCGTAGATGACCGCGAGCGTGACCGCGACGATCAGGCTCGTGCCGGAGGCGAGCCCGTCAAGGCCGTCCGTGAGGTTGACCGCGTTGACGATGGCGATCACGACGAACATGACGAACGGGATATAGAAGACGCCGAGGTTCCACTCCACGTCGAAGAAGGCGAGGTAAAGCTTGGGCCCGATGAAGGGGCTGTTGTACGCGTAGAGCGCGATGATGAGGGCGATCGCGAACTGCGCGATGATCTTCTGATACGCGCGAAGGCCGACGGTGTTTTTATACTTGACCTTCAGGAAGTCGTCGAGGAAGCCCACGAGCGAAAACCCGACCGTCACGAGCAGCGCCGGGAGCACCAGCTCGGTCGCGTTGAGCGTGAACGCCAGCGTCCCCACGAGAATGCCCGCGATGAACATCATGCCGCCCATAGTGGGCGTGCCGGCCTTCGCGAGATGGGACTGAGGCCCGTCGCTGCGCTCCGTCTGGCCGAACTTCAGCCTCCTGAGCATGGGAATCGCCAGCGGTCCCAGAATCATGGTTACCGCAGCCGAAATCAACAGCGCGAATATGGCGTTTTTCATCCGTGTTCCCTCCCCGCCTCGCGAAGCTTCAGCGCTTCGCGGGCTCTTTGAGCAATTCGGCGACGATCTCCTTCTCGTCGAAATGACGCTTGCCGCCTCCAACCTCCTGGTAGTTCTCGTGGCCCTTGCCGGCGAGCAGCACGATATCGTCCTTTTTCGCGTGTTCGAGAGCGTACTTGATGGCGTCGTAGCGGTCCTCGATGACGACGTAGGCGCAGCCCGACTTCACCACGCCCTCCATCACGCCGTCGATGATCTTATACGGGTCCTCCGTCCTGGGGTTGTCGCTGGTGACGACGAGGAAGTCCGAATACCTGCCCGCGATTTCGCCCATGATGGGGCGCTTGGCGTGATCCCTGTCCCCGCCGCAGCCGAAGAGCGTGATGATCCTGGCCTTCGCGAAGCCGCGTATGGTCGTGAGCACGTTCTCCAGCGCGTCCGGCGCGTGCGCGTAGTCGAGCAGCACCGTGAAGTCGCGCCCGTTGGTGGGCAAAGGTTCGAGCCTGCCGGACACGCTTTGCATCCGCTCGAGGCCGTCTTTAACCTCCTCGTCCGAGAAGCCCAGGCGCTTCGCCGCCGCGGCGGCCGCGAGAGCGTTGAAAACGCTGAAGAGCCCCGGGATGCCGATGTTCAAATGCATGGCGCTCCCGTTGGCGCGCATGTCGAACTGCACGCCGCGCGGGGTGATGTCGATATCAGCGGCGGAAACGTCCGCGCTCTCCCGGATGCCGAAGGTCGTGACGGGAATCGTCAGCCCTTCCGCCATCCGCCTGAAATACGGGTCGTCCGCGTTGAGCACCGCGGCGCGGGACTGCGAAAAGAGCTTCTTTTTCGCCGCGAGGTAATTGTCGAACGTCTTGTGGTAGTCGAGATGGTCGTGGGTGAGGTTCGTGAATACCCCCACGTCGTATTCGATGCCGTGCACCCTGTGCTGGTCGAGCGAGTGGGAGGAGACCTCCATCACGGCCAGTTCCACGCCCTCGTCCCGCATCTCGCGCATGATCCTCTGAAGATCCACGCTTTCGGGCGTGGTGCGCTCCGTTTCGATCACGCGCTCGCCGATGAGGTTCCGGATCGTGCCGATGAGGCCAACCTTCAGCCCCGCCTGCTCGGCGATGGCCTTGATCATATAGGTGGTGCTCGTCTTCCCGTTCGTGCCGGTGACGCCCACCGTCCTCATCTCCCACGCGGGGAAGCGATAGAACGCAGCCGCCATCTCGGCCATGGCGATGCGCGTGTTGGGCACGATGATCTGCGGCAGGTCGATCTCGAGCTCCCGCTCGACCATGAGCGCCGCGGCGCCCTTCCCGGCCGCCTGCTGCGCGTAGTCGTGCCCGTCCGAGAAGGTGCCCACCACGCAGCAGAACAGGTCGCCCTCCCGCACGTGCCTGGAGTTATACTCGATCCTCTTGATGTCCGCATCCCCCGTCAGGCGGATATGGGCCGTCGTTTTCGCGAGTTCCTGTAGCAGCATCGTTCTTCTTTATCACCTTTCGTCAGTTGCCGATCTTCGTGTCGGAGAATTCCACCAGCACCTCCGTGCCCGGCTCGACCTCCGCCCCCGCCTCCGGCGATTGCCGGATCGCGACGCCCTTCTGATCGGGCGGATCGATCAATATGCTAAGCCCGCTCCCCTTGAGCGTGTCGTTCGCCTCGAGCTTGGTCATGCCCGCGACGTCCGGCACCCGCACGAGGCTGGACCCGTCGTCCGTTTCCGTGTCGAGTTCCATCACTTCCGTGTAAAGCAGTACGTCCGAGCCCTTCATGACCTTGCTGCCCGCCGCCGGCACCTGCGCGACGACCGTTTCGGACTCATTGCTCTGGAACGCCGCCTCGAGGCCGATATCCTGGAGCGCGCCTTTGGCCTCCCGAATGGTCATCCCCGTCAGGTCGGGCACCGTGACGCTCTCGTCGCCCCCTTCGGGGAGATAGCCCGCGTAGCGCAGCGTCTCCTCGAGCACCTGCTTGACGAACGGGGCGGCGACGGTGCTGCCGAAGATCGTGCCGACCTGCGGCTCGTCTACGAGGATCAGGCAGACGAACTCCGGATCGTCCGCCGGCGCGAAGCCGACGAACGAGGCGATGAGCTTGCCCTGGGCGATCTTCTTGGTCACCGGGTCGTACTTCTGGGCGGTCCCGGTCTTGCCGCCCACGCGGTATCCGGGGATGCCGGCGTTCTTGCCGCTGCCGTTCCTGACGACCTCCTCGCCGATCTGGCGGATCAGGGCCGAGGTTTCCTCGCTGATGACCCTGCGGACGACGACCGGCTCGTTGTCGAGGATGACCGTGCCGTCCGTGGCGGTGATCCGGTCGATGATGTACGGCTGCATCAGGAGCCCGCCGTTCACCTCGGCGCACACCGCGGAGCAGAGCTGCAGCGGCGTTACCGCGATGCTTTGGCCAAAGCCGATGCGCGCGAGCGTCGCGTCCCGGATGTATTTCTGGTTCGTCACCTTGCCGCCGCTTTCCCCGGGGATGCCGCTGTTGGTGGACGAGCCGAAGCCGAAGGAGTAAATATAGTCGTAAAACTCCTCGACGCCCATCGAAACGGCCATGTTGACGAACGCGACGTTGCAGGAGCTTTCCACGGCCTTGGTGAGCGACACGGAGCCGTGCCCGCCGCTCTTCCAGCAGCGGATCCTGTCCCCGCCGATGTAGACGTGGCCGGGGCAGTAAAAACCGGAACCGGTGGTGACCGCGTGGCTGTCGAGCGCCGCCGCGAGCGTGACCAGCTTGAACGTGGAGCCCGGCTCGTACATATCCGTGGCCACGCGGTTCTTCATGAGCGAATTGAGAAGGTCCATGTCGTTGCGCGGCGGGTTGTTGGGGTCGTAATCGGGCTGCGTGGTGAGCGCGAGTATCCCACCGGTTTTGCAGTTCATTATTATGCCCTGAACCGCCACCGCTTTATTGACGACGAGCGCCTCGTAGCACGCCTTTTCGAGCGCTGCCTGAATGACCGCGTTTCCGGTGAGCGTCACGTCGTATCCGTCGACGGGCGCTATGATCTCCTGCACGCCGTACGCGAGCGGGTTGCCCTTGCCGTCGGTCTCGGTGACCATCTCGCCGTTCTTGCCCGCGAGATACTCGTCGAGCTTCTGCTCGATCCCCGCCTGGCCGACGCCGTCCACCGTGGTGAAGCCCAGAAGCTGGGAAAAAAGCTTCCCGTTCGTATAATACCGCTTGGTATCGATCGCGGTGCCCACGCCTTTGCCGAGCTTGAGCGCCGCGATGGCGTCCACGGTTTCGCGCTCCACCTGGCGGGCGAGTATGATCTCCTGATGCTTCGTGTCGCTCACCTTGAGCAGCACCTTCGCGTAATCGAGGTTCAAAAGCCTCGCAAGCTCCGTCGCGACCCGTTCGCGCTCCGCGGCCTTGATGCTGTTGGGCCAGAGCACCACCTTGTAGGCGGTTCCGTTTCGCGCGAGCACCACGCCCGTCGCATCCAGTATCATTCCCCTCGCCGCGCTCAAAGTCGTATCCTTCGTCTGCTGGGATTCCGCCCTTTTCTCGAGCTCATCCCCCTGGAAAAGCTGGATGCTCGCCAGCCTTCCGATCAGGAGCAGATAGATCAGGCCCATGATCCCCAGAGAGGTGAGGATCCTTTTTTTATTCAGTACGCCGGGTGTTCCCATCGCTTGCCTCCCAAGCGGCGGTCAACCCCCGCCGCCGTACGCGCTCTCAACATCCACAATCTGATCCGCGGAGGGGTAGCCCATGCCCGCCTCCAGCGCGGTTTCCCTCGCCAGGTGAAGGTCCGTGGCCTCGTCGAGCTGCACCTCAAGCTGCGTGATGCGCCTTAGGCTCTCGTCGATCTCCGCCTGCGTCTCGTTGACGGCGGCCCACTCCGTGGTGATCGCCGCATAACGCACGATAATATATATGAGCACCGCGGCCGCCATGAACACCGCCGCCACGCTGAAAAGCTTGGGCAAAAACCGCTGCTTGCGCTTGACGACGGGGGAAGGCTCGCGTTTGACGCGCGTGCTCGTGCCGGGATGCGTTTTTGTCTTTGTCGCGGGCCGCGGCGGGGCCTCCTGCGGCCGCCTCGCCGGCTCATACTCCGGCAGCGTCTCGGCGAGCGCGGCGCGCGAATACGAATACACCCGCGAGGGCGCGTATGCGTATTTGTTTTTGTTCGCCGCTGCCGCCATTGTTATTCTATGCCGCCTTCCGGATTTTTACCTTATAACTTTTCGATCGCGCGCAGTTTCGCGCTGCGCGCGCGCGGGTTGGCCGTCACTTCACCCTCGCCCGGCGCGACGGGCTTTTTGGTCAGGATCCGCGCCGTGGGCTTTTTGCCGCAGGTGCAGATGGGCGCGTGCGGGTCGCAGGTGCAGGGGTTCTCGAACCTGCGGAACGCCTGCTTGACGATGCGGTCCTCGAGCGAGTGGAACGCGATGATTGCGAGCACACCGCCGCTTGCGAGCAGGTCATGGGCGGACGAGATCGCCTTGTCCAACCCCTGAAGCTCCCCGTTGACCTCGATGCGGATCGCCTGGAAGGTCCGCTTCGCCGGGTGCTGCGCCTCCCGCCGCGCCGCCGCGGGCATCGCCGAACGGATGATGTCGGAGAGCCTGAGTGTATTTTCTATGGGCGCCTTCGCCCTCTCCCGCGCGATCGCCCCGGCGATCCTGCCGGCGTACCGCTCCTCGCCGTAATCCCTGATGACGCGGAAAAGCTCCTTCTCGTCATAGCCGTTTACCACGTCATATGCCGAAAGCGGCGCCGATGTGTCCATCCTCATGTCGAGCGGCGCGTCCTCCATATAGGAGAAGCCGCGTTCCGCGGCATCGAGCTGGTAGCTCGACACGCCGAGATCGAGGAGAATTCCGTCGGCTTCCGATACGCCGCATTCCGCGAGCAGCTCTTTAATATGAAAAAAGTTGCCGCGGATCGCGGTGAACTTATCTCCAAAACGCGAGAGCCGCGCGCGAGCGGCCGAGATGGCGTCCCCGTCGCGATCTATCCCAAAGAGCCTGCCACCTTCCGGCAGCCTCCCCAGCACGGCTTCGGCGTGGCCTCCGCCGCCGAGCGTCCCGTCCACGAAGACGCCGCCGCGTTCCGGCCTGAGGAACGAGAGCGCCTCGTCGACCAAAATCGGGATGTGCCTGAACTCCGTCATATGCCAAGGCCCGCAAGATGCGCGAGCACCTCGTCGTCCATGTCTTCCTCGGAATTGAGGATCGCCTGCCAGCGCTGCGTATCCCAGATTTCGATCCGGTTGCCCATGCCGATGAGCGTGACGTCCCTGTCGATGCCCGCCTGCTCGCGCAGGGAACCCGTGATAAGGACGCGCCCCTGCTTGTCCAGTTCGCACTCGCAAGCCATCGCGAAGGTCTTGCGCAGGGCGTTCTGGGTTACAACATCGGCGAGAGCGACGCTCGTGAATTTATCGAGAAAAGCCTCCCACGTGGCCATCGACATGCCGAAGAGGCACCTGTGATCCCCCTTGCCCGCGAGGCCGCGGGTCACGATCACGGTGCTCCCCAGATCGTCGCGCCACTTGGCCGGAATAAAGAGCCGGCCCTTGGCGTCCACGGTATGCTCATAAGAGTTTATCAGCATCGCGTCCGCCTCCGATTTGGTCACAACGGGGATATGCTCCCCTTTCCCCGCCGTATAGCGGTATTATACACCACTTCACCACACTTGTCACCACTTTTATGATATTTTTTGACCTATTTTTTGACATTATCTCCGTTTTTTTTCAAAAACAATGAAAGAAGCCTCCCGACGGATCGGAAGGCTTCCGCTCTTGTTGATGATGTTACGATTCGGCGATCAGTCTCGGCGCGAAGCCGATGTGGTCCGCAGAACACAGGAAGTACCGCGCTCCGTTGCGTTCCCCCTCGAAGGCGGCGGCGCACGCCTTGTCGTGCAAATGCCCGTAAACCACCGCTTCCGCGCCGTGTTCCTCGATGAGCTGCGTGAAGCCGGATGACATTCTTTTCTCATTAAACGGCGGATAATGTAACATCGTGATGAGACGTTTTTCCCGCGCCGCCGCGCACCGTTTTGCCGCGTCGAGCGACATGGAAAAGCGGATCAGCTCGCGCTCGTAGATGCCCCTGTCCTCCTCCTCGGAGAAGTTCGCGCCGCCCGGGCAGACCCAGCCGCGCGAGCCCGCCACGACGAACGCGCCGAGCGCGAAGGCGTCGTTCTGCAGCGCGAAGCAGCCCTCGGGCAGCAGGGCGCGCACCTTGGAGATGGAGTTCCACCAGTAATCGTGATTTCCGCGAAGGATCAGCTTCGTGCCGGGCAGCGCGCCGATGAACGCGAGATCGTCCCTGACGTCGGCAAGGCGCATCGCCCAACTGATATCCCCCGGGATAAGAACGAGGTCCTCGTCCGCGACCAGATCGCGCCACGCGTCCGCGATGCGTCCGGGATGGCCGTCCCACGCGCGGCCGAACACGTCCATGGGCTTGTCGGCGTTACCGGGCAGATGCAGGTCCCCGATGCAAAATACCTTCATCTTGGGGCTCTAAACTTCGTCGTCCAGATCGCCGGCGTCGCCGGAGACGTCTTCTTCTTCGTCGTCGACGGAATCATCCTCGCCGAGTTCCTTGTCGATTTCATCCAGTTCGCTCTCCGGTATTTCGCCGTCGGCAGGCAGAGGCACCTCGATTTCGTCGAGCGCGACGGTCGATATGGGCATGGAAAGCTGGGCGGGGGTGCGTATCTCCTCGGCCGCCTCGGCCAGCTTCTCCTGGCGGCGCGCCTCCCTCAGGCAGATCGCGCAAAGCTCGCTGCCCTTGACAACCGGGTTTTCACCGCATTCCACGCATGTCTGGACCGTTTCCTCGGACTCGCCCTCGCCCTTCATCTCCCGCTTGCAGACCTCGCAGCATTTCTCGCCTTCGCGGATGTAATTGAGCTCGCACCTCGGGCATTTTTTGAGAGCCATTCAAGATTCCTCCGGGATGATTTTTACTCCACTATTATGCGTAGGAGGTATAGTTATGTCAAGTGCGATTTGCCTTTATTCCCGGGCTCTTCGGGACGGCTCCCCGCGTCCGCGAGGATCGCGCCGATCCGCTCCGTCAGCTCGTCCCTCCCCTCGCCCGTTTCGGCGGAATACGGAATCGCGTAGGGCGGCGCGCCGAGCAGCCGCGCGACCGCGACGGCCGCCTCACGGCGCCGGGATTTGGCGAGCTTGTCGGACTTCGTCGCGATGAGCGTGAAGGGCACGCCGTAATAGATGATCCAGCGGAGCATCTGCCTGTCCCCCTCGGTCGGGGGATGGCGGATATCCAATAAAAGGAAGATGTGCGTCATCGCGCCGGAGGAGAGATACCCTTCGATCAGCGATCCCCACCGTTCCTGCTCGGCCTTGGACACGGCAGCGTACCCGTAGCCCGGCAGATCGACGAGGTAGAAGCCGCCGTCGTTGACGTCGTAGAAGTTGATGAGCCTCGTCTTCCCCGGGCTCGAGGAGATGCGCGCGAGCTTGTTGTTGCGGCAGAGCGAGTTGATGAGGCTCGACTTGCCCACGTTCGAGCGGCCGACCATGGCGATGTGGACGCCGGACGGCCAATCCGACCCGGCGCCCACGCTTTTATAAAACGATGCTTTTTTGATGAGAAACCCGTTCATTGGACGGCCCCGGACACCGCGGGCGGCTGCACGGGCAGGAATTCGCCCGGCGCATTTTGCGCCTTCGCGCTCGAGCCTTGGGCGCCCGGCGCCTGCGCGAGCGCGAGCAACAGCACGCGCGAGGCGCTCTCGACGAAGCGGAGCGTCAGCGCGTCGCGTATCTGCGCGGGGATCTCTTCAATATCCTTGCGGTTGGCCTCGGGGAAGATGACCTCCGCGATGCCCGCGCGCACCGCGGCGAGCAGCTTCTCGCGAAGCCCGCCGATGGGCAGCACGTTGCCGCGCAGCGTAATCTCCCCCGTCATCGCGACGCCCGCGCGCACGGGCACGCCCGTGAGCGCGCTCGCCATGGCGGTCATGATCGTGATGCCGGCGCTCGGCCCGTCCTTGGGGACGGCGCCCTCGGGCACGTGGATGTGGATGTCGCGGCGGTCGAGCGCGATGTCCATCCCGTAGGTTTCCGCGTGCGCCTTGATGAAGGTCAGCGCCGCGCGGGCGCTCTCCTGCATGACCTCGCCCAGCTTGCCCGTGAGGATCACCTGGCCGCAGCCCGGGATCACCTGCGCCTCGACCGTCAGGAGCTCGCCGCCCACGCTGGTCCACGCGAGGCCGTTGACAAGGCCCACCGCGCTTTCCTTCTCGGCAGCGCTGTGCGTAAACTTCAGCACGCCCAGATACTCGTGCAGCCTCTGCGGCGTCACGCGCACGCGGGATTTGCCCGCGCCGATCTCGCACGCGGCCTTGCGGCAGACGGAGGCGATCTCGCGCTCGAGCTGGCGCACGCCCGCCTCGCGCGTGTAGCCGCGGATGAGCTCCGCCAGGGCCGCCTCCGTGACGCTGAGCATGCTCTTCCTCATGCCGTGCTTCTCCATCTGCTTGGGCAGCAGGTGGCGCCTGGCGATCTCGAGCTTTTCGATTTCCATATAGCCCGGCAGCTCGATGAGCTCCATCCGGTCGAGCAGCGGGCGCGGGATGGTGTCGGTCGTATTCGCGGTCGTGATGAACATGACCTTCGAAAGGTCGTAGTCCACCTCGAGGAAATGGTCGCGGAAGGAGAAGTTCTGCGCGCTGTCGAGCACCTCGAGCATGGCCGCGGCGGGGTCGCCGCGCAGGTCGGAGGTCAGTTTATCGATTTCGTCGAACAGCAATAGCGGGTTGACGGTGCCAGCCCTGCGCATGGCGGCGATCACCCGGCCCGGCATCGCGCCGATGTAGGTGCGCCTGTGGCCGCGGATCTCGGCCTCGTCGTGGATGCCGCCGAGGCTCATGCGCACGAAGTTCCTGCCGAGAGCGCGCGCGACGGAGCTCGCGATGCTGGTCTTGCCCACGCCCGGGGGGCCCACGAGGCAGAGGATCTGCCCGTTGACCCTGCCCGTCAGCCGCGCCACGGCGATGTGCTCGACGATGCGCTGCTTGACCTTCTCGAGGCCGTAATGATCCTCGTCGAGTATTTTGCGCGCGCGCTCGAGGCAGAGGTCGTCCTTCGTCTCCTCGGTCCAGGGGAGCTCGAGCATGCATTCGATGTAATTGCGCATCTGCGGCAGCTCGTGGGAGCCCGCGGGCAGGTCGCGGTAGCGGTTGATCTCCCGCTCGAGCGTCTTCTTCACGGCCTCGGGCATCCGCTTCTTTTCAAGCGCCGCGAGGAACGCGTCGGACTCGCTTTCCTCATCCTCGCCCAGCTCGCGGCGGATGACCTTCATCTGCTCGCGCAGGAAATATTCCTTCTGGTTTTTGTCGATGGACTGCCTGACCTCCTGCTGGATGCGGCGGTCGATGCGCATGATCTCGGTTTCGGCGATCACGGCGGCGAGCACATACTTCATGCGCTCCTCCACGTCGAGCTGCTCGAGCACGTTCTGCCTCTGCTCGGCTTTGGTCATGACGGCGTTCGCCACGGCGTCCGTGAACTGCGCCGCGCCCTCCATGCGGGAAATCGCCTCCATCGCGTCCGCGCTGATGCGCGAGGAAATGCCCGCGTATTCCGAAAGCGCCGAATTGAGCCTGCGGCGCAGCGCCTCGGCCGCGACCGCCTCCGCGGGGATCTCGCGCGCGGGGCGGATCGACGCGCTCATATATTCGCCCGTGCGGAAGCCGCACGCGCTCGCGCGGATGATGCCCTGCACGAGCACGCGCACGGTGTCGCCGGGCAGCGTCAATGTCTGCCGCACGCGGCAGACGGTGCCCATCTCGTATAAATCCTCGCCCGTCACCTCGTTTTTGCGCGCGTCCTTCTGGGAGCTGACGTACACCAGCCCATCCTTCGCGCTCACGGCGGCGAGCGCCTTGCGGCTCTCGTTCCTGCCGGCGTCGAAATGCAAAAGCTCTCCGGGCAGCACGACCAGGCCCCTGAGGGGCACGACGGGCATGCGCACGTCTTCGGCTATCATCACAGTATCCAAGGGGGAACCTCTTTTCCCGGCGGTATCAATGTACCCTCCGCCGCCAATTCATTATACTTATAAAAAAAGCTTATGACAACAATATGGCGGTAGTGGGAAATTGGAGTTAATGTTATTTAAAGGCTCAACAGCCTCAAATATGCCTCGATTGCGGGCAAAAGCGCGCGCTCGTCGAAGAACATGCGCGGCGTGTGCAGCGCGTCCACGCCCTCGCCGACCCCGAGAAAAACAAACAGGCCCTTCGTTTGCCTTTGGTAAAAACTGAAATCCTCGGAAATGCACGCGCGGCCGATGTCGACCGCAGCGCCGCCGACGGCTTTTCGATAATCCTCCGCGAGCTCCGCGTCGTTCACCACGGCGAGATAGTCCGGCCCTTCGAACGCGAGCCGCGTTTCGACGTTGAAGGCGCATTCCACGGCCCGGAGCACGCCGCGCACGCCGTCCATCATCGTTTCGTAAACTTCATCCGTAAACGTGCGCATGGTGAGGGTCAATCTGACGTCGTCGCAGACGATATTGCGCTTCGCCCCGCCGGCGATGGTGCCGATCGTGAGAACCGCGTTCTCCATCGGATCGACCCGCCGCGACACCAGCGTCTGAAGCATCGAGACGAGCCCGGCCGCCGCGACGATGGCGTCGCTCCCGAGGTGCGGCCGCGCGCCGTGCGCGCTTTTGCCCAAAACCGCGATGTTGAGGCCCGTCGCGCGCGCCATGAAGGGGCCCTCGCGCACGGCGATTTGCCCTTCCGCGAGCCCGGGATAGACATGGAAGCCGAATATCCTGTCAACCCGCGGCGCCTCGAGCGCGCCCTCCGCGATCATCCGCCCCGCGCCGAGCTCGCCCTCCTCCGCGGGCTGGAAGAGCATGACGACGTTTTCCCTAAGCGCGCCCCTGTGCTTTGACACGAGCGCCGCCGTCACGAGCGCCGCCGCCATGTGCGCGTCGTGCCCGCAGGCGTGCATGAAACCCTCGTTTCCCGAGGCGAAGGGAAGGCCCGTTTCCTCCCGGATGGGGAGCGCGTCCATGTCCGCGCGAAACGCGGTCGTGCGCACGGGGTCCTTGGCGAGAAAGGCGGCCTTCACGCCCGTGCCCGCGATGCGCTCGAGCCTGTCGGGCGCAAGCGCTAAAAGATAGTCGTACACGTACTGCGAGGTTTCGAATTCCCGGTATCCCGCCTCCGGCATCGCGTGGAGCGCGCGCCTGAGGCGCGCAAGCTCGGGCAAAAGGGCGAGGATCTCGCTTCGTATTTCCATTTTTCGCCTCCGGTGATTGTTACGCGTAGTATATCACCGGAGGCGAAGCATGCGCAATCTCAAAGGAGCACATACTCCTTGGGCTCGTAGCCCGCGTCCTCGACGGCGGCGCGCAGCGCGTCCTCGCCGACATCCCTTGTCAGCGTGATCTCGGCGCTCTTCGCCGCGAGGTCTACCTTCGCCTCGACGCCCTCTATGGCGTTGAGCGCCTTCTCCACGCGCGCCTTGCAGTGGCCGCACGACATGCCCTCGATTTTCATCCTCGCGTTCATCCTAAAAACCTCCGTTCTCTTCATTCTTTTTGACTGTTTTTCATTCTTTTTCGTTTCGGCGCGTTTTTCCGGCCGCGCATTTTCTTTACAGCCGGGCTTTTCATGCTATGATTATAGCATGCGCGACCGCATTGAGAAAGCCGCCCTGCGGCACGGCTTCGACGCCGTTTATTTCCTCTCTTCCCTGCCCCTTTCCGCGTGGCGGGAAGCGGCTTCGCGCTCTGGCGTCGGCCGCGGCATGGACTGGGATGTGCCGCGCGCGTTCCCGAAAGCCAAATGCGTCGTCTTGCTGGCCGGCGCGTATTCCCCTTTCGCGGAGGAAAAGCGCATACCCGCCTATTACCTGCGCGAGAACCGTGGATATTTCGAAGCGAGAGCGCTCTCGAAGGAAATCGCGTCGCAAGGGTTTTACTGCGAGGCGGCCTGGCTGCCCGTGCGCGCGCTCGCGCTCGCAAACGGCGTCGGCGCGCCGTGCAGGAACGGCCTTCTTGCTCTGCCCGGGTTCGGCACGCGCACGGCGCTTTTCGCCCTCGCGACGGACGCCTGCGATCCGCTCCCCAGCGCTTCGGATACCCCGGGCTGCCCCGACGCCTGCGACGCCTGCGCCCGCGCCTGCCCGACGGGGGCGATTTCCAAAGGCGGGCTCGACGTGAAAAAATGCATCCGCTCCCATATGAATGGTGCCGCGCATCCGTCCTTTGTTCTGGAGAAACTTTCCTCCTATCTCGGCTGCGATATTTGCCAGCGCGTCTGCCCAAAGAACGCCGGGCTGAAAACGGCCGAGCCGACGGGCGGGATGCGCGCCGCGTTCGACCTTCGCCGCCTCATATTAGGAGATACCAAGGACGCGCGGGCGCTCGTGGGCAGGAACGTCACGGGCGGCGGCAAGCTCACCGTCGAGGCGATCGCCTTCGCCGCGCGGGACGGCCTCTATCAGGAGGAAATCCGCGCCGCACTCTCATCCCCTCACCCCGCCGTGCGGGACGCGGCCGAATGGGCGCTGGAAAGATACCCTTAATTTTTCTCCTTGCAAACGCGTTGGATTCTCAGTACAATGATTCTGCCGCGCTAGGCGGGGAGATAGCGGTGCCCTATTCCTGCAATCCGCTACAGCAGGGTACAATTCCCGTTCCGAGGCCCGGACCTGTGGGGTCCGGAATCGGCAAGGAGCGTCGATGGCCGGGTCCCGTGCAATCGGAGGCCGTGAACCATGTCAGGTCCTGACGGAAGCAGCATTAAGCGGATGCGCCGATGTGCCGCGGGAAAGCCTGGCCGGAGCCACCTGCCGCATCTACCGCCCGGAGGCCTGCCGGTCGAAGAACGGGTGCGCGGCGTTCAAAAAAAGCCTTATCGAGGCTTTTTTTGTTTACTGCTGTTCAGGATTCAAGGCTGTTTTTCCAAGATCGAACAGCAGGATATTCTCGGTGAGGATGTGGCCGCCCTGCGCCTCATCCTGCCTTTGGCCGACGATAACGCCGCCCATCCTCTCGTAAAACGCGCAAAAAGGGTTGCCCACGAGGCAGTTGACGATCATGGCGCGATAGCCGGCTAAGACGAGCTTCTCCTTCGCCGCGCGGAACAGCGCTTTTCCGACGCCCGTTCCCTGGAAGGGTTTGAGCACATACAGCGCGGCGATCTCGCCCGCATCCGCGTAAGCTTCGTTTCGTGATTTGCCGTACATGCAAAAACCTATGACGACGCCTTCCTCCACGGCGACAAAGATGCCAGCGCCCCGCTCGATATCCGCCCGGCGGCGTTTGGCGGCGTTGATCACGCCGTCTATGCGCGCGTCGATGAGCGCGTCCGGCATGAGGCCCGCATACGTCGTTTTCCACGTGTACGCGCCGACGAGCGCGATGCCGAGCGCATCCCCGGGCACGGCGTCCCTGATTTCGATCATGCGCACCCTCCTCAAAAGCGATAGCAAACGGCGCGAACCTGCTTTGCCAGCCCGTCCGCGCCGCCGGAAGCTATCCTGTCCCTTTGTCTGGGAGTCGTTACTCGGCCTTCTCCACCGGCGCTTCGGGCGCGTTCTTCCTGACGCTCTCGACGCCGTTGAGGCAGCTTGCCTTGGCCTTATAGCCCTCGGACACCGCGATGATCTCGCCGTTGGTGGCCTTGAGGCGGAAGCGATACTCGCCCGCCTTATCGGTGTAAGCCTCGAACTTGGGGTGCTTGGCAGTCGCGAAGCCCTCGACGGTCTGATCCTCGAGGTTGGCGGCGGGCGCGTTCTTCCGGACGCTCTCGACGCCCTTCAGGCATGCGGCCTCGGTCGTATAAACCTCGGAGTTGGCGATCACTTCCCCGTTGGAGGCCTTGAGGTCGAACTTATAGCCGCTGGAAACCTGCTTTACGATGAACTTTCCCATAAATGTGCTCCTTCCAAATCTTTTGTGGCGCGTCTTTTCCATAATATTACACTCATTGCGCGTCGAATATCAAGTGACTTTGTCACTATTTGGAAGAAAACACCCGTAATTTTATGCAGGAACCGCGCCCGCCGGCCGGGAAACGCCGTTTATTCATGCCGGAAAGCCTTCGCCAGCGCCGCGAGAAGCCCCGGCTCCACCTGCTCCGCGCGCGCGTTCTCAGGAATATCCAGGGAGGCGAGCAGCGCGCGCGCTTCCTCCCTGCCGAACCCCGCCGCGCGCAGGTTGTTGACAAGCGTCTTCCTGCGCATGGAGAAGGCGACCTCGAGCAGTTTGGGCAGCGCGGAGGCCGCCTCGGCCCCCGCCCGCCGCGAGAACGCGAGGACGACGCTCTCCACCTCCGGCGGCGGATAATAGCTCGCCGGGGAAAGCGCCATCAGCGCCGCGCAGTCGTAATATAGCCGCGTGAGCGCCGCGAGCGGCCCGTACTGCTTCGTGCCGACGCCCGCCGTAAAGCGCGCGGCGGCCTCCTTCTGTACCATCAGCGCCATGCGCTCGGGCAATATGGGGCAGGAGAGCAGCTTCATCGCGATGGGCGTCGTCGCGTAATAGGGCAGGTTGCCCGCGACGCAGTATTTCCCGGCGCCCCGCGCGTAACCCTCAAGGTCGAACTTCAGAAAATCCGCGTGGACGATCTCCAGCTTCCCGTCGCCGCCGTACGCGCGGGCGAGCGCATCCACCATCGCCCCGTCGATTTCAACCGCCGTGACGCGCGAGGCGCGCTCCATTAGCGGCAGCGTCAGCGCGCCGAGGCCGGGGCCGATCTCCAGCGCCGGCAGGCCCGCGATAGAGGCCGCGTCCGCGATGCGGCGCGCCGCGCCGTCGTCCGCCAAAAAATTTTGCCCCAGCGCCCTGTTGGGCGTGAGGCCAAATTCCGCGAGCTTCTGTTTGACGGCCTGCGCGCTCAATGCTTGCCGAGCCGCACGAGCACGACCACGTTGCGCTTCCGGCCCCACCGGATCGCCTCGCTCCTGGAATTGAAGAACAGGTCGAGCTGATTGACGAGCGAGCCGTCCGGGTTCGTATACTTCCGGAACGCCCCCGTATCGAGCGCTTTTCCGTATCCGTAGTTCGGCACCCAGATCTCCGTATAATACGGGATATAGTACGTATTGACCGCGATCGTGCCGAGGTTCGGGCGCGTGCCGCAGGAGGTGATTTTGTCGCTGTCATAGGCCGTGATGTAGTCCATGCGCATCTCCACCCAGCCGTCCTGCCCCGCGGTCGGCTTTTTCTTATAGAGGCGCCATTCACCCTTATAGTTCGTCTGATAATGGATCTTCGTGCCGTGTTTATAGATTTCGTCCGTCGCCGGCGTGACGACGACCTGGTCGACCACCTCGCGGGAAACCTCCACGCCGTCCTTCCTGACGATGCGCTGCGTCACCTGCTTGGTCCCGTCCGCACCCGCCTGCATGAGCACGGGCGCGGTGTCGTTATAGACGTTTTCGTCGTATACGGAGACTTCCTTGTAATTGAGCGTCTTGTAGGAGGTGGTATAGGTCGTTTCCACATCGATATGGACGATTTTCATGCCGGCCGAGAGGTTCTTGAAGGAGGCGGCCGTCAACTCGTCATGCACGTCGTATTCGACGCCCGCGGCGCGCAGCGCGTCGCCCACGGTGCCGGAGGTCATATATAAAACGGTAATTTTATCCTTCGTGCGCACGGCCACGGGAAAAGAGCGGGAGACGGCGATCCCCATGCCGTTCGCGAGCGCGCTTCCCGGCGAAACGGACAGTTCGTCCCCATCGCGCAGCCCGATGCCCGTTTCCATGAGAAGCGACGCGGCGTCCCCGTCCGGCAGCACGCGGCAGTTGAGCTTCGCGCCGTCCGCCTCCACCGTCACCATGACGCGCGGGTCGGGTTTGAGCGCGCTCACAAGCAGAAAAATCCCCGCCGCGAGCACCGCCGCAACCAGGGTAAAATCGAGCACGGCGAGGCGCCAGGAGCTTCCCCCCGGCAGCGCGGGTTTGACGGAATCCCAAATACGCTTAAGTTGATTCGCCCTTTTCATGCGGCTATTATACAGCCCCGGCCGAACTTGTGTCAAATTAACGAATTATGGCTTTCCTGCGCGCCCCGGCATTTACATTTTCCGTCAAAGACATATATAATGAACCCGTAAAGCTGAGAGGAGCTACAAATGAAACGATACATTTCGCTGCTGCTTGCTTTCATCGTGCTGTTCCCGGTTCTGCCTCTCTCGGGCTGCGGGAAGTCGCTGCGCGGCACGGGCGCAGGGGCGGTCGCCGATTACCTCGAGTTCATCCGGACGGGCGACTACGCTTCCGCCTACGACATGCTGACCGCCGCCGTGAAGAAGGAGGCGGAAGATTCCAAGAAGGGCAAGATCACGCGGGAGGAGTTCGTCGCCAAATACACGAACATATTCGAGGCGCTCGAAATCACCGCGGTCGAATACGAAGCCGTCCGGTGCGGCGAAGGGGAGATCCTCTGCGCCGGCAGCTTCAAGGCGATCTATCGCTCGGAGTATACGGGCGACCTGACCAACGAGTTCGACATCCTCACGCGGCGCGAGGGCGGCGAGTGGCGCATCGACTGGTCTCCCGCGCTCATCTTCCCCGAGATGGAGTGGGGCGACACGGTGCGCGTCGCCTCCCTGTACGCGAAGCGCGGCGAGATCATCGCCGGCGGCGAGGTGCTGGCGTCCACCGAGGGCGCGGTTTCCGTCTACGCCGCCGTGTCGAAAATCGACGATGTCTCGCTTTTCACCGCGCAGGTGGCGACGCTGCTCGCGATGAAGCAGGAGAGCGTCCTTAAGGCGCTCGACAAGGCCTACGATGACGTCGCTATCATCAAGCAGTTCTATTCGGACGAGCTTTCCGAGTCCGTCCGGGAGCAGCTGCTCAACATACCGGGCGTGGGCGTCGACTACGGCAACTACGGCGCCCACAGGGAATATCCCTACGGCAGCCTGCTCGCCCACCTCATCGGCTACGTGGGCAGCGTGCCCAACGACAGCCCGGCGGCGCTCAAAAGCGCGCTCGCCGCGCTCAACGAAGGGCGCACGGAGCAGGACGGGCTCTATACCGCCGACTCGACCGTCGGCCGCCTCGGCCTCGAGAAGCAGTACGAAAAGGAACTGCGCGGCACGGACGGGGAGATGGTCTATATCTGCACCGCGGAGGGCACAAACCGCAAAACCTTATACAGGCGGGACGCCGTCAACGGCATGGACGTCGCGCTCACAATCGACATCGCGCTGCAGCGGCGCCTCGAGGAGGTCATGGAGCTCGTGCTCTACGGCGACACGACCGCGGGCGCCGCAATCGTCATCAACCCCAACACGGGCGCGATCCAGGCGATGTGCTCCTACCCCAGCTATGACCTCAACCTCTTTACGCGGGGCATATCCGCGGCGGATTACGAAGCGCTTGCCCAAAACCCCGCCAAACCCCTCTTTAACCGGGCGACGCAGGGCCTCTATCCCCCCGGCTCCACGATGAAGGTGTTCACGGCGGCGGCGGCGCTCGACCTCGGCGTGCTCGACCCGAATTACGCCTTCGACGCGTCCCAGATCGAGGACGATTACTGGACGCCCGAGGATTACGGCGCGTGGATCTGGACGCCCATCAAGCGCACGCACATCAACTACCCCATCGCCGGGCCGCTCAACATGCGCAAGGCCTTCATCCATTCGGACAACATCTATTTCGCCAACTGCGCGCTCATGACGGGCTGGGAGAGCTTCATGAGCTACATGGAGGCGGTCGGGTTCACGCAGGCGATCCCCTTCGATATCGGCGTGGCGGCGCCGCAACTCCACAATGAGGATGCGGAGAAGAGCTATAAGCTCCTTGCGGACAGCGGCTACGGGCAGGGCGAAATACTCGTGACGCCCCTGCAACTCGCCGCGATGTTCTCCGCGCTCGCCAACGGGGGCGACATCATGGCGCCCTATGTCGTAAAAGGCCTGTACCGCGAGGACGGGATCCTCTCCCGCGAAGCCGTCGGCCGCGCGCCGAGCGCCTGGAGAACGGGCGTCATCAGCGACGCGGCGATCTCCACGCTCATCCCGATGCTCGAGGCCGTCGTCGACCCCGACATCAACGGCACGGGGCGCAACTTGAAGGTCAAGGGCTGCAAAGTCGCCGCGAAGACAGGCACGGCGGAAATCGGCAACGACAAGAGCCGCGAAATCTCCTGGTTCGCGGGCTACCGCGTGGGCGTGTCCGAAGAGGACGCGCGGCTCGTGCTCGTCATGCTCGAGATTCCCGCAAAGGAAGAATTTACGCAGCTCAAATTCGACATCGCGCGGGCGCTGCTCAATTTGGGGAACTGATAAAAAGAACGGAGTGCAACGATATTTTGTATCGGTCAGGCATTTGACATTGCCTGTCAATTGACGTAAAATCAAGATGTGCCGGCCGAGTCAAGTGTGTTAAAAACATCGGATTCGCCCGTTGATCTACACATCACGCAACGGAGGAATAACACGATCGTATGAAACAGCAGATCATCACCGCGCAGCAGGCCGCAGACATGATCCCGGACGGGGCGACGATCATGATGGCCGGCTTCATGGGCTGCGGCAGCGCATTGGATATCATCTACGCGCTCGCGAAAACCGGCAAGGGCAATTTCCACGCCATCATCAACGATTCTTCCATACACAACGGGCCCGACGGCAACGCGTACTACAGCTGGGCCCAGCTCATCCATAACGGCCAGCTGGAAGGCTACATCGGCAGCCACCTGGGCACGAATCCCGAGGCGACGCAGCTCTGGGCCGAAGGCAAGCTGCGCGTCGACCTCGTTCCGCAGGGCAGCTTCGTTGAAATGATTCGCGCCGGCGGCGCGGGCCTCGGCGGCGTCATCACGCCCACGGGCGTCGGCACGCTCGTCGAGGACAGCCCGCTCGTATACGGCAAGGTGAACTACGACGGCAAGGATTTCTTCGTCATGAAGCCGCTCACCGCCGAATTCGCGCTGATCAACGCCTATAAAGTCGACAGGATGGGCAACTGCTGGTATAAGGGCAGCGCGCGAAACTTCAACCCGACCATGGCCACCGCCGCGAAGACCGTCATCGTCGAGGCGGAGGAGCTCGTCGAGGTCGGCGAGATCGAGCCGGAGAACATCGTTACCCCCGGCGTGCTCATCGATTACATCGTCGTCAGGGAGGCCAAATAACCATGGATAAGAATAAACTCAAGCCCTTTATCGCAAGGCGCGCCGCGCAGGAATTCAAGGACGGCATGACGGTCAACCTCGGCATCGGCCTGCCCACGCTGTGCACCTCGTTCCTCCCCGAAGGCGTGCATATCTCCGTCAACTCGGAGCTTGGCATCGTCGGCCAGGGCCCCACCCCCACGCCGGAAACCGCCGACCCCATCCACGTCGTAGACGCGGGCGGCCTCCCTGCGACTCTGGGCTGGGGCGGCGCTTTTGTGGACAGCGCCTTCAACTTCTCGCTCATCCGCGGCGGCCATATCGACGCCGTGGTGCTCGGCGGCCTCGAGGTGGACGCCGAGGGCAACCTCGCCAACTGGATCATCCCCGGCAAGCGCATGCCCGGCATGGGCGGCGCGATGGATCTGCTCGTCGGGGCGAAGAAGGTCATCGTCGCCATGGAGCACACCGCCAAGGGCAACCCCAAAATACTCGAGAAGTGCAGGCTCCCCTACACCGCAGTCAACTGCGTCGATATGATCATCACCGAAATGGGCGTCATGAAAGTCACGGAAGAGGGCATCGAGCTCGTCGAGTACAACCCGGAATTCACGCTCGAGGAGATTCAGGCCGCCACCGAGGCCAAGCTCATCATCTCGCCATCCATTCAACCGATGGACCTTACGGGGTTTGAGAACTAAGTAAGCATCGCGAAAAAGGAGAGAGAAAAAATGGCAAAGGAAATCGTTTTGGCTGGCGCGTGCCGCACAGCTCTGGGCAAATTCGGCGGTACGCTCGCGAACACCCCCGCCGTCGAGTTGGGCGCGATCGTCATCCGGGAAGCCATCCGCCGCGCGGGCATCAAGCCCTCCGACGTGGATGAAGTGCTCATGGGCAACGTCCTTCAGGCGGGCCTCGGCCAGAGCCCCGCGCGCCAGGCGGCCGTCAAGGCCGGCATCCCAGTCGAGGTGCCCGCGCTGACCGTCAACAACGTCTGCGGCTCGGGCCTTAAATGCATCAACCTCGCGGCAGCCCTGATCCAGGCGGGCGAGGCCGATGTCGTCGTCGCGGGCGGCATGGAGAACATGAGCGCCGCGCCGTACACGCTGCCCTCCGCGCGCTTCGGCTACCGGATGAACGACGGCTCCGTGGTGGACTGCATGGTGCATGACGGCCTCTGGGACGCTTTTAACGATTACCATATGGGCATCACCGCGGAGAACATCGCCGCGCAGTTCGGCATCACCCGCGAGGCGCAGGACGAGTTTGCCGTTTCGAGCCAGCAGAAATGCGAAGCCGCCCAGAGGGAAGGGAAGTTCGACGAGGAGATCGTCCCCGTCCCCATCAAGGTCAAAAAGGAAACGGTCGAGTTCAAGGTCGATGAATATCCCCGTCAGGGCGTGACGATCGAGGGCATCAACAAGCTCCGCCCCGCCTTCAAAGGCGACGGCAGTGTGACCGCGGCCAACGCCTCCGGCATCAACGACGGCGCGGCCGCCATCATCGTCATGAGCGCGGAAAAGGCAAAGGAACTGGGCGTCACGCCCCTTGCGAAGCTCGTCGCCTCCGCCTCCGCGGGCGTCGATCCCTCCGTCATGGGCACGGGCCCCGTACCCGCCGCCCGCAAGGCGCTCGAGAGGGCCGGCCTCGCGGTCGAGGACCTCGACCTCATAGAAGCCAACGAAGCCTTCGCCGCGCAGTGCGTATACGTCGCGCGCGAGCTTGGCCTCCCCGCGGAGAAGGTCAACGTCAACGGCGGCGCGATCGCCCTCGGCCATCCGATCGGCGCTTCCGGCTGCCGCATTTTGGTAACGCTGCTCTACGAGCTTAAGCGTCGCGGCGGCAAATACGGCCTTGCCACGCTGTGCGTGGGCGGCGGCATGGGCGTCGCGACCATCGTGGAGGCGCTCTGAGCCTGAATCGCTGAATCAGATAAGCAGCGGCCCCACAAACGCGGGGCCGTTCTCTCATTTCTGTTATAGGTTGTTATACAATGGGCTTTCGGATTTTCGGCAGATGCCAGATCTCCTCGGCGTACTGCTTGACCGCCCGGTCGGAGGAGAACTTCCCCGCGCTCGCGACGTTCATCAGGCACCTGCGGCCAAAGGAGACGGCGTCCTGATAGTCGCGGTTGGCGCGCAGCTTCGCGTCGATGTAGGGCATGAGGTCGAGGAGCACGAAATACTGGTCGGGCGCGTGCCACTCGGCGCCGAAGAGGATGGAATTATAGATTTCGTTGAACGCGCCCGTGCCGCTGTCGGAAAGCGCGCCGTTCACGAGCGTGTCCATGACGCGGCGGATGCGCGCGTCCCCGTCGTACATGCCCTTGGGGTTGTAGATCGGCCGGACGCGCGCGATGTCCTCCACGCGCGCGCCGAAGATATAGTTGTTGTCGAGGCCGGCCTGCTCGACGATCTCGATGTTCGCGCCGTCGTAGGTGCCGAGCGTCACCGCTCCGTTTAGCATCAGCTTCATGTTGCCCGTGCCGGAAGCCTCCGTGCCCGCGGGCGAAATCTGCTCGGAAACGTCCGCCGCAGGGATGATGCGCTCCGCGTAGGAGCAGTTGTAGTTCTGCACGAACACCACGCGCATCACATCCCGCATCGCGGGGTCGGAGTTTATGAGCTTCGCGATCTCGTTGATGTACTTGATGACGCACTTGGCGCGCAGATACCCCGGCGCGGCCTTCGCGCCGAAGATGAAAGCGGTGGGCGTGAAGTCCCGGAGGCTCCCGTCCTTGATCGAATAGTAGATGTCGAGGATCGAGAAGGCGTTCATGAGCTGCCGCTTGTATTCGTGCATGCGCTTGACCTGCACGTCGAAGAGGAAGTCCACGGGCAGCGACACGCCTTCGTTCGCGAGCACGACGGAGGCGAGCTGGCGCTTCTTCTGGCGCTTGACGTCGATGAAGCGCGCGATCAGATCCTCGTCGATATGCTCGCGCAGCCCGCCGATCTCGTTGAGATCGGTAATGAAGGAATCCCCGATGCGCTCGGCGACGAGGCCCGTCAGCTCAGGGTTGCACAGGCCGAGGAAGCGGCGCTGGGTGATGCCGTTCGTCTTGTTCTGGAAGCGCTGCGGATACGCGGCGTACCAGTCGGCGAAAACGTCGTTCTTTAAAATATCGCTGTGGATCTTCGCGACGCCGTTGACGTAGCTCGAGGCGTAGACCGCGAGGCGCGCCATATGGATGGTGTTGTCGGAGACGATCTGCATGCGCCGCCTGCGCTCCTCGGAAACGCCCATGGGGCGCAGCTCCGCGTTGAGCGAGTCGTTAAGCCGGCAGACGATGCCCGTAAGCTCCGGCAAAACGCCGTTGAAGAGGTCGACATCCCACTTCTCCAGCGCCTCCGCCATGATGGTGTGGTTCGTGAAGCTGAAGGTGTTGCGCGCGACGTTGAACGCCGCGTCGAACTCCATCCCCTCGCGCATGAGAAGCCGGATCAGCTCCGGGATGGCGACGGTCGGGTGCGTGTCGTTGAGCTGAATCGCGCAGTGCGCGGCGAAGCCGGAAAGGTCGCTCCCCCGAACGCGCTTGTAGCGGCGGATGATATCCTGCAGCGTGGCGCTCGAGAGGAAATACTGCTGCTTGAGCCGCAGGCGCTTCCCCGCCGGCGTGCTGTCGTTGGGATAAAGCACGCGCGTGATGTCCTCCGCGGCGTTTTTGGCGCGCACGGCGAGCGCGTACTCCTGATCGTTGAAAAGCCTGAAGTCGAGCTCCTCGACCGATTCGCTCTGCCAGAGGCGCAGCGTACCCACGTTGGCCGTGCCGTAGCCGATGATGGGCATGTCGTAGGGCACCGCGAGCACCCTCTCGCCGGCGAAGGCCACCTCGACGGTCTTATCGTCCCGCCTGCGGCTCCAAGGGTCGCCGTAGCGCTGCCAGTCGTCCGCCCTCTCGACCTGAAAGCCGTCCTCGAACGTCTGCCGGAACAGGCCGCATTTATAGCGCAATCCGTATCCGTCGATGGGCAGGTCGTGCGTCGCCGCGCTCTCGAGGTAACAGGCGGCCAGCCTGCCGAGACCGCCGTTGCCGAGCGCCGCGTCGTCGATCTCCTCCATGCAGGCGATGTCCGCGCCGCGCTCGCGCAAAAGCGCGCCGATCTCGTCGCGTATGCCCAGGTTGTATAAATTCGAAAAAACCATCCTGCCCATCAGGTATTCGGCGGACAGGTAATAGGCCCGCCGCACGCTCTCGTGCGCCCGGCGGCTCTCGCGCCACATGGGCGCCATCTCGAGCATAACGGCGTTTGCGAGCGCGTTATGCAGCTGCACCGTGGTCGCCTGATGAAGTTCTATCTGGTAGGCGCCGGAAAGTTCCTCCTCCGCGCGCCGGATGATCCTGTTGCAGTCGAGCCTGCCCATCTTTAAACACCTTTCAACAATGTTTGCACGGGTTCTATTTTAGCATGCTTCGCTGCCTTTCGCAATAAAATTCACTTAATCGTTTAAGCGGCGATTTTATCCGACAAAACAATCAATAAACCGACTTACTTTATCCTTGACAGAAATTCCCTCCCGCCTCATACTGTTATATGTGGATACTGTGCGATTGGAGATGAAAACGATGGCGGTCAGCAGCATTTACGCCGACGCGGGCGCGGAGTTCCGCTCGCTCTTCCATACCTACAACGCCTGCATGCAGCGCATGCTCAGCAAGTACGGGCTCTATCCCGGCCAGCCGCAGATGCTCTTCGCGATCAGGCGCCTGCAGAACCCCACCCAGAACGAGCTTGCGGCCGAGCTCAACGTGAGCAAGGCGAGCGCGGGCGTATCGCTTCGAAGGCTTGAGGCCGCGGGTTTCGTCAAGCGCATCCGGGACAAGAAGGATACGCGCTGTGTGCGCATCGCGCTCACGCCCAAGGGTCTCGAGTACGCGCGCTGGTGCGACATCGATTTCGAGGTGATCTTCACCACTCTTTTGGAGGATTTCACGGGGGACGGGCGCGACCAGGCGCTCAACACCGTGCGCAGGATGAACAAAAGCCTCACCTCCCTCAGGGAAAGGCTGGAAAGCTGAAGGATAAACCTAAAACGCCGCGTCCCATTACGGACGCGGCTATTGTTGTTTGCCGTTTTTTATTGATTACAGGCTGATTTCCCCGCAAAGGTCGCTTTGCATGATGCGGCGCACTCCCTCGATCTCTCCCGTGTGGCCGAGCGCGTACATCAGCTTCGTCACGGCGGCCTCCGTGGTCATGTCGCGCGCGGAGATCACGCCCGCCTCGCGCAAAGGCCCCGACACCTCGTAGATGTCGGGAGAGCTCGCCTCATAGAGGCATTGGGATGCGAGCAGCACGGGAATGCCCGCGCTGATGAGCTTTTTGATGCTCACCGCGTGGTCGCGCCTGAAATTGTGCACGCCGCCGAGGCCGAACGCCTCCACGACGACACCCTTCGCCCCGCAGTCGATCAGGCATTCGATGGTCGAGGGCATCGCGCCGGGGATGAGCTTCACGAGCGCCACGCGCGGCTCGATATCCAGGAAAAACGCATGCTTCCCGCACGGCGGCCGGACGGGGGCGACCCGCCTGAAAGCGCCGTCCTCGAAGACCGCGATGTCGGGCGAGTTGATCGATTCGAACGCGTTGTAGCTCATGGTGCGGGTTTTGACCGCGCGGCAGCCCTTGATGACATGCTTTCCGAAGCAGATGTATACCCCGCCCTCGAGCCTGCCCGCCGCCTCGATCGCCTCCCTGAGGTTGTCGGGCCCGTCGGAGCCGTCCGCGGCGATCGGCTTCTGCGCGCCCGTGAGCACCACGGGCACGGGGAGGTTCAGGAGCATGAAAGAGAGCATGGACGCCGTGTACGCCATGGTGTCCGTGCCGTGGGTGATGACGACGCCGTCGAAATCCCGCGCGGACTTGTTTGCTTTCTCCGCGATGCGGCACCATTCCTCGGGCTGTATGTTGGACGAATCCATGCTGAACAGGTCGACGCAGTCGATCCCGGCATCCTGCGCGCCGATGAAGCTTAAAAGCTCCTTCGCGCCGAGCGTGGGCATGAGGCCGAACGGCCCGGGCGTGCAGGCGATGGTGCCTCCGGTTGAAATCAGGCGAAGCTTTTTCACGAAGCCGTCTCCCCCCACCCCCGCGTATACCCGTCCACCGCGCGGGCGAGGCGCTCGAGGGATTCCAAAAGCGTCTTTCTCGGCAGGGCGACGTTTACGCGGGCGAAGCCCGAGCCGCCGAGGCCGAACCATTCCCCCATCATCAGGGATAGCCCGGCGCTTTCGCAAAGATCCCTCAGTTCGGGGTCGGAAAGGCCGAGCGCGCGCATGTCGACCCACGCGAGGTAGGTCCCCTCCGCGCGGACGCAGCTCAAGAGAGGGAGTCTCTTTTCAATGAAATCGTACAGGCAGGCGAAGTTCTCCGCGAGATACGCGTTGAGCGCGTCGAGCCAGCCGTCGCACTCCGTATGCGCGGCGATGGAGGCCGCGCGGGCGAAATAATTGAGGCCGAGCGCGTTGTCGATTTCCTGCCGCGCGGCGAACCTTTGCCGCAGCCCGGCGTCCGGTATGACGATATCCGAGCAGGCGAGTCCCGCGAGGTTGAAGGTTTTGCTCATCGCCATGCAGACGACGCAGTTGTGTTTCGCCGCGGGGACGTTGAGCATCGAGGCGTGCCGATGGCCCGGGAAGACGATGTCCGCATGGATCTCGTCCGAAACGATGGCGACGCCGTGCGACGCGCAGATGGAAGCGAGCCGCGCGAGCTCGTCCTCAGACCACACGCGCCCCGCGGGGTTGTGCGGGCTGCAGAGAATGAAGAGCTTCGCCTCCTCGCGCGCGCAGAGGCGCTCGAACTCGGAAAAGTTGATCTCATAGCGGCCGTTCGTGAGGATGAGCTGGTTTAGAAGCGGCTTCCTGCCGTTGATTTCGATGGCCTCGAGGAAGGGGGCGTATACGGGCGGCTGTATGACGATCGCGTCGCCCGGATTTGTCAGCGCGCGGATCGCGACGCCGAGCGCGCTGACGACCCCGTTGGTGACGAGCAGCCACTCCCGCTCGATCTCGCAGCCGTGCCTTCTTTTGAGAAAGCCCGCGACCGCCTCGCAATACGCGCCGTCGGCGTGCGTATAGCCGTAAACGCCGTGATCCGCCGCGCGCTTCACCGCCGCCGTAACCTCGGGCGGGCAGCGGAATTCCATGTCCGCGACGGAAAGCGGCACATAGCCCGCCTCCTTCACCGCCTTGGCTCTATGTTCCCACTTGGACGAGCCTGTGCCCGTCCGGTCCACGAATGCGTCGAAATCGTACATGTACGAAGCTCCTTTTTTCATATCAGCATTATTTTAGCATAACCCTTTCAAAAGGCAATAAGCGCGTTGCGCAGCTTTGGCGAAATTGGTATAATATATATCAACACATCCATTCCATCACCCGGAGGTAAAAAATGAAGCTCAATTATAAACGGACCTTCCTCGTGGGCCTGGCCTTCTTTTCCATTTCAGCGTTCTGGCAGATGTATGATTTTGTCATCCCCCTGATTCTGCGGGATACATATGCGCTGAACAATAAAGATTCCGGCCTCGTGATGGGTTTGGATAATCTGCTCGCCTTGTTCCTGCTGCCGCTGTTCGGCGCTTTGTCAGACAAGAAGGGAACGCGTATGCCCTTTATCGTGTTCGGCACGGCGGTCGCGTCCGTCATCATGATGTTCATCCCCATTTTGCAGAACAACACCGTGACGCTCTCCCAATCCGCAGCCACCTCCCTGATTTCGCTTGTTCCGGCATGGCAGGGCAGCTTCGCGCTCGTGTCCCAGATCATATCGCTGGCATTCTTCTTCCTCGTGCTTGGCGCGTTGCTCGTTTCGATGGGCGTCTACCGTTCCCCCGCCGTCGCGCTGATGGCGGATGTGACGCCAAAGCCGCTTCGCAGCCAGGGCAACGCGGTCATCAACCTCATGGGCGCGTTCGGCGGCGTTTACACGCTTGGCATGATACAGTTCGCCGTCAGGAAGAACCCGGACGGCAGCATGAACTACCTCTTCCTTTTCCTTGCGGTGGCGCTTCTGATGGTAACGGCGGTCGGCATACTGCTGGCAACGCTTCGGGAAAAGAAGCTCGTTCAGGAGATGAAGGACATCAACTACGGCGTATCCCCGGAGGAAGACCAGGGCAAAGCGGAGATCATCGGTGGCAAGGAAAAACTGCCCGCGCCGGTTTTCGTAAGCCTCCTACTGATACTTGGGACGATCGGCCTCTGGTTCCTGGGCTATAACGCGGTGACGACGTTCTTCTCGCGTTACGCAACGGAAATCTGGGTAACCGGCGACGAAGGGCTCAGCCAGGCTTCACGCTGCCTGATGGTGGCGACCATCGCCGCAGTGCTTTCCTATATGCCTATCAGCTTTTTGAGCGCAAAGCTCGGCCGCAAGAATATGATCCGGATCAGGCTGATCGTCGCAGCCGCCTGCTTTGCCTTCGCGACCTTCTATGCGGGCGAATTCACGTTCTTCCTCTACATCGTGTTCGCGATCGTCGGCTTCGCGCAGGCATCCGTCACGGTCAACACCTTCCCGATGGTGTGGGAGATCAGCCGCGTGGGCAACGTGGGCAAATATACAGGATTTTATTACACCGTTTCCATGGCGGTGCAGACCGTAACGCCGTTCATCGTGGGCATATTCCTCGATTGGCTCGGCTATCGCGCGCTCTTCCCCTACGGCTTCCTGTTCGTGCTGCTCGCGCTCATCCCCATCAGCCTCGCCAAGCACGGCGACAACAAGCCCGTCCCCCCTAAGAAGAAGCTCGAGGCGTTCGACGTGGACGATTGAGGTTTTTCCACAAAGGCTCCGCCGATTGGGCGAATACTCATATGATGGGAATCCGAGAACGTCGACGATCCGCCTTTCTCAGACAGGCCGTCGACGTTCTATGCGAATCATTCCGGCTTCATACAAGGAGGATCCTCCATGAACATCGTGATAAACAAAGGACTGCAGGGAAGCATCCTTGATGTTGGCGGCGGCGGCGAAGGCGTTATCGGGCGGGTGTACGGCGGGCAGGTCGTCGCGATCGATAATCGCCAGGAAGAGCTTGACGAAGCGCCCGACGGATTCGAGAAAATGCTCATGGACGCGGCATGCCTTGATTTTTCGGATGAGCGTTTCGATCATGTCACCTTCTTCTATTCGCTGATGTACATGGGAAGGGAAACGCAGAAAAAGGCAATCGGCGAAGCCGCCCGGGTGCTTTGTGCGGGCGGCAGCCTCCACATTTGGGACGCGGAAATCCGGCTCGCATATCCGGAGCCATTCGTCGCCGAACTCGATATCGACGCATCCGGCGATCCGATTCACACCGCATATGGAATCGTAAAATACGACGCGGCGCAGGACAGCAATACCTTCATTCACCTTTGTCAGGCACAGGACCTGCATATAAGCGCCGCCCGTTCCGAAGAAGGCCACTTTTACCTGCGCTTCACAAAAGGCGCCGGACGCTCAGAGCAGGCAATTGAGTAAACCATAGCCTTCCTGCGAACACCCACGGTCAGACAAGGCATGGAGAACCTTCTATAACATGAAACGGAGAAGCACTTTTGGAAATCAACCGCAAGTGCTTCTCTATTTTATGTAATCCGGTAGCAAATTGAAGTTCGCCAGCTTCGCTTTATGCTCATAATGGGCTGATTGGCAACTTCAACTTAAACTAGCCATTATAAACATAATGCGAATTTGGTTCACCTGCGTATTTTAAGTGCCAATATATCGTCAGAACCAGAGGGTGAATAGAACAAGCAGAAATCACTGCGCACTACAATGATATTTTACCGTTCAATAACGATTGTACACTCTGTCGCTAAAGCCGTAATCGTTGCAACGGCGGCAAAAATAGGAGCTAATGCGATACCGACTACGCCGACGGTTAATGGAAAGCTTAGAATTTCCTTATGATCTTTATCCATTATTGTAACTTTTCTCGCGTTCCCTTCACGGATGATTTCCTTGATCTTTTCCATCAAGTCTTCACCATTTATCCTAAACTCTTCTGTTTTCTTTTCCTCGTTCATAATACCTGCCTCCTTGATTTTGACGAGTTTCCCATTATGGTACAAATCTACCATTGGGTGAACCGCGTGTTATTGCTATTATATAGCATTCGCAAGCAAATCAATAGATTCCCATTATATAAATAATCCGCAGTTCAAAACTGTCCGACAAACTCCATTTATCTACGTTAGACAGCAAATTGAAGCCATCACATAACGTGTGGATCAAATCAAGCAATAGAAGATGATGGATACTGTTCTGCTCTCAGCCGCAGAAATCCTCCGCGATGCCGATATAGGCGCGGTAGCTCCGCTCCATCGCCTCGAGGGTGATGTATTCCTCCTTCGAATGGGCGAACTCCATCCAGCCGGGGCCATAGACGACGACGGGCATCTTCGCGTAGTAAGCGATCAGGCCCGCGTCCGTCCAGCACGGACAGCCGATGAGCTCGGCCTCGGTTCCGAGCGCCTTCTCGAAGCCGCGCTTGACGCTTTGTATGAACGGGTCGCCCGGGTCCTGGATGAAGCCCTGGTGCACATAGCCCTTTTCCATGACGCTCGACTCGAGCACCTTCATCGTGCACTTGAAGTCCGGGTCCTCGGCGGCAAGATCGTCGAGGATCGCCTGCAGCTCCGCGCAGCAGGATTCATACGTTTCAAGCCGCGGCATGAAGCGCCGGTCGAGCTGCACATAGCACTCCCCCGCGACGGTGGAAAGCTGCGTGCCGCCGTGTATGACGCCGATGTTCATCGTGCTCTCCCCGACGAGCGGGAGCGCGCGCTTCTCAAGCTCCGGCGCGAGGCGCTCGTTGACCGCGTCGATGAATTTGACCGCCTTGAATATGGCGTTTACGCCCTCCTTGTAAGCGCCCCCGTGCACCGTGCGCCCCTTGAAATCGAACTGGTACCACTCGAGCCCCTTCTGGACGATGGCGATCTTATCCCGGCCAAGCGGCTCGCCGACCACGGCGGCGTCCGCGCGGATGCCGTCCTCGATCATATGGATGGCGCCGAGGCTCCCCTCCTCTTCGTCGGCCACGGCGCAGTAGAGCACGTCGCCTTTTAGCTGTGCGCCGCTGCGCTTGATGGCGATGAGCGCCGCCATCATGACTGCGAGGGGGCCCTTCATGTCGGAGGTGCCGCGCCCGTGGATCTTCCCTTCCCCGTCCATCCACGGCTCAAAGGCCTTCTCCATGCCGTAGGCGGGGACGGTGTCCATATGGCCGTTGAACATGAGCGACTTGCCGCCGCCCGTGCCGCGAAGGGTCGCGTACACGTTGCACCGGCCGTCGCGCAGCGGCGCGATGCGGCACTCGATGCCCTCCCCGTCGAACACGCCCTTTAGATACCTTCCCACCTCTGCCTCCTGGTTCGCAAGGCCGCTGTAGGAGGGGATCGAAACGAGGTCCGTCATCCACTTCAGGATTTCTTCCGGTTTGACAAATTCAGATATGCTTTTCATATTGCGCTCCTTTCGCGCGGTTCGTGATGTGAACGCCGAAGGCGGCTCCCGCGACGGGAAGCCGGAAAAGAAAGGCTGACATGGAAAAACCAGCCGCTGTCAGGAATTTGCTTCAGTATAATCGATTTGCCTGCAAATGTCTATCCATTCCCCGGAAGAACAGCGCGCGAGCTCGTCGCAGGTGAGCTCTATGGCGCTCTTCGCGCTGCCGACGGCCGGGAACACCGTTTTAAAGCGTTTGAGCGATTCGTCGAGATAGACCTTCACGCCCTCCGGCAGCGCGAAGGGGCAGACGCCGCCCACCGCGTGGCCCGTGAGGGCGACGGCCTCCTCCGGCGCGAGCATGCGCGCCTTGAAGCCGAAGCGGTCCTTGAAGCGGCGGTTGTCGACGCGCACGTCCCCCGCCGTGACGACGACCATGCACGAATCCCCGTCGCGGAAGGAGAGGGACTTTGCGATGCGCGCCTCCTCCACGCCCACCGCGAGCGCGGCGAGACCGACCGTAGCGCTTGAAACCTCAAACTCGCGAATGCGCTCCGCAACACCGAAGCGCATGAGATACAATCTCACTTTTTCAACGGACATCCCCTGCTATTTCTCCTTCCCGGGCCGGACATAGCCCATTTCCTGCAAAAGCCCGCCAAGCAGGAAAAGACGCTCGCTCACGAGCTCGTCGTCCTTCGCCATGGCGTTGAGCATCAGTTCCACATCCTCGTCGATATGCTCGTTCTCCGCGCAGATTTCAACCGTCATCGCGTCCCCCTGGAGCCCGATGCGGTCAATCCTCATATTCTCGGGATCGTAGTGCTTGGGGAAGCGGTAGCTTTCGGCGAAATACTGCTTCGTGCGGCAGTAAAGGATCGCAAGGTCGAGCACCCTGTGCACGGGCAGCTCCTCCGACAAGCGGGACCACTTCCCCTCGCTCATCCGCCACACCTTCGCGGACATGTCGAGCGTACCGCGCTCGTTCCACTGCGCCATGCCGATGGAAAGCCCTTTGGCGTTCGAGGCGTAAGCGTACCTGCCGTCTATGTTCTCGTAGTTCTCAACCACCACGACGGGTTTGTGCTTGAGATAAGCCGGCACCTTCATATGATTGTCCTCCAATTCTGTAATCCATAAATATTATAAACCACAAAATTACAAAGTCAACCGTTATTTCTTCAACTCACGCGCGCCGAGCTGTTGTGCAGCCTGCGCCAGAGCTTCCTGTGGAGGATGAGCAGGTCGCATACGGCGGCCTTGAGCCCGCGCCGCACGAAATAGTCGTCGTTTTCGGGCGTCGTCGCCCCGGTGGCCTCGATGTAGCGCATCAGGCTGCCCTCGTAGACGCAGTGCCGGTCGAGCTTTTTCTCGAGCGCGCCGATGCTGGAAACGCCGGCGTCCATATCCAGCAGATACGCCGCGAAGGCCACGCAGGTGTACGCGTCCCGGAGCCGCACGCGGCGGCGGAAGGGCAGCGCGAACGCGTCGTAAAGATTGTAGAGCATGCGGCTCGAATGGGTCATGCAATGCTCGATGCGCCCCATCACGCGCGCGTACGCCTCCGCGTCGAGCGGCACGCGGCACAGCTTCGCCTGCAAATCCTTGCCGCCGATGAGGAAATGCGAGGGATACTCGCGCGTAAAGCAGCCCGAAAACGGGGAGTCGTGCCGCTTCCTCGAAAAGGAATACATGGCGTAGAGCGACCCGTCGAGCGCGACGGTCACGTGCGAATACCGGCTGTTGGGAAAAAACACCCGTATAAAGCGGCCGATCTTCGTATTCTGGCGCGAAAAGAGCACATACAGGCATTTTTCTTCGATCTGCATATCCACCCCTCCGTTATAGCAGCCTTTGGCCGTTGATGACAAGTCGGAACGCGAGGCCGAAATACTCCGCCGCGCGGCGGCAGAGTAGCATCCGGCCAAGGAAGATCTCGAAATAATCCATGACGGAGCAGTAGTGCGCGTCGATGGTCATATCGAGCGCGATGCACCTCTCCTCAAGGTCGATATAGGTTTTTCCCTCGCGCACGGCGGAGTTGACGCGGTCGTGTATGTCGTACGCGGCGGGGTCCTGCTCGCGCACGCGCGTATAGCGCACGTCCGTCTTGTCCGCGAGGATCAGCGCCGCCGCGACGGCGCTGACGGGCTGCGCCGTGGCCTCGTCGTGGTTGCCGATGGCGGCGATAATCTTGGCGATCTCCGTCGCGTCGCCGCCGAGCCGGTCGAGGATGCGAAAAGCCATCAACGCGCCGCTCTGCGCGTGGTCCGCGCGGTTGACGATGTTGCCGATGTCGTGCATCCAGCCGGCGATCTGCGCGAGTTCCGCCTCGCGCTCGTCATAGCCCAGGGTGAGGAGGATGTATTTCGCCGTGTCCGCAACCCTGCCCACATGGGCGAAGCTGTGCTCCGTGAAACCGAGCGCGGCGAGCAGCGCGTCCGCCTCCGTGATATAGGTTCTGATGGAAGGGTCCGCCTTGATCTGTTCGAATGTAATCATGCCGTCCGGTTCTCCTTCAGGATGCGCGCGGCGATCTCCCGCGCCTCCCAAATCGCTTTTTCGAGATCTATCGTTTTATATTCGCCGTTCTCATAGAGTATTTTTCCGCGAACCATCGTGAGCCTCACGTCCTTGCCCTTGGCGGCGTAGGCGACGGCGGAATCCGGCGCATACACGGGGCACATCGAGGGGGACGCCGTGCCGAGCAGGATCAGGTCCGCCTGAAAGCCTTCCTTCACGCGGCCGATCTGGTCATCTCTTCCCTGCGCTTTCGCGCCGTTGACGGTCGCGAGCTTCACCGCCTCGTACGCCCGCAACCGCGTGGGATCCCCGCTCTCTCCCTTGGCGAGCAGCGCGGCGAGCTTGATCTCCTCGAACATGTCGAGCGTGTTGTTCGAGCAGCAGCCGTCCGTGCCGAGCGCCACGTTCACGCCGCGCCTTTGCATCTCATGGACGCGGGCGACGCCGCTTGCGAGCTTGAGGTTGGAGGTCGGGCAATGCGCGGCGGAAACGCCGCAGGCGGCGAGGAGGTCCATGTCCTCATCGGACAGGTGCACGCAGTGCGCGGCGAGCGTTTTCGCCTGGAACACGCCGCAGTCGTAAAACGCGCGCGCGGGGGTTTTGCCGCGGCGCGCGAGGCAATCCTCGTGCTCGGCGCGGGTTTCGGAGAGGTGCAGGTGGACGACGAGGCCGTGTTCGAGCGCGAGCCCCGCCTCCTTTTCCCACGCCTCCGGACAGCTCGTATACTCCGCGTGGATGGCGGCGTCCGCGCGCACGAGACCGTCCCCCTTGCCGTGAAAGTCGCGGACCAGTTCGTCGAGCTCCGCGAAGCAGCGGTCGCTCGGGTTGAGCTTCCCGTCGAGGGCGACGACGCCGTTGCACAAAGACGCGCGCATGCCCACTTCCAGCGCGAGCCGCGCGATTGCGGGCTGGTGAAAATACATGTCGCTCACAGAGGTGGTGCCGGAGGCGAGCATCTCCGCGAAGCCGAGCCGCGCGCCCGCGAGGATCTCCCGTTCCGTGAGCCTCCCCTCCACAGGGAACACGCGCGCAAAGAGCCATTCCTGGAGCGTATAATCGTCCGCATAGCCGCGCATGAGGCACATGGCCGTGTGGGCGTGCGCGTTGACGAGCCCGGGCAAGAGGATATCCCCGCGGCAGTCGATCTCGCGCTTCAAGGCTCCCTCCGGCCGGGCCGTTCCGACGTATGCGATAAAGCCGTCCTTCACGCCGACGAAGCCGTTTTCGATGACGGGGGCTTCGTCGCGCATGGTCAGGACCGTGGCGTTGGTGAAAAGAACATCCATGGAACTATGATACAGCATTTCCAGGCGTTTGACCATACACCCAAGCGGGTATATAATTGTCGGTGAACATAACGACCACGTTGGGAGGACATTTATGAGCTCCATCAGAGACGCATCCCTTGCGCCCCTCGGCAAAAAACGCATCGCCTGGGTGCGCGAATTCATGCCCGTCATGCGCGCGCTCGAGGAGCGCTTCCGGATGGAAAAGCCGTTTTTAGGCCTTCGGGTCAGCGTGAGCGTGCACCTCGAGGCGAAGACCGCCTACCTCGCCCTGCTCCTGCGCGAGGCGGGAGCGGACGTCGCCGTGACAGGCTCGAACCCGCTCTCGACCAAGGACGACGTCTGCGCCGCGCTCTATGAAATGGGCATGGAGGTCAACGCGTGGTTTGGCGCGACGCCGGAGGAATACTGCGAGCACATCCGAAAAACCCTCGAATTCCGCCCGCACGTCATCATCGACGACGGGGGCGATTTCGTTTCCATGCTCTGCGAAGAGCATCCCGAATACGCTATAGACCTCATCGGCGGCTGCGAGGAGACGACCACGGGCATCCACCGCCTGCGCGCGCGGGAGAAGGCGGGCAAGCTCCCCTTCCCCATGATGGCCGTCAACGACGCCAACTGCAAGCACCTTTTCGACAACCGCCACGGCACCGGACAATCCGTCTGGGACGCCATCATGTACACGACCAACAACATGATTTCCGGCCGCACGGTCGTCGTCGCGGGCTACGGCTTCTGCTCGAGCGGCATCGCCATGCGCGCGAAGGGCCTCGGCGCGAACGTGATCGTCACGGAAATCAATCCCTACCGCGCGCTCGAGGCGGCGATGGACGGCTTCCGCGTGATGAAGATGGACGACGCCGCGCCGCTGGGCGACATCTTCATCACGGCGACCGGCTGCCGCGACGTCATCGTACGCCGCCATTTCGAGAGGATGAAGGACAACGCCATACTCGCCAACGCGGGCCACTTCGACGTGGAGTTCAACAAAAACGACCTGCGCGACATGTCCGTGCGCGTGGAGGAGAGGAAGCCCTTCATCGACGGGTACTTCCTCGCGGACGGGCGCGTCGTCAACGTGATGGCGGACGGGAGGCTCGTCAACATCGTCGCCGGGAACGGGCACCCCGCGGACATCATGGACCTCTCGTTCGCGATACAGGCGCTCGGCGCGAAATACGTCGCGGAAAACGGAAACGGCCTCTCCCCCGGCCTCCACGATATCCCGGAGGAGATCGACCGCGAGGTCGCCCTATTGAAAATCGCCGCCATGGGCATCGGGCTCGACGCGCTCACCCCCGAGCAGGAAGCGTACATGAAAGGCGGCTTCTGATGCAGGTCATGAAATTCGGACTGGGAATCCGCTTCGCGGCCCTCGCGGAACTGCCGGAGAGGAAGTTCGCCCGCAGGATGTATGAGGAGATTTTCTCCGTGCTCACGCTCTCCGAGCTCGAGGGGCTGCAGGTCTACGGCGGGAGCGACCCGCTTTCGGGAGAAGCCGGCGCGCAGGAGAGCGGTGATATCTTCCTCGCGGTGCTCATGGGAGGCAGCCTCAAGCAGATGCGCAAGGTGTTCACCGCCATCGACCGGGACGCCGCCATCGGCATGTACCTGACGCACACGCGCCCCTATGTTGAAAACAACCGCCTCGCGCGCGTGGAGGGGCTTTCCTACTACGGCACCATTCAGAAAAACGGCAGGGTAACGGGCGGGGACGGCACGCTCGACGGGGTGACGGTGCCCAAAAAGCGCGGCAGCCGCTCCCCCGTGGGCAAGGGCATCAAGATACTGCTCGCGCCCGAGGATTATCTCCCCGGCCTTTCCACGATCGACGCCATCAAGCTCCTCACGCTCGCCGCGCGCAAGCATTACCAGGGCGTGAAGCTCGTGCCCCTGCCCGTCAATTACGGCGGGGCGGGCTTTGCGCGCGCGCTCATCACGGCCTGCGACGGGGCGATCCGCCGCGCGCAGATCTCCCCGCCCGAGGGGGAGGGACGGATCAAATCCGAATACGCGGTGCTCCGCGGGAAACTCGCGGTCATCGAGACCGCGCCTCCGCCCGCTGCCGCGGATGCGCCAACGGGGTATACCGGCGCGGCGTCCTCGCGCGGCACGGGGGAACTGATCCGCCGCGCGCTCGACGAGGGGCTGCGGGACATACTCGTCGGCGTGCACGACCGCGCCGTGTACGACTGCGGCTTCGGCCTCGCCCGCGCCCTCGGGGTGAAATTTTTCGACGACGCGGGAAACGAGCTTTCGGGCCGCGCCGCGGAACTTCAAAAAATCGCCTGCGCGGACGCGGAGTTCCTCAACCCCGCGCTGAAAAACGCGCGCTTCGTCATCGCGGACGCCTCCAAAGACGCGCCCCTGCCCGAGGGAGCGGAGCGCTTTTTCGCGGCGCTCGGAGCCGCGCTCGCGCGCGAAATCGATCCCGCCGCGGGCTTCGCCGGCGCGCTCGCGGCGCTGACGGGCGGCGCGGTATCGAGGAACTTCGACAGCGTGCTCGACGCGGTGGAATTCGAGAAGCTCCTAAAAGGCGTGGCGCTCGTCGTCACGGGCTGCCTCTCGCTCGACGGGGAATCGACCGCGGAGGGCCGCGCGGTCTCCTCCATCATCCGGCGCTGCGGCGCGCGCAGGGTCCCCGTCGCCGTGATCGCGGGGCGCGCGGAGAAAAGCGAGGCCGTCTCCTCCGCCATGGGGCGCGCGGGCGTGATGTGCTTCGGCGTGCCCGCCGAGGGCGCCGACCCCATCCCCTTGTTTTCGACCGCGGCGGACAGCATGTTCCGCTTCATCCGCATCGGCCGCGACGTGGAAAAAATAGGCGCGCCCAAAAAGCCGCGCCAGAAATCCTTTGTCCGCCTGATGCTCGAGAGCTGGAAAAACCGGAGGAACGGTTAGCTTCCCACCAGCTTCAGGACCTCGTTTTCGGAAAAAATGCTCGGGAGACCCCCGGGCTTTTTCGTCGAGAGGGCCGCCGCCGCCGCGCCGAAGCGCGCCGCGCGGTAGATTTCCTCCTCGCCAAGCTCGTCGAACGGCGCGCCGCATTTGATGATGCGGCTCATCGCCGCGCCGAAGAAAATATCCCCCGCGCCCGTAGTATCGAGCGCGTCCGCCGGGAACGGCTCGACGAAGCGCAGGGTTTGTCCGTTTGCCGCGCTTGCAACGAAACAGCCCTCGCTCCCCATCGTCGCGAAGACGAGCTTCGCGCCGTTTGCGAGAAGCTCATGCGCTGCCTCGCGCCAGGGCTTGTTGAGGGCGAACTCCATTTCGTCAGCCCCCGCCTTGACGATGTCCGCGCGGGCGAAGCCCCAGCGCATCGCCTCGCGCGCATACTCCTCCCTGCGCCAGAGGGGCGCGCGGTAGTTCGGGTCGAAGGTGATGATGACGCCGTTCTCCCGCGCGAAGCGCACGGCCTCGGCGGTGGCGCTCCTCGCGGGTTCGTCCGTCAGCGACAGGGTCCCGAAGTGGAAATACTTCGCTTTCCTGATTTCACCATAGGGGAGCTCGTCCGGGCGCAGCGTCGTGTCCGCGCCGGGCTTTCGCGCGAAGGAGAAGGAGCGCTCCCCCCGCGCGCCGAGCGACACGAAGGCGAGCGTCGTGAACGCCTCGTCCGTCCTTTCCCCAAGAAAGGCGATCCCATGCTTTTCGAGGGTGTCGATCAGAAGCTCCCCGAACGCGTCGGCGCCGACCTTGCCGATCATGCCGCAGGAGCAGCCGTACTTCGCGAGCGCGCCGAGATAGTTGAGCGGCGCGCCGCCGGGGTTCGCCGCCATCAGGGGCGCGCCCTCGGGGGTCGTCCCCGTCTGTACGAAATCGATGAGAAGCTCGCCCAGCGCGATGACATCCATGTGCGCCTCCTTTAATCCGAAGCCGGGGGATACTCGTTGCACAGGAGCCGATAAGCTGGCGCGTCCTCCTCGATTTCGGAAAAACGCTGCGGCACGTCGTAGAAACGGTTGTCGGTATTGTCGTCGTTCGTCATGGAAACCTCCCACGCGAGCACACGGTCCTTTTCGGCCCAGAAGGCGTGGTAGAGGCGCGGGGAGAGCGTCACGCTCTCCCCCGGGGTGAGCTTCAATACAAAGCCCGAGGGCAGCGCCATTGCCCGCCCGTCTACGCGGACCTGCACCGGCGCGTCGGAAAGCGAATCGTCCGGATTGCTGCTCCAGAGCTGCATCATGAGTTCGCCGCCGCCGCGGTTGATGATATCCTCGCTCTTATGCCAATGGAAGTGGTTGGGGGAAAGCTGGCCCGGTTCGCAGATGAGCATCTTTTCGGCATACGCCTTAGAAAAGCGCGCGTCCTTCAGATTGCCGTTGCGGATGGTGAAGAGCAGAAGGCCGGTCTTGCTGAAGTCGCCGAGGCCGTAATCCGTCACGTCCCAGCCGAGCATGTTGGCGCGGATTTCGTCGTACTCGTGGCCCTTATGCGCCCAGTCCTCCGGCGTCCAGGAGGCGAAAGGCGGCAAAAACACGCCGCGCTCCCCGATCCAGTTTTCGGCGCGCGAGATATACGCGTTGATTTCGGAGCGTTTCATAATAGACTAAATCCCCCGTAAAATCGATGTGATCCCGGGTTCATCTTATCAAAATACGGGTTTGTTTTCAATGACTTAAGCTTCTTTTAGGCCTAGGCTTCTTTTACGTTGGTGATGCAGTTCTCCCCGAACTCGAACTCGAATATGCGCGCCTGCGACACGCTGCCCTTCGCATAGGAAACGAGGCCCAGCGTCTTCCCGCTGCGGTCGGAAAAGGGCGCGCGCGGGTACGCGAAGTCGCCGAAGAAATCGCGTATGTCCTCGAATTCGAGCGTGGCGGCGAGCTCCGGGTCCAGGCAAGCGGCTGCGTCCTCCTCCCTGTCGTCCCGCACGGCTTCCGCGAAGGCGCACGCGAGCAGCAGCTCCGGCGCGCCCGGCTCTTCGGGCGGATCCTCGTCGATATACGCGCCGGTAAAAAGCATCAATTCGAACACGCCGCCCGGCCACAGGCAGACGGAAACGTCCGCCGCAGGGTCCGAGGCGAGCGCGCCGAGATCAAAGGAGAGCTTGCGCGTGACGGTGCGCCACTCACCCTCGAGCGGCGCCGCGCATATATAGTAATCCCCCGTGTCCGAAATGGGGATGGACACGTGTTCGCTGCGAGAGCATTCGCCCACGATCCTTCCGTTGACGGACGCGAGGCAGCGCGTATCCGCGCGTATGACGAGCGTCGGCACGGGCGAATAATACATCTGCGCCACCTCCTGTTTTCCCGCTCGCTCAATATATGCGCGCGCACTTGCCAAGTATGCGCGTTTGGGCTATAATTTGACGATAATGCGAACTTTATTTTCCAAGGAGGGTTTAACCATATGCCAAGGTTGTGCGAACTCGTGAGGGCGCCGGAAGCCCACAAGGGCCCGGCGGAGGTTTCGGGCTGGATCAAGACCGTGCGCGAGAGCAAGAACGCGGGCTTCATCGAGCTGACGGACGGAAGCTGCTTCAAATCCGTGCAGGTCGTCTACGAACCGAACAATCTCAGCCCTGAGCTCGCGAAGAACCTGCGCACGGGCGCGGCCGTTCAGGTCGCGGGCGAACTCGTGCTCACGCCCGGCATGCCGCAGCCTTTTGAGATCAAGGCGTCCGAAATCGTCCTTCTCGGCGCGTGCGACGAGGATTATCCCCTGCAGAAAAAGCGCCACACGCTCGAGTACATGCGCACCATACAGCACCTTCGCCCGCGCGCGAACATCTTCCAGGCGACCTTCCGCGTGCGGAACGTCGTCGCGCAGGCCATCCACCGCTTCTTCGACGAGCGCGGCTTCCTCTACGTCCACACGCCGCTCATCACGCCGAGCGACTGCGAGGGCGCGGGCGAGATGTTCCGCGTGACGACGCTCGACATCAACGACCCGCCCAGGACCGAGGACGGCAAAATCGACATGGGCCGCGACTTTTTCGGGGGCGAGGCCAACCTCACCGTCAGCGGGCAGCTTTACGGCGAGGCGTTCGCGCTCGCCTTCCGCGACATCTATACCTTCGGGCCGACCTTCCGCGCGGAATATTCCTTCACGGCGCGCCACGCCGCGGAATTCTGGATGATCGAGCCGGAGATGGCCTTCTGCGACCTCGCGGGCGACATGGACCTCGCCGAGGCGATGGTGAAGTACGTCATCCAGGCCGTCATGGAGCGCTGCCCCGACGAGCTTGCCTTCTTCAACAGCTTCGTCGACAACGGCCTTCTCGCGCGGCTTGAAAACGTCGTCACGAGCGACTTCGCGCGCATCAGCTACACGGAGGCGGTCGAACTTTTAAAGAAATCCGGCGCGGAGTTCAAGTATCCCGTGGAGTGGGGCTGCGACCTGCAGACGGAGCACGAGCGCCACATCACCGAACAGATTTTCGGCAAGCCCGTGTTCGTGACGGATTATCCCAAGGAGATCAAGGCCTTCTACATGCGCGTGAACGACGACGACAAGACCGTCGCCGCGGCGGACCTGCTCGTGCCCGGCGTGGGCGAAATCATCGGCGGCAGCCAGCGCGAGGAGAGGCTGGACGTTTTGAAGCGCCGCATCGCCGAGATGGGCATGGACGTTTCACAGTACGGCTGGTATCTCGACCTTCGCCGCTTCGGCGGCGTAAAGCACGCGGGCTTCGGCCTCGGGTTCGAGCGCGTCATCATGTACGTGACGGGCATGGGCAATATTCGCGACGTGCTGCCCTTCCCGAGGACCACGGCGAGCATGGAAATGTAAGTCAATTGATAATTGACAAATCGATTTACGAAAAGGCGGCCTTCGCTTGAAGCGCGGAGGCCGTTTTCGCATGGGAACCGAAAGCGGATTTTGATCTTTGCCCGGTTGCCCGGCTGTTCTTTGCGCTCTCCTCGCAGAACGGCGCTTGTTGACAATGCTTTCCGCCGCCGATATAATCGGTGCGTGCACGCGATCTATTTCATCATCGCGGCGGTCAAATCGGGAAGCGGCTTGTTTATTCAAAAACGCGAGGGAATCTTCATGAGAATCGGTTTTATACAGTACGCGGTTTCAAAGAACAGGGCTGAAAACATCCGTAAGGCGCGCCGTTTTTCGGCGGGGATGGATGCGGAAATCATCCTTTTGCCGGAGCTTGCGGACTGCGGCTATCTGTTCGACGGCAGGGAACAGCTTTGGGAGGCTGCGCGCACCCTCGGCGAGAACGAGTTCATCGGGGAATTGAAGGGCGTTTCGGCTAAAAAAGGCTGCGCCGTCGTCGCAGGCGTCGCGGAACGGGAAGGCGAAAAGCTTTACAACTCGGCCGTCATACTGGATCGCGGGGTTCTCGTGGGCGTATACAGAAAAATGCATCTGACCGATTACGAGAAGGGAATCTTCGATCGCGGCGAAACGAACGCGGTATTCCCTGCGCAGGGCATAAAGCTCGGCGTGCAGATCTGCTTCGATCTGTGGTTCCCGGAGATCTCGCGCGTACAGCTCCTGCAGGGCGCCGACCTATTCTGCGTTCTCGCGAATTTCGGCGGAGAAACCACCTATGACATCGCCGGGACGCGGGCGGTTGAGAACCTCACCCCGCTGATCCTCTGCAACAGGGTGGGCGAAGAGCGCAGCGCAAAGGACGAGGCGGTTTTTCTTGGCAGGAGCACCGTCGTCGACGGCGAGGGACGCCGCGTCATCCGGGGGAGAGACCATGTGGAATTTGCCGAAAGCTGCGCGATTGCGCTTACGGGACGGAAGGCCAACGCCATCTGCGGGGATTTTTTGCCGGAGATCCGGCGCCATTCTTTTTCGTAGCCGCTCTCCCCGCCGACTGGCCATGCGCAGGAACAGGCAAGCAAAGCGCCCGGCCTCCGAACGGAGGCCGGGCGCTTTGCGAATCCAAAGTCTTTTTTTACTGCGCTTCCCGGCCGAGCATGATGGTCATAACGCCTTCCGCCGTCGTATAATAGATCGTGATGTTGAGGCCGTCGTCGTTCTTCGCGCCGTAGGTAAAGCCGTCCTGCGAGTTGATCTCATAAGGATCGACGCTGAAATCCTCCTTGATCCCCTCGGCGTAGGCCTGGGCGTCCTCCGCATCGACCTCCTCGAGATTGACCATCACGGAATCCGTGCTTTCGTACACATAGGTGACGGTCCCGTCCTTAAACTCGGGAATGCTCTTCGCGAGATCGGATTTCGGCCACTCGGTGCCGCCGAAAGTCGTCGTTTCGCCGTCCTCGCCCTCTATGGTCAGCGTGCCGTCCTCAATATCCACATCGCCTCCGCTGGCGTCCCCGAGTATGTTCTCTGCGATCTTTTCGCCGATTTTCTTTTTAAGATTGCAGCCGTAGAGGGACAGAAGCAGCAGGGCGACAATGAGGATTGCGATGATCTTTTTCATGTGATAACTCCTTTTAACATGCTGTATTTGCGTTTCATACGCCTGCGGCGGCTCCGCCGCCAGAGCTTGCGCTTACGAGATAACGGTAGTTGATGATGAGTTCCGCGCGCGAGTTCACGCCGAGTTTCCGGTACACCCCGTTCATATGGGTGTTTGCGGTGGAGTATTTGACATGGAGCCTCTCCGCGGATTCCTTGAGCGTGTATCCCTCCACCAGAAACAGGCACAACTCCCGCTCGCGCGGGGTCAGCTTTCCGGTGCGTTCGTGCTTCTCCGCCTCTGCGATGATGAGCTTCCCGCCGCAGGATTCCGAAGCCCTGCCGCTTTCCGGCGCGGGGGGAGGGCTCTTCGCCGCATCGCGGCGCTTCATCAGGGCAAACATGCGCTTTAGCCATTCCAGATGCGCCATACATATCCCTCCTGTGGATATCAAAGCCGGTACGCGCGTTCCTTCGCATCACATCCTGAAGCATGAACCGATGGTTCCCGTTATTTCGCCGCGCCCGAATGATCGGGCGCCGTTTGCGCCTCCCTTCCCGGCGTGATTCGCCTGATATATTTATTTTACATAATTTTCCCGATGCTTTTCAACTCATTAATACAAATGAATTCGCGAGATGATTATCGTTAGATATAATGAAACAACTGGCGGCGGCACGGCCCGCGCGCTAGATGGCGGTATAGTCCTTGAAAAGCTGCATCAATTCCGCGCGGCTGTTGATGCCGGTCTTGCGGTAAATGCTCGTGCAATAGGTGTTGACCGTCGGGTACGCGAGCGAAAGGATGCCCGATATCTGCCGCATCGTATAGCCCTGCAGCAGAAGCCGGCACACCTCGATTTCCCGCTTGCTCAGGTTGTATCTCCGGAAGACATGCAACTGCTCGTTGTCCACCTCGGAGCGCTGCGCATCCTTCGCCCAATCGCTCTCGTAATGGCTCTGCGCGAGGATGGGCGAAGCGATGAGGAGCGCGATCATCACGGCCGTGGCGAAAACGGAGGCCGCGATGGAACTACCGTACGTGTTCGCGCCGCTGATGATCCTGCCCAGCGCGATGCCCGACACGCCGCCGCAGATGCCTACGAGCAGTATGGAAAGGCGGATATACTTCATGCTCTCGTATTTTTTGCCCACGACGCCGATGATGTAATACATGTTGATCATGCCCATGGCGTTGCCGACGCCAAGAAGCAGCGCGAACGCCGCGGCAAAGCCGGGGAGCCTGTCCGCGAAGGCGTTTAAGAAAAGCCCCATCGCGACAGAGGCGAAGATCATGTTGCCTGCCCACAGATACGCCCTTTTTGAAACGGCATACAGCGCGATGAAGAGCGCGCAGCCAAAAAGTCCGCCCAGATAATGCCAGGCCATCAGCGGGGCGCCCGCATTTTGCGCGGCGGCGTTCAATATCCCCTTGCCCGCCCCTTTGCAGAGGATGACGAAAGCGCAGTTGAAGAAGATCGTCAGATAGATCCTCCTGTGCATCGCGGGTGGAGGGGTCTTGTCGGCGCCCTCTGCGGGCAGGGCGTCCCGGTTTCTGAAAAACCACGCCGCGACGAGGCTGACGAGGAGCATGGCGAGCGAGAGCGCAAGCTCCATCCCCTTCCCCGCGTTTTTCTCGATGAAAAGCGAAATGAGCTGTATCAACGCGTTGCTTGCCGCCACGGCGTAGAGCTTTTCCGTGTTGTTGAGGGAAAAGACGAAGGGCAGGAGTATGCAGATGTTCAGGCAGCCCACAGCGACGGAGCTCAAAACGGCGAGCGCTAGCCGGACGGTTGCGTCTTCCACGAGAAAAAACGCGCCGATCCCCGCGGCGACGACGAGCGCCATCGTGCGCGAAAGCCCGGCGAAAGATTCCCTGCGGATGAGAAACACGAACGCCGCGGAGGAAATGAGGTTCACCGAATGCATCAGCCCGCGGAACCCCTCGTCAAACGCGGTGTTTCCGCCGGGCGAGGCCGTCCACCAGGTGGCGAAGGCGACGACCCAGGCGTAGTACACGACCCATATGACGACATACGGCCAGTTCCGTCCCCGGATGTGGCGGAAATCGACGACCCGGTCGCCCGCGTCGATCCCCGCCGGCTTCTGCTCCTGCTTTTCGCGGGCCATCCCGTGCTTCCTCCTGATTTGAAAAGGCAAACATCATCGGTGCTTGCCTTCGCATGGTTCCGCTGCTGACATGTCGTTATTGCACGTATTATAGCATATACCCCATTTCTTGCCTATATAAACCGCACCAAAATGCAGAGGCCGGCGCCCGGGATGTGCGCTTGCCCGCTCGCGCGGTTCCCCCCACAGGCACCGCGCGGCGCACACCGATCCGGTTCGCCGGCCTCTGCAAACATATTATCGCACGACAAGTACGATAAAAAGGTCTTGATGAAGGGCCCGCGGCCCTTGTGCGCGGGAAGGCCCGCCCCCGTCAGAGCAAGGGCTCGAGCGATACGACGTTTCCATTGCGGCGGGATTCCTCGGCCGCAAAGCAGATCAGGTGGCTCTGCATGGAATCGCGGACGGAGCTTTTGACCGCCCCCTCCTCGCCCAGTTCCATGCGCACGAACGCGTCGATGAGCGCGAGGTCGCCGCCCGCGTGCCCGTCCACCATGCCGCCCGGCGGCGGGTTCTCGGTAATGCGCACGGAGCCCGTGCGGAAGTTCGTCACCTCCACGGTTTCGTCGCTCATCTTGGCGCGCACCTCGCCGTGAGAGCCCATGACGTGGATGGTGCGCCCGTGCCTGTAATCCGTAAAAGCGGAGACGCTCAATGTCGCCGTCACGCCGTCCTCAAACTCGAGGATCGTGGACTGATGGTCGGCCACGTCGTTGTCGCAGCGGTATACGCAGCGGCCGTACGGGCCCTCGCGCAGGGCTTTAAGCCTGCCCTCGCGGCTGAAGTCGTCCGTGATGACCGAGATGGGCCAGCCCGTGTATCCCGGGATCATATAGATGCGCGTGGCGTTGTACGGGCAGTCCGGCACGGCGCAGTCGAGGCAGCGCTCCGCGCTGCCCGCGGGCGCGTTCTCCGCGCGAAAATGCTTGAGGCTCCCGAACGAGGCGACGCGAAGGCAGTTCTTCCCCGTCAAATACAAAAGAATATCCGCGTCGTGGCAGGATTTGGCGAGCAGCATGGGGCTCGTTTCATCCTCGCGCCGCCAAGAGCCGCGCACATAGCTGTGCGCCGCGTGCCAATAGCCGATGTTCTCGCAGTGGGAGATGCCGACAACCTCCCCGATCTCCCCGCTGTCGATGACGGATTTTATGGTGTTGAAAAAGCGCGTGTAGCGCAGCACGTGGCAGACCGCCGCGCGCCTGCCCGTCTGCAGCGCCGTCTCATAAACGCGCAGGCATTCTTCCGCGGTTTTCGCAATAGGCTTTTCAATCAGCACGTCCAGCCCGCGCGCCATCGCGGCGCACGCGGGCGCGACATGCCCGTTGTCCTGCGTGGCGACGAGCGCAGCGTCCGCCTCGACGCCTGAGGCGAGCGCCTCGCGCCAGTCGCAAAACACATATTCCTCCGGCACGCCGTAACGCGCCGCGAACGCCCTCCTCCGGGCTTCCACGGGGTCCGCGACGGCGACGAACCGCAATCGTTCAGGGAACATGAGCGCGTACGGCGCATAGGCGTCCATGCCGCGCGCACCCGCGCCCAGGCAGATCATCCGAACCGGTTTCATCTCGCAACCCTTTCCTTATAGGAGCATGATAGGAGCATGCTTCAAACCCGCCCGCGAGCGTCGAGCGGCTCTGTTTCAGTGTAACACGAAGTTACAAAAATACAATCCTTTTCGGACGAAAAAGCGCGCATGAACACAGTGTATGCAAGGCTTTCCGAAGCCAATTCCTCAAACCGGCATACTAATGATGGCTCATTAGATAAAAAGGTTTACGTCGGCTTCCTCGGCGTCTCCCAGGTACGCGCCCACGCCGCCGAGCTCCACGCCGTCGATGAGCTCCTCTTCCTTGATGCCCATGACGTCCATGCTCATCGTGCAGGCGACGACCTTGACGCCGGCGGCCATGGCCTTGTGGATGAGCTCCTCGAGGGAATCCACGCGCTTGTCGTTCATGATCTTTTTCATCATGGCGGTGCCCATGCCGCCCATGTTCATCCGCGAGAGCTTGAGCTTGCCGCTGCCGCGCGGCAGCATCGCGCCGAACATGGATTCCACGAGATTCTTCTTCACGCGCTGTTTTTTGCTCTTGCGAAGCACGGTCAATCCCCAGAAGGTGAAGAACATCGTGACCTTCCTCCCCATCGCCGCCGCGCCGTTTGCGATGATGAAGCCTGCGAGCACGCGGTCGAGGTCGCCGGAGAAGACGATGATGGTCTTCCCGTCCGCAGCCTCGCGCACGGCGTTCGCCGCAGGGGCCGCGCCGCCCTTTTTGACGAGCGCAACGTAATCGTTCCCCCTGCGCTCGTTTGAAACGAGCGCGTTGCCCGTGCGCCTGCACCACGCGCCGATGTCGCGCGCGAAACCCGGGTCCGAGGCGGAAACTTCCATCAACTCGCCCTCCTTCATCCCCCGCATGGTGTCGAACACCTTCATGATCGGGCCGGGGCACTGCATGCCGCTGCAGTCGATGCGCATGCGCGCCGCGGGCGCGTCCTTCATATCCACATGGCCGCTGTCCGAAACGGGCGCGGTGTCCGAATAATTCATGCTCTCCTCCCGGTAGTGCGTCGATTGATAGAAGCGCATGCCGCCCGGGTAGAGCAGCACACGCGGGAAGCCGTTGTTCATCAGGATGCGCGCCGCGTTGTGGGCGCGCACGCCGATGGCGCAGAAGACGATGATCTCGCGGCTTTTATCAAGCTCATGGAGCCTCCCGCGCAATTGCCCGAGGGGGATGTGCACGGCGCCGGGCAGAGCGTACGCGAGCAGTTCCGCGTCCTCGCGCACGTCGAGCGCCACGGCGTCGGTCTTCTTCTCCACCGCGTCCCAGGAAGCGAACTTCGAGAGGCCCGAAAGCACGTTCATAGCGGCGAAGCCCGCCATGTTGACCGGGTCCTTCGCGGAGGAATAGGGCGGCGCATAGGCGAGCTCGAGCTTCGCGAGATCTGCAACGCCCCCGCCGAGGCGCGCCGTCACGGCGATGGTGTCGATGCGCTTGTCCACCCCGTCCCGCCCGACGATCTGCGCGCCGAGGAGCTTTTTGCCGTCCATGCTGAAGAGCAGCTTGATCGTCAGGGGCGCCGCGCCCGGATAATAGCCCGCGTGCGAGTTCTGCGTGACGGTGACGCCTTCGTAATCCCTGCCCCGGACGAGGCCGCGCTTCGCGAGCGTCTTCTCGTTGGCGCCCATGCTCGCCGCGGTCAGGTCGAACACCTTGGCGACGGCGGTGCCCTGCGTGCCCTCGTATTTCTCCATCGCGCCCATGATGTTGTTCGCCGCGATGCGCCCCTGCTTGTTGGCGGGGCCCGCGAGGGGGATCATGACGCGCTCCTTTAAAATGAAATCCTCCACCTCTATGGCGTCCCCCACGGCGAAAATGTCGGGGTCCGAGGTGCGCAGGTATTCGTCCGTGACGATGCCGCCGCGCGCGTTGACGGCGAGGCCCGCGGCCTTCGCGAGCTCCCCGTTAGGCTTCACGCCGATGGCGAGTATGACGAGATCGGCCGAAATGATTTTGCCGGACTTCAGCGCAATGGAGACGCCGCTCCCCGTATCCTCGAACGAGGAGACGCCGTCCCCCAGGTGAAGCTTCACGCCGTTGTTCGCGATGTTTTCATGCAGGAGCTGCGCCATCTCGAAATCGAGGGGCGCCATCACCTGGTCGAGCATTTCCACGATGGAAACCGCAAGCCCCGCGTGGCGCAGGTTTTCCGCCATCTCGAGGCCGATGAAGCCGCCGCCGATGACGGCCGCGGATTTCACGTTTCCCTCGCGCACGAGCGCGCGGATCTGGTCGGTATCCGGCACGGTCCAGAGCGTGCGGATGCGCGGGGAGTCGATGCCGGGGATCGGCGGGCGCAGCGGCGAGGAGCCCGTCGCGACGACGAGCGTGTCGTAGCTCTCCTCATAGACTTCGCCCGTGTCGACGCGCCTGATTGAAAGCCGCTTATGCGCGCGGTCGATGAACACGGCCTCGTTTTTGACCCGCACGTCGACGTTATATTTCGTTTTCATGGCCTCGGGCGTCTGAAGGATGAGCGCTTTGCGCTCCTTGATGACGTCTCCCACATGATAGGGCAGCCCGCAGTTCGCGTAGGAGATATACTCCCCGCGCTCAAGCATGACGATCTCTGCGCTCTCGTCGAGCCGCCTCAGCCTCGCCGCGCAGCTTGCGCCGCCCGCGACGCCCCCGATGATGACAACCTTGCGCATAAAAAACCTCCGTTGCGTTTGATCCGCTTATGCCGCGGGAAAGATGCGTTTTAGCCGAGAGGATCCGTTAAGCCTGCCCGCGCCCGCGCGGCCAACCGCCGGAGCGCACAGATCCTTTCACAGTATAGCCGGCGCGGACGGATTTTACGGTGATATTATCACATTCACGCGCGGATATGAACATAGACGTCGGGCCCCCGGCGCTTTGCCGAAGGCCCGACAGACAGATCCGTTCAGTAATTCTCTTTCCTGAGCTCGAAATAACTTTTGCCGTGGCTGCACACGGGGCAGATCTCCGGCGCTTTCCTGCCGATCACCAGATGCCCGCAGACGCGGCACTCCCACATGGTTTCCTCGCTCTTCTCGAACACCTTTTGCATCTCGACGTTCGAGAGAAGCGCGCGATAACGCTCCTCATGCGCCTTCTCGATGGCGCCCACGCGGCGAAAGCGCGCCGCGAGCTCGGGGTAGCCCTCCTCCCCGGCGTCCCTGGCGAAGCGCTCGTACATATCCGTCCACTCGTAGTTCTCCCCGCCGGCCGCGGCGAGGAGGTTCTCCTTCGTGCTGCCGATGTGCCCGAGCTCCTCAAACCACACGCGGGCGTGCTCCTGCTCGTTGCGCGCGGTCTTGAGGAAGATCTCGGCGATCTGCTCATACCCCTCGTTGGCGGCGACCTGCGCGAAGTAGGCGTACTTGTTGCGCGCCTGGCTCTCGCCCGCGAAAGCCTCGGCAAGGTTCTTCTCGGTCTTTGTTCCGACGTAGCGGCCGCCCTTCTTCTCCTGCTTCTCCTGCTCCTCCAGCTTTACGAACTTGGACGCGGGCGCCTTGCAGCGCGGGCAGGTAAAACCGTCCGGAAGAAGCCCTTCGTGGACGTAGCCGCAGACTGTGCATTTCCATTTTTCCATGTTCTTTATCCTCCGTTCAATCATTCGCCGCGCCGCGATTAAGCCGCGCGCCCTCGCGTGGCCTCCGGGGCGGTTTGGAGCTTATTCTTCGCTGAAATCCTCTTCCGAAGCGCCGCAGGCCGGGCAAGCCCAGTCCCCGGGAAGTTCCTCAAACCGCGTACCCGGCGGGATGTCGTCATCCGGGGCGCCTTCCGCCTCGTCGTACATATAGCCGCATACGCTGCAGATATACCTCCCCACCGCGAAATCCTCCCTTATTCTATCCATAGCCTTATCATACCGCTTTTGTTTCCTTTTCAACCGTGACAAACACACCGTTTAAGAACTGTTCCTGTTCTTTGTTCCTCTTTATCATATAACAATCAAATGCGGGATTCAACTCCGATTTCCAGCAGTCGCCGCGAGGCGCGCTCTTTTGGGAAAACCTGTGCTTGCACGCGCCGTGCGACACCGTATTATACGGATAAGACGGCCGCGTTGTCAATCTCCGCCGATGCCCGGTCTTCCGAGCGGGACGGCATGAAAGCGGGCCCGCGCGGCGGCAGGGCGCGCTAGGGCTTTTCGACCACCATGACCTCTACGCCGAGCTCTTGGATTTTCCTCAGCTCGTCCTCCACGGCGTCCCAGTCCGTAATCAGGAGGTCGAAGCGATCCGCGTCGCACATCTTGACGAAAGCGTTAAAGGCAATCTTGTGGTTGGGCATTAATAAAATGCTTTTTCTCGAATTTCCGATGACCGTTCTATGGAACGTACGGCCTCCCCAAAGCGAACTCCGCGAACCGGGGCAGGTTTCAACGATGGCAGGAAATCAGCCGATGTGCATCACCATGACGAGGCAAGGATTCCGCTCATCCCAAAGCGTGGGGAGCACCTCGAGCTTTTGGAAGCCAAGGCTCTCATAGAACAGCCGCGTGAGATCGTACTCGGCAAAAAGGCCCGCGTCGACCGTCTTGACGTGGAGGAACGCGTACCCGCGCGCCTTCGCGTATTCATGGAACGCCAAAAACAGCCGTCTGCCGACGCCCTTCCTGTGGAGCTCGGGCAGCACGCCCATGACGTAGATTTCAGCAGGATATAACTACTTTTTCAGAAAGCAATGTAGTGTTTGTCACAAAGAAAAAGTATTCGTACTCAGAGCCTTCTAAAAGTGATATTTGTGCTCTTTCTTTTTCTGGTTTCAGTACGCGAGACACAACAAACCTTCTGTCTTTCTCCCAGTTATCTAATTTTGTAAACAGTTCTGTAGTTTCTCTGCCTTCTTCACCTTTAACGAATACAACCGATGAATTCGTTGCTTGGGATGCAAGCGTAGAATAACTTTTGGCTTTAATTAAATATTTGCAACCAAGAGATTCTATCGTTTCAATAATTTTTTCATCAAAGTAGCCACTATCCATTCGAAATAAAATCTCTAAATCATCTGTTTTGATGTTGGCTACTATTTCTTTGATCATTTCAGATGCACCGTTAGCTGTGTAAGTATTGCCACTTCTTACAAATCCGGTGACGTAGGCTTTTAATTCGTCGCAAAATGCAAACTGGATATTGTAGCATCGGTTTCCTAGTTTCTTGGGATTATATCCTTTTGATGCACCTTCTTGATGACCTTCTACGTTGATTACACTACTATCAATATCAATCGTAATGGATGTCAATTTACTTTTAGTGAGCAGTTTTTTAAAGACTTTAAAATTAATGTCTCTAAACATTTGTGTTGTCTTAAAGGTGAAGTTTCCTAAAAACCGTGACACTGTTTCAGGTTCTTTTACGGAAATATCAAATTCATTAACGAGTGGATCATTTTGAAGGAGCTTTAGACGTTCTAGCTTGTCTATACCAATAAAGTGACCACAGATCATCGTCTTTATATGATTCATCTTGATTTTATTTGTGGAGTCATTATCAAATACGAGGTCATTTTCAACTAGATCAAAAATCTCATTACTTTTTGCGTTCTCAAGGAGAAGAAAAAGACCTGCATTTGATGTTAGATTCTTAGCTGTGAAATCAATTTTATTAATCATAATTTAAACCCCTTTTTCTGCTTTTGTTACTATTATTGTACCATATATCGACTCATAAAAGCTGATAATTCAACACATTTTTGAGCATTTTTCTTTCACCCAATGGGTGAAAGCTGAATTTTGAAGGAACGTATATTTATCAATTCTTTGAGTGTGGTTTATAAAGTACTGACGTAGAATCTCAGTCGTAGATTGAATCTATAATATCGTTTCGGGATGATCCGCGGCGGCGACTTTTAGTTTTTGTTTTTTCAAAACAAAGATGTTAATAAACATCTGCTGCGCGATTTGATAAACATTCCCGATAATCCAGTAAAGACCCAATCCGGCGGGAACCGTGAAAGCAATGACTCCGCTCATGATGGGTGAAATCATGGCCATGTTGTTTTGCATGGATGCCTGAGCTTGGGTTTCATCTGTTTTTGATGCGCCTTTCATGGAATATCTTACTGAAAAGTAAGAGGTAAGTGCAGAAAGCACAGGAATCAATAGCAGAAGATATGTACTTACGTCCGCACCACCATTGAGATAATGACTGGGGTTCCATGTAGGCACTGTTCCAAGATTGATTCCCAAAAAATTCATATTTAGCAAATCCGCCGGTTTTAGTAAATCAGATACTGCCTGAAGCTGTTCTGAATGGTTGCTAAAATAGGTAATAATACTCAGGTCTTTCATATTCGCAAGCTTTTCAGTTCCCTCTGGTATCAAAGTATAAAGCTGAGTGATAACTTCGGTGGATTTCCCAACCATGTATTTCAAAGGTTGAGAAATAGCATAGTATAGTGAAAATAAAATCGGCATCTGTACCAATAGGGGAAGGCAGCCGCCGGTCGGATTTACCTTGTTTTCCTGATAGAACTTCATGATCTCCGCACTTTGCTTTTCCTTGTCGTCTTTATATTTTTTCTGGATTTCCTGCATCCGAGGCTGAAGATCGCTCATTTTTGAGGTCGATTGTGCCTGTTTTATAGTCAGAGGAAGCAGCAGAGTCTTCATTCCCACTGTAAAAAGAATGATTGCGATCCCATAGTTTTGAAACGCGATGTTGTCATATATAAATTTCAAGACGGCTCCCATGGGGATAGCGATGAAATCAAGCATATTCTTACAATCCTCCCTCAAAAGGGTATATTAAAAGCACAATAGACTTTGAAGCCTGCGCACGCTTTTTCTTTCTCCCAAACGACAGATTTCTATAAAAGCGCAATACTTATCTATAACCGCTACAATGTAAGCCTCTTTATACTTAGGCAACGTAATTGTTAGCGGCCACATATGTTTCAAAATGATATCCCGCTCCAACGCATTTAGGCAAAATGCCTTCTTCGCGTTTTGTAGAGCGCTGCGTGGATGATTTAGCCCGTGTAGGCCTTTATGTGATCCTTTTATGTGCCAGTCATACAGGAAAAAATCGTGAAGAAGCCCGCCTCTGGCCGCACAACGATAATTAAGGTTTATCTGTTTGCAAACCAAATAACTGCAGTACGACACATAAAGGCTGTGTTCCAGACAATCAACGTCGCAGTGTTGAATATAGTTTTTCATGGATCTGACCGATGGGTGATTTATCAGATCGCTTATGCTATCCAGAAAGTCTATGTCAGCGGAGGAGTCCGGCTGTCGTCTTAGCATGGAGTTGATTCTATCAATCATAGTTCTTACCTCGTTCCCTGTATTTTTAGTGGCGCGACCGAAACATGGAGAGTATAAGCCCCAGAACAATCACGACGGCCAATGCCAAGCCCACTTTCAATACGACAATATTAAAAAGGTACATCTCACCGCTTGTATCCGCGCTAAGGCCAGAACTTATCAGGACTCCGGCGACGATAATGCTTACGGCAAGCAATATCACGCTGAAAGACATCCTGTTGAAAATCCGTTCCAATCGTTTTTGAAATGTGTCCAGTTCTTTCATTTCAAATTTAACGGCAAAGTCCTCATCTTCCGCATTGCGTAAAAGATTACGCATGGCGGATGGGAATTCAGTGAGCAGCTCCCGGTAATTTAACAGGCTCTTTTTTATCCGGTGCCGGGCCTTGTCAATCGAAAACGACTGATAAATCAGCTTTTTAGCGATTGGCTCCGCGACGACAAGAGCGTTTAACTCCGGTGCCAGTTTTTCCAATAGCGATTGGAGAGTTCCCAGCGTTTTGGCTAACAAAGTGAATTCACGGGGTATTCTCACATGGTTCAAATATGCGGTATGAAGTGTCTCATGAAGCAATTCGTCAAGCTTTATCTCGTTCATAGGCATGGTCAGGTATTTTTCGATGATTACATCTATATCTTTTTCAAATCTTTTAACATTACCCCGGGGAGCCATGGCGTCCATGTCAAGAATGGAACTGACCACCATGCCGCTGTCTTTGGTGGCAACCCCTATAAAAAAATCAGAGATCATATTTTTACGGGATTCGTTCAAGTATCCTACCATCCCAAAATCAAGAAACAGGATCGTGCCGTCTGGCAGAACCTGAATATTGCCCGGATGCGGATCCGCATGAAAAAAACCGTCTCGGAGCACCTGATTGCATATGGACGTAGCAAGCCTTTCAGCGGCCTTTCTTCGGTCAATACCCGCCAGATCCAAGGCTTCCAAATCGCTGATCTTAATGCCTTTAAAATACTCCATGGTAAGAACGCGTTTTGTCGTGTAAATCCATTTTATCTTTGGGACCGTGACGCCTTCGTCTTCGCGGAAATTGCGCAAGAAGGTATCCGCGTTTTCTCCCTCTTTCATAAAATCCATTTCATTTTGGATCGTCTTTTGAAAATCATCCACCATGCCGCTAAAATCATAGAGTTCCCCGTATTTTGTGTGATGGTCGAAAAAATGTGCCATCTCACTTAGAATATCGAGATCCAGACCAATGACTTTTTCAATACCTGGCCTTTGGACTTTTACGGCGACTTCTTTCCCCGAGATCAGTCTTGCATGATGGACTTGGGCTATGGACGCCGCGGCCAAAGGTTCTTCGTCAAATTCTTGATAGATATTTTCCAGACTGTCATTGAATTCAACTTCAATGAGCGCCTTTACGTCGGCAAAGGGGAAGGGCTGCACCGAATCCTGCAGTTTTTTAAGCTCTTCAATTACATCTGGCGGCAACATGTCCTGTCTTATACTTAATAGCTGTCCCAGTTTAACAAATGTCGGTCCCAATTCTTCAAAAGTCAGTCTCAGCCGTTTTCCTGTTGAACCGCGAGCATTGTCAGGCGCGGTATCTGCATCCGAAATCTTATCTTTTCGCCGCAAAGTATAACGAAGCCCAAGCTGCCCCAGCAACAGGCCAAAACCGTACTTTGCAAAAACGGTAATGATCTCCCTGTATCTTCTGACACGATTATGCTTGTAATCCATCCTATCAATCCTATCCTGCAATCCTGCAACATCGCCAAACCATCTGTTTAATCCGTAGGAATGGATGAAGCAGGACCTTTTTGGTCAACCCCAGAGGGAGAAGGATGCGTCAAGAACATCGCATCATATAGTTAAAGCGCCTTTCATTGATCCGCATCCTTTCTCAAGCCTGTGGGTTTTGCGGCAATATAATCGCTTACTCTGTATCCTCGTTTTTAAGATATCCATGTTCCCGGAGGGTCTGCTGAACCTGTTCCCTTACGATTTCCGCGATTTCATCCTTTGTCACAATATCTTCCTTTTTTGCTACATTCGCAAAGTCCAAAGCCTTTGCGACCTCGTTTTGGATCAACTTTTTCAATTCCTCCCGTTGCTCTTCGCCTCGCTGTACAAGTTCGGACGCAAATTGACGGGCGTCTTTTTTCGATACCTCGCCTTTGCCGACCAGTTCCTCCACAAACTCTTCTACTTTTTCCCGTGAATACAGCAGAAGTCCCAGCCCCAGGTTGATTGACTTTTCAAATGCGTTTGACATGATACACACTCCTTTTTAATTTATTAAGCTTTCCGCCAGATTTAAGGATTCGAAGGAAACATCATTGTCGGAGCTCAGCATGAGTTGAATTGAAGTTCCATAAAAAGCACCAAGGATCAGCTTCGCAACGTTTCGAGGAGAATAATCCGACTTCCGATTGTCATTATCCGTATTCAAGGTCAGGTTTTTCTCAATAATCTCCGCCAGCCTCTCAAACAGGCTGTTTACTTTTTCTCGGAAGGACGGTACCCATAGCGCCTGTGCAGTAAAATCGATAAACAGCTTGAATAGATTGGGATTGTCTTTGAGTAATTCTTTGAAAAAAGCCATAAGCGCAGCGAATTTTTGCTTCCTACCCGTAGCTGATTCCAGCTTCCGCTCAATTTCACTTAAATACTGGTAAATCATCATATTGATGACCTCAAGAAACAGATTTTCTTTGCTTTTGTAGTAGTAGGTTACCTGGCCCAGCGCGACCCCGGCTTCATCAGCTATGTTCCGCATTGTCACAGCGGCATAACCCCTTGTGGAAAGGCATTCGAATGCCGTATTTAAAATTTTTTCGGATGGCCCTGTTTTGTCGGTCTTTCGCTGCATGATGCACCTCCGCATTTTTTAGTTCGTACGTACGTACTAAACTATAACAGAACTTGCTGCCTTTGTCAACCCCATCGGATTCATTGCTTACAAAAACATCCGCAGTGATAGCTAAGTAGTCAACTGCGGATGCTTCTATATAGTACGCCTTTCCCATTTGTAGGGGTGCAATTCAGAAAGGGCAATAAATCATTGATTGTTCCCGTCGAGCCTTATGCCAGCCATGTGGGGTACAGCCATCAGTCGAGTAGAATGGGGACGCCGATATAAAAGAGTTTTATTTTATATTTGCTGTAAATGGAAGCGTCGGCCTCATACAACACTGGTTGAAAAACGGGTTGAACCAGTCCACCACGGAAATAGCGCAGATCATAATGGTCACCTATTCTTAAATTTTTTAATTTAAGGCAACCCATGAAAAGTACGGAAATAAAAAGACCGGCTGCCGAAATGTCCAATCGCAAAGGAGGCGGGACTATTCAGCAGCCGGAATTGTGCATCGTGAACAATATAGTGGTGTATACTTTAACGATGAAAGGGAGTAGCATCATTGTGCCTATCCTGCTTCAATTAGCCGAATGGGGCACTTATTAAGTGCAAGAAAATTCGGACAGTAAAACTTTTTGCAATGAATGTCAATCTATAACATAATACGCTTGAGAGACCCGAACGCATTATGCCAAAAAAACAAGGAATATAGTAAACTGTGTGCAGACGGCTATTATATTCCAATGTTTCTACTCTACGTATCTTTATTGCCAATAAGCTTACATACCGGTGAACATATATTACCGCCTGTATATTTGCAAAATGAGCACCATATCCGGGTTCCAGCCATGTAAGGAGATTTACGGTTTAAACATTTTTGGGGCAAACCTTTAGGTGGAGTAGTGTACTTCATATCAAGACCTCCTTTTATTTTTTATGAGGTCATTATATAATTAGTTTGTGCCCTCAGTGTGCCCTAAAGCCGCGAAATAAAAGAAATTGAATATTTGAGCGCCATACAAAATCCAATCCAGAGCCGTGAAGGGTCGAAGCCCTCAATACTCCCATATAAAATAAAACAGGGCTTCCGGAGTCGGCGATTGACCACGGAAGCCCTTAATTCAAGCCTTTTTCAGCCTTTTTCGGCTGGAGAGGGCTTTTTTTTATTGTATCAAAATCTGCATTTACATAGACTCACTCTGCAGTAGTGGGGATTTTCTGCTCGAAATCTCGACATTCCCGTTTGCCGAGTGCACACCCTATGAACACCCCCAAGTTTCCGTTTGCCGAGTGCAAGGCGTAATCTACCTATATGCTTCGTAGACGGGGCTTTTTCTTTGCACTCTACAAACGGCAGAAAACTAAAAAGCCGCCAGAAAGCCTTGCTACCAAGACCTTCTGACGGCTACCGTGTGCAAAATAAAAACGCCAGCATTGTATCAATACTGACGTTCTTATATGGTGGAGCCGAGGGGAGTCGAACCCCTGTCCGAAAACCTGTCGACAAGACCTTCTACGAGCGTAGCTTATGTTTTAACATTCCCTCCGTCCGGCCCCCGTAAGCAGGGTCCGCACTTTAGTAGCTTCATAGATCCCACCCGCGGCAAAGCTTACGCGGGCTGGTTCCCCACATTGATGACGCCCGTATCCGACGGCGTGGGCACCGCCGGGCGGACGGTCACTGCTTAAGCAGCGACGGGTACGAAATTAGATTCGTCAGTTGGTTTTTAATTTCCCGCTTTTTACGAAGCGCGGGGCTTCGGCTCGCTTATCCGGCCTCCACGATCCCCGTCGAAACCATTTTCGGCCCCATGGGCGGCGATCAAGCCGTTGTTGGTATTATACTATATTTTTTTAGCTTAGTCCATGTTCTTTAATTTCCTGTCCATGTCGCGCTTCGCGTCGCGCTCGGCGATGGAATGCCGCTTGTCGTAAAGCTTTTTGCCTTTCGCGACGGCGAGCTCGAGCTTGACTTTTCCATCTTTTAAATACATCCGCGTCGGGATGAGGCTGTATCCGTCCGCCTGCGAGAGGGCCTGCAGCCTGCGTATCTCCGCCTTATGCAACAGGAGCTTCCTGTGGCGAAAAGGATCGCGGTTGAAGATGTTGCCTTGCTCGTAGGGGCTGATATGCATCCCGATCACGTACATTTCGCCGTTTTTTACGATCGCATAGCAATCCTTGAGGTTGACCTTGCCGGCGCGGATGGACTTGACCTCCGTGCCCGCGAGCGCGATGCCGCACTCGTAGGAATCCTCAATGAAGTATTCGTGGCGCGCCGCGCGGTTCTCTGCGAGCTGGCGCACGCCTTTTTTCACGGGCAAACAATCTCCCCCTCTCCATCCGCGTGTCTATCATCATACTACGATTTTTTTCCGCGGGCAACACGGCGTTTGGGCTCCTGCCTGCTCGAATGGCGATCGCGTTCGCTCTTCGCCTTCTTCGGCGCCGGCTTCCCGGAAGGGTCCTGCGGCGGGTTCTGCGCCGCGCCGCCGTGCGTGCCGGACGCGAGCTCGAAATCGATGGTCCCCGCGCCGACGTCCACGGCGATCACGCGCACGCGCACCTCGCCCCCGAGGCGGAAGGCGCGGCCCGTGCTGCGCCCCACGAAGCGGTAGCGTTTTTCATCGCAAAGGAAAAAGTCCCCCGTGAGGGAAGCCGCGCGCACCATTCCCTCCACCGTATTGCCCAAGCGTACGAAAAAACCGTACTGCGCCACCCCCGAGATGATCCCCTTCTCCACGGAGCCGATGCGGGAAGCCATGTATTCGCACTTCTTGAGGTCGTCGGCGGCGCGCTCCGCCTCCATCGCCGCAAGCTCCCGCTCCGAGCAGTGGCGAGCCATCTCCTCCATCGCCCCTTTGTACTTCGCGGTCTTCTCCTTGGTCATCTCCCCCGTGAGCAGCAGCTTCATCATCCTGTGGACGACGAGATCGGGATATCTTCTTATGGGCGAGGTGAAATGGCAGTAATACTCCGCGGCGAGGCCGTAATGGCCCAGGCAATCCGCCGCGTAGCGCGCCTTCCTCATGGAGCGCAGCATGACCCGCCCCACGAGCGCCTCGTCCTTGGTGCCCTTCGCCTTAAGAAGGATCTTCTGGAGCACGGCGGGCTTCGCGCCCGTGATGCTCTTGACCCCGAGGCCGAGCGTGTTGAGGAAGATGTTGAGCTCGTTGAGCTTATCCTTATCCGGCGTCTCGTGCACGCGGTACATCATGGGGATGTCCGCCGCCGCGGCATGCGCCGCCACGGTTTCGTTCGCCTCGAGCATGAACTGCTCGATCATCCTGTGGGAGACCCCGCGCACGGCGACCTTCACGTCCGCCGCGCGCCCGTTCTCGTCGAGCGTGATCTCGGCCTCGTCCAGGTCGAAGTCGAGGCTGCCGCGCCGGACGCGCTTGTCGTGCAGGATTTCCGCGAGCTCGCGCATGTCCCTCAGCATGGGCAGCACGTCCGCGTATTTTTCCGAGAGCGCCTCGTCCCCTTCCAGCAGAGCGTTGACGTCGTCATAGGTCATCCTGTGCGCGGTGCGGATGACGGTTTCGGCCATGCGGTGGGAAACCGCCCTTCCTTGCGTGTCGAGCCGCATGACGCACGAGAAGGTCAGCTTGTCCTCCCCTGCGTTGAGCGAGCACGCGCCGTTGGAGACTTCCTTGGGGAACATGGGCAGGACTCTGTCCGGGAAATACACGCTCGTGCCGCGGCGGTACGCCTCCTCGTCGAGCGCGGTGCCCTCCTCAATGTACGCGCCGACGTCCGCGATGTGCACGCCCAAAATATAGCCGTCGGGGAGCTTTGTGAGCGACACCGCGTCGTCGAGGTCCTTGGCGTCCGCGCCGTCTATGGTGACGATCAGCTTACTCCGAAGGTCCTCGCGCATGGCGAGCGCCTCCGCGCCGACGGGCTTGTTGAGCGCCTTGGCCTGCCGCGCAGCCTGCTTGGAAAAGACCTCCGGCAGCTCGAGCCTTCGGATGATGGAGAGGATATCCGCGCGCGCGTCGTCCCGCGCGCCGAGTATCTCCGTGATTTCGCCCTGCATGGGCCGCCTGCCGTCGGGATAGCGCATGATCTTCGCGACCACCCTGTCCCCGTGCTTCGCGCCGCCCGTCTGCCCCGGGGCGACGAGCATGTCGAAGCACACGCGCGTCTCATCCGGCACGACGTAGCCGCCGCCCGTCTCATCCGGCTCGAAGGAGCCGACGATCACCGCGAGCGATCGCACCGCGATGAGGATCACCTCCCCCTCCTGCGTGCCGTTGCGGCTTGCGGTCTCCGCGGCGCGCGCCCAGACCATGTCGTTGTGCATGGCGCCGTGCATGGCGTCCGCGGGAATGAACATATCTCCCCTGCCGTCCTCCGGGATGAAGAAGCCGTATCCCCGGGCGCTCCCCTGGATGCGCCCGTAGATGAGCCCCGTCTGTTCGGGCAGGGCGAGCTTCTTCTTCCTCGTCAAAATCAGCCTGCCCTCGAGAAGGAGTTTCTCGATCGCCGAGGCAGCCTCGTCCTTTTCCGCGAAGCACTCCATGAGCGCCTCCGGCGCCATGGGCGTCCCCTCCCGGAGCAGCGCTTCGATAATCCTTGTTTCCACGTTTTGCTTATTCCCTACCTTAATTAAAATCTCACGCCCTCACCGGGCAAACAAAAGGGGCGCGCCGTAAGCGCGCCCCTGCAAGCTGATCGCCAATCAATAGAGGATCATCATCGCGATGCCCAGTATGCCTATGGCGATCGCGAGAATGACGGTCAACTTCTGAAGTTTGGCTTCCCTGCTGGCAGCCCTGCCGCGCGCCGAGAAGGGGGTCGAATCCCCTCCGAAAGCTCCGCCGAGGCCCGCGCTCTTCGTCTGCTGCATCAAAACCACGGTCACGAGCACCGCCGATGCAACGATGAGGACTATATTAACGATTATCCCGACAGTTTCCATTATATATACCTCCTAAACGACTGCAAGCGGTATTATATCATGCTGCCAAATATTAAGCAAGCAGAAATATCGCCTGTTTTTTCGGCTTTTTCACGTAAAAAATCAACCCCAAAAAGCTCATTCGAGGAGCGTTTTACCGGTCATTTCCGCGGGCTGCTCCAGCCCCATCAGCTCGAGCAGCGTGGGCGCGATATCGGAAAGCCTGCCCCCGGAACGAAGGCGCGCGGCCTTCCTTTCAGGGTCGATGAGCACGAGCGGCACGGGGTTCGTCGTGTGCTCGGTGAAGGGGCCTCCCTCGTTGTCGTACATCCGCTCGCAGTTGCCGTGGTCCGCCGTGACGATCGCGCGCCCGCCCGCTTTGAGAATGGCGGACACGACTCTTCCTAGGCACGCGTCCACCGCGTGCACGGCCTTGACCGCCGCCTCCATCACGCCCGTGTGGCCCACCATGTCGGGGTTGGCGAAGTTGAGCACCATCATGTCGTACGCGCCGCTCCCGACGCGCCTCACCGCTTCCTCCGCTACTTCATACGCGCTCATCTCGGGCTTGAGATCGTAGGTCGCGACCTTGGGCGAGGGGATGAGCACGCGGTCCTCGCCGGGGTTGGGCGCCTCGACGCCGCCATTGAAGAAGAACGTCACGTGCGCGTATTTTTCGGTTTCCGCGATGCGAAGCTGCGTTTTGCCGTTTTGGGAGAGGTATTCCCCGAGCGTATTCTTAAGCGACTCCGGCTTGAAGGCGACGAGGAGCTTGCCCTCGAAGGCGGCGTCGTACTGCGTGATGGAAACATAGCGCAGCGGGAAGAAGCCTTTTTTGCGCTCGAAGCCCGCGAAGTCCTCGAAGATGTACGCGCGGGTCAGCTCCCGCGCCCGGTCGGAGCGGAAGTTGAAGAAGATGACGCTGTCGTTCGGGGAGACGGTCCCCACGGGTTTTCCGTCCTTTTCGACGACCGCGGGCAGCACGAACTCGTCCGTCACCCCCGCGTCGTAGGAGGCCTGCATCGCCTCCTCCGGGTCTTCTGCGCGCACGCCCTCGCCATAGGTCAGCGCGGCGTACGCCTTCTCCACGCGCTCGTAGCGGTTGTCGCGGTCCATGGCGTAGTAGCGCCCCATGACGGTCGCGATCTCGCCGCAGCCGATTTCCCGAAGCTTCCCCTTGAGCGCGCGGATATAGCCCTTGCCGCTCTTTGGCGGCACGTCGCGCCCGTCCATGAAGCAGTGAACATAGACCTTCCCAAGCCCCGCGTCCTTCGCGAGGCGGACGAGCGCGTACAGGTGCTCGGTGTGGCTGTGCACGCCGCCGTCGCTCACAAGGCCCATCAGGTGCAGCGCGCTGTCGTGCGCTTTGCAGTTTGCGATCGCCGCGAGAAACTCCGGCGTCTGATAGAAATCCCCGTCCGCGATGGACTTCGTGATGCGCGTCAGTTCCTGATAGACCACCCGGCCCGCGCCGAGGTTGAGGTGTCCCACCTCGGAGTTGCCCATCTGCCCCTCGGGCAGCCCCACGGCGAGGCCGGAAGCCGATATCGTCGTGTGCGGATATTCGTTCCAGAGGGCGGCGAAGTTCCTCGCGCCGTCCGCGAGGATGGCGTTGCCTTCCTTCTCCTCCCGGCAGCCGAAGCCGTCGAGTATGATCAGCGCGGTCAGTTTCTTCATGTTGTGCCTTCCGCGCCGCGATTGTCGGCGTCATAGTTGACGACTTGCGCGAAATCGGCGGCCTTGAGGCTCGCCCCGCCAATAAGCCCGCCGTCTATGTCGGGCATGGCCATCAATTCCGCGGCGTTTTTGGGGTTCATGCTGCCGCCGTACTGGATGCGGATCGCATCCGCGGTCTTTTCGCCGAAAAGCGCTCTGACGACGCCGCGGATGAACGCGATAGTCTCCTCCGCCTGTTCGCTCGTCGCCGTGCGGCCGGTGCCGATCGCCCAGACGGGCTCGTAGGCGATGACGATCCTTCCCGCTTCCTCGGCGTTCATTCCCAAAAGGGCGGCCTCGGTCTGCGCGCCGACGACGGCCTCGGTCTCCCCCGCCTCGCGCTCCACGAGGCTCTCCCCCACGCAGACGATGGGCGTGATGCCCGCCGCGCGCGCAGCCCGCGCGCGCCTGTTGACGCCCTCGTCCGTCTCGCCGAAAAACTGCCTTCTCTCGCTGTGGCCGACGATGGCGTACTCCACGCCGAGCTCTTTGAGCATGGCGGCGCTGATCTCGCCCGTATACGCGCCCTTTTCCGCCCAGTGCACGTTCTGCGCGCCGAGACGGATCTCGCTCCCCGCGAGCGCCTCGCGCGCCGCGGGAAGATCGACAAAGGGCGGGCAGACGACGACTTCGCACGCCGCGTTATCGATTAAGGGCTTCAACTCCCCGATGAGCTTCGCGCACTCCGAGGGGGTCATGTTCATTTTCCAGTTGCCTGCGATGATGGGTTTGCGCATCATTTTCTCCTTTTCTTTCCTTGCCGCCGCTTACTTGTCGTTGAGCGCCGCGACGCCCGGGAGCGCCTTGCCCTCGAGAAACTCGAGGCTCGCGCCGCCGCCGGTGGAGATGTGGGTGATCTGTTTAGCGAAGCCGAGCTTCTTCACCGCGGAGGCGGAGTCGCCGCCGCCCACGATGGTCGTCCCCGCGCACTCGGCGCAGGCCTTCGCGACCGCCGCGGTGCCCTTTGCGAATTCGGGGAACTCGAACACGCCCATCGGCCCGTTCCAGATAACGGTTTTCGCGTTCACGATTTCGTCGGCGTATTCTTTTGCCGCCCTCTCGCCGATGTCGAGCCCCATCCAGCCCGCGGGGATCGCCTCGGAGGGGACGGTCTGATGCGCGGCGTCGGCCGCGAACTTGTCGGCGGCGACCGTGTCCGCGGGAAGAAGGAGCTTCACGCCCTTCTCCTTCGCCCGCTCCATCAGTTCCGAAGCGAGACCGACGCTTTCCTTGTCGAGCAGGGAGGAGCCGATCTCATACCCCATCGCCTTGAAGAAGGTGAACGCCATGCCGCCGCCGATGAGCAGCGTGTCGCACTTCTCTAAAAGGTTCGTGATGACGCCGATCTTGTCGGAGACCTTCGCTCCGCCGAGTATGGCGACGAACGGGCGCGCGGGGTTCTCGAGCGCCTCGCCCATGACGGAAAGCTCCTTGCCGATGAGGAAGCCCGCCACCGCGGGGAGGTAGCCTGCAACGCCCGCCGTGGAGGCGTGCGCGCGGTGCACGGTGCCAAACGCGTCCGAAACGTAGATTTCCGCGAGGGAGGCGAGCGCTTTGGCGAACGCGGGATCGTTCTTCTCCTCCTCCTTATGGAAGCGGAGGTTCTCGAGAAGCAGGATCTCGCCCTCCTGAAGCTCGGCCGCGAGCTTTTCCGCCTCAGGGCCCACGCAGTCCGGCGCGAAGCGGATGTTCACATCGGGCAAAAGCTCCGCGAGGCGGCGCGCGACGGGCGCGAGCGAAAACTCCAATTTGCGCTCCCCGTCGGGCCGGCCCAGATGCGAGCAGAGGATGAGCTTCGCCCTGTGCTCGAGAAGGTACTTCACCGTGGGGAAGGAGGCCGTGATCCGCTTGTCGTCCGCGACCTCGTTTTGTTCGTTGAGCGGCACATTGTAATCCACGCGCAGCAGCACGCGCCTGCCTTCGACGCGGACGTCCTCCACCGTTTTCTTCGCCATTTCCGTTCCCTCCTATGTTAAAAATCATATCGTCGCGCGATTTCCGTTTTTTCCCGTTTTTCAGCCGTTATCATTTTAGCATATCCGCAGTATATTGCAAATTCGTTAAATTATGAGCTTCGCGCCGCGCTATTATGGACGGTTTCAGCCCGGCATGGTATAATTTTCGCATGAAGAAAGTCTTGGCCGCAATCCTTTTATTATTCCTCCTGATCCCCACGCTGTGCGCCTGCCGCGACAGCGGCACGGAGCCGACCGACGCCCTGGACATCATCGATTCCGCTCAGCCTGAGGAAACGGAAACGGCCGCCGCAGCCTACGGGCACAACGCGGGGGTGAAGATCACGGCTTCCGCCGCCTATGTGTTCGACGGCGTCGCGGGCGCGACGCTCTACGGCGCGGTCGAATACGAAAACACGGGCAACTGCCCCATCTATATTTCAAAGGCGAATTTCACCTTCACGGCGGACGGCAATACGATCGAGCACGAGTACATCCCCGTGCTCGGCGAATACACGGTGGTGCTGCCGGGCGAAACCTCTTACGAGGCCGTATGGGTCACGGGCAAGAACGTTTCCGCGGGCGCCGCGGTCACGCTCGCCGCGTCGCTGACGGCCATCGAGGCCGCGCCGCCGAGGGTCTCCCTCAAGGCGGACAACCTCTATGCCGCGGACAACTACCCCGGCTTCTCGACGCTCTCGGGCAGGCTCTCCTGCGTTTCGGAAGCGGGCTGTTCGATGAACATCGTCTACGTCGGCTTCTACGACGAGGCGGGCGCCTTCCTCGGCGCGTGGTATTTTTCCAAAAACGCCGTGCTCGAAGCAGGCGAGGCGAAAAACTTCGTCGTCAACATGCAGGATTTCCCGCTTTCCGACCTTGGGGCGCGCGCGGCCTCCTTCAAGTCCGCGGCGTTCGGGTTCGATCTGTAAACGAGCGTAACGCCTGTCGGCATCACGCAATAAAGCACCGCAAAGGAACATACGATGGATGACTGCATCACCCTGACCAACGCCGGGGCCCGGCGCTTCATGCTGTTGAAGCAGGGCCTTCTCGGCGCGCACAGGTTCCTCGGCAAGGACGGCGTGCTCGCATTCGTCCGCGAGGCGGGCTGCGTGCAGTTCGACCCCGTGGACGTGTGCGGCAAGAACGCGGAGATCGCGCTCAATTCCCGCGTGAAGGGGTTCGACAAAAGCATGCTCTACGGCTTGCTCTACGAGGAGCGCCTGCTCGTCGATTACTTCGACAAGAACCTCTGCATCGTTCCCGTCGAGGCGTGGCCGCACTTCGCGCGCTGCCGCGCCATGTTCCGCGCGTCCGGGCGCGGCAGGGACGAGACCGAAGCCGTGAGCGGGAGCATTAAGGAGGCCCTGCGCGCGCGCGGTCCGCTCTGCTCCGCCGACCTCGACTTCGGGGACAAGGTCAACTGGTACTGGAGCGACACGCGGCTCTCCCGCGCGGCGCTCGAGCGGATGTACTTCTGCGGGGAGCTCGCCATCCATCATAAAAAGGGCTCCATCAAATATTACGACCTCATCGAAAACTGCATCCCCAAGGATTTGCTCGACGCCCCCGAGCCGCATGAGGACGATTTATCATACTGGAAGTGGTGCGTGGAGAGGAGGATCGGCGCGGTCGGCCTCCTGTGGGACCGCGCCTCCGCCGCGTGGCTCGGCATAGAGGGCATGAAGGCCGAAGGGCGCATCCGCGCCTTCAGGGAGCTTCTCGAAGAAGGCCGCATCCTGAAAATCAGGGTAGAAGGTATGAAGGAGCCGCTGTACTGCCGGGCTTCGGACCGGGCGCTCATCGACCGGGCGCTTGCCGAAACGGATTTTACGCCGCGATTGGAGCTCATTGCCCCGCTCGACAGCCTGCTCTGGGACAGGCGGCTTATCGCGGCGCTCTTCAACTTCGACTATACGTGGGAGATCTACACGCCGCCCGAAAAGCGCAAATACGGGCATTACGTGCTGCCCGTGCTCGCGGGCGACCGCTTCGTCGGAAGGATCGAGCTCGAGCGCGACAAAAAGAACCGCTGCCTGACGCTCAAAAACCTCTGGTGCGAGGAGGGCGTAAGGGAGACGAAGGCGCTTTTAAAGCAGATCGACGCTTGCGCCGCGCGCCTCGGCAGGCTCGCGCGTTCACCCGAAAACAAATAGGGGGAGACATGCCATGGAAATCGTCGAAAAGGCCGGAAAGCTGCTTGAACGCTCTGATGAGATCATGCTCGCTTCGGTGAGCGCGGAGGGCTATCCGCGCGCATGCGTGCTCTCGAGGACCAAGTCGGAGGGCATCCGGAAGGTTTATGCCGCGACGGGCGCGATCGGCGAAAAAGTCCGTCACTTCAAGGCGAACCCGAAGGCGAGCGTCTGCTTCTATCAGGGCGGCGACAGCGTGACGCTCGTCGGCCGCGTGACGGTCCGGCAGGACCGCGCCATAAAAGAGGAGATGTGGCTCGACTGGTTCGACAACCACTTCGCGGGCATCGACGACCCGAATTACTGCATTCTCGAGTTCGAAACCACCGTGGAGGCGACGCTGTGGATCGGCGGCGAGTTCGTCACGCTGCCCGCGGGGGAGATTTAGCCCGCTTTTTGCCGCTTAATGCGAAACGGTTCCGGCCGGCCGAAAGCCCGGCCTTTTTTCTTCGCTTTAACAATATTTTACTCGCCGCCCAAAGGACGAATCCGAACAGACTATAACCGAAAACCGTTCGGAGGTTCCCAGATGGAAATACTGGTGTGGATACTGGTGCAGCTTCTTCTGTGCGCCGCGATCTACTATTTTATGGCAAGGAAGTTCAACAGGGCGGCGGGCATCACGAAAAAACGCTCCGCCATGAAGGTAAAGCCCAAGGAGGAGGACCGCGAATTGCGCGAGCTTCGCGCCATGCGCGCGCGGGCGCTCAACATGCCCCTCTCCGAGAAGACGCGCCCCGCGCGGATGGAGGACATCGTCGGCCAGGAGGAGGGCATCCGCGCGCTGCGCGCCGCCATGTGCGGGCCGAACCCGCAGCACGTCATCATCTACGGCCCGCCGGGCATCGGCAAGACCTGCGCCGCGCGCCTCGTGTTGGAGGAAGCGAAGCGCCGCCGCGACTCGCCCTTCGACGCGGCGAGCTGCTTCGTCGAAATCGACGCGACATGCGTGCGCTTTGACGAGCGTTCCATCGCCGACCCGCTCATCGGCTCCGTCCACGACCCCATCTATCAGGGCGCGGGCGCGCTGGGCACGCAGGGCGTGCCGCAGCCGAAGCCCGGCGCGGTGACGCGCGCCCACTGCGGCGTGCTCTTCCTCGACGAGATCGGCGAACTGCATCCCATTCAGATGAACAAGCTTCTAAAGGTGCTCGAGGACAGGCGGGTGTTCTTCGACAGCGCCTACTATTCGCCCGACAACGCGGCGATCCCCCCGCACATACACGACATCTTCCGCAATGGCCTGCCCGCGGACTTCCGCCTCGTGGGCGCGACCACGCGGAGCCCCGACGAGCTCTCCCCCGCGCTCCGCTCGCGCTGCGTGGAGCTATTCTTCCGGCCGCTCGGCCAGAGGGAACTGATGAAAATCGCCTCGGGCGCCGCGGAACGCATCGGCCTTCAGATGGATGAGGACGCCCTCTCGGCCTGCGCGCAGTACAGCGCCTCGGGCAGGGACGCCGTCAACATCGTGCAGCTCGCGGGCGGCGCCGCCATGGAGGAGGGGCGCTTTCGCATACTCGAATCGGACGTCATATGGGTGGCGCAGGTCTGTCATCATTCCCGGCGCATCGTGCCCCGGCTTTCGGATATCCCCCGCGCGGGCGTATGCGCCGGGCTCGCGGTGGCGAGCGCCGGGCAGGGCTCCGTCATCGAAATCGAGTGCAGCGCCATCCGCACGGTGCGCGGCACGGGCACGCTCTCCCTCGGCGGCATGGTCGAGGAGGAGGAGCTCGAGGTGCGCGGCAGGAGGCTTCGCCGCAAGGGGACCGCGCGCGTGTCCGCCGAGACCGCGTGCGAGGCGTTCATGCGCTGTTTTAATATAGACTACCGCGATTACGACATCAGCTTCAACGTGCCCGGCGGCATCCCCATGGACGGGCCGAGCGCGGGCATCGCGCTGTGCGTGACGCTCATGAGCGCGCTCACGGGCCGGCCGCCCGCCCCGCTCATCGCGCTCACGGGCGAGGTGACGGCGCGCGGCGAGGTGCGGCCCGTCGGCGGCGTCGCGGACAAGCTCGCGGCCGCCGTCGAGGCGGGCGCGAAGACCATCGTCATCCCCGAAGCCAACTATGAGGAATCCTTCGAATCCCTGCCGGCGCGGATCGTGCCCGTCGCCGACATCGTCGCCGTCATGCGCACGGCCTTCGGCATCCCCTGCGAGGAGGAATGGTTCGAGGGCGTGATCCCTCTCGTCGCCCATCAGGCGTAAAGGCTTTGACTGTTTTTTCGCCCCCGAAGCGGAAATGTGATATACTTGCTTCGGGGGTGATTCTGTATGAAAGAGAAAACAACCGGCGATTGCCCGGACGACAGCCCGCCGATAGACGGGAAAATCGTTCTGTTGCTTCTTCCTTTGATATTGCTTTGCTGCGCGGCGCTCGCAGCGATTTTCCTAACCGGCCCGGGCGGAAAAACGGGCGACCCGCCGACGGTCTATGCCGGGATGAAGCTCTCCGCGCTCTCTGAGGAAGAATGCGTCGCCTTTGTCCGCGACAGCGGCATCGAGGTCCCGCCCGGCCTTGAAAACGACGGGCTCGGCGGGCTCGTGAAAACGCTGTTCGCCTCCTTCGAGGAGCATCCGTACGAGCCGTCGGTGTTCAGCGATTCGGAGGCCGTCGCGTTCGCGGAGCGGCTGCGGCCCGCCGTCATCCGGCATTGCGGCTATCCCTGGCTTCCCGCGGGCGTGTACGCTTTCGACGAAAACCTGTACACGACGCCCGTCAGCTCCTATTTCCCTTTTAACGGCACGGGACTCCTCTACTGCGTGGGCGAGGATTTCTACGTCACGGCGGACGAGGCGAGCTTTGAGGAAAAAAGCGCGGTCTCGTTCGACTGCTGGGTGGTCCGGGAGATTCCGGCCGACATCTGGGAGCGCGAGGATTATCTCTTCCCGCCCCAGATCGATCTCAAGCGATATACGACGCGGCTGAGCTTTGCGGGAAAAGGCATGGTGCCGAACACGGCGCTGTACCTGATGGACGACGAGGTGTGGCTCGTCAAAGGCGGGGACAGTTTCAGCCCCATCGCGGTCTGGAGCATATACAGGCTCAAGCTCACCGATCTGCCGCTCGCGGATTTCGCGCCGGAATCGTAATCGCGCTTCACTCGCCGCGCCTTATGTCGCGCCGTACATCAGCCTGATCGCCTGGCGAATCTCCTCATAGCAGGTGCAGCGGCAGAGGTTGGACTGCAGCCATTCCTCGACGACGAGCTCCTCCGGCATGGCCGGAAACTGCCCTTTGAGCGCATGGCACACCATGAGAAAGCCCGAGGTGCAGTATCCGCACTGGAAGGCGTTCGCCTCGACGAAGGCCTTCTGCTCGGCGGAGGTTCCCGAAAGCCCTTCGACCGTCAGAATTTCATGCCCCTCCGCCTCCACGGCGAGCATCAGGCAGGATTTCGCGGGCCACCCGTCCACCATGATCGTGCACGCCCCGCAGTCCCCGTTCTTGCAGCCCGGCTTCGCGCCGGTCAAATTCAATTGCTCGCGCAACACGTCGAGCAGCACGTCCGCGGGGCGCACGGCAAGCTGCCTCTCCTCCCCGTTGACGTGGAGCGTCACGACGGTTTTGCCCTCATATCTGACCATTTTCCCAATCCTCCAGAAGCGTCAAAAGCGTATGTTCCAGCACGAAGCGCCTGTATGCGCCGGAGCCCTCGACGTCCGCAAGCGCCTCTTGCGGCAGGAGCGCCGCGGCCTTTTTCGCGCGGGAAGCCGCGCCCGCTGCGCGGTCGTTGAGCACGTCCTCGATCTCGATACTCCGAAACGGCTGCGCGCACACGCCCGAAAACGCGGCGCGGAGGCGGTCCTCAAAAAAGAGCGCCGTCACGTTGACGAGCGGGTAATCGATCTTCTCGTTGGTGGTCTTCTTGACGTGCGCATGGCGCGCCGAAAGCGCCCATTCCGGTATATGGACGCGGACGAGCAGCTCCCCGGGGGAAAGCTTCATCCGCCCGTCGAAAACGTCGGCGAACGCCGCCTCGCGCGGCCCCTCCGGAGCGAAGAGCGTGACGCGCGCGTCCGAAAGGAGCAGGGGCAGGCTCGTCTCCCGGTAGATGATGGTGCCGCAGAGGTTGCCGCCGAGCGTGATGCGGCACTGGTTCGTATGGTCGGCAATCCGCCCGCACGCGAGGCCGAGCAGCGGGAAACGCTTTGTTTCCTTCACGTCGTTGAGCGTCGAGGCCGCGCCGAGCGAAAGCCCTTCCCCGTCCTTTTCGATGAAAAGGCAGTCGGGAATCCGCTTGACGTCGATGACCGCGTCGGGCAGGATATCCCCCGCGCGCGCCATGGTGATGATCTCGCTGCCGCCGCCGTAATAGAGCGCGGTTTTCCCATCGGCTTCCATCTGGCGCCAGGCTTCAACCGCCTCCGCGAGCGAATCGGGCCGGATATAGATGAAGTCAGACGGTATCATGCGCGCCTCCCATAGAGATTCTCCAGAGCGTCTCGGGCGTCGCGGGCAGGGTGTCCACATCCATGCCGAACGCCGCGGAGAGCGCGTTGGCGAGCGCAGCCGGGATGCCGATGATGCCGTGCTCCGTGAAGCTGCGCGCGCCGTAGGGCGCGCCCTCCTCCGGCGTTTCCACGAAGTCCACGCGGTATTCCGGCTCCTGCCCGATGTGCAGGAGCTTATACGTGCGAAGGTTCGGCGCGCGCGGGGCGCCCTTCTCATCGCAGGAAAGCCTCTCCCGGCTCGCCATGCTGATCCCCATGCCCATCCCGCCCGCGACCAGGGAGCGCGTGCCCGCCGGGTTGACGACCTTCCCCACGTCCATGACGGTCGAGGCCGTGAGGATGCGGTAGGTGAAGGTCGAAAGATTCGCCTCCACCTCCGCCACCTGCGCGCCGAGCGTCCAGGAGGGTCCCGTTTTGCCCTTGCCGGTCGCGGGGTCGAGCGCGCTCAGGCCCTTGAACAGGAAGCCGCCGCGCCCGAGCGCGGGCTCGCCCACGGAGGTGCCGTCGGGCGCTTTGTAGCCCTGCACGATGGCCTTGAAGGCGATGAAGCGCGCGGGGTCTTTTACCGAATACACCTTCGCGTCCGCGACCTCGATCTCCTCCGGGGAGCAGCCGAGCGCCGCCGCGCCGTTTTGCTTCAACTGGCCGATCAGGTCGTCCGCCGCGCGCAGCACCGCGATGCCCGCCATATGCCCCGTCAGGCTCGCGACGGTCTTCCAGTGCTCGGGCGACACCTGCGTGTCGACGGTGGGGACGACGTGCACCATATCGGGGTCGATCTTCAACCGCTGCGCGAGCATCTGCGCGAGGCGCGTATGCCCGCCGGAGCCGATCTCGACCGCGCCCGTGTTGAGGTTGACGCTGCCGTCCGGATTGAAGGTGACGAGCGCGCCGGAGATGGCGTTGGTCGGCGGGTTCGAGGTCTTCCAGAAGCAGGCCATGCCCTTCGCGCGCACGGTGTCCTTCTTGACGGGGACGGCGATTCCCCCGTCCCAGCGGGAGAGGGTTTTCACGCCTTCGATGCATTTTAGTAGGTCCCCCGCCAGGGATTCCGTGACCGGAACCTGCGAGGGCGTGAGGCTTCCCGGGCCGATTGCGTTTTTCGCGCGCAGTTCCATGGGGTCGAGCCCGCATCTATGCGCGAGCAAATCGAGCGTGCGCTCCACGCAGAAGGTGTACGACTCATGCGCGAAGCTCCGGTACGAAGTCGCGTACGTGCGGTTCGTATAGACGCAAAGCGCGTCGCAATCGAGGTTCTCGATGCGATAAGGCCCCGTGCAGTCGACCGCGATGGCCTTGGTCATGTTCGGGGAAATGTCCGTGTACGCGCCGCAATCGAGATGGTAGCGCATCTCCGCCGCCCGGATGAGGCCGCCCTCGTCCGCGCCGAACCTGATTTTCGCCTCGAGGGCGAGGCGGCAGGGCGCGGAGGCCATGTCCTGTTCGCGCGGGATGGTGAGGCGCACGGTCCTGCCGCCGACGCTTCGCGAGGCGAGATAGGCGAGTATCTCGAGCATGACGGGCGCTTTCCCGCCGAAGCCGCCGCCCACGAAGGGGACGCGCACCTGGATTTTGCCCGCCTCGAGCCGGAATGTTTCCGCGAGCATCTTCCGCACGGCGTAGGGCGCCTGGGACGAGGTCGTGATGCGGACCATGCCATCCGCGGAAATCTCCGCGCGCGCCGCGCGCACCTCCATGGCGAGATGGTCGGACGGCGGCAGGTAGAATTCCTTTTCGACGACGACGGGGCAGTTCGCCATAACGCCCGCCGCGTCCCCCTTCACCATGCGGCAGCGGCTGGCGACGTTCGTGCCCGCCTCGGGATACACGTCCGAAACCACCCGCGCGTAGTCGTTGAGCTTTTCGTGGATGACGGCCGCGCCTTCCCGAAGCGCCTCGGAGGGCTTGAGGAGCACGGGCAATTCCTCGTATTCAACCCCGATGAGCCTCGCGGCGCGCTCCGCGGTCGCTTCGTCGAGGGCGACGACCATCGCCACGGGCTCCCCCGCGTAGCGCACGACGTCCTTCGCAAGCGGCGGCCTGTCCTTGAGCAGCGGCCCGAAAAGCTCCGCGCAGTCTGCGCCCGTCAGGACGGCTTTCACGCCCTTTTCCGTGAGCGCCCTCGCGGTATCGACGCGAAGGATCCGCCCGTGCGCCATGGTGCTCGTCAGAAGCCGCGCCGAGAGAGCGCCCGCCGCGGGGAAATCGTCCGCGTACATCGCCTTCCCCGTGACCTTATCCCACGCTTCCTTCCTTTGGATGCTCATTCCGATCGCAGATGCCAAGGGCGCGTACCGCCTTCCTTTTTTCCTATAGCGTTTTCCAATTTTTGCGGAGTTATTCCCCATAGGGAGCGCGCATCCGAAACGGATTCCAGACGGGAAGCCGCGGCGGCGCTTTCCATCGCGGCGGGGATCTGCTAGACTGTTTATGCAGGCTTCAAAAGAGGAAACGGGAGGTTCGTCATGCTTCATCGCGCCGTCGAGTTCGCCGCTGCGGCTCATAGGGACCAGCTCCGCAAGGGGACAAACACCCCCTACATCGCCCATCCGTGCGAGGCGGCGCTCATCCTCGCGCAGGAAAACGCGCCCGAGGCGCTCCTCGTCGCGGCGCTGCTGCACGACACGCTCGAGGATACCTCCGTCGCGCCGGAGGATATCCTCGGGGAGTTCGGAGATGAGGTCCTCGGCCTCGTTCTGAGCAACTCCGAGGATAAGTCCCTCTCGTGGGAGGAGCGCAAGCGCCACACCGTCGAAACGCTCCGGTTCCGCGCCACGCGCGGGGAAACGCTGCTCGCCCTCGCCGACAAGCTTTCGAACCTCCGCAGCATCGCGCGCGATCTCGAAATTTCCGGGGAAAGCATGTGGGGCCGCTTCAATCGCGGACGCGAAGCGCAGAAATGGTATTACACAAGCCTTCTGGAGGGCTTTTCCGCCCTCGCGGACACGCGGGCCTACAAGGAGTTTGCCGCGCTCGTCGCGCGCGTGTTCGGTTAACTGCCGATCCTTGCCGTCAACGCGAAGCGCCCCGCCGCCGGGCGCTTTTCTGATGTCCGCCGTGCAATGAAAAAACGCGATTTGCCAGGAACTGGAACGAAGCAGCTGAAAAAGGCAGGCGAAGATCAACGAAGACGCTGCAAAGCTCGCCCTGCGCATCGCGAACGCCGTGCGAAAAGTCAAAACGTCCCCTCAGCCGCTTTTTCGCAGCTTCCTCTTCGCCATGATGCACTCGATGCAGAAGGGCAACGACTGGAACAAGGCCGACCGCGCCCACTGGGAGGCGCAGGGCTGGCTCGCGGGAAAAAGGGCGTTCTGACACGGTTTCTTCTTTGCGTGGCGCGGCGCCCTCCCTTTGTGATAAAATGGTTGGACATTCCTCGACAACCGTTTATGAAGGAGAAAGCATGGAAAGCATCGACCAGATACTCGCAAGGGAGTTCCATAAAAACGAAACGCACGTCCGAAACGTCGTCGAGCTGATCGACGCGGGCAACACCATCCCCTTCATCGCGCGCTACCGCAAGGAGATGCACGGCGCGATGGACGACACCGTGCTGCGCGACCTCGCGGACAGGCTTTCCTACCTGCGCAATCTCGCCGAACGCCGGGAAGAGGTGAAAAAGGCGATCGCCGCGCAGGACAAGCTCACCCCCGAGCTCGCAGGGAAGATCGATTCCGCGGCGACGCTCGCCGAAATCGAGGACCTCTACCGCCCGTATAAGCAGAAGCGCCGCACCCGCGCGACCGTCGCCAAGGAAAAAGGACTCGAGCCGCTGGCGCTCGCCCTGCTCTCGCAAGAACGCGGCCTTCCTCCGCCCGAAGCGCTCGCGGCCGGGTATGTCGACGCCGAAAAGGGCGTCGCGAGCGTCGAGGAGGCGCTCGCGGGCGCGTCGGACATCATCGCGGAACTCGTGTCCGACAGCGCTGAAATCCGGCGCAAGCTCCGCGAGCTCATCATGAAGCAGGGGCGCCTCGTCAGCGCGAAGGCGAAGGACGAGGATTCCGTCTATCGGCTCTATTACGAGTTCGCGCAGCCCATAGCGCGCCTGCAGGGCCACCAGATCCTCGCGATCAACCGCGGCGAAAAGGAGGGCTTCCTGAAGGTTTGTGTGGAAATCGACCGGGAAATGGCGCTGGGGATCGCTTACGGCGAAACGGTCAAGCCCAACTCCTCCGCGAGCGAATTCGTGCGCCGCGCGGCGGAGGACGGCTACGACCGCCTGCTCTCTCCCTCCATGGAGCGGGAAATCCGCGGCGCGCTGACGGAGGCGGCGTCTGAGGGCGCCATCCATAATTTCGCCCTCAACCTGAAGCCCCTTCTGATGCAGCCGCCGGTCAAAGGGCATGTCACGATGGGGCTCGACCCCGGCTACCGCAACGGCTGCAAGGTCGCCGTGGTGGACGGCACGGGCAAGGTGCTCGACACCGCCGTCGTCTACCCCACCTTCGGCGAAAAGCAGAAGAACGAGGCGATCGAAACGCTCTTTCAGCTCATACAAAAGCATCATGTCGAGCACATCGCCATCGGCAACGGCACGGCCTCGCGCGAGACGGAGCAAATAACCTGCGCGCTCATCGCCCGAACGCCCGGCGTCAGCTACATGATCGTCAACGAGGCGGGCGCGTCGGTCTATTCCGCATCGAAGCTCGCCGCGGAGGAATTCCCGCAGTTCGACGTGAACCTGCGCTCCGCCGTATCCATCGCGCGAAGGATGCAGGACCCGCTGGCGGAACTCGTGAAGATCGACCCCAAGGCGATCGGCGTGGGGCAGTACCAGCACGACATGCCGCCCAAAAGGCTCGACGAGGCCCTCGCGGGCGTCGTGGAGGACTGCGTGAACGCCGTGGGTGTCGACCTCAACACGGCCTCCGCGTCTCTGTTGCGGAGCGTGTCCGGCCTCAACGAGTCGATCGCGAAGAACATCGTCTCCTTCCGCGAGGAAACGGGCGTTTTCACCGCAAGAAGGCAGCTCCTCAAGGTGCCGAAGCTCGGGCCGCGCGCCTACGAGCAGTGCGCGGGCTTCCTGCGCGTGCCGGAGAGCAAATCCATATTGGATAACACGGGCGTGCACCCCGAAAGCTACGCCGCAGCGGAAAAGCTGCTCGCCCTTTCAGGATATGAATTGAGGGACGTGGCCGCGGGCAATGTGGCGGAGCTCCCCGCGCGCGTCAGGGCCTACGGCGAAGCAAAGACCGCCGAAATGTGCGGCATAGGCGTCCCGACGCTCCGCGACCTCGTCAAGGAGCTCATCAAGCCCGGCCGCGACCCGCGCGACGAGCTGCCCCCTCCCGTGCTGCGCACGGACGTGCTCGACATCAAGGACATCGAGCCCGGCATGGTGCTCACGGGCACCGTGCGCAACGTCATCGACTTCGGCGCGTTCGTCGACATCGGCGTGCATCAGGACGGGCTCGTGCATATCTCGGAGATCGCCGACAGGTTCATCCGCCACCCCTCGGAGGCGCTGTCCGTGGGCGACGTGGTGAAGGTCGCGGTCCTCTCCGTGGACGTGCAGAAAAAGCGGATTTCCCTTTCCATCAGGCAGGCGAAGCGGTAAGGGGGAAACCCGCACACCAATTTCCCGCCCGCCCCATAAATTGTAGAAAACGGGGACGAAAGGCGGGAACTCCATGGTTTCGATTCTTTCCATCGACGGCGGGGGCATCCGGGGCATCATCCCGGCGGCGTTTCTGACGGAAATCGAGATGCGGACGGGCAAGCCCGTGTCCGCGCTTTTCGACCTCGTCGCGGGCACGTCGACGGGCGGCATCCTCGCCGCCGCGCTGACGGTGCCGGACGGCCGCGGCAAGCCCAAATATACGGCGGAGCGGATCCACGCGGCCTATTTCGAGCACGGCGGGGCCATCTTCCACAGGAGCGCGCTTCGCGCGGTGGCGACGCTCGGCGGCCTCACGCGGCCCACCTATTCGCCGCGCGCGCTGGAGAGGATGCTCGAAAGCTACCTCGGCAGCACGCGGCTGCACGAGACGCTCGTGGAAATACTCGTCACGGCCTACGACATGGCCTCGAGCACGCCGTGGTTCTTCAAGACCTCGTTCGCGAAGCATCACCGCGCGCCCGCTGACGATCCCTTATTGACGCAGGTCGTCCGCGCGACCACCGCCGCGCCGACCTATTTCCCCCCGCTCATGATGGAGGGCCACTGCCTCATAGACGGCGGCGTGTTCGCCGCGAACCCGGCGCTGTGCGCCTACGCGCAGGCGCGCAACATGTACCCCGACGAAAAGGAGTTCTTCGTCGTGTCCCTCGGCACCGGGGAGCAGAACCACGATGAGCCCTGCGCGAAGGTCTACAACTGGGGCATCATCGACTGGGCCGTACCCATCAGCACCGTCATGCTCAACTCCTCGAGCGCGACGGTCAATTACCAGATGCGCGCGCTCGTGGGCGGCGAAAACTACGCGCGCTTCCAACTGCATCTCCCCGACGACGCCGCGGCGATGGACGACGCGAGCGTTCAAAACATGATGCGGCTCGAGGCGCTCGCGAAGAAAGCGATATGGGAGCAGTCCGCGGCCCTCGATCGGGTGTGCGGGAAGCTAGTGAAGCGCGAGATGAAACTTGCGCCTTACCGGCCGATCGAAGCCGGCAAGGTGCGCTTTGTGTGAACCCAAGAAATGAAACCCGCGGCCGTTGTCACAGAGCCCGGGTTCCTGCCGCCGGATCGTCCGGGCTCTATTTCACCATGATGCGCACCTGGTTTTCGCCCGTTCTTTCCAGCACGCGATAGCCCGTCGCGGCGGCCGTCGCGACGCCTTGCGCATTCGGCGCGCAGCATCCGTCGGGGACGCAGGTGCCGTCGTCGCGCATCAGCAGCTTGCCTAAAAGGCCCACGCAGACCCATTCGGGCCTTTGGGCGCGGGGGACATATTTCCGCTCGGGGTCCCACGCGGGGTTGAGCATCGGCTGCGTCTCGACGCGCGCGGGCATGAGCAGCATCCCGTCTTCCCGGCGCAGTTCCGGCACTTCCACTTCGTGATACCGGATCCGCCCCCATTCGTCGGCGAGGTATTTGTCCTTCCAGCGCAGCTCGCCTGCATCGCCCACATAGCCCGACGCGGCGGCGGATACGCCCAGGATATACGCGTCCGCCCCCGTGGCTTTCCTGATTTTCTTTCCCGACCCGAAGGTGATGAAATAGCCGGGCTCGACAGGGTTGCCGTCCCAGGTTTCAAACAGCTCCGCATAGTCGGCCCCGCCGGTCATCCAGGCGCTGGCGTGGCCCTCTCCGTTGCTGAGTATCTTGGCGGCAAGGCCCAGATTCTGGGAATCGGTGCCGTTCGCCAGGAACCAGGAGTAGTCCGTGTCCGCCTCGCCGAATCGGCCCATGATATGCGCTCCGGCATGCCCGTTGGTATCGGCGGACAGGCCTTCCGCATGGGATGCGGAGCCTGAGGCGGTGGTAGATAATCCTTCCGCGTGGGAAAAATTCCCCAAAGCGGTGGTATCGCCGCCTTCCGCGTGGGCAAAAAGGCCCGATGCGGTGGTATTGTTGCCTTCCGCGTGGGAATGATCGCCCGAAGCGGTGGTATTGATGCCTTCCGCGTGGGATGCAGAACCCGCGGCGACAGTGAGGAAGCCTTCCGCATTGGAATAATTGCCCGAGGCCTTGGTTTCAAAGCCCAGCGCGACCGCATATAGCCCCATGGCGTAATTTGACAATGCGGCGATTCCTCTAAGGGCGCCCTGCGCATTGCCGTCGACCAGGTTTTCAAGGCCGTCGCGCACAAAGAGTGAGGCCTTGACCGGCACGGCGCCGGCATAGAAAAACGCCGCCGCACTCTCGTTTGTCAGCGACACCGCGACCGGCGGCGCGCTCACATAGACCACCGCGAAGCCGCCGACCTGCCCCGTCTTTAAGGGCGAACATCCAAGAATCGTTCCGCCGCCGGAAACCGAAACCGCAAACGCCGCGCCCTTGGCCGAAGCGGAGGATTGGGTCGCCACCCACCAGTCAAACGCGTACCGGCCCGCTTCGTTCAGCGTGACGACGCCTGTCGTATGGTTATATGATATATCGCCCGCGCTGAAAAGCGTGGTGTCGAATATCACAGGGCCCCCGGCCTCAACGGAGCCGGAAGCTAAAAGCGCCAGTTGCAGCGCAATATCGTTCACAAAAATACTCCTTACACATATGGTTGTTACAATAATATATGCTTTTTGCAGCGCGGCTGCCTCCCACGGATAATTAACCCCAAAACTGCGCCGGTTATAGGGCTCCCGGTAGAATCAGCTCGCCAAAACGACGGCCTTTGGATGGAGGCCGTCGCGCGGATATGATGCTTTACTTGGCTACCAAATATAAGGGATCAGGCGATACCTTGTCTTTTGCGTATATTCCGAATACCCTTCCAGCCCACAGATCAGCATAGCTTCTTCGTCCTTGATGCGCAGGATCAGTGCGGCGGGAAACAGCAGCATGGGGATGAGGGCGACATAAGACCCCAGCACGAACGGCATGGGCAAAAACACGCCGAGGGCGGCGAGGTACATCGGATGGCGCACCAGCGCATAGAGCCCCGCGCTGATGACGACCTGATCTTTTTGGATTTCCACAACCCTCGACGCGTAAGCGTTTTGAAAGACGACCGCGCCATACAAAACGTATCCTGCGAGCATCACGGCCCAGGCGATTGCAGCGAGCGCAAAGGGCATGTTGCTCCATCCGAACCGGCGATCGAACCCCGCGAGGGCGAAGGAGGCCAGAAACGCTGTGCCGATCAGCGCCATATAGCCTTTTTGCGCGTTCTCGCTCTCCTTGGCTTTCAGGCGCCTCTCCAGCGTCTCGGGGTACTTTATCAGCAGGATCAATCCCATGGCGAGCGTCAAAACGCACAGGGAAATAAGAAGCACCCATGCGTTTACATAACGCAGAGTACCCGCGCACCCGAAGAGCGGAATGCCCAGCAGCGAAAACCCAAGGATGCCTTTTAGGATCATGTTGACAAAAAGCCGTGCCCTTCCGTTCATGCCATGCGCCTCCCTAGTCATTTTCTGGTTTTTATATCCGTTCAGTCGATAGGCGGAAGGGATGCCCGGCCGGATCGAACATCACAGGGCGCCGCCTTTGGAATACTGTATGTCGGATTCTTTGAAGCGAAAAAACGTGTATTTTTGCTGTGCTTGCCGACAAATTGGAATTTGTCTTTCCTTCTATTGCTGCAATTTTACATTACTTCACTCAGTTTCTCGACAATACAACCCTTGCTCGCATAGTATTGAAGCATCTCGTCGATTTTTCTTTTATCGTAACTGGTAATACAATCAGACAGAACGTGAACGGCGTAGCCTTCTTTCGCCATATTGTAGCAGGTGGCTTTTACACAGGCTATGGCGTCCGCACCGGCAATGTAGAATTCCCCGATTTCGTTTTCGCTTACAAAAGCAGCAAAACCTTCGCTTGTTAATGCATTACCCTTGGTTTTTGTGAAAATATTCTCGGATATTATTTTCATGTCCGGAACTAATTCGGCACCATGTGTGTCGGGCTTAAAGGTTCTTGTACCGGAAGATAGATTGTTATGCTTGATATAAACCACATGTATGTCGTGAGCGACAGCCCAATCGATAGCGGTGTTGATATTGCCGATGATTTCCCTGTAATTCTTTGTAATATCGTTTTGAATGTCGATAACGACGAATGCTTTGTTCTGCACAGTTCTTCCCCCCCCCGCGCAAATTCCCGTTTGTTTACCCGACTATCATATCACAAAGAAAGCTCCTTATCAAAAAGCGAAGGACAGAGCAACGCATGCCAAAGAAGCAAACGATTATATCCACAGCTGCAATACAAAACTCCAAACGGTATGGAAAAAGAAGTCCCGATTCCGGGCAAATAAGACCTCTTACATCCGGACACATGGGTTTAAAAGTGGTAAAATTTTATTTTTGTTCATTGGAATGAGAGGTTCTAGTATTTGATGTCCAGTTTGTGCAAAAAACAAACAAACTAAAAAACGCCCATGTTCAGGCGTTTTTGGCGTGTGAAAGAGGTCGCTATTTGGAACGTCCAACTTTTTTGTTCCAAATCTCGACCCTGATTTAATTTAAGCAGCCTGCATAACGCGATGCTTGATAATATGCCCCCAAAGCAATATTATGTTTTTAACAGCTTTCAGTATGGGGCTTGGATAAAACGATAGGGGGTAACGACACGATGAAAAAACTTTTGGTACTAACTCTTGTGCTGACAACCGCGCTATGCGTCGCCGCTTGCGGCGGCAATGGGGGCGGTGCCGTCGCCCTGCCAACGCCTACCCCCACCGCCGTGCTCGACCCCGGCGGTGCAAACATGGATACGGGCGGTGATGCAGGCGAAACGACCGCGCCTACGCCTACTGTTCCGCCTATCCCGCCGGACAGTATTTGGACATTGAAGGGAGAGATTGAGCACCGGCAGGTTTTAGCGGAAGGATATTATGCGGATTATACGGTCGAACTGGATTTTGTGAAACTCGACGGCGCGTATCCGTCCGGGCAGTACATCGGCGACGTCTACATGTCGCTCAAACTCGATGCGGATGAATATATCAAGGATATGCTCAAAAACCTGCCTGAAGGCATGGCAAGCATCAACTTTGACGCGGAAGGCTACGGTCTTCGTAATGCAATCCCCATCAATTTATTTGGTTTTACGGAGTTTCAAAAAGGAGGAACATCCTGGCCTTCTATGCAAACAAAAAACGCGGACGGCGAGCAGATAAGCCCGGGTGCGGAGGAATACGTGGCGGATACAACTTTCGACATGAGCTTTCAGGTTCTCCTCACTGCGGGAGGCGAGGGCAGTACGGGCGGTGGAACGTTCAAGCTGGGCGATTTTGGGTTTGACGAAACCAGCGACGATTACGTCAGCATTCGCCTCATCATCGAACCCGATGCGGTATGGGGCAACGATTTTTATGCGGGCACGGGCGGCGCGCGCAAGGTGCGCATCTTTATTGAAATGCACGGCATCGGGTTTTACGGCGAAGGCACGCTTGAGAGGCTGCCCCGAGGCGAGGAGAACCAGCGTGAGCAACTCAACCGTGAGCGGCTGGGCGAAAAGCATGGAGTTGATGAGACCCCGTAAGACGCTTTGGAGGGGGTTCTCACAAACTCAGTTTACACGAAAAAGCGAGCCTTGGCTTCTTGCCTTCGCTTGCTTTTTCGTCTCTTTTTGAGACAGCCCTGCTTGCCACTTTTGTTGGGATAGAATGACGCAATAAACAAAAAAGGCTGATCGCTGACGTATGTAACATTCAGTTAACATACGATGTGCTGTCCTGAATTTTGATAATATGAGAGGTGTTTTTTTGTGCGTCTATTGATTGATAGAAGATAACATAGAGTTGTCCCATTCAATAAAAGATATCAGCATTTCCCTCGGTATCTCCACTTACCTTGAAGCGGTGCCGGCGCAATACGTTGATGTACGGCTTGACCGAAAAAAGACCGTGCTGGAAACCTACCATAAGGCGCTGCACCCGCAGGAGGAGCCGGAGAAGCCCGCAAAACCGGCGAAGCAGAGCAAGAAGAAAAGCAATGAAATGGAGCTGTAAACGATGTAAGTTTTTATAGCTCCATGCTGCTTTTTACGGCCTTTTAGGGAATGTGGGCATCAAACGGGCACCACGCCATACGTTTTCCCTGCATACTTTTTATGAGGCCGAAAATGCTGCAAGCTGGCAGGCATCAAAATTCGGGCAGCATTGGGCCGCGAGACTAAAATCCGGGCATCACGGAGAGATAGAGAAAACCCCTGAAAACGTAGTGTTCTCATGGGTTTATGGATATCATTGACAAACTAGATATTTTGGTTTAGACGCTTTCATCGATAAATGGGAATTTGCCGGTCACTTTTTCACTGCAAAAGCGTGGGCTTCTTTAATCCAGTCCATGAGCTCCACATCAATTTCCTTTTGGTTTTGGATTATGGCATGGTGCGTCCATCGGTTCGGATATGGCTCCGCTGACTCAATAATCCGTGGGGAATCTAAGCGGCAGGGCAGGCCAAACGATACAATGATATAAATATCCGGCCGATTTTTCATCTTACGGATCGGTAACCACACAAATGCAAAGTTGTGTTTGTCGTAAAAAGCAATCTGTGATTTCTGAACTTTTATTTGAGCGTCGGGATATTCCGCAAGGGCTTTTTCTGCAAATGATTGATACAACGGTAGCGCTTGCGGCATTCTATCGAAAAATAATTCTATATCGTTCTGCATTCGTTTGCCTCGCTTCAATAAACTTCTGTTTATCTGCGCCTGTAAATCAGAATCTCGCAGCCGCGCATGCTCACTCTCACACAAATATGCACCAGCGAACCCCGTATATGTCGATTAGATCAGCCATCAGCTCGCTGAAATCGCAAGGGCTTAATGGATAACCGCCGCAACACAATGTCTTATCAATACTTTTGCCCGCACAGCCAATTCACGATGTAATCGAAACGCTCTTCTGTGAGGGCATGACCGCCGTGATATCTCTTATGTTGAATGTTTTCGCCAGCATTGAGATCGGCATAAACGGGTTTGGCCTGCCGGCAGATGAAATCGGCATCCCTTGAATACTTGTCGTCGTCCGCCGAAACAATCAACAGTCTGCTGGGAGCAATGCACTTCACAAGGTCGTCAATATCGTATTTTTTATGGAAATGAGGGATTACGCTGGCCATTTCAATCCCGACGCCATTCTCCATACGGTTTCGATACGTGCATGCGCTCCCGCTTGCGCACCCATAACGGACGCGTTTATCGATCGCCATCAGGAACAAAACGGTGTTGCCGCCGTAGGAGTGACCGAGCGTGCCTATTTTTTCTTTATCCACAAATGGAAGATCCTCCAAAACGGCAATGCCCGCCATTGCGTCCGAAATCACCGTCCGCATCAGCGTATCCCCTTTGATCAGGCGATAACACATCTCGTTATAATGCTGCAAAAAGTCGCCGTCGTTCTCCAAAGGTTCCATTCCCGCCGCGTTTTTCCTTCTGTCTTCAAAGCAGATCGAGTCGGGGCACAGGACGACAAAACCCCGTTGGGCCAATGGCGGGCCGAACGCTTGCAGGGGGTCCCCCGCCAAACCGCAAACTTCGCTTTTGCCCAAATGCCTTTGGCCGTTGTGCTGATGGTGGATGATAATCGCCGGGCAAGCTTCAGCGTGATGAGGCGTCAGCAAAAACGCCGGAATATCGCCCTCCTCACCCCGATACACGATCAACTGCTGGTTATAGCCCGCTTTACCCTCTGAACGGATCACGCTATAGCCGCTGTTCCCGGGCGAACCGTTTTTAAGGCCGAATAAAGAAGAGAGTTCGATCATAACGTCGTCCTGTTTCAATGTGGGGCCTCCTATTGATCATGTCAGTGCCATTATACTACAAACTCATGGAAACCGCCTTAAGGCAATATCGCCCGGCGGGCGCCGGATGCCGCCGCAACGCAATAGCGCTTGCCGCGGGCGAATACGCGGATGCTGCACTTAATAAAATACTCAACTCTCAAACCGATGTCACAAAACATTAAGCGTGAACTTTCGCGTGAACTTACGTCGCCAAAAACACAAAAAAGCTAGATATCATCTAGCTTTCTTGATGGAGCGGGTAATGGGACTCGAACCCACTATCTCAGCTTGGAAGGCTAATGTGTTACCATTACACTATACCCGCCTGTATCGGTTTGGTGCGGGCGAAGAGACTTGAACTCATACGCCTTGCGGCACCGGAACCTAAATCCGGCGCGTCTGCCAATTCCGCCACGCCCGCATACGCGCCGACAACGCTCATGGTGAACCTGTGGCTTCAATATAATAACTCTGCCGCCTATCGAAGTCAAGGCTGATATCGTTTATTGGTAAGGTTAGGATTTTCTATCCTCTCTGTATCTCGACCTTTTCTGTCCACATATATAGGATCACCGTCATGACCTTTAAGCAAAAGGAATAGGTGGTTTCCATTCCTCCGGATTACCTGTCCCGCATACGATTAATCTCCACATACAGTTCCTGAATATCTTCCGACGGCCTTGCCTTGATGGGCTTCTCCAGTATCAGCAGCCGCAGGTAAACGCTTCGGGAGAGTCCGCATTGCTTTGCTTTCTTGCATAGCGTATCGTACTCCTGACGGCTGAACACGAAGTGCGTGTCGTAGGGATTGTCTTCTTTCAAAGGGTGTACCTTCATTTTCTGTTTGGGAATCCGCCCGGAGGCGACATAGGGGTTTGGGGATTGCCCCGGCAAACTGCATCTTGATATCACAATGCTATGCTTGTACGAACAAAAGAAAAAGTAACAAGCCAGGCTTGCTACCTTTCATAGTTCTCTGTGACAGCCCTCATTTTGCCGGAGATCATTTTATAATGGTTTTTTTGGTTTTTAAGGAGATGAACTTTTTATGTATATTTAAAATCCAAAATAGCCATAAAAACCATAAAAAATAAATATTTTACAACAGTTCCATGATATATTGGTCCGAAGATAATACGCCCATCATTATTGTTTATCTTTCAGTTTTAAAAGCTCCATATAATCGAATACCGCTTTTTTATTCTCAAAGCTTAAATCCAATATTCCCTTTATCCAATTTGTATATTCAGAGTTATCAGCTTGGGCTGTAGCGTAATCAATTCTCCCCAATATTAAATCGGCAGGAACTTTATAAAAATCTGCTAATGTAATTAGGTGGCGTATTGGCAGTTCCTTAAGCCCGCTTTCGTATTTGGAATAATACTGCTGTGTTGTGCCCAGAAGTTCTGAAATATCTTTCTGCGTTAAATCTTTATCTTCCCTCAACTCTTTAATCATTTCATTGATGCGTTTCATCGTTTACACACCTCTTTTCATGTAAACGATGATAGTATACGCTTTAATAGATGTATTGACTTCACGTTTTATTCGGCTTACAATAAATTTTGAAACATCCTATAAGGCTTAATAATGATCAAATTATTTTTTGTAAGCTGGATTAGATTTATGAGTGAAGAAATAAAGCGAACCAAAGGTTTGAAAGAAGTTATTCATCAGGACTCCGTTGTGCTTATTTTGGGTACGTTGCCCGGACAGGAATCAATAGATCGAGGGGAATATTATTCTGACCCAACAAATAAGTTCTGGGATATATTATTTCAAGCATGTGGGGAACCAGTAGATAAATCAAGCGAAGCAAAAAACACATTGCTACAAATATATAAGATTGCGCTTTGGGATATATTAGAATCCGCCGTTAGAGTTAAAACAAGCGATAAAAACCCTAAAAAAGTGAGTGCTACATCTGACGATAAAAGTTTAAAGGACGAAAAGCCCAATAATCTTCCCAGACTTCTTGCCGAGTATCCTAATATAAAATTACTTTTATTCCATAGCAATAACGCATATAAGTATTTTCGCAGGTTTTTTACGGCTTCAACTATTCCTTATATTTGTGTGTCTTCTCCCAGTGGTCAAAACAGAAAAAACATAAATGAAAAAACATTGGAATGGAGAGCAGCACTATCCAGTGTTATCCCACAATTACGAATGGGGCATAGATTGGAGCAAAAATCCTAAAAGGAAACTATAGCTTTTCCCTCTATCCATTTACTTTATCAGTTTGTTGCCATATAATCCAAACCAATATTAACAGGTAGCCACAATAAATGTCTTGTGAAAATATGAGGAGGGCTAAAGATGGCTAAAAAAGGCAAATTAAACAAAGAGACTGGTCAATTGGCATGTCCCAAATGTGGTTGTACTACATTATCGAGCAATAAAAAAGGCTTTGGATTGGCAAAAGGGGCTATTGGGGTTAATTGACTGCCAGCCCAATAGGCATTTTAGCAGCAGGTATAGGCAAAAATAAAGTCATTGTTAAATGTATGCATTGTGGAAAGAAGTGGACGGTCTGAAGGCGATAAAAGCATAAGGACGCAAGGGATGCAAAAAAACCAAGGCGGTAAAGGTTAAATCCCTTTACCGCTTTTTCTGCTTGCCTTACAAGAACATTGTTATGGCGAAACCGCCCTTGAAGTAATAAAAGTTCTTATAAGATTCCTTTGGTGACCCGTCGGAGACTCGAACTCCGGACCCTTTGATTAAAAGTCAAATGCTCTACCGACTGAGCTAACGGGTCATGTAACCTGGCTGGGGTGGCAGGATTCGAACCTGCGGATACCGGAATCAAAATCCGGGGCCTTAGCCGCTTGGCGACACCCCAACGACACCGCGACTCCGCAGAAAAAGAAATGGGGTGAGTGGTGGGTCTCGAACCCACGACCTCCAGAGCCACAATCTGGCATTCTAACCAACTGAACTACACCCACCATATCTGGCGCGCCCGCAGGGACTCGAACCCTGGACCCACGGCTTAGAAGGCCGTTACTCTATCCAGCTGAGCTACAGGCGCTCATTCTCCCGGCGGAGCCTCGCTTCGCGGCAGCGCACGGATGCGCCGCGCTCATGCCGACAATAACGTATTTTAGCAGAAAGGCCCTGCCGTGTCAATGCCAAGGGGGCAATTTTTGGCCTGCCGCAAACCCTTCGGCAAACGGTTTTTCAGCGTGCCTCCGCTCGCCTTGCCGAAGCCCAGCGGATGCCCCTCGGCCGCCACGGCGCAATAGCCGTGAAGCGCCTCGTCGCACGGGGTTTCCTCCCCCGCCAGGAACGAGAAAAGCGCTTCCGTATCGGCCTTAAAGGAAAGCGCCCTCGCATAGCGCCCGCCGTGCGCCGCCATGAAAAGCGCGTGGGCGGGTTCGAACCGGCCTTTGACGAGCTCGCCCGCGACGACGCCCGCGCACAGCGCGCGAAGCTTCGAGAGCCCTTTAGGCAGGCTCTCGCGAAGGAGCGTCAGCCGCCCGTCCGGCAGGAGATGCGCCTCGCCCTCGGGCAAAACAGCGAAGATATCCCGCATGGCATCTGAAAAAGCGGCGTCCTTGCAGCGTTTAAGCGGCATGGGTTCCTGGTCGAGGAAGCCTCCGCCCAGCCTTCGCAGCCTCGCCGCGAAATGCCCCTCCCCCGGGAAGCGGTGCGGGTAGAGCCGCCGCATATCCTCGATGATAAATTCCGGATGAGACGCGGCGAACGCCTCCACGACCTCCTCGTTTTCCTCATAAGAAAACGTGCAGGTCGAATAGACGAGCGCGCCGCCCTCCCGCACGCACGCCGCGGCCGACGCGAGGATCAGCCCCTGCCTCTTCGCGCAGGCGCGCACATGCGCCTCGCTCCAAACGGCGGCGGCGTTTTCATCCTTGCGGAACATCCCCTCGCCCGAGCACGGCGCGTCGGCGAGCACGACGTCGAAATACTTAGGAAACGCCTCCGCGACCGCTTCCGGTCTCGCCGAGGTCACGGCCGCGTTTATGGCGCCCATGCGCTCCAGGGTAAATTGCAGCGCGCGCGCCCTCCCGGACACGAGCTCGTTCGCGAGCAGGAATCCCTTCCCCATCCGGCGCGCGGCCGCCGCGCCGCTTTTCCCGCCGGGCGCGGCGCACAGGTCGAGCACGCGCATGCCGGACGTTATCCCGGCGAGGCTTATGGGGAGCATCGCGGAAGGCTCCTGCACATAGTAAAGCCCCGCCGCGTGGTACGGATGTTTGCCGACGCCCTCCGCAGCGCCCGCGAGCAGGAAGGCATCCTCCGCGAGCGGGGATTTTTCGAGCGCGAACGGGCTGATCTTCAGAAACTCCGCGGGCTCGATTTTGAGCCTGTTCACGCGCAGGCCGCGGACGGGCGACAGTCCGTAGGACGCGAGAAACGCCGGGAATTCCTCCCCGAGCATGGCTTTCATGTGCGCGACATACGCTTCCGGCAACGGTTTCATGCGCTTATTATAAACGATGCACATAAAAAAAGGAACGGCGGCACCGTTCCATCGATTGCTGCCACCGGATCTATCACGTCACCGTGAAGCCGATCTCGGCCTCGCCCGCCTGCGCCGAGCAAATGGTGAGCCGCGCTTCGCCCACGAGCCCTTTCGTGCGGACGAGCGCGCCGAACGCGCCGCCCTTGAGGCTGACGATCGAGGGGCCGACGAGCTCTATGGGGCCGTCGACGGAAAGCTCCACGGGTTCCTGGAAGTAGCTGAGCCTGTTGCCCGCGCCGTCCTCTGCCTCGATGCGCACGAGCGCCATGTCGTAGGTCGCGCCCTCGGAAAGGTCGGTGTGGTCGGCGCGCGCGATAAGGCGCACGGAATCCGCGGCCTTTTTCTCAAGCGTCGCGACGACTTTTCCGTCCTTGACCGCCTCGAAGCGCCACGCCTTCGCCTTGCCGCCCCAGCCGTCCACATACTTGTTGAAAAGGCGCACGCCCTCCCCCATCGTCAGCCCGTGGAGGAGCATGAGCCGCGCGGCCTTCAGCTTATAGGCGAGCGGCAAATTCGAAATGCTGTGTTTCGCCACAGCGAGCAGCACCTCGCGCACGAGCGCCGCGGCCTTCGGGGGAAGGTTCTCGTTGCGCTCGATGAGATCGCCGATCAAGTCGTCGATCAAAACGGGCGGATGCGGCATATGGCCGTACCGCTCCCGGTCGGGCGCGAACTCGCCCACGAACTCACCCGCCTTATAGACGCGCACGCTGTCCGCGTTGGTGAAGGCGTAAACGTCGCCGATGTTCGACGCGGGATGCTCGCCGATGTCCATCGAGGAGGAGATGGAAAGCACCGTTTCCCCCTCCGCCTGCGCGCGGTAGACCGCCGCCGCGAGCTTTTCGTTGCGGAACATATCGAGCACGCCGTGATAGCACACGCCGTCCCCCGCGCCGAAATCGGAATGCGTGTTATAGTCGGCCATGCACCAGCCGACGCAGCCCGCGATGTCCTCATGGGCGTACATCGCCTCGAGCACGTTCGCGTGGCGCAACGCCTGGCCGAGCCTGTGCTCCTCGGAATCGAACGCCTTGGTCGGGAACATGTGGCCGTTATACTCGCTCACGAGATAGCCCTTGCGCGGGTTCGGCGTGACGGCCCCCTTCGCGCGAAGTCCGGGGTTTTTACCCGTGTGCGAGAAGTCGTTGTACGCGTACACGTCCTCGAGGAGGCTGCTCTTTTCAAGGAAGCGCACGCCCGAGGTCTGGCGCGTGTCGTCCAACCCGTGCGCCGCGGCGTTCGCGCGGATGTAGAATTCGTCGTCGTCCTGCGACTCGTTGACGCGCACGCCCCAGAGGATGATCGCGGGATGGTTCCTGTACTGCCGCACCATCTCCCGCACGTTGTCGACGGCCTCGTCCTTCCATTCCGCGCCGCCGATGTGCTGCCAGCCGGGGATTTCCGTAAAGACGAGAAGGCCGATCTCGTCGCACCGGTCGATGAAGTGGCGGGACTGCGGGTAGTGCGCCGTACGCACGAGGTTCAGCCCAAGCTCGTATTTGAGCGCGTCCGCGTCGAAGCGCTGCAGCGCCTCGGGTGCGGCGTAGCCGATATAGGGATAGGACTGGTGCCGGTTGAGGCCGCGAAGCTTGATCTTCTCCCCGTTGAGGTAGAAGCCGTCCGCCTTGAAGCGCGCCGTGCAAAAGCCGAAGCGCGCGCGCTTCTCGTCGAGCTTTTCGCCGTCCCCGGAGACGAGCGCCGCACGGAGCGTATAGAGGTTTGGCGAATCGCAGCTCCACGGCTTCGCGCCCGCGGCGCGCTCCGCGAAGCGCAGAGTCTTTCCATCGGCCGCGTATTCCTTTTGAAAAAGCGCGTTCCCCCCCGCATCCTCGATTTCGACGCGGATATGCCCGCCCTCGGGCGCGGGCCCGTCGAGCGCAACGTCCAGGCGGAACTCGTCCGGCTCCGGCGTCGCGACGAACAGGTCCGAAATGACCGTTTCGCTCCCAAGCTCGAGATACACTTCGCGGTAGAGCCCGCCGTAGGTGAGATAGTCGATCCTGCCGCCGAAGGGCGGCTGGTCGAGGGTTTCGCGGCTGTCGAGGCGCACGGAAAGCGCGTTCTCGTCCCCAAGCTTCAGCCTGCCGGTCAATTCGACCGTAAAGGCCGTGTAGCCGCAGGCGTGGGTCGCGAGGCATTCGCCGTTGAGATACACCTCAGCCCTGTGCGCCGCGCCCTCGAAGGTGACGAAAACGCGCCTTCCGCTCCAGGAAAGGGGCGCGTAAAGCGCGCGCTCGTAGAGGGAGACGAACTGATAGTCCTCCGCGTTCGCGTAGTTATAGGGCAAAAGCGCGTTGGCGTGGGGGAGCCGGACGGTTTCGAAGCTCCCCCTGCCGCCGGGAAAATCCTCCCCGGCTTCCCGATAGAAGCGCCAATTGTCGTTGAGATGGATCCGCTTCATGGATGCCCTTTCGCTTTATTTTCTGCGCGCGCGCCGCTTCCCGCCGGAGGCGGCGAGGGCGACGACGATGAGCGCAAGCGCGCCCGCGACGATCGCGACGATCGTGCCCGTCCGCATGCCGGGCGCCGCCTCGGCGGGAGCCTCTGTGGGTTCAGGCGTCGCGATGGGCGCCGCGGCCTCGGTGGCCTCGGGCGTAGGGGTCGGCGCGGGGGTCGCGGGCGCGGCCTCCACGGCGAGCGTGGCGTCATACGTCAGGCCGTTATTCAGCATGACGAGCACGTGGATGGTCGCCGGGCCCTCGACGTCCTTAAGAAAGCTCTCGGGGTTGAACTTAATAAGGCCGTCCTTGATGTTGACGGTATAGTAGACGCGCTCGTTGGCGGCCGTGACCTTGACGCCCTCGGGCATGGCGGGCGCTTTGCCGTCCTCGACATAGGCGGCGAGGATGCCTCCGCCGTCGCTCCTTAGCATCTTGCCCTTCAGGCTGGGATCGAGCGTCACCTCTTCGCCGTTCGCCACGAGCTTGTAGCCGTCCTCGACGCCTTCCGCCGGGACGAGTTCCGCCGTGACGCGGTTGGGCGCGAGCGCCGAGACGTTCTCCTTTTCATGGACGACGTACATGAGCCTGCCGCTCCAGCACGCGTCGAGCTGGTCCGCGCGGTAACGCCTGAAGCACGCGGCGTCCGTGCCGGCGGCGGAATCGCTGGAGTAGAAGTAATCCACGCCGTCGATGGTCTCATAGCCCGTGATCGTGATGAGGTGGCCGCCCGTGCCGCTGATGGGCGCGTTCTCGAGGTACGGGTAGCTGCCGCTCGCCGAATCCGAATAGCGCACGCTGATGCCCACCGAGTAGCCCTGGGCGAGCTCCTGGCGAAGCAAATCGAAGTCGCCGTACTGGCAGTACGCGTCGTACCCGAAGGCGCCAGCGGCGGCCACGCTGTAGGACCAGTTGCCAAAACCGTCGTAATTTTTATCGTAATTCATGAGCGCGATCTCCTCGGGCAAGAGGTCCTCGCCCCGGTCGTTGAGGAGCACGCAGATGGTCGTCGCGCTGCAGATGACGCCGCCGATGGAAGATTCCCGGATCATCTGGGAATAAGCGGGGGTATCGAGCCGCACGGAAGCAGGAAGCTCGACCGTCTCGCCGTAGAAAGCGGGCTTGATGCCCTGCCCGTCGAGCGTGTTCTTGTAGGTGCAGGCGAGCTGGCGAAGCACCGGCGCCGCGCCGTCCGCGGAAGCGGTGAGCACGGCTTTCATCTGCACGAGATTCCCCGTCTCCCCCGCGGAGCCGGAGACGGTGAGCGTGTCGACGTTCATGAACGCGAATTCATCCTCGTCCTCGCTTGAGCCGCGCCGGATGTCCGCGCTCCAGTTGCCCCAGCTGATCCACGTGGACCAGCTCCCCTTCACGCCGACATAGACGCGCGCGAACACCTCGAGCTTCGCGCCCAAAGGCACGTCCGCGTTCCACGAGGCGACGAGATATTCAAACGGCTCGACGCCGATCACGTCGCTGATATAGGTGCCCTGCGCCGCGCCCTCCGCGAGCCTGAGCGCGCCGTTGCCGACGGTTTCGTCGACCACAAGGCCGTCGAGCTCCCCTTGCGCGAAATCCTCCGCCGTGGTCAGTTTGAACAGGTTCCCCTCGAAGCTCCGGTCCGCCTTGTTCTTGTCGCCCAGCGCGGGCACGGCGAGGCCTACGGCGAGCATGACGACGAGCAGGGTTGCAAAAAGCTTTTTCATCGCTTCCACCTTCCCAACAGAAATGGTATAGCTTATGACGCGCCATACATGTAATATACTAACACAAACGCCGCCCGCATACAATACGAACGGCGCCGTGCCGGTTTCCCGATATCATTCCGGATGAAAGCGATTTCGCGATTTTCAAAAAAACAGGCTAAACGTATTTGCGCATGTGCTTGAGCGCGCTTTTCTCGAGCCGGGACACCTGCGCCTGGCTGATGCCGATCTCCTCCGCGACCTCCATCTGCGTGCGCCCCTGGAAGAAGCGCAACTCGATGATCCTCCTCTCCCGGTCGGCGAGGCGGTCGAGCCCGCTGCCTATGGCGATGCCGTCGAGCCAGTAGTCGTCGCAATCCCTGTCGTCGCGCACCTGGTCCATGACGAAGATGGCGTCCCCGTCGTCGTGGTAGATGGGCTCGAACAGCGACACGGGGTCCTGGATCGCCTCGAGCGCGAAGGCGACGTCCTCCTCGCTCATGTCGAGCTCCTTGGCGATCTCGTCGAGGCGCGGCTCGCGGGAGTATTTGTCCATGAGATCGTTCCTGACGCGCAGCGCCTTATAGGCGGTGTCGCGCAGGGAGCGGCTCACGCGAAGCGTGGTGTTGTCCCGAAGATAGCGCCGAAGTTCCCCGATGATCATGGGCACGGCGTAGGTGCTAAAGCGCACCTCCAGGTCCGTGTTGAAGTTCTCGACCGCCTTGATCAGCCCGATGCAGCCGACCTGAAACAGGTCGTCCATCTGCTCCCCGCGCCCCGAGAAGCGCTGGATGACGCTCAAAACGAGGCGGAGGTTCGCGCGGATGAACTCCTCGCGCGCTTCCGTATCCCCTCCCTTTATTTTAAGCAGTAATTCCCTGCTTTGCTGCTGCGTGAGCCTCGGCAGGCTCGATGTGTCCAATCCGCAAATGTCGACTTTGTTCAGAGCCATAACAAAACAACCCTCCGGGATCCTTCATGTTCCTAGGGTTGCCTTGTGTCGGATTTGTTATTCGGTTATGGTTTGGCAATCAAGGGCGATTTTGGGCGATATCTTTGACGACCTCGGAGGCGATCAGAAGCCCTGCGGAGGACGGTGTGAACGATGTGCTGCCCGGCACGCGCGGCATGCCCTCGGGAAAGTCGGGCAGGACGGGCTTTTCCTTAGAATATACGACTTTCAAGGCTTTTACGCCGCGTTTTTTCAACTCGCTTCGCATGACGCGCGCGAGCGGGCAGACCGAGGTTTCGTAGATGTCCGCCACCTCGAACGCGGCGGGGTCGAGCTTGTTGCCGGCGCCCATGGAGCTTATCACGGGCACGCCCGCGGCTTTCGCGCGCACGACGATCAGAAGCTTCGCCGCGACGGTGTCGACCGCGTCCACGATATAGCTGAAACCCGAAAAATCGACCTCCTCCGCGTTTTCGGGAAGGTAGAAGAGCGTTTTCGCGCGCACGTCGCAAAAAGGGTTGATATCCCGGATGCGCTCGGCCATGACCTCCGCCTTGGCGCGGCCGAGGGTTGAGCGCAGCGCCACGAGCTGGCGGTTGAGATTCGATTCCGCGACGACGTCGCCGTCGACGAGCAGCAGCCCGCCGACGCCCGCGCGGGCGAGCGCCTCCGCGCAGAAGGAGCCGACGCCCCCCACGCCGAAGACGGCCACCGAAGCCTCGCGAAGCCTTCGCATCCCCTCCGCGCCCAACAGGGCTCGCGTGCGGATAAACGGTTCCTCCATGATTCAACGTTCCTTCAATTTAATAAGTGCATCTTACCATGGACTTCAAATTGCCGCAACACGCGGCACGCCGCCGACAACTGACCATGTCTCCGCTCAACTCCCCGTTTCCTTCATTTGCATATGGCATCGGAAAAGGCAGAGCCACTGGGTATAGAGGATTTCGCCGGGCGTCGCGACGCGAAGGCCCGCCTCTCCGAGCGCCCGGGCAAGCTGCTTTTTCGTGAACATGCGCCCTAAGGCGTCCGGGCGCCCGCAAAAAGCGCCCGAAAGGAACCGCTCGTACGCGCGCCGCAGGGAAGGATCGACATCCGGCTTCCGCTTTTTCTTCAGGTGCAGCAGCACGACGTCCACGCCGGGCTTCGGATGGAAATCCTCCCGCCGGAAATGATAGGCGATTTCCATTTCAAAGCCGGACTTGAGCATCAGCGAGCGCAGCGACTCGCGCGGCCTTCCCATGAAGCGCTTGGCCGCGCCCTTCTCCATCGTCAGCCACGCCTCGCGCGGCGGGTTGCCGCACTCGGTCAGCTTCCTCACGATGGCCGTGGTGTGGGAGAAGGGGATGTTCGCAAAAACCTTGTACGCGCCGGAGGAGGGGAGCTTCCAATCGAGGAAATCCCCGCGATACAGCTTCACGTTTCCGGCGCCGCCGAATTTGTCCACGAGGTTTCCATACATCTTCGCGTCGATTTCGACAGCGCTGACCTTCCGACACAGCCGGGCGAGCATGCCGGTGGTGTGCCCCTTTCCCGGGCCGATCTCGATTACGTGGTCGTTTTCTCCGAGCGTCGTCCTTGAAAGGAGCCTCTGTATGGCGGCGCGGCTGGTCAAGAAGTTCTGGGACGCCCAAACGGGCGCGGCGGCCCCACCGTTCTGGTTTCGGGACATAAAAAATACACCTCTTTCGCTTCAATTCGGGTCGAAAAAAGGCGCGGAACCGCTCGAAAGCCGTTTATGCTTTCACCGTTCCATGCGCCTTATTTGCGAAGCCGAATGAAGGGACACACAGGTGTATCTCCGCCTCCAGAAATAGATTGTGCTTCGATGATACCGAATACAGGGGGCGTTGTCAAGCCCGGATCGGCGGGAGCGGTTCCGCCTGCCGTCACAAGCCGAACCGCTCTCGTGTAAATATAATTGTCAATTCTCAATTGTCAATTGTCAATTATTTAAGTATTTCAACTTCCCCTCCATCACGCCCTCTATGCCCATGCCGGGCGCATCGGATACCGTGATGCGCTTTTCCTCAAAGACCGCGCCGCCGAGGATATGGTCCTCGCTGCACAGGACGGGGCCGTCGAGGTCGACCTTGGTGATGACCTTCTTCGCGCAGGCGAGGTGCACCGCCGCGTTGACGGCGATCTTCGCCTCGAGCATGCAGCCGATCATGCACTCCACGCCGTAAACCTCGGCGGCGGAGGCGATCGCGAGGGCGTTGTGGATGCCGCCGCACTTCATGAGCTTGATGTTGACGAGGTCCGCCGCGCGCATCTGCATGATGGTGAGCGCGTCCTCGGGCGAGAAGACGCTCTCGTCCGCGAGCACGGGGACGTACGAGCGCTCCGTGACATACTTCAGGCCCTCGAAGTCGCGCGCCTTGACGGGCTGTTCGACGAACTCGATGTCGAGCCCCTTCTCCTGCATGCCGTTCAATATGCGCACGGCCTCCTTGGGCTGCCATGCCTGGTTGGCGTCGATGCGCACGCAGATCTCGCGGGGAACCGCCTCGCGTATGGCGACGAGCCGCGCGACATCGAGCGCGGGGTTCGCGCCGACCTTCACCTTGAGGCAGTCGTAGCCGCGGCGGACGGCGTCGATGGCGTCCCGGCGCATCTCCTCGGGGGAATTGACGCTGATGGTGATGTCCGTGACGATCTCCTTGCGCGCGCCGCCGAGGAGCTTGTAGACGGGGACGTTGTAAAGCTGCCCATAGAGGTCCCACAGCGCCATGTCCGCCGCGGCCTTGGCGCTCGTGTTGTGCACGACGCAGGCGTTAAGCGCCTTGAGGTTGTCCTCGTGCGCGTCGACGTCGCGGCCGACGAGGGTCTTTATGATGTGATCCCGCATGGCGCCGATGATGCCGAGCGTCGTGTCCCCCGTGATGACGCCGGTGGGCGGCGCCTCGCCGTAGCCTACGGCGCCCGTGTCGGTATGGATTTCGACGATGACGTCCTCCACGCTCGAGACGCTGCGAAGCGCGGTCTTGAAGGGCACGCGCAGCGGCGTGGAGATCATGCCGAGGCGAATCTCTGTAATTTTCATCGGTTTCTCCTTTAACTGATGTGTTGGCGCTGATGCGTTCCGGATTATTATACCATGCACAGACCGTCCGTTCAACGAGCAAAGAGGGTAACGCAGGCGTCAAGAAAGCCCCGGAATTCTCCGAGGCTTTGGTGCACTTCCTGATTCGCCGGTGTTATGCCGCGTGCTAGCGGAATAAGGGGAGATCAGCCCCAAGCGCGGGGGACGGTTCGCATCCGTGAACGGGACGCTGTGCCACTTTACGGTAGCTTAGTTCCTCTGGCCTTTACGGGCCTGGAAGCACTCGCTGCAGTAGACCGGCCTGTCGTTCTTGGGAACGAACGGGATCTTGGTGGGCCTGCCGCAAGCCGCGCACACTGCATCGAAGCTTTCCCTGTCGCCGGAGCGCTGGGTTTTGCGCGAGTTCCTGCAGGCCTTGCAACGGATGGGCTCGTTCTGGAAGCCCTTCTCGGCGTAGAATTCCTGCTCGCCCGCGGTGAATACGAATTCAGCGCCGCAATCCTTGCATACCAATGTCTTGTCCTGGAACATGTGTTTGTTTTCCCCTTGTTAATTAGATTTTTTTCGTTACCCCAAACATCGGCTGACCTGGTCTTTGACCCCACATTCGCCGTCAGGAGCTCTCGCTACCCGGCTTGCGCCTCTCACTACGCACCCTCTCGCGGTATAGAAAAACCGCGGACGGACTTACACCTAGACCGCACCATGCTCACGAACGCTTTGTTTCGCTTACGTGGATCGTTTCGCCTGCGACTGGCATCGACTTGCAACCACAGACCCGAAGTTCGGTATAACTTTAATTATTATAGGTTAAGTCTTTAAAAAAGGCAATAGTTTTTTCAGCAACACGCCAAATGCCGCGAAATGTATATACATTCGTACATAAAACGGAGCGATTTGCGGCGGCTGACGCTTCTTCACGCGCGTTTTGCGGCGCCCCGCGACGTTTTTCGCGCGGCGCGCCTGCCGAAAATCCGCGTTTTATTTCTTGTTTTGGAATAATATACTATGCCTCGAAGCCCCGCCTTCATTGACAGGTTTTCGCGGATATGTTACAGTTTTAACGAGCGCGAAACATCTCGCGTTTCTTGTTGTGCAGACATCCGGGCGCGCCGGAAATCACACCAGAAAGGATTCTGAAACATGGTAACTTTCAAAATCGACGGCAGGACGGTTCAGGCCGAACCCGAAACCACGGTGCTCGAGGCTTGCATCGCCCAGGGTATTCGCATCCCCACGCTGTGCAACCTCAAGGACATCAACAACATCGGCGCCTGCCGCATGTGCCTCGTCGAGGACGTCAAGACCGGCAAGCTCCAGGCCTCCTGCGTGCTGCCCGTGGGCGAGGGGCTCGACATCAGGACCTCCTCCCCGAAAGTGCTCGAGGCGCGCCGCGCGGTGCTCGAGCTCATCCTTTCCGACCATGACCGCTCGTGCCTGACCTGCAAACGCAATCAGAACTGCGAGCTTCAGGCCCTTTCCAACGAGTTGGGCATCGACAATATTGAGTTCGACGGCGAGCGCATCATCAAAACGATCGACGAGCTCTCCCCGAGCATCGTTCGCGATAACAACAAGTGCATCCTCTGCCGCCGCTGCATCGCCGCCTGCGACGACGTGCAGGGCGTATATGCCATCGGCATGCAGAACCGCGGCTTCAGGACGCAGATCGGCAGCGAGTTCGGCAAGAGCCTCGCCGAGGTCGCCTGCATCAACTGCGGGCAGTGCATCGCCGCGTGTCCCACGGGCGCGCTCACGGAGAAGGATTCCACGGGAGAAGTCTGGGCGGCGCTCGCCGACCCGAAGAAATTCGTGGTGTTCCAGACGGCGCCTTCCATCCGCGTCGCCATCGGCGAGGAGTTCGGTATGCCCATCGGCACCCGCTGCACGGGCAAGATGGTCGCGGCCATCCGCCGCCTCGGCGCCGACCGCGTGTTCGACGTGGACTTCGCCGCCGACCTCACCATCATGGAGGAGGGCACGGAACTCATCGAGCGCATTCAGCACGGCGGCGTGCTTCCCATGATCACCTCCTGCAGCCCGGGCTGGGTGAAGTTCTGCGAGCATTTTTATCCCGACTTCATCCCCAACCTCTCCTCCTGCAAGAGCCCGAACCAGATGCAGGGCGCCGTCACCAAAACGTATTTCGCCAAGAACCACGGCATCGACCCGAAGGACATCTTCGTCGTGTCCGTCATGCCCTGCACCGCCAAGAAGTTCGAGATCAAGCGCCCCGAATTCGGGCGCGAGGATTACCGCGACGTGGACGCCAACATCACCACGCGCGAGCTTGCGCGCATGATCCATAAGGCGGGCATCGACTTCGTCCACCTGCCCGACGAAGAGTTCGACGACATACTCGGCGAATCCTCCGGCGCGGCGGTCATCTTCGGCGTGACGGGCGGCGTGATGGAGGCGGCGCTTCGCACCGTCGCCGACGTCCTCTCCGGCCAGGATCTCAAGAAGGTGGAATACTGCGACGTGCGCGGGCTCGAGGGCATCAAGGAAGCCACGGTCAACCTCGGGGGCCTGGACGTCAAGGTCGCCATCGCCCACGGCACGGGCAACGCGGCCAAGCTGCTCGACGCCATCCGCCGCGGTGAGAAGAGCTATCACTTCATCGAGGTCATGGGCTGCCCCGGCGGCTGCGTGACCGGCGGCGGCCAGCCCATCGTGGACGCCCGCACCCGCTACTTCGTCGACCCGCGCGCGGCCCGCGCCGCCGCGACCTACGACGAGGATGAGGCGATGGTCATCCGCAAGAGTCACCACAACCCCTCGATCAAGAAGATTTACGACGAGTTTCTCGGCAAGCCCGGCAGCCACGCCGCGCACGAGCTGCTCCACACCACCTACGTGGACAGGAGCGTCAAGGGAAATTGACAATGACAATGGATAATTGACAATTCGGCGTAACGAGAACGGCATCCGCATAAAAAGCGGGTGCCGTTTTCTGCGGCGCTTACCGGACGCTCTGCGGGAAACAAAAGAAATTTTCCGGGTCGAGCCGCGCCTTGACGCGGCGGAGCCTTTCGGCGTTCCCCCCGTAGTAGGCGCGCATGAAATCCCGGTTTTCGAGGTTGGGGAAGTTGACATGCGCGCCGCATGTCATCTCGCGCAGCGCGCGGTACCGCGGAGCAAACCAGGCGAGGTTCGCGCGTTTCGCGGCGGGGCTTTCCCAGGAGGTCGTAAGCGCCGCGATGTTGCGCGCGCCGCGGTAGAAGTACGCGGTATCAAAGGGACCTGTCTCGTCGACGGCGCCGCCGAGCCCGTACAGCGAGACGGTCGCGCCGACGGAGCCCGGCGCGGGCGCAGCGACGAGCCGCGCGAGGCAAAGCGCCTCCTTTATGGAGAACGGCGCGAACGCGAAGCTTCCGCCCGCCGTGAAACGGTCTTCAGGCGGATAGCCGTCCTCCACGATGCGTATCGCCTCGAGGAAGGTCATCTCATCGAACCGGCCCGCAAGGCCGAGCGAGAGGAAGGATGAGAGGGAGGCGCGCGCCTGCGCCTCGCCTCCATAGTAGATGCCGCGAAGGCTCAGCCCGCGCGGCTCCAAAGGCGTATGCGTAACCCTGGCGAGCGGCGTGAAGCGCCTGTCCCCCTCCCCCAGCCATGCCTGGACGAGAAGGATGAACTCCGTGGCTTCGGCCTCGCCGGCATCCGAAGTTGAAAGCTCCACATAGGTCACGTCGAAGCGCTTCGGCGGCAGCCTGTAGGCGAGCGAGGTCACGACGCCGAAATTCCCTCCCCCGCCGCCCCGCAGCGCGAAAAACAGCTCCTCGTCGCACTCCGCGTTTGCGACGTGCCGCCGGCCGCAGGCGTCGACGAGGGTGGCGGAGAGGAGGCTGTCGCACGTCAGCCCGAACATCCGCGCGCTAAGGCCCCACCCGCCGCCGAGCGTCAGCCCGGCCGCAGCCACCGTCGGACAGGTGCCGCTCGGGAAGGGATAGCCGAGCGCGCCCGCGCTCTCATACAGCGCGCGGTTGCGCGCGCCGGGGCCAATTGTGAGCGTGCCCGCCGACTCGTCGATGCTGATGGAATCCATGCAGCCGACGTCGATCACCGCCGCGCAATCCCCCACGCAAAAGCCCTCGTAGCTGTGCCCGCCGCTGCGCACGCGCGCCTTCAACCCCGCCTCCCGCGCGGCGCGGACGGCGCGGGCGACCTCCTCCTCGTTTGTGCAGTATGCGATCCGGACGGGGAACTTCTCGATCGCCCTGTTATAAACGCGCCGCGCCGCCCCGTATTCGGGCGCGCACGGCGCGATCTCAAGTCCGCAATATGCTTCGGTCATCCTTCCATCCCCGTCCCGCGGGCGGTATGGAATCCCGCGGATGCGCTCTATGATAGCCTATGCATAGACGGGTATATGCGTGCGTGTCATTTTTATCCGATTATCCGGATCGTCAGTTTCCCTTCTTCCCCCGGAGCGCGGCGGAGATGCCGCCGAAGGCGACGGCCGCGACGGGCCACACGATCCAGGTGAAGCCCCAGTTGAAGGTGATGAAGCTCCACGCGAGATAGACCGCGGTCACGCAGGGCCAGTAGATCGCGCCGAACTTCTCCGCGCGCTCGTTGCGCTCCTTCTCCTCCTCGGTGAATTCGCCCTCCTGCATGAGCAGGTCGAAGCCCTGCTTCACGGTGCCGGCGCGGACGAGCAGATATGCGCCGAGCGCGACGATGGCGAGCAGAAGGCCCACGAACATGACCACGAGATACTCCGGCGCCTCCGCCACACCCGCAATGATGAGGGGAACGGCGCTGAGGATGCACAGCGCGACGCCTCCCGCCATGCCCGCGATATACCTGGTTTCAAAGGCGCCGCGCCTTTCGCGCACGACCCCCGCGACGCCGTACTGCAATTCGAATTTGCTTTTCTTCAGATATTCGTAGCGTTTGACCCTGTGCCCGCTCACGATGAAGACGCAAACCGCCGCGGCCACGATCAAAAGCAGCGCCGTCACGCCCACGCCCGTCGCGAGGCTGTCGGACACGTTCACGCCCATCGGGTTGCTCTGCGTCAGAGCAAGAAGCACCATCAAAAGCGCGGGGCTGAGGATGCACAGCAGCACGCCGAGCGCCATACGCTTCGCGTAGAGCGCGGTGTCGTCCATAAAGGAGGTCGCCTCCTGCAGCGAAACGAGGGGGAGGCGCACCGCGTCGTCCTCGCCCGTGAAAGCGGCTTTCTCGATGTCGTCCTTCAATAGATAATCGGTCGTGACGCCAAAGAGCTTCGAGAGCTCGATGATCTTGTTGATGTCTGGAATGCTCGCCGCGCTCTCCCATTTGGAGACCGACTGGCGCGAGACGTTGAGCTTCTCCGCAAGCTCCTCCTGCGAGAGCCCGCTGTTCCTTCGAAGCGCGAGTATCTTATCCGCGAGAATCATGATGTTTCCCTCCATGCGATTTTCTTTATACGATATCGTGCCTCAAGCTTACCAAACGGACCGGTTGCGCGCCATACAGCGGGCTTGGAAATGTGTCAACCGGCGGTTGCAATCGCAAAAAAGCGCGTTTTCAGGGGCGGGCGCCACGCCGATATCGTACCACGCGCGGCCGCGCCGCGCAACGCGCAAACGCCCGGTTTTCGGGGGATGGAGCAAACGGCGCCGCGGGAAGGCGGCGCCGGAAAAGGGCGTGCGACGCGGTAAGCGATCGATCGCCTATGAACCTATGATACGATGCCCGCGACGACCCCCGCGATCAGGAGCGCGGGCAGCATGTTGGCCACGCGGAACTTTTTGCCCCACACGAGGTTGACGCCCACGCAGAAGATGAGCGCCGAACCCACGAAGGAGAGACTCGCGATCACGGCCGCGCCGAGGATGGGCGCGACAAGGCCCGCGAGCAGCGTGACGAGCCCCTGGAATATCCCGACCGGAATCGCAGAGAAGATGACGCCCTTGCCGTAGGTCGAGGCGAATATCATGACGATCACGGCGTCGAGCACGGATTTGGCGTAGAGCGTCGCGGCGTTGCCGGTAAGCCCGTCCTCGATGGAGCCCACGACCGCCATCGCCCCCACGCAAATCACGAGCGTGGCCGTGATAAAGCCGTTCACGAAGTTCGTGTCGTTCTCGCTCTTCGCCTTTCGCCTCAGCCATTCGCCAAAACGCTCGAGCCCGCGCTCGATGTTGAGCCCTTCGCCGATGAGCGCGCCGCAAACGAGCGAGGCGATCAGAACCGCCGTGCCCGTCGTCGTGAGCTTCCCCTCGGGGGAAAGCTCGAGAAGCCCCGTCAGCGCGCCCGCGATGCCGAGGAAGATCGTGGAAAGCCCCAGCGCCTGCGTAAGGATCTCCTGAAAGCGCTGCTTGAGCCCGTTTTTTACAAAAAGTCCCAGTATGCCGCCGGCGACCACCGCCGCGACGTTCGCAATCGTACCCAGTCCGCGCATGCGCGCCCTCCCGTATATCCACAAACTCGAACGGCCTCCCCGCGAAGCGAAGGCCGTTATAAACGATTCATTGTCAATTGTTAATTGACTTACGCGTCCAGCCCCAGCGCGCGGTACGCGTTTTGGAGCGTTTCCGCCGCGGCCCTCGCCGCGCGCGCCGCGCCGTCCTCCATGACGGAACGAAGGTACGCTTCGTCCGCCATATAGGCGCGGAACTTCTCCTGCACGGGCGCCAGCTCGGCGATGACGGCGTCCGCCACCTCGGTTTTGAGCGCGCCGTAGCCGAGGCCCGCGAAATGCTCCTCCGCCTCGGGGATGCTCATCCCCGTAAAGGAGGTGTATATCTCCAAAAGGTTCGACACGCCCGCCTTGTTGACGGGGTCGTATTTGATGATCCCGTCGCAGTCGGTCACGGCGCGCTTGAACTTCTTCATGATGACGGAAGCATCGTCCATAATCGCGACGTAGCCGTTCGGGTTCGGGTCGGACTTGCTCATCTTCTGCGCGGGGTCCTGCAGGCTCATCACCCGCGCGCCGACCTTGGGCATATAGCCTTCCGGCATAGTAAACACGGGGCCGTACGCGTTGTTGAAACGGATGGCGACATCGCGCGTAATCTCGATGTGCTGCCTCTGGTCGTCGCCCACGGGCACGAGATCCGTCTGGTAGAGCAGTATGTCGGCGGCCATCAGCACGGGATAGGTGTAAAGCCCGGCGTTGATGTTGTCCGCGTGCTTCGAGGACTTATCCTTAAACTGCGTCATGCGGTTGAGTTCGCCCATGTAGGTCGAGCAGGAGAGCAGCCACGTCAACTCGCAGTGCGCGGGCACATGGCCCTGCACGAACACGACGGAAGCCTTGGGGTCGATGCCGCAGGCCATGATGAGCGCCACAGTCTCGGCCGTGCGGCGGCGCAGATCCTCCGGGTCCTGCCTGACGGTGAGTGCGTGGAGGTTCACCACGCAGTAATAGCAGAAGCGATCCTCACCCTGGAGCAGCGACCAGTTGCGCAGCGCCCCCACATAATTGCCAAGCGTAGGCGAGCCCGAGGGCTGTATCCCGCTGAAGACGATTTTCTTTTTCCCCTTCTCCACGGCCGTCGACTCCTTTCCCGTTTCATGCCTCATAAAATCAACATGCATGGTATTATACAGTATTTTTTTGCCTATGGCAATGCCGGGCGTGAAATGCTAGAATCTATAATAGTACAAGTGTTCGGAGGTATTATGGCTTATCAGGCGCTTTACAGAAAATACCGCCCGAGGCGCTTTAGCGAAGTGCTCGGGCAGGAGCATGTGACGACCATTCTGAAAAACCAGATCGCCTCCGGCCGCACCGCGCACGCTTACATCTTCTCCGGCTCCCGCGGCACGGGCAAGACCAGCACGGCGAAGATCCTCGCGCGCGCGCTCAACTGCCTCTCCCCCGAAAACGGAGAGCCCTGCGGCGATTGCGCCGCGTGCAGGCTGACCGAGAACGAAACCGCGGACATCGTCGAGATGGACGCCGCCTCCAACAGCCGCGTCGAGGAGATGCGCCAGCTTTTGGACAAGACCCGCTTCCTCCCGCTCGAGCTCACGCACAAGGTCTATATCATCGACGAGGCGCACATGCTCTCCGACAGCGCGAACAACGCGCTTTTAAAGACGCTCGAGGAGCCGCCCGCGCACGTCGTGTTCATTTTGGCGACGACGGAGCCGCAGAGCATCCCCGCGACCATCCTCTCGCGCTGCCAGAGGTTCGATTTCCACAGGATCGGCGTCGAGGACATCGTCAACTGCGTGGACGCCGCGGCCTCGAACGCGGGCGCGCGCATCGAGCGCGAGGGCCTCCTCGCCATCGCGCGCGCCGCCGAAGGAGGCATGCGGGACGCGCTCTCCCTCGCCGACCAGTGCATCTCCTTCTGCGGAAACGAGGTCACCGCCGCGGGCGTCTATTCCGTGCTCGGCAGCATGGAGGGGGATTTCCTCTTTCGCGCCGCGGGCGCGCTGCTTTCCGGGCGGCGGGACGCCGCGCTTCGCGCGCTTTCCGAGGTCATTTCCGACGGACGCGACCTGTTTACCTTCGCGCGCGACCTCACGGCGCACTTTCGCGCGCTGCTGCTCGCCAAACTCTGCGGCAGCTGCGCGGACATCCTCGACTGCACGGAAGACGCCATGCGGCGCTACCTCGCGCAGGCGCAGAGCGTCTCGGCGGAAACGCTGCTGCGCGCCATAGACGTGCTCATGGCGGCCATGGGCAACATGCGCTACATGTCTTTGCCCCGCGTGCAGCTCGAGTGCGCGTTTGTCCGCATCACCTCGCCCGAGGAGGAGATCCCTCAGACGCCGGAACTCCTGCTCGAGCGCATCGAAAAGCTCGAAGCGAAGCTCAGGGACAGCGCTTTTTCCGCTTCTCCCGCCCCCGCGCGGGAAGCGAGGCCAGCGCCGGACAGGAAAAAGGCCGAGGCCGCGCCCCAGCCCACCGGGGAGGACGCGCCCGCCATACCCGCGATCATGGACGGCAACTCCCTCTGGGAGGCCCTCAAGAAGCCCGTGCAGCAGAAGAGCCCCACGCTCGCGGCGCTGTGGTACAGGACGGCCAGCGTACAGCTCGAGGGCGACCTTCTCACAGTGGGCTTTCCGCAAAAGAGCCTCGCGGACGCCTTCACCAAGCAGGAAGGCCTGCTTTCCCCGCACCTTGAAAGCCTGCACCCGGGCACGCGCATGCGCTTCGTGGTGGCGGGCGGAGGCGAGTCGCTCGAGGAGCGCGCGAAAAACGCCTTCGGCCCCGGCATAGAAATTGTGGATTGATGGACAAAGACCGCAATATGCGGTATAATAGATCGTTAATAAAGGCTATCGGAGGGTTTTATGGCACGACCCAATTTCCCCGGCATGGGCGGCAACATGCAGCAGATCATGAAGCACGCGCAGAAGATGCAGCAGGACGTCGCGCGCATCCAGCAGGAGGTTTCCGAGCGGGAGTTCACCGCGACCGTCGGCGGCGGCGCGGTTTCGGCCACGGTCTACGGGCGCAAGGAGCTGAAGTCCATCGCCATCGATCCCAAGTGCGTCGACCCGGACGATGTGGAAATGCTGCAGGACCTCGTTTTAAGCGCGGTCAACGAGGCGATCCGCATGGCGGACGAGACGATGACGAATGAGATGAACCGCGTCACCGGCGGCATGAACCTGGGCTTCTAAAAAGAGCATGGGCGTCGATTCCATAAACGCTCTCATCGTACAGCTCGCGCGGCTGCCCGGCATCGGCACAAAGAGCGCGCAGCGGCTTGCGTATTTCATACTCGACATGCCGGACGGCGGCGCGCGGGAAATCGCCGCGGCGATCGTCCGCGCGCGGGACAGCGTACGCTACTGCCCCGTCTGCGGCAACTACACGGACGTTTCACCCTGCGCCATCTGCGCGGACAGGCAGCGCAGCGAGGAAACCATCTGCGTCGTCGAGGAGGCGCGGGATGTGTTCTCGATGGAGAAGCTGCGCGAATACCGCGGCATGTACCATGTGCTCCACGGCGCGATCTCCCCGACGGACGGCATCGGCCCCGGCGACATCCGCATCAAGGAACTGCTGGCGCGCGTGGAGGGGGGTTCCGTCAAAGAGGTGATCCTCGCGACCAACCCGGATGTGAAGGGCGAGGCCACGGCCTCGTACATCGCGAGGCTTCTGAAACCCAAGGGCGTGTGCGTGACGCGCATCGCCCACGGCATCCCCATCGGCGGCAACCTCGAGTATGTGGACGAGATGACGCTGCTCAAGGCCATGGAAGGCCGCCGGGAAATGTGAAAACTGCCGAAAACTGGCAGGCGAATTCATATTTATTTTACTTTTGTGAAACCTTTTGGGCGATTGTATCGTTTATGATTATGGGTAACCCTTTCCTTAATGACGATATTTGGCCCTTATACCGCGCAGGAAGGAGGGAGAGGCATGAAGACCGGCCTGAAGCTGATCGCGCTGATCGCGGCGGTGGCCTGTTTCGCGAGCGCGTGCGCCTCCATCACCGGCGCGAAGGTCGCGGACGAGCGCGTCTTATCCGACGTGCAGCGGATTTATCGTAGTTCCTCCCTCGTGGTGATGGGCGAATGCGTACAATCCCACCTCAATGAGGACGGCGTCAACTGTTACGACCTCATCGTCGGCGAGGTGCTCGCGGGCAAGGCCGAGAAGGGCGATCTCATCCATTGCACGGACGGCGCGATGAAGCAGGGCGAAAGCTATTTGCTCTATCTCGCCCCAAAGGATGAACCCCCTGTCTATTACAGCGAGGATACCGTCAATTACGCGCTGCTCACGGACGAGCCGCTGCGCGTCATGGACGAGGACGAGGTCGTCTTCTCCGGCGTGCGGCTCTCGCTTCACGACATCCGCGCGAACATCGCCGAGCAGAACCGCATCGTCGCCACCCCGTCCGAAACGTATTATTATAAAAGCCTCGAGGCGCTCACGGACGCGTCCGCAGAGATCTTCATCGGTCGCGTGGCGGACACCCCCAGGCTTTCAGAGACGCGCTTCCGCTCCGATTCCGCGGGCGCAAGCGTCGAGAACACGCTGCCCGCCTCCACCCTCAAAATCGAGGTGTACGGCTCCATCAAGGGTTCGCTGCGCTACGGCGAGACGATCGAGCTCGTCCACTGCCCCGCCCTGTGCGACGAGATGATCGACGCCGCGTCCCTTAAATCTCTCTCCTATACCGCTACGGACGCCACGACGCCCACGAAGGACGGCGTTTACCTCTTCTTCCTCGTCGCCTCGCCCGACGGCAAACAGAACTACTACTTCGGCGTGAACCCCATCCAGGGCCTCGCCAGGGTCGACAGCAAAGACCGCGTGCACGTCACCTATCTCAACCGCGCGCTTTCGGGCTATTACAGCCTCGACGCGCTGGTGAAGGACATCAGGACAATCATTGACGGTTGAAATTGAAGGTTGATAATGCACACTAACCCCGCCGCAGCGGGGTCTTTCTTTGTAGAACGGGCCAAAAGAATCGGATGCGGCGGCCATATAGGGCTACTCCCTTCGACTCTTTCTATGAAAATGGATCTGTGCCCGTTTCAATGCGAGCGGCAAGATATGCGATCAGTTCCTCCGGCGTTGGCACGCTCCCCTTGCAGGGTATTTTCTCCTGCCATATCTGAACTTTCGGGTCTTGACCGCACGTGCCTAAAATTATGGAACGCTTCAACTGCCTGTGCGCGCTCCCCTTCCATATGGCGATATGCCGAAGTGTTTTTGCAGCGCCGCTTTTCTTCTTCATAACTCTCATCCCAAAAGCTGAAATATATAATTGACATTTACCAGGTGTCAGTTACTCCCGAAATATAACATATAATTCCTTGAATGACAATCAGCAAATGTCATCAAGAGGTGGCTCAGTGTACAAAAACAAGGCGTTGGACGGCTCCAACAACCTTTGCGGTCAAAAAATCAAGGAATATAGGAAAGCTTTGCCGGGCAACCCATCGCAAAAGGCCTTTTCCGATATGCTCCAAATTGAAGGGCTCGACATCGATAAAAACGCTGTTCAGCGCATTGAGAGCGGAAAGCGTTTTGTGACGGATATAGAGCTCAAGGTCATTGCGAAAGTCCTGAAAGTCACTTGCGAGGATTTATTCGATCCTGAATAAAGACGAACGGCAAGCGACTGGCGTCAAAGCGGCTTTTCATACGCTGGGGACGGTTTTTAACAAAAGGGAGGCTTTCGCCTCCCTTATTTATACCCGATCTTTTTCTATATCCTCTCCCAGCGCGAAACCGTCACCCCGCCGCGGTCATAAGCGGCCTCCAGCAAGAACCCCTCGCAGTTTTTGACGAGCTGATCAGCGTAGTTGAGGCGCTCGCTCGTATACAGCTCCATGATGTGCATGAGGGTGCCCCCGTGCACCACCGCGCCGACGCGCGAGAGATTGCGCTCGCCCGCGTCCCGCGCGATGAAACGGAAGGCCGCGTCGCAGCGGCGCTTCGCATCCGCGAAGGTTTCCCCGCCGGGATAACCCTCCCACGCGCCCTGCGCGAGCCAGGCGCGATAGGACGGATCCTCCTTCAGTTCCGCGTGCGCGCGCCCGTCGAAGTCGCCGAAGTCCATCTCGCGAAGGCCCGAAACCTCGGACGTCAGCGCCTCCGGCCAGACGAGGCGCGCCGTGCAGCGCGCGCGCAGCATGGGGCTGTGGTAGACGCGCTCCACGCGCGGCAACTCGTTGCGCCGCCTGCAGGCGAGCTCCACCCCGCACGGGGCGAGCGGGTCGTCCGTCCTGCCGAGGAAGACGTGCCGAAGGTTCCCTACGGCTGTGGAGTGGCGGATGACGATTATTTCCATTATTTCCATGGCGCGTCCCCCTTGAGAAGCTGCGGAAGGCCGCAGACCACGCGCACCACCGCGTCCGCGCGTTCTGCCAGTTCGCAGCAGAGCCTGCCCACTTCCTCGCGCCAGAGCCTCTCGAACGCGTCTATGGGCACCACGCCGCACCCGACCTCGTCGCAAACGACGGCCTCGCGGGCGAGGAGCGAGGAAAGCATCTCCTCATGCGGCACGCCCGCCTTCATCATATCGCGTATGACGAGGTGCGCGTCGTCCAGCGCATCCCGGCATCCTTGGGCAAAGCGGGCCTTGTCCTGTCCCGCCGCGCCGATAATCAAGAGCCTCACAGCATCCCTCCGATCCCTGCGGCGAGCGCGTAGGCGGCGAGGCACGCGAGCTCGCACACCTGCACGAACCAGCCCGCCACGTCCCCCGTCGTGCCGCCGAAGCGTCGATACGACATCAGCCTGTATGCGAGAAAAACGGCGAGCGCCGCAAGCGCCACAGCGCCGCCGCCAAGGGGCGCGCGATAAACCATCGCGCCCAAGAGCGCGAGGATCCAAACGATCGCCGCCGCGCGCGCGATTTTCACGTCCGCGGCCCTTTTGAACGTCGCGAGGAGCCCGTCTCCCCGCGCGCTTTTGAACGTCACGACAGCCAGCGCCGAGAGCGCGCGAGAGAGCATGGGCGTCAGGAGCACCGCGAGAAAGGCGGGGTTTTGCGCGTCAATCTCCGTCCAGAGCGCGAAGGCGACGAGCGTATAGGAGGCGAGCGCGACCGCGGCGCCCGCGCCCATATGCGGATCCTTCATGATTTCGAGCATCCTCTCGCGCGGGGCGCGGGAAAAAAGCGCGTCGGACGCATCGAGAAAGCCGTCCATGTGGATGCCGCCCGAGACGAACAGCGGGATGAGGGAGGCGACGGCGGCCGTCAGGAGCGTCCCGAAGCCCAGAAGCTTCGCCAGCGAAAGCCAGACGAGCCAGAAGAGCGCGATGAACGCGCCCACGGCCGGGAAGAAGCACATGGCGTAGGCCATGTTCTTTTCGTCCCATGCGACGCGCGGCGCGGGGATTTTCGAATACATCCTGAGCGCCATGAAAAACGACCGGATGAACCTCATATGCGCCCTCCTTTGATCAGAATCGGAATGCCCGCGACCACCTCGTACGCCTCGTCCGCGAGCGCCGCGATCTCGGCATTCACCCCGGCGAGAAGATCGATATACCTACGCGTCCATTCGTCGTATTCCGCGCCGTCCGATCCGACTTCGCAGGTGACCGCGACCGCGAGCGTGCAGTCCGACCGCGCTTTTAGAATGCCCGCGAGGATGCGCTCCTTCGCGCCGGAAAAGCCCTCCTCCGTGGAAAAGCACTCGTTCGCCGCGAGGTTCGCGATATCTTCGATGAGGACCGCGCCGCCCCCGGGAAAGTCCGCGCGGGAAAGCGACACGGGCGCCTCGAACGTGACGAAACCCTTGTTCTGCCGAAGCCTCCTGTGGCGCGCGACGCGCAATTCGTCCTCCCCGTCCCGCACCAGCATGCAGGCGACGTACGCGCGGGGGTTAAGTCCGCTCTTTACGATGAGGTTTTCGGCGAACGCGGATTTTCCCGAGGCCGCGCCGCCCGTGACGAGCTTCAGCATAGCGGTTTATAGGGCTTTATGGAAATGTCCATGAAGGTCGCCATCTCCCCATAGACGGCGAGCGCCATGTCGAAGAGCGGCAGCGCCGCGACCGCGCCCGTGCCCTCACCCAGGCACAAACCGGCGCAGATGACGGGAGAGAGCCGGAGCTCCTTCAGCAAAAGCCGCGCGCCGGGCTCCTTGGAGACATGGCTCGCGATGCAATAGGGCGCGCAGTTCGGGCAGAGCCGCACGGCGAGCAGCGCCGCCGCGAGCGAAATAAACCCGTCGAGCACGACGGGCACGCCGCAGAGCGCGCCGCCGACGCACACGCCCGCGAGGCCCGCGAGATCGAGCCCGCCGACCTTATGGAGCACGTCGAGCGCGTCCAGAGGATCAGGCTCATTCGCCTCGATCGCGCGCGTGACCGCGTGGAGCTTGCGCATGAGCCCTTCGTCGGAAAGCCCCGCGCCGCGTCCCGTGACAACGTCGACAGGCCTCCCCGTCAAAACCGCGGCGACGGCGCTCGACGTCGTGGTGTTGCCGATGCCCATCTCCCCCGTGGCGACGAGCTTATACCCCGCTTCCCTGAGCAGGCGGACGATGTCGATGCCCGCGCCGACCGCGGCTGCGGCCTCCTCCCGCGTCATGGCGGGGCCCTCGCTCATGTCCGCAGTGCCGCGGCGGACGTTCCTCTGCCCGAAGGGCGGGATATCCACCGGGCGCGCCACGCCGACGTCCACGGGGAACACCTCCGCGCGGGCGACCCGCGCCATGCGGCACACGCTCGCGTCCCCTCTGGCGATGTTCTCCGTCACGATCGCCGTGACCTCCTGCCCCGTTTGCGTCACGCCCCGGGCGACGACGCCGTTGTCCGCGCACATCACGACGAGCGCGCGGCGGGAAATGTCGACCGAAGCGCTCCTCTGCACGCCCGCCATGCGGACGATCGCATCCTCGAGCAGGCCGAGGCCGTTGAGCGGCTTCGCGATGCTGTTCCACCTTTCGCGCGCCTCGCGCATGGCCTCCGCGTCGGGCGGCGCTATGCTCTCGTTGAGTAAAACAAAATCCGTCATGCGTAATTCTCGATGAAGTAGCGGTAGAATTTATGCGCCTCCGCGAGGGCGCAAACGTCGATGTTCTCGTTGACGCTGTGCTCGCTGACGAGCTGCTCGGGCGTGAGCCGCACCGGGGAGAAGCGAAGGCAGCCGGAGCTTATCCCCTCGTACTCGCGGCAGTCGGTGCCGCCCATCATCATATAGGGCGCGACGGCCACGCCGGGGAAGCACTCCTCGATGCAGCGGCTGAGGTAGGTAAACGCCTCGCCCGCGGTGTCGGTCGCGTTCGACGCGCCGCGCGCGGTCAATACCTCAACTTCAAGGCCGTGCTTCGCCGCCCTTTTCCGAAACAGGGCGATCGTTTCCTCCGCATCCTGGTGGGAGACGCAGCGGAGGTTGCACACGACGTCCGCCTCGGGTGGGATGACGTTCGCGGCGCTCGACCCCTCGCACATGGTAAAGCAGAAGGTCGTCGCGAGCATCGCCTCGCCGAACGGGGAGGCCATGGGCAGCACGACCTTAAGAAGGGGCGCAAAGAGCCACAGGTTGCCGAAGAGCAGGCGCATCGGGAAAGAAAGGTGCGGCGCGAGGCGCGCGAACATCGCGCGGACGGCGGGCGGGAACCTTTTCTTAAACGGGCGCGCGCGCTCCATCCCGTCGATAAACGCGGCGAGGCGCGCGAGGGGGGTGTTCCGCGGCGGGGTGGAGGAATGGCCGCCCTCGCTCTTCGCCGAAACCCTGAGGTTGATGAAGCCCTTCTCGGTGACGCCTACGACCGCGCATTGGCCCCGAAGGCCGGGGAAGAATTTTTCGGAGACGACGCCGCCCTCGTCGAGGACGATCTCCGGGCGGATGTTATGCTCCTTCATGTATCGCGCGGTAGCATGAGAGCCGCCGCCGGAAATTTCCTCGTTGCAGGAGGAGGCGAAATACACGTCGCACGCGGGCATGAAACCCTCCCCCATCAGTTCCTCCATGGCTGCAAGCTCCGCCATGACGGTGCATTTGCAGTCGACCGCGCCGCGCCCGTATACCCTGCCCCTCTCGATCGCGCCGGAAAAAGGCGAGTAATCCCAGCCCTCCTCCGAAGCGGGCACCACGTCCTGATGCCCCATCAGCACGATGGAGCGGGAGCTGTCCCTCCCCTTCCAGCGCAGAAGCAGGCTGCCGTCCAGATCGACGGCATCGCAGGTTTCGAACACGCGCGGGAAAAGCTCCTTGAGAAGCGCCTGCAATTCGCGGATCTTCTTAAGATCTCCTCCCGGGGCAACGGGCAGCGTCTCGATCTGTATCATGCGCGAAAGGCGCGTGGCGTCGAGCGCCTCGTCGTCCGCGCCCCATGAGATGGCGGCGGCGTCCCTCCCGGGCTTCGCCTTGATGCGCAGCGCGTTGGCCGCCGCAATCAGAATGAGCAGCGCGACTGCGCCGAGCACCCCTATCAGGATAGACCAGAACGTTCCCATGTGATTCCCCTCATCCTTTCAAGAACGGGGAGGCCGGTTTCAGCTTCCCCGCGGATCGCGATTTGGTTCAGCGCTTGACGCGGTATCCGGCCTCGACGATCGCGGCCTTCGCGAGCGCGAGCGTCGGGTCGACGGTTGGATAATCGAGCCCGTAATCCTCGAACGCGAGGGGAAGCTCCGTGCAGCCGAGCACGAACGCATCCGCGCCCGCCCGCACGAGGGCGTCGAGCGCGCGGCGTATTTCACGCGCGTCATAATCCCGTTTCCCCGCCTTGACGCCGTTGTATATGGCGTCCATCACGGCCCTTTGCCCCGCCTCTTCCGGCAGGACATGGGGGATGCCGTGCGACGCGAACAGCCGCGCGTAGATGCCCGTCTTGATGGTGCCGTCCGTCGCGAGCAGCGCGACTTTTTTGAGGCCGCGCCGCAGGATTTCCTCCGCGGTGAGCGCGAGCATGTTGAGTATGGGGAGCTTCGTATCCCCGCAAAAGTCGTCGTAGAAGTAATGCGCCGTGTTGCAGGGCATGATGAGGAAATCCGCGCCCGCGCGCTCGAGGCGCTTTGCCGACTTGATCAGTTCCGGCACGGGCGAGGGGCCTGTCCCGAGGATCGCCGCCGTCCTGTCCGGCACGGCGGTGTTCGAGTCGATGATGACATGGATGTGCTCGTCGTCGCGCGAAGCATCCGTGTGCGCCACGATTTTGCGATACAGGTCGGCCGTGGCCATGGGGCCCATGCCGCCGATGACGCCGATCGTCCTCTTCATTTGGCTTCCCCCACCCGCTTCCATGCGTTTATTCTACGGTATCCGTCGGGTCGATTGCAAACACCGCGGCGATCCCCCCGCTGTGGAGGAACACCGTGTTCTCGTTTGGGGCGATGGTGCCGTCCTCGCACATCGCGATCAGCCCCGCCAGGGTCTTGCCCGTATAGACGGGGTCGAGTATCAGCCCTTCGGTCCTCGCCATGAGGCGAATGGCGGCGAGCCCTTCCGCGGAGGGTTTGGCGTATCCCGCGCCGAAGCAGGGGCGCACGTCCACCTCCTCGGGCGAGAGTGCGATGTCCGTCCGCCCGAGGAGCGCCGCCGCGCCGTTTACGAGCTCCGCCACGACCTCGTCGAACGGCTCGTCCCCCACGGCGATGCCCGTGACGCGGCAGCCGTCCCCATAGAGGAGCGCGCCGAGCACGAGGCCCGCCATGGTGCCGCCGCTGCCCGCCGTGCAGACGATGCGCTCGATCTTTATACCCATCTCGAGCGCCTCGGAGAATATCTCCCTCGCGCAGTCCGCGTAGCCGAGCGCGCCGAGCGGCACGCTGCCCCCGACGGGGATGCGGTAGGGCTTCCTGCCTTTGCCGCGAAGCTCCGCCTCGATGCGGTCCATCTCGGCGTATACGTCGTCGTAAGAGCCGCTGTCCACGAAGCGCACCTCCGTGCCGAGCAGCTCGTCGATGAGGAGGTTTCCGACCCTCCCCTTCACGCCGCGCCCCATGAGGACCAGCATGGAATCGAGCCCCAGCATGTTGCAGCAGGCCGCCGTGAGCATGGCGTGGTTGCTCTGCGCGCCGCCGGTCGTGAGCACGATGTCCGCGCCGGAATCGAGCGCGTCCTTCAAAAGGTATTCGAGCTTTCGCACCTTGTTGCCGCCCGTGCTGACGCCGGAGAGGTCGTCCCGCTTGACATAGAGCTTCCTCCCGAGCGCCGCGCCGAGGCGCGTCAGCTCGTACATGGGCGTCGGGAAGCGGCCGAGGGCGAGTTTTTCGATGCGCTTGATGCCGGATGCCATCACTTTTCCTCCATGAGACGGGGCAGGTTCAGTATGTCGAGCGTCGCGAAATAATCCCGGTTGGTTTCCGCGCGGCGAATGAGCTCCACCTCGCCGTCCTCGCGCAGCAGCAACTCCGCGCTCCTCAGTTTGCCGTTGTAGTTGTAGCCCATCGAGAAGCCGTGCGCGCCCGTGTCGTGGATGGCGAGTATGTCGCCCATGGCGATCTCGGGGAGCATGCGGTCCACCGCGAAGCGGTCGCTGCTCTCGCACAGGGAGCCCGTCACGTCGTAGAGGCAATCGGCGGGCGCGCCCTCCCTGCCGAGCACCGTGATGTGGTGATACGCGCCGTACATCATGGGGCGCATGAGGTTCACGGAGCAGGCGTCCACGCCGATGAAGTGCTTGTAGGTATCCTTGCGGTGGATGGCGGTCGTCACGAGATACCCCGCGGGGCCCGTCATATAGCGCCCAAGCTCCGTGAGGATCGCGGGGCGGATATCCGTGTTGCCGAACACCTCCGCGTACACCTCGCGCACCTTCGCGCCCACGAAGGCGATGTCCGTCGCCGCGTCCTCGGGGCGGTACGGGATGCCGATGCCTCCCGAGAGGTTGATGAAGGCGATCTCCGCGCCGACCTCCTCGTGCAGCTCGCGCGCCGCAATGAAGAGGAGCTTCGCGAGCGTCGGGTAATACATGTTGTCCGTGTTGCTCGAGGAGAGGAACGCGTGCAGCCCGAAGCGCTTCGCGCCCAGGGCTTTGAGCTTTTTGAATCCCTCCGTGAGCTGCGCGCGCGTGAAGCCGTACTTCGCCTCGGCGGGGTTGCCCATGATTTGCGTGCCGATGCGGAACTCACCGCCCGGGTTGAAGCGGCAGCTGATCAGTTCCGGTATGCCGCCGTGCTTTTCGAGGAAATCGATGTGCGTGATGTCGTCGAGGTTGATCGTGGCGTTGAGCCGCCGCGAATACGCGAATTCCTCGGCGGGGGTGGCGTTGGAGGAGAACATCAGCTCCTCCCCCACGATGCCGATGGCCTCGGAGAGCATCAGCTCGGCGTAGCTCGCGCAGTCCGTGCCGCAACCCTCCTCATGGAGGATTTTTAGGATCACGGGGTTCGGGCAGGCCTTGACGGCGTAATGCTCGCGGAAGCCCGGGTTCCAGGAAAAGGCGGCTTTCAGCGCGCGCGCGCGGCGGCGCAGCTCCGCCTCGTCGTAGATGTGGAAGGGCGTGGGGTGCCTTTCGATGATCTCCTCGATCTTCGCCTTGTCAAACGGCAGGGTTTTCTTCGTCATTCTAACTCCTCATCAAAGCGTCAAATCAGCTCTTTATAATCGGTCATGGTCTGGTCGCGCTCGTATTCCCTCCAGCGCAGCGCGCGGTCCTCATACTCGACTTCGCCGGACTGGTTGTCGTACGGGTCGGCGCGCCAGTGGGTCATGGGCGGCTCGAACGCATGCTGGAATTCGCAATTGGCGACCATCCTGTAAGGATCGAGGTTGCCGAAGTAGTGCCAGCGGCGTTCCTCGTTGCCCGCGCGGTGCGCGGCCCCGCCGTAGGACGGGTCGGCGAAGAGCCAGCCGTGGGGCGCGATGTAGAACATCGCCCAATCGTGCGCGCCCACGTCGTACGGCTCGGCGCAAAGCCCGCTCTGCCAGCGGGCGGGGATGCCCGCGCAGCGGCAGAGCGTGATGAACAGCAGCGCCTGCACGCCGCAGTCGCCCTTGAAGTTGCGCGCGGCGTTCTCCGCGATGTTCTCGAGCACGAAGTAGTTGGGCATGAAGGAGTATTTCACATGGCCTGTCACAAAGCCGAATATCCGCCGCGCCTTCTCGACGGGGTCGGAAACGCCCCGCGTCAAATCCTCCGCGATGGCGCGGATGTAGGGCGTGAAGACGATGTGCGGGGCTTCCTCGCAAAGGAAGAAGTCCGGCTGCTCCGCGTCCGCCTGAAGCTTCGCGGGGTCGCAGTAACGCGCGGTATGCACATAGGAGTATTCGACGAAGAACTCCCTGTTGTCCTCCAGCACGCGCTCGAAACAGACCGTGCGCTGCGCCGCGTCCTCGGGGGAGATGTGCCTGGGTTCCTCCGAGAAGGAGAGGAGCTTGATTTCGCTCTGCTGCGGGCACGCGGCCGGTATGGGGAGATAGACCCTGACGAGCTTGCCCTTCTCGAACGCCTCGTCCTTGATCTTCACGCTCGCACGGATGCGGATGGAGTTGGCGAATTCCCCGCGCTCGCGCATCAGGCGCATGGAGCGGTCGAGTATATGCTCTCCCGCGGGAGCGGGCGCGGCCGGGGCGGAAGCCTCGCCTTTTTCGGCCTTCTTCCTCTCGCTGCGCGCGCGGATCGCGGCGTCCGTCTTGATGAGGGTGTTGACGAAACGCCTGAAATAGCGCTTCTCGCCGCGAACGAAGATCCAGTCGATGCGGCCGAAATCGACGAGGGTTTGGAACTCCTCGGCGGTAAAGTCGGCGATCCTGTCCGTCGCCTGCGCCATCGCCTCGTCGTAGGAGAAGGGGAAATCGTCCGCGAGGCGGCGCATAATTTCGCGCTCGACGACGTAACAGCCACGAAGAGGCGCGGGGATCTCATCCTTGAGCCTCAGGTCGATGAGCCGCACGGCCTCGTCGAAATCGCCCCAGGCCTTGAGCCGGGCGATGTCCTCGGGCAGGCCGACGTTCAGATACCGGAAATTCTCGTTGATGTCGCTCATAAATCCTCCTCAAGAAGCGTTTTTAGGCTCTCCCTTATATTGCCCGCGCGGCCGACGGTGCGCTCTGCGTGGAGCATGGAGCTCACGACGCTCTCGCTCACGCACTCGATGACGGCGCGGAAAATCACATCCATATCGTCCTCGTGGAGCTGGGTGACTGCGACCGGTTCGTTTTTCGGATAATGGGGCAAGCGGTTGGCGGTGGTGAAGGCGAGGACGATTTCCCCGCTGCCGTTGCCCGATATGGTGCCCGTGCGCGCGAGGCCGGACTGCGCGCGCTTCGCCGCGCGCAAAAGCTGGCGGTCGGAAAGCGGCGCGTTTGTCGCGAGGACGACGATGACGCTGCCCTTGTCCGGCTCGGACTCCTTGCGCAGCCGCTTGCTGAGTTTTTCGCCGACGCGCTCGCCGCCGATCGTGAGGTCGGGGAGCGAACCGAAGTTCGTGAGCAGCAGCGCGCCGAGCGCATACCGCCCGCCGTAGAGGGAAAACGCGCGCGAGGCGCTGCCGATGCCGCCCTTGAGCGAATAGCAGCTCATGCCCGCGCCCGCGCCGACGGCGCCTTCCTGAAAAGCTTTAGACGCTGACTCGAGCGCGCGGAGCACGTGCTCCTCCTTGATGTGAAAGCCGCGTATATCGTTGAGGAAGGAATCGTTGCACTCGAAGACCAGAGGGTTCACCGTGCCCGTTTCAAGCCCGATGTCCGCGTTGCACGCGAGCATAAAGCGCGCGAGCGCGTCCCACGCCGCGCCGACGGAGAGCGTGTTCGTGAGGAGGATGGGCGTTTCGACGGCGCCGAGCTCCATGACCTGCACGAGTCCCGCGCTCTTTCCAAAGCCGTTGATGACGTGCGCCGCCGCCGTCAGCTTTTCGTGAAAAACATCCCCCGCGCACGGGATGATCGCGGTGACGCCCGTGTGCACGTCCCCCGCGTGCATCGTGTAATGGCCGACCCGGACGCCGGGCACGTCGGTGATGAGGTTCCTCTCTCCCCGGGCCATCCGCCCGAGGGTAAAGCCAAACGAGCTGTCCAATCCCATCCGTCGCGGTTCCTCCTTAGAGCGATCCGATTTATTGTATCCTTTTTATGCGCTCCGCACAAGCGGCAAGGGCTTTGTTACGCGTAGATATTCAGCATACGGAATTGGCTGTCGCACAGGACGAATTCCGCCCGCTCCCCCTCTTGCACGACGGGGCACGCGAGGCCGACGGCGCGGCGGGGGTTGAGCGCCGCCATCATGACGGCGTCCGCGGGCGGTATGCCGAAAGAGACGACGTTTGCCATACATTCCCAGAGGTTTGTCGCGGAGCCCGCGAGGGTGCCGTCCGCGAGCGCCGCGCGGCCGCCTTTTACAAGAACTTTCCGCGCGCCGAGCGCGTATTCCCCGTTCGCCATGCCGGCGGCGGCCATGGAATCGCTGATGAGGCAGAGCCTGTCCCGCCCGAACAGCCGGTATGCCGCCCGCGCCATCGCGGGGTGGACGTGCACGCCGTCGAGGATGAGTTCCGCCGTGACGTTCCCCCGCTCCGCCGCCGCGGGGACGGGCCCCGGCGCGCGGTGGTGCATGGGGCGCATGGCGTTATAGAGGTGCGTCACGTGGGTGGCGCCCGCGTCGAACGCGGACGCGGCCTCCTCATACCCGCAGTCCGTATGCGCGAGGGCGACCTTCGCCTCCCGCGATACCCTTGCGATGAATTCCATGGCGCCCGGCAGCTCCGGCGCGACGGAGACGATTTTGATGAGCCCGCCCGAGGCCTTTTGCAGACGTTCGTATAGGCCGTAATCCGGATTCCTGAAATGTTCCGCCGACTGCGCGCCGCGTTTAGCATAGGAAAGGAAGGGGCCTTCGAGCGTGACGCCCGCGAGCCTCGCGCAGCCCTCCGGAGCTTCCCGAAAGAAGCGCTTCGCGGTTTCCAGCGCGCGGACGAGCTTCTCCTCCGGCAGCGCCACCGTCGCGGGCGAAAAGCGCGTGACGCCGCAGCGGTAGAGATAACGCGCCATAGCGACGAGGCCCTCGTACTCCCCCTCAGAAAAGTCGAACCCGGAGTTGCCGTGCGTATGGATGTCGCACAGCCCGGGCAAAAGGTAGGGTGCGTCCTCCGGCGCGGGAAGAGGAAGCGGAACGAGCCGGACGACGGAGCCGCCCGCGATCTCGATTTCGCCGTATGCCAGCTTGCATTGCTGGTCGAAGTACCTGGCCTTCATTTGCTTAGAATGAGGCGATGAGGGCTTCGTTCATGCGGCGGATGAGCTCCACCGCAAGGTTCACCGTCGCCTCGAAGTCAAAATAGCTCGCTATGCCGTAGGGCGCGTGGATGTAGCGCACGGGCACGCCCATGACGATCACGGGGGTGCCGAGAAGCGCCGCCGAGATGGCCGCGCCGTTGTTGCCGCCGCCCTCGCGCACGGACGCCTGCACAGGCAGGTTCAGCTTTTCCGCGAGGTCGAGCGCGTAGCGCTGAAAGCGCGGATTCGCGATCATCGAAACGTCCATGAAACGGAGCATGGGGCCTTTCTTCAGCGCCGTCTGCACGGCATAGGGTTCGTTGAAGGTGTCGTCCGCGGGGCAGCCCTCGAAGACGATCGCAACGCGCGGCCGGATGCGGTTGACCGCCACCATGCAGCCGTGCCCGCTGCACTCCTCCTGGCTCGAGATGGAAGCCGCAACGTCCACCTCAAGCTCCATGTCCTTAATGCGCCGCATGGTTTCAATCAGCACAGCGCAGCCGAGCCGGCAGTCGAACGCCTTGCCCATCATGAGGTCGTTCTCCGCGTCGTATTCAAAGCGCGCCGCGGGCACGGCGGGCTCGCCGATGCGGATTCTAAAACGCTCCCGCGCCTCGGTATCGTCCCGCGCGCCGACGTCTATGACGAGGCTCTTTGTCTCCTCCCCGCCGCTTTTCTCCTTCTCCCCGCCCATGAAGTGCGGGGGGCGCGAGGCGACGACGCCCGGTATCCATCCGCCCTCCGCGTTCCTCACGAGCACCTTCGCGCCCTTGAGGGAACCTTCCGTCCAGCTCCCGAGGGGAAGGAAGCGCAGCGTGCCGTTGGGCTTTATTGAGTGGACCATCATGCCCACCTCGTCCCCGTGCGCGTCGAGCATGAGCATGGGTTTGCCGCGGTTCTTTTCGCGGTAGAGGAAGAGGTTCCGCATGCAGTCCTCCTCGAGCCTGCCCGCGTCCTTCGCGAATTCGCGCGCGGCGAGCAGGGTTTCATCCTCGAAGCCCGAGGGGGATTTCGCATCCGAAAGCGCCCGGATCATGTCAAGGCTTTGCGCGTTCCGCTGCATATTGTGCGTTCCTCCAAACAAACCGAAATGATTCGACGATTTTCAGATATATTTTATCATTATATAGACCGCATTTCAACGAATCGCGCGTTATGCGCGCGTTAAGGTTTATTTTTCGGCCGAAATTACGCCGTGATTGCCATATGCGTACGATTATGTTATGCTGTTTATCGCGACTTTCAGGAAGGTACTTTTTTATGGAGCATACAGCGCGCGGCGGTTTTGCCGCGTTCCGGAAAAAATTCATCGGCGACAAGGCGTTTTACGCCTCGCTCATCACACTCGTGCTGCCGCTCGCGATCCAGCAGGGCCTCACGAGCTTCGTCAACCTCCTCGACAACATCATGGTCGGCGCGCTGTGCACGGAATCCATCTCCGGCGTGGCGATCGTGAACCAGCTCATCTTCGTGTTTCACCTTTCGATCTTCGGCGCGCTCTCCGGCGCGTCGATCTACGGCGCACAGTACGCGGGCGTCAAAGACCACGAGGGGCTTAGGCATACGTTCCGCTTTAAGCTCATGGTCGCCTTCGTCATTACGGCGCTCGCGACGGCGATTCTGGGCGTATACGGGGATTCGCTCGTCGCGCTCTACATACACGAGACGGCGGGCGGCACGGCCTCCCCGGCGCTCACGGCGAGCGAGGCGAAGGGATACCTTCTCATCATCCTGTGGGGGCTCTTCCCGTTCGCGGCGAGCCAGTGCTTCGGAAGCACCCTGCGCGAGATGAGCGAGGCCAAGGCCCCCATGCGGGCGAGCATCGCCTCCATCCTCGTGAACCTCGTGCTCAATTACGTGCTCATCTACGGCAAGTTCGGCTTCCCGAATATGGGCGTGCGCGGCGCGGCGCTCGCGACCGTCATCGCGCGCTATGTGGAAGCCGGCATGCTCGTCGCATACACCTACCGCAGCCGGGAGAAGCATCCCTTCATCAAGGGCGCGCTCAGGAGCCTTCGCATCCCCTGGCCGCTCACGAAAAAGATCTTCGCCACGGGCGCTCCCCTGCTCGTCAACGAATTCCTCTGGAGCACGGGCATGGCCTCCATCAACCAGTGCTATTCGGTGCGCGGGCTGCAGGTCGTCGCGGCGGCGAACATCACCTCGACCGTGTGGCAGCTCTCCGCGGTCCTCATGTTCGCGATGGGCGGCGCCATCTCCATACTCTGCGGGCAAAAGCTCGGCGCGGGAGATATCAAGGGCGCGCGGGAGGAGAACGTAAAGCTCATCTTCGCGACGGTCGTCCTGCACGTTTTCGTTGGTTCCGTCATCGTCGCGTTCTCGGGCCTGATCCCGCAGATCTACAACGTCGGCGACGACGTGCGCGCCATCACCTCGCAGATGCTCGTCATTTCCGGCGCGACGCTGTGGATCAACTCCTTCTTCCACGCCGCGTATTTTACCATCCGTTCCGGTGGACGCTCGCTCCTCACCTTCGTGTTCGACAGCGGTTTCACCTGGGCGCTCGAACTGCCGCTCGCCTACGTGCTGTGCTACCATACGTCGCTCGATTTCATCGCCATCTATTTATGCCTCGCGCTCTGCCACATGGCCAAGATGGGCATCGCCCTCCCCATGCTCATCAAGGGCACGTGGGCGAGGAACGTGATCTCGCAGGTTTGAGTTGATCCCCCTTCGGCAGCCGGCTGCAAATCGGGAATAAATGCGATGGGTTAAGGGCTTCCGCCGCAGACGGAAGCCCTTCTTTCCCACGCTTTGATCGTGCCGGCCGGGCACAGAGCTATCCGGACAGCCCGGCGAGCGCGTACGCTGCGGCGCCCTCCGCCGCGCGCGTATAGAGCACGAAGCAGTCCGCGCGCGAAAACTTTTCCCCGATAAGCGCCTTGAGGCGCATGCGAAGCGACCGGTTGCCGATGAGCACAGAGCCCGTGAGCGCGAGCCTGCCGCAGTTCGGCCCGAGCTGGGACAATACCGCAAAAGCGATTTCTGAAAGCTCGCCCGCCGCCTTCTCGAGGATGGCCTTCGCCGCCTCATCCCCCGAGGCTGCCGCCATGCCGAGCATCTGCGCGAGCGCCGCGATGTCCGCCTTGGGCCGCGCGGGATCGGTATAGTAAGCCGCGATCTCGCCGATGTCGCTCAAGCCGGAAAAGTCCCTGACGATCTCCGTAATGCGCGTCTCGGGGCCGCGCCCGTCCGACGCGCGCGCCGCCGCCGCGAGCATGTCCCGCCCGATGGCATAGCCGCTGCCCCCGTCGTCGAACACGTGGCCGCGCCCGCCCGCGCGGACGAAGCGCCCGCCGCACCTCCCGCAGCAGACGGAGCCCGTGCCAGAAATGAGCACGGCGCCGTCCCCGCCGCCGAAGGCGGTGCCGAGCGCGTTCTCATGGTCCCCCACGACCGAAACCGGACAGCTTATGCCGGCGCCGACGAGGGCTTCGCGCACCCTGTTCGCCATCTCGGCCTCCCCCGCCCCGGCACAGCCCACGCGCACGGCGGCGCAAGCAAGCTCGTTGTGGCGGATGACCGCGGAAAGCTCCCGCGCGGTGCGCTCCATGACCGCCTCGCCCGAAAAAGGGCTCAACGGGCCGAGCCTGCCCCCGCCGATGCGCTCCCCGCTCTCGATATCGATGAGCACATACTCGGTCCGCGTGCCGCCGCCGTCAACCCCCATCACAAACCCAACCATTTCTTCGCCTCCATAATTCTAATGAGCGCCCTCTCGTGCTCCGTCCGATCGATTTCCCCGTGGGCGATCGCCTCCGCGAGCGCTTGCGCGGCTTCCGCCGCAAGCCCCGTCGTGTGCGAGATGAGCGGCATGTCCGCCCCCGCCTTCGCCGCCGCCTTCGCGGCCTCCGTCACGCCGTAGTGCTTGACGATCGCCCCCATCTCGAGGCAGTCCGTCACGATGACGCCGGAAAAGCGCAGCTCCTCCCGAAGAACGCCGGTCAAGAGCCTGCGCGACAGGGTCGCGGGGTAAGCGGGGTCGATGTTCGGAAAAAGGATGTGCGCGCTCATCACGGCGCGCGCCCCGGCCTCGACCGCGGCCGCGAAGGGAACGAGGTGCCCCGCGCGCAGCTCCTCCAAGGTGAAGCCGATCGCGGGCAAATCATCATGCGTGTCCACGCGCGTGCCGCCGTGGCCGGGGAAATGCTTCGCGCAGGCGAGCGCGCCCCCTTCCATGAGCCCTTGCAGCATGGCGCAGCCGTTTCTCGCGGCTTCCGCGGGCGTCGCGCCGAAGCTTCTGTTCCCCACGACGGGGTTACCGTTGGCGCAGTCCACGTCCATCACGGGCGCGAGGTTGAAATTGACGCCGAAGGCGCGGAGCGTTTTGGCGATATGCCGCCCTGTGCCGCGGATATGCTCCGCGTCGCCGGACGCTGCGAGCTCACCGGCGGAGGGCGTGTCGAGGAGATCCCTCGGGAGCCTCTGCACCCTGCCGCCTTCCTGATCGACGGCGACGAGGGCGCCGTGGCCCGTATTCTCCCGCGCGAGCGCGCAGAGCTCGTCGCAGAGCGCGCGAAGTTGAAGCGCGTTTTCGATATCGTCCGAAAAAAGGATGAAATTACATAACCCATATTCTCTTGCGAAGACTTTGTAATCCTCGGTCATATAAGGGCCGGGCGCGCCGACCATCAGCCGCGCGCCGGCGGAGCGGAGCGGATCGTTCATCTTTTGCCCTCCAGATAATCGATCGCCCGCGCGGTCTCGTAATGGCATGCTTCGAGCGCGGCGCGCGCCGTTCCCTCATCCGCGCCCGTAACTTCGCGCACGATCCGTATGGAACGCGCGCGCAGCTTCTCGTTGACGGCCTTCAAATCGCGCATGACGCCGCCCTTCGCGTGACCGAGCTTCACCATGGCGGCGGTGGAGATCATGTTGAGCGCCATCTTCTGCGCGGTGCCGCACTTCATGCGCGTGGAGCCCGCGACCACCTCCGGCCCCGTGATGACGGCGATTTCCTCATCCGCCGCGGCGGCGAGCTTCGTGCCGGCGTTTGAGGTAAGCGCCGCCGTGTACGCGCCGCAGCGCCGCGCCTCGGCGATAGCGGCGATCACGAAGCGCGCGCCTCCGCTCGCGCTGATGCCCACAACCGTGTCGTTCGCGTTCACACCGAGCTTGCGGATGAGCGCCGCGCCTGCGGAAGCGTCGTCCTCCGCGCCCTCCACGGAGCGCACGAGCGCCTCACGCCCGCCCGCGATGTGCCCCTGCACGGTCTCCGGCGTCACGCCGAAGGTAGGCGGGCATTCGGAAGCGTCGAGCACGCCGAGCCTTCCGCTCGTGCCCGCGCCCACGTAGATGAGCCTTCCGCCGCGCGCGATCCCCGCCGCGGCCGCTTCCGCGACCTTGGCGATGTTGGGCAGCGCGCGCCTTACGGCGGCGTGCACCTTAGCGTCCTCCGCGTTGATCAACTCGACGAGGACGAGGGTGTCCATGCGATCGATCGATGAGAAGCGGGCGTCCTTCGATTCGGTTACAGGAAGGTCCGTCATGTTTCTTCCTCCTCCAGCGGCATATATGGCGTATACGGAATATAATCGATATGGGCTTTTTTAGCCTGCGCGTGCTGGTGTTTCCTCTCTATTCGATATGCGCGCCCGTCCTTTATGAAGCGCGCGCCCGTCTGCCTGAAACGGAAGGGTACTCCCACCCCGACGCACTGTTCCCGGACGGCGAGCACCCATGCGAAATCGCAGGGGCGCGCCTCAAGGCCCGATTCGCCGCCCGCGACCACGCAAGAAGCCCACGGCCCGAGGTGTTTTGACATGTCTATCGGGCCGAGCAGCGGCTCGCAGATGACGTACTTCGTCCTAACCGGCGCGTCGCGGAAGATCGGCAGGCGGTAATCCGCCATCGCCTGGTTTTCCAAGGTGCAGCCGACGGCGACATTTTCATAGCCTTCACCCCAGTCTCCGGGCACGCAGCGCGCGAGGCGGTCGATCCGCTTGGTGATGAAAAAGAAACGCAGGTCGCGCCGCTCCCGCATCATCGCCCACGCGTCGGGGCGCCACGCGTCCGCCTCCTCGATGAAAAAATCCGAAGTAAAGCAGGTATACACCGTTGTTCCGGACGGGATTTTATAAGAGCCGTTTCGCGCGCGCCGCAGCGGCAAGTCGAACGCGCCGGTTTTCACAACCGCCGCCGCGTCCTTGCCGCGCGCAGCGTCCATGCGGTATACATAGCAGTTTTTGCAGCCCGCGCTCAGCTTATGGCAGCCGTGCCACGGGTTCCAGGTTACATCCGGCATAAATTCAGGATAACACCAAAGCGCCGTTGACGCAATATCCGTATCAAAGCGGAAAATATTGTTGTTGACAAACGCGAAACCGCTCGTATAATGGTAACATAACTGAACAGAACAAACCGTTGAGCAAGAGGAGTAGGCACGGCAGCGCCTTACAGAGAGCCGCGAGGGTGGAAAGCGGCAGAAGCGAGCTTTGGCGAATGGACTTGCGAGGGCGGCCGAACAGCGATGACGCTTAGTAGCAGCCGACGGAGCTTCCCGCCGTTAAAAGGGAAAGGCCTGTGTTAGCAGGCCGCAGAGAGGCGCGTTCGCGCACAAGTCGGGTGGCACCGCGGAAGTTTGTTTTTGAGGCTTTCGTCCCAACATAAGGGACGAGGGCTTTTTATTTTATCAAAAATTAGGAGGACACGAACATGACACGCATCCCGCACAGGGTCACGCTCGGCGAAGAACACCTGCCCAAACAGTGGTTTAACCTGCGCTCCGCCATGAAGGAGCAGCCCGACCCCATGCTCAACCCCGGCACGGGCAAGCCCGCCACAGAGAGCGACCTCTACCCCGTTTTCTGCGAGGAGCTCGCGCATCAGGAGATGGACGCCAGCACGCCTTTTATCGACATCCCCGAGGAGATCCAGGAACTGTACCGCATCTACCGCCCCTCGCCGCTCGTGCGCGCGTACAACCTCGAACGCGAGCTCCAGACCCCGGCGAAGATCTACTTCAAGTTCGAGGGCAACAACACCTCGGGCAGCCACAAGCTCAACACCGCCGTCCCGCAGGCGTATTACGCCAAGAAACAGGGCCTCGCGGGCCTCACCACCGAAACCGGCGCGGGCCAGTGGGGCACGGCCCTCGCCGAGGCGTGCGCCTATTTCAAGCTGCCGCTCACGGTCTATATGGTCAAGTGCTCCTGCGAGCAGAAGCCCTACCGCAAGGCAATCATGGAAAACTTCGGCGCGACGGTCGTGCCGAGTCCCAGCCCCGTCACCAACGCGGGCCGCGCCATCCTCGCGGAGGACCCGGGCAACTCCGGTTCGCTGGGCTGCGCCATCTCCGAGGCGATCGAGACCGCGGTCACCTCGCCCGGCTACCGCTATGTGCTGGGCAGCGTGCTCAACCAGGTGCTGCTGCACCAGAGCGTGATCGGCCTCGAAGCGGAAACCGCGATGGCGCTCATCGGCGAATACCCCGACGTGGTCATCGGCTGTGCGGGCGGCGGATCGAACCTCGGCGGCCTCATCGCGCCCTTCATGCGCGACCGGATACAGGGCAAGAGCAAGGTCCGCTTCGTCGCGGTGGAGCCCGCCTCCTGCCCCTCCTTCACGCGCGGCAGGTACGCCTACGACTTCTGCGACGTGGGCCGCACCACCCCGCTCGCCAAGATGTACACGCTCGGATCCAGCTTCAAGCCCTCGGAAAACCACGCGGGCGGCCTGCGCTACCACGGCATGAGCCCCATCCTCAGCAAGCTCTACCACGACGGCTACATGGAAGCGGTCGCTGTCGAGCAGACGAGGGTGTTCGAAGCGGCGAAGCTCTTCGCGCGCTGCGAGACGATCCTCCCCGCGCCGGAATCCGCGCACGCCATCCGCGCCGCCATCGACGAGGCCATCCGCTGCCGCGAGGAGGGCAGGAGCGACACGATCCTCTTCGGCCTCACGGGCACGGGATATTTCGACCTTTCGGCGTACATGGACTATAATTCCGGAAAAATGACGGACTACATCCCCACGGACGCGGACCTTAAGAAGGGCTTCGACCAGCTTCCTAAAATGGAATAAGCCCGCTACGCCGGTAATATAAATCCGGTATGAGCTACCTGAAGGCGTTTGGGCGAAAACTGAACGAACATGCGTTGAAAGCCGCCGCGGCCGCGCTCTGCGTGCTCGCGGCGGCGCTTTCTTTCACGCAGGGGATGCGGCATGACGCGGCGGCGGAAGCGGCCGCGGTCAACGAAAACGGCCCCATGATCGCGCTCACCTTCGACGACGGCCCCTATGCGGACGTGACCGCGGAAATACTCGACACGCTCGAAACCTACGGCGTGACGGCGACCTTTTTCGTGCTCGGCAGCCGCGTCCGGGGCAACGAGGAGCTGCTTTTGCGCATGGAAGCGCTCGGCTGCGAGGTGGGCAACCACACCTGGTCCCACGCCGATTTGACGAAGCTCTCCGCGGCGCAATGCGCTGCTGAAATCGAGAACACGAACGAGGAAATCCGGCGTGCGCTCGGTCACGGCGCGGCGGCTGTGCGGCCGCCTTTCGGGCACTACAACGGCACGGTGCGAAGGGTCGTCCCCTATCCCCTCATCCTCTGGACGATCGACACGCTCGACTGGCAGCGGCAGGACCCCGCAAAGCTCACCGCGAAGGTCATCGAGCAGGCGAAAGAGGGTTGCGTCATCCTCATGCATGACCAGCAGAACACCACTGCCGAAGCCATGTCTCAAATCATCCCCGCGCTCATCGGCGAGGGATTCCGCTTCGTCACCATTTCGGAGCTCATCGAGACAGTCGGGGAAAAGGCGAGCGCCATCAAATTCCCGCCGGAATTGTAATTATCGCCCGATTGCGCTATAATACCTCTCAATGATATTGGAGGGGTATTTTTATGTCAGTTCTTACGATGGAAAAGGCGAAGGAAATCATCGCCGCGCACGTCTCGGAGCCGCACCTGCTGCTGCACGCCATCGCGGTGTCCTCCGCGCTGGGCGCCATGGCGGAGCATTTCGGCGAGGACAAGTCCCATTGGCAGGCCGTGGGCTACCTGCACGACGTGGATTACGAGAAGTTCCCCGAGGAACACCTGCAGCATACGCGGGAACTGCTCGAGGGCCGGGGTATCGACGAGGCGGACATCCGCGCCATCCTCTCGCACGGCTACGGCCTGTGCTCGGACGTGGAACCTCTCTCCAACCTCGAAAAGAGCCTTTTTACGGTGGACGAGCTCACGGGCATCGTGCAGGCGGCGAGCCTCATGCGCCCCACAGGCCTCTCCGACCTTGAGGTTTCCAGCCTGAAGAAGAAATTCAAGGACAAGAAGTTCGCCGCCAAGTGCGATCGCGAATTGATTCAGAAGGGCTGCGACATGCTGGGCATGCCCCTCGAGGAGGTCATGGGGATCGTGATCAGAGGCATGCGGGAGCATATGGAGGAACTCGGCCTGGGGCCGAGAGAGTAAAGGCGCCGTATCGGCAGGATGGACGCGCGTCCATCCTGCCTTTTTATTTTCTCCGCTGAAATCCGCCCGCAACGCTTTGTTGCTTGATTATCCCGCCGCCGGAACGTATGCTGGTAGCGAGGTGATAAGGATATGTCGGCCATTCATGAAAACTTGAAGCAGCTTCGGATGCTCAAAGGGTATACGCAGGAGGAAGTCGCAAGCCGCATGGGGTTTGCCCGGCAGACGATTTCCAGCTACGAGTCCAACCGAACCCAGCCGGACCTCGAGACCCTCAAGCGCTTCGCCGAACTGTACGACGTGGAAATCGGGGATGTTCTGTACGGCAGAAGCCGGCAGCAGGTCAAGCGCAGGTATATCAGGGTCCTTGCGCTCGTCACGCTGATCGCATCCTTCCTGCTCGGCTTCCTGCATGCCCTGCTTATATGGCTCGGGAATACCCTCTTCTCCATACCGAGCGGCTCCGTGGACATCAGGGACCCGCTCGTTCAGACGCATATGGCGCTTTCCCGCACGCATGATATCGTCGAGGGGATTTACATGAGTTCCTTCACATGGCTCTCCCTTGCGCTCCTCATCTTCATCGTTCCGCTGGAACGGCCGATCGCGCCCGGCGTCAAGCTCAAATATCTGGGCGTGCTTGCGCTCGGCGCCGCCGTCGCCATTTTGCCGTGGATGCTTGCGGACCCGATCATGGGGGCCCCGAATTACTACTTGTCCGCGCTTCGGAACCTCGCAACCGCCCTGATCATGTTCGGCCTGTCCTTTCTTGGGGAACTGATCTACAAAAGAATCAACAGGGCGTGGGCGCGCTGAACCGCCGCCGGCGCGGCATGCATAGGAACAAGAAGGGCCGCCCTGTCCGGAGCGGCCCTTCGCAATCCTAAATTGTCAATCGCTTATACGATCCCCTGCGCCATCATGGCGTCGGCGACCTTCTTGAAGCCCGCGATGTTCGCGCCGGCGACGAGGTTGTAGCCGAGCCCGCACTCCTCGGCCGCCTTGGCGGAAGCCGCGTGGATGTTCTTCATGATGGTGACGAGCTTCGCGTCGACCTCCTCGGCGCTCCAGGCGAGGCGTTCGGAGTTCTGGCTCATCTCGAGGCCGGAAACCGCGACGCCGCCGGCGTTGACCGCCTTGGACGGGGCAACGACGAGGCCCTTGCCCATGAGGAAGTAAAGCGCCTCGTTGGTGGTGGGCATGTTGGCGACCTCGATGTAATACTTGGTGCCGTTGGCGAGGATCTGCTCGGCCTCGGGCATGCCGATCTCGTTCTGGTAGGCGGAAGGCATGCAGATGTCGCCCTTCTGGCCCCAGGGCTTCTTGCCGGGGAAGAACGCGACGCCGAACTTATCCGCGTAATCCTTGACCTTGTTGCGGCCGGAGTTGCGCATCTCGAGCATATAGTCCCACTTCTCCTGCGTGCCGACGCCGTCGGGATCGTAGATATAGCCGTCCGGACCCGCAAGGGTGACGACCTTCGCGCCGAGCTGGGAAGCCTTCATGGCGACGCCCCAGGCGACGTTGCCGAAGCCGGAGATGACGATGGTCTTGCCCTCGATGGTGTCGTTCAGGTGCTGGAGCACCTCGTTGAGGTAATACACGGCGCCGAAGCCGGTCGCCTCGGGGCGGATCAGGCTGCCGCCGTAGCTGAGGCCCTTGCCCGTGAGCACGCCGTTTTCGTACGCGCCGCGGATGCGCTTATACTGGCCGAAGAGGTAACCGATCTCGCGGCCGCCCACGCCGATATCGCCCGCCGGAACGTCGATGTTCGGGCCGATGTGGCGCTGGAGCTCGGTCATGAACGCCTGGCAGAAGCGCATGATCTCGCCGTCGCTCTTGCCGTTGGGATCGAAGTCGCTGCCGCCTTTGCCGCCGCCCATGGGGAGGGAGGTGAGGCTGTTCTTAAAAGTCTGCTCGAAGGCGAGGAACTTCATGACGGAAAGGTTGACGTGCGAGGCGAAGCGCAGCCCGCCCTTGTAGGGGCCGATGGCGCCGTTGAACTGCACGCGGAAACCGCGGTTGACGTTCACGTTGCCCTGATCGTCCACCCAGCTCACGCGGAACTCGATCACGCGCTCGGGCTCGACAAGCCGCTCAAGCAGGCCGGCCCTGCGGTACTCGGGGTGCTGGTCGATGACGGTTTCGAGGGAGTTGAGCACTTCTTCGACAGTCTGAAGGAATTCAGGCTCATTCCTGTCCCGCAGCTGAACCTTATTCAGGACTTCCTGAATGTAAGCGTTCATGGTTTTACCTCCGAATTATGAGAAGATTGAGTTCGGGGCATGCAAAAAAGCCTGTGCCCGACACACCATGGCTATCATAAATCGATGCATGAACAATGTCAATATGGGCGAGGCTTTCGGAGAACAATATATTTTTATTCAATAAAAAATGCAGTTTATCTTGCACCCATCAGCAGTTCCTCGTAGACCGGGAAGGGCCAGAGAGAGGAGGTCGTGATCTGCTCGAGCGCGTCCGCGGCTTCACGAAGCGCGGCCATCGCAGGGATGACCTCGTCCCGGCAGGCGACGCCGGCGGCGTACGAATCGGGCGCGGACGCGGCGGACGCAAGCGCCCGTTCAAGAGCGCACGCGCGCGCATCCATGGATTCGAGCAGCGCGTCGGCTTCGGCGAGCCGCCTTCGCTCGCTCGCGGCGGCGACGCCCGCCGCGGTTTTTGCCACGACCGCCTCGGCGACATGCCTTTGCGCCTTCGAGCAGGCGGGGATGATCTCCCTGCGCGCCATCTCGAGCATGATGCGCGCCTCGATCTCGATCACTTTGGCGTAGCTCTCGAGCGTCACCTCGTAGCGCGAGCGCAGCTCCCGCTCGGAGAAGATGCCGTAGCGCGTGAAGAAGGCGACGTTCTCCTTGGCGATGTAGCGCGGCAGGGCGTCCACGGTGGTGCGAAGCTCCGTGAGGCCGCGGCGCTTCGCCTCCTCCTTCCAGCCCTCGGAATAGCAGTTGCCCGCAAAGAGGATGCGGGAATGCGCCTGATACGCGTCGACGATCAGCTTCTTCGCCGCCTCGCCCGGATCCTCCGCCCGCTCGAGCGCATCCGTGAACTGGGCGAGCGCGTCCGCGACGATGGTGTTGATGACGGTGTTCATATCCGCGATGGAGTGGCTGGAGCCCGGCATGCGGAACTCGAACTTGTTGCCCGTGAAGGCGACGGGCGAGGTGCGGTTCCGGTCGGTATTGTCCATGCGGACCCTCGGCATAGCGGTGATGCCGCTCTCGAGCATGCGTTCGCCCGCCCCGCCGTACCCGTTGCCCGAGGCCGCGGCCTCGAGGATGGCCGTGATCTCGTCGCCGAGGAACACGGAAACGATGGCCGGCGGCGCCTCCGTCTGGCCGAGGCGCAGGTCGTTGGACGCGCCGGAAACGCTCAGCCTGACGAGATCCTGATGCTCGTCGACCGCCTTGAGGATGGCCGAGAGCACGAGCAGGAACAGCGTGTTCTGCGCGGGGGTTTTCCCCGGCGAGAGGAGGTTGACGCCCGTATCGGTCATCAGCGACCAGTTGTTGTGCTTGCCGCTGCCGTTGAGGCCCGCGAAGGGCTTCTCGTGCAGCAGGCAGACGAAGCCGTGCCGCGGCGCCGTGCGGCGCATGAGCTCCATCGTGAGCTGGTTGTGGTCCGTGGCGGTGTTGGCCTCTGTGAACCAGGGCGCGAGCTCGTACTGGCCGGGGGCGACCTCCTTATGCTCGGTCTTGGCGTATACGCCGAGCTTCCAGAGCTCCCGGTCGAGCTCCTTCATGAAGGCCTGCACGCGCGCGTCGATGGCGCCGAAATAATGGTCGTCCAGTTCCTGCGACTTGGCGGGCTTCGCGCCGTAGAGCGTCCGGCCGCAAAGCATGATATCGCGCCGCCTTGCGCACAGCTCCGCGTCTACGAGGAAATACTCCTGCTCCGCGCCCACGGTGGGCGTCACGTGGGCGACGTCCCGCATGCCGTACGCGTGCAGCAGGCGCAGCGCCTCCCTCTCGATGAGCTCCACGGAGCGCAGCAGCGGCATCTTCTTATCCAACGCGTCCCCGCCGTAGGAACAGAACACGGAGGGGATGCATAAAGTTCCATCCTTGATGAAGGCGAAGGACGTCGGATCCCACGCCGTGTAGCCCCGCGCCTCGAAGGTCGCCCGAAGGCCGCCCGAGGGGAAGCTGGAGGCGTCCGGCTCGCCCATCACAAGTTCCCGCCCCGAGAACTCCGCGATCGCCCCGCCGTCCGGCGCGGGCGCGATGAACGAATCGTGCTTTTCCGCGGTGAAGCCCGTCAGGGGCTGGAACCAGTGTGTGAAGTGCGTGGCGCCCTTCTCAAGCGCCCATTCCTTCATGGCGTTGGCGAGCGGGCCCGCGATGTGCCGCCCCAAAGGCTGGCCCCGCCGGATGGTCTCCCGGAGCGCCTCGAACGTCTCCTCCGGCAGCCTGGCGCGCATTTCGGCCTCGCCGAAAACCATCGAACCGAACCCGATCATGTCCTTCATCGCGCAATACCTCAAAAAATGCAAAAATTCAGAGTATGCCTTAATTCGTATATTATATGCACGCGCATTCGCCGCGCGCAATACAACATTGGCTTATTCGCCCATAAGTTTTTCCAATAACGCGCGCATTGACAAGCGGGCGAACGGCATTTATAATTGCATTAATATAAATTTGCTCGCAGGGTTTCTCCTTTTTAATGGCACCGGGGGCGTTCGGATATCCGAACGCCCCCGGTGTTTCTGTTTTCATAAATCCTTCTTTTCGAGGGCTCCGCCCTCGAGCTCCCGCCAAGGGATGATCCCTTTGGAATCCCATCGCGAAAAAGCCCTATATCAGGATTTGATAGAGATATCATTGGGTTCCAAGGGCCTCTGGCCCTTGGCCGGGGCTTGGGGACGGAGTCCCCAACGTTCCTTAAGTTTTGACGGTCGTTTAAGGGAGAGCGCCGGCCCTCCCTTATCGTTGACCTTTTGCTGCTTATTCGCTACGGATCGCCGCGAGGGGCGAGAGGCGCATGGCGCGGATAGCGGGATAGAAGCCCGATATGAGCGCCACGACCATCGAGAACACCACGGCGCCCACCGCGAGATAGACCGGTATGAGGCTGTAAAGCCCCGCGTTCACGAGGAGCTTGTTGAGCACCGTCGATATCCCGTAGCTCAAGCCGATGCCCAGCGCGCCGCCGAAGAGGCCGATATAGGCGGATTCGGCGAGGAAGAGCCCCGCGATGTTGCTCATGCGGCAGCCGAGCACCTTGATGATGCCGATTTCCCGCGTGCGCTCGTAGATGCTCATCATCATCGTGTTCATGATGCCGATCGCCGCGACGAGCAGGGATACGCCGCCGATGGCGCCCAGGAGATACTGGGTCCTTTGGATCTGCTCCTCGCTCTGCTCGATCCAGTCCTGTATGCTGTTGGTGCCGAAGCCCATTTCATCGATAGCGGCCTTGACGGTCTTGACCGCGTCCGTGCTCTCGCACTTGACGATGACCTGGCTGTAATTCTTGGTGTCGAGGTGCATGAAGGTTTCGTTTTCCTTGGCGAGCTTCTCGAGCGCCGCGATGTCCATGAGGCAGTACCACGAGAACTCGTTGCTCTCCGCGCTCACGACGCCGGTGGGCACGAGGCGGTACATCTTGCCGTGCATGGTCGACGGGTCCTCGCCCATGTTCGGATAGATGTTGCTGTAGTCGAACGTGAGCTGGAAACGCGAGTTGAGGGTGATTTTTGAGTTCCCGTCGCGGTCGACGGCCTGCTTGCCGGTCTTGGGGTCGTAGAAATAGCTGGTGACGCCGTTTCCGAACACGATCTGATATACGCCGCCGGAGGAGCGGCCGGAGGGGAATTCCCCGCTCTCAAGCTTGATGCCGAAGACTTCCGCCTGCTCCGTGTCGATCGCCATGATGCTGATGTCGGTGACGTACCTGCCGCTCTTGACGGCGCCCCAGGTGGTAATCTGGGGCATGACCGCGACGACGCCCGGGATCTGCCTGATGGTCTCCACGGCCTTTTTATCGAGCTTCACCTCTTCGTAGTTGCCGCGTCCGTCGCCCATGTCGGTCCATTTCCAGTTCATGACGGTGATGTTGGTGAGGCTTCCCATCTGCGAAAAACTGTCGATCATGGCCTGCCTCATGCCAACGCCCAGGGATACCATCACCACGATGGAGCAGGTGCCGATCACCATGCCCAACACGGTCAGTACCGCCCGAAGCTTGCGCCGCCACAGGTTCAGGAACGCCGTGCGGAGCAAATCGACAAATCTCATACTTCCTCCAGGTGTTTTACGCGCTTTTTCTTCAGAACCAGCAGCACTGCGCCCGCACAGCCGACGACGCCCACGCCGATGGCGATCCAGGCCCACAGCGGCAGGCCGCCGCTCGCGCCGCCGCCCACCTCAAACCCGGGATCGATGATGCCCGGCTCGCCCGGTTTGCCGATGCCGGGGTCGACGATGCCGCCGCCCTCCATGCCGCCCATGTCCATGACATAGATCGAAATGGGGATGCGCTCCTCCATCTGCTCGCCCAGCGAATCCTCGTAAGTCACGACGATGAAGCCGTCGATCTGGCCCGGGGAGTTGGCGATGATGTTGAAGTCCGCGGCCATGGTGCCGCCGGAGGTAACCGTGCCGCCGAAGAAGGTTTCCTCCATCTGCAGGCCGTCGCCCTCGACGGCGACCATGCAGTTGTAGACGGCCGAGCGGCCCATGTTGTACATCGCGAAGTACACCGCGCCGGCAGAGCCGACATAGAACTCGTCGTAGAACACGGGCGTGTCGAACTTCAGGCGGATCCTCTGGAGGATGGTCACGGAGATGGTGTCGCTCGCCGTGTAGGAGACGACGTTCTTCGCGCCCTCGTACGCCATCGAGAGGCCCAGCTTATACGCCTTGGGGTCGATGTCCGCCGTGCTCTGCATCTTATAGACCACCTCGTACGACTCGCCCTTGTCGATCTTTGAAATGTAGATCGTGTTGGAGCCGCTCTGCGCGGGGAGCAGCTTGCCCGTGTCGGCGGTGTCGGCGATGCTTATTTGTATGTTCTGAACGGCCTCGACAGTCGAGGTGTTCTTAAGGGTGAACTTCACCTCGAACTCCTCGCCCGCGTAGATCTTGTCCGCGCTGAAGGAATATCCCTCGAGGATGAGCTTAGGCTGGGAAACCACGGGCTTGTCGCCCGTTATGGGCTCCGTATAGCCGTTGACGACGTTCACGTACACGCTGACGGTCGTGGTCTTGGGGCTATTGTCGCCGTTGCTCCAGTTGTTCCAGTCCGTGTAGGATACAAGGAAATCGACCTTCTTCACGCCGGAGGTGACCTTCTTGGCGAGCTTGAGATTATACTCGAACTCGATGACCTCGCCCGTCTCCGCGCCGCCGCTGCGATAGAGTGTATAATCCATCTGTGAAATCACGAACGGGAACTCCTCGATGTTTGTGGAGAGTCTGGGCGTCACACTGATGTTGACGACGGGCCCATGCAGGCAAAGCAAAGGCACGCGGATTTTAATCGTGTCGCCCGCGTCGCCCGAGGGCGTGGGGACGAGCTTGCCGCTGCGGTCGTACGCGCTCAGCCGGAAAGCCGCTATGTCCGCTCCGTTTGGGTCGGGAGTTGTCGTCGGCGGTGTACCGAAATCAAGCACCGTCGTAACATTTTTATAAACGGATTTTCCCTCTCCATCTTTAAATTCAACCACAAAAGTTGCAGTTACCGTCCCTGTTACAGACGAACCCAACGAGCTTGCGGTTAAAACCATGCTATTTGCCCGCTTCGCTTCGATTTTAAAATCGACCGGGACGTTGTTAACTTTCGGGAGCTTGAACTCAGCCCCGACTAAATTCCCGTTTGATGCGCTCGTGCATTGTATCGACGCATAGGTCAAATCCTCACTGGCGCCATTGATGACGCCAAGGAGGACCTTTGCAACGCCGACTTCGGAGTTCGCATCGGTCAGCGTCACTTCGACATCGCTCGCATCGACGGCCGCCAACGCGGGAACAGCGCTCATAACAAGCATCAGGGAAAAAACAAGTGCAATGATCCTTCTGAGTTTCATTCGTGTGTACCCTCCGTATCCGGTTTGCTGTGATCGTTGATTTTGATATCGACTACCCTGCCGTCCAGCAGGCTGATGATCCTGTCCGCGTAGGCGGCCATGTTGCGGTCGTGCGTCACCATGACGAGCGTCTTGTTCCTCTCCTTCATGACGCTGCAGATCGACTTCATGACCTCGTCCGACGTCGCGGAGTCGAGATTGCCCGTGGGCTCGTCGGCGAACACGATGTCGGGATTCCCCACGAGCGCGCGCGCGATGCCCACCCTTTGCTGCTGGCCGCCGCTCAACTGCGAGGGCTTATGCTTGAGGTGCGTATCGAGCCCGAGCTCCGTGAGCGTCTGCTTGGCGATGCGTTCGCGCTTTTTGCGCGGCACGCCCTTGAAGGTCAGCGGAAACGCCACGTTCTCGAGCGCCGTGTAGTACGGCATCAAATTGAAGGACTGGAATACGAAGCCGACGTGCTTCTGGCGGAACACGATCAGTTCGCTCTGCGTCATCCGGTCGAGCCGCTTGCCCGCGATGACGATCTCGCCCGCGGTGACGTGCTCGAGCCCCGCGAGCACGTTGAGCAGCGTGGACTTGCCGCTGCCGCTCCTGCCGACGATGCAGCAGATCTCGCCCGGCTGGATCGTGAGGTCGACCCCGCGCAGCGCGTGGATGTCCACGCTGCCCACGCAGTAAACCTTCTTGACGTCTCTTGCTTCTATGATCGGAGCAGCTTCCAAGGACATACCTCCCCGCAAATCCAGTTTTTTACAAAATACCGCCGCTAACAGTATAGCGCCGTGCGCCCGTTCCGGCAATATAACAAACGATGAACAATTCAACGCCCGCTTATTTATAAACGGCGCAGCGCGCGCCCGGGTTGCGCGGAAAAGCGATGCGCGGGAAAAATATATTCCCGCGAAGCGTTGACGGGCGGGCGCGGCCGATGGTAAAATATAACTGTCTTAAATGAGACATTTATGGAGGGAATATGCTCGACGCGCGCGAAAGGAAGCTGATATCCGAAACCCCGCTCTTCGCGGGGCTTGAGCCCGGCTTCGTGGAGCGCGCGTGCGCGCTCGCCCATGTCCGGGAATGCGCCCCGGGCGAAACGCTCTTCCTCGAGGGGGGCGAAGCGGGCGGGCTGGGAATCCTGATCGAAGGCAGGGCGCAGGTGCGCAAGGCCGCGGGCGGCTCGCGCGTGCTCATGAGCGTGCTCGAGCCCGGCGCGATGACGGGCGCCTCGTGCCTTTTCGTGCGGGACGCGCACGCGGTGACGGAGGTGCTCGCGGTCAGGCAGGCGCGCTTCGCCCTGTTCGGCGAGGATTCCCTAAAAACCCTCATGCGGGAGAATTTCGCGCTCGCCGAGAACTACATGCGCTATCTCGCGGGGCGCGTGCGCTTCCTCACGGGGCGCATCGAGAGCATCGGCTCGCCCGGCGCCTCGGAGAAGCTGATGAACTACCTCGCGCTCAACGCCAGCGAGGGGAAGCTCGCGCTCCCCATGGGCTTTAAGGCGCTCGCGGACGCGCTGTGCGTCAGCCGCGCCTCGCTCTACCGCGTGCTCGACGAGCTCGAGGCGCAGGGCAGGCTCCGCCGGGAAGGCAAAACGCTGTACTTATTGAATTCGGAGGTTGAATAAAAATGAAACGGAAACTCTTATCCGCCGCGCTCGCGCTCGCGCTGCTCATCTCCCTCGCCGCCGGCTGCGCGAAAACGTCGGGCATCAAGGAGCCCATCGACATCGCCGCGCTCAAGGGCCCCACGGGCATGGGAATGACGGTGCTCATGGGAGACGAGCTCAAGGCGAAGTATAACATCACGCTCTCCGCGGCGCCGGACGAGGTCACCTCGAAGCTCATCTCCGGCGAAACGGACATCGCCGCGATCCCGCTGAACCTCGCGAGCGTGCTTTACAACAAGACCGAGGGCAACATCGTGATGCTCGCCGTCAATACCCTCGGCGTGCTCTACATCCTCGAGAACGGAGAGGGCATACAGTCCGTCGGCGACCTTTCGGGAAAAACCCTGTACGCCACGGGCCAGGGCGCGACGCCCGAATACATGCTCAACTACCTACTCGCGCAGTACGGCCTTTCGGAGAGCGTCGCCGTCGAATACAAGGCGGAGCACGCGGAGCTCGCGGCGCTGCTCGCGGCGGGCGAAGTGCCGCTGGGCATGCTGCCGGAGCCGAACGTCACGGCGGCCGCGATGAAGAACGCGTCCCTGCGCGTGGCGCTCGACCTCAACGCGCTCTGGGAGGAGGCCACGGGCATCCCCGCGGTACAGGGCTGCGTCGTCGTCAGGAAGGATTACCTCGAGGCGAACGAATCCGCCGTTCTGGAATTCCTCGCGGACTACGAGGCTTCGGTGAAATACGTCAACGGGCACCACGCCAAGGCCGCCGAGATGATGGAGGCCTACGGCGTGCTCGACAAGGCCGCAATCGCCGAAAAGTCCATCGGCAAGAGCAACATCGTGTTCGTCACGGGCGCGGACATGCGCGAAATGTCCGAGGCGATGCTCGACGTGCTCTTCGCCGCGAACCCCAAGAGCGTGGGCGGCGCGCTCCCGGGCGAGGACTTCTATTACAGCGGTAAATGACTCTCAGGATAGGTAAAAAGATCGGCATAGCGCTTTGCTACCTCGCGGCATGGGCACTCGCCTCCGCGGCGGTCGGCAAAGCGCTCGTGCTGCCCTCTCCCCTCGACACGGCGCGGGCGCTTCTCGCGCTCGCCGGGACCGTGAAGTTCTATCAGACCGTCAGCATGACGCTGCTGCGCGTGCTCGCGGGCTTCGCCGCGGGCATCGCGGCGGGCACCCTGCTTGGCGTCGTCACCGCCTTCTCGAAGGCTGCGGACGAGCTGCTCGCGCCGCTGCGCGCCGTCGTGAAGGCGACGCCCGTGACGAGCTTCATCATCCTCGTGCTGCTCTACCTCACAAGCGCGCTCACGCCGGCGTTCATCGCGTTTTTGATGGTGGTCCCCGTCGCGTGGGCGAACGTCCGGGCGGGCGTGAAATCAACCGACCCGCTGCTCGTCGAGATGACGAAAGCCTTCAACGTGCCCAAATGGCGGCGCTTCATGAGGCTCTATGCCCCGAATGCGCTCCCCTCGTTCGTCGCGGCCTGCACGACGGGGCTCGGCTTCGCGTGGAAAAGCGGGGTCGCGGCGGAGGTCATCGCCAACACGGAACTTTCCATCGGCCGCAACCTCATCGAGAGCAAGCTCTATCTGGAAACGCCGGAGCTTTTCGCGTGGACGGCGGCGGTCGTCCTGATGAGCATACTGCTCGAAAAGCTGATGCTCAAACTCCTCGGGAGGCTCGCGCATGTTGACGCTTGATCGTGTCGCGCTCGCGCGCGGCGAAAAAACGATCCTGTCGAATATATCCGCGGTTTTACCGGGGAGCGGCGTCGTCGCCGTGCTCGGCCCCTCGGGCAGCGGGAAGACGACGCTCATGATGCTCTTCGCCGGCCTCCTCTCCCCCGCCGCGGGCAGCTTTCGCGGCATGGAGAACAAAAGGATCGCGATCGTCTTTCAGGAAGATAGGCTCCTGCCGTGGTTTTCGGCAAAAGAAAACGTCGCCCTCGCGGACGGCGCAAGGAGCGTCGAGGAATGCCTCGCGCTCGTCGAACTGACGGGCAGCGCCGATAAAAAACCGCGCGCTCTCTCCGGGGGGATGCAGCGGCGCGTCGCCATCGCGCGCGCGCTGCGCTTCGGCGGGGACGCGCTCGTGCTCGACGAGCCCTTCAAGGGGCTGGACGCGGGACTTCGCGAAAGGATCGCCGAACGGCTCGCCGCGCGCTTCCCGCTCATCGTCATCGCGACGCACGACGAGCGCGAGGCCGCGCTTCTGGGCGATTACGCCGCCATCCGGGTCGGCGGGGCGTGATCACTCCATATCGAGCAGGCCCACGCGCTCCACGCCGTACATGCCGGAGAGGCGGCTGATGCCGTCCTCCATATTGATGTTCAAATCGCTGATATCCACTGAGATCACGACGCTCGCCCGCTCCCCGATGGGCGGGTTTTGCATGATGGTGAGCACGTTCGCCCCCATGTCGGACATGGCGTTGAGCACGCGGCCGAGCACGCCGCGCTCGTGGCTGAGCAGCATCGAGACGACCGCCTTCTTGCACGATGCGCTCTCGCCCGGCGTAAAGACGACGTCCTTATACTTATAATAGGTGCTGCGCGAGATGCCGGCCATGCGCGCGGCCTCGCTGACCTCTTTGGCGGCGCCTCTTCTTAGAAGCTCGCGCGCCTCGACGACCTTCTCGTAGCAGTCGGGCAGCGCCGACTTGTGGACGATCAGATATTCGCTTTTCATGCGTTCCTCCGTGTTTGCGCTTTGCCGCGGCGCCACTCTCTGAAAAAGGCTTTCCTCGGGATGTGTTTTTTTCATTATACTATCCCGCGCAAAGCCTGTGTAGATTTATTTTATTAAAATATCCCGTTTCGCCCGATTCGTCATATCCGCGCGGCGATCGCCGCCGCGAGCTTCACGTTGTTGAGCACGAGCGCGACGTTCGCCTCGAGGCTCTGCCCGCCCGTGATCTCCGTGATGCGCGAGAGCAGATACGGCGTGAGCTCCTTCCCGCGCACGCCCTTCTCCTCCGCCTCGCGGCAAGCGCGCTCGATCGCGCCGTTTATGAGCGCGGGGTCCATGGAATGCTCCTCGGGGATGGGGTTGACGATCAGCATGCCGCCGCTGTAGCCGATGAGCTTCTGCGTGCGGATGGCGGAGGCGATCTCGCCCGGCGCGTCCATGCGGTAATCGACCTTCAGGCCGCTCGTTCGGGTGAAGAAGGCGGGCAGCTCGTCCGTGCCGTAGCCGATGACGGGGACGCCGCGCGTCTCGAGGTATTCGAGCGTGAGCGGCAAATCGAGTATGCTCTTCGCCCCCGCGCAGACGACCGCCACGGGGGTTTTGGCGAGCTCCTCTAAATCGGCGGAAACGTCCATGGTCCTCTCCGCCCCCCTGTGCACGCCGCCGATGCCGCCCGTCGCGAACACGCGGATGCCCGCCATGGAAGCGAGTATCATGGTGCCGGCGACGGTGGTCGCGCCGCTCATGCCGCGCGCCATGACGACGGGGATGTCCCTCCGGCTCGCCTTGACGACGCCGCCCCGCTCGCTGGCGAGGAAATCCAGCTGCTCCTCGTCGAGGCCGATGTGCGCCTTGCCCTTGATGATGGCGCAGGTGGCGGGCACGGCGCCGTTCTCGCGGGCTACGCGCTCGCACGCCCTCGCGGTTTCAAGGTTTTTCGGATAGGGCATGCCGTGCGAAATGATGGTGGATTCGAGCGCGATGATGGGCGTGCCGGCCTCGAGCGCCCAGCGCACCTCCTTCGAATATTTCAACTGGTCGTTGAGCATGTTCGCTCCTCCAATCGACGGGTAATATCCGCTTTCGCAGCGATTATACCACATTGCATCGAGAATGCAACAAGGGGCGCGGTTTGTTTTGCTTTTCGGTTTTTCTATGTTAAAATAAGGCATCACCCTGGAAAAGCGAGGCGGAAGATATGGCAAAAAAAGCGTTCATCGCGCTGGGGAAGGCCGCGTGCTACACGCTCCTTTTCATCGGGATGCAGCTGATCGCGAGCATGGTGTTCGCCCTCATCGGCGGGGTGGACGCCGTGCTGCCCTTCATCTACGACAACAGCGCGATCGACATGGGCGTCATCGTCGAAAAGATGACGGAATACCTCTACGACAAGGCGCTTCTGATCGTGCTCGTCTCCAATCTGGCCGCGCTCGCGCTGCTGTTCGTCTTCTTCGCCGCGCGCAAAAAGAGCTTTTTTGCGGAAACCCACTTAAAAAAGAGGCTGCCCAGCCTCGCGCTCATCCCCCTCGTCGCGGGCGGGGCGTGCCTCGCGGGCTTCATCGGCCTTCTGCTCGACATGCTGCCCATCCCGGAAAACGTCTGGCAGGACTATATGGAAACCGCGGGCATGCTCGGGGACGCGGGCGTGCTCGCGATCGTCGCGTCCGTGCTCATCGCGCCCGTCGCGGAGGAGATCTTCTTTCGCGGGCTCGTCTATACGCGCCTTCGCCGCGCCATGCCGGGCGCGCTCGCGATGGCGCTCTCCTCCCTCGTGTTCGGCCTGCTGCACGGGCAGCTCATCTGGATCTGCTACGCGTTCGCGGTGGGCCTCGCGATGGCGCTCGTGTTCGAGCGGACGGGCACCGTGCGCGCGACCATCGCCGTGCACCTCGCCTTCAACCTCGCGGGCGGCTATATGCTCGAGGGGATGCAATCCAGCCTTCTGCTGCTGATCGTTTTCGCGGCGGGGGCGACCATCTGCTGGATATGGCTGGGCATGATTTGCCCGTACACCAAACTAAGGCCGGAGGATCGCTGAAATGGATATCGCCGAAGTGAAACGCCGCACGGACGCGGGCAGGGAATTCACCAAATGCGCGATGGACGCGGACGACGGCTTCGTGTCCGACCAGGAGCAAAAGCTGCCGCAGCCGCCGCTTGCGAAAGCGCCCATGGCGGATCAGAGCATCCGCCTGCCGCACGACTTTAAGCAACTCGGCCTCGCGCCCGACTATGCGGAGCTCGTTTCCTCCCGCCGCACGCGCAGGGTCTATACGGGCGAGGCGCTGACGATGCCCGAGCTTTCCTTCCTGCTGTGGGCTTCGCAGGGCGTGCAGTCCATCCGCGGCAACAATTACGCGACGCTGCGCACGGTGCCCTCGGGCGGCGCGCGCCACGCGTTCGAGGCGTATGTCGCCGTCAACAGCGTGGCGGGGCTCGAGCCCGGCGTCTATCACTATCTGCCCATGACGCACGCCTTGGAATACCTCCATGCGCTCGACGCGCCGGAGGAGACGCTCACCGCCATGCTCGCGGGGCAACGCTGGGCGGCGAGGGCGTCCGCCGTGTTTTTCTTCAGCCTCGTGCCTTACCGCGCGGAGTGGCGCTACGGCATTTACGCGCACCGGGTCGCCATGATGGACCTCGGCCATGTCGGCCACGCGCTCTACCTCGCGGCGGAAGCGCTCCGGCTTGGCACCTGCGGCATCGGCGCGTTCTCGCAAAGCGCGTGCGACGCCGCCCTCTCCCTCGACGGAGCGGAGGAATACACCGTGTACGCGCAGCCCGTCGGCCGCTACAAGGCTTCCGACGCGCCGAAGGAACTGGAGTTCTACGCTTTTCTCAACGAGGAGGAGTAAAGAAAAGTCCCCAATGCTATGGGGACTGTCACATGCCGCGCCCTTCATTCGACGCGGGGCTTAGTCGTTGCCTCCGCCCGTCGGCGTCGGGCTCGGCGTTACGCCGGGGGTGCCGGAAGGCGAGGGCGAAGGCGTCTTGGGCTCCTCCGCCGGGCCGATGTACATGAGGCCCTTGATCGAGCGGTATTTGTCGCGGCTGACGAGCTCTTTTCTCATGAGGGTTCCGTCGGCCGCGTAGTATTCCTTATAAGTTTCCGCGGTCACGCCTACGTGCGATTCGCGCACGATGTTGACTTCGCCCGGGGCGAGTTTGGGATCCACCAGCACCTCCGTGCCGAGGTCCTCGAGCGTGCCCGTCTTTTTGCTCACGACGCGGATCGTGACGCCGTCCGCGGGCGGCCTGCCGTAGATGCGCACGGTCACGGTCTTTTCCCCCTCGTCCGTAAAGGCCCGGATGTAGACGGGCGCGCCCGTGTTGTTGCGAAAGCAGAGGTCCGGCCCGCCTGTGCTGATGGTCGCGTCCCTGCCCACGGACACATACCCGAGGGGCCAGGAGTGATGGGTGCGCTCGGTGATCTCAAGGTCCGCCATGAGCGCCGCGTTGTAGAGCGTGGAACTGACCTGGCAGACCCCCCCGCCGTATTCCTGCACATACGCGCCGTATTTGATGCCCGTGGCCATCCTCCAGCCCGTCTCCCCCGTACGCGGCCCGAGCGCCTCGTTGATGCTGAAGACCGCGTCGGGCTCTATGGACGCGCCGTTGATCATCGACGCGGCTTTGACGATGTTGTACACCCGGTTGGGCTTTGAGTAGGTCGAGCCCTTGAAGGATGTCGTGAACTCCGAGATGAGCTGCGTGTCGTTCTCGGCGTCCGTGAGCGTGTAGTCGGCGGGAATATCGGATATCTTCGCCTCGGTCACGCCGCCCTCGAGCCGGCTGGCTTTTTCGGTAAGCCACAGCGCGAGCTGCTTCGCGTCGACCTCGATGCCCTGCGTTTCGCCCAGATAGGAAAAGCTGGTGTCCGACTCCGCGTCGAAATACACTTCGGCGTTCGTCGGCTGCCGGTTGAGGGCGTACGCGGCCTCCTGCGCCGCGCGGCTGACGCTCAGGGCGCTCACGGACACGGCGGTTTTGAATTCCCGCGTCTCGTCCGCCCAGAAAGCGACCTTTTGGGGCAGCGACGCCGCCTTCGCGAGCACCGCGTCCGTGTCGAAGCCGATGCCGAGCTTCCTTCCCTCGATCATGGCGCTCTCGCCGCCCGCGCGCACGATGCAGGAGATGGCCGCGATGCGCGCGTCCTGCGCCGCCGTCAGCTTCTGCCTCGCCTCGAGCACGCCGAGGCCCGAAACGTCGATTCCGTCGATGACGATTTTCTCGCCGAGCACCGCGCCGTCTCTCACCGCTTCCTCGATGGTCGCATACTGCCTCGTGCGGCAGCCGAACAGCGCGGCGGCGCAGATAATCATCGCAATCAACAACAAATTCCGTTTCATAAAGCCTCCTCCGATACGTTTATTATGCGCCTCGCAAGGAGCGCGAAAACGCGGTAATTTGTTGGTTTCTGAAAGATTGTATACATGTTCTTCTTGCTTTCTTGTTGTTTTCCGCATACAATTATTTTAGCGAAACGGAGGATACATCATGTTTTTCGATCCGAACGACAAACAGTCGCTGACCGCGAAGGTATATGCGCACATCCGCGACGATATCATAGAGGGCAGGTACCAAAACGGCGATTATCTCGTCGAAACCAAGCTCGCGGAGGAGCTCGACGTCAGCCGCACGCCGATACGAGAGGCGCTAAAGCAGCTTGAGCTCGAGGACCTCGTCGTCAGCATCCCCAACCGCGGGGTCATGGTGCAGGGCATGACCAGCCACGACATCGACGATATTTTCACCATCCGCCACCTGATCGAGGGCCAGGCGGCCTATTGGGCCGCGGAGCGCATCGACGAAGGGAGCCTCGCGCGCCTCACGGAAGTCATCGAGCTGATGGAGATGTATACCCGCAAGAACGACCCCACGAACCTCGCGCGCCTCGATACGGAATTCCACAACGTCATTTTCTCCGCCTGCGACAGCCGGGTTTTAAGGCATATCCTCGCGCAGCTCCATCAGAACACGCGGCAGGTGCGAAGGACCTCCCTCACCACGCCCGAACGGCCGGGGCGCTCGCTCAGCGAGCACAGGCGGATTTTCGAGGCCATCGAGCAGCATAAGCCGGACGAGGCCAAAACGGCGATGGAGGCGCACGTCGTCAACGCGCACAGCCGCCGCGCCGGCGAATAATGGATCCTTGCCCCGGCATGCCCGGGGCCTTTTCATATCGCGCGATGGAAGGAGTCCGTTATGGTGAAGGAGAAGGAACTCGTATGCAGGGGTGAGATCTACCCCGTGGGCGGACCGGGCCGCTTCCTGCTGGGCAGGGCGGAAAAGCTCGCGCCCGCCCTCGCCGGCGAATACGGCGGCAGGATCCGGTTGATCTGCATCGACCCGCCCTTCGGCACAGGCGAAACCTTCGCGACGAAGCCGGCCGGCGCGAAGGAGAAGCTCGTCATCCCCGTCTATTCGGACAACCTCGGCATGGACGCGTACATGGCTCTGATGCGCGCCGTGCTCGCCGCCTGCCGCGAGCTGCTCTCCGACGACGGCTCGATCTATCTGCACATCGATTACAGGATGGGCGCCAGGCTGCGCATATTAATGGATGAAATTTTCGGCGAGGAGAACTTCCTCAACGAGATCGTCTGGACGTATAAATCCGGCGGGCGGGCGCTGCGCCACTATTCGCGCAAGCACGACACCATCCTCTTTTACAGGAAATCGCCCCGCGTCTTTTTCGACATCGCGGCGGTGGGCGTCCCGCGCGGCCCGCAGAAGCGCAACAACATGAAGCGCACCATCAACGAGGACGGGCGCGTGTGCTTCTCCATCCGTTCCGGCGGCAAAACCTACACCTATTACGAGGACACGCCCATCTACCCGAGCGACGTGTGGGACGACATCGAGCACATGCACCAGCGCGACCCGGAGCGCACGGGCTTCGCGACGCAGAAGCCCTCCGCGCTGCTGCGGCGGATGATACTCGCCTCCTCCCGCGAGGGCGACCTCGTGGCGGACTTCTTCTCCGGCAGCGGCACCATGGCCGCGGTCGCCGCGGCGCTTTCCCGGCGCTACCTCGCCGTGGATTCCTCCCCCGCCGCCATGTGCATGCTGCGCCGCCGCCTGCTCGAGGGCCACAGCGAAAGCTCGCTTCTTAAAGACGCGCACGAGATGCGCATCGAATATGAAACCATGCCGAAGGCGGAAATCGCGCTCGACTGCGGCGTTTCGCGCGCGGACGGGCGCATGGAGCTCACGCTCAACGGCTTTACGGGCAAATGGGGCCTCGCCTACGCCGCGCTCGGCACGATCGACGAAGACGGCTTCTTCCGCGCCGAAAACTACACGCTCCTCCCCGCCAAGGGCACGCGCCTCACTGCGCGCGAGGGGGCGGTTTTGCAGGTATGCGATTATGCGGGAGGGATGAAGCTTGTGGCAATTGACAATTGACAATTGACAATTGATAATTGATAATTACGTTAATAATAAACGGAATTCGTTTTAAGGAAGCCGCTACTAGATGAACTTAAGCTAAACCAAGAAAGCTTGCGCAGCTATGGAGCGGTGACGCAGGGATATATAAAACAGAAACTGACTAATTTTATGCATAATAGGGAAACCAGGATAATGCTTATTTCCCGCTATCACCTGTCATCGATAAATGTATCCATAAAGCTTAGCATCTCCATTAACATACCCGCAAGACGATCATCAATGCTGCTCCAGCTATACGTATAGCCGGGGTAATAATTGCATAACCGATAGTCCTTGCCTTCAAAGCGAATCGCAGTATACGCCAATGGGCGGGTTCCCGTTTTGTCTGTTTGGACGCAATACTTGCACATATTGCACTTTTTTGTTTGCTCAACAACAAATGCTTGTAAGGTCTTGTCCATTACATCAAAAGCTGCCAGATACGGCTTCATTCCGCCGGGTATGCACAGACCAAATGCCGGAGGAGTTTTTACATAATCATCGAACTGCGCCGCTATACCCGTATGTTTGATTTTGTATTCAAACCCGCCGCGCGGCGGTTCTTCACTCCACTTTGGATTGACAATTGACAGCGACAAATTGCAGTCGCTCGCCGTAGTGTTGTAAATATCAAACCGTTTATAACCTTGGGCGAGCATCCAGCTTTCAAGTTTTCTGAACGCGGCATCTCCAAGCAATCGAGCGTATATTTCGGAGGTATACGGATAGCTGTCATGAAACAGGCAATGTGAAAAGGTCGAGGTATTCGCGCCGTCCTTCGTTGACATCCACTTCCATGCGGCAGGAAGCTTTGTTAAGTCATCAACATCAAGCCTTGATAAAACCGTCATCTGTTTCTTGTTTAGCTTTTGCTCTTTACCCTGTCCAAGCAGAAACATAGATTGCAATAACCGGTCGATTGATTTGGTAAACTTCCTCATGTGCTCAATTAATTCAGGTTTTCCATAACCTTTTTTATAACGATTTGGATAAGCATCATCGTCATGCAACGATGTTGTGAAAAGCAAAGGTTCATCAAATGCCAACTGAAACAAGCCTTTGATTAAGCCATAAAATTGTTCTTGTTCCCAAACATTAACGGATGCGTTTTCATCGGGTACGAAGGATGGCAACATTTCCATGTAGTTGTGTGCCAGCCTTTGTTCTAAATTTGAAAAGCTCATCGGATGTCCCCCTCGTCAATCTTCTCTCAGCCTACTTTCGCCTTTGCAGCCGCAGCATAAAAACGGGAATCGGGGTTTGGTCGTTCCCGACAAGAGGTTTCGCGAAAGTGCGGCTACGCTTCCTATGCTTGCTATTCTTTTTTTATAACTATAACAAACACGGATACGGCATGTAAACCGCCGTATCCGTGTTTGCTTTCTTATCTCGCCGTTCTTTAAAGCGGAAGCTCTTTGATAAAGCGCATTGTCAACTATCAGTTGTTAACTCCCCCCGACGATCTTAACTCCGTTGCTCGCGCCCAGGCGCGTCGCCCCGGCGGCGATCATGGCGAGGGCGTCTTCGCGCGTGCGGATGCCGCCCGAGGCTTTTACGCCCATGTCGGGGCCGACGGCTTTTCGCATGAGCGTGACGTCGGCCGCGGTCGCGCCGCCGATGGAGAAGCCCGTGGAGGTTTTCACAAAGTCCGCGCCCGCGCGCTTGGCGGCAAGGCAGGCTTCAACCTTCTCCTCGTCGGTCAAAAGGCAGGTTTCGAGAATGACCTTGAGGCGCGCGTCCGGGTGCGCGGCTTCGGCGACGGCGCGGATGTCCCCCTCGACGCGCTTCCAGTCGCCCGCCTTCGCGTAGCCGATGTTGATGACCATGTCGACCTCGCTCGCGCCCGCCTCGACCGCCCGCGCGGCCTCGTAGGCCTTGGCGGCGCTCAGCATCGCGCCCAGCGGGAAGCCGACCACGCAGCAGACGGCGACGTCCGTGCCTGCGAGGAGCTCGCTCGCCAGGGGCACGTGGCAGGTGTTGACGCAGACGGACGCGAAGCGATATTCCTTCGCCTCCTCGCAGAGCTTTTTGATCTGCTCCGGCGTCGCGTCGGCCTTGAGCAGCGTGTGGTCGATATAGCGGTTGAGCTCCATATGTCCCTCCTTGAAGGTGTGAAGGTTCCTGCGAAGGTTATTTGGAATACGGCGTGCCCTCGAGCGGCAGCGCCGTGCGCTCGCGTCCGTCGAAGCGGTAGTACGCCTCGGCGATGGCGGGCGCCGTGGGGATCGAGGTGATCTCGCCGATGCCGATCGCGCCCAGCGCCTGATAGATGCCCGGCTTCTCGATGACGATGGGGACGACGCCCGGCGCGTTGTCCGCGCGGAAGAGCCCCAGCGTGCCGAACTTCGCGGTCGGTCTGCAGTTCTCGTCGATCGGAAATTTCTCGGTGAGCGCGAAGCCGCAGCTCATGACGACGCCGCCCTCGATCTGCCCCTCGAGCGAGAGCGGGTTGATCGCGCGCCCCACCTCGTGCGCGGCGACGATGCGCTCGAGTTTCCCCGCCTCGTCGAGTATGGCGACGTGCGTGGCGTACCCGTAGGCCACGTGGCTTACGGGGTTGGTCTTGTCCGTGCCAGGCGGATCGGTTTTGGCGAGGTACTCGCCGTAGTATTCGCGGCCCTCGAGCTCGCGAAGCGTGTGCCTTTCATAGTCCTCACGCAGCTTCGCGCAGGCGCGCATGGCCGCCTCGCCCGTGACGAGCGTCTGCCGCGAGCCGGAGGTCGTGCCGGAGTCCGGCGCGTTGAAGGTGGTCGCCGGGGCGTAGGCGATGTCCTCGCGCGGGATGCCCGTCGCCTGGTGGACGTACTGCACGAGCACGGTGCCGAGGCCCTGCCCGATGCAGGAAGCGCCCGCGTGGATGTGCACCCTGCCGCCCTCGACGACGAGGCGCACGCGCCCCGTGTCGGGCAGGCCCACGCCAACGCCCGTGTTCTTCATCGCGCAGGCGATGCCCGCGTACTTCGCGCTCTCATAGGCGTCCTTCACGGCGAGGAGGGTTTCGACAAGGCCCGTCGACGCGTCCGTGATCTGGCCGTTGGGCAGTTCCTGGCCGGGCCGTATGGCGTTGCGGAAGCGGATTTCCCAGGGGCTGATGTCGAGCGCGTGGGCGATATGGTTGAGCATATTCTCCATCGCAAAGCAGCTCTGCGTCACGCCGAAGCCGCGGAACGCGCCCGTCGGCGGGTTGTTCGTATACCACGCGTAGCCTTCGATGTCGAAGTTCTGGAAGTTGTAGGGCCCGCCCGCGTGGGTGCACGCGCGCTCGAGCACGGGGCCGCCGAGGCTCGCGTACGCGCCGTTATCCGCGTGGATGCGCGCCCGCACGCCCTGTATGACGCCCCGCTCGTCCACGCCCACCGTGAACTCCATCTCCATCGGGTGGCGCTTGGGATGGATGAGTATGCTCTCCTGCCGCGTGAACTTCACCTTTACGGGCCGCTTTGTCCGGTAGGCGATCAGCGCCGCGTGGTGCTGGACGGAAACGTCCTCCTTGCCGCCGAAGCCGCCGCCCACGAGCTTGTTCTCGACCTTGACCTTCTCGAGGGGGAGGCCGAGCATGGGCGCGATTTCGTGCTGCGTGTCATAGACGCTCTGGTCGCTCGAGTAGACGAGCACGCCGTCCCCGTCCGGCAGGGCGACGGCGCATTCCGGCTCGAGGAACGCGTGCTCGGTAAAGGGCGTTTCGTAGAAGCCGTGGAACACGCGCGCGCTTTTTGCGAGCGCCGCGTCCGTATCGCCGCGCTTGACCTGCCGCTTGGCGAGCAGATTGCTCTTCTCGTTCTCGTGCACGAGGGGGGCGTTCTCCGCCATGGCCTCCTTCGGAGAGCGGATGGGGGCGAGCGGCTCGTATTCCACCTCGACGAGGGCTTTCGCCTCCTCGAGGATTTCCGGCGTTTCGGCCGCGACGAGCGCGATCGCGTCCCCGAGGTAATGCGTGAGATGCCCCACGGGGATGAGCGTGTCCCAGTCCTTTTTGAGGTGGCCGACCTTCACGTCGCGCGGGATATCCGCGGCGGTAAAGACCGCGACCACGCCGGGCAGCGCTTTCGCCTTCTCGGTATGGATCGCGAGCACGCGCGCGCGGGCGTATTTGGCGCGCACGGCGCTGCCGTGGAGCATGCCGGGGAGGTAGAGGTCGTCCGTGAATTCGCCGTAGCCCAGCACCTTCTCGCGCACGTCGAGGCGCGGCGCGCGCGCGCCGACAGTCCAGTTCTCCTCGGCGGGCGGTATGGTCCCCTCGCGCAGATATTTCCCGGCGCGAAGGACGGCGTCCACGATCTTCACATAGCCCGTGCAGCGGCAGATGTTGCTGCGAAGGGCCTTCTTGACCGCCTCCTCGGAAGGGTCGGGGTCGGCGTCGAGCAGCGCCTTCGCGCTCATCACCATGCCCGGCGTGCAGAAGCCGCACTGCACCGCGCCCGCCTCGCCGAAGGCGCGCACGTAGACTTCCTTCTCGAAGTCGGAAAGCCCTTCGACGGTGAGGACGTTCTTCCCCGCGAGTTTATCCGTCTGCTGCACGCAGGCTTTAACGGCCTTCCCGTCGACGATGATCGTGCAGGTGCCGCACGCGCCCTCGGAGCAGCCGTCCTTGACGGAGAGGAGGCGCAGCTCGTCTCGCAGATAGCGCAGCAGCTTTTGATTTTTATCGACCGTTACGGTCTTTCCGTTCACCGTGAATGTGGCCATCGGTTATCCTCCGGAGCACTCAAAGTATATACGCGTAGTCGTTCACTACAGTCATAATAAAGCATTCTATGGCAGGGTCAAGCTCATTCTGCTTCGAAAGGTCGTAATTTCTAGTTTCGCCGTTCAGCCGCACGCGCACGAAGGACGGGTTCTGCGGATCTATGAGGCGGAAGCCCTCGTTCTCGCTGTCTTCCATATCCTCCGCCGCGGAGAAATAGGTGAACTTCTCGATGTACGGCCTGCTCTCGTAAGGGCAGAAGGCGGCGCAGTTGCCGCACTCGTTGCACAGCCTGTCGATGTGGAGGATCTGCCGCATCGCGCAGCCGGGCACGACGAGCGCCGCGTTCGCGCGGTTCGGGCAGACGGAAACGCAGTTTTCGCACACGGTCGAGCAGCCGAGGCAGCGCGCGGCCTCCTTCCCGCAGGGCTCGCAGAGGACGCTCTTCCGGCGGAGCGTTTCGCCATAGTCCCGCCGGGTTTCGACCGGCATGTCGAACGAGCGGGCGCCCGCGATGACCGCGTCCGCGAATTTGCGCGCGTCCGCGATGGCCTCGACCACCGTCGACGGGCCGCGCAGCGCGTCGCCCGCGACGTAGACGCCGTCGCCGCAGTCGAACTTCGCCCTGCCGCGCGCGTCGAGCGCGACGCCGTAGCGCGCGAATGCCGCCCCGTCCGGCTTCTCGCCGACCGCGGCGATCACGGTATCCGCGTCGATCTCTACCAATTCGTCGGTTTCGACGGGCGAGCGCCTGCCGCTCGCGTCCGGCGCGCCGAGCTTCATCCGGCGGCAGACGAGCTTGCTCCTCTCCTGGCGGACGGGGGAAAGCAGCTCCGCGAACTCCACGCCGTCCTCGAGGGCGAGCTTCAGCTCCTCTTCCTCGGCGGGCATATATTTCTTCGTGCGGCGATAGACGATGGAAACCTTCCCAACGCCCATGCGCTTGGCCTGCCGCGCGGCGTCCATCGCCGTGTTGCCTCCGCCCACGACGGCGAGCGCGCTCCCGAGCTTCTGCGAATCCGGGGCGGCCTTCGCCGATCTCAAGAAGTCGATGGCGTTGACGACGTTGCCCTCAATGTTAAGTTCGCCATTCTTCTCCGCGCCGAAGGCGAGGAGGATATAGTCGAAGCCCTCCGCTTTCAGCTCCTCGAGGGAGGGCGCTTCCTTGCCGGTCACGAAGGCCGCGCCCATGCGCTCCGCGAGCGCCGCGTCGCGCGCGATCGCCTCATTCGATATGCGGAAGGAGGGGATGACGTTTCTCACGAGGCCGCCGACTTCTTGTTCGCGCTCGAACACCGTCGCGGGGTAGCCTTCCCGCGCGAGGAAGTACGCCGCGGCGATGCCCGCGGGGCCGCCGCCGACGATGGCCGTGCGCGGGCCTTCTTTCAATTCCGCGGGGACGACGGCCTCCATCAGCGCGTCGTAGCCTTTCTCTGCCGCCTCGAGCTTGAGGTCGCGGATGTGCACGCTCTCCTCATAGAAGTTGCGCGTGCACTTGTCCATGCAGCGGTGCGCGCAGATGGTGCCGGTGATGAAGGGCAGCGCGTTCTTTTCGACGATGACGCGCAGCGCGTCCTCGAAAAGGCCCTTGCCGCACAGCTCGATGTATTCCGGCACATCCTGGCGGATGGGGCAGCCGTGCGCGCAGGGCGCGGCGAAGCAGTCGATTAGGGGCACCTTCTCCTCGAACTTGCGCGAGGGCAGGGGCTTGATGGGCTTTAGGTGGTGCTTGTCGTAGACAGCTTCCTTCGAGAGCCTTTCGACCGCGTCCGCGTCCACACCCACGAAGGGCTTGTATTCCAGGCCCTCGCAGAGCCGCGCGAGCTGCGCGAACCTTCCGTAGCCGCCCGGCTTCAAGATGGTCGTCGCCACGGTGACGGGCCAGATACCGGCCTCAAAGAGCTTTTTGAAGTTGAAATAATCCGCGCCGCCGGAGAAGGAGAGGCGAAGCTTTCCTTTAAATTCCCGCGCGAATCGCGCCGCCATCTCGATGGTGAGGGGGTAGAGCGCGCGGCCGGACATGTACATTTCCTCGCTGGGCAGTTCCTTCGCCCTCACGTCCACGGGGAATGTGTTGGAGAGTTTCAGGCCGAATTCGAGGCCGAGGTCCTCCGCGAGGGCGAGGAGCCTTCGGAACATGGGGACCGCGTCCGCGTACTGCAGATCCTCGCGGAAATGGTGGTCGTCGAAGGCGACGTAGTCGTAGCCCATGGCGTCGAGGCGCTCCCTCGCGAACGCGTAGCCTAAAATCGTCGGGTTGCACTTGACGAACGCGTTGAGCCGCTTTTCCCGTATGAGATACGTCGCGATGGCCTCGATCTCCTGCGGCGGGCAGCCGTGCAGCGTGGAGATGGTCACGCCGGAACAGATGCGGGGCGAGATGGCGTCGATATCATCCGCGTCCTCGGGGAAGAGCTCCTTCGCCGTCGCGACGCATTCCCGCCACACGGGCGTGTCGGACGCGTCCTTCATGCCCTCGATGAAGCGGTCGAGCTTTTCGGTTTTGATGCCCGCGAGGTCGTAGCCCACGCTCATGTTGAACAGGAAGCCCTCGGGGTCGCCGAGGTTCCACTTGCGGCTGATGAGCTTGAGGGCGACCCACGCCTTGACGTATTCGTCGAACGCCTGCGGCACGGTCAGTTCCGTCGACCATTCGCAGTTGTAGCCCTCGTCCGAGGCGAGTATGCAGGGCCGCGCGATGCACGCGGCGAGCTCCGCGCCGTCCATCTTCTGCACGGTCTTCAACTCAAAGAAGCGCGCGCCCGCGACGTAGCTCGCGATGATGTTTTCCGCAAGCTGCGTGTTGGGCCCCGCGGCGGGACCGAAGGGCGTTTCGATCCGCCCGTCGAAGAGGGGCAGCGCCCTGTTATCCTTCTTATGATACAGCTCGCTCACGAAGAAGGCGGAGCCGTGCTTCTCATGCTCCGCGAGGAGCCACTCCATAAGCTGCCGGAAGGGCAGCGGGGACATGCGTTCGCTCATTTTCTCCTTCTCCTCCCTCTTTATCCGTTGAGGCGCGCCCAGAGTCCTTCGGCGCTCTCGAGCGTTTTCCTGTTAACTTCCTCCTCGTCGACGCCGACGAGCTGCCTGTCCTTCATCAATATTTTGCCGTTGCACATGGTCGTCTCGCACTGGCGGCCCGTCATGCCGAAAAGGATGTGGCCGTCGATGTTGTCCGCCGAGAACGGGGTGTACGGCTTGTAGTCCATGACGATCACGTCCGCCGCGGCGCCGGGCTTCAGCACGCCCAGCGGAGCTTCAAAGTAGCGCGCCGCGATCTTCGCGTTGTTGGCAAAGAGCATCGACGTCGCCTCCGTCCAGCCGACGTTGGGCAAACACGCGTTGTGCCTCTGGATGAGGAGGGCGACCTTGACGCTCTCGGTCATGTCGAAGGTGTACGCGTCCGTGCCGAGGCCCACGAGGACGCCTTTTTTCATCATCTGCAGCACGGGCGAGCAGCCCACGGCGTTGCCCATGTTGGATTCGGGGTTGTTGACCACCATGGTTCCCGTTTCCCGAATGATGTCCATCTCGGCCGCGTTGACGTGGATGCAGTGGCCGAGTATGGTCTTTTCGCCGAGGATGTCGTTGCTAAGGAGGCGATTGACGCTGCGCGTGCCGTAATTCCGAAGGCTGTCGTACACGTCGTTCATGCCCTCGGAAACGTGGATGTGGAATCCCGTCCTGCCGTTGTTCTCCGCGGCGCACTTTTCAAACGTCTCGTCGCTCATCGTGAAGAGCGCGTGCCCGCCGAACATCGCGGCGAGCATGGGGTCCTTCTCCCTTTCGCACCAGGTGATGAAATCCCCGTTTTCCTTTATGGCGGCGTCTCGCTTCGCCGCGCCGTCGCGGTCGGACACCTCGTAGCACAGGCAGGTGCGCACGCCGAGCTCCTGCGCGACGTCCTTGATGGCAAAAAGGCTCCCCTCGATCTCAAGATAGCTCGCGTGGTGGTCGAAAAGCGTGGTGCAGCCGGTCTTGATGCAGTCGATATAGGTCTGGTAGGCGCTCCTTCGCGTATCCTCGAGGGTGAGGTTGCGGTCGATCTTCCACCACATGCCGTCGAGCACCTCGAAGAAGTTCTCGGCGTTGTAGCCGGTGATGGAGAGCCCGCGCGCGAGCGCGCTGTAGATGTGGCTGTGCGCGTTGATGAAGGCGGGCATGATGACGCCGCCCCGCGCGTCTACGAATTCCGCGTCCGGATACTTTTTTCGGATGGCCGCGCTCTCGCCGACCTCTTTGATTTTCGTCCCCTCGACGGCGATTGCGCCCGAGGCGAGATAGGGAAGCGCCGCGTCCCGCGTGATCAGTTTTCCGTTGCCTATGACGATCATGATTGTTTCCTCCATGCCTATGATGTGAAAAAGCGCGTGCGATCAAACAGTTTGTTTGACGCCCGCGCGCGAAGCACTCCCTTACAGCAGTCCTTATTTCGTTTTTTCCATTTTATCATGGGCGTTTCCAATTATCAAGAGCTACGATGGACGCGTGAATCAAAAATATTTTAGTTAACCTAAAAAATTTTATTGTTTCCTCTTGAATTCCTGTGCGGATATGGTAAACTGAATTCATCGATACTAAGCATCGGGAGGATCGCATGAACGAGGAACTGCTCGATACGCTCAAACGGCTCGCAAAGGCGATTGCGGCGCAGTTCGGCCCGAACTGCGAGGTGGTCGTGCACGACCTCTCGGGCGGCGACCCGGAGAACACCATCGCCGCCATCGAGAACGGCCACGTCTCCAACCGGAGCGTGGGCAAGGGCGGCTCGCACATCGCGCTCGAGGCGATGAAGGCGGGTACAAGGAACCTCCCCGACCATTACGACTACCTGACCAAAACCGCCGACGGGCGGATCCTCCGCTCCGGCACGGTTTATATCAACGACTGCGACGGCAGGCCCGTGGGCATCTTTTCAATCAATTTCGACCTTACGCCCTTCATGATGGCGCAGTCCGCCATGGAGTCGCTCGTCCGCAGCGACACCGCCTCCGGCGAGCCGGAGCGCATCCCCACCAACGTGAACGAGCTGCTCGACGACCTTCTCGAGCAGAGCGTCAAGCTCATCGGCAAGCCCGTGGCCCTCATGAACAAGGACGACAAGGTGCGCGCCATCCGCTACCTCAACGACGCCGGCGCCATGCTCATCACAAAGAGCGGGGACAAGATCGCAAGCTACTTCGGCATCAGCAAATACACCCTGTATTCCTATCTGGATTCCGGCGGCAAAAACTGACCGCCGTCAATACCACCAAACAACACCTAAAAGGAGAGAAACATGGATTTTAACGAGATTAAAAAGGCCGGCGAGGGCTATCTCCCTCAGATGACGAAATTCCTGCGCGACCTCATAAAGATACCGGGCGAGAGCTGCGGCGAGGAGGGCGTGATCAAGAGGATCGCCAGGGAGATGCAGGACGTGGGCTTCGACGCGGTCGAGATCGACGGCCTCGGCAACGTTCTGGGCTACATGGGCAGCGGGGACAGGCTCATCGCCTACGACGCGCACATCGACACCGTTGGCCTCGGCAACAGGAGCAACTGGAAGTTCGACCCCTACGAGGGATATGAGAACGAAACCGAGATCGGCGGGCGCGGCGCTTCCGATCAGCTCGGCGGCATCGTAAGCTCGGTTTACGGCGCGCGCATCATGAAGGACCTGGGCCTCATCCCCGCGGGCACGCGCATCCTCGTCACGGGCACCGTGCAGGAAGAGGACTGCGACGGCATGTGCTGGCAGTACATCTACAATAAGGATAATGTCAAACCGGAGTTTGTCGTCATCACCGAGCCGACGGACGGAGGCATCTACCGCGGCCACCGCGGCAGGATGGAGATCCGCGTGGACGTCCGGGGCGTCTCCTGCCACGGCAGCGCGCCCGAGCGCGGGGATAACGCTATCTACAAGATGGCGGACATCCTCAAGGAAGTCAAGGCGCTCAACGAGAACGGCTGCGGGGACGACGCGGAGATCAAGGGCCTCGTCAAAATGCTCGATCCGAAGTTCAACCCCGGGCATTACGAGGACGCGCGCTTCCTCGGCCGCGGCACCGTGACGGTTTCCGAAATCTTCTTCACCTCCCCCTCGCGCTGCGCGGTCGCGGACTCCTGCTCGGTGTCGCTCGACCGCCGCATGACGGCCGGCGAAACGTGGGATTCCTGCATCAAGGAAATCGAGTCGCTGCCCTCCTGCCAAAAATACGGCGCGAAGGTCTCCATGTACATGTACGACCGCCCCGCGTGGACGGGCGAGGTGTACGAGACGGAGTGCTACTTCCCGACCTGGATCAACAAGGAGAGCGCGCCCCACGTGCAGGCGCTCTATGAGGCGCACAAGGCGCTCTACGGCACGGAGCGCACGAATGAGCCGGGCAACGCCGACAAGCGCGACCGCCCCCTCGTCGACAAGTGGACCTTCTCGACCAACGGCGTCTCCATTCAGGGCCGGTACGGCATCCCCTGCGTGGGCTTCGGCCCCGGCGCGGAGAGCCAGGCGCACGCGCCCAACGAGATCACCTGGAAAAAGGACCTCGCGGTGTGCGCGGCCGTATATGCGCTCCTGCCCGGCATGTACAAGGGCGGCAGTTCGGAGGACGTGACGCAGTTCCGCGCGACCCTTACCGACAACGTCATCCAATAACGATTTTGAAACAGGTACGGAGGATTCTATGAGCAAAATTAAAAAGTACACCGAAGTCATCAAAAAGCTGGACCTGAAGAACATGTACGAGGGCGACTTCTTCCTGACCTGGGAGAAAAGCTTCGACGAGATCCAGGGCGTATTCGCCGTCGCGGACGCGCTGCGCGGCCTCCGCGAGAACAACATATCCTCGAAGATATTCGACAGCGGCCTCGGCATCAGCCTCTTCCGCGACAATTCGACCCGCACCCGCTTCTCCTTCGCCTCCGCCTGCAACCTCTTGGGCCTCGAGGTGCAGGACCTCGACGAGGGCAAGAGCCAGATCGCCCACGGCGAGACCGTGCGCGAAACCGCCAACATGATCTCCTTCATGGCGGACGTCATCGGCATCCGCGACGACATGTACATCGGCAAGGGCAACACCTACATGCGAAACGTCGTCGAGGCGGTCGCGGCCGGCCACAGGGACGGCGTTCTCGAGCAGAAGCCCACGCTCGTCAACCTCCAGTGCGACATCGACCACCCCACGCAGGTCATGGCGGACGCGCTGCACCTCGTGCACGAGTTCGGCTCGCTTGAAAACCTGCGCGGCAAGAAGGTCGCCATGACCTGGGCCTACTCGCCCAGCTACGGCAAGCCCCTCTCCGTGCCGCAGGGCGTGATCGGCCTCATGACCCGCCTCGGCATGGACGTTTCCCTCGCCTATCCCGAGGGGTACGAGGTGATGGACGGCGTTGTCGACATCGCGAAGAAGCAGGCCGCCGAGTCCGGCGGGAAGTTCACCATCTCCAACGACATGAAGGAAGCCTTCCGCGACGCGGACATCGTCTATCCCAAGAGCTGGGCGCCCTTCAAGGCGATGGAGGAGAGGACAGAGCTTTACGGCAAGGGCGACTTCGACGGCATCAAAGCCCTCGAGAAGAAGCTGCTCGCGCAGAACGCGCAGCATAAGGACTGGGAGTGCACCGAGGAGATGATGAAGCTGACCCGGGACGGCAAGGCGCTCTACCTCCACTGCCTGCCCGCCGACATCACGGGCGTTTCCTGCGACGAGGGCGAGGTTGCGGCGAGCGTGTTCGACCGCTATCGCGATCCCCTCTACAAGCAGGCCTCCTACAAGCCCTATATCATCGCCGCGATGATCTTCCTCGCCAAGGTGAAGGACCCCGCCGCGAAGCTCATCGAGCTCGAGAAGAACGGCGTCATCCGCCACAACGGTTAAATCGAACAAAGCAGCAGCATGCGGGCGGCCGGAAGGTCGCCCGTTCATTCTATAAAGCGTTTGATCTCCCGATGACAGGCTTCTGGACGCGGAAAGAAAAAAGTGGGATAATAAGCCATCCCATCGATCGGAGGCTCGCGCCCATGGATTTCACAAAGCTTACGGAATATCTCGATTCTCTGCGGGAGAAACACGGCACGCCCGCGTGCGACCTCGCCGTGTACCGCGGCCACGCGTGCGTCTACCGCCACAGCGCGGGCTCCGCCGATCCGAAGAAGCAAAAGCCGGTCACGCCGGACGATCTCTACTGGGTCTACTCCATGACGAAGCTCGTCACGTCCGTCGCGGCGCTCCAGCTCATCGAGCGGGGACAATTGAGCCTCGAGGATCCCGTGGCGCGCTATCTGCCCGCATTCGCGCACCTGAGCGTGCGCGAGGGCGATGTCGTCCGCCCCGCGCGCGAAACGCTGAAAATACTGCACCTGTTCACCATGACGGGCGGCTTTAACTATAATATGGAAACGCCAGCCGTCCGCGCGCTCGTCTTTCGCTATGGCCGCAACCTCACCTCGAAGGAGCTGATCCCCGCGTTCACAAAAGAGCCGCTCGATTTCGAACCCGGCGCGCATTACCAGTACAGCGTGTGCATCGACTTGCTCGGCGCCGTGGTCGAGGCCGTCTCAGGGGAAAAACTCGGCGCGTATTTCGAGAAAAACATCTTCGGACCTCTCGGCGCGAAGGAGATCGCCTTCTTCCCCGATGCGAAACAGCGCGCGCGCCTGAGCGTGCAGCACAAGGTCGATCCCGAAACGGGGAAGGTCGTCGTCGGCAGCCAGAAGAACCTTTTAAGCCCGCTGGGCAGGTTCGAGTCCGGTGGAGGCGGGCTTTTCGCCACGCTCGACTCCTACGCGCTCCTGCCCGACGCGCTCGCCAACGGCAGTGTCGGCGCGAGCGGCGCGCGCGTGCTCAAACCTGAATCGGTCGCGCTCATGCGCAAGGACTGGCTCACGCCCGTCCAGCGCGCGGATTTCAATAAAATGAAAACCGAGGGGATATACAGCTACGGTCTGGGCGTGCGCACGCGCGTGGGCGGCGGCAAGGCAAAATCCCCCGTCGGCGAGTTCGGTTGGGACGGCGCGGCGGGCGCGTATTGCCTGATCGATCCCGAGAACTCCCTTTGCGCCGTCTATATGCAGCATGTATTAAGCCACGCGGCCGCCTTCGAGTTCATCCATCCGACGATACGGGATTTGGTATACGACGGCATGAATCTTTGATGGGGACGTCTTTAGCGCGAGGGAAAGAAGGGTTACCGCGAAACATACGCCGCGATAGCCCTTCTTTTTATGCGTCGATCGATTCCGATATCATCCGTTGGCTCTTATGCAGAACGTATAGCAGCGTTGCATTGCCGAGCGTTATCACAAAAGCGACCACCAACCAAACCCAGAAACTGTTCAGGTGAATAAAAGGCAGCATGGCGTCGGTAAGACCCACCATACAGGCGTTGACGACGAAATGGCACAACCCGAGCGTAAGGATGGTTACGGGCAAACAGATCAGCTGCGCAAGAGGGCGTATCAGCAGATTGGTCGCGAAGAGCACCAGTCCCGCGATGGCGAGCTGCCCCGCGCCGCCCGCCACCTGCGCCGGGAAAAGCGCCTGCGCCGCAGCGAGGGCGCCGAAGCATATCAGCCATTTGATAAGCAGCTTCATAATATACCTTCTCTCATCGCGTAAGCAGTTTCAGCTTTACCGTTTCGCGGTTTTTCCAAACGTCGATATCCACGATATCCAGCGGACCGGTTTCAAACGCCAGCTCCATCACGCAGCCGCTCAGCGCGGCAGATGTCGCGCGCAGCGTATCGGGAAGGAACTGCCTGCCGTTTCCGATCGTGCGATAGCTAACGTTTCTGCAAAACGCCGCTGTAATACGGCATAAATCATCCAGCATATCCGTCAGATCCAGCACCACCCACATCGGCAGCAGCAGAAAAAAACGGAATTTCTGTTTCCCGCCGACGCGCATGGACATCAGGAAAAACAGCGTCGGCCTACTCGACATATACGCGCACCTTGGCTGTATCGGATCCCTTGTTCACATCCACGTTGACGACATCTTCTTCCTGCCCGCTTTCGATCAGCGCTTCGATGCCTTCCATGATGGACACGAGATCCACGCCGAATTGATCAAGCTCTTCTTTGGCTTCCACGGGCAGATTTTTTACGACCACCGGCCCCAGGGATTTGATGAGCGAGACCGGCACGTTGATGTTCACCCTGGCTTTTTTTTCGTCTTCCCCCGCATCCACCTGCACGCGCAGCTTTCTGTTCTTGCGTCCGCGCGCATCCTTAAAAGCGACGGTCTGCTCCGCGGCGGGTTCTTTCGCCTCGAGCGAGCGCAGCAAATCTTCCGCCTCGTCTACCGTGATCACGCCGGCTTTCAGCATTTGGAGGATCCGGATCCTGCCGTTCTCTTCCATTTCTTTATTCTCCTTTCAGTTGTTTCAGCAGTAGGGCCGCTTCCGCCGCGGTGATTTGCTTGTTTTCCAGCCGGTCCAATACGTCGCCGACGCCGGAATCCTCATGGACCGGCTTTTCGTGCGGGAACAGGACGCCGAGCAAATCCTCCAGCAGCCCTTTTACGGTAGGGTAGGAAATGCCGAGCGCTTTTTCCACTTCCCGTATATTCCCGCGGCACTTTAAAAACGTTTCCATGAACACGCGCTGCTTTTCATCCAGCGCGCAGTATTGGCACGGGGAGAAGCTGCCGCTTAGCTCCGTTTGGCAGTTTGGGCAACTCAGCCGCGTGACGCGCAGCTCCCCCGCGCATACGGGGCATTTCGATGGGGTTTGGTAAGGCATGAGCGTTCCTCCTTTGCAATATTATTTTATGCTAGAGATTAAATAAGTCAATAATAAAATTAAAGTATTTAATTTTAATATCAATAAATCGAATACCTTCCAGCGATACCGGCGCCCATACAAAAACGGCCTTCGGTGTTACGAAAGCCGTTTATTATTTGAAAAATTACAATTGCTATTTGCTAATTAACTCCGTCCCGATTGATCGCCATGCTCATGCAGCGCGGGCCGCCGCGGCCGCGGACGAGTTCCGCCGCGGGGACGGTGTTGACCTTGACGCCCGAGCGGGCGAGCAGCTCGTTGGTCACTTCGTTGCGGTCATACACGATGACGCTGCCCGGGGCGATGGTGAGCGAGTTGGAACCCATATTCCAGTGCTCGCGCGCGGCGACGATGGGGTCTCCCCCACCCATCTCGATGAAGCGCACCGAAGGGAGGCCGAGCGCGCGAGCGAAGATGCGGTCCACCGGCTCCGTCGTGATGGAGACGCGCACCGCGCCGGGCTTGCCGGTCAGCTCGTATACGTCGAACTGCTTATCGTAGATGCAGGGGTGCGTGAGGAACTTATCGTAATCCACCATCGTGCAGAGCACGTCGAGGTGCATGAAGGTGCGCGATTTGGGGTTGTTAAACAGAAGGATGCGCTCAAACCCTTCGGCGAAGAGCTTGTTGGCGAGTATCTCGACCGCCGCGGTGCTGGTCCTCTCCCCGCAGCCGACGGCGAGCACCTTGTCCGAAAGGATGAGCACGTCGCCGCCCTCGATGATGTAGGGGATCGTATTGTCGTACCAGAGCGGAACGTCGCAAAAGAGCGGGTGGTAATCGTGGATATAGCGGGTGAACAGCGTCTCCCGCCGCCGGGAGCGCTTGCTCATCGAGCAGATAACCATGCCGTGCCCGATGCAGATGGAGGTATCCCGCGTGAAATAGATGTTGGGCATGGGGTCGAGCACGAAGGGATACGGATCGCGGATGCTGAGCGTCACCGAGCGCGGGGCGATCCTTTCAAGGTCGGCGGGGCGTATGCCCTTGGCGACCGCGCGGAACAGCTCCTTCGGGGCCATAGGCAGCAGGTATTCGCGCACGGCGGCGCAGGCGCCGCCCCCGTTGGCGCAGCTCTCGCGCACGAAGTCGTCGATATATCGAAGGCGCACCGCGTCGTCCGCCACGACCTCCAAGAAAAGGTCCTCGAGGTAAAGCACCTTGGCCCCGTTCTCGCTTAAAACGCGCGCGAACGCGTCGTGGTCGCGCTGCGCCGCGGGGAGATACGGCGTGTCGTCAATCAGCATCTCCGCGAAAAAATCCGGCGTCACCTGGTCGATTTCGATGCCCGGCCGGTGCAGCATCACCGCGTTCAGTTTGCCGATTTCGGAAAACTGGTTGACGAACTTTCCCATGCTTCACCTCTCTATGAATATTATGTTGAATATGCAATATGAGTATACATCAATACTATGCAATAGTAAAGCGCGGCGTGCGATGAAATATAACGGATGCCGGAAAAATTATATATTAACTGCTTTTCACCCGTTTCAGGCCCTGACTCAATTGCTTTTGCATTTGTTTGGCTATATAATGAGGGGCGAATGGGAAGACTTTCCGCAAGGAACTTCAAAGAAAAAACATGAAACAGGAGAGCTGCTATGGACTACAACAGGATCTACAATTTTTCCGCCGGACCGTCGATGCTGCCCGTCGAGGTGCTCGAGAGCGCGCGGGACAACCTCATCAATTTCGAAGGCTGCGGCATGTCCGTGATGGAGATGAGCCACCGCTCGAAGGTCTACGATAACATCATCCAGCAGGCGGAGGCCGGCCTGCGCAAGGTCATGGACATCCCCGACAACTACAAGGTGATCTTCATGCAGGGCGGCGCGACGCTGCAGTTCGCGTGCGTGCCCCTCAACCTGATGAACAAGAACCGCAAGGCCGACTATATCGTCACCGGCAGCTTCGCGAGCAAGGCCGCCAAGGAAGCCGGAAAATACGGCGAGGTCAACGTCGCCTGGTCGGGCAAGGACATCAACTACTCCCGCATTCCGCGGCAGGAGGAGCTGAAGCTCGATCCCGAGGCGGACTATGTGCACATCTGCTACAACAACACCATCTACGGCTCCTGCTGGGATTATATCCCCGACACGGGGAACGTGCCGCTCGTCGCCGACCTGTCGAGCTGCATCCTGAGCCGCCCCATCGACGTTTCGAAGTTCGCCATGATCTACGCGGGCGCACAGAAGAACGTCGCCCCCGCGGGCCTCACGATCGTCATCATCCGCGAGGACCTGTTGGGCAACGTCAACCCCGCTACCCCCACCATGTGCGATTACACCATCAACGCCAAGGACGGCTCCATGCACAACACGCCGCCCTGCTGGTGCATCTACATCTGCAAGCTCGTCATGGACTGGATTTTGAAGACCGGCGGCCTCGAGGAGCGCGAAAAGGTCAACCTCAGGAAGGCCGAGCTGCTCTACAACTGCCTCGACGAGAGCGGCTTCTACACCACCTCCATCGAAAAGGGCAGCCGCTCCATCATGAACGTGCGCTTCAACACCCCGAGCGAGGAGCTCGACGCCAAGTTCGTGAAGGAGAGCGTCGCCGCCGGCATGACCAACCTCAAGGCGCACCGCTCCACGGGCGGCCTGCGCGCCTCCATCTACAACTGCATGCCCATCGAGGGCGTCGAGCATCTCGTGGCGTTCATGAGGAAGTTCGAGGCCGAGAACAAGTAAAGGAGAAAGAACAATGAGAATACTTGCATCCGACGGTCTGGATAAGTCCGCAGTCGCGGCGCTCACCGCGAAGGGCCACGAGGTGGTCGAGCAGTTCTACGAGCCGGCGGAGCTCGCAAACAAGGTCAAGGAATTCGACGTGCTGGTCGTGCGCAGCGCCACGAAGGTGAGAAAGCCCATCATCGACGCCGCGAAGGAAACCGGCAGGCTGAAGATGGTCATCCGCGGCGGCGTGGGCGTGGACAACATCGACGTGGAATACGCGGAGGCCAACGGCATCCAGGTGAAGAACACCCCGCGCGCCTCGAGCAACACGGTCGCGGAACTCGCGCTCGCGCACATGTTCGGCGTCGCCCGTTTCATCTCCGTAGCCGGCCATTCCATGCGCGAGGACAGGTGGGATAAGAACGAATACAAGGGCATCGAGCTCGCGGGGCGCACGCTCGGCATCATCGGCTGCGGCCGCATCGGGCAGATGCTCGCCGAGAAGGCGCAGGCGCTCGGCATGAAGGTCATCGCCAACGACATCTACCATTGCCCCGGCCTCGAGTGCGACACCTTCCGGTATGGCGAGCTCGACGAACTTCTGGCAAACTCCGACTTCATCTCGCTGCACACGCCCTGCCTCGACGGGAAACCCCTCATCAACGAAGAGACCATCGCCAAGATGAAGGACGGCGCGGTCATCATCAACACCAGCCGCGGCAACAACGTGGACGAGGACGCGCTGCTCGCCGCGCTCAACTCCGGCAAGCTGCGCGGCGCGGGCCTCGACGTGTTCGCCGAGGAGCCCTCCAAGAACCACGCGCTCTACTCCCACCCGCACGTTTCCTGCACGCCGCACATCGGCGCGCAGACGTCGGAGGCGCAAAAGCGCGTCGGCGGGGAGATCGTGGACATCATCTGCGCGATGTAAGGTAATTTTGCTTCTTAAAGGCGCGCCGCGACGAAACCGTTGCGGCGCGCCTTCCGTTTTGCTATTCTTAAATAGAGGGAAGAATAACAGGATTTTATTGTTCGGTTGGAGGATGAAATGATCTCCTTTGAATTGAACCATTGTGGGAATGCAATCGCGATTTCCGATTTCCACTGCGACCTCGAGGCTGCCAAATTCGGGAACCCTTACAATACGACCTTCAACCTGGCTGTCAAATCCGAAGCCTTCAGGGGGATCGGCGCGTGCGAGTGCGACATCAAGGAGTTCGTTCGGTTTGCAAAACAGATGAACGATCTTTATGAGTTTAACCGCCATAAGGCCGAGCTCAGGGAAATCGGCTACGGCAGTTATGTTTCATTTGAGATGGATGGAACGGGCCATATCACAATCAGCGGGGAAATATTCGGCGATGCGAGGGTTCACAGCATGAAGTTTGAATTCATCGCGGATCAAACGTCCCTGAAACCTTTCGCAGACTCGCTCAAACAGGTTTATAATTATCGATCCTGACGAAGCATAACCGGTCGCGGTTTGAAGGTGATTATGGATATGAAACCAAGAATCATTCTGTTGCGGGGAAACTCCGGCTGCGGGAAAACGACTGTCGCAAAAGAGCTGCAAAGACATTTTGGCCAAGGCACTCTGCTCATTTCGCAAGACGTCGTCAGGCGGGAAATACTGTATGTAAAGGACGGGCCGGAAACAAAAGCCATCGATTTGCTCATCGAGCTTGTCAGGTATGGAAAAGACCATTGCGCAACGACCATTTTGGAGGGTATCTTATATTCAGACTGGTATCAAAGGCTGTTTGAAACAATAAAAGAGGAATTTGGGAGCAATATCCACGCTTACTATTTTGATATTCCTTTTGAGGAAACGCTTCTTCGGCACGGAACAAAGCCCAATGCCGGAGAATTTGGCGAAACGGAAATGAAACGCTGGTGGAGGGAGAAAGATTATCTGAAAGACATATCTGAGCGTATGATCGGCAAAGGCATGCCGGCGGACGCGATTATCAGCATGATCATCGCGCAAGCGAGCGGCTAAATGTCACTTTACAATTCGTTTACGCTGCGGGTTTACCAGTAAGGGATAAGCGTTCATTCGGGCACCATGGGGGACTTGCTTTATGAGAATGCCGGAGAAGTTAGAGGCGAACATGATCGCTCCATGCGGCGTAAACTGCCTTGCGTGCAGCGCATATCTGCACGTCAAAAAGCCATGTTCCGGCTGCCGGGCGCCGAACGAGGAAATCACCCGGGTCAGTTGCAGGAATTGCGTGAAAAAACGGTGTGCTTTTGAGCGGGGCTTTCTATGGTGCTTTGAATGCGGCCGTTTCCCCTGCGCGCGTATAAAAAGCCTTGACCAGCGGTATCGGGAGAACTATGATGTGTTCTTAATCCAAAACGGCTCGGATGCGAAGCGGGACATGGGCGCTTTTTTGCAGGCGCAAAAAGAGCGCTTTACCTGTAAATCCTGCGGCGGCGTCATCGACCAGCACCATAGGCGGTGCAGCGAGTGCGGCAAGACCTTCGATAGAAAAATGAGAGTAAGGGATTCTGATTGTGAGGTATGAAAGAATGGCAAACGAGAAACGAGAGTTATCGATCCGACAGCGCGAGGCTCTGCTCGAGACCTTAAAAGTTCGCTTTGAGAAAAACGGAAACCGGCACCAAGGTCTTACATGGGATAGCGTACTGGCCAGGTTGGAAGCAAATCCGGAAAAGATATGGTCTCTGAACGAAATGGAAACGACCGGCGGCGAGCCGGACGTCGTGGGCTTTGACAACAGTTGGGGCGCGTATGTTTTTTATGATTGTTCAGCGGAAAGCCCCATCGGCCGCAGGAGCGTCTGTTATGATCGAGCGGGGCTTGAATCAAGAAAAGAGCATCGGCCGGAGAATAACGCGATCGATATGGCGGCCTCCATGGGGATCGAACTGCTGTCGGAGGAACAGTATCGAGGACTCCAGAAGCTGGGGAAATTCGACTTAAAAACGTCGAGTTGGGTGAAACCCCCCTCCGCGATCAGAGAACTTGGGGGAGCTCTTTTTTGCGACCGGCGCTATAACACGGTCTTCGTATACCACAACGGGGCGGAATCCTACTATGCCGCCCGAGGCTTCCGCGGCCTTATAAGGGTATAGCCTTATAAACCGGATTCGACGGGCAGCTTTAAACTGCGGATGATCGACAGACCGAAAAAGGAATGAATATGAAAATAAAACCGGAAAATCTGACGGAGATAAAAAGGCTTCGCATCGCCGGCATGTCCCCGGAAAACGCAAGCGGCATAGCGCGGTGGCGTTACGAGGGAATCTATTCGTTTTACGACCATAACGGCCAAGCCCCGGACTCTTATCTGGACGGGACGCATTTCGCGTGCATGGATGAATATGAAAACCTGATCGGATATTTTTGTTTCGGCGAAGACGCCCGCATCCCGACGGTTGAACAAAACGTATACGAGGACGGCTTCATGGACGTTGGGCTGGGTCTGAAGCCCGAACTGTGCGGGAAAGGCCTCGGGAGCTCTTTTTTAAAGCTCGGCCTGGACTATGCCCGGGAGCATTTGGGCTGCAAGAGGTTTCGCCTGTCGGTGGCCGCTTTTAACGAAAGGGCCGTTAAGGTATATAGGAAAGCGGGCTTTTCGATAGACCGGGAAGTCACAAACTCGTACTTCAAGAACAAATTCTACGTTATGACTCTGGTCGAATCGGAGCCGCACAAGAATTGGACGGGAGAATGATATGGCGGAGAACTATTACAAGCCGTGCAGGGAGCTTGACGAGTGCAACGAACTGATTGAGAAATACTTCCTCTGCGGGCAATATGAAAAGTGCTTCGAAGGCCATTTGAAACTGGCCGAGAGGGGCTATCCGCTGGCCGAATGTCAGGCCGGATACTTTTATTACGAGGGCCTTGGCGTCGGGAAAGACTTGGAAAAGTCGTTCTATTGGACACGGCGCGCCGCGGAGCACGGCGACAGGGACGCGCAGAACAATCTTGCGGAGCTGTTTTATACGCAAGGAGCCGTTGTGGAAAAGGACATGGAGAAGGCTGAGGAATGGTATCAAAGGGCCGCGAGGAACGGGCACCCGGAAGCCCTGGAGAAGTGCAGGGCGCGCGGATTTGAAGCGGGCATAGAAGACGGAAAGAATCGCGGAAAGGATCGTTGAGGCGGGCAGAGATGAAGATTGAAATCGAAAGCAACATCCTGCGTTATTACCTGCGGAACGTATATTTCATCACCGGCACAGCGTACGCGGGCAAATCGACGATGGCCGCTATGCTCGCCGACAAATACGGCATGGTGCACTGCGGCGAAAACTATCACGCCAGGCACTGCGATCGGTTCGTCACGCCCGAATACCAGCCGAATATCGCTTATTTCCAAACGATGAAGGACTGGCAGGAGTTCATCAACCGCACGCCCGACGAATATGCCGGATGGATAGAGGGCACTTCGCGGGAAGCCGCGCAAATCGAAATTGCGGAACTGCTGCGCATTCCGGAGGGTCAAAAGGCGATTGCGGATACCAACATCCCGTTGGAGGTGCTGCGCGAGATCTCCGATTATCGCCGCGTGGCGATTATGCTCTCCCCGCAACCGATGTCGGTGGACAGGTTTTTTGATCGGGACGACGTCGAGAAGCAGTTTTTGCTGGAACAAATCCGGCTTGCGGAAAACCCCGAAAAAACGATGGACAATTTCAAAAAGTGTCTGGCGAGAATCAACAGCAGGGAACGTTACGACGAATTTTTAAACAGCGGTTTCTTCGCGACCATCCGGGAAGACGCCGCGGCGGATTCCCGGCTTGAAACCATGAACAGGCTGGCGGAGCATTTTCAGCTGGAAGCTTAGGCCTGGGCGGATGAACAAAAAATTGGGGGCAAAGAAAATGATCAGGCATGTCGTGCTGTTCACGTTCAAGGAGTTCGCCGGGGGAAGGACGAAAGCGGAAAATCTCGATCTGGCTGAAAAGATGTTTTCCGGCATGTATCCGACTGTCCCCGCGATCAAAGTCCTTCACGTCGGAAAGGATCTCGCGCTCTCGAAGGGCTCGTACGACCTGCTGCTGACGGTGGACGTGGAAGATCAGGAGGCCCTTATCAGCTATCTGACGCATCCGTATCACGTCGAAGTCTCGGATTTCGTCGGGTCCGTTCGCGACGAGAGGCGGGTCATCGATGTTGAAATATAGTCTATCCTGAGCGCGCGCGGAGCTTGCGCCGGGGAACGGGCAGGCACTTCCATATCGAATCGACGTCAGTTCTTCCAGTACGCGCTGCCGTCCGTTTTCCGCGAGAGCAGCCCCGCCTCGACGAGCTCGCGGCGCAGGGTGAAAGGGTCCCCGTATATTTTCAGCAGGATGGAGTTGACCTCCTGCTCGGCGTAGACGCGCTCCTTCTCGAAGCATAGGTTTGCGACATGCTCGAGAATCACTTTCCGCTTGTTCGCCTTGGCCGGTATGGACGCGAGGCGGCCGTTGCGAAAGAAGCTGCGGACGATCTTTTCCCTTTTCTGCTCCTCGGTGAGCGGCGCGCGCCGGTGTTCCTCCATCAGATTTTCCCTCCCAGATAGTAATAGATGATGACGAGCGCCTCGCGCATATAGTCGTTGGGCGTGATGTAGGCGACGCCGCGCGCGCCGACGCCCTCGGCGTCGAGCCCAAGCGAGCGCGCGACCTTTTCCGCGCGAAGGACGTGGAAGCGCGTCGTCACGAAGAGCACCTTTTTGCCCTCGCCAAGCTCGTTGTCGATGATGCGCTTGGAGTTGAGGAGGTTCGTATAGGTGCTGTCGGATTTTTCCTCCTTGCGGATGCGGCTCCCGTCGAGCCCGCTTGAGACGAGATAGCGCCGCATGGCCTCCGCCTCGGTGATCTCCTCCCCGCTGCCCTGCCCGCCGGAGAGGACGACGATGGTGTCCGGGTTGGCGTTGGCGTAATCGAGCGCGACGTCGAGCCTGCGCTTGAGCGTGAGGGAAACCCTCTCCCCCCGTATCCCGCAGCCGAGCACGATGAGCGCGTCCGCGCCCGGGTCGGGCCGGACATGCCCTTCCTTATAAATCAGCGGCACCATGACGAGGAGGATCAGCGCGTACCCGGCGTATCCCGCGACGAGCAGCCATTTGAGAAACAGGCCGAAGCCCGCCTGGAAAAACCGCTCCGCCGCAGGATAGAACAGGCCGATGAGGAAAAGCGGCAGCCCGAGAAGCGCCGGGAGCACCGTCCCCGCGTTAGGGTTGGAATACATCAAAACCGCGGCGGTATCGAGTATGCCGAGCGCGCCGAGTATGAGCAGGCCAATTCGCAACGCGCTCACGGCCGCTCCTCGCTCAGGCAGACGGCCTCCGCGGGAACCAGCCTGGCGCCCTTGAGCGTGTAATTGGCGACGTACACGCCCGCGAGCACCAGCGCCGTGCCGACGGCCTGCAGGAGGGTGAACTTCTCATGCAGGAACGCCACGCCCGCCAGCACCGCGACGATGGTCGTGATGCCCGCAAACGAGGTGCAGCGCGCGGCCCCGATGGTGTTGAGCGCGTAATTCGCCATGAGGAAGGCCAGCACCTGGCAGCCGACGGAGAGATACAGGACGGCGGTGAGGAAGCCCATATCCGTAAACGGCGCCGCAAGGTATGCCGCCATCGTGCCCCTGACGCCGTGCTCGACGAGGGCCACGCCCGTGAACGTCACCGCGCCGAGCGCCGCCATGACGAAGGTTTTCTCCGTGCTCGTATAATGAAGCGCCCTGCGCGAGAACGTGACGGAAAGCCCGTCGCTCGCCATGGCGAGTATGATCATGAGGTAGCCGAGAATGTTGAGCGAGGCGTCGAGCCCCTTGGCGAGCACCATCGTCAAGACGCCCGCGATGGAGACGGCGATGCCCGCAACCTGCGGCCTGGTGGGTTTCTCCTTGATGATGAGGCTGCAAAGGACGATCGTGACGATGGGCAGGAACGTCACCAGGGAGCCGCTCTCGGACGCGGTCGTGAGCTTCACGCCGTATGTTTCGCCGATGAAGTACAGCACGGGCTGGAAGACGGCGATGAGCATCAGCGGCCATATGCCCTTATGACGAAGATCGATCTTCATGACGCCGAGCAGCACGCAGACCCCCATCGCGGCGAACGCGAAGAGGAAACGCCAGGAAAGCAGCGTAAAGGCGCTGTAGGTATTGACGGTCTCCTTCGTGAAAAGGAAGCTCAGGGCAAACAACACGTGCGAAAAAATCCCGCACAGCACGCCCGAAAGGTCGGTCCTGTTTTTCATAAAGCCAGTATAGCACAATGTGAAATGGGAGTGTAGACGGGATGTTAATTTTGTCAACACTTTACGGCGCGGTTGCAAAGGATTCCCCATCATGCTAAAATCATGCTGTTGTATTATGGAAAGAGGGTATTTGCATGAGCTTTATCGATAAGCTGTTGGGGAATTCCAGCGAGAGCAAGCTGAGAAAGCTCGCGCCCCTGGTTCGGCGCATCAACGAGCTGGAGCCTTGCGTAAAAGCGCTGGACGACGAGGCCATGCGCGCCAAAACGGCGGAATTCAAGGCGAGGCTCGAGGCCGGCGAAACGCTCGAGGACATACTCCCCGAGGCGTTCGCGCTCGTGCGCGAGGCGGCCGTGCGGACCATCGGCCAGCGCCACTTCGACGTGCAGCTCCTCGGCGGCATCACGCTGCACCAGGGCAGGATCGCCGAGATGAAAACGGGCGAGGGCAAGACGATCACGGAGACGCTCCCCGCCTACCTCAACGCGCTCACGGGCAAGGGCGTGCACATCGTGACCGTCAACGATTACCTTGCCAAGCGCGACGCGCAGTGGATGGGAAAAATCTATAAGTTCCTCGGCCTTAGCGTCGGCTGCATCATACACGACCTCGACAACAACGAGCGGCGCAAGGCGTACGCCTGCGACATCACATACGGCACCAACAACGAGTTCGGTTTCGACTACCTCAGGGACAACATGGTGGTCTACCGCGAGGACATGGTCCAGCGCGAGCTCAACTACGCCATCGTGGACGAGGTGGACTCCATCCTCATCGACGAGGCGCGGACCCCTCTCATCATCTCCGGATCGGGCGACAAGTCGACCGATCTCTACGCGAAGGCGGACAAATTCGTCAAACGGCTCGAGCGCGGCGCGAACATCGAGAAGGCCTCCAAGACGGAGATGCTCATGGGCGAGGAGCAGAAGGAGAGCGGCGATTACATGTGCGACATCAAGGCGCGCACCGTCGCCCTCACCGCGCGCGGCATGGAGAAGGCGGAGCAGCATTTCGGCATAGACGACATCTCCTCCACCGAAAACCAGGAATTGAACCATCACATTTTGCAGGCGCTCAAGGCGAACGCCCTGTTCGCGCGCGACAAGGATTACGTCGTGCAGGACGGGCAGGTGCTCATCGTCGACGAGTTCACCGGCCGCCTCATGTACGGCAGGCGGTACAGCGACGGCCTGCACCAGGCGCTCGAGGCGAAGGAGAACGTCAAGGTCGAGCGCGAGAATAAGACGTTAGCTACGATCACCTTTCAAAACTACTTCCGCATGTTCAAAAAGCTCGCCGGCATGACGGGCACGGCGAAGACGGAGGAGGCGGAGTTCCAGTCGATCTACGGGCTCGACGTGGTGGAGATCCCCACGAACAAGCCCCTCATCCGCGCGGACAACAACGACGTTATCTACGGCGGCGAGAAGGGCAAGTTCCGCGCCGTCGTGGAGGAGATCATCCGCGTGCACGCCACGGGCCAGCCGATCCTCGTTGGCACCATATCGGTCGAGAAGAGCGAGCTTTTGAGCGCCATGCTCAAGCGCCGCGGCATAGAGCACCAGGTGTTGAACGCCAAGCTGCACGCCAAGGAGGCGGAAATCGTCGCCCAAGCGGGCAAATGGAGCGCCGTCACCATCGCGACGAACATGGCGGGCCGCGGCACGGACATACTGCTCGGCGGCAACCCGGAGTTTTTAGCGAAGCGGGAGCTTCGGCAGTCCGGCCTCGAGGACGAGCTCATCGAGGAAGCCACGGGCCACGCCGACACGGAGGACCCGGACGTGCTCGCCGCGCGCGAAACGTACCGGCAGGCGTACGAGAAATACAAGCGCGAGACCGACGCGGAGCACGACAGGGTCGTGGCCGTCGGCGGCCTGCACATCATCGGCACCGAGCGCCACGAGTCGAGGCGCATCGACAACCAGCTTCGCGGGCGGTCTGGCAGGCAGGGCGACCCCGGCAGCACGCGCTTCTACGTTTCCCTCGAGGACGAGCTGATGCTGCGCTTCGGCGGCGAGAGGATCAAGCTCATCATGGAGAAGCTCTCGCCCGACGACGACATCCCGCTCGACATGGGCATCCTCTCCAAGCAAATCGAATCCGCGCAGAAGCGGGTCGAGATGCACAACTTCGACATCCGAAAGCACGTTTTGCAGTACGACGACGTGATGAACAAGCAGCGCGAGATCATCTACGGCCAGCGCCGCAAGGTGCTCATGGGCGAGGACATCCATGATTCGGTCATGGAGATGATCCGCGAAACCGTGGACGCGCGCATGGCGCTCTTCGCGCCGCCGCACATAAAGCCCGAGGACTGGGATCTGCTCGGCCTCTACAAAGAGCTCGCGCAGATCGCGGGCGAGGATTACACCGGCAGGCTCCACGGCATACGGGACAGGGGCGCGCTCGCCGAAAAGGCGCTCGAATTGGTCGAGGGCGCCTACGCGAAGCGCGAGGCGGAGGTGACAGCCGTGGGGGTCGACATGCGCGAAGTGGAGCGCGTGCTGCTCCTGAAGGCCGTCGACGCGCACTGGATGGACCACATCGACGCCATGGACCAGCTGCGCCAGGGCATCGGCCTGCAGGCGATCGGCCAGAAGGACCCCGTCGTCGCCTACCGCAACATGGGCTTCGAAATGTTCGACGAGATGGTCATGGGCATCCGCGAGCGCACGGTCAGGACGCTTTTTCACGTTTCCGTCCGGCAGGCGCCGCAGAAGCGCGAGCAGCTCGCCAACCCCATCACGACATCCTCGGAAAATAAGCCCCAGCCCAAAAAGAGCGACAAAAAGCCCGGACGCAACGACCCCTGCCCCTGCGGGAGCGGCAAGAAGTATAAAAACTGCTGCGGCAGGAACGAATAGCGGCAGATCGGCGCGAACGGGATGAACAGAATATCAACAGCAAATACAGGATAAAAGGAAGTGAGAAAGAGTGATCCAACTGGAAGAAACAAGGCAGAAGCTCGCGGAAACGGTCGAAACGCTCAAAGAGGCAGGTGGATCCCTTTAACCTCGCCGAACTGAGCGAGGAAAAGGCGCGTCTCGAGGAGCAGATGGCCGAAGCCGGCTTCTGGAACGATGTGGAAAACGCCAACAAGGTCAACCAGCGCGTAAAGAGCATCTCGGCGAAGCTTGAAAAGTATAAAAAGCTCACGGCGCGCTGCGACGACCTCGACGTGCTCATGGATATGGCGGACGAGGCGGAGGACACGAGCCTCATCCCCGAGATCGAGGCGGAATACGCGGCGCTCGAGGCGGCGGTCGCGGCACTCAAGCTCGAGACGCTGCTCAAAGGCCCCTACGACGCGCGAAACGCCATCCTCTCCCTCCACGCGGGCGCGGGCGGCACCGAGGCGCAGGACTGGGTTTCGATGCTCTACCGCATGTACACGCGCTACTGCGAGCGCAACGGCTTCGCGGTGCGCGAGCTCGATCTGCTCGACGGCGACGAGGCCGGCGTCAAGAGCGTCACCTTCGAGGTGACGGGCGACAACGCCTACGGCTACCTCAAGGCCGAAAAGGGCGTGCACCGGCTCGTGCGCATCTCCCCCTTCGACTCCGCGGGGAGAAGGCATACCTCCTTCGCCTCGCTCGACGTGACGCCCATCTTCGACGACGACAGCGACGAGGTCGAAATCGATCCCGACGACATCCGCATCGACACCTATCGAAGCGGCGGCGCGGGCGGGCAGAACGTCAACAAGGTCAGCTCCGCCATACGCATCACGCACATCCCCACAGGCATCGTCGTGCAGTGTCAGAACGAGCGAAGCCAGCTCCAGAATAAGGAGATGGCGATGCGCATGCTGCGCGGCAAGCTCCTCGAGGTCGCCGAGCGCGAGCGCATGGAGCAGATGGTGGAGATCAAGGGCGAAATGAAGAAAATCGAGTGGGGCAGCCAGATCCGCTCCTATGTGTTCCAGCCCTATACGCTCGTCAAGGACCACCGCACGGGCGTCGAGGACGGCAACATCCAGGCGGTCATGGACGGCGACATCGAGGCGTTCATCGACGCGTTCCTGGCACAGAGCTGATACATGGCATAAACAATGATTTTTCGAAGCGGCGCTCTGCGCCGCTTCGCTTTATATCTTTTTATCCCGCCGCGTGCTATAATTTACCGGAACGTTCCGTTAACCATATAAACATATAAAATAGATAAATCGCGGAGGGATCGGCATGTACGCGAACCTGCATATGCACTCCACATTTTCGGACGGCACGGATACGCCCGCGGAGCTGTTGGCGCTCGCGCGGGAAAACCGGGTCGCGGTCATCTCCATCACGGATCACGACACGGTGGACGGCGTAAACAGCCTGGGCGACCTCGGCGCGATCGAGGGCGTCAGGGTCATCCCCGGCATAGAAATTTCCTGCCTCGCCGGCAGGAAACTCCTGCATGTGCTCGGCTATCACATCGACGCGCGCAGCGCGGCGCTCGACGCGCTCATCGCGCGCATGTCGAGGGACAAAACCGAGAACACGCGCGTCATCTTCGGGCGCGCGCTCGCGCGGGGCGCCTTCGACTATTCCTGGGAGCGCGTCGTTGAGGTGAGCCCCGGCCAAAAGCGGCTCTCGGGCATCCACGTCATGAAGGCGATGGAAACGGACGGTTACCGCGTGCCCGGCATGACGCTCATCGAGATGTTCCGCAAGTATTTCCTGCCCTCGGGGGAGGGCTTCGTCGATACCCCCATCGCGGGCGGGTACGACGCGATCGACGCCGTCAAGGCCGCCGGCGGCATACCGGTCGTCGCCCATCCCAAGAGCATCGAAAACGACCGCACGGTGATCGACCTTCTCGAATACGGCGCAATGGGGCTGGAAGTTTACCACCCGACGCACTCCAAGGAGGAAACGGAAAAGTACCTCCGCCTCGCGACGGAGCGCAAATGCTATGTCACGGGCGGGTCCGACTGGCATGGGGGGCACAATGGCCCGGACGTGACGAGCTTCACCGTAACGGGCCTCGCGCACGCGGATTATCCGATCCTGAACGTCCGGAGCGTTTAAACGTACGAAATATGAAACGGGGCGGTAAAAGCCGCCCCGTTTCGATTTGCTCTCATTGCCGCTTAAATCTCCATATAGTCCGAGAGCGAGGAAAGCAGCAGCGCGAGCGAGAGGACGTCCGCCGAGCCGCCGGGGCTGAGGTTCCTTTCGATAAAGGCGTCGTCCAACTCCGTAAGCGCCTCGAGGCGCTCTTCCGCGGGCAGCTTGTTGATGCGCGCGGCCTCCCTTTGCGCGAAAAGCAGCCCTTCTTCCCCGCCCCTGTGGACGAGGTTGGTGTCGTACAGCTTTTCCATAATGACGCTCAGCGTCAGCGCGGCCGCGTCCCCGATCGGATAGCCGAACTTCAGGAAGCCTTCCAGCGCGGCCTTCGCCCCCATCGCCGCGGGGAAGCCGCCCGCAGCCTCGCCCCGCGCGCCGGAAGCGCCCGTTTTCGCATAGACGCGCTCCCCGTTGGTTGCGGGATTCGCCCGCGCCGCGGCGAGCGCCGCCCCCATGCCGACGGACGCGAGGCGCGCCGCCTCGCCGCGCGCGGGCCGCCCGGTCTGCAGGTGGACGCACGCGCCCGCGAGCAGCATGCCCATCGAGAAAATCGCGCCCTTGTGGGTGTTCACGCCTCTCGTCGCGCCGCGCATGGCCTCCTCCGCCATAAGCCCTTGCGCGCGCAGGCCGCGCGCGAGCGTCTCCGGCGCTTCGTCAAAGGAGCGCAGCGCAAGGGACGCCATGCGCTCGAAATGCGGTGCGATCGCCTCGGCGCTGCGGTAAAAACTGTCGATGTTCATATCGCGGTGCGCGCCGCTGTTGCGGCGGTCGACCAGGCCGGGCTTGGGCGTCGCGCCGACCTCGGCGACGAGCGCGTCGTACGCGAGCGCGGCAAGCTTTTGGGCCGCGAAGGCGGAGAGCAGCTCGTTCGTGCGCGCGGCGAGCGCTTCCATGCCGTGCGCCCTGCTGCGCGCGCAGGCGGCTACGGGGCCGCCGCAGACGATGCAGCGCCTCTCGATGCCGCGCGAGAGCTTCTCCCCCGTGACGTCGATCACGTCGATGTCGTAGAGGCGCGAAACCTCGCCTTCCTCCTCGGCGGCGAGCGCCGCGGCCTTCACGCGCTTTGCCTTCATGTCGAAGACGAAATACGCCTCACACCCCGTGAAGGAGGAAGCGAACACGCGCTCCACGGCCGGAGGCAGCAGCCGCTCGAAGCGCTTCACGCCCTCGCGGAAAGCGAGTTCGATGAGCGGCGTGCGCTTAGTCGCCCCGGGAATGTTCATCGTGAAGCACGCCACGGGCAGCCCGTGGCGCGCGATCAGCTCCGTTTGCTTTTCCGCCCTCCGCTCGCGGCAGCGGAGCATGTCATCGAGGGAGACTTGTAAGATATTCATATGTTGTGGGCGGAACGAGCCGCCTCAGCTCCTCCATATTGCCTTCCTTCAGGTATTTTCGCACCGCGCTCGCGGAAATGTCGTCCTTGCGCGGGATCTCGATGAATTCGATCCCGTACTGCGGCAGAAGCTCGCGCATCTTTTCGTTATAGGCGCGCGTCACGGGGCAGAAAGGCTCCGTGCCGACGTAGCGGCGCGCGATCTGAAGCCCCGGCGCGATGCGCGAGGCGAACACCGCGATGTCCATTTCCGTGCGCACGTCCTCCGCCCTCACGCGGTCCTTGATGAAATACGCGGGAAAGGTCGCGCGGGAAACGAGGTAGTCCTCGCTGCGCGCGACGCAGAGATTCTCGATGTCCGCCGTGCCCCTTTTCACGAGCTCGTAGCGGTCCTTCGCGGGGAAATGCGCCGCGTCCTCGCTGACGACGAACACGTAGAGGAAGTCGCAGGCCTTCGCCGCGGTTTCTATGAGGTGCCTGTGGCCGAGTGTGAACGGGTCGCAGTTGACCACGCACGCGCCCTTGATCCCCCCGGCTTTCGGGAGGGAGGAAATGAAGTTCGCGATGCCGTCCCGCCTGTCCTCGAGCATGACTGCGTCACGCGTCCGCGCGACGGGATAGAACCCAAGCGAGCGGAACAGTTCCTCGCTGCCGGGCTTGGTGAAGAGGAAAAGATGCTCCCTCCCCCGCCTTGCCGCCTCGTTGACGAGCTCGGACACGATGGTGGCCGCCGCACCCTCGCCCTCGGCGAACGGAGCGACCGCGACGTACTTGACGACGCTGCCGTCGAGGCAGCCGCAGGCGCCGACGCGCCCGTCGTATTCGCGAAGGACGGCGCAGTAATCCGCGCCGCCCTCCATCGTGAGGCCGCGCTCCGCGAGGAAGGAGCGTATCTCCCTCTCCCGCACGGTATTCAGCGCGCCCGTTTCAAGTTCCATGCTTATCCCTCGTCGATCTCGCGGATGAGGTCGATGACCGTGTTGTCGCGGTACATCGCGACGCCCACGATCTTCTCCTTATACCGAATGGGCTCGGGCACGCCCACGATGCGCTCGCAGCGCTTCTGGAGCTGCTCGATGCTCGTCACGGGGATGCCCGCTGCGGCGAGCTTCTCCGCGACGTCGGGGCGCGCCGGGTTCACGGCGATGCCCTGGTCGGTCACGACCACGTCCACGACGCTCCCGGGGGTGACGATGGTGTTCACGCGCTTGACGATCGACGGGATGCGCCCGCGCGTAAGCGGCGCCACGACCACCGCGAGGCTCGCGCCCGCCGCCGTGTCGGGATGGCCGCCGATCGCGCCGCGGATGACGCCGTCGGAGCCCGTGAGCACGTTGATGTTGAAATCCGTGTCGATCTCGAGCGCGGAGAGCACCACGAAATCGAGCTGGTTCACCGCCGCGCCGCTGTTTAAATAGCTCGCGTAGAACGAGGCGTCGATCTGCTGGTGGAAGCGGTTGTTCTTGAGCGAGTTCGCGGCGATGAGGTCGAAGCTCTGCACGTCGAGTATCTTGTCGACGAGGCCCTCCTCGTGCATCTCGACGATCTGGCCGGTGATGCCGCCCAGGGCGAAGCGCGCGTGGATGTTGCCCTCGATCATCTTCTCGCGCAGGTACCGCGCGGTTGCGAGGCTCGCCCCGCCGGAGCCCATCTGCATGGAGAAGCCCTCGTAGAAATAGCCGCTCGCCTCGATGACGTCCGCCGTGGTCTTTGCGATGAGCAGTTCCTTGGGGTTTTTCGTGAAGCGGGTCGCGCCGCTCATGATGCCCTTGGGATCGCCGATGCTGTCCACCTTGACGACATAATCCACGTTGCTCTCGGGGATGCCGAAGGGCGCGTTGGGATAGCGCACGAGGTGGTCCGTGATGATGACGCACTTGTCGGCCATGAGCGCGTCGAGCTTGGCGTAGCCGAGGCTGCCGCAGCAGGAGGTGTTGTCCTCGTCGCGGTTGTAGCCGTTGGCGTTGCCGTAGGGGTCGCATGAGGGCGCGCCGAGGAAGGCGACGTCTATGTGCAGTTCGCCCGACTCGATGGCCGCCGCGCGGCCGCCGTGGGAGCGGAACACCACGGGGAAATCCATGAGCCCGCGCGAGACCGTCTCGGCGAGCTTGCCGCGAAGGCCGCTCGTTTCAATATGCGTCACGACGCCGTTTTTGATGTGCGCGATCATGGGCTCGTGGATGTCCGTGAGCGAGCTTGCGGCGACGGTGAGGTCCCGTATGCCCAAACGCGCGATCTCCTCGAGCACCATGTTGACGATATAATCGCCGTTGCGGAAATGGTGGTGGAAGGAAACGGTCATCCCGTCGCGAAGCCCGCTCAGGCGGATGGCCTCCTCGAGGCTCGCGACGACCTTGTTTTTCGAATTCAGCCTGTCGCGGAACGTCTCCTCGCTCTTTTTCGGCGTGCCGGAAAACGCGCCGTGCTGCGCCGTGATCTTTTCGATGTGCGGTATGGACTTGATGTTGATCTCCTGCATGGTCAAACCTCCTCGATGGGCGTCCTGCCCGCGGCCTCGGCGAGCCGCACCAGATAGCGCGCACGCTCCACGACGGGCTTGTCGATCATCCTTCCGTTGAGGGCGACGACGCCGCTGCCCCTGCGCTCGGCCTCCTCGCTCGCCTCGATGACGGCGCGGGCCTTCTCAAGATCCTTCTCCTTGGGCGTGAACACCCTGTGGAGCGGGGGGATCTGGCGCGGGTTGATGACGCTCTTGCCGTTGAAGCCGAGCTTGTGAATGAGCTCCGCCTCCGCGACGAAGCCCTCCTCGTTGTTGACGTCGCTGTAGACGGTGTCGAGCGCGTCGATGCCCGCGGCGCGCGCGGCGTTCAGGATCATGCAGCGGGCGAAGAACAGCTCCGTGCCGTCGCTGCGCGTGGTCTTAAGGTCGGTCACATAGTCCTCGGCGCCCAGCGCGATGCCGATGAGGCGCTTGGAGGCGAAGGCGATCTCCTTGGCGTTGAGCACGCCCGCCGCGCTTTCTATGGCGGCCATCATGCCCGTTTTGCCCACGGGGATGCCGGCCTCGCGCTCGATGCGCTCGATCTCGCGCTCGCAATCCAGCACGTCCTTCGCGCTTTCGGTTTTGGGGAGGCGGATGACGTTGGGCTGCGCGCGCACCATCGCCTCGAGGTCCTTTACGCCAAGGCCGCTCGAGAGGTCGTTGATGCGCACGACGATCTCCTTCGAGCCGTAGGAAAGCTCCGTCAGCGCGCTGTACACGAGGAAACGCGCGGAATCCTTCTCGTTGACGGAAACGGAATCCTCAAGGTCGAACATGATGGAATCGGAGCCGTAAATATGCGCGTCGCGCACCATTCCGGGGTTGTTGCCCGGCACGAACAGCATGCTGCGTCTGAGCTTCATTTCTTCGTCCCCCACTGATAGGCTTCGCTTCCGGCGGCGCGGTACGCCGCGGTCTTCACGCGCGCCATCACGGTGCAATCCAGCGCGCCCTTGTCGACGGCGTCGACGGCGGCGCTCGTCACGCCGAGCTCCGCGAGCGTTTCGCGTATGACCTTTTCGATCTGCTTGCCGAACTGCTGCATCACGGCGCTCGTCAGCGTGAGGGCAATGCCCTCCTGCCGGCCCGGCTCGATGCGCACGATGATGTCGCTGGACTCCATGGTGCCGGCGACGCCCTTTGTCACGATCTGCATGGTAGACCCTCCAAGGATGATTTGCAGGCAAAAAAGGCCCGCTGCTAAAGATAATTTACTACCTTTCGGGCCTGTTTTCAACACTCCGCGAGAGATATACATGGATTGCAGGAAACATGTATACATGCTTTCCCTGTTGCCTTTTCGGGCGAATGAAATTATACTGAAAACACACTCTCCGGGAGGTTCGGCCATGCGCAGCAAGCATAAGGGTTTCGACAGCGTCCGCGCCAAAATAGTGGCGACAGCTTCCGCGCTTTTCACGCGCACGGGGGTGCACGGCACGAGCCTCAACGACATCGCGGGCGCCGCGGATATCGCCAAGGGCACCGTCTATTACTATTATCCCGCCAAGGAAACGCTGAACGCGGACGTCGCGCGTTGCCACTGCGACTTTATGACGGACGCGCTGCTCAACTGGGTGGAAGCCGTCTCGCGCGAGGAAGACCCCGCGGAGCAGCTTACCCTGCTCATCGAGGCGCTGCTCGGCGACCCGGAACGGCGCAGGCTCCACGCGGTGCTCATGGCGGAAGGCTGCCTCGACGACCCCGCCCTTTCGGAAATCATGTTGAACGCGCTCGAGAAATGGACGGTCATGTTCGAGGTGGGCGCGCTCAAGCTGCGCCTCCCGCAGGCGCGGCGGATACGCGCGCATACGGAGCTTTTCTTCACGCTGCTGGGCGGCTATATGCTAAAGCCTCACATTACGGAGGAAGATATTCTGGAGTTCGCCGCGCTCATGGCGGGCTAGAGGTCACCGGTCCAGGAGATATACGCTCATCACGATGAAAAGCTGCTCGTAAACATCCTCGGTGAAGCCGAGGAGCGAGGCGGCTTTTTTCAGCCTGTAGCGGATGGTGTTGGGGTGCTGGAAGAGGGCTTGCGCCGTGGAGCGCACATCCCCCCTGCGGCGGACGTATTCGCAAAGCGTGCCGAGGAGCTCGGACGCGTTCGCCCTGTCGTGCTCCTCGATGGTCCCGACCGCCTCGGCGCAGAACCGCCTTGCGGAGCGGTCCTCGGCCACGGCGAGTATTAGGCGGTACGCGCCCGCGGCCTCGAAGCGCATCAGGCGCTTGCCCGACAGGCGGCACAGCCGCGCGGCGCGCACGGCTTCCGCGATGGCAAGGGCGTACTCCTCATATCCGCCGGCGGTGGAGCCGACGCCCACGCGGCATTTTTGCATCTCAAAGCCGATCTCGCGGAAGGACTGCTCGACGAACGCGTCGGGCACGGCGGCGCCTTCCCGGTCGTCCGCGGAAACGAGGAAGAGCACGCCGCCTGCGTAAGGGAAAAACGCCTGCCTGTAGGAGGGTTCGGCGGAGGAGTAGCGCTCCATGAGCCGAAGGCGCAGGGAACTGCCCGCGTCCTCCTGCGGGGAAAGGCAGAACGCCGCCGTGCAGAAGGGCAGAAGCTGCGGATCGAGGTCGCGTATGAGCGCCGCGGGAGAGCTGCCCCCGCGGGGGACGCCCAGAAGCTCGTCGAGCTTCCGCGCGGCGAATTCGCTGCGCTCGCGCGCGCGGGCGTAATTGTTGGCGCAGACGAATATGTCGTTCACATAGGCTTTTTTAAACGCGAACAGGGGAATCTGCGCCGCGTCGGCGAGCGCGCGGATCTCCCTTGGCACTTCGGACTGGTCGAACACGCGCACCGCGAGCGCGGAGATTCCCCGCTTGACGAGCTTCTCGACGGCGCCGGCCGCCTTATCCGCGAGCTCGCGCACGAGCAACAAGCTTGAAATGACGAATTCCCCTCGGATGAACTCGGAAAAATCCCCGGACTCGATCTCGTAATCGAGCACGGCAAAGCTCGTGACGGTCCTGTCGAGGCCTTCCGCCCCGGAAATGAGCTCGAACTCCTCAAAGGGCTCAAGCTGCAGCAGCTCCCTGACCCGGATCATCCCGCCGCCCTCATCAGAGCACGGGGTCGAGGGGCAATGCGCTGTAATGGAGCAGAAGCTCCATTTTAGGATAAGCGCGCCTGAAATTGCGCGTAACGCGGTTCATCACCATCTCCGCGTTCTCGAAGTTCGCGAGCGGCAGCATGAGCAAATACTGCGAAACGCTGTATCTGGTGAATACGTCGCCGCGGCGCAGGGAGGCGGCGATGATGTCGCGCAGCCTCTCCATGGCGGTGTTCATCTTCGCCTGCGTGAGCTTTTTGCCATATCCGTCCAGCACCGTGATGAGCGATATGTGCACGATCTGCCCGTTGCGGTTGGCGTTGCGCGCCTGTATGCGGTAAACGTCTTTAAAGAACTCCAACTCGCAGTAAAACGCGCCCTCCGCGCGCTCGCTCTCCGCCAGACCCTCCCGGATGATGCCAAGGTCCATTTCCGTCATCTTGCTCGTGCGCACGATCTCCTTGTAGAGCTGCGTCAGTTCGGGCGAGGGCGTCACGCCGAAGTGCGAGAAGAACATCTCGGTCACATAATTGTAATGGTTCATGGCCTCCTGCTGCGCGCCGATGGCCACGAGGGACTGTATGAGCGCGAGGTGGATCGACTCGTCGTAAGGGTCGATCACCGAAGCGCGGCGGCAGAGCGAAACGACGTCCGCGCACCTGCCCGCCTCGGCGAGAAGGGCGAGCGCGTCGTGCGCGGCACGGATATACCTCGTGCGGTAATAGGAGCTAAGGGGGATCGCCCACGGCTCGAACGCGGCCTTGGGCAGGTAGTCCCCGCGGTACCGGCCGAGCGCCCGCATGAGCAGGGAGAGCTTTTTTTCGCCGGAGACCTTCTCGGCGGCGTCGCAGCAGGAGAGGAACTCCTCCGCGTCGATCTCGACGGGCAGGTCGTTGTTCCAGGCGTAAGCGCCGCTGCGGTAGAGGATGATGTTCTTGCCGTCCTCGAAGGCGAGCTTGTCCAGAGCCTGACGCGCGCGGTGGACGATGGTTTTGAGCGTGTTCGCAGGATCGCCGATCTCCTCGCCCTCGGGCCAGAGCACATCGATGAGGTCGTTTTGGGAAATGTCCTTCGTGCGGTTGGCGATCAGATACTGGATGAGCGTCCAGACCTTTTTGGACCGGCTGCTTTGATCGTCGATTTTACGCTCGTCATAGACGAGCGAAAATTCGCCAAGCATATAAACTTGCAGCACCCGCCCGGCAGGTTCCATCGCCGTGCCCCCATAAAAAGAGATATTTAGCAGATGTTACCATGAAATCTTGTTCTTTATTCTATCGCATCCCCCGGGAATTAGCAATAGTTTCGCTGGCACAGAATATAGTGGGATTTCCCGGAGAAAATGTCATATGTTGGGGTTTCCGAGTTTTTTTTCGCTTTTTCATGCAAAAAAAGGAAAGCGAAAGCCGCTTTTGTAACGCCTGTGTAACTGTCAGCCTATATAATCGAATCAGAACAACCGGGGGCTATCCCCGTTTGAAGGTGGGGGCAATGGACGGATTGATCAACGGTTTCGTGCCGTATGAAATTAAAACGAGCCTCGTGAAGATCCTGTCGTATCAGGACAAGGAGCTGCGCGGCACGCTTTACAATCCGTATTTCGGGCGCGAGGTGCGCTTCAACAACGTCATCCAGATGCTCATGCTGATGGAAGAACTGCTCGATTCGCTCGGCTATCCGCAAAAGGCCATGGAAAGCCGCTGCTTCAAGCCCGTTGAACCCGCGCCGGCCGCGGAGCCCGCCGACGGGAACGCGGCGAAACCCGTGCTCGCAACCTTCAAGCTCAACGTGCTCTTCCGCCAGAACGCGAGCTGGCAGGGCCGCCTCGTCTGGATCGAGGAGAAGAGCGAAACGCAGTTCCGCAGCGTGCTCGAGCTCTTGATGCTCATCGACAACGTGCTTTCATGACAGAGAACGATATTCTAAAGCTCTCCCTCGCCGCGCGCGAGGAGGGGAAAGACCACGCCGTCGTCACCATCGTCCGCACGTCCGGCAGCGTGCCGCGAAAAAGCGGCAAGCTGCTCGTTTTTGCGTCCGGAGAGGAGCACGGCACGATCGGCGGCGGCGCAATCGAGCGGATTGCGGCGCAGCACGCGCTCGAATGCATCCGGCGCGGCAGGGGCGATTACGTCGAATACGACCTCGCCAAGGGGGACGTTCGCATGGCCTGCGGCGGCGGCATGGCGCTCATGACGGAGGTTTACCGCGCGCGCCCCAGGCTCGTCATTTGCGGCGCGGGGCACGTCGGCCTTGCGCTCGCCGCGATGGCCCGGCCCGCAGGGTTCGACGTCGCCTTCTTCGACGACAGGGAAAAGTCCTCCCTGCCGGGCGAAGTGTCGGACGAGGACGCGTATTTCAGGGTCGAAAGCTTCTCAAATGGGCTTGAGAGCGCGCAGTTGCCCGAGGGTGCATACTACGTCATCGTCACGCACGGCCACGCGTGCGACGCGGAAGCGCTCTCGGCCGTCCTCCACAAAAAAGCGGCCTACATCGGCATGATCGGCAGCAGGAACAAGATCCGCGCGGTCTACCGTACTCTCATCGGCCAGGGCGCCGACCGGGAGGCTTTAAAGCGGGTCTACGCACCCGTCGGCCTCGACATCGGCGGCGAAACGCCGGAGGAGATCGCGACCGCGATACTCGCCGAGATGATCGCCGTCCGCTACGGCAGAGGTTGCGCGCATTTGAGGATGCCCGAGCTCGTGCCGGAAAACTGACAAGTCCAACGGCGGGGAATCCCCGCCGTTTTTTCATCCGCAGATATCAGGAACGGCGAGGACTCCGTCCCCAAACCCCAGCCAAGGGCCAAAGGCCCTTGGAACCCAAATATGCCAACGCCCTACAGCAGAGCGTGCCCGGCGATCGGGATTCCAAAGGGATGATCCCTTTGGCGGGAGCTCGAGGGCAAAGCCCTCGAAAAGAACGTAGTTTTATCTTTTTTTATTTTTTCGTTTTCGGCTTGAAGAGAATGGCGTTGAGCGCGCCGAAGAACACCGCCGCCGCGATGCCGCCCGCGGTCGCGATGACGCCGCCCGTGAACGCGCCCAGCACGCCCTTTTCCGCGGCGGCCTCTATGGCGCCCTTTCCGAGCGCATACCCAAAGCCCGTCAGCGGTACGGTCGCGCCCGCGCCCGCAAGCTTCACGAGGGGTTCGTAAAGCCCGAGCGCCGTCAGGAACACGCCGAGCGTCACGAACAGCACGAGTATGCGCGCGGGGGTGAGCTTCGTATAGCTCATCAACAACTGGCCGACCACACAGATGGCCCCGCCGATCAGAAACGCGAAAAGATAATCCCGAAATGCCATCCCTTACCTCCTTTCGATCACGACGCCGTGCGCCACGCCGGGGATGCTCTCTCCCTGCATGCCCGAGGTGGTGCTCATGAGCGCGCCCGTCGCCATAAAGAACATGCGCTTGAAATCCCCCTCCCGCATCCTGTTTAGAAGATAGCCGTTGAGCGTGACCGCGCAGCAGCCGCAGCCGCTGCCCCCGCAGTTGACGTTCTGGTCCGGCGCATAGATGATGCTGCCGCAGTCGACGTGGCGCTCGGCGACATCGATGCCCTCCTTGCGGCAGAGCTCGTGGAAGAGCTCGCTGCCGAGCGTGCCCAAATCCCCCGTAACGACGATGTCGTACCGCTCGAGCGGGAAGCCGGTATCCTTCAGGTGCGTCGAAAGCGTGTCCGCGGCGGCGGGCGCCATCGCCGCGCCCATGTTGGCCGCGTCCTTGACGCCGAGGTCCACCACCTGCCCGATGACGCCGTGGGTGATGTAGATTTCGCCGAACTGCGCCTCCCCGGCGCACGCGGCGTCCGCGATGACGGAGCAGCCCGCCCCCGTGACGGTGCGCTGCGAGGTGGGGATCGCCTGCACGCCCATTTCGAGGGGCATCCTGTACTGCCTCTCCGCCGTGCAGAAGTGGCTCGCAGCCGTGCAGGCGATGTGCGAGGCGAATCCCCCGTCGATGAACATGGAGCCCACCAGCAGCGATTCCGACATGGTCGAGCACGCGCTGTACAGCCCGAGGAAGGGGATGCCCAACTCCCGCGCGGCGTAGTTTGCGGTGATGATCTGGTTGAGGAGGTCGCCGCCGAGGAGGATATCTACCTCGCCCGGCGTGAGCTTCGCTTTCTCGAGCGCCTGCGTGACCACGTGCTGGAACATCTTGCGCTCGGCAAGCTCCCACGTCTTTTCGCCCCAGGTGTCGTCCTCGAGCACCGTATCGAAGAATTTCCCCAAGGGGCCGTCCCCCTCCATAGAACTAACGACCGTGTCGCCCGCGATGATTTTCGGCGGGTTTGAAAACGCCACCGTCCGGCGGCCCAGGCATTTATTCCGCATGTCGATTCTCCTTAAAACAAAAGCGACAGCAGCCCGACGACGATGGACGCGCTGATGCCGTATACGAGCACGGGGCCCGCGATGGAAAACAGCTTCGCCCCGAGCCCCAGCACGAAACCCTCCGGCCGGAACTCCATCGCCGGGGAGACGATGGAGTTCGCAAACCCTGTGATCGGCACGACGGAGCCCGCGCCCGCCCAGGAGCCGATCCTGTCGTAGATGCCGACGCCCGTGAGCGTCGCGCCGATAAAGACCATCACGATCGCCGTGAAGGCGGCGACGTCCGCCTCGTTAAGAAGCAGCGTCAGCCGCGCGAAGTCGCGGAAAAGCTGCCCGATGCAGCAGATGAGCCCGCCCGATACGAACGCTTTGAGGCATTGCGCGAAAACCTTGCTTTTGGGCGCGCGCTCGGCGACGAGCTTTTGGTATTCAAGCTCTTTTTTGGTCGCTGGTTTTTTACTTGTCATTTTCCGGCTCCTTGTCGGTGCCCGTTTTTGGCTTCGTGGGTGCCATGCGCTGCTCCCTGTCCATGGGGTTGAGCGTGCCCGCGTTGAGCAGCGTCATGTCGGGAACGGGCAGTTTGTAATATTCTTCAGCGCGCATCGATCGCCTCGCCGCATACGAAACGCGCGCCGTTGATGCTCTCCTCGCCCCGCGGGTAAAAGAAGGCCCGGTAGACGAGCATGCACAGCAGCGCGACGAGCGCCAGCAGCAATATGGTAAAAGTGACTTTCCTGACCGTCAGCATATAATCCTCCCCTGCGTATTGATTTCGTTAGCTCTAGTATCTGCACGACGCGCTTTTTTATGATGCGAACAAAATGCCTGAAACGCGGCGCAAAATTAGATCGCGATGCGTAGCGCGCGGAAAACAAAAACAGCCCGAAGATTCAAGCCGTTTTGCAGCTTTTTTTGTGGCGCTTTTTTCCGGCCGGCCGCCGGCGGATGAAAAAGCCGCCCCGAACCGATTTCCGGGGCGGTTTTTATTCTTTATCCGTTCGTTTTATGTTTCGTCTTTCCCCGGCGCGCCTGCGCCCGCAAGCCTTTCCTTCCTCTTGAAATACTGGAAAAGCGCGAAGTCCGTCGAGACCATGAGCAGGTTGACGCAGTAGAGAACCATGACGATGTCGCGGCTGTAGAGGATCTTATGCGTGATGCCCGCCACGTAGCCGATCATCAGCACCAGGAGGAAAAGGCCGCTTTTCCCCTTCGCGGAGCGGTTTTTGAGGGTTTTCATGATGTTGATCGGCCACGCCGCGCCAAAGCACGCGAGCATGATGGCCTCGAATGCGCTGATGCCCATACGCGCGATCGCACCCCTCAATCCGCAACGCCGCAGAAGCGCGCCGCGATGTTCGCATAGAGCGACACGAAGTTCACAAGGTGGTCGATGGGTGTCCGCTCGTCCTTCGTGTGGGAGAGGGTCACGAGGCCCGGCCCGAACACGACCGTGGGGATATGGCCGTATGTCGAGAGCACGCCCGCGTCCGTCCACCCCCTTGTGGTGCAGAGATTCGGCTTCTCGCCGAGGAAATCCGTGAGCGCGCCGTCTGTGGCTTTCACGATTGCGGAATCGGGTTCCGGCACCAGCGGCGTGTGCTGGAGATGGCGCATCTGCCCGTTGGGCATCAGCGAAAGCTCGGCCTTGAACTGCGGGTCCTCGGCCGCGAGCTCGTCGATCACCGCCTGGTACTCAGCCATCAGGCTCTCGACCGTCTCGCCGGGCACATAGCGCCTATCCAATTGTATCGTGCACTCCCCGGCGACCGTACTGACCTGGTCGCCGCCGAATATCTTCCCGTAATTCATGATGGCGGGGCCCATATACTCGTTTTTGCGCGCGTTAATCTTAGGCTGCAGCTTTTCGTCGATCCGGTTGATGAGCTTCGCCGCCTTGGCGATGGCGTTGATCCCCAGGTGCGCCTGCCCGCCGTGCATGGCTTTGCCGTGTATGTCGATCTGTATCCACTCGAGGCCGCGGTGGCCGATGGCGTACTCATAGCCCGAGGGCTCGCCGACGATCGCCCCGTCCGCCTTGCCGCCATTGAGAACAAAGGCTTCGGTCCCTTCGCTCTCCTCCTCCTCGCCGACGACGGCGCATAGGAGGATGTCCCCCTTTAGCTTCATGCCGCTGCGCTTGATCGCGGCCATCGCCGTGATCATGCAGGCGAGACCGCCCTTCATGTCGTTCGTGCCCCTGCCCCAGAGGTAGCCGTCCCGCACCTCGCCGGCATAAGGGTCGCCCGTCATGTTATAGGGCGGCACGGTATCCATGTGGCCGTTCAGGAGCAGCGTCGGGCCGCTGCAGCAGCCGGGCAGCCGCGCGTGCACGTTGCAGCGCTCCCCATCCACAGGGATCAATTCGCATTCGAGGCCGAGGTCTCTGCAATATTCGTAAATGAACCTGCCAACAGCGGCCTCGCGGTTTTCAACATCCTTATGGCTCGGGATGGCGACGAGCTTTTGTGTCAGAGCGATCACCTCGTTGCCGGTGTACGCCCCGGTAAAGTCGATCATGATGCTGTCCTCCTGTCATTCATAATAGCCGTCGGGTTCGGTGGGTGGAGCCGCCGCGGAGCTTTTCCCCTTCGGCGGCGCCGCGCGTTTCCCCGCGGCTTCCTTGCCGAAATGAGCGGCGCGCTCGAGAAAGAACTGCGCCTTTGCGGCCTTGATATAGGGTATGGCGAACAGAAAGCCCGCGCCGAAGGTCATATAGGAGAGCAACAGATAGCCCGAGAAGCTGAGCACCAAGAGCGCGTATTCCTTCTTGCAGCCCTGCATGTAGGCCTTGCTCGTCCGGATCGCCTCCGACAGTTCGAGGTCCGAGTCTTGCGCCAGCGCGAAGGGCGCGAGCGCGTATCGGATGAGGGCGAGGAACCCCGGAACGACGAGGAGCACGCCCCAAAGCAGCGCGGTAATGCAGGTGAAGGCGCGCAATATCAGCGCCTTCACCCAGATTTTGCGGCACGAGAACGCCGTGGCGAGCGCGGGTTCCTCGCCCGAGAGCAGTTTCAGGTAATACCTGTCGTGGCCGAGTTCCACGAAGGAGCCGACCGCGATGCCTATGATGGAATAGACGGAGGAGACCACGACGAGCAGCCTCAGGTACGCGCCCGCGCGCCCGTCGCCCGCGGCCTCGGCGACGCTCGTCGCCAAAAGCGAGCCGAACTGCGCCAAAAGGAAGGCGAACGTGCTCACGCCCCCGAGCAAAAGGGCGATCGCGGCAAGCGCGATGCTGCGCGGCCAGCGCCCCGCGAGGGCTTCCCTGGCCATGCGCCTGATTTCCGGAACAGAACGCATGGGGCCTCCTCCGTTCTTCACTGCGCGCGCCCTTGCGCGCGCGTCACGCTGTCATCAGAAGGGCCCGAGCTTGATGAGCTGGGCGACGACGACGAGGACCAGCCCGACGGCGTACTGGAGGCCGAGCAGAGGCGCATACCATTTGATCCATTTGTTGTAGGGGATGCCGGCGAGGCCCAGCGCCGCCATGAACGCGCCCGCGGTCGGCGTGAAGATGTTGGAGATCGCGTCGGCGATGACCTCGGCGAGCACCGCGGTCTGGCGCGTGATGCCCGTGATATCCGAGAGGGGCGCCATGATAGGCATGGTCAGGGACGCCTGCGCGGAGCCGGAGGATACGACATAGCTGAACAGGCTCTGGAAGATGAACTGGCCTACGATGCCCATGAACGAAGGCAGCGATTTGACGACGTTCGCCATCGCGTAGAGGATGGTGTTGATGATGCCGCTGTCGTTGAGCACCACCACGATGGAGCGCGCGAATGCGATGACCAACGCGCCCTGGGTGATCATCTTCATGCCCTCGCCCATCTTCTTGGCGAACCAGTTGAGGCCGTTGCCGGAGACGATGGTGACGACGAGCGCCATCACGAGGAACAGGGCGGACATTTCGGCGAAATACCAGCCGAGCTTGAGCAGCCCGTATACCAGAACGCCGATCGTGATGAGGAGGATGATCATGACGATCTTCCTGCGCAGCGTGAATTCCGGCAGGTCCTCCATATCCACGCGCTCCGTATCGGCCCTTTCCCTGTCCAGTTCATGCATGATGGACGCGGAGGGGTTTTTCTCGATCTTCCTCGCGTAGATCACGAACCAGACGATGCCGAGCCCAACGAAGGAGACGAACGCGATGGCGTGGTAGCCGAGGCCGGAGAACAGGGGCAGTCCCGAGATGCCCTGGGAGATGCCCAGCGTGAAGGGGTTGAACATCGCGCCCGCCCAGCCCGCGATGGAACCGGAGAGCACCACGCCCGCCGCGATCAGCGAGTCGTAGCCCATCGCCATGAAGAGCGGGATCAGGATCGGGATGAAACACATCAGCTCCTCATACAGGCCCATTGTCGTGCCAGCCACCGCGAAGAGGAGATAGAGCACGGGGATGGCGATGATTTTGTTCTTCCCGAACGATTTGACCATGCGGCCTATGCCGGCCGTGATCGCGCCGGTTTCACCCACGACATAGAAGCAGCCTACGACGAGGAACACGAAGAAGATCGTCGTCGCCATCTCGTCCGCGCCGCGTATGACCGAGGTGAGCAGCTGCATGACCGTGACCGGTTTGCGTTCGCCCAGGGTATAGGTGTCAGGGTCGATGACGCTGCGCGTCTTGGTGCTGCCGTCCGTACCGATGTAGGACACATCCACGTATTCGAATGAGCTGGAGGGTATTACATAAGACAGAATCGCAACGACGAGTGCGAGCGTGAGCAGCACGATGAACGGATGCGGAAACTCAAACTTTCTTTTCTTGGTCGGTGCCGCGCCGGTTTCCATGTGATTACCTCCTAGTTGATTTAGTTCGATGCTTACGGCGGCATCATCTATATGAACCCGCACGTCCCCTGCCGCGCATCCGGAAATGCGCGCGGGCGCGCGGGATTGCCTTCCCCTCCCCCGCCCTTTAAGCGTCCGCAGCTTCCAATGGCTGCGGCTCGGGCAAAACGGCCGAGGGGTCCTTCAAAAGCTCCAGGGCGCGTTTGGCCTTTTGCGCGCCGTCCTCCGTCCCGTCGAAGGCGAAGGAGTACGCCGCGCCCCCCTTGATTTCGACACGAAGATAGGTCGCCTCGAACGCTTCGCGCTTTTCGCCGCCTTCGTCGGCGTGCTTGAGCTTTTCATGGAAGATCCCCGCCTTTTTCACGTCCGAATAGCGGAAACCGTGCCCGAGCTCCATGTTCTTTTTATCGATCAGCGAAAAGGCGTACGAATACGCGTAGAAGCGCTCGGGCAGGAACAGGAAATAGGAGAGCTGATAGACGGAGCTTCTAATCTTCCCGTCCGCTTCGTCCCTGCGAAAGCACGGCACCGTGTCGATGCCGACATGCGTGTAGCCCCGAAGGGAAACCGTTTCGCCGGCGTCGAGATCCCACACGTCGAGGCAGAGGTTTTTGAGGGCTTTCTTCTCGAGCCTGACTCCTTCCGCGGCGGCCGCGCTGAATGCGTCGAGCTCCGCGCCCGTCACCTTGCGCAGCTTGACCGAAATGAACTCGTACAGGGCGAGCGCGACGAGCGCACAGCCGATGACGCCGATGACCACGCCCTCCGAGCCGAAGCCCACCGCCGCGGCGACCGCGCCGAACAGCAGCAAAAACCAGGCCGCAGCGCTCGCTTTTCCGGAAAAGTACCGGATGTTGTGCTCGTGTGTCAGGCCGTTGGTCCCCAAAAGGCTCTTCATCTGCCCGCCTCCTATATTGTGCTGGTTCCGGGGCCGCACAGCCCGCGCGTTTCCGCGCGCACCATAGAGCCTCCGCGCATGAACAAGGAGCTATTTATAATATAAAATTATGAAATGTGTTTATGCTAATTCGTTCGTGTTTGTTGTCCAGCTTTGTAACATTCGGCAAAATTCGCGATTTATGCATTTATTATAAACGCGTATTGCGAATAATCAAATAGTATAATAGAATAAAAAATATAAGATTAACTTATTAACAGGGAGGAATTAGCCCGTGGACACGAAAGCGATCGAATATGTGAGCGCCATCATCCGCGAGGGCAATGTTTCCAGGGCGGCGGAAACCCTCTTCATCAGCCAGCCCGCGCTGAGCCAATACGTGGCGAAATTGGAAAACGACCTGGGCGTCGCGCTCTTCAGCAGGGACGGCAAACGCCTGACGCTGACCCGCGCGGGCGAGATTTTCATGCGCGACGGCGCGGACATGCTCAGCCTGTATTCGCGCATGCTCGGCAGGATGCGCGACGCGACCAAGCTGGAAACCGAAACCATCCGCCTGGGCATCTCCCAGTTCTACAGCAAATATTATCTGCCGCAGGTGCTTCCCTCGTTCATGCGCGAGCATCCGAATGTGGAGTTCGCCATCACAGAAGCGCTCACCTCGAGCCTCGAGGAGATGACGGAATACGGCAAGCTGGACCTGTCGATGATCCCGCTGTATATGCAGCGCTCCGGCCTCGAATACGCGGCCATCCACAACGATGAGATCTATCTTGCCGTTCCCGGCGACTCGAGCTCCAACAACAAGGCGAGCTATGTCGACGGTATCGCCAGCATGCGGCTCATCCATGTGAAGAATGAGCCCTTCATCATGCTCAAGCCCGTCCATCAGTTCGCGCAGATGGCGGAGCGCCTGTGCGAGGAGGCAGGCTTCGTGCCCAATATCGTCTGCCAGGTCTTAAGCTGGGATACGCTGAACCTGCTCGTCGGGGCGGGTCTCGGCGTGGGCTTCGTGCCGGATATCACCATAGGCAGCGTCCCGCCCGACAGGGCGCCGCGGTATTACAGAATATCGTCCGAACTGAACATCATCCGCCCCTACTGCATCGCGAACAGCACGCGGCACGAGCTTTCGGATATGGCGAAGCTTTTCCGCGAGCATGTGGTCGGTACGCTTATGGGCGATTCCACCGCCTTTCATCCCATGCGTTACGCGTGGGACGCGCAGGCGTGAGGCGGCTCAAAAGCGGCGGATCCATTTTGGGGATAACTTGGATAAACCGAGGAACCGGCATACTTTATGCCGGTTCCTCTAAAACGCGGTGCGATTTTACTTCTTGATGACGGCGCCGAATTTGCACACGGTTTCGCACGCGCCGCACTTGATGCACTTCTTCTGGTCGATCACGTACGGTGTTTTGGGCGCGCCCGTGATGGCGTTGACCGGGCAGTTCTTCGCGCAGAGGCTGCAGCTCTTGCACTTCACGGGATCGATGAAGTAGCTTAGCAGCGCCTTGCACACGCCCGCCGGGCATCGGCGCTCGCGGATGTGCGCCTCGTACTCGTCGCGGAAGTAGCGGATGGTCGAGAGCACGGGGTTGGGCGCTGTCTGGCCGAGGCCGCACAGCGCGGTCGCCTTGATGTTCACGGCGAGCCTCTCGAGCTTCTCGATGTCGCCCTCCTCGCCCTTGCCGTCGCAGATCTTTTCAAGGATTTCGTGCATCCGGCGCGTGCCGATGCGGCAGGGCGGGCACTTTCCGCAGGATTCGTCCACCGTGAACTCCAGGAAGAACTTCGCGATGTTGACCATGCAGTTGTCCTCATCCATGACGATCATGCCGCCGGAACCCATCATGGAGCCGATGGCGGCGAGGTTGTCGTAGTCGATGGGGACGTCGAGGTGCTCGGTCGGTATGCAGCCGCCGGAAGGTCCGCCGGTCTGCGCCGCCTTGAACTTTTTACCGCCCGGGATGCCGCCGCCGATCTCATAGATGATCTCGCGCAGCGTCGTCCCCATGGGGATTTCGACGAGGCCGGTGTTGTTGATCTTCCCGCCGAGCGCGAAGACCTTGGTGCCCTTGCTCTTCTCGGTGCCGATGGCGGAGAACCACTCGGCCCCGTTGAGGATGATCTGGCAGACGTTGGCGTACGTCTCGACGTTGTTGAGGAGGGTCGGCTTCCCGAAGAGGCCCTTGACCGCCGGGAACGGCGGGCGCGGATGCGGCTCGCCGCGGCCGCCCTCGATGGAGGCCAGGAGAGCCGTTTCCTCGCCGCACACGAACGCGCCGGAGCCGAGGCGCAGGTCGATATCGAAGCTGAAGCCGGTGCCGAAGATATTCTCGCCCAAGAGGCCCATCCCGCGCGCCTGGTCGATGGCGATGCGCAGGCGCTTGACCGCGATGGGGTACTCCGCGCGCACGTAGATGTAGCCCTGCTGCGCGCCGATCGCGTAGCCCGCGATGGTCATGGCCTCGAGCACCGCGTGGGGGTCGCCCTCGAGCACGGAGCGGTCCATGAACGCGCCGGGGTCGCCCTCGTCCGCGTTGCAGCAGACGTATTTGACTTCGCTCTCGGGCGCTTTGGCAAATTTCCACTTGAGGCCGGTCGGGAAGCCCGCGCCGCCGCGGCCGCGAAGGCCCGAGCGGATCAGGACGTCGACGACCTCGTCCCGCGTCATCTCGGTCAAAGCCTTGGCGAGCGCCTTATAGCCGTCGAAGGCGATGTACTCGTTGATATCCTCGGGGTTGATGACGCCGCAGTTGCGAAGCGCGATGCGCATCTGCTTTTTATAGAATTCGATGTTGTTGAGCGAGAGGATGTTCTTTTCCTCGTCGACGCTCTTCTTATAGAGCAGGTCCTGCACGATGCGGCCCTTGACGAGGTGCTCGCTGACGATGCGGGGGACGTCCTCCACCTTGATGTGGCTATAGAACGCGCCCTCGGGATAGACGATGCAGATGGGGCCGTTTTCGCAAAGGCCGAAGCAGCCCGTGCGGACGACCTTGATCTCCTTGTCGAGCCCTGCGTCCTTAATGCATTCCTCGAACCTGTCGATGATCGCCGGGGAGTTGGAGGAGGCGCAGCCCGTGCCGGTGCACACCAGCACCTGAGAACGATAGAATTCCATAAAAACCTCCTTTTCCGGCTTACTTATTGTTGGCTTCGTAATAGCCGATGGTGTATTCAACGACGGGGCGGTCGCCCACGACGTGCTCGGTCACGATCCTGCCGACCATGTCGGGGTTGACCTTGACGTAGGTGACCTTCTCCTCGCCGGGTTTATAGATCTCCACGATGGGCTCGAGGCGGCAGACGCCGATACAGCCCGTCTGCGCGACGCTCACGCCCTGCAGGTTGCGCCTCGCGATCTCGTCCATGAACGCGGTCAGGACGGGCCTCGCGCCCGCGGCGATGCCGCAGGTCGCCATGCCGACCACGATGCGCGTGCCGTTCTGCTCCTTGCGCAGATTGATCGTTTCGAGCGTCTTCTGACGGATCGCTTCGAGTTCCTGGATGGATTTCATATTGTTTAAACACCTCCGTTTAATTCTGCTATGCCCTCGCTGAGGCAATCCCTGATCCAAGCGGCGACCGCGGGCGTCGAGAGCGGTATTTCCTCGCCGAGCGCCTCCCGGACCGCCCTTGTGTCGAAAGAAAACGTCTTATCATCGACGCGATATGTATAGGTGAAGTCGATTGCATCGTTGCAGCACACGAGGCCGTACATGGTTTCCGCCATGTCCCCCAGCGGCGGGCGGTCGATGTGGCTGATGCGGAAGCTCGCCGCGATCCGCGTGCCGGCGCCCGGCGCGGACTCCAGTTCAAACTCCCCGTCGCAGCCCTCGGCCCCTTCCTTGAAGAAGGGGATTCCCAGACCGACCTTGCGCGTCGTGCGGGATGTGGCGAAAGGGTCCGTGACCTTTTTTTGAAAATCCCCGTCCATGCCGCACCCGTCGTCCCTGACTTCGCAGCGCATCCGGTCCGCCGCATGGTCCACCTCCACCGAGATGTCGATGTGCGCCGCGTCCGCCGAGATGGAGTTCTGCGCGATGTCGAGCAGGTGCAGGGAGATTTCCTTCATGATCATGGGTTCAGCCCCTCGCGCGGTATTTCTCCACAATCGCCGGGATTTCCTTGGGCGTGAGCCGGCCGTACACCTCGTCGTTGATCATCATCGCCGGGGCGAGGCCGCAGCAGCCGATGCAGCGCGTGGCCTCGAGCGTGAACAGGCCGTCCTCGGTGGTCTTGCCCACCGCGACTCCGAGCTGCTTTTCAAGCTCGTCGAGCACGAGCTGGCTGCCCCTGACATAGCACGCGGTCCCCAGGCAAAGGCCGATGGCGTATTTGCCGCGCGGCTGCATGGTAAACTGGGAATAGAAGGTCGAAACGCCGTAGATGACGCTCACGGGCGTGCCGGTCTTGCCGCTGATGTGGTGCTGCACCTCTTCGTTCACGCAGCCGCAGATCTCCTGCGCGTGCTGCATGATGGGGAGCAGGCCGCCCGGCACTTCCTTCCATTCGGCGATGACGGCGTCAAGCTGTTCCAGCTGCTCCTTGCGGATGCTGTTTGCGATTGCCATGAAATGAATCCTCCTTCTGTGATTGGCCGCGGCTGATTGACAAAAAAAATACAATGAGCCTTAGGGATTGTACCATAAGAACTCACAAAAAGAAAGTATAAAGTTCGTATATGCAGGTTTAATTTACACCTCTTCATTCTCTGTTTCAGAACTGGAAAAACAGGGGAAATCAGCCGGGCCCCGCGCCGAAAAAAAGCCTTTTTCAGCTTCTTTTTCGGAACTTGGGAGTCCTTTTTCCATCCCTGCTGAAATTTACGCCGCCGCCTCCTGCAGTTTTTGTCGAGTGTTTAACCGCTCCGGGAGGCAGAAGCGCGTCCTTGCCGAAGCCGATCAAATCCTCCCGTCCTGCGGCCTTGAGCGCCTCGCGCGCGAGCGGCGCGTACTCCCTCTTAAAAAACTGCATGAGCGCGCGCTGCATCGCCTTCTCCTTCGGCGAGCGGGGCACATAGACCGGCTCCCCCGTGCGGGGGTCGACGCCCGTGTGGTACATGCAGGTCGAGAGCGTGCCCGGCGTCGGGTAGAAATCCTGCACCTGCTCGGGCCTCTGCCCCGTCCTTTTCAGATACAGCGCGAGCTCCACCGCGGCGGCAAGGTCGCTGCCCGGATGCGAACTCATGAAGTACGGCACGATGAACTGCTCCTTGCCCTCGGCGGCGCTGAGCTTCTCATAGCGGCGCACGAACGCGTCGTACAGCTCATGCGAGGGCTTGCTCATGAGCTTCAAAACCTTGTCGCTCACATGCTCCGGCGCGACCTTCAGCCGCCCGCTCACGTGGGAGCGCACGAGCGCGCGCAAAAACGCGTCCGAGCGGTCGTACATCACATAATCGTAGCGCACGCCGGAACGCACGAACACGCGCTTGACCCCCGGCACTTTGGAAAGCTCGTCGAGGAGCCGCACGTAATCCGCGTGGTCGGCGACGAGGTTTGCGCAGCGCTTGAAGCCCAGGCACTGCTTATCCGCGCAGACGCCCTTCTCCATCTGCTTCTTGCATGCGGGGATGCGAAAATCCGCCGTGGGGCCGCCCACGTCGTGTATGTTGCCCTTAAAGCCGGGGAGCGCCGTCATGAGCCGCGCCTCCGCGAGGAGCGACTCCCGGCTCCTCGCCTGCACGACCCGGCCCTGGTGGAAGGTCAGCGCGCAGAAGGAGCAGCCGCCGAAGCATCCGCGGCACGAGGTCAAAGAGAACGAAACCTCCTCCAGCGCGGGGATGGGCTTTTGATATCGGGGATGGGGCGCGCGGGTATAGGGCAGTTCATATACCGCGTCGAGCTCTTCCGCGCTCATGGGGGCGGCTGGCGGGTTGGCGACGAGAAAAACGTTCCCGTGCTTCTGCGCGAGGCGCGCGCCGCGCAGCGCGTCCTGCTCGCGGTACTGTGCCATGAAGGCGGACGCGTATTTGTTCTTGTCCGCAAAAACCTCCTCGAAGCTCTCGATAAGGCGGCAGTCGTAAACCCGCTCGAGCGAGTTTGCGACGAAGCACGTGCCGGGGACATAGGTGATCTCGCCTACGGGCAATCCGGAGGAGAGCGCGTCGGCGACGTCCACGATCTGCCTCTCCCCCATGCCGTAGATGAGAAGATCCGCGCAGGAGTCGACGAGTATGCTGCGGCGCACCTTGTCGTCCCAGTAATCGTAATGGGCGAAGCGGCGAAGGCTCGCCTCGATCCCGCCGATGACGACGGGGATGTTGCGATACGCCTCGCGGCAGCGGTTGGCGTAGACGATCACGGCGCGGTCGGGGCGTTTGCCCGCCTCGCCGCCCTCGGAATAGGCGTCGGTGCTGCGCGGCTTCTTCGCCGCGGTGTAGTGGTTGACCATGGAGTCCATGTTGCCGGAGTTGACGAGGAACGCGAGCTTCGGCCTGCCCAAAGCGCGGAAGGCCTTCACGTCCCGCCAGTCGGGCTGCGCGATGACGCCCACGCTGTACCCGTGCGCCATGAGCACGCGCGCGATGATGGCCGTGCCGAACGACGGGTGGTCGACGAGCGCGTCGCCCGTGACGAGCACAAAATCAGGCCGCCCCACGCCCCGCGCGCGAAGCTCCTCGGCGCTCATAGGGATGGTGGCGGTCATATCGTACGCTTGTTTTCGGATTTCGGCCTTATTCATTCTTCTCCGGTTCTTCCAGGGGTTCTTCTTGAGGTTTTTCCTGAGGTTCTTCTTGGAATTCTTCCGGGGGCTTCTCTTCCGCCGGACTCTCCTTCGGCGCGGCCGCGCGCTCGTCCGCCTTTATCCGTTCCCCCTCCCGCCGCGCGGGGATGACTCCGCGGGCCTCGAGCTCCTCGAGCAAAATCCGGATGCGCAGGCGCGCGATGCCAAGCTCCTGGTCCGCGCGGTCCATCTCGCGGAGGATCTCGTCGAGGAACGCGTCGACCTCCTCGGCGTCGTAGCCGAGGAAGGCGCGGTGGAAGTGTTTGTTGATGATCTTCTCTCTATCCATCCTTTTCAACGGAGGGCGCCGTGCCAAGCGGCACGGCGCCCTTTCTGGTCCGCCCGGCTCAGATGAGGCCGTCGTTGTCGGCCTCGCCGTTGCCGATGACGTCATAGTTGGTGGGCGCTACGACGAAGATGCCGCGTGAGATCTTATAGATGGTGCCGTTGAGCGCGTAGATCGCGCCCGCCATGAAGTCGAGTATGCGCTGCGCGCAGTCGAGCTCCAGCTCCTCCATATTGACGATCACGGGCTTGCGGCTCTTGAGATTGTCGATGATGTTCTGCGTATCCTCATAGCTGATGGGATGATACACGATCATCTTGAGTTGAGCCGCCGAGGGGAGGCTCACGACGTTGCCGCTCTGGGAGGGCGCCCTGCGGGGCCTGCTGCCCATCTTCACGACGTTGTCGGCGCGGGGAGCTTCTTCGAACTCCTCCTCCGCGTAGTATTCCTCCTCCATGTCGTTCTCCTCGATGCCGATGTACTCGAGGAACTTGTTCATGAATCCTGCCATTTTGTTATTCCCCCAATCAATAAAATTTTATTGGCGCTTGGAGAAATAATCATTTGTACTCCGGCTTTCGCTGATCTCTCTTTACGCTTGGCCGCCGGGAGACAAGGGCCTCGGGCCGAACAGCGCCGCGCCTACGCGCACCATGTTCGCTCCCTCGGCGATCGCCGCCCTGTAATCCCCGCTCATGCCCATGGAGAGCATGTCCATCCTCGCGTTCGGAAGCCCGAGGGCACCCGCTTTGAGGAACAGCTCCCGCATCTGCGCGAAGTAGCGCCGCGCATCCTCCTCGCCCACAGCCGGAGGGATGCACATGAGGCCCCTGACGCGCACGCCGGGCAGCGCGCAGATCATTTCGAGGAACGGGAAAAGCCCTTCCGGATCCGCCCCGCCCTTTTGCTCCTCGCGGCCGACGTTGACCTCGACGAGCACGTCCTGCACGACGCCCTTCTTTTCGGCTTCGCGCGAAATTTCCCGGGCAAGGTTCGGCCGGTCGACGGACTGGACCGTCGCCGCCTTTCCGATTACATATTTTACCTTATTTGTCTGGAGTTGTCCAATCAAATGTGCGCGCGCGCCAAATTCCATAAAAAGCGGCAGCTTGCCCGTCATCTCCTGCACGCGGCTCTCCCCCACGTCCGTCACGCCGCAGGCGAGCGCCTCGCGCACGCGCGCCTCGTCGACGAACTTCGTCACGGCGACGAGGGTGATTTCCTCCGGCGCCCGCCCCGCTTTCCTCGCGGCGTCGGCGATGCCGTCCATGACCGCAAGATAGTTCTCTTTGATGTTCAAGGCTTCACGCACCTCATCCCGGCGCCGAGCGAACCGTCCGCCTTCGCGGCGCGCACGAGCGCGTCGCCGCCGTCCGTCGCGACGACGTTCACTTCGATCGTATATTCCGCGTCCCCCCCGTCCACGGTCACGGTTGCGACGCCGTCCTTCACGCTGATGAAGTCGAGGGGCACGATGTAGCCGTCAAGCTCCGTGGTGACGGTCGCCTTGAGCTTGCGCGTGCGGAAAAGTTCCCCCATATCCTGGGCGATCTCGAGCAAATTGAGCACGCCGCCGTCCGAAACGGCGCTCGCCATGGCGGTGCCCGAAAACTGAAGCCCCGGACATTCCTCAAACGAGATCGTGTACTGCTGCCCCGCGCAGAGGCGCAGCGCCTGCGACCTGGGCGTCACGAACGCGAGATACCAGAGGTTGGGGTTGACGAGCCTGTAGACGAAATTGCTCGTCGCGCCCGAGAGGAGGTCCGAGGAGCCGGAAACGACGCTCGAAATCAGGGAGGCGTTGACGGTGTCGAGCTTATCCGTGTTGAGGATCTGCTCGTACCCGTCGAAATAGAAGCTCACGCGGCCGCCGCCGGGGGCGACGACTTTCTCGCGGTAGGTATCCAGCTGCGCGAGGCGCTCGGCCTGCGCGGCATACAGCTCCGTGAGCGCGGAGGTCGGCTGCACGGTCGCCAGGAGGAAAGCCGCGCGCTGGTTCAAAAGGTCCGCCAGCTCGCGCTGAAGGGTCAGAAGATCCCCCCCGCCGCCGAGCGTCGCCGAGCGGACGGCGAGGCGCTTTTGCTGGATCTGCAGCTCGATGCTCGCGAGGTCCGCGTTTTCGACGCCCGCAAGCAGCGTCTTCTGCGCGGAATAGATCTGCCCCTCGACCGTGAGGAGGGATTGCATCATATCGTCCGAATAGCCCCATTTATACACGAGCGCGATGTCCTCGGCGCCGCTCACCACTGCGCCCTCGTCCACATAGAAGCTGATGCGGTCGTACCGGTCGACGCCCACGCACTGCTCGTCCCGGATAAAGACGACCGTCGCTTCGAGCGTTGCATTCATCCTGCCCGCGCGGACCACGCCCGCGTTCCTGCCGTTGAGTATGACGCCCAGCAGCACGCCCCCGGCGAGCAGGCAGGCGAGCAGGAAAAGATAGAACCTGCCTTTGACCTTAAAGCGCCGCGCCATTCACGAATCCTTCCCGGCAGCGTAGCCCGGCTTTGCGGAGCGGCCGTACTGCCTGTCGAAATTCTCCCGGTTCTTCGCGACATAGCCCGAAAAGAGCGCGTCCGCGTCCATGCCGGCCCTGAGGCACATGCTGACGAAGAAGTGCAGGATATCCACCAGCTCCTCGCGCACGGCCGAGGGATCGACGGGCTTTTCGTTTTTCCACCATTTGAAATTGACTTCGTCGAGGAGCTCGCCCAGTTCGCTCACCATGGCGAGCACGTTTTTCCTGATCCATTCCTCGTCCGATACGCCCTCGAGCGCGCGCAAACGCACGATCTCCTCGTTGAGGGATCGCTGCATGGCGAATATGGTATCCAGCTTGTCCATGGCGGCCTCCGATGCATCGTATCATACAATTGTACAACGGAAAGTCGTTTTTGTTAATCAGCCTTTGACCATCGTTTCAATTTCTTTGCTTTCTTTCCCAAGTTTCCCCACGATCGAGGCGCAAAGCTTCTCCTCGTCGAGCACATAAGGGATGATGGAAAGCACGTCCTCCATCCGGATGCGCTCGAGGCGCGAGAGCAGCTCCTCCTCGCTCATCACTTCGCCGAGAAGCAGCTCCGCCTTGCCGATGGCGCTGCTGCGCGCGCCGGTGTTCTCCTGCCCGAGCAGGTAGTTGCCGCGCAGCTGGTCCTTCGCGCGCGTGAACTCCTCCGGCGTGAATCCCTCCTTGCGGAGGAGCGCGAGCTCCTCCAAAATGAGCCGCGCGACCTCCGGGGAGGCCTCAACGCCCGTGCCCGCGTAAAGCGCGAAATAGCCCGTGTCGGCATAAGCCGTGGGATAAGAATAGATGGTGTACGCGAGGCCCTTCTCTTCGCGCACCTTCTGGAAGAGCCGGGAGGACATGCTGCCGCCGAGCGCGTTGTTCAGCACCAGCATGGGGAAGCGCCTGTCGTCGTCCGCCGGGACGCCCGGCAGGCCGAAGCAGAGATGCGTCTGCTCGACATCCTTGTGGATCGCCCTGACCCTTCGCCCCGCGCCGTAACGCCCCGCCTTCCTCTCCCGCCCGCCGCCCGCGGGGAGCGCCGCGAAGCGCGCGTTGAGGGTCGAAATCAGCGCTTCGCGCGAAAAGCTGCCCGCGCAGGCGATGACGATGTCGTCCGCGCGGTAAAGCCTGCCCATATAGCCCGTGAGCGTATCGCGCGTAAACGCGCGCACCGTCGCCTCCGTGCCGAGTATGGGCTTTTCGAGCGGCGTACCCTCGAAGAGCAGCGTGCAAAGCGCCTCGTGCGCCACATCCTCGGGGGAATCCTGCGTCATATGGATCTCCTCGACGACGACGCCCTTCTCGCGCTCGATATCCTCCGGGAAAAGGTTCGAGTTCATCAGAATATCCGAGAGCATGTCCGCCGCGAGTTCCATGTGCTCGTCGAGCACCTTCGCATAGAAGCAGGTGCACTCCTTGGCTGTGAACGCGTTGAGATTGCCGCCCACCGCGTCCATTTCGGAGGCGATGTCGGCGGCGCTGCGGTTTTTCGTGCCCTTGAAGAGCATATGCTCGATGAAATGAGAAACGCCGGCTTCCGCTGCCGTCTCGCAGATGGAGCCCGCGTCCACCCATACCCCCATGGATAAGGAGCGGTAATGCTCCATCCTCTCGCTTACGATCCTGATGCCGTTGTCGAGCCTGTCATGCCAAATCATCCCTTACCCCTGGCCGATCACCTCCGATACGGTGACGACCCTGATCCCTTTCGTCGATAATCCTTCGATGAGCGCCGGGAGCGCGTCGCTCCCGGCGCGCGTCGGCTGCATCAATATTATACTGCCGATAATCGGCTCGTTCAATCCGCGCGCAACGATATCATTTGCGCCGCCCGAGGCGCAGCGAAGGTCAACCGTGCACAGCACGTGCGTGAGGCCGAGCTTTTTTGCGGCGCGCGACGAATCTGGAATCGAGCGCGTGCCCGAATAATACAGCGCGGGCGTCACGCCGCACGCGTCGCGGATGCTCGCGAGCGACTTTTCCAGGTCCTCGCGGACGGCCGCAGCGTTCCCGTCGAAGGTCGCGACGTCCCCCATGGTCGCGAGCTCGTGCCCGTCCTTGGCGATGCGCCCGACCGTTTCGGGGCAGAGGCGCGCATATTCCCCGCTGACGGCGAAGGTGGCCTTCACGCCCTTGTCCAAGAGGGTGTCGAGGATGTCGTCCATGGCGGCGGCGTCCCACGAGACGGCGAACTCGAGGGCGATCGCATCCTCGGAGCTGCCGCGGTAGACGGGCCCCGCGTAGAGCGTTCCCATGGTCTGCACCGCGTCGCTCCCGCTTGTGAGGGCATAGAGCGCCGCGATCATAAAAACAAGAAAAAGATTGGTAATTAACCCGTTTCGCCGACGATTTTTCATCCGCTTATCCCCCGGTGTGTAGCTTCAGCATAAGGTATGCGAGGGGTTGGACAAATATACGGCCCGCGCTGTTTCAGGCAGGGCCTGCAAAGCCTGCAAAACGCACGGAAACTTCGGGCGCCCGCGGAAACGCGGGAATGAGTCCGAAAGCGCAAAAAAGCTGCGGAGGCGTCCCGCGCGCCGGGTCTCCGCAGCCGCCGTTCGTATCCGAGTAAAAGCGTTATCTCTTCACGCACACGTCCGCATTGTACTTGCGCAGCTTGCAGTCCTCTAGCCCCTGGACGATGTTGAGGCATTCGCCGAAGCGCTGGAAGTGGACGATCTCGCGCTCGCGAAGGAAACGCAGCGGATCGAGTATCTCGCAGTTGTCGGTGAGGGCCATGAGATGCTCGTAGGTGGCGCGCGCTTTCTGCTCCGCCGCGAGATCCTCGACGAGGTCGGCGACCGGATCGCCCGTGCAGGCGATGTACGCCGAGGTAAAGGGCACGCCGTTCGGGTCAGCCGGGAACACGCCGTGGTCGTGCATCGTGTAGTAGCCGAGCATGCCGGCGGCTTCGAGCTCCTTGCAGGAGGCGCCGCGCAGGCACTGGTAGATCATGGTCCCCAGCATTTCCCAGTGCGCCAGCTCTTCGGTGCCTATGTCGTTGAGCGTCGCCCGGCACCGGTCATCCGGCATGGTGAAACGCTGTGTGAGGTACCGCATGCCGGCGGCAAGCTCGGAGTCGGGCCCGCCGTACTGCGCCAGCAGCAGCTTCGCCATCCTGGGATCCGGTTTGGTGATATTGACCGGATACATCAGCTTTTTAAGATAGATCCACATATTTCCTCCTTATTCCCACGGCCACTTGGTTGTCGCGTAGCAGCCGGTTACCGTCGGCGAATGGCCGAAGTTCATAAGCGGTCCGTAGAGTTCGTCATACTGGTCGATGAGCGCGTTGAGGCGTTTCGAGTAGCACAGATAATCATCGCGTGCCGCCTCGTCGTCCGGGTGCGTGTTGAGATAGAGGTTGAGCTCCACGCATACGAACTGGTATTCGCTGATTTTGTTCATCAGCGCCATCTGCGTATTATTCATTCAGCCGCGCCTCCCCTCACATGATAAGGCACGGGAACATCGTGCCGCACGCAAGCGCCTCACACGGGCATAAGCCCTCGTCATATTGCTGGTCTTCCATCGTGAGCGTCGCGAGCCGCTGTGTGCTGCATATGTTCTCGCCGCACAGGTCGCTCTGACATGCGGAGCCTGCCGGCACGGTTGCCGTCGGGCAGCAGCGCGAGCAACCCCTCGCATTCGCCGCGTTGCTGCATACGGTTGTTCTATACACGATCGTGTCCTCCTTGACTGATTTTGGATTGTGCGCGCAACCGGTCCGCGCGCATAATCCGGTAATCCATGTTATGCGTACCCGGATGCTTCTGTTACGCTTGCATTCGATGGGGGTTTATTGTATAATCAGTTTCGTTTCCGGGAAAGCTCTTCCTGAAACACAATATATGGAGAGGTATCGAAGCGGTCATAACGGGGCTGACTCGAAATCAGTTTGTGGGCAACCACACGTGGGTTCGAATCCCACCCTCTCCGCCACAAAACCCTTGAAAACACTACGTTTTCAAGGGTTTTTTCTATCTCTCCGTGATGCCCGGTTTTTCGCTTCGCCGCTTGGTGATGCCCAATGATGCCCGGATTTTGATGTCTGTCGGCTTTCAGCATTTTGAGCCTCATAAAAGGTATACAAGAAAAATGTATAGCGTGATGCCCGTTTGATGCTCACATTCCCTAAAA